>NZ_CM138829.1:4800000-8264253 GCF_054724165.1 Streptomyces sp. BYX5S | reverse complement strand
GGGGCCGGGCGCGCCACTGGGCACGCCACGGGTGCCGTGTCCGCCGGGACCCGAGGGCCCGTGCCCGCCGTCCTGGCCGGGCCGGCCGCCCATCCCCGGCTTGCCGGGCTCCCGCCGCTGGCGCTCGCGCGACGGATCGTAGGAACCGCGCTCCTCGTACGACGACCGGTCCTCGTAAGAAGAGGAACGGTCGTCGAAGGGACGGTCTTCATAAGAAGGAGAGCGGTCCTCGTAGGAGCCGCGGTCTTCATAAGAAGAGGAGCGGTCCTCGTAGGAAGGCCGCCCGTCCGCCTTCTTCTCGTACGGCGAGCGCTCCGGCTGCTGGTCGTAGCGGCCGCGCTCCTGCTCGTACGGCTGCTGCTGGTCGTAGGGCGACCGTTCCTGCTGCCGGTAGTCGTGCTGCGGCTGCTGCGGGGGCGACGCGTACGGGTCGCGCTCCGGGAAGCCGAGCCGGGGCTGCTGCCAGTTGTACTCGTCGTGCGGGCGCGGCCAGGCGCCCGGCTCGGGGCGCTGGTAGTCCGGGTAGGCGGGGCGGGCCGTCGGGAGCTGGTCGGGGCGGGGCGCCGAGGACTGCTCGCCGCGCGGCCCCTGGCCGTGCTCGTCGGCGCCGCGGCGCTCGTAACCGTCGTACGGCTCCCGGTCCCGGCTCTCGTACTTCTCGCGGTTGTCGCGGTTCTCGTACGGCTCGCGGTTGTCGAACCCGTCACGCGTGGGGCCGGGAGCCGGCTGGGGCTCGGGGTCCTCGTAGCGGTGCTGCTGGACCGGCGGGGCCGGGGGCGTGGGGGCGGGCGGCTCGCCCACGGAGTCGTCGACCGTGATCGCGATCCGGATGGGGCGGCCGCACTCGCGGCTGAGGGTCTCGCTGACGACCGGGGCCAGGCGGCCCTCCAGCACGCCCTTGGCGAATTCGTTCGGCACGGCGAGCAGCGCGGTGTCGGCGACGAGCGCCAGGGGCTGACAGCGCCGGATCCAGTGCTCGTCCTTCGTCTCGACGCCCTGCCCGCGACCTTCCCCGAGGAGTTGCTCCAGAACTCGTGGCCACACTGCGGCAAGATCGGCAGGTACGTCAGCCACAGGGCACGCTCTCTCGCTGGTCCCACGAACGTGTGATTCCTGGGACGGATCGGGAAGAAAATCGGGTGGGGCGGTGAGAAGGGAACGAATCGGAGTTCAGCCACGGTAGTCAGCGCGACCGCTGCGGTTCAAGTTGTTGTCCCCAGCCTGTGGACAGTGTCCCCCGCATGACGTCGGTTTGACCGGATGGCGTAGCCGCGCGTACCGTAACCAGGTCGAGTTGTCGATGGCTGCTGCCGCCTGCCTCCGATGGGCAAGGTCACGATCCACAGTTCTTGCGGGCCGTGTAGCGGTGCACTCGGGCGTATTCGCGAGCTACTCGTGGGCGCACGGTGACAGCCAGGCGATGTCCCGCCACCACACGTTTTTCAGGAGCCCCCGAGTGAGCAAGCGCACCTTCCAGCCGAACAACCGCCGTCGTGCCAAGACCCACGGCTTCCGCCTGCGCATGCGTACCCGCGCCGGCCGCGCGATCCTCGCGTCGCGCCGTGGCAAGGGTCGCGCCCGCCTGTCCGCCTGATCGCGGAACAGGTCATGACGTGCTGCCTACCGAGTATCGGCTGAGGCGGCGCGAGGACTTCGCGACCGCGGTACGTCGGGGACGCCGGGCTGGACGCCCGCTTCTCGTCGTCCATCTACGCAGCGGTTCAACCGACCCGCACGTGCCCGGGGAGACCCTCTCCCCGCCGCGTGCGGGTTTCGTTGTGAGCAAGGCCGTGGGTGGCGCCGTCGTACGCAACGCGGTGAAGCGCAGGCTTCGGCACCTCATGCGCGACCGGGTGGCTTCGCTGCCCCCAGGTAGCCTGGTAGTCGTACGCGCGTTGCCCGGAGCGGGCGACGCGACCCACGCACAGCTGGCCCGAGACCTGGATGCCGCCCTGAAGCGGCTGCTGGGAGGGGGCGCGCGATGAAGTACCCACTGCTCGCCTTGATCAAGATCTACCAGTGGACCATCAGTCCACTGCTTGGTCCGGTGTGCAAGTACTACCCGTCGTGCTCCCACTACGGCTTCACTGCCATCGACCGGCACGGGGCCATCAAGGGAACGGCACTCACCGCCTGGCGGATTCTTCGGTGCAATCCGTGGTCCCTGGGCGGCGTGGACCATGTTCCGCCACGCAAGCGTCCGCGCTGGCACGAGATGCTGCGCGAGGCATGGCGCGGGGACAAACGAACGGCCCCCGCCGTTGAGGGCGACAGCCCCTCTGCACAGGACAACAAGTCCGGAGCGACTTCGCCCAACGCCCAAGGAGCCTGATCAGGGACATGATTTCCGATATCGTCAACGCGATTTCCGGCGTTTTCGCGTTCCTCACGACCCCTGTGTCGTGGGTCATCGTCCAGTTCCACAAGGTCTACGGGGCCATCTTCGGCCCTGATACCGGGTGGGCCTGGGGCCTGTCGATCGTGTCCCTGGTGGTCCTGATCCGGATCTGCCTGATCCCGCTCTTCGTGAAGCAGATCAAGGCGACCCGGAACATGCAGTTGCTCCAGCCTCAGATGAAGGCCATCCAGGAGCGCTACAAGAACGACAAGCAGCGTCAGTCCGAAGAGATGATGAAGCTGTACAAGGAGACGGGTACCAACCCGCTCTCCTCGTGCCTTCCCATCCTCGTGCAGTCGCCGTTCTTCTTCGCCCTGTACCACGTGCTCGCCGGCATCGCCGACAACAAGAAGATCGGCGTCATCGACCAGGCGCTGCTGGACAGCGCCCAGAAGGCGCACATCTTCGGTGCGCCGCTCGCCGCCAAGTTCACGGACAGCGCCGCCGAGGTCGCCAAGATGGGCGCCTCGCTGACGGACGTCCGCGTCGTCACGGCGATCATGATCATCCTGATGTCGGCGTCGCAGTTCTACACGCAGCGCCAGCTGATGACGAAGAACGTCGACCTGACGGTGAAGACGCCGTTCATGCAGCAGCAGAAGATGCTGATGTACGTCTTCCCGCTGATCTTCCTCTTCATGGGCATCAACTTCCCCGTCGGTGTCCTCGTCTACTGGCTGACCACCAACGTGTGGACCATGTGCCAGCAGATGTACGTGATCAACCGGAACCCCACTCCGGGCTCCAAGGCCCAGGCCAAGATGCTCGAGGGTCTGCAGAAGCACGTCGTCGAGCACGGCGCCACGCGCAACAAGCGCGAGCGCAACATCGTCAAGGCCATCCACGCCAAGGGCCGCGACCGCAACGAGTACGAGCGCAAGTTCATCAACGGTCTGACCAAGGCCGGTCTCGCGGCGCAGGCCGACGGCACCGTGGCCAAGGGCGTCTCCGCGGAGGAGCTCGACGAGGACGGTCTGCCGAAGGGCACCCCGAAGCGCCAGCAGCCCAAGCGCCAGTCCAAGTCGCAGCGGCAGTCCGGCGGCGCGGGTGCGGCTGGTGCGGCGAAGGACGAGTCCACCCCCTCGGACGCGGCGAAGACGTCGCTGTCCAAGGAGGACGGGCCGCAGGCCAAGGGCAAGCAGCAGTCCGGCGGCGCCAAGCCGGCGGGCAGCTCGCAGCAGCGCAGCAAGGCCAAGTCCCAGCAGCGCAAGGGCGGCCCCCAGCGGCCCAAGTCCCCGTCCAAGAAGTAATTCCGCGACTCACCTGTCGTAAGACGTTGGCGCAAGCCTTGACGCAAGAAGGAGCCCATCCCGTGACGGAAGGCACCACCTCCGCCGCCGCTGAGGGTGGCGACACCCTGACCCGCCTGGAGCAGGAGGGTGAGATCGCCGCGGACTACCTCGAGGGTCTGCTGGACATCGCCGACCTCGACGGTGACATCGACATGGACGTCGAGGCCGACCGGGCCGCCGTGTCCATCGTCAGTGACGCGAGCAGCCGTGATCTGCAGAAGCTGGTCGGCCGCGACGGAGAGGTCCTCGAGGCGCTCCAGGAGCTGACCCGCCTCGCGGTGCACCGGGAGACCGGGGACCGCAGCCGCCTGATGCTGGACATCGCCGGCTACCGCGCCAAGAAGCGCGCCGAGCTCACCGAGCAGGGCGCCAAGGCCGCGGCCGAGGTGAAGAACACCGGCGAGCCGGTCAAGATGAAGCCGATGACGCCCTTCGAGCGCAAGGTCGTGCACGACGCCATCAAGGCCGCCGGTCTGCGCAGTGAGTCCGAGGGCGAGGAGCCGCAGCGCTTCGTCGTCGTACTTCCTGCCTGAGCGGCAGCACGTCGCCTTCCGGCCCCGTCTGTTCGCAGGCGGGGCCGATCTTTGTCAGCCTGATAGTCAGCACTTACTGCGGTAGCGCGGTACGGAAGGACGGTCCCCGTGACGGAGGCAGCAGAACTCCCCCCGGCCCCGGAAGAGGCCCGGACGGTATTCGGCGAGCGCTTCCCGGACGCGGTCCGGTACGCGGAGCTCCTCGCTGACGCGGGAGTGCAGCGTGGCCTCATCGGCCCCCGTGAGGTGCCGCGTCTGTGGGAGCGGCACATTCTGAACTGTGCCGTGCTCTCCGAGGTCGTCCCCGAGGGCGTCACCGTGTGCGATGTCGGCTCGGGTGCCGGGCTGCCGGGCATCCCGCTGGCCCTGGTGCGCCCGGACCTGAAGATCACGCTGCTGGAACCCCTGCTCCGTCGTACGACCTTCCTGACCGAGGTCGTCGAACTGCTCGGGCTCGACCATGTGACCGTGGTGCGCGGCCGGGCCGAAGAGGTCCTCGGCAAGCTGACGCCCGTGCATGTCGTCACCGCGCGCGCCGTGGCCCCGCTGGACCGGCTGGCCGCGTGGGGCGTCCCGCTGCTGCGTCCGTACGGGGAGATGCTGCTCCTCAAGGGCGACACGGCCGAGGAAGAGGTCAAGAGCGCGTCGACCGCCCTGAGCAAGCTCGGCGCGGTGGAGACCTCGGTGCTGCACGTCGGGGAGGGCGTCGTCGACCCGCTGTCCACCGTGGTGCGTGTCGAGGTCGGGGAGAGCCCCGGCGGTGTGCGGTTCGCCGCGAAGCGCGCCAAGGCGGCCCGTACGGGGCGTGCCCGGCGCCGGCGCTGAGTGTCGCGCCGCACGCATCGACACGTGTCGTGTTGATGAGCGCCGCTGATCCGTCCTGACGACCAGCGGTACTCCACAAAAGCTGTCAAACGTACGCATCTCGGGGTGTCGCGCGAGAGTGCATCGAGCTGCCGTGCATCGTGTTTCACGTGAAACGTCGCTCACTGCTGCAGGGCATCATCAGTCGCGGCCGCGCGGCGGCCGCCCCTCGCGACCGTAAACCCCTCGGATCCCTCGATACGGGCACGCGGTTGTCCACAGAGGGGGATTCGTCCACAGAAGCACGGGCCTCGCTGGTTCTCGACCCCGAAGGCATGGGAGGCTCTGTTCATTGCGAGCCTGAAGTCGAGGAGAGTGAATCCTTGCGGTCCGACGCCAACATCGCGGGACCGATGACCGATCCGGTCCCCGGTCCCCGTACCGAGTCGGTGGGGGAGGATGTTTCACGTGAAACGCCGCCCCCGATGGACGACACACCCATCGGTCGCGCTGCCCAACTGGCAGTAGAAGCTCTTGGCCGGGCGGGCGAAGGCCTGCCACGCCCCGAGCAGACCCGCGTCATGGTGGTGGCCAACCAGAAGGGCGGGGTCGGCAAGACCACGACAACGGTCAACCTTGCCGCCTCACTTGCGCTGCACGGCGCACGCGTACTGGTGGTGGACCTGGACCCACAGGGCAACGCCTCCACGGCTCTGGGCGTCGACCATCACGCCGAAGTGCCGTCCGTCTACGACGTATTGGTCGACAGCAAGCCGCTGTCGGACGTCGTCCAGCCCGTCCCTGACGTCGAAGGCCTCTTCTGTGCCCCGGCCACCATCGATCTCGCCGGTGCGGAGATCGAACTGGTCTCGCTGGTCGCGCGGGAGAGCCGACTGCAGCGCGCCATTCAGGCGTACGAGCAGCCGCTGGACTACATCCTCATCGACTGCCCGCCGTCGCTCGGGCTCCTGACGATCAACGCCATGGTCGCCGGGGCGGAAGTGCTGATCCCGATCCAGTGCGAGTACTACGCGCTGGAGGGCCTCGGCCAGCTTCTGCGGAACGTCGATCTCGTGCGCGGGCACCTCAACCCCGCCCTGCACGTCTCCACGATCCTGCTCACGATGTACGACGGCCGGACCCGGCTGGCGTCCCAGGTCGCGGATGAGGTCCGCAACCACTTCGCCGGTGAGGTCCTGCGCACGAGCATTCCGCGCTCGGTGCGCATCTCGGAGGCCCCGAGCTACGGGCAGACCGTGTTGACCTACGATCCAGGGTCGAGCGGTGCACTCTCCTACCTCGAAGCGGCACGAGAGATGGCGCTGCGTGGAGTCGGGATTCACTACGACGCCCAGAACGCCCATACGGGCACTCAACTTGACCAGCACAGTACGTCGGAGGGCATTCAGTGAGCGAGCGACGAAGGGGCCTTGGCCGAGGACTCGGCGCGCTGATCCCGGCTGCCCCCACTCCTGAGAAGACGGCTCCGGCGACCCAGCCCGGAGGAGCGTCGACGTCTCCTGCCTCCGTGCCGGTGCTGACGACGGAGCGGGGCGTGGCGGCAGCGAAGGTGGCAGCGTTGTCACAGCCGCCTGTTTCACGGGAAACCGAGGAGTCGGCGACCGGTGCGGCCGACGGCTTCGAGCGGCCCGCGGGAGCGCATTTCGCCGAGCTCCCGATCGACAGCATCACGCCCAACCCGCGCCAGCCGCGGGAGGTGTTCGACGAGGACGCCCTCGCCGAGCTGATCACGTCCATCAAGGAAGTCGGGCTGCTGCAGCCCGTCGTCGTACGCCAGGTGGCCGTCGGCACCTACGAGCTCATCATGGGCGAGCGGCGCTGGAGGGCCTGCCGCGAGGCGGGACTCGAGCGCATCCCGGCCATCGTGCGTGCCACCGACGACGAGAAGCTCCTTCTGGACGCGCTGCTCGAGAACCTGCACCGCGCGCAGCTGAACCCGCTGGAAGAGGCCGCGGCCTACGACCAGTTGCTCAAGGACTTCAACTGCACGCACGATCAGCTCGCCGACCGGATCGGCCGCTCCCGCCCGCAGGTGTCCAACACGCTGCGGCTCCTGAAGCTCTCGCCGGCCGTCCAGCGCCGCGTGGCCGCGGGCGTGCTGTCGGCGGGTCACGCCCGCGCCCTGCTCTCCGTGGAGGACTCGGAGGAGCAGGACCGGCTGGCTCACCGCATCGTTGCCGAAGGGCTCTCGGTGCGGGCCGTCGAGGAGATCGTGACCCTGATGGGGTCGCACCCCAAGAACGCGTCGAAGGCGAAGGGGCCGCGGGCCGGTGCCCGGGTCTCCCCGGCGCTGAGCGATCTGGCCGGGCGGCTCTCCGACCGGTTCGAGACGCGGGTGAAGGTCGACCTGGGCCAGAAGAAGGGCAAGATCGTCGTCGAGTTCGCCTCGATGGACGACCTGGCGCGCATCCTCGGCACCCTCGCTCCCGGTGAGGGCCCGGTGCTCCAGAACGGTCTCCCGGAGGAGACCGAGGGAGACGAACAGGACTGACCAGGTCCCTGTCGCGATCAGAAGCGGGCCGTGTTCCGGTGTGTACCGGAACACGGCCCGCTCTTTGCTTGTCTACGGTATCGACGCCATCCCATCGTGGTTACGATGCGACGGGAAGAGCGCATCCACCCGGCGGCACCTCATACAGGAGGCGGGTCATGCGATCGGTGAGTCGCACCGGACTGATGACCGCGGGTCTCGGCCTGGGAGCGGTCGGCGGGTTCGTCGGCAGCCTGCTCAGGGAACGGAGCGCTCTGACGGCCGCCCGCACAGCGGCGGGCGTAGGAAGCGAGGAACTGCCTTCATGGGGCGTCGGCTCGTACCGCTCACGCTGGACAACCTCCCGGACCTCCCCAAGCGATGCCGCTCGTGTGTCTTCTGGGAGCTGGACCCGGTCAGTGGCCAGGCCGCGGTAAAGACGGGCACAGCGGAGCTGGAGAAGGAATCCTGGATCTCCGCCGTCCTGCTGGAGTGGGGTTCCTGCGGCCGCGTCGTCTACGTGGACGACGTTCCGGTCGGCTTCGTGCTCTACGCTCCTCCGGCCTACGTGCCGCGGTCCACCGCCTTCCCGACCAGCCCGGTGTCCCCCGACGCCGTCCAGCTCATGACCGCCTGGATCTCGCCGGACTATCAGGGCCAGGGGCTCGGGCGGGTCATCGTCCAGACCGTGGCGAAGGATCTGCTGCGCCGGGGCTTCAAGGCGATTGAGGCCTTTGGCGACGCGCAGTGGAAGGGCCCCGGCTGTCTGCTCCCCGCGGACCACTTGCTGGCGGTCGGATTCAAGACCGTGCGGCCCCATCCCTCGTATCCGCGGCTGCGCCTGGAACTGCGGACGACGCTGTCCTGGAAGGAAGACGTCGAGATGGCCCTGGACCGGCTTCTGGGAGCCGTACAGAAGGAACCTGCGCTCCGGCCCCTGTGAGGGATCCCGGAACGACTACGGGCCGACCCCGAAGGGCCGGCCCGTTCGTGTTTCACGTGAAACACAGCTGCCGTTCGTGAAACGGCGTCGCCTGATCAGTCGGCGATGAAGTCCTCGAGGTCGCGCACGATGGCGGCCTTGGGCTTGGCACCGACGATGGTCTTGGCGACCTCGCCACCCTGGTAGACGTTCAGGGTCGGGATCGACATGACGCCGTACTTGGCGGCCGTGCCCGGGTTCTCGTCGATGTTGAGCTTGACGACCTCGATCTTGTCGCCGTGCTCGGCGGCGATGGCCTCGAGCGACGGCGCGATCTGGCGGCACGGACCGCACCAGGCGGCCCAGAAGTCGACCAGGACGGGCTTGTCGCTCTTCAGGACGGCCTCGTCGAAGGTGTCGTCCGTGACGTTCTTCAGGTTGCCGGCCACAGCAGGCTCCTCATTTCTTGGGGGGATACGTGGGTGAAAGTGTTCGGGATCAGACGCCGGCGGCCTGGGTCTTCTCGGGCTCGGCGGCCTCGCCGTCGGAGAGCGCGGCCAGGAAGCGCTCGGCGTCGAGAGCGGCGGAGCAGCCGGTGCCGGCCGCCGTGATCGCCTGACGGTAGGTGTGGTCCACGACGTCGCCGGCGCCGAAGACACCGGTGAGGTTCGTGCGCGTCGAGGGGGCCTCGACCTTCAGGTAGCCCTCGTCGTCCAGCTCGAGCTGGCCCTTGAAGAGCTCCGTGCGCGGGTCGTGGCCGATCGCGATGAACAGGCCCGTCACCGGCAGCTCGGAGGTCTCGCCCGTCTTCAGGTTGCGCAGCGTCAGGCCTTCCAGCTTCGGGTTGCCCTTGATCTCGGCGACCTCGCTGTCCCAGACGAACTTGATCTTCGGGTCGGCGAAGGCGCGCTCCTGCATCGCCTTGGAGGCGCGCAGGGTGTCGCGGCGGTGCACGATCGTCACGGACTTGGCGAAGCGCGACAGGAAGGTGGCCTCCTCCATCGCGGTGTCGCCACCGCCGATCACGGCGATGTCCTGGTCCTTGAAGAAGAAGCCGTCGCAGGTCGCGCACCAGGAGACGCCGCGGCCGGACAGCGCGTCCTCGTTCGGGAGACCGAGCTTGCGGTGCTGGGAGCCGGTGGTGACGATGACGGCCTTCGCGCGGTGCACGGTGCCCGCGGTGTCCGTCACGGTCTTGATCTCACCGCTCAGGTCGACGGCCACGACATCGTCGGGGACGAGCTCGGCGCCGAAGCGCTCGGCCTGGCCGCGCATGTTGTCCATGAGCTCGGGGCCCATGATGCCGTCCTGGAAACCGGGGAAGTTCTCCACCTCGGTCGTGTTCATCAGCGCGCCACCAGCGGTGACGGCACCCTCGAACACGAGCGGCTTCAGCGACGCGCGCGCGGTGTAGAGCGCCGCCGTGTAGCCGGCGGGCCCGGAGCCGATGATGATCACGTTACGGACGTCGCTCACGGCTTGATTCCTCGTCTCTGCGGGACTGCTGCGTACTGCCGGTGGAGGCCTTTGGGAGGACTCTCACCCCACCCAACGGATCCTACGGGGCATGCATTCCCGACGTGCCCGGGCACACCTAGCGAGTGCCCGCGGACGCTCCCGAGCCGTGGTCGAAATCGTGCCGGTACAGCAACGTGCCCGTGGAGGACGGCTTGCCGATGCAGGAGGCATCCACGATGAACGCCGTCACCCGGTGCGCGGGGTCGGTCTTGTGGGGCAGCACGACGAGGTAGGCCTTCTGTCCCTCGTACGTGCCGGTCTCCGCGGCGAGGGGGTCCTCGTTCCGGTGCGTGCCGAGCTGGACGCACGGGGGCACGGAGACGGCGCCCTTCGTCATGGGGCCCTCGGTGCCCTGGATGGAAGGGCCGTTCTTCTCGGTGCTGAGCTTCGGGGAGCCGAGCAACGACGTGACCTTGGTCTCCAGCGTGTCCTTGGCGAAGGTCGAAGCGGTGTGGCTGTCGCTCCCGGGGCTCTTGTTCGCGGTCGGGGTGCCGGCCTCGTCGTTCTGGATGAGCACGGTCCCCACGCCGATCGCCGCGACCGTCAGGACGGCGCCGAGTACGGCACCGGTCCGCCTCCGGGGGGCGCGAGGCCTGCGTCCGGGGCCGGTGGCGCCGTGCGGGTGGCCCGCGGGCCGGTTGGTCGCGCTCGTTGTTTCACGTGAAACAGGCCGCGTTTCACGGTCGACTTCGGCGGCCAGGGCCGCGTCGATCCGGTTCGCGATCTCCGCAGGCATGGTCGGAGGGCCCGGCACGGTGCCCAGCGTGCCCCTGATCTCCTCCAGGGACGCGAGCACGTCGGCGCAGAGCGGACAGCCGTCCAGGTGCTGCTGGACGTCGGTCGTGCGGGTGGGAGGCAGCAGCCCCTCCGCGAGGTCGGAGAGCTCGGTGACCTCCGGGTGCTCTGCCGTGTCGGTCGTGGATGTCACGCTCGCCCACCTCCGCCCTTCACCGCAGCCGAATCACTTGGTCCTGCCTCGTCACGAGGCCCCGCTGCGGGTGGGACGGATGTCCCCGGCGCCCGGTTCCTTCCCGGGGACGGGTTCTCGCCACCCTCCGCGCTGCCGTTCTCCGTGCGGAGATGCTTCAGCAGCGGGAGCAGCTTGGCCCGGCCGCGTGCGCAGCGGCTCTTCACTGTGCCCGTGGGTACGTCGAGGATCTGTGCGGCTTCGGCCACTGGATACCCCTGCATGTCGACGAGAACGAGGGCCGCTCGCTGATCACTCGGCAGGACCGCGAGCGCCTCCAAAAGCTGGCGGTGCAGATCGCCCCGCTCGACGGGGGCCTCCGCCGACTCGTGCGGTTCCAGGAGCTGGTCCAGACGGTCGGCGTCGTCGACGGGTGAGGTCTTGCGCGAGGCCATCTTGCGGGCCCGGTCGAGGCAGGCGTTCACGGTGATGCGGTGCAGCCAGGTCGTCACCGCGGACTGGCCGCGAAAGGTGTGGGCGGCGCGATAGGCGGAGACGAGCGCGTCCTGCACCGCGTCCGCGGCTTCCTCCCGGTCCCCCAGGGTCCGTAGGGCGACGGCCCAGAGCCGGTCGCGATGCCGACGCACGATCTCACCGAAGGCGTCCGGGTCGCCCGCGACGTGCCGGGTGAGGAGGTCCTTGTCGCTCGCTCCGCCGTAGGCGTCGTCCACTGTCGAACCCCCTCCCCGTGGTGTGTCCCGCTCCTCAGCCGGTGAACTCCACGTCGGTGATGCCCTGCTTGTAACCCGCGCTGCTGTACCCATCCTGGCCCGCGTGGGGCAGGGCGGTCAGCCAGACGAGCACATAGCGCGTCTTCACCGGGTCATTCGCAGTGATCTTGGCGGAGGCGGCCTTCGTCTCGGACTTGGCCCCGATCTGCTTCAGACCGGACACCGAGCCCGGGTCGAGGGACGGCGCGGCATACAGGGAGACGGCGGTGTGGTCACCGTCGTATCGGAGCCCTATCGACGCGGCCGACACCTCCTTCGTGGAGCCGAGGTCGTAGACGATGCCGACGCCGGGCTTTATGACCATCTCGGGGCCGTCGACGAAGGACTTCGTCCGCCAGTACGTCGTCTTGCTGTCGTCGTACGTCTTGTCGACGTCCGCGGGGGCCTGGGCGTCGCCCTTGGCGACGTACTCCTTGGCACTCGCGATGGGCAGCGGCTTGGCGGCCTGCTTGGCGACCTTGCCACCGTCGTCCGAGGTGTCCGTGGAGCCGGAGCTGCCCGTGTTCCCGCGCTCCATGAGCGCATCCGCGAGCTGCCAGCTGCCCAGGCCGAGGGCGGCGATGAGCAGCGCGGAGACGGCCCACTTGAGTGCCTTGCCGGTACGGCTCTGCAGCGGCGAGGGCGGCGTGGGGACGGGCTGGGTTGCGCCGGGCGCCGGGCGGCCGTAGTTCCCCTGCTGGTAGGTGGTGCGCTGGTACTCGGGCGGCGCCGTGAAGGCGGGCTCCGGCGGACGGATCTTGGGCATCTCGCCGATGGCCTTCACCAGGTCCTCCGGCGTGGTGCACGCGGGCTCCTGGCGGGAGGCGGTCGCCCCGTCGTTCGCGAGCGCGCGCATCGCCAGTTCCGCGAGGCCGCGGTGGACGCCGGCCCGCACCTGGTCGGGGGCGATGAGCCCGACGTCCTTGGGCAGCCCGGACAGGCCGTAGGCGTCCTCCTCGTACGGCCAGCGCTGGGTCAGCGAGGCGTACAGGAGCGCGCCGATCGCCTCGGTGTCGCTGCGCTGCGGGGTGTCGCACGTGATGCCGCGCAGCGCGGCGTTCACGGCGAGGCCGCGGATGCGCCACTGGCCGGTGGAGGTGCGCAGCACGGCGCTCGGCGTGAGGCGCAGATGCGCCAGGCCCTCGCGGTGGGCGGCGGCCATGGCGTGCGAGACCTGGTTGACCATCTGGTACGCGTCGTGCGCCTCGAGGGGACCGACCGCGAGCAGCGCGGTCAGCTCCGTCGCGTCGGGCAGCCACTCGTGGACGACGTAGACGAGATCGTTCTCCTCGACCGCGTCCAGGACCTGCACGAAGCGGGGGTCGCCCAGCAGGGCCGAGGAACGGGCGGCGGCGAGCACCGAGCGACCCCTCGGGTGGTCGCTGGGCAGGATGTGCACGCCGACGGCGCGGCGCAGCTTCTCGTCCACCGCACGCCAGCTGCTGAAACCGTCCAGACGGGTGACGCATTCCTCGAGCCGATACCGTCTGGCGAGCTTGTGGCCGCTGTGCAACTCCGGCGGCGACGATGCTCCCGGACTCACATGAGTCCCCGTCTCCGCGGTGTCCGCGGCCTCCTTGCGCGCCGGCGTGTCCTGCTCCCCGGTCCTGGCCACCCCGTCGGCCGTGGCCTGCTCCGCCTTGTCCGCCTTGGCGGTCAGCGGTTCATCACCGCTGTTGTCGGCCACGTCGACGGCAGCCGTGCTCCGTTCAGCCACCGTCGTTCCTGCCTCCCCATCCGTTGCACTCACTCCGACGCCAAAGCCAATTGTGCCCACAGTCCGGCGCTATGCACGACACGCGATGGCCGCCGAAGGTTGCACGTAGTTCCGGCCGACTCAGCGGCCGAGACGACCGCGGACCATGCCGACCAGCGAATTCAGTTCTTCGATCCTCATCTTGCGGGCCGCCACGTAGAAGGTCCCGAGCAGCACCGCGCCGCCCACGACCAGTGTCGCGATCGAGCCGAGCACCCCGTGGCCGAGTGCCTGCGTGACCGCATACCCGATTCCGCCGCCGATGACCGTCGCCGGCAGGGCCGCGAGACAGAGCCTGGCGTACGTGCGGACGACGTGGGCGCCGTCCAGGTCGCCGCCGAGCCGGTTGCGCAGCCGCCGCCAGGCGACACCGACGCCGATCGCGTACGCGATGCCGTAGGACAGTGCCATGCCGACGACCGCCCACTGAGCAGGCAGGATCAGGTAGCAAATGCCCGAGGCGGCCGCGTTGACGGCGGCGACGATGACCGTGTTGTAGAACGGCGTGCGCGTGTCCTCGTACGCGTAGAAGCCGCGCAGCACGACGTACTGCACGGAGTACGGAATGAGGCCGATTCCGAACGCCATGAGGATGTAGCCCATGGACTGGGCGGCCTCGGTGCCGCTGGAGCCGAAGAGCAGGGTGCACATCGGGACGCCGAGCGCCACGAACATGAACGCGACGGGCACGATCGCCACGGCCGATGTGCGCAGGCCCGAGGAGATGTCGTCGCGGACCGCGCCCGGGTCGTTGTCGTGGGCGGCGCGCGAGATGCGCGGCAGCAGCGCGGCCATGACGGAGACGGTGATGATGGCCTGCGGCATGCCCCAGATCAGCTGCGCGTTCGAGTAGCCCATGATGCCCGCGCCGGCCTTGCCGGACGCCTCACCGGCCGCCGTGGCGAGCTGGGTGACGACCAGGACGCCCGCCTGGTTGGCGAGGACGAACAGGACGGTCCACTTGGCGAGCTTCACGGCCTTGCCCAGACCGTGGCCCTTCCAGTCGAAGCGCAGGCGGAACCGGAAGCCGGTCTCGCGCAGGTACGGGATCATCGCGAGCGCCTGCACGACGAGGCCGAGCAGGGTGCCGATGCCGAGAAGGCGGATGCCCTCGTCCGGGATGGTCGTGACGCCGATCTGCGACTCGGCCGCGGTCCCGTAGACCCAGATGAACAGGCCGAAGGTGAAGATCATGACGATGTTGTTGAGGACCGGGGTCCACATCATCGCGCCGAACTTCCCGCGCGCGTTCAGGATCTGGCCCATGACCACGTGAATGCCCATGAAGAAGATCGTGGGCAGGCAGTAGCGGGCGAAGGCGATGCCCACGCTGTTGGCGTTCGCGTCGCGCGCGACCGTGTTCGACATCAGGTGGATCAGCAGCGGCGCCGCGAAGACGACGATCGCGGTGATGCCCGCGAGCGCCACCATGACGAGGGTGAGCAGGCGGTTGGCGAAGGCCTCGCCGCCGTCCTCGTCGTCCTTCATGGCCCGCACCAGCTGCGGCACGAACACGGAGTTCAGGCCGCCGCCGACGGTGAGGATGTAGATCATCGTCGGCAGCGTGTACGCGACGGTCCAGGTGTCACCGAGCAGTCCGGCGCCCAGCGCCGCGGTGATCACCATCGTGCGGACGAAGCCGGTGAGGCGGGAGACCAGCGTGCCCGCCGCCATCACCGCGCTCGACTTCAACAGGCTCGAGGCACGGCCGCCCTTCTTCGGCGCGGGCGCCGGGGAAGGGGCGGAGGCCGCCGGTGGCGGCGGGGGCTGCGGAGGGCCGAGCTGCGTCGTCGGGTTGTCGACGGGCTCGGTCGCCGGTCGGCTCCTGTTGTGGCCGGGCTGCTGGTCGCGGTACAGGTGCGCGAAGGCGTCCGGTTCGTGGCGCTCCTCCGCGGAGTGCGTCACCAGGTCGTCGACGCCCACGAACTGCGTCGTACGGGCGTCCTCGCCGTACGGAAGATGCTGGGTCGGGCCCGCCGGCTCCGGCGCGGGCGTCTGCGCCCACACACGGGGGTCGGGCTGGTGCTGCTGCGCAGGCGGCGGCGCGTACAGCGGCTGCTGCGCCTGGTACGTGCCCGGGGGCGGCGGAGGGTGCGCGGCGCGGTCGTACAGCGCCTCGGTCACCGGGTCCTGGGCGGTCAGGTCCTGCGCACGGTAGGGGTCCTGGTCGTACGCGTCCTGGAGGTAGGCGTCCTGCGGGTACGCGTCGGGGGCAGGCTGCGGCGGCACCTGTCCCTCGGGCTGCTGTGAACCGGCGTACGGCCGGCCATCGCCCGAGGCAGAGCCGCCCGAGCCGTGGCCACGGTCACCGTCGTACGGCGCGTTCATGGTTACCCCACCTCATCGTCCCCGGCCCAGTGGCCCCGACATCGATCAACGGTCCACTCTCTCACCCGTTCCCGACGGGTCCGTGCTTTCCGAAGCGGTGTCAGCCGTCGGGTCACTCGGCTGCTGCGGAACGTCTGCCCGCGCGGAGGCGGTCGAGTCGGCGTCCGGCTCGTCGCTCGCAGCGGCGTCCGTCCCGGCCTCCGCGGCCGTGGAATCGCCCGGCGGGGTGTCCTCGTCGGGCTGCGCGGCGGCGGCGCGCTTGCGCTGCTGGTACATCCGGTACCCGGCCAGAACGAGCAGCAGGACGCCGCCCGCGATGACGAGCATCACGGTCGGGGTGACCTCGGTGACGTCCACCTTGAAGGCGAGCTGGTCGCCGTAGGGCTCACCGTCCTGGGTGTACAGCTGGGCCCGCACCGTGATCGGTCCGGTGGCCTTGGCCGTGGTCGTGAACTTCACGGACTGGCTGTGCCCGCTGGCGATCTTCACTTCCTGGTCCTGGAAGCTGCCGTCGCCGATCTTGAGGCGCGTGCCGTTGTCCGAGGTGAGGCGCAGCGTCAGATGGTCGACGTCCTGCCAGAGGTTGTTCTGCACCGACACCGGGATGGTCGCGCTGCGCCCGGAGAGCTTCACCTCGGACTTGTCGATCAGCGACACCTGCTCGGTGAGGCCCGACAGATAGGAGGAGACGCCGTCGCGGAAGCTCTCCGCGGGGTCGGAGCCGTCCCGCCACGACGTGGACATCTCCCGGTCCATCGCCCGGCCGAACGGCGTCACCACACGGGACTGGTCGGTGAGGACGACCTTGAAGTTCTCGAGGTCGCGCTGCGTCGCCTGGATCTGCTCGAACGCCGACTGCGGCAGCTCCTGCTTGCGCAGCGACGACGGGTACGAGCGGGGCACCCGCGTGGTCGCGCCGGAATCGGGCTTCGCCTTGGCGGCGGCCGACAGGGTCTGGGACTGCGACCAGGTGCCGTTCTGCAGCGCTTCCAGGGCCTTGGCCATGGTCTGGGCCTGGCTGGCGGTGGGAGTGCGCTGCGGAGCGATGACGACGCTGCGCTGCTTGTCCGTCTGCTGGTTGAGCATCAGGGACTGCCCGAGGAACTTCTGCACGGCGAGCGTGGCGTTCTCGGCCCGCGTCATGTCGCCCTGGAAAGCGGTCGACAGGCGGCCGTCGGCGACCACGGCCGTGGCACCGCCGCCGATCGGGCGGGCGGCCGACGGCGTGTACGTCAGCCCTCCGGTCTCGGGGAAGTGGTCGCTGCGCGCGATGATCTTGTCGGCGCCCGCGGACGTGGCCACCTTGACGATGTCCCGGTCGACGGCGCCCTCCGCGGGCCAGGCGTACGACGCGTCGGGCTTGGTGTGCAGGATCGTCTGCACGGTCAGCATGGCGGCGTCCGTGGCGTCCTTGAGGTGGCTGAGGGAGCCGGGGACCTTCGTGCCCTTGTGTGCGAGCGAGGCCAGGTCCGGGTCGGCGAACGGAAGCGTGACCACCTTCTGGCCCTGCACCGCGTTCTCCAGGTCGCTCAGCCACTGCTTGGCGGCCGCCTGGTTCCTGCCGGTCCTGAGCTTTCCGCCCGCGCCCTTGACCTTGTACGTCTCCGTCATGGCGTCGACCGACGCCAGCAGGTCGGGGTCGATCACCCAGGTCACGTCGAGCTCGCTGCCGAGGGCCAGCATCTGCTGGAGCCGGCCGCCCGGACCGATCTGCTTCGCCAGGTCGTTGTTGGCGAAGACCGGTGTCTGCTGCTCGTTCGCGCCGGTCTCGGCGGTGAGGTGGGAGTCGGAGATCAGCGGCCACAGGGCCGTCGTCCGTGTCGTCGTGTCCGCGCTCTTCGGCTGCCACGGCAGGAAGGTCCGCTGGATGCCGAGCGTCTGCTGGTACGGCTGGGCCGCGGTCTGGCCCATCAGCGCGACGCTCAGCTGGTAGACGCCGTCGGCGCCGAGACGCAGCGCCTTCACGGGCACCGACAGCGTGAAGCTCTCCGCGATACCGGGCGCCAACTTGGCGAATTTCTTTCCGTACTTGCCGGAGACCTCGCTGCCGTCGGCGGCTCCGCCCGTGCTGTTCTTCGCGGCGGTGTCGAGGGCCGTGCGGCCGCTGTACGACGTGCCGACCCGCAGGCCGACCCGGGCGCCGGTGACCGTCTGCTTGCCCTTGTTCGTCACCGTGCCGCTGACCGTGACGGTGTCGCCGTCCGTGGGGGCGCTGGGTGTCAGGGAGTTCACGGCCACGTCGACGGTGCTGGTCCCGGTCGCGGCCGCGGTGGCGGTGGCCGGGGTGGCGGCTCCGGCCGGAGCGGCGGCGGGCAGCAGCGGCAGCGACGCCAGGAGCGGCGCAGCCGCGAGCAGGGCTCCGGTGCGCCGCAGCCGTCGCCGGGCCGGTGAGGGACTCACCGTTGGGAAGTCTGCCGCCTCGGCCACGTGGTCGTCCGTCCCTCGTCGTCGTCGGTGGTCGCAGATGTGTCCACGCATGGTAACGAGGAGCGCTGTGGCTGAGTGCCACGGTCTGCCCGGCAAGATCGTGGGGGCAAGAGTAGGGGGCGGCCGATGCGCCCGCGTCGCGGCCCCGGCAAACGGTTCGGCCCGGGGGGCTCGGGCCACGTACCCTGTCCTGTTGTGCCGAACGCCAATGAAGACAAGCCCAGCTCCCTGAGCGAGGTGCAGCAGCGCGCGGTCGGCGAGCTGCTGCGGGTCTCGCCTGTCGCCGACGATCTTGCCCGCCGATTCCAGGAGGCCGGGTTCTCTCTCGCCCTGGTCGGCGGTTCGGTGCGGGACGCACTGCTCGGCCGGCTCGGCAACGACTTGGACTTCACCACCGACGCCCGTCCCGAGGACGTACTGAAGATCGTGCGTCCCTGGGCCGACGCGGTGTGGGAGGTCGGGATCGCGTTCGGCACCGTGGGCTGCCAGAAGGACGCCCGCGTCGGAGACGCTGATCATCGCTTCCAGGTGGAGGTCACGACCTACCGGTCGGAGGCGTACGACCGGACCTCGCGCAAGCCCGAGGTGTCCTACGGCGACTCCATCGAAGAGGATCTGGTCCGCCGGGACTTCACCGTCAACGCGATGGCCGTGGCGCTGCCCGAGAAGGAGTTCATCGATCCGCACGGCGGCATCAAGGACCTCTCCGAGCGAGTGCTGCGCACGCCCGGTACCCCGGAGGACTCGTTCTCCGACGATCCGCTGCGGATGATGCGGGCCGCCCGGTTCGCGGCCCAGCTCGACTTCGAGGTCGCTCCCGAGGTCGTCGCCGCGATGAAGGCCATGTCCGGCCGTATCGAGATCGTCTCCGCGGAGCGGGTGCGTGACGAGCTCAACAAGCTGATCCTCTCCGCGCACCCCCGCAAGGGCCTCACGCTGCTCGTCGACACCGGACTGGCCGACCTCGTCCTGCCGGAACTGCCCGCCCTGCGCCTGGAACGTGACGAGCACCACAGGCACAAGGACGTCTACGACCACACGCTGATCGTTCTCGAGCAGGCGATGGCGTTGGAGACCGAAGGTCCGGATCTGACGCTGCGGCTTGCCGCGCTTCTCCACGACATCGGCAAGCCGCGCACGCGCCGCTTCGAGAAGGACGGCCGCGTCTCCTTCCACCACCACGAGGTGGTCGGCGCGAAGATGACGAAGAAGCGCATGACCGCGCTCAAGTACTCCAACGAGCTGGTGAAGGACGTCTCGCGCCTCGTCGAGCTGCACCTGCGCTTCCACGGCTACGGCACCGGCGAGTGGACGGACTCGGCTGTACGTCGCTATGTGCGGGACGCCGGACCGCTCCTGGGCCGGCTGCACAAGCTGACCCGCTCCGACTGCACGACGCGCAACAAGCGGAAGGCCAACGCGCTCTCGCGTGCGTACGACGGCCTGGAGGAGCGCATCGAGCGGCTTCAGGAGCAGGAGGAGCTCGATTCGATCCGGCCCGACCTCGACGGGAACGAGATCATGGAGATCCTGGATGTCCGCCCGGGGCCGGTGATCGGGCAGGCGTACAAGTTCCTGCTGGAACTGCGCCTGGAGAACGGGCCGATGGAGCGCGACGCGGCGGTGTCGGCGCTCAAGGAGTGGTGGGCCGGCCGCCCGCAGGACTGAGTCGTGCGCCAACGCGTCGGGCCCTGTTTCACGTGAAACAGGGCCCGACGCGTAGGTGAGGGGTGGCGATGTTTCACGTGAAACGACGCTTGCCGTGCAGCGCCAGGGCCGTCGCCCCGTAAAGGACCGAGACCAGGACGACGAGAGGGATCGAGCGGCCGTCCGGCGGGAGCATGAGCGCCGCCACTCCGGCGGCGCCGACGAAGGAGACGTTGAACAGCACGTCGTAGACGGAGAAGGTCCGGCCGCGGAATCCGTCCTCGACGGACGACTGCACCACCGTGTCCGTGGCGATCTTCGCGCCCTGCGTGGTGAAGCCCAGAACGAACGCCGCCACTATGGTCGGCGCGGGTTCGAAGGTGAGGCCCAGGGCGAGCATCAGGACGGACGCGGCCCCGGCACAGATGACGATCCACCCCGCGGAGCCGAAGCGCTGCGCGGCCGCTGGGGTGACGACCGCCGCGACGAAGAAGCCTGCTCCCGAGACGCCCACGGCAATGCCCAGGAGCGCCAGGCCCTCGGACTCCGTGGAGGACCAGGCGTACCGGCACAGCATGAGCACCATGACGAGGAGGGCGCCGTAGCAGAACCGCATCACCGTCATCGCGGCAAGAGTGCGCGCGGCGGACGGCCGGGAGGCGAGGTGCCGGACGCCTGATGCCAGGTCTCGGGCAGTGCCGGTGAGCGCGGCGCTCAGGCGGGGCTGAACCAACTCCGGATCAGGCCCGAGGAGTTGTACGTCCATGCGCAGGGAGGCGAGCGCGGCGCACAGGTAGAGCAGCGCCCCGAGGAGTACGACGGCGGCATCCGAGTCCGAGGCGACCAGGCGCACCCCGAAGGCGAGGCCGCCGCCCAGGGTCGCCGCGAGCGTCCCCGCGGTCGGCGAGAGGGAGTTGGCCATGACGAGGCGATCCGCGTCGACGACACGGGGCAGCGCGGCCGACAGCCCGGACAGGACGAAGCGGTTGACCGCGGTGACGCACAGCGCGGACGCGTAGAAGAGCCAGTCCGGGGCGTGGCTCAGCATGAGGGCGGCCGTCGCCGAGGCGAGCAGCACCCGCAGCAGATTGCCGTACAGGAAGACCTGGCGTCGGCGCCAGCGGTCGAGGAGGACGCCCGCGAACGGGCCGACGAGGGAGTACGGGAGCAGAAGCACGGCCATCGCGGAGGCGATCGCGGCGGGAGAGGTCTGCTTCTCCGGTGAGAACACCACGTAGGTGGCGAGCCCCACCTGGTACACGCCGTCCGCGCCCTGGGAGAGCAGTCGCAGCGTCAGCAGACGGCGAAAGTCGTGCAGGCGCATGAGTACGCGCAGGTCACGGACGACAGCCATGGGGCACAGCCTCACATATGAGGCGGGCCCCCGGCCGCACAATATGTGTGTGCCGGGGGCCCCAACAGCCTTCAGGCGGCGGGTGTTTCACGTGAAACACCCGAACCGGCCCTCAGGGACAGGTCAGCGCTCGACCTCGCCCTTGATGAACTTCTCGACGTTCGCGTATGCCTCGTCGTCGAAGTACTGCACCGGCGGGGACTTCATGAAGTACGAGGAGGCGGAGAGGATCGGGCCGCCGATGCCGCGGTCCTTGGCGATCTTCGCGGCGCGCAGGGCGTCGATGATGACACCCGCGGAGTTCGGGGAGTCCCAGACCTCGAGCTTGTACTCCAGGTTCAGCGGGACCTCACCGAAGGCGCGGCCTTCGAGGCGGACGTACGCCCACTTGCGGTCGTCGAGCCACGCGACGTAGTCGGACGGGCCGATGTGGACGTTGTTCTCGCCCAGCTCGCGGTCGCGGATCTGCGAGGTGACGGCCTGCGTCTTCGAGATCTTCTTCGACTCGAGGCGGTCGCGCTCCAGCATGTTCTTGAAGTCCATGTTGCCGCCGACGTTGAGCTGCATCGTGCGCTCGAGGCGGACACCGCGGTCTTCGAAGAGCTTCGCCATCACGCGGTGCGTGATGGTCGCGCCGACCTGCGACTTGATGTCGTCGCCGACGATCGGGACACCGGCCTCGGTGAACTTGTCCGCCCACTCCTTGGTGCCGGCGATGAAGACCGGGAGGGCGTTGACGAACGCGACCTTGGCGTCGATGGCGCACTGGGCGTAGAACTTCGCCGCGTCCTCGGAACCGACGGGCAGGTAGCAGACGAGAACGTCGACCTGCTGGTCCTTGAGGACCTTGACGACGTCGACGGGGGCCTCGGAGGACTCCTCGATCGTCTCGCGGTAGTAGCGGCCGAGCCCGTCGAGGGTGTGGCCGCGCTGGACCTGAACGCCCTTGTTCGGGACGTCGCAGATCTTGATGGTGTTGTTCTCGGAGGCGCCGATGGCGTCCGCGAGGTCCAGGCCGACCTTCTTCGCGTCGACGTCGAACGCGGCGACGAACTCGACGTCACCGACGTGGTAGTCGCCGAACTGTACGTGCATCAGGCCCGGGACCTTGGTCTCCGGGTCGGCGTCCTTGTAGAACTCGACGCCCTGCACCAGCGAGGCGGCGCAGTTGCCCACGCCGACGATGGCTACGCGAACCGAACCCATTCCGGTTGCTCCCTGTGTGTACTCGGTGAAGTCCTGACCGGACTTCACGTGGCGGTGTCGTCGGACGGATCCGGCCGGGTGCTGTCCCGGTGCCGGGGCAGGCCGCCCGTCTCTCCAGATGTGTCCTGCTGAGCCGCGTCCCCCGGGCCGGAGCTCCGTTGGTCGCGGCCCGCGCGCTCGCTCTCGATGAGCTCGTTCAGCCAGCGCACTTCGCGCTCCACGGACTCCATGCCGTGCCGCTGCAGCTCAAGCGTGTAGTCGTCCAGGCGCTCGCGGGTGCGGGCGAAGGAGATGCGCATCTTTTCGAGGCGCTCCTCCAGCCGGCTCCGACGGCCCTCGAGGACGCGCATGCGTACGTCGCGTGAGGTCTGCCCGAAGAAGGCGAAACGCGCGGCGAAGTGCTCGTCCTCGTATGCGTCGGGACCGGTCTGCGAGAGCAGGTCCTCGAAGTGCTCCTTACCTTCCGCCGTCAACCGGTAGACGATCTTGGCGCGACGCCCTGCGAGTGGAGTCGCCGGGGTGTCGTCGGGGCCCGAACCCGATTCCTCGATCAACCAGCCGTTGGCGACCAGCGTCTTGAGGCAGGGGTACAGCGTCCCGTAGCTGAAGGCACGGAAGATTCCGAGTGAAGTGTTGAGTCGCTTGCGCAGCTCATAGCCGTGCATCGGGGACTCGCGGAGCAGACCGAGAACGGCGAACTCGAGGATGCCGGAACGTCTGCTCATCATCGCCTCCTCTCTGCTGCGGCCCTGTGTATCGGCTCTTTATGTCGAGCTGATGTATCGACTCGATACATCCCGACGATAGAACCGCCCTTCGGCTGCGGCAAGGGGGATCACGGTGAACGGCGTCACATCACCGATTCGTAGGAATCGAGTTGCCTGATTTGGGGTGAAGTTCGGCCCTAGGAGGGTTTTGACGGTGCGTAGTCTGTCCGCCATGCAGACCACCGGGAACCAAGTGACGCCAGTGGGCGTCGTGCTCCTCGGTGTAGTGCGGGTGAGTGCCGAGAGGGGCGCATCCGTACTCCGGGGGGACCGGAAACCAGACGCCGTTTCCAGGCGCGCGACACCGCGCCTGCCCGAGGAGTAGTCGTTCGATGAGCGAGCACCGTCGCAAACCGCCGCAGCCGCAGGGCGGTGGGCGCGCCGCGGCCCGTCGCGGAGCATCCGGAGCACCATCGGGCCGCCGCGCGGCGCCGCGTGGAGGATCCGCCTCGCCTTCCGCTTCTTATGGCACCCCGTCGTCATCGGGCTCGCACGGGAGCCCGGAAGAGGAGCGGCCCTGGGGAGGCCGGGCCGAAGCCCGCAGAGCCGCTCAGCGCGGCGGAGGACGCCGCAGATCGCCCGACGGCGCAGGCGCCGGAGGCGGAGGCGGTCGCCGCGGTGGTGGCCCCGGAGGCCCGCACGGCGGCGGTCGCGGCCGTCCGGAGAAGAAGAGGTTCGTCGACTACCCGCGGGCGTACCAGCACGGCTGGCGTCGCTGGGTGCCGTCCTGGCGTCTGGTGACCGGCATGTGCGTCGGCTTGTTCGGCAGCATGATGGTCGCGGCCGGCATCGCGTACGCGCTGGTGGGCGTGCCCGACCCGGCGAAGACGGCGACGGCGCAGAACAACGTCTACTACTGGTCCAACGGCACGCAGATGGTCGCCACCGGTGGTGAGACCAACCGCCAGATCATCAAGTACGAGGACATCCCGAAGTCCATGCGCTACGCCGTCATGTCGGCGGAGAACAAGACGTTCGAGACGGACAAGGGCGTCGACCCGATGGGTATCGCCCGCGCCGTGTTCAACATGGCCAAGGGCGGCGAGACCCAGGGCGGCTCGACCATCACCCAGCAGTACGTGAAGAACGCGATGCTGGACGACCAGTCCCAGACGGTGTCGCGCAAGCTCAAGGAGCTGTTCGTCTCCATAAAGGTCGGCCGTACGGTCGACAAGGACGACGTCATGGCCGGCTACCTGAACTCGGCGTACTACGGACGCGGCGCCTACGGCATCCAGGCCGCGGCCCGCGCCTACTTCGACGAGGACGCCACGAAGCTCAACGCGAGCCAGACCGCCTTCCTCGCGTCGGTGCTCAAGGGCTCTACGTACTACGACCCGGCGGGCTCGCCCGGCATCGACCCGGCCAATGCCACCCCGCAGAAGAACCGCGCCCGCGCCATGAAGCGCTGGTCGTGGATCCTCGACGAAGAGGTGAAGGACGGCCGGCTGAGCCAGAGCGAGCGGGCCACGTACAAGACCTTCCCCAAGCTGCAGAGCCCCCGCTCCAACGCGCAGCTCGGCGGCCAGATCGGCTACCTGGTCGACCTCGCCAAGGCGAACGCCGTCAAGAACAGCAAGGGCCAGATCACCGAGAACGACCTGCAGAAGGGCGGCTACGAGATCCACACCACCTTCAGCAAGAAGAAGGTGAAGCAGCTCGAGGACGCCGTCAAGAAGGTTCGCAAGGAGAACCTCCAGAAGAACCGCAAGGTCAACGGGAAGTACGTGGACCGGCACGTCCAGTTCGGCGGTGCCTCCGTCAGCCCCAAGACCGGAGCGATCGAGGCCATCTACGGCGGTGAGGACGCCACCAAGCACTTCACCAACAACGCCGACGTCACCGGCGCCCAGGTCGGCTCGACCTTCAAGCCCTTCGTGCTCGCCGCCGCCTTCAAGTACGGCGTGCGTGACCCCGAGGGCCCCGAGGAGCAGGGCGAGGACCTACGGACGATCGTCTCCCCCAAGAGCCTGTACAGCGGCAAGAACGGGCTCAAGATCAAGGACTGGAAGGGGGACATCTGGACCAACGAGAAGGGCAAGCAGTGGAACCAGACCAACGACGGTAAGCAGTCGTACAACGCGCCCAGCTACCAGATCGATCTGCGCGAGGCCATGCGGGAGTCCGTGAACTCGGCCTATGTGCAGCTCGGCATGGACGTGGGTCTGGACAAGGTGCGGACGACCGCGGAGGACGCCGGCATCCTGGACGACAGCTTCGCTTCCTCCAACTACCCCTCGTTCTCCCTCGGCACCTCCGACCCGAGCGCGATCCGCATGGCGGGCTCCTACGGGACGTTCGCGTCCAGTGGTCAGCAGAACGACCCGTACTCGGTGACCTCGGTCGACCACGAGGGCGAGAACGTCTTCCGGTACAAGCCCGAGCCGAAGCGCGCCTTCGACGCGAAGGTCGCCGACAACGTGACCGACGTGCTCAAGACCGTCGTCGAGAAGGGCACGGGTACGGCGGCGCGGCTGCCGGGCCGGGACGTGGCCGGCAAGACCGGTACCACCGACGGCAACAAGTCCGCCTGGTTCGTGGGCTACACCAAGCAGCTGTCCACGGCGATCACGATGTACCGGATGGACGACAACGAGAAGTCCCAGAACCGCAAGTTCCTGGAGATGTACGGCACCGGCGGTCAGGAGAAGATCCACGGTGCGTCGTTCCCGTCCGAGATCTGGCACGACTACATGAGCCAGGCCATGAAGGGCCAGCCGAACGAGACGTTCCCGACGCCCGAGCCGATCGGTGAACTCGTGGGCGCCACGCCGAGCCCCACGCCGACGCCCTCCACCCCGCCGAGCCCGACCGAGTCCGCCTCGCCGACCCCGTCGAAGACCGAGACCACGTCGCCGTCGCCGTCCCCGAGCGAGACGTGCAGCGACTGGGACTGGGCCTGCAAGAACGAGGAAGAGGACAACGGCGGTACGGACACCGGAGGCGCCACCGACGGCGGTGCGTCGGCGTCGCCGTCCGACGGAAGTACCGACGACAGCGGGAATCCGCAAGGAAATGGGAACGGAGGCATCTTCGGCGGGCCGGACGCCGAGTAGCCTCAGGGCATCAACGCAGCGTGTTTCACGTGAAACGCTGCGTGTTCCACGGCAGTCGAGGGCCGTCACACCGTTCGGGTGTGGCGGCCCTCGCCCCGTTCTCAGCCTCGTACGGCAGGATGTGCCGCATGCCCAGTGCAGAGACCACGCGTGCGAACCCGCAGCAACCGGACCCGGAGCAGGTACGGCCTACCAGAGAGGACGAGGTCGCGGCCGCCGGATCCGAGTTCATCGGTGGCCCCAGCGGACGACGGGTGCTGCTCGGGTCCTCCTGGTGGACGCCTGCGCGAGTGATCGCACTCGTCATGCTCGGGATGTTCGCGCTCGGCATGGTCCAGAAGTTCCCCTGCTACGACGGCGCCTGGTTCTACGGCGCCAGCTCGCAGTACACGCACGCGTGCTACTCGGACATCCCGCACCTCTACCAGGGACGCGGCTTCGCCGACGGGCTCGTGCCGTACTTCGACAAGCTGTCCGGCGACATGGACTACCTCGAATACCCGGTCCTCACCGGGCTGTTCATGGAGGTCGCCGCATGGCTGACGCCCGGCAGCGGCTCCATCCAGCACCAGGAGCAGGTGTACTGGATGGTCAACGCCGGGATGCTGATGATCTGTGCCGCGGTGATCGCCGTCTGCGTCACCCGCACCCACCGCAGGCGTCCCTGGGACGCCCTGCTGGTCGCCCTGGCGCCCGCGTTCGCGCTGACCGCCACCATCAACTGGGACCTCTTCGCGGTGGCGCTCACGGCGGCCGCGATGCTGATGTGGTCGCGGGGCCGGGCCGTGGCCTTCGGCGTGCTGCTGGGGCTCGCGACCGCCGCCAAGCTGTACCCGGTACTGCTGCTCGGACCGCTCTTCGTCCTGTGCTGGCGCGCGGGAAAGTGGCGGGAGTTCGGCAGGGCGGCGTTCGGAGCGGCCGTCGCGTGGCTGGCCGTGAACCTGCCGGTGATGATTCTCGCCCGGGAGGGCTGGTCGAAGTTCTACACGTTCAGCCAGGAACGCGGAGTCGACTTCGGGTCCTTCTGGCTGATCATCTCCCAGAACCGGGACACGCCTCTCGACACGGACGTCGTCAACACCCTGGCCACGACACTGATGCTGCTCGCCTGCCTGGGTGTCGGCGCGCTCGCGCTCACGGCCCCGCGCCGGCCGCGCTTCTCGCAGCTCGCGTTCCTGGTGGTCGCGGCCTTCATCCTCACCAACAAGGTCTACTCGCCGCAGTACGTCCTGTGGCTGATCCCGCTCGCCGCGCTCGCGCGCCCCAAGTGGCGGGACTTCCTGATCTGGCAGGCGTGCGAGGTCGCGTACTTCCTGGGGATCTGGCTGTACCTCGCGTACACGACGAGCGGGGACAAGCATCAGGGGCTGCCCGAGGACGGGTACCAACTGGTCATCGTGGCGCACCTGGTGGGCACGCTCTACCTCTGTGCGGTCATCGTGCGGGACATCTGGCTGCCCGAACGGGACGTCGTGCGCCGCTCCGGTGAGGACGACCCGACAGGCGGCGTCCTGGACGGTGCGAAGGACGCCTTCGCACTGGGCCAGGCGACCCGACCGCGGCGGCACCGGCACGCGGCCCAGGTGGTGGAGGGGCCGAGCGCGGTCGACTGGGGCCGGGCGCCGGGCAGTTCACTCTGAGCGAACGCGATCGTCGCAGGCAACGAAAAGCGGGTCAGGCACCTCATGGGAGCCCGACCCGCTTTCGTATGCCCTGTGCGGAGACGCGCTCAGCGGTCCACGAGCCGGTCGAACTGCGTGGTGGTGTGCCGGAGATGAGCGACCAGTTCCTCGCCGACCTTCGGCTCGGGGGCGTCCGACGGCACGAAGAGGATCGACACCTGCATGTGCGGCGGCTCGGCGAACCAGCGCTGCTTGCCCGCCCAGACGAACGGCGCCAGGTTCCGGTTCACCGTCGCCAGACCGGCCCGTGCGACGCCCTTGGCGCGCGGCATGACGCCGTGCACGGCCTTCGGCGCCTCCAGGCCCACACCGTGCGACGTACCGCCCGCCACGACCACCAGCCAGCCGTCCGAGGGAGCCTTCTGCTGGCGGTAGCCGAACCGGTCGCCCTTGGCCACGCGCGTCACGTCCAGGACGGCGCCCCGGTACTCGGTCGCCTCGTGGTCGCCCAGCCACAGCCGCGTACCGATGCGGGCGCGGAAGCGGGTCTGCGGGAACTGCTGCTGGAGGCGCGCCAGTTCCTCGGCCTTCAGGTGGCTGACGAACATGGTGTGCAGGGGAAGCCGGGCCGCGCGCAGCCGGTCCATCCAGCCGATGACCTCCTCGACGGCGTCCGTGCCGTCGGTGCGGTCGAGCGGCAGGTGGATCGCGAAGCCCTCGAGACGCACGTCCTGTATGGCGTGCGCCAGCTGCGGCAGGTCCTGCTCGGTGACGCCGTGCCGCTTCATCGAGGACATGACCTCGACGACCACCCGGGCCCCGACGAGGCCGTGCACGCCGTCGACGGAGGAGACGGAGCGGATCACGCGGTCGGGCAGCGGAACCGGTTCCTCGCCGCGCCGGAACGGCGTCAGGACCAGCAGATCACCGCTGAACCAGTCCTTGATCCGGGCGGCCTCGTACGTGGTGCCGACGGCGAGGACGTCGGTGCCGAACCGAGTCGCCTCCTCCGCCAGCCGTTCGTGGCCGAACCCGTAGCCGTTGCCCTTGCAGACGGGTACGAGACCGGGGAACTGCTCGAGCACCTGCTTGTGGTGTGCCCGCCAGCGCGCGGTGTCGACGTAGAGCGTGAGCGCCATGGCCGGTCCCGGAACCTTTCCGTGGGGAGTAGTACGTAGCTACGTGAATTGTGCCGGGCGCTCAGCGCCGCGACATGTAGATGTCGAGCGCCTTGTGCAGCAGCTTGTTGAGCGGGAAGTCCCACTCGCCCAGGTACTCGGCGGCCTGGCCACCGGTGCCGACCTTGAACTGGATCAGGCCGAACAGGTGGTCCGTCTCGTCCAGCGAGTCGGAGATGCCGCGCAGGTCGTAGACGGTGGCGCCGAGCGCGTAGGCGTCGCGCAGCATCCGCCACTGCATGGCGTTGGACGGGCGCACCTCGCGGCCGATGTTGTCGGAGGCGCCGTAGGAGTACCAGACGTGCCCGCCGACGACGAGCATCGTGGCCGCCGCCAGGTTCACGCCGTTGTGCCGCGCGAAGTAGAGCCGCATCCGGTTCGGGTCCTCGGTGTTGAGGGCCGTCCACATGCGCTGGAAGTACGACAGCGGGCGCGGCCGGAAGTGGTCGCGCACGGCCGTGATCTCGTACAGCCGCTGCCACTCGGCGAGGTCCTGGTAACCGCCCTGGACGACCTCGACACCGGCCTTCTCGGCCTTCTTGATGTTGCGGCGCCACAGCTGGTTGAACTGCTTGTGGACCTCTTCCAGGGAGCGGTTCGCGAGCGGCACCTGGAAGACGTAGCGCGGCTGTACGTCGCCGAAGCCGGCGCCGCCGTCCTCGCCCTGCTGCCAGCCCATGCGGCGGAGCTTGTCGGCGACCTCGAAGGCACGCGGCTCGATGAGGTCCGGCTCGATGTCGCGCAGCCGCTTCACGTCCGGGTCCTGGATGCCCTTCTTGATCGAGGGCGCGTCCCAGCGGCGGATGATGACCGGCGGGCCCATCTTCACGGAGAAGGCGCCCTGCTGCTTCAGATGCGCGAGCATCGGGCGCAGCCACTCCTCGAGGTTCGGGGCGTACCAGTTGATGACCGGGCCCTCGGGGAGGTACGCGAGATAGCGCTTGATCTTCGGGAGCTGGCGGTAGAGCACCAGGCCCGCGCCGACCATCTCGCCGCTGCGCTCGTCGAACCAGCCCAGGTGCTCGGAGCGCCACTCCGCCTTCACATCTGCCCATGCGGGGACCTGCATGTGGCTCGCCGACGGCAGGCTCTGGATGTACGCCAGATGCTGCTCTCGGCTGATGGTCCTCAGGGTCAGGCTCATTCGGGGCGCTCCTCGGGCTGGTGTGTCCCCATGGGTACAGGGGCTCCGGCTCTCGCGCCGAAGCCTACTGCGCCCTGCGAGCGCCCCGACCGGCCGTATGGGAGGTCGGTGAAGAAGGCTGCCCCTCAGGGGCTCCCGAGGCGGCCCGAATCAGCCGAGGAGCCCGCCGAAGAGGCCCCCGTGGGCCATGCCGATGAAGAAGCCGATGGCGGACGCTCCCAGGCCCAGGATCAGGCCGAACCGCTCCCGGGTCGTCTCCGAGACGAACTGGCCGTAGGCGCCGGTCAGGATGCCGACGAGCCCGGCCCAGGAACTGAGGAGATGGAGTCCGGTCCAGAGCGAGGAGATGATCGCGATCGCCCCGAGCACCGCGGTCACCCCGAGCAGGGTGTCCGGCAGCGGATGGGCCTTGCCGTCCGTGGCGAACAGGGACGTGGAAGCGGTGCTGTGCGGACGCATTGCTTGTGCCATGGGGCACCTCCTGCGGAAGCGGCGCATCGTAGCGCCGTACACACCCGATGTGTACAGATTGCGGTGCTTGGCGGCCGGATTTCAACCGGAAGCAGAGGTGCGGGTAGTCTGTACCGTCTGCACCGGTGTCTGTCCATGCCCCCGACCAGGGGCTGAGCCCACTGAACTGCGCGGATCCGCTCGGCGGGACCCGATTGTCAGTGGGGGCCGATACCGTTGCTCACGCATAACAACCCTCCTGCCACGGAACGACCGTGGCCGCTGAGTCCAAAGGAGGTGGGTTCCACATGCGTCACTACGAAGTGATGGTCATCCTCGACCCCGATCTGGAGGAGCGCGCCGTCGCCCCCCTGATCGAGAACTTCATGTCTGTCGTCCGTGAGGGCAACGGCAAGGTGGAGAAGGTCGACACCTGGGGCCGTCGTCGTCTCTCGTACGAGATCAAGAAGAAGCCCGAGGGCATCTACTCGGTCATCGACCTGCAGGCCGAGCCTGCGGTCGTCAAGGAGCTCGACCGCCAGATGAACCTGAACGAGTCGGTCCTCCGGACCAAGGTCCTCCGTCCCGAGACCCACTGAACTTCCTAGTTCAGCGGCACTCGGGATTCGAGTAGCACAAGCAGCCAAGCAGCAAACCCGCCGAGAGGTTCCCCCATGGCAGGCGAGACCGTTATCACCGTCGTCGGAAACCTGACCGACGACCCCGAGCTGCGCTTCACCCCGTCCGGTGCGGCCGTCGCGAACTTCACGATCGCGTCGACGCCCCGGACGTTCGACCGCCAGACCAACGAGTGGAAGGACGGCGACGCGCTGTTCCTCCGCGCGTCGATCTGGCGCCAGGCCGCGGAGAACGTCGCGGAGTCGCTGACGCGTGGAATGCGCGTCGTCGCTCAGGGACGTCTGCGGCAGCGTTCGTACGAGACCCAGCAGGGCGAGAAGCGAACGGTCGTTGAGCTCGAGGTCGACGAGATCGGCCCCTCGCTGCGCTACGCCACCGCCAAGGTCACCAAGACCCCCGGCGGCGGCCGTGGCGGTCAGGGTGGCGGCGGCTTCGGCGGCGGCCAGCAGGGCGGCGGCGGTGGCGGCTGGGGCGGCGGCCCCGGCGGCCAGCAGGGCGGTCAGGGAGGCGGCCAGGGCGGAGCCCCGGCCAACGACCCCTGGGCGACCGGTGCGCCGGCCGGCGGCGGCCAGCAGGGCGGCGGTGGCGGTTGGGGCGGAAGCTCCGGCGGCTCCGGCGGCGGCTACTCGGACGAGCCCCCCTTCTAGGGATCACTCCCTGACGGGGCTGGGCTCGCACCCCACACTTCTTGATCACACAGGAGAAACACCATGGCGAAGCCGCCTGTGCGCAAGCCTAAGAAGAAGGTCTGCGCTTTCTGCAAGGACAAGGTCACGTACGTGGACTACAAGGACACGAACATGCTGCGGAAGTTCATTTCCGACCGCGGCAAGATCCGTGCCCGCCGCGTGACCGGCAACTGCACGCAGCACCAGCGTGACGTCGCCACGGCCGTCAAGAACAGCCGTGAGATGGCGCTGCTGCCCTACACGTCCACCGCGCGATAAGGAAAGGGTGACCGACAAATGAAGATCATCCTGACCCACGAGGTCACTGGCCTCGGCACCGCCGGCGAGGTCGTCGACGTCAAGGACGGGTACGCCCGTAACTACCTGATCCCGCGGAAGTTCGCTATCCGCTGGACCAAGGGTGGCGAGCAGGACGTGGCGCAGATCCGCCGCGCCCGCAAGATCCACGAGATCGCCACCATCGAGCAGGCCAACGAGATCAAGGCCAAGCTCGAGGGCACCGCGGTCCGCCTGGCCGTCCGCTCCGGCGACGCCGGTCGTCTCTTCGGTTCCGTCACCCCGGCCGACATCGCTTCGGCGATCGAGGCTGCCGGTGGCCCGAAGGTCGACAAGCGCCGTGTCGAGCTGGGCTCGCCGATCAAGTCGCTCGGTGGCCACGAGGCCTCCGTGCGTCTGCACCCCGAGGTTGCCGCCAAGGTCAACATCGAGGTCGTCGCTGCCTGAGCACTGCCCTGAGCAGCGCTGAAGCGAATGTGGGGCCGCACCCTTCGGGGTGCGGCCCCACACGCTTTCCGGCTCGGTTTCACGGAGCGGCTGCGTTTCACGTGAAACGGTCGCCTTCGCCGGTGCGCCCCGTTTCACGTGAAACGAGGCGCTGCGGGTCAGCGCGTCGCGCCGGTGACGGCCCAGCGGCCCGAGCGGTAGCGGATCCAGAGCGTGATCATCCGTACCGTCATCATCAGCGCCATCGCTCCCCATACCGCGGTGAGACCGCCGCCGAGTACGGGGACGAGGAGCGCCACCGGGGTGAAGACGGCGAGCGTGGCCAGCATGGCCCAGGCCAGGTACGGGCCGTCTCCCGCACCCATGAGGACGCCGTCCAGGACGTAGACGATGCCGCAGATCGGCTGGGCGAGGGCCACGACGATGAGCGCGGGCAGGGCTACGTCCTGTACGAGCTGATCGCTGGTGAACAGCGGGACGAACAGCGGCCGCGCGGCGATGATCAGTACGGCGAGGACGACTCCCGCGGCGATCCCCCACTCCACCATCCGGCGGCACACGGCGCGCGCGCCCGCTGCGTCGTCCGCTCCGAGATAGCGGCCGATGATCGCCTGCCCGGCGATGGCGATGGCGTCGAGGGCGAAGGCCGTCAGGCTCCACAGGGACAGGATGATCTGATGCGCCGCGACATCGGCGTCACCGAGCCGGGCCGCCACGGCCGTCGCGATCATCAGGATCGCGCGCAGCGAGATCGTACGGACCAGCAGCGGTGCGCCCGCCTGGGCGCAGGCCCGGATGCCGGCCGCGTCGGGACGCAGCGAGGCTCCGTGGCGACGAGCGCCGCGGATCACGACGACGAGGTAGACGGCGGCCATGCCGACCTGAGCGATGACGGTGCCCCAGGCGGAACCGGCGACCCCGAGGCCGGCTCCGTAGACGAGCGCGGCGTTCAGTCCGGCGTTGGCGATGAAACCGGCGACGGCCACGTACAGCGGGGTCTTGGTGTTCTGCAGTCCGCGGAGTACACCGGTGGCGGCGAGGACGATGAGCATCGGGGGAATGCCGAGCGAGGAGATGCGCAGGTACGTGATCGCGTAGGGGGTCGCGGTGTCGGAGGCGCCGAAGAGGGCGACCAGGGACGGCGTTGTGGGCAGGGCCACCGCCACCACCAGGACTCCAAGGAGCAGGGCGAGCCAGATACCGTCCATGCCCTGCTGGATCGCGGACTTCAGATCGCCGGAGCCGACACGGCGGGCGACCGCCGCGGTGGTCGCGTAGGCGAGGAAGACGAAGATGCTGACCGCGGTCTGGAGCAGGGCCGAGGCGACGGCGAGTCCGGCGAGCTGTGCTGTGCCGAGATGGCCCACGATGGCGCTGTCGGCCATGAGGAAAAGGGGCTCAGCGACGAGTGCGCCGAAGGCGGGAACGGCGAGGGCGACGATCTCTCGGTCGTGCCGGCGTCGGGCGGCCTTGGGTGTCGCGGGAGCCTGTGTCATGAGCACCAATCTAATCTTCCACAGGTAAGAGATGCAATCCGGTAGAGACCCTTACTTGTGGAGCTCTTCCGTGTGTCGCGCGGCGGGGTCGCCGACGATCTTGGGCCGACTGGGGAAGTTTTTCTTCTGCACAGCCGGTGGATGGGATATCCGCAGGTCAGAGCCTATGTCTGAGAGTGCTTGAGGGCTTGTTCACAGCCCTGTCCACCGTGTCGTGCACAGGTTTTCCCCGGTTCTCCACAGCGAGGGGCCCGTCGTCCACACGGCCTGTGGATAACCAGATTGGCTGACGGTGCGGAGACGCCTACGGTGGTGCGGCGCCCACCGTGTCCGTCGACCTCGGAAACCTCACAAATCCGACGCGTCAGAAAGCGGATTTGGGCCTCTTATTTGTCAGTGTCGTGCCGTAGGAATGAGGGGTACGGCGAGGTCCGCTCGGCGGACGGGAGGAGGCGGCCCGGTGAGTATCTCCGAGCCATTGGACGACCCCTGGGCCGACGAAGGGCCCAGCGATCGCCTGCCCCCTTCCCGGCCGTTCCGGGGCGGTGGCCGAGGCCAGGGCGACCAGCACGAGCGGGGTAGGGAGAACGGGGACTGGGACGAGGGCCCGGCCACGTTCGAGCGCGTCCCGCCGCAGGACCTCGACGCCGAGCAGTCCGTGCTCGGTGGCATGCTCCTGTCGAAGGACGCCATCGCCGACGTGGTCGAGGTCATCAAGGGCGCCGACTTCTACAAGCCGGCCCACGAAACGATCTTCCAGGCGATCCTCGACGTCTACGCCAAGGGCGAGCCCGCCGACCCGATCACCATCGCCGCGGAGCTGACCAAGCGCGGCGAGATCAACAAGGTGGGTGGCGCATCGTATCTGCACACCCTGGTGCAGACGGTCCCCACCGCGGCGAACGCCGAGTACTACGCGGAGATCGTCCATGAGCGTGCCGTGCTGCGCCGCCTCGTCGAGGCGGGCACGCGGATCACGCAGATGGGATACGCGGGCGACGACGACGTCGACGAGATCGTCAACAGGGCGCAGGCCGAGGTCTACGCGGTCACCGAGCAGCGCACCAGTGAGGACTACCTGCCGCTCGGCGACATCATGGAGGGCGCGCTCGACGAGATCGAGGCGATCGGTTCGCGCAGCGGTGAGATGACCGGTGTACCGACAGGCTTCACCGACTTCGACTCGCTCACCAACGGTCTGCACCCGGGCCAGATGATCGTCATCGCGGCCCGTCCCGCCATGGGCAAGTCCACGCTGGCGCTGGACTTCGCGCGCGCCGCGTCGATCAAGAACAACCTGCCCAGCGTCATCTTCTCCCTCGAAATGGGACGCAACGAGATCGCGATGCGTCTGCTGTCGGCCGAGGCGCGGGTGGCCCTGCACCACATGCGCTCCGGCACGATGACGGACGAGGACTGGACGCGGCTCGCGCGCCGGATGCCCGAGGTCTCCGCCGCCCCCCTCTACATCGACGACTCCCCGAACCTGTCGATGATGGAGATCCGCGCGAAGTGCCGCCGGCTCAAGCAGCGCAACGACATCAAGCTCGTGATCATCGACTATCTGCAGCTGATGCAGGCCGGTGGTTCGAAGCGTTCCGAGAGCCGTCAGCAGGAGGTCTCGGACATGTCCCGAAACCTGAAGCTGCTGGCCAAGGAGCTGGAGCTCCCGGTGATCGCGCTCTCGCAGCTGAACCGTGGCCCCGAGCAGCGCACGGACAAGAAGCCGATGGTGTCCGACCTGCGTGAGTCCGGCTCCATCGAGCAGGACGCCGACATGGTCATCCTGCTGCACCGCGAGGACGCCTACGAGAAGGAGTCACCGCGCGCGGGCGAGGCCGACATCATCGTCGGCAAGCACCGTAACGGCCCGACGGCCACGATCACGGTCGCCTTCCAGGGCCACTACTCGCGCTTCGTGGACATGGCGCAGACCTGATCGGCGCGCATCGCCCGGTGATCAGCCTCCGGTGAAATCCTCTCGACGCGGGTCGTTGGCCGGGATGGACTGGGGGCATGACGACATCCCCGGAAGAGCTGTTGCCCGCCACGCGCCGCGCCCTCCTGCACCGCATCGCCACCGCCCAGAGCGAAGGGCGGGCGCCCTCACTCGTGGCCGCGGTCGCGCGGGACGGTGAGCTGGTGTGGACCGGGTCGCGAACCTCGGTGGACGGGCATGGGCCGGACGAGCACGTGCAGTACCGGATCGGCTCGATCACCAAGACCTTCACCGCCGTACTGGTGCTGCGGCTGCGGGACGAGGGGCTGATCGACCTGTCGGATCCGCTGGAGAAGCATCTCCCCGGCACCGGGGCGGGCGGCGTGACGATCGTCGAACTCCTCGCCCACACCGGCGGGTTGGCGGCCGAGACACCGGGGGAATGGTGGGAGCGGAGCTCGGCCGACCTGCGCCCGACCCTCGCGGAGGTGCTCGGTGACCAGCCCTTCCGGCACCCCGTCGGTCGTCGGCACCACTACTCCAACCCCGGCTACACGCTTCTGGGCGCACTGGTCGAGGCGGTGCGCGGAGTGCCCTGGGAGGAGGCCCTGCGCGACGAGATCCTCGAACCGCTGGGGCTGACCCGCACCAGCTTCCAGCCGCAGCAACCGCACGCCGGGGGCTGGGCGGTGCACCCGTACGCCGATGTGCTGCTCCCGGAGCCGAGCGAGGACCTGGGCCTGATGGCGCCCGCCGGTCAACTGTGGTCCACCACACGTGACTTGGCGGCCTTCGCCTCCTTCCTCGCGACCGGCGACGACCGGGTGCTCGCCGCGGATTCCGTACGGGAACTGCGGACCCCCGCCGCGCCGACCGTGCCGGGAGACTGGGAGGCGTCGTACGGGCTCGGCATGCAGGTGGTCCGGGGTGGCGGCCTGACGCTGGCCGGGCACAGCGGCTCGCTGCCGGGGTTCGTGGCAGGGCTGTGGCTGTGCGAGGAGGAGGGGCTTGTGGCGGTCGCCCTCGCCAACTGCACCACGGGCGTGCCCGCGGCGTCGCTGGCCGCCGAACTGCTGTCGATCGTCGCCGAGGCGGAGCCGCGGTTGCCCGAGCCGTGGCGACCGCTCCCCGAAGTGGATCCGGCCGTACTGGAGTTGGCGGGCCCCTGGTTCTGGGGGACGCAGGCCGTGGTGCTGCGCCTGGCGGCCGACGGCGGTGTCGAGCTCGGCCCGGCGGCTCCGCGAGGGCGGCGCTCCCGGTTCCGGTCGAACGGTGACGGCACCTGGACCGGGCTCGACGGCTACTACGCGGGGGAGCTGCTTCGGGCGGTCCGGCGGGACGACGGTTCGGTCAGCCATCTCGACCTCGGCTCCTTCGTGTTCACGCGGGAGCCGTACCCCGCGGATGGGCCGGTGCCGGGTGGCGTGGATCCGGAAGGGTGGCGGGGGATCCCGCAGTGACGCGTGGTCGGGCGGGGCGTTTCACGTGAAACGCCCCGCCCGACCACGGTTGCCCCAGCAGTCCGGTACGTCGTTTCACGTGAAACGACGCACCGGGTCTTCGGTTCAGAGTTGCAGCTTGAAGCCCAGATGCGAGCCCACGAAGCCGAGTCGCTCGTAGAAGCGGTGGGCGTCGGTGCGCGTGACATCGGAGGTCAGCTGCACCAACTGGCAGTCCTGGCGGCGGGATTCGTCGACGGCCCATTCGATGAGCTGCGTACCGAGACCGCTGCCGCGCTCGTCCGCGTGGATGCGGACGGCCTCGATGATCGAGCGGGTGGAGCCCTTCCGGGAGAGCCCGGGGATGATGCTGAGTTGCAGCGTGCCGACGACGCGGCCCTCGCGCACGGCCACGACGAGATGCTGATTCGGGTCGGCCGCCAGGCGCGCGTGCGCGGCGAGATACGGCGTGAGGTCCTCCGGTGACTCCCGCTGGGCGCCCAACGGGTCGTCCGCCAGCATGGCGACGATCTCCGCGATGTCCTCGGCTGCTGCCTGCCTGATCTCAAGGTCTCCCATGAGCCGCAGCCTATGGGGGACGCCCCGCCCGGCCGCCCCCGGCCTAGGCGGCGGCGTGCAATCCCTCGACGGCCTTGACCAGAGGGGCGAGTTCGGGGTTCTCGGCCGCCGCGTCGAGGGCCTCCCGCAGTGCCGCCGAGTTCGTCGGGCGGGCCTCTTCCAGAAGCGTGAACCCGGCCTCGGAGACGTTCGTGTAGATACCGCGCCGGTCGGTCGGGCAGAGGTAGCGGGCGAGCAGGCCACGCTCCTCGAGGCGGGTGACCAGACGTGTGGTCGCGCTCTGGCTGAGGACGACGGCGTCGGCGACCTGCTTCATCTGCAGATGGCCGCCCTCCCCGTCGTGCTGCCGGCTCAGGACGTCGAGGAGCGAGTACTCGCGCACGCTCAGCCCGTGTCCGGCCTGCAAGGCGCGCTCGATGTGGGCCTCGATCTTCCCGTGGAGCAGTGAGAGCGCGCACCAGCCCTGAGAGAGGGCGGTCAGTGCGGGGTCTGTGGCGGTCATGGCTCTTGGTTCCTCCGTCCCGGAGCGACTCAGCCCAGGGTAGTCGATGAGCGGGGTTGCCCGCGTTTGCAATTAACCCGCGTCTGCAATTATTGTGAGGTCTCGTTAAGCGCACCCGCAACAGTCTGGAAGGGATCCCCCATGCCTCTCGCGCTTCTCGCCCTCGCGATCGGGGCCTTCGGTATCGGAACCACGGAATTCGTGATCATGGGATTGCTCCCAGAGGTCGCGGGTGACTTCGGCGTCTCCATCCCCACGGCCGGCTACCTGGTGACCGGCTACGCCCTCGGCGTGATGTTCGGCGCCCCGCTGATGACCGCCCTGGGCACGCGCGTCCCGCGCAAGCGGATGCTGATGCTGCTGCTCGGCTTCTTCATCGTCGGCAACCTGCTCTCCGCCGTCGCCCCCGTCTTCGCCGTCATGCTGATCGGCCGCGTGGTCGCGTCGCTCGCCCACGGCGCGTTCTTCGGGATCGGCTCGGTCGTCGCGGCCGAACTGGTGGCACCGCAGAAGAAGGCCGGAGCGATCGCCATGATGTTCACGGGCCTGACCGTCGCCAACGTCGTCGGCGTCCCGCTCGGTACGTTCATCGGCCAGACGGTCGGCTGGCGCGTCACGTTCACGGTGGTCGCCGCGCTCGGTGTCGTCGGCCTCCTCGGCATCGCCAAGCTGGTGCCGGACCTGCCCAAGCCGGAAGGCGTCCGGCTGCGCCACGAACTGGCCGCATTCAAGAACGTGCAGGTCGTGCTCGCCATGGCGATGACCGTGCTCGGCTTCGGCGGCGTCTTCGCGGCCATCACATACATCGCGCCGATGATGACGCACGTCGCCGGCTTCGCGGACGGCTCCGTCACCTGGCTGATGGTCCTCTTCGGCCTCGGCATGGTCGCGGGCAACCTCGTCGGTGGAAAGTTCGCCGACCGGGCCCTGATGCCCCTGTTGTACGTGTCGCTGGGCGCTCTCGCCCTCGTGCTCGCCCTGTTCACGGTCACCGCGCAGAACAAGGTGCTGGCCGCGATCACCATCGTGCTGATCGGCGCGCTGGGCTTCGCCACGGTGCCGCCGCTGCAGAAGCGCGTCCTCGACCAGGCGTCCGGCGCCCCGACGCTCGCCTCGGCCGTCAACATCGGCGCCTTCAACCTCGGCAACGCCCTGTCCGCCTGGCTCGGCGGCATGGTGATCGCCGCAGGCTTCGGCTACACCTCGCCGAACTGGGTCGGCGCCGTGCTCGCCGCGGCCGCCCTCGTCCTGGCCGTGCTGTCCGCGACCCTCGAACGCCGCTCCGCCACCCCGAGCCGGATCGTCGCGGCCGCCGAGCAGCCGCAGGCCCAGCCCGCCCACCACTGACCCGACATCCGGCAGGCGGGGCCGCAGACGTCCCCGCCCTCCCCGACCACCTTTTGGCAACCCCCCCCGCAAGGAGCACCACCTCATGACCACCACCGCCGTCACCCCGCTCAGCACGCAGGACGCCGAGACCCTGGTCTCCGCCGCCCGCCTCGCCGCCGAAGCGGCCGGAGTAACCGTCAGCGTCACCGTCCTCGACGCGGGCGGGCACCTCCTGGCCTTCCGCCGTGACGACCGCGCCGTCCTCATTTCCGGTGAGACCAGCACGCGCAAGGCGTACACCGCGCTTCAGCTGAACGCCCCCACGGCCGACCTCGTCGACCTGGTCAAGCCCGAGGGCCCCTTCCACAGCCTGCCCACCGCCCTCGACCAGCCGCTGCTGTTCATCGCCGGGGGCGTGCCGGTCCACCGCGACGGCCGCCTCATCGGCGCCATCGGTGTCGGTGGCGGCGCCCCGGAGCAGGACCACGGCTTCGCCACCGCGGCCGTGGAGGCCCTCGCGTAGCCGGGACGCATCACGCGATCATCCGCCCCAAGGCGCTGCGGCAGAGCAGCACTTGGGGCGGACGTGTGCGCGGTCCGCGAGCACAGTCGTCCTCGCTCCGTGGCCGCCGTCGTGCTCAGCCCGCGGCCACCGTCAGCGGGGCGAAGCGGCGGGTCCAGTCGCCGGGCAGGTCCGAAGCCCCGTAGTTCATCACGGCGTTGAGGCCGACGGCCTCGAGTCCGCGCTCCTTGAGCCACGTCAGCAGCTCTCCATGGCGCACGTCGATGTCCGTGCGCAGCGGACGGTCCGTCCCCGCGGCGAGCGCGGCGACGAGGGCCTGCGCCGTCGCCGTGTCGCGGGCGATGAGAGGACCCACGACATGGGTGTCCTCGTTGGGCCAGGCGGCCGCGAAGCCGATGAGCCCGCCGCCGGCCCCACCGTCCACCGCCACCCGCAACTGGTCCGCGAAGGCCGGGAGCCGGGTGATGACATGCGTACGGTCGGAGCCGAAGACCTCGGCGTCCAGGCGCAGGATCGCCGGGATGTCCTCCGCGGTGGCCGCGCGGGTCGTGACCTCGGGCAGGGGCCCGCCCGCGACGAACCGGCCGCGCACCATCTCGGCGCGCGCCGTGACCTTGAAGCCCAGCTCCTCGTAGAGGGGGCGCCCGTACGGCGTCGCGTGCAGCGTGAGCGGTGTCGTGCCCGCCCGCTCCACGACATGGCGCATCAGACGCCGGCCGACGCCCTTGCGGGCGTGCCGTTCGGCGACCAGGACCATGCCGATCGCGCCGAGCTCGGGGCGCTCATGAGGGCCGTACTCGGTCACGACGCAGGCACAGACGAGGCCGCCGTCGGGGTCGTCGATGCCGTAACCGGTACCGGCAGAGAGCAGGAGGCGCCACTTGTGTTCCTCGCGGGGCCAGCCCCGGTTCTCGGACAGGTCGGCGCACGCGCGGACGTCGCGCGGGGTCAGACGGCGGATGGGCAGGCCGGAGAGGGAAGGTGTCGACACGCAGGTCAGGCTGTCGGACTTCGCCCCGTGCCGTCCACCGCTTTGCCGGGAGTACCCCGGTGCTTTCGGCCACGCGGCGCGTTTCACGTGAAACATGGCGCCGGGGCGGATCGTGGCGTCGACCGGCACCGCGCGGCGCGAATTGGCGCGCTGCGAGCGGTAATTGAGGAATTTCCCGGAACGGCCGCGGTTCACTTAATCCGCGGTGGGCCGGGAGGGGGTTGTCCACTTCCCGACTCCCGGTATCGTCGGAACCGGATCGCGAAGGGTGGCCGAGGAAGGCCGAGGGGAAGCCCATGATGTGAGCAGGCACACGCAGCCCAACGGGACAGAGGGATCGAAGAACTGCGCTTTCAGCTTCGCGTTCTGGGCAATGGCAAGGAGTGGCATCCCGCAATGAGTGGACTGCGGACAATGTCACACTCTTGCCTTACTTGTCAGTAGCCGCCCGGAATGCAGTGTTCAATGTGGGCCGCATTGTTGTCGGGGCATGCGAGGGGGAAAGCCCACAGTTTCCGAGCGGAGAACGACTCGGGAGTACGTTGACCGACCAATAGATGTTCGAGGCGAGGCACAGTATGGACGCTCCGACCACAACGCCGTCGGCCGATTCCGGTTCGGACGGCGGGGGCGGCTGGTTCACACCGCGCAGCACCCCGGCCCCGGACCTGCCCACCTCCGGTCCCGGCCAGGAGCCGGCACCGGAGGAGCACCGAATACCCGAGCCGCGGCAGGAGCCGGACACCCGGCCCGCGCAGCAGCCTGCCCCGCCCCGCGCGGCCGAGACGCCGAGCCCCGCGGTCCCGGCGCGCCCCGCCCCCGTGCACGCCTCCCCCGACGCGATCCTCGTCCGCCGCACCATGGAGGAGATCGGCCCCGTCGCGGACAAGGTCACCTCGTACTTCTACGCGCTGCTCTTCGTGCGCCACCCGGAGCTGCGCCCGCTGTTCCCCGCGGCGATGGACACCCAGCGCGACCGGCTCCTCAAGGCGCTGCTGACCGCCGCCGAGCACATCGACAACAAGGACGTCCTCGTGGCGTACCTGAAGAACCTCGGGCGCGGCCACCGCAAGTACGGCACCCAGGCCGACCACTACCCGGCCGTCGGCGAGTGCCTGATCGCCGCGCTCACCCAGTACGCCACGACCACGTGGAACGCGGAGACCGAGGCCGCCTGGGTACGCACGTACACGACCATCTCGCAGGTCATGATCGACGCGGCGGCCGAGGACGAGCTGAGAGCGCCGGCCTGGTGGATGGCCGAGGTCGTCTCGCACGAACCGCGCACGTCCGACGTGGCCGTGGTGACCGTACGGCCCGATCAGCCGTACCCGTTCCTGGCCGGGCAGTACACGACACTGGAGACGCCGTGGTGGCCGCGGATCTGGCGGCACTACTCGTTCGCCTCCGCGCCCCGGTCGGACGGGCTGCTCTCGTTCCACGTGAAGGCGGTACCGGCCGGCTGGGTCTCCAACGCTCTGGTGCACCGCGCCCGCCCCGGTGACGTGCTGCGCCTCGGGCCGCCCGCCGGCTCCATGACCGTCGACCACACCTCCGACAGCGGACTGCTCTGCCTCGGCGGCGGCACCGGCATCGCGCCCATCAAGGCGCTCGTCGAGGACGTGGCCGAGCACGGGAGCGAGCGCTCGATGAAAGTGTTCTACGGGGCCCGCACCAGCCACGACCTGTACGACATCGACACGATGCTGCGCCTGGCGCAGAGCCATCCGTGGCTCTCGGTGCGCCCCGTCGTCGACCAGCAGGGCCACCTTCAGCTGCCGGACGCGGTCCGCCAGTACGGCCCCTGGACCGAGTACGACGCGTATCTCTCCGGGCCGCCCGGCATGATCCGCAGCGGCATCGACACCCTGCGCAGCGTCGGCATCCCCGGCCACCGGATCCGGCACGACTCGGTGGAGGACCTCGTCGCGGCGGGGGACTGAGCGCGACGCCGCACCCACCCCGCACCGCGCACGGTCAGCCCAGGTCGGGTGCGTGCATCGCCCGGACACCCTCGATGTTGCCGTCGAGGTAGTGGCGCAGCGAGAGCGGTACCAGGTGGACCGAGGCGATGCCCACGCGGGTGAACGGCACCCGGACGATCTCGTAGCTGCCGCACGGGTCCTCGACCTCGGGGCCGTGCCGTTGGTCGGTGTCCATGGACTCCAGGCGGCAGACGAAGAAGTGCTGCACCTTCACGCCGGTCGCGCCGCCGTCCTCGCCGATGTGCTCGACGGTGTCCACGAAGCAGGGCACCACGTCGACGATCTTGGCGCCGAGTTCCTCGTGCACCTCGCGATGGAGGGCGTCCACGACAGTTGTGTCGTCCGGCTCGACCCCGCCTCCTGGAGTCACCCAGTACGGATCGACGCCGGGCTTGGTCCGCTTGATCAGAATCAGGTCGTCGCCGTCCAGCAGGACGGCACGTGCGGTGCGCTTGACCACGGGTCGGACGGTCATGGGAGAAATGTGGCCCGGCTGGTTCCACGTGAAACATCCCGCATCGCCCACGGTCCCCCTCACGACCAGTCGACGGCAGCGCGCAGCAGCCACTCGTGCGCCCGCGCGATGTGCGGCATGGCGAGCGTGCCGGTGCGCACCACCAGGAAGTACGTACGCAGCGGTGGCACCGGTGGATCGAGCAGGGCGACGATCTCCCCGCGCCCCAGACTCTCCTCGCACAGATAGCGCGGCAGGACGGCGAGCCCGGCACCGGCGATCACGCAGGCGAGCACCGCGCGCAGATCGGGCACGACGACCGTGCCGGAGACGGCGGGCCGTGAGTCGAAGACAGCGGCCCAGTAGCGGCTGACCAGCGGTAGCGACTCGTGGACCTCGACGACCGGGAACTTCTCCAGGGACGGCGCCGCGTCCCGGTGCAGCATGCCGGGGCCGATACGGGCGGCGAGCCGCGGGGCGGCGGTCAGGACGTGCTCCTCGTCGCAGAGCGGAGTCGCCGTGAGCAGGGCGCCGCGCGGACGGGCCGTCGCGATGGCCAGATCGTGATGGCCCGCCGCCAGCCCTTCCAGCGTCTCCTCGGCCGTGCCGAAGCTCGCCCGTAACGCGATGCTCTGTCCGTCGTCCCGGGTCAGGGCCGTGAGCGCGGGCAGGGCACGTTCGGCGGTGAATTCCGGGGGCCCCGCCAGATGCAGCGTGCGCAGGGTGGATTCCTCGTCGAGCCCGATCTCGGTGATCTCCACGAGGGCGTCGAGGTGCGGAGCCGCCTTGTGGGCGAGCTCGTCGCCGATCGTGGTCGGCGTCACGCCGCGGGCCTGGCGCAGGAAGAGCGGGCGCCCCAACTGCCGCTCCAGCGTGCGGATCTGCGAGGTCACCGCGGGTTGGGACAGGCCGAGCAGCGCGGCGGCCCGAGTGAACGAACCGGCGCGATGCACCGTCACAAAGGTGCGCAGCAACGCGAGATCCATCGCGGCACGCCTCCCTCCCCAACCCCCGAGCCGCGCCCAACTATAAATAAGTCGATAGGTCTCTGTCGCTACCGTGATTGGACACTGACACAGAGTCAACTAGCCTTGTTCGCGCGGTTCTTCGCGCGCAGAACCGGGACGGTCCGAGCCACGAGGGGGGAGGCTCGGACCGTCCGTTGTGCGTAGCGCGGTACTAGCTGCCCGGTGAAATCACTGGGCGAGGGCCCCGTCCAGCGCCCGCAGCACGTCCGCCACCAGGTCCTCGGTGTTCTCGGCGCCCGCGGAGAAGCGGATGAAGCCCTCGCCGACCGCGTCCCCGCCCCAGCGCCCGCGCCGCTCCGCGGTGGAGCGCACGCCGCCGAAACTCGTGGCGTCGTCCACCAGGGTCAGGGCCTCCAGGAACCGCTCCGCCCGCGCGCGTGACGGCAGTTCGAACGACACCACGCAGCCGAAGCGACGCATCTGCCGCGCGGCGACGGCATGGGACGGATCGCCGGGCAGCCCGGGATGACGCACCCCGGAGACGTCCGCGCGCTCCAGCAGGGCCTCGGCCACGGCCAGCGCGTTGGCGCTCTGCCGCTCGGCGCGCAGCTCCAGCGTGGCCAGGGAGCGGTGCGCGAGCCAGGCCTCCATCGGCCCCGGGATCGCCCCGACGATCTTGCGCCAGCGCCGCACGGGCGCCAGCAACTCGGCGTCGGCGCACGCGACGTAGCCGAGCAGCAGGTCCCCGTGGCCCGTGAGCTGCTTGGTGGCGCTGGCCACCGAGAAGTCCGCGCCGAGCTCCAGGGGGCGCTGCCCGAGCGGCGTGGCGAGCGTGTTGTCGACGGCGACGAGGGCCCCGCGCGCGTGGGCTGCCTCGGCGAGGAGCCGGATGTCGCAGACGTCGAGGCCCGGGTTGGACGGCGTCTCCAGCCACAGCAGCCGCGCCCCGTCGAGCACGTCGAGCCGCTCCGGCGAGGAGGCCCCACCGGTCGGCGCGGTGCGCACCTCGATCCCGTACGCCGTGAGCTGCTCGCGGACGAGCGGGAAGACCTGGTAGCCGTCGGACGGCAGGACCACCGTGTCGCCCGCGCGCAGCTGCGAGAAGAGCACCGCGGAGATCGCGGCCATGCCGGAGGCGAAGGCCAGCGACTCCACGTCGGGGCGTCCCGGCGCCTCCAACTCGGCGACGGCGCGCTCCAGATGCGTCCACGTCGGGTTCTCGTCGCGGCCGTACGCGTAGGACCCCGACACATTGCCGGGCAGATGGAAGTGTGCGGCGAACACCGGTCCTGGCAGGGTCGGTTCGTTCTTGACCGGGTCCGGCAGACCCGCCCGAACCGCCCGCGTACCGTCGCCCGCCGCTGCCGGCGGCTCGGGCCGGGCCGCTCGCTCGGGCCGTTCGGGCGCGGGATCCGTCATGACGCGCTCCCCTCCACCGCCTCGCGCACGAAGGCGAGCAGTCCCTCGGACGCGGCCTCGACCTGCTTCAGGCACTCCTCGAAGCCGCTGAGGTCGCCGTAGTACGGGTCCGCGACGTCGAGGTCGTCGCCGGCCCCGGCGTCGTAGGACCGCAGCAGACGTACCTTCTCGGCGTCCTCGGGCATTGAGGCCAGGCGGCGCAGCGTCCGCATGTGGCCGGAGTCGAGGGCGACGACCAGGTCGAGGCGGGCGAACCAGTCGGCGTGGAACCGGCGGGCCGTGTGCTCGGACCTGTAGCCGCTCTCGGTGAGGACCTGGACGGTGCGCGGGTCGGCGCCGTCGCCCTCGTGCCAGCCGTCCGTGCCCGCGCTGTCGACCTCGACGAGACCGCCGAGCCCGGCCTCCTCGACACGGGCGCGGAAGACGTGCTCGGCCATGGGCGAGCGGCAGATGTTGCCGGTGCAGACGAAACAGACGCGGTAGGTCATCCTCGGCCGCTCTCAGTCGCCGTCGGGCAGGACGACGTTCAGCGCCCAGGAGACGATCGAGACGATCAGGCCGCCGAGGATCGCGGTCCACAGGCCGTCGACGTGGAAGCTCAGGTCCACCTGGTCGGCGAGCCACGAGGTCAGCAGCAGCATCAGCGCGTTCACGACGAGCGTGATCAGGCCGAGCGTGAGGATGAACAGCGGGAAGGTCAGCAGTTTCACGATCGGCTTCACGATCACGTTGACCAGGCCGAAGATGAGGGCGACGAGGATCAGCGTGCCGATCTTCTTGCCGGTGCTGTCGCCGGTCAGCGTGATCTTGTCGAGCACCCAGACCGCGACGGCGAGGGCCCCCGCGTTGGCGATCGTCTTGACTAGGAAATTCATCATGTGTCTGATCGTTGCAGACGTGACTGGTGACAGGGGTGGACGAAAGCGATGAAGGCGTTCCGGTTGGACGAACTCGAGGCGGAGAGAGCCGCCAATGACGGGGCCTACCTGCAGTTTCTGCGGGAGCGCAACATGTCGGTGGGGCTGTACGCGCTGGACGCGGGCGCGGCGGACCCGCAGCAGCCGCACCAGCAGGACGAGGTCTACCTCGTGGTCAGCGGCCGCGGTTCGATCACCGTCGGCATGGAGACCACGCAGGTCGCGCGGGGCAGCGTCGTGTACGTGCCGGCCGGGGTCGCGCACAAGTTCCACCACATCAGCGAGGACTTGCGTGTCCTCGTCGTCTTCTCGCCCCCGGAGGGCTGACCTCGGGGTTCCCTCAGGGTCGGGTCAGGGGAGGACGGGGGATCGGAAGGGCCCGCGCGGCCCTTCGACGTGCCAGCATCGAGGTGGAGACGGAAACCTCGAAGAGATTGAAGCCTCCCAGGGACGGACGGTCGTCTCGCGGAGGCAGTGGAGACAACGAAGGAGCGAGGGCAGTGCGAGAGATATTCGCGGACATGCCGTGGTGGGTGAAGTGGGTCGCGGTGCCGGTCATCGCCATCGTCGTGTTCGGTGGTCTGATCGCGAGCGTCGTCGGCTTCGTGATCGGCCTGCTGTTCAAGGTGCTGGTCTTCGCCGCGCTCGTGGGCGGACTCATCTACGTCGTCCGCAAGTTCATGACCGGCTCGTCGGCGCGGAGCCGCGACTGGTGACACCGGACGCGCACTGGTGTGCGGATCCCGGTCGTTGCGTCGCGCGACCTTTCGCACGACCGGGGGAAGTTTCCTCGCGCGGCGGGCGCCAATCGGTGGCCAAGGGTTAGAGTCCGGAATTCGATGGCTTTAGCCCCCTACGGGCCCCGAACACGTGGGGGCACCCCACGCGCATCGGGAGTGAACCTTGGCCACGGTCGGCACCGCACCCGCCGCCCCCCAGACGCTCATCGGCTCCGTGCAGCGGGCGATGCGTCTTCTCGAGGCGGTCGCCGCGCATGACCACGGGGCCCCCGCCAAGCAACTCGCGAGGGAAGCGGGGCTCGCGCTTCCCACGGCGTACCACCTGCTGCGCACGCTCACGCACGAGGGATATCTCCGCCGGGAGAACGGTGTCTTCGTCTTCGGCGACGCCGCCGAGCGTCTGAGCAGCAGCGGAGCGCAGCAGAATCGTCGCAGCATGATCACCGATGCCTTGCGGCACTGGCGGGACACCATCGGTGTACCCGTCTACTTCGCGGTCTACCGCGACGGCGAGATCGAGGTCGTCGCCGTCGCCGACACCCCGAACCATCCGGCGGTCGAGGAGTGGGCCGACTTCCGCGAGACCGGCCATGCCCATGCCATCGGCCAGTGCCTGCTCTCCCAGCTGGACGAGGTGGCCCGCAGGGACCACCTCGACCGCTACCCCGCGCAGTCCATCACGCCGTACTCGGTCCGCGACGACCGCGCACTGCTGCGGAAGTTGAGCGCGGTGGGACGCATGGAACCCGTCATCGAGCGTCAGGAGTACGCGCTCGGCACCGCCTGCGCCGCGTTCCCCCTGACCATCGGCTCGACCGCGGCGACTTTGGCCATTTCTCTCCCTAGCCATCAGGCGGAGAAACTGTTGCCCACAGCCCGCCGGTTGCAGCACGAGATCGGCAGGCTGGTAGGAACACTCGCCTTCTCTATCAGCATTTGAAAACTCACTCCTTGTAATCCTGTGTGTACGTTGAGCAAGATGCCAGCAGTGTCTGGGAGGTAATTCCTGGCCAATCGACGGCAAGTTGACGGGGTAGGCGATGCGCGAGTCGGTACAAGCAGTTCAGGCAGAGGTCATGATGAGCTTCCTCGTCTCGGAGGAGCTCTCGTTCCGCATTCCGGTGGAACTCAAGTACGAGTCCACCGATCCGTACGCGGTGCGGCTGACCTTCCATCTTCCCGGAGACGCGCCCGTGACCTGGGCGTTCGGCCGGGAGCTCCTCGTCGACGGGGTCAACGGGGCCAGTGGTGACGGAGATGTACGGGTCGAGCCGGTGGAGCGGGCCGGCGGAGCCGTCGGCGAGTTGCCGGGGGAAGTGCACATCAGGCTTCAGGTCGGTGCGGACCAGGCGCTGTTCCGGGCCGGGGTCGCGCCGCTGATCGCGTTCCTCGACCGGACGGACAAGCTGGTGCCGCTCGGCCAGGAGGAGGCGCTCGCGGACTTCGAGTCCGACCTCGACGCGGCTCTTGACCGGATCCTCGCCGAGGAGCAGAGCGCGGGCTGACTCCCCATCGGCCCGCGCCGCACCCTAGGGTGCGGCGCGACATCGGATCAGACGTAACGCTTCAGCAGTGCGGTGCACCCGAGCAGTTCCGCGCGTTGAAGCGTCCCGCTTTCACCGTTGGGCCGTCACTGTTCGGTCCACGGAGTTCGTTTCACCGTGTTCGGCCTTCAGCGCTTGCGTCGTCGGCCTCGTCCACCACCGCGTCCCGGAGCGGCAGCGGCCTTCTCGGGCCCCTGCGTCTCCGGGCGGTCGGCGGAGACCACGAGCGCGGCCAGCGCCGTCGTCACCGGCACCGAGGCGACCAGGCCGATCGAGCCCACCAGCGTCCGGACGATCTCCTCGGCCACCAGCTCGCTGTTGGCCACGTCGGCGACGCTGCTCTGCGCGATCGAGAAGAGCAGCAGCAGCGGCAGCGCGGCGCCCGCGTACGCCAGGACGAGCGTGTTGACGACCGACGCGATGTGGTCGCGGCCGATCCGGATGGCCGCCCGGTACAGGGCGCGACCGCCCATCGACGGGTTCGCCTCGTGCAGCTCCCACACGGCCGAGGTCTGGGTGACCGTCACATCGTCGAGAACACCGAGCGAGCCGATGATGACGCCGGCGAGGAGCAGACCGCTCATGTCGATGTCCGGGTACAGCCCGTGGATCAGCCCTGTGCTGTCGTCGGTGTTGCCCGTCAGGGCCGCCCAGCCGATGAACAGCGAGCCCAACAGGCCGATCAGCAGCAGCGAGACGAGCGTGCCGAGGACGGCGACGGAGGTTCTGGCCGTCAGCCCGTGACACATGTACAGCGCGATCAGCATGATGGCGCTGGCTCCGATCACCGCCACGACCAGGGGGTTCGACCCCTGCAGAATCGCGGGCAGGATGAAGAACGTCAGCACCATGAAGCTGATCGCCAGGGCGATCAGCGCCATGACACCCCGCATCCGGCCCACCAGGACCACGGCCAGGGCGAAGATCCCGGCCAGCAGCACCATCGGAACCTTGCGGTTCACATCGGTGACGGAGTACTGGAGCTCCTTCGGGGCGTCCGGCGCGTAGGCGACGATCACCTCCTGGCCCTCGCTCAGTTGCCGCGGCGAATCCGGCTGGACGACCTCGGTGAACGTACGGCCCTTGTCCTGGCCGCTGTCGATCCGGATTGTCGCGTTCTCACAGGTGCCGGACTGCTGCTTGCCCGTGGTGCCCTGCTGCGAGGTCGGGTCGCTGCTCGAACCCTGTCCCTGGGCGTTCACGGACTTGCAGTCGACCTGGTCGACCTTGGTCACCGTGGCCTGCTGCGTCTGCCGGTCGAAACCGACACCGCTGCGCTCGTGCGGGGGTGCGCCGCCCGGCCAGAACACGGCGAGTCCCACGACGACCGCGACCGAGAACGGGATCAGGATGGCCGCGATCACCTTGCGTAGGTGCCGTGACACAGGGGCCGCTGGGCCGTGGCTGTGGGAGTGCCCGTGCCCGTGGGAGGGCTCTTGGGGACTCCCATGCGGGGGATGAGGCGGCTGGGACGGGGGCTGCTGGCTGGTGGTCACCGACCGATCATCGCAAGAACGGAGGGGGCCCTCTGGTCAACGCGTCGGACAGGGCGCTAGCGTGGAGGCGCTTTTGCCATCGCGGGAGCTCGGAGCACCGGGCTGAGAGGGCGCTGACCTTCGTCCCAGCGTGTTTCACGTGAAACGACGTGAAACGCCAGACGCTGAGGGCGGATACGGCTGCGTCGACCGCTGAACCTGTTACCGGGTAATGCCGGCGTAGGGAGTAGGTCTCATGACCACAACGGACGCACACACGCCTGCCTCCACCTCGACCGAGGGCTCGTCCGAGGAGGCCGGCCAGTCCATCGGCTGGCACAAGGGATACGTCACGGGCTCTCGCCCCGACCTCCAGGTGCCGGTCCGTCAGGTGCACCTCACCAATGGGCGGGCGGTGACGCTGTACGACACCTCCGGCCCGTACACCGATCCGACCGTCGACACCGATGTCCGCCGTGGCCTCGCGCCGCTGCGGGAGAACTGGATCATCGCCCGCGGCGACACCGAGGAGTACGCGGGCCGCCCCGTCCGACCCGAGGACGACGGCATCAAGCACACGTCGCCGCGCGGCGGCCTGCGCAACCTCGACACGGTCTTCCCGGGCCGTCCGCGCCAGCCGCGCCGCGGCCGGGACGGCCAGGCCGTGACCCAACTCGCGTACGCACGCCGGGGCGAGATCACCCCGGAGATGGAGTACGTGGCCATCCGGGAGAACGTCGCCCCCGAGGTCGTACGCGACGAGATCGCGGCGGGCCGGGCCGTCCTGCCCGCGAATGTGAACCACCCGGAGATCGAGCCGATGATCATCGGCAAGCGGTTCCTGGTGAAGGTCAACGCCAACATCGGCAACTCCGCGGTCACGTCGTCGATCGAGGAGGAGGTGGAGAAGATGACGTGGGCGACCCGCTGGGGCGCCGACACCGTCATGGACCTCTCCACCGGCCGCAACATCCACACCACGCGCGAGTGGGTGCTGCGCAACTCCCCCGTCCCCATCGGCACCGTGCCGCTCTACCAGGCCCTCGAAAAGGTCGACGGCAAGGCCGAGGAACTGACCTGGGAGATCTACAAGGACACGGTCATCGAGCAGGCCGAGCAGGGCGTGGACTACATGACGGTCCACGCGGGAGTCCGCCTCCCGTACGTCCCGCTGACCGCCGACCGCAAGACCGGCATCGTCTCGCGCGGCGGCTCGATCATGGCCGCGTGGTGCCTCGCGCACCACAAGGAGAGCTTCCTCTACGAGCACTTCGAGGAGCTCTGCGAGATCCTCGCGGCGTACGACGTGACGTACTCGCTCGGCGACGGCCTGCGCCCCGGCTCCATCGCGGACGCCAACGACGAGGCCCAGTTCGCGGAGCTGCGCACCCTCGGCGAGCTGAACACGATCGCCAAGCGCCACAACGTGCAGACCATGATCGAGGGTCCGGGCCACGTCCCGATGCACAAGATCAAGGAGAACATCGACCTCCAGCAGGAGATCTGCGAGGAGGCGCCGTTCTACACGCTCGGCCCGCTGACCACGGACATCGCTCCCGCCTACGACCACATCACGTCCGGGATCGGCGCCGCGATGATCGCCTGGTGGGGCACGGCGATGCTCTGCTACGTCACGCCCAAGGAGCACCTGGGCCTGCCCAACCGCGACGACGTGAAGACCGGCGTCATCACGTACAAGATCGCGGCGCACGCGGCGGACCTCGCCAAGGGCCACCCGGACGCCCAGGCGTGGGACGACGCCCTGTCCGACGCGCGCTTCGAGTTCCGGTGGGAGGACCAGTTCAACCTGGCCCTCGACCCGGACACGGCACGCGAGTTCCACGACGAGACGCTGCCCGCGGAGCCCGCCAAGACGGCGCATTTCTGCTCGATGTGCGGGCCGAAGTTCTGCTCGATGAAGATCTCGCAGGACATCCGGCGTGAACACGGCACTGCTTTGTCGGAGGCCTCGGAGATCGAGGAGGGCATGGAGCAGAAGTCCCAGGAGTTCGCGGCCAGCGGGAACCGGGTGTATCTGCCGATCGCCGACTGACGGCGCGACGGACCGGCGCTGACGGCCCGGCGCTGACGGCCCGGCGGTGCGACGGTGGGGCCCCTCGTGAGGAGGGGCCTCCTCGTCGCCCCCGGACCGGTGCCCGCCGGAGAATCAGTCCGGCTGGTGGTCCGGGCCGCCGAAGTCCGGGCTGGAGAAGTCCGGGCTCGAGTAGCCGGCACGCTGGCCCGTGGCCGTGCCGCCGCCGTCGGGGCTGCTGAACCCCGGCCGGTTGTAGCCGAGCTGCGGCATCCTGCCGGAGGCGCCGCCGCGTCCTCCGGGGTGCGGGCCGCCGCCCGCGGAAGGATCCGCCAGGGCGTCCCGCAGGAACGGCAGGATGCCCTTCTCCAGGAGCGCGGCGCGCCAGGCTTCCCTGGCCTGCTTCACTTCCTCGCTCGCCTCGCCGTGGGTGCTCGCCTGGAGCGACGTCGACCCGTTGCGCAGTGCCGCGAGCAGCAGGCAGACGACCGCGACGAACATGCTCGCCGCGGTGATCGCGCCGAAGACCCAGCCGAAGGTGCGCAGGGTCTGGGCGAAGTCCGGAGCCGGATGGAGCATGCGCAGCAGGTAGCCGACGATCAGGAAGATCGCGGCCGCGGTTCCGGCCAGGACCGGGGCGAGCACGACGGCGACCGCGGCGACGCCCGGTCCCGTGCTCTCCCCCTTGCTGGAGGTGCCTCCTTCACGTAGGGGACGAAGGAGCCGCGGCGTGGCGCGCAGTTCCTCGCGGACCTTGACGTAGCGCTGGTACTCCTCCGCGGCAGCCGTGTTGATCAGTGCGGCGGCGCCGAGCGCCATGGTGCGCAGTTGTTCGGGGTTGAGCCGCCGGCCCACTGCGGCGAGTTCAGGACGGTCTGGTGCGGTACGCAGCGCCTCATCGAGGAGCCGCTCGAACTCGGGGCGGTCCTCGTTCAGCAAATGCGGAGCGCTGTTCATGTGCATCCCCCGATGCTCCGTAGGGCTTGGTGGCCCGCATGGGTGCGAGCCGTCGGGCAGAAACGGAGGGGAGCCTGCTACGGATAAGCCGATGGTAGAGCTGTCACGGCACGCGGTGACAGGGGGTTTCCGGAAATTGGCCCTCGGGCCAGCCGGATCCTCCGCTTTCGCGGGTGCCCCGTGAACTCTCAGGCATCCATGGGGAGTTGCTGCACGAGCAGCTTTCCGGCCATGGTCACGCCGCCGTCCATCGCGATGGCCAGGCCGTGCGCGTACACGTGCGGCCCTTCGACGGGGGGCCTGCTGTCCTCGCCCTCGCCGTCCTCGCCGCCGACCTCGCCGAGCAGGTACGGGATCGGGCTGTGGCCGTGCACGATGCGCGAGCCGCCGTACGTGTCGAGGAGCTGCCGTACGGCGCCGGGCCCGGACTCCTCGTCCTTGAACGCGAACCGCTTGGTCAACTTGCGGAACAGGTCCCAGCACTCGTCCGCGTCGTTGCGCGTGAGCGTCTCGCGGACCGTGTCGTTGACAGCCTCGATGGAGTCGCCGTAGTCGAGGTACGCGGTGGTGTCCGAGTGCGTGAGCAGGTGGTCGTCCTCGATCTCGATCGCGTCGAGCCGGGACATCCACTGCAGGTGCACGTCCTGGAGGCGGTCCATGTCGGCCTTCTGCCCGCCGTTGAGCAACCAGGCCGCCTGGAAGGTGGCGGTGCCCGCCCCGGAGTTGACGGGCGTGTCGCCGAACCGCTTCGCGCCGAGCAGCAGCAGCTCGTGGTTGCCCATGAGCGCCTTGCAGTAGCCACCGGCCGCCGCTGCCTCCGCGGAGAGCCGCATCACGAGGTCGATGACGCCGATCCCGTCGGGCCCGCGGTCGGTGAAGTCGCCGAGGAACCACAGGCGCGCGGTGCCCGCCGCCCAGTTGCCCTCGGCGTCGATCAGGCCCTTCTCGTGGAGCGCGGCGACCAGCTCGTCGAGATAGCCGTGCACGTCGCCGACGACGAACAGCGGTCCTGGGCCCTCGTCCCCCGCGGGCGCGGGCGCCGGGGCCTCGACCGGGACGGTGTCGTCCCGGCTGATGACCGGCAGATCGCGCTCGGTGGGCGTGTAGCCCTCGGGATACGCCTCGGGTGCCTCGGCTCCAGGGGCAGAGCCGTCCGAGTCCGTCGGCAGCACGTTCGCCGGTACGTCATGGACGTACGCGGGAACACGGAAGTCGCGCAGCGTCTCCGTGCGCGCTGCGGGTCCCGGACCGGCCCCCTGAGTCATCGACCCCTCCACCACCATTGCGCCGCCTGTGCACCGTATCGGACTGCCTGGTCGCAGCGGCCCGCGGTGTCGTGCGCCCATCATAGGAATGCGGCTCGCGCTGTGTGATGCACCAGGGGTGGTGAATCGGTGACGGGCGGCTGATCGCCGTGCATTTCTCCCGAATTGGTGTGGACTTTTCTTCTCGGTGGAGGGGCGGGTGAGGTCGGTCAGCCCTTGCCCGGGGAGCGGGGCGGGCTGACCGTGGTGCGGTGCGGACGTCGTTGGGACGAGGTCCGCACGATGAGTTCGGTCGGCATCACCTGCTCGACCGGCTGGTCGGAATCGACCCCTTCGATGGCATCGATGAGGAGCTGGACGACGGAGGTCCCGATCCGCCGCGGCTTGAGCGAGAGGGTGGTGATGGGCGGCTCCGTGTTCGCGTACACGCTCGACTCGCTGCAGCACACCAGCAGCAGGTCGTCCGGGACGCGCAGCCCGTAGGCGCGGGCCGCGGCGAGCAGGTCGGTGCCGTTGGGGTCGAACAGGCCGTAGACCGCGTCGGGGCGGTCCGGCCGGGCGAGCAGCCGGTCGGCCGCGACGGCCCCGGCGCACGGGTCGTGCGCGGGATACGACTCGTAGACCGGTTCCTGCCCGATCCGCTCGCACCAGCGCAGGTACGCGGAGGTGGAGAGGTGGGTGTACGTGTCCGTGGTGGTGCCGGTCAGGAGGCCGATGCGGCGGGCGCCGGCCTCGGCGAGGTGGTCGAGGATGCCGAGCACGGCGGCCTCGTGGTCGTTGTCGACCCAGGCGGTCACGGGCAGGGTGCCCGCGGGACGTCCGTCCGAGACGACGGGCAGGCCCTGGCGGACCAGCTCGGTGACCACGGGGTCGTGGTCGGAGGGGTCGACGACGACGGTTCCGTCCAGGGCGACGTTCGACCAGACGTCGGCCGGGCTGCGGCGTGAGGTGGCGGGCAGGATGACGAGGGCGTACCCGCGGGCGAGCGCGGCGGAGGTGGCGGCTCGGGCCATCTCGGCGAAGTACGCGAATTCTGTGAAGGTGAAAGGTTCATCCCCGTACGTCGTCACGGTCAGGCCGATGAGGCCCGATTTCCCGGTACGGAGCGTGCGGGCGGCCGCGGAGGGGCGATAGCCCAACCGGTCGGCGACCTCGCGGACGTGGCGTCGGGTGGCGTCCGGGAGCCGGCCCTTACCGTTGAGCGCATCGGAGACAGTTGTGATCGAGACTCCGGCGGCTGCGGCAACGTCTCTGATGCCTGCCCGGCCGGGCCGGGTGCCCCTGCGGGTCGTCTCTGCCCGGCTCACCTGGTGCTTCCCTGCTGCTGTCATGGCGAGCCGATAGTAGGGCTCATTCGGCTGCATGGTGGGGGCGCATATGCAGGCGTTGACAGGCACGTTTCTGCAAGGTGATGGACCGTCATCGACCATGGAATGCATGGGAGTTGGGGGATATGACGGTGGTACATCGCTTGTCCTCGCGCGTGGGCCTGCCAAGTCGGCGATGTTGCGAACAGGTCTCAACTCACCTTCACGAGGGATGCGCGCCACGGCGCGAGCCACCGGCGCGCGCCAGGGGACAGGGCGCTCCCCCCTCTCCGTACGCCTTCGGGAGGGCCGAAGAGCCACCCATTGGGGAGCACCGCGAATCCTCTTAAGGTGAGCAGTATTGGAACGGCGGCCACAAGGAGGACTGCGGTGAGTGAGACCAACCCCAAGCTGCGAGCGGCGCTGGCGGACATCCCCGCCTACAAGCCGGGCAAGCCGGCCGCCGCCGGGGGCCCCGCGGCCTTCAAGCTGTCCTCCAACGAGAATCCGTATCCTCCGCTGCCCGGGGTCATGGAGCAGGCGATCGCGGCCGCCGGGTCCTTCAACCGCTACCCCGACATGGCGTGCACCGGCCTGATGAACGAGCTGGCCGACCGTTTCGGTGTGCCCGCCTCGCACCTGGCCACGGGCACCGGTTCGGTCGGTGTGGCGCAGCAGCTGCTCCAGGCGACCTCGGGGCCGGGCGACGAGGTCGTCTACGCGTGGCGGTCCTTCGAGGCGTACCCGATCATCACGCAGATCAGCGGCGCCACGTCGGTGCAGGTGCCGCTGACGCCGAGCGAGGACCACGACCTCGACGCCATGGCCGACGCGATCACCGACCGCACGCGCCTCATCTTCGTCTGCAACCCCAACAACCCCACGGGCAACGCCATCCACCGGGCCGAGCTGGAACGGTTCCTCGACCGGGTGCCCTCCGACGTCCTGGTGGTCCTCGACGAGGCGTACCGGGAGTTCATCCGCGACACCGAGGTGCCGGACGGCGTCGAGATCTACCGGGACCGGCCGAACGTGGCGGTGCTGCGGACCTTCTCCAAGGCGTACGGGCTCGCGGGGCTGCGGGTGGGCTTCGCCATCGCGCACGAGCCGGTCGCGGCGGCGCTGCGCAAGACGGCGGTCCCCTTCGGTGTGAGCCAGCTCGCACAGGACGCGGCGGTCGCCTCGCTGCGCGCCGAGGACGAGCTGCTCGGCCGGGTCGGCTCCCTGGTGACCGAGCGCACCCGGGTCGTCGAGACGCTGCGGGCGCAGGGCTGGACGGTGCCCGAGTCGCAGGCCAACTTCGTGTGGCTGCGCCTGGGGGAGAAGACCATGGACTTCGCGGCGGCCTGTGAGCGGGCGGGTGTGGTCGTGCGGCCGTTCGCCGGCGAGGGCATGCGCGCCACGATCGCGGAGACCGAGGCCAACGACATCTTCTTGCAGGTGGCCGGGGAGTTCCGCAAGGAGCTGTAGGCCGTCGCGCGTCGGCGCGTGATCGTGGTGTGACAGGGGTCTCCCGTATTTACGGGGGACCCCCCTTCGTATGCCGACAATCAGTACGACATAATGCTTGTGAATGTGAACGCGTTCACAAGCGTGTCCCGGTTCCTCCCGGGATTTGTTGGATTAAAGGGGCAAACTGCCGCTGTGATCACGGCGATGTAAGGAGAAGACGCAGTGGACCCGACAACGGTCGCTCTCGCACCGGAGACCCTGGCGCGATGGCAGTTCGGCATCACCACCGTCTACCACTTCCTGTTCGTGCCACTGACGATCTCCCTGGCGGCGCTGACGGCGGGCCTGGAGACGGCATGGGTGCGCACGGGCAAGGAGAAGTACTTCCACGCCACGAAGTTCTGGGGAAAGCTCTTCCTGATCAATATCGCGATCGGGGTGGCCACCGGCCTCGTGCAGGAGTTCCAGTTCGGCATGAACTGGTCGGACTACTCGAAGTTCGTGGGTGACGTCTTCGGCGCACCGCTCGCGATGGAGGCGCTGATCGCCTTCTTCTTCGAGTCCACCTTCATCGGGCTGTGGATCTTCGGCTGGGACAAGCTGCCGAAGAAGATCCACTGCGCCTGCATGTGGATGGTGTCGATCGGCACGCTCGCCTCGGCCTACTTCATCCTGGCGGCCAACTCCTGGATGCAGCACCCGGTCGGCTACGAGATCGACAGCAAGACCGGTGTGGCCCGGCTCAACGACATCTGGCACGTGCTCTTCCAGAACACCGCGGTCGTGCAGTTCGCACACACGATCTCCTCCGCCTTCCTGACCGGCGGCGCCTTCATGATCGGCATCGCCAGCTTCCTGCTGTGGAAGATCAAGAAGCAGAAGGACGCCGGCGAGCAGGTCGACCGGAAGCGGACCATCACGCTGCGCAGCTCGCTGCGGATCGGCCTGATCACCACGATGATCGCGGGCATCCTGGTCGCCCTCTCCGGCGACCAGCTGGCCAAGGTGATGTTCAAGCAGCAGCCGATGAAGATGGCGGCGGCCGAGGCCCTGTGGGACACCGAATGCCCCGCGCCCTTCTCGATCTTCGCGGTCGGCGATGTGACCAAGGGCCACAACTCCGTCGAGATAGAGCTTCCGGGCCTGCTGTCCTTCCTGGCCGACAGCAACTTCACCAGCTGTGTCCCGGGCATCCAGGAGACGGCCCAGGCCGAGGCCGACAAGTACGGCGGCCAGCCCGAGGACTACGTCCCCAACATCTTCGTCACCTTCTGGGGCTTCCGCCTGATGATCGGCATCGGGCTCACCGCCGCCGTCGCCGCGGGTGCCGGGTTCTGGCTGACGCGGAAGAAGCGATGGCTGCTGCCCGAGCATCGAAGGGGTGAGGACGAGATCCCCAAGCTGATGCTGACCAACAAGAAGGAACTGGGCCCGACCGTCACGAAGTGGGGCTGGCGGGTCGGCATGGCCTCGTTGATCTTCCCCTTCATCGCCAACTCCATCGGCTGGATCTTCACCGAGATGGGCCGTCAGCCCTGGGCCGTCTACGGCCTGTTCAAGACCGCGGACTCGGTCTCCCCCGGCGTCAGCCAGACCGAGATGGCGATCTCACTGTCTGCTCTGACCCTGCTGTACGCGGTGCTGTTCTGGATCAACGTACGGCTGATGAAGAAGTACGCCGTCAAGGGTCCGGACACGGACGAGGAGCCGCCCACCAAGGACCCGAAGCTACGGGGGCCCTGGGACGACGACTCCGACGACGACGATGACGCCGACAAGCCCCTGACCTTCGCGTACTGAGAGGAGAAACGCCATGGGCCTCAACGACTTCTGGTTCCTTCTGATCGCCGTTCTGTGGACCGGCTACTTCTTCCTCGAAGGCTTCGACTTCGGGGTGGGGATCCTGACGCGGCTGCTCGCGCGGGACCGGACCGAGCGGCGCGTGCTGATCAACATCATCGGGCCGGTGTGGGACGGCAACGAGGTCTGGCTGCTGACCGCGGCCGGCGCGATGTTCGCCGCGTTCCCCGTCTGGTACGCGACGTTCTTCAGCGCCTTCTACCTGCTGCTCGTGCTCGCGCTGCTGCTGCTGATCGTGCGTGTGCTGTCCTTCGAGTACCGGCACAAGCGGCCGGAGGAGAGCTGGCAGCGCAACTGGGAGCTGGTGCTCTTCGTCAGCTCGCTGCTGCTGCCGTTCCTGTGGGGCGTGATGTTCGCCAACATGGTGAACGGCGTGCCGATCAACTCCGATCAGGACTTCGCCGGTTCCTTCGCCGACCTGCTGACCTGGTGGGGCCTGCTCGGCGGGCTCGCCTTCACCGCCGTGTGCACGCTGCACGGGGCCGTGTTCACCGCGTTGAAGACGCAGGGCGACATCCGGATGCGGGCGCGTGCGCTCGCGACCAAGGCGGGGGTGGCCACCGTGCTGCTCGGCGGCGGGTTCCTCGCCTGGATCCAGGTCGAGCACGGCACGGTGTGGACCGCGGTGGCGTTCGCCGTGGCGGTCGTCGGTCTGCTCGGAACGCTCGCGATGAACGCCAAGGGGCGCGAGGGCTGGGCCTTCACCTTCAACGGGATCGCGATCGCGGCCGTGGTCGCGGTGATCTTCCTGTCGCTGGTGCCGAACGTCATGCCGTCCTCGCTCAACGAGGCGTGGAACCTGACGATCGACAACACGTCCTCGGGCGCCTACACGCTGAAGGTCATGACCTGGGTCGCCGGGATCATGACGCCGCTGGTCCTGCTCTACCAGGCCTGGACCTACTGGGTGTTCCGCAAGCGGCTCGGCACGAACCACATGCCGGCCGAAGCGCACTGACCCGACAAAGGGGCGTGACGAGCTTCCTCGCCCCGTCTGCGTTCGTCTCCGTGAGGGTGTGTTTCACGTGAAACCGATCGACCCGCGTCTGCTCCGGTACGGCCGGGCCACTCGCCTCTTCCTGCTGGCGGTGGTCGTCCTCGGCGCCGCCGGGGCGGGCCTGGTCGTCGCGCAGGCCATGCTCATCGCCGAGGTCGTGGTGGGCGCGTTCCAGCACGGCCTCGACGTGGCGGACCTGCGCACGCCGATGCTGCTCCTGGTGGCGGTCGCGGTCGGGCGCGGAGTCGTGTCCTGGCTGACCGAGCTGGCCGCGCACCGGGCGAGCGCGGCGGTCAAGTCGGAGCTGCGCAGGCGGCTGTTGGAGCGGGCCGCGGGGCTCGGGCCGGGCTGGCTGAGCGGGCAGCGCACCGGGTCCCTCGTGGCGCTCGCGACGCGCGGCGTGGACGCGCTCGACGACTACTTCTCCCGCTATCTGCCGCAGTTGGGGCTCGCGGTGGTCGTCCCGGTGGCGGTGCTCGCCCGCATCGTCACCGAGGACTGGGTGTCGGCGGCGATCATCGTCGGCACGCTGCCCCTCATCCCGATCTTCATGATGCTCATCGGCTGGGCGACCCAGTCCCGGATGGACCGCCAGTGGCGGCTGCTGTCCCGGCTCTCGGGGCACTTCCTGGACGTGGTCGCGGGCCTGCCGACGCTGAAGGTGTTCGGCCGCGCCAAGGCGCAGGCCGAGTCCATCCGCCGGATCACCGACCAGTACCGCAGGGCGACGATGCGCACCCTGCGGATCGCCTTCCTCTCGTCGTTCGCGCTGGAGCTGCTGGCCACGCTGTCGGTCGCGCTCGTCGCGGTGACCATCGGCATGCGGCTCGTGCACGGTGAGATGGACCTCTACATCGGGCTCGTGATCCTCGTGCTCGCTCCCGAGGCCTATCTGCCGCTGCGGCAGGTGGGCGCGCAGTATCACGCGGCGGCCGAGGGGCTCGCCGCGGCGGAGGAGATCTTCGCCGTCCTGGAGACGCCGCTGCCGCGGTCCGGCGCGCGTGAGGTGCCCGCGGCCGGCGGCATCGACTTCGAGGGCGTCTCCGTCCGCTACGAGGGGCGTTCCACGGACGCCGTCTCCGAGGCCACCTTCCAGGTCGCCGAGAACGAGACCGTGGCCCTCGTGGGGCCGAGCGGAGCGGGCAAGTCGACGCTCATCGGCACCCTGCTGGGCTTCGTACGGCCCTCCGGCGGGCGCATCCGCGTCGGTGGTGTCGACCTCGCCGAGGTGTCGCGCGACGCGTGGCACGCGCGCGTGGCGTGGGTTCCGCAGCGTCCGCAGCTGTACGCCGGGTCGATCGCGGACAACGTACGGCTCGCGCGCCCGGACGCCGACGACGCCGCGGTGCTCGCCGCGCTGCGGGAGGCGGGAGCCGAGGAGTTCGTCGAGGCGCTGCCCCAGGGCGCGGCCACCGTGCTCGGGGAGGACGGCGCCGGGCTCTCGGCCGGGCAGCGGCAACGGCTCGCGCTCGCGCGGGCGTTCCTCGCGGACCGGCCCGTGGTGCTGCTCGACGAGCCGACGGCCGCGCTCGACGGGGAGACCGAGGCGGGCATCGTCGACGCGGTGCGCAGGCTCGCCGTGGGACGCACGGTGCTGCTCGTCGTGCACCGGCCCGCGCTGCTCGCCGCCGCGGACCGCGTCGTACGGATCGAGGCGCCCGGCGCCGGGGAACTGGTGCCCGTGCGGGGTGCCGCCCCGGGGAGCGCGACCGAGCGGGACCTGGTCGAGACCGCCGAGGCCGTGGAAGCCGCCGAGGCCGTGCCCGCGCAGGGGCGGGGCGACGCGGTGGCGGACCGGCGGCACGTCCTCACGCGGCTGCGCGACGCCGCCCGGCCGCGCCGCTCGCGGCTGGTCCTTGCGCTGCTGCTCGGGGCGCTCGCGCTCGGCAGCGCGGTGGGCCTGATGGCGACATCGGGCTGGCTGATCTCGCGGGCCTCGCAGATGCCGCCGGTGCTCTACCTGATGGTCGCGGTGACGGCCACGCGCGCGTTCGGCATCGGGCGGGCCATCTTCCGGTACCTGGAGCGGCTCGTGTCGCACGACGCCGTGCTGCGCATGCTGGCCGACACCCGGGTCGCCGTGTACCGGCGCCTGGAGCGGCTCGCGCCCGCCGGGCTGCGCACCCAGCGGCGCGGCGATCTGCTCTCCCGGCTCGTCGCCGACGTCGACGCCCTCCAGGACTACTGGCTGCGCTGGCTGCTGCCCGCGTCGGTCGCCGCGCTCGTGGGCGCGGGCTCGGTGGCGTTCACCGCCTGGCTGCTGCCCGCCGCCGGCGCCGTGCTCGCCGTGGGGCTGCTGCTCGCCGGGATCGGGGTGCCGCTGCTGTCCGGCGCGGTGTCCCGGCGCGCCGAGCGGCGGCTGGCCCCCGCGCGCGGGGTGCTCGCCACCAAGGCGGCCGAACTCCTCACCGGCACCGCGGAACTGACGGTCGCCGGTGCCCTCGCGCGCCGCAGGAAGGAAGCCGACGACGCCGACTCCGCGCTGACGCGGATCGCCTCGCGCGCCGCCACCGCGACCGCCCTCGGCGACGGGCTCACCGCGCTGCTCACCGGCCTGACCGTGGCGGCCGCCGCGCTCGTCGGCGTCCAGGGCGTGCGCGCCGGGCAGCTCGACGGGGTCTCGCTCGCGGTCGTCGTGCTCACGCCGCTCGCCGCGTTCGAGGCGGTGCTCGGCCTGCCGCTCGCCGTGCAGCACCGCCAGCGCGTCCACAAGAGCGCCGAGCGGGTCTATGAAGTGCTGGACGCGCCGGAACCCGTACGGGAGCCCGAGCGGTCCGCACAGCCGCCGCGGGACCCCTTCCCGCTCGTCGTCCGCGACCTCACCGCCCGCTACGAGGGCCAGGAACGGGACGCGCTCGCCGGCGTCGACCTCACGCTGGAGCGCGGGCGCCGCGTCGCCGTCGTCGGCCCGTCGGGGTCCGGCAAGACGACCCTCGCCCAGGTGCTGCTGCGCTTCCTCGACGCGGACGCCGGGACGTACACGCTCGGCGGGGTCGAGGCCGCGGAACTCGACAGCGACGCCGTCCGCCGGCTCGTCGGGCTGTGCGCCCAGGACGCCCACCTCTTCGACAGCAGCCTCCGCGAGAACCTGCTGCTCGCCAGGAAGGACGCCACCGAGGACGACCTGTGGGAGGTGCTCGGCCGCGTACGTCTTCGGGGGTGGGCGCGGGCGCTGCCGGACGGGCTCGACACTCTGGTGGGCGAGCACGCCGCGCGGCTGTCGGGCGGCCAGCGGCAGCGGCTCGCGCTGGCCCGCGCGCTGCTCGCCGACTTCCCCGTCCTCGTGCTCGACGAGCCCGCCGAACACCTCGACCTGGAGACGGCGGACGCGCTGACCGCGGACCTCCTGGACGCCACGCGTGGGCGGACGACGGTGCTGATCACGCACCGGCTGGCCGGACTGGAGGCCGTGGACGAGGTGGTCGTGCTCGACGGCGGGCGGGTCGCGCAGCGCGGTCCGAACGCCGAGCTGGCCGCGGTCGGCGGGCCGCTCAGGGAACTGCGGGAGCGGGAGGGCGCGGCGGAGGCGCTGGCTGCCGCGGGGGCCTGAGGAGGCCCGAGAGGGCCGGGCGTCCGGGGAGTGCCGAGCCATAACCGACTTTCGTCGCGAATTGGTACTAATTAGGCTCGTCGCATGGCAGCACCCACGGACCCCGGCGCCCCGTCCCCCGCCGAGCCCGCCGCAGCCTCCCTGGAGGCGGCGACCGAGGCGACGCGCAGCCTGCACGGGCTGTCGGCCGAGCTGACCGCGCGGCTGCCGCAGCTCCTGGAGGCGATGCGCTCCGTGGGCACCGGTCTGGAGCTGCACTCCACGCTCGACCGGATCTGCGAGACGGCCGCCGAACTCGCCGACGCCGAGTACGCCGCGATCGGCGTCATCTCCGAGGACGGCGACGGGCTCTCGGACTTCGTCTACTACGGGGTCGACGAGGCGACCGCCGAGCTCATCGGGCGGCTGCCCGACGGCCACCGGGGACTGCTCGGCGCGCTCATCCACGACCCCCGCCCGGTGCGCCTCGCGAACCTCGCGGACGACCCCCGCTCGTGCGGCTTCCCGCCGAACCATCCGCCGATGCACTCGTTCCTGGGCCTCCCCATCCGCGTACAGGGCGAGATCTTCGGCAACCTGTACCTCACGCAGAAGCGCGGCGGCGGCGAGTTCCACGACGACGATCTGAACGTGGTCCGGGTGCTCGCCACGGAGGCCGGCATCGCGATCGGCAACGCGCGCCTCTACGAAGCGGCCAAGCAGCGCGAGCGGTGGATCGACGGCTCCGTGGCGGTGACCACGGCGCTCCTGTCGGGCGGCGACGCCGACGACGCGCTCCAGGTGGTCGCGGAGCAGGCCAGGCATCTGTCGGACTCGGCGTCCGGCATAGTGCTGCTGCCCGCGGAGGAGGGCGGCATGGAGATCGTCGCCGTGGACGCGGACGAGCCCTCCGGCGCGCTCGGCGTGGTCGTCCCTCCGGAGAGCGCGATCATCTCCGAACTGCTCGAAGGGCACGCCGTGTTCGTCGACGACGCGGCCACCGACCCCCGCATGCTGACCGGCCTCGCGCACGAGTACGGGCCGTCCATGATGCTGCCCCTCCAGAGCGGCGGCCGGGTCATGGGGACGCTGATGATGGCCCGCGCGCGCGGGGGCCGTCCCTTCACCGAGGTGGAGCGCACCCTGGCCACCCAGTTCGCGTCGCAGGCGGCGCTCGCCCTGGTGACGGCGGAGGCGCAGCGCGACCGGGAGCGCCTCGCCGTCCTGGAGGACCGCGACCGGATCGCGCGGGACCTCCACGACCTCGTCATCCAGCGCCTGTTCGCCACCGGGATGATGCTGGAGACCGCCCAGCGCCGCTCCGTGGTGCCCGAGGTGCGGACCGGGGTCGGCAAGGCGGTCGACGAGCTGGACACCACGATCCAGGAGATCCGCACCGCGATCTTCGCGCTCCAGCAGGGACCCACCGAGGCGCCGTCGGGGCTGCGCACCAAGGTGCTGCGCGAGATCAACATGGCGGCGGTACCGCTCGGTTTCAAGCCCTCGCACCGCTTCCTCGGGCCCGTCGACACGGTCGTCGGCGAACTCACCGGCAAGAACCTCATCGCGGCGCTGCGCGAGGCCCTCTCCAACGCGTTCCGGCACGCGGAGGCCGACCGTATCGACGTCGTCGTGGACGCCGACGTGATCCTCCCCGACGGCTCGCAGGGCGTCCGCCTGACGGTGGCGGACGACGGCGTGGGCATCCAGGAGGGCGGTCGGCGCAGCGGCCTGAAGAACCTCAAGAGGCGGGCCGAGTCGCTCGGCGGCGCCAGTTGGTACGGGACGGGGCTCGACGGGGCCGGGACGACGGTGGTGTGGCAGGCGCCGTACTGAGACCGCGCGCCTCCCTGGTTCGGCGGTACGTCCCTGGGCCGTACGGGGGCCTGCGTTCCCTCGGCCGTACCAGCTCCGCAGGAGGACCGGAGCGCGGCGGTCAACGATCCGAGGCATGCGTCAAGGACCCCGCCGCACCGGCACTTCGCTCGCCGTCCCGGTGCTGCTGTGCGCCCTCGTGGCCCTCGGTGGCCCGCCCACGATCTCCCGGGGAGCGGAGGGCCCCGGGGCGAGCGCGGAGGTCGCGCGTCTCTACGAGGAGGCGTCGACGGCCTCGCAGCGCTACGAGAGCGGCCGCAGGGCCGCCTCCGCGCAGCGGGCGCAGGCGCGGCGGATGGAGCGGCTGCTCGCGCGGGAGCGGCGGGAGATCGCCGTACTGCACGGCGACCTCGGCCGGATCGCCCGCGCCCAGTACCGCAGCGGCGGCGACATCCCCGTCGCGGCGCAGATGCTGCTCGACGGGAACCCCGAGCGACTGATGAGCGGTCAGCGGGCCGTCTGGCAGGCCGACCTGGCGCTCAACAACGCCGTGGACAAGAGCAGGCGCGCCGAGCGCAGGCTCGCGGACGGACAGCGTGCCGCGGCGGCCGAATGGCGCTCCCTGAAGGAGCGCAATGTCCGGCTCGCACGCCTGAAGAAGGGCATCCAGAGCAAGCTCGAAGCGGCGCGTTGGCAGCTCCAGGGAGAGGCGGACCAGTCGGTCACCGCGGGGCAGTGCCGGGGCGCCGTCCGCCTCAAGGAGCCGAAGAACTCGACTACGCGCGCGTGGCTGCCCCCTGTGCGGAAGTACGCGCTGTCGGCGGGCTTCGACAGCGCGGGCGAACGCTGGGCGCACCGGCACACCGGCCAGGACTTCGCCGTCGACATCGGCACGCCGGTCCGGGCGGTGGGCGCGGGCCGGGTCGTGCGCGTGTCCTGCGGCGGGGCGTTCGGCATCGAGGTCGTCGTGCGGCACTCCGGCGGCTACTACACGCAGTACGCGCATCTGGCCGCGATCACCGTCGACCAGGGGCAGAAGGTCCGCGCGGGCCAGTGGGTCGGCCAGTCGGGCACGACCGGCAACTCGACGGGGCCGCACCTCCATTTCGAGGTGCGGCTCACGCCGGATCACGGCTCGGGCGTGGACCCGGTGAAGTGGTTCGCCGAGCGGCACGTGAAGCTCTAGGGCTCCGCTGAAGCTCTGGGGCTCCGCTGAATCTCCGGGTCCTGCTGAATCTCTGGGTCCTGCGCACGGCTAGGCGGGTTCCTGGCAGGCGCCCGTCGCCGAGGCCGCGGGGCCCGCGGACGGGGTGCGCGCGGCCAGGATGTCCTCGATGACGCGGGCCACGCCGTCCTCGTTGTTGGTCGCCGTGCGGCCGGTCGCCGAGGCGAGGACCTCGGGGTGCCCGTTGCCCATGGCGTAGGAGGTGCCCGCCCAGGCGAGCATCTCCATGTCGTTGGGCATGTCCCCGAAGGCGACCACTTCGGTGGGCGCGATGCCGCGCTCCGCGCAGCACATGGCGAGCGTGCTCGCCTTGGAGACGCCCGGCCCGCTGATCTCCAGGAGCGCGCTCGGGCTCGACCGGGTGATGGCCGCCTGGTCACCGACTCCGGCGCGGGCGAGGGCCAGGAACGCGTCGGGGTCGAGTTCCGGGTGGTACGCGAGGAGCTTGAGCACCGGCTGGTCCGCGACGTCGGAGTCCGGGGCGAGCAGCTTCTCCGCCGGGGCGACGCTCTCCCCGGGGTCCAGGTGCAGCGGCGGGTACGCCGGCTCGTGGTGCAGTCCGCCGGTGCGCTCCACGGCGAAGGTGGTGCCGGGGGCCACGTCGCGCAGGACGCGGACGACGTCGAGGGCGTCCCGGACCGACAGCTCGCGGATCTTGACGAAGCTGTGCCCGTCCGCGCCGCCGTGCAGGTCCACGACCGCGGCACCGTTTCCGCAGATCGCCAGACCGTGGCCGTGCACATGGGCGCTGACGACGCCCATCCAGCGGGCCGGGCGCCCGGTCACGAAGAAGACCTCGATGCCGGCCTCCTCGGCGGCGGCGAGCGCGGCGACCGTGCGCGGGGAGACGGTCTTGTCGTCGTGCAGCAGCGTGCCGTCGAGGTCGGTGGCGATCAGCCGGGGCGAGGGGGCGGTGGGGGCCGGGGTCCGGGGCCCAGGAGTCGGTGAGGTCACCGCTCCATGGTCGCGCATATGCGTGCACGGGCGTGCTGCGGGGCGCACATATGAGTGCGCACCTGGCTCATGCGCCCCGCTCGGTCCCCGGCGTGACGGCGTCCGTTTCAGTCGAGTTGGGCCAGCGCCTCCGTGGCGATCGCCTCGAAGGTCTTCCGGTCGGCCGCGAAGTCGGTGTCCGGGATCGGCCAGTGCACGACCAGCTCGGTGAAGCCCAGCTCACGGTGGTTGCCCGCGAAGTCGACGAAGGCGTCGACGGAGCTGAGGGGGCGGGCCCGATCGGGGGTGAATCCGGTGAGCAGGACCTTGTCGAGTTCCCCCACGTCGCGGCCGATGGCCTCGCACGCCGCGGCCAGCTTCCCGACCTGACCGCGAATGGCCTGAATCGACTCCTGCGGGGTGCCCGACTCGAACAGCTTCGGGTCGCCGGTGGTCACCCACGCCTGTCCGTGCCGCGCGGCGAGCTTCAGGCCGCGCGGGCCCGTCGCGGCCACCGCGAACGGCAGCCGGGGGCGCTGCACGCAGCCAGGGATGTTCTGGGCGCCGACCGTTCCGCCCGCCGAGTAGAACGTGCCGTCGAAGCTGACCGTGTCCTCGGTGAGCAGCCGGTCGAGCAGCGGGACGAACTCCGCGAAACGGTCGGCCCGCTCGCGCGGCGTCCACGCTTTCTGCTCGCTGTGCGCGAGAGCGCTTGCGTCGAATCCCGTGCCGCCCGCCCCGATGCCGAGCGTGATCCGGCCACCGGAGATGTCGTCGAGCGTGAGCAGTTCCTTGGCGAGGGTGACGGGGTGCCGGAAGTTCGGCGAGGTCACGAGGGTGCCCAGGCGGATCCGCTCGGTGGCGGTCGCCGCGGCCGTCAGCGTCGGCACGGCCCCGAACCACGGCCCGTCCCGGAACGGCACGCGCCACGACAGGTGGTCGTACGTGTACGCGGTGTGGAACCCCAGCTCCTCGGCGCGCACCCATGCGTCGCGGGCGCCCTCGTGCCAGCGGCGGTAGGGCAGGATCACGGTGCTCAGGCGCAGGGGGCGAAGGGGTGCGGCGGGGGCGTTGTCGGTCATGCCTGTGAGCGTATGCGCAGGTGCGACGCTCAGCAGGCCTGGCCGGGAAAGCGCAGGTAGCGTGGGGGTACGGCGGCGGTGAGCCAGACGCCGTTGGCGCTGATCCGGAACGTGTGTCCGGCGCGGTGCATCGCGCCCGCGTCGACCGGGAGCACGACGGGGCGGCCGCGGCGGGCGCCGACCCGGGTGGCGGTCTCACGGTCGGCGGAGAGGTGGACGTCGTGCCGGTTCATCGGCTTGAGGCCCTCGCGGCGGATCGCGTCGAGGAAGCGGGCGACGGTGCCGTGGTACAGGTACGCGGGCGGCTCGGCCTCGGGCAGGCCGAGGTCGATCGCGACGGAGTGGCCCTGGCTCGCGCGGATCCGGGAGCCGTCGACGGCGAAGCGCCGCTTGTCGTTCTCGGCGACCACCCGCTCCAGCTCGGCCCGCCCGATCGGGAAGCCGTGCGCGCGGGCCGCGTCGAGCAGCGCGTCGATCTCCACCCAGCCGGCCTCGTCGAGCGTCAGGCCGATCCGCTCCGGCTGATGCCGCAGGTGCTTGGAGAGGTACTTCGAGACTCTGACGGCGCGTTGCTCGTTCATGGCGTCAGGTTGCCCCGGAGGACCCCCGCCGTGCATGCGGATTTCTTCCGTGAGTTTCGGCTCGCATGTTTGATCCACAGCCAAGTCGAGTTATCCACAGGGTAGTTGGCGTTTCTGTGGACAACTCCTCGGTGAAATAGCCGATTTGGTCAACTTAGTCCTTATTGGCGGGATTTGCTGCCAACGTGTCCAACGTTCGCTTCTGTACTTCTCGTTCAGCCGCCGCGGCGACGAACGCGGCGACGTTCTCCGCGCCAACAAGTCTGCGTACGGCTCGTATTGTCTCCGCCGGCAGCGCCACTTTTTCCGGTTCCTCCACTGCTTCCACCGCGGATCCTTGAGCGAGGTGGTGGTGCAGGTGGCGGGTGGCGAACAGGCGCATCGCGCGCGCGAGTTCGGCGTCGACCGAGTGCTGGGCGAGCGGCCTCAGCCGACGGACGAGCGACGCCGCTTCGGCCGCTTCCGCGTCCGTCGGAGGCTGCGGGCCGAGATAGCGCGCGAAGACGTGTTCAGTAGTGAACTCCAGGAAACGGGCCGCGATGTGCTCGACCTGACCCCTCAACTCCCGCAGATGGCCCGAGATCGCGGAAAGGGGAACACCGGCCGCGTGCAATTCGGCTGCCACGGCCAGCTCTTGAGGGCTCGGGACGAGGAACTCGTCGTCCGTTCCCGGAACACGCTCCAGCACGCCGAGCTCGACCGCGTCCTGTACCGCCACCTCGTCGGGCTCGCCGCCGAACCTCTCGTCCAGCTCCGCGCGCGTGATGCGCCCCGTCCGCTCGTCCGTCCACGGCCCGTCCACCTCGGCGACCAGACCGAGTACGCCGCCCAGGCCCCGCCCCGCGTCCCAGGCCTCCAGCAACTCCTTGATGGACGCCAGCGTGTAGCCGCGGTCCAGCAGGTCGGCGATCCGGCGCAGCCGGGACAGATGCGCGTGCGTGTACACGTTCGCCCGGCCGCGGCGCTCGGGCCGCGGCAGCAGCCCGCGGTCCTGGTAGGCGCGGATCGTGCGGACCGTGGCCCCGCTGTGGTGGGCCAGGTCCTCGATCCGGTACTCGGCGTCCGGCTGTCCCGCCCCGTCGCCGGTGCTCACAGCGGCGGCTCCAGGCGGGCGACCGCGCGCAGGGCACGCGGCGTGAAGCGGGACATCAAGTGGGCGCCGCGGGCCTCCGGGGTGACGGGGACTACCGCCTTGTCGTGCACGACGGCGCCCAGGATCGCGTCGGCGACCTTCTCCGGCGGGTAGTTGCGCAGCCCGTACAGGCGCGAGGACTTCTTCTGGCGGCGCTTCTGCTCCGCCGCGTCGACCCCGGCGAAGCGGGCCGTCGCCGTGATGTTCGTGTTCACGAAGCCGGGGCAGATCGCGGAGACCCCGATGCCCTGCCCGGCCAGCTCGGCGCGCAGACACTCGCTGAGCATCAGGACCGCGGCCTTGGAGGTCGAGTACGCGGGCAGCGCCTTCGAGGGCTGGTACGCCGCCGCGGACGCGGTGTTCACGATGTGGCCGCCCTGGCCGCGCTCGGCCATCTGCTTGCCGAAGAGACGGCAGCCGTGGATGACGCCCCACAGATTGACGTCGAGGACCTTCTTCCAGTCCTCCGGGGTGGTGTCGAAGAACGAGCCGGACAGGCCGATCCCCGCGTTGTTCACCAGGACGTCGACCACCCCGTACTCGTCCGCGACCTTCGCGGCGAGTTTCTCCATGGCCTGCTCGTCCGAGACGTCGACGGTCTCGCCCCAGGCCTCGGGGGCGCCGACGAGCCGGGCCAGCTCGGCGGTCCGCGCGGCGCTCTCCGCGTCCCGGTCCACGGCGATCACGCGCGCGCCGGCCTCCGCGAAGGCGAACGCGGTGGCCCGCCCGATGCCGCTGCCCGCACCGGTCACCAGGACCAGCTGGCCGCCGAACCGGTCCGCGTACTTGCCGTCGGCCACCGTGCGCTGCGCGGGCAGACCGGCGGCGCCCTGCCCGTCGTTGGCCGTCACGAACTCGCCGATCCATGAAGCGAGTTGATCGGGGCGGGTGCGCGGCACCCAGTGCTTGGCGGGCAGCACGCGGCGCGTCAGCTGGGGCGCCCACGACTCCAGCTGGTCGTACAGCTTCGGCGACAGGAAGGCGTCACCGAGAGGCGTGACGAGCTGCACGGGCGCGTGCGCGTACGCGTCCTCGCGCGGGTGGCTCAGCCGCGCACGGACGTTGTCCCGGTACAGCCAGGCCCCGTGCGCGGCGTCCGACGGCAGTGACGCCGTCGGGTAGTCGCCCGCCGGGACGCGCTCGACGCGCTCCAGGATCTTCGGCCAGCGCTTGCCGAGCGGCCCGCGCCAGGCGAGCTCCGGCAGCACGGGGGTGTGCAGCATGTACACGTACCAGGACTTGGCGCCCTGCCCGAGGAGCTGGCCCACCTTGCGGGGCGTGGGCCGCTTCACGCGCTGCTTGATCCAGTGCCCGAAGTGGTCGAGGGACGGGCCCGACATCGACGTGAAGGACGCGATGCGGCCCTGGGTGCGCTCGACCGTGGCGAACTCCCACGACTGCACCGAACCCCAGTCGTGCCCCACCAGGTGCACGGGGCGGTCCGGGCTGACCGCGTCGATCACCGCGAGGAAGTCGTCGGTCAGCTTCTCCAGGGTGAAGCCGCCCCGCAGCGGCTTCGGAGCGGTGGACCGGCCGTGCCCGCGTACGTCGTAGAGCACCACGTGGAAGCGGTCCGCGAGCCGCGCGGCGACCTCCGACCACACCTCCTTGGAGTCCGGGTAGCCGTGCACGAGCACCACCGTGGGCCGCTCGGGCCCGCCGGGCTCTCCCAGCTCGACGACGCACAGCTCCAGTCCGCCCGTGCGCACCCAGCGCTCGCGCGCCCCGTGGATCGTCATCAGGTCCGTCATCAGATGCCCTCCGCCCAGCGCCGCACGTGCGGCAGATCGTCGTCCAGCCAAAAGGCGCTCTCCTGCGCGTCCTTGGAGTCGGTGACCACGAGCAGCTCCTCGAACTTCGCGCCCGTGCCCCGGAATCCGAGGTGCGGTTCGACCGCCCACAGGCCGGGCGTCGGCGGATGGTCGGAGAACCGGTACGGCGACCACAGCGGCGACCAGCCGTCCCGGTGCCCGTGCAGCGCGTCGCTCGCCAGGCCCTTCAGGGACTGCGTGCCGAAGCCGAACAGGGTGGGGTTGAACCGGCGCTCCCGGACCCGGTCGACCTTGTGCGCGATGACGCCGAAGGGGTACGCGCGATGCCGGTTCGCATACCCCTGGCGGACCATCAACCGCTCCACGTCCTCGTAGATCTCCCGCAGCGAACGGCGCTCGCGCACCTCGCGCAGGATCAGCTCACGGTGCGCCTCAAGATCCGAAAGCAGCTTGTCGTGCACGGGGTTGAGGCCGAGGCAGCCCGAGTAGCCGATGTCCGCGGTGAATCCCCTGTGCACCGGCGCCATGTCGAGGATGAAAGGCATCCCCGCCTCCAGCCTCCGGTTCGTCGGAAAGAACTGGAGCGGCACCCGGAAGTCCACGAACGCCGTGCGGTCGCCGAACCAGGCGAAGGGGAGGTGGAACCAGTCCCGCACGCCGCGCTCGCGCAGCCACTCCCGCTGCATCCGCGCCGCGTCGCGCTCGGTCACGCCGGGTTTGAGCCGGCCCGCGACCGCTTCCGCACACGCGTACGCGAGCCGCTGCACTTCTCTGAACCCCCGCAGCTCAGCCGAGAGTTCACGTACCACCGCTGAGGTCATGCCGTCCGTCCCGACCGTCGCCGTACGCGTTCGTAACTTGACACTGATGAATGTGACAATGCCTGGCGGCGACGTCAAGGGGTCTGCACGGGGCCGCTCGGACGGAAGGTCGGGGTGGGGCTCCGGGCGGGGCTACTCAGGGTGGATCCCTAGGGACCCGTAATACTCAGGTCTCATACGAGGTCCACACCACGGTCTGACGAATTGGTGTGGCCTGCGCCACTACGGTCGAACCGTGACTGTGATCGCGACCGAAAGCCTGAGCAAGCGGTTCCCCCGGGTGACCGCGCTTGACCGGCTGACCATGGACATCGGGCCCGGGGTGACCGGACTCGTCGGGGCCAATGGAGCCGGCAAGTCCACCATGATCAAGATTCTTCTTGGTCTGTCCCCCGCGTCGGAGGGCCGTGCCGAAGTGCTCGGACTCGACGTCGCGACGAAGGGCGCCGAGATCCGCGAGCGGGTCGGGTACATGCCGGAGCACGACTGCCTGCCCCCGGACGTCTCGGCCACCGAACTCGTCGTGCACATGGCGCGCATGTCGGGCCTGCCCCCCACCGCCGCCCGCGAGCGCACCGCCGACACGCTGCGGCACGTGGGCCTGTACGAGGAGCGCTACCGCCCCATCGGCGGCTACTCGACGGGCATGAAGCAGCGCGTGAAGCTGGCCCAGGCGCTGGTCCACGACCCGCAGCTGGTGTTCCTGGACGAGCCGACCAACGGCCTGGACCCGGTCGGCCGGGACGACATGCTCGGCCTCATCCGCCGGGTCCACACCGACTTCGGCATCTCCGTCCTCGTCACCTCGCACCTGCTCGGCGAGCTGGAGCGCACCTGCGACCACGTCGTGATCATCGACGGCGGCAAGCTGCTGCGCTCCAGCTCCACCACGGACTTCACGCAGGCCACGGCGACGCTCGCGATCGAGGTCACCGACAGCGACGAACACCCGGACGGCACCAAGGCGCTGCGCGAGGCCTTCGCCCGGCTCGGCATCGAGACGGCCACCGGCGGCGAACTTCCCGGCGCGGGACACACCGTGCTGATCACGGCGCAGGGCGAGGAGACGTACGACGTCGTGCGCGACGTCGTCGCGGACCTCGGCCTCGGCCTGGTCCGGATGGAACAGCGCAGGCACCAGATCGCGGAGGTCTTCCGCCCCGAGGAGCAGCAGCCGGAGCAGGACTCCGAGCGCGCCGCCGCCTGGGCGGCCACCGCCGCTTCGCAGCAGACGGGAGGCGCGGCGCGATGACCACCGAGCCCAGCGCTGTGGACCGCGCGTCCACCCAGATCCACAACATCGGCTACCGCCACTACGACGGCCCCCGCCTCGGCCGCGCGTACGCCCGCCGCTCGCTCTTCTCGCAGAGCCTGCGCGGGGCCTACGGACTGGGCCGCTCGGCCAAGTCCAAGGTGCTGCCGATGCTGCTCTTCATCGTCATGTGCGTCCCGGCGCTGATCATGGTCGCGGTGGCCGTCGCCACGAAGGCGAACGACCTGCCCGTCGACTACACGCGCTACGCGGTGCTCCTCCAGGCGGTGATCGGCCTCTACGTGGCGTCCGCCGCGCCCAACGCCGTCTCCCTGGACCTGCGCTTCAAGACGATCCCCCTCTACTTCTCCCGCCCCATCGAGCGGGTGGACTACGTGGCCGCGAAGTTCGCGGCCCTGACCTCCGCCCTGTTCGTCCTCACGGCCGCGCCGCTGCTCGTGCTGTACATCGGCTCTCTGCTCGCCAAGCTGGACTTCGCCGAGCAGACCAAGGGATTCGCCCAAGGACTGGTTTCCGTGGCGCTGTTGTCGCTGCTCTTCGCCGGGATCGGCCTCGTCGTCTCCGCCGTCACCCCGCGCCGCGGGTTCGGCATCGCCGCCGTCATCGCGGTGCTGACCATCTCCTACGGCGCCGTGTCCACGGTCCAGGCGATCGCCGACGCCCAGGACAACGGCGGGGCGGTGACCTGGCTGGGCCTCTTCTCACCGATCACGCTCATCGACGGCGTGGGGACCGCCTTCCTCGGGGCGGGCTCGTCCTTCCCGGGGGCGCACGGCCCCTCGGCGGCCCAGGGCCTGGTCTATCTGCTCGTCGTCCTCGCGCTCATCGCCGGCTCCTACGGGCTGCTGATGCGCCGCTACCGGAAGGTCGGACTGTGACCACGATCAACATCGACCACGTCTCACGCTGGTTCGGCAACGTGGTCGCCGTCAACGACGTCTCGATGAACATCGGCCCCGGCGTCACCGGCCTGCTCGGCCCGAACGGCGCGGGGAAGTCCACGCTCATCAACATGATGGGCGGCTTCCTCGCCCCCTCCAACGGCTCGGTGACCCTCGACGGGGAGCCGATCTGGCGCAACGAACAGATCTACCGGCACATCGGCATCGTCCCCGAGCGCGAGGGCATGTACGACTTCCTCACGGGACGCGAATTCGTCGTCGCCAACGCGGAGTTGCACGGCCTCGGCAAGAAGGCGGCCGGGGAGGCGCTGGCCACGGTCGAGATGGAGTACGCGCAGGACCGCAAGATCTCGACGTACTCCAAGGGCATGCGGCAGCGCGTGAAGATGGCCTCCGCGCTCGTCCACAGCCCGTCGGTGCTGCTCCTCGACGAGCCGTTCAACGGCATGGACCCGCGCCAGCGCATGCAGCTCATGGACCTGCTGCGACGCATGGGGGACGACGGCCGCACCGTCCTGTTCTCCTCGCACATCCTGGAGGAGGTCGAGCAACTGGCCTCCCACATCGAGGTGATCGTCGCGGGCCGGCACGCGGCCAGCGGTGACTTCCGCAGGATCCGCCGCCTGATGACCGACCGCCCGCACCGCTATCTGGTCCGCTCCAGCGACGACCGGGCCCTGGCCGCCGTGCTGATCGCGGACCCGTCGACGGCGGGCATCGAGGTCGACCTGAAGGAGGGCGCGCTGCACATCCAGGCCGTCGACTTCGGCCGGTTCACGACGCTGCTGCCGAAGGTCGCGCGGGCGCACGGCATCCGCCTGCTCACGGTCTCGCCGTCCGACGAGTCCCTCGAGTCCGTCTTCTCGTATCTCGTCGCGGCGTAGGAGGCCCTGATGTACGACCCCACTGTCGCCCGGCTCACCTACCGGGCCCTGCTCGGCAGGCGCCGGGCCCTCATCCTCTTCGCGCTGCCCGTGCTGCTCGTCGTGATCTCCGGCCTGGTCCGCGGACTCACGGGAGCCGACGACCAGACGGCGACCGATCTGCTCGGCGGGTTCGCGCTCGCCACGATGGTGCCGCTGATCGGCGTCATCGCGGGGACGGGCGCGATCGGCCCGGAGATCGACGACGGCTCCGTCGTCTACCTGTTGTCGAAGCCGATCAAGCGGCCCACGATCATCTTCACGAAGCTCATCGTGGCCATCGGCGTGACCATGGTGTTCTCCGCCGTCCCGACACTGATCGCGGGCTTCATCCTGAACGGGAACGGGCAGCAGATCGCCGTCGCGTACACGGTCGCCGCGCTCGTGGCCTCCATCGCGTACGCCGCGATCTTCCTGCTGCTCGGCACGGTCACCCGGCACGCGGTCGTCTTCGGCCTCGTCTACGCCCTCGTGTGGGAGGCCCTCTTCGGGTCGCTGGTCTCCGGGGCGCGCACGCTCAGCGTGCAGCAGTGGTCGCTCGCGGTCGCCCAGAAGGTGGCCGGCGGCGACCTCGTCACCTCGGACGTGGGGCTGCCGCTCGCGACGGTGTTCCTCGTGGTGGTGACGGTGCTGGCGACCTGGTACGCGGGGCAGAAGCTGCGCACGCTGAAGCTGGCCGGGGAGGAGTAGGGCCGCCGCCCCCCCCCCCACGGGGGCCGGTGTCCGTCTTGATGCTGTTTTCACCCTCCCACCCGGACACTGGTGGGAGGGTGCGCCGTCCCACGGCCGCCCCGAAGCACACCGCACCGCAGACCCGGAGGGCCCGCGATGGCAGACGAGACGAACCGCGAGGGGGAGGACCGGACCGGTCGGGGCGACGACGCCTGGGACGACGTGGTCCTGGACATGGACTTCATACGGGCCGCCGAGACGACCGAGCCGTCGGCGCGGGCGCGCATGCTCGCGCGGCGCTGGCGCAAGGGCGGGCCGGAGCCCCAGCCGTGGCGCTCGGACGAGCCGCCCGCGGGCTGGTTCTTCAGCAAGGCGCGGCGCCGCAGGTGGCGTCGCCGATAATTCGGTGGCGGTCAACTCGGCCGCGCGGCACAGTAGTTGTGTGAGCACGCCGACCACGGCGTGCGAGGACCGGGAGAGGAGCGCGGCGATGTCCTTCAGTAGTCCGTCGAGCTCCCGGCGGGGCGGCCTCAGGCAGGCTCCGGAGTAGTCATTGCACTCCGTCGAGCCCCGCCTCAGGGGCGACGCCCGGGGCGGCCGCTTCGAGCGCGTGTCCCTTCCGTGACACGCGGGCCGCCCACCCGGAGGATTGGCCGAGTGGCAAGGCACCGGCTTGCTAAGCCGTGGTCGGGGCGATCCCCCGCGCGCGTTCGATCCGCGCATCCTCCGCACAGAACCAAGCCCCTGCGGCGATCGACCCTCTTCAAGCCCTCGCGGCGATGCCCAGCGGCGCCCGGACCTCTTCAAGCCCTTGGGGGCGATCGAGCAGCGGCGCCCGGACCTCTTCAAGCCCCTGCGGCGATTGAGCAGCGGGGTCCGGGGCGGAGCCCCGTGCCGTAGGAACGGCCGACCGGGAGAGGGTGACGGCCGACCGCCACCGGGGCCCTCAGCCGAGCAACCGCTCCAGCACCACCGCGATCCCGTCGTCCTGATTCGACGACGTCACCTCACTGGCCACCGACTTCAACTCCTCGTGCGCGTTCGCCATCGCCACCCCGTACGCCGCCCACCCGAACATCGGAATGTCGTTGGGCATGTCGCCGAAGGCAATCGTGTCGGCGGCCTTCGCCCCCAGCCGCCGCGCCGCCAGCGAGAGCCCCGTCGCCTTGGAGAGCCCGAGCGGCAGCAGCTCCACGATGCCCTCACCGGCCATCGTGACGCCCACCAGGCCGCCGGCCGCGTTGCGCGCGACCTCCGCCAGCTGGTCGTCGGTGAGGCCGGGATGCTGGACGTACACCTTGTTCAGCGGCTCGGCCCACAGCTCGCCGAGCTCCGTGAACGGCACGACGGGCAGCGGCCCGTCCTGCACCTGGTAGCCGGGTCCGACGATGACCTCGCCCTCGATGCCGTCGCGGCTCGCGGCCAGCGCCAGCGGCCCCACCTCGGCCTCGATCTTGGCGAGCGCGATCCCCGCCAGCTGCCGGTCCAGCGTCACCGAGGTGAGCAGCCGGTGCTCCCCCGCGTGGTAGACCTGCGCGCCCTGCCCGCACACCGCGAGGCCGTCGTACCCGAGGTCGTCGAGGATGTGCCGGGTCCACGGCACCGCCCTGCCGGTCACGATGATGTGCGTGGCGCCCGCCGCGGTGGCCGCGGTGAGCGCCTCACGCGTGCGCTCGGAGACCGTGTCGTCGGAGCGCAGGAGCGTTCCGTCGAGGTCGGTCGCCACGAGCTTGTACGGGAAGGCGGGGGCGAGGGGAGCGGGATGGCTCACGTGGCGTTCGGCTCCAGGCTCTACGGGCGGTGCGGGCAGTGCGTGCGCTGGGGGCAGTGCGGGGACGGGACGGGCCGCGTCGTCGACGCGGCCCGCTCAGCCCGCGACTACTTGGGGTCCAGAGTGGTGCGTCCACCAAGGTAGGGCCGCAGCATCTCCGGGACCCGCACCGAGCCGTCCGCCTGCTGGTGATTCTCCAGAATCGCCACGATCGTGCGCGGGACGGCGCACAGCGTGCCGTTCAGCGTCGCCAGCGGCTGCGTCTTCTTGCCGTCGCGCATCCGGATGGACAGGCGGCGCGCCTGGAACCCGTCGCAGTTCGAGGCGGAGGTCAGCTCGCGGTACTTGCCCTGGGTCGGGATCCACGCCTCGCAGTCGAACTTGCGCGAGGCAGAGGAGCCGAGGTCGCCGGTGGCGACGTCGATCACCTGGAACGGCAGCTCCAGGCCGGTCAGCCACTGCTTCTCCCACTCCAGGAGCCGCTGGTGCTCGTTCTCCGCGTCGTCCGGGTGGACGTACGAGAACATCTCGACCTTGTCGAACTGGTGCACGCGGAAGATGCCGCGGGTGTCCTTGCCGTACGTACCGGCCTCGCGGCGGAAGCACGGCGAGAAGCCGGCGTAGCGCAGCGGCAGCTGGTCCGCGTCGACGATCTCGTCCATGTGGTACGCGGCGAGCGGGACCTCGGAGGTGCCGACCAGGTAGTAGTCGTCCTTCTCCAGGTGGTACACGTTCTCCGCGGCCTGGCCGAGGAAGCCGGTGCCCTCCATGGCGCGCGGGCGCACCAGCGCGGGGGTCAGCATCGGCGTGAAGCCGGCCTCGGTGGCCTGCGCGATCGCCGCGTTGACCAGCGCGAGCTCCAGCAGGGCGCCGACACCGGTGAGGTAGTAGAAGCGCGAGCCGGAGACCTTCGCGCCGCGCTCGACGTCGATGGCGCCGAGCGCCTCGCCGAGCTCCAGGTGGTCCTTGGGCTCGAAGCCCTCGGCGCCGAAGTCGCGGATCGTGCCGTGCGTCTCCAGGACGACGAAGTCCTCCTCGCCGCCGCGCGGGACGTCGGGGTGGACGATGTTGCCCAGCTGGAGCGCGAGCCGCTGCGTCTCCTCCTCGGCCTCGCGCTGCTCGGCCTCGGCGGCCTTCACGGCGGCGGACAGCTCGCCCGTCTTCTTCAGCAGCTCCTGGCGCTCCTCGGGGGAGGCCTTGGGGATCAGCTTGCCGAGCGACTTCTGCTCGGAACGGAGTTCGTCGAAGCGGAGCCCGGACGACCTGCGCCGCTCGTCGGCGGACAGGACGGAGTCGACGAGCGCGACGTCCTCTCCACGGGCGCGCTGGGAGGCGCGAACACGGTCGGGGTCCTCACGGAGCAGGCGAAGGTCAATCACCCCTCAAGGCTACCGTTGCGCGGTTCGGGCCCACGACCCGATATCCGTTGCACTCCCTTATGCCCTATTTGCCGGAATGTGAATTATGGGTGGAGCGTGACCGGAAAAGATCCACACCGGCTCCTGGCGGCGAGTCAAGGAAAACCTGCCACTTTCCCTTGAAAGGGGCAGATGCGGCACTCCTCCTTGACCCGATCCCCTTGCCTCGGGCGGGACTTGGGGGCCCGCTGTCCACAGTTGCGCACAGCCCTGGGGAGTTATCCACAGGCTGTGAGAATGATCTGTGGATGCCGGAAGGGATCATTCCGAAAGCCGCATGCGTCACGAAGAATTCCCCACTCAAACCGCTCGCAAGCTCACTTTCGGGTGGAAATGCTTCACTCCAAAGAGTTGATCAAGGGAAATGCCTGGACGAAGGGTGACCTGCCGGGCTGTGGACACATGTGGGGCCTGTAGGGCGATTTGTCGACCAACCAGCACCTTCCTGTCGACTTGTCCCCAGGTCGAGAAGGCGCCCTGTGGATAACTTCTGTGGATGAAGAAAATCCGCTGGTAGGACAGGGCGCGCAGACGAAAAGCAGCCGGACCCGGCGGTGGAAAACCCGGATCCGGCAGGTGCCGGCGAGGTGCGCTAGAAGCGACCGTCCTGGCAGCGCGCCAGCCAGTCCGACGCCGCCACGAACGCGCCGTCCGACGTTCCCGGCCGCTGCGGGCGCACGTCCTCGACGCCGACCCCGGCCCGCGGGTACGAGCCGAGGAAGCGCACCTCCGGGCACGCGCGCTTCAGCCCCATCAGCGCCTCCGCCACCCGGCGGTCCGCGATGTGGCCCTCCGCGTCGATCGCGAAGCAGTAGTCACCGATGCCCGTTCCCGTGGGCCGGGACTGCAACAGCACCAGGTTGACGCCGCGGATGGCGAACTCCTGGAGCAGCTCCATCAGCCCGCCGGGGTGGTCCTCGCGCTGCCAGATGACGACCGAGGTCTTGTCCGCGCCGGTGGGCGCGGCGGGACGTGCGGGCTTGCCGACCAGGACGAAGCGGGTCTGCGCGTTCTCCGCGTCGTGGATCTCCGTGACCAGCGGGACGAGCCCGTACTTCTCGGCCGCGAACTCGCCGGCGAACGCGGCGTCGTACCGCCCTTCCTGTACGAGTCGCGCGCCGTCGGCGTTCGAGGCCGCGGACTCCCAGGTCACGTCCTCGGCCAGGTGGGCCTTCATCCAGTTGCGGACCTGCGGCTGGGCGGCCGGGTGCGCGGTGACCGTCTTGATGTCGCCGATCGCCGTGCCGGGACGCACGAGCAGCGCGAAGGTGATGTCGAGCAGCACCTCGCGGTAGATCATCAGCGGATCGCCCGCGACCAGCTCGTCGAGGGTCGTGGTGATGCCGCCCTCGACGGAGTTCTCGATCGGTACGAACGCGGCCTCGGCCTCCCCGCCGCGCACGGCGTCGAGCGCCGCGGGAACGGACACCATGGGGACCAACTCCCGGGTGGCCGTCTCCGGGAGCGTGCGCAGGGCGACTTCGGTGAAGGTGCCCTCGGGGCCGAGATACGCGTAGCTGGCTGGCATGGCCTCACCCTAATGGGCCGTACGGAACCGGGCTCACGCGTACGTGAGGCCCCTCTCGCCGCTCACCCCTCCAGCAACGCCTGCCCCACGTACCCGCCCTTGTCGGCGCCGCCCGGCACCGCGAACAGGCCGCTCGCCTCGTGCCGGATGAACTTCGACAGGGCGTCGCCGCGGTCGAGCTTGCGCTGCACCGGGACGAAGCCGCGCAGCGGGTCCGCCTGCCAGCAGATGAAGAGCAGGCCGGCGTCCGGGACGCCGTCCTCGTCGAAGCCGTCGTGGTACGAGAACGGGCGGCGCAGCAGCGCGGCACCGCCGTTCTGGTCGGGCCGGGTGATGCGGGCGTGCGCGTTGATCGGGATGACGAGGTCGCCGTTCGCGTCCGTCTTCTCCAGGTCCGGCTCGGTGGTCTCCTTGCCACCGGACAGCGGGGCACCCGTGGACTTCTTGCGCCCGATGACGTTCTCCTGCGCCGCCGTCGACAGCTTCTCCCAGTCGTCGAGAAGCATCCGGATCCTGCGCACGACGGCGTACGAGCCGCCGCCCATCCACGCGGGGGACTGCGCGGAGCCCGAAGCCGGCACGAAGATCCGCTGGTCGAAGTCGGCGTCCGCGGGCCTGGGGTTGCCCGTGCCGTCGATCTGGCCCATGAGGTTGCGGGCCGTCATCGGGTGGGCGGTGGCACCGGGCGAGCGGTTGAAGCCGTTCATCTGCCAGCGCGGCTTGGCGGCGCCGCCCGCGTCCTTCTGGATCGCGCGCAGGGCGTGGAAGGCGACGAGCGGGTCGTTGGCGCCGATCTGCACCCACAGGTCGCCGTTGCTGCGCGCCTTGTCGAGGTGGTCGGAGTAGAAGTCCGGCAGCGGGTCGAGGGCGGCGGGGCGCTGCTTCTCCAGCCCCGTACGGGAGAAGAAGCTGTGGCCGAAGCCGAACGTGACGGTCAGCGAGGACGGACCGGCGTCGAGGGCCACCCCCGTGTCCCCCGAGGACGAGGGCTCGCCCGCCATCAGCCGCTCGGCCGTCGCCGACCAGCGGCGCATGAGGGCGGTGGCCTCCTTGCGCCCCGCCCCCGCCGCCAGGTCGAACGCGACGAGATGGCCGCGGGACTGCATCGCGGTGGTGATTCCGGGCTGATGTTTCCCGTGAAACATCACCTCGTCCGCCCCGAGCGAGGTCAACGCCGTCTGCTGCTCGGGGGAGTCCGAGGACGCCACGGCGTACCCCGCGCCCGCGCCGACGGCGCCGAGCGCGACGCCGGTGGCGCCCGCCGTCCCGATCAGGCGGCGCCGCGAGATGCCCGCGCCCCGGCCGGAGTCCTCGGGGCGGTTCTTCGTGTCGGGCGTGTGAGCCGTGTCAGCCGTCTCAGCCATGGTGGTTCAGCCGATCTTCGCGTTCTTGTTGATGGTGATCTGGTCGATGTCCGACGTACGCACGGTCAGGGCGACCTTCCAGTTGCCCGCCACGGGGATCTGCACGCCGCTCGCCGTCCAGTGTCCGGTGGCGATGTGGTCCGGCACGACGGGCAGCGGCCCGATCTTCTTCGACTCCAGGGTGAGGGCGACCTTCACCTCGGGGACGTCGAAGGCCTTGCCGTTCGGCCGCTCCACATAGAGGTGCATCTCGTTGTTGCCGGTGCGGCCGGGGTCGACCTCCAGCAGGGCGGTCCCCTTGCCGTCCGTGCCGCCGGTGTCGAACGGGATCTTCAGGGAGACCGGGCCGGTCGCCGCCTGGGCGGCCGAGGTGGCGGACTTGGCCTCCTCCTCGGTGCGGCCCGGCTCGGTGGACGTCAGCACGGTGGTGACGGCGAGCAGGACGACCGCGATGCCGGCCTCGGCCAGCACCGAGCGGCGCAGCCCGAAGCGGTGCGGGTCGGCGTCGCGCACCCGCTTCTCGCGGGCGCTCGCCATCGCGGCGCGCTGCCGGGCGAGCTGGGCGGCGCGCTCGGGGTCGGCGTTCTTGGCCCCGGCGGTCACGGAGACCGGTTCCTTCTTCGTGGCCGGGGACTTCACGGGCGCCCGCTGCTCCGCGGCCGGGGCGACGGCGGCGGTCTCGGACAGCCGCGCCGTCCACTTCCGGGAGATCCAGGCGACGCCGACGAGCACGACGACGAGCCCGACCTTCACCATCAGCAGCTGCCCGTACCGCGTCCCGGTCAGCGCCGACCAGGAGCCGACCTGCCGCCACGACTGGTAGATCCCGGTCGCGACGAGGACGACGACGCTGCCGAAGGCCACGCGGGAGAACCGGCGCACGGTCGACCCCTCGATCGTCGGCACCCGGTACAGGGCGACGAGCAGCGTGGTCAGACCGCCCAGCCAGGCGGCGACGGCCAGCAGGTGCAGGACGTCGACGGGCATCGCGAGCCCCGCCTGGATCCCGGTCGAGGCGTGCTCGGCCATGGCCCAGGTGGCGGCGAGCCCGGCCGCGACCACGGCGCCGCCGACGGAGAGCCCGAAGGTGAGATCGTTGCGCTCCTTCGCCTCGTTGCGCTCCGTTCCCTTCTCGCGCCCGTCCCCTGCGCCCTCGCTCCCGTCCTCCGTGTCCTCGCTCCCGTCCTCCGCGTCCTCGCTCCCGTCCTCCGCGTCCTTCCTCGCGTACGCCCCGAAGAGCACCGCGATGAAGAGGGCGGCCGCCGCGAGCAGCAGCAGCCGGGACGTGAGCGCGGCGCCGGTCTTCGTCTGGAGGACCTGGCCGAGCAGTGACATGTCGAAGATGTCGGCGAGCTTCCCCGACCCGGTGTACGAGCCGCGCAGCAGCAGCATCGCCAGGGTGGCGGCGGTCAGCGCGGTCCAGGCGCCGACCACGAGCCGCTGCACCGGCCTGCTGCCCGCGCCGCGCCGCCAGCAGCCGAGCACGAACGCGGCGCCGCCCACGAGCAGCGTGAACCCCGCGTACGAGACGTAGCGCGCGAAGCCGTAGAGCCCGCCGACGACACCCCCGCCCGCGTTCTGGTCGGCGACCACCGCGGTCGTCTTGGAGGGCGCCCCGACGGAGAAGGTGTAGGCGCCGGACACGGGGTGGCTGTCGGCCGAGACGACCTGGTAGGCGACGGTGAACGTGCCGTCGGGCAGGCCCGAGTGCAGCCCCACCGCGTAGGTCGTGCCGCCGGGGTGGGTGACCTTCCCGTCGTCCACGCGCTTGCCGGCGGGGTCGAGGACGCGGACCGCGCCGTCGGAGATCGCGACGCCCTCGGAGAAGGTGAGCGACACCTTCTTCGGCGCCGTGTCGACCACCGCTCCCTGCTCGGGGTCGCTCCCGGTCAGCGCGGCGTGCGCGGAGGCGGGGGCGGCGCCGGCCAGGAGCGCGCCGGTGACGGCGAGGAAGAGCAGCACCAGCTGCCAGGTGCGGGGAGCGATGGTCTTCACGTACAGGTCAGCCCCTTCAGTGCGAAGCGTGCGACGGGTTGTAGGTGGCGACCTTCACCGGGAAGGAGACCGTGACGGAGCCGGACTTCGCGAAGTGCAGCTTCACCGACACCTTGTCGCCCTCCGCGGGCTTGCGCTTCAGGTTCTCGAACATGAGGTGGTTGCCGCCGCGTTCGAAGTCGAGCTCGCCGTTCGCGGGCACGGCGAAGGAGTTTCGTTCCTTCATCACGCCCCCCTTGGTGCTGTGCAGGGTGACCTTCCCGGCGATGTCGCTGCTCGCGGAGGTGAGCGTGTCGGCGGCGCCCTTGTTGTGCACGAGGAAGAACCCGGCGGCCATGTCGCCGGAGGCCGGTTCGGGGATGAACGCGCCCTCGACCTTCACGTCGGGCCGGCCGGCGGAGTCCTCGGAGTCCGAGCCGGAGCCGCAGGCGGTGAGGGCGAGCCCCGCCGCGAGCGTCACGGCGGCGAGGGCGAGGGGCGTGCGCCTCACGGCTTCTCCCCCTTGATGATCTTGGGGAGGTCCTTGGTGTAGTCGTCGACCGTGGCGTCCTCGCCGTAGAGCACGTAACCGGCGTTCGTCTTCGGCGAGAAGCCGATGACCTGCGTGCCGTGCATCGACACGAGCTTGCCCTTCTTGTCCTTCTGCGTCGGCTCGATGGAGATGCCGAGCGTGCGGGCGCTGCCCTGGATGGTCGCGAAGTCGCCGGTCAGACCGATGAAGTCGGAGTCCTGCGCCTTGAGCCACTTGCCGAGCACGGCCGGGGTGTCGCGGTCCGGGTCGGTGGTGACGAAGACGACCTGGAGCTCGTCCTCCTCGGACTTGGGCAGCGACTTCTTGGCGACGGCGATGTTGCTCATCGTCAGGGGGCAGACGTCGGGGCAGTGCGTGTAGCCGAAGTAGATCAGCGTCGGCTTGTCCTTGGTCTGCTCGCGCAGGTCGAACTTCTTGCCGTGGGTGTCGGTGAGGACCAGATCCGGCTTCTCGAACGGCTTGTCGAGGACCGTCGCGGCCTTCTGCGTGCCGGTGTCGGAGGACACCTCGGCGACGGGCTTGCCGCTGTCGTCGCCGCTGCCGCAGGCGGTCAGGGCGAACGTCGCCACGGTGACCAGCCCGACCGCGGCCAGCAGGCTCTTCCTGTTGAACGTCGTGTTCTTGCGGGGGTTGCGCATAGAGAAATGTCCCAGATGTGAGGTGGCCGGCGGGTGCCGGGGTCGCCCACCGCGACCCCGGCACCCCCCCGAAGGTGGCTCAGCTGTTGGTACGCCGACGGCCCGCCATCACGCCGAACGCCACACCGGCGGCGCCGACGACGATGCCGACGATGCCGAGGGCGCGGGCGGTGGTGTCGCTGCCGGAGCCGTCGGAGTCCGTGGAGGCCGCGGCGGCCTCCTTCTTGTCGTCGTCCGCGGCGTCGTCGTCGGAGGCGCCGGACGCGCCGTGCGCGTCGTCGTCGGCGTCCGAGAGCTCAAGGACGGGGGCCGGGTTCTCCGGCTCCTCCTGGCCCTCCTGCTGCGGCTCGATCCAGCGCACGACCTCCTTGTTGTCGTACGTCTGGAGCGCCTTGAAGACGAGTTCGTCGGCGTCGGTCGGCAGCTGGCCCACGGACACCGGGAACTTCTGGAAGTAGCCGGGCCGCACACCCTTGTCGTCGCCGGAACCCGTCGCGGTCCACGTGACCTTGGAGACGGCCTCGGTGATCTTCTCGCCGTGCATCTCCATCGGCTTGTCGAGCTTCTTCTTGGTGACCTCGGCCTTCCATCCGGGCACCGGCTCCGGCATGACGGAGGCGAGCGGGTGCTCCGTGGGGAAGGTGACTTCCAGCTTGGTGGTCGCGGCGTCGTCGCGCTCGTTCGGCACCTTGAAGTCGACCACGGCGTAACCGCCCTTGGCGGCCTCGCCCTCCGGCTGCACGCTCACGTGCGCGAAGGCGGGGGCGGAGACGAGGACGACGGAGGAGACGGCGGCGGCACCGACGAGAGCGGCGCGGGACATCTTCTTCATGACTGAGTGAACTCCACGTTCAGCGGGATCCAGCGAAGGGCGAAGGGGCGCGCACCCGGAACGCCGCACTAAAAGAGGCAGCGAAAAAGCGGGTACGCGCGCGTGCCGCACGGCACGGCCCACCCCCCGCAGTACGCGGTGGAGTACGCGTGCCGTTCAGGCAGCGAGAAGGAACGTGTCGGTCGCGGGCGGCCCGCGCCGGCTCACCGAGTGCTGAAGTGCCGCCGCCCGCAGGGCCGGTGGTTCGGCGAACCCGGCACGCGCGGCGAGCGGCAGGACGGGCGCTCCCCAGAGCCCCGCCCCGAGGGCCCGTACGAGCCCGAGGACGGCCCGCAGCGAGCGGACCGGGCCCGCGAGGGCGACGCTCTGCGCCGAGACCCGCGAGAGCCGCGCGACGCGGCTCAGGGCGAGGTCGCCGTGGCGCAGCAGCCAGCCGGCGCCGAACGCGGCGAGCAGATGCGCGAGCAGCATCGGCAGCGACGGCAGCAGCGACATCGAGGACCCGGCGGCGTCCGCCATGTGGTGCGCCTCGCCGGACGGCACGCGCGCGTTGTCGAGGATCCGCTGGGCCTGCGCCGGGCTGAGCGTCGACGCGCCCGCCCCGCACATGAGCCGCGCGGCCCGCTCGACGGCGGACGGTTCGGCGGAGGCGGAGGCCATCGTCATGGTGTGCTGCTGGCCGAGGCCGAAGAGGCTGTGCAGCGCGATCTGTCCGGCCCCCAGCGCGGCGGCGATGCCCGGCAGGGAGCGCTCGCGCCCCGTCAGCGGCACGGTCGCACACAGGACGCCCAGGAAGCCGAGCGACAGTGTCCACAGCGGAACGGTGGCCGTGGAACCCAGTACGTGCCCCGCCGCGGACAGCACGACGCAGACCGCGGCGAACACCGCGGCCCTCAGCAGCCGGAGACCGGCCGCGCTGCGCGCCTGGCGCTGGTGGGGGGCAGACATGGCGGGCTCATCATCGCACTGGCTTCACACGCTCCATACGGCAGGTCCGCAAGATCCCAAATCTCCCGTACAGGGTCCGCGGCGGTATGCGCGTCGGCCGTATGGGCGTCATCACGTCAACTGCGCGATTGCGCGGGCCCGGTGGTGGCAATACGTATCGGTATGTCGAGTCGCGACCAGGAGGCGGGAGCATGAGCATCTGGTGGTCCCTCCATCTGCGACGCGACGCCGCGAGCGTGCCGCTCGCCCGGCGCCTGTTCATGGGCACCATGGAGACCGCGGGCGTCGACCCCGACATCTCCTACGACCTGTCGGTCGCGCTCAGCGAGGCGTGCGCGAACGCCGTGGAGCACGGCGGTACCGGGACGAGCGAGGCGTCCGACGCGTTCCGGGTCACCGCTTACCTGGACGGCGAGAAGTGCCGTATCGAAGTCGCCGACACGGGGCCCGGCTTCGCCGCCACCGGCAACCGCGCGGCGGTGTCCGTCCGCCCGGCGCCCGACCACGCGGAGCACGGCCGCGGCCTGTGCCTGATCCAGGAACTCGCCGACCACGTGCACTTCGTGAACAGGCCCGGCAAGGGCGGCGCCGTGGTCAGCTTCGACAAGATCCTCAAGTGGCGCGAGGACGCACCGCTGATGGCGGTGTGAGTCCCGCACGGCGCACCACAAGGGAAGGGCCGCACTCGGTGAGTGCGGCCCTTCCCTTGTCGCGTCTTTCGGCGCTCAGCCCTTCAGGCGGGCCATCCACGCCTCGACCTCGTCGGCCTTGCGGGGCAGCCCGGCCGACAGGTTCGTGTTGCCGTCCTCGGTGACGAGGATGTCGTCCTCGATCCGGACGCCGATGCCGCGGTATTCCTCCGGCACCGTCAGGTCGTCGGCCTGGAAGTACAGACCCGGCTCGACCGTGAGCACCATGCCGGGCTCCAGCGTGCCGTTCACGTACGCCTCGGTGCGCGCGACCGCGCAGTCGTGGACGTCCATGCCGAGCATGTGACCGGTGCCGTGCAGGGTCCAGCGGCGCTGGAGGCCCAGCTCCAGGACGCGCTCGACCGGACCCTCGACCAGGCCCCACTCGACGAGCTTCTCGGCGAGCACCCGCTGCGCGGCGTCGTGGAAGTCCCGGAACTTGCCGCCCGGCTTCACGGCCGCGATACCGGCCTCCTGGGCCTCGTACACGGCGTCGTAGATCTTGCGCTGGAGGGCGCTGTACGTGCCGTTGATCGGCAGCGTGCGGGTGACGTCGGCGGTGTAGTACGTGTGCGTCTCCACACCGGCGTCGAGCAGCAGCAGGTCGCCGGAGCGGACCGCGCCGTCGTTGCGGACCCAGTGCAGGGTGCAGGCGTGCGGGCCCGCGGCGCAGATGGAGCCGTAGCCGATGTCGTTGCCCTCCACGCGCGCGCGGAGGAAGAACGTGCCCTCGATGTAGCGCTCGGACGTGGCCTCGGCCTTGTCGAGGACCTTCACGACGTCCTCGAAGCCGCGCACGGTCGAGTCGACGGCCTTCTGGAGCTCGCCGATCTCGAACGCGTCCTTCACGACGCGCGCCTCGGAGAGGAAGACCTTCAGCTCCTCGTCGTGCTCGGCGGTGACCTTGTCGGTCAGGGCGGCCTCGACGCCGGCGTCGTAGCCGCGCACGACGCGCACCGGGCCGGTGGCCTCGCGCAGGGCGTCGGCGAGCTCGCGCACGTCGGAGGCGGGGATGCCGTACAGCTTCTCGGCCTCGGTCAGGGAGTGGCGGCGGCCGACCCACAGCTCGCCCTGGCCGTCGAGCCAGAACTCGCCGTTCTCACGGTTGGAGCGCGGCAGCAGGTAGAGCGTCGCGTCGTGGCCGCCGGTCTTCGGCTCCATGACGAGGACGCCGTCCTCCGTCTGGTTGCCCGTCAGGTACGCGTACTCGACCGAGGCACGGAAGGCGTACTCCGTGTCGTTCGAGCGGGTCTTGAGGTTGCCCGCGGGCACCACGAGGCGCTCGCCCGGGAAGCGGGCGGACAGGGCGGCGCGGCGGGCGGCGGTCTCGGCGGCCTGGGCGATCGGCCGCAGGTCGTGCAGCTCGGTGTCGGCCCAGCCGGACTTCATGTTCTCGGCGAGCTCGTCGGACACGCCCGGGTAGAGGCCGTTCTTGCGCTGCTTGATGGGCTCCTCGGCCTCAGTGGCCTCCGGGGTCTCCGGGTTGAGCTCCTCCGACACGGTTCCTCCTCGACACGGCGGGTCCGGTGAAATGCCCTGGATACGGCAATGGACCCCCTCCATCGTACGAGCGTACGGAAGGGGGCCCAGGGCCGGAGGACCCGTGACGCAGAGCGTTCCGGAGGTCACTCGAAGCGGGCCGCGAGCAGCACCACGTCCTCCTCGCTCTCGGCCGTGTCGAGCCCGTCCGGGAGCATCGCCCGCAGCACGTGGTCGGCGATCGCCGCCGGGTCCTCGCGCAGGCCCTTGGGCACGCTGGCGGCCGCCGCGTGCAGCCGGGCGAACGCGCGGTCCATGGGGTCGCCGGTGCGGCGCAGCAGCCCGTCCGTGTAGAGCAGCACGGTCTCGCCGGGATCCGGCGTGATCTCCACGCTCGGCGCCTCCCAGCAGGCGAGCATCCCGAGCGGCGCGGACAGCGTCGTCTCGGCGTACTCGGTGCGCCGCTCGCCGATCACCAGGGGCGGACTGTGCCCGGCGCCCGCGAGGACGATCTTGCGCTGCGCGGGCTCGCAGTAGGCGAACAGGGCGGTCGCGCTGCGCGCCGGTTCGGTGAGGCGCAACAGGAGCTCCAGGTCGGACAGGACCGCCACCGGGTCCTCGCCCTCCATCACCGCGTACGCCCGCAGGGAGGCGCGCAGCCGGCCCATCGCGGCGACCGCGCTCGCGCCGGAGCCGCTGACCGAGCCGACCGCGAGCCCGAGCGCCCCTTCGGGCAGCGGCAGCGCGTCGTACCAGTCGCCGCCGCCGCGGGGCCCGGTGCGGTGCCGGGCGGCGAGCTGCACCCCGGCGACCCGGGGCAGCCGCGGCGGCAGCAGCTCGTCGGCGATGGTGCCCGACCACGCGCGCGTGCGCTCCAGTTCCAGGAGGCGGGCGACGTGCTCGGTGGCGTAGCCCGCGTACAGGCCGATGAGGTGGAGCTGGCGGTCCGTGGGCTCGGCCGGTTCGTCGTAGAGCCAGACCGCGGCGCCGAGCCGGCCGGCCGCCTCAGTGGCGAGCGGCATCGCGTAGCTCGCCGCGTAGCCGAGGCGTGCGGCGACCTCGCGGTGGCGCGGGTCGAGCCCGTCCTCGGCGAGCAGATCGGCGCGCGCCTCGGGCTCGGTGCACAGCCCGTCGAGGATCCGCCCGTACGAGGTCGCGCCGCGCGGCACGGTCTCGATGTGCCCGAGGTCGGGCCGGGACAGGCCGAGGCCGACGGTGGTGTCGGGGCCCCGCCCGTCGCCCGGTTCCAGGACGACGAGTCCGCGCCGGGCACCCACCAGGGAGGCTCCGGCGCGCAGCAGCTCGTGCAGCGCGTCCTGGAGTGCCGCCGTGCGGGCCAGACGTTCCGTGAGTTCGTGCAGGGTCGTCAGATCGGAGACCCAGCCCGCGAGCCGGTCCTGGATCACCGCTCCGGGTGCCACCGTGGGGGAAGTGACCTGCGACACGGTGGGAGCGGGCGCGACGGTGGGGGCTGGAGAGGGAACCTGTCCAGGAGGGGAATCGATTCCGGCCACTTTCGGCAGGCGCGGGGTTGTCATGGCTTCCGGCTTTCCGACCGGTGCATATTGCTCATTAGCATCGCAAACCCCCATGTCATTCTGCGCCGCTAGCAATGTCTCCACATGTACACGGCCTCGTGAGGGGATGTCCAGCATTGTCCACTTGAGATTCCCGGTGTCTGCCGTGGTCACGCGGCATGAGCGGTAAAACGATCTCTGTTCTCATATGTGATCCCGTGTTGATCCCGAGCCGATCCCGATCGTTCGAAGTTGGCCAAAAACTGCCTGAGGGAACGGCATATTGAGGTCGACTGGCATTGTTCAGCTGTGGTCGACAGAGCGTCATAGCGGCCGTGATGGGTACGTAGTCGGTGAAGACCAGGGGCAGTTGGGATCCACCCGGAACCTGGTGACGGAACCGGGCGTCATAACCATCGGCGACCGAGCCCCATCCTCCCGTGGCGGAGGCGGCGAGAAATGCACGGGACGGCAAACGCCAGGCGCCGCCACCCCACGCCAGGCTTTTAAAGGACACAGCAGGCGCTCGGACTATAGGGGTGCCCCCTGCCTCAGGCCGGCTTTTCAGGCTGGGGTGAGGCGCTCCAACACGTACGCGCAGTGACTGATCGACACATGGTGTGATGTGGCCCATAGCGTTCTCTTCGGTCTACGGAAAGGAACGAGCGCTCATGCGCGAGATCCTCGGAAGGCGACGCAGGCTCCTGTCCAGGCGTGACAACGGGAAGTCTGACCTGATCAGCGCGGCCCTCACGTTCGCGACAGCGTGGCAGTGGCCGGTTCTGCCGGGCATAGGGCTCGAGGCGGGAGGCCGTCGTGACGGTGTCCGCTGTGCCTGTCCCGACCCGGAGTGCACGGTGCCCGGCGCGCACCCCTTCGACCCGGGGCTGCTCGCGGCGACGACCGATGAGCGCATGGTCTGCTGGTGGTGGACCAACCGCCCGCACGCGCCGATCGTGCTGGCCACCGGTGCCCCGTCCGGGAACTCCGGGGGGCGCGCACCCTGCGCGGTGAGCCTCCCGGCCGTCGCGGGCGCCCGCGCACTCGCGGCGCTCGACCGCAGGGACGTCCGGCTCGGCCCGGTGATCGCGACGCCGGAGCGGCTCGCGATCCTCGTGGCGCCGTACTCCATGGAGCAGCTCGGCGAGCTGCTGTACGCGCAGGACTTTGTCCCCGGATCGCTGCGGTTCCACGGCGAGGGCGGCTACCTCGCGCTGCCGCCGTCGCTCTCGGGCGCCGGACAGGTGCGCTGGGAGCGCGCCCCGCTGCCCGGTTCGGCCGCCCCGTGGGTGCCGGACGTGGAGGCCGTGGTCGGCACGCTGGTCGACACCCTCACTCGTACGGGTGTGAGCGCGCCCGAGTTGTAGTGGAATCGGGCGCGCGGCGGGCCGGTTGGCGGGGTGTGCGCCGATATGTTCGGTGCATGCCTGCCGCGCCACCTCCCTCCCGGCTCCCGGACGCGATCGCGCAGGAGCCGTCGCACACGCGACAGCGACCGCACGCACGCCTCCGTCTGTTCGGCCTTCTCGCCGTGGTGGCTCTCACGGCGGCGCTGCCGCTGGCGGGCGCGTCGGCGGGCCCGGTGGACGACGGACCCGAGCGGCCGGCCGCCGCCGGTACGGGCGCGAAGACCCCCGAACCGGCCGAGAGGACCTCCGGCCGGGGCGAGAGCGCGGACGGCGCGGACGACGCCGACGCCGCGCGGAGCGCCGACCGGACGAGCGGCGGCACGTCGGACACCGGCGGGACCACGGGTGACCGTCCCGGTGGCGCCGACGGCAAGGCCGCGGCCGGCGATCCGGCCGGGCCGGAGTCCTCGAAGCCCTCCCTGCTCAGCGGCCTCGGCCTCACCACCGAGGCGCACTGCGGCCCCCAACTGTCCGCTCCCGAGGGCATCGAGGCGCAGACCTGCGTCCTGGTCCAGGAGCGCGACACCTGGGCGCGCACCTACTACCGCAATGCGACGGGCTCCGCGCTGAACGCCGTACTGACCCTGATGGCGCCCGGCGGGCGCACCGTGCAGCTGCACTGCGCGGTGGGCGCGGAGGACGAGCCGGGGATGTGCGAGACGCCGCGGGGGCGTACGCGGGGCGGGCCCGAGCAGTACGCGGCGGTGGCGGAGTACGCGAGCGCGGGGGAAGGGCCGCTGCTGCTGCGCTCCGGAAGCAACTCGGCGCCCTCGCGGCGGGGTTGAGCCCGGCGGGCGCGGAGCGGACATGGAAGCGCCCGGTTGCTGGCGACGGGGGATGCACCAGCAACCGGGCTACTTGAACGGTAACAAGAGATCGCTGGTTCGCAAATTCGATCTCTTCTATTCGGACATGGATTTACCTGCAACTACCGGGAGTTGTGACCCGTCTCACCTTGCGGTTCAGGGGTGTGTTCCCGTCCCGATGGGCTGACCGGTCGGTCAGCTGAGGGTCACCTGGCGGTTGGTGAGCCCACCGCGCGCGCGGCGCTCCTCCGGGGCCAGCGGCGCGTCCGTGGCCAGCGCGCCCGCCAGTCGCTCGGCGAACTCTGCGGCCGGCTTCTCGATGTCCCCCGCCTTCACGGAGCTGGGCAGGTCCCAGACCGGCACGGTCAGACCGTGCGCCCGGAAGGAGCCCACCAGGCGCGTGCCCTCGCCGAGCGAGGACGTGCCCGCCGCGTGCAGCCGCGCCAGCGCGTCGAGCAGCTTCTCCTCGGCGTGCGGCATGACCCACCGCAGGTGGTTCTTCTCCGGGGTCTCGCACCAGTACGCGCTGTCCACGCCGCTGAGCTTCACCGTCGGGATCGCCGCCGCGTTGGCCCGCTCCAGGGAAGCGGCCACGTCGCCCGACGCGTTCTCCGAGTCCGGAACCCAGAATTCGAAGCCCGTGTGCACGATGGGCTCGAAAGTGCCCTCCGGGGCGAGGACGTCCTGGAGGCGCGGGCCGTCGGCCGGAGCGCGGCGGGCCTGCACCGGATTGCCCGGCTCCGCCTCCAGCGCGCGCAGCAGCGTGTCGGCCAGGTCGCGGCTGATGTCCCCGGTAGGCGTGTCGTTCTGCAGGCCGAGCAGGACCGAGCCGTCCTCGCGGCGCAGCGCGGGCCAGGCCATGGGCAGCACGGTGGCCAGGGTCACCGAGGGCACACCCTCGGGCAGGCCGTCCTTCAGCGTCAGCTCGACCGTCGCCGCGGGCACCAGCTCCCGCAGCGCGACCCAGTCGCCCTCGCCGGGCAGGTCCTCGAAGGGGCGCTGCACCAGCTCGGTCACGGCGTGCGCGGCCGCCCGGCCGTGGCAGGCCTTGTAGCGGCGACCGCTGCCGCAGGGGCAGGGTTCGCGGGCACCGACGACCGGGATCTCTCCCTCGGCGACTTGGTGCTTGCCCTTGGTCTGCGGGCGCTTCTTGGCCATCTTGGGTGTCTCCCGGATACGGCTCTCGTACGTACGGCGCGAGCCTAGCCGCTCGTACCGACAAGAGAGTGATGCGGCCCAACTGGCCGTGCGCGACCGGCTTTCAGGCCAGCTCGTCGAACGGGTCGGGGAACCCCAGGTCGGCCAGGTCCGTGACGGGCGGTGCGGCCACCCGCGCGGCGAAGTCGTCCCGTCGCCCGGCCGCGGCCTCCGCGTGCACGTCCTTGTGGACGATCACCCAGACGGTGACCTCGCCCCGGACGCCGTCCCGTACGCCCCAGTCGTCCGAGAGCGCCGAGATGATGTTGAGCCCGCGGCCGCCGTGCGCGGTGATCGAGGGAGTGGCCGGAACCGGGCGGGTGGGCCCGCCGCCGTCCGTCACCTCGACCGCGAGGCAGCCCCGGTCGTCCACGCGCCATGCCGCGCGCACGTCACCGTCGCCCGCCAGATCGTCGCCCAGCGGCCTGCCGTGCCGGCACGCATTGCTGAGCAGTTCGGAAAGGATGAGAACTGCATCGTCGATGACCGATTCCGGCACGCCGCTCATGCGCAGCTGTTCACGCATGCGACGCCTTGCCGAACCCACGCCCGCAGGGCCATGGGGTACGGCCATGCTCGACGACGCGGGCACCTCCTGTGCCACCACCAACGCCACCCCCGAGACCTCCTTTGCCCCACGCCACGGTGTGAATGCCCCATTGGATTGGACCGGAAACCGGCCATCCCGCTTCCGGTGACGCACTCGTGACGATCGAATACGGTCCGAACGCGCCGGAGCACACCCTGTGACGCTCTGCGCAGAAGGTGGCCGGAATCAACTCCTGCCGAGGCGTTGCAGCACCGCGGCGGGCCGGTTGGTGATGATCGCGTCGACGCCGAGGCGCGCGCAGAGGTCCACGTCCTCGGCCTCGTCCACCGTCCACACGTGGATCTGGTGACCCGCGCGCGCGAGCTTCTCGACGTAACCGGGGTGGCCCCGGACGATCCGGATGCTGGGGGCCGCGATGTGCACGCCCCTGGGGAGGCGGCCCTCGCGGTGGCGCGGCGAGACGAACTGCATGAGGTAGACCGTCGGCAGCGTCGGCGAGGCCTCCTGGACGCGCAACAAGGAACGCGCGGAAAAACTCATCACGCGCACGCGCGAGGGCTCGTCCTGCGCCGGGGCGTCCAGGCCGAACCGCTTGAGCAGGAGCAGCAGCCGCTCCTCCACCTGCCCCGCCCACCGCGTGGGGTGCTTGGTCTCGATCGCCAGCTCCACCCGGCGCCCCGCGTCGGTGACCAGCTCCAGGAGACGCTCCAGCGTCAGCACGGAGGTGTCGGCCGCGTCGCTCCCGGTCCGGTCGGGGCCCTCGTCGTGGTCCTTCCAGGAGCCGAAGTCCAGGGCGGCGAGGTCCGAGAGCTCCAGTGCCGACACGGCGCCGCGGCCGTTCGACGTACGGTTGACGCGACGGTCGTGCACACATACGAGATGGCCGTCGGCCGTGAGCCGGACATCGCATTCGAGGGCGTCCGCGCCGTCCTCGATCGCCTTCTTGTAGGCGGCCAGTGTGTGCTCGGGGGCGTCCTCCGAGGCACCGCGGTGGGCGACGACCTGGATGCGCTGCTGTGGTGCGAGGGTCACCGCGTCATGGTGCCACCGAGAGGTGGGTACGCGAGAAAAGTTCGGCCCAGCGGATGCGTCCGATTTGCCGGACGTAAAGGATGGCAGGGGACACACAGGCTCGTCTTACGGTGGCCTGACGTCCCGTGGGAAAGGCTGACGGCGTACAACAGCAACAGTGGACCGTGACAGGACCATGCCGAGACGGCGACGCGTGTGATCGTGGCCGGTCTCGCGCATCAGACAGGACGGACCGGCGACGACAGCCGTGGATCGAGGAGAGAAAGCTGTGAGCACCGAGAACGAGGGCACTGAGGTTCCCCCGGCCCCGTCCGCACCTCCCGTGCCGGTGGACGCTCCCGCTGCTCCCGCGCCGGCTCCCCCGGGAGCCGTGCACGACCCTGCGGGCCAGCAGACGCAGTCCGCCGATCACGGGATGCCCGCGGCGTCCGCCGGGGCCCCCGGCACCGGGGCGCCCGGAGCGCCCGGAGCGCCCGGCGCGGCGGGACCGGCCCACGGCGGCGACTGGCCGCCCCCGCCGCCGCCCGCCGTACCGGCGTACGCGTCGGGCGGTGGCGGTGACGCAGGCTGGGGCGCCTCGTACCAGCAGCCGGCTCCCCAGCCGGGCCGGCGGCGCGGTGGGCTGCTCGCCGGGGTGATCGTGGCCGCGCTCGTCGCGGGCGCGGTCGGCGGCGGGGTCGGCTACTGGGCGGCGGAGCGCGACGACAGCAGCACCGGCTCGACGACCGTCTCGGCCTCCAACCCGGCCGACCTCAAGCGCGACAAGGGCACCGTCGCGGGCATCGCCGCCAAGGCCCTGCCCAGCACGGTCACCATCGACGCCGAGGGCAACAACGGCGAGGGCGGCACCGGCACGGGCTTCGTGTACGACAAGGAAGGCCACATCCTCACCAACAACCACGTGGTGGCGGAGGCGGCCGACGGCGGCAAGCTGTCGGCGACGTTCTCGAACGGCAAGAAGTACGACGCCGAGGTGATCGGCCGGGCGCAGGGCTACGACGTCGCGGTCATCAAGCTCAAGAACGCGCCGAACGACCTGAAGCCGCTCACGCTCGGCAACTCCGACCAGGTCGCGGTCGGCGACTCGACCATCGCGATCGGCGCGCCCTTCGGCCTGTCGAACACGGTGACCACGGGCATCGTCTCCGCCAAGGACCGGCCGGTGGCCTCCAGCGACGGCTCGGGCAGCAGCAAGGCCTCGTACATGAGCGCGCTCCAGACCGACGCCTCGATCAACCCGGGCAACTCCGGCGGCCCGCTGCTCGACGGCAACGGCAGCGTGATCGGCATCAACTCCGCCATCCAGTCCGCCTCCAGCGGTGGCATGGGCGGCTCGGGCCAGTCCGGCTCGATCGGCCTCGGCTTCGCCATCCCGATCAACCAGGCGAAGATGGTCGCCGAGCAGCTCATCAAGACCGGTGAGCCGGTCTACCCGGTCATCGGAGCCTCGGTCTCCCTGGAGGAGGGCACGGGCGGTGCGAAGATCACCCAGCAGGGCGTCGGCGGCGCCGACTCCGTCACGCCGAACGGTCCGGCGGACAAGGCGGGCCTCAAGTCCGGCGACGTCATCACCAAGCTGGACGACCAGCCGATCGACTCGGGCCCGACCCTGATCGGCCAGATCTGGACGCACAAGCCGGGCGACTCCGTGAAGCTCACGTACACGCGCGACGGCAAGGAGAGCACGGTCGACGTGACCCTCGGCGAGCGCAAGGGCGACAGCTGACCGACCCCGCGAACGGACCCGCTACCCTGGTCCCGCGCCGCACCAATGCGTGCGGTGCGGGGTGGGTTGCCCGAGCGGCCTAAGGGAACGGTCTTGAAAACCGTCGTGGCGCGAGCCACCGTGGGTTCAAATCCCACACCCACCGCGTAGCTGAGCGAGCCCCCGATCCGGGTCCCGGGTCGGGGGCTCGCCCGCGTTCCGGGACGTCGCGCACCCCCGTGTCGCGACGGCCCGGCGTGCGGGCCGACGGTTACGGGCCCGCCGTGAGGCGCGCCGCCGAGGCGATCGTGGAGCGGGCCTCGCGCTCCGTCAGGCCCGTGCGGACCGCCGCGGCCGCCAGGTCGTCCGCGAGGACGTCGCCGATGCCGCTCTCGTACGCGCGGCAGGCGGCCCAGAACAGGCGGGTGTTGCGCTGGCCCTCGTGGGCGCTCAGGACGAACTGGACGAGGCCCAGGCCGTGTTGACCCGGTCGCCCCGGCACGGGCTGGTGCGTGCGCGGCGGGGGCGTGAGCAGGCGCAGGAGCGCCGGTGGGCAGGGCGCGGGCGGCAGGTGGGCGGTGCCGGGGACCGTGCTGTAGACGCCGTGTTCGGTGCGGGAGCCGGGGCCGACGAGGTAGCCGCCGGCGCCGCGGATGTCGATGCCGGGGGCCAGGCGCCCCGCGGAGTTGGGCACCACGGCGTCCGGCGGCCCGGACAGCCACAGGTGCCGGCCGCCGCTGGGCGTGGCCACGACCACCGTGTCGGGGATCGTGAACAGATGCCGTAAGGCCAGCTCGCGCAGGGCGGCGGTGGCGTTCGTGCCGGACTTGGTGTCCAGGTCGACGCCGATCAGGTGGTGCGGCGCGAGCCCGCACGCGATGCCGTAGCCCGTCGCCCTGGGCGCCGCCGCGAAGAGCGCGCGGATGCGGCGCGGATCGGTCGTCGCGTCGTACACGCCGTGGCCCGGCAGTCCGCATTCGCCGTGGCAGCGCGGCGCCGTGGGCGGGTCGCTGCGGTGCGGCGAGGGCAGTGCGGGGAGCTTGGTCCTGGCCAGGGGGATGACGGCGAGCCCGCGCTCGGCTGCGGACAGGGCGTGCGCGAGGGCCAGGGTCGCGAGGGGCGGGTGCGGTGGGCAGTGGGGCGGGTGCCGGTCCATGGTGGCCATGCCCTCATTTTCGTACAGACGTTCGAAGAAGGGAAGTCGGGCCGGTCATCCGAGGGAAGCATTTACCAAAAATGTGCTGAAACGCTTCATCGTTTGGGGCGCTTGGGGAGGGCTGGTCCCGAGGTGGTGCGGTCGGGGCTGAGCTGGGGTTTTCCGGTGGTGAAGAGGGTTTATCGACATGTCCTCACGCTTGCGAGGGAATAGCGGCTTCCGGGGTGGTTCGCCGGGGATTCGGTGGGCAATTCTGATCTCGCGACGTCGTGAACATCGCCGAGGCGGTCGGCCAACTGCCTTGGTACAGCCCGTACTTACCGGGACGCGGACCCCGTCCGAGCGCCCGGAGCGTACTTCCTTTCCTGGAGGAACAGACATGGCTTCCATCCGTACCGCCCGCGTCATCGCCGCCGCCGCAGCCCTGCCCTTGGCTGCCGCCCTCTTCTCCGGAGTGGCCATGGCCGACAACGGCGCCTTTGCGGGTGACGGATCGAACGCCGGAGTCGCGACGGTCACCGGCAGCGGTGTCGGCGGCGACAACAACGGCAACTCGTCCACCACGCAGCAGCAGGCCGTCGGCTCCGGCGCCTCGAACCAGAACAACACGGCGCAGGTGAACGGATCGGCGTTCACGGCGATCGACCAGTCGAACGTCAACGTGAACTTCACCGAGCTCTGGTGAGCCACCGGCTCCTGTTCGACGGGGGTCTTCCGTGGGGTGCGTGACAGTCTGCGCGGCGGTGCTTCGGCGCCGCCGCGCAGGCGTGTGCCGGGCGGGTTTCCGATCCTGCCGTGGAGGCCGCTGATCTCTTGACACCCGACAGTATCTGACGGACAGTCAGAAACCCTTGTCGGTACGAGGCCAGTCCTGGAGGGCAGCCGCCGTGCACCTCGCCCCCACCGAGCGCCAGCGCGAGCTGCGCGCCCAACTGCGCGAGAGATTCCGTACGTTGATGCCGGACGGTCCACCGGCCGCCGACGACCCGGACGGGCAGCGCCGGCTGCTGCGCCGCATCGGCGCCGAAGGACTCCTCGGCCTCGGCTGGCCCGTCGAGTACGGCGGCCAGGGGCGCGGCGCGGACGAGCAGTTCGTGTTCTTCGACGAGGCCTACCGGGCCGGGGCGCCGGTCTCCATGGTCACGCTCAACACGGTCGGCCCGACCCTCATGAAGTACGGCACCGAGGAACAGAAGGCATCCTTCCTGCCCCGCATCCTCGCGGGCGACCTGGTCTTCGCGATCGGCTACAGCGAGCCCTCGGCGGGCACGGACCTCGCGGCGCTGCGCACACGCGCGGTGCGCGACGGGGCGAGCGGCGACTGGGTGATCGACGGCCAGAAGGTGTTCACGTCGAACGCGCAGAACGCCGACTGGATCTGGCTCGCCTGCCGCACCGACCCCGAGGCGCCCAAGCACCGGGGCATCTCGATCGTCCTCGTGCCGACCGACGCGCCCGGCTTCTCCTGGACCCCGATCGAGACCGTCGGCGGACTGACCACGACGGCCACGTACTACGACGGGATCCGGGTCCCCGGCGCGAACCTGGTCGGCGAGGAGGACGCCGGCTGGGGCCTGATCACCAACCAGCTCAACCACGAGCGGGTCGCCCTCGCCGCGATCGGGATGCAGGCCGAGGACTTCTACGAGCGGGTGGCCGACGCCGCCCGTACCCCTGATCCGGTGACCGGCGAGCGCCGCGTCGACTCGCCCTGGGTCCGGTCCCAGCTCGCCGAGGCGCACGCCCGGCTGGCGGCGACGCGCCTGCTCAACTGGCGTTTGGTGGGGGACGTCGGGACCGGCCGACTGGCCCCCGGCGACGCCAGCGGGGTCAAGTTCGCGGGAACGGAGTCCGCGGTCGAGACGTACCGGATCTGCCAGCGGATCGCGGGCGAGGCGGGGTGGGTGCGGGCCGGGTCGCCCGGTTCGTTCGGCGGTGAGGCCGGGGTGGGTGACGGCGAGTTGGAGCGGATGAACCGCGCGGCGCAGATCAACACGTTCGGCGGCGGGGTGAGCGAGGTGCAGCGCGAGATCGTGGCGACGATGCGGCTCGGCATGCGGAGGGGGAAGCGGTGAGCGCGGGCGTGGCGGGACAGGAGTACATGGGCCACGAGCCCTTGTCGTACGAGAAGCTGCGGACGTTCGAGGGGCGGGTGGCGGCGACCGAGGCCGCGGGGCTCGATCCGGTGAACGCGCCGATGATCCGGCACTGGTGCGAGGCGATGGGCGACACCAATCCCGCCTACACGGGACCGGACGCGATCGCGCCGCCGACCATGCTCCAGGCCTGGACGATGGCCGGACTGACCAGCTACGAGGGGCGCTCGCCCGCCCACGACGAGCTGTTCGCGCTGCTCGACGGCGCGGGGTACACCTCGGTCGTCGCCACCGACTGCGAGCAGGAGTACCTGCGGCCGCTGCGGCCCGGGGACACGATCACGTACGACTCGGTGATCGAGTCGATCTCGCCGCTGAAGACGACGAAGCTGGGCACCGGGCACTTCATCACGACGCGGATGAACGTGCGGGCGGGCGGGGAGCTCGCCGGGACGCACCTGTTCCGCATCCTGAAGTACACGCCCGCCGCTCGCGGTTCGGCCGCCCCCGGGAAACAGAAGAGCGGGAGCCGGCGGCCGCGGCCCGTCGTCAACCGGGACAACGCGGGGTTCTGGGAGGGCGTCGCCGAGCACCGGCTCCTCGTGCAGCGCTGCCTCGGCTGCGAGGCGCTGCGCTTCCCGTGGCTGCCGGGGTGCAACACGTGCGGCGGCCAGGAGTGGGACACGGTCGAGGCGAGCGGCGAGGGCACCGTCTACAGCTATGTGGTCATGCACCATCCGCCCTTCCCCGCCTTCGACCCGCCGTACGCGGTGGGGCTCATCGAGCTGGCGGAGGGCGTGCGCATGGTGAGCAACGTGGTGGGCGTGCCGTCCGACAAGGTCCGCATCGGCATGCCCGTACGGCTCGAATTCCTGGCCGTCGACGACGACTTGGAGCTCCCCGTCTTCCGTGTCGTCGAGGAGGTCTGACGTGGACTTCACGCCCACCCCGGAGCAGGAGGCGGCGCGGGAGCTCGCCGCGCGGATCTTCGGCGATCTGTCCACACCGGAGCGGCTCGCGGCCCTGGCTGGCGGCACCGACGGCGAGCTGTGGAAGGAGCTGGGCGCGGCGGGCCTCGCGGGCGCCGTCGAGGAGACCGGGCTGCTCGGGCTCGCCCTGATGCTGGAGGAGCAGGGGCGCACGACGGCGCAGGTGCCGTTCGCCGCGAGCTGTGTGTTCGGCCTTCTGGCGGTGGCCTCGCACGGCACGGACGAGCAGCGGGAGCGGCTGCTTCCGGGACTGCGGGACGGTTCGGCCGTGGCGGCGGGGGCGTTTCCCGCGCGCGGTGGGATCGTGGTCGACGCCCCCTCCGACGGGGCCGGGACGGCGCGGCTGAGCGGGGTCGTGCCGTGGGTGCCGTGGCTGCGGGACGCCACGCACGTGCTGGTGGCGGCCCGGGGCGGAACCGGAAACGTTGTCCACAGCCTGTGGATGATCCGCGCCGAGGACGCCGGACGCGAGCCCGTCGAGCTGACCGCGCCCTGGTCCGCGGGCCGCCTCGTGCTCGACGCGGTGGCGGCCGAGCGGATCGGCGACGACGAGGCGTACGGGGAGGTGCTCGCCGCCGCGCGGACCGCGTTCGCCGCGTTGCAGGCGGGGGTGTGCGCCGGGGCGCTGGACCGCGCCGTCGCGTACACCAACGAGCGGGAGCAGTTCGGCAGGCCGCTCGCCGCCAAGCAGGGGGTCCAACTCCGGGCGGCGGAGGCGTACATGGACATCGAGGCGATGCGGGTCACCGCGTACGAGGCGGCCTGGCGGCGCGACGCCGGGCTCCCGTACGACAGCCACGCGCTGACCGCCGCCTGGTGGGCCGCGGAGGCGGGCAAGCGGGTCGTGCACACGGGCCAGCATCTGCACGGCGGCATGGGCGCCGACCTCGACCACCCGGTGCACCGGCACTTCCTGTGGGGCCGGCAGCTGGACGGATACCTGGGGTGCGGGCCGGAACTCCTGGAGGAGCTGGGCGACTTGATCGCAGCGGGAACGGGCGACGGAGGGGTGGGCGTATGAAGACCGGTGAGGAGCCGAGCGTGAAGGTCGGGGACGAGCTCGCGCCCCTGACGGTCCCGATCACCCGGACGCTGATCGTCTCCGGGGCGATCGCCTCGCGGGACTACCAGGACGTGCACCACGACGCGGAGTTGGCGCGCCAGAAGGGCTCTCCCGACATCTTCATGAACATCCTGACGACGAACGGCCTGGTGGGGCGCTACATCACCGACCACTTCGGCCCGCACTGCACCCTCCGCAAGGTAGCGATACGCCTCGGCGCGCCCAACTATCCGGGCGACACGATGGTGTTGAGCGGCGCGGTCACCGAGGTCGACGGCCACACCGCGCGGGTGAAGGTCGTCGGCAGGAACGGTCTGGGCAACCACGTCACCGGCACGGTCACCGTCACCCTCCCCGAAGGGAGCGCGGCATGAGCGTGCGCGGAAAGGACCGGCTCGGCGGGCGGGCCGCGATCGTCGGCATCGGCGCGACGGAGTTCTCCAAGGACTCCGGCCGCAGCGAGCTGAAGCTCGCCGTGGAGGCGGTGCACGCGGCGCTCGACGACGCGGGCCTCTCCCCGGCCGACGTCGACGGCATGGTCACGTTCACCATGGACACCAACCCGGAGATCACCGTGGCGCAGGCCGCGGGAATGGGGGAGCTGTCCTTCTTCTCGCGGGTGCACTACGGGGGCGGCGCGGCCTGCGGCACCGTGCAGCAGGCGGCCCTCGCGGTGGCGAGCGGCGTCGCCGACGTCGTCGTCTGCTACCGGGCGTTCAACGAACGCTCGGGCCGGCGCTTCGGCTCCGGCGTCCAGCACCGGGAGCCGTCCGCGGAGGGCGCGGCGCTCGGCTGGAACCTGCCGTTCGGGCTGCTCACCCCGGCGTCCTGGGTGGCGATGGCGGCGCAGCGCTACCTGCACACGTACGGGCTGACCCCGGAGGCGTTCGGGCACGTCGCCGTCATGGACCGCAGGTACGCGGCGACGAATCCGGCGGCGTACTTCTACGGGAAGCCGATCACGCTCGCCGACCATGCCGCGTCGCGCGGGATCGTCGACCCGCTGCGGCTGCTCGACTGCTGCCAGGAGACGGACGGCGGGCAGGCGATCGTCGTCACGAGTGTGGAGCGGGCGCGCGCGCTGCCGAATCCGCCCGTGGTGATCAGGGCGGCCGCGCAGGGCGCGGGCCGCGCGCAGGAGCAGATGACGAGCTTCTACCGGGACGACCTGACGGGCCTGCCCGAAATGAGCGTCGTGGCGCGGCAGTTGTGGCGCACGGCCGCAATGGGGCCCGACGACATCGACGTGGGGATCCTCTACGACCACTTCACGCCGTTCGTGCTCATGCAGCTGGAGGAGTTCGGCTTCTGCCCGCCGGGGGAGGCCGCCGGTTTCGTGGCGGAGGAGCTGCTGCCGCTGAACACGCACGGAGGGCAGTTGGGAGAGGCGTATCTGCACGGCATGAACGGCATCGCGGAGGGCGTCCGGCAGGTGCGGGGGACGGCCGTGAACCAGATACCCGGCGCGGCCACGGCGCTGGTCACCGCGGGCACCGGGGTCCCTACATCGGGTCTGATTCTGGGGTCGGACGGCTGAACGGGGTGTGTTCGCCCGCCCCGCGAGCGGCCCCGCGCCCTTCACTCGGCCCATGCGCAAACAATGGATGACCTTGGGTTTTGTTTCCCTTCTGCTGGGCGCGGGCCTCGCACCGACGGCGATGGCGGAGAGCCCGCCGCCGTCGGCACGCGCGCAGCCGGTGTCGGCGCCCGCCGCCTCCGGCTCCGACGCGAGTTCGGGGCCCTGGCACTCGGGGGTGCGGACGTTCAACGGGCGGGCCTTCGACGTGTGCAGAACCCCCTCCCTCGACACGATGCGCCGCTGGCGGGAGTCGAAGTACCAGGCGATCGGCGTCTACTTCGCGGGCCGCGCGCGGGCCTGCCCGAACCAGGAGCACCTCGACCGCGACTGGACGCGCGCGGCCACCGGCATGGGGTGGCGGATCCTGCCGATCTACGTCGGCTCGCAGTCGCCCTGCGTCTACGCGCACCACAAGAAGGACACGCTCATCGGGCGCGACCCGTGGGCGCAGGGCGTGCGCGAGGCGCGCGACGCGGTCGACCGCGCCGAGCGACTCGCCATCGGACCGAGCAGCCCGCTCTACCTCGACATGGAGGCCTACGCCCACCGGAAGAAGCCCTGCGCGCGCACGACGCTGTCGTTCGTCCGCGCCTGGGACCGGGAGGTGACCCGCCAGGGATACGTTCCCGGCTTCTACAGCAGCGCGGGCTCCGGCGTGCGGCACATGGAGGAGGCCCGGCGCGCGGGCGTCGCGGACCTGCCCGCCGTGATGTGGTTCGCCCGCTGGCAGGCGCGGCCGGGCCTGTACGAGGAGCCGACGCTCAAGGGCCGCGCCTCCTGGCACCCGCAGCGCAGGATCCACCAGTACGCGGGCAACGTGAAGGAACGGCACGGCGGCCGTACGCTGTGGATCGACCGGAACATGGTGGACGCGCCCGTGGCCCGGATCGGCTGAGGCCGACCGGGAGGGGGAGAGTCAGGGCTGATCCCCCAGGGGACCGCACCCCCGGCTCCACCTTCAGGAGGTGGGGCCAGCACCCCTCGTACAACCTGAGGCGGACGCCGCTTCGGGACCTCCGGCCGATCCCCCGGAGTAGGGGGCGCTCATAGCGTGGAGCCATGACCGCAACTCTCTCGGCACCCACGACGTACCCGTCGTTCGCGTCGTATGTCAGCGCACGCCAGCCCGTGCTGCTGCGCACCGCCCGGTCGTTGACGTCGAACCCGTGTGACGCCGAGGACCTGTTGCAGACCGCCCTCACGAAGACGTACGTCGCGTGGGACCGGATCGAGGACCACCGGGCGCTCGACGGCTATGTGCGCAGGGCCCTGCTGAACACCCGGACCTCGCAGTGGCGCAAGCGCAAGGTCGACGAGTTCGTCTGCGACGAGCTGCCGGAACACCCGGAGCTGCCCGCGGGCGACCCCGCCGAGCAGCAGGCGCTGCACGACGCGATGTGGCGCGCCATCACCAGACTGCCCGCGCGGCAGCGGGCGATGGTCGTGCTGCGCTACTACGAGGATCTGAGCGAGGCCCAGACGGCACAGGTGCTGGGCGTCTCCATCGGCACGGTGAAGAGCGCGGTGTCGCGGGCGCTCGGCAAGCTCCGCGAGGACCCGGAACTGCGGCACACGGCGTGACCAGCGGTGGATCCTGGGTGATTCGCTGATCGATCATTCCGGGAGGTAGTGACATACCGCCTGGTATGCAGTGAGAATCAGCGGACCCTTACTGCTCCGTAGCGCCCACCGGGAGGACGCCGTGCTGAGCACGATGCAGGACGTACCGCTGACCGTGACCCGCATTCTGCAACACGGCGCGCGGGTGCACGGATCGTCCCAGATCACCACGTGGACCGGCGAGGGCGAGCCGCACCGCCGCAGCTTCCGCGAGGCCGCCGAGCGCGCGCACCGGCTCGCGAACGCCCTCCGTGACGAACTCGGGGTCCGCGAGGACGACCGCGTCGCGACCCTCATGTGGAACAACGCCGAGCACGTCGAGGCGTACTTCGCCGTGCCGTGCATGGGCGCGGTCCTGCACACGCTCAACCTCCGCCTGCCGGCCGCCCAGCTGGCGTGGATCGTGAACCACGCGGCCGACAAGGTCGTCATCGCCAACGGCTCGCTGCTGCCGATGATCGCCCCGCTGCTCTCGCAGTTGCCGACGGTCGAGCACATCGTGGTGGCCGGGCCCGGCGACCGCTCCGTCCTCGACGGCGCGCAGGCCCGCGTGCACGAGTACGAGGAGCTGATCGCCGACCGGCCGACCACGTACGACTGGCCCGAGCTGGACGAACGCCGGGCCGCCGCCATGTGCTACACCTCCGGCACCACGGGCGACCCCAAGGGCGTCGTCTACTCGCACCGCTCCATCTACCTGCACTCCATGCAGGTCAACATGACGCAGTCGATGGGCCTCACGGACGCCGACACCTCCCTCGTCGTCGTCCCCCAGTTCCACGTGAACGCCTGGGGCCTGCCGCACGCCACGTTCATGACCGGCGTGAACATGCTGATGCCGGACCGCTTCCTCCAGCCCGCGCCGCTCGCCGAGATGATCGAGTCCGAGCGCCCCACGCACGCCGCGGCCGTCCCCACCATCTGGCAGGGCCTGCTCGCCGAGCTCACCGCCAAGCCGCGCGACGTCTCCACGCTCACGCAGGTCACCATCGGCGGCGCGGCCTGTCCGCCCTCGCTGATGAAGGCCTTCGACGACCTCGGCATGCGCGTCTGCCACGCCTGGGGCATGACCGAGACGTCGCCGCTCGGCACCGTCGCCCGTCCCCCGGCGCACGCCGCGCCGGGCAGCGAGGAGGAGTTCGCGTACCGGCTCACGCAGGGCCGCTTCCCGGCCGGCGTCGAGGGGCGGCTCACCGGGCCCGGAGGCGAGGTGCTGCCCTGGGACGGCGAGTCCGCGGGCGAGCTGGAGGTGCGCGGACCGTGGATCGCGGGCGCGTACTACGCGGGCGCGGACAGTGAACCGATGCGCCCCGAGGACAAGTTCAGCGAGGACGGCTGGCTGAAGACCGGCGACGTCGGCACCATCAGCCCGGACGGCTACCTCACGCTCACCGACCGCGCCAAGGACGTCATCAAGTCCGGCGGAGAGTGGATCTCCAGCGTCGACCTGGAGAACGCGCTGATGTCGCACCCGGACGTCGCCGAGGCCGCGGTCGTCGCCGTCCCCGACGACAAGTGGGGCGAACGGCCGCTCGCGACGGTCGTGTTGAAGGAGGGCGCGAGCGCCGACTTCGAGACGCTGCGCTCGTTCCTCGCGGAGAAGGTCGCCAAGTGGCAGCTGCCGGAGCGCTGGACGATCATCCCCGCGGTCCCGAAGACCAGCGTCGGCAAGTTCGACAAGAAGGTGCTCCGCAAGCAGTACGCGGAGGGCGAGCTGGACGTCACGAAGCTCTGACGGCTTGTTTCACGTGAAACGGGGGCGGCCCGAAAGGGCCGCCCCCGTACGCGCGTTGGGGATGCGTGAGTCGGGCGACCCAGCTCAGTTGGTCCCTATTTTCGCCAGTACGTCCACGATCCGGCCCTGCACTTCGGTGCTGGTCGAACGCTCCGCCAGGAACAGCACCGTCTCCCCCGCCGCGAGCCGCGGCAGGTCGGGGCCGTCGACGGCGGCGGTGTAGACGACGAGCGGGGTGCGGTTCAGCTGCCCGTTCGCCCGCAGCCAGTCGATGACGCCGGCCTGGCCGCGGCGCACCTGGAGCAGATCCATGACGACCAGGTTCGGCCGCAGCTCCGCCGCGACGGCCACCGCGTCCGCGTCGTTCGCGGCCCGCTCGACCTGCATCCCGCGCCGCTCCAGGGTCGCGGTCAGGGCGAGCGCGATCTCCTCGTGCTCCTCGATCAGCAGCACCCGCGGCGGATGCTGCTCGCTGTCCCGAGGAGCGAGCGCCTTCAGCAGCACGGCGGGGTCGGCGCCGTACGCCGCCTCGCGCGTCGCCTGTCCGAGGCCCGCGGTCACGAGGACCGGCACCTCGGCCGCGACGGCGGCCTGCCGCAGCGACTGCAACGCGGTCCGGGTGATGGGGCCGGTCAGCGGGTCCACGAACAGCGCGGCGGGGAACGCCGCGATCTGCGCGTCGACCTCCTCGCGGGAGTGCACGGTCACCGGGCGGTATCCGCGCTCGCTCAGCGCCTGCTGCGTCGCCACGTCCGGCGCGGGCCAGACGAGGAGCCGGCGCGGGTTGTCGAGCGGCTCGGGCGGCAGCTCGTCGTCCATCGGCATCGGCTGCGGCCGGTTGGCGACCTCGACGGCACCGCCGGGTCCGTCCAGCGGCTCCGGGCCCTCGACGCCGTCCTGTTCGGGGGCGCCGATCGCGTACGAGCGGCCACCGCCCTCGGAGGCGTTCGGCGACAGGAGCGGGGGCTGCGGGTGCGGCCGGGCCTGCGTGCCGGTGCCCTGCGGGGGCGTGGGCGGGGCCGGGGGCTGCGCCGCGTTGCCGTTGTCCGGCTGCGCGGCCTGGCCGTGCTGACCTTGCTGCCCCGGGAGGCCCTGCTGTCCTGGCTGTCCCGACTGGTTCTGCTGTCCCGGCTGGTTCCCCTGGCGGTTGGACAGCTTGCGGCGCCGTCCGGAACCGCCGAGCGTCCCGCCCTGCGAACCGGTGCCGCCCTGCGGCTGGCCCGGCTGCGGCGCGGCACCCGGACGAGGCGGGGCCTGCGGGGGTACGGGCGCCTGCGGCGGTACGGAGGCCTGCGCGGGGCGCTGGCGCCCGAACGGCACGCCCTGCCCCAGCGTCCGCACGCTGAAGGCGCGTCCCTGCGTCGAGTTCGTGTCACCGGTCGGCGCGGAGGGCTGGGCCGCCGGCTTCGGCGCCTCGGCGGGCAGCGGCTGCGCCGCGGCGGCGGGCCGCGGCGCGCCTTCCTGCGCGCTCTCGTGGGCGGGCGGGGCTTCCGGCACGGGGCCCGTGGGGTTCGCCGCCAGAGCGGCGCCCGGCTGCGGCGCGGTGGCCTGCGGTGCGGTCGGCTGGGGGCCCGCCGGGTTCTGCGGCGCGGCAGGCGACGCGACCGGCTGCGGGCCCGTGGGGCTCTGCGGTGCGGGCTGCGGCTGGTTGGGCTGCGGGTTCTGTGGGGCGGGGGCCGGGGCCGGTGCCGGTGCTGTTGCCGGTGCCGACTGCGGCTGGTTCGCCGGGGAGTTGGGCGACTGAGGCTGGGGCTGGGGCTGCGGCTGGGCGCCCGGTTGCGCCACCGATGGGGCCACAGGCTGGTTCGGCGGCTGGGTTCCGGGCTGTGCGACCGGCTGGTTGCCCACCGGGTTCGCGGCCGGTGCCGCCTGCTGGTCCACCTGGCCGTTCTCCGGCGGCAGCGCGCCACCGGTGCCACCGGCCGGGGCGGCCTGCGGCGGGGCGGGCGTGCCCTGCGCGGGCGTGGCCTGCGCCGGGTGCGGCTGCGGCGGGGTGTGGTCCTGCGCCACGTGCGTCTCGGCGCTGTCGTGCTGCTGCGCCTCGTCCGGCAGCGGAAGGGGCTGCGGCTGCGGGGTGGCCTGCGGCGGGGCGGGCTGCGGCATGGCGCCGCCGTCCTGCGTCCCGGGCTGTACGCCGGTCTGCGCCTGGGCCTGCGCTTCGGGCTGCTGCCCGGCCTGCGCCTGACCGGGCACAACGGCCTGCGCCTGACCCGGCACACCGGCCTGCGTCTGCGCCTGCGCCTGCGCCTGTGTCACACCCTGCGCCTGTGCCACACCCTGCGGCTGCGCCGCCTCCCGGGCCGCCGGCGTCCGGTCGGCCTCGGCCGGGGGAAGGGCGAACACCTCGCGCGGTCCGGCCTGCTGCTGCTCGCGCGCGGCCTGCGCCTCCTGGGCCGCCTGCGCGGTGCGCAGCGCACGCCGCGCCCGACGCCCGGTCGGCTGGGAACCGGCGGCACCGGCCAACTCCAGCTCACCCTGCGCCGGTTCGGCGCCCTGCTCGGACTCGGGTGCGGGCCCGGACGGCAGCGCGGGCAGCGCGGCCTGCTCCTGGCGCCCGGCACGACGGGCCCTGCGCCCGGTCGGCGCGGGCACGCCCTGCGGCGGCACCGTGTCACCCAACGCCGGGGCGCCCGCCTCGTGTTCGGCAGCGGTCACCACGGAGCCCTGGGCGGCGGACTCCTCCGGGGCGGGACGTCCGCGCCTGCGGCCCGTACCGCTGGAAGGAGCGTTCTGTCCGCCGCCGGCCGGAACACTGCTCTCCAGGAACGCGTCGACCGACGGCCCGGAGGCCCGCCGCGCCCTGCGCCGCCCGCCGGTGGCCTGCGCGGGCAGGCTGGGTCCGGTCTCGGCGGAGGCGTCCTGCGCCGCGTCGCTGGCGGAACCGCCCTCCGGCGCCTCGCCGGGCATCTCCGCGCCACCGGCACCAGCACCAGCACCGGAACCGGCACCGGCGGGAACGACCCCGGCACCCGTCCCGATCGGCACCTCAAGCACGTAGGCGCTACCGCTCATGCCCGGCATCTCGTGCGTCTGGAGCACACCGCCGTGCGCCCGCACGATGCCCTGCACGATCGGCTCGTGCACCGGGTCACCGCCCGCGTACGGCCCCCGCACCTCGATCCGCACGTTCGAACCGCGCTGCGCGGCGGCGACGACCACGGTCGAGTCGACATAGCCGGAGGTGGCGGGCGTCCGGGCGTTGCCGGTCGCGTCGATCCCGGCGACGTCGGCGATGAGGTGCGCGAGCGCGGTCGCGAGCCGCCCCGCGTCGACCTCGGCCTCGATCGGCGGCGCGTGCACGGCGAACTGCACGCGGCCGGGCCCGATCAGCTCGACGGCCCCGTCGACACCCGCGGCGACGACGGCGTCGAACATGACGTTCGTACGGGAGAGCAGCGAACCGCCCTCGTCGAGGGTCTGGTAGGCGAGCACGTTGTCGACGAGCGTCGTCATCCGCGAGTACCCGGCGGCCAGGTGGTGCAGCACCTGGTTGGCCTCGGGCCACAGCTGGCCGGCGTCGTCGGCGGCGAGCTGGCTCAGCTCGTGCCGCAGCTCGTCCAACGGCCCGCGCAGCGACTGCCCGAGCACGGCGAGCAGCTGCGAGTGCCGCGCGGCCAGGGCCTCGTAACGGTCCTTCTCGCGCTCCGCGAGCGCGGCGCCCCGCTCCTTCTCGGCGGACAGCTCCTCGGCGTGCTGCTCGCGGACGGCGGCGAGTTCACCGGTGAGCTCCTCGCGTACGGACGTGAGCTCGGAGCCCAGCTCCTCCCGCACCCGAGCCAGCTCGTCGGCGCTCTCCTCGCGCACGCGAGCGAGCTCGGCGGCGTGCTCCGCCCGCTCCTTCTCCTCGGCCTCGTCGCGCCGCGCGAGCTCCTCGGCGTGCTCGACGGTCAGCTTCTCGAAGGTGCGCCGGTCGGCGAAGGTCATGACGGCGCCGACGAGTTGATCCCCGTCGCGCACCGGCGCTGTCGTCATGTCGACGGGCACCTTCTCGCCGTTCTTGGCCCACAGCACCTGGCCGCGCACCCGGTGCTTGCGCCCGGAGCGCAGGGTGTCGGCGAGCGGGGACTCCTCGTACGGGAACGGCTCCCCGTCCGGGCGCGAGTGCAGGATGAGCGGGTGCAGTTCCTGCCCGCCCAGGTCGCTGGCGCGGAAGCCGAGGATCTGCGCGGCGGCGGGGTTGACGAGCACGATGCGCCCGTCGGTGTCGGTGCCGACGACGCCCTCGGAGGCGGCGCGCAGGATCATCTCGGTCTGCCGCTGCGAACGGGCCAGCTCGGCCTCGGTGTCGACGGTCCCCGACAGATCGCGCACGACGAGCATCAGCAGCTCGGAGCCGCTGTACGACTGACCGCCGCCGGTGCTGTACGGATCCACGGCGTCCCGGGCGCCGTCGGCGAGATTCGCGGAGGTCACCTCGACGGGGAACTCGCTGGCGTCGGTGCGGCGCGCGGTCATCCGCGTCGGCTTGGTGCGTCCGCGCTCGTCGGTGACGGTGTCGGGCCTGCGCATGGAGCCCGGGATCAGCCGCGAGTCGAACTCGGGCAGCAGATCGAGCAGTCCACGCCCCACCAGGGCCGTGCCGGGCGCCTCGAAGGCCTCGAGGGCGATCGAGTTGGCGTTGACCACGGTCCCGTTGGTGTTGACCAGCAACAACCCGTCCGGGAGCGCGTCAAGTATGGCTGCGAGGCGAGCAGCGCCTCGGGATGGCCTGCTGCTCACGACTGCGGTTCCTCCCTGATTACTGCGACGTGCCGACCGCGCGGACCATCCGGCATCGCGGTCCGCGGCGTATCACGGGAGGGAGTCTACGGGCAGAGGTTGAACTGGAGGCGCCGGATGCGACGGAGCCCACGTAGAGGATGTGTTGATCCCGAGCGGGCCGCGTCACGACCGTGTGACTGATGGACCCAGGGTCACGGCCCGGTCGCAGGCAGCACGGGCACGATCTGCTCCCATCGGGAGATCTCGCAACCATTGCTCAACGTGTACGAGGAATCGATCGCGCGCCCGTGCCAGTTGCCCGTCACGCGGGCGGTGGCCGGGCCGCCGTACTGCATGGTGCAGCGCGCGTCGGCGGAGACCGGGGCGAACGGGTCCACACCCTGTACCGCCAACTCGTCGAGCCGCCCGCAGGCCTCGGCCGGCTCCGCGTGCGTCCCTCCGGCGGGCCGGCACTCCAGCTCGTACGTTCCGTCGCTGCCGTTGTCGGAGTCGGTGACGGTGATGGTCAGCCGGTCGAGCCCATCGGCCACCGGGTCGGTGTCCGCGTGCGCGGCGACGGGAGCGGCGGCGAGCAGGGCGAGCGGGCCGACGACGGCGGCGACGGATCCGAGGACTCGGGAAGAAACGCGCATGTACATGTCGTGCTCAACGCCCGTACCCACCCATAGGTTGCGGTCGACACCCCGGGCTTTGCCCTCTGGCCTGCCCGCCTAGTACCGTGGGGGGCGATTGGTGACGCGGCGTTCAGCTGTGTCATCATCTGCACGCACCCACTCGCGCATCCGCGAGAGGGACTGTGCTGGAGGCGTCGCCTAGTCCGGTCTATGGCGCCGCACTGCTAATGCGGTTTGGGGTTTACCCCCCATCGAGGGTTCAAATCCCTCCGCCTCCGCCGCAAGATCCGAAGCCCCGGTCCACCAGGACCGGGGCTTCGTCGTTTCCCGCCCCCGCCCGGCCCGGCCCGCCCCGCCCACCACCCCTCACCGGGCCCTCGCGACGTTTCCGCAGGTCAGAAGGGGTGTGCCTAACGGATTTCACATGGCGGCGGCAGTCATGTAATGTTCTTCTTGTCGCCGGGACGGGCCGAAAGGCCGGGAACGGAGACAACAACAAAAGAAAAAACAAGCACTCGTAGCTTAACGGATAGAGCATCTGACTACGGATCAGAAGGTTGCAGGTTCGAATCCTGCCGAGTGCACACCAGACCAGAGGCCCCGTGGAGGAATCCACGGGGCCTCTGGCGTATGTCTTGACGGCAGTGTTTGACGGCAACCTCGTCCGGCCCCGTGAGAGCGCCTGCCAACCGATGGTGGCGATTCGACGCGCAGGAGTCGCGGGCTGCGCCTGGCACCCGGTTCCGAGTTGGGGAGTGGCGCGACCGCCCGGCGACCGTCCCGTCTCTCCGAGAATGTCAGTGGGTGCCGATAATCTGGTGTTGTGCTCCGTCGCCAGCACTAGATGTAGTGGTGGGTCTGACTGCACATGGCACATGTTGGGGTGTCGTGCTTGCTGCTGGGCCATTCGGGGTGCTTCACTTGATCCGCCAAACCAAAGCAGGCCCCAGCCGGGGCCCAACTTGAGGTTGGGCGCTTGGCAATGGGGCCTGATGCGTTGGTCGCGCTCGCAGACTCTATCGTCCTGTCTTGGGTCCTCCAAGATGGCTGCCCGCGTCCGGCCTCGGAAACGGATGTGCCATGACGAATCAGCCGAACACACGGGATGTGTCCAGACGCGAGGACGGCTGGGCGGTGACGAAGCCTGGATCCGAACGGGCAAGTGCCGTGCTGCCGACCCAGGCAGCAGCCGCCGCGCGCGCCAAGGAGATCCTGGCCAATGACGGTGGCGGTGAACTGCGGGTCCGGGGTCGGAACGGCCAGGTGCGCGAGCAGAACACCGTTCCTCCGGGCAACGACCCGAAGCGCTCGAAGGGGTGATCACGTACACGTACGTGATCAACAAAGACCTCGGCAGCAAGCGCGAAGTCGAAGCCAACGGGTTCGCCACCGTAGGAGAGTTCATCGACTTCTACGGAGTCGGAACCAAAGGCGAGAAGATCGTGAAGCTGCGAGTTCGGTCCGCGAGAGTGGAGACGGTCGAGCAGATCGCCGGCTGATGCTCTAACGCGGTGAAGCGGGCCCTCACCCACTGGTGGGGGCCCGCTTGCGTTGTCAGCTACCTGTCGCTGCTCCGTCACCGTTCCCTCTCGTCTAGCGTTCGGGCATCGCCATCTTGGCTGCCGTTTACGAGCGCTGCGCTCACACGATCGAACGCCGAACGCTGTGAGTCGAGCCGGACGAACGTGTAGATGTCCATGGTCACGCGGATCGAGCTGTGGCCGAGTACTTCCATGATCATGCGGGCGTCGGCTCCCTGTTCGTGCAGGAGCGACGCGCAGGTGTGGCGCAGGTCGTGGAAGCGGACCTTGCGAACGCCGGCCCGGGCGCAGAGGACCTCGAAGGACCGGTTCAGGTTGCGCGGCTCGATGGGCGTGCCGTTCCTCGTGGTGAAGACCAGGCCGTGGCCTGTGCCCTTCCAGGCATCGCCCGCGGCCTTCTTGTCGGCGATCTGCTGGGCACGCTGAGCCCGGAGCGCGGTCACACACTCGGACGGCAGGGCCACGCGACGAGCTGACCGCTGTGTCTTCGGCGCGACGATCAGCAGTTCGCCGCCAACCCGCTGGAGCGCCTGGCGGACGGTGAGGACACCTTCGTGAAGGTCCATGTCCGACCAGCGCAGCCCGAGCAGTTCCCCGCGACGCAGGCCGATTCGAACCGCCACCTCGTAAGCGGCCCACAGCCGGTTCTCCCGCGCGGCCGCCAGGAGCATGCGTCCTTCCTTAACCGTGAGCGGTTCGATCTCGCGCTTCGTTCCCATGCTCAGCTCCACGTTCCGGGCCACGTTGCGCGGCAGCTCGTCTTCGCGCACGGCGTGCTGGAGTGCGGCACGAAGGATCACCAGAAGGAAGCGCACGGTCCGATCAGACGGGAGCTTCGTGCAGCACTTGCCGAGGGCGCAGCAGCGCCGCTTGTGCTCGGGCCGCTTCTTGTCCTTGCCCTGAGCACAGCACTGACACGTGGCGGCCGTCTTCACGAGGAAGGCCCGGATGTCGCGAGCAGTGAGCCGGACCAGCTTCTTCCTGCCGAACTCTGGAGTGACGTAGTTGCGAACGAGAGACTCGTAGTTGACGTAGGTCGTCCGCCGGACCTTGCCCCTGGCGACGTTCAGCAGCCAGTACCCCAGGTACTCGGAGACCGTCATCTTGCTGGTGGCCACCGGCAGGCCGTTGAGGGAGTCGGCCTTGAGTCTGGTCAGCTTCTCGTGTGCTTCGTCCCAGGTCTTTCCATAGACGCTGCGCCGCTTGTACGTGCCGTCAGTCGTGAGCACGTACGCGCTGCCTTCCCAACGCCCGTCCTTGCGCTGGTAGATGGTGCCTTCGTTGTTGGCGTTCTTCTTGGGCTTGGCCATCAGGCGGCTTCCTGTTCGGTGCGGAGGGACACGTACGCGTCTACGGCGGCGTCGCTGATGCGTCGACAGCGGCCGATCTTGAAAGAGGCGAGTTCGCGGGAGCGGATCAGGTCGTGGACCTTCCAGCGGCTGATGCCGAGGCGCGCGGCGACCTGGTCCACGGTGAGCACGTTTGTCGTCATGCGGGCATCAGCCCTTCGTGCTTGCAGCGTTGGGCGTGCTCCATGTCGTGGCGGACTTGGGCGGCGAGAAGTTCTTCACCGGGGCGGTAGCCGCTGCTGAGGTAGGTCCACGAAGAGGTGGTGACGAGGGTGGTGTTCTCGTCGTCGACGGGGAGGCCGGCGCGAACGCGGGCAGCTTCGGCCTGTGCGGTGCGCCAGGCCCGGCGGACGTCGCGGAGGGCGCCGAGGGTGGTGGAGTAGGCGCGGGATTTGCTGGAGAAGTGGCCGCGGAAGCCGAGCATGTGAGCCCACTTCCAGAGCTTGAGGTGGGCGAACTCTGGGAGGTGACCCAGCGCCCAAGCTGTGCGGATCATCTGCCGGGCGTGCTGCTGTACGGGCAGGCTGGTGAGGGGTTCGGCTTGGCCGGTGCCGTCGCAGTCCTCGCACAGGTCGCGGAAGCCGTCGGGGCCGCGTACGTATCCGCGTCCCTTGCAGGGGCGACACATCAGGGTGCGGTCAACCGTGCCTGCACCTTCGGCGTTCTTGGTGGCGTACTTGGCGACGTATCCAGCGACTTTGGCATCGGTAAGTTCACCGTCGCCCAGGGCGGAGATATGGTCCACCTTGAAGCGGTCGCCCCATTTGATGACGCGTTCGCCGACCGCGTCCGACTCGACGAGGAGACTTGCGCGCTCGACCGCCAGGCCGACAGCCGCCTGAAGGGCGTCGAAGGTGGCCCAGGCCGGGGGCGAGGTGGTGTGGCCGTCGGGACCGTCGAAGCGGACGACTGCGTGAAAGTGGACCAGGCCGCGTTGCTGGTACTCGGCGACCTTGGCGAAGGAGACCCGGAGGGCAGCGTTCAGTGCCTTCTGTGTCATGCCGAGGTGCTTGGCGAGGGCACGCCGCATGTAGGTGGTGAAGCGTGCCCAGAGTGCCCCGGCGTGGGCATTCCACAGAACGGCGCCGGTGTAGTCGTAGCTTGCTGGGCTGAGTGGGGTGCCGAGTTCGGGAGCGTCCTGTGGGTGGCTTGCGCCGCATGCGCAGGGGCGGGGCTCACCTGCCTTCGTCGTAGGGCGGTTGTGAACGGGGCCGAAGGACGGGGCGGTGAGGGTGACGAAGGCGCGGGGGTGGTCGCGGACGGTTTCGGCGACGCTCTTGCCGCCGGACAGCCCGGCCTTGATGAGGTGGTACGTGTCGGCGGCGTACACCCGAGAACAGGCAGGGCAGCGGGAGGAGCGGCGGTTTCCGCAGGTGGTCAGTAGCCGTCCGGAGGGTTCGTCCTCGGAGCGGTAGGAGCGGACCGCTTGCTTGGTGGTCGCGTCGGTGGTGGTTGTCCAGCCGTGCAGGTTCACGGGGTTGGTACAGCCACGCAGGTTGCGGACTTGTTCGGTGACGCGGTCGAAGCCATCGCCGTTCGCGAGGGCGAGAAGGTCGCGGATTGCGGGGCTGATCACATGGTGCAGGCCGATTTCGCGGGCCATGGCGTGCAGGTATCCCTTCTGGTGGGGCAGGGACCGCCGGGCAGCAGCCGAGGGGGTTTGCTACTGCCCGGAGGCATGACGAACCGGGCCCGGCAGGGCAGGGGTAGGGAGAGGGGCCGAAGCCGGCCGAAGTTCAGGCGGTCAGGGCGGCGTGCGCAGCCTTGGCCAGGGGAAGGCCGACGCCGAGCCGAGCCTTGAGTTGCGAGGCAGTGATGGGCTGGCCGTGGGTCGCGGTGTGGTCGGCCGCGATCTCACGTGCGGCTTCCAGGAGGCCCTGGGGCACAGGGGCGGCCTGGGCCGGGTCGGCGACGGGCAGCGGGGAGAGGGACGCCGCAGGTTGGACAGCTTCGGCGGGTGCGGGCAGTGCCGATTGGTCCGGTGCTTGTGCCGTGTCGGTCAGCACCGCAGGGGATTCGGTCGGCGCGTCGGCGGGGGTGGCGACCGCGTGGAAGTGGCGCAGGAGGGCAGGGCCGACCGCGCCCCAGCCGAGGAGGAGCAGGGGAGCCACAGCGTCCACGCAGGCGCGGCCGTAGTGCTCGGAGATGAAGGGTTCGGCCACGTTCAGAGCGAGGGTGAAGAAGCCGGAGACGTGCATGAGGCGGGTTGCCGCCTTGAGTTCACTGGCCGGGACTCCGCGCAGGGACAGGTACCGCAGGGCGACCAGGAGGCCGACCACGGACAGGTCCACCATCGGGGCGATGAGCGGTGCGACGGAGCCGGGAACGTCGAGACGTAGGGCGAGGTTCCAGACGTTGCCGAAGGAGAACACGAAGGCCAGTAGGGCGATGACAGCCATGACCACGGTGACCGTGCGTTGCGTGATCCTGTCTTCTGACATGGGGTTTCACCTCCTTTCGAGGGCGTAGGCGATAGGGACGTTCAGGCTGTTTCTGGCAGGGCCTTGGCGAGGTCAACGGGGTCCTGACCGGTGAGGCCCTCGAGGAGCCGGCCGGGGTCACGGGTGAGGTGTGCTGTCTCGGCAGCTATGCGGGCGGCGTGCTCGTCGGCCACGAACGGGGTGCGGATGCGGACGAAGCCGGGGCGACCATGGGCGTTCATGACCGCCACCCCTACATAGGCGGCGTCTTGGAGCGTGACCGGGTTGGCTTCGGGCCACTGACGGATGTCGTCTCCGAGGGCGGCAACGGCGGCGTCGGCAGTCTTCTGGGCGAATGACAGGCCGACCGGACACACGTCCCTGATGAAGGTAGGGATGGCGTCGCCGGTGGTCTTCTGCGTGATGATCAGGGTCAGGAAGCCAAGCGCTCTCCCCTTCTTGGTGAGGTCTTCCGCCAGCCGAGCGTTCTCAACAGCCAGGGCGGCCAGTTGCTTCGTCTGCGCGTCAGAGCCCTTGTGATCGCGGAAGTAGGTGTGCGCTTCGTCGATGATGGTGACGATCAGCGGCCACTCTTCCGTGGGCCCGGCGTGCCAGAAGTTCTTGACGCCTCGGATCTGCTTCTGACAGGAAGAGCGGGCACGGCGTAGCTCGACCAGCCGCTTCAGCTCCTTGTTCGCCGCCTCCAGGTCGTCACCGACGAAGGCGAACAGTCGGTCCACAAGATCGGCATAGTCTCCCTCGTAGGCGTGCGACACCTTGCCGTCGAACACGTTGAACTGCACGGCCGGTGACGGGGCCCAGTCACAGATCAGACGGTTGACCGCAGACGTCTTCCCGAAGCCGGGCAGGCCCGCCATCGTCACGCCGGGAACTTCCGACAGCGGCACGCTGACGGGCATGCCGAACTCGTCCAGACCGAGATCCCACAAGGCCACCTTCTGCGGCATCTCCCCCGTTGGGGTGTGCGTGGTCGAGGTAACGAGCGGGTCGACTCGTACGCCGCGGATGAGGACCTGACCCGGTTTGTCCGGGAGGACCGAGACCCGGGTCATGCGCCATGCGTCGGCCAGGTACGGGGCCGCATTCTGGAATTCCTTCAGGCCCACCTGCGGCAGGCAGCCCGCCCGCACGATGACCCCGAACTCATCCGGGACGACCTTGAGGGTTGGCACCAGGACGCGGGGCTTCACGACCTTGTCACCGCTGGTGAGAGAGGCCACGGCGGTTGGCATCTTGTCGGTGACGGACAGCCCGACCATCGGCGCCAGCCGCTTCCAGCCCCACCGGATGCGTACAGCCAGACGGATGCTGCGGCGTTCCATGGGCGTCGCTCGCAGGTAGTGGACCACCCACACCACCGCCCACAGGGTGATCACTATGAGGCCCAGCCAGACAGCACCGCTGATCCAGCCGAAGGCTTCGTTGATTCCGTTCATCACTGCGTCCTTCTGTTTGTGAGGAGTTGGCCGCCAGAGCGGCGGCGTCCTGCCCCGCAGAGGTGAGAAGACAAAGGCCGCCGCTCTGGGATGTCGCGGAGTGCTGGACCTACGCCGCCGCAGATTCGGCAGCCTCCTGCGGGACCGCCGGGCCAGCGACCAGCTCCAGGGACGTGCAGCGGAAGGCGACGCCCTCCTGAAGGGAGTCGTTGAAGATCCGGGCCCACGGAATCGCGAACAGCTCCACCGGCTTCACGAAGCGACCGGGGTGAAGACCGTTCGGCAGACCTCCCGCCGGAACGGTGATCTTCATTGCCTCGGCCCGGTCGTCCTCCATCAGGAAGAGCGTCACGACGAACATCGGCTGGCCGGTCTCGCGGTCGACGGCGCGCACACCGTTCTCCTGGTCCTTCCACTTCGGCACCGGAGGCGTGCCGACCATGAAATTCGTGGAGTCGAGCAGACCGACGCGGATGAAGGTCATAGCCATGACAGATAGAGCCCTTCGGTTGGTTCTGCGGTCCGGGTGTCGGCCGCTACACGAGGTAACCACAACAGCTAGGTGTACTGCAACACTCATGTGTTGGATGTTTGCTGCTACCCATGTGTTCCGTAGGTGGGGCAGGCGTAGCCGCCGTATTCTTGGGCCATGACGCTGCCCCTGGAAGACGACTCACGGCCGCCCTACGTGCAGGTGGCCGAGTACCTCCGCCGTCAGATCCAGAGCGGTGAGCTGAGTCCCGGGGACAAGGTCCCGTCCTCCCGTGAGCTCCAAGAGAAGTTCGGTCTGGCCAGCGCGACCATCCAGAACGCGTTCCGGCTGCTGAAGAGCGAAGAACTGATCTACAGCGTCCAGGGGCGGGGCAGTTTCATTCGCCGCCCCGCCGCCGGCCCCGGGGCAGAGGGTGGGACGGAGAACCCGGAGCTCTCCGAGTTGGAGGGTTCGGAGGGTAACGCCGCAGGCCTGCGCTCTAAGGTCGCGTCCCTTTCCGCCGAGGTTGCCGATCTGCGCGGCCAGGTCGGCGAGATGCGCGAGACGATGCAGAGCCTGTTGGAGCTGATGCAGCAGCTGAAGGGTGAGGGCGAAGGCGCCTAATTTCCGCTCGCACCTGCTTCAGGAGTGACGCCAGTTCGGCCAACTCCACTACGAGACGCGTCACTTCACCGTCAAGTGCCGCTATCTCCGACTCATCCACCAGGTCCCGCCCTTCATCGCGCTGATCTGACTGCTCACGCCACCACGGATCACTAGCCCGTGGGATGCCCTGTCCCGTAGGGCGGTTGAAGGCTTCACGTCCTCCCGCACCACGGTGATGCAACTTGCTTTCGCGTCCCGTCACACGCCCCCCAGTAGCCCGCTTCGGCTATGGCGCCGATGCTTGGTCCTTCGCCTGCTACAGGTGTGGGCAGGCCTCGCCGTGTGACAGTCCGGGCCCGACGAGTTCAGGAAAACCCAGAACGCCTGTGGATAAGTTTTGGCGATCCAGAGCGCAGAACGGCTCAATAGATGACCAAGTATCGGGAAACGGTCAGCGAGGAGCGGCCCAAGGGGCGAGCTGTCCAAAGTTTCTTTACTGGATCAAGGCGGCCCGCCTGCGGCGGACCGCGCGCGCTGGCGGCCCGGGGCCGCCGCCGCTCCATGTCTCCGCCACCGCTGCGGCGGCCCCACGCCGCTCAGCGCGCAGCTTCGCCGAGACGGACGGCAAGGTCGGAAAGTAACTTGACCACCCCGAGCACCAGGGCCCCGCCAACGTGTACCGACCCGACCACGCCACTCGACCGCCCGCCACCCCATAGCCGCACCGACCACTGACGCGCAGCCCGAACGCGGTCGCCATGTCACGTCGGCAACGGCCAGGCCGAACAGTGGAACAGTCCGTGACGTGAACAAGTGGGGTGGCTGAGACCGGAATTGGGTTGCTCGCGGCACACGTGACGGGTGCTCGTTCGTCTGTCCCGCCGTCGTGGCTGACTTTCGGTGGCTGGGGTCAGGACTGGGCTCCCACGGACTTCCCCGCATCATTGATCGTCTCCAACTCGGAAGCTAGGAACCGGGGTTGTAGTCGCACCCGAGTTCGAGAACGCCGACCGCCCCGGTACCATCGGCACCGGGGTCCTGATCAGGGCTTCCGCGACCGGACCACCCGGAATGCTGTCCAGGCTGAGGGGTGGTCCGGTCTCTTGCTCTAGGCGCCCTTGCGCACGGCGAGGGCGGGGACTGCGCGTACCGGGCAGGCCGGACGCAGATGTGGACCCGTCCCCACCGAGCCCGTAGAACGTGGGGGAACCACGTTGATCGGCGTCAGTCGATGGGGACGGGGGTTCAGAACGACGAAGCTCTGGACGCCAGCGCGACGCCGATGACTACACCGCTTGATCCGGAGATCATGATGATCAGTAGCGGGCCCGTGAACTGCCCCAGCCGGTTGATCGTTCGGCGCATCATGCGCTCATCCAGGATCGCCACGGCCGCGTGATGATCTCGCGATAGGTGTGGTGTGAGGGGTTCTTGCCGCAGTGCTTGAGGACCCAGTCCTGGGGCTCGACGAAGTCCTCGCAGGTCGGTGACGTCTCGCCGTCCACTGCACACTGCATGGCGTACGTCGTGGGTTCGGCGTCAGGCTCCCGATCGGGTTCGAGAGTCCACGTCTCATATCGCTGTACGGCCCGAGGGCTCACATTTCCCACCGGCTGTTCCCCCATGACACTTCGTTGGCCAGGAACACCTTCGCGCTCAGTCCTTCGGCTTGGGTGGGCTCACGGAGTGTCTCGGGCGGGGCATCCCACTCCATGCCGCCCCGCGGCGGGCGCAGTTGTACGTACGGGCCCTCGTGTCCCATGACGATGCCGGCCTTGTCGGTGCGTTCATCCACCACGAGGGTGCCGACAGTCGGTAGGGCCGCCTTGTCGACCACTTGTGCCTCCTACTCGCAGATGGGACGAACCGGGTCCGATCCGGAGAGCCGCATCACCCGTAAGCGGTCCGTATCCGTCCGTGTCCATGCGGAGAAGCATCAGGCCGACTGACAGGACCTAGGAACAACCCCCAAACCCCACTTCGGGACGTCCTGCGTCGGGTAGAACGTCCCTAGTGCCGTCCCAACCGTCAGGGGGAGACTCATGCAGAACGAGAGACTACGTGCCGTCATGGCGGCCGGAGGCTGGACGTACGCCGCCCTAGCAAAGGCAGTTGAGGTCGATCCCAAGTCGGTGGAGCGATGGGTGAATCTTGGCCGTACGCCGCGCCGTGCCACAGCCTTGGAGGCGGCTGAAGCCCTAGGAGAAGACGTGCACGCACTATGGCCGGCACTGCGGCAGGCTCGCGCCGCCCGATCTATCAGCCCGGAGCTCGTCGCCCTCTACGAGCAACGTGCCGACCTCCCTGTATCCACGTTCGTGGACATGATGGCGCAGGCCCGTGAGCACATCGACGTGTTGGTGTACGCGGCCGTCTTCCTCCACGAGGCGTACCCCCGGCTCAACGATCTGCTTCGCGAGCGTGCTGCCGAAGGCTGCTCCGTTCGCATCGCGATAGGAGATGCCGACAGCTCGAACGTCCAGGCACGCGGCCAGGAGGAGCGGTTCGGCCACGGCATCGAGTCCCGGTGCCGACTGGCGCTGATGCACTACCGCCCTCTGGTCGGCGTACCCGGCATCGAGATAAGGACCCACGGAACGACGCTCTACAACTCCTTGTACCGCGCCGATGACCAGATGCTGATCAACGCTCACGTCTGGGGAGTGAACGCCTACGGTGCCCCGGTGTGGCATCTCCGTCGCAACGGGGAAGGCGGCATGTTCGACACCTACGGGCAGAGCTTCGACGCGGTATGGGCGACGGCGGAGCCGGTACAGCAGGAGGAGTGACCATGTCGCGGACCGAGTACTACGACGACCCGAACGCACCCAAGCCGAACAGCATGGTTGTCGCGGCCTCCGCGGTCGTCACTGATGAGCAGGGGCGCATCCTGCTTCAGCGACGTCGGGACAACGACCTGTGGGCCCTGCCGGGAGGCGGCATGGACCTCACCGATTCACTGCCCGGTACGGCGGTCCGCGAGGTCAAGGAAGAGACCGGGCTGGACGTGGAGATCACGGGGCTGGTCGGAACGTACACCGATCCGAAGCACATCATCGAGTACACGGATGGTGAAGTCCGGCGACAGTTCAATGTCTGCTTCACCGCTCGGGCCGTCGGCGGTGAGCTCGCAATCTCCAACGAGTCGACAGAACTCCGGTTTGTTCGCCCGGAGGAGCTTGAGGACTTGTCGATGCACCACACTCAGCGGCTTAGGCTCCGGCACTTCCTGGAGCACCGCGAGCGCCCGTATCTCGGCTGACGGCGACTGACGGCACCATTGATCGGGAGTTGAGCGAAGTCGTCTTCGATCAAGGCTTCGCGCACGCCACTCAACACGCTGCCAACTGCGGTGGTGTTACTCAGGCTCTCGGACGGGGCCGTTCACCTGCGTGCATGCTCGGTTGCTATTCGTCGCGGGGCGGCTCGGGGCCTCGTCTGAACGACCATGTACGAAAGTGAACGAGACGGAAACTGAGACGGCGCAGAGCAGTTGGGACGGCAGGCGCCACGGCCCGTTGGATGTCAGTGGCGGCGTCTAGCTTGCTGCTATGGATTGGGAAACCGACGAAGAGTTCTATGCGTGGGCCGAAACCCTGGGTTCTCCGTGCGTTATGTGCGCCGACAGTTTATGGCGAGTGCTCGCAGGACCCAAGGGGAGGAGATGTCCGCAGTGCACCAACGCAGTCCGGCAGGCACGCCGACACAAGCTAACGGTTGAACGCGTCAATGCGATCCTTAGAGCCCAAGACGATACTTGCCCGTTGTGCCTCAGGCTGGGTGGAGATCCGTCGATGGAGGGTCCGTCTTGGTGGCACATCGATCACGATCACAACTGCTGTCCGAGCCAGTCGTCGTGTGGGCAGTGTGTACGAGGACTCCTGTGCCGGAACTGCAATGTCCGCGGTTTGGCCTGGTACGAGAGTCTCTCCCCGGAGCTGCGAACCTGGGACCACATCAACGCCTATCTAGCTGATCCGCCTGCACGTAGACCAGAGTCGGCGGTTTTGCTGCATGGTGACCTAAGGGGCGTGCGCTCCCGCGACGGATCCTTCGCTGGGTGGCGCTCCGATCAGTCGCTACGCAGTGATCACGAGCCACCTTCATCCAGCGAGCCAGCACCTCAGTAGACCTGAAGTCAAACCCGCATCGACTTCTCATCCGTAGCTTTATGTGGGCCGGGCACCAACCGCCGTAGTGGTCACGCACTGACCTGAGATGCGCTCTTGCCGGCGGGGACTGGTTGCTGTGGTTGCGGGACTTCGCTCCTGTACAGCGAAGGAGCCGAGCTCATCTCGCCACTACCCATCGTCGGAGAAAAACAGTCAGTCTTCGCTTCCTGGGGCAAGCTCACCGGAACCGATGTTCAAGGCCCCGCTTTCGATCAGACGGTACAAACGCTTCGTCGACATGCGCCGCTGTATTTGCGTATGCGTGAAGGCGTCATTGAAGGAGACTTGAGTCACCGGTCGAGGGTCGAGCAACCACCTCGCAAGGTTCTGGTCGCCTCGTCGAACGGCGTCCTCAACCTGTTGCTGCAAGCGTCTCATCTGGTCGGCAAAGGGACCGTAGAAGAAGTCGTCGTTATCCGTAGGCGGGATCTTTGACATCGCACGGTAAGCAGATTCCCGCAGCTCATCCGCTCGGGCCGTGAACGTTGACTCGTCAACGTGCTGGCCCCCAGCTAGCTGTTCGCAGGCGCGCAGGAGGTATTCAATCCACGCCTGCCCCGTGGCTCGGATCTCCCCAACCAATTGGGCGTCCCGTGCCTTGCGGGCCATGTCAGCCTGAGCCGCGTTTTTCCTTACCTTCCACACCTGAACGACCGAGGCTGCCGCCCCCACGGCAAGGCCAGCCGCTCCGCTGACGATCGCGGTCGCTAGTTCACTCACGCGGCGAGTCTGGCATGCGATGGCTGATGCCCGCACTCGGCAGACGGGTCCGAGCCTTGGACCTGCGCGTTCGCTATGAAGCCGGAGACGAGCATCGAACTCGCACTCTCAGCTTGGGATGCTGTGATCATTTGCGGTCGGATCGGCTGCTGACCTGGCGGAACGGCCACGATACGGCCTCGTCGGGCCCGGCTGCTTTCACCGTGGTTCCCTGCTGTGCTGTTCCCCGCTCGATCGGGTGCGGTTGTGGTGTGGACCGTCTCGGTGGTTGCACTTGGGGACTTTCCCGACGTCGTTCTTCGTCGGCGTCGGTGCCAGCGCTCGGACAGCTCCCCTGTCACGAGCGTTGCTTTTAAAGACACCAGGGATGAGGACACCGCGCTCGTCGCGTAGGCCGAGCCCATCAGCCATCAGCCATCAGCCGGCTACGGCCGTTTGATCTGTCTGACCTAGCTGCGCAGGACGTAGGAGCTGTGCGGTAATGGCTGCTGTGGATCAAAACTCGCTACGGAAGCTCGTGGAAGGCCAACTCCTTCGGCTGGAAGGCAACGCCTTCCAGGACTGCATGGATCGGCTCGGCCTCGTGTTGTACCCCGGCGACTACCAACCCGTGCGGGCAGCCGGACCGAAGGGCGACACCAAGAACGACGGCTACTGCCCGAAGGCCCGGGTGTTCTTCGCGGCGCACGCAACTCGCGGTGAGACGTTTGCCAAGGCCAAGGGTAAGATCCGCGGGGACTTGGAGGGCTGCCTCCAGGAGCACCGGGACGTGAAGGTGTGGCGCTTCCTCACCAACGACACGTTGCCCGGCGAGGTCGACCAGTTCATCGACAACACGCTTCGCCCCCTGTACCCCGACGTCACCATCGAGGTCTGGGGACTCAAGACGCTCTCCGATGAGATCAGCAAGCTCAAGCAGGGGCAGGTCGAAAGGATCATCGACGTCATCACGGTGGACGAGCCAGAGTTTGAATTCGTAGTGCTCAACCACATGAAGACGGGGCGTGACCTCTGGCCAGTCCTCTCAGACTGCCTCGGATGGTTGCCTCATGAGGAACCAAACGACTGTACCGACGACGAGCAGGACCTCATCGACAGTGCGGTCCAAAGCTTCCGAGACTGGAGCGACATCTCAGGAGACATCGATTTCTCTCGCTCCTCAGTGCGGGACGCACAGCGAAGCATCACTGCCATCCTGGACGAGCTCGCCGAGAAGCGGTTTGCCCTCTACGCCGCGACGACAGACGACTACCCCCTTACCGGTGGTCCATCGCCATTCCTGGGGACTGTCGCCATCTTCAGGATCGTTCGTGTAGCCAGTGAGCAGCCACCACCTTCTGGTAGTTGAGGTACGAGCCTTCCCGCAAGCTAGAACTCGATCACCCACTTGACGCCGGCCACTCCCCCTCGGAAACGTGAACTACGAGTGATTGCTCCGCTCGAATCGACGTCGGCAACTACTCGCTAGTCCAGCGGTTCTTGGCGCCGTAGCCTGCTGGGATGAAGCCGAGAGATCTCGTTGCTGTCCTCAACGTCCCCAAGGCTGAACGGCTTGACCTCATTGCCGAGGGCCTTGAACTGCTGGCGGAACACGTCAGCACGCTGCGGGATGACCTCATCCACCTTCAAGAGGCCGGGCGCAGTCGAGGCGCAGCAGTGATCGACGGTCTCGCCAGCGAGGAAGCGGCGAAGATGCTCATCCTCTGGGATGTCGTTCGTATGGGCTGGACTGACATCGATGCGGTACGGGGGCAGTTGAGGACCTTCTACAGCCACCTGGCCCGAGGGATCTATGCGCGGTTGGTTGAAGGCCGACCGGCAGATCTGGCAGAGGTGCGCGGCTACGCGGAGTCCCTACGCCACAGTCTCTATCTCGACGGTCCCAACGATGTTGACTGGATCTTCCGCAATCGCGTTGAGGCAGATCGTGAAGAGAGTCTGTACGTCGACTACGTCACGAGCGAGGGTGACAGCGCCTGGATCACGCCAGCAAGGCTGAGTGACCTGAAGCTCTCCTCCTGGCCAAGCATGGTGGTCGACCTGGCCCTTGCGCTGCATCGCTTCGGCTGCACGAGCAAGGAGGGGCTGGAGATCATTGCCAAGGAGTGGGACGGCGTATCTCTGGACGACGACACCCACTGGGTGAAGGTTGAAGCGATCAACAAAAGTATCCTGGAGAAGTTGGGCACTGCCGGTCTATACAGCAACGACCTGACGCAAGTGGATGTACGGCTTGCTCTGGAACAGTGGATCTTTCCGCTTGGCGGTGTTGACTTTAGCCCGATCAAGGTCACGAAGACTGAGCTTCTGGCTGAGCGAGAACGGTGGGTCGCGAGTCAGTGGCAGTAAGGGCATACCCAGCTGTCAACGTTGCTGTCGAACCTCTCCGCAGTTATGGCGTCGAAATGGCCGCTTAGATTGTGACCATCAACCCGCAGCTGGCCAAGCCGCCTGACGCGTCTCGATTGCACAGTGCGACGAGGTGAAACTAGTCGTCGTACAAATCACTGCGAACCATCAGCTCGGCGTTCGGCACTTTACTCATCTGCTCCTTGAACTCGTCTGAGACATGTTGCGTTGTTGCAAAGATGACTCGGGCGGGATTTCTGAGTGGCATCTTTGCCAAAGCTGCAAACTTTTCCAAAGCTTCGGTCTTCAAAGAGTCAGTCTTGCACTCGCCGAATACGATCGCACCATCAACGATGCAAGCTACGTCCATTTCCCGGATCCTGCCTCTCCGGGGAAAGTCGAGTAGATCGATCTCAGGGGCATAGTGGAAAGCGGACTTCGACTCGCCTTTCAGCTTGTACAGAACCTGCGCAGTGAGGTGTGAGTTATTCCGATAGAACTGGTAAATTGTCTCCGAAAGCCTGTAGTACCAGTGAGGTACAACCGGGTTCCTCCAATGTCCTCGCGTGAATTGCTGACTCAAAGAGCAGCGGTTGCATGTGAATTCTGTCGTCAGGGCATCGATTCCATACCAGGAAATCAGACGACACCGTTCACACTGGAAGATATAGCCGCGTTGGAGCACCTGATTTCCCACAAGATCATCTACCAGATCAGCAGCCGCCTTCTCGTCACTCAAGCTGCCCGCAATGGCGTCGAGATTCAGGTAGGCCCTCTGGTCGTTCTCCAGGTAGATGATGTTGCCGCCCTCGGCCACCTTCTTCGACATGAACTTATCCAGAATCGACCTGGTGGCGGCAGCCTTGATGAACTTGCCGGTAGCGTCCAGACCGCCAAACCGTCGGAGCGTGTCGTTGAAGTAGTTTCCCTTATCTGAGTATCGGACCTTGACACCGACACCTTCAAAGTAAGTATCGAAGAGCGTCACAGTGTTCAGCATCTCGATCTTGGGGCGAACCAAAATGGCGTCGAGGTCACTGCCGAAGATCATGGAGTTGGGACACAGATAAGCAATGCCGTCATTTGCCACACGAGACTCGGTAGTCGAGTTGTGGAGATTGGCGATTTTCGGCCCCAACGTTGGTAGCGACGGCGGCTGATAGCCCTCGATTTGTAGCGACGTCAGCCAATAGTGGCCGGGAAGCCTGATTGCGTTGAAGCTCTTAGGCTTGGGTGTAGCAAATGGGCTGACACTCTTCCCGTCAACAAACACCATACTGCGATGGTTGACGTAGTTGTCGGTCTCGTAGACCCGAAGCACACATGAGGTCGAGATGGATTCGACGGAAACGCATTCAATCTTGGAAGCGAACCTGTCAGGCTCAAAATACGAGAGCCTTCCAATCTGGGTCCGATAGGAAACGAGTTGTCGTTGGCTAAGACTCATGCTGCACAACTGCACGCTCTTAGCGCTATGGCCGTAGCGAATCAGGGAGGACACAACACTAACAAGGTCGCGTCCTGATTGCTGCTGTAGCGTAAATGGCTCTACTTCTTGTCCCTGCTCACGGCGCTTTCTGGCTGTATTACGTGCCTTAGTGTATGAGCGCAGCCAGGCCTGTGGAAGCCACTTAACGCCCTCATGCATGCGGGACAATGAGTAGTAGAAGCAAAAGTCCTCCACTGTGTCACCAAGTACTAGAACCACTGGTTCTTTATCTGACCGATGATTGTCAGCCCTGTAGTACTGACCCAGGTGCAGCATACTTAGACCGAACGGGGTATTCGGCAGGAAACTCTCATCCAAGTGCGGTTCTTCGTGTTCGCCAGAATATGGCCGTTGTGGCCCTTGGACGTGAGTCAAAACGTTTGTCAGCTTGTATGTGTCCGGCAATCGCTTCGGCGTGAAGCCAGCTTCACTGATCTCGTCGATATACTCGCTGCTTCCTACTCCCGTCTCGGAATGGATGAGCAGCTTGAACGTTGGATCGCTAATTACCGGGGGGAGCCTCACGAGGTCGATGTGTCTGGTAGCCGCCGAAATGATTTTTGCGATCTTCGTGAAGGGGTACCCGAAGCCGGACGTACTCGTCAGATGTTGGTCGACTGCATCACTGTGATGAAACGGACTCAGTCGGTAGATCAGCTCCTTATTTAGGCTTTCACTGATGATGAGCTCATCCACCTGAGACTGCGCAGCACTATCCGTAAACCAATCCTCGAACTCTGCGTCACTCCAGTCTTTGGTTTGCTCGCTATTCTTGTGAAACTGTTTGATCTCCGCATATCGATCCGGGTTGGCTTCTTCGAAGTCCGTGAACGTCAGATTGCAAACTGCGAGATGGTCAGGACTGTAGGCCTCAAGTAACTCCCAAAATTTGCCTTCAATCTTTTCGCCATCTGTCGGCACAATCAGAAAGTAACGACCACCCCACACTTGAGATGCTTGGGTGATAGCCGCGTTGGCTGCGGTTTTCCAGTACTCACTATTCTTGTTAATGAAGATGGCACACCGGGGCGGACGCACAGTCGCGGTGATGTTTTGGTAAGTCGGCTCGCCCACGCTGCTTCTCCTTGAAGTGCTACATGGCTTTAATTATAGGATCAATCACCGAAACAGGATGATCGTCAGCGATATTCCTAGAACGGTGGCAACTGCGAAATCTTCGAACGTGCGGCCATGGCCGCACCTGTTTTTACCCAAATATCGGTTACAGTGGCGACGGCCCGCGAAGCAACCACATGTGAATTTGACCGTCCAGGTCAAGATATCAGGCAAGCAGTTGACACGCCTTGAAAATGAACGACGCTGACTGACGTACGGGGCAATGTCACCTAGGTCAGCGGAGCGGCTTTGGGACCATGATCTTCGAGGCTCGCGCCAAAATGGCTCCGTAAAGCTGTGGAGCCGACGGACCCAGCCACGACGTACCTCTTCTCTGGCATCAGGTGGCTGATTGCTGTGCGCCCGTGCCGCGCGCGGGGAGCGGAGCGAGCCGCCATGAATGAGTAGTGAAGGTTGCAACTCGCGCAGGAGAGCTTCGATCGGCCGAGTTCTGAGACTGGTGGAGTCGGGAAGCCGGGCCAGATTGCTGTGCTGACGCCCGGCCGGCGCTGACAGGTGTAGGTGTCGGCACAGCTCAGATTGACGGCAGTTCTGACGGCAACGACGGCACACAGACACCCGTGATCGCCAACTTGGGCGGTCAAGGTCAGCGGGAGCCAGCCCGGTACCTGCGATCTTGCCCAATCCTACGGATCAGAAGGTTGCAGGTTCGAATCCTGCCGAGTGCACACTGACAAGAGGCCCCGGAGAGATCCGGGGCCTCTTGCGTTGTCCGGGCGTTGTCAGTGCCGTGCGTCATCCTGGCTCGTATGACGTGGTGGTGCACCGGAATGCGGTGGCGTGGGGGCGGGCCGGTCTTCGGGTGGGTGGGGGACGGCGGGGGCGAGCGGGAGAGCGGGGTGCGGTTCGGGGACGGGGTGGCGTTCCGGGTCGGTGGGGCGCGGCGGTGTCTCGGGGTGTGGCGGGGAGGGCGGTGGACCGTCTGTCCCGGGTGGGACGCCGTGCCGGTGCGTGGGACGCGGGCGCAGTGCGCGGAGTGTGCCGGGATCGACCGGGCGTGGTCCGTGGCCGCGGACACCATCGCCGACGATCCCCGGCCGTACCACGTGTACTTGGCGTGGTTCGGGGACGGGCTCGTGAAGGTGGGGATCACGGGGACGCGGAGGGGGAGCGATCGGCTGCTGGAGCAGGGGGCCGTGGCCTTCACGTGGCTGGGGCGGGGGCCCTTGATGGCGGCCCGGCGGGCCGAGGAGCTGTTGCGGGTGGCGCTCGGGGTGCCGGACCGGATTCCGTACGAGAAGAAGCGGGCCGTGCGGAGCGGGTTGCCGGGGGCCGGGGAGCGGGGCGCCGAGCTGGTGCGGGCCCACGCCGTGGCCGTGGGGCTCGACGGGTGGCCCGAGTCGTTGGAGCGGCTGCCGTGCCAGGTGGTGGATCACGGGGAGGCGTTCGGGCTCGCCGGGATCGACCGGGTCGACGCCGTGGTGAGCGAGCTCGCGGAGGGCGCCGTCGTGGCGGGGCGGGTCGTCGCGGCCGCCGGCCCCGATCTGCATCTCGTGGAGGAGGACGGCGGGCGGCGGCTCGTCGTCGACGTCCGGGTGCTGGCCGGGTGGCCGTTGGAGCGGGTGTCGGCGGGGGCCACGGACGCGGGGTTCGTGGTGCGTGAGGTGCCGGGGGTGCAGGGTGGGCTCTTCTAGGCCAAGGGCCGACGCTCCCCTTCCCCCGCGCCGGGGGACAGGGGATCGTAGGGACATGAGTGATCACGTCGATGCGGCTGACCAAGCGGCCGGTGGGGCTGCGGCGCGGCCGTTGCCCGCCTTCGAAGCGCCGTACTACCTCGTGGTGTTCACCGCCGTGCGGACCGAGGGGGACCGCGGGTACGGGGAGGCCGCCGACCGGATCGACGAGTTGGTCAAGGAGATACCGGGATACCTCGGGCACGAGTCGGCGCACGAGCCCGGTGGCCTCGGCATCACCGTCTCGTACTTCCGGGACGCCGCCGCCGTCGAGCGGTGGCGGTCCAACGGTGAGCACCGCGTCGCGCAGAAGCAGGGGCGCGCCGAGTGGTACCAGCGGTACACCGTGCACGTCGCCAAGGTCGAGCGGAGCCGGAGCTTCGAGCGTGAGTGAGGCCACCGCCCCCGGCCCCACTTCCGCGCCCGGCCCCACTTCCGCCTCGGGCCCCACCGAGGCCGAGCGGGTCGCCGCCTTCCGTGCCCGGCACCGGCTGCCCGGTCTCGTCGACGTGCACACCCACTTCATGCCCGAGCGCGTGCTCCGCAAGGTGTGGGCCTACTTCGACTCCGCGGGCCCGCTCGTCGGCACCGAGTGGCCGATCACGTACCGGGAGGAGGAGCATCAACGGCTGGCCCGATTGCGGGAGTTCGGGGTCGTGGCCTTCACGTCCATGCTCTATCCGCACAAGGCCGGGATGGCGCGCTGGCTCAACGCGTGGGCCGCCGGCTTCGCCGCCCGCACGCCCGACTGCCTGCACACCGCCACCTTCTTCCCCGAGCCGGGCGCCGAGTCGTACGTGCGCGAGGCGCTGGACGCGGGGGCGCGGGTGTTCAAGGCGCATGTGCAGGTCGGCGCCTACGACCCGAACGATCCGCTGCTCGACCCCGTGTGGGGGCTGCTCGCCGACGCCGGGACGCCGATCGTGACGCACTGCGGCTCCGGGCCCGCGCCCGGCAAGCACACCGGGCCCGAGCCGATCGCGCGGCTGCTCGCCCGGCATCCGCGGCTGCCGCTCGTGGTCGCGCACATGGGGATGCCCGAGTACACCGACTTCCTCGCGCTCGCGGAGCGGTACGGGCAGGTGCGGCTGGACACCACCATGGCGTTCACCGACTTCGTCGAGCGGCAGGCGCCGTTCCCCCGGGACTGTCTGGAGCGGCTGGCCGACGTCGGCGACCGGGTGCTGCTCGGCAGTGACTTCCCGAACATCCCGTATCCGTACGTGCATCAGCTGGAGGCCGTCGAGCGCCTCGGGCTCGGCGGCGACTGGGTGCGGCGCGTGTGCTGGGAGAACGGGGCGGAGCTGTTCGGGATCGCCCCGCCGGAGGGCGTTTCCTGAGAGCCCCCTGTGGGTTTCTCAGAGTTTTCACAGGTTGGGGAAAGGGGGCTCTCAGAGGCGCGTCGCAAGGTTGCACCATGACCGCGACCTCGCCCCAGGGGCGTACCGAACTGCTCAGGCCGGACGGAAGCCCCGTCCGCGTGCTTGTCGTGGACGACGAGCAGTCCATCACCGAGCTGTTGTCCATGGCCCTGCGTTACGAGGGCTGGCAGATCCGCGCCGCGAGCGACGGCGCGGGCGCCGTGCAGACGGCGCGCGAGTTCCGGCCCGACGCCGTCGTGCTCGACATGATGCTGCCGGACATGGACGGGCTCAGCGTGCTCGGGCGGATGCGCCGCGAGCTGCCCGACGTGCCCGTGCTCTTCCTCACCGCCAAGGACGCGGTCGAGGACCGCATCGCGGGCCTGACGGCCGGTGGCGACGACTACGTCACCAAGCCGTTCAGCCTCGAAGAGGTCGTCGCGCGGCTGCGCGGCCTCATCCGCAGGACCGGCGCCGCCGACCGGCGCAGCGAGTCCGTGCTCGTCGTCGGCGACCTGATGCTCGACGAGGACAGCCATGAGGTGTCCAGGGGTGGTGACAACATCCATCTCACCGCCACCGAGTTCGAGCTGCTCCGCTTCCTCATGCGCAACCCGCGGCGCGTGCTCAGCAAGGCGCAGATCCTGGACCGCGTGTGGAGCTACGACTTCGGCGGCCAGGCCAACGTCGTCGAGCTCTACATCTCGTACCTGCGCCGCAAGATCGACGCCGGGCGTGAGCCGATGATCCACACCCGGCGCGGCGCCGGGTACCTGATCAAGCCGGCCGTGGCCGCCACCGCGGCGTCGTGAAGCGCAGGGGCCGGCCCCAGACGCTGCGGACCCGGCTCGTCGTCACGGCCGTCGCGCTGATGGCCGTGGTGGCGGCGGTGATCGGGGTCGTGTCGACGGTGTCGCTGCACTCGTACCTGTACGACCAGCTCGACGACCAGGTCAAGGGCATAGCGATGCGCGCGGGAGGGCCGAAGGGCGACTTCCCCGGGGCGGGCCCCATGGGGCAACAGAACGGCGAGGATCTGGCGTTCGTGACCGTGGGCTCCCCCTCGGGCACCCTCGGCGCCGAGATCAGCGACGGCCAGGCCACCGACGGCAAGGTCAGTGTCGAGGGCACGAACGACGCCGGTGGCCGGCAGACGCAGACCAGCAAGCTCTCCCAGTCCGTCCTCGACGCCCTCGAAGAGGTCTCCCAGACCGACGACGGCACCGCGCACACCGTCGACCTCCCCGGCCTCGGCAGCTACCGCGTCCAGTACGTCTCCGGCTCCAACGGCGACTACTACGTGGGCCGCCCCACAGACCAGGTCGACTCCACCGTCAACAAGCTCATCGTCACCGAGCTGCTCGTCGCCGGTGCCGCGCTCGTGGCCGCCGGAGCCGCCGGGGCGATCATGGTCGGCGTCAATCTGCGGCCGCTGCGCCGCATCGCCGCCACCGCCACCCGGGTCTCCGAACTCCCGCTGCACAGCGGCGAGGTGACCCTCTACGAACGGGTGCCCGAGTCCGAGGCCGACCCGAGAACCGAGGTCGGCCAGGTCGGTGCCGCGCTCAACCGGATGCTCGACCATGTGCACGGCGCGCTCGAAGCGCGTCAGCAGAGCGAGATGCGGGTGCGCCAGTTCGTCGCCGACGCCAGCCACGAGCTGCGTACGCCGCTCGCCTCCATCCGCGGCTACGCCGAGCTGACCAGGCGCGGCCGCGAGGAGACGGGCCCCGACACCCGGCACGCGCTCGGCCGCATCGAGTCCGAGGCGCACCGGATGACCGGGCTCGTCGAGGACCTGCTGCTGCTCGCCCGGCTGGACGCCGGAAGACCGCTGTCGTACGAGCCGACGGACCTGTCGCCGCTCGTCGTCGACGCGCTCAGTGACGCGCGGGCCGCGGACCAGAACCACTACTGGCGTCTGGAGCTGCCCGACGAGCCGGCCACCGTGCTCGCCGACTCCGCGCGCCTGCACCAGGTCCTGGTCAATCTGCTCGCGAACGCGCGTACGCATACGCCGCCGGGGACGACGGTCACGGCCCGTGTGCACCAGTACGGGCCGTGGGTCTGCCTCGACGTCCAGGACGACGGGTCCGGTATCCCGCCGGAGTTGCTGCCGCACGTCTTCGAACGGTTCGCGCGGGGGGATTCCTCGCGGTCCCGGAAGGCGGGGTCGACCGGGCTCGGGCTTGCCATCGTGCAAGCTGTTGCGGCGGCGCATGGTGGGGCCGTGACGGTCGACAGTGTGCCGGGGCGCACCGTTTTCACCGTGCATCTGCCGGCCTACGCGGCCGTGGCGGCTCCCCATGCCGACGCCACGGGGCTCCGCCCCGGACCCCGCGCCTCAATCGCCGGCGAGGCTTGATTTTGTCGCCCTGTGCGTCGAGTGGCGGCGGGGCGTGGGTTTGCCGCCGCGCCTCAATCGCCGGCGAGGCTTGATCGAGTGGCGGCCAGGCGTGACGTGGTCGGCTGGTACTCACAGGCAGGGCAAAGCTTCACCACACAGCCCTAACAGGGCAGTTGGCGAATGTCGGTGGTATGCGAACCGACTCTTCTCCGGGCATCGACCCCACCGTCTCTGCGAGGTTCGGGGCGCTGCCGGCGCGGGAGCACCTCCCTGCCGGCAGCGGCGATGTGCCGGTCCTGGACGTTGTCATCCCCGTCTACAACGAGGAGAAGGACCTCGGTGAGTGCGTGCGCAATCTGCACCGCCATCTGGTCCGCACCTTCCCCTACCCCTTCCGCATCACCGTCGCGGACAACGCGTCCACCGACAGCACCCCGCAGGTGGCGCACGGCCTGACCCGCGAGTTCCGCGAGGTGCGGAACTTCCGGCTCGAACAGAAGGGCCGCGGCCGCGCCCTGCGCACCGTGTGGTCGGCGTCCGACGCGCCGGTCCTCGCGTACATGGACGTGGACCTGTCCACCGACCTGAACGCGCTGCTCCCGCTGGTGGCGCCGCTGATCTCCGGTCACTCCGACCTCGCGATCGGCTCCCGGCTCGCCCGCGCGAGCCGGGTCGTGCGCGGCACGAAGCGCGAGTTCATCTCCCGCACCTACAACCTCATCCTGCGCGGTTCCCTCCAGGCCCGCTTCTCCGACGCCCAGTGCGGGTTCAAGGCGATCCGGCGCGATGTCGCGCAGGTGCTGCTGCCGCTGGTCGAGGACACCGGCTGGTTCTTCGACACGGAGATGCTGGTGCTCGCCGAACGGGCCGGGCTGCGCATCCACGAGGTGCCCGTCGACTGGGTCGACGACCCGAACTCGACCGTCCACATCGTCAAGACGGCCACCGACGACCTCAAGGGCGTGTGGCGCGTCGGCAAGGCGCTCGCCACCGGCTCGCTCCCCCTCGACCGCCTCGCCCGCCCCTTCGGCGACGACCCGCGCGACCGCAACCTCACCGACGTACCCAAGGGCCTGGCCCGCCAGCTGCTCGGCTTCTGCGTCGTCGGCGGTCTGTCGACCCTCCTCTACCTGCTGCTGTACTCCGGGTTCCGTACGTTCTCGGGGGCGCAGCTCGCCAACGCGCTCGCCCTGTTCGTCTCGGCGATCGCCAACACGGCGGCCAACCGGCGCCTCACCTTCGGGGTGCGAGGCCGGGACAAGGCCGTGCGCCACCAGGCCCAGGGCATCGTCGTCTTCGGCATTGGCTGGGCCCTGACCAGCGGCTCGCTCGCCGCCCTCGGCACGGCGTCCGGCAACCCCTCGCACTCCACCGAACTCGTCGTCCTGATCGCGGCGAACCTCGCGGCGACCATCCTGCGCTTCCTGCTCTTCCGGGCGTGGGTCTTCAACGACCGCGGCGAGCGCGGCACCCCGGTCCGGGACGCCGCCCCGACCCCCGTACACACGTCCCAGGTGCCGGGTGCCTGGGACGACGGGACCGTGCGGATGCAGCCCGTCGGCGCGCATCACCACCACGACGACCCCGACCCCGACACCAGGATCCAGCGATGACCACAGAACTCCGACCCTCGTACGACGCCGCGGACGCGGCGCCGGCCGAGTCCCCGCCCCCGGGCGCGGGGCACGGCCGGCCGAAGGCCTCCTTGCGCACGCGTGTGTGGCGCGGCAGGCCCGAGGATCCGCGCTGGGCGCGCCCGGCCTTCCTCGGCATGCTCCTCGTGATCGCGGCCGCCTACTTCTGGAACCTGTCCTCCTCCGGGTACGCCAACTCCTTCTACTCGGCGGCCGCGCAGGCGGGCAGCGAGAGCTGGAAGGCGTTCTTCTTCGGCTCGTCCGACGCGGCGAACGCGATCACCGTCGACAAGCCGCCGGCCGCGCTGTGGCCGATGGGCCTGTCGGTCCGGCTCTTCGGCCTCAACTCGTGGGCGATCCTCGCCCCGCAGGTCCTCATGGCCGTGGCCACCGCCGGTGTGCTGTACGGGGCGGTCCGCCGCCGCTTCAGCGCCGCCGCGGGCCTGCTCACCATGGTGGTCCTCGCGACGACCCCGGTCGCCGCGCTGATGTTCCGCTTCAACAACCCGGACGCGCTGCTCGCGCTCCTGATGACCGTCACGGTCTACTGCGTGCTGCGCGCCATGGAGAACGGCCGCACCAAGTGGCTGATCTGGGCGGGCGTCGCCGTCGGCCTCGCCTTCCTCGCCAAGACGCTCCAGGCGTTCCTGATCCTGCCGCCGCTGGCGGTCCTCTACGCGGTGTTCGCGCCGGTACGGGTGCGCAAGCGGTTCGGCCAACTCGCCCTGTCCGCCGTGGCGATGGTCGTCGCGGGCGGCTGGTGGGTGGCGATCGTCGAGCTGTGGCCCGCGTCCTCGCGGCCCTATATCGGCGGCTCCCAGAACAACTCGTTCCTTGAACTGACCTTCGGCTACAACGGCCTCGGCCGCATCAACGGCGACGAGACCGGTTCCGTCGGCGGCGGTGGCGGCGGCACGGGCGGCGGCACCGGGCAGTGGGGCGAGACCGGCCTCACCCGGATGTTCAACTCCGAGATCGGCAGCCAGATCTCGTGGCTGATCCCCGCCGCGCTGATCCTCTTCGCCGCGGGCGTCGTCCTGACGTGGAAGGCCAAGCGGACCGACCTGACGCGCGCCGCGTTCCTCGCGTGGGGCAGCTGCCTGCTGATGACCGGCCTGGTCTTCAGCTTCATGGCCGGCATCTTCCACCAGTACTACACGGTGGCCCTGGCCCCCTACCTCGCCGCCGTCATCGGCATGGGCGCGGTGGCGCTGTGGGAGCGCCGGGCACGGGTGGCCTGGTCGGTGACGCTGGGCGCGGCCGTCGCCGTCACCGCGGTGTGGGGCTACGTCCTGCTGAACCGGACGCCGGACTACCTGCCGTGGCTGCGGTGGGCCGTGCTCATCGGCGGTCTCGTGGCGGGCGTCGGCCTCGCCGTGGCGGGCCGCCTGAACCGTCGACTGGCCGTCGCCGCGGCCGGGCTGGGCCTCGTCGCCTCGCTGGCGGCGCCCACGGCGTACACCGTCTCGACGCTGAACACCGGGCACACCGGGTCGATCGTGACGGCGGGCCCGTCGGGCTCCAGCATGATGGGCGGCGGCATGCCGGGTGGCGGCAAGGGCGGCGGCCCCGGAGGCGGCATGCCGGGCCAGCAAGGTGGCAAGACCGGCCAGGGCGGCCAGGGCGGCCAAATGGGCCAGCCCCCGACCGGCGGCAACGCCCCGGGCAACGGCAACAGCAACGGCAACAGCAAGAGCAACCAGCAGGGCGGCTTCCCCGGCGGCGGCATGCCGGGCCAGCAGGGCAGCAAGACCGGTGGCAAGACCGGCGGCAAGAACAGCGCCAAGGCCGGCGGCGGCGGTGGCGGCGGCATGGGCGGCCTCCTCAACGGCGCCCAGGTCAGCAGCAAGGCCAAGAAGCTGCTCCAGAAGAACGCCGAGGACTACACCTGGGCCGCGGCCACGGTCGGCTCGCAGAACCAGTCGAGCTACCAACTGGCCACCGGCGACCCGGTGATGGCGATCGGCGGCTTCAACGGCACCGACCCGTCCCCGACGCTCGCCCAGTTCAAGCAGTACGTCGAGGACGGCAAGATCCACTACTTCGTCGGCAGTGGCTCCAGCGGCGGCGGCATGGGCGGCTCCAGCTCCGGCACCGCGTCGAAGATCACGAAGTGGGTCGAGGCCAACTTCACGAAGGTGACGGTCGGCGGCACCACGTTCTACGACCTGACCCAGCCCAAGTAAAAAGCGCTTGTACGGCGTACAGCCAGTCCTCTACGGTGTATGGGAAGCGTCACCCCATACACCGTAGAGGAGTGTCCATGGCATCCACGGCCGACCCGGCCACCCAGGCACCCCGGGGCACCGCCGGGCACCCCCAGCGCTGGCTCATCCTCGGCGTCATCTGCGTCGCCCAGCTGACCGTGCTGCTCGACAACACCGTGCTGAACGTGGCGATCCCCTCCCTCACCCGGGAGCTGGACGCCTCGACGTCCGACATCCAGTGGATGATCAGCGCGTACTCGCTCGTCCAGTCCGGCCTGCTGCTCACCGCGGGCAGCGCCTCGGACCGGTACGGCCGCAAGAAGATGCTGGCGGCGGGCCTCGCGATCTTCGGCGTCGGCTCGCTGACCGCGGCGTTCGCGGGCTCCACCGGGCAGCTGATCGCGGCCCGCGCGGGCATGGGCGTCGGCGGCGCGCTCATGATGACGTCGACGCTCGCGGTGGTGGTCCAGGTCTTCAGCGAGGCCGAACGCGTCAGGGCGATCGCCCTGTGGTCCACGGTCAGCACGCTCGGCTTCGCCGCGGGACCGCTGGTCGGCGGGGTGCTGCTCGACCACTTCTGGTGGGGCTCGATCTTCCTCATCAACATCCCGGTCGTGCTCGTCGGCCTCGTCGCGGTGATCGCGCTGGTCCCCGAGTCGAAGAACCCCTACGGCGACCGCCCGGACCTGCTCGGGGCGCTGCTCTCCACCATCGGCATGACCGGCGTCGTCTACGCGATCATCACCGGCCCCGACGACGGCTGGACGGCCGCGTCCACGCTCACCTCGGCGGCGATCGGCGTGCTCGTGCTGGCCGCGTTCGTCGCGTGGGAGCTGCGGATCCCGTATCCGATGCTCGACATGCACTTCTTCCGCAACCGGAGGTTCACGGGCGCGGTGACCGGCACGATCCTCGTCGCGTTCGGCATGGGCGGTTCCCTCTTCCTCCTCACCCAGCACCTCCAATTCCTGCTCGGCTACGGCCCGTTGGAGGCCGGGCTGCGCACGGCGCCGATGGCGCTCACGGTCGTCGCGCTCAACCTCACCGGCGTCGGCGCCCGGCTGCTGCCCAGGATGGGCACGCCCCTGACCATCGCCGTCGGCATGACGTGCATGGCGGCGGGGCTCGCGGCCATCGCCGTGCTCGGCGGGGACGGATACGGGGGCATGCTGCTCGGCCTGGTCGTCATGGGCGTGGGCATGGCGCTCGCGATGCCGGCGATGGCCAACGCCATCATGAGCGCGATCCCGCCGGAGAAGGCGGGCGTCGGCGCCGGGGTCAACGGCACGCTCGCCGAGTTCGGCAACGGGCTGGGCGTCGCCGTCCTCGGCGCGGTCCTGAACGCCCGGTTCACGGCGCTCGTGTCGGTCTCCGCGGCCTCGTTCCCGGCGGCGCTGGCGGCGGCGGACTCCGCGGCGGAGCGGGCCCGGATCGGCGAAGCGTTCTCCTCCGGTCTGGAGAACAGTCAACTCGTCGGCGCGGTCGCCGTGCTCGCGGGCGGCCTGCTCGCGGCGGCGCTGCTGCGCAGGGCCGAGCGGACAGAATCCGCGGCGGTGACTTCCGCTTAGCATCGGTGCGGGCGGGGAGCGGTTCTGTACGCAGGGCCGGCCCGCCCGCGTACGAGGAACTCCTGGGAAGGAACGCCATGGCGAAGGCAGCGCGGATGAGCGTCTGGCTCGACGACACGGACGGCGCCGCGGAGCCCAGGGCCAGAGCGTCGCGCGGGCGCCGGACCGAGCAGCCCAGTGGACTCGACCGGGAGCGGATCACCGCGGCCACGGTGAAGCTCCTCGACGCGGAGGGCCTCGCCAAGTTCTCGATGCGGCGCCTCGCGGGGGAGCTGGGCGTCACCGCGATGTCCGTCTACTGGTACGTCGACACCAAGGACGACCTCCTCGAACTCGCCCTGGACCAGGCGTTCGGCGAGCTGGAGATCCCGGACACGGACGCCGACGACCTGCCGTCCTGGCAGACGCAGCTGCGGGAACTCGCGGCGGTCTACCGGCAGTTGCTGGTGCGTCACCCGTGGATCTCGCCGCTGGTCGGCAACTTCCTCAACGTCGGACCGAAGTCCCTGCTGTTCTCGCGCGCGGTGCAGCGGGTCATCGCCCGCACCGGCCTCACGCTGGCCCAGCAGCGCGGCGCGGTCTCCTCCGTCTTCCAGTTCGTCTACGGCTACGGCACCATCGAGGGCCACTTCCGGCAGCGGTGCGCCGAGGTGGGGCTCACGCAGGACGAGTACTTCCACAAGGCGATGGCGGCGTTCTCCGTGCCGGAGGAGATGGCGGGGGACTTCCGGCACGCCGAGCGGATGATGGAGGCGGTGGAGGAGGGCGGGGACGTGGACGCGATGCGCGACATGGACTTCCAGGTCGCCCTGGACCTCCAGATCGCGGGCATCGAAACCCTGGTCGCCCAACGGCCTTGACGCCACGGGGCTCCGCCCCGGACCCCGCTGCTCAATCGCCGCAGGGGCTTGATCGTTCCAGCCTCGCCGGCGTTTGAGGCGCGGGGTCCGGGGCGGAGCCCCGAGGCCGTAACGCCGGTACCGGCTACGCCAGTCGCGCCGGGAACCCACCCGTGGCCACGGGCCCCCACCTCTCCGGCGTGATCCGAATGATCGACTTCCCCTGCTTCCGCATCGCCGCCCGATACTCGTCCCAGTCCGGGTGCTCCCCCGAAATGCACCGGAAGTACTCGACGAGCGGCTCCACGGAGTCCGGCGCGTCGATGACCTCCGCCACCCCGTCGACCTGCACCCACGGCCCGTTCCACTCGTCACTGAGCACGACGACACTCACCCGCGCGTCCCGCTTCGCGTTCCGCGTCTTCGCCCGCTCCGGGTACGTGGATACGACGATCCGCCCGTCGCCGTCGACCCCGCAGGTCAGAGGTGAGGCCTGCGGGGAGCCGTCGGCGCGGGCGGTGATGAGGAGGGCGCGGTGCCGGGGTCGTACGAAGTCGAGCAACTCGTCGAGTGAGACACGGGTGTTGGTCGCGATGTTCGGAGCCATGCTGCGCAGCCTAACTCCGGCCACCGACACCCGCCGGTGTCACATCTGCGGCAGCGCGTCGCCCTGTACGGCCTGGATGTCGAGCTCGACCTTCAGCGTCGCGCCGATCGCGGCGATGCCGGCCTGCACGACCTGGTTGTAGTTCATGGCGAAGTCCTCGCGCTTCAGCTCGGCGGTCGCCTTGAACGCCGCGCGCGTGCCGCCCCACGGGTCGGCGCCGGTGCCGAGGTAGCTGAGGTCGAGGTCGACCTCGCGCGCCACACCGTGCAGGCTCAGCTGGCCGTGCACGGTCCAGCGGTCGGTGCCCGCGGGCTCGATGCCGGTCGACCGGTACGTGATCTCCGGGAACGTCTCGACGTCCAGGAAGTCCGGGGACTTCAGGTGGCCGTCGCGCATCCCGTTGCCGGTGTCGATGGAGGCGGCCCGGATGACGGCCTCGACCCGCGACTTCTCGACGTCCTGCGCTATGTCGATGCGGGCCGTGAAGTCGGTGAACCGGCCGTGCACGGACGTGATCCCGAGGTGCTGCGCCGTCGCGGCGACCGAGGAGTGCGCCGGGTCGACCATCCAGGGTCCGGGCGGCGGCAGTTCGGCGCCGCCCTGCCGGTGCAGCACGATGCTGCCCACGTCGGCCCGGCCGCTCGCGGTCACCATCGCGGTGGAGGCGGCGGGGGCGTAACCGACGGCGGTCACGATGACGGTGTAGGGACCGGGGGCGAGCTGGGCCGGGTCGTGCACGGCGCCCTCGTCATCGGCCTCGGCCCGCAGCACCTGCGAGCCGGTCATGTCGGTCACCGTGACGACGGCGTGCGGCAGGGCCCACCCGTCCCGCGTGCGGATCCGCGCGCTCAGTCCCATGCTTCTGATCTCCTAGCTCAAGTTCTCACGTACGCAAGGGGGCCGGTCATCGCTCCCCTTGCGTGGACGGGCCCCGGTCGGCGTGCGTCACGGCCGTCCCCTGCCGTTCTGCGACGCCACCGGGTCCGGGGCCCATTCTCACAACCGGGCCTGTGCGGTCCGCGTCCGCTCAAAGCGCGAACCACACCTTCAGGTGGCCCGGGGCTTGTTACTCGCCGGGGTGGGCGAGTTCGATGTCGTGGCCGTCGATGCCACTGCCGTTCACGCTGAGACCGGTGGCCACCGGCGGGTAACCGGTCGCGATGACCGTGTACTCGCCGCCGTCCAGGTCGGTGAAGGCGTACGCGCCGTCCTCGCCGGTGGTGGCGGTCGCGACGACGTTGCCCGCGGCGTCCACCAGCGTGACCCGCGCGTCGTTGAGCGCGCGGCCCGCGGCCCGGACGGTGCCCTGGACCTGGGAGCCGGAGTTCAGGTCGATCTCGACGCGGGTGACACCCGTGCCGCCCACCTCGACCGGCAGCGCGGTCGGGCGGTGGCCCGGCGCGTTCACGGCGACGGTGACCGGGCCGGGGACCAGCTCGGCGAAGGTGAACTCGCCGCCCTGACCGGACAGTCCGGTGGCGAGCACGTCCCCGCGGACGTCGGTCACGATGACCATCGCCCCGACGACCGGCGCCTTGGTCTCGCTGGCCCGCACCACACCGCTGAGGCCACTGGTGCCGCTGAGCAGGATGTCGTACGTGACCGCTTCCTCGCCCACCAGCACGGTGGAGGCCTGCGGCTGGTAACCGTCGGCCGAGGCGATCAGGACGTAGGAGCCGGCTCCGGGAGCGTCGATGCCGTACGAGCCGTCGCCCTGGGCCACGGCGCGGCCGAGCTGGCGGCCACCGAGGGAGATCAGGGTGACCGCGGCACGCGCCACCGGGGCGGACTCGGCGCCGCGGACGAAGCCGCGGACCGGGACGCCGCCGCCGACGGGCACGTCACCGGCGGTCGCGGCGACGGCCGCGAGCCGCTGGGTCTGCGTGTCGGCCGCGGGCTGACCCGCACCGACCAGGCTCGGGACCTGCTCCGGCATGGGCGCCGGGTCGGCGGCCTGGGCGGCGGCGACGGCGGGCGCCGCGTCGCCCTGGGCGGCCTGTTCGAGGGCTCCGGTCGTACGCAGGGGAACCTCCTTGATGAAGAGGGTGAAGAGGAAGGCCAGGAAGGCGATCGGCGCGGCGTACAGGAAGATGTCGGCGATGCCGGCCCCGTACGCGGCCTCCAGCCAGTTGCGGATCGGGCCGGGCAGCATGGACATGTCCGGGAGCGAGCTTCCGGCCATCGCCTTGCCTGCGGCCTGCCGCTCCTGCGGGCTGAGCTGGCCGATGGTGTCGGTGGCGTGGTGGCTGATGCGCGTGGTCATCACGGAGCCGAGCGCCGAGACGCCGATCGTGCCGCCGAGGGACCGGAAGAAGGTCACCATCGAGGAGGCGGAACCGAGGTCCTGGGGGGCGACCTGGTTCTGCGTGCTCAGCACGAGGTTCTGCATCATCATGCCGACGCCGAGACCGAGCAGCGCCATCCAGATCGCGACGCGCCAGTACGGGGTGTCGTACTCGATGGTGCCGAGCAGCCCCAGACCCGCGGTCAGGAACAGACCGCCGGCGACGAGCCAGGCCTTCCACTTGCCGGTCCGGGTGATGATCTGGCCGGAGACGGTGGAGGAGATGAACAGGCCACCGATCATCGGGATCGTCATGACACCCGACATCGTGGGCGTCTCACCGCGCGCCAGCTGGAAGTACTGCGAGAAGTACACGGTGCCCGCGAACATCGCGACACCGACGAACAGCGAGGCGATCGAGGCCAGCGTGATGGTGCGGTTCTTGAACAGGCGCAGCGGGATGATCGGCTCGGCGGCCTTGGACTCGACGAGCGTGAAGATCAGCGCGAGCACGATCGCGCCGCCGACCATCGTGTACGTCTGCCACGACAGCCAGTCGTACTTGTCGTCGGCGAAGGTGACCCAGATGAGGAGCAGGCAGACCGCGGCGGTGATGAAGAAGGCGCCGGCCCAGTCGACCTTGACCTTCCGCTTGAGCACCGGCAGCTTCAGCGTCTTCTGGAGCACGACCAGGGCGATCAGCGCGAAGGGCACACCGACGAAGAGGCAGTAGCGCCAGCCGAGCCAGTCGGTGTCGGTGATGACGCCGCCGAGCAGCGGACCGCCGACGGTGGCGACGGCGAACGTGGCGCCGAGGTAGCCGGAGTAACGCCCGCGCTCACGCGGGGAGATCATCGCGGCCATGATGATCTGCGCCAGGGCGGACAGACCACCGGCGCCGATGCCCTGGATGGCACGGGCGGTGATCAGCATGCCCGGGTTCTGCGCGAGGCCGGCGACGACCGAGCCCACCACGTAGACGACCAGGGCTATCTGGACCAGGGCCTTCTTGCTGAACAGGTCCGCCATCTTGCCCCACAGGGGCGTGGTGGCGGTCATGGCGAGCAGCGAGGCCGTGACGACCCAGGTGTAGGCGGACTGGCCGCCGCCCAGGTCGCCGATGATCTTCGGCAGGGCGTTGGTGACGATCGTCGAGGAGACGATGGCGGCGAACATGCCGAGCAGCAGCCCGGACAGCGCCTCCATGACCTGGCGGTGGGTCATGGCAGCCCCGCCCTCGGGGGCGGCCCCTGAATGCTTGGGATGGCTGCCCCGCACACCGGACGGTGTGGTTGTTGCCATGGGATTCCTTTTCTTACGTATTACGCGGGTGTACGGGTGGTGGCCTGAGCGGTCGACCCGGTGGTCGGCTCAGTGGCGGCCTGCGGAACCGTCGTTCGGGACCCCGTCGTGCGGCAGTCGCCGAAGCTGTCGCGCAGCCGCGTCATGAGGACGATCAACTGATCGACCTCGTCGTCGGACCAGTCGCTCAGCCGGTCGGCGAGCAGTTGGGTGCTCAGTTCGTTGAGCACCTCCAGCTGCTTCGAGCCCTTCTCGGTGAGGCTGAGGATGCGCGAACGCTTGTCTGCGGGGTCGGGATGGCGCTCGATCCAGTCGCGGTCCGCGACGTGCGCCACGTGGCGGCTGGCCACGGACACATCCACGGCGAGCAGCTCTGCCATGCGGCTCATCCGCATGTCGCCGTAGCGCTTGAGCAGGGTGAGAACCGCGGCCGAACCGGTCGGGCAGTCGTGCGGAAGGATCCGCGCCATGTCCCTCTTGACGGCTCCGAAGGCGCTCATCTGTCGCGCCAGCTCGTCGTAGTGACGTTGTGCGGCCACGGCACCTCCTGACCTAAGATTTTTATTTGTTGCTTAGGGCAACCATAGAAGCGGTTGGTTGCCGCAGGCAAACGAAAAGGGGTGATCGCGAATAAAATCGCGGCAAAGATCGAGTGCAAATCAGTAAAGTCGCAGCTCAAGCGGTGTGCGCTGGGACTGTGGCGCTGTTCACGGCAATTCGCTAGGGTCCTGCCCCATGGCTAACAACCCCCAAGGCCCCGGCCCCCAGGGCAACCAGGACCCCGCGGGCAGCACCCAGATGTTCCGCGCCTTCGTCGACGAGCAGCCTCAGGGAGGCCGTCAGGCGGCCGCCCCCGCGAAGTCCGGCCCCGGCGCCGGCCTGATCATCGGCATCGTGCTCGCGGTCGTCGTGGTCGCGGCGGTGGCCTGGCTGGCACTCAAGTAGCGGGAATCTCCAGCGGGTTCACTTCCAGTCGACGTCGACGTCCTTCGTCTCCAGTCGCATCCCGAGGGGTACCCGCCACTCGTCGACGCACACGTTCCACGTCTTCCGCTTCCGCTCCCCGGCCCCGATGGGCACGGGGAGCTTCTTCGTGACGTCGACGGTCGCCCAGTCGATGCCCAGCGCGCCGATCACATGCGTCTCGAACGTGACGGTGCCCGAACGCACCGCGCTGCCACCGGAGTTGTGCAGGGTGAGGGTCACGTCCTGACACCAGCGCTTGTCCGCCTTGGCGAGCGCCGGGTCGCCGACGAGCGCGAGCTTCGCGGGGCCCGCGGGGCTCGGCGCGGAGGGGCCCTCGCCGCCTGCGCCGGTGCCGGGGGAGGCGCTCTTCGGAGGCTTTGCGTTCGCGGACGCCGTACTGCCGCCGGACCCGCTCCGGCTCGCTTCGGGGGTCTCACCGGCCGCCGGGACGTCACGGTCCACGTCCTGGCCGCCCCCCGATCCCTTGCCCGCGCCGGACCCGCCCGCCCCGCCCGCGGGGGAGCCCTTCCCGGAGCCGTCCGGCGCGCCCGGCCCTCGGGGCGTGCGCGGGTCCAGGGGTACGAGTTCCACCTTGCCGGTGGGCGCGACCCGGTCGCCCGGTCCGGTGGGCGCCGCTCCCGCCGCGCCCACGGCCACGTACGAGCCGGGCCCGTCGTCACCGCCCAGGGCGACGACGGCCCCCGCGCTCACGCACACCACGGCGACCGAAGCGGCCCCCACGGCGGCCTTCCTGTGACCGAGCAACCATGTCCGCAGCATCGCGCCAGTGTGTCTGACGCTCCGTCAAATCGGAACCCCGCGACCCGGGTTGAACCGATCACTCGACGGCCGACGGCGGTCGATCGGCAATGAGCTCGCGCTCGGCCGACGCGCTCAGTCCGCGATCAGGCCCTCACGCAGCTGCGACAGCGTCCGCGTGAGCAGGCGCGAGACGTGCATCTGGGAGATGCCGACCTCCTCGCCGATCTGCGACTGCGTCATGTTCGCGAAGAACCGCAGCATGATGATCTGGCGCTCGCGCGGCGGCAGCTTCGCGAGGAGCGGCTTCAGCGACTCCCGGTACTCGACGCCCTCCAGGGCCGTGTCCTCGTAACCGAGCCGGTCCGCGAGGGAGCCCTCGCCGCCGTCGTCCTCGGGGGCCGGGGAGTCGAGGGACGACGCCGTGTACGCGTTGCCCACCGCGAGGCCGTCGACCACGTCCTCCTCGGAGACGCCCAGCACCGCGGCGAGCTCCGGGACGGTCGGCGAGCGGTCCAGCTTCTGCGAGAGCTCGTCGCTGGCCTTGGTCAGGGCGAGCCGCAGCTCCTGGAGGCGGCGCGGCACCCGCACCGACCAGGAGGTGTCACGGAAGAAGCGCTTGATCTCCCCGACGACCGTGGGCATCGCGAACGTCGGGAACTCCACGCCGCGTTCGCAGTCGAAACGGTCGATCGCCTTGATCAGCCCGATCGTGCCGACCTGGACGATGTCCTCCATCGGCTCGTTGCGACTGCGGAAGCGGGCCGCCGCGTACCGCACCAGCGGCAGGTTGAGCTCGATGAGGGTGTCGCGGACGTAGGCCCGCTCGGGGCTGTGCTCGTCGAGCGTGGCAAGACGCAGGAACAGGGAGCGGGACAGGGTGCGGGTGTCGATGGACCCCGAGGTCTGCTGCGGCTGAGGCGTCCCGGACACCTCGGGCCCCTCGGCCGGCTGGGCCGGGACCGAGGCGGGAACAGGAGCGTCGATCAGCGCGGCAGGCGTCTGCTCGCTCAGGTCGTCGGTCGCGGCGGGCGCGCCGGGCGTGAGCGTGAGCACCTTCGAGCTGCCCTGGTCTGCGGACATGCCACCCCCTTGAGGTCGCGGACGGTCGCGGCGGACGCTCCCGTCAGGTAAGAGCGCAGCCTCCACCTGAATACCGGACGTGGGGCTGCGCCAAACGCCGTTCCAGCAGAATGTCACATGTCGGCAACACGCTGTAGTGACATGTCGACATGTATGGGGTGGATCGGTGCAGGAAGCAGGGGGTGTGGCCCGAGAGGAACCGGATTCTGCCGGGAAAGCGCCCCGGGACCGGTCTACCCGATCGAGCTACGCTTCGATCCTGTTTGCGGACCGAAGTCGAGCGAAGCTCCGGGCGAGGAGCCTTGACACGTGCATCTGCGAGACGCCCAGTTCCGCGCTGATCTGGGACTGCGTCAGATTGCTGTAGTAACGCAGCAGCAGGATCCGCTGCTCCCGCTCGGGCAGCTGTACGAGCAGATGCCGTACGAGGTCGCGGTGCTCGACGCCGTCCAGCTCGGGGTCCTCGTAGCCGAGCCGGTCGAGCAGGCCCGGCATCCCGTCGCCCTCCTGCGCCGCCTCCAGGGACGTCGCGTGGTACGAGCGGCCCGCCTCGATGCAGGCGAGCACCTCGTCCTCGCCGATCCGCAGCCGCTCGGCGATCTCGGAGGTGGTCGGGGAGCGCCCGAAGGCGGTCGTCAGGTCCTCGGTCGCGCTGTTGACCTGCACCCACAGCTCGTGCAGCCGCCGCGGTACGTGCACCGTGCGGACGTTGTCCCGGAAGTACCGCTTGATCTCGCCGACGACGGTGGGCATCGCGAAGGTCGGGAACTGCACCCCGCGGTCCGGGTCGAAGCGGTCGATGGCGTTGATGAGACCGATCGTGCCGACCTGGACGACGTCCTCCATCGGCTCGTTGCGGCTGCGGAAGCGGGCCGCGGCGTAGCGCACCAGCGGCAGGTTCGCCTCGATCAGCGCGCCGCGCACCCGGGCGTGCTCGGGGCTGCCCGGCAGGAGGTCCTTGAGCTGGGCGAAGAGGACCTGGGTCAGGGCACGGGCGTCGGCGCCCCGGCTCTTCGCGGGCGCGGGCGGTGCTTCTTGAGGCGCAGTACTGGCCGGCACGGTCAACTCCACCTCTGTTTCCGTCAACTCATCGGTCAAAAGCGGTCATAGCATCACAAGACATGTGCACTGTGTGCAAGCACCGCATTACTACGTGTTGAGGGTGTAGAGGTGACGAATTGGTGCACAAGACGCAATGAAAGCCCCTCACCGTTCCGGTGAGGGGCTCCTGGGTCCGCTCTCGATCGAGTGACCGAGCGGGACGCGCTCAGAACTCGTAGTCGGCGATCACCCACGTGGCGAACTCGCGCCACATCGCGACGCCTTCCTGGTGCGCGGGGTGCTCGATGTACCGCTTCAGGGCGTCGGTGTCCTCGACGGCCGAGTTGATCGCGAAGTCGTAGGCGATCGGCCGGTCGGTGATGTTCCAGTCGCACTCCCAGAACGTCAGCTCCGGGATCTTCCCGCCCAGCGCGCGGAAGGCCTCGACGCCCGCGGCCACCCGCGGTTCGTCACGGCTCACGCCGTCGTTGAGCTTGAACAGGACCAGATGGCGGATCACGGGAGCTCCCTGGGTGCTGACGACGGGCCCGCCGCTACTGCCCGCCGTTGACGACCCAGGTCATGAAGTCGCCGATGGACTGGGCGGCGGACGATACGCCTTCGAACCCTATCTGGACGTAGTCCGCGGCCTTGGCCGGGTCGGTGATGATCACGTACAGCACGAAGACCACAAGGACGAAGAGTCCGATCTTCTTCGACTGCACCACGATGGCCTCCCCGTGCCCGCGTCCCTAGCCCTGTGGCCCCTGTAGCCGCCTGCGGCGCCTGTCTGCCGGCGCGAGTCTAACGCGGACGATCACTCATGTGACTTTTAAGGACCAACGGCCTCCGGTTATGGGCCCTTTGCCGTCGTCCGCGACCGCCGCAAAGGCGCAGGATTGGTGATGAGCCCGGAGGGTCTGGCAGGAATCCGAAGGGCAGGGACGTGACCCCGACTGCGGGGTCCGCGCCGCGGCTTCCCCCCGGAAGCGGCGCGGGCTACGGGAGTCCGTCCTCGTCGGGGGGAGTGGTTTGTCCCCCCGATGCCACTCCCCCCGTCCCGAGCGGGACGCAAGAGCCCCGGCGCCTCTGGACAGGCGCCGGGGCTCTTCGTGTACGTGTACGCCTACGTGGCTGGGGTTCGCGGCCACGGTCCGCGAAATACGGCGGGGCAAAGCGAAGGGGCGGATCCTTGTCGGATCCGCCCCTTCGAACGGCGGTAGCGGTGGGATTTGAACCCACGGTGAGTTTCCCCACACTCGCTTTCGAGGCGAGCTCCTTCGGCCGCTCGGACACGCTACCGAGAGGAACTCTAGCCCATGGTGGGCCGTGGTCTGAAATCCGTATCCCTGAAGAAGCGGGTGAGGGGTTCGGCGCACTCGCGGGCGAGCACTCCGGAGATCACTTCGGGCCTGTGGTTGAGCCGCCGGTCCCTGATCACGTCCCACAGCGAACCGGCCGCGCCCGCCTTCTCGTCCCGCGCCCCGTAGACGACCCGGTCGACGCGGGACTGCACGAGCGCGCCCGCGCACATGGTGCACGGCTCCAGGGTGACGACGAGCGTGCACCCGGTGAGCCGCCACTCGCCGGTCGCCTGCGCCGCCCTGCGCAGCGCCAGCACCTCGGCGTGCGCGGTCGGATCGCCGGTCAGCTCACGCTCGTTGTGCGCCCGCGCGAGCACCGTGGTCCCGTCCGGCGCCAGGACGACGGCGCCGACGGGGACGTCACCGCCCGCCGCGGCGAGCCCGGCCTCGGCCAGGGCCTGCCGCATGGACGGCACCCACGGGTCCCGCACGGGATCGGGACCGGAGTCGGAGACAGGACCGGGACCGGAGCCGGGCACAGGACCGGGACCGGAGACCGGATCGGGGACGGAAGCGGCGTCGGAGGGTGTCACGGCGAGGAATCTATCGCCGCGGCGGTCAGCGCACCGTTTCGAGAACCTCCGATGCGCCCAGGGCGTCGGCGATCTCGCCGAGCGCGTCCGCCCCGTCGAGGATCAGCAGATCCTTCTCGGAGACGCCCAGGTCGGCGAGGACCTCGCTGTCGCCGAGCGGGCCCGGCGGGACCACTTCGGCGCCGGGGTCCTCCTCGTCGTCGGCCGTGTCCTCGCCGTCCGGTTCGCCGTCCTCCGTGCCGTCCAGGTTCAGGGCGTCGAGGTCGTCGACGGCGTCCGAACCGTCCGGCGCCTTGCCGAGCAGTTCGTCGGTGAGCAGGATCTCGCCGTAACTGCTGCGGGCGGCCGCGGCCGCGTCGGAGATGTAGATGCGAGGGTCCTCCTCGCCGTCGATACGGACGACGCCGAACCAGGCGTCCTCTTGTTCGATGAAGACGAGGATCGTGTCGTCCTCGGCGCCGGCCTCGGCCGCCGCCTCGCGGGCCAGGTCGGACAGGTCCGACAGGGTCTCCACGTCGTCGAGCTCTGTGTCGCTCGCTTCCCACCCGTCTTCGGTGCGCGCGAGCAGTGCGGCGAAGTACACCGTGACTCTCCCACTGGTCTCAGGTGTGCCGGTCGGGAATCCCCCCGGCGGGGTTCTTGGTGGCGGGGAGTGCTGCTCAAGCCCCGCCCACTCGGAATCGTGGCAGAAAGTACGGCTTCAAGAGAGGTCTTCCGCGCGCTGTGTTCGTGGCGCGTCTTCCGCGGGGCCCGTGCGGCGGGCCTCCGCGGGGGATTGTCACCAGCGAAAAGTGCGCATGCGCATCTGCTGGCGCATCCGTGCCGCTCGGGCGCGGCGCGGCTGGACCCGGGCCCGCAGCTCCCGCGCCTCCGTCAGCTCGCGCAGGAACACGGCCCGCCTGCGGCGCCGCTCGGCGTCCGTCTCCGGCCCGGTCCCGTCCCCTGCGGGGTCCGGCCCGGCCGCGCCCGCTCCCGGGTCACGGGCGGCCGCGCCCGCGCGGGACCCCCGGTCGGGCCGTTCCCGGCGCTTCTCGTCCGCCATCGGCCACACCACCCCAGTCCGCCCAGTCGGCACCCGTCGGCGAGTCCCTTCCACCTTCCCTCGGTACCGGCGGTTGATGCCACCGCACGGGGGAGCGGGCGGCCGCGCGGCCCGGTTACTGTTGATGACATGCGGATCCACGTCGTCGACCACCCGCTGGTGGCGCACAAACTCACCACGCTGCGCGACAAGCGCACCGACTCCCCGACCTTCCGGCGGCTCGCCGACGAGCTGGTCACCCTGCTCGCGTACGAGGCGACCCGGGACGTGCGCACCGACCAGGTCGACCTCGACACCCCCGTCGCGCGGACGACCGGCGTCAAGCTGTCGTACCCGCGCCCGCTGGTGGTGCCGATCCTGCGCGCCGGTCTCGGCATGCTCGACGGCATGGTGCGGCTCCTGCCGACCGCCGAGGTGGGCTTCCTCGGCATGGTCCGCAACGAGGAGACGCTCCAGGCCTCCACGTACGCGACGCGCATGCCGGACGACCTCTCCGGGCGCCAGGTGTACGTCCTGGACCCGATGCTGGCCACGGGCGGCACGCTCGTCGCGGCGATCCAGGAGCTCATCAAGCGCGGCGCCGACGACGTCACGGCCGTGGTGCTCCTCGCCGCCCCCGAGGGCGTCGAGATCATGGAGCGCGAGCTGGCCGGCACCCCGGTGACCGTCGTGACGGCCTCGGTCGACGAGCGGCTCAACGAGAACGGCTACATCGTCCCGGGCCTCGGCGACGCGGGCGACCGGATGTACGGCGCGGCCGAGTAGCGGCGAACGACGCAAAGGGCTGTGCCCGCGGCCACCGATCACTCGGCGGCCGCGGGCACAGCCTTTTCGCGTCTCAGTCCCTACCGCGTGACGGCAGTCCCTACCGGCAGTCGGCGGAGGCGCTCGGCGTGGGCTTCGGGTGGCTCAGGGCGGTCAGCGCCTTGTCGGCGGCCGGCTTCTTGGTGAGCTTCTTGAAGCCGGAACCGATGATCAGGTCGACCTCGGTCGGCTTGTCGCGCTTGTCGGCCTTCAGCTCGGCGCCGGTCAGCTGCGTGCCGAGCACGGGCAGCGCGGCGTCGGTGGCCGCCGAGGCGCCGAGCAGTATGCCGGGGCCCTTGACCTTCTTGTCGTACGCCTTCGTGGCGTTGCCCACGTCGCCGATCTTGAAGCCGCGCTTCTTCAGCTCGTCCGCGGTGTCCTTGGCCAGGCCGCTGCGGGCCGTGGCGTTCAGTACGTTCACGGTGATCTGGGACGGGGTCGGCAGCTTCTGCGCCGCCTTGCTCGGGGACGGTGAGGCGCTCGGCTTCTTCTCGCACGCGCCGGACTTCGCGCCGGCGGCGCTGGCCTTGTCACCGCCCGTGAAGACGTCGACCAACTGGAACGATCCCCAGCCGATCAGCCCGATCGCGACGACGGAGGCGACGATCGCGAGCACGAGCCGTTGGCGCGGACGGCCGCGCCGCATGCGGGGGTACTTGTCCCCTGTGATGCGGTACTTGCCGCCCATGCCGGGGGGAGTGAGCATGCTCATGGACGCAGCGTAATGCTGTGCGGCGACGATGCCTATTAAATGATCACGGTCAGTCGCCCAGTCCAACCCAAAAGGGCCAATACGGACTTGAGGCGCCGTCAGCGATCGCGGCCTGCGGCGAGCGCCTACGGCCCGCGCTGACGGCGCGGCGCGTCAGCCGAGTTCGAGCACGCGGGCGTGCAGCACCTGGCGCTGCTGGAGCGCGGCGCGCACGGCGCGGTGCAGGCCGTCCTCCAGGTAGAGATCGCCCTGCCACTTCACGACGTGCGCGAAGAGGTCGCCGTAGAACGTCGAGTCCTCGGCGAGCAGGGTCTCCAGATCGAGCTGGCCCTTGGTCGTCACCAGCTGATCGAGGCGGACCGGGCGCGGCGCGACGTCCGCCCACTGCCGGGTGCTTTCCCGGCCGTGGTCGGGGTACGGCCGGCCGTTTCCGATGCGCTTGAAGATCACACGGAAAGCCTACCGGGCGAGGCTCTCCGGGCGCAGCCATGGGGACGTAGTGCGGCGTCGGTAAATAACGTGCTTAACCGGTGCCAACCAGGTCCAGTCGAGTCGCCCACAGAGGCCTGAAACGAGTGGCGCCCAGCGTGAGTTGGTCGAAGGAAGGCGTGTGGATGGCTCTTCCGGGGTAGAGGCGCGCGTCGCGTTGACGGGCGGTTCCCCGCGCCCGGTGGAACGGCGCGGGGAACCGGTTCTCAGCGGTCGTCCTTCTTGCGCGGCGGCCGCCGGTCGCGCGGGGCGGTGGCCGGGGGCGTCTGGTCCGTCGTGGCGCGTTCGCCGCGCGCGGCCTCCGCGCGCATCAGGGCGCGCAGCAGCGCGTAAGGGTCCTTGGGCATGGGGGTGTTGCCGTCCTTCGTGAGTCGTGCGTGCGTACGGGGCCGGGGCGGGGCCCCTCAGCAGCGCAGGACGACGGTGCGCAGGGCGCGGTGGGACGGCGGCGCGGGCTGCGCCGTGGGGACGACCGGGGACCAGCGCGGCGGGGCGCCCGGGGGCGGCGCCGTGAGCAGCAGCCGGACGGGGTGGCCGGTCGGAAGCCGCAGCGCCGCCTCGGGCGTCTCCCGGGTGCCCTCACCCGGTTCGCAGGAGGAGGAGAGGGCGGGCGGCGGCGCGGACGCCTCGGCGGGGGCGGCGGCCGGCGGCGCGAGCAGCAGCGCGACCAGCAGGAAGAGCGCGCGCACCACGGCCGGGACACGGCGGCCCGGCACAACGGCGGACGCGGCGGCACTCATACCCCGTCATCTGCCCACCCCCGCCCACGGCCTGATCCCCCCAGCCCCAGATCCCCCCTGACGGACTACTCCCCCACCCCCAGCTGACGCACCAGCAGCCCTTATGAAGCCCCTCCGGCGATTGAGGAGCGCACCACTCAAGCCCCTTCGGCGATTGCTGAGCGCACCACTCAAGCCCCTCCGGCGATTGAGGAGCGCACCACTCAAGCCCCTCCGGCGATTGAGGAGCGGGGCCCGGGGCGGAGCCCCGCGACGCCAACCACGGCCCCGCCGAAACCACACCCACCCGGCCCCCGCCTACTTCGCGGCCTTCGCCGCCTTCGCCGCCGCCTTCATCTCCTGCTTGTGCGCCCGCACCTTCGCCAACGACTCCGGCCCCGTAATGTCCGCGACCGAACGGAACGCCTCCGGCTCCCCGTACGCCCCCGCCGCCTCCCGCCACCCCGCGGGCCGCACCCCGAGCTGCTTGCCGAGGAGGGCCAGGAAGATCTGCGCCTTCTGCTTGCCGAAGCCGGGCAGCTCGTTGAGGTGCCGCAGCACCTCCTTGCCGGTGTCCACGCCCTCCCACACGGCGGCCGCATCCCCGTCGTAGTGGTCGACGAGGTACTGACACAGCTGCTGCACCCGCTTGGCCATGGACCCCGGGTACCGGTGCACGGCCGGCTTCTCGGAGAGCAGCGCGGCGAAGGCCTCGGGCTCCCGCGCGGCGATCTCGTACGCGTCGAGATCGTCGACGCCCAGCCGGTCGGCGATGGTGCGCGGCCCCGCGAACGCCCACTCCATGGGCACCTGCTGGTCGAGCAGCATCCCGACGAGCGCGGCGAGCGGACTGCGGCCGAGGAGTTCGTCGGCGGCGGGCTCCTGGGCGAGGTGGAGGGTGACGTCCATACGGCTCATACGTCGATGATCGCGCCACGCCGACCGCGTCGCCACGCCGGGGCCGGACCGGGCCCGCGAGGCCGGGCGCGGCCACGATCGGGCGCCACCGCGTCGCATAGGCGCGCCGTAGGCGGTAACCCTGACGTCATGGCTTCCACGACACCCGCCCCGTACGATCTCGCCGCCCTCGCCGACGATCATCTGACGGCCGCCCGCAAGGCGGAGCACGGCCGCAGCGCGGAACTGCTCGTCAAGGAGGACCCGCTGCTGCGGCAGAGCGTCATCGCGCTGACCGAGGGCAGCAACCTGGAGGAGCACAACGCCCCGCCCGCGGCCACCCTCCAGGTGCTGCGCGGCCGGGTCCGCCTCACCGCGGTCTCCGGCGACGTCACCCTCACACAGGGCCAGCTGCACCCCATCCCCCAGGAGAAGCACGGCCTGGTGGCGCTGACGGACGCTGCCGTGCTGTTGACGGCGGTCACCGCCTGAGCTGATCGTGTTCCCGTCGCCACGGGAGCCTTGTGGACGGGGCTCCCCGGGTCGGGTTCTGCGCAAAGGAGTGCGGGCATGCCGTCGTACGAGGAAGTCTTCCGAGCGAGCACCGAGGACCCCGAGGGCTTCTGGCTCGCGGCGGCCCGCGCGATCGACTGGGACACGCCTCCGACCAGGGCGCTCGACTCCTCCCGCGCGCCCTTCCACCGCTGGTTCCCCGACGGCGCGCTCAACGTCTGCCACAACGCCCTCGACCGTCACGTCGAGGCGGGCCGCGGCGCCCAGCCCGCACTCGTGTACGACTCACCGGTGACGGACACCAAGCGCACGTACACGTACGCGGAGTTGACCGACGACGTCGCCCTCTTCGCCGGAGTGCTGACCGGTCTGGGCGTGACCCGCGGCGACCGGGTCGTCATCTACATGCCGATGGTCCCGGAGGCCGTCGTCGCGATGCTCGCCTGCGCCCGGATCGGCGCGGTGCACTCCGTCGTCTTCGGCGGCTTCGCGGCGAACGAGCTGGCGGTGCGGATCGACGAAGCGGCACCCAAGGTCGTCGTATCGGCGTCCTGCGGGATCGAGGGCGCCCGGGTCGTCCCGTACAAGCCGCTGCTGGACCGGGCCGTGGAGCTGGCGCGGCACGCGCCGGACGCCTGTGTGGTCCTGCAACGCCCGCAGGGGCCGGGCGAGTTGATCGCCGGGCGGGACGTGGACTGGGCGGCGGCGATGCGCGACGCCCGTCCCGCTCCGTGCGTGTCCGTCGCGGCCACCGACCCGCTCTACATCCTCTACACGTCCGGAACGACCGGAAAACCCAAGGGAGTCGTCCGCGACAGCGGCGGCTACGCGGTGGCGCTGCGCTGGTCCATGGAGGCCGTCTACGACGTGGGCCCCGGTGAGACCATGTTCACCGCGTCCGACGTGGGCTGGGTCGTCGGCCACTCGTACATCGTCTACGCACCGCTGCTCGCGGGCGCCACGACCGTCCTCTACGAGGGGAAACCGGTCGGCACCCCGGACGCGGGCCAGTTCTGGCGGGTGGCGGCCGAGTACGGCGTGAAGACGCTGTTCACGGCGCCGACGGCGTTCCGCGCGATCAAGAAGGTGGACCCGGAAGGGCGCTTCACGCGCGCGTACGACCTGAGCGGCCTCACGTACCTCTTCCTCGCGGGGGAGCGACTCGACCCGGAGACGTACCACTGGGCGAGCGACCTGCTCGGCATCCCGGTGGTCGACCACTGGTGGCAGACGGAGACGGGCTGGCCGATCGTGGCGAACCCGATGGGCATCGAGGCCACGCCGGTGAAGGCGGGCTCCCCGACGTACCCGCTGCCGGGCTGGGACGTCCGGGTCGTGAACGGCGACGGCAAACAGGTGCCGCCCGGCGAGGACGGCGCCATCGTGGTCCGCCTCCCGATGCCGCCCGGTGCGCTGCCCACCCTCTGGAACGACGACGCGCGCTTCGTCTCCTCGTACCTCTCGGCCTTCGACGGCTACTACCTGACCGGCGACGGCGGACACGTGGACGAGGACGGCTACGTGTTCGTGATGGGGCGCACGGACGACGTCATCAACGTCGCGGGCCACCGCCTGTCGACGGGCGGCATGGAGGAGGTCCTCGCCGCGCACCCCGACGTCGCCGAGTGCGCGGTCATCGGGGTGGCGGACTCCCTCAAGGGCCAGGTCCCGCGCGGTTTCGTGGTCCTGAAGGCGGGCGTGGAGTCGGACCCCGCGGTGGTCGAGGCGGAACTCGTCCAGCTCGTACGGGACCGGATCGGGGCGGTCGCCTCCCTGAAGGACGTCGCCGTGGTGGCGGCACTGCCCAAGACCCGCTCCGGGAAGATCCTCCGCAGGACCATGCGCGGCATCGCCGACGGCCTGGACGAACCAGTGCCGTCGACGGTCGACGACGTGACGGTCCTGGACGCGCTGCGCCCGGTCCTCACGCGGGGGTCAGCGGGCCGCGCCGAGCAGTGAGCGGATCGCGACACGGTCGAGGTTCGTGAGCCCGCGCACCAGCAGCGGCGTCAGGAACACGAACACGAACCCGATGGCCGAGACCGCCGCGATCTGGGCGGGCGACTCCACGTAGTACGCGTGGTGCACGCCGGCGTCGGTCGTGAAGTCGTAGAGCCGGTAGCCGGGCCAGTCCAGGTAGCGGTGGAACACCCAGGAGTAGGTGGGGAAGAGCGCGACCACCCAGCCGGTGACCAGGAAGGTCACGGACAGGACGAAGGTCAGCACCCGCCACGGGAACATCACCGTGTGGAAGAGCAGCGCCTTCCACCCGGCGGCGTCGGCGAGCCGCCCGCGCAGCCCGGCGGCGGGCGCGGCGGGCGCGGCGGGCGCCGCCACGTCGAGCCCGAGCAGGCTCCGCGCCCGCCCCCGCTCGGCCGCCCCGAGCCCGCGCGCCCCGCCCAGAGCCGCCGCGAGGACCGGCAGCCCGACCCACACGACGAGCGTGCTCACCCCCAGGGCGAACATCGTCACGGCGAAGACGAACCCGGCGATCGCGACGGGCAGCGACGTCAGCGTGTGCCCGATCTCGCGCCAGGTGACACCGGAGAACGGGGCGCGCCAGAACCCCGGCCGCGCGAACGAGGGGTCCGGGAGGCGCGTCGGAGTCGAAGTGGTGCTCGGGCGGGACAGCGTGGTCGAGGTCATGCCCCAAGCCTCCCGATCCGGCGCCGCCGGGGACATGGGGCTGCGGGGTGTCTTGGGGGTGGGGTTTTCCCCAGGTCACTCCACAACGCGCCGCGGACAAGGAGCGGACAGCGACACGAACAATGCGTCGGACAATGCCGCGGACAACGACAAAGGCCCGGACCGATTGCTCGGTCCGGGCCTTGTGCCTGCGGAGGATACGAGATTCGAACTCGTGAGGGGTTGCCCCCAACACGCTTTCCAAATGTTCGTCTGGGCGTCCGGTGGGGGTCGTGGGTGTCCTGACCTGCGGTGAAGCATTCAGGCCAGCCTCGTCCGAACGGTCCTGAACAGAGGCGAATGAGACCAGGACTGAGACCAGTCGGCCCCGGCTTCCGGTGGTCCCAGAGAGACGCTCGGAGCTCGTCAAGCGAGTGGTGAATCCGGGCCTTGGAGAGCTTGCTCTGCGATGGCGGCGATGCGTCCGACATGCTCTTGCAGCCGGGCAAGGTCCGCGGCCTGCCGTCGTTGTGCCAACACCTCGGACAGGGCGGCCATGACGGTCTCCTGATGGTCGCTGGTGCCCAGCACTTGGGCAGCACGGTGGAGCAGAGAGGTATCCACGGCGACCGAGCAGGCAGTCTCGTGCACAGTCGTTGCGGCGGGCTCTGGGGCCCGGCGGGCCTCGCGGCGGCGTGCGGAGGGTGCCGGAGCTGGCGGCGGTTCAGCCGTCGGCGGGGCTTCAGGTGCAACGGTGCTGGGGCTGCCGAGCACCGTGACCACCGGCTTTCGATAGCAGACACGTTCTCCTGCCTTGGTCGTGAAGACGACCAGCTCCATGGTGAGGTCGCAGACGGCCGGGCCGTCGACACGTTCCAACGCGTCCGTCAGGTCGGAGAGCTGCGAGGCCAGCTGCCACGAGCTCGTCGTGAAGTGGAACTCGCCAAGCATGCACGCCCCTGCGATCCGAAAGGTGAGGTCGGTGGAGGGCATTGGGCCGCGGCCGCTCCTGGCGGCCAGTCTCTTGTCCTCAATCAGTGGTGGGCATCCGCAGGACTGGCCCTTCTTCTCTGCCGGTGACAGCAACTGCGAGCCGTCACACTCGTGGATGATCTCTTTGCTGCTCCGGAGGACCATGCGAGCGGCCACTGCGGCAGGCCCGTCCATAATGACGCGCACGCTGTCACTGCTCGTCAGAACCTCATAGGCAAGGCCGCTCCCTCCTCCGTTCGTTTGAGGTTCGCCGCCCAGGAAGCCGGCGATGCGCGCGGCGACATCGGCATCGTCGGTGGTGACGCGCCAGGCATCTAGGGCTTGGGGCCGCCCTTCGGATAAGCGCCCCTGGTGAAAGCGTCCAGCTCGGGCAGTCGTGCACTTCGTCATTAGGGACCCCCTGGTAGACCGGGCAGCAGCTTTTGGGTGAACGAGATGACTACCTGGAAGAGAGACCCGGCCTGCACGTCTCACGATGTTGCGGCCGGTCGGGCCATCCGGGCTTGGCCATTGGACTGTTCGGATCGTTGCCGTCGTGGACCGTAATACCGGTCCCGCCGAGCGCCTACAGCAGAATCGGTGACGTTCCCGCATTCTGCTGCCCAAGCGTCTCTACAACCGGACGGACAGCGCCGCTCCCTGCGCTCGCAACCACGCTCGCAGGGCTCCCTTGTGCGTACGACGGCAGCAGTGCCGACCGTCTGCGGTGGTGGGATGGAATATCGCCTCCGTTGGCACAGCGGCCGACCATTCGCCAGTTCGCCGGGGCGGACAGGGAAGAACCTGGAAGGGGCTGGTGCGCGGCCGCGAATGTTGGATCATCCCTGTGCGCGTGGTGTGCTGAGGCGTTCCGGCACGGGCTCCTAGTCGCAGAGTTGTGCCACCACACTCCCTCGAAGGGTCCTCTGCAGCTCCGTCCTATCGTGCCCAAATGAGCGGGGGCACGGACTGCCTGTTTCGGAGCCCGGTGCGCTGCCCGCAGGAAAATCCCTTGTCTGCGGGGACGGCCGTACCGTCACCATGGGCGCATGAGGTTGATCCTGGACAACAACGTGTGGTCCTACGTGGGAATTGAGGGCAGCAAGACTGAGCTTGAATCTCTCGCCCGCAGCCGTCAGTTGTCTGTACGGACGCCGCCGGCCACGCTGCTTGAGGTCCTACGAACCAGAGATGCGGAGAAGCGGGACCGCATCATCAACGCGATGACATCGCGTTACTGGGTGCGACTCCGTACCGAAGTCGACGTTGAGTGCGAGGAGTTCGTCGCGGAGGCGCGCCGCCTGCGCCCCAAGTGGGTGCGTCAGTTGCCCCTACCTGGTAAGCCCGCTGCCCTGAGGGAGTTCTGGACGCGCGGGATCTGGCGGCAGGCGGCACAGGACAGCGCTCCGCTCGCGGCCCGCCAGCCGCATGTCACGGACACAGCCGAGGGCCAGGTCTTCGACGTCATGAAGCGGAACAGCCTTGCGATGCGTGAGGCAGGTCGGCACACGAACGACCTGGCCAAGATGACTCTCACGGCGGCAGAGGAGGCTCCGGACTCCTATCTCGCCGGCTGGCAGCGCGGAACTTCCGTCGCAGGATGGCGAGTAGAGGGGCGTGACGTATTCAGGCACTCTCTGGGTCGGCAGGACCTCATGACATTGGCGGGGCTCGATACGACGTTCGGCGACTGGCTTGCGCCGTATCTGCACCTCGACCGGGTGATGCGTGACCCAGAGGACTTCACTCGTTTCTGGCTGGAGGACGTCGACGAAGCACGGATGCCGCGCAACTGGCTTCGGTGGGTCTCGGGCATCGCGCTGCTCGAGCACAAGGTCACCACAAGCACGGGCCGAGACAACCAGTTGGCCTGCTACCTGCCGGACTGCGACATCTTCCTCTCCGAGGATCGACGGTTTGTCCGCGCCCTGCAGCGGGTGAAGGAGACGTCACCGATCTCTCTGCCGGAGATCCGCTGGGTTGACATCGAGGCGAGCGGTGGCCGCGCTGTTGACGTGATCGCGGCCGAGCTGGCCTGAAGTTCTATCTGGGGCGTGGGGAAGGTCGAGAGCGTTCCAACCTGCGGGGAGCAGTAGGCGTATGGCCTTGGCGGGACGACGTCTACGAGCTGACGTCTGGAGACTCCCCGTGCTCCAGGTAGCAGGTCAGGCCGTCAGCGTGGGCTCTGATACCAGCGGTGATGCGGCGAACGAGCCGCGGGATGGTGAGCTCGGCGAGCTCGTCTGCGTGATGGAAGTCGTAGCTGCGGAGCTCGTCGACTTGCAGTGTGATCTGGCCGAGGAGGTCCGGGCTTAGGCGGCCGCCGTCGAAGAGGTAGAGGACCTTGTCGCCCTCGCCGGGGTTCGGTGCCCAGTCCACGACGAGCAGGGGGCCGATGGGCGGCTTGATGCCCAGTTCCTCGTGGACTTCGCGGACGCAGGCTTGCCTCGGTGATTCGCCTTGCTCGACGTATCCGCCGGGGATCTCGCGGTAGTCCTTGTACGACGGTTCGACGAGCAGCACTCGACCGGCATCGTCGAAGAAGAGGGCGCCGGCTGCCATGCGCGGGTGGGCCATCTTTGCTTCGTGCTCGTTCTCGCTCACGGGTGGACTCTAACCGCCGGCGATGATGCGGAGCCTTCGGGCCAGGTCGGCTACGGGCTGGGACGGTCGGCCTCGGGTTCCGCGGATCCAGCCGATGACCAGTTCGCGGCTGAGGTAGTGGTGGCGTACCTGTTCAGGCGCGATCCGCTCGGCGTCGAGCAGGGCGTCCAAGGCGTCGTCTGTTCGGTTCCAGGAGCTGAGCGCTCGGGCGACTTCGAGGCTGTGTCGTACGCGCCGCTCTACTGGCAGGCCGCTGGTGTCGATGCGGGGGCCGAGGTCGGCGGCTACTTGGATGTCCCCGAGTTCTCCGGCGGTCGCCACGCAGTGGATGGCCACGTTGGTGGGGCCGAAGGCGGTCCACAGGTGGTTGGCGTCGGCGCCTAGCCGTTGGGCGGTTTCGTCGGCTTCCCTGAGGAAGCTCTGTGTCGTTGCCCTGTCTTCTGCTCGCGCGGCGGCCATGGCCCCGGCGAGGAAGAGCGTGCCGTATACGGAGAGGTGTTCGTCGTCTGCGTGGACCAGTTCCGGCTGCATGGTGGCTGCCGCGTTGTTCACCAGTTGGATCGCCGGGGCGAAGCGTCCGGTGGCCAGGAGGCAGTGCGTGACTGCCCGGAAGAGTGAGCCCAACACCGCGCTCTGGCCGCTGAGTTGTGCGGCTGCCAGACCTCGGTCAGCGGCGATCCAGGCCAGCTCCGTCTCGCCGACCTTGCCCAGCACCATGGCCGCACCTTGATAGGTCAGGGCGAGCAGGGCATGGGCCTCCTCCCTGTCGTGCCCCGAGTAAGCGCGGGATGCGGCGAGGGCATCCGCCAGGACGAGGGGGAGGCGCCGGGTGGCAAAGCCGTAACGCGATGCCTGGTAGGCGTCGAGGACTTCCTCCACGTGGGTGCGTAGATCCGGAAGGGTGGGTGGCTCCTCGTCGGGAGGAGAGCCGAGCAGAGGTGTGAGCTGCTGGTAGTCCATGAGCGCGTCCCGCAGCACGGGGACCGTGCGGCGGCCGCTGTCACTCGACCACTCCAGGAGCGTGGGCTCGGCGAGCAGGTCCCCGAGCGAGACGTCGAGAGCCTCGGCGAGTGAGGTGATCACCGAGAGGCGGTCGAGCTCGATCCGATTGTTTTCCGCTTTGCTCAGCCAGTCCGTGGTGCGGCCGACAAGGCCGGCCAGGACCTCTTGGGAGAGTCCGCGCCGCCGCCGGTACCAGGCCACGCGTTCGCCGATGGTCAGGTTTTCTGTCATCCCTCGCATGTCCTGAGCATCACCTCGTGGCCGGAATCGACCCCGGAAGGTTTTTCCGGGGTGCTGCGGGGCGCCGCGCCTACTGTCGCAGCAGACCGAGAAAGCCGCAGGGCCTTGGGGCCAACTCCTGCTGGTTCAGCTTGTTTTGGCGATCATTTCTGCTTCTCGAATGGGATGGAGGTGTGGAGGGTGCGCAATACGAAGATGACGGAGCCGTGGGTCGATCAAGGGCTCGGTCCGTTCGGCGTGGCAGTCCTCAAGCCGTACTCCAGAACGCGGTTCGCCCTGGACGGCAGCGCCGTGCTGAAGGTCTACGTCGGCATCGACCCCGAGGGCCGGTGCCAGCGTGAGGCCGCCACGGTCCAGCGTGCTGCCCTGCGCGGCATCTCGGTTCCGACCGTCCGGGCGACGGGCGTCGGCGAGGCCGGATCCTGGACGGTGTTCCGGGCGGTGGATGGGACGCCGTGCTCGGCCTTCACCCGCAAGACGATCGAGGATTACATCGGTCACGTCGTGGCTGTGAGCGGCATGCTTCACAGGCCCGCCGGCTCCACTCCCGGCCCCGGTTGGGAGATGCGGAGTGGCAGCCCTGTCCCGGCGAGCCAGTTCCTGCTGGATCAGTTCTCCGCGCGCTGCCGGTGGCTGCCCTGGTGGGCGACGCTGGGAGAGGTCCTCCAGCCGGTCGACGCGCACCCAGTCGTTTACCTGCATGGCGATTTCAAGCCTGAGCACCTTCTCGTCGACGGCGAGCGCCTGCACGTTGTCGACTGGGAGGCGAGCGCCTGTGGCCCAGCCGTTCTCGACTACACCGACGTCGTCTTCCACCTCGTACGTGACCTGGTGTACGAGGGCGTAGCGCCCGCGCGTATTCCGGTCGATCTTGTGACCCGGCTGCCATTCAGCGGACCGGTACTCGCCTGGCGCCTACTCCTCTGGCTCGATCGCCGGCGGACCCAGGACATCGACCTCGTGACCATTCAGGACGTCGTCCGACTTGCTGCTGAGGAACAAGCCGCCTCTGCGTACAGGGCGCTCGCAGAGATCGTTGCGCAACTCCGTGCTGTCGGAGTTCCTCGCTAGATCCCTATCGCACCGCACCACACCGCTCGTCCAGGCGTGCTGACGCCTGCGCTCATCCTCTTCTGTCCACCCTTGAACGGGAGTTCGTGATGCCTCGTACGAGCACGACCATCGACAAAAGCCACCTCGTCATCGACACCGGCATGACCCGACCGGACGCCACAACCATCGTGGAACGCAAGGGCCTTGGCCACCCTGACACCCTGGCCGACCATCTTGCCGAGCGCCTGTCCCGCTCCTACAGCCAGTACACCGTCAGGAACTTCGGAGCTGTGCTGCACCACAACTTCGACAAGCTCGCCCTCCTCGGTGGGGCCAGTGAGGTCCGCTACGGAGCCGGCCGCATGACGTCGCCGGTGCGGGTCCTGGTCAACGGACGTGCAGCGCCCCTGTGCGGCGGCGAGCGCATCCCCGTCGAGGACATCGTGGAGGCGGAGGTACGGGCGTTCTTCGCCGAGAGGTTGCCCGAGGTCTCGGACCACCTCGACATCGTCTTCAACATCACCAGCAATTCCAGCCCGGGCGCCGTTCTCACTGGCGACGGGGTTCCCGACCGCACGCGTTGGTTCGCTCCCCGCTCGGTCGAGGACCTCCGCGAGCGAAGGGTGCGGCTCTCCAACGACACGTCTCTCGGCACCGGTTGGGCACCGGAGAACGGCTTCGAGTCCTTCGTGCGCGAGCTGGTGAACCACTTCTCCGGGGAGAGCGAGTTCACGCTTGCCCGTGCCTGGTGCGGCTCGGACGTGAAGCTCATGGGCTACTGGGACGGCGACCAGGCGGACATCGTGCTGTGCGTCCCGCAGAAGTCGCGCCACGTGGGCAACCGAGCCGAGTACGTCCGTAACGCCGAGGACGTTCTGGCCGAGTGCCACCGTCTCGCAGCCCTTCGCCTGCCCGGAGCGGAGGCGCGCTTCCGGCTGAACGCCCGCGACGTACCGGAGAAGGACGAGCTGTACCTGACGTACACCGGCAGCTCGATCGAATCGGGTGACGAGGGCGTCGTGGGGCGCGGTAACCGAGTCAACGGGCTGATCACGCCGCTGCGGCCGATGAACCTGGAGGGTGCCAATGGCAAGAACCCCGTCTACCACGTCGGCAAGCTGTACAACGTCGCCGCGCAGCGGCTCGCCAACCGCCTCCACGAGGCAACCGGCGAACATGCGGAAGTGCACCTGGTCAGCACGACCGGGCAGCGGCTCGACCAGCCGTGGCGTGTCCTCGTCCGCCTGTCCTCTCCCGACGCCGAGGTGGACAAGGTGCAGGCCCTGGTCGTCGAGGCTCTCGGCGAGTTCCCGGCCCTGACGGACGAGCTCGTTTCCGACGGGATCGTGATGAGCTGATGGTGGTGCGGACGCTCGGAGAGGTTCCCGCAGGATGTCGGCAGCGATTACTCGCGCACTATGGGGCTGACGCCCAGGTGTGGCTCGATGCGGCACCCGGCCTGCTGGAGCAGGCTGCCGAACGCTGGAAGCTGTCCCTCGGCGATTATCACGACGTCGGCCACGCCTCGGTGATCGCGACCGCCGTCGCCCTCGACGGGCGTCCGCTGCTCCTCAAGGCGTGGACCGACCCCGCCCGGTATGCACACGAAGTCGGCGCACTGCAGTTGTGGGCCGACGGACCGACGGCTGACGTGGTCGAGGCCGCGGACGATCTGGCCGTGGCCGCGCTGGAGCTAGTGGGCGGCCGACCCGGCGGTGCTGCACGCCCGAAGCGCGAGACACAGATGGTGGCGGTCGCACTCCACGGGCTGCATGCCCTCGGCCGGCGCCGGGCCGGCCCCAGAAGATTCCCGCTGCTCGCCGACCACCTCCGCACGGACATGCTGCCGCGGATCGAGCAACGAGCTCGGGAAGTCGACCTCGGCGCTCGACGCCTGCTCGTCGAGGCCGTCCTCTCGACACTCGCCGGGCTGGAGGAGGACGCAAGCAGGACGACAGTTCTTCACGCGGACCTGTACCGGGAGAACGTGCCGTTCGACGGGCGCGGGCACCCGCGCCTGCTCGATCCGCTGCCCATGCTGGGCGACGAGGTCTTCGACTGGGCCTTCTGGACCGTCTACTACGACCTCGGGCACAGCACCGAGAGACGGCTGGCCACCGCCGCCCGAGTCTCCCGGCTCCCGATCCCCGTACTCGCACCGTGGTGCAGAGCGCTCGCTCTCGACGGGCTCCTTTACTACCTGGAGACGGGCGACCGGCGAGCACCGCAGATGGCGGAGGTGCTTGCCGCCCTTTCCGCCTCGACCCCAAGGAGGGACTCGTGACCACCTACGTCCTCCGCCACGGACAGACGGACTACAGCAGGCGGTACCTCGTCAACGGCGACCCGTCCAAGCCCGTCCACCTGACCGATGAAGGCCGACAGTCGCTGAACCGCGGCTGGTCCACCCTCCCCCTCCACACAGTGAGCACGTGGCTGACCAGCGAATTCCCGCGCGCTCAGCAGACAGCCTCTCTGCTGATGGGAGTGCCGTTGGAGGAACTGGTCGTCGACCCCCGACTGAACGAGCTTGATTACGGGGAATTCGAAGGACGTCCGTTCCTGGATTACGCGGCCTGGCTCGACGACGCGGGACCTGACGAGCGGCCTGCGGGCGCCACCGAATCCCAGCGCGACGGCATCCGGAGGATGCTCACGGGGCTGCTCGACGTCCTGAAGCATCCCGGCCCCCGCGTCCTCGTCGGCCACGGCCTCTTGGCCTCCGTGCTCCTCTGGCACCAGATCCGGTCTCCGACGGAGGTCATGCCGCTCTTCTTCCCAGAGGCGCCGTACGTCGAGCCGATTGCCATACCCGACGACGAGCTGCCCGACTGGGTCACGACGCTGCTGAGCGATCTCGCCACTGACGTTCCCGGAGGTCGTGCCGAGCGCGGTGGCGCGGACATATTCCGGATCGGAGAGGGCTCGGCGGTTGCTACCGTCGATTCCGTATCCCACCCGCCGGATCAAAAGGATCTTCCTCATGCATGATGCCCGCGCCCTGATTGAAATGGGTGCCGAAGCGGTTCGTCGGCTCGCTCGTCGCGGTTACTCTCTGGACCTGTCCGAGCTGGAGTCGCTCCAGTCTCGTCGCAACCAGAACATCCGCTCGGCCGACGAGCTGCGGGCAGAGTCCAAGCGGGTGGCGAGCGAGGTCCAGCAGACGGCCAAGCAGGGCGGCGACATCTCCAAGCTGAAGGAGCGCGCCCGTGAGCTGAAGGAACAGATCCGGGACATCGAGTCCGGACAGGTGCAGGTCGAGGTGCAGCTCCGCGACCTCCTCCTCAGCATCCCGAACCTGCCTGATGACTCGGCCCCGGACGGCGACTCCGAGGAGTTCGCGGTCGAGATCCGCAAGGTCGGTACCCCGCCGGCCTTCGCATTCGAGCCGAAGGACCACGTCGACCTCGGCGAGGCCACCGGCATCCTCGACTTCGCCCGCGCCACCAAGTTGTCCGGTTCGCGCTTCGCGGTGTCCCGCGGTGCCGGCGCCGCCCTGGAGCGCGCTCTGGCCACGCTCTTCCTCGACATTCACACGCGCCGCCACGGCTACGTCGAGCACGGGGTCCCCTACCTGGTGACCCGAAAGACGATGACCGGCACCGGCCAGCTGCCGAAGTTCGAGGAGGACTTGTTCAAGACCGGCGCAGCCGATCGCGACCTGTTCCTCATCCCGACGGCCGAGGTCCCGCTGACCAACCTCTACGCCGACGAGATCATCCCGCCCGCCGAGCTGCCCCTGGCCCTCACGGCCCACACCCCGTGCTTCCGCTCCGAGGCGGGCTCGTACGGACGTGACACCCGCGGCCTGATCCGCCAGCACCAGTTCGCCAAGGTCGAGATGGTCAAGATCGTCGACCCGGACACGGCGGACGCCGAGCTGGAGACGATGGTCGGCCATGCCGAGGCATGCCTGAAGGAACTCGGCCTCGCCTACCGCGTCGTCAAGCTGGCCGCCGGTGACACCGGCTTCTCTGCCCAGCTCACGTACGACATCGAGGTCTGGATCCCGAGCCAGAACACGTACCGCGAGATCTCCTCGGTCTCCAACTTCGGCACCTTCCAGGCCCGCCGGGCCAACATTCGCACCCGCGGCGAGGACGGCAAGCCCAAGCTCGTCGCCACCCTCAACGGCTCCGGCCTGCCCGTCGGCCGCACCCTGGCCGCGCTCCTTGAACAGTGCCAGCAGCAGGACGGCTCCCTGGTCCTGCCCGAATCCCTCGTCCCGTACCTCGGCTTCCGCCGGATCTCGGCGGACGGAACACCGGAGGCATAACGTGCTCGTCGGCGTCTGCGACTTCCCTGGTAGCTACGCCTTTCCACCCGCCGGTTATGGCGGGATCGAACGATGGCTGTGGGCGGTCGCCGTAGGCGCCCGAACCACAGGCGCCGACGTACACCTCCTCGGGCCGGGCTGGCTCACTGACCTGGAGCACGACTGGGTCCGCAAGCCGGTCCGCCTGGAGGACATCACCGCCGGATCGCTCGCCGAGCGCGAGCTGCGCGCCACGGGCTACGACCTCTTGGTCGTCGGGCACGAATATCCGTCCCTGCCGGCGTGGACTCGCACATGGAACGAGCTGAACTGCGACGTCGCCACGTTCCAGCACTCACCCGTCTTCCAGCATGGCGATGAAGCCTTCGACGGCAGCCGGTCACGGCTCTACTGCTACTCGCCCGAGATGGTCGAGCGGTACGCGCAGCACCAGCCGATCCCGGAACTCGCAGTTCACCTCGGCCTGGACGAAGAAGAACCGCCAGCTGTTCCCGGCAGAGATCTCGTGTGGCTCGGCCGCATCGACGAGGAGAAGGCGCCGCACATTGCCGTCCGCGCCGCCCAGATCCTCGGCCGCCGGATACAGGTAGTCGGTCCGGTCTTCGACGAGGCGTACGTACGACGCCACGAACGGCTCTTCAGTGCGGACCACGTGAAATGGGTCGGCGAACTCGGCGGCCCTGCCAAGACTGCCGCCATCCGGGACGGATCCGTCTTCGTCTACACCTACGCCCGTACGTACGTGGAGGCCGGCGCAGCCGTCTTCGGAGAGTCTCTCCGCGCTGGCACCCCCATGGCCGCCCTCACCTGGCGCGAAGGGACCTGCGCTGAGGCGGCCCTCTGTGACCGGACCGGTGTGATCACAGTGGCCGATCCCGCCGAGGACGACGAGACGGCGGCGAAGCGTCTCGCCCTCGCGATTGAGCAGGCCGAGGACCTCAACCACACCGAAGTCCAAGAGATCGGGTTACGCCGCTTCGACCCGGCCCGCCACTTTGCGGCGATGGCGTTGCGGTCATGCTGAGTACGCCTGCAGCACCCGTGTTCGGAGCACTACCCCAGTCGGAGACCCGTCTACCCGAGGTCCTCCGCCAAGTGCTCGGCTCCCAATGGGAGTTCACGCTCTCCTCCGAGCGGATCGCGATCGAGCACATGCGCAGGGGATCCCCGTACTGTCCACCTCGCCGGGCACCCTCGTGGGAGGAGCTACTGCTGGGGCTCAAGGCGGGCTTCGCGGCCCAGGATGTCCCGCAGGTCTCCTGCCTGCCCATCCGGTGGGGCCGCGAGACCGAATTGACGATCTCGGCCGTCCAAGCCCTCGACCCCCTCCTCAAGGACAGGCGACCGGTCACCTACCGCAGCGGCTTCCTACCCCAGCCAGTCGTCCGTTTCACCGGGCAACGTGATGCATCGGGCAATCTCCGGGCAGGGTTTCTGACCTCGTTCGTCAACGTCTCCCGTGTCCAGCCGATTCAGCGTGTGGACGAGTACGGGGAGATCTTGGACGGCTGGATCAGTGTGCTGTCGTGCCTGGGCTTTCACGCACGCCACATCAGCATCAGCGGCAAGCTGACAACATGGCGCCGCCGCCAAGTCGCAGGCATTACCCTGCGTTTCAACCATCTCGATCTGTCCCTCGGCGACATCGTCCTCCTATGGAACGTCGATGACCCCTCGTGCATGGCTGTAGACCTCGGCACCGGGCTGGAACGACTGGCGTGGGCGCGGACGCGGAGGAACTGGACGGACCTCGTCTTCGGCAGATTCGCGCACATGGCGTCGCCGCAGACTCTGGATGCCGTCCGCACCGCCACGCTCCTCCTCGCCCACGGCATCCGCCCCGCAGCGCGAGGAGCCGGCGGGATCACTCGCCGGGTGATCGGAACGATCGAACCCGAATCGGCGAGGCTGGGCGTCAGCTCTCTGGTTCGCGCCTCGTACCGCTACTGGCGGTTGTTCGGCGAGCCGAATGCTCCATGGCCTGCGGTGGCCACGGCGATCGAGGCGGAACTGGATCTGAAGGAGGACCTGGCAGGCTGAGCCCGCTCATGGGGGTAAATCTGTCCAGATAGGATCTCGCGGCTCGTATCATCGAGCGCAGCCCTGGCCAGCGCGTTTCTGGGCTGTTTTGGCCTGTGTCGGCGTGCCCGAGTCTCAAGCCGTGGGCATTTCCTTGCGGTTGTCTTTTGCCGCCATCCGTCTGCCCAGTCCCGATACTGTTCGTCGGACGGTTCGTCGGCTGGCGCCCCATGCAGGCTGCCAACCAGTGTCGGGATCGGTCACCACAGTTCTGGGTCAGGGGCGTCGACATCGTCAGCGTCCGAAAGGACCTCCTGGAGCACGGCGTTGGCCTGAGGATGCTCAGAGTCGCTGCGGCCCCCGATGCCGAGGACGATCCGGGCGAGGCCCGCGTCGATCGCTTTGCGGGCAAGGGGCCCGGCATGAGCGCTGTCCTGCCGAAGCCGCCGGAAGAGCAACTCTCGAAGCGGCTGCACTGTTCCGTGGTCGACCGCAGTGAAGGCGTGCTCATCAGCCTGGGCGTGATCGCCTGCGTCCTCGGCGACCAGCATCGGCACGCGGGTCCACCCTGCCTCGACACCTTCCTTGTGGATCCGCATGGCCTCCACGTCGTCACCTTCCTGAAGATGAAGGCGGGCAAGATCGCCGTAGTCGTCGATCAGCCCGGCGTCGACGGCCTTTTGGAAGTAGACCTTGGCGTTGCTCAGGTCACCCGCCGCCTCATAGCGGTAGGCAAGCCGGGAGTACGCGTAGATGTCGCCGATTGCCGCGATGCGTTCGGTCCATTCGGTGGCTTCCTTGAAATGCCTGTCTTCGGCCAGCAGGAACACCAGGCTCTGCATGGCGTCCGGATCGCCGGCTTCGGCGCCCAGCCGGTAGAAGCGCTCGGCGTCAGCCCGGCGTCCGTCCTCCTCATGCCGCTGACCAATGCGGTTGTAGGCGTCCACGAACCCCCTCTCGGCCAGCTCGTCCCAGATAGCAGCGGAGGCCTCTCGGCCTTCAGTGCCCTCCAAAATGCGCGCCCTTTCCTCTTTGACCAGGAAGTCCGGCCAGCCCTCAAGGGCGCTGGCGTCACCAAGGCCGAAGGCCTGGCGGTAAAGGACTTCAGCGCCGTCCCCGTCGCCGGCTTCTCCCTGCTGCTGCCTCGCCAGGCGGAACAGGGCACGCGTGCTGCCGTTTTCGGCGGCACGATGAAACAGGTGGTGGGCCCATTGGAGGCGGTGACGGTCTTCAGCGGCCTTAGCGAGGTTGGTTAGGTCGTCGGGGTGGGTGAGGTGGGTGTGGGCGGCATGCCAGAAGGACGCGGGAGGGCAGAGCCGTCTACGAACCAGGCGGCCATGCTGTTCGAGGTAGTCGGCCAGACGGAACACCGCACCCGGACCTATCGCTGTGCCTGCGGTGCTTTTGGCCGGAGCGGGCGGGCGCCGGGGAGGCCGGGGGGCGGCGTGGCGGAGGGGGGCTTGTTTGCCGTGGACAGGCTGGGCGAGTTCGGCGAAGGCGCGCTCGGTCCAGTCGTCGGTGAGCTGGTCGTAGTCAGTGTCGGTGAGGTAGTCGATCGAGGCGTTGGTCAAGAAGGTCTGAGGGAGGTGGAGGCTGACGCCGAGGCGGCGTGCGTCGATCGCGGCGTCCAGGAGCGCTCGGGCGGGAGGGGTGGCCTGCTGATAGCGGCGCAAGAGTTCCGGAGCCCCGGCCAGGTCCTGGGCCACTCGTCCGTCACCGGCCCGGGCGAGGGCGTCGGCGAGGAGAAGGTCGCCGGCTTCGGCCAGCGCGGTTGCGGCGGCCAGCGCAGCGGCGTCGAAGCTGTCGGGGACGGCCAGGGTCCGCCCGGCGAGGAGTTCCCGGACCCGGCTGTACGGGTCAGGCTCGCCTGGTATGGGCAGGGCGGTGTACAGGTGGGCGTATTCGGGCCAGAGCGTGCCTAGTACGAGCACCGGGCCTGGGCCAGTGTCGGTGAGGAGCCGGTGCACCGCGGCGGTGATCTGCTCGCCGACATTGGAGTCGCCGAGGTAGTGCTGGGCCTCGTTTAGCCACACCACTGTCCGAGGCCCGACATGGTGCAGCTCCTTGAGTACTGCTTGTGTGCGGGTTGGGTCGAACGGGTGCCACAGCCGCCACCCCTGCGATGCGAGCGGTTGAACGGCCTCCCAGCACGCCCTTGTCTTCCCAGTTGAGGAGCCGCCGACCAGCACGACCATTCCACTTCGCCCGGCCGCCGCATTCTGCACTACGGTGCCCAGTAACCGGTCATGCTCTCTGGGCACGTACCCGGGCAGCACTCGGCCCGCCAATACACCGGCATCCGCGGGGGTTCTGCTGGGCCCCGCAGGGTGCACCTCCAGATCGTGCGGCTCCCACGCCCTAATCGGCCTGCCCGGCTCCCGACCCGCGCAACTGTCCGCCCCCGGTACCTCGGTCGCGAGCCGCTGCCACTCAAGCAGCTCGTTCACGGGCAGTTGCAGCACACGGGCCAGCGCGGCCACGGTCTGCGCGGACGGAACATCCCCCCGGGGCGATAGCGCCGCCGACACTGTCGTGCGCCCCAGTTCCGCCCGGGTGGCGAGCTGCGTCTTGTTCATCCCAGCCGCAGCCAGTGCGTCGGCCAGGCGACTACGCAGCTTGGCCCGAGCCAAGACCCGGCCATCCAAGTCCTCCTGCACGCCTTGCCCCCCTGGTGGTGTGTTCGCCAGTGTTCATCTTCGTCCTGGCGAACCATGGCGCACGCCGATTCCGCGACTTTCGATCACGTCAACCCACCACCGTCATCGGGAGCTTGCCGTGACTATCGCTGACCTTCTCCTCACCACCGCACTCGTCACCATCGTCGCCCTGCTGACCGCAGCCGCTGCGGCCAAACTTGCTCGGCTCGACGGCGCCACCTACCCCACGGCTCTCACCCGCGCCGCCACCGCCTTTGCCGCCGTCATCACCCTCGCCACCACAGTGACCGCGGCCATCACCACCCTCCTCACTTGAGACCCGCCACTTCCTGGACGATTCGTCAGCGGACGATCGCTATGGAGTCGCAGACCTCAGCAGATCGACGGACGCTGTTGCCCACGGGAGACTCTCGGCGATTTCGCCGCCTGGTAGCCACCGGCTGACTGTCACAGCGAGGCGGTCCATGGAGCTACCCCCAACCCGAGGAACGGCCTCCGAAGCCGTTTGGGGAACCAGGGACGAGCGCCCATCGGCCGCTGTCACGCGAGTGGGTTGCCGGTACTAGACAGCGGGTCTCACTGCGACTGCACAAGCGCAGTCGCAGTGCAGGCAGCCCCAAGACTGTGCAGCGAAATACGAGATCCCACAGTCCACCTTTTCGGCAGTTCGCCTGGGGCAGACAGGAAAGAGCGCGGAATGACTGGTGGGCCGTAGCAGAGCATGTCAACGTACAACACCCTGCTGGAAGAACCCCCTTGAACCCGCGGAGGTGCCCCTGCACTCACATCACCCCGATGTCCCCTTCAACTGCGACTCGACGGACTCGTTGTACTGGGTCACTCCGCGTCATCTGGCCGGTGACGACGGTGCTCTGGCCGAGCGGGTCGGTGACGCCCTGGCCGATCTCGACTGGCGTATGTGGCTGACCGCGCACGACACCCTGCTGTATGTCAGCCCGGACGGGCTGCGCGGCGCTGAGTGGACTCTCGCCCCGTACCCGTTCGAGCTGGGCGGTCTGCCCGTGGCCTGGCAGGTGAGTGCCCGCTCTCGTGTCGACTCCGTGATGGTGGAGTGGAATGCCTACTTCACCATCGGAGTGCCCTACGAGGCGCTCACGGACTTTCTACTTGCGCTCGATGCCCGCTCCGCGCCTGACGTGGGCTTTGACGGGCCCGACGTCGTGCTCGCGGAGTTGGGTGCGCGCGGTTGGTTCCGTGACGCGGACCGTCCGCATGCCGCCGCCTTCGATCCTGGATTCACCGGCAGTATCTCGTTGGAGTTGCTGCCGCCGCTCGTTCAGGACGCCGATCCGCGCCCTGATCAATTGGGCTGGCAGGCATGGGCCGAGCTGGAATTCGGCGGCCCGTATTTGTGGTGCGCGAGCTTCAGTTCCAGCGTTCCGCACGACCTCGTGGCGGTGTTCGCCTCGTCAGTGGCCGCGCCAGGCCCCGTGCCCCGCCACACGCTTCCTGCTGGCGCCGAGGACCGACTCAGGATCCTCCGCCGCGGCTAGCCGTCCTTCATCCGAGGCCCGGTCGGCCTGGAGCCGGCGGCCTTTGAGCGGCCTCTTTGTACGTGTCAGCCGATAGAGAGGGAGAACCGTGTTCCGACGCCGTTCCCGGATCGACCGGGAGTTCCGTGAAATCCAGCGCGCCGGCCAGGCGATGCTGGCCGCAGCCGCCGAGTGGCCGAAGCCGGAAGCACCCGCGCCGGCTGAGGCGCGAGCCGAGCCGGCCGACTTCCTGCCGCCGGAGTTCCGGGCCCCATGCCGCCAAGACGTGGCGGGGTTCATGATGCGCTGGGACCCGCCGCTCGTCATCGATGGCGAGGTCCACGCGTGCCACTGCGGCGCCTACAGGAACTGGATCGTCTTCAACATGCGCGATGACTCGGTGTGGCTGCGCTGCCCGGCTGGTCACGAGGCGCAGGAGCCGCGTCTGGATACGGCTTGGTACAACCGCAACTCCGGTCCGATCGACCGCTTCCATCCCACCCTGGAAGACGGCCTGCGCCACCTTGGCCGCTGACGGCGCGAAACCCCTTCCCCTGTCCCTGCGTTCGTCGGCACTCGGAGGGCCGACCCCTGGTCAGACCGTCCGTCTCGCACAACCAAGGGGTTTTCGCATGCGCCGCTCCACTACGACGGCCTTCGGCCTCGGTGCCGTCTTCACCGTTCTCTCCCTGACCGGTTGCTCCGGCCACGCCGAGCCCACCGGGGCCTCCGTGCAACACGGCGGCAGCGTCTCCTCGGGATCCGCGCCGCTGTCCTCGGCCCAGCTGAAGCAGCTGCTGCTGAACGAGAGCGATCTGGGCGAGGGCTACACCCGCAAGCCCGAGACGCCGCGCCGAAACGACGACGTCACCGTCATTGGTTGCCCGGCTCTGGACAAGCTCGGCGGTGACGCCGCCACCGGCTCCGGCCTCGGCTTCACCCGCAAGGCGAAGGCGTCCTTCTCCTACTCCTACGCCGGCCGCAGCGGCTCCGAGGTCAGCGAGGAGGTGTACAGCGACAGCCCGGCGAAGCTGTCCACGGGCATCACGAAGATTGTCGACGCGATGCTTTCTTGCCCCTCGTATCAGGTGGCGTCGGGCGGCACGGTCATCGACGTGGGCACCGAGAAGTCGGCCGCCCCGGACATCGGCGACGAGCGGTGGAGTCAGCTGCTCACCTTCTCTGTCGGCGGGCAGCGCAGCGTTGTCAGACAGACGGCGATCCGCATCAGCAACATTCTGGTGATCGTCTCCGGTTCGCCGGGCCTCGTGGATGTTCACTCGGCGCAGGCCGTGCGAAAGGTAAGCGCGCGGTGATCCCCGGTACGTGAAGGGGGCCTGCGGTCAGGAAGCTTCCTGACCGCAGGCCCCCTTCTTCATGTCAGGGTCCGGGTGGTGCGGTCCCTCGTCAGAAGGTGTAGGGCGTGAACGGACGGAGTGGTTCGTTCACAGCGGCGAGTCGTCGATTGAGCTCGGCTACTTCGGCCTTATTCATGAGCTTGACGGCGTTTCCGAGGGTCTTCTTGTGCAGCTGCTCCCAGAACGGGGCCAGGAAGTTGTCCAGGGCTGCGGGGGCATCGGCCTTCGTCTGGAGGTAGTCGTGGTAGCGAGCGAACTGCTCGCGTGCCTCCTCCATATCGGTGCGGGTGGCGGTGAACGCCGTGTCCTGTTCCTGCTGGGTGAAGGGGCGTCCGTCGCGGTGAGACCAGGTGCCGGTGTCGGGCCGCTTCTGGAAGTCCGCGTCGCACAGCAGGGCGACGATCTGGGGGCGGGATTCGGTGGTGGGAATGGAGGATGCTCCTTGAAGTGAATTGACGTGATCGGAATGCAATGGGCCCGCTGCGTCCCCGGCTTCGGTTACCGGGAGGCGCCTAGTTGCTGCTCCGGCTGCTCATGTCAGTCTTTGGCTGAGCAGAGCAGCTTGGGATGCGCCTCGACATCGGCGTTCTGGCCTGCGGGACTGGACGCCTCGTCGACGCTGCTGGGTGTTAGAAGGCGGACCGGACGGGTGTGAGGGCCGGGCCGTCCACGGCATGGAGTAGCCGCTCGAGTTCTGCTTGTTCGGCGTCCGTCATGTCCTGCACGATCGTGCCGAGGTGCTTGTTGATGAGCCGCTCTACGAACGGATCGAGGAAGCGGTTCAGGTCCCTCTGGGCCTTGGTCTGCGCGCGCCTGTACTCCAGGTAGCGCGCGCGGTGCCCCACGTCCTCTGTTTCTCCGGGCTGGGTGATCAGGTCGACAGCGGCCTGCTCTTCCTGGGTGAAGGGGTGTCCGTCGTGGTGAGACCAGGTGTTGGTGTCGGGCCGTCGCGTGAAGTCTGTGTCGCAGAGCAGGGAGATGGCACGGCGGCACTGTTCGGCGGTGGGGATGTGAGTGCTCCTTACGGGGGCGGCTGGGAGCATCAAGGATCCGGAGAATCGCCGGTTTCGGTAACCGGCGATCGTCGGCTATGTTGCGCCCGCTTAGGCGGGGAGATCACTACTCACCGGGACCGGCCAGAGCGGGAGGACGGGGTCGTGTACACGGTGTGTGTCACGGTTCCCGCCTGCAGGGCAGGGCGGTAGCGGCCGACGGGACCGACCTCACACCCGATCCTCTGTTCAACTGACCCAGATGCCTTTGGGTGAGATCCGTCGGGCGAGGCGTCGGCCCGCGTCACTGACCGGAGTTGACCAGGAAACGTCGGCCACCTGGCATCCGAAATCATCGGCGAGCGCGTGAACGAGCGTGGCCCCAACTCCACGGCTGCGGTAGATGTCTGCGACCCAGATCAGGATGATCCTCGGACGCAGGGTGACGTCCTCGTCGCCGTACCGCGAACCGTCGACCAAGTCCCAACGGCGATGCTCAGCGGTGTCGTGTGCTGCCAGATAGCCGATGACGTGCCCGTTCACCTTCAGCAGGTAGGCGCGCACGTTGTCCGACGTCTCTTCGGGCTCGCCAAGATGAGTCCACGAGTTGAAGTCGTAGTGTTCTTCCTTCTGCGGCATCCGCCCCACCCGGTTGGCCAGCCTGCGCCACGAGATGGGGGACTGCGCCGTCACGATGGCCAGATCGCTGTGCCAATCAAGGTTTTTGGGCGTCCTGATGCCGAAGGTCCACGCTGTGTGGTGGGCGGTGTGCTCGTTACCGCCGTCCACCAGATCTTGCAGGGTCATCCCGCAGGGGCAGGAGGAAGCGGCCGGTGTCGTCACCTCACGGAACGCGACGCGTATCGCCCCGTAGCTGAGTTCTTGGTTTTGGCCGCCTACCCAGGGGCGCATGGGTGCACCGTCCGGCTCCTCATACTCGGACCAACGGTCCCTCCAGCCCGGATAGTGCTGGGGGTCCTCCTCTCGTAGCTGCTTCTCGACGGGTGACAGCGTGGGCCGGATCCATACGCTGCCCGCTGTGGCCCGCCCGTTGAGGCGGACTCCCTGCTGCTTGGCCTTGCCCCGCAAGAACCTCAGGAACACGCGGGGCGGCGGGTCGAAGTCGACGCCACGAACCAGCTCCCGCTCGCCGGGAGCCAGCCAGTCGTTGACGGGCAGAGCCATCTCGTCAGCGAGCGTCTGGAAGATGCCGTAGTCGTTATTGAGCTCGGCGACGCGCAGCGCCTCAACCGTGGCTTCGACATGCCGGAAGGGAACGAACAAGGTGATCCATTCCGGGCCGTTGGTCCACGAGAAGGTGTCCGAGCTGCCGTCGTACCGGATGCGGTCGATGCCCGCTCTGCGGGCCGCGTCGACGGCTTCGGTGTAGGCAGCGGGCAGTTCGACGGCGTTTCCCTGCCGCCGTGTGACGTGGGCGTACCCGTCGCGGTCGAGCCGGACAGTGGCGTACCAGCGGTAGGGCCGGACAAGGATCTTCCGAGAGCGCCAGTCGTACGGGGGAGGGTCGAGGTAGACGGTTCGCTCAGTCATGCGCTCCGCTCCGGAAGGCTGAGGACATCGGTCAGGGGGCGTCCTACAGCGTGCCGTGTGGATGGAGTGGCTCGGGCGTGATTGCCGATCTTCGCTCCTTCCTGCTGCGGGCTCGGAGATGGCCCGGACTTCGAGAGGCATGAGCGCGATGCACGGGGAGTCGCTTGTCTCCCGTCGTCGACGAGGGTTTGCTGCAGGAGCTTCCGATCGCACTGGTCAGCGCCTTCGCGCTGAGGGCTGTGGATGAAGTAGATCCCCGGCCAAGGCGTGGGTTGGAGGACCCGGGCGTTGCGCGGTGCTGCGGACGTTCGCTGCTTGGGCTCGGGGGCTGGGGGCGTGGCGGTCGCCGAGGCGCTGGATGCGCCAGACAAGGACTTCGGATGCCGACTTGACGTCGTCCAAGGAACGTTGGTGGGCTGCTTGTTGGAGGACGGTGGCGGGGTTGTGGCCGGCTGCTTCGGCGGTAGCGAGTGCGGTGGTGAGTGAAGGCCACGTGTTCTCGCTAAGGATCTGTTCTGCGTGCAAGGGCAAGACCTCGCGCAAGATGCGGGCGTACCGGTGGGAAACGCCGTCGGAGGGCCGGTGCCTGGCGAGTTGAGTGAGGCTGGTGGGGGCGATCTGGTCGTAGGCGGCCTGGAGGTGGATAAGCGTCTGGCTGGCAGCGGCAACCTGCCGGTCGTGGTGGTGCCTGGCACTGCGGCGCTGTGCGGCGAGGACGACGAGGATCGCGGCGTCGAGGAGCATGGCCAAGCCGGTGCCGTCGGCAGGTTGGTATCGCATCCCCTTCAGCGCGCCGCGCAGCGCGCGACCGTGCTGGTGGTCGATTCGGGCGCGGGTGTGTGTGGCGTGCTCGAAAGCGAGTGCTGCGCGGCGAAGTTCGGCTTTGAGGCCGACGGGGGCGTGGGCGGGCAGGGCATACAGGACTTCACCGAACACGGTCAGGTGGGCCCGGACGGTGGCGTCATCTCCATGCTCAAGGTGGTGGGGGATCCGCTCGGCTGCCGCGGTGGCCTGGTGCCACGCGTTGGGATATCGGAGTCCAGCCGGTGAGGCCGGACCGTCGGCGGGTGTGTCGGCCGCGGCCAGGCGCTGCCTGATCTGGGGCAGGGACAGGTCGGTGGCGAGGCTGGAGCCGGAGTACCAGATGGGCGGGCCGTCGTCGGGCAGGGAGACCTTGTAGCCCTGGAGGTCGCCGGAGGGCAGGCTACGCGTCTCGACCTGGAGGCCGGCGTCGGCGAGCAGGTTGAAGAACTCGTCCAGGTTGTGGGCGTGGGAAAGCGCGGCGCGGACCGTGTGCCGCAGTTGTTCGCGCGCCGTCGTGTTGTGGCCGAGTCGTTTGGCCTTCTCCTGTTCGGCGCGGGTGGGGCGCTTGGCCGCCGGGGTGCCGGCAGCGGCCTCGGGCCCACGGGGTAACTGAGTGAGGCCGAAGTCCGCCTCGATCGAGGTGAGTTCGGTCATGGCGCGGTGGTAGTCGTTCCAGTTCCGGGGCGGGCGCAGGTCTCCGCGGACTTTGGTGGCGACGATGTGAATGTGGTCGTTCGCGTGCCGCACAGCCACCCAGCGACATCCGTCCGGATCCCCCTTGGGCGCGATGCCGGTCGCGTGCAGGACGCGCCGGGCGATCGTTGCCCACTCGGCGTCCGTGAGGATGCGGTCCTCGGGTGCGGCGCGCACCGAGCAGTGCCACACATGCCCCTCCGGCGCACGGCCGCCGGCCTGTACGACGCGCAGATCCACCGCGCGGGTGAGCTGGCCGAGCCGCTGCTTGTGGCCGGGGCTGTCCCAGGGGCCGGGGTCGGGGATGAAGTCGTCCCAGGAGCCGACGATGTGCTGGTCGGTGTGTTCGTTGGCGCGGCCCTTGCCGAAGAGGTACGCGAGCACGCCGTAGGTGTTGCTGCCCGGCTTGACGATGTTCGCGATCACGCCAGACCGCCCGCCTTCTGCCCGGCTGCCCGGAAGGCAGCGTCGTCGATCGCCCGGACCGTGTCGTGAGCGGTGGCGAGCACACGCTCCGCCCGCTGCAGGATCGCCGCATCCACAGGGTGTGGGTCGCCGTCCGTATTGAGGCGGCGGGCGATCTGGTTGACGTTGTTGCCGATCCGGGCGATCTGCGCCCGCGTCGCGGCTAGCTCGTCGACCGCGTCGTCGTACACGGTGCGCTGGTCGGGCAGGTGCTCGTCGCCGTTGACGAAGGCCATCGCGACCGCGGCGACCAGATGCGCGCCGGTGATCTCCAGTGACTTCGCCTTGGCAAGGATCCGCGCCTTCTCATCGACGCTGTAGCGGGCATCTACACGCTCTTCGCGACGGCCTTCACCGCTGGCAGTGCGGCGATGCGCGGCTCGATAGAGCGCGGCTTCATCGGCTGCACGTGCGACGGCAGACGACGACTGTTCTTCGACGACGAGGTGCCCCACGCCCTCCTGCTCCGGCGCGCCCTCGCGCCGGAGCAGCTCCTCCGCCACCCCTGGGGCGGAGGTGTCCGCGATGGACCGGCCTGTGGACGGTCCATCGCTATTGCTTGCTCCTGTTCCGGTGACGGGTGTGGTCGCAGTCATCTCCTTTTGGGAGATGGGGAGTTCGCGGTGCGGGTCGCGCATGGATTGATTCTCCGAGGGGTGTTGGTGCCGGGTACCGTTCGGCCGCCCTCGTACCGGGCTTGTCCGTGCAGGATGCAGGGAGCCGGATGCGAGGGCTGAGGGAGATTTCGCGGGGATCAGGCAATGTCGACGGGGGCCGCGCCCTGTGCCTTCTGTTGCTGGGAGGAGGCTTCGCCGAGTTCGCCCGCAAGCTCGTCCTCGGAACCGTCGCGCGGGACAGGCTCGGTCTGGCCGGTGCGGTCGGCCTGCAGCTGGTTGCGCAGGGCGCGGGATCGGTCCTGGCCGATCCGTAGTTCGCTGCGCAGACGCTCGGCGGTCAACTGGTCGTCGCTCCAGTCGGCGGTCAGGCGTCGGGCCTCGTTGAGGACTTCGGCGTCGGTGCGGGTGCGGTCGACGGTCGACTTGGCGGCGGAGGGCACCCGACCGGTCGCCCGACGCGGCGTGACTCTGGCCGACTCCGCGACGGCGGCCGACCGGGCCGGTCGGGCAGATGGGGCCGACCCGTCGGCCTCGGTCGGCCCTGTCGCGTGCGCTGCGGCGGCCTTCACGGGGGTCGACGCGGTCGGCTGGACCTGGGGCGCTTCGGCCTGGTTAGACGGCGACTGCACGGCCTGTTTGCCGATGTGCTGTCCGGCCGACTCGTCAGCCTGCTGGCCGACCGAGTGGACCGAGGCCACCGCGGCAGAGTCGGCCGACTCGGGGGTGTGATGCAGCACCTTCGCTACGAGGTCCGACCCGAAGTAGATCGAACCGACCGGGAGTGAGGTCGCCAGCAGCACCAGCGCGTAGTTCGCCGGGGCCCAGTCGGCCAGTCGGCCCCACCGGGCCGACGCAGTGTGCAAGGCCGGGACGAGGCCGTGCACGTAGTTCAGCAGGAGGCTGGCGACCGTGTAGGCGCCCAGGACGCGCAGTGCGTACTTTCGGTCGGTCCCGGTCAGCACGAGCGTGGCGACCAGCGCGAGGGCCATCAGTCCGTCGATCACGATCGGATAGAAGAGGGCGGCCCAGGAGTCGGCGCCGATGGCGCGGGCCACGTCCTTGAGCGCGTTCCACGAGACGCGGAAGGCCATGAGGACGACGACCATCAGGGCGAGGACGAGGGTGATGCGTCCGTTGAGCTCCACGCGACGTCCGTCATCAGGCGCGGGTGCCTGGTGGACATCGGCAGGATCGCCATGTTGGCGAGTGCCTCGTCCTCGGTGGAGCGGGGGGATGCGGTTGCGTATGCCGTGATGGTCGAGTGCGGGTGCCAGCTCGCTGGGGGCAGGGGAGTGCAAGGCGGTGGACTCCTGGGGGCGGTGAGGCTTGTGGGGTAGGAATGAGGGGCGTTCACGGAGGGGGCGTACACGCGGGCCCCCTTCTAAAGGGGGCCCCGCGCGTGATCGCCTGGGTGTGTGTACGGCGTGGACGCTCGCGTGATCGCTTGACCTGCGGTTTTACGGTGACCGTGTGCGCTGTGAGCGGTTCACGGCGGCAGCTGTGCGCAGGGGCCGCGTGTACGGTCGCGTGATCGCTTCCCGCAGGTCGGTGGTGGGGCTCAGCCGACGGCAGTGAGGTGGCGTGCGGTGGCGTAGTAGCGGGTCTGCTGCCCGCCTCCGGCTCCGCCGGCGATCCCGTCGGCCTTGGTCGCCAGGCCACTGTCGACGAGGCGCGTCAGGTGACGCCGCGCCTTCTCGACATCGGCGCGTTCGGGGTCGCCTCCACCGATCAGGACGGTCGCCAGGTCGCGGGCGCTCAGACCGCCCGGGGCGTTGCGCAGCAGAACAGCGGGATCCTTGGTCGGGTCGACCGTGGTGGTGCCGCGCTTATGGTCGTGGGTGACGTCCAGCGGGCCGACCTCGCCGGTGGGGGTCTTGAGGTGGTGCAGGGTGACCGCGGGGTCGCCTGCCCGGCCGGTGACGAACAGGACGCTGCCCGCGCCGGCGGTGAACCAGGTGGAGCCGTAGACCTGGTCCAGGCTGGGCCGTTGACCGCGCGGTGCGTCGGCGGTGGCCTTGCGCTGGTGGTGGAGCTCCAAGATCTCCACGCCGTTGCGTAGGGCGCGCATGCGGGCGTTGTGGAAGGCGACCGCGAGGCTGTCGTCGACCATCGTGCTGACCGCGTCCTTGAGGCTGTCGATCACGATGGTGTCGGCCTGGTGCGCGGCTGCGAGGTCGGCGAGGAGATCGGGCTCCTTGTCGAGGGTGGCGGGCAGCGGGCCCTCCCACACGACGAGCCCTTCGCGCAGGATCTTCTCGTCGGTGTCGAAGACGCGGCGGGCCATGGCCTTGGCGATCTGCCTGGGCCGGTCCATGGCCAGGTACAGCACCCGTCGACTGGGTGCGACCGGCATCTCCAGAACCGTCTCCGACAGGCCGAGTCGAGCGAAGATCACCTGATGGGCCAGGGTGGTCTTCCCGACACCCGGAGCGCCGACGATCATCAGGCTCTCGCCGGGCGCCCAGAGGGTCTTGTCGCGCGTTCCCCACAGGGGCTCGGCGTCGGCCCCGGTCTCCGTGACGAAGGACCAACCGTCCCTGGCGAAGCGGTTGAGACGCCCCTGGCCGGAGGCCAGGGGCGCGCTCACGCTCGGCTCGCATCTCGACTTCGACCTCGCTGCGTATCGCCTCGGGGTCGGCGCCCGGCTCCTGGGCACGTTGCACGGTGCGTACGGCGGAGGCGAGCAGCCTGCGGAGGTTGGCCTTCGCGCGGATGATCTCCGCGTGGTGTTCCGCGTTGCCGACGCTGTAGTGCAGGTCGGCGAGCTGATGCAGGTAGACGGCGCTGCCGACGCGCTGCAGGTCGCCCTGCTGCTGGAGCAGTTCGGTCAGGACGATCGGGTCGGTCGGTTTGTCCTCGCGGTGCAGGGTGAGCAGTGCGCGCCAGATCGTCTCGTGCGCGGGTCGGTAGAAGGCGTCGTCACCGAGGATGTGCCGGACCGAGTCGATGACGGTGACGTCGTGCATGCAGGCGCCGAGCACCGCGCGCTCGGCGTCCACGTTGTACGGAGGCTCCGCCCCGTCCAGGGGCGCGGGAGCGTCTTCGTAGTGGGATGGCGTCTGGGGCGGCAGGGTCGTACCCTGGGGCATAGAACTCCTCACCCGGCAGGCCATATGGGGCGGCAACCCCGGCCGGGCCGGTCGAATCGTTAGGTATGGCGGTTGTGGGGTTTCTGCTTCGCCCCCGGTGTTTCGCAGCGCCGGGGGCTTCTTCATGCCCACGTTCGTCCGAGGACAGCCATAACACTACCAGCAACGATTCAAATGGGAATGGCTTGCAATGCAGATCGGGTTAGTGTTAGCTATTCGTCATCGTCCACAGCTGTACGACCGTGCACTGAGCGAGAGGAGGTGTGAACGTTGAGCGACGAAGACGGCGCGGCCCGCGCCGGAACGGACCGGCCTGAGCCGGAGAACCACGTGGCCGACCGCATCCGGACGGAGCGCGAGGTTCGTGCGTGGAGTACGGCGAAGCTCGCCGAGGAGATGACCAAGGCTGGCCACCCGATCAACCAGTCCGCGATCTGGCGGATCGAGAGCGGAAAGCCCCGCCGCAGGGTCAACCTCGACGAGGCGCTCGGCTTCTGCAAGGTCTTCGACCTGCCCCTCGACGAGCTGACCAGCCCGCCAGGACGCCTGATGAATGCCCAGGTCAGACGCCTTGTCGGCGAGTACGTCGAGAAGTGGAAAGAATGGCGCGTCCTGGGGAAGGCCCAGGATCGCATCATGGCCGAGCTCGACGACTACGCGAAGGCCCACCCGGACCAAGCGGACATGATCAAGGTCATGCTCATGCACGAGCTGGAAGTCGCTTCCGATGGCGAGTTCCGACACCACCGCGGCTCGCGCCCCAAGCTCCAGAGCTGGCTCGGCCCCGACCGCATGTGGCCGGCCGACGAAACCGAGCAGCCGCCGGCCCAGTAGCCGGTCCACCACCCGCCACGCTCACTTCGGCGCTGCGAACGCCGACGAGCCATGTGGCGAATACCGCGAGCCCTGCGAACTCGCGGACTCCGTGATCCCCGCAACCGCCATACCTGACGACCGACCGGCACAGCTGCATGGGTTGCCGCCCAGGCCCGCCGGTCAAGGAGCCTCCTTGCCCCAGAACGCTTCTTCCCTGCCCCTTGCCCAGATCGCCCAACTCCTCGACGTACCCGAGGAGTCCCTGCGTGCGCTCATAGCCGCGCGCGGCGGCGACCAAGGGGACACCACCCTTGTCGGCCTCACCGTCGCCGAAGCCGCCCGCCGCCTCGGCATCGGCCGGACGAAGATGTACGAGTACGTCTCGTCCGGGGCGATCCACTCGGTCAAGATCGGCAGTCTGCGCCGCATACCCGCTGAGGCGGTCGGCGAGTTCCTATCCCGCCGCCACCAGGTCACGGACTTCGACACTGCGGCCTGAGCGGGGCGACCATGGCAAAGACCACGAAGCCCCAGAGTTCCCGCCAGCCCAACGGCGCCTCGTCCATCTACTTCGGCAAGGACGGACGCTGGCACGGCCGCGTCACCGTCGGCGTCAAGGACGACGGCACCCCCGACCGTCGCCACGTCGGGCGCAAGACCCGCGCCGAGGTCACCAAGGCCGTCCGCGAGCTGGAGAAGCAGCGCGATTCCACCGGCGTCCGCAAGGCCGGTCAGACCTGGACGGTCGAGACCTGGCTGACCCACTGGGTGGAGAACATCGCCGCGCCCAACGTCGGCGAGAACACCATCGACGGCTACCGCGTGGCGGTCTACCACCACCTCATTCCCGGCCTGGGCGCGCACCGCCTGGGGAAGCTGGAGCCCGAGCATCTGGAGCGCTTCTACCAGAGGATGCAGGCAGGCGGCAGTGCCGCCGGCACCGCTCACCAGGCCCACCGCACCGTAAACACGGCGCTGAATGAGGCGGTACGCCGCCGTCACCTCACCATCAATCCGGCCTCTATCGCCAAGGCCCCCAAGGTCGAAGAGGAGGAGGTCGAGCCGTACTCGCTGGAGGAGGTCCAGCGTCTCCTCGCCGAGGCCGCCAAGGTGCGCAACACCGCCCGCTGGGTCATTGCCCTCGCGCTTGGGCTGCGCCAGGGCGAGGCACTTGGCCTGAAGTGGGAGGACGTCGACTTCGAGGCCGGCGTCATCCTCGTACGCCGAGGCCGCCTGCGGCCCCGCTACAAGCACGGCTGCGGCGACAAGTGCGGCCGCAAACCCGGCTACTGCCCACAGAAGATCAATACCCGGCGTGAGACCAAGGACACCAAGACCCGCGCCGGCAAGCGCCCGATCGGCGTGCCCGAGGAGTTGCTCAGGCTCCTGAAGCGGCACAAGGAGGAGCAGGAGCGCGAGCGAGCCCTCGCCCGCGACCTGTGGGTGGAGAAGGGGTACGTGTTCACCTCGCCGACCGGCGAACCGCTCAACCCCAACACCGACTTCCACCGGTGGAAGGACTTGCTCAAGGCGGCGAAGGTCCGCGACGGCCGCCTCCATGACGCGCGTCACACCGCGGCGACCGTTCTGCTCCTCCTCGGCGTCCCCGACACGGTCGTCGACCGGATCATGGGCTGGGAGCCCGGCAAGTCCGCCCGGATGCGCAGCCGGTACCAGCACCTCACCAGCCCCGTGCTCCAGCAGACCGCCGCGAAGGTCGGCGCCCTGATCTGGGGCTCAACACCACACCAGTCCCCGTCACCGCTTGGAGGTCCCGTGCCCGGCTTGAGTCAGAGCTCCGCACTATCGGGGCCGGATGTATACGTGGCTTGCCTTGGCAAGCGTGGCGAGTGGTATGTCCCGTTCCTGCACAACGAGCATGCCCAGGCTCTGGCCTCCCAGTGGGGCGTCGATCACCCCGGGAAGCCTGCGCACGTGGAGAAGTGGGACTGGCCTCAGTGGGAGCGCGAGGGCCCTGGTGGTATTCGAGCTATCCGTGACCAGATACCCGACCGCCGGCTCGTTCATCACGCCCACGCTGCGTTCCTACCCGGCGGCGAACGGCTCAATATCGGCCGCGACGAGCAATGGTCCGTGGTGGCCTGGGAGTTCGAGACCGACCTCTACACGGACCTGCCCGTGCGCTGGCACACGACCCGCCGCCCTGGCCAAGAGGTAGAGGCGCAGGTACGCGGTACGGACAGGACTGCTGTCGCAGCCGCGTTCGCAGAGGCTTGTGCACAGGCTGCGGATCGCGCACAGAACCCCATCAAGTACGGGGACGCTGGGGCCGATTTGTAGCCGCATTGCCAGGACGGGCCCGGCGCCACGGCCGGGCCCAATCCCTTACTGCTGTCCGCGGACTAGCGGCGGTAGCTCCACGTCCAAGTCAGCTGCCAGGTGCTCTAGTTCGAGCAGCGCCTCGCGCAGACCCGTGGAAAGCGCGAGCGTGAGCTCGGTGAGGGACTTGGCCTCCGCCGCTTCCGGTTCGATCAGGCCGATGTCGAGGTTGACGTCCTTGGTAGCGATGAGTTTGGCACCGTCAAATACCTGGAGCCGGCCTTCGGGTGCGCGGCGTTCAATGGCGCCTTCCGGGTCGTCGGATCCAAGGCCGAACACACGCGTCTCGAAATCCTCGAGATGCCGAGGGAGCAGCGGGTTCTGCTTAAGCGTGAGGCGGTTTCCGGTGCGTAGGTCGTACACCCACAGCTTTTGCGTGTGCGGTGGTTCGTCTTCGCTGCGGCGTGGCGGGGCAGCGTCGAAGAAGAGGACGTTGGCCTTGACTGTGCCGGCGTAGAAGATCCCCTTCGGCAGGCGCAGGATGGTGTGGAGGTTGTAGCGCTTGAGCAGTTCACGACGGATGTTTGCGCCGCGGCCGCCTTCGTTGAGGACATTATCGGGCACGATCACCGCGGCCCTGCCATGGTCAGCAAGCAGGTTCACGATGTGCTGGACAAAGTTCAACTGCTTGTTAGTCGTGGTCTCCCAGAAGTCGCGGCGATGGTACGAGAGATCCTCCCGGCTGACCGAGCCGTCGATGTTGGTGATCACAATCGACGATTTCTTACCGAAAGGAGGGTTGGCGAGGACCATCGAGGCTCGCCTGGTCGGGGGCTTCGCCAGAGCATCTTCTACATTAATGAGGGGTTTTCCGTCTGGCTTTCCGATGTTGTGTAGGAGGAGATTCATCTCTGCGAGACGGGCAGTTGCAGGGACAAGTTCAGTACCCCAGATGGCATCGCCTTCATCGAAACGGGCGAAGTCCTCCGTGGACATTTCTTTGCCGTACTCCCGCACGATGTGGTCGTATGCGGCGAGTAGGAATCCGCCAGTGCCACAGGCCGGGTCAGTGATGGTGTCGTCCGGGGTGGGGCGCATGCACCGCACGATGGACTCGATGAGCACGCGAGGTGTGAAGTACTGTCCGGCGCCAGCCTTAGTGTCCTCCGCACTACGAGCGATGAGCGCCTCGTATGCGTCGCCCTTGATGTCCTTGCTGGCGGTGAGCCACTGCTCCTTGTCGATGAGGTCGACGATGAGGCGGCGAAGGTTGGCCGGATTCTGGAGGCGGTTGCGAGCGCGGTGGAAGATCAGGCTGAGGGCGGTGTCCTTTGCCCCATTTTCGCGTTTGCCGAGGTCAGCGAGGAGCTGTGTGTACGCCTCCTCCAGGTTGGTGCCGGTGAGATCGAGGAGTTCTGGCCAGCCGCGCCCTTGCCACTGCTCCGTGCTGGGCAGGACATGGCGCCGCCGTTCTTCGGGGAGCGTCTTGTCAGCCTCCTCGATTTCCGCCGCCATCTTGAGGAATACCAGGAAACTCAGCTGCTCCAGGTACTCAAGGCTCGAAACGCCGTCGTCCCGCAGGACGTTGCAGTAGTTCCAGAGCCGGTCGACTAGACGGCGAGCTTCTGGTTTCACGCGTTGAACTCCTCAGGGAAGAGGGTCTGTTCCTCTACGGGGGGATGCGTCTCCGTGGCTTGAAGGGGAAGTTCCTGGGCGTCGGCAGGGGCTGACACTTTCGGCTTCTCGCGCTTCTTGCCCCGGGCTAGTGCTGCCGCACGCCGGATCGCTTTCCGCTCCGCCTCGGCAGCCTCGCGCTCCGTAGTGATCCGCTTGAGGAGATCATCTGCGGGCTCATCGTCAGGCTCCTGGGGGACTAGGCGCCCTGCAAATGCCTCGACGAGGCATGCCCGCCGCAGCTCGTTGACCTGATCCTGTGCGGCTCGAAGAGCGGCATCAATTGAATCCAGCCGGGCAAGGTGCCTATCGAGGGCCTCGGTAATGCGCTGTTGTTCGGCAGCTGGCGGGATAGGGACGCTGATTGCCTTCAGGTCTGGTTGTGAGATGTTCCGCATTGAATCCGAGGTGCCTGATGCCTTCGCCTCAACTTCCTTACGTACTGCTGGCGATCTGAGCCAGTAGGTAAACCACTTGCGGTCAACTTCGAGGCCGGGCTGGAAACGGATGCTCTTGTCGCTGAGTAGGAGGCGGGATCTCACTTCACCGACAAGAACCGGAGCCCCGACGTGTTCGACGGTGTTCGCGCGGCTTACCAGAACATCGCCCTCGTGGATCTCGTAGGACGGATTTACAAGCCGTTCATCCAGTAGTGCCTTATTTTCATCGGGGCGGAACTCACCCCACGTCATGGCAGTGACCGTGATGATCCCCCACTCGTCCGGAGCAGCCGGACGCGGATCACACTTGAATGACTTGCCCGCGTCCGTTTTTACGAGTAGGTCCCCGACAGTTCCCCAGGCCCAACCTGTGGGAAGCTCCGCCTGCCCTGTGCCGGTCGGAACGTCCGTTCCAATCTCGTTGCTCTCCGTGCTCACGCGTCCTCACGCACCCAGTTCTCGATCAAGTTCGTCAATAAGCTCGTCCGGCGTATGCGTGTCTTCGGCGAATGCCTCCCTGAACCCGCTCCAGCCGCCTTCGTCACGACACAGCGCATGCTGGTCCAGTGCCTCTACCGACACGGCTGCCGAGGTCGAAACTACGCCCACGATCAATCGCAACCACTTCTGCTGGTGATTCGTGTACGTCGTTCCGGCCGCCTCCTGCCGCGCGAGCCACGCCTGGAAGCGAAGCTCCACGGTATCCCGGTATGGCCGGAACTCGTCGCCGTCGAATCCCAGCTCGAAGCGAAGTACCGACAGCAGCTCGGGCAGCCCTGCCCCTCTGCGCCGCTCATCACGCGCAATGCCGAAGTCGACGTACGCCTTCCAGATCCGCTGCCGGGTCCAGCGCTGCTGCGGCGGACTGACCAGACCGAGGATCTCGTTGATCCGAGCTTCCACCACGCTCAGAGGCTGACGTTCCTGGAAGGCGATGCGCAGGGCGGTGAACTGTTCCCGCTGGTCCTCCATGTACTTGCGCCAGTCGGTGACTGTCCGCTCGGCGCGCATGACGTCTGTCACGCCCTCGGCGATCACACCGCCGTCCTGGCTGAGATGATCGATCTTGATCCAGCGGCGCTTCCTGGCAGCCTCCAAAAGCGCTTCTCGTAGCGCCTCTCGTTCCATGAAGGGACGTAGTGCCTCCATCAGCATGGCGTCGACCGTGTCCTCCACCGATTTCGGAGCTGGCTCCGCGTTGTCCGGCTCACCAGCTGGCGGAAGGCCCGGCACGGAGCTCGGTATGGCGGCTCTGACACGCTCTTCTGCGAGCCTGTCGGGGTCGGCTGCCAGGACGAGGTCGGTCACAAGCTCGGTTAGCTTGCGGCCGCCGGCACTGCCCTCGATCCGGGTGAGTTGCTCGTCATCCAAGCGCTGACCGAGGCGGCTGAGGCGTCCGGCCAGCGTGGCGGCATCGTCAACCGACAGGGGACGCCCCTCCTCGCATGCCTTGAGAAGCCTCTCGAGACTGGGAGTCTCCGACATCCCGTCGCGTACGAGCGGTCTCGCGTCAACCATGGCGTGTTCGGTCACTCCGACCGTGTCGACGATCACGAAGCGGTCCTTGCACAGCGCGTCCTCGGTGACCTGTTTCAAGACTTCGGGCTTAATGATCCGAGCTCCGCGACCTTTCATCTGCTCGAAGTACGACCAGGTCCTGATGTCCCGCATGAAGACGAGACACTCCAGAGCCGGGATGTCAGTGCCGGTGGCGATCATGTCGACGGTGACGGCGATACGGATCTCGGGCTCGTTGCGGAAGTCACGGATGGCCTTGTCCGGCCGGGACGCAGCGCTGGTGATCTTCTTGCAGAAGCCGTCCCCAGCCCCTTCCCATGCGCGGAGCACCTCGTCAACGATTGCGTCCGCGTGCCGATCGCTGGCCGCGAAGATCAGGGTTTTCGGTACGACCTTCCGCGCGTGGAGTACCTCGCCGGTCTCGAGGTCCAGCTGAGGCGGGAAGATCTCGGTGAACAGGTTGTCCTTGAAAGTCTTGATGATCGTGCGAATCTGCCCAGTGGACTCCACGCGCCTGTTGAGCTCGGCCGGCACGTACGCGTCGTCCTCGTCCTGCTGGCGCCAGTGTTGCTTTCGCGTCACGCGGTCGACGTGGGCGAGGACCGTGTTCAACTGCTCGATCGTGCCGTCTGGGGCGACTGTCGGCGTTGTCGCTCGGATCAGCGAGCCTTCACGACTGATGCGCGTCGAGATCTTGTAGACGTCGTAGTCGACGTTGACCTCATCGGCCACGGCCTCCTCGTACGAATAGGTGCTGACGAGGTTCTCGTTGAAGAAGGCGAACGTCGGCCCGATCGGGGTCGCGGTGAGGCCCACGATATGCGCGTCGAAGTACTCAAGAACAGGCCGCCAGGTGCCGTAGATAGAGCGGTGACACTCGTCAATGACGATGAAGTCGAAGTAGTCGGGCGGGAGTTCAGTCGAGTAGCGGACTTCGGGGCGCCCGGTGGTGAGTCCCGCCGTGCCACCTGCCTCGAATGCTGCCTCGCTCGTGCTGCCCGGTTCCGGCAATGGCTGACCGGACAGCTTGCACCACAGTCTCTGGATCGTGGTGATCACGATCTTGTCGGAGTCGGCGAGGCCCGAACTACCACCCGAGAGGTGCTTGAGGGGGAACTCCTCATGCAGCGCCTTCTTCGAGCCCGCCGGGATGAAGTCGCGATACTCGTCCCGTGCCTGTTCGCCCAGGTTGTTGCGATCCACAAGAAAGAGGATTCGGTGGGCGTCCGCGTGCTCGAGGAGGCGGTGGCTTGCCTGTACGACCGTGTACGTCTTACCGGAACCGGTCGCCATCTGAATCAAGGCCCGCGGCTGATCCGCTGCGAATGAACTCTCCAGGCCCTCGATCGATCGTTGCTGAGCCTCGTACAACTGCCTTTGTGGGTCCAGTTGGACGCCAGGCAGCCGGCGCAGCCGGGCTCGCAGAGTCGGCGCTTCGGGACGGCGTATGGCCTCACGTTTCCAGCGGGCGACGGTGGTCGGACGGGCGGGGGCGAAAACGTAGCGACTGCGCGCTCCGCCCGCAGGGGAGTCTGGAGCAGCAGCGCCGTCGAGACACTCGGCGTCGAGTGAGTTACGGAAGCGCCAGACGTGGCCATTGGTTCCGTATTGGAAGGGCAAGGAGCGCCCCTGCCAGGCGCGAGTGGGATGCTGCTGAGCGAGTGGGGCGGCAAGCCGTTTCGCCTCGGCGATCAGGTCGCGAGGATCGGCGGTGTCCGCTCCAGCCACGACGAGGCCGCTTAGGTCCTGGTCGACGTAGAGAAGGTAGACACGGAGGCTGGGGTCCTGTGAGTGCATGGTCCGGACTGCTGTCGGATCCGGCCTGAGGTCACGCTCATGTAGGGCGCACACGCGCCACCCGGCCTCACGCAGAGCTCTATCGGCCCTGTCGTGCGCTTGAGTGCCGGCAACGTTCACGGCCCCTCCCCGTACTTCATCGCTTCCTGCTCCGAGCGCGTCTCGATTCAGCTCGCCAGCCTCACCTATTACATCAACTGGCGCACGCGCGTACGGTACGTGCGCGGCTTCGTAGACCCTGATTGGCTGGATTCGGCCACTGACCGAGACGAGTCGCTGTCAGAGCGCATCCGTACAGTGGGCGTCAGATCACCACGGGCAGCGGGAGCCCGGGGCGGCGGCATAGGGAAGGGTTAGTCCGGTGTACGTGACGAGGCTCCGGCTCGACGGCGTGCGTGGGTTCCACGGCGCTCGTGCGTGCGACCTCGACTTCACGCGCCCGGATGGGAGCTTTGCCGGCTGGACCGTCCTTGCCGGTCGTAACGGCTCGGGCAAGTCGACTCTGCTGAGATGCATCGCTTTTGCCCTGGCCGGCCCAGAGCGTGCCAGCCGCTTGGACGGGGAGGTCGAGGACTACCTCACCCACGGTCAGGCCCAGGGCGGTCTTGAACTGTCCTTGCTTGTGGACGCAGCGGCCGATCTAGGCGCTCCCACGTCGGCTTCAGTACGCACGGTGAAAATGGCATGGGGGCCGGGCAGGGAGCCTCTCAATGCGGAAGACGCACCCCCGACGCACGTCCGGTTCCTCGCGGATGCAGGGGCCAAGGCGGCCAGGCTGTTGTGGTCTTCCTCGCCACCGACAGGTTGGTTCCACGCTGCATATGGTCCCTTCCGTCGCCTCAGTGGCACCGGCCTCTTTGAGCAGGACCGTCAGACCCCAGACAGGGTCGAAGCGGTGCGCACCCTCTTCCAGGAGGAGTCGGCACTCACTGAATCGGTCACCTGGCTTGTCGATCTCCATACGCGCAAGCTCGAAGGTGAGGCTGGCGCCCGAGGGGTGCTGGAATCGGTACTCGAGCTTCTGAACGACGAATTGCTGCCGGGAGGCTTCTGCGTCGAGAAGGTCACATCTCGCGGCCTTTGGCTTCGCCGGGCAGACGGCGAGGGGCCCCTCGTTCTCCAGCGACGGATGAGTGACGGCCTGCGCACTGTGACCGCACTGGTTCTGGACGTCGTACGGCAGATGCATGCCGCCTACGGTGCGTTGCAACTATGCCGAGACGATCGTGGTCGGCCATATCTGCCACACCAGGGCGTCGTCCTCATCGATGAGGTGGACGCGCACCTTCATGTTTCCTGGCAGCAACGCATCGGCGAGTGGTTCAAGAAGCACTTCCCCGCGGTTCAGTTCATCGTCACCACCCACAGTCCGTATGTCTGTCAAGCCGCGGATCCTCGTGGTCTCGTGCGACTGCCAGGCCCCGGTGAGCAGGCCCCTCCGGAAGTCGTCGATGAGAAGGAGTACGGGACGATCGTCTACGGCACCGGCGACGACGCTGTCCTGTCGGACTTCTTCGGTCTGGAGTCGCCGTTCTCCCGCCGTGCCGAAGAGCTCAGGGAAGAGCTTGCCGACCTGGAGTACGAGGTTGCGGCCGGGGATGCTGATCCCGACGCAGTACGCCGGTTCCGTACTCTGCGCCGGACTCTGGCCAGTTCGCAGGCGACCTATGTTGAGGACTCCAGCCTGCGAGCCAGGAGACGGGAGAGCGGCGGCTCGTGATCAAGGTTGTGCGGCCAAGGCTCTCCACCGAGCTGGAAGCGTCTCTGCTCGTTCTGTCACAGGAGATGGCCAACACTCCGATCGCGGAACGCGACAAGCATGCTGAGCGAATGTGGGACCGCAAAACCGTTCGGCGTGACGTGTACCCGCTAGTCCGTGGTGCCCTGGAGGCGATGGCTCCTGGCATTGACTGCTGCATGTACTGCGGCAATCACATGGCCGATCAAGTGGATCACTTCGTACCCAAGTCCCGCTGTGCTCTGCGGACCTTCCACTGGCCCAACCTGCTGCTGGCCTGCTCCACCTGCAACACGCGCTTCAAGCGCGATAAGCACCGCGGCGATGGGCTCGTCGGCTCGCTGCTCATAGATCCGACCCGCGAGGACCCCTTTGAGCATCTGGATCTCGGGCTCTCAAGCGGCGTGTACCGACCTGTGGAGCGCTCAACGAAGGGGCAGTGGACGATCGAGGTCTGCGGTTTGAATGAGGGGAAACGGCCTCGAGTCAGGGCTGCAGCCTGGATCAATCTGATCGACGACCTGCAGGGCTGGGCTCAAGCGAGGGCTGCCGGCGACGCGAAGAACATGCGACGCAAGATCAACCGCATGCGCAATCAGCCATTCGCCGATGTCTGTCACGCCGCGTTGCGTAAGGCCGTGTCAGATGAGGCGCCGAGGATCTTTGCGGTTGAGGAGCCGGGCGTGCTCGCTCTCCTCCGGGACGACGAGCTTCGGGCCGCCTTCGCATCCTGAGCCGCCCCAGTGACCGGCCACGCTGGCTGGTCGCGCCAACTGAGACCAAAACTGAGACCACCCAACGACGAAGGGCCCGGCCGCTGAGCGGTCGGACCCTTCATCTGCCCTGGTGGGCAAGTGCGGAGGATACGAGATTCGAACTCGTGAGGGGTTGCCCCCAACACGCTTTCCAAGCGTGCGCCCTAGGCCACTAGGCGAATCCTCCGCCGCAAACAATACAAGACGCTGAGGGGTGCTCGCGACCATGTTCGGGATCAAGATCATCGGCCGGTCGGAGGCGGGACCTCCGGGTTCTTTCCGCGGTGGGGGATCGGGTACTGTTGGCGTCAGCCCCTCACGTGGCGCTATCTGACTGAACTCCCCCAGGGCCGGAAGGCAGCAAGGGTAGGTCGGCTCTGGCGGGTGCGTGGGGGGCGTCTGCGTTTCCGGGGCGGCGGTCGGCGCCGCGTGGGCGGAACGTGCCGATACCCGTGGGCGGGTCCTGTTGTCAGTGGGCGCCTATAACCTCGTATGCGTGTCGTCTCTCGCGCTGTACCGCCGTTATCGCCCGGAGTCGTTCGCCGAGGTCATCGGGCAGGAGCATGTAACCGACCCGTTGCAGCAGGCGCTGCGGAACAACCGGGTCAATCACGCGTACCTGTTCTCGGGTCCGCGCGGCTGCGGCAAGACGACCAGCGCGCGCATCCTGGCCCGCTGTCTCAACTGTGAGCAGGGTCCCACCCCGACGCCGTGCGGGGAGTGCCAGTCGTGCCAGGACCTCGCGCGCAACGGACCGGGCTCGATCGACGTCATCGAGATCGACGCGGCGTCGCACGGTGGTGTGGACGACGCCCGTGACCTGCGGGAGAAGGCCTTCTTCGGCCCGGCGAGCAGCCGCTACAAGATCTACATCATCGACGAGGCCCACATGGTCACCTCGGCGGGGTTCAACGCGCTGCTGAAGGTGGTCGAGGAGCCGCCGGAGCACCTCAAGTTCATCTTCGCGACGACCGAGCCCGAGAAGGTCATCGGGACGATCCGGTCGCGTACGCACCACTACCCGTTCCGGCTCGTGCCGCCGGGGACGCTGCGGGACTACCTGGGCGAGGTCTGCGGCAAGGAGGCCATGTCCGTCGAGGAGGGCGTGCTGCCGCTCGTCGTGCGGGCCGGCGCGGGGTCGGTGCGTGACTCCATGTCCGTCATGGACCAGCTCCTCGCCGGGGCCGGCGAGGACGGTGTGACGTATGCCATGGCGACGGGCCTGCTCGGATACACGGACGGTTCGCTGCTCGACTCCGTCGTCGAGGCGTTCGCCACCGGTGACGGCGCCGCGGCCTTCGAGGTCGTCGACCGCGTCATCGAGGGCGGAAACGACCCGCGGCGCTTCGTGGCCGACCTGCTGGAGCGGCTGCGCGACCTCGTGATCCTCGCCGCCGTGCCCGACGCCGCCGAGAAGGGGCTCATCGACGCCCCGGCCGACGTCGTGGAGCGGATGCAGGCGCAGGCCTCGACCTTCGGTGCCGCCGAGCTCAGCCGCGCCGCCGACCTCGTCAACGAGGGGCTCACCGAGATGCGCGGCGCCAACGCGCCGCGCCTCCAGCTGGAGCTGATCTGCGCGCGCGTGCTGCTGCCCGCCGCGTACGACGACGAGCGTTCGGTCATGGCCCGCCTCGACCGCATCGAGCGCGGGGGCGTCTTCACGCCGGGCGGGCAGGGGGCGGCGCCTGCGATGGCGTACGTTCCCGGGCCCGACGCCCACGCACCGGTGCCGCAGGGGCAGCCCCCGATGCAGGCTCAGCCGCCGGTCGAGCCCGGTGGTGGCCCGGCGGCGGCGCGGGCCGCGGTGCGCGGGGCGGCGCCGGGCGGCGGCCCGGCCGCGGCTCAGGCCCCGCAGGCTCCCGCGGCTCCGGTGGCACAGGCGCCCGCCCCGGCGCCCGCGCCCACTCCTGCTCCCGCTCCGGCCGCGGAGGCTCAGCCCGCCCCGGCAGCCTCGGCCCCCGGCTCGTGGCCGACCGCCTCCCCGGCAGGCGGTGGTGGCGGTGGCGGGCGTCGGCCCGGCGGATGGCCCACGGCCGCGGCGGCCGGTTCCGGCCCCGCGCCCTCCCCGGCCGCCCCGCAGACACCGGCTCCGGGCCCGGCCCCGCAGCAGCAGGCACCCGCGCCCGCCCCCGCCGCACCGGCGCCCGTGGGCGGCCCGGACCCCCGGACGCTCTGGCCGAACATCCTGGAGGCGGTCAAGAACAAGCGCCGCTTCACGTGGATCCTGCTCAGTCAGAACGCGCAGGTGACGGGCTTCGACGGCGCCACGCTCCAGCTCGGCTTCGTGAACGCGGGAGCCCGGGACAACTTCGCGAGCAGTGGCAGCGAGGACGTACTCAAGGCGGCCCTGTCCGAGCAGTTCAACGTGCACTGGAAGATCGACGCGGTCGTCGACGCCTCCGGCGGAGGCGGCGCCCCGCCCGCCCCGGGCGGCGGCTACGGCGGTGGCGGTGGCGGTGGCGGCTATGGCGGAGGCGGTTACGCACCCGCCCCGGCCTCGGCCCCCGCACCTCCGGCCCACTCCGCGCCGTCGTCCCCGCAGCCCGCGTCCTCCGGACCGGCCCCCGCCCCCGCTCCGGAGCCGGCCCCCGCGCCTCAGGAGCCGCCCCGCCGCTCGGTGTCGGTGGAGGACGACATCCCGGAGGACGACGATCCGGACCTGGACGAGAAGTCCCTGTCGGGCCACGACCTGATCGTCCGGGAACTGGGCGCGACGGTGGTCGAGGAGTTCACGAACGAGTAGCGGCCGTCCCCCGGCGCAGGGCGATCCCCGCCCCCGAACCGGCCGGCCACCACCGACGTCACCGGACAGCCCCAGCCCCTGCCGCCGGGCAGACGGCCCCCTGCTCCAGACAGTTCCCCGCCCGTGCCGCCGGGCCGTCCCCGCACCCGCCGCCGGGCAGACGGCCGCCCCCGGACGGGCAGGCGGCTGCCCAGCCAGACGGCCACCACCTACGGGACAGTCCCCGGCCCGCCGCTGGACGCCCCCGCCGCGGGCAGGCGGCCGTCGCTACTCCGGACACCCCCGGCGGGCAGGCCACCGCCTACGCGCCGAACGGTCCCTGCCCCCCCCGGCACCGTCCAGCCCCCCCCACCCGCCGGGCAGACGGCCATCCCCGCACCGCCCCGTACCGCCCCGCACCGCCCCGCCCAGGCGGCCGCCACCAAGGCTGGAGGAACGCACAAAGCCGTGCCGGTCACGCCTTGGACGGCCCGTACAAGAGCATCCCGTCCGGGCGGATAGGCTGACCGGCGTGAAGGTCCTCGTCATCGGCAGCGGCGCCCGCGAACACGCCCTGTGCCGCTCAATGTCCCTCGACCCCGACGTCACCGCCCTGCACTGCGCTCCCGGCAACGCAGGCATCGCCGAGGTCGCCGAGCTGCACGCGGTCGACGCCCTCGACGGCGCGGCGGTCACCGCCCTCGCCCGGAAGCTGGAGGCCGACCTCGTCGTCGTCGGCCCCGAGGCCCCGCTGGTCGCCGGTGTCGCCGACGCGGTCCGCGCCGCGGGCATCCCGGTCTTCGGCCCGTCCGGAGAGGCCGCCCAGCTGGAGGGCTCCAAGGCGTTCGCCAAGGACGTCATGGCCGGCGCCGGTGTCCCCACGGCCCGCTCGTACGTCTGCACCAGCCCCGCCGAGATCGACGAGGCGCTCGACGCGTTCGGCGCCCCGTACGTCGTCAAGGACGACGGTCTCGCCGCGGGCAAGGGCGTCGTCGTGACCGACGACATCGAGAAGGCCCGCGCCCACGCCAACGCGTGCGAGCGCGTCGTCATCGAGGAGTTCCTCGACGGCCCCGAGGTCTCGCTCTTCGCGATCACCGACGGCACCACCGTCGTCCCGCTCCAGCCCGCGCAGGACTTCAAGCGCGCGCTCGACAACGACGAGGGCCCCAACACCGGCGGCATGGGCGCCTACTCGCCGCTGCCGTGGGCGGACCCGAAGCTGGTCCAGGAAGTCCTCGACACGGTGCTCCAGCCGACGGTCGACGAGATGAAGCGCCGCGGCACCCCGTTCTCCGGGCTGCTCTACGCCGGTCTCGCGATCACCAGCCGCGGCGTCCGCGTCATCGAGTTCAACGCCCGCTTCGGCGACCCCGAGACGCAGGTCGTCCTCGCCCGCCTCAAGACCCCGCTCACCGGCGTCCTGCTGGCGTCGGCCAACGGCACGCTGGCCGATCTCGAACCGCTGCGCTGGAGCGAGGACGCGGCCGTCACCGTCGTCGTCGCCTCCCACAACTACCCCGACACCCCGCGCACCGGCGACCCGATCACCGGGCTCGACACGGTGGCCGCGCAGGACGCCCCGCACGCGTACGTGCTGCACGCCGGCACCAAGCGCGACGCAGAGAGCGGCGCGGTGCTCAGCGCGGGCGGCCGCGTGCTGTCCGTCACCGCGGTCGGCGACGACCTCACGCAGGCCCGCGAGCGCGCGTACGCGGCCGTGGACCGCATCGGTCTCGACGGCTCGCAGCACCGCACGGACATCGCCGCGAAGGCCGCTTCCGGCCACTGAGGGCCATCGAGACCCGCTGACGGGCGCCCACGCCCACGCCGATACCGACGCCGATACGGACGTCGATACGGGCACCGATTCCGACACCGCCGGACAGGCCACACCCTCGCCTGTCCGGCGCTCGATGTCATCTACCTCTACCCAAAGCCATTCCATCGAGTGACCGATGGCCCATCCGGCTGACGAGGCCGGAACCCCCAACTAGGGTGCGGCGCACGGAGTTAGGGCACCTGCGCCGACCGTGCGGAACCAGACGGACCACCGGCATTGCGATGTCAGTGGCGGGTGCCATTGTGGGGGAGTGAGCAACGCCACCAGAGCTCTGCCGTGGGTCTCGGCCCCCGGCTGGGCACCAGGCAAGGGCAGCAGGGGGTGACATCGGTCGTGTCCGGTACGGGTGTGGAGATGGGCGCGCAGGCAGCGCGCTCCCGAGCCCTCGCGGTGCTGCGCATCCGCAGCAGGGCGACGGCCCTCGCGCTGCTTCCCGCGGCCGCCTCCGTGGTGCTGCTCGCGGGTGGCTCCACGGGGCATCTGGCGGGCGGCGGCTGGGACGTCGCGCGCGCGGTCGTGAGCGCCGTCGCCGTCGTGGTGCTCCTCGCGGCCGCGGCCGTCGCCCTCGTCGTGGCGCGCGCCCGCCCGGCGCTCAGCCCTACGGTGCCGATCGCCGAGGAGACCGCCCCTGACCTGTACCGGATGGTGCGCGACCTGGCCGACCGGCTCGACGTGCCGGTGCCCTCGGCGATAGCGCTCACCCCGGACTGCGACAGCTGGCTCGAGGACCGTACGCACCCGGCCCACGGCCCGCCCGCGCGCCGCGAGCAGAACGACCAGGGCGCTCAGAGCGGCAAGACCGCCCAAGGAGCGCAGGGAACCCAGGGAGCGCAGGGAACCACGGGAGCCCACGGACGACCCGGTCCGGCCGGTGGCGCCGCCGCCGACCCCAAGGCCCCCGCCGCACCCGTCCTCGTCATCGGCTCCCCGTTCCTGTGGTGGATGCGGGTGGGCGAGCTGCGCGCCGTCCTCGCCCCGGTCGTCGCCGGTACGGGACCTTCGGCGCACCCCGACATAGCGGCCGCCCGGCGCTTCGTGCGCGGCCTGGACGCGGCGGTGGCGGTCTCCTCCGCCGGTGGCCGGGGACCGCTGGCGCGCGTGGTGCTCGGCGGCGTCGGCCGGGTCGCCCGGCTGCTGCTCACCGGCTGCCGGGTGCACGCCGCCGAGATGGAGCGCGGCGTCGCCGCGGCGGCGGCCGAGCGGGCGCAGGCGGTGGACTACGGACTGCGGATCGTGGCGCAGGAGCAGGTCGGGCTGGCGTACGCGGGCTGGGACCGGCTGCTGACCCGGGTGGCGCTGCCGGCCTGGCGGATGGGGCGGTGGCCGTCCCGGCTCGACGCGGGCGTGGTCGCGGCGCTGACCGAGCTGTCCCGGCGGGACCGGCTGGCCGCGCAGAACGGGGCGTTCGCCTCCCGGCTGGGCGAGCGGCCCGCGTGCGATCTGCTGGAGGAGCCGGGGACCGTGGACGAGGCGGCGTCGCTGCTGGCCGCGCGGCTCTTCCACGGAGGGCCGGCGGAGCGGGGGCCCGACTGGGCGCCGGTGGACTGGCAGGAGTATCCGGACGAGGTCGTGGACCGCAAGTGGCGGACGGACGCGGCGCGGTTGCACCGGGTGCTCGACACGTTGGGCGTCCGGGTGCCCTCCGGGGTGGGCGAGGGGCCGACGCTGGCCCGCGTCCTGGACCACCTCGCGGTGGCCCCCGACACGGCGCGGCCGCCCGTGCCCGGACCGCCCGGACCCGGCCCGGACGACGCGGAGGAGGGGCCCGGCGCGGACGACGACGCGGTGGACGAGGACCTGGAGCCCACCCACCTCGACGCCCTCTCCGCGACCCTCGCCGCCGAAGTGGCCCGCGAGGAGAGCGCGAAGCCCGCGCCGGACGTGCCGGTGGCCGGGCAGGGGCCGGACGGGGCGCTGTGGGACGAAGGGGCGCTGCCCCTGTTCCCGCTGCAACCCCCGCGCAGCGGACGGGAGTTGCTGGCCGACCACGTCACGGCGATGGTCTGCTGCGCCGCCGTGGACACGGCGGGTGCCGCCCCGGGCCTGGACTGGCTGGACGGCCCCTCGCTGCTGGTCGGCGGGGAGCGCGCCGCGGACCTGGCGCCCCGCGTGCTGAGCCTGGTCGAGGACGGCGACGTGGAGCCGCTCAAGGACTGGCTCACCCACCAGAACATCCGCCCCGAAAAGCCGATCCGCCTCGTCTGACACCCCGCCCCGGGGAGTGCCCGGGAACCCGGCGCCGCCCGCCCACCTGCACTCTCCGTCACCCGCACCCGCCGCCCCCCATCCCCCGCAACCCGGAGGGAACCGTTCCACTCTCGTCAATTCGCGACGAACGGTGACGGAGTGCGTGCGTTATGTGATGTGCTGGGACCGGTCGCGGACAAGGGGCCGCGAGTGTGGGCTCGGGGGAGCGAGGGAGGGGAGCTGCCATGGGGCCGGACAGCGCGGGGCACCAAGAAGATGTAGCGCACAAGGACATGCCCCCGCCCCGCCCGCGCACGACCCGCTGGGAGTCGGGCGCGATGGCGCACGCCGTCACCGACCCCTTCGGCCAGGGCCCGCTCCCCTGGCTGCGCGGCAGCGAGCACTACTTCGACGACACCGGCCAGGTCGTCCCCTGGTACATCGACCACGCCTCGCACCCCGGCGCCCAGGGCATCCCGACGCCCCGCACCGGCGGCCCCCGCACCGCCGACGACGTGCACCGCCAGATCAAGGGCTTCACCTCGACCGGCGCCGCCGCACCCGGCGAGGCGATCGACTTCCACGTCACCGTGGACCCGCCCCAGCAGTTCACCGTGGACGTCTACCGCATCGGCCACTACGGCGGCGACGGCGCCAGCAAGATCACTACGAGCCCGCGCCTGTCCGGCATCGTCCAGCCGCCCCCGCTCACCGCGGACCGCACGGTCTCCTGCCACCACTGGTGGCTGTCATGGCGCCTTCAGATCCCCTCGTACTGGAACGTCGGCGCGTACGTCGCCGTCCTCACCACGCTCGACGGCTACCGCTCGCACATCCCGTTCACGGTCCGCGACGACGAGCCCGCCGACCTGCTGCTCCTGCTCCCGGACATCACCTGGCAGGCGTACAACCTGTACCCGGAGGACGGGCGGACGGGCGCCAGCCTCTATCACGCGTGGGACGAGGACGGCCGGCTGCTCGGCGAGAGCGAGGCCGCGATCACGGTCTCCTTCGACCGCCCGTACGCGGGCGCGGGCCTGCCCCTGCACGTCGGGCACGCGTACGACTTCATCCGCTGGGCGGAGCGGTACGGGTACGACCTCGCGTACGCCGACGCCCGCGATCTGCACGCGGGCCGCATCGACCCGACGCGCTACCGGGGCCTGGTCTTCCCCGGCCACGACGAGTACTGGTCGGCGAACATGCGCCGCACGACGGAGCTGGCGCGGGAGAACGGGACGTCGCTCGTCTTCCTCTCCGCCAACACCATGTACTGGCAGGTGGAGCTGGGCCCGTCCCCGTCCGGCGTGGCCGACCGGCTGCTGACCTGCCGCAAGCGCAGAGGCCCCGGAAAGCCCACGCTGTGGCGGGAGATCGACAAGCCGGAGCAGCAGCTCATGGGCATCCAGTACGCGGGCCGGGTCCCCGAGCCGCACCCCTTGATCGTGCGCAACGCGGACCACTGGCTGTGGGAGGCGACGGGGGCGCACGAGGGCGACGAGATAGAGGGCCTGGTGGCCGGCGAGGCGGACCGCTACTTCCCGCGCACCTCCCTGCCCGAGCACCAGGACCGCATCCTGCTCGCGCACTCCCCGTACCGCGATGGCGACATGGCCCGCCGCCACCAGGAGACATCGTTGTACCGGGCGCCGTCCGGAGCACTGGTCTTCGCGTCCGGGACGTTCGCATGGTCCCCGGCCCTGGACCGCCCCGGCCACGTGGACCCGCGTATCCAGCGCGCCACGGCGAATCTCCTCGACCGCATCTGCAAACGCGACTGACGCGACCGGCGACCCGACTGGCGAGGCGACCGGCGACGAGACCGAGCCCACAGCGCGCCGACTCGCCCCGTGGCCAAAACCCGCCCCCACGTACGGGAGAATCGGGGTACTCGTACAGACCCACGGGGAGGAACCATGTCCGGATTCGTCGAAAAGCCCGAGCCTGTTCAGGTGCCGGGCCTGGTGCATCTCCACACCGGCAAGGTGCGCGACCTGTACCGGAACGAGGCGGGCGACCTCGTCATGGTCGCCACCGACCGCATCTCGGCCTACGACTGGGTGCTGCCCACGCCGATCCCTGACAAGGGCAAGGTCCTCACGCAGCTGTCCCTGTGGTGGTTCGACCAGCTCCAGGACCTGATCCCGAACCACGTGATCTCGCAGGAGCTGCCCGAGGGCGCCCCCGCCGACTGGGCGGGCCGCACCCTCGTGTGCCAGAGCCTCGACATGGTCCCGGTCGAGGCCGTGGCCCGCGGCTACCTCACCGGCTCCGGGCTCGTCGAGTACAACGAGTCGCGCACGGTCTGCGGCCTCGCCCTCCCCGAGGGCCTGGAGGACGGCTCCGAGCTGCCCGCCCCGATCTTCACGCCCGCCACGAAGGCCGAGGTCGGCGAGCACGACGAGAACGTCAGCTACGAGGAGGTGGCCCGCCAGGTCGGCGCGGAGACCGCCGCCGCGCTGCGCCAGTCCACCCTCGCCGTCTACAGCCGGGCCCGGGACATCGCGCGCGAGCGCGGCATCATCCTCGCGGACACGAAGTTCGAGTTCGGCTTCGACAAGGACGGCTCGCTGATCCTCGCCGACGAGGTGCTGACCCCGGACTCCTCCCGCTTCTGGCCCGCCGACCAGTGGCAGCCGGGCCGCGCCCAGCCGTCCTACGACAAGCAGTTCGTGCGGGACTGGCTGACCTCGCCGGCCTCCGGCTGGGACCGCAGGAGCGAGCAGCCGCCGCCCGCGCTCCCGGACGAGGTCGTCTCCGCGACCCGCGCCAAGTACATCGAGGCGTACGAGCTGCTGACGGGCACGCCCTGGAACGCGTAGCGAGCATGCGGCAACGAGTAAGGCCCCGGTCAGAGGAGGACCGGGGCCTTACTTACTGGAGCGAACGACGAGGTTCGAACTCGCGACCTCAACCTTGGCAAGGTTGCGCTCTACCAACTGAGCTACGTTCGCAAGCGCCGCTTGCGCGGTGCCGCTGCGCCGTGGCGCGACGCCAACTATACCCAACCTCGCTCGCGGGCGAGACGCACCGCCGCGTGCCGGTTCTCGGCGCCGAGCTTCGAGACGGCCGACGACAGATAGTTCCGGACCGTCCCCTGGGACAGCGCGGCCCGCTCGGAGATCTCCGAGACGGGTGCGCCGTCCGCCGCGAGTTCCAGCACCTCGGCCTCGCGCGCGGTCAGCGGCGAGTCCCCGGCGGAGATCGCGTCGGCGGCCAACTCCGGGTCCACGTAACGGTTTCCGGCGTGCACGGTGCGGATGATCTCGGCGAGCCGCTGCGCGCTCACCGTCTTCGGCACGAAGCCGCGCACACCCGCCGCGAGGGCCCGTTTCAGGTGGCCGGGGCGCCCGTGACTGGTCACGATCATGGTGCGGCAGCCGGGCAGTTCGTCCCGGATCGATGTGGCCACACTCACACCGTCGGCGCCGGGCATCTGGAGATCGAGCACGGCGACGTCCGGCTCGTGCGCCCGCGCCATGGCGAGCGCCTCGGGACCGCTCGCCGCCTCCGCGACCACGACGAGGTCGTCCTCAAGGGCGAGCAGTGCGGCGAGCGCGCCACGGATGAGGTGCTCGTCGTCGGCGAGCAGGACCCGCAGCGTCATCGGGCGGCCTCCGCCGCTTCCTCCGCCGCCTCCCGTGCGTCCGCTGCCGCCAACGGCACCTTCGCCACCACCCGGAACACCCGCTCCCGCACCATTCCCGCCTCCAACTCCCCGTTCACCGCGGCCAGTCGCTCCCGGAGCCCCGCGAGCCCCGAACCGCCCTTGGCGCTCGGCGCACCGCCCCGCGCCCCGTCGTTCTCCACCGTCAGCACGACCTCCTCCGGCCCGGTCACCAGCTCCACCCGGCACGACGTCGCGTCGCCGTGCCGCAGTACGTTCGTCGTGGCCTCCCGCACCACCCAGCCGAGCGCCGACTGTGTCCGCGGCGGCAGTCCGGCCGTGGACCCGGTGACCGTGCACTCGATCCCGGCGGCGCCCAACACGCCGCGCGCACCGGCCAGTTCGGCGCCGAGGTCGGCCGCGCGGTAGCCCCGTACGACCTCGCGGACCTCCTTCTGCGACTCCTGCGCGATGCGCTGCACCTCGGTCATCTGCGCCACCGCGTCCTCGGTCCGCCCCCGCCGCGCCAACTGCACCGCGAGCTCGCTCTTGAGCGCCACGACGGACAGGTTGCGCCCCATCACATCGTGCAGATCCCGCCCGAACCGCAACCGCTCCTCGGCGACGGCGAGCCGCGCCTCGGTCTCGCGGGAGCGTTCGGAGTCCCACATGACGGAGAGGTTCCAGGCGCTGCACCGCGCGGTCATCATGGAGAAGGGGCCGGTCACGGCCAGCAGCGCGGCGCCGCCCATGGCCTGGCCCGGTGTCGCCCCGGCGAGCGCGAAGACCCCGCCCATCACCACGCTCGCCGCGAGCCAGCGCCGCAGCGCCGTCCGCGGCGGCGTCGTCAGCGTGTATGCGAATCCGAACGGCACCGGCACGAACAGCAGCGGCAGCATCAGCACCGCCGATTCCTTCTTCGCCCCGTTCACGGCGTCCACCGCGAAGAGCGCGGTGACGAGGGCCAGGCCGATGCCGACGAGCACGGCGGCCGCGACATCCTGCCGCCGTGGCACGGGGCCACGCCCCAAGTACTGGTCGAGGGCGGACCCGACGTGCCAGTACGCCACCACGCACTGGAGCACGCCCACGATGAGGAGGGCGAGCCCCAGAACGTACGCGACCGGGTAGCTCCGGAAGGCGAAGAGAAGCGGGCCCGCCGACCAGCCGAGCAGCAGGAACCAGTGGATGCAGCGCAGCGTGACCCGGCTCTGGAGCTCGACCCGCTCCACCTTGCTCCGCTCGCGCCAGCGAACCCGCACGTCGTCGTCCCCTCTCAGCGCCGCGGTTCCCACCGGAACCGCTTCTGCACAGCAAACACCGCGACCACGATCCAGGCCACCGCGATGACGATCGCCTTCACGGACTCGCCGCCGGTCAGGGTCCCGCTCCAGCCGCCCCGGACCAGCGTGAGCGCCGACGTCAGCGGCAGCAGCTCGCACACGGCCGCCAGCTTGTCCGGAAAGATCTCCAGCGGCACCACACCGCCGGAGCCGATCATCGACACGAGCAGCATCGGCATCGCGGCGACCTGGGCGCTCTCCACGCTGCGGCTGAAGACCGTGGTGAAGGCGGCCAGCGCGACGCACAGCGGGATGCCCAACAGCACGCCGAGGACGACCAGTTGAGGCGCCTCGGGCGCCCCCGCGTCCAGCGCGAACGTGCACACGACGGCCACGGCCGTGCACTGGACGAGCCCGATCACGACGGACGGCACCGCGGCCCCGCTGAGGATCTCCAGGTCGCGCAGCTCACCGGTGCGCAGCCGCTTGAGGACGAGCTCCTCGCGCCGCGACGCGTACACGCTGACCAGCGAGCTGTACACGGCGAACAGCAGGGAGAAGGCGATCGCCGAGGAGATCATGACGGTGCCGAGGTTGAGCCCGACACCCTTCAGGTCGCCCTTGTCCATCGACTGGGAGACGCTGAACGGCAGGACGAGCGGCACGAAGACGGCCGTGAACAGCACGCCCTTGCTCCGCCCGATGAGCGTGAACTCGGCCCGCGCGAGCGCCTTGAGCCGCCCCGCGGACGTCGTCGTCCCAGCCGGACCCGTACCCGCACCCGTGACCGCGGACGCCGTACCCGTACTCATACCGCCATCTCCTTGTCCTTCTCGCGGGCCGGTCCCCCGGCGGAGCCCTTCGCGTCCTGCGCGATCCTCAGGAACGCCTCCTCCAGCGACGCGCCCCGCACGTCGAGCCGACGCAGTTCGACGCCCGCGTCCCTGGCCCACACCAGCAGGCCGGTCGCGGCCCGTTGCAGGTCCTCGGTGCGCAGCCGCACGAGCCGGCCCTCGACGTCGTGCGCGTCGACGCCGAGCGAGCCCAGCGGCGGCAGGTCGCCCGGGAAGTAGCCCTCGGGCAGTTCGAAGGTGATGCGCGAGGGCTGGCTGGCGACGACCTCGTCGACGCGGCCCTCGGCGGCGATCCGCCCCTCGTGCAGGATCGCGAGCCGGTCGGCGAGCTCCTCGGCCTCTTCGAGGTAGTGCGTGGTCAGCAGCACGGTCGTGCCCTCCTCGCGCAGGCGGCGCACCAACTCCCAGGTGTCGCGGCGCCCTTCGGCGTCGAGGCCGGTGGTCGGCTCGTCGAGGAACAGCACCTCGGGCCGGCCGAGGAGGGCGAGCGCGAGGTCGAGCCGCCGCTTCTCGCCGCCGGACAGCTGCTTGACGCGCACCTTCCCCCGCTTGGCGAGCCCCACCGCCTCCAGCGCCTCGTCGAGGGGCCGGGCCCCGCTGGTGCAGCCGGCCCACATGCGTACGGTCTCGCTGACGGTCAGTTCGCTGGGGAAGCCGCCGTCCTGAAGCATCACCCCGATCCGCGGCCGTACCCGGTCCCGCTCGGTGTACGGGTCGTTCCCGAGCACCCGCACCTGCCCCCCGGCAGGTGCGGCGAGCCCTTCGATGACTTCCACGGTGGAGGTCTTTCCGGCGCCGTTCGTGCCGAGGAGGGCGAACAGCTCGCCGCGGCCCACGGAGAAGGTGACTCCGCGCACCGCCTCGAAGGAGCCGCGCTTGCCGCGGTTCCCGTCCCCGTACACGCGGCGCAGATCAGTGACGTCGATCACGCGCTCGTTGTTGGTCATGCCTCAAGCCTTCCGCCCCGGGCGGAGGACCGGCAGTGCGCGCTGTCATCGGCCCGCATGACAAATGTCAGAGGAGGAGCGTGGCCGGGAACGACGAAGGCCCGGTCCGTGAGGACCGGGCCTTCGTTACTGGAGCGAACGACGAGGTTCGAACTCGCGACCTCAACCTTGGCAAGGTTGCGCTCTACCAACTGAGCTACGTTCGCACTGCTCGCATCAGCCTACCGCACTCACCGAAGTGATCGGTACGCGATGCAGAGCGGGTGACAGGAATTGCACACTGCGCCTTCCTCCTGGAAGGAGGATGTTCTACTACTGAACTACACCCGCATGTACTCCGTGAGGTCCGGCCTTTCGGCCTTGCCCCTCGGCGTGCTCCAGACTTTAGCCGACTGCCCGGGGTGCAGCGCAAGTCCGGTCGCCGAGGGCGCTCTCGGAGCGGGGCCGCGGGTTCAGTTGGCCGCGGCGAAGGCCTCGTAGACCCGCTTCGGGATGCGGCCGCGCGGCGGCACCTCGAAGTCGTTCGAGCGGGCCCAGGCGCGCACGGCGGCCGGGTCGGGGCTCAGGTCCGTGTGTTTGTACGCCTTGCCGGTCCTGCTGGACTGCTTGCGCCCCGCCTGGAGGTAGGGGGCCAGTGTCTCGCGGAGTTGATGCGCATTGGCTCGATTGAGGTCGATCTCGTACGACGAGCCGTCGAGACCGAACGCGACCGTTTCCGCTGCTTCTCCGCCGTCGATGTCGTCAAAGAGAGTGACCACGACACGCTGCGCCACGAATATCGGTCCCTTCGTCCGGCACCCCGCTTTGACGTGCGGTGATGCAGACTGTCCAGCTGTTGTCAGGCAAAGCTCGGACAATGCGGTAGCCCGAGTTCAGGCCGGCTGCCCGTATCTGCCATTTCCTTTTTACCCTGTCCGGCAATGCAGAGGGAAGACCAGTTAAAAGCCTCGGTGTGTCTCCCGGGGCGGATATCCGGAGTCTTTCCCTTAATTTTCCGTGGGGATCTCATGTCGTTGCCATAACGTGATCCGCATCTCGTAGCTTCCTACTGTCTACGCGAGTAGAAAATTTGGGCAGGTACGCTGAACGGACCAGCTCAACCCACACACCGGGAGTGCCAGTGGCACGCGTCGTAGTCGACGTCATGCTCAAGCCGGAGATCCTCGACCCCCAGGGCCAGGCGGTGCAGCGTGCGCTGCCGCGCCTCGGTTTCGACGGCATCTCCGACGTACGTCAGGGAAAGCGTTTCGAGCTCGAAGTGGACGGGCCGGTGGATGACGCCGCCCTCGCCCGTATCCAGGAGCTGGCGGAAACCTTCCTCGCCAACACCGTGATCGAAAACTTCACCGTCAAGGTGGAAGAGCCTGCGGTGGGGGCCGAAAAGTGACCGCTCGTATTGGCGTCGTCACCTTTCCCGGTTCCCTCGATGATCGCGACACCCAGCGGGCGATCCGGCTCGCGGGTGCCGAGCCCGTCGCGCTCTGGCACAAGGACAAGGACCTGAAGCAGGTCGACGCCGTCGTGCTGCCCGGTGGTTTCTCCTACGGCGATTACCTGCGGGCGGGCGCCATTTCGCGTTTCTCGCCCGTCATGGAGACGTTGATCGACCAGGCGAAGGCGGGCCTCCCGGTCCTGGGTATCTGCAACGGATTCCAGGTCCTCACCGAGGCCCACCTGCTTCCCGGCGCGATGCTCGGAAACGATCACCTGCACTTCATCTGCCGCGATCAGAAGCTGCGGGTGGAGAACGCGGACACCGCCTGGACCGTCGACTACGACGCCGGGCAGGAGATCCACATCCCGCTGAAGAACATGGACGGCCGCTACGTGGCCGACGAGCGCACGCTCGACATGCTGGAGGCGGAGGGCCGGGTCGCCTTCCGGTACCTGGACGTCAACCCCAACGGCTCGCTCCGTGACATCGCGGGCATCACGAACGAGGCGGGCAACGTCGTCGGTCTGATGCCCCACCCGGAGCACGCCGTCGAGCCCCTCATCGGGTCCGGCCGCACCGACGGCCTCCCGTTCTTCACCTCGATCCTCAAGAAGCTGGTCGCCGCCTCATGAGCCTCGACACCGTAGAGAACGCAAGCAAGACTCCCGACGTCGAGCTGCCGTGGGCCGAACTCGGCCTGAAGAAGGACGAGTACGAGCGGGTCGTGGAGATCCTCGGCCGCCGGCCCACCGGCGCCGAGCTCGCCATGTACTCGGTCATGTGGTCCGAGCACTGCTCGTACAAGTCGTCGAAGGTGCACCTGCGCCAGTTCGGCGAGAAGGCGCCGCAGTCCGACGCGCTGCTCGTCGGCATCGGTGAGAACGCGGGCGTCGTCGACGTCGGCAACGGTTACGCCGTCACCTTCAAGGTCGAGTCCCACAACCACCCGTCGTACGTCGAGCCCTACCAGGGCGCGGCCACCGGCGTCGGCGGCATCGTGCGCGACATCATCGCGATGGGCGCCCGCCCGGTCGCCGTGGTGGACCCGCTGCGCATGGGCGCCGCCGACCACCCCGACACCAAGCGCGTGCTGCCCGGTGTCGTCGCCGGCATCGGCGGCTACGGCAACTGCCTGGGCCTGCCGAACATCGGCGGCGAGGTCGTCTTCGACGCCTGCTACCAGGGCAACCCGCTGGTCAACGCCGGTGCCATCGGCGTCATGCGGCACGAGGACATCCACCTCGCGAAGGCGTCCGGCGCGGGCAACAAGGTCATCATGTACGGCGCCCGCACGGGCGGCGACGGCATCGGTGGCGCCTCGATCCTGGCCTCCGAGACCTTCGACGACGCCAAGCCGTCGAAGCGTCCCGCCGTGCAGGTCGGTGACCCCTTCCAGGAGAAGCTGCTCATCGAGTGCACCCTGGAGGCGTTCGCCGAGAAGCTCGTCGTCGGCATCCAGGACCTCGGCGCCGCCGGCATCTCCTGCGCCACCTCCGAGCTGGCGTCCAACGGCTCGGGCGGTATGCGCGTCGAGCTGGACGACGTACCGCTGCGCGACTCGACGCTCTCCCCCGAGGAGATCCTGATGTCGGAGTCGCAGGAGCGGATGTGCGCGGTGGTCGAGCCCGGCAAGGTCGACCGTTTCCTGGAGATCTGCGAGAAGTGGGACGTCATCGCCACCGTCATCGGTGAGGTGACCGACGGCGACCGCCTGGAGATCTTCTGGCACGGCGAGAAGATCGTCGACGTCGACCCGCGCACGGTCGCGCACGACGGTCCGGTCTACGAGCGCCCCTACGCCCGCCCCGAGTGGCAGGACGCGCTCCAGGCGGACGACGCGGGCAAGCTGCCCCGCCCTTCGTCGAGTGACGAGCTGAAGGACCAGGTCCTCGCGCTCGTCTCCTCGCCGAACCAGGCGTCGAAGAAGTGGGTCACCCAGCAGTACGACCACTTCGTGCAGGGCAACACCGTCCTCGCGCAGCCCGAGGACTCGGGCATGATCCGCATCGACGAGGAGACCGGCCTCGGTGTCGCCATCGCGACGGACGGCAACGGCCGGTTCGCGAAGCTCGACCCGTACACGGGCGCGCAGCTCGCCCTCGCGGAGGCGTACCGGAACGTCGCGACGACCGGCGCCAAGCCGCTCGCCGTCTCCGACTGCCTGAACTTCGGTTCGCCCGAGGACCCGGCCGTCATGTGGCAGTTCGCCGAGGCCATCCGTGGTCTCGCCGACGGCTGCCAGCAGCTCGGCACCCCGGTGACCGGCGGCAACGTCTCGCTCTACAACCAGACGGGCGAGGCCGCGATCCACCCGACGCCGGTCGTGGCCGTGCTCGGTGTGATCGACGACGTCACCCGCCGGACCCCGGTCGCCTTCAAGGAAGAGGGCCAGCTCCTCTACCTGCTGGGCGACACCCGCGAGGAGTTCGGCGGTTCGGCCTGGTCGCAGGTCGTCCACGACCACCTCGGCGGTCTGCCGCCCAAGGTCGACCTGGAGCGCGAGCGGCTGCTCGCCGAGATCCTCATCTCGGCGTCCCGCGACGGCATGATCGACGCCGCGCACGACCTGTCCGACGGCGGTCTGATCCAGGCCGTGGTCGAGTCGGCGCTGCTCGGCGGGAAGGGCGCGCGCCTGGTCGTCCCGGACGGCCTCGACGCGTTCACGTTCCTCTTCTCGGAGTCGGCCGGCCGCGCGGTCGTGTCGATCCCGCGCAGCGAGGAGCTCCGCTTCAACGACATGTGCGGCGCGCGGGGCCTGCCCGTCACCCGCATCGGTGTCGTGGACGGCGACTCGGTGGACGTCCAGGGCGAGTTCACGCTCTCGCTGGACGAGCTGCGGACGGCGCACGAGGGCACGATCCCGGCGCTGCTGGCATAGGCCGTACGCCCGTGGGGCCCGCCTGCTTCGGCGGCGGGCCCCACGTGGTCTCCCTCCCGGGGCTTCCGCCCCGGAGCCCCGGCCACCCCGCTCCTCAGGTGCCGGAAGGCTTGAACGGCCTACCCGTGCGGCCGTCTCGTAGGCTCGGCCCATGCCACCGGCCAAGAAGAAGCGCCCCCGCGCCTACGACTTCGACAAGACGCGCACCGCCGTGCTGACCCAGTTCGGCAACGTACGGAAGGCAGTCGAGACGCTCACGTCCGAGCAGCTCGACGGTCCGACGCGGCTCGGTGAGTGGACCGTGCGGGAGCTCGCCGCGCACCTCACCATGGCGACGACGGCCCTCGCGCGCGGGCTCGCGGCCGCATCCGCGGCGAAGGCCGAACTCCGGCCGCAGGACTGGCCGATGACCTCCGCCCCGCACGCGCGGGACATCGCCGAGTACGTCACCGGGCTCGCCGCCGACCACGACCTCGCCGAGCTGTACGCCGAGGCCGAGCAAAGCCTCGCGCAGGCCCTCGCGAACCACCCCGGCGACGCGCTCGTCGCCAACCGCACCGGCCACATGACGCTCGCGGACTACCTGGTCACCCGCACCGTGGAACTGATCGTCCACACCGACGACCTGAACGACGCCGTGCCGGGCCTCGACATTCCGTACGACCGCCAGGCCCTGGCCGCCTGCACCCGGCTCCTCGCCGACGCCCTCGCCACGAAGGCGCCGGGCGCCTCCACCGAGGTGCGGATCCCCCCGTTCGCCGTGGTGCAGTGCGTGGAGGGGCCCCGGCACACCCGCGGCACCCCGCCGAACGTCGTCGAGACCGATCCGCTCACCTGGATCAGGCTCGCCACGGGCCGGCTGCCGTGGGCCACGGCGGTCGCCGACGCGCAGGTGAGCGCCAGCGGGGAGCGGGCCGACCTGGCGGAACTGCTGCCGATCATGGCGTGATGCGGACGGGACGCGCGGCGGGCCGGAACCGGAATGCGGCCCGCCACGTCCCATTGCCATGCTCACGCTACGTACATCCCGTACACGTACCTTGATCAGCACCGCGGCCCTTCCGCTCGCCGCGCTGGCCACCGTCACCGCCTGCGGGGACCAGAAGGCCGGCTCGACGAGCGTCGGCGGGGCCCCGATCACCGGCGTCCACTGGACCGTGCAGAGCATGACGGTGGACGGGCGCACCACCAAGGCACCCGGCAGCGCCTACGTCGAGTTCGTCTCGGACGAGCGGGTGCGCGGCAACTACGGCTGCAACCGCTTCGACGCCCAGGCCGAACTGACCGGCGACAGCCTCGACCTCGGCAAGGCCAAGCGGACGATGATGCTCTGCGAGGGCAAGGACGTGGCCGCCTTCGAGAAGAGCCTGGCCCGCGCCCTCGCCGCGAAGAACACCGTCGAGACCCAGGGCGACAAGAAGGACCGGCTGACCCTCACCGGGGAGAACGGCGACACCGTCACCCTCGCCAAGCAGCGCGACGCCGAACTCGTCGGCACCACCTGGAAGGTCACGAGCCTGAGCGCCGACGACGCCACCCGCTCGGTGCCGAAGGCCGCCGAGGGCCGGGCCCGCCTCGTCTTCGACAAGGACGGCCACGTCAGCGCCCGCCTTGGCTGCAACCAGGGCCGCGCCGAAGCCACGGCCAAGGACGGACACCTCACCTTCGGCCCGCTGACCAGCACCCGGATGGGATGCATCGGGGCGGCGGGCGAGCTGGAACAGACGATGCTCAAGGTCCTGAAGAACAAGGCCAGTTACGACATCCAGGGCAATTCGCTCACCCTGAAGAAGCCCGACGGCAGCGGCATCGGTCTCACCGCCGCCGACGGGTGACCCGGACCGGCGGACCGGGAGCTCAGGACGGATAGGGCAGCAGCTCCGCGTCCGTCTTCTCCCACACCGCCTTCAGCTCGGCCAGCAGCTTCGGCTCGGCGGCCGCCCGGTCGGCCTGCTCGCGCCGGTCGGCCGCCAGGTCGAACAGCTGGTCGGCGCCGCCGCTGCCCCGGTAGTACTTCCAGTCTCCGCGCCGCACGGCCCGCTCCCCGCGCACCCGCCAGAACAGCGCGCGCTGCGCCAACTTCTCGCCGCGCAGCAGATAGCCCGCGAGGCTGGTGCCGTCGAGGGGGTACGCCTTGTCGGCGCGGGCCCCGCCGATCTCCAGGAGCGTCGCCGTCCAGTCGGGGGTGAACACCGGCTCGTGGCTGACCTGCCCGCCGTCGATGCGGGCGGGCCAGCGCACGATCGTCGGCACGCGGATGCCGCCCTCCTGGAGGGACGACTTGTTGCCGGACAGCGGCCAGTTGTAGGAGAAGCGCTCACCGCCGTTGTCCGAGGCGAAGAAGACGAGCGTGTCCTGTTCCTGCCCGGACTCCTTCAGCGCCTTCAGCACCTGCCCGACCGACCGGTCCAGGTCCTCGACCATCTCCGTGTACTTCTCCACCGAGCCGCCGTCGTCGTGGAACAGCGCCCGCTTGTCCCCGGCCCTGATCCGCCGGACGACCTCGGCGCTCGCCTCCTCGTCGCCGTCGGCGATCCACGGCCAGTGCGGGGTGGTGAAGTTGAGGTTGAGCAGCCACGGCGTGCCCCCGTGGTCCCGCTTCACGTACTCGCTCGCCCGCTCGGTCAGCACCCGCGTGTAGTAGCGCAGGTCCTTGTACTCGGCGTCGCCCTCCCTCACCCGGCCCTCGTAGAGGTCGTACTCGCCGCCCAGGCCCAGCTTCGAGTAGTACTCCAGGGCCCCGCCGAAGTTCCCGAAGAACTCGTCCCAGCCCGACTTGGTGGGCGAGTAGTCCGGCAGGTATCCGCAGTGCCACTTGCCGATCAGGGCCGTCGCGTACCCGGCGCCGCGCAGCAGCGAGGCGAGCGTCGGGTGGTTCGGGTCGAGCCCCACGGACCGGTCGGCTATCGGCTCCGCGAGACCGCCCTTCGTACGGCCCGGGTAGCGGCCGGTGTAGAGGCTGAACCGGGTCGGCGAGCAGGTCGCGGAGCCGCTGTACGCGTCCGTGAACCGCACGCCCTGCCGGGCCAGCCGGTCCAGGTGCGGGGTTTTGATGTGCGGGGAGCCGTACGAGGACAGATCCGCCCAGCCCAGGTCGTCGCCCAGGATGAACAGGATGTTGGGCCGCCGCGACCGGCGCCCGGAAGCGGCCCGGAAGGGCGTCTCCCGGGGCTCGGCCGCCTGCGCGGTCCGGGTCGTGGCCGCCCCGACACCGGCGGCGGCGACGGTGGCGACGGCGGCCCCGCCGAGGGCGCGACGGGACAGGCGAGAGGCATGCGAAGGCATGGGGTCTCCGAGGTGATGGGCCGCCGGAGCGGCACGCGAAAGCCGCGCCTCGACGGGGCGCGGGAATGCGGTGATGGGCGGCTCCGGCACACGGGCGGAAGCCGCCGGCCGACGGCGCACGGACGTCAGGAGACGGACGCCGTACGGGCGTCAGGGCAGGGGAAGGTCAATCACGCACAGAGACAGATGGCGCTCGCGACACGGACCAGGTCGACGTGGCGGCGCTCCACAAGGGTGACCACGTGGTCACGGAGTGGCTGCATGGCCAGGGACTCTGCCGAGAGGGGCGTACAGCTGTCAACTACCCGTCCGTACTTCGGACGGCGTGATGAGTTCCGTCACAACGGCCCCGGTCAACCCGCGTAGTCCCGGTCCCCAATTCGGACCACTGGGGGATCACGTCTACACTCGGTGACGTGCCACGTGGTGACGGTCGACTCAATCACGACCTGCTTCCCGGCGAGAAGGGCCCCCAGGACGCTTGCGGCGTCTTCGGTGTCTGGGCTCCGGGTGAAGAGGTCGCAAAGCTCACGTACTTCGGGCTCTACGCCCTCCAACACCGGGGTCAGGAATCCGCGGGAATCGCGGTCAGCAATGGCTCCCAGATCCTCGTCTTCAAGGACATGGGACTCGTCTCCCAGGTCTTCGACGAAACCTCCCTAGGGTCCCTGCAAGGTCATATCGCGGTCGGTCACGCCCGCTACTCGACCACCGGGGCCTCCGTATGGGAGAACGCCCAGCCGACGTTCCGCGCCACCGCGCACGGTTCGATCGCCCTCGGGCACAACGGCAACCTGGTCAACACGGCGCACCTCGCCGAGCTGGTCGCCGATCTCCCCAAGGAGAACGGGCGCGCGACCCAGGTCGCGGCCACCAACGACACCGACCTGATCACGGCGCTCCTCGCCGGCCAGGTCGACGACGACGGCAAGCCGCTGACCGTGGAGGACGCGGCACTCAAGGTGCTGCCCCAGGTCAAGGGCGCCTTCTCGCTCGTCTTCATGGACGAGAACACGCTGTACGCGGGCCGCGACCCGCAGGGCATCCGCCCGCTGGTGCTCGGCCGCCTGGAGCGCGGCTGGGTGGTCGCCTCCGAGTCCGCCGCGCTCGACATCTGCGGCGCCTCCTACGTCCGCGAGATCGAGCCGGGCGAGTTCGTCGCCATCGACGAGAACGGCCTGCGAACGTCTCGCTTCGCCGAAGCAAAGCCCAAGGGCTGTGTCTTCGAGTACGTCTACCTGGCCCGTCCCGACACGGACATCGCGGGCCGGAACGTGTACCTCTCCCGCGTGGAGATGGGCCGCAAGCTCGCCAAGGAAGCCCCGGTCGAGGCCGATCTCGTCATAGCGACGCCGGAGTCCGGGACACCGGCCGCGATCGGCTACGCGGAGGCCTCCGGCATTCCGTTCGGCAACGGCCTGGTGAAGAACGCCTACGTCGGGCGCACGTTCATCCAGCCCTCCCAGACGATCCGCCAGCTCGGCATCCGTCTGAAGCTGAACCCGCTCAAGGAAGTCATCAAGGGCAAGCGTCTGGTCGTCGTCGACGACTCGATCGTGCGCGGCAACACGCAGCGCGCCCTCGTCCGCATGCTCCGCGAGGCCGGCGCGGCCGAGATCCACGTCCGGATCTCCTCGCCGCCCATCAAGTGGCCCTGCTTCTTCGGCATCGACTTCGCGACCCGCGCGGAGCTGATCGCCAACGGCATGACGGTCGAGGAGATCGGCACCTCGCTCGGGGTCGACTCGCTCTCGTACATCTCCATCGACGGCATGATCGAGGCGACCACCATCGCCAAGCCGAACCTCTGCCGTGCCTGCTTCGACGGCGAGTACCCGATGGACCTCCCCGACCCGGAGCTCCTCGGCAAGCAGCTCCTGGAGACGGAACTGGCCGCAGGTCCTGCGTCCACGGCTGCGTCCGACGCGATCCGTCGCCCGTAGACCCCGTACACCCAAGCGAAAGATCCCAGGCAATGTCTGAGACCACATCCGGTGCTTCCTACGCGTCCGCGGGCGTCGACATCGAAGCCGGCGACCGCGCCGTGGAGCTGATGAAGGAGTGGGTGAAGAAGACGCAGCGCCCCGAGGTCCTCGGTGGCCTCGGCGGCTTCGCCGGCCTCTTCGACGCCTCCGCCCTGAAGAAGTACGAGCGCCCGCTGCTCGCCTCCGCGACCGACGGCGTCGGCACGAAGGTGGACATCGCGCGGCAGCTCGGCCGTTACGACACGATCGGCCACGACCTCGTCGCGATGGTCATGGACGACATCGTGGTGTGCGGCGCCGAGCCGCTCTTCATGACGGACTACATCTGCGTGGGCAAGGTCCACCCGGAGCGGGTCGCCGGCATCGTGAAGGGCATCGCCGAGGGCTGTGTCCTCGCGGGCTGCGCCCTCGTGGGCGGCGAGACGGCGGAGCACCCGGGCCTGCTGGGCGCGGACGACTTCGACGTCGCGGGCGCCGGCACCGGCGTCGTGGAGCACGACAAGCTGCTGGGCCCGGACCGCATCCGTAAGGGTGACGCGGTGATCGCCATGGCGTCCTCCGGTCTTCACTCGAACGGGTACTCGCTGGTCCGCCACGTCCTCCTGGAGCGCGCGGGGATGGACCTGGGCGCACACGTCGAGGAACTCGGCCGGACGCTCGGCGACGAGCTCCTGGAGCCGACGAAGATCTACTCGCTGGACTGCCTGTCGCTCATCAGCACCACCGAGGTCCACGCCTTCAGCCACATCACGGGCGGCGGCCTCGCGGCGAACCTGGCCCGCGTGATCCCGGACGGCCTGCACGCCACGGTCGACCGGTCCACGTGGACGCCGGACCCGATCTTCGACCTCGTGGGGAAGAAGGGCCAGGTCGAGCGCCTGGAGCTGGAGAAGACGCTGAACATGGGCGTCGGCATGATGGCGATCGTGCCGCAGGAGTCGGTGGAGGTCGCCCTCGCGACCCTCGCCGACCGGGGCGTGGAGTCCTGGGTCGCCGGCGAGATCGTCGAGCGCGGTGAGCACGCCACGGGCGCCGAGCTCACGGGTGACTACGCGAACTAGCCCTCAGGGGGCGCTGTGGGAGCGGCGCCCCCGAGGTCCGCGCGGGACCGCCGGGCCCGTTGTGCGGACAGCACAAAACCCGGTCCGGCGTGTGACCACCCCGGACCGGGTGAAGTGCAGCGGCTGGTGTGTCGCTGACGTGCTACGAGGTCAAGCGCCGCGGCGCTGTGACGAAGGACCGGACTCGTCGTCCTCGTCCTCGTTGTCGCCGTACATGTCCGCGTAGCGGGCGTACGGGTCGTCTTCCTCGTCGTCGTCCTCGAAAGGCTCGCCGTTCGGCGGCTGATTCGATACTGGATCCGACGTGGATGCGCCTAGCTCGTTGGCCAGACGCGACAGGTCAGTCCCGCCGCTGTTGTACTTCAGCTGGCGGGCGACCTTCGTCTGCTTGGCCTTGGCCCGGCCGCGCCCCATGGCTCGACCCCCTCGGTGATGGGGCTTCATGGCCCCAGAGTCTTGACACGCGTTCATGAACTGGAACGGACTCCCCGCAGGGAGACCGGTCCGTAGGGCTTCCACGGTACCTGAGCCCACGCCCATACGGTACGTCGCCCGCAGGACGCGCCTCGGCGCAGGACCAGCCAGGAGCCCTTTCCTCGCTGGTCAGCTGCGATTTTAACCTCTTCTGGGCGGGCGACCCGCCGGGGGACGTGACTCTCGTTACGCGAGGGTCGCGGTCAGCCCCTTCCGCGCGCCTCGGCCATCCGCTGTTCGGCGATCCGGTCGGCCGCCGCGGCCGGCGGAATACCGTCAGACTTTGCACGAGCGAAGATTCCGAGCGTGGTGTCGAAGATCTTCGCGGCCTTCGCCCTGCACCGGTCGAAGTCGAAGCCGTGCAGCTCGTCGGCGACCTGGATGACGCCACCCGCGTTGACCACATAGTCGGGGGCGTAGAGGATCCCGCGGTCGGCGAGGTCCTTCTCGACGCCGGGGTGCGCGAGCTGGTTGTTGGCCGCGCCGCACACCACCTTTGCGGTCAGTACCGGAACGGTGTCGTCGTCCAGGGCTCCGCCCAGCGCGCAGGGCGCGTAGATGTCGAGCCCCTCCACCCGGATCAGCGCGTCGGTGTCGGCGGCCACCGCGACCTCGGGGTGCCGGTCGGTGACCTGCCGCACGGACTCCGCGCGCACATCGGTGACCACGACCTCGGCGCCGTCCTCCAGCAGGTGCTCGACGAGGTGGTGCCCCACCTTGCCCACGCCCGCGATGCCCACCCTGCGGCCGCGCAGGGTGGGGTCGCCCCACAGGTGCTGGGCGCTGGCCCGCATGCCCTGGAAGACGCCGAAGGCGGTGAGGACCGAGGAGTCGCCCGCCCCGCCGTTCTCGGGCGAGCGCCCCGTGGTCCACCGGCACTCGCGCGCCACGACGTCCATGTCGGCCACGTACGTACCGACGTCGCAGGCCGTCACGTACCGGCCGCCGAGGGAGGCCACGAAGCGGCCGTAGGCGAGGAGCAGCTGCTCGCTCTTGAGGGTGTGCGGGTCGCCGATGATCACGGCCTTGCCGCCGCCGTGGTCGAGCCCGGCCATGGCGTTCTTGTACGACATGCCGCGCGCGAGGTTCAGCGCGTCGGCGACCGCCTCCGCCTCGGAGGCGTACGGGTAGAAACGGGTGCCGCCGAGGGCCGGGCCCAGGGCGGTCGAGTGCAGGGCGATGACGGCCTTGAGGCCGCTGGCCCGGTCCTGGCAGAGGACGACCTGCTCGTGGCCCCCCTGGTCGGAGTGGAAGAGGGTGTGCAGGACTTCGCCGGTCACATCGGTCACGGTGGTGACTCCCAAGTACATAGCGGCGGTTGAGCGGATTCCCGTGCGGGTGGCGGGCGTCCGAGGTGCTGTGTGAGCAAGAGATTAGAGCGTGGACGTGCCCGTCACGGCCGCAGTGCCGAGGATCACTCTCTCGCGCCGCGTCACCGTCCGGTGACCGAGTGGGACCATGGAGAGTGTTTTCCAGCCGGTGTGCGGGGGAGGGAGCAGCCGTGCCCAAGGAGTCGTCGGTGACCGTCCCGTATGCGGCGTATCTGCGCGTGTACGAACCCCTCGCAGCTTTCCCCCAGCCGGAGCGCGGCCATTGGGAGCGCTACGCGAAGCGCGAGCGGCTCCCTTCCTACCAGGATGAATTGCGCCGTTCTTTGGCTGATCTCTTGCCCACTCCGCCGGTGCCCGTGCCGGTCCACGAGAGCGACGACGCGTTCGTGATCGCGATCGACGGGGTGGTGTGCGTGTGCCCGTGGCGCACCCGGCTGCGCGGCTGGCAGGCCCTCGGCGAGCTCCCCGGCGAGCTGCCGGGCCCGGTCCTGGACGCGGCGATCCCGCCGGTCGTGCGCCGGCAGACCGCCACCGACTACGAGCGCTGGCTGGAGCGCAACCCCGACGCCCGGCCCTGGATCCGCACGTCGACGTGGCAGGTGCCGATCAACTGGTTCGTGCTGGTCTCGGACGAGGAGCGGGAGTACGAGCAGAAGAGCGACGAGGACGGGGCGGGGGGCGTCGGCGTCCCGCGGCTGCGCTACCGCACGCCGATGGTGCAGGCCAGGCGCCGGGTCGCGCGCGGTCTCAAGACGCTGAAGGACGCGATCGAGGAAGGGCCGCTGATCGACGGCCTGGTAGATGTGGGGCGCTGGCTCGAGGAGTTCCACCCTCGTTCGTACGTCGAGCTCGACTACGGCGGTCTCGTGCACGCCCTGCCGCAGGACTTCCTGGAGGAGGACCACTCTGCGGCGGACGTCGCCGAGGGGATCGCGGCGCTGCGCTCCGGCGACGGGGACGGCGCGGGCACGGCGTACGCGCGGCTTGTGGAACGCTGGCGTGCGGCGCGGGACCGCCAGTTCGCCAACTGACCCACCCTCACACGCACCCAAGTGACGCCGCTCACAGGGCGCTTGGGACCTACGTCCCGATCCGGGCGTTTGCCTCAAGCGTGATGGACGGCACTTAACTGGACCTTGCGCCCATCACCCCTCCTCGTGTCAAAATAGGACAAGGAGTCCGGGGAGGGCTCTGTCCGTCCAACTAAGTCCAACCATGGACGGATTACTCAGCATTGCACTGCCGCTGGGGGGTCTGATGGCTCCTGATCGCTCTGTGACTGATCGTCACTGTGGCGTGACTGTCCGCTATGGCACGGTCCATCGGCATCCGTCGCTGATGGACACCTGGGAGGGCAATTCCATCGGTTTGGCCGACGCGGCTGGACGGATGGTGTAGTTGTAGTGCCGAGGACAAGCCGTTCGTCCTATAACCGACTCGACTCGCGTCCGCCATTTCGGGCAACGCGGGTCAAGGTGCAGAATTTAGAGGAATGAACCGAGAAGGTTCGGTTCTCCGAGGAGGCCGCTCATGACCGCTCGCACCCCTGATGCCGAGCCGCTGCTGACCCCGGCTGAGGTCGCCACGATGTTCCGCGTCGACCCCAAGACGGTCACGCGCTGGGCGAAGGCTGGCAAGCTCACGTCGATTCGTACGCTCGGCGGACACCGCCGTTACCGCGAGGCCGAGGTCCGCGCCCTGCTTGCGGGCATCCCGCAGCAGCGCAGCGAGGCCTGAGGCACCGCATTACGCAGCAATACGGGCGTTTTCGGGTCCCCCAACCCGTCGGACGCCCACCCCTAGCTCCACAGGACGCCGGTCCCGCCCCAACGGGACTCCTTCTGCCGAAGGTCCGCTGAAGCGTCATCTCAACAGCATCACGGAAGCGTCATCGATCGCGCTGGACTCCGCCGGGTCCAGCGCGATCTTTTTTGTGCGCGCGGGCCTGCCTCCGGCGGGCGTCTGTGCGTGCCCTTGTTGGACCTTGATGGATCCCTGTGGGCGGCCCTCCGGGGTAGTGCAATTGCACATATTAAATTGAGCCGTTGTAGGGCGGGGGTAAGAAACGGTGTTTCCAAAACAACTTCGGTGACTCCCGTCACACACCCCGTCACTTGTTGCAAGTGACGCCCGTGCGCTATTGGGGCCACGCCGGCGCCGACTCTCCCTAGGCTCCCACCAGTTGAGGGCCCGTAGGGCCGCCTTTGGTCACACTCCCCAGGGTCTTTCGTCCCCATGCCCCTCCCAGCCCCTCTGAGCCCACTCCAGGGCCCTCCACGGGGTTCGAACAAGCCCCTCCGGCCCCATCCGAGCGCGATTCGGCCCTCTCAAGCCCCTCCGGCGATTGAGGAGCGGGGCCCGGGGCGGAGCCCCGATCTTTCAACCGCGACGACGGGACGACCGCAACGACGCCAACGCAAAAAGAGACCCGCACCGTACGGTGCGGGTCTCTTCTACTGCGGTCCTGACGGGATTTGAACCCGCGGCCTCCACCTTGACAGGGTGGCGAGCACTCCAAACTGCTCCACAGGACCAGGTTTCGCTGCGCTGTACTGCGTTGCGCTGCGAGACAGGACTCTACAGCAGCGCAGGCCGTGCGGTCGAACTCACTCTGCGCACCCGCCCGATCACGGAACCTGCGCGTCGATCGCCTTCACGATCCGCTTGTCCGAGACCGGGTACGCCGTGCCCAGCGCATGCGCGAAGTAGCTGACCCGCAGCTCCTCCAGCATCCACCGGATGTCCAGCACCTCCTGCGGCACCGGCCGCCCCTGCGGCATCTGCTCAAGGAGCCACAGGTACTCGTCCCGCATCTCGTGGACCTTCTCCATGCGGGTGGTGTCCCGCTGGACGCCGGTCGGCATCTGCTGGAGCCGGCGGTCGGCCGCGACGAGGTAGCGCACCAGGTCGGGCAGGCGCCGCAGGCCGGTCGCGGTGACGAAGCCGGGGCGGATCAGCTCGTCCAACTGGCCGCGCACGTCCTGGAGGTTGGCGAGGAGCGTGGGGCTCTTCGTGGACTTCAGGCGCCGCTCGGCTGCCTGCCACGCGGCGAGCACCTGCTGCACCTGGCCGACCGTGCGCACCGTGGTGTCGACGATCTCCGCGCGCACCTTGTCGTACAGCTTCCGGTACGACTCCTCGTCCCAGGCGGGGCCGCCGAAGTCACCGATGAGCTTGTCCGCGGCGGCCATCGCGCAGTCGTCGAAGAGGGCCTGCACGGAGCCGTGCGGGTTCGCCGACAGGGCGAGCTTCTGGGGGTTGGTGAGCTTGTCCGCGGCGAACTTCCCCGGGTTCACCGGGATGTTGCGCAGGATGAGCCGGCGCGTGCCCTTCCACATCGCCTGCGCCTGCTCGGCCTCGCTGTCGAAGAGGCGTACGGACACGGTGTCGCCGTCGTCGACGAGCGCCGGGTACGCCTTGACCGGCTGGCCGGCCCGCCGGGTCTCGAAGACCTTCGACAGCGTGCCGATCGTCCAGTCGGTCAGGCCCTTCTGCTCGACCGAGGGGCCACCCGCGCGCTCGGCGGTCGCCGCGGCGGCCTTGGAGATGGCCTGCCGGGCCTTCGGCTTCAGCCGGAGCTTCAGCGCCTCCAGGTCCTTGTCCTCGGCGAGCTTGCGGCGCCGCTCGTCGACGATCCGGAACGTGATCTTCAGGTGGTCCGGTACGCGGGTGAGGTCGAAGTCGTCGGCCTTCACCGGGACGCCGACCATCCGCTGCAACTCGCGCGCGAGCGTCGTCGGCAGCGGTTCCTGCAACGGGACCGCCCGCTCCAAGAACGCCTTCGCGTAGTTCGGCGCCGGTACGTAGTTGCGCCGGATCGGCTTGGGCAGGGAGCGGATCAGCTCGACGACGACGTCCTCGCGCAGGCCCGGGATCTGCCAGTCGAAGCCCTCGTCAGTGACCTGGTTGAGCACCTGGAGCGGGATGTGGACGGTCACGCCGTCCGCGTCCGCGCCCGGCTCGAACTGGTACGTCACCCGGAACTTCAGCTCCCCCTGCCGCCAGGAGTCCGGGTAGTCGGCCTTCGTGACCGCCTCCGCCGACTCGCGGATCAGCATCGAGCGCTCGAAGTCGAGGAGTTCGGGCTCCTCGCGCTTCTTGTGCTTCCACCAGGAGTCGAAGTGGGCGCCCGATACGACGTGTTCCGGGACCCGCTGGTCGTAGAAGTCGAAGAGGGTCTCGTCGTCGACGACGATGTCGCGGCGCCGGGCCCGGTGCTCCAGCTCCTCGACCTCGGTGAGGAGTCTGCGGTTGTCCGCGAAGAACTTGTGGTGCGTGCGCCAGTCGCCCTCGACCAGCGCGTTGCGGATGAACAGCTCGCGGCTGACCTCGGCGTCGATCCGCCCGTAGTTCACCTTGCGCTGCGCGACGAGCGGGACGCCGTACAGCGTCACCTTCTCGTACGCCATCACCGCCGCCTGGTCCTTCTCCCAGTGCGGCTCGCTGTACGTGCGCTTCAGCAGGTGCTCGGCGAGCGGCTCGACCCACTCGGGCTCGATCTTCGCGTTCACGCGCGCCCACAGGCGCGAGGTCTCCACCAGCTCCGCCGACATCACGAACCGCGGCGGCTTCTTGAAGAGGGCCGAGCCCGGGAAGATCGCGAACTTGGCGTTGCGGGCGCCGATGTACTCGTTGCGCCCGCGATCACGGCCCGCCTGTTTGGGGTCCTTGGCCTGCGACTCCTTCGACTCCTTCCCCGCGGCGGAGCCGCTGTCGGATGCAGTCTTCATGCCGATGTGCGAGAGCAGACCGGACAGGAGGGAGACGTGGACGGAGTCGCCGGCCGCGTCCTGGTCGTTCAGATGGATGCCCATCTGCTTCGCGACCGTTCGCAACTGCGTATAGATGTCCTGCCACTCGCGGATGCGCAGGAAGTTCAGGTACTCGCGCTTGCACATGCGGCGGAACGCGGAGGAGCCCAGCTCCTTCTGCTGCTCGCGCACGTAGCGCCACAGGTTCAGGAACGCCAGGAAGTCGCTGGTCTCGTCCTTGAAGCGGGCGTGCTGCTGGTCGGCCTGCGCCTGCTTGTCCTGCGGGCGCTCGCGCGGGTCCTGGATGGACAGGGCCGCCGCGATCACCATGACCTCGCGCACGCAGCCGTTCTTGTCGGCCTCCAGCACCATGCGGGCGAGACGCGGGTCCACCGGGAGCTGGGCGAGCTTGCGGCCCTGCTGCGTGAGCCGCTTGCGGGCGTCCTTCTCCTTCGGGTCCAACGCGCCCAGTTCCTGGAGGAGTTGGACGCCGTCGCGGATGTTGCGGTGGTCCGGCGGGTCGATGAAGGGGAACTTCTCGATGTCGCCGAGGCCCGCCGCCGTCATCTGGAGGATGACCGAGGCCAGGTTCGTACGGAGGATCTCCGCGTCCGTGAACTCCGGGCGGGCGAGGAAGTCGTCCTCGGAGTACAGGCGGATGCAGATGCCGTCGGACGTACGGCCGCAGCGGCCCTTGCGCTGGTTGGCGCTGGCCTGGCTGACCGGCTCGATGGGCAGGCGCTGCACCTTCGTACGGTGGCTGTAGCGCGAGATGCGGGCCGTGCCCGGGTCGATCACGTACTTGATGCCGGGGACCGTCAGGGAGGTCTCCGCGACGTTCGTGGCGAGGACGATGCGGCGGCCCGTGTGGCGCTGGAAGACGCGGTGCTGCTCGGCGTGCGAGAGCCGCGCGTACAGCGGCAGCACTTCCGTGAACCGGTACTTCTTCTTCTCCAGCGCGTCCGCGGTGTCGCGGATCTCGCGCTCTCCGGAGAGGAAGACGAGGATGTCGCCGTCGCCCTCGCGCATCAGCTCCTCGCACGCGTCCGTGATCGCGGTGATCTGGTCGCGGTCGGAGTCGTCCGAGTCCTCTTCGAGGAGCGGCCGGTAGCGCACCTCCACCGGATACGTACGCCCGCTGACCTCGACGATCGGGGCGTCCCCGAAGTGCCGGGAGAAGCGCTCGGGGTCGATGGTCGCGGAGGTGATGACGACCTTGAGGTCCGGGCGTCTGGGCAGCAGCTGCGCCAGGTAGCCCAGCAGGAAGTCGATGTTCAGCGACCGCTCGTGCGCCTCGTCGATGATGATCGTGTCGTAGGCGCGCAGCTCGCGGTCCGTCTGGATCTCGGCGAGCAGGATGCCGTCCGTCATCAGCTTGACGAACGTGGAGTCCTGGTCGACCTGGTCCGTGAACCGGACCTTCCAGCCGACGGCCTCGCCCAGCGGCGTGCCCAGCTCGTCCGCGACGCGCTCGGCGACGGTGCGGGCCGCGATCCGGCGGGGCTGGGTGTGCCCGATCATGCCGCGCACACCGCGGCCGAGGTCGAGACAGATCTTTGGGATCTGCGTCGTCTTTCCCGATCCGGTCTCACCGGCGACGATCACGACCTGGTGGTCGCGGATCGCGTCGGCGATCTCGTCCTTCTTCTGGCTGACCGGGAGCTGCTCGGGATACGTGACGTCGAGGGCGGCGCGGCGCTCACGGCGGGTGTCCGTGCGGACGCCGGCCTTCTCGGCCTCGGTCTCGATCTCGGTGAGCACGGCGGCACGGGCCTCCGGCTTACGGATCTTGCGGGCACCTTCGAGCCTGCGCCCGAGCCGGTGCTCGTCGCGCAGGGACAGCTCGGACAGCCGCCGCGCTACGGCGGCGAACTGATCGGCGGCGGGGGCAGGCTGCGTAGACATACGTCCCCAAGGATCTCACCTCGCGGAAATCCGTGGCGACCGGTTTTGCGGGCGGTGCGCGGGCCCCGGTCGGCAGGGGCCGGAACGGTGTCCGGATGTACTCCGCCGATGTCTGGCTTAACGTGCCGATATGTCCCACTTGCCCGAAGAGTCGGCCGCGGAGCCCGAACCCGAGCCGCACCCGCCGCACGGCGCGCACGGCCGTCCGCCGAGCGGGGCCGAGCGCTGGGCCGGCTTCAAGCAGTCGCCCTTCTTCCCGGCGACCGTCCTCGTCCTCATCCTGGCCGCGGCGGCCGCCCTCTTCGCCGGCTCGTACACGTACTCCATGGCGAACCCGACGCCGCACCACATCCCCACCGGCGTCACCGGCGAGCACGACGCCGCGCGGCGCAGCGCCTTCGTCGGGGCGATGGAGAAGGCCCTCGACGCCCAGCTCGACCTCAAGCTGTACGACTCTCCGCAGGCGGCCCGCGACGCGCTCGACGCCCAGAGGATCTACGCGGTGTTCGACGTGCGGGACAACGGCGCCCGCGTCCGCCTCGACGTCTCGGGCGCCTCCGGCGTCACCGTCGCCCAGGTCTTCACCGAGGCGGCGCCCCCGGTCAGCAAGGCGACCGGCATCCCCGTGACGGTGAAGGACGTGAACCCGCTCCAGGGCGGCGACCCGCGGGGCCTGACGATCTTCTACATCACGCTCGCCGCCGTCATCATCGGCTTCGTCGGCGCGATCCAGCTCAGCGTGCACGCCCGCGGCCTCAACCCGGCCGAACGGATCGCCTTCACCGTCGCCTACGCGCTGCTCGGCGGCTTCGCCGTGGCGGCCGTCGCGGACTGGGGGCTCGGGGCGGTGGACCTGCCCTTCGTCGAGTCCTGGCTGATCCTCGCGCTGACGATGTTCACCTGCGGCATGGTCTTCACGATGTTCAACACGTTCTTCCACCGCTGGGCGATGATCCCGACCTGGGGCCTGCTGGTCCTGCTCGGCAATCCGGCCTCCGGCGGCGCCGTCGCGCCCCCGCTGCTGCCCACGGTCATCGGCCGCCTCGGCCAGTGGCTGCCACCGGGCGCCTCGTACAACGCCCAGCACACGGCGGTCTACTTCCAGGGCAACCAGCACGCCTTCCCGTTCCTGGTGCTGGCCGGCTGGTCCCTGGTCTCCTGCGTCCTCTTCTGGTTCTGGCGCCACCGCCACCCGGGCGGCCGGGGCACGGGCCCGCTGCACGCGGCGCCGGTCTGAACAGGGGCCGGGAAACGCAATAGGCCCCGTCCGAAGACGGGGCCTAGTTCCTGTGGCTGGGGCCGGGATCGAACCGGCGACCTATCGCTTTTCAGGCGATCGCTCGTACCAACTGAGCTACCCAGCCACGAAGTTCACGAGGAACTTCAGCGGTCCTGACGGGATTTGAACCCGCGGCCTCCACCTTGACAGGGTGGCGAGCACTCCAAACTGCTCCACAGGACCTTGCTGTTGTGTGCGAGACGAGCAAGCGCAAGTCTCTCACACGGTTGTGCGTGCCCCCAACGGGATTCGAACCCGTGCTACCGCCTTGAAAGGGCGGCGTCCTAGGCCGCTAGACGATGAGGGCTATCGGCCCGCCTGCGCGCTTCGCAGCGCGTCGGGGACGTGAGAAGCATATGGGATGCGGGGAGCTATCGCCAAAACGGTTTACGGGGAGCTCTCCGCGGGGCTCGGCGACGGGGTCGCGCCGGGCTGGTTCTCCTTCGGCAGATGACGGCTGACCTCGGCCTTCGTCAGGCCCAGACCGCCGAGCCGGATCTCGTCCCAGGCCTGGAGGCGCTTGGTCGTGCGGTCCAGGTAGAGGACCGACGCCTCGACCGGGTCGGGGTGGCCGTTCTCGTTGTCGACCGCGCGCAGTCCGCTGCCGCCCGTCGACCCCTCGATGCGCAGCCGGGTGCCCAGCGGCAGCAGTTCCATCTCCTGGTGGTGGATGTGCCCGGCCAGGGCGAGCGGCACCTCGCCGTCCACCTCGCGCGCCGCGACCGGCTCGTGGGCGAGCGCGATGTCGACCGGGGTGCCCGCCGCCTTCTGGTCGCGCAGCGCCGAGGCGAGCCGGATGCCGGACAGCCGCACGGCCGGGTCGCCCTGGGCCTTCGTCGCCCGGTCCGGGGTGTACTGCGGGTCGCCCATCCCGGCGAAGCGCAGGCCCGCGACGTCGACCGCCCTGCCGTCGTCGAGGACGTGGACGTTCTTGAAGCGCTTCTTGTCGGAGAGGTACTTCTGCGTCGCCTTCTTCGAGTCGTGGTTGCCGCGGATCCAGACGTAGGGCGCGTTCAGGTCCTTGATCGGGTCGAGGAAGGCGTTCTCGGCCGTCGAACCGTGGTCCATCGTGTCGCCGGTGTCGACGATCACCGAGATCCGGTACTGCTCCACGAGCGAGGCGATGATCTTCCACGACGCCGGGTTCAGATGGATGTCCGACACGTGCAGCACACGGATCGTCGAGGGGTCCGGCTGGTACGCGGGGAGCGTGGACGTCGCGTCGTACAGCTTCGTCACGTTCGTGACGAGGAGCGCCAACTCCTTCTGGTACGCGTCGAATTCCGTGACGATCGAGCGGGCGCTGCCGACCACGGAGGGCGCCGAGGAGAGCAGGCCGGAGAACTTCGGCTCCAGGACCGACTCCGGGTTCCACGTCGCGTACGCCGTGCCGCCCGAGGCCGCTAGGAGGGCGAGGGCCAGGCCGCCGGCCGCCAGGGCGCGGCGCGGGCGGCGGTAGACGACGAGGCCCAGCGTCGTGGCGCCCGCGACCACCGCCACGCAGGAGCGCACCGCCAGGTCGACCGTGCCGTGCTCGACGTCGCGCGCGACCTCGTCCTGGAGGCCGGAGAAGCGCTCGGGGTGGTCGACCAGGGCCTGGGCGCGTGCCGGGTCGAGGCGGTCCACGTCGACGTCGAGCCGGATCGGGGCCGTGTGGGAGCTGAGCTCCAGGGCGCCGAGCGGCGACACGTTGATCTTCGTACCGCCCGAGAACGACGGGCGCAGCGTCATCTTCGTGTCCATCGGCCCCACCGGCGTGCGCACGCTGCCGACGATCAGCAGGCCGAGCCAGGCGCCGAGCAGTACGACGGCCACCAGGCCCAGGGCGCGTACGTAGGGGTGCGGGGGGTGGACCAGCTCCACGACCGGGTGGGGGTGCCGGTCGCGGTAGTGGCGCAGCAGCGCCGACGGGGCGGCGCGTGCGCCCCGTATGCGGCGTCGGAGCAGGTGCATGGCGGCGGCGGGCGAGCGGGCCATTGCTGCCGTATGCCCAAGTGCGCGGGTGGATATGCGGGTTGTACCGGACAATGGGCGTGTGCTGGAGATGACGCGCGAGACGTTCGAGGAACTGGTCGCCGAGGCGCTCGACCGGATCCCGCCCGAGCTGACCCGACTGATGGACAACGTGGCCGTGTTCGTGGAGGACGAGCCGCCCGCCGAGGACCCCGAGCTGCTCGGGCTCTACGAAGGGACCCCGCTCACCGAGCGGGGCGAGTGGTACGCGGGGGTGCTGCCGGACCGGATCACGATCTACCGGGGGCCGACGCTGCGGATGTGCGAGTCGCGGGAGGACGTGGTCGCGGAGACCGAGGTGACCGTGGTGCACGAGATCGCGCACCACTTCGGGATCGACGACGCGCGGCTGCACGCGCTCGGTTACGGGTGAGGTTCCCGCGCCGGTGCCTCCTGCCGGGGCGGTTCGCGTATCCGCACTGATTGTGGGGGCTTTGTGCGGTGCTCGTGCGGCGCGTGTCCTCGCGAGGGAGACGGAAGTTGGAACCGGTACCCCCCAAGGTCACTCCGTCCCGTGCACCGGAGGTGCTCGCCCGTGCGCCAGCTGTCCGTATCGTCACGCGCCCTGTCGTCCAGTGCGCTCCGAATCGGCCGGCTGGCCGCGACCACGGTGGCCGTCGCCGCGGCCGCCGGCTGCATGAGCGTGGGCGCCGACGGCGGCACCGCGGCCACCCACTCGCCGCCGCAGCGGGGCTCGGGCGCCGCGCCCGACGGCGGCACCGAGGTCTCCCAGGGCGGGACGCAGGCGGGGGCGCGCGCCGGGCGGGCCTCGGCGACGCCCAGCGCGCCCCCCTCGGCCACCGCCTCCACCACGCCGTCCGCGGCGTCCTCCGCGCCCACGAGGACGTCCACCTCGCCCTCCGGGCCCGGGTCGGGCTCCGGTTCGCCGTCGCGCAGCGAGTCGGTGACGCCCTCGCAGCGGCCGACCTCGCCCAGCGCGCCGGACACCCCGTCGCCGACGGAGCCGACCGCCGAGCCGTCCTCGTCGCCGCCCACCGCCGAGCCCTCCTCCTCGGCGCACGAAGGGGCCACGGGGGAGCAGGCCAACGAGCCGCAGCCGCGGGCCGGGGACCCGGTCTGAGCCCGTTGTGACCGGGGTCTCAACGAGCCGGTTTGCCTCCGGGGGTGGGGGGTGCGTATGGTGGTAGATCGTTTGATCCCATTTGCCCGGCGCCGTCAAGAGAGCGCCGCGTGGCGCGTACTCTCCCTTGCCGTGGCTGGACCGCATTGAGGCGGTCGATTTGCTGAATTGCGAATACACGGAGTTGCGGGCGCGTGCCGAGACTCCGGAAGGTTTCGCATTTCGCATGTCCATTTCCACTGAAAACATCGCCGACCAGGCCATCGAGAACGCCGGCGACGTCGAGGCCGTCGAGAACGAGACCGTCGAGGTCATCGAGAACGACGAGCCCACCCTGACCTTCGCCGACCTCGGTCTGCCCGAGCCGGTCGTGCGCAAGCTCGCGCAGAACGGGGTGACCACCCCGTTCCCGATCCAGGCCGCGACCATCCCGGACGCCCTGGCCGGCAAGGACATCCTCGGCCGTGGCCGCACCGGCTCCGGCAAGACCCTCTCGTTCGGCCTGCCGACGCTCGCGCGTCTGGCCGGTGGCCGCAGCGAGAAGCACAAGCCGCGCGCCGTCATCCTCACCCCCACCCGTGAGCTCGCGATGCAGGTCGCGGACGCCCTCCAGCCGTACGGCGACCAGGTCGGCCTGAAGATGAAGGTCGTCTGCGGCGGTACGTCGATGGGCAACCAGATCTACGCCCTGGAGCGCGGCGTCGACATCCTCGTCGCCACCCCGGGCCGTCTGCGCGACCTCATCAACCGCGGCGCCTGCGACCTGAGCAACATCGAGGTCGCCGTCCTCGACGAGGCCGACCAGATGTCCGACCTGGGCTTCCTGCCCGAGGTCACCGAGATCCTCGACCAGGTCCCGGCCGGCGGCCAGCGCATGCTCTTCTCCGCCACCATGGAGAACGAGATCAAGACGCTCGTCACCCGCTACCTGAACGACCCGGTCAGCCACGAGGTCGACAGCGCCCAGGGCAACGTCACGACGATGTCGCACCACATCCTCATCGTGAAGCCCAAGGACAAGGCGCCGGTCACCGCGGCCATCGCCTCCCGCAAGGGCCGCACGATCATCTTCGTCCGCACCCAGCTGGGCGCCGACCGCATCGCCGAGCAGCTCTGCGACGCCGGTGTGAAGGCCGACGCGCTGCACGGCGGCATGACGCAGGGCGCCCGTACCCGCGTCCTCGAGGACTTCAAGAAGGGCTACGTCAACGCCCTCGTCGCCACCGACGTCGCCGCCCGCGGCATCCACGTCGACGACATCGACCTGGTTCTGAACGTGGACCCGGCCGGCGACCACAAGGACTACCTGCACCGCTCCGGCCGCACCGCCCGCGCGGGCCGCTCCGGCACGGTCGTCTCCCTGTCGCTGCCGCACCAGCGCCGCCAGATCTTCCGCCTCATGGAGGACGCGGGCGTCGACGCCGGGCGTCACATCATCCAGGGCGGCGCCGCCTTCGACCCGGAGGTCGCCGAGATCACCGGCGCCCGGTCCATGACCGAGGTCCAGGCCGAGTCGGCGGGCAACGCCGCGCAGCAGGCCGAGCGCGAGGTCACCAGCCTCACCAAGCAGCTGGAGCGCGCGACCCGTCGCGCCACCGAGCTGCGCGAGGAGGCCGACCGCCTCACCGCCCGCGCCGCCCGCGACCGCGGTGAGGACGAGGAGGGTGTCGCCGCCGCCGTCACCGCCGCGCAGGAGGCCGCCGCCGAGCAGGCCGCCCAGGCCGCCGCCGCTGCCGCCGAGGAGGCGCAGCGCCAGGAGCGCGCCGAGCGTGCCTCCTACGAGCCGCGTCAGCGCCGCGACGACCGGGGCAACTTCGAGCGCCGCGACCGCGGTGGCGACCGTGGCGGTGACCGCGGTGGCTTCCGTCGCGACGACCGCGGCGGTGACCGTGGTGGCCGTTCCTTCGACCGCGGTGGCGACCGCGGTGGGTTCCGCCGGGACAACGACCGCGGTGGCGACCGTGGCGGCTTCCGTCGCGACGACCGCCGTGACGACCGTGGCGGCCGCTCCTTCGAGCGCCGCGACGACCGCGGTGGCGAGCGTGGCGGTGACCGCGGTGGCTTCCGTCGCGACGACCGCGGCGGTGACCGTGGTGGCCGTTCCTTCGAGCGCCGTGACGACCGCGGTGGTGACCGTGGCGGTGACCGGGGCGGCTTCCGCCGGGACAACGACCGCGGTGGCTTCAACCGTGACCGCGGCTTCAACCGCGACGACCGTGGCGGCCGCTCCTTCGAGCGCCGCGACGACCACCGCGGCGGCGACCGTGGCGGCTTCCGCCGCGACGACCGTCCCTCGGGCCACCGGGGCAGCGACCGCCCGTTCAACCGCGACCGCCGCGACGACCGCCCCTCCGGCGGCCACCGTCCCTACGGCCGTCGTGACGACCACCGTGGCGCCGGTTCCGGCTCCTTCGGCGGCCGCCGTGACGACAAGCCGCGTTGGAAGCGCAACGGCTGATCCCGGCTCGCAGCACTGAGTGAGAGGGCCCGTACGACACCCGACCAGGTGTCGTACGGGCCCTCTCGCATGTCCGCGCCCACCCGTCACGACCCGCGCGTCCGAGGGCGGGTGACCTGGTTTGGCGGCCGCTGCACCTTTCGTTCAAGTGATCGAATTCTGTGTCTCTGCTGTGCTACGTTCCGCGGCCCGCGCGGGTGATCAATGTCGCCTGCCGGATACCTCAGGAGGTGCTGAGTGGTCTCCAGCCACAAGCAGAGATCCGCACGTACACGGCGCGCAGGAACCATCGTCCGAGGCGGTGTCGCCGCCTCGCTGGCGCTGGCCGCCGGGGCCGGAGCCCTGCCGTTCCTGCTGCCGAGCGCGTACGCCGACACGGCCCCGCTCACCGTCGACGCGCCCGACCGCCATCTGCCGCGCGGCAACACGCTCTACGCGGCGGGCCCCGACGGGCAGTTGGAGCGGACCGAGCCCGACGGGCCGGGCACCGGACTCGGCCGGTACCGCTGGGTGCCCACCGAGGGCGCCCCGGTCGACCTCGGCACGCAGGAGCAGGCCGAGGCCGGGGCCGTGAGCGGCGCCGGATCCGACACGGTCGGCGTGTACGACGAGGCCGCGGGCACCGTCGTCCTCAAGGACATGAAGACCGGCACGTCGGCCGGGATCAAGGTGCCCGCGGGGCAGAAGTACCTGGGCACGTACGGCTCCGCCGTGCTGACCGGCATCTGGGCCGACGGCGCCGAGCGCGGGGACCTGCACGTCCTGCGCGCCGACGGCGCCGGCGGCACCGCCGACACCCCGGTGTCCGGGCTCGACGCGGGCGCCATGGCCGCCCACACCGTGCAGGGCGGCGACGCCACCACGCTGGTCGTGCACTACTTCGTCGACGGGTACGGCCCCTCGCTCGGACTGCTCGACCTGGAGAGCGCGAAGATCACCGCGTCGCTCGGCGGCGCGAGCGCGAACGACGACTCGGCGGCGGTCCTCACCGCGGACCGGATCGCGTACTACAACGACGACAACTTCGGCGTGCGCGTCTGGGACCGGGCGCAGCCCACGAAGGCGCCGACGCTGGTCCCGGTCCCGATGTCCGACTACACGAAGGAGGACCTGGGCAAGCCCGTCATCGGCCTGTCCGGCGACTACGTCCTCCTCGCCCGCCGGCCCGTGACGCTGCCCGACGCGGACATCCGCGTCCGCCTCGGCACCGCGCTCAAGGCGTACCCGCTGGACGGCGGCGCCCCCACCACCGTGCTCGCGCACGCCCGCCCCCGGATCGTGCAGGCGCCCGACGGCGGCGCGCTGGTGACCGGCGGCACGGACAGCGGCGACTGGGCGGTGCGCAGGATCGCCCCCGGCGCCGATGGCGCGCCCACCGCGACGACGGTGCGCGCCGTACCGCCCAAGCCCGGGAAGGTGACCGCGCTGTCGCTGGCCGCGGGACGGCTCACCACCGCCGAACCCGACAGCCGCCCCCTGCCCGCCGTGGCCCAGCGCGGCGGCATCACGCTCGGCGCCGCGCCCTCGGCCGGCACCTGGAAGCCGGTGGCCGAGCCGGACGGGTCGGACCAGAAGCAGTACGCCCGGTACGCGGACACCCGGCCGCTGAGCACCGGCGACGGGCACTCCGTGATCCTCGCGAACGACGGCGGCAACGGCCGGCTGGAATCCGCCGACGCCGACGGCGAGGTCACCGACCTCAACGCACTGACCCACGCCCCGACGGGTGCCTGGGGCGACGGCACCGAGGTGCTCTCGGCCTCCGGCCCGTACGCGGTCTACGGCCGGCCCGGTCAGGAGGAGGACAAGTACCTCGTCGACCAGGTCGCCGGCGGTTACCGCGTGATCGAGGGCGCGAGCGCCGCGGCGGTGTGGGGCAGTGCCCTGTGGGTCATGGACGGCTTCACCCTGAAGGGCACCGGCCTCACCGACGGCCCGAGCGACACGGCCGACGTGTCCGCCTGCCCGGCCAAGGACCTTCAGGCGGTGGGGCGTTGGGTGTACTGGGAGTGCGTGTCCCCGTACGAGTCCGAGCCCGTCGTCGTTTACGACACCGTGACCGGGAAGCGGATGGCGCTGCCGCACGCGGGCGAGCTCGGCGACGGGTACGTGGTCTCGTACGACGCCGGCACCCGCCGCGTCGAGGTGACCGACTTCCACGACGGCACCGTCGCCGAGCCGCGCACGGTGGAGGAACTGCCGGCCGACCCCGGCGTCGAGGTGCCGGTGAGCGCCGACCCGTACGGCGGTGAGCTGGCCTACGCGATCGGCGGCGGCCGGGTGCGCGTGGTCGACAGCGGGGTGCCGACGTCCGCGGCGCGGCTGATCGCGGAGCACTCCGAGCCCTCGGTCGACGTGTCCGACAACTCCATCGACCGGACCTGGGCGGGTTCCTGGCTGCTGTCCAAGCCGGTCATCGGGGCCGAGGCCGAGATCGTCGACGCGAACGGGCGCGTGGTGCGCACGCTCACGCCGACCGTCCGCGACGCCGCGCTCTCCGTGACGTGGGACGGCAGGGCCTCGGACACCCGCTACGCCGCCAACGGCACGTACACCTGGCGGATCAGCGGCGCACCGGCCGACGGGGACGGCGCCGGCCTCTCGGCGACCGGAACCTTCACGCTCAGCGGTGGGGGCCGCAAAGCCCAGCCCTGACGGGCGAGTTGAGGATTTCTGGTCCTCGTCCGGCGCATGTCGGGCCCCCGGCGGGGGAATCGCTGGGGGCATGACAAGTGATGCCAGCAGAGCCACTGACGCGCAGCAGTCGGCCGTGGTCGCGGGCTCCGACGAGGAGCGCCTCGCCCAGCTCGGCTACACGCAGGTCCTCGCCCGGCGCATGTCGGCCTTCTCCAACTACGCCGTCTCCTTCACGATCATCTCCGTCCTCTCCGGCTGCCTCACCCTCTACCTCTTCGGCATGAACACGGGCGGCCCGGTCCTGATCACCTGGGGCTGGGTCGGGGTCGGCCTGATGACGCTCTTCGTGGGCCTGGCGATGGCGGAGATCTGCTCGGCGTATCCGACGTCGGCGGGGCTGTACTTCTGGGCGTACCGGCTGGCGCCGGAGCGGAGTGCGGCGGCGTGGGCGTGGTTCACGGGATGGTTCAACGTGCTGGGTCAGGTGGCGGTGACCGCCGGCATCGACTTCGGCGCGGCGTCCTTCCTCGGGGCGTACCTGAACCTCCAGTTCGGCTTCGAGGTGACACCGGGCCGCACGATCCTGCTGTTCGCCGGGATCCTGCTGCTGCACGGCCTGCTCAACACCTTCGGCGTCCGCATCGTGGCGTTCCTGAACAGCGTCAGCGTGTGGTGGCACGTCCTCGGGGTGGCGCTGATCGTGGGCGCGCTGGCCTTCGCGCCGGACAGCCACCAGTCGGCGTCCTTCGTGTTCGGCGAGTTCGTGAACAACACGGGCTGGGGGAGCGGTCTGTACGTCGCGCTGATCGGGCTGCTGATGGCGCAGTACACGTTCACCGGGTACGACGCGTCGGCGCACATGACGGAGGAGACGCACGACGCGTCCACGGCGGGCCCGAAGGGCATCGTGCGGTCGATCTGGACGTCGTGGATCGCCGGGTTCGTGCTGCTGCTGGGCTTCACCTTCGCGATCCAGTCGTACGACGGCGCGCTGAACTCGCCGACGGGCGCGCCCCCGGCGCAGATCCTGCTGGACGCGCTGGGCGCGACGGCGGGCAAGCTGCTCCTCCTGGTGGTCATCGGGGCGCAGCTCTTCTGCGGCATGGCGTCGGTGACGGCCAACTCCCGCATGATCTACGCGTTCTCGCGCGACGGGGCGCTGCCGTTCTCCCGCGTGTGGCACACGGTGAGCCCGCGCACCCGGACCCCCGTCGCGGCGGTCTGGCTCGCGGCGGCCGGCGCGCTGGTCCTCGGCCTGCCGTATCTGATCAACGTCACGGCGTACGCGGCCGTGACCTCGATCGCCGTCATCGGCCTCTACATCGCGTACGTCATCCCGACGCTGCTGCGGCTGCGCAAGGGTGACGCGTTCGAGCGGGGGCCGTGGCACCTGGGCCGCTGGTCGACGGCGATCGGCGTGGTGGCGGTGGCCTGGGTCGGCGTCATCACGGTCCTCTTCATGCTGCCGCAGGTCTCCCCGGTCACCTGGGAGACCTTCAACTACGCCCCGGTCGCGGTCCTCGCGGTCCTCGGTTTCGCCGGTACGTGGTGGGCGGTGTCGGCCCGCCACTGGTTCCTGCGCTGACACTCCCTCCGCCACGAGATCCCCGCTATCCCGATACCCGATCGGCCTCCCGGCCTCGGCGGGCTATGCTCGGGGGTGCGTCGGCTCGGGTCGGCGCGGTGGACCCTTAGCTCAATTGGCAGAGCAGTGGACTTTTAATCCATTGGTTGTGGGTTCGAGTCCCACAGGGTCTACGTGTGCGGGAGGAGGGTTTACCCCCTCTGACCTGCAATTGAGCGCTCGGGTCGACTTCGGTCGGCTCGGGCGCTTCTTTGTTGGCGAGCCGTGCGTGGGCGATGCGGGAGCGGGTGGGGCTGAAGCGGGCCGGGCGGGTGGTTCCGGAGCGGCGGGCTTCGGCACGCGGGAGCGGGGGATCAGGCGTGTCGCCGCCACGCCACAGTGTCAAACGCGTCCGCCCGTCCTGATGTTTCCCTGTCGGCATCCACGGCGCCCTTGCAGTCGCGATATCGCCCGCGCCGCTGACCACGTTGGAGGAGACACTTTCGCGAGGTCCGACCTATCGGTCGAGCGGCTCGGCTCCGTGAGCCCGTGCGATGTCGTCGATCCGGTGAGCCAAGTCGAAGTCCGCGGCGGTCAGCCTGTGGCCCGCATCGTGCGTGGTGATCCCGAAGCGAATCGTGTCCCAGCGCAGGTCGATGTCCGCGTGGTGTCCGATGAGCCGTTCAACGTCGGCCACGTGCACGATCAGCGCGACACCACCGTGGTACCGGATGCCGAACGTGCGCGTGATCTCGTCGCCGTCCCGGCGCCACCCGGGCAGGCCGTCAAGCGCGATCACGATCTCGTCCTCGGTCAGCGGCACCGGGTTCTCGGCCACGCTTCAGCTCCCCTCGATCACGGGCGCCAGGGCCTCGGCAAGCTCCTGGCCAATCGGGGCATCGTGCCACGGGCGCATCGCGTGGTGAAGAGTGCCGAGTTCACGCCGCATGCGGGCCGATCTGGTCTCCACCGCGATGTCGGCGACGGCCCGCGCGATGTGCACGGCCTGATCGGGATCGCCTGCATCGGCTGCGGCCGTGGCCTGTCGGGCCAGGTAGACCCCGCGGTCCCGACGCGCCGTTTCCGGGACACCGCGGAGGACCTGGTCCCACAGGGCGCCGGCCTCGCGGCCGAGACCGAGGCGCCCGTAACAGGTGGCGCGCTGCACCTCCAGGTAGCCGGGGGTGCGGCGGCAGGCGTTGCCCCAGGGAAGGTCGTCATCGACTCGGGAAAGCAGCCGATCGGCGTCGTCGAGCAGCCGGTCGACCGCACTGCGATCGTTGGTCAGGCTCGCACCGTGGGCCTGCTGCTGTCGCGCCATGATCCTGACTTTCGGGACCAGCTGCTGCTCGTCTTCGAGCGCTGCCTCACACAGGTCGATGACGGCGTGACCATCGCCTAGATCGGTCCTCACCTGGGCTTGGTTCACCAGGCTGTAGCCGACCAGGTGCGGATCGCGGGACCGCATGGCGATCTCTTGGGTGACGCCTCGCCAGAAGCTCGCGCCCTGCATGTCACCGGCGTCCTGATAAAGCCAGCCGACCAGTGCCGCATAGGCCGCGCCCACCCGGAGCAGACCGTTTCGGGTCTCGCCCTTCGCCGAACGCAGGAGCTTGTCGATGAGCTGGTACTGGGCGCTCACCGTGCCGATCAGGTCGTGCGGCCCGAGGAGCATGTCGGCGCGGTAGTGGCCTTCGAGTTGCTCCTGAAAGTACGGGACCAGGGCGGGGTCGACGTGCTGCCGCGCAACCGGCCCCGGGACCAGGGCGGCAGCGGTGACCAGGCCGAACTCGCGACGCTTCACCTTTTCCTCTTCGTGGTGTTCCGGTCGGAGCCACCCCGGCGGCGTGGTGAACCCGAGATCCTCGGGCCAGCGACCGAGCGCGTCATGGATCACGATGGCCGTTTCTTCGTTCGGCCACCCAGGGCGCTCGCCCTCCCACCGCCGCCACGTGCGCGCGGACACGGTGAAGTGCCGGTCGTCGAGGAGCTGTTGGCCGTGCACGCTCAGCGCGGCTGCGGCCTGCTCCACAGTCCGCCAGCCCTTGCCGAGGCGTGCGGCTCTCAGCGCATCATTGCGGCTCACACGTGCAGTCTGAAGTGTCATCGCGCCCGCTTCCGGCCATGGCCGCAACGTGGCCGCACATGGCCACGGTCTGACCTAGTCCCGCTTCACCGTGCGTAGCAATCATCCTGCTGTGAGCAGCAGACGTGCACCGAACGCGAGAGAAGACGCCACCCCGGGTGGTCCGGCCCGCGATACAGACGTGCGGGTCGGTCTTCCTGCCGAGGAACCCATCGAGTACCAGCTGGTCCGCGCCGTGGTCCGGAAGGCCGAGGAACTGGTGCTGTCCGAGACGAGCCGCCAGGGCCTGGACACGGACAGCGAGCTGCTGACGGAGCTGGTGCAGCGGATGATCCGAGAGGACTACCCCGATCAGCGCCCCGCCACGATGGCCGTGTTCCGTTCCGCGTACCGCGTGCTGAGCTCTCCTGCGAATCCGACGTCGCTCGACAGCGACTACCTCGTGTACGCGCACGTGAAGAACCTTGCGCGCGCCGCTGGCGCCCTCGTGGACGTACTCGATCCGCCCGGACCCGCCGCCGAGTTCGTCGCCGGGCCAGGGCTCCCGCCTGAACGCCGACTGCCCTAAGCCCCCTGCCCCGTGGAGGACCGAGATGCACCGCCTGATTGCCAGCCCGTTCCTCGGCAAGTACCTGCTCGTACGCCCTGGCCACCCCGCGAGTGTCCGTATCCCCGTGCTGGCTGCCGCGACCGTGGACCGGGCCGCCGCCCCAGACTGGCTGCGGGACGCGGCCCGCCGAGCCATGGGGCATGGACCTTGACCATCCTCTCGACACGGACCTGCTCGTACGCGAGCCCTCCGAGCACCCCTACGGGCGGGCGTCTTGGGTACGGCCAAGTGCGCGTTCGCCGCCGCCAACTCGGCTCTGTGGCGGGAGATCGCCGAGGAGTCCCCGACACCGTGGAAGCGCGGGATGAGCCGGCACGCCGCCGCGTTTCACGAAGTACATGGCCACGGCCTCCTAGAAATCCACTCAACGTGCCTGCTCAACAACCAGGCCGAAGACGGGAGGACGTCGCAACCATCGCGTACAACAGGCGCTACTAGCCCCGCAGCGACCGGCAGGTCAGGGCATCGTGGCCATCCATCCGATGCGCGACGCGATCAAGGTGCTCGTCGAGCGGACCGATCGCCGAGATCGCTCCGGAGCCGAAGCGGGGACCGCGACCGGGTACTGCTCTCTCTACTGGCCGTGGCCCGCCCCTGCCGATGCGCCCGCGGCGAACCACTTCCCGATCAGCCTTTCCCCACTAGGATCCCGGTCCATGGCCGATCGCCCCTTAACTCCTTCCAATGCCTCTCCCATGCGGACTCTGGCCGCTCGCGTACGCGCACTTCGCGACGAACGCGGATGGACGCCCGAGCGGCTGGCAAAAGAGGCCGGCATCCAGCCCGCGACGCTGGCACGCCTTGAGGGCGGGGGAGCGATTCAGCCAGGTTTCTTCACCGTTGGTGCATTGGCCGAAGCGCTCGGAGTCTCGCTCGATGAGCTGTTCCGGCAGGCGCAGGGCGCAGCGGCTGGTTTGTGGTCGGTCGGGTACGAGGGGCGGGACATCGACTCCTTCGTGGCTTCCTTGAAGGACACGCAGATCAGCATGGTCGCCGACGTCCGACTGACCCCGATCAGCCGCAAGCCCGGCTTCAGCAAGACCCGGCTTGGAAACGCCCTCGACGAGGCGGGTATCGGCTACGCGCACCTCCGTGGCTTGGGGAACCCGAAGGACAACCGCGCCCCGTTCTGGGAAGGGCGCGTCAGCGAAGGCCGAGCACGCTTCCGCAGTCTGCTGCGGACGGACGCTGCCCGGGCCGACCTCGACCGACTCGCCGAACACGCAGCTCAGGCCCGGGTTGCGGTGCTGTGCTTCGAGAAGGACGAGCAACGCTGCCACCGTCAGGTCGTACTGGAAACCCTGCACAAGCGCGCATCACTGCCTGTCGCTCCCTTGGCCTGACTTCAACTACCGTGCCGGTCGGCACTCTTGCACGTGTCAGCACTGTCATTTCCAATCTGGTCCAGATGGCATGGACCGGGGGTGGGGCATGGCAGGTGCGTGGCAGCGAGCGCGGATCATGATTACGGTCAAGACGTATCCGGAGTTGTCCGCGAAGTATCGCGAGACCAGTTGCGTCGCGGGGATACGGCTGGACCGCAGCACCCCCGAGCACGTCCGCCTCTTCCCCGTTCCCTTTCGGCTCCTGGAAGAGCAAAGCCAGTTCGCGAAGTACGCGATCGTCGAGGTCGACGTACGCCGGCACCAGCAGGACTCACGGCCCGAGAGCCTGCGCCCGAACCTGGAAACCCTCAAAGTCGTCGACAGGATCGGCACGCACGACGGCTGGCGGGAGCGCTACTCGTTCGTTCGTCCGTTGATCGCCCCGTCGCTGTGCGCCATCAAACGGGACCAGGAAGAGCACGGCACGTCCCTCGGCGTCTTCCGCCTCGTGGACACCGTTGATTTCCGTCTGCAACCCGCCGAACCCTGGCCCGTGTCCAAGGCTGCCCTGGCCGATCAGATGGATCTCCTCGACCAGGACCTACGGCAATTGGAATGGGTGCCCCTGGAGTTCCGCTACCGGTTCAGGTGCGGAGGCTCCCGCTGCACCGGGCACGACCTGGCGCTCCGGGACTGGGAGGCCGGTGAGTCGTACCGAAAGTTCCGGCGCCAGTACGGGGAGCAGGGTGTCGAGGAGAAGCTGCGCGAGCGCTGGTACACCCGGATGTTTAATCCGGATCGGGCTGTCCACTGTTTCGTCGGAAACCTTGCCAAGAGGCCCAAGACGTTCATGCTGCTAGGGCTGTTCTATCCGCGTCGGGACATCGTGGAGAACTACCAGGAAGACCTGTTCTCCCTGTGAGAGAAGTGGCCCGCAGTGCGTGAGTGGACGTAGGAAACGTGGTGGGGCGCCGTGGGTGGTTACGGGCGGGGCAGCAGATCACGTCCCCCGGTTTCGGATTGCGTGCAATCAGGCGTGGCGGTGTAGCGGATGGGGGCGCCTTGGCGGAGGCCGGGCAGTAGCCCCGCCCTCTCATGCCTTGGGGACGGACCACTGCGTGGCGCTGGTGGTCTGTCCTTCTGGTGCGTAGTCGAGGGTGGCCGGTCGCTTCTTGGCGTGGACCGGGAAGGCGATCTTGCCGCGGGCACACTGGCCTGCTCGAAGAATCTTGTCCATGGGGAATTCGGGCTTGGGCATGTCGCCGCCGGACAGACCGGTGGTTTCCACACTGGTCCCGTCCGCGTAGGACAGCGACCATGCTGTCTGATCGACGCCGATCTCGACGCCTCTGACGTTGCATACCTTGACGTCGGCGGTGGCCCAGGAGTCGCCGCCGAGTTCCTGACCGGGAGCCTGGGGGCCCCTCTCGGTGTGCGTGTAGCCGACGACCTGGACGGTGGCGTGCACGTCGTTGTCAGCGTCGTCGAACGCTTGCTTCTCCCCGAAGGCGAGCGGCCCGTTCTTCTTCGGTGCGGCCTGTTTCTCGGATTGCTGGGTGACGGTCTCGGTGACGGTAACGCGAATCGTCCTGGGCTCAGCGTTGGTGCCGCATGCAGTGAGGGCGGTGGCGAGCAGGGCTGCTGCAGCGAGCGTGGTGCGGGTGTTCATGATTCCCCCGAGGTTGTGTGGTGAGGGGGAATCATGCGTCGGGTGAGACGGCGGACGGGCGGGTTCCGTAGAAGCATGCGGGCTTCGCCACTCAGGCCCGCGCTGACGAGGCGACACCGTGGCCGCCGCCATCCCTGACTCGTACAGAAGGCATGGCGGCCTGTCGCAGCTCCACTCAGGCAGCCGCACGTTTCGTCGCCTCGATCAAGGCGGCACGATCGCCCATCACACATGGGGCACAGTCGCCCTCCCACAGTGTCCTGCCCCGGCGTTCGTAGATGCAGGCCATGAGGTCCCGCACAGTTTCCTCCCTCAACGCAGGCGAAAGGCCGATAGGTACGCAGGCCCAGGTACTGCCATCCGCATCACTGCTGCCGAGTGCGTACCCCGATGACCTCGGGTCGAGGTGCGGGTCGTCCGACACCTTCGTCCGCAGGTCGGCGGCGACGCTATCGAGCGGGGGCAGTGCATCGGGCGTCGCACACGTCTCCGCCACGGCGATCAGTTGCCCCAGGATGCCCCGGAGTTGGGCGGCTTCGCCGAGCGACAGGCGGGCCACACCACCCGTACGTCCTTCGATGATGAGGTCAATGGTCGGCATGGCCGCATAGGCGTACTGCCCCAGCACCACCTGGAGTTCGTCCGGCACGACCTCGGCCTCAGCTGCGTCCCTGTCGGGTCGGTGCATGCTCAGCGGAATGATGCGGAAGTCCGCGAAATGAGCGCGGTCCTGCAGGGACTTTTCGTTGTGTGTACCGCTGGAGCGGCAGGCGCACCAGTAGGGACACGGTGCGGTCACCTCTATTAGGCGATTCGAATCGGATGCGTGCACGGGCTGGCTGGACACATTGGTGCCGGCGAGCACGGCGGCGTAGCGGTACTGCAGGGCCTGCAGGTCCACTGTGTACCGGTCGAGTTCCGCAATGACACGCTCCAGGCCCGGCATGTCGAACTCGCTCCAGTTGCCCGCAGAGCCGAACCAGATTTCCGGACTCTCGCTTTCAGCCTCGTCGTCATTCATGAGTGCGATGGAAGCGGTAAGAGCCGCCGGTTCCCGGCTACCGCTCCGTCCCTCCGGTCCATGCCACTCCACCTGGTCGCTCTCGTGCACATGGTGCTTGCCCTGGAAGGTCTCGCCGAGGCACCACGGTGGGCAGTGCGGCTGCACGGTCCCGGTAGCGTCCGATACGACGGCCAACTTGTCATTCTCGCCCATGAGTACTCCTCCTATGGGGGCTTCTCCTTTGCCATGCAGCTTCGTGAGGTGGGAGAGGGGAGGAGCCCATACTGAGGTTTTCGCGTCGCTGCGGCGGCGAGCTCCACCACGCTGACCGTCAGCAGCGAGAGTGAGAGCCAAGCTCCAACCGTTGCCCGTGCGTGAGCGAACGCGCCCCCACAGCCCGTCACGCGGTGGACCCAGCCGCCCCGCAATAGCTCTCTGACCTGGTGTTTCCGGACAACGGATCAGCGCCCGCGAACCACCCACCACAAGATCGCGGACACTTTTAATCCATTGGTTGTGGGTTCGAGTCCCACAGGGTCTACGTGTGCGGGGGAGGGGCTGCTGCCCCTCTGACCTGCGGATGAACGCTCGGGTCGGCTTCGGTCGGCCCGAGCGTTCTTGTTTGGCCGGCGGGAGCCGTACTTCACGGGGTCCGGCCACTCAGCCGCTTTTCAGCTCACCTCGGTCGCAGGCGCCAGTGCCTCGGCGAGCTCCTGGCCGACTTGGTCTCCAGCGCGCCGCGGTCACTGGTCGGGCGCGCGTCGGTGGCGTCTGCCGCCCTGCGGACACCGGCCCGGCTGATCCAGCCCGCCTGTCTGTGCGATGTGGTCGAGGAAGAGCTGAACCAGGTCGGTCTCGGAGGCGGTCGGTACCACCGCGTCCGGGAGACCGCTCTCCATCCCCCACTCCGTGGTGAAGGTGATGGTTGTTCCGTGGGGGACGGCGCTCGAACGCAGCCATCGCACGAACTGTGCCGCTCGGTGGGCGGTGCAGTTCTGGGCGGCGATGCCCTCGGGCTTCAGTTCGGCCAGTCCTTCGATGTCCCCATCGCCCAGGGCGGCCTCGAAGAACATGCACGGGCCGCCACCCGGCACGTCGTCTCGTGGGTCCTCGGTCCGGATGAAGACATAGGGATCGAGTTCCCGCAGTGCCTGCCTCAGGCCGTCGAAGGTGAGGCTCCATGTGCCGTCCCGAAGGGGTGCGAAGACGAAGAGGGTCTCCAGTCTCTCCAGTTCGTGTCGTTCCACCGTGGGGGCTCCTCGCATTGCCTGAGCGTGACCAGGGCTGGCCATGGTGCGTAGCGGTGCAGCCATCAACCCCGTTACGAGGCCATCATCATGCGCCCGTGGTCCGGGTCGTGCCGGAAGCGGTGTTCTTGCCGCGCCCTGGTGGGGGCGACGACGACATATGTCGGTGAACTGAGTATGCTGCTCGCATGACTGATCGTGCGATGCAGGAACCGACCCTGCTTCTTCTCACCGCGCTCGCGGACCAGCCGCGCCATGGCTATGCCATCGCGCGGGAGGTGGAGGCGATGTCCGGGGGGCGGGTGAAGTTGCGGACCGGGACCTTGTACGGGGCGTTGGAGCGGCTGTTGCAGCAGGGGCTCGTCGAGGTGCACAAGGAGGAGGTCGTCGACAGCCGGCTGCGGCGGACCTACACGCTGACGGCCTCCGGCCGTACCGTCCTCGCCGCCGAGGCCGAGCGGATCGCGGCGACGGCGCGCGAGGCCACGCGGCGGCTGCGGGTCGCCGGGAAGGGGGCGACCGCGTGAATCCGGTACTGCTGCGGCTGTATCCCGTGGGGTTTCGCCGGGCCTTCGGGGATGAGATAGCCGCCAACTATGGCGAGGCGGTCGAAGGGGCCGGGCGGCGGGTTCGGCTGCGGGAGAGCGCTGATGTCGCCGCGCACGCCCTCCGGTTGCGGCTGCGGGTCGGCTCGGCCCACCGGGGTGGGCGGTTCTTCGCCGCCGTCGCGCCGTTCGCGCTGGCCGCCACGGCCGCGTACGCCGCGTTCAATCTCGTCGTCGGCGCCGCCGACTGGTACGTCATCGACGCCGGGGGCGTGGGGCCGCTCCTGACCGTCCTGAACGGCGGCTACCTGCTGACGCTGGTCGGTGCGGTGGTCGCGCTCGCCGGGCGGCATCTGCCCGGGGTGTGGTGCTCGGTCGTCGGGGCGGCGGGGAGCGCGGTCGCGTTTCTGTATCCGGCCGGGTGGCCGGCCGATCCGCGGTGGGAATTCGTGGGGTTCCTGGTCGTGCCCGTCCTCGTCGCGGTGCTTCCGCTGCTCTGTCCGCCCGACCTGCGTCCGGCGGCCCGGGTGCGCGGCCCGGCGGGCGTGTGCGCCCTGGTGGTGTGGGCCGTGGTGCTGGTGGCCGCGGTGACGGTGCTCGACCCGCTCGGGGTCGGTCTGCTCCTGCCGTGGCGGCTGGGCGTGCCGACCGTCGCGGCGCTCCTGCTGGTGGGCCGTGCGGCCTTCCGGCGCATCCGCACCACGGCGCGGCTCGCGGGCGCCGCCGCGCCGTTCGTCGCGACCCTGTACTTCTCCGGGTTCGCGGGCAACGAGGACGTCCCCGCGGTGCTCGGGGCTCTCGTGGTGACGGCCGTCGTCCTGCGGCTGCGGCGGCGCCCGCGGTCCGGCGCCGTGGACCCGGCGTCGTAAGCACGGCCTGAACGCAGGGGGAGAGCCCCGCCGCGACGGGGGAGACACGGCGGGGCTCTACAAAGGCGAGTGCCCGCTCTTGCGGTCCGCATGCAGAGAAATCCGCCGAGCCGAGCACGGGCGCTCGCCGCACCGCCTGCGGGGCGTCAGTCCGCGCCGGTCACCGGCAGGTCCACCCGCAGGGTGAATCCCGTGTCCGGGCCGGGGCCGAAGGTGACGGAACCGCCGAGGAGTTCGGCGCGCTGGCGCAGGCCGACGAGGCCGTGGTGGGCGCCGGGGAGGTGGAGCGCCGGGCGGGTGGGGGCCGTGTTCGTGACGACGACCCGCAGCAGCGCGTCACGGTGCTGGACGCGTACGAGAGCGGTGGCGCCGGGAGCGTGCTTGCGGACGTTGGTGAGGGCTTCCTGGACCGTGCGGTAGACGGCGCGTTGCAGCCGGGGCGGGAGTTCGCCGGGCAGGTCGGTCTCCAGCGTCGTCTCGATCCCGCTCGTGGCGACCAGCTGGTGGAGGTCGGCGAGGGAGGGCTGCGGGGTGAGTTCGGTGGGGCGGCTGCCGGAGGCGCGCAGGACGCCGATCATGTGCCGCAGCTCGTCGAGGGTCTGCACGCTGAGCCGGCGGATCGTGGCCCCGGCCGCTCTCGGGTCGATGTCCCGGCTGCCCACCTGGAGCGCCCCCGCCTGCACGGCGATCAGGCTGACCTGGTGCGAGACGACGTCGTGCATCTCGCGGGCGAGCTGGGCGCGCTCCTTCGCCAGCACCGCCTGGTCCGCCAGGAGTTGCTGGTGCTCACGGGCCTCGGTGATCTCGGCGAGGCGGAGCGACAGCTCCCGGTGGGCCTGGACGAGCTGGCCGAGGAAGACCGGGGCGGCGGCCGTGGCGAGGGTGTAGGTGAGGTCGACGAGGGTGTAGGTCTCGGCGAGTTCGTCGGTCTCCAGGGTCGACCACGGCCACGGCATGAAGTCGCAGACGGTGAACGTGAGGGCGCAGCCGACGGCCAGGGTGCGGTGCCGGGAGCGCGAGGACAGCGTGTACAGCGCGGCGAGGGTCGCGAAGACGGCGTCGGTGATCAGTGTGGTGGGCAGCGTCAGCGCGAAGGCGACCAGCGGCAGGTACCGGCGCAGCAGGAGCGCGGCCGCCGCGAGGAGCGCCGCGGCGAGCGCGGTCCGGTCCTCGAAGTCGACGTTGACCCAGGTGTCCGCCAGCGCGAGGACCACCAGCGCCACGTCGAGGAGCACGGCCGGCGGCCGCCTGCCCCTCACCGCTCCTCCTCGTCCCGGGCCCGCCCCAGGACGCCCGCGCGCTGGGCCAGCAGCGCCGCCTGCACCCGGCTGCCGACCTCCAGCTTCTCCAGTACGGCGCTGACATGGCCCTTGACCGTGCCGACGCTCAGGTGCAGCCGTCGGCCGATGTCGGCGTTCGCGAGGCCCTCGGAGAGCAGGAGCAGGACGTCGTGCTCGCGCTCGGTCAGCCGTCCGACGAGCCGCGCGGCGGCGGGCTCGCGCCCGCCCTGGTCGAGGAATCCGTTCACCACGGACCGTGTCACCTGCGACGACAGCACGATTCCGCCGGCGGCCAACGTCCGTATCAGATGGGGGAGATGCTGCGGGTCGGTGTCCTTGAGGAGGAACCCGGCGGCCCCCGCCCGCAGCGCCGCCTCGACGTACTCGTCGGCGTCGAAGGTGGTGAGCATCGCCACCACAGGCGGGTCCGTCATGCGGCGTAGCTCGGCCAGGACCGTGAGCCCGTCCACGTCCGGCATCCGGATGTCCAGGAGGACCACGTCGGGCACCAACTCCCGTGCCACACGCACGGCTTGACCTCCGGTGACGGCCGCCACCACCTCGATGTCCTGGGCGGCATCGAGGATGTGGCCGAAGCCCGTGCGGACGAGCGCCTCGTCGTCGACCACCAGAACCCGGATCACCAGCGCACCACTCCCCGTCGCCCGCCCCGTCCTTCGATGCGTACCACGCGGGCGGGCGGCCGTCTGCGGTCACGGGGCGCACGCCGGCCGGTGGGAGGTGCGGGGCGGGGCGGGTCCGGCCCGGTGGGGGGTACGGGACCGGTCCGGTCGGCGGGTGCGGTTCCGGACGACCGGACGGGCGGCTCCGGCCGGTCGGCGGATGGGGTGCGGCGCGCCGCGCGCGAACCCTGGGAGGCATGACAGACAACGTCCCCCAGGCCCCGCCCCGTAGGCCCGGTGCGCCAGGCACACCCGGTACGCCCGCCCCGCCCCGTACGCCGCCTGCGACCCCACCCGAGGAGGCCGCGGCCGCCACCACCCGCCTCATCGGCATCGACCTGGCCCGTGGGCTCGCGGTCTTCGGCATGTACTCCGCACACGTCGGCCCCGACGTCACCGTGGGCGGGCCCGTGGGTTTCCTGCTGGAGACGGCGCGCGGCCGCTCCTCCGCGCTGTTCGCGGTGCTCGCCGGGTTCTCGCTGGTCATCATCATGGGTCGGCCGCGCCCCCGGACGGGCCTCGCCGGGCGGCGGGCGGCGGCGCGGATCGCGGTCCGCGCCGTGGTGCTCGTCGCGCTCGGATACGCCCTGACGTCCCTGGACACGGACGTCGACGTCATCCTCAGCTTCTACGGACTGCTCTTCCTCCTCGTCCTCCCGCTGTACCGGCTACGGGCCTCGACGCTGGCCCTCGTCGCGGCGGCGGGGGCGCTGATTCTCCCCCAAGTCCTGTATGCCATAAGGGTGTTGATCGACGAGGGAGGCTGGTCGGACACCGTCGTCGCGGCGGATCCGCTCGCCCGGCTCACCGGCACGGACGGCGTGGTCGAGCTGCTGTTCACCGGTGAGTACCCGGCCCTCACCTGGGCGCCGTTCCTGATCGCGGGCATGGCGGTCGCCCGCCTGGACCTGAACCGGCCCGGCGTCCGCTCCCGGCTCGCGGTGACCGGCGCGGGCCTCGCCGTCCTGGGGTACGGCGCGTCCTGGCTGGCGCTGCGCCTCGTCCCCGGCGCGCTGAGCACCGTGGCGGCCGCCACGGACGGTGGTTCGGCGTCCTCGGCCTGGTGGTCCGACACGGTGGGCGAGCCGACGGACGGCACGCCGCTCGCCTGGCTCCTGGTGGCGGCGCCGCACAGCCAGACCACGCTGTCCGTCCTCGGCAACACCGGCGTCGCGCTCCTCGTCCTGGCCGGCTGCCTGACCGTCGCCGCCCGCCTGCCCCGTTCGACCCGCGTCGCCCGGCCCGTCGCGGCTGTCGGCACGATGGCGCTGACCGTCTACGTCGCGCACATCGTCGCCCTCTGGCTGCTGACGGACGTCCGGTACGTGGCCGCGGTCGAGGGCGAGACCATGGCGGCGCTTCCGGTGCTGCTCGCCTTCATCGCGGGCGCGGCCCTGTTCGCCGTCCTGTGGACCCGCCGCTTCCGCCGCGGCCCCCTGGAACAGCTGCTGCACGTCGCGACCCTGCCCACGCGCCACGTCCGCTGACGACGACCGGGTTCAGAGCCGGGCGTCGGAGCCCTCCGCCGAGGTGTCCGCGGTGCGTTCGTCCAGCAGGCCCGCCGCCCGCAGGTCCGCCCAGAGCCCCTCCGGTACGGGGGAGTTGAACGCGGCGAGGTTGCGGTGCACCTCCTGCGCGCTGCGCATGCCGACGACGATGCCGGCGACCGCGGGGTGCAGCAGCGGGAAGGCCATGGCGGCCTGCGGGACCGTCACGCCGTGGGCCTCGCAGACGTCGGCGATCCGGTGGGTCCGCCCGACCCGCTCCGGGGCGGCCGGGGCGTAGTCGAACCGGGCCCCGGCGGCGGGCCGGTCCGTGGCCAGCAGGCCGGAGTTGAAGACCGAGGCGGCGAGGACGGAGACGCCGCGTTCGGTGCAGGCGGGCAGCAGTTCGTCGAGGGCGCTCTGGTCGAGGAGGGTGTAGCGGCCGGAGAGCATCACCACGTCCGCGTCGGTCTCGCGCACCAGGCGGGCCAGCTTGCCGGGGTGGTACATGCCCGCGCCGACCGCGCCGACGACGCCCTGGTCGCGCAGCTCGGCCAGCGCCGGGTAGCCGGTGCGCAGCGCGTCCTCGAAGTGCTCCTCGGCGTCGTGCAGGTACAGCGCGTCGATCCGGTCGACGCCCATGCGGGCCAGGGAGTCCTCGACGCTGCGCAGGACGCCGTCGCGGGAGAAGTCCCACACCCGGCGGTGGGTGGCCGGCACCGCGAACGCCTCGTCCGTGCGGCCCGCCGCCTCCTGGGGCACCAGCAGCCGGCCGACCTTGGTGGACAGCGTGTACCGCGCCCGCTCCGCCCCGCCCACCAGCGCGCCGATCCGGCGCTCGGAGTGGCCGATGCCGTAGTGCGGCGAGGTGTCGAAGTAACGGACGCCGCCGTCCCGCGCGGCGGCCAGGGCCGCGGCGGCGGTGTCGTCGTCCAACGGCTCGAACAGCCCGCCCAACGGGCCGCCCCCGAAGCCGAGTTCGGTGACCTCGACCGAGCTGCGCCCGAGACGATGCGTACGCATGGCTCTCCGTTCTCCGCGCGGATACGAGGAGGCTGCCCGAGCGTCTGCGTGTTTGTCGAGACCACCCCCTGAACCTCCGGCGCCCCCTGCACCCCTCACCCCCGCTGATGCTCCAGCAGCAGCAACAGCGCGTCGTCGGCCAGGAGTCCGCCCGTGTGCCGCAGCAGGTCGGACTCCAGGCGGCCGAGGTGGGTGGCGGGGGAGCCGGTGTGCAGGGCGGCCGCGCGGGTGGCCAGGGGGTAGTCGTGGCCCAGGGGGTCGCGGGCCTCGGTGACCCCGTCGGTGTAGAAGAGCAGGCGGTCGTCGGCGTCGAACGATATGTGGTGGGTGGCGAACCGGCCGTCGGAGAGGTCGAGGAGGCCGAGCGGCGGCGCGGGCATGAGGGCGTGCGTGAAGACCGCCGAGGCGCCGCGGAGCACCAGCGGTGGCGGGTGGCCGCAGTGGAGGAGTTCGGCCGACCGCAGCGCGGGGCGGACGGTGCCGAGGACGGCCGTGACGAACCGCTCCGGTTGCGTGGAGCGGTCGATGAACGAGTGGAGCCGGTGCGCTATCCCGGTGAGGGTCGGCTCGCTGCGGGCCAGCGTCTGCCAGGCCCGCAGGATGTCGGTGGCGGTTTCGTGGGCGGCGGCGCCGTGTCCCATGACGTCGCCGACGATCAGCCGCACTCCGTCGGAGGTGGGGACGACACCGAAGAGGTCACCGCCGGGACGCGGGCCGGTGACCGGTGAGACGTGACGGGCGATCAGCCGCAGCGATCCGGCGGACACAGTGACGTCCTGCGGCGCCAGTTGACCGGTGTGGCCGTGACCTGCGCTCTGCTGCATGCGGGGGTCCTGTCGTGGTGCGTGAACCCATGAGCGTAATTGGGTGATGACCGTCGGTGGGGTGGATGAGGTACCTAGGGGTACCTACATCTACTTGTCGAAAGCTTTCTTCACGTTTTCCCGCATCTGCCGGGGCTCGAACTGCCGAAGTTTCAGCCCGTTTCGCCGAGCAGGCGCAGCATCATCGCCCCGTGGATCCGGATCGTCCGGGGCATGCGCCAGCGGGGGCAGGCGACCGGGTCGGGGCGGGCCCGGACGAGGAGCGAGTGGTCGAGGAGGCGGGTGGTGCCCTCGGTGACCGCGGTGGGGGTGAGGTGTTCGTCCGCGCAGGCGGCGACGGCCTCGGCCGGGCCGAACGCGCCCTCGACGGCGGAGAGCCGGGCCCACAGCAACCGTTCACGCGGTGAACACAGTTCGTGGCTCCAGCCGATGGCGGAGCCCAGCGTGCCGTGCCGGTCCGGGCTCCCGGCGGGGCGCGGCAGGCCCGCGCCGAGCGACAGGCAGTGCGGCGTCCGCGTCAGCTCGGCCAGCTGGGCGAGGGACATCGCCGACAGGCTGCGCGCGGCCAGTTCCACGGCGAGCGGGAGCCGGTCGAGCCGCTCGCACACCTCGGCGATCAGGGCCAGGTCGCGCCCGGTCGGCCAGAACCGCCGCGCGCTCTGCCGGACCACCACGGTGAACAGGGTCCGTGCGGCCTCCGGGGCCAGCGGGGGCACGGCGACGAGGCGTTCGCCGGGTACGTGCAGCGGGCGCCGCGCCGAGACCAGGAAGCCCACCCCGGGGCAGCGCGCGAGCACGGGGCCGACGAACGCCGGGACGCCGTCGCTCAGGTGGTCGCAGTCGTCGAGGACCAGGAGCAGCGAGCGGCCCGCCAGGGCGTCGAGGAGCGTGTCGAGGCGGCCGCGCGTGAAGTCGTCGGGCAGCCGCAGCGCGGTGCCCACGGCGTGCGGCAGGAGCGCGGGGTCCCGGACCCGGCCCAGGGCGAGCCGCCGGTGCTCGGCCCAGCCGCCGCGCCCCCGCCGGGACGCCGCCAGCGCCGCCACGGTGGACGTGCCCGCGCCGGGCGGCCCGACGACCGTGGTCAGCCCGGCCCGCCCGCTCAACAGCCGCCGTACCTCGTCCAGTTGGCGACTCCGTCCGATCACTCCGCCGGTGGGCTCCCGATGCCGCCCTTCGTACGCTCGCACCCGATCCTCGCCGTAGCAGCCGTTCCCCGACACGCAGTACGGAAGGGTGCCGTGCGCGGGCTCCCGGTGCCATCGGGATGCGTACGGATTCCGTGTACCGATCCGTGCGGGAGCGGTGCCGGGAGCGCGCTAGGTAGGGCCCCGGGCAGGCGGCGGCGTCAGCCGAGGTCCGGCTCGCGGGCGACGCCGCCCGTCTCGCCCACCAGGCTGGCGATCTGCGCGCGGGAGGAGAAGCCGAGCTTGGTCAGGATGTGCTCGACGTGCGCGTCGGCGGTGCGCTTGGAGATGACGAGGCGCTGCGCGATCTGCCGGTTCGACAGCCCCTCGGCGACCAGCGCCGCGACCTCCCGCTCCCGGCGGGTCAGCACGCCCAGCGGCGTGACCTGCTCGTCCGGCTCCGGCCCGGCGGCGGGCACGGGCGGCTCGTCGCCGGTGGCGCGGGCGATCACCTGGTCCACCGGGGCGTTGGCCCCGGCGCGGAAGGCGGCGTCGTACGCGGCGTCGCCGAGCACCCGGCGGGCCCGCGCCTCGGCGGTGTACTGGAACTCCTGGAGCATGGTCACCCCGAACATCGGCGCGGCCCCGCACTTGCGGTAGAGGCCGTCGACGGCGCCGAGCAGCCACGCCGCCCGCGCGCACTGCCCGGGTTCCTCGGCGGCGATCCAGGCCAGCGGCTCCAGGCAGTGGGCGATGCAGAGGTAGTCCGCCAGGTCGTACTTGCAGCGGACGCCGACGCGGGCGAGCCGGGCGCACTCCTCGCGCTCGCCCATCATCCACAGGGCCACCGCCTTGTGGCAGGCGGCCCAGCCCCGGTTCCACCGCTCCTCGGCGCCCGCCAGCGACAGCGTCGTGTCGTAGTGCGCGCAGGCGGCCTCCAGGTCGCCCAGCATCATGTTCAGGAAGCCCAGGTGGTACCCGTACATGAGGATGCCGGTCCGGTCGTCGAGCGCGCGCAGCGTGACGTGCGCGGACTCGTACAGCTCGACCGCGGCCTCCGGCCGTCCGGAGGCCATGTGCACGCAGCCCAGGATGGCCCGCGCGTGCGCGTGCAGCCGCTCGTCCCCGAGCTGTACGGCGATGTCGCAGGCCTCGCCCAGCATCTGGACCAGTCGGGGCGAGTGGTCGCCCTGCACGGCCGCGTACCACCCCGCGTACCGCAGGGCCATGGAGCGCTCGGCGACCGGCTCGGGCACCAGGTCGAGGCCCTTGTGGAGCCAGTACCGGCCCTCCGACAGGCGCGCGGCGCAGAACCAGAACGCCCACAGCGCCGTGGCCAGCTTCAGACCGGTGTGCGCCTCCTGCGGCGAGCCGTACGAGAACTCCAGCGCGACCCGCAGGTTGGCGCGCTCGCGCAGCAGCCGGTGGAAGCGCGGCATCTGTTCGTCGCCCGCCCACTCGGCCTCGAACCAGCGGGCCAGCCGCAGGTAGTGGTCGCGGTGCCGGACCCGTACGGCGTGCCCGTCGGCGCGCTCGGCCAGCTGCTCCGCGCCGTACTCGCGCAGGGTGTCGAGCAGCAGGTAGCGGACCCCGTCGGCGTCGTCGGCGCGCAGCACGACGGACTTGTCGACGAGCCCGATCAGCTGCTCGACGATCTCCTCGGCGGGCAGCTCGTCGTCGGAGCAGACGTCCTCCACGGACGGCAGGTCGAAGTCGCCAGCGAAGACCGAGAGCCGCGCCCACAGCAACCGCTCACGCGGCGTGCACAGTTCGTGGCTCCAGTCGATGGCCGTCCGCAACGTCTTGTGCCGCGGCAGCGCCACCTTGCTGCCCCCGGTCAGCACCCGGAACCGGCTGCTGAGGCGGTCCACGATCTGCCCGAGGGACAGCGCGCGCAGCCGTACCGCCGCCAGCTCCAGGGCCAGCGGGATGCCGTCGAGCCGCCGGCACAGGGCGGCGACCGCCGCGCGGTTGTCGTCGCCGAGCGTGAAGCCGGGCACCACGGCCGCCGCCCGGTCGGCGAACAGCCGCATGGCATCGGTGTCGACGCGGTGCCCGTCCTCCTCGCCGGGCACGGCCAGCGGCGCGATGGGAAAGGTGTGCTCCCCGGGGACGTCCAGGGACTCCCGGCTGGTCGCGAGGATCCGCACCGCGGGGGCGCTGCGCAGCAGGATGTCGGCGAGCATCCCGCAGGCGTCGACGATGTGCTCGCAGGTGTCGAGCACCAGCAGCAGCTCCCGGCCCTCCACGTGGTCCACGAGCACGTCGAGCTGCGAGCGGTTCGGCTGCTCGGGCAGGCCGAGGGCGGCCGACACGGAGTGCGCCAGCAGATCGGGGTCCTTCAGCGACGACAGCGCCACCATGCAGACCCCGTCGGGCAGCTGCCCGGCCAGCCGGGCGGCGACCCGCAGCGCGGTCCTGGTCTTGCCGACACCGCCGGGCCCGAGAAAGGTCACCAGCCGTACCCGGCCGAGGAGTTGGGTGGCCGCCGCGACCTCCTCGGCGCGGCCCACGAAGCTCGTCACCTCGACCGGCAGGTCACCGGGGCGCCGCTCGGATGTCACCGCGATCGCCTCTTCCTGGTCGGCGGGACGACAGGGAGGAGACGAACCGTAGTCCTCGTCGCCGCGGACGGACCCCCGTAGTCCCGAAGAGTTCGAAAGAGTCCGGAAGGGAGTGCGGACGATCCGGCCGTTTCGCGCACTCCTCCGGTACGCGGCCGGGGGGCGGGGGCCGTCGCCCGTTCCCGACCGGCGCAACAGATCCTGCGCCGCCCGCCGCGGGGCGTCAGGCTGCCAGTGATCCGACCGGAGGTGTGGCATGGCAGCGGGCGCACGGATGCGACGTGTTCTTCTGGGGGCCCTCGTGCCCCTGTTCGTGGTGGCCGCGACGGCGTGCGGCGCCGACGCCCGCACCGACGCCGACGTGGGCGCACACCCCGGGACCCGCCCCTCCGGCGGCCTCTTCGCGCACCCCGGCGTCCTGGTGGACAAGGCCCAACTGGCCGCCGCCCGCGACCACGTGACCCGCAAGCAGGAGCCGTGGCTGTCGGCGTACGAGGAGATGAGCGGCAGCAAGTACGCCGACCTCGACTACGAGCCCAAGCCGTACGAGACCGTGGAGTGCCCCTTCGACGCGGAGGCGGGCCAGGGCTGCGTCGAGGAGCGCGAGGACGCCATCGCCGCCTACACGCAGGCCCTGCTGTGGAACATCACCCGCGACAAGGCGCACGCAGCCAAGGCCGTCGAGATCATGGACGCCTGGTCGGACCGGATCACCGGCCACACCGAGGACAACGCGGGACTCCAGGCCGCCTGGGCCGGCACCTCCTGGGCGAAGGCCGCCGAGCTGATGCAGTACACGTACGGGGACTGGCCCGACGGGCAGGAGCTGAAGTTCCAGCGGATGCTGCGCGAGGTCTACCTTCCCCAGGTGCGGGACGGCTCCGCCGACTTCAACGGCAACTGGGACCTGGTGATGGCCGACGCCACCATGAGCATGGCCGTCCACCTCAACGACCAGGCCGCCTTCGACCAGGCCGTCGGACACTTCCGCGCCCGCGTCCCCGCGTACTTCTACCTGGCGTCCGACGGGGCGCTGCCGGTGAAGCCCAAGGGCAGCGGCATCGACAGCCCGAAGGAGCTCCAGACGTACTGGTTCGGGCAGAAGACGTTCAAGGACGGGCTCGCCCAGGAGACCTGCCGCAACTTCAAGCACGCCAGCTACTCGCTCGCCGCCACCTCCCACATGGCCGAGACCGCCTGGCACCAGGGCCTCGACCTGTACGGGGAGGTGAAGGACCGGCTCGCCGCCGCCCTCGAGTTCCACTCCAAGTACCAGCTGGGCGCCAAGGCCCCGGCCTGGCTGTGCGGCGGGAAGGTGCAGCGGGACATGGGGCCCGACACGGAGGTCGGGCTCCAGCACCTCCGCGGGCGGCTGAGGATGGATCTCCCGCAGACCGAGAAGCTCACCCGTGCGCAGCGCCCCGAGGGGACCGACGACCTGTTCGTGGCCTGGGAGACGCTCACGCACGCGACCTCGGCATAAGCGATTCGCTTTCCGTCCCTCCGATGGCGTAGGGTTGTGAACACAACGGCGCGGGGTGGAGCAGCTCGGTAGCTCGCTGGGCTCATAACCCAGAGGTCGCAGGTTCAAATCCTGTCCCCGCTACTGAAGACCGGGGCCGAAATCCCAAGGGAATTCCGGCCCCGGTCGTTTTCGTGTCCCGATGTTGCGCGCGTCACGTTCCCCACCCGTACGGCCCAGCCCTGCTCGCCGCCGGGCCCCCGTGCGGGAACTCTTGGTGAGACGCCGGAAGCGGGCTGGGACGCGGCAGGAGACGACTGGTGGGGCAGCGAGAAGGAGGAAGCGGGGGGAGACGGCGGCGGCGCGAGGCCGAGGCCGTGACCACCCGGCTCTTCCTACGCGTCCTTCCCGTGCTGCTCGTCGTCGGCGGCGGGATCTACGAGTACCTCACGCCGACCGGCTACTCCGGCGCCCCGCTGCTGAGCGCGGCCCCGCTGGTGGCCGCCCAGTTCTTCTCGCTCGGTGCGACGATCCTGGTGGGCGCGGGGGCGATCGGCGCGATCCTCGCCGTGCATCTGCACTTCATGAACAACCTCGGCGTCGCGTTCGTCACCGAGCTCGTCACCGTGGCCACCGTCTGCGTGCTGGCCTGTGTGCTCAACCGGATCGTGCGCCGCAGCTACGAGCAGCTGGCCTCCGCCCGCGAGATCGCCCAGGCCGCGCAGCTGGCGGTGCTGCCGGTGCCGGCCGGGCGGCTCGGCGGGCACGTGATCGCGGCGCGCTACGAGGCGGCGCAGGCCGACGCGTTCATCGGGGGTGACCTGTACGCGGTGCAGGACACTCCGCACGGCATCCGGATCATCGTCGGCGACGTGCGCGGCAAGGGCATGGGCGCGGTCGCCGCGGTCGCCGTCGTCATCGGCGCGTTCCGGGAGGCCGCCGAGCAGGAGGGCTCCCTGGAGGCGGTGGCCCAGCGCCTGGAGCGGGCGCTGGCCCGCGAGGGCACCCGGCGCAGCGGCATCGACGACTTCGAGGGCTTCACCACCGCGGTGCTCGTCGAGATCCCGCACGGCGCCGAGCTCGTCCGCGTCCTCAACCGCGGTCACCCCGCGCCCCTGCTGCTCCTCGGCGACGGCACCGTGCGGGAGCTCACCCCGCGCCAGGCGGCGCTGCCGCTCGGCATGAGCGAGCTGGGCAGCTGGCCCGACCGGTCCGTCGAGGCGGCGTTCCCGTCCGCGGCCACGCTGCTGCTCTACACCGACGGGCTCTCCGAGGCGCGCGATCCGAGCGGCCGCTTCTACGATCCGGCGGCCCGGCTGTCCGGCCGCCTCTTCCCCGGGCCCGAGGAGCTGCTCGCGACCCTCGCCGCGGAGGTGCGCGCGCACACCGGCGACGGGTCGCGGGACGACATGGCGCTGCTCGCCGTGCGCCGCGGCTGACGACCAAGATCGTTGTTACCCGAGGTAGCGGAACGTAGCCGAACGGCGTCGCTCCGCATAACAATTGATGCACCGTCAGAAAGGTGCTCCTGGTCGGGGCGGTGCCGACGGACGGTCAACTCGCCTGACTCTGTTCATTCTTGTCCGGATAAGTCCTGGCCAGAGTCGTGAACGATCAGTGGGAAGCGCTTGGAATTACTGTCTGCTGTCTATTAACGTTCGATAACGCAGCGCGGTCGTCCCAGCCGTCACAAGAGACGGCTCCGTGCGCACACGCTCAATCCCGCAAGGGAACCGGGGAACCATTAACTTGGGGTGAATCGGACATCTTTGGTGTCCGTAGGAGACCTTCCTGCTCCGAACCCGTCAGCTAACCCGGTAGGCGAGAAGGAAGGAAAGGAGAGCGCCCCCGTGGCGTCGAACCGGCCTGCCCCAGAGTTCTTCTACGGCCCCGAGGACACCATCGGTGCCGAGCAGGAGACCTGGGAGGAGTGGAACCCCACCGAGGAGTCCGTCTCCCCCGTCCGCGGCAGGCACCGTGTCGCCCGTCAGCGCGGCGGATTCGCGCGCAGCTCCACCGTCCTGGGCGTCGGCGTGATCGCCGCCGTCGGCGCGGGCGGCATCGCCACCGCGCAGGGCGGCAAGCCGCCGGTCCAGATCTCCATGCCCGACCTGTCGGCGGTCAAGGACTCGCTGCCCGAGGCCAAGTCGCTGCCGGGCGTGGGCTCCCTGATATCCGACGACTCGGACTCCGGCTCCGGCGCCACGGCCTCCCCGCTGAGCGGCGCCGGTATCACTCAGGCCGACGCGGCCGACGGCCGAACCGGCGCCGGTGAGGCGCTGCGGGCCCGCATCATGCAGCAGGCCGAGACGCAGCAGGACGCCGCCGACGCCGCCGCGAAGCAGGCCGCCGAGGAGGCTGCCGCCAAGCAGGCCGCCGAGGAGGCCGCCGCCAAGCAGGACGCCGCCAAGGCCAAGGAACTCGCCGAGAAGAAGAAGGCCGAGGAGGAGGCCCGCCGCAAGGCCGAGGCCGAGCGCCTCGCCAAGCTGGCGCGCAGCTACAAGCTCCCGGTCGCCTCGTACACGCTCTCCGGCACCTTCGGTCAGCCTGGTTCCATGTGGTCCTCCGGGTATCACACGGGTCTGGACTTCGCTGCTTCCACTGGTACCCCGATCCGCGCCATTCACTCCGGCACCGTCACGGAGGCCGGCTGGGCGGGCGCGTACGGCTACCGCACGGTGCTGACCCTCGACGACGGCACCGAACTCTGGTTCTGCCACCAGTCCTCGCTCAATGTCAGCGTGGGCCAGAAGGTCACGACCGGCGACGTCATCGGACGCGTCGGCGCCACCGGCAACGTCACCGGGCCGCACCTGCACCTGGAGGTCCACCCCGACGGGCAGTCCACCGGGGTCGACCCGGCGGCCTGGCTGCGCGACAAGGGCCTCACTCCCTGAGACGCACCCCGAACGGCGCATTCCCGGAATACCGCATTCCGTACGGGTGTTGGGACAGGGCATGACTTCTTCCCCCTCTCTGCGCAGGCTCGGCGGCTCCGACCTGGAGGTCTTCCCGCTCTCCCTCGGCGGCAACGTGTTCGGCTGGACCGCCGACGAGGCCACGTCCTTCGACGTCCTCGACGCGTACGTCGCCGCGGGCGGCAACTTCATCGACACCGCCGACGTGTACTCGGCGTGGGCGGACGGCAACCAGGGCGGTGAGTCGGAGACCGTCATCGGCAAGTGGCTGGCCTCGCGCGGCCGCCGCGACGACGTCGTCATCGCCACGAAGGTCAGCCAGCACCCCGACTACCAGGGCCTGTCCGCCGCCAACGTCAAGGCCGCGGCCGACGCCTCGCTGAAGCGCCTGGGCACCGACCACATCGACCTGTACTACACGCACTACGACAAGACCGAAACGCCGGTCGAGGAGATCATCGGCGCCCTCGACGAGCTGGTGAAGGCGGGCAAGGTACGGCACATCGCCGCGTCCAACATCTCCGCCGACCGCCTCCAGGAGTCCCTCGACCACTCCGACCGCGAGGGCCTCGCCCGCTACGTCGCCGTGCAGCCGCACTACAACCTCGTCTCCCGCGACACCTACGAGGGCGGGCTCCAGGACGTCGCCGCCCGCGCCGGCCTCGGGGCCGTGCCCTACTACGCGCTCGCGTCCGGCTTCCTGACCGGCAAGTACCGGGCGGGGCAGCGGGTGGACAGCGCCCGCGCCGAGAAGGCCGGCGCGCACCTGGAGACCGAGCGCGGCCGGAAGGTCCTGACCGCCCTCGACGAGATCGCCCAGGCGCACGACGCCGAGATCGCCACGGTCGCCCTCGCCTGGCTCGCCGCGCAGCCCACGGTGACCGCGCCGATCGCGTCCGCGCGCGTCGTCGACCAGCTCCCGGCCCTGCTCGCGGTGGCGGACCTCCGGCTGACGGAGCCGGAACTCGGCCGACTGACGGCGGCGTCCCGGTAACGGTCTCAGGAGCGGTAGGGGTTGTGGCCCGGGGGGATGTGGCTGTGGGGGCCGTTGTACGCGACTCCGTGCGGCGGTGAGGACGCGTACGGAAGCGGTGCTCCCGCGTACGGGACCGGGCCCGCGTACACCGGGGGCAGCCACATCGGCGCCGCGATCTGGGAGCCGTACGCGAGGGCCGGGCGCGCGAACGCGCGGCGCTCCCACAGCGCTTCCAGCAACTCCCGCTCCCGTACGGCGAAGTCGGCGCCGGCCCGGCCGCGGCGCCCGCGGTGGCGCAGCAGCGCCAGGGACGTCGCGCAGGCCTCGTACTCGGCGACGGCCGTCGCGGCCGACCGGCCGCCGTAGTGCGTGGCGAAGTCCCGGGCCAGCCGGCGGGCCCGCAGCGAGCCGAGCGCGAACGGGTCCGGCGGCGCGAGCCACCCCGCGGCGACGTAGGCGGGCAGTTCCTGGCGCACGGTGCGCAGTTCGCGCTGGCGCAGGAACACCGCGAGCCAGGTGATCCCGCCGAACACCGGCACCATGAACACGGCGTACACCGCGAAGAACCCGTACTCGCCGAACGACGACGAGCCGTTCCAGAACGCGTGCATGCCCATCGCGGCGAGCAGCCCGGCGAGCGGGAGCAGCATCCGCCGCACCCGGCCGTGCCGGGGCGCCATGGCGGCGGCGACGCCGAAGCCGATGCCGGTGAGCACGGTGAACAACGGGTGCGCGAACGGGGACATCACGATGCGCACGAAGAACGTGGCGGCGGTGACCGAGGTCAGGCCCGGACCGGTGCCGGAGAGCTGGTCGGTGCCGAAGGCGTTGCCGAGGTAGAGGATGTTCTCGGTGAACGCGAAGCCGGTCGCGGTCACCCCGGCGATGACGACGCCGTCGACGACTCCGGTGAAGTCCCGTCTGCGGAACAGGAAGACGAGCAGCACGGCCGCCGCCTTCGCGGACTCCTCGACGATCGGGGCTATGACGGTGGCGCCGAGGGTGTCGGCGCTGGACGGGTCGGCGGTCGCGGTCGCTATCCAGCGGGTCGCGAAGCTGTTGGCGACGATCGCGATCAGCGCGGCGGCGCAGGCGCCCCACGCGAAGGAGAACACCAGGTTCCGCCAGGGGCCCGGCTGTACGCGGTCCAGCCAGCGGAACGCCGATATGAGCAGCGGCACCGGCAGCACCGCGAGCCCCAGGCCGACCAGGAACCCCTCGGTCCCGGTCTGCTCCCGCACCAGCGCGAGGATGACCACCCCGGACACCGCGAGCAGCATCCCCAGCCCGGCCGCCCGCACGCCCTTCCGCTCCCACCACCGCGGATGCGGGACCGCGCCGCTCGGGTGCGCGCCGAGGACGTGGTCCGGGTGATGCGGGTAGGCGGGGTACGAGGCCACGGATTGACCCTAACGAGGGATACGGCGGACCGCGACGGGGCGCCGACCAAGCCCCTCCGGCGATGCCCCGTCAAGCCTCTCCGGCTATGTCACCTCAAGCCCCTCCGGCGATTGAGGAGCGGGGGAGACCTCAACGACGCCGGAACAAGAGGTCATGCACCACATGACTCTTGTCCAACCCCTTCCCCTCGAACCTCGTGAGCGGCCGGAACTCCGGCCGCGGCGCGTACCCGCCCCCCTCGACGGCGTTCTCGTACTCGGGGTGCTCCGTCAGCACCTCCAGCATCTGCTCCGCGTAGTCCTCCCAGTCCGTCGCGCAGTGCACGACGGCGCCCGGCTTCAGCGGCCCGCCCACCAGCGACAGGAACTCCGCCTGGATCAGCCGCCGCTTGTTGTGCCGCTTCTTGGGCCACGGGTCCGGGAAGTACACGCGCAGACCGTCGAGACAGTCGTCCGGGAGCATGTCGCGCAGGAGCACGATCGCGTCGCCGTTCGCCACGCGTACGTTGTCGATCCCGGCGCGGTCCGCCAGGTTCAGCAGATTGCCCTGGCCGGGCGTGTGCACGTCGACCGCGAGGATGCCGGTCGTCGGATCGTCCTGCGCCATCTGCGCCGTGGCCTCGCCCATGCCGAAACCGATCTCCAGGACGACGCGCTCGACGCCGGGGAACAGCTCCGCGAGGTCGAGCGTGCGCTGCCCGTCGATGTCCAGGCCCCACTTGGGCCACAACCGCTGCAAGGCGTCGGCCTGCGCTTCGGTGACCCGGCCGCGGCGGGGCTGGAAGCTGCGGATGCGGTGCTCGTAGTGCGACCCCGCGGGATCGGGCCGGGGCCCGTCGGGAAACCGCGGCTCGTTGGGGCGGGCGGTGGACGCGGAATTTTCAGACGACTCAGACACAGTGCCCCCAACTTTACGTGCGCCCGCGAGCCGGCTCGAGCAGCGTGTGCCGGGCACCATCAAGCCCCTGCGGCGATTGAGCAGCGGGGTCCGGGGCGGAGCCCCGTGACGCCACCCCCGGCACCGGCGCTCACAGCAACGCCAGCACCCGCCCCGCGATCTCCCGCCCAATGGGCAACGACGCCGTCGCCGCGGGCGAAGGCGCGTTCAGCACATGCACCGCCCGCACCCCCTCCCGTATCAAGAAGTCGTCCACCAACGTCCCGTCCCGCAACACCGCCTGCGCCCGCACCCCCGCCGCCACCGGCACCATGTCCTCCGCGGTGACCGCGGGCACGAGCCTGCGCACCGCCTTCGTGAACGCCGCCTTCGACAGCGACCGCCGCACCTCACCCGCCCCGTACCGCCAGTGCCGCCGAGCCATCCGCCACGAACCCGGCCAGGCCAGCGTCCCGCCCACCTCGCGCGGCCGTACGACCCCCCAGTCGTACCCCTCGCGCGCGAGCGCCGGCACCGCGTTGGGCCCCACGTGCACGCCCCCGTCGATGCCGCGCGTCAGATGCACCCCGAGGAACGGGAACGCGGGGTCCGGCACGGGGTACACGAGCCCGCGCACCAGGTCCGGCCGCCCGAGCTCGAAGTACTCGCCGCGGAACGGCACGATGCGCATCCCCGGGTCGTCCCCGGTCAGCCGCGCCACCTCGTCGCAGCGCAGCCCCGCGCAGTTGACGAGGACCCGCCCGCGGATCACGTCCCCGGCCCGCGTCCGCACGGCGACGCCGCGGTCCTCGCGCCGGTCGACCTGCACGACGTCCGCGCCGTAGCGGATCTCCGCCCCGGACGCCTCGGCGAACCGCTCGGCGACGGCGCGGTAGTCCACGATCCCGGTCGTCCCGACGTGGATCGCGGCGAGGCCGCGCACCTCCGGCTCGTACTCCTGGATCTGGGCGGGGCCGAGCTCGCGCACCGGAATCCCGTTCTCCCGGCCGCGCTGGACGAGGGCATGCAGGCGGGGCAGCTCGTCGCGCTCGGTGGCGACGATCAGCTTGCCGGTGACCTCGTGCGGGATCCCGTACTCCGCGCAGAACTTGACCATTTCGGCGGCGCCGCGGACCGCGAAGCGGGCCTTGAGGGAACCGGGGCGGTAGTAGATCCCGCTGTGGATGACTCCGCTGTTGCGGCCGGTCTGGTGCCGGGCCGGGCCCGGCTCCTTCTCCAGGACGACGACCCGGGTCCCGGGCGCCGCCCTCGACACCGCATAGGCGGTGGAGAGCCCGACGATCCCCCCGCCGACCACCAGTACGTCCCCGTCATGAGCAGCCGCCCCCACGGTCCTCACCTCCACTCCCGACACACCCAGCATCTTGCCCGACCCCACTGACATCCGGACCGCCCCGCCCCCCGAGGCTCTGCCCCGGCCCCCCGCTCCTCAATCGCCACAAGGGCGGGAAACGGGCGCCGGAGGGGCCGAGAACGGGCGCGGGAGGGCTGAAAGCGGGCGCGGGAAGGGCTGGAAACGGGCGTCGTCGGCCGTGGCCGGATCGCGGTGCGGCGCGCACCGCCTACGCCGGGGCCATCAGCAGCGGCCGGGCCCGCTCCCGCAGCTCCACCACCCGCGGCTCGTCGCCGTACGGCTCCAGTCGGTGCAGCAGGTCCTTCACGTACTCCGTGGTCCGCGCGGACGAGATGCGCCCGGCGACCTCCAGCGCCCGCGTGCCCTGCTCGCACGCCGCGTCGAGGTTCCCCGACTCCAGCTCGGCCACCGCCGAGACCACGAGCCGCAACCCGTGCGAGCGCACGAACTCCTCCGTCGGCTTCGACAGCGCCTGCTCCGTGAACCGCCGCACCTGCCGCGGCGCCTTCAGGTCGCGGTAGCACTCCGCCGCGTCCGCCGCGAACCGGTCGTACGAGTAGAAGCCGAGCCACGACGGGTCGGTGTCACCGTCCCGGGCCCGCTCCAGCCACCCCTCGGCGGCCCGCAGCGCGCCCCCGGCCGCGTGCCCGTCACCGGCGCGCGCGTGCGCGCGTGCCTCGATGAGCCGGAAGAAGCTCATGGTGCGGGCCGTCGCCAGCCCCCGGTTGCGCTCGATGGCGGCCTGCGCGAGGTCGACACCCTCGTCCCCGAACCCCCGGTACGTCGCCTGGAGCGACATGGAGGCGAGCACATAGCCGCCCAGCGGCACGTCCGCCGCCGCCCGCGCCAGCCGCAGCGCCTGGATGTAGTACCGCTGCGCCGCTTCCTGCTGCCCGGTGTCGAACGCCATCCATCCGGCGAGCCGCGTCAGCTCGGCGGCCGCCCCGAACAGCGAACGCCCGACCTCGTCCGAGTAGGAGCCGAGCAGCAGTGGCGCCGCGTCCACCCGCAGACACTCCGGCACCATCGACGAACGCCAGTCCCCGCCGCCGTACTTGGAGTCCCAGCGCCGCGCGTCCTCCGCGGCCTCCCGCAGCTTCTGCACGTCACTGTGGCCGACCTTCTGCGGCGCGCCCTCCTCCGCCGCCTCCGAGGGCCGCGCCTCGCGGGCGACCGAGGAGTCGGCCGGTGTTATCAGCCACCGTGAAGCGGGCGTCGCGTACGCGCTCACCGCGAAGGATCCGGCCAGCGACTGCCAGATCCCGCCGCTGCCCGCCCGTCGCCCGGCGAGGTCGAGCCGGTACAGCTCGGTCGCCGATTTCACCGCCGCCCGTACGTCGCGCGGGAACGCGAGGCCCACCTCGGGCGCCGGGTCCGCGTCGGCCAGGCCGATCTCGTGCAACGGCACCGGCCGGCCGAGCTTCTGGCCTATGGCGGCCGCGATGAGATGCGGCGCCGCGCCCTGCGGAACCATGCCCTTCGACACCCAGCGCGCCACCGACGTCTTGTCGTAGCGCAGCGTCAGACCCCGTTGCGCACCGAGGTCGTTGACGCGGCGGGCGAGTCCTGCGTTGCTGATTCCCGCGAGGGCGAGAACGGCGCCGAGCTTTTCGTTCGGCCCGCGTTGCTCCCTGGACATGAGCCACCCCTCGACACAGACGGCTGCCGCGCCGGGCACCACGCCGACTGTTTCGGCCTGGCATAACCGCGCGGCATTCGTACACCCAGCGTAGTTCGCCGCATCCCAAGCGTTAAGGGCCGTCATTCCGGATGGCGGGATTGTTGTCCGTACTGAAGTACGGCGCAGGCCACGCCGTGTGACCGTGTGCTCCGGGCGTGGTGCCGTGCGCCTGTGCGTGCGCTCTTACCCGGAGGGCGGGGCGGCGCTTGCATGGGACCTGCGTGGGTCGGCCCGCTGTACTGGATCCAGTGGGCTGGGGGACACCGCCGCCTACATCCCCGCGGGCGGCGGACCGGTCCGGGAGGCGAACCGCGCCTCCCGGACTGTACGCCCACGCGCTGTGGCCGAAGCGGTGTGTTCACCTCCGGCCATCCGCGGACGATTTGGCCGAATCTCGCCCCTGTCATCCGTACTGGTCCAGGTAGTGCCACGGTTCAACCACGGCTCAAATGGGGCGCATTAGGGGGAGCGTACGCCATTTCCCGCTCCTCACTTGCGCCCTCTTTGGCGCCGCCTTCGTGGCAGCATGGGGTTCCCTTGTGTTGTCCACAGCCTGTGGAGGCGGCGATGCGCTGGTTGGTGGGGTGGAGCAGTGCCCCCTCCGGGCCCGTTGCCCTCGGTTCCGCGGGTGCCATGGGCTCGGAGGGCGAAACCGTACACCCGGTGGGCTCCCAACTCCTGTGGGGCGACCCGGATCCGCTGTGGGCGGTCGGCGACTGGCGCGCCGACGAAGTACGCATCGTGAAGGCCGACGAACAGACGAGGATCGCCGTCCTCGGCGTCTGCGGAGCCTCCGACGAACAACTGAGGGTGGGCCTCTTCGCGGCGCGCGGCGGCGCCCTGCGCCACCTCACGGCGTGGCCCGGAAGCTACACGGCGATCGTCCAAGTGGGCCGCCGCGTCACGGTGGTGGGCGACCTCGCGGGCGCGCGCCCCGTCTTCCACACCCCGTGGGCGGGCGGCACCGCGTACGCGACGGCGGCGCTCCCGCTCGCCGACCTCATCGAAGCCCACCTGGACGTGGGGCACTTGGCCGCGCTGCTCGCCGCGCCCGACGTCCCGGAGGCGCTGCACGACTCGACGCCGTACCAGGGCGTGCACCGCATCCCGCCGGGCCACGCGCTGATCCTGCGCGCCGGTTCCCGCGAGATCGCCGGCTACGAGCCCGTGGCGTCGCTCGCGGTGGGCGCGGGCGCCGTCGACCCGGACAGCGCCGTGGACGACGTCAGGGACGCCCTCGTGGACGCCGTACGGACCCGGCTCGCCGCGCCCCGGCACGTGCCCGGCACCGACCTGGACCCGGGACCCGTGCCCGGCATGGGCCCCGCCGAGCGGCGGGCCGCGCGCGGCATGCCCGTGCCCGGCATCGGCGCCGACGTCTCCGGCGGCCCGGCCTCCGGCACCCTCGCGCTGCTCGCGGCGGGCCTGCCCGGCATGCCCGGCACGGTCCTCGGGCACGGCACGGGCGCGGGCGAGCGCCTCCTGGCGGTCACCTTCAACGACCGCTCGTCCAGGGCCGACCAGCACGAGGCGGAGCTGGAGCGGGCCGGGGCGCTCGCCGCCAACCCGCGGCTCCACCACGTGGTCGTGGCGGCGGGCGAGGAGGCGCTGCCGTACGCGGAGCTGGACGGTCCGCTCACCGACGAGCCGAGCGCGACCCTCGTCACGGCCGCCCGGCACCGCGCCCGCCTCGCCTCCGGCAGCGCCGACCACTTCACCGGCTACGGCGCCCGCCAGGTCCTGGACGCCCACCCCGCGCGCCTGGCCGACCTGCTGATGGACCGGCGCCGCCGCCACATGGTGCGCCCCGTCGCCGCGCTCACGAAGGCCGACGGCTCGCTCGCGGTGCCCGCGCGCGTCTACGGAGCGGCCAGAAAACTCGCCCGTACGCCCTACAAGGCGGGCCTCGAAGGGCTCTCCAGCCGGCTCCTGCAACAGAACTTCGAGGAGCCGGGCGGCGCCGTAGGAGCGTCGCTCGCCGCCCTCGCGTGGGCGAGACCGGGGCCGGCCGCGCGCTGGCTGACGGGGGAGGCACTGGCTGAAGTATCGGTTCGCCTGCATGACGGCGCGACCCGCCCGGGGCCGGGACCCGGCCAGCGGCCCGGCGAGTTCCGGGCCCGCGCGGGCCTCGCCCGGCACGCCGCCGACCTGCGCATCCTGGAGCAGGCCGCGGAGGTCCGCTTCCAGCGCCTGCACGCGCCCTTCCTCGACAACCAGGTGGTCCGCGCCTGCCGCGCCCTGCCCGAGGCGCTGCGCGTCCAGCCGGGCGCCCGCGCGGAGATCCTGCGCCGGGTCCTCGAAGGCGCTGGCGTCAGTGAACTGCCGCCCGGCTGGGGCGCGCCCTCGCACGCCTCGTCCGCCGCGGCGACCCGCGCGGGGCTGCGGCTCGCCGCCGACCGGCTCATCGGGCTCTTCGACACGCCGCTGCTCGCCCAGACCGGCCTGGTCGAGGCCCGCGTCGTCCGCAAAGCGCTGCGCGCCGCGGCCGACGGCGAACCGCTGCCCCTCGACGGCCTGGCCGACCTGGTCGCCCTCGAACTGTGGCTGCGCCGCCTGCTGTCCCGCCGCGGCACCTGCTGGACCGGCACACCCGCACGCGCGCGTGCCGTGCCGACGGGGAGCGTCGTCCCCGAGCGCGCCCTCGGCGCGGGGCCCAGGTAGCGGCAGCTCCGGGTAAAGAACTGGGCCCTCGCGGTGCCGGGCGGCGACAATGCCTCAGTGCGGTACAAGATCCTGGGAACCACGCAGGCATACGACGACGGGGGCGTTCCCGTGGCCACGGGCGGGCCGCGGCTGCGTGCGCTGCTCACGTCGCTGGCCCTGCACACCCCGCGCACCGCGGCCACGGACGCCCTCATCGACGACGTCTGGGGCGACGAGCCGCCCGCCGACGCCCCGGCCGCCCTCCAGGCGCTGGTCGGCCGGCTGCGCCGCGCGCTCGGCAAGGAGGCCGTCACCTCGGAGGCCGGCGGGTACCGGCTCGCCGCGAGCCGCGAGGACATCGACGTGCACGTCTTCGAGCGGCTGACCCGTGAGGGGGTCGCGGCGCTCGCGGCGGGGGACCCGGGGACCGCCGCGAGCACCCTGCGGGAGGCGCTCGGGCTCTGGCGCGGTCCGGCCCTCGCCGATCTCGCCGACCGCTCGGCCGCCACGCGCTACGAGGCGCGGCGGCAGGACGCCACCCGCGCGCGCGTGGAGGCGGATCTGCGGCTCGGCCGCGCCGCGGACCTCGTACCGGAGCTGCGTGAGCTGACGGTCGCGCATCCGTACGACGAGCCGTTGCACGCCGCGCTCGTTCGGGCGTTGCGGGAGGTGGGGCGCGGGGCGGACGCGCTGGCGGCGTACGAGAAGGCTCGGCGCGTGCTGGCGGACGGGCTCGGTGCGGCCCCCGGGCCCGAACTGGTCGCCCTCCACCAGGAGTTGCTGCACCCGTCGTCCCCCACCCTCCGGACCTCCGCCCCGGACCCCGCTCCTCGATCGCCGGAGGGGCTGAAACGCCGCCCATCCGCCAGGAACGGCAATCTGAGGCCGCGGCTCGACTCGTTCGTGGGGCGGGAACCGGAGCTGGACGCCATCCGTTCCCATCTGCGAGGAGCACGCCTGGTCACCCTCACGGGTCCGGGCGGCTCCGGCAAGACCCGCCTGGCGGAAGAGGCAGCCGCGGCCCTCTCCCAGCCCTGGCTGGTCGAGCTGGCGCCGCTCGACGACCCGAGAGCGGTCCCGGGCGCGGTCGTCAGCGCACTGGACCTGCGCGAGACGGTCCTGATGACGAACGAGCTGTCGGGCCCGGGGACCGACCCGACCAGCCTCCTCGTGGAGCACTGCGCGCACCGCAGCCTGCTCCTGATCCTTGACAACTGCGAACACGTGATCGGTGCGGCGGCCCAGCTCGCCGAGACCCTCCTCACGCGCTGCCCCGGCCTCACGATCCTCGCCACCAGCCGCGAACCCCTGGGCGTCCCCGGGGAGTTCGTCGCCCCCGTCGAGCCGCTGTCCCCGGACCACGCCCACCGCCTGTTCGCCGAACGGGCCGCCGCGGCCCGCCCCGGCTTCGACCCCGCGCGGGACCAGGAGGCCATCGCCGAGATCTGCCGCCGCCTCGACGGACTGCCGCTGGCCATCGAGCTGGCCGCGGCCCGCCTCAGACTGCTCACGCCGCGCCAGATCGCGGACCGCCTCGACGACCGCTTCCGCCTGCTCACCGGCGGCAGCCGCACCGTGCTGCCCCGCCAGCAGACCCTCCGCGCGGTCGTCGACTGGTCCTGGGACCTGCTCGACAAGAAGGAGCGCGGCACGCTGTGCGAGCTGTCGGTCTTCGCCGGCGGCTGGGACCTGGAGGCCGCGGAGGCGGTGTGCTCGGCCGACGGCGTCGCCGACGTCATCGGCTCCCTCCTCGACAAGTCCCTGCTGGTCGCCGCCGCGCAGCAGGAGCAGCGCGGCGGCGGGATGCGCTACCGGATGCTGGAGACCATCCACGAGTACGCCGCGGAGCGCGCCGCCGAGTCCCCCGGCGTCCTCACGGCGGCCGAGCGCCGGCACATCGCGTACGTACGCGCGCTGGTCGAGAAGGCCGACCCCGAGCTGCGTTCGGCCGGGCAACTCCCGTGGATCCAGCGCCTGGAGGCGGACCTCGACAACATCCGCGCGGCGATGACGCGCGTCACGTCCGGACCGGACACGGCCGACGAGGAGACGGCGATCGCGCTGGCCCTGCACCTGGGCTGGTTCTGGTGGCTGCGCAACTACCGCTCGGAGGGCACCGGTTGGGTCGACGAGGTCGTGCGGCTGCTGCCGGACCGCTCCGTCCCTGACGATCCGGCCGACCCGTTGTACTGGCCCCGGATGAACCTGCGGCTGCTCGCCCTGTTCCTGCGCTCGGAGGTCTACCCGCACAGCACGGTCGCCGCCGAGGAGGACCGCGTGTACGCGCGGCGGGTACGGGCCGCGTTCGCGCCGCCCAGCCCTCAGGGCGCCCGCTTCCCCGGCATCGTGTGGCCGTTCATGCTGTTCCATCTGAACGACGACGACGGCGCGGGCGTACGCGCCGCGCTGGACGAGGCCGTCGCCAACTGCCGTCGTTTCGGCGGCGAGTGGGAGCTCGGCGTCACCCTCATGTTCCGCGCGCACATGGCGGTCGACCTGCCGGGCAACATGAGCGGCGTCGACGACGACCTGACCGAACTGCGGGACCTGAGCCGCCGGGTGGGCGACCGCTGGATGCGGGCCCAGGTGTGCAGCGCTGCGGGGGAGGCCGCCATGGGGCGCGGCCGGTTCGAGGAGGCGAAGGCCGAGTACGAGGAGGCGCTGCTGCTCGCCTACGAGGTGGGGGCGTACGCCGAGTCGCCGTTCCTCATGGCGCGGCTCGCCGAGATCGCGTTCCGGTCGGGCGACCGCGCCACCGCGCAGAAGACGCTCGACCTGGCGACCGAGGAGGCGGAGCGGTACGGCGTCGTGGACACGGCGGCCTTCGCCCGCCTGCTGTGGGCCTACCTCACGCTGTCGGACGGCGACGTGGCGGGCGCCCGCGCGCACTGCGACGCCGCCCGCGCGGTGGCGGCGGGCGGCACCCCGCCGCCCCAGTTCACGGCGGCGCTCGGCAACGTCGAAGTGCGCATCACGGCCGCCGAGTCCGGCCCCGAGACGGCCCTCGTCCAGCTGGTCGGCGTGCTGCGCGACGAGGTCCTGGGGCAGACCGCCGAGTCGGTGACCTCGGGCCTCGTCGACGTGGGCGCCGAACTGCACGCGCGCAGGGGCGACCTGGCGCGCGCGGTGCGGCTGTTCGCGGCCGCCGACGTGATGCGCGCCGGACTGCCGAGATCGCTGTCGGAGAGCGAGGAGTACGAGGTCACGGAGGCCCGCGCGCGGGCCGAGCTCGGCGAGGCCCGGTACGAGGCCGCCCGCGCGCTGGGCGGCACGCTCACGCACGAGGAGCTGCTGGCGGAGCTGGCGGACGGCACGTGATCAGCCGCAGGTGAAGCGGGACTCCGCCCAGTCGGCGAGCGCCACCGAGTCGACCGGGCTGTTGGGCTCGGCCACGAGCCGGATCGTCTTCGCCCCGGTCAGGTTCACATGCACCGGCACCGCCGCGCTGTTGCCCTTGACCACGGGCGAGCGCCAGGCCCGCGCCCCGTCGACGTACACGGAGAACCGGACGGCGCCCAGGCCGAGCGTCATGTCGTCGACGCCCGCGTAGGCGTCGTACGCCGAGCAGCTGCGGTTGAGGTCGATGGTGACGGACGACTGCGCGTGCACCGTGACCCCGTGCCCGTACTTCTTGTCGTTGATCGACACTCCTCCGTACCGCTGCCACACCCAGCTGCTCTCGCCGAGCCGCATCTCCGGCTGCGTGCCGTCGCCGGTGAGGCCGTACCGCAGCTCGCTCCACTGGTAGACGGCCGGGGCCGGGGGCGGAGTCGGCTTCGGGGTGGGCTTCGGGGTCGGGGTGGGCTTGGCCTTGGGCGGCGCGGGCTTGGGCGGCGTCGGCTTCGGGGTGGGCGTCGGCTTCGGCTCGGGCTTCGCCTTCGCGGGCGCCGGCTTCGGGGTCGGCTTCGGCGCCGGCGGCTCGGGCTGCGGCTTCGGCGGCTCGGGCTTGGGCTCGGGCTCCGGCTTCTTCGGTTCGATCGGCTGCGCGGCGGGCGGCGGCGACTTCTTGTGCGCCTCCGGCTTCGCCTTCGGGTCACCGGCGAGCGCGATGGCCAGCGCGACGGCGGTACCGGCCGCGACCACACCGGCCGCGATCCCGGCCTTCGCGGGCGCGCCGAGCCCCTCGGACGCGGCGCCACCGGCGGCGCCGCCACTCGCGGATCCGCCGCCCGTCGCGGCGGCCGCACCGGCTCCGGCCGCGCCCGCCGCCCCGGCGGCGCCACCGCCGATGAGCGCGGCGGCCTTCGCGTACCCGGCGGCGCCGAACCAGCCGATGACCGCGATCGGTACGACACCGGGGATGCCGCTGGCGACTTCCTTGAGCTGGCCCGCCGCGAGGCGGCACTTGGCGCACTCCTCCATGTGCTTGCGCAGGCCCCGCTCCGCCCGCGTGCGCAGGCTGCCGCGCGCGTAGGCGCCGAGCCGGTCCGCGTAGCGCGCGCACTCCTCGGACTCGGTGAGCGTGGCCGAGACGTGCGCCTGGAGGTAGGCCTCCTTCAGGCCCTCGCGGGCGCGCTTGGCGAGCACGCGCGTGCCGTTGGCGTCGAGCCCGAAGAGCGTCGCGACCTCGCTGGGCGACTCGTCCTCGACCTCCGTGTGCCACAGCACGGCCTGCCAGCGCTCGGGCAGCGAGCGGAAGGCCTGCATGGCCATCGTCTGCTCGGCCTCGTGCATCGCGCGGACGTCGGCGCCCAGGTCGAGCGTGTCGTCGTCGCGCGCCTCGTTGGAGCGGGCGGCCTGGGTGGCGAACACGGCGAAGTCGTCGACGAGGTGCTCGCGCTTCGCCGACTTCGTCCAGCCCGCCGCGACGCGGCGCACCGTGGTCAGCAGGTAGGCGCGCACCGCGTGGTCGGGGCCGCTGCCGCTGCGCACGGCCTGGAGGGTGCGGGCGAAGACCTCGGCCGTCAGGTCGTCGGCGGTGTGCCCGTCGCGGCAGCAGGTGCGGGCGTAGCGGCGGACGGCGGCGGAGTGCCGCCGGTACAGCTCCTCGTAGGCGCTGTCGTCGCCCCCGCGCATCCGGCCGATGAGGTCGGCGTCGGAGGAGGGCGGTGCGTCGTCGGTGCCGGTGAGGGAGGCGTTCTCGCGCTGCGACGGCACGGATGTCCGGCGGTCGGCCGGCTCGGCGGGCGTCCGCCCCGGACCGCCCTGGCTCGGTACCTGCCGCGTGTGAGGGTCCTCGGCGTTCGTCCCGCCACCCTCGGCCCGCTGCTCGTCCCGACCGTCAACGCTCATTGCGGAATGCCCCCGACCGCCCACTCTGACCCGATCACCGGGAAAGCGTGCCACACGCCGGGGGCCCCGCAGCGGTTGCTGCACGGCAACCACTCATCCGTGGAGATTTCGCGTAACCGACCCCTACGGATCACCCGTTCGGGGAAGCCTCAACCACTGCGTCCAGGGCGCGAGTTGACCGCGAGTGACGGTGCGGTCCACTCGCGGTCACCCCGGCGGTCCGGTGCGGGTCCGCCGTCGAGCACGTGCGCCGCGCGGCTACGCGGGCCGCGAGCGCAGCCCTTCGAGCAGGATGTCGAGCAGTCGCGCCGAGGCGGCCGCCTGCTGTGCGGCGTCCGGCAGCGACGGCGCGGCCGTCGCGATGACCAGCAGCACGTCCGACACCGTCACGTCGGCGCGCAGCTCACCGGCCTCCCGCGCCCGGTCCACGAGCCGCCCCACGACCTCCAGGAGCGCGGCGGCCCCCGCGTCGTCCGAGGGCAGGCCCTCGTCGGCCGGTATCGGCCGCTGCTCCACGAGCCGCAGCTCCGGCGTCGCCGGACGCTGCTCGGGGACGCGCACCTCGTCGTGCACGCCGTCCTCGGATTCGGAGACGCCGACCCGCAGCACCTGCGGCGGCAGCAGCCGCCCCGCGCCGGAGGCGACCGACGTCCGCAGGAAGCGCGAGAGCGCCGACCACGGCTCGTCCTCCTGACCGAGCGCCGTGCGCGCCTGGTCGGTGAGACGCGCGGTCTCCTCCTCGGCTATCCGCCGCACCAGTACGTCCTTGCTGGGGAAACGCCGGTACACCGTGCCCACCCCGACGCGAGCGCGGCGCGCCACGTCCTCCATGGGTGCCCCGTACCCCAGCTCGCCGAAGACCTCCCTGGCCGCGCGCAGCACGTGCTCGAGATTGCGCTGTGCGTCCACACGCAGCGGTGTGGAACGCGAACTGTCGCCCACGCCCCGCCCGTTGGCCGCCGCGGCAGCGCCCGCGGGCGCCACGGCAGAGGCTGAGGTCCAATGAGAGTCCTGAATGTGCATATGTGATCCCCCGGTAATGACGTCTCCCCCCGGAGACACTCCCCGCCATTGTCTGTCGGACCCGAAGGAACAGACAGCGATTTCCAGGACCGCTTCCTGATCCCGGCCGCGTATCCCCCCAGACACCCCGACAGGACACGAACATAGTTGAGCCGGGGGCAATTCAGAAGAGGCAGGTTCCGCACCGGGGGCCCCACGAAAGAGGGACAAGCGGATTTCGGCCCGGTTGCCGTGCCGTCCACGACCCCGCCGCGCGCGCCCGCGCGCGACCCTGACCTGCACCGCTTCCGCGCGCGCGGGTCGACCGCCCTACCACAGGCGGCACTTGTGGTCGTCATACAAATGGTCGGGACTGTGGACAAACGCATGGGCCCGATGCGTCATGGGAGGGTGAGGACTGCAATCTTCCGGGGGGCCACCCCCGAGCCCCCAAGGCGTACGCGCATTGTTGTAGTCGGCGGCGGTTACGTCGGGCTGTATACGGCCCTGCGGCTCCAGAAGAAGCTCAAACCGGAGCTCAGGAGCGGCGCCGTGGAGATCGTCGTGGTCACCCCCGACCCCTACATGACGTATCAGCCGTTCCTGCCGGAAGCGGCCGCCGGATCCATCTCGCCCCGCCACGTCGTCGTCTCGCTGCGCCGCGCGCTGGACCGCTGCCAGGTGATCGTCGGCGAGGTGCAGTCCATCGACCACGCCAAGCGCACGGCCACGTACACCACGCTGGCCAGCGACGAGGAGGGCACGGGCGCGGCCTCCCTCGCGTACGACGAGCTGGTGCTGGCGCCCGGCTCGATCTCGCGCACGCTCCCCGTCCCCGGGCTCGCCGACTTCGGCATCGGGTTCAAGACCGTCGAAGAGGCCGTCGGCCTGCGCAACCACGTCATCGAACAGCTCGACATCGCCTCCTCCACCCGCGACCCGGCGATCCGCGACGCGGCGCTCACCTTCGTCTTCGTAGGGGGCGGATACGCGGGCGTGGAAGCGCTCGGCGAACTGGAGGACATGGCCCGGTACGCGGCGAAGTACTACCACAACGTCAAACCCGAGGACCTGAAGTGGATCCTCGTGGAGGCATCCGACCGGATCCTGCCCGAAGTGGGCCCGGAAATGGGCCAGTACACGATCCGTGAACTGCGCGGCCGCAACATCGACGTCCGCCTGGAGACCCGCCTCGAATCCTGCGAGAACCGGGTCGCGGTGCTCTCCGACGGCTCCCGCTTCCCCACGCGCACGGTCGTGTGGACGGCCGGCGTCAAACCCAGTCCGCTGCTCGCCGCGACGGACCTGCCACTGACCGGGCGCGGCCGCCTCAAGTGCGCCGCCACCCTCGCCGTCGACGGCGCCCCGCACGCGTGGGGGGCGGGCGACGCCGCCGCCGTCCCGGACGTCACCGCCGACGAGCCCGGCACGCAGTGCGCGCCCAACGCCCAGCACGCCGTCCGCCAGGCCAGAGCCCTCGGCGACAACATCGCGGCCTCCCTGCGCGGCGAACCGCTCACCGACTACGCGCACGCGTACGCGGGTTCGGTGGCGTCACTGGGCCTCCACAAAGGCGTCGCGCACGTCTACGGGCGCAAGCTGAAGGGCTACCCTGCCTGGTTCATGCACCGCGTCTACCACCTCAGCAGGGTGCCCACCGTGAACCGCAAGGCCCGCGTCCTGACCGAGTGGACGCTCACCGGACTGTTCAAGCGGGAGATCGTCTCGCTCGGTTCGCTGGAACAGCCCCGTGCCGAGTTCGAACTCGCGGCCGGAGCCGTCCCTCCAACGGACCCATCCGGGGGACCCTCCCGAGGCACCCCGCCGGGACCGCCCGAGCACCCGAAGGGGTCGCCCTGAGCGCCCCGTTGACGTTTTCGTGCACGTAACCGCGGCCGGAGCGCGGAACTCCCGGTCGCGGACCGGCGTCTGACGTTTGTCAGTACGGTCGGCCAGACTGGTCCACGACCCTGGGCGGGCCCCGCCCGCCCTCGACCCCACGAGGCTTTTCCCCTGTGAACTTCACGCGCTGGAGCGCCCGGCTCCCCGGAACGCAGCGCCGCGCCGCGGCGCGGGCCGACCACGGCGGACCCCAGCCGGCCGACGGCGCGGTCCCCGCGGCCCGCGCCGAGCAGCTGTCCGAAGAGGAGCGCCCCGACGACGGCGCGGGCAGCGGCGCCGGCGGCGTCGACGGCCTGCCCGTACGCGCCGTCCTCGACCGCATCCCCGCCCTCGTCGCCCTGGTGCACGGCCCCGAGCACCGCATCGCGTACGTCAACGACGCCTACGTCGCGGCCTTCGGCGCACGCCCCGTCGGCGAACCGGCCCGCGAGGCCCTGCCCGAACTCGAAGAGCTCAGCCTGCATCCTCTGCTCGACCAGGTGCTGCGCAGCGCCAAGCCCCGCACGGTCAAGTCCCGCAGGACGTCCGGCGGCCGCTCGTACACGGTGACCTGCACGCCACTGGACACCGCCGAGGGACCCGGCGTCCTGATCTTCGCGGCCGACGTGACGGACCACGCGGAGGCCGCCGAGCGGCTGCGCACGAGCGAGCGCGAACAGCGCGAGACCGCGGTCACCCTCCAACGCTCGCTCCTGCCGCAGGAGTTGGAGGAACCCGACGATCTGCGCATCGCCGCCACCTACCAGCCGGGCGGCACCGAGGCCGCCGTCGGCGGCGACTGGTACGACGTCATCACTCTCGGCGGCGGCCGCACGGCCCTCGTCATCGGCGACGTCATGGGCCGCGGCGTGCGCGCGGCGGCCGTCATGGGCCAGCTCCGCACGGCGGTCCGCGCCTACGCGCGCCTGGACCTGCCCCCGCACGAGGTACTGCAACTGCTGGACGGACTCGCTACGGAGATCGACCCGCAGCAGATCGCCACCTGCGTCTACGCCGTCCACGACCCGAACGAGGGCCGCCTCGTCTACGCCTCCGCGGGCCATCTGCCGATCCTCGTACGCGACGAGAACGGCTTGATCCACCGCGCCGACGAGCCCACGGGCCCGCCCCTCGGCACCGGAGGCTGGCTGCACACCTCGGGCTCGGTTCCGCTCGGCCCCGGATCCACGGCGGTCATGTACACCGACGGCCTGGTGGAGCGGCGCGACGAGGACATCGACCAGGGGGTGGCCTCGCTCGAGAACGCGCTGGCGGGCGCCACCGGCACGCCCCAGGTGATCTGCGACCGCCTGATCCGCGCGGCCGGCGTCACCGCCGACCACGACGACGACGTCGCCGTCCTCGTCCTCCAGCACCCGGCCCGCAAGGGCACGGACGGCGAGCGCTTCCGCAACGCGGCCCTCGAACTCCTCGGCGGGGTGGAGGCGGCACCACGCGCGCGTGCCTTCGCGTCCGGCGTGCTCAGCAGCTGGCGCTTCGCCGACGAGCTCCACGACCTGGGCGTCCTCGCCGCCAGCGAACTCGTCGCCAACTCCCTCCAGCACGGCACCCCGCCGATGCGGCTGCGGCTGCGCCGCACGGACCGCCGGCTGATCATCGAGGTGACCGACGGCGACGACCACCTGCCGCGCCGCCGCCGCGCGGAACCCGCGGACGAGACGGGCCGCGGCATCGCGATCGTCGCCTCGATCGCCTCGAACTGGGGCTCGCGGCGCACACCGGGCGGCGGCAAGGCGGTCTGGTGCGAGTTCGTCCTGCCGGAGGGCGTGGGCTGAGGGCCTACGCCTCGGCGGCGGCGGTCTCCGGGACGCTCTGCATCACCACGCGCGCACCGGCCAGCGACGGCTGGTTCTGCACCGGCGTCAGCCGCTTGCCGAGCCGCACCGCGAGCACCGTCACGGCCAGCGAGAACAGCACGAACGTCACGATGTACGGCCCGTGCAGCGCGGCGCCCATCGGCCCGCCCACCGCGGGCCCTACCGCCAGCGCGAGCTGCTTCACCAGCGCGAACGCCGAGTTGTACGAGCCGACCATGCCCGCGGGAGCGAGATCGGCGACGAGCGGCGCCACGGTCGGCGACAGCATCGCCTCCCCCAGCCCGAAGAGCGCGTACGTGGAGACGAACGCGGCGGTCGCCATCGCCTGGCTCCCGTGCCCGAGCCCCGCGTACCCGGCGAACAGCCACGCGACGGTCCAGATGAGCCCCACCGCGGCGATCACCTGCGTCCGCTTCCGCCGCTCGACCAGCTTGAGCACGGCGAACTGGGCGACCACGATCATCGCCGTGTTGGCGGCGAGCGCGATCCCGAGCGTGGACGCCGAGATCCCGGCCGCCTCCACGCCGTAGGCGCTCAGCCCCGACTCGAACTGCCCGTAGCAGGCGAAGAACAGGACGAACCCGAGGACGCACAGCTGCACCATCGCCCGGTGCCCCAGCAGCGCCCGCATGCCGCTCCTGCCCTCGTCCTTCGGCACGGCCTCGGTGAGCGCGGGCGCCTGCGGTATCCGCACGGTCAGCACGATCGCGGCCAGCACCAGGAACATCACGGCCTCGATGCCGAAGAGCCGCAGGAAGGTGTCGGGCCGGCTCTCGTCGACGATCTGGCCGCCGATGAGGCCACCGATGCCGAGCCCCAGGTTCTGCAGGAAGAACTGCATCGCGAACGACCTGGTGCGCGTCTCCGGCGCGGAGCACCACACGATCATCGTCGCGAGGGCGGGCTGGAGCACCGCCGTCCCGGCGCCGAGCACCGCGGCGCCGACGATGGCCGCCGGCTCGTTCGTGGCGAACCCGAGGCCAAGAGCGCCCACGGCCGCCACGACCGAGGCGGCGACGAGCACGGGCAGCGGGCCGCGCCGGTCGATGGCGCGACCGGTGAAGGGCAGGACGACCAGGGCGGCCATGGCGAAGGCGGCCAGTACGGTCCCCGCCGCACTGGCCCCGAGCCCCCGGACCTCCGCCACGTACACGTAGAGGAACGGAACCGTGAAGCCGATGCCGAACGCGCTCAGCGCGCTGCCCACCTGAATCCGGCGCATCGCCGCGCCCATCGCCCTGGTCACTTTCACCTGCCCTTTCGCTGTGTGGGGCCTTAACCCTGAAGACTTAGAAGCTAAAGTTCGAAGCTAAAGAGTACACACGCAAGGACTTCAACGCCAACCACTCCCGTGCCATACTGCGCGGCATGGCGGACACCCCAGGCGTGCCGGCGGCCGAGCCGACTCTCGAAGAGCAGATCGCCGCGTACCAGCGCGAGTTCCAGGCCCTCGACCCCCAGGTCGAGCAGATCGTCTCGGCGCTCGGCCGACTCAACCGCCGCATGAACGTGGCGTACGGACGCCAGACCGCCGAGATAGGGATCAGCAACACGGACTGGGAGGTCCTCAAGGCCCTCGTCCTCTCCGGCGCCCCGTACCGGATGGGCCCCGGCGAGCTCGCCAAGCGCCTCGGCCTGACCCCCGCCGCGATGACCCACCGCATCGACCGGATGGTTCAGGAAGGGCTGGTCACCCGGGACCGCGACGAGAACAACCGCGTCCGCGTCATCGTCGAGCTGACAGCGGAGGGCCGCGAGAAGTGGCTGGAGGCCATGCGGCTCGCTTCGGTGTTCGAGGAGGATCTCCTTCAGGACCTCACTCCGGTGGAACGCGGCGTCCTCGGCGAGGTCCTCACCCGCCTCCTGCGCCGCGTGGAGGACGCCCAGCCGGACGCCGGCGGCCGCCTCAACGACCTCGACTGAACTTCCCGACCTGGGAGGTTGACACGGCCCCGCCGGATCCGTAAGGTTCTTCGAGTTGCCACGGAGCCGTAACGGTTCTGCGACAGCAACTTTCGCCGCTTGAGCGGCACCCAATCTTCAGCACGATCTCCCACCGGGAATGATTTCGGCGTGCCCGAATTCAATTCCGAACCCCGATTGGCTTCGGGGCCGGGAAATCCGCTAAAGTCTGGGACGTCGGAACGGCCCAACAGCCGCGAGGACAAACCCAACTGACTGGGAATCAGGCCCGAAAGGATCTGATAGAGTCAGACTCGCCGGAAAGCCGAAAGGCCGGAAAGCGAAGCGGGACCGAGGAAAACGGATCGGAAAACGATCTGATAGAGTCGGAAACGCACAACAGCAAGACCAAAGGGAAGCGCCCGGAGGAAAGCCCGAGAGGGTGAGTACAAAGGAAGCGTCCGTTCCTTGAGAACTCAACAGCGTGCCAAAAATCAACGCCAGATATGTTGATACCCCGTCTCCAGCATCCGCTGGGACGAGGTTCCTTTGAAAAGTCCTTCTTCGGAAGGCACACAGCGAGGACGCTGTGAACGGTCGGATTATTCCTCCGACTGTTCCGCTCTCGTGGTGTCACCCCGATTACGGGGAAACATTCACGGAGAGTTTGATCCTGGCTCAGGACGAACGCTGGCGGCGTGCTTAACACATGCAAGTCGAACGATGAAGCCCTTCGGGGTGGATTAGTGGCGAACGGGTGAGTAACACGTGGGCAATCTGCCCTTCACTCTGGGACAAGCCTTGGAAACGAGGTCTAATACCGGATAACACTCTCCTCCTCCTGGGGGTGGGTTAAAAGCTCCGGCGGTGAAGGATGAGCCCGCGGCCTATCAGCTTGTTGGTGAGGTAATGGCTCACCAAGGCGACGACGGGTAGCCGGCCTGAGAGGGCGACCGGCCACACTGGGACTGAGACACGGCCCAGACTCCTACGGGAGGCAGCAGTGGGGAATATTGCACAATGGGCGAAAGCCTGATGCAGCGACGCCGCGTGAGGGATGACGGCCTTCGGGTTGTAAACCTCTTTCAGCAGGGAAGAAGCGAAAGTGACGGTACCTGCAGAAGAAGCGCCGGCTAACTACGTGCCAGCAGCCGCGGTAATACGTAGGGCGCAAGCGTTGTCCGGAATTATTGGGCGTAAAGAGCTCGTAGGCGGCTTGTCACGTCGATTGTGAAAGCTCGGGGCTTAACCCCGAGTCTGCAGTCGATACGGGCTAGCTAGAGTGTGGTAGGGGAGATCGGAATTCCTGGTGTAGCGGTGAAATGCGCAGATATCAGGAGGAACACCGGTGGCGAAGGCGGATCTCTGGGCCATTACTGACGCTGAGGAGCGAAAGCGTGGGGAGCGAACAGGATTAGATACCCTGGTAGTCCACGCCGTAAACGGTGGGCACTAGGTGTGGGCAACATTCCACGTTGTCCGCGCCGCAGCTAACGCATTAAGTGCCCCGCCTGGGGAGTACGGCCGCAAGGCTAAAACTCAAAGGAATTGACGGGGGCCCGCACAAGCAGCGGAGCATGTGGCTTAATTCGACGCAACGCGAAGAACCTTACCAAGGCTTGACATACACCGGAAACGTCCAGAGATGGGCGCCCCCTTGTGGTCGGTGTACAGGTGGTGCATGGCTGTCGTCAGCTCGTGTCGTGAGATGTTGGGTTAAGTCCCGCAACGAGCGCAACCCTTGTTCTGTGTTGCCAGCATGCCCTTCGGGGTGATGGGGACTCACAGGAGACCGCCGGGGTCAACTCGGAGGAAGGTGGGGACGACGTCAAGTCATCATGCCCCTTATGTCTTGGGCTGCACACGTGCTACAATGGCCGATACAATGAGCTGCGATACCGCAAGGTGGAGCGAATCTCAAAAAGTCGGTCTCAGTTCGGATTGGGGTCTGCAACTCGACCCCATGAAGTTGGAGTTGCTAGTAATCGCAGATCAGCATTGCTGCGGTGAATACGTTCCCGGGCCTTGTACACACCGCCCGTCACGTCACGAAAGTCGGTAACACCCGAAGCCGGTGGCCCAACCCCTTGTGGGAGGGAGCTGTCGAAGGTGGGACCGGCGATTGGGACGAAGTCGTAACAAGGTAGCCGTACCGGAAGGTGCGGCTGGATCACCTCCTTTCTAAGGAGCACTTCTTACCGAGTCCTTCGGGACGAGGTCAGAGGCCACTACGTCGGCAAACGTTCGACGGTGGTTGCTCATGGGTGGAACGTTGATTATTCGGCACACTTGATCGTCTTCTCCTTCCAGTACTGCTCTTTTAGAGCGTGGAACGTTGAGGGAAGCGGCGAGGGTGTCGGGCACGCTGTTGGGTGTCTGAGGGCACGGGCTTGTCCCGATCCTCGATGCCGGCCCCGGTAAAAATCTGCTTCGGTGGGTTGTGACGGGTGGTTGGTCGTTGTTTGAGAACTGCACAGTGGACGCGAGCATCTGTGGCCAAGTTTTTAAGGGCGCACGGTGGATGCCTTGGCACCAGGAACCGATGAAGGACGTGGGAGGCCACGATAGTCCCCGGGGAGTCGTCAACCAGGCTTTGATCCGGGGGTTTCCGAATGGGGAAACCCGGCAGTCGTCATGGGCTGTCACCCGCTGCTGAATATATAGGCAGTGTGGAGGGAACGCGGGGAAGTGAAACATCTCAGTACCCGCAGGAAGAGAAAACAACCGTGATTCCGGGAGTAGTGGCGAGCGAAACTGGATGAGGCCAAACCGTATACGTGTGAGACCCGGCAGGGGTTGCGTGTGCGGGGTTGTGGGATCTCTCTTCCATCGTCTGCCGGCGATGGGACGAGTAAGAAACCGTTGATGTAGGCGAAGGACATGCGAAAGGTCCGGCGTAGAGGGTAAGACCCCCGTAGCTGAAACGTTAGCGGCTCGTTTGAGAGACACCCAAGTAGCACGGGGCCCGAGAAATCCTGTGTGAATCTGGCGGGACCACCCGTTAAGCCTAAATATTCCCTGGTGACCGATAGCGGATAGTACCGTGAGGGAATGGTGAAAAGTACCGCGGGAGCGGAGTGAAATAGTACCTGAAACCGTGTGCCTACAAGCCGTGGGAGCGTCGCGCAAGGAACTTGTTCCTTGCGTCGTGACTGCGTGCCTTTTGAAGAATGAGCCTGCGAGTTTGCGGTGTGTTGCGAGGTTAACCCGTGTGGGGAAGCCGTAGCGAAAGCGAGTCCGAATAGGGCGGTATAGTAGCGCGCTCAAGACCCGAAGCGGAGTGATCTAGCCATGGGCAGGTTGAAGCGGAGGTAAGACTTCGTGGAGGACCGAACCCACCAGGGTTGAAAACCTGGGGGATGACCTGTGGTTAGGGGTGAAAGGCCAATCAAACTCCGTGATAGCTGGTTCTCCCCGAAATGCATTTAGGTGCAGCGTCGTGTGTTTCTTGCCGGAGGTAGAGCACTGGATAGGCGATGGGCCCTACCGGGTTACTGACCTTAGCCAAACTCCGAATGCCGGTAAGTGAGAGCGCGGCAGTGAGACTGTGGGGGATAAGCTCCATGGTCGAGAGGGAAACAGCCCAGAGCATCGACTAAGGCCCCTAAGCGTACGCTAAGTGGGAAAGGATGTGGAGTCGCAGAGACAACCAGGAGGTTGGCTTAGAAGCAGCCACCCTTGAAAGAGTGCGTAATAGCTCACTGGTCAAGTGATTCCGCGCCGACAATGTAGCGGGGCTCAAGCGTACCGCCGAAGTCGTGTCATTGCAGCAAGAGGGCCAACGCCTGCTGTGATGGGTAGGGGAGCGTCGTGTGCCGGGTGAAGCAGCACCGGAAGGTAGTTGTGGACGGTTCACGAGTGAGAATGCAGGCATGAGTAGCGATTCACACGTGAGAAACGTGTGCGCCGATTGACTAAGGGTTCCTGGGTCAAGCTGATCTGCCCAGGGTAAGTCGGGACCTAAGGCGAGGCCGACAGGCGTAGTCGATGGATAACCGGTTGATATTCCGGTACCCGCTGTGACGCGAAAGACATCGAATCCAGTGATGCTAAGGCCGTGAAACCGCCGTCCTCGTCTTTGACGTGGTTCGGAGTGGTGGAGCCGCCGGCCCAAGCTGGTAGTAGGTGAGCGATGGGGTGACGCAGGAAGGTAGTCCAGCCCGGGCGGTGGTTGTCCCGGGGTAAGGGTGTAGCCCGTCTTCCAGGTAAATCCGGGAGACATGAGGGTGAGACCTGATGCCGAGCCGATTGTGGTGAAGTGGATGATCCTATGCTGTCGAGAAAAGCCTCTAGCGAGTTTCATGGCGGCCCGTACCCTAAACCGACTCAGGTGGTCAGGTAGAGAATACCGAGGCGTTCGGGTGAACTATGGTTAAGGAACTCGGCAAAATGCCCCCGTAACTTCGGGAGAAGGGGGGCCACGTCTGGTGATGAGTCTTGCACTCTGAGCTGGGGGTGGCCGCAGAGACCAGCGAGAAGCGACTGTTTACTAAAAACACAGGTCCGTGCGAAGCCGTAAGGCGATGTATACGGACTGACGCCTGCCCGGTGCTGGAACGTTAAGGGGACCGGTTAGTCACATTTCGGTGTGGCGAAGCTGAGAACTTAAGCGCCAGTAAACGGCGGTGGTAACTATAACCATCCTAAGGTAGCGAAATTCCTTGTCGGGTAAGTTCCGACCTGCACGAATGGCGTAACGACTTCTCGACTGTCTCAACCATAGGCCCGGTGAAATTGCACTACGAGTAAAGATGCTCGTTTCGCGCAGAAGGACGGAAAGACCCCGGGACCTTTACTACAGTTTGATATTGGTGTTCGGTTCGGCTTGTGTAGGATAGGTGGGAGACTGTGAAGCGGCCACGCCAGTGGTTGTGGAGTCGTCGTTGAAATACCACTCTGGTCGTGCTGGATGTCTAACCTGGGTCCGTGATCCGGATCAGGGACAGTGTCTGATGGGTAGTTTAACTGGGGCGGTTGCCTCCCAAAGGGTAACGGAGGCGCCCAAAGGTTCCCTCAGCCTGGTTGGTAATCAGGTGTTGAGTGTAAGTGCACAAGGGAGCTTGACTGTGAGACCGACGGGTCGAGCAGGGACGAAAGTCGGGACTAGTGATCCGGCGGTGGCTTGTGGAAGCGCCGTCGCTCAACGGATAAAAGGTACCCCGGGGATAACAGGCTGATCTTCCCCAAGAGTCCATATCGACGGGATGGTTTGGCACCTCGATGTCGGCTCGTCGCATCCTGGGGCTGGAGTCGGTCCCAAGGGTTGGGCTGTTCGCCCATTAAAGCGGTACGCGAGCTGGGTTTAGAACGTCGTGAGACAGTTCGGTCCCTATCCTCTGTGCGCGCAGGAATATTGAGAAGGGCTGTCCCTAGTACGAGAGGACCGGGACGGACGAACCTCTGGTGTGCCAGTTGTTCTGCCAAGGGCATGGCTGGTTGGCTACGTTCGGGAGGGATAACCGCTGAAAGCATCTAAGCGGGAAGCCTGCTTCGAGATGAGTATTCCCACCCACTTGATGGGGTAAGGCTCCCAGTAGACGACTGGGTTGATAGGCCAGATCTGGAAGCCCGGTAACGGGTGGAGGTGACTGGTACTAATAGGCCGAGGGCTTGTCCTCAGTTGCTCGCGTCCACTGTGTTGGTTCTGAAACCACGAACAACCGTCGTAGTCATAGGCCACGACTCCGGTTGTCAGTTTCATAGTGTTTCGGTGGTCATAGCGTGAGGGAAACGCCCGGTTACATTCCGAACCCGGAAGCTAAGCCTCACAGCGCCGATGGTACTGCAGGGGGGACCCTGTGGGAGAGTAGGACGCCGCCGAACTATTTTTAGAGAAAAGCCCGGACCGGGATACGGTCCGGGCTTTTCTGCGTTTTAGGGCTCCACCAATTTCGTTTCGTACGCCACGATCACCGCCTGGACTCTGTCCCGCGCTCCCGTTTTCGCCAGGATGCGGGAGACGTGGGTCTTCACCGTCGATTCGGCGAGGTGGAAACGTTCGGCGATCTCGGTGTTGGTCCAGCCCTGGGCGATGACCGTGAGGATCTCGCGCTCCCTCTCCGTCAGGGAGGCGATCCGTGGATCGGTGCCCTGAGCCGCCGTGGCCGGTGCGGCCGGGAGGTGGTGGACGTACGCGTCGAGGAGCCGGCGGGTGAGGCTGGGGGCGACGATCGCGTCGCCCGCGGCCACCGCCCGGATCCCGGCGAGGAGTTCCTCCGGGAGGGCGTCCTTGATGAGGAAGCCGGAGGCGCCCGCGCGCAGGCCCGCGTACGCGTACTCGTCCATGTCGAAGGTGGTGAGGATGAGGATGCGCGGGCCGTTCTCGGGGAGGTCCGTGATGATGCGGCGCGTTGCCTCGATGCCGTCCAGGCCCGGCATGCGGATGTCCATGAGGACGACGTCCGGGGCGAGTTCGGCCGCGAGGCGGATCGCCTCCGTGCCCGTGCTGGCCTCGCCCGCGACGCGCAGGTCGTCCTGGCTCTCCAGGAGCATGCGGAAGCCGAATCGCTGCATGGGCTGGTCGTCGACGATGAGGACGCTCGTCACGGGGTGGGGCCTTCCGGGATCGGGACGCGGAGGCGTACCCGCCAGCCGCCGGCCGGGCGTGGCCCGGCCTCAAGTGTGCCCCGGTAGAGGGCCGTTCGCTCCCGCATTCCGGCGAGACCACAGCCCATACCGTCCGGGGCGGGAGTTCCGCCGTGGCCCGTGTCCGTGATCGTGACGGTCACGTCGTCGGCCGCGTACGCGAGGAGTATCTCGGAGGTCGCTGACGGGCCGCCGTGCTTGAGGGTGTTGGTGAGGGCCTCCTGGACGACGCGGTACACCGTGAGTTCCAGGCCCGGGGGCAGCGGCGCCGGTTCGCCCCTGACGGTCGTACGGACGGGCAGGCCCGCGGAACGTACGCCGGCGAGCAGGGTGTCGAGGTCGTCGAGGGCGGGGGCCGGGGCCAGGTCGGCGGTGGGGGCGTCCTCGCCGAGGACGTCCAGGAGGCGGCGGAGTTCCGTGAGGGCCTGGCGGCTGGTGGTGGCGATGGCGTCGAGGGCCTGGACCGCGCGGTCGGGGCTCCTCCGCGCGGCGTAGGCGCCGCCGTCCGCGAGGCCCGTGATGACGGAGAGGTTGTGGCCGATGATGTCGTGCATCTCGCGGGCGATACGGGCGCGTTCGGCGGCCGTGGCCAACCGCGCCTGCTGGTCGCGTTCGGTCTCCAGGCGCTGGGCGCGGTCCACGAGGGCCGCCATGCGGTCCCTGCGGGAGCGGACCGCGACGCCCAGGAGGGCGGTGAGGGCGAAGCCCCAGAGCGCCGGTCCGAAGGAGCCGTCCCAGGCGGCCAGCGGATAGCGCAGGGCGCCCGGCACCAGTGGGGCGAGGACGAGCAGGGCCGCAGGGGCGAGCTGCTTGAGCGGTCGGTGCACGGCCAGGTTGAACACCGCGACCAGGTCCGCGAGGTGGGCCTGGAGGATCGCGCCCGACCAGCTGTTGACCAGGGCGAACGGTGCCGTCACCAGCAGCACGGCCAGGGGGTGCCGCCTGCGCCAGTACAGGGGGACGGTGAAGCCGAGGCTGAGGATGAGCAGCAGCCAGTCCGGCACGTCGAGGTTCTGGGCGACGGAGCGCCAGCCGCTGCTCGCGTAGTCGGTCAGGGCGGCGCCCACCCAGAACAGGGTGACGGCGAGGTCCCACACCCAGGGGCGGCGCCCGTCGAAGGCACGTACTCTCTGCGGCCACAGCTGGGGGCGGCCGGGAAACGAGAGGGTGCGCGCGGCGCGGACACCCTCTCGTTGCTGCTCGGTCACGGTGACATCCTCCGCCACCCGCGTCCTTCGGCGCAGGGGATCACTGGTCATACGTCCCGTCGCTGGAGGAAGAACGCGGCGACGGCGACCGAGGCGATCGCCCACAGGACCAGGGCGACGAGCGAGGCCGTCGGGGACGGGGCGCCCGGCACGGCGTCGAGGGCGGAGACGTTGCCCGCCGCCTGGACCGGGAAGTACTCGATCGCCCTGTCCAGGGCGTCGATCGGGATCATGGAGACGACTTCCGGCATGATCATGACGCCGCCGACGAAGGCGGAGATGCCGCCCGCCACGGAACGCAGTACCGCGCCGAGGCCGAGGGCGAAGACGGACAGGGCCGTGATGCCGGCGGACGTGCCGGCGATCGCCGCGAGGACACCGGGGTCGGTGAGCGCGGCCTTCTGGTCGGTGTCCGACAGGAAGACCTGGGCCAGGGGGTGCGTGATCAGGCAGGTCGCGAGGGTCAGCGGGAAGACGATGGCCGCGAGGACGGCTGCCTTGCACCACAGGACCGGTGCCCGGCCGGGCACCGCGGTCAGCGAGGCGCGGATCATGCCGGTCGTGTACTCGCCCGCGATGAACAGCACGCCCAGGACCGGCAGGGAGATCTGCGCGAGCTGCGTTCCGGACAGGCCGAGTTGGATCGGGTCGACGAACTCGCGGTTGCCCGAGTCGTAGTTGGCGGCGACCAGGAGACCGAGGCCGATGATGAGGACGGCCGAGGACAGCAGCGTGATCCACGTGGACCGGACCGTCCAGAACTTGTGCCACTCCGAGCGGAGCACGCGGGCGGGCGTCACCGCGTACGAGGAGGTGGCGCGGGCCGGCTGGGAGAGGGTGACGGTGCCACTCATGCTGCGGTTCCCTTCGGGAAGTTCGTGGAGGTCCTGGGGTTCGTGGGGTTCGTGGAGGTCACGGTGGCCGCGTATTCGACGGAGTCGCGGGTGAGGTCCATGAAGGCCTGCTCCAACGAGGCCGCCTGCGGGGTGAGTTCGTGGACCGGGATGGCGTGCTCGGCCGCGATGCGGGCGATGTGCTCGGTGTCGGCGCCGCGCACCAGGAGCGTGCCGGAGCCCTCGGTGGTGACGGTCACGTCCGGGCCGGACAGGAGCGCGGCGAGCCGCCCGCCCTCGGGGGTGACGACCTTGACGGCTCCGGCGCCCGCCTGCCGTACGAAGGCGTCCACCGTGGTGTCCGCGAGGAGGCGGCCGCGGCCGATGACGACGAGGTGGTCGGCCGTGAGGGCCATCTCGCTCATCAGGTGCGAGGACACCAGGACCGTACGGCCCTGCTGGGCGAGGGCCTTGAGGAGGTTGCGGATCCACAGGACGCCCTCGGGGTCGAGGCCGTTGACCGGCTCGTCGAGGACGACCGTGGCCGGGTCGCCGAGGAGCGCCGCCGCGATGCCCAGGCGCTGGCCCATGCCGAGGGAGAAGCCCTTCACGCGCTTGCCGGCCACGTCGGTGAGGCCCGCGAGGTCGAGCACGTGCTCGACGCGGGAGCGGGGGATGCCGTGGGTGAGGGCGAGCGCCGTGAGGTGGTGGAAGGCGGTGCGGCCGGGGTGGACGGCCTTCGCCTCCAGGAGCGCGCCGACCTCGGTGAGGGGCGCGGGGTGGGCGGCGTAGGCGCGGCCGCCGATGGTGGCGCGGCCGGAGGTGGGGGTGTCCAGGCCGAGCAGCATGCGCAAAGTCGTGGACTTGCCGGCGCCGTTGGGGCCGAGGAAGCCGGTGACCGTGCCGGGTTCGACGGAGAAGGTGAGGTCGTCGACGACGGTCTTGGCGGTCCTGCCGCCGTAGCGTTTGGTGAGGCCGTGGGCTCGGATCGTCATGTGAGTACGGTGCCGCGGGCGGGGCCTCCCGGTCGTCGGACCCCGGCATCGAGCTGGGGCGGGCCCCGTAGTACCGGGGTACTACGGGGCCCTGGGGGCGCGGGGTCGCGGGGATGGTCAGGCGTACGGGTGGGTGGCGCGGGCCGTGCGCAGGGCGTGGGCCCACCACGCGAGCTGGTCGAGCATCACCTTCGCCGCGCCGGCCGCGCCCTCCTCGTCGTGGGCCGGGCCGTCCTCGACGAAGAGGCCGCCGTGCGCCTGGTGGAAGCTGACGCCGTCACGGATCGTGGCGCAGTGCAACTCGGCGAAGACGAGGCGGAGTTGTTCCACGGCGCGGAGGCCGCCGCCGACCCCGCCGTACGAGACGAAGCCGACGGGCTTCGCCTTCCACTCGTCGCGGTGCAGGTCGATGAAGTGCTTCAGGTGGGCCGGGAAGCTGTGGTTGTACTCGGGGGTGATCACGACGTAGGCGTCGGCGGCGTCGACGCGGGCGGAGAGCTCCGCCTGGGCGGGGGTCGGTTCGTGGCCCCAGTTCGGGTGGGTCTCGGGGAGGTCCAGGTCGGTCAGGTCGATGACGTCGAAGTCGGTGTCGGCGGCGTGGGCCTTGGCCCAGGTCGTGAACCAGGTGCCGACGGTGGGGGCGAGGCGGCCGTCGCGGGTGGATCCGATGACGATCGCTACGCGGAGGGGGCGGGTGGTCGTGGTGTTCGGTGTGGTCATGGTGCGGTCCTCCGGGGTGAGTGATCAGGTCGACTTGGTGTGCGTCGTTGTTTCGTTGCGCGGCGACGGGGGCTGTGCCCACCCGTTCCGCCGTGCGGAACGCCTGCCCACAGCGGGGGTGGGGTGGGTGGGAGAAGCGGGGGCGGATCGCCTGTCCACAGCGGGGGCGGATCGCTTGCCCACAGCGGGGGTGGGGGCAGGCCGCAGGAGGCGGGTGGTCGTCAGGGCCAGGGCTGTGAGGAGGGCTGTCGTCGACCACAGCGTCACCTGCCACGCCGAGGTGAGTTCCGGGGCGTGGCCGGCGGTGCCGGACGTGATGTGGGCGGCCAGTTCCGGTGAGTTCACGCGGGACTCGACCGCGGCCAGCAGCAGCGCGCCGAAGACGGTGAGGACGACCGCGCCGGTGCCGCCGCGGACCGTGTTGAGGAAGCCGGAGGCCATGCCGACCTCGGACGGGGCGACCATCGACAGCGCCTGGGCGTCGATGATGCCGAGGGACAGGCCCTGGCCCGCGCCGATGGTGAGCAGCGGCCCCGCCAGCCCCAGCACGCCGATGCCCGGGTGGAGCGTCGTCAGCCACGCGTTGCCCGCCGCCAGCAGGAGCAGCGAGAGGACGACGAGGTGCCGGGCGGGTGTGCCCCGGTTGACGAGGCGGGCGCCGAGCGGCGGGAGCGCCAGGATCGGCACCGTCATCAGCAGCAGCGTGAGTCCGGCGGCGCGGGCCGTGGTGCCGTTCGCGCCCTGGAGGTAGGTCGGCAGGAAGGTGAGGACGCCGGTGGTGCCCGCGCCGAGTCCGAAGGAGGCGACCGCCCAGCCGAGGAACGCCGGGTTGCGGGCGAGCCGGGGATCGAGGATCGGGCGGCCGGTCCCGGTGCGGACGAGGCGCCGCTCGACCCGTACGAAGGCGCTGAGGAGGGTGGCGGAGAGGGCGGCGGGGATCAGGGTCCCCGGCGCCGTCCAGCCGGACTTGGAGCCCTGCGTGATCGCGTACAGGGCCAGGGCGAGGCCCGCGATGAACGTGGCGGCGCCCGCCTTGTCGACGCTCGGCCGGGTGTCCGCCCGCGACTCCGCCATCAGGCGGGTGCCGAGGAGGACGACGGCGCCCACGGCCACGTACGACAGGAAGGTGGCGCGCCAGCCGACCGCGTCCACGAGCCAGCCGGAGAACGTCGGACCGAAGGCCAGGCCGAGGCCCGCCGTGGTGCCGAGCGAGGCGAAGACGCGGGTGCGGGCCGGGCCTGTGAAGGTCGCGGCGAGCAGGGAGCCGCCGCAGGCCATGACGCCCGCCGCGCCGATGCCGGACAGGACGCGGGCCGCGTCGAGGAGCAGGATGTTCCGCGCGAGGGCCGAGGCGAGCGTGCCGGCCGTGTAGAGCGCGGCGCCCGCCGTGAGGATCCGGCGGCGGCCGTAGAGGTCGCCGAGCGAGCCCGCGACCAGCATGAACGAGGAAGCGGCGAGGAAGTAGCCGACGACCACCCACTGGAGCGCGGCGCCCGAGGCGTCGAGGTCGGTGCCGATGCGCGGGAGCGCGACCGTGGTGCCGGACATGGCCATCGGGAGCGTGAGCATCCCGAGGAGGACGACGAGGAGAGTGAACGTGGAGCGGCTGCCGCCGACTTCGCGGGCCGCCGAAGCCTGGGGTTCGGTTGCCATGCCGGTAAAGTACAACGGTGGTTGTAGTAAGTGCAACCGTCGTTGTACCTAGGTCTCTGTGCCTAGGCTGGACGCGGTCGGCGTAGGACGGAGCGGTATGACGCAGGAGCAGGGGCCGGGGCGCACCCCGCGCAAGGGCACGGTCGAGAAGCGGCAGGCACTGCTGCGCGGTGCCCGCACGGTCTTCGGGCGCGAGGGGTACGCGCGCGCCGGTATCGACGAGATCGCCGCCGAGGCGGGGGTCTCCACACGCACGCTCTACAACCACTTCGGCGGCAAGGAGAACCTCTTCCGCGAGGTGCTGATCGACAGCGCGCGCCAGGTGACGGACGCTCATGTCGCGCTGATCGAGCGGCACTTGGGCAAGGTCGGGGACGTCGAGGCGGATCTGCTCGCGCTCGCCCGGGAGTGGATGGGGCGGCGCGGCGACCACGAGCCGCACATGCTGCTCGTCCGCCACATCATCTCGGAGGGCTCGCACCTGCCCGCCGACGTCATCGAGGAGTGGCAGCGGATCGGGCCGCGGGCGACGGCGGACGCGGTGCGTGCGGCGCTGCTCCGGCTCGGCGAGGACGGGCATCTCGCGGTCGACGAGGCCACCTCACGGGAGGCCGCGCGGCACTTCATGCTGCTGATCCCCGGGTCGGTCACCGTCGACACGTTCTTCGGGGTGGTGCCGATGTCCGCCGCGGAGGTCGACGCGCGGGTCTCCAGCGGGCTCGCGGTGTTCCTGCGGCTGTACGGGCGTTAGCCACGTCAGCGGTGTTCCCGTGTCAGCGGCGTCCCCGCGTCAGGCGAGGGGGAGGTCCGCGTCCGGCCAGCGGGACCTGCCCTGTTCACGGGACCGGAGCAGGGCCAGGGTGATCAGGCCCTGGTCCGCTCCGGTGGACAGCAGCTCCGGCAGTTGGGGAAGCGGAGCCACGGCCGCGACGTCGTCCAGGACGAGCGTCATTGGTGGGTCGAGCCGGCCGGCGGATGACCGTTCGGCCATGCGGCGGCCGTGCTCGACCACGCTCGAGGCGAGGGCCGTGAGGAGCGGCATCGCGCCGGGGCTCCCCTTGGGGTCCTCGATGGGTTCACCCACCACATAGAGCGTGCCCCCTTCGTTCACGAAGGAATCCAGGGTGAGGGCATCTGTTCGGTTCGGCGTGCAGGCCTCGCGGATGTGCACCGAGAACAGGGCGGACAGCGCGCGGGCCGTCAGCTCCTGCGCCATGTCGCGGCGCTCCGGGTGCGAGGTGAGCGCCGCTTCGAGTTCGCCCGCGGTGCCGGCGGCCGCCTTCGGGTTCGTACGGAGGATGCGTACGGCGTCCTGGACCTGGGTGCCCTGGGACCAGCGGTGGACGTGGCGGAACGGTTTGCCGTCGACGGCGGCGGCGTGCAGGTAGCTGCGCAGGAGGGTTTCGGCGGTTTCGGCGAGGGCCGAGTCGAGTTTGGCCGTGGGCCTTATGGGGGCGAGGAGGGCGGTGGCGCGGGAGGCGGCGGTCGCCTTGTCGGCGCAGCCGGTGGCGGGGGACCAGTGCATGCGGGCGGGGGTGTCGCAGCGGTGGGTGGGGTCGTAGAGGAGGACGGGGCCGAGTTTGGCGCGGGCGTCCTTGGTTTCGGCCCATACGTCCGGGGAGGACGTGATGACGAGGGCGGGGCCTTCGGCGTCCTGGATGGCTTCTACGGCGAGGGGGTGGCGGGTGGTGGGGTCGCCGAGGTGGAGGGGGGTGCGGGGGGCGGGTACCGGGGTTGCGGTCGCGGGGCTCTGCCCCGGACCCCGCTCCTCAATCGCCGGAGGGGCTTGATGTGCCGCCGGGCCCCGCTCCTCAATCGCCGGAGGGGCTTGAAGTGGCGTCGGTGGGGCTTGATGGGGTGGGGTGGGTTTTTGGAGCCTCTGCGGCGATTGAGCAGCGGGGTCCGGGGCGGAGCCCCGGGGGGTTGGCTCCGGCTCCTGGGGCGTGCGGTCGCGTTTGCGGACCGCGCGCCAGCGCGCCACCGTTCCGGCGACGAAGACCGTGAGGACGACGAGGATCATCAGTTGGCCGATGAGGAGGCCCCAGAAGAGCCCGTAGCCGGAGAGTTCGGCGGAAGGCGTGGCGGGCCACGCGCCGGCGATGTCGTGGGGCCGGGCGATCAGGGACCGCATCGCCAGCGGCGTGTTCGCGAAGGTCACGGCCGACGGCCACGCCCCCTTCGCGAACAGGCCGGACAGCCCCGTCGCCGTCCAGACCATGATCGTCATGCCCAGCAGAAACGCGAGTACGCCGACGAGCAGCCCGTCGGGCACCCCGCCCCGGCCCCGCTCCCGCCGCTCCCCGTAACCCCGCTCGTCCCGCATACCCGTCACGCCACCGTGGACTCGGAGCCGCCCAGACGCTGCTCCACGAACGCCGCCGCCCGCTCCTCTGCCTCCAGCTCGGCCGCTTCCAGCGCGTCGTCCAGGAACTGCTCGGAGGACGACTCCGTCATGGCGCGGTCGGTGAAGACCAGGGGCCGCTCGGTCTCGGTGACCAGGTGTTTGACCACCTGCACGTTGCCGTTGACGTCCCAGACGGCGATGCCGGGGGAGAGGGTGGGGATGATCTCGACCGCCCAGCGGGGCAGGCCCAGGACCCGGCCCGTCGCGCGGGCCTCGTCCGCTTTCTGGGCGTAGATCGTTCTCGTGGAGGCCATCTTCAGGATCGCCGCCGCCTCCTTCGCGGCCGCCCCGTCGACCACGTCGGACAGGTGGTGGACCACCGCCACGAAGGACAGGCCGAGGCGCCGGCCGAACTTCAGCAGGCGCTGGAACAGCTGGGCCACGAACGGGCTGTTGATGATGTGCCAGGCCTCCTCGACCAGGAAGATGCGCTTCTTCCGGTCGGGGCGGATCCAGGTGTGCTCAAGCCACACTCCGACGATGGCCATGAGGATCGGCATCGCGATGGAGTTGCGGTCGATGTGGGACAGGTCGAAGACGATCAGCGGGGCGTCCAGGTCGATGCCGACCGTCGTCGGGCCGTCGAACATGCCGCGCAGGTCACCGTCGACGAGCCGGTCGATGACGAGGGCGACGTCGAGCCCCCAGGCCCGTACGTCCTCCAGCGCCACGTTCATGGCCTCCGCCGACTCCGGTTCGGGGTGGCGCAGTTGCTCGACGATGTCGGTCAGGACGGGCTGGCGCTCGACGATCGTCTCGTTCACGTACGCGTGCGCGACCTTCAGCGCGAAGCCCGAGCGCTCGTCGAGGCCGTGCCCGAGGGCGACCTCGATGATGGTGCGCAACAGCGCGAGCTGGCCGGTCGAGGTGATCGCCGGGTCGAGGGGGTTGAGGCGGATGCCCATGTCGAGGGCGGCTGTCGGGTCGAGCCGGATGGGAGTTATGCCCAGCTCCTCGGCGATGAGGTTCCACTCGCCGACGCCGTCCTCACCCTGCGCGTCGAGGACGACGACCTGACGGTCCTTGAACCTCAGCTGCCGCAGTACGTACGTCTTCTCCAGGGCCGACTTGCCGTTGCCGGACTCGCCGAGCACCAGCCAGTGGGGGGCCGGGAGCTGCTGGCCGTAGAGCTGGAAGGGGTCGTAGATGTAGCCCTTGCCGGAGTAGACCTCGCGGCCGATGATCACGCCGGAGTCGCCGAGGCCGGGGGCCGCGGTCGGCAGATAGACGGCTTGGGCCTGGCCCGTGGAGGTACGCACGGGCAGGCGGGTGGTCTCCACCTTCCCGAAGAGGAAGGAGGTGAAGGCGTCCGTGAGAAGCGACAGCGGGTCCCGCATCAGCGCACTTTCCCCTTTACCGTCGGATGCCGGTGGCGAACGGCAGGGTGTTCACGAACGCCCGGTGGTGCTCTCGGTCGCACCACTCCAACTTCAGATAGGACTTGCCGGCGGATGCACGGATCGTGCGCTTGTCGCGGGCGAGCGAGTCCGGATTGCGGGAGGAGACCGTGATGTAGCCGACGAGGTTGACGCCCGCGGCGCCGCTCGCGAGGTCCTCGCCGCGCTGGTCGAGACGGCCGTGGGCGGCGATGTCGCGGGGGTCGACGGTCCGGTTCATCTTCGCCTGCCGGCTCGCCTCCGCCTCGTCGTTCGTCTTCTCCGTCAGCATCCGCTCGATGGCGACCTCCGTCGGCTCCAGGTCCATGGTCACGGCGACGGTGCGGATCACGTCCGGGGTGTGGACGAGGAGCGGCGCCAGGAAGTTGACGCCCACCGGGGTCATCGGCCACTCCTTCACCCACGCCGTGGCGTGGCACCAGGGCGCGCGGGTCGTCGACTCGCGCGTCTTGGCCTGGAGGTACGTCGGCTCCATGGCGTCGAGCTCGGCGGGCCAGGCGTTGCGCTTCGACATCGCCTGGATGTGGTCGATGGGGTGGTCGGGGTCGTACATGGAGTGGATGAGCGACGCGAGGCGGCCCTGCCCGAGCGGCTGCCGCACGCGGATGTCCGCCTCCTGCAACCGCGAGCAGATGTCGGTCAGTTCACGCGCCATGACGACGGCGAGCCCCGCGTCCCGGTCGATCTTCTTGCCGCCCTTGGGGCGGGTGGCGCGGGCCATCGCGTTGGCCTCGGCGGCCAGGTCGCGCGTGTAGTGCATGCAGGCCACGAGGTACGCGCGGTGCTGCTCGCTGCTCGTCGACACCATCGACTGGAGCTGGTCGTACGACTTCTGGAGCCAGCCGAGCGAACGGTCGTCGCCGCGGACCGCGACGTCCTTGGCGTGCGCGTCGGGGTCGGCGGGCAGGGTGCGGGCCAGCATCTGGAGCCGCGTCACGAAGCCGTCGCCGTTCGCGACGTGCTTGAGCAGCGTCCCGAACCGGTCGACGAGCGCCTCCTGGTCCTCCGAGTCGCGCAGCCCGACGCCGGGCCCCTCGATCTCGATGGCGGCGGTCACGGTGCGCCGGTCGGCGTGCAGCAGCACACAGATCTCGTCGGGCCCGAACGGCGCGGCGAGCCAGGTCAGCCGGCCGATGCCGGGCGGCGGCCCGATCTCGACCTCCCGCCCGTCGAGCCGGGTGCCGGCCTCCATGCTGCGCGAACGGTAGGTGGTGCCGCGCTTGAGCTGCCGCTTGTAACTGCGGTTGATCTCGAACCACCGGTAGAACGTGCGGTTCTTGTACGGGACGTAGACCGCGGCCAGCGCGATCATCGGGAAGCCCGTGAGCAGCACGATGCGCAGTGAGAGGACGGGGACGAGTAGTCCGCACATCATGCCGAGGAACGCGCCCACGACGATCACGGCGATCTCGCCGGACTCACGATTCTTGCCGACGATCGCGTTCGGCCGCGCGCGGCCGATCAGATATGTACGGCGGGGCGTGACCGGAGGGGACACGTGGGACTGGGTCGTCAACGCCCTGCACCTCCTTGCCAGTTGCCGTTCTTGCCGGTGTTACCGCTCTTGCTCCCGCGGTCGTTGCTCGCGTGCGGGGTGTTCGTGGGACTCGTACGGGGCGGGGGTGCGGCGGAGGGGACAGTTCCGCCGCCGCCCCCGGCCGCGCCGTGCCGCGTGCCGTGCGCGGCCACACCGCCGGACGCGGGGTTCGCGGGGCGGGCCTGGGACGCGCCGCCGCCACCCGAACCGCCGCTGTCCTGGCGGGCGCTGTGGGTCTTGATGCCTTGCGAGACGAGCGCGGCGGGGGAACTGATCACCGCGGCGGCCTTGCCCTCGGCCCCCTGCATGAGCCGGTTCTTGCGTACGTTGGCCATCTCGTCGCCGAAGCCCGGCACGAAGCGGTAGATCATGCCGCTCGCGAAGATGGCGAGCAGCACGATGGCGAGGCCGGAGACCACCGCGGCGAGCGCGTCCGGGCCGTCGTCGCTGGAGGACAGCGCACCGGCGAGGCCCAGCACGATCACGATGACCGGCTTCACGAGGATGACCGCGACCATGATGCCGACCCAGCGGCGGACATGGCCCCACAGGTTCTTGTCGACGAGCCCGGCGTACACGACGACGCCGAGCAGCGCGCCCACGTACAGCAGCACGGCGCGCAGGTAGAGCTCCAGGTAGAGCACGCCCGCCGCGACGATCGACACCAGCGAGACGACGATCAGCATGATGGGACCGCCGCCGATCCCGTCACCCTTCTTGAGCGCCTCGGAGAACGTCCCGAAGAACGCGTCCGTCTGGTTGCCGGTGGCCTTGGCGAGGATGTCGGACACCCCGTCCGCCGCGGAGACCACCGTGTAGAGGATCAGCGGGGTGAACGCCGACGCGAGCACGGTGAGCCACAGGAAGCCCACGGCCTCCGAGATCGCGGTCATCAGCGGTACGCCGCGCACGGCGCGCTTGGCCACGGCGAGCAGCCACAGCACGAGCGTGAGGATCGTCGAGGCGGCGAACACCACGGCGTACTGCTGGAGGAACTTCGGGTTGGTGAAGTCGACGTTGGCCGTCTTCTGCACGGCGTCGCTGAGCTGGTCGACGGTCCAGGACGCGGCGTCGGCGCAGCCCTTGGCGAGGCTGGAGAGGGGGTCGAGGGGGTTGGTGACGTCGCTGGTGCCGCCGCCTCCCGTGCTGCCGCCCGAGCCCCCGTTGTCCTCGCCGCGCTCGCAGATCTCCCTGGCGCGTCCGACGATCAGGTCGCAGCGGCCGTCGTCCGGCTCGGGATCCGCGAAGGCGCGGGTGGCCGTGAGCACGGCCGCGGCCTGGAGACCGGCGACGAGGCCGGTGAGCCGCAGCGCACGGCGTGGGTTACCGGGCATACGAGAACCCTCCGTACTCCTCGATGGCCTTGCTGATGTCGTCGGAGGTGGAGGCGCGGTCGTCGCCGGGGACCGGCGTGGGGCCGTTCTTCTGCGAGTCCGAGGTGATCTTCCAGTCGCCGTCGGTCCACTGGAGCTGGAAGGTCCAGGTCTGCCACGACGTGGTGACCGGGTTGGTCGAGCTGGTGCCGGCGATGCCGAGGAGCCCCATGTACCAGACCGACACCTTGGCGGAGTCGTCCTCGTACCGGAGCGTCTTCGTGCCGACGGGCAGGGAGCGGGAGACGAAGGTGCTGCCCTTCGGGGCGTTCCCGTCCGCGTCGAGGCCCACCTTGCTCAGGAACGCGGTGGAGTACGCCTTGTCCATCGGGCCCTTGAGCTTCGCGGCGGCCGCCGGCGTGTAGAGCTCGTCCACGATGTCGTGCCGCCGGTCGGCGTTGAACATGCCGTCGCCGCCGAGCCGCACCGCATAATTCGCGGCAGCCGACTGCGCCCCCTGCTCGTCGTGGGCGAAGCCGGAGGCCACCGGTTTCGTGCCGGACGGGGCCGTGGGGGCCGCGTCCGCCTTCGACCCGGAGGGGCCCGCGTCGCCTGAGGAACCGTCACCTCCACGGTTCGCGAACGCGATCGCGGCGACCAGGAGCACCACCACGCCGATCACCATCACCAGTGACCGGGACGGTGAGCGGCTCGGTCTGCGGGCGCCGCCATAGCCGTCGGGACCCTCCGGGAGCCGCGTCCGGGTCTGCCCGGTACCCCCGTAGAGGTCGTCGTCGTGCCGACCGTCCGGACTCATAGCGCGCACGCCCCCTCAACCTTTCGCCGATCCACCGCATACGACGGTAGCCGTGCTGGTTTCCGCGCGGGCGCGGTGTGGTGACTCGACATCAGGGAGACGCAACCTCAGCCGGGAGCTAGACGGCCATGCCGTACACGATGGTGAAGAGCGTGCCTAGGGAGCCGATGATGAAAACGCCGGTCAGGCCCGCGATGATCAGGCCCTTGCCCTGTTCGGCGCTGAAGGTGTCGCGCAGGGCGGTCGCCCCGATCCGTTGCTTGGCGGCGCCCCAGATCGCGATGCCGAGACAGAGCAGGATGGCCACGGCCATCACCACCTCGATCATCACGCGTGCCTCGTTGCCCAGGCTCCCGAACGGGCCCCAGTCCGGGGCGATCCCGCCGATGATGGTCGTGATGTCGCCCTTTTCGGCTGCCAGCAGCATGTGTAACTCACCGCCCCATGTGGGTAGTTCTGTCGCCTCTGACGCAGCGCAGAGGTCAGACCCATTCTTGCCCAGATTGGCTCCGATGCCTGCACACTTGGCGCCATTCCTTGGCCGAGTTCCTACGCTCCCATGGCTGAGGGACCGCCCCGAGAGGCGGTTCCGGATGCGAAGGAACGTATGGTCACTCTGTGTATCACGCCTGGTCACGCCGGGCAATGAAGGCTCATCGCGGAGAGATCGCGGATACTTCGGGGCGGTCGCCGACAGCGAGGTGTGTCCGCCCGTAAACTGAGCGCTTGTGTGTCCGGCCGGCGGTCGCGGCCGGACTTCCCTGTGCGGAAGGGCGGTTGACGGTGCGTAAGGCGTGGATGCTCGCGGGTTCTGCCGTCGCCGGGGGCACCGGGTTCGTGGCGCTGCTCGTCTTCGGGACGTACATGGCGGCCGGGAGCCTGAGCAACGGGGTGGGGCAGGGGGCCGTGGGGCTCGCCAAGGGGGCCGTGCCCGCCGCGTACCAGTCGCTCGTGCAGAAGTGGGGCAATCTGTGCCCCGCGATCAATCCGGCGCTGCTCGCCGCGCAGCTCTACCAGGAGAGCGGGTTCAACCCGCAGGCCAAGTCGCCGGCGAAGGCGTACGGGATCGCCCAGTTCATCGAGGGCACCTGGGCCGCGCACGGCGTGGACGGGGACGGGGACGGGGACCGGGACATCTGGGACCCCAACGACGCGATCCCGTCGGCGGCCTCCTACGACTGCAAGCTCGCCTCGTACGTGAAGGACGCGCCCGGCGACAAGACGGAGAACATGCTCGCCGCCTACAACGCGGGCTCGTACGCCGTCATCAAGTACGGGGGCGTGCCGCCGTACCGCGAGACGCAGAACTACGTGAAGGTCATCACGACGCTGGAGAAGTCCTTCGCCAGGCCGGTCGGCCGCGTGGCGCCCTCGCAGCAGGCCGCCGCCGCGATCACCTTCGCGCAGAAGAAGCTCGGCACGCCCTATCTGTGGGGCGGCAACGGCACGCCGGAGCAAGATGGCCGATTTGATTGCTCGGGGCTGACCAAGGCGGCGTACGAGACGGTGGGGATCGAGCTGCCGCGTGTGGCCAACGACCAGTACAACGCGGGGCCGCATCCGAAGCGGGACGAGCTGCTGCCCGGGGACCTCGTGTTCTTCTCCGACGACCTCACCAACAGCCGGGCCATCCGCCACGTGGGCCTTTACGTGGGCGGCGGATACATGATCAACGCGCCGCGGACCGGCGCGGTCATCCGCTTCGACCCCATCGACACTCCCGACTACTTCGGGGCGACGCGGGTCACGGAAGAGGGCGCGAAGGCGCTTCCGACCGCTTCGCCGGAGGTCTGAGTCCGGCCGGGCGCGGCGCGGGTTGGCTGGAACTCTCTGTTATTCCGTGGCCCTGAGCTGCGGGTTTGTATTTCTCTTCGATAACGTCTGGGTGATCGTTCGGTGGATTGTGGAACGTAGAAGGCGAGGGCGTGCGTTCCTCTACCTGAACCGAAAACAACCACGGGGGTGGCTGAAGACGAAGGGGCCGCTGAACTATGGCTGGACTCGTGGCACTCGAAGCGCCCGCGACATCCGGATCCAACCCCGACGTCTCGCTGCTCTACGACATCAACGGCCTGGCGGACGACGCTCCGCGCTGGTTCGACCGGACCATGGGGTTCGTCGGCGAGTACGGGATCCTGCTGGCTCTCGTGCTGGTCGTGGTGTGGTGCTGGTGGGGTGCGCGCAAGCGCGGCTCGCTGGACGACGCGGCGTCCTCCGTGGCGGCCGTCGTGTGGGCGCCGCTCGCGGCCGGGGTCGCGGTGCTGGTCAACGTGCCGATCCGGTCGTTCGTGGAGCGGCCGCGGCCCTTCATGGACCACGACGGGCTCGAGGTCCTGGTCAAGGGCAAGACGGACTTCTCGTTCGTGAGTGATCACGCGACGCTGGCGATGGCCATCGGGGCGGGGCTCTTCATCGCGCATCGCAGGCTCGGGCTCGCCGCGATCGGGCTGGCCGTGCTGGAGGGCTTCTGCCGGGTGTTCATGGGCGTGCACTACCCGACCGACGTGATCGGCGGGTTCGCCCTCGGGACGGCCGTCGCGCTGCTGCTGTCGCCGTTGGCGTCCGCCCTGCTGACACCGCTCGCGCGGGCCGTCGGGCGGTCGTCCTCGCGGTTCGTCTCCCGCCTGGTCTGGGACCCGAAGCGGGTCGCCTCCGCGGTCGACTTCCCCGAGGCGCGGGGCGCCGCCGAGGCGGCGGGCGAGCGGGACTTGGCGGCGTAGCCGCTTTCCGCATGGTGAGCCCCTGCGGCGATTGAGCAGCGGGGTCCGGGGCGGAGCCCCCGGTGCGTAAGCCGGGGTGCGTCACAGGGACTGCGGGAAGGTGAAGAGGCCGGTGGGGTCGTACGTGCGCTTCAGCTTCGTGAGGCGGGGACCGGCCGCACCGTAGTAGGCACGCTTCCAGTCCTTCAGGGCCGGATCCGCGTAGTTCTGGTACGCCGCCCCGGAAGCGTACGGACGCATCGAGGCGTGGGCGTCCGCCAGCCACCCCCGCGCCGCGGAGCCCGACGACCCCGCCCGCCACGACGCGATGTACTGCGCGAGCATCCGGGAGCGCCGGTGCACGAACGCCGTCGCCGTCGGGTCCACGCGGTTGATGGCGCCGCCGAGCGCCGTCAGCGCCACCGAACCCGCGCCGGACGTCACGTTCTCCAGCTGCTTCAGGAGCGTCCGCACCCCCGCGTCGGAGAGGTTCCGGTCGAAGAAGTCGGAGGCCGCCGCGTACGTCTCCCGCTGCAACGCCCCCGCCGCGTCACGGCCGGGCGTCGCGCCGGGCAGGTGGCACTGGGCGTCGTCCGTGAAGGACGAGCAGCCCGCGTACACCTCCATCGACTCCTCGTACGAGCGTCGCTTGAGGGAGACCGAGGACGCCGGGCCGGGGCCGCCGGGGCCGTCCGCGAGGCGGTCCACCGCGTTCTGCAACTCCGTGTACGAGCCGAGGGAGAACGCCGCGACCGAGACCGTCGGACCGCCCCCCGCCGCCCCCGCGATGTGCAGCGACGACCAGATCTCGTCCGCCTGGTCGGGGCCCCACTTCTGCCACGCCCGCAGCACCGTCACCGCCTTCGACCACGGCCAGGACATGTACGCGGACACCCCCTGCGGCGCCGGGTGGGTCTTGAAGCGCAGCTCCGTCACGACACCGAACTGCCCGTTCCCCGCGCCCCGCAGCGCCCAGAAGAGGTCCTTGTGCGACGACGCGCTCGCCGTGATCTCCTTGCCGTCGGCGGTGATCAGCGTCGCCTGCGTCAGGCTGTCGCACGTGAGGCCGTACGCCCGCGACACCACCCCGTGGCCGCCGCCGAGCGTGAGGCCGGAGACGCCGACCGTGGGGCAGGAGCCCGCCGGGATCGTGACGCCCTTGTCCGCCAACGCCCGGTAGACGTCGATGAGTTTCGCGCCGGCGCCGACCACCGCCCCGCTCCCCGACGCGCGGATCGACTTCATGCGGGAGACGTCGAGTATCAGGTGGCCGTCGCCGGAGGACCAGCCCGCGTACGAGTGCCCGCCGTTGCGTATCGACAGCGGCACCTTGCGCGCGCGGGCGTACGCGAGGGTCGTACGGATGTCGTCGGGCCCCGCGACGTACGCGACGGCGCTCGGCTTCAGCGCGTCGAAACGGGTGTTGTAGAGCTGGCGGGCGGCCGCCCAGGACGACTGCCCGGGGCGTATGAGGGAGCCGTCGAGGTCCTTGGCGAGCCCGGCGAGATCCGCCGCCGCCCGTACCGTGCTGGACGCGCTCGCGCCGGTGGAGCGCACCGGGGCCGAGGACGAGGCGGACGACGCCGAGCCCTCGCCCGCCGAGCAGGCACTCACCGCGCCCGCCGTCAGTGCCACGGCCGAAGCCGTGATGAACGTACGCCGTTCCATGCCGCCATCTCCCTCGGCCGCCTGTCGCTTCCCGAGGTACGAGACGTCTTCCGGGAGCCGGGGGTTCCGTCAGCCGGCCGTGCCGAGGTGGTCCTCCGCGTCCGAACGGGCCTTGCTGCGCGCCCTTCTGGCGGGTCCCCGCCAGCCGCAGGTGCAGCGGGCCAGGCAGAAACGTCCCTGTTCAACGATGGTGGTCGTGTGCGACTGCTGCTGTTGTGCCACGCGGCCACCGTAGCGACCCCATGTAAACCCCCCGTTCGCGTGACGGTCGACCCTACTCGTCGTTAACCCCGACGACAGGGGGCCGCACACCCACGGACAGGCATGGGGGTCAGACCAGCGATGGTGGGGCAGCAGCACGGGAGCCCGGCGGCTTCGGTACGGGCGGCGGTGGCGACCGTCGCGGTGGTCGGCGTGGTGGCGGGCACCGGCGGATGCGGCGGCGGCGCCGAGGCCGGGGACCGGAACGCGGATCCGACGCAGACCGTGCGCCAGGCGGCCGACCGCCTGGTGCGCGAGGGCAGTTCCTTCGCGCGGACGTCGATGGAGATGGCCAGCGGCGGCACCCGCGTCACCATCCACGGCGACGGCGTCTACGACTACCGCGAGGGCCTCGGCGAGCTGCGGGTGCGGCTGCCGCAGGACGCGGCGGGCGCCGAGGAGCACCGGCCGATCACCGAACTGCTCGCGCCCGGCGCCCTCTACATGAAGAACAGGGGCGCCGGAGTGCCCGCCGACAAGTGGGTGCGCGTCGACACCACCACGTTGACGGACGGGAACCTGGTCACCGGCGGCGCCACCGACCCGCTCGCGGCGGCCGAACTGCTGCGCGGGGCGCGCGGCGTGACGGAGGCGGGCGAGGCGGAGCTCTCCGGCGTGCCCACCCGGCACTACAAGGGGACCGTGGACCTGGGCGTCGCCGCGAAGGCCGCGTCGGCGGTGCACAAGGAGGCGTTCGCGGCGGCGGCGAAAGGGTTCCGCACGGTGCGGGTGCCGTTCGACGTGTACCTCGACGACGAGGGCCTGATCCGCAAGGTCACGCACCGGTTCAGCTTCGCCAACGGCAGGCCGACCGAGGACGTCGCCGTGGCGTCGACCACGCTCTACCGGGAGTTCGGCAAGCCCGTGAAGGTGCGACTTCCGGCCAAGAAGGACATCTACGCGGGGAAGATCGCCGAGCCCGGACCGTAGTCCCCGCACGCCCGGGACCGCCCGGAACGGCTTTCGGACGTAGGCCTCTCGGGGGCCGGAAATGGTTCTTCCGTGCCATGCGCGGGGCGTGAGCCGGTCCCTACTCTAGGAAGTCGGCCATCGGCTGGTGGTCGTGCGGCAGGGAAGAGGTGATGTACGTGGCTCCCGTGGGTGGTACGGCGGTTCAGGACCGCGTCGCCCTCGCCGAGATCGAGCTGTGCGGTGAGTTGATCATCGCGGCGTCCGCCGTCACCGAGGGGCGGCTCAGCGTGGACCGGATCGACGAGGTGCTGCGGGTCGCCGAGGTTTCCCCGGGCTCCGGGAGCAGGGCGGACCTCGGGCCCGGCGGACCGGGCGACGGCCGGGACCGTCGGATCTGAAGCGCGAGAACGCGGAACGCGAGAACGCGGAACGCGAGAACGCGGAACGCGAGAACGCGGAACGCGAGAACGCGAAAAGGTGGGCGCCGGATCCGGCGCCCACCTTTTCGCGTGCGGGCTCACCCGCCGATGTCGGTCACGTCACGTGCGCAGCAGCCGCGCGATCGCCTTCGTGGCCTCTTCGACCTTCTCGTCGATCTCGGAGCCGCCCTTGAGCGCGGCGTCGGCGACGCAGTGCCGCAGGTGCTCCTCCAGGAGCTGGAGCGCGAACGACTGGAGCCCCTTCGTGGAGGCCGACACCTGCGTGAGTATGTCGATGCAGTAGACGTCCTCGTCCACCATCCGTTGCAGGCCCCGGATCTGACCCTCGATCCGGCGCAGCCGCTTGAGGTGCTCTTCCTTCTGATGGTGGTAACCGTGGATGCCACGGTCGTGGTCGGTCACGATCTCGGCCTCGTCCGGCACAGCCGGCTGTTCCGTCTGCGTCGCGTCCGTCGTCATCGCGTCCGTCCTCCCGTGGTCTCCTATACCCCCTGTGGGTATATGGTACCGGATTTTCCTGGGATCCTGCCGGTTCGTACCGGCTCGACCGGACCCCGTGCTGATCACTGTGCCTGATGGGCGACACTGGGGAGACGCCGGTTAGCCGTGGCCGGATGATGCGCCTAGCATCAGCCTGACCCAATCCAGAGCACCCCGAGGACCCCACGTGCGCTTTCGTCTGACCCCCAGGGAGACGAGCTTCTACGACATGTTCGCCGCATCCGCGGACAACATCGTCACGGGCTCGAAGCTCCTGATGGAACTGCTCGGGGCGGATTCCTCCGCCCGAGCCGAGATCGCGGAGCGGATGCGGGCAGCCGAACACGCCGGTGACGACGCCACCCACGCGATCTTCCACCAGCTGAACTCCTCGTTCATCACGCCGTTCGACCGCGAGGACATCTACAACCTCGCGTCGTCCCTCGACGACATCATGGACTTCATGGAGGAGGCCGTCGACCTGGTCGTTCTGTACCAGGTCGAGGAGCTCCCGAAGGGCGTCGAGCAGCAGATCGAGGTCCTGTCGCGCGCTGCCGAGCTGACCGCCGAGGCCATGCCCAACCTGCGCACGATGGACAACCTCACCGAGTACTGGATCGAGGTCAACCGTCTGGAGAACCAGGCCGACCAGATCCACCGCAAGCTGCTCGCGACGCTCTTCAACGGCAAGTACGACGCCATTGAGGTCCTGAAGCTGAAGCAGATCGTCGATGTGCTGGAAGAGGCGGCCGACGCCTTCGAGCACGTGGCCAACACGGTGGAGACCATCGCCGTGAAGGAGTCCTGAGGCCGGCTCATGGACACCTTCTCCCTGATCGTGACGATCGGCGTCGCGCTTGGATTCACGTACACGAACGGTTTCCACGACTCCGCGAACGCCATCGCCACTTCCGTCTCCACGCGCGCGCTGACGCCCCGTGCGGCGCTCGCCATGGCCGCCGTCATGAACCTCGCCGGGGCCTTCCTCGGCAGCGGGGTCGCCAAGACGGTGAGTGAGGGCATCATCGCCACGCCCGTCGGCGACAAGGGCATGGGCATTCTGTTCGCCGCCCTGGCCGGCGCGATCGTGTGGAACCTCATCACCTGGTACTTCGGCCTTCCCTCCTCCTCCTCGCACGCCCTCTTCGGCGGAATGGTCGGTGCCGCCCTCGCGGGTGGGACCACCGTCTACTGGTCCGGGGTGTGGGAGAAGATCGTCATCCCGATGTTCACGTCCCCGGTGATCGGCCTCGTCGCCGGTTATCTCGTGATGTGCGTGATCATGTGGATCTTCCGGCGGTCCAACCCGCACAAGGCCAAGCGCGGCTTCCGTATCGCGCAGACCGTCTCGGCGGCCGGCATGGCGCTCGGGCACGGCCTGCAGGACGCGCAGAAGACCATGGGCATCGTGGTCATGGCGCTCGTCATCGGCGGTCACGAGACCTTCGAGGACCCGATCCCGGTGTGGGTCAAGATCGTGTGTGCGGTGATGCTGTCCGCCGGTACGTACGCCGGTGGGTGGCGGATCATGCGGACGCTCGGGCGCAAGATCATCGAGCTGGATCCGCCGCAGGGGTTCGCCGCCGAGACGACGGGTGCGTCGATCATGTTCGGGTCGGCGTTCCTGTTCCACGCGCCGATCTCGACGACGCATGTGATCACGTCGGCGATCATGGGTGTGGGCGCCACGAAGCGGGTCAACGCCGTGCGGTGGGGCGTCGCCAAGAACATCATCCTCGGGTGGTTCATCACGATGCCGGCCGCGGCGTTGGTCGCTGCCGCTTCGTACGGGGTGGTGTGGTTGGCCTTCGGCTAGGCCGTGTTGCCGGTGGCGGTCGTTGCCGGGGTGCGGTCCCTCGTGGCTGGGGTTGCGCAGTTCCCCGCGCCCCCAAGATGGTCACCCGAACCGCGCCCACCCGCAGAGTTCGCGGCCCCGTCCGTAGCAGTGAAAAGGCCCGCCCCCCTTGGAGGGGGCGGGCCTTTTCTTGGCCCCGTGGTGGCACCGCCATGCAGCACCACGGGGGGATCGGATGTCAGCCGAAGCGGCCGGAGATGTAGTCCTCGGTGGCCTGGACGGACGGGTTGGAGAAGATGCGCTCCGTCTCGTCGATCTCGATGAGCTTGCCGGGCTGGCCGACCGCCGCGAGGTTGAAGAAGGCGGTACGGTCCGAGACGCGGGCCGCCTGCTGCATGTTGTGCGTCACGATGACGATCGTGAAGCGCTCCTTCAGCTCGCCGATCAGGTCCTCGATCGCGAGGGTCGAGATGGGGTCCAGGGCGGAGCAGGGCTCGTCCATGAGGAGGACCTGGGGCTCGACCGCGATGGCGCGGGCGATGCACAGGCGCTGCTGCTGACCGCCGGAGAGACCGGAACCCGGCTTGTTGAGGCGGTCCTTGACCTCGTTCCAGAGGTTCGCGCCCTTGAGCGACTTCTCGACGATGTCGGCCAGTTCCGACTTCTTGTAGTTGCCGTTGAGCTTCAGGCCCGCCGCCACGTTGTCGAAGATCGACATCGTGGGGAACGGGTTGGGGCGCTGGAACACCATGCCGATGGTGCGGCGCACGGCGACCGGGTCGACGTGGGAGCCGTACAGGTCCTCGTCGTCCAGGAGCACCTTGCCCTCGACGCGGCCGCCGGGGGTGACCTCGTGCATCCGGTTGAGGGTGCGCAGGAAGGTCGACTTGCCGCAGCCGGAGGGGCCGATGAAGGCCGTCACCGAACGGGGCTCGACGGTCATCGAGATGTCTTCGATCGCCTTGTGGGCGCTGTAGTAGGCGGTGAGTCCGCTTACGTCGATTCGCTTGGCCATGATGGTTACTTCACTTCCGGTACGTCGCTGAGTTGGGGAGGCCGCCTCAGCGACCGGCCTTCGGGGCCTTCCAGCGGGCTACGCCGCGGGCCGCGAGGTTGAGGATCATGATGAAGGCGATGAGCACCAGGGCCGCGGCCCAGGCGCGGTCGTACGCCGCTTCGCTGCCGCCGCTGCTCGCGTACTGCTGGTAGATGTACAGCGGCAGCGAGGCCTGCGGGCCTTCGAAGGGGTTGCCGTTGATCAGCGGGTTGCCGAAGACCAGCAGCAGCACCGGGGCGGTCTCACCGGCGATACGGGCGACGGCCAGCATGACGCCGGTCGTGATGCCGCCGATCGACGTCGGCAGGACCACCTTGAGGATCGTGCGCCACTTCGGGACACCCAGGGCGAGGGAGGCCTCGCGCAGCTCGTTCGGGACGAGCTTGAGCATCTCCTCGGTGGAGCGGACCACGACGGGGATCATCAGGATGGCCAGCGCCATCGCCCCGGCGAAGCCGGAGAAGCCGAAGCCGAGGATCAGGATCCAGAAGGACAGGATGAACAGGCCCGCCACGATGGACGGGATGCCCGTCATGACGTCCACGAAGAACGTGACGGCCTTCGCCAGCTTCCCGCGGCCGTACTCGACCAGGTAGATCGCCGTGAGGATGCCGATCGGCACCGAGATCACGGTGGCGATGCCGACCTGTTCCAGCGTGCCGAGGATGGCGTGGTAGATACCGCCGCCCTCCTGGTACGAGGTGACGAAGCCCATCGAGTGCGTCAGGAAGTACGGGTCGAGGACCTTGATGCCGCGCGCGATCGTCTCCCAGATCAGGGAGGCGAGCGGGATCACGGCCAGGATGAAGGCGACCCACACGATGCTGGTCGCGAGGCGGTCCTTGGCCTGGCGCCGGCCCTCGACCCGGGCGGCGAGCCCGTACGAGGCGACGACGAAGACGAGGGCCGCGATCAGGCCCCACTGGATGCGGCTGTCGAGGCCGCCGACGAGGCCGATGGCGCAGCCCGCGGCGATCGAGCCGACCGCGAGGGCCCAGGGCGCCCAGCGGGGCAGCCGCGCGGCGCTCAGCGTGCTCGGCGTCTTCGGGACGTCCGGCTTCTGCGTGGGAACGGTTGCGTTGCTCATGCGTTGGCCCCCGAGTACTCCTTGCGGCGGGCGATGATCATGCGGGCCGCGCCGTTCACCAGCAGGGTGATGACGAAGAGGACCAGACCCGAGGCGATCAGGGCGTCGCGGCCCTGGTCGTTGGCCTCGGAGAACTTCGCGGCGATGTTCTGCGCGAAGGTGCCGCCGCCCGGGTCGAGCAGGCTGGCGTGGATCAGGAAGTCGGGGGAGAGGACCGTGGCGACGGCCATCGTCTCGCCGAGCGCGCGCCCGAGGCCCAGCATCGACGCGGAGATCACGCCGGAGCGGCCGAACGGGATCACCGACATCCGGATGACCTCCCAGCGGGTCGCGCCGAGCGCGAGCGCCGCTTCCTGGTGCATCAGGGGCGCCTGCCGGAAGACCTCGCGGGAGACGTTGGTGATGATCGGCAGGATCATGATGGCCAGCAGGATGCCGACCGTCAGCAGGGTGCGCGGGGCGCCGCCCTGCCACTCGAAGACGCCGGTCCAGCCGAAGTACTGGTCGAGCCAGCCGAACAGGCCCGTCATGTGCGGCACGAGGAACAGCGCGCCCCACAGGCCGTAGACGATCGACGGCACGGCGGCCAGCAGGTCGATGACGTAGGCGATGGGACCGCTGAGCTTCTTCGGCGCGTAGTGCGTCAGGAAGAGCGCGATGCCGACGGCGACGGGGACCGCGATCACCATGGCGATGATCGAGGTGACGATCGTGCCGAAGGCGAGGACGGCGATGCCGAAGACCGGCGGGTCCGCGGTCGCGTTCCACTCGAAGGTGGTGAGGAAGCTGCCCTCGTTCTTCGAGAGGACCAGCGAGGCGCGGTAGGTCAGGAAGACCGCGATCGCGGCCATGATCACCAGGAGCAGGATGCCCGAGCCGCGCGAGAGGCCGAGGAAGACCCGGTCTCCGGGGCGGGTGGCGCCGCGGGCGGCGCGCTTCTGCTGTGCGGGTGAGGGGCGATCGGTGGGCGCCGGTGGGGGCGCCGGTGATTGCGTCGTTATGTCCATGGGGTTCTCCGGTCTGCGAAGTCCCGCCCCCGGTCCGGGGGTTGAGAGCTACGGGGCTTCTGGCGGCGGTGCACCGGACGGTGCGGGCCACCCGGGGTCAACCGGAGGGTGGCCCGCACGCCTTGAGTCAGCTGATGCTCGCGACGGTCTCGCGGACCTTCTTGTTGATCTCGGTCGGAATCGGGGCGTAGCCGAGCTCGGCGAGGGCCGCCTGGCCCTCCTCGGACGCCGTGTAGGTCAGGAAGGACTTGGTGGCGGCGAGGCTCTCCGCCTTGTTGCCCTTGTCGCAGACGATCTCGTACGTGACGAGGGTGATCGGGTAGGCGCTCGCGGCCTTGGTGGCGTAGTTCAGCTCCAGGGCCAGGTCCTTGCCGGTGCCCACGACCTTGGCGTCGGCGATCGCCTTCGAGGCGTTCTCCGTGGTGGCCTTGACCGGCTCGCCCGCGCCCGTGTCGATGTCGACGGTCTTCACGCCGTCCTTGGCGTAGGAGAGCTCGACGTACGTGATGGCGCCGTCGGTCTGCTTGACCTGCTGGGCGAGGCCGGAGGAGCCCTGCGCGGACTGGCCGCCCTTGGCCTGCCAGGCCTTGCCGCCCTCGTACTTCCAGTCGCCCGGGGCGGCGGCCTTCAGGTACTTGGTGAAGTTGTCCGTGGTGCCGGACTCGTCGGAGCGGTGGAACGCCTGGATCTTGGTGGACGGCAGCTTGGCGTCCGGGTTCAGCTTCTTGATCGCCGGGTCGTTCCACTTGGTGATCTTCGAGTCGAAGATCTGGGCCAGCGTCTTGGCGTCCAGCGTCAGGTTGTCGACGCCCGCGACGTTGTACGCCACGGCGATCGGGCCGCCGACCATCGGCAGGTCGATGCCCTGGCCGCCCTTGCAGACCTTCTTCGAGGCGGCGATCTCCTCGGGCTTGAGCGCCGAGTCGGAACCGGCGAAGGCGACCTGGCCCTGGTTGAAGGCGGTGACACCGGCGCCCGAGCCGTCGGGCTTGTAGTTGAGCTGCACGTCGGGGCAGGCCTGCGCGTAGGCCTGGCGCCAGGCGTCTATGGCGTTGGCCTGGGCGGACGAGCCGATGCCGAGGAGCTGGCCCTTGGCGTCGTCGCACTTGATGTTCCCGGCCTTCGCGGCGGGGCTCGTGCCGTCCGAGCCGCCGCTGGTGTCGTCGGAGCCGCACGCCGTGAGGGCCAGGGCGCCGGAGACGGCGATGGCGCCGAGGGAGAGGGCGCGGAGCCGGTTCTTGCGCTGAAGCTTCACCTTCGGATGTTCCTTCCAGGAGCCGCCGGCCTTCTCTGTCTCTGCGGCGGCGTGCGAAATCTGCGGACGGTCTCGGTTCAAAGACTCGGTTCTCAGTCACGCGGTGTGCGTTTCCCGGGGGCCGGGGCGCACCGCGTAAGGCTGAAATTAGGCAGATCAGGTGAAGCGGCCGATGGGCGTGAGTGAACGCGGGGTGAACCTAAGCGGGCGGCCCGGTTAGGTGACGGTGTGGCTACTTTCCGTCACCGTCAGGTGGTGTGGAGGGCCGCGAGCAGGGCGTCGACGAGGGCGCGGTCCCGTGGCTGGGTGAGGCGGGAGCGGGCCGCGGTGGGGGTGAGCCAGCTGATGCGGTCGACTTCGCGGTTCGGCGTGAAAGTGCCGGTGGTCGCTTCCGCGGCCCAGTAACTCACCTGCTTGGGGCGGCCGTTCGCCAGGTAGTGGACCGTGGGCAGCGCGGGGCCCGGCGCGCAGTCGTGGCCGGTCTCCTCCAGCACCTCGCGCACCGCGCCGGCCAGGGCGTCCTCGCCGCGCTTGAGCTTGCCCTTGGGGTGCGACCAGTCGTCGTACTTGGGGCGGTGGACCAGGCAGACCTCGATGCCGTGCTCCGTGTGCGCGGTCGTCGCGCGGCGCCACAGGACGCAGCCCGCCGCGAGAACTGTCGTGTCCGTTGTGTTGTCGTCGTACACGGTCATGGGGTGCCCACCGTCTCTCGTTGCCATGCGTACCCGAACGCGAGCCTGGCGCTCGCCACCTCGTGGCGCTGGTCGGCGTGCAGGACGCCGAGGGCGTAGGCCGTCGTCGGGGCGATGCGGGGGGTGCGGGCCGCGTGGGCGGCGGCGGCCGCGGCCTCGGCGGCATCCCTGTGGGCGTTCAGGGCGTCGGCCGCGTCGAGGAGCCGGGCGTCGACGGGGACGTCCGGCAGCACCTCGCGCGCGTAGCGGTGCAGGCGCAGGAGGAGGCGTACGTGGTGCCAGGAGGCGTCGGTGTCCGCGTGGTACGGGTGGCTGGTGTGCTGGAGGGTGGTGACGGCCTCCGTGAGGCGGGACTCGGCCTCCGCGGCGAGTTTCTCCAGCTCGGTGCGGTACGGGGGTGTGGTGGCCAGGGGGACGTCGCTGGCCAGTACGGCGACGTTGTCCGCGACCGCGTGGAAGCGGGCGGAGCCGAGGGCCTGGAGGGCGGTGCTGTGGGCGCGGGTCCTTGCCAGGGTGAGCTGGCGCTCCAGCAGGGCGGAGGCCTTGGCGGCGCCGAGCGTGAGCGTTTCCCTGCCGGGGGGTGGGGTTTCGGTGCGGGGCGCCGGGGCGGGTGTCTGCGGCCGCGCCGTGGCCGGGCCCGTCGTGTCGGTGCGCGGCACCGGGGGCCGCCTTGCCCACCCTGCCGCCCTTGGCGGCAGACTGCCCAAGTCGGCCGACGTCGGCCGCATGCCCGGGGCGGTCGGGGTGGCGCCGGGTGTATTCAGCCCCTGCGGCGATTGAGCAGCGGGGTCCGGGGCGGAGCCCCGTGGCGTGGGAGCGGGTGGGCTCGTCAGGGTGTGGAGGGCTGATGTCAGGCGGGTGAGGCGGTCGGCGCAGGCGTGCTCGCGCGCCAACGTGCCGGACAACCACGCCAGTTCGGGCCGCAACGCATCCGACCACTCCGCATCCAGCAACGGCCGGAACGTGTGCAACGTCCCGCTGATCCGCCGCGCGGCCCGCCGCAGCGCCCGCGCCGCGTCCGCCGTGTCGCCCGCCGCCCCACTCTCCCGGTGCATGCGCAGCGCCCGCAGGAACTCGGTGGCCTGGGAGCGGAGATAGCACCCCAGGACATCGACGTCGCTCCCCGGTCGCGGGTCGCTGGACTCAAGGTGTCGCTGTGCCACGCCGGCGCCTCCGGGCGTCTATGAGCATCTCCTGTACGTTGCGCAGGGGCCGGCCGTCCGGGTCCACGGCGTGCCGGGTCCAGTCGCCGTCCGGGCCCAGATGCCAGGAGGCGGTGGTGTCGGACATCCCCGTTTCCAGCAGTCGCCCGAGCGCCGCCCGGTGCGCCGGGTCCTCGACGCGGACCAGCGCCTCGATACGGCGGTCGAGGTTGCGGTGCATCATGTCGGCGCTGCCGAACCAGACCTCCGGCTCGCCGCCGTTGCCGAAGGCGAACACCCGGGAGTGCTCCAGGAACCGGCCGAGCACCGACCTGACCCGGATGTTCTCCGACAGGCCCGCCACCCCCGGGCGCACCGCGCAGATCCCGCGCACCCAGATGTCGACCGGGACGCCCGCCTGCGAGGCCCGGTAGAGCGCGTCGATGACGGCCTCGTCGACCATCGAGTTGACCTTGATGCGGACGTGCGCGGGGCGGCCCGCACGGTGGTGCTGGACCTCCTTCTCGATCCGCGTGATCAGGCCCGTACGAAGGGACTTGGGGGCGACGAGGAGGCGGCGGTAGGTCTCGCGGCGCGAGTAGCCGGACAGCCGGTTGAAGAGGTCGGAGAGGTCCGCGCCGACTTCCTGGTTGGCCGTCAGCAGGCCGAGGTCCTCGTACAGCCGGGCCGTCTTGGGGTGGTAGTTGCCCGTGCCGACGTGGCTGTACCGGACGAGCTGGTCGCCTTCCTGGCGGACGACGAGCGACAGCTTGCAGTGCGTCTTGAGGCCGACGAGACCGTAGACGACATGGCAGCCGGCCTCCTCCAGCTTCCGGGCCCACTTGATGTTGGCCTGCTCGTCGAACCGGGCCTTGATCTCGACCAGGACGAGCACCTGTTTGCCGGACTCCGCGGCGTCTATCAGCGCGTCCACGATCGGCGAGTCGCCCGAGGTCCGGTACAGCGTCTGCTTGATGGCGAGGACGTCCGGGTCGGACGCGGCCTGCTCCAGGAACGCCTGGACCGAGGTGGAGAAGCTGTCGTACGGGTGGTGCAGCAGCACGTCGTGGCTGCGCACGGCCGCGAAGATGTCGGGGGCCGAGGCCGATTCGACCTCCGCCAGGTCGCGGTGGGTGCCCGCCACGAACTTCGGGTACTTCAGCTCGGGGCGGTCGAGGCCCGCTATGGAGAACAGGCCCGTGAGGTCGAGCGGGCCCGGCAGCGGGTACACCTCCGCCTCGCTGATCTTCAGCTCCCGTACGAGGAGGCTGAGGATCTCGGAGTCGATGGTCTCCTCGACCTCCAGGCGCACCGGGGGCCCGAAGCGGCGCCGCATCAGCTCCTTCTCCAGGGCCTGGAGCAGGTTCTCGGCGTCGTCCTCCTCGACTTCGAGGTCCTCGTTGCGGGTCAGGCGGAACATGTGGTGTTCCTCGACCTTCATGCCGGGGAACAGCTCGCCGAGGTGGCGGGGCGCGGCGATGACGTCCTCGATCGGGACGTAGCGCTGCGGCGAGGCCTCCAGGAAACGGGAGAGCAGCGGCGGAACCTTCACCCGGGCGAAGTGGCGGTGGCCCGACACGGGGTTCGAGACGACGACCGCGAGGTTGAGCGACAGCCCCGAGATGTACGGGAAGGGATGCGCCGGGTCGACGGCGAGCGGCGTGAGCACCGGGAAGATCTGCTGCATGAACAGCGTGTAGAGCCGGGCCTGTTCCTTCTCCGTCAGCTCGTTCCAGCGCACGACGTGGATGCCCTCGTCGGCGAGGGACGGGGCGACCTCGTCCTGGTAGCAGGCGGCGTGCCGGGCCATGAGCTCGCGGGAACGGTTCCAGATCAGTTCCAGCACCTCGCGGGGCTGGAGGCCCGAGGCGGAGCGGGTGGCGACGCCGGTCGCGATGCGGCGCTTCAGGCCGGCGACGCGGACCATGAAGAACTCGTCGAGGTTCGAGGCGAAGATGGCCAGGAAGTTGGCGCGCTCCAGGAGCGGGGTGTTCGGGTCCTCGGCGAGTTCCAGGACGCGTTCGTTGAAGGCGAGCCAGCTGCGCTCGCGGTCCAGGAAGCGGCCCTGGGGGAGTTCCGCGTCCTCCCGGTTCGCGTAGTCCTCCGCGTAGTCGTCCGGGTCCGCGTCGATGTCGGCGACGATCCCGGCGAGCTTCGCGGCCGCCCGGTCGTACTCGCCGCCGGCCACGGGGTGCGGCCGGTGCGCGGCGAGCGATCCCACGGACGGCTGGGGCTGCGGGGCCGAGGGGGCGGCCGGAGCAGTGTCGGTGTGGTCCGTCTGGTCCTGTGCGGCGTTCGGCTGGCTCATGGCCCCATTCTTCCGCGCGGACGCCGACTGGGGCGCGCCGACCGCGTCCACCGCGTCCACCGCGTCCGCCGCGTCCGCGGATGCGGGGACGAGGCTGAGGGAGCCGTGGGCGCCGTGGGCGTGGGGCTCGGCGGGGCCGGGGGCGGGGGGCTGCATTCCGTGAGCGTCGCAAGTCCGTCTGAATCGACGGTTACGGAGACATGACGTACGGGCTATGCCCGCGCGGCCCCCGGGGGTTCCGGCCCCGAACCGGCCCACCGGGCCCCGGTGCCGCTCCGTATTCGGTGCCGGTTTATCAAGCCCCTCCGGCGATTGAGGAGCGGGGTGTGGGGCGGAGCCCCACAGGTGCGGGGTGGACTAGTGGGTGCGGCGGCGGAGGAGCCAGAACGCGGTGGCGGTGACCGCGGCGATGAGGACGAGGGCCACGCCGGTCTCCATGAGCTGAAGGGGCCAGAAGTGGGACGGCGGATGCCCCTCGCGGTAGAAGCCCGCGATGTCGTGCGCCGCGAGGCACCCGCGGTCGTCCACACAGATCGGGTCGGAGACACGCGCGCCGGAACTGGTGAGGGCCCCCTGCGAGGTCATGTCACCCGCGAAGGAGGGGTAGCCCTCGCGCAGGCCGCCGGTCACCGTCACCGTGGGCCACAGCCGGTCGCGGAGTACGTCGAGCGCGCCGATCACGACGGCCGTGCCGACCAGGGAGTACACCGAGGCCGGCAGCGTGCGCCGCGTCAGCAGCGCCACGACCGCGCCGATGGCCAGGCCGAGCAGCGGCATCGCCACCGCCGTCGGGCCGAGGGCGTTGTACAGCTGGGTCGAGGCGTGCCAGCGGTTGTCCGAGAGGCCCGGGTCCGCGGCGGCCACGAGGCGGCGCAGCAGGACCAGGACCGTCGTACCGGCGACCAGGAACGCCGCGGGCACGGCCAGCTTGGCGGCGAGCCAGCGCGCCGGGGTCACGGACTGCGTCCACGCCAACTGGGCCGTGCCTCGGCTCAGTTCACGCCCCAGGAGCACGCCGCCCGCGTAGACCGCGGCCGCCACCGGCACCAGCGTGATCAGCCTGTCGGTGATGCTGAGGATGTCCTGGTAGGCGTCGGCGGTCGAGCCCTTCGCCATGCATGAGTTCGCCACGGCGGGGTCGCACTGCCCCACGACGTGGAGCCCTGCGGTGCCCGGTCCCCACAGCCACAGCAGCAGCGCGGCCGTCACGACGACGAAGGCGATCCAGAGCCAGGCCGCGATGCGGTGCAGTCTCAGCACCAGACGGGTCAGCCCGGAGGGGAAGGCGGTGGCGGTGGCGGTCATGCGGTGGCCTCCTTGGCGAGCGAAGCGGTCGGGGGCTCAGGTTGGAACCGGCGCAGCACAAGGAATGCGGCGACGACGGCGAGCGCGGTGAGCCCGAGCAGCACACCGGTCTCGGCGAGCTGGCGCGGCCAGTAGTCGGGCGAGGGGAGGTAGCTCCGGGTGAAGCCGGTGATGTCGTGCTGGTCGAGGCAGCGCTGCGTCATGCAGCCGGGGTCGCTGATCTCCGCCCCCGTCGATGTGATCGCCTTGCTGTGCACGGGGATCTCCGGCTGCTGGTAACTGCCCTGGAGCGGCCAGGAGTTGCCGCGGAACGCGCCGACCAGGTAGGTCACGATTCCGGCGAGGACCGCCGCCGTCAGCGTGCGGCGCAGGACCAGCGCGGCCAGTACCCCGACGGCCAGCCCGAACAGCGCGTTCGCCACCGTCGCGGGACCCATCGAGAAGTCGAAGTCGCGGGGGCCGATTCCGGCGACCAGCAGGTGGTTCCGCCCGTCCCAGACGAGGCGGTAGAGGACGACGACGAGTGTCGTGCCGAGGGCGATGAGCGCGCCGGGCACGGCCAGCTTCGCGGCCAGCCAGCGGGCGGGGGAGACGGACTGCGTCCACGCCAACTGGGCGGTGCCCTGCTCCAGTTCCCGCGCGATCAGCGGTCCCGCCGCGAAGACGGCGATGACGCACGCGGCGATCCGGGCCAGCGTCAGCGGGTCGTAGAAGAGCGTGTCGAAGGTGGTGCCGAACAGCGGCCGGAGCGCGGAGAGACCCTGCCACGCGTTGTCCTGCGCGCCGCCGTAGCCGAACTTGTCGAACGCCGACTGGGCGTCCGCGGAGCCGGGGCCCCACAGCCACAGCAGCAGGCCGAGGCTGACGGCCACGTAACCGGCCCACACCCAGGCCGCGCCGCGGTGCAGGCGCAGGACCGCCCACACCAGGCCGTCGGAGCCGGGCTTGGTGCGCCGCACTGCGGGGGTCCCGTCGAGGGCCGGGGCGCTCACGCGGTCACCGCCGTCCGGTTCGGGCCCGCCGTCGTGCCCGGCGTGATCAGGGGCGGGGCGTCGGGGGAGCGGAGGTGGGCCAGGAGCAGCTCCTCCAGGGAGGGCTCCTGGACCTGCCAGCCCTCGCCGATCGCTCCTTCCCTGCGGATCAGCGCGGTGAGGCCGCGGCCGGAGGGGCGGGACTCGACCACCGTGTGCGGAGCGAGGTCGCCGCGGCCGGTGACCAGGCTGTGCGCGCCGAGCAGGTCGTCGATGCCGCCGCCGAGCCGGATCCGGCCGCCGCCGAGCAGCAGCAGGTGGTCGCAGGCGTCGGCCAGCTCGGTCACGATGTGCGAGGACATCAGGACCGTCGTGCCGTGCTCCGCCGCGTCCGCCATCAGCGTGCCCATCATCTCGTGGCGGGCCAGCGGGTCGAGGTCGGCCATCGGCTCGTCGAGCAGCATCAGCTCGGGGCGCTTGCCGAGGGCCAGGGCGAGCGCGACGCGGGTGCGCTGGCCGCCGGAGAGCGAGCGGATCCGCGACGCCGGGTCGAGCGCGCCCTGTTCGACGATCTTCGCCGCGTACGCGGCGTCCCAGCGCCCCGGGTTGAGCGCGGCGCCCATCCGCAGCGTGTCCGCGACGGACAGCTGGGGGTACAGGGGCTTGCTCTGCGAGAGGTAGGAGACCTTCGCGCGGTGCGTGCCGGGCGGCGCGCCGAGTACGGAGACGCTGCCCGACGTGGGCCGGGACAGGCCGGCCGCGATGGTCAGGAGCGTCGACTTGCCCGCTCCGTTGGGCCCGACGAGTGCGCTGATCCGGCCCTCGGGCAGCCGGAACGAGCAGTCGTCCAGGGCCGCGGCGGCGCGCCGCCGGTAGCGCTTGACGAGGCCGTTCGCCTCGATGGCCGTGCTCATGAATTCCCCTTGGTCGTGGTGCTGAAGTGCGCCTCCAGGGCGCTGCCGAACAGGGCCGCGACGTCCTCGCGGTCGAGCCCCGCCTCGCGCGCCCTGCGCGTCCAGTCGTCGAGCTCCGCCCTCAGTGGTGAGTCGGCGGTGCCCGCGCCGAGCGTCGCGCGGACGAACGTGCCGAGCCCTCGCCGGGCCTCGACGAGACCGGAGCGCTCCAGCTCGCGGTAGGCCTTCAGCACGGTGTTCGGATTGATCGCCGTCGCCTCGACGACCTCGCGGGCGGTGGGCAGTTTGTCCCCCGGTTCGAGAAGGCCGAGCCGCAGGGCGTGCTCGGTCTGGTGGACGATCTGGAGGTAGGTGGCGACGCCGCTGTGCCGGTCGATGCGGAACTCGATGACCGGTTCGGGTGCTGGTCCTTGCACCACGCCGTACCCCCTTTCACTAATCAAGTAGTGAAAGGGTGATGCAAGAGAGGGGGCGGCGTCAAGCGGCGCCGCCCCCTCGCAGGGAAATCGCAGGTCAGAGCGTTACGACTCGGTCCGGTACATCAGGTCCGTCTCGTACGTCGTGAAGCCGAGCCGCTCGTACACGCTCACCGCGGCCTTGTTGTCGGCGTCCACGTAGAGCATCGCGGTCGGCAGTCCGGCCGCCGCCAGGTGCCGCAGGCCCGTCGCCGTGAGCGCCTTGCCGAGGCCGCCGCCCTGGCCCGCGGGCGTCACCCCGACGACGTAGACCTCGCCCAGGCCCTCGCGCGCGTGCACCTTCGTCCAGTGGAAGCCGACCAGCTCGTCGCCGCGGAAGGCCAGGAAGAAGCCGGCCGGGTCGAACCACGGTTCGGCCTTGCGGTCGTCCAGGTCACGCTGGGTCAGGGAGCCCTGCTCGGGGTGGTGGGCGAACGCCGCCGCGTTCACCGCGAGCCACGCCGCGTCGTCCTGGCCGGGCACGAACGTGCGGATCCGGACGCCGTCCGGCAGCGTCGGCTCCGGGAGGTCCAGGTTCTCCAACGGGCGGCGCATCTGGCGCAGTTCGCGGAACAGGGTCAGGCCGAGGACCTGGGCGAGGTGGCGGGCCGCGCTGTGGCCGCCGTGGGCCCACACCCGCAGGCGCTTGCCGGAGGCGGCGAGCAGCGCGGTGCCGAGGGCGCGGCCGTGGCCGTGGCCGCGGTGGGCGGGGTGGACGACCAGTTCGGCGGCGGGGGCCTCCACGGGGTCGGTGTCCTCCAGTTGCGCGTAGCCGACGAGGGTGTCGCCGACGTGGAGCAGGAGGTGGTGCACGCCTTCGCGTTCGCCGCCGCGGAGTTGGAGGCGGCCCTGTTCGGAGACGGCCTGCTGGCCGTCGGTTTCGGCGGCGGCTTCGAGGAGGGCGAGCACGGTGGCCGACTGGGGGGTGGTGAGGGTGGGGAGGGTTTCGATTCGGCGGGGTGGTGTGGCGGGGTCGGGGGTGGGGTCCGTGGTCATGAGTACGAGGGTACGGGCGGGGGTGTGGGCGGCCCGGTCCACGCGGCACACGCCACGGGGCTCCGCCCCGGACCCCGCCGCTCAAGCGCCGCGGGGGCTCAAAAGATCGGGGCTCTGCCCCGGACCCCGCTGCTCAATCGCCGCAGGGGCTCAAAAGATCGGGGCTCCGCCCCGGACCTCGCTCCTCAATCGCCGCAGGGGCTCAAAGAGCGGGGCTCTGCCCCGGGGCCCGGCCGCTCAAGCGCCGCGAGGGCTCAGAAGATCGGGGCTCCGCCCCGGGCCCCGCTCCTCAATCGCCGGAGGGGCTCGATGGGTGGGGAATCGGCAATCAGGTCGTAACCCGTGGACCCCTGTCACGCTACGCGCGTTGACCATAAGCTGCCCCCGCATTCGCAGTGACCGGCGCCCGTCGCAGTGGCCGGTGTCGCGCTGCACGGCATCCCCAGGGGGACCCCTATGCACGCACAGATCGAGAGACCCCGGCGTCGGTTGCGGGCGGCGCTGGTGGGGGTGGCCACGCTGGCCACCGCGGGGGCGCTGATGGCCGCGCTGCCCGCGGGTGCGACCGCGCAGAAGGAGTCGGCGGCGGGCGGGCGCTACCAGGACGTACAGCTGCTGTCCTTCAACGACTTCCATGGGAATCTGGAGCCTCCGGCCGGTTCCTCGGGGCAGGTCACCGAGGTGCAGCCCGACGGTTCCACCAGGAAGATCGACGCCGGCGGGGTCGAGTACCTCGCGACGTCGCTGCGCACGGCCCGGCAGGGGCACCCGTACAGCATCACGGCCGCCGCCGGTGACCTGATCGGCGCGAGCCCGCTGCTGTCCGGGCTGTTCCACGACGAGCCGACCGTCGAGGCCATGAACGGGCTCGACCTGGACGTGACCTCCGTCGGCAACCACGAATTCGACGAGGGCGCGGCCGAGTTGGCGCGTCTTCAGAAGGGCGGGTGCCACCCCAAGGACGGCTGTTACGAGGACGGTCGGACCTTCGACGGCGCCGACTACCCGTACCTCGCCGCGAACGTCACCGACGAGAAGACCGGCAAGCCGGTCCTCGCGCCCTACTGGGTGTGGAAGCACAAGGGCGTGAAGGTCGGCTTCATCGGGGTCACCCTGGAGGGCACCCCGGACATCGTGTCCGCCGACGGCGTCAAGGGGCTGAAGTTCCACGACGAGATCGAGACCGTCGACAAGTACGCGAAGATCCTCGACAAGCAGGGCGTGAAGTCGATCGTCGCGCTGGTCCACGAGGGCGGCGCCCCGGCCTCGGCCTCGTACAACTACGACTGCGACTCGCCGGGCGCGGGCGACGGCATCTCCGGCCCGATCGTCGACATCGCCAAGGGCATCACCTCCAAGGTCGACGCCCTCGTCACCGGCCACACCCACAACGCGTACGCGTGCACGATCCCGGACCCCTCCGGCAAGCCCCGAATGGTCACGTCCGCGTCCTCGTACGGGAAGCTCTACACGGACACGACGCTGACGTACGACCGCGCCACCAAGGACATCGTGCGGACGTCGGTGAAGTCGGCCGCCGCGAAGGGGTCGAGGAACCCCGTCGCCACGAACCACGTCGTGTCGCGGACGCAGCCGAAGGCCGCCGACATGACCGCGCTGATCGGGCAGTGGAACAAGCTGGCCGCACCCGTCGCGAACAGGGCCGTCGGCTACATCTCCGCCGACGTTCCCGGCCGCGGCGCCACGACCCCCGAGGCCCCGCTCGGCGACCTCATCGCGGACGCCCAGCTCGCGCACGCCAAGTCCCTCGACCCGCGGGCCAGCGTGGCCCTGATGAACCCGGGCGGGGTCCGCTCCGACCTGGTGTTCAAGGCGAGCGGCGGCGAGGGCGACGGCGTGGTGACGTACGGCGAGGCCTTCGCGGTGCAGCCGTTCAGCAACACCGTCAACCTGGCCGACCTGACCGGCGAGCAGCTCGTCACCGCGCTCCAGCAGCAGGTCAGCGGGGCGAACGAGGCCTCGCCGAAGATCCTGCAGCCGTCCGCGGGGCTCACGTACACGCTCGACATGACCAAGGCGGGGGCCGACCGCGTCGTCGTCGACTCGATCCGGCTGAACGGCGCGGCGATCGACCCGACCGCCACCTACCGCGTCGCGATGAACTCCTTCCTCGCGGGCGGCGGCGACGGCTTCGCCGCGCTCGGGGCGGGCACGAACCCGCTGGTCGGGGCGGACGACCTGAAGGCGTTCAGCGACTACCTGACCGCCAACTCCTCGGCCGCGGACCCGATCGAGCCGCCGAAGGCGGACCGGATCACGATCGTGAAGTGAGCCTCGGCAAACCCGCCTCGCTCGCGGCGACACGCAGGACCGCGAAAGAAGCGGGCAAAAAGGTCTAATCGTATAAATTCGGCTCCCAGGATCGTGTCGCCCCTGGGAGCCCGCATGAGATTCCACCGCCACCGCACCCGGCAAGCGCCCTGGCGGGGAGCCGCGTTGCGGTCCCTGCTGGGCGCGCTGGCGCTGGCGCTCACGGGTTCCGCCGTGGCCGTGGGCGCCCCCGCCGACGTCCCCGACCCGGCCGCCGGGACGTCCGTCGTCACCGTGAAGACCGGCGGCGACCGCGACGGCGACGCCTCCGTGGCCCCGCTCGCCGGGGTCCGGCTGGCCCTCTACGACAGCGAGAACGCCACCGCCCCGGTCTCCGGCGCCTGGGCGCAGTGCACCTCCGACGCCGACGGCGACTGCAACTTCGTCGTGCCGGACACCGCGAGCGGCGGTGCCAACGCGGGCAAGCGGTTCTGGGTGCGGCAGGTCGCGGACGGTGTACCGGCCGGCTGGTACACGAACCCGACGCTGCGCACCGGCAACGGCAGCGGCTCGGGCTCCGTCGCATCGACGTACCAGTTCCAGACCCCCGCCCTGGCGGACGGTCGGACATACTCCTCCACCAGCGACTTCATGGCGAGCACGAACTACTCGTCGAGCCCGTACGTCGCCTCCGGGGGCGTCTGGCAGCAGTCCCGGACGAATCCGGAGATGCCCGAGGCGTGCGGTCTCGACGTCGCCGTGGTGCTGGACCTGTCCTCGTCCGTGGGCAGCGCGCTGCCGCAGCTCAAGGCCGCCACCGACCAGCTGACCGACACGCTCACCGGTACGCCGTCGCGGCTCGCGCTGTTCTCCTTCGACCGCAATTCGCCGAGCGCGGGCACCACCAACCACCCCGGCCTCCTGCCGGTCTCCACGCAGTCCGGCGCGGACGCCTACAAGAACCTGTACAAGGACTGGGAGCTGGGCTCCGGCACCAACTGGGACCAGGGGCTCAACGCGGTCGCGCAGGCCGACCCGGTGTACGACCTGGTCGTCGTGCTGACGGACGGCAACCCGACCCGATTCAGCAAGCCGTACGAGGGCGACGGTTCGCACACCCACTTCGCCGACGTCGAGGGCGGTATCTTCGCCGCGAACGCGGTCAAGGCGGAGGGCTCGCGCGTCGTCGCCGTCGGCGTCGGCAAGGGCGTCGAGGGTGTCTCCGGGCTGAACCTGCGGGCGATCTCCGGCCAGGAGGCGTTCACCGGCTCCAACCCCACGACCGCCGACTACTACCAGACCGACGACTTCGCGGCGGCCGGTGAGGCGCTGCACAACATGGCGCTGACGCACTGCGACGGCACCCTGTCGGTGATCAAGCAGATCGTGCCCGCGGGCAACACCGGGGAGGACGTCTCGGGGGCCGAACCGGCGGGTCCGGGCTGGCAGTTCACCGCCTCGTCGACGACCGCCGGGATGGGGAACCTGCCGGACACCCAGCTCACCGGGGACGACGGCACGGGCGGAGTCGTCTTCCACCCGACGTATCCGTCCGGCACCACCGACGCCGACATCGACGTCGCCGAGACCCAGCAGCCGAACCACACCCTCGTCACCCAGGACGGGCAGAACGCGGTGTGCACCAATCTCGACGACGGCCGGAAGGTGGACGTCGTGAACACCGGGACGGCCGCCGCGCCCGCGTTCACCGTGAACGTGCCGAGCCTGGCCGCCGTCAGCTGCGTCGTCTACAACCGCCCCGACCAGGCCGCCGACGTCACCGTCGACAAGCGGTGGGTGATCGACGGCACCGAGTACGAGCACGCCGACAGGCCCGACGGCTTCGAGGCGGCCCTGAACCTCACGGGCCCCTCCGGCGCCGGCGCGACCCCGCAGGACTGGGGCAGCGCCCGCGAGGGCTACGAGGTCGGCGACACCGCCACCGTCGACGAGGAGGCCCCCGAGCTGCCGGACTCCTGCGAACTCCGCGAGCGGCATCTCGTCGAGGCCAACGGGGACACCGTGGACGAGGCGCTGCCCTACGACGGTGAACTCACGCGGGAGCACAACGCGTTCACCGTGGAGAACGTGGTCGTCTGCGAGTCGCGGCTGACCCTGGTCAAGAAGGTGGTGAACGAGCACGGGGGCGCCGCGTCCCCCACCGACTGGACGCTCGGGGCCGACGGGCCGACCGACGTCTCCGGTGTCACGGGCGAGGAGCCGGTGACGGACGCGGGCGTCGAGTCGGGCACGTACACGCTCTCCGAGGCGGGCGGCCCCGACGGCTACGACGCCGGGGACTGGGCCTGTGAGAGCGCCGGGGGCGCGGTGCCGGTGACCGACGCGAAGGTGACACTCGCCCCGGGTTCCGCGGTCACCTGCACGATCACCAATACCGACCGGGCGGGCGCGACGCCGAGCCCGACTCCGACGCCCACCGGTCCTTCGACGGAGCCCCCGGCGCCGACCGATCCGCCCGGCGAAGGCGGCGAGTTGGCCGAGACCGGTGGGACGGGCCCGCTGTGGGCCGCGCTGGCCGCCGCGCTGCTGGTCGCGGCGGGTACGGCCCTGGTCGCCAGGCGCCTGCGGCGCTGACGGAGAAACGGAGCACGATCGTCAAGTTCCTGAAACAGGGCTTGCCTTGGGGTGGCCTACGGTTGAACAGTGGGCCACCCCACACCTGTGAAGGTTGTTTGTGCAACCCGTGGGGGTGTGTGATGGAATCGGCCGATGCGTACCCCCCACCGCATGGCCGACGACCACATAACCAACGACCGCACGGCGTTTGACGATTGGTTCGACGGTGAGCCGGAGGACTCGGTTCCGCCGGACCCGCCCGAGCACCGGCGCGCCGCACGGCGCAGGCGCCGCAGCCGCCTCGCCGGGCTCTCCTTCGCGCTGAAGGGCGTCATCGCGATCGTCGTCCTGTGCGGCTTCCTGGCCCTCGCCGACCGCTGGGCGGTGCTCTACGCCGAGAACAAGGCGGCGGAGCAGATCAAGAAGCAGCTGAAGCTGGCGGCGGCGCCCGAGGTGGAGATCGGCGGCTTCCCCTTCCTCACCCAGCTCGCGGACCGCCGCATCGGCGAACTGAAGGTGACCGTCCCCGACGTCGCCGCCGACCGCGTCACCCTCGCCAAGGTCGAGGCGACCGCGCACAACGTACGGATCAAGGGCTCGGGCCCCACCGACATCAGCGGCGCCTACGCCGACGCCATGCAGGGCGAGGTGCTGCTCAGCTTCGCCGACATGAACCGTGAACTGGGCGCGTCCCAGGTCACGTTCAGCGGACACGGGAAGAACAAGGTGCTGGCGCGCGGCACCCTGCCCGTCGCCGGGCACGACGTGAAGGTGCGGGCGGACGCGAACATCCAGCGGCTCGGCGCCTCCGGGATCTCCACCGACATCGACAACATGAGCCTGGCCATCGGCGACCTCGCCACCTACCGCCCCGGCACCCGCGCCTCCGAGGGCCTGCACCTCACCCGCGCGTCCGTGGACAAGCTCACCGCGCAGGCCGACAAGGCGCGGCAGCTGCTCGCCGTGCCCGCCGTGGTGCAGCGGCTCGGGGTGCCCGACAGCGCCGTGCGACAGGCGCTGAACAGCGACGCGAAGCTGCGCGAGCTGACCGGGACACCCCGGTTCGTGAAGCAGCTGATGAGCACGAACCTGATCGACATCGCGCTCGCGCACCCCGAGATCCTGAAGCGGATCGGCCTCGACCCGGCCCTCCTCGACGGCCTCACCCGCCTCACCCGCCCCGAACTCGCCGACCGCCTCTCCCTCGCCTTCCACCTGCCGAAACTGCCGGGCGACGAGGGGTACGTGCGGCTCCAGGACGTGACCGTGGAGAAGGAGGGCATCCGGGTCGCCCTGTCGGGCGGGGGCCTGTCGGTGGGCAAGTAGGCCCGGTCGGCCGGTCCTACGGGATCTCCGGCGGCGGTGTCGGCGCCCCCGGCAGGGTCAGCGTGGCGAGCGTGCCGCCGCCGTCCGCCGCCGACAGCGCGACCTCGCCGCCGCTGGCCTCGACGGTGCGGGCCACGATCGACAGCCCGAGACCCGAGCCCGGCAGGGCGCGCGCGGTCGGCGAACGCCAGAACCGGTCGAAGACGTACGGGAGTTCCTCCTCCGGGATGCCGGGGCCGTGGTCGCGCACGGTGAGCGTGCCGCGCATCAGCCGGACCTCGACGCGGCCCTTCTCCGGGCTGAACTTCACGGCGTTGTCCAGCAGGTTCACCACAGCCCGCTCCAGCGCGGCCGGCTCCGAGCGCACGTACCAGGGGGCCAGCTCGGCGTCGAAGGTCAGCTCCGGGCCGCGCAGCCGGGCGCGCTCGATGGCGCTGCGGACGGTGTCGTGCAGCGAGACGACCTTCAGCGGGCCCTCGCCCCCGGTCAGCCCCGTGCGCGACAGTTCCTGGAGGTCGCCGATGAGCGCGGCCAGCTCCGTCATCTGCGCCTTCAGCGACGTCATCAGCGCCTTGCGGTCCTCCGGGGGGATGGTGCGGCCCGTCTCCTCGATCCGGGTGAGCAGCTCGATGTTGGTCCGCATCGAGGTCAGCGGCGTCCGCAGCTCGTGCCCCGCGTCGGCGATCAGCTGCTGCTGGAGCTCGCGGGAGTCGGCGAGCGAGGCGGTCATCGAGTTGAACGACTCCGAGAGCCGCGCGATCTCGTCGTCCCCCTCGACCGGGATCCGCACGGTGAGGTCCTCGGTCCTGGCCACGTGCTCGACGGTCTCGGTGAGCCGGTCGACGGGCCGCAGTCCCGCGCGGGCGATCCACAGTCCCGCGACGGTGGAGCCGAGGACGCCGATGCCGCCGACGAGGAGAAGGACCCAGGCGAGGGTGGTGAGCGGCTTGGTGACCTCGTCGAGGGGGCTGGCGATGGAGACCGCGATGTTCGCGACCCGCTGGCGGTCGTCGGTGTTGACGACGGGGACGGTCAGGACGCGCATCGCCTGCCCGTCCGCGTCGTCCGTGGTGTGCAGCGCGTTGTCCTGGGTGCCGCTCGCCACGGCCACGTCGGAGGACTGCACGGGGATCTCGGTGTCGTCCGGCGACGTGCAGACGCGGCCGTCGCTGTAGACGAGCTGGATCGTCGGCCCCGGCAGACCGCGCAGCCTGGTGTCGCCGTCGCAGCTCGCGGCGATGGCGGCCACCTGTCCCTTGCTGACGGTGCCGACCTGATGGCGCAGGTCGTTGTCCAACTGCCCGTAAAGCTGCCCCCGCGTGATGAACCAGCACGTCACCGCCACCGCGGCCACCGCCGCCGCCACCGCCGCCGCGACGAGGAGCGCGATCCGCGAGCGCAGGGGGAGCGTGCGCAGACGTCGTACGAGCCTGTTCACTCCGCCGGGCTCCCGTCGGACCGCAGGACGTAGCCCACGCCCCGCACGGTGTGCACGAGGCGGGGCTCGCCGCCGGCCTCGGTCTTGCGGCGCAGGTACATGACGTAGACGTCGAGGGAGTTGGACGACGGCTCGAAGTCGAAGCCCCAGACCGCCTTCAGGATCTGCTCACGGGTGAGGACCTGGCGCGGGTGGGCGAGGAACATTTCCAGGAGCGTGAACTCGGTGCGGGTCAGCTCGACCGCGCGGTCGCCCCGGGTGACCTCGCGGGTCGTCAGGTCCATGCGCAGGTCGGCGAAGGAGAGGGCGTCGGAGTCGTCGACGTCGCCGCCGGACGCGGCCGCGTAGGAGCTGCGGCGCAGCAACGCCCGGACCCGCGCGAAGAGTTCGTCGAGCTCGAACGGCTTGACCAGGTAGTCGTCGGCGCCCGCGTCGAGGCCGGTGACGCGGTCGCCGACGGTGTCGCGGGCGGTCAGCATGAGGATCGGGGTGGTGGATCCGGTGGCGCGCATGCGGCGGGCGGCGGTCAGGCCGTCCATGCGCGGCATCTGGATGTCGAGGACGACGAGGTCGGGGAGGTACGAGGCCGCTTTGTCGAGGGCGTCGGCGCCGTCGACGGCGACCTCGGTGTCGTACCCCTCGAAGGCGAGGGAGCGCTGGAGCGCCTCCCGTACCGCGGGTTCGTCGTCGACGATCAGAATGCGGTGGGCTTCGCGGTCGCCTTCGGCGGGGCTCATGAGCGGGGCTTCCTGTCGGTGGTACGGGTACGGGGGGCGGACGTGCGGCACCTCTCAGCCTCGCACGGACCCCGGGCCCCCGCGGCGATTGAGCGGCGGGGTGCGGTCAGCTGTCCGAGCCGCCCGCGCGGAGGGTGTCCAGGTCCGCCTTCACCGTGTTGATGGGGATCGCGAAGCCGAGGCCCACGCTGCCCGCGCTGGACGAGGACGTGCCGGACGAGTCCGAGCTCGCCGAGTACATCGCGGAGTTGATGCCGATGATGTTCCCGTTCATGTCGATCAGGGCGCCGCCGGAGTTCCCGGGGTTGAGGGACGCGTCGGTCTGGATCGCCTTGTACGTGGTCGTGGACGAGCCGGTGTCGCCGTTGAACTGCTGGCCGCCGAACTCGAACGGCCACTGGCCGCTGCCGCCGCCCTGTTGCTGCTGCTCCTGCTGGCCCTCGTCCGTGGAGACGGTGACGTCGCGGTCGAGCGCGGAGACGATGCCGCTGGTGACGGTGCCGGTCAGGCCCTCGGGGGAGCCGATCGCGACGACCTCGTCGCCGACGCCGACGTTGTCGGAGTCCCCGAGCGTCGCGGCCTTGAGCCCGGACGCGTTCTTCAGCTTGATGAGCGCGAGGTCCTTCTTCGCGTCCGTACCGACGACCTCCGCCTCGTACGACTTCCCGTCGCTCGTGGAGACCTTCACGGACGAGGCGCCGGACACGACGTGGTTGTTGGTGACGATCTCGCCGTCACTCGTGATGATCACGCCGGAGCCGGTCGAGGAACCGGAGCTGAGCGTCGCGTTGACCTCGACGATCGACGGGCTGACAGCCTCCGCGACCCCGGACACGGTGCCCTTCTTGCTGCTCGCGACGACGTTCGTGCTCGTCGAGCTCGCGGTGACGCCGCTGCCGGAGCCGGTCAGCTCCTGGAAGGCGTACGCGGTGCCGCCGCCGACGGCCGCCGCCGCGACCGCCACGGCAGCCAGCAGCCCGACCGGGCCGCGCAGCCGCTTCTTCTTCTTGTGGCTCTCGGGCTCCGGCTGCCCGGGGTGCTCGGCGAGCACCACACCCGGCAGATACGGGGGAGGAGGCGGGACGTCGCCCGCCGGACCCGCGGTGCCCGCGTTCTGGGCGTACGCACCCTCGGCGTACGAGTCGGACGGCTGCTGGCCCTGCTGGTACTCGCCGCTGCGGCGGTAGGTCTCGGTCATGGCAGTAAGCCTGTGGCCCGTACATGAGAGCTGCCTGAGTGCTCCCTGAGAGTCCCGGCAGAACCCTGTTTGCCCGAAATAAAGACCGCCCCGCGGCGGAAACGCGCGGGGTTACGCGCAGCCGCAGGACTGCCGCAGCACCAGCCGCGAGGGGAACAGCTTCAGGCGCTCGCGCCGCGACCCGGCCACCCGCAGCGAGTCGTCCAGGACGAGGTCCACGGCGGCCCGCGCCATGGCGGGGCGGTCCGCGGCGACGGTCGTCAGCGGTGGATCGGTGAGCCCCGCCTCCTTCACGTCGTCGAACCCGGCCACCGCCAGCTCGCCCGGCACGTCGATGCGCAGCTCGCGCGCGGCCCGCAGCACACCGATGGCCTGGTCGTCCGTCGAGCAGAAGATCGCCGGCGGCCGGTCGGGCCCGGCGAGCAGGCCGAGCGCCACCTGGTACGCGTCGTACCGGTTGTACGGCGCCTCGAAGAGCCGGCCGTCGGTGGACCGCCCGGCCTCCTTCATGGCACGGCGCCAGCCCTCGACGTGGTCGGAGACCGGGTCGCCGACCGAGGGGGTGTCCGCAGTGCCGCCGAGGCAGGCGACGTACTCGTGGCCGTGCTCCAGGAGGTGGCGGGTGGCGAGCTGGGCGCCGCCGATGTCGTCCGTGACCACCGCGACGTCGTCGATCGCCTCGGGCCGCTCGTGCAGCAGCACGACGCGGGCGTCCCAGGCCTCGATCTCGTTGGCCGCGAGATCGTTGAAACCGTGGCTGACGAGGATCAGCCCGGAGACCCGCATGCCGAGGAACGCGCGGACGTAGTGGACCTCACGGTCCGCCACGTAGTCCGAGTTGCCGACGAGGACCATCTTCCCGCGCTCGGACGCCGCCTGTTCGACGGCGTGCGTCATCTCCGCGAAGAACGGCTGGCGGGCGTCCGGCACGATCATGCCTATGAGGTCCGTGCGCCGCGAGGCCATGGCCTGGGCGACCCGGTCCGGCCGGTACCCCAGCTCCTTGATCGCGGCGAGCACGCGCTCGCGCGTGGCCGGGGCGACCGGCCGGGGTCCGTTGTTGATCACGTAGGACACGACGGCGGTCGAAGTACCCGCCAGTCGCGCCACATCGTCCCGAGTCACCTTGGCCACGCGCGGAGTCTACGCGGATGGACCACCCTCTGGGCAGGGCGTGAGCCGTACCGCTACCGGCGCACGGCGGCGGGTTCGCCCGCCTCGTCCGCCGCGGCCGGAACCGTGTCCGCCTTCGCGGCGGCTTCGGCGCGCTCCTCGGCCTGCTTCTCGGCTCGCGCCTCGGCGTTCTTCTCCGCCTTCTTCTCCGGCTTCTCCGGGGTGACGAAGCGGTAGCCCACGTTGCGCACGGTGCCGATCAGCGACTCGTGCTCGGGCCCGAGCTTGGCGCGCAGCCGCCGCACGTGCACGTCCACCGTGCGGGTGCCGCCGAAGTAGTCGTAGCCCCAGACCTCCTGGAGCAGCTGGGCGCGCGTGAACACGCGGCCGGGGTGCTGCGCCAGGTACTTCAGGAGCTCGAACTCCTTGAAGGTCAGGTCGAGGACCCGGCCCTTGAGCTTCGCGCTGTACGTCGCCTCGTCGACCGACAGGTCGCCGTTGCGGATCTCCATGGGGGAGTCGTCGGTGACGATCTGCTGCCGGCCCATGGCCAGCCGCAGTCGCGCCTCGACCTCGGCGGGGCCCGCCGTGTCGAGGAGTACGTCGTCGATGCCCCAGTCGGCGGTGACGGCGGCGAGGCCGCCCTCCGTCACGACGAGCACCAGCGGACAGCCGGGCCCCGTCGAGCGGAGCAGCTGACAGAGGCTGCGCACCTGCGGGAGGTCGCGGCGCCCGTCGATGAGGATCACGTCGGCACCGGGGGTGTCGACGAGAGCGGGCCCCTCCGCGGGAGCCACTCGCACGTTGTGCAGGAGCAGGCCGAGAGCGGGAAGCACCTCCGTCGACGGCTGAAGGGCATTGGTGAGGAGCAGAAGAGAGCTCATCGGTCCCCACCTGCCCACGGGGTCGTCATACGTTCGTGCACGGTTCGCTCGCCCATAACGTCTGGTTCCTCCTCGGTCCCTGCGAGGACGTTTGCGGCACTGCTTCGTACGGCCGGCCCAGACCCGCGCCCCGGGTCTGTGACCTGCGGTTTTGCTGGCGTTCTCGGGGCTTCGTATACAACGCCCCAGAAAGCACGAAAGGACCCGGGGGCTGCATTGCCCGAGTCCTCTGCCCAGCAGAATAGCCCACATGAGTTGGGGTCCGGCAGGTGACGAGCGTGGATCTTCTGTGTGGCCGATCACGGAACGGAGACGGCGCGTAATGCTCCGTACACGCGACGGAGTCGCCATCGACGCGGCCTACGACCCCGGTCCCGGCGGCCCCGGCACCCCGGTGATCGTGCTCGCGCACGGCTTCAGCGGCGATCTGGAGCGGCCCCACGTGCGGCGGGCGGCGGCAGTGTTCGCGCAGCGTGCGGCCGTGGTCACGTTCTCGTTCCGGGGGCACGGGCGGTCCGGCGGGCGGTCCACGGTCGGCGACAAGGAAGTGCTCGATCTCGCGGCGGCCGTGGAGTGGGCGCGTTCGCTCGGCCACGCGCGCGTGGCGACCGTCGGCTTCTCCATGGGCGGCTCCGTCGTGCTGCGGCACGCGGCGGAGCACAGGGGGCGCACGGAAGCGCGCGTTGACGCGGTCGTCGCGGTGAGCGCTCCGGCCCGGTGGTTCTACCGGGGCACCGCGCCGATGCGGCGGCTGCACTGGGCGGTGACCCGGCCCGCGGGCCGCCTCGTCAGCCGTTTCGGGCTGCGCACCCGCATCCACCCGTACGACTGGGACCCGGTCCCGCTCTCCCCGGTCGAGTCGGTGCCGCTGCTCGCGCCGACCCCGCTGCTCGTGGTGCACGGCGACCGGGACCCGTACTTTCCGGTCGACCATCCGCGGATGCTGGTCGCCGCGTCCGACGGTGCGGCGGAGCTGTGGCTCGAACACGGGATGGGGCACGCGGAGAACGCGGCGAGCGACGAGCTGATCGGGCGGATCGGGGCGTGGGCCGCGGCGGCGCTTGGCGCACAATAGGACGCCGCACCGTAGAGAGGAGTCGGGGATGGCGCAGGGCACGATCCGTTACTGGGCCGCTGCCAAGGCGGCCGCGGGCGTCGCGGAGGAGCCGTACGACGCCGAGAACCTGGCCGTGGCGCTGGAAGCGGTCCGTACGCGGCACTCGGGCGAGCTCGTCCGGGTGCTCCAGCGCTCCTCGTTCCTGGTCGACGGGGATCCGGTCGGGACCCGTGGACATGAGACGGTACGGCTGGCCGAGGGCGGCACGGTCGAGGTGCTCCCGCCGTTCGCAGGAGGATGACACCCCGATGAGCAACAACCAGCAGTATCCGTACGACCCGTACGGGCAGGCCGCGCCGCGGTACGAGGACGAGGCGACGCAGCAGTGGCAGGGCAGCACGTGGGACACCCAGGTCCAGCCGTCGCCGCTCCCCCAGCAACAGTGGCCCCACCCCCGGGGCGCTGCCCCGGACCCCGCTGCTCAATCGCCGCAGGGGCTCGAATTCACGGAACCGGCCGGTCAGACCCCCGACGCGGGTCAGGAGCCGTCGGCTGAAGGTGGGCGGCCGTTGACCGCGGCTGAGAAGGCGCGGGCCGAGGGCCGGGCCGTGGTGGTGGAGCCGGGGGTGCAGCCGGCCGTGCTGACGGCTGTGCTCGCGCTGCTGGTCGCCGGGGGCGCGGCCGTCGGGGCCTACGGGCTGCTCCTGCCGCTGCTGGTGTTGCAGGCGGTCACGGCCGCGGGCTGGTTCCGGCTCAACGGGATGTGGCCCGCGCGCCAGGGCATCGCCTTCGCGTTCCTGGGCGGCGTCGTCGCGGACGTCGCGCTGCTCGCGGCGGGCCGGGACCACGGCGCCGCCGCGATCCTCGGCACGCTCGGCGTCTGGGTGCTGCTCACCCTCGTCCTCCAACTGCGCTCGCACGCCGATCCGGACGAGCGGATGTACGGCCTGATGGTGACGGTCGTCTCCGCGGCCCTCGCGATCGTGGCGACCGGCCACCTGGCGGCCGAGCCCGACGCCGTGACGGTCGGCGGGGTCGCCGTGGCCGCGGCGGTCGTGGTCCGCGCGCTGCCGCTGCCGACGGTCGTCTCCGTGGTCCTGGCGCTGCTCGCGGCGGCCGGTGCGGGCATCGCGGTGGGCGGCGCGACCGACCTCGGCTCGGGCGGCGCGCTCCTCGGCCTCGGCGCCGGTGCCTGCGCCCTGATCGGCCACCGCGTCGCCTCGTACGACTACCCGTCCCGCTTCGTCCACATGACGGCCGGCGTCGCCCTCCCCCTCGCCGCCTCCGCCCCCGCAATCTGGCTCCTGGGCCGCGCCCTCGGCTAGCCCTTTCAAGCCCCTGCGGCGATTGAGCAGCGGGGTCCGGGGCGGAGCCCCGGGGGCGTGACGGCGGGTGGCCGAAGGAGAACCCGATCACGCCCGCCCGGCCCCAGGGCCACGTACGCTCCGCCCCATGCGCGCACTGCGAATACTGCTGATACTCGCCATCGTCATCGGCGGCCTCTTCGTCGCGGCGGACCGCCTCGCGGTCCACTTCGCCGAGGACAAGGCCGCCGACAAGATCCGCACGAGCGAGGGCCTCACCCAGGCCCCCGACGTGTCGATCAACGGCTTCCCGTTCCTGACCCAGGTCGCCGACGGCACCCTGGACGAGGTCGAGATCGGCATCCAGGACTTCGAGGCGAAGAGCGACAAGAGCGGCAAGAGCGGCGACGGCATCCGTATCGCCGACCTCAAGGCCGAGATGCACGGCGTGAAGTTCGACAGCAGCTACAGCTCCGCCACCGCCCGCTCCGCCACCGGCACCGCCCGCATCGACTACGCGGAACTCCTCAAGGCCGTGAAGAAGCAGGACCGCGTCCAGGTCGCCCCCGGCGTGACCGCGTGGATCGACGGCCTCTCCTACGCGGGTGACCACAAGGTCAAGGTCACCGTCGCCATCAAGACCCCGCTCGGCACGCTGAAGCCCACGGTGCGCAGCACCGTCGACGTCAGCGGCGGCCAGGTCTCCGCGCACGCCGACAGCCTCCCGGAGGCGGGCGCGTTCAAGCTGGCGGAGGACCGGATCCGGGGCGTCGTCGACTTCAAGCAGGCGCTGGAGGACCTGCCGGCCGGCATCGAGCTCGACCGGGTCCAGGCGGTCGACAAGGGCATCGAGATCACCGTGAAGGGTTCGGACCTCGACCTGGTCGGGTAGGCCAGGAACGGACCGGAAGGCCTCCGCGGCTGAGTTGGTCCGAACTGCGAGACGGCGGCGTCCGCAGAGCAGATGCCGGGGGCCGCACGGCGGCGCCACGGCGGGGCCGACGGTGTCCGGATCCGCGATCGATCCCACATTCCGGACGATCGCGTCTCATCATCCGACACGCCGGTGACACGGCCGCCGGTCCGTCCTTACGATCGGGTGCATGAAGCGACAGGCGGATCTCACGAAGCGGCGGGCAGTAGACCTGTGCCGCGTCGCCGCCATGCTCTGTCGCGCCGCCTGAGCGGGACGGACATCTCCCGCTTTCCACCGGCCCCTTGAGGCAGTCGGCCTCGGGGCCCCGTGCAGCCACGCACACCCATTTCGCATGCCCGCCGCAACTGCCCCGGAGGAACACAGCATGAGCCGCAGCGACGTCCTGGTAGACGCCGACTGGGTCGAGGCCAACCTCGACAACGACAACGTGGCGATCGTCGAGGTGGACGAAGACACGTCCGCGTACGACAAGAACCACATCAAGAACGCGATCCGGATCGACTGGACCAAGGACCTCCAGGACCCGGTCCGCCGTGACTTCATCGACCAGGCCGGCTTCGAGGAGCTGCTGTCGAAGAAGGGCATCGGCAACGACACGACCGTCGTCCTCTACGGCGGCAACAACAACTGGTTCGCCTCCTACGCGTACTGGTACTTCAAGCTCTACGGCCACCAGGACGTCAAGCTCCTCGACGGTGGCCGCAAGAAGTGGGAGCTCGACTCCCGCGACCTGGTCGACGGCGCGCAGGTCCCGAACCGCCCGGCCACGCAGTACAAGGCCAAGCCGCAGGACACGTCGATCCGCGCCTTCCGCGACGACGTCGTGAACGCGATCGGCAACCAGAACCTCGTCGACGTGCGGTCGCCCGACGAGTTCTCCGGCAAGCTGCTCGCCCCGGCCCACCTCCCGCAGGAGCAGTCGCAGCGTCCGGGCCACGTCCCGTCCGCGCGCAACATCCCGTGGTCGAAGAACGCCAACGACGACGGCACCTTCAAGTCGGACGACGAGCTCAAGGCGCTCTACGCCGACGAGCAGGTCGACCTGTCGAAGGACTCCATCGCCTACTGCCGCATCGGTGAGCGCTCCGCGCTCACCTGGTTCGTCCTGCACGAGCTGCTCGGCCAGGAGAACGTCAAGAACTACGACGGCTCGTGGACCGAGTACGGCTCCCTCGTCGGCGTGCCGATCGAGCTCGGCGCCAACAAGTAACCCAACCGCCTTAACTTCCTAGGAGAGCAACATGTGCGGAGCGAAGGCCGGCGGCCCCGACGCCTCGACGATCAAGCCCGGTGAGACCACCATCCAGGGCCAGGTGACCCGCGACGGCGAGCCGGTGACGGGCTACGTCCGTCTCCTGGACTCGACCGGCGAGTTCACCGCCGAGGTCCCCACCTCGGCCACGGGCCAGTTCCGCTTCTACGCGGCCGAGGGCACCTGGACCGTCCGCGCCCTGGTGCCGGGCGGCCAGGCCGACCGTACGGTCGTCGCCCAGACCGGCGGTCTCGCGGAGGTCGCGATCGCCGTCTGAGCGGTCGCTCACAACGGCTGAAGGGCCGTGTTCCCCTGGGTTGGACGCCACTGGGGGGCGCGGTCCTTCGGCATGCGCGCGGGCCGGGGCCGGGCCGCGCGCACGGGCTTACGCTGAAGACATGTACGCACGGCGGAAGCACCTGTACTTCGCCATGATGGGCGTCTGCGTCGCCCTGTTCGTCCTGGCCTGGGGCGTCGTACGGCTCTGGTCCGTCCCGGCCGCGGTCGCCATGTGCGTCGTCGCCATGGTCATCCCGCCCGTCGCCGCCATCGTCGCCAACCGGCGCGGGCCCGACGACCGCTGGTGGGACGACCCCTCCGGCGACCCGAAGTCCGACGAGTGGTGGGACGAACTGGACGGCAGGAAGCGCCGGCGGTGACACCCGCTGTGACCGACCTCGCCGAGAGCGCCGGTGCCCACCCGACTACAGTGGGGTCCGGCTCTGTTATCCGCATACGTTCCGCTCACCGAGGAGCAATCCCGTGCTTGAGGCCTTCTTCTCCACCCTTCTCGTCCTGGTCTGCGTCGGCGTCGTCGCCTTCGCCGGTCTGACCGTGAAGAAGCTGTACCAGGGCCAGCGCTGACCCCCCACTGAGAGACGTCTGAACCGCTCATGATCCAGATCCCGTCCGACCTGAACCCGAAGCTCGTCCCCCTCGCCTTCCTGCTGGGCACCTGGGAGGGCGCGGGCGTCCACGACTTCCCCGGTGCCGAGAAGTGCAACTTCGGCCAGGAGGTCTCCTTCACCCACGATGGGCGGGACTTCCTCGAGTACCAGTCGCACACCTGGGTGCTCGACGACAAGGGCGCGAAGGTCCGGCCCCTGGAATCGGAGTCCGGCTTCTGGCGGATCGACGACGCCCGCAAGGTCGAGGTCGTCATGGTCCGCGACGACGGCGTCGTCGAGGTCTGGTACGGCGAGCTCGCCGACCAGAAGCCGCAGATCGACATCGCCACGGACGCGGTGGCCCGCACCGCGGCCTCCGGCCCGTACAGCGGCGGGAAGCGCCTCTACGGCTACGTGAAGAGCGACCTCATGTGGGTCGGCGAGAAGCAGACCCCCGAGGTCCCGCTGCGCCCCTACATGTCGGCCCAGCTCAAGAAGGTCGTCTCCCCGGAGGAGGTCGCCGAGATGGCGCGCAACCTCCCGGACATGCCGGACGACGGCATCGCGTTCTTCAAGTAGGCGCAAGCGCGTTCTTCAAGTAGTCCTAGACTCGACGGTGTGGTGAGCACCGAAGGCATCGACTGGAAGAGCGATCTGAGGCAGCGCGGCTACCGGCTGACGCCGCAGCGCCAGCTTGTGCTGGAAGCCGTGGACACCCTCGAACACGCGACCCCCGACGACATCCTGTGCGAAGTGCGCAAGACGGCGTCGGGGGTCAACATTTCGACCGTCTACCGGACCCTGGAGCTCCTGGAGGAGCTCGGGCTCGTCTCGCACGCCCATCTCGGGCACGGCGCGCCCACGTACCACCTCGCCGACCGGCACCACCACATCCACATGGTGTGCCGGGACTGCACGAACGTGATCGAGGCGGACGTCGACGTGGCGGCGGAGTTCACCGCCAAGCTCCGGGAGGAGTTCGGCTTCGACACCGACCTGAAGCACTTCGCGATCTTCGGCCGGTGCCGGAACTGCACCGCACGCACGGCAGAAACCCAGGAATAAGCACGTCCGCCCGCTCGTCGTAGTGAGAGTGACCATGCAGCGACATTCAACGAGCAGCCCTCTGCTGACCCTGCCCGGCGCCGTCCCCGCCGAGGGCGTGGACGAAGGCGTCGCCGCCCACTACGGCGACCTGTTCCGTGAGCAGCGCTCCCTCGCCGACGGCACGGGCGTCGTCGACCTCTCGCACCGGGGCGTGCTCACGGTCACCGGTGACGACCGGCTGAGCTGGCTGCACCTGCTGCTGACCCAGCACGTCACGGAGCTGCCGCCCGGACAGGCGACCGAGGCGCTGATCCTCTCCGCGAACGGGCACATCGAGCACGCGCTGTACCTCGTCGACGACGGCACGACGACCTGGGCGCACGTCGAGCCGGGCACGCAGGAGTCCCTCCTCGCGTACCTGGAGTCCATGAAGTTCTTCTACCGCGTCGAGGTCGCCGACCGGACCGACGAGTTCGCCGTCGTGCACCTGCCGGCCGGGTCGATCGCGCCGGTGCCCGACGGGGTGGCCGTGCGGGAGACCGCGTACGGCCGCGATCTGTTCCTGCCGCGCGGCGACCTGGAGTCGTACGCGAAGGAGCACGGCCCGGCGGTCGGACTCCTCGCCTACGAGGCGCTGCGCGTCGAGCAGCACCGGCCGCGCTTCGGCTTCGAGACGGACCACCGCACCATCCCGCACGAGCTGGGCTGGATCGGCTCGGCCGTCCACCTCCAGAAGGGCTGCTACCGGGGCCAGGAGACCGTCGCCCGCGTGCAGAACCTGGGCAAGCCGCCCCGGCGCCTCGTCTTCCTGCACCTCGACGGCAGCGAGGTGCACCTGCCGCCGCACGGCGCCGAGGTGCGGCTCGCCGCCGACGGCCCGGAGGGCCGGAAGATCGGCTTCGTGACGACGTCCGTACGCCACCACGAGCTGGGCCCCATCGCGCTCGCGGTCGTCAAGCGGAACGTGCCGACCGACGCGGAGCTCCTCGCGGAGACCACGGCGGCGGCGCAGGAAGTGGTCGTCGAGCCGTAGCCCGGTCCCGTGGTCACATCTCCAGCAGCACCGTGAACGGGCCGTCGTTCGTCAGGGACACCCGCATCTTCGCCCCGAACCGGCCCGTCGCCACGGTCGCGCCCAGCGCCCGCAGCTGCGCCACGACCTCGTCGACCAGCGGCTCCGCGACCGGTCCGGGCGCCGCGGCGTTCCAGGTGGGGCGGCGGCCCTTGCGGGCGTCCCCGTAGAGCGTGAACTGGCTGATCACGAGGAGCGGCGCGTCGATGTCGCTGCACGACTTCTCGTCGGCCAGCATCCGCACCGACCAGAGCTTGCGCGCCAGCTGGGCCGCCTTCTCCTTCGTGTCCTCGTGCGTGACCCCGACGAGAACGCACAGGCCCTCGCCCTTGATCTCGCCGACGACCTCGTCCTCCACGACGACGCTCGCGCCGTCCACCCTCTGCACCACTGCTCGCATACCGCCATGATGCATTGCGCCGATCTACTTACCCCACAAGGGGTTTGAGCGGATGCACCAACCCCCCATCCGGGGCTGATCCGGGGCACTCGGCCCGAAGTGGCCATCAAGGATGGCACCATGCTGAGACGCGGTGCGTCGCTGGCGTTGCGCGGTCCGGTCGAGGGGACGGTAAGCACACCATGGACACCCATGCCATGAGCCACACATCGAGTACGGGGCTGCCCGCGGGGCAGGCCCCGCTGACGCACCCGGAGCCCGCGGCCCCGCTGTCCCGGCCTCCGGCCCAGCGCACCGAGAGCCCCGAACTGCCCGCCGCGCCCACCGTGAACCTGGCGACGCTGCGGCTGCCGGAGCTGCGGACGCTGCGCCGCGTCTCGCAGCAGAACGAGGCGGATCTGAGCTACGTACGGCGGCTGCTCCAGGGCCGGATCGACATCCTGCGGGCCGAGTCGGAGCGCCGCAAGGACCCCGAGTCGCCGGTCGTGGACCGGCTCTCGGAGATCCTGCGGGACCAGCCGACGCGGCACCGCTCCTCCGCCCGGCACGTCACGCTCGGCACGCCGCACAGCGAGGAGTCCCGGCGGCTGGCCCAGGAGATGCTCGCCGAGGTCGAACTCTCCGACCTCGACGCCCGCACGGACGACGAGCTGCTCACCGCGATGGGCCGCCTGGTCCGCTACGAGCAGCAGGTCTCCCGCCGCCGCTACCAGCTCCAGCGCACGGCCGACGACTGCAGCGCCGAAATCGCCCGCCGCTACCGCGACGGCGAAGCGCAGGTGGACGACCTCTTGGGCGGCACCCCGTGAGCATCCTTTCCAGCCCCTCCGGCGATTGAGGCATCTCCAGCCCCTCCGGCGCTTGAGGAGGCCTTTCCAGCCCCTCCGGCGTTTGAGGAGCGGGGTCCGGGGCGGAGCCCCGGGGTGGGAAGAACCGGGGCGACACCGACGGACCGCCTCGCCTAGCGTGAGCGCATGAGCCCCACCCCCACCCACCCCGCCGAAGAGATACCCGTCCGCCCCATCACGGCGGACGAACTCTCCGACTGGTCCCGCACCCTCAACACCGGCTTCGTGCGCCCACCCGCCCCCTCCCCGGAGGTGGTCGCCAAACGCCGCGCCTACTTCGACCTCTCCCGCACCCGCGCCGCGTTCGCCCCGGCCGCGCCGGAGGCCGACGGCGCCGGCACCAAGCAGGTCGCCACCTTCCGCTCCTTCGCCCAGGAGCTCACCGTGCCGGGCGGCGCCACCGTCCCCACGGACGCGGTCACCAACGTCACCGTCAGCCCCACCCACCGCCGCCGCGGCCTGCTCAGCCGCATGATGGCCGCCGACCTCACCGAGGCGAAGGAACGCGGTGACGTCGCGGCGACGCTGATCGCGGCCGAGTACCCGATCTACGGACGGTTCGGCTTCGGCTGCGCGACCACCGCCACGACCTGGGAGATCGACGTACCGCGCGCCGGCCTCGACACCCGCTGGTCGGGCCCCGAGGGCGGCGGACGCGTGGACTTCGCCGACGCCGCCGAGGTCCGCAAGGTGGGCCCGGAGCTGCACGAGAAGCTGCGCGGGCGCACCGCCGGATTCGTCTCGCGCGGCGAACAGTGGTGGCAGCACAGCACCGGACTGTGGCCGACCCCGGAGGACCCGTGGACCGAGCCGTTCCACGCGGTGTACCGCAATGCGCGGGGCGAGGTGGAGGGCCTGGCCGTCTACACCGTGGAGCCGCGGTTCAACGACAACGTGCAGCCCGCGTGCACCGCGAAGGTGGCGGACCTGTTCGGGCTGACGCCGGCCGCCGAGCGCGCCCTGTGGCACTTCGTGTGCTCGGTCGATTGGGTCACCGTCGTGGAGAGCGGGCACCGCGCCCCGGACGACCTGCTGCCGGACCTCCTCCCGGACCCGCGCGCGGCCCGCGTCGTACGGCAGGCCGACTCGTTGTGGGTGCGGATCCTGGACGTCGTACGGGCGCTGGAGGCGCGCTCGTACGACACGAGCGGCGAGGTCGTCCTGGAGGTGACCGATGCCGCGGGGTTCGCCGACGGGCGGTTCAAGCTGACGGCGGCGCCCGGCGGGGCGGTTTGTGCGCCGAGCGCCGCCTCCCCGCATCTCACGGTCGACGTACGTGAGCTGGGGGTGCTGTGGCTGGGCGACGTGTCCGCGGTGCGGCTCGCCGCCCTGGGGCGCCTTTCCGAGCACGAGCCGGGGGCCGCCGCCGCGTTCGGCACCCTGATGGGTACCGCGCGGCGGCCGTGGTGCCCCGACCTGTTCTGACTGACCGGACGTACTGACCGACCGGGCTCCCGGCTCCCCTCCGGAAGGGAGCCCGGTCAGCCGCTCTGGGCGAGCAGCATGACGAGGGCGACGGCCCCGATGCCGCTGATCACTGTGTTCTTGGCCTTGAGTCCGACGGAGAGAACGATGAAGGCGATGATGCCCACCGGCCCGTACTTCCACTGGATGAGCTGCTCGAATCCGATGGCGAGCGCGGCGACGACGATGGCGAAGAGCGGCATGGTCTTACCTCCTTCGGGACCTGTGGTCCGAGTGGTGACCAACTTCTGCGATCCGGCCGCCTGACCGACCAGGTGCGAAAAGTTGGTCACCAACTCACAGGTACTTATCTCCGCTGAAGGGCGGCTCATAACCACCTTCACCTCAACTCCCCAAAGATGGCGGGAAGTTGTAGTGTTTGGTTGTGGATGCGGAGCATGCCGCCGTCAATGGACGGCCCAGGCCACCGCGGTCGCGACCCAGCTACCGCCAAGTGGCCGACGAGCTGCGCGACCGGATCACCTCCGGGCGTCTGAGTCCCGGCCAACGAATGCCTACGCAGGCTCAGTTGGCGGGCGAATTCGGTGTGGAGCGCTCCGCCGTGCGTCAGGCGCTGCGCATTCTGCAGTCCGAGCAACTGTTGGTGAACGCCACGAAGGGCAGTCCGGCCACGGTCGCGGAGAACACCCGCCCCGTGCTGCTGGGCCCCGAGGCGCCGCCGCAGCCGACCATGGTGGCGCTCGCCCCGCGGATCGCGGCCGCCTTCGAGCAGGTCGACGTGGAGATCGACGCGCTGTGCATGACGGCGGTCTCGCTGACGCTCGCGATGGGTGAGCCACTGCGCCTCATCCACGAGGGCCGCATGAAACCGGCCAAGCTGCGGGTGCGGGTGCTGCTGCCGAGCCGGGACATCGACCTCGCGTTTCCCGCGCCCGCGCGGGCGGCGGTGGAGGTGGGCGGCAGACTGCGCCGCGACTGGCTCGAGCAGCGCAACGCCCAGGGTCAGGTGCTGCGCCACAACCTGCTGGCCCTGCGCGGGACGCACGGCACGGACGTCACGGTCGAGTTCCGCGCCCTGCCGTTCACGCCCCCGGTCAAGCTCTACCTGCTCAACGGCAACGAGGCGCTGTTCGCGTACTACACGCTGGCCAAGCGCGGCGCACAGATCGACCACGAGCGGGTGGACGTGTACGACGCGCAGGGGGTGCGGCAGATGCTCTTCGCGTTCGAGCAGGGAGCGGGACTGCGGGACACGACGTTCGTGGAGCAGTCCCACCTGTGGTTCAACAGCCTGTGGAACACGATCAGCGGGGACCTGACACTGACCTCATGAGACCGTGAACCGTCTCAGCTGTCCGAGCTACTGAAGCGCCGGTCCGGACACGGTGATCGCGAGCAGCACGCCGCCGATGGAACTGCACGTGGCGTTCCTGGCCTTGGCGCCGATGGCGAGCAGCAGCAGGCCCACGAGGCCGGCCGTGCCGTAGCGCCATTGCAGGAGCTGCTCGAAGGTGATCGTGACCACCGCCGCGAGGAGGCTCAGGACAGACATGGTGGTTCCCCCTTCGTCGGTGACTCCTGTCGGGGACTTCGGTTACTTGGTCCCCTTCGCTGCCACCCTCGGCCACCTCACGCCAAGTTGGCGACCAACTACACTGGAGTTGTCCCCACTTGGTCGTGGTATATAAACAGGAGGACGACAACTCACGCCAAATCAAGGTGAGTTGTAGCGTTTGGTTGTGACCCAGGGGAGCAGGGCGTGGCGGACAGGGCAGACGCGACACTGAACGGCAGCAGAAGGCTCACGGCCCAGGAGATCGCCGACCAGCTCCGGGAGCGCATCAGGTCCGGCGACCTGCGCCCCGGCGACCAGCTGCCCACGCAGGCCACGCTCGCGGAGGAGTTCGGAGTCGAGCGCGGCACGGTCCGCCAGGCGTTGCAGCTCCTGGAGACGGACGGCCTGCTGAGCAAGCGCAGCAAGGGCAGCCCGCCGCGCATCGCCCCCGCGTCCGCCGCGCGCGACGAGCCGCAGCCCTCCATGGTCGCCCTCGCCCCCCGCCTGGTGGAGGCCTTCCACGCCCCCCATGTCCGTATCGACGCGGTCTGCATGACCTCCGAGACCCTGATGCTGGCGCTCGGCGAACCACTGCGCCTGATCCACGAGGGCCGCATCCGCCCGGACGTCGTCGACGTGCGCATCCTGCTGCCCAGCCGCGACATCGACCTGGCCTTCCCGGTGCCGGTCCCGGACGCCAGCGACGGCGCCGACCGCGCCGACGAGGTGGCGGTCCACAACCGCTGGCTCGCCACGCGCAACGCGCAGGGCCAGGTGCTCCGCCACAACCTGCGCGCCCTGCGCTCCTCGCACGGCATCGACGTACGGGTGACGTTCCGCGCGCTCCCCTTCACCCCGCCGGTCAAGCTGTACCTGCTGAACCAGTCCGAGGCGCTGCTCTCGTACTACATGGTCACGCGGCGCGAGGAGGAGATCGACAACGACACCAAGCTGGAGATGTACTCGGCGACCGGCACCCAGGCCCTCCTCTTCTCCTTCGAGGAGCGGGCCGGCCACCGCGACCGGACGTTCGTGGAGGAGTCGCAGAAGTGGTTCGACGCCCTCTGGGAAACCATCACCTCCGACCTGACACTCTCCTAGTGACTTCAGAGACGACGAAGCAGACTGTTCCGGTGGCAGAAGAGACCGAATCACATCGGAAACCGACCGAACCGGCCGACGCGGGTACGCGGGGGACCGCCGACGCGGGTACGCCGGGGGCGGCCGCCGACGCCCGCGAGTCGGGCACCCTCCACGACCTGATCACGTCCGCCCGCCACGTCCTCTTCGACTTCGACGGCCCGATCTGCCGGCTGTTCGCCGGGCGACCGGCGGCGGGGATCGCGCGGGAGCAGGTGGAGTGGCTGGATGCGCAGGGGCTGGGGGAGGTGTTGACGGCGGAGGAGCGCGAGGACGCGGACCCGCACGCCGCCCTGCGCCGCCTGGGCCAGGCGCGGCCGAACAGCGACCTCGTCCTCGAAATGGAGAATCGTCTCACCGAGCAGGAACTGCGCGCGGTCGCCTCGGCCTGGCCCACGCAGCACGCGGACCCGCTGATCCGCACCTGGACCGCGGTCGGCGCCCGCCTCGCCATCACCACGAACAACTCGGCCGAAGCGGCCCGCCGCTACATCGCGAGCCGCGGTCTGTCCGAGTGCTTCGAACCCCACATCTACGGCCGCACCCAGATCCTGTCCCGCCTCAAGCCGGACCCGTACTGCCTCAACCGCGCGATGTCGGCCATGGGCGCGTCGCCCGGGACCACGCTGATGATCGGCGACACGGCGACGGACCTGGCCGCGGCGCGGGAGGCCGGTGTCGCGTTTCTCGGCTACGCGCGTAATGCCCGCAAGGAGAGCGTGCTGCGGGAGGCGGGGGCGCGGCAGGTGACCGGTTCCCTGGAGCCGGTCATCGATGTCCTCCGCGGACCCGGCCGCGGCGACTGACCTGTGCCTTTCCTCTCCGCCGGTGCACGCCGGGTGGAGTTGGCAGCCAACTGACGTAGAGTTGTACGGACTTGGTCGGGGGGTGAGGGGAGATCGTCGTGATGAACGACAGCACCGGAAGCACCCCCAGGCCCACCGCGGAGGACATCGCCGACACCCTGCGGAAGCGGATCCTCACCGGCGAGATCGAGGCTGGCGCACGCCTGCCGACGCAGGCCGCGCTCGCCGCGGAGTTCGGCGTGGAACGCGGAGCGATCCGGGGCGCGCTCCAACTGCTGCGCACGGACGGCCTGTTGACCAACGTGAGCCGCGGCAGCCCGCCCACCGTCTCCCGCCCGCAGCACCAGACCTCACAGGGTGCCCAGTCGGCACGCAGCATCCTGGGCCCGCGCCTGGTGGCCGCCTTCGAGGCGCCGCACGTCCACGTCGACGTGGCGAGCCTGACCGGCGAGACGCTGGTGACGGCCCTGGGGGAGCCCCTGCGGAAGGTGTACGAGGGGGCGCTGCGGCCGATGTCGGTGCGGGTGCGGATGGTGGTGCCGAGGCCGGGCGCCGACGCCGACTACCCGGCGCCGGCCGCCGGGTGGGGCGTGGACGCGAAGCTCGACGACGCGGTGAAGCGGCGCGGCCGGGTGCAGTGGGACTCGCAGCGCACGGTGCTGGCCGGAGCCTTCAAGGGCCTGCGTGACAGCGGCGTCGACGCCCGCTTCGAGTACCGCTTCGTGTCGGGAGTGCCGACCCGGAAGGTGTACCTCCTCAACCGGCAGGAGGTGCTGGTCGGGCACTACGTTCCGGGACGGTTCGAGCGGGAGATCGATGACTACGAGGGTGCCGACACGGTCGAGCTCGTGGACGTCGAGGGCTTCGAGACGGGGATGTTCGCCTTCGAGCGTTCGGAGTCGACGCAGAAGGAGGCCTTCGTGGACGGCGAGCAGGCGATGTTCGACGGCCTGTGGGAGTACGTCGCGCGACGTCAGGCCTGAGCCAGGGCGAGCAACATCAGCACCGCTCCGAGCAGCGCCCATGCGGTGGGCCTGCGCTCGGCCGACAGCAGAAGCGCGAGGGCGACGAGGGCCAGCACCCCCAGCACCCCGTACTCGGACCGGACGAGCTGCTCCAGCCCGTAACCGAGCACGGTCGCGACGAGCTGCGGTATCGGATTCATGGGTCCCCACCCTTCAACTGCCCTACCAACCGGTCCAATTGGACTGATTGACTTGGATTGGTCTTCCCCGGGCCGTCAGATCGTTAATCAACCCCCGTGAAACGCACCGAAGTTGACTGAATGTGGTGTGCGGTTGGGCTGACGGAGGTACGTTCCACCTGTGGCGAACGGCCGGAGTGAGGCGAGTGGCGGCAGGGAGGTCTTCCGCGTCGTGGAGGACCTGCGCACCCGCATGGCCGGAGGCGTCTATCCGCTGGGTTCGCTGCTGCCGACGCAGCGGGCGCTGGCCGGTGAGTACAAGGTCTCGCGGGACACGGTGCAGCGGGCGCTCGCGCAACTGCGCGACGAAGGCTGGATCGATCCGAAACAGGGCAGCGGAACCCGCGTCGTGCGGGCGCAGCAGGTCCAGTCGTACACCGCTCAGGCGGCGCACGAGGGCAGGGTGACCCTGCGTGAGTTCTTCGACGAGGCGTTCGCGGGACCCGAGGTGGTGCTCGACGTCTACACGCTGACGTCGGAGTCCCTGGACACGCAGGTCAAGGGTCAGATCGAGCGGATCAGGCACGAAGAGGTGCGGCCTCGACGCATAGCCATCCGCATGCTGCTGCCCGACGAGTCGATCGACCTGCCGTACCCCCGGGCCCTGCGCGACCCGGACGGCCGCCGGACCGCCGAGCTGAAGGAGCGGCTGCTGCGGATCACCCACCGGCACAGTGAGTCGATGAGGGTGGAGCTGCGGCAGTTGGAGGTCGAGGGGCTGGTGGAGTCCGCGAGCGTAGAGGTCCGGCACGTGGCGCTGACCCCGGCGTTTAAGCTGTATCTGATCAACGGCCGGCAGGCGTTGCACGGGCCGTACGAGGTCATCAAGCGGCCGATCGTCCTCAGCGACGAGGTCACGGTGGACGCGCTGGACGTGCTCGGTCTCGGCGCGAAGCTCACGCACTACGTCAGGGACGACAACCCGGACTCGCGAGGCTCGGTTTTCGTGGAGAGCTGGCAGGCCTGGTTCGACTCGGTATGGGCCCACTTGGCGAGCTGAGTCGATCGCGGATCGAACGCCGTACCCCTGGGCGTGTTTCTTTACACCCCTCAGACCGCTCACTCTGCTCACTCCGGTCGTGAGGGCCGAACCCTGGGGCTACTGTGTGGGCCTGTTACGGCCTGTTGCATGAATATTCAGGAGCGGCACGTGGGCGCAATCTGGCGCCGGGTAGTGGAGCGCGCGCAGCGCAGTGGTGAGCGCACCAGCGGCCATCACAACCTCAACCATGTAGTGCGATTGACCGCCGAGGAGGCCCTGGCCCTCGGCCGGCCGCTCGACGCCCAGGTCATGGTCCGACAGCGCAGGGCGGATGTGGTCCCTGTCGTGATCAGGACCTGGCCCGACGAGCGGGAGGTACTGGAGGCGCTGAGCGGACACGGAGGGCCCGTGCCGCAGTTCCTGACGCAGTTCGAGCACGTGGGGATCCACAGCTATTTGGAGGGCACACCGCTCTCCAGCATCTGCCGCAACGGCAAGCCCGTCGACCCGCTGCTGATCCAGGCCTTCGCGGAGCTGCTCGTGGGGATGGCGGACGTGCCCGAGCGGGACCTGCCACCCCGTCCGGAGCACTGGCCGAAGGACGGCGACAGCAGGGGCTTCCTGCGCATGCTGATCTCTCAGGCCGAAGAACAGATCCGCTTGCCCAACTGGCCCGAGTTCGGTGGGCTGTTCGTGGCACTCGGGGTTCCGGAGAGCGCGCTGCGGCTCTATCAGCTCTGGGCGCCGAAACTCAGACCTCGCCCGTTCCAGCTCCTCCACGGGGATCTGCATCGCGGCAACGTCATCGTCACGCACGACGGTGACCCCCTGCTGCTGGTGGTGGACTGGGAGCTCGCGACGTACGGGGATCCGCTCCACGACCTCGCCGTGCACCTGGTGCGTATGCAGTACCCCGACGAGCAGCGCGAGGAGGTGGTCGAGCTGTGGCGTCGCGCGATGCTGTTCTCCGGCCGCCCCGAGGCGGTGGAGGGTCTCGACTCCGATCTGGACCACTACATCGATTTCGAGCACGCGCAGTCCGTGTACCCGGATGTGATCCGCGCGGTCGACTCCCTCGGTGAAAGCTTCAGCCAGAGCGATCTCGAGCAGGCGGTCACGGAGGTCCACCGCGCCCTGTCCGTGGCCCAGCGCCCACTGCGGCTGCGCAACGTGCTGGAGCCGTCCGCGATCGAACCGCTTCTGTACCGGTGGCGGGTGGCCAGGGGCGGACGCCATCGCGGCAAGGTCTTCTCCAAGTCCATCCACTGGGAGCCGGACGGACGGCTGGCCCTGCCCGACGACTTCGTCGCGGAGGACGTGGAAGAGGCGCTGTGGGCCGAGGGGGTGGCTCCGGCCTCGCACGTCTTCAAGGGCACGGCGCACCTGGGAACGTTCGTCGATGTGCGGGGATTCGGCCGGGTCATGGTCCGCCGGAAGGTCGGCTCGGCCAACCCCATCGAGCCCAGGTTCCTCGACGAGCACGCGGTGCTCCGGGCGATCGAGAAGTCGGGCGCGGACGTCAGCGTTCCCAGGGTGCTCGCACTCGGGACGAGCGACTTGAAGGACCAGTTCACGATCCAGTCGTACGCGGGGCACCACCGCGACCGCGGCGGGCCCCAGCACCCGGAGCACGGACTGCTCCCCGGCGAAGTGATCGACCTGGTCGACCAGCTGTGCCGGCTCGCGCAGGCCGACCTCCAAGTGCCCCGGCAGGACATGGCAGGGCTCAGCTTCTATCCGTGGCTGTGCGAACAACTCTGTTTACTCGTGAGCGAGTTGGCGCCGTCGGCGAAGGAGCTGGCCGCGCGGCTCGGTCTGCCGGGCGAGGACGAGCTGAAGAAGCGGCTGTTGCGCCACAGCGTGGAATGGCGCAAGTACGGGCTGCTCCACGGTGACCTGAATCCCTGGAATTTGGTGCGGCGCGAGGGGCGGATCGGCCTCACGCTCATCGACTGGGAGATGGCCATGGTGGGTGACCCGCTGTACGACCTGGTGCGGCACATCCACCTGACGCCGACCACCCGGGAGGTCAGGCACCGGATGTACGACCGCTGGTCGGACCGTCTGCCGCAGGAGTTCACCGACGGCTGGCAGTGCGACGTGCCCGTGTACCAGGGCCTGGAAGTGGTCCGATCCGCCTATGTCGACCTGGAGCGCCTGGTCACCGGCTCAGGTCTGGACGCCCCGAACGTGAAGCGGGCCGTGGGCTCGTACGCGACGACGCTCCGCAAGGCCCTGTCCTGGCTCAAAATGCCCTCAGGGTCGGCGCGTGCGTCCAACCCGTACCTTGCCCTGGCTCTGCCGCACGCCTGACCATGGAATGACAAGGGCGGCGTCGGGGGAGGGCTGCGCATGTCGGGTGCTGGCAGGGGCGGTATAGGGAGATCACTGCGAAGGTTCTATCAACGGGTCGAACCCACGGTCGTACGTGTACTGCTCCTGGTCGTCTTCGTCGTCGGACTGACCGCCCAGTTCGTCGCGCCGCTCGGGGACGCCCTGGAAGGCAAGGCGTATCTCGGCGGCGCTCTGCTCAGCCTGGTCGCCTTCATCCTGTACGAGGCGCTCAAGGAGCTCACCGCCGCCACTCGGCTCCCCGCCCGTATGGAGGCGAACTCCCGGAATCTGGGGAATTTCGTGGCGGACGCGTTCGAGTCCAGGATCGTCGAGATCAGCTTCTCCGGTTATACGGGAGAGACGCTCTTCAACGAGCTGTACCACCGGCTCGAACGGCTGGCGGAGGCCCCGGGGCCGACGCGCCGCGTGACGGTCCGGATGATCGTTCCGGACTTCTCCCAGCCCATGTTCGTTCCCTCCCGGGTCGGCGCGGACGGTGCGGCGGAGGACGCGCCGGAGTTCCGCCGCCGGATCGAGCGCAAGTGCCAGGAGTACGACCAGATCCTCTCCGACCTCGCGGCCGGCGTGACCCGGCTCGGCCATGTCGAGGTGCGCTGCGAGTACCGGGTGATCTCCGGCCCGCCGCTGCAGAAGCTCTGCATCTTCAACCGCAAGCGGGTCCTGCACGGTTTGTACGACCTGTCCTCCCGCATGTCATTGCAGGAGCAGTACTACGACCCCAAGGGCTACGACACCGATCTCACCGTCCTGGCCGCCGAACGCCGCCCGGAGGACGAGCCGGCCGTCGGCATGTGGGTGAAGCACTTCGACGAGCTCTGGGAACTGGTGGCACAGATCCCGGCGTGGCGCCGCCCCGCGGCGGCCTGAGCCCGGGGACGTACGTACCCTCCTCCCCATGACCGACCGCACCCCCGGCCTCCGCGAACAGAAGAAGCAGCGCACCCGGCGGACCCTCTCCGAGACGGCCGTGCGGCTGTTCATGGAGAAGGGGTACGACAACGTGTCCGTCGCCGAGGTGGCCGCCGCGGCCGAGGTGTCGAAGCCGACGTTGTTCCGGTACTTCGCCGCCAAGGAGGACCTGGTGCTGCACCGGTTCGCGGACCACGAGGACGAGGCGGCGCGGGTGGTGGCGGGCCGGGGTGAGGGGGAGGCGCCGCTCGGCGCGCTGCGGCGGAACTTCCTGGACGGGCTGCGGCGCCGGGACCCGGTGACCGGGCTGTGCGACCACCCGGCCGTCCTCGCGTACCAGCGGCTGCTGTACGGGACGCCCCAGCTGGTGGCCCGGCTGTACGGGTATCAGGGGCGGTCCGAGCGGGCGCTCGCGCAGGCGCTCGGGGGGACCGCCGTGCGGGCGCGGATCGCGGCCGGGCAGATCGTCGCCACGCAGCGGATCCTCGCCGAGGAGAACGGCCGCCGCATCGCGGCCGGCGAGTCGGCCGACGCCCTGGAGCCGGAGGCCGTCCGCACGGCCGAGCTGGGCTTCCAGCAGCTGGGGGAGGGCATCGGGCGCTGGTACGGCTGAGCCCCGGCCGACCGTGGCCGCGGCCGGAGCGCACCCCCCCCGGGCGACCGCCCCCGCCGGAGCGCGCCCTCCGGGTGACTGCCCCCGCCAACCGCCCCCGCCGGAGCACGCCCCTACCCCTTCTGTCGCGCCCTCCGCACCCCCGCCGGGCTCGGCGTCGGCTCGCTGAGGTGGCCCTGGGCGAGGTGGGTCAGCAGGCGCAGGAAGGTCTCCCGGTCGCCCGGGGGGAACGCCGCCAGGGCCTCCTCGTGCACGCGGTCCACGATCTCCTGGCTGCGCGCGGCCGTCCGCGCGCCCTCCTCCGTCACCGCGATGATCCGGGCCCGCCGGTCCGTGCTGGAGGGGCGCCGCTCCGCGAGGCCGGCCTTCTCCAGGGCGTCGACCGTGACCACCATCGTGGTCTTGTCCATGTCGCCGATCTCCGCGAGCTGGTTCTGCGTGCGCTCCTCCTCCAGCGCGTGCACGAGCACGCAGTGCATCCGCGCCGTCAGCCCGATCTCGGCGAGCGCGGCGGCCATCCGGCTGCGCAGCACATGACTCGTGTGGTCCAGGAGGTACGAGAGGTCGGGCCTGGTCCGGGTGGGGGCGGGCGTCATGGCGGTCATGGGCTCAGCGTAGCCGATGAGTCGTTCCGAAGAATATCGTCTGCAACGAAACTATCTGCTACGGTCGTTCCATCGACGCCGCCCGGCAGGGGCGGCGGACCGACCGAAGGGCACAGCCATGTCCGCCACGCCCGCACCACTCGCCCCGCCCGCCGAGGGCCCCGCCCGTTCCCGCTGGCTCGCCCTCGGTGTCATCGCCGTCGGCACGCTCATGATCATCCTCGACGGGTCGATCGTCACCGTCGCGATGCCGGCCATGCAGGAGGACCTCAACTTCAGCAGCAGCGGCCTGAGTTGGGTCGTGAACGCCTATCTCATCGCCTTCGGCAGTCTGCTGCTGCTCGCCGGGCGGCTCGGCGACCTGCTCGGCCGCAAGCGGATGTTCCTCGCCGGTACCGCCGTCTTCACCGCCGCGTCGCTCCTCGCGGGGCTCGCCACCACCCCGGCCGTGCTGCTCGCGGCCCGATTCCTCCAGGGCGTCGGCAGCGCGATGGCCGCCGCCGTCGGGCTCGGAATCCTCGTCACGCTCTTCACCGACCCCCGCGAACGGGCCCGCGCCATCGGCGTGTTCAGCTTCACCGGCGCCGCGGGCGCCTCGATCGGGCAGGTCCTGGGCGGCGTACTCACCGACGCCCTCGACTGGCACTGGATCTTCTACATCAACCTTCCCATCGGCGCCGCCGTCCTCGCCCTCGCCCTGCCCGCCCTCCCCGCCGACCGCGGCGCCGGACTGCGCGCCGGGGCCGACGCGTGGGGGGCGCTGCTGATCACGGCCGGGCTGATGCTCGGGATCTACGGGGTCGTCAACATCGAGGCGTACGGGGCGGGTTCGTGGCGGGCGGCCGGGATGGTCGTGGCGGGGCTGGTCCTCGTCGCCGCGTTCGTCGCCCGGCAGGCACGCGCCCGTACGCCGCTGATGCCGCTGCGCATCCTGCGCTCGCGCGCCGTCGTCGGAGCGAACGTCACTCAGATCCTCACGCTCGCCGCGATGTTCGCCTTCCAGGTGCTCGCCGCGCTCTACATGCAGCAGGTCCTCGGCTACGGGGCCCTGGAGACCGGCCTCGCGATGCTGCCCGCCGCCGTCATGATCGGCGCGGTCTCGCTCGGCGTCTCGGCCCGGCTCGCCGCGCGGTTCGGGGAGCGGCGGGTGCTGCTCGCGGGTCTCGCCCTGCTCGCCGGGGCGCTCGGATACCTCGCCCGGGTGCCCGTACAGGGGGAGTACGTGCCCGATCTGCTGCCCGTGATGCTGCTGGTGTCCGGCGGCGGGCTCGTGCTGCCCGCGCTCGCCGGGCTCGGGATGTCCGCGGCGGGCGAGGAGGACGCGGGTCTCGCCTCCGGTCTGTTCAACACGACGCAGCAGATCGGCATGGCGCTCGGCGTCGCCGTCCTGTCGACACTGTCCGCCGCGCGCGCCGACTCCCTGGTGGCGGGCGGGAGTTCGCAGGCCGTGGCACTCACCGGCGGCTACCGGCTCGCGTTCGCCGTCGGGACGGGGCTGATCGGGGTCGCGATCCTGGTCGCGGCGGTCTTCCTGCCGTCCAGGGCGGCCGCGGCCGGGGACGGGACCGTATCCGGGGCCGTCTTCGAAGGTGAAGGTGCGGTGTCTCCGGCGCCCTCGCCGGCGCCCTGATCCGCCCCGGCCGGTGGCCCCTGCGCCGAGGCCGGGTCAGCTGGGGACGCTGAGGCTGTAGCGGAGCTTCTTCTTGGCCCGCGCGCCGCGGCGGTCGTAGAAGCGAGCGGCTCCTTCGTTCCAGACCGGGGTCTGCCACTGGATCTCGGTGAGGCCGAGCTCGCGGGCCTCGGCCGTCACGACATCCATGAGCAGCGCGCCGAGACCGGAGCCCCGGCTGTCGGAGTTCAGGAAGAGGCAGTCCATGTGGAGGAACTCGCGGCCCTCCCAGGTGGAGAGTTCGGGTGCGCAGGTGGCGTAGCCGACGACCTCTCCGCCGGGCAGCTCCGCCACCAGGCAGCGAAGCCGTGGTGCCGGGGTGGCGAAGAGCAGGGCTTCGAGTCGCCGCGCGAGTTCGGGGGCGGGCGGCGCGGCTTGTTCGTGGGCGGCGTGCTCGGCGGCCAGTTCGGCGACCCGGACCAGATCGTCGGGGCGTGCGTGCCGCACTCTCGGGGCGCTGTTCACCGGGCGGTTCCCGTCAGGGCGTCCGCACTCCGGGCGGCCGGCCCGGTGAAGAGGGCCATGCCGGACGTGTGCCCCTGGGGCAGGGCGTGCGGTGCTTGCGTGCCCGCTGCCGCGGGCGGTTCCTCGTGATCGCTCATTCGTCCATCATGCAGTGCGCGCTCGACGGATCCCGAGCCACGTCGGCTCACGCCCCGCAGGTGGCGTGGAACACTATTGCAAGCAGTTGCTTGCAATAGTTAGCGCGGGTGGTGCAGTATCGACGTATGGCATCGCTCAACGTCGGAAACCTCGGCGAGTACCTGCGCGAGCAGCGTCGCAACGCGCAGTTGTCGCTCCGTCAGCTCGCGGAGGCCACCGGCGTGTCCAATCCGTATCTGAGCCAGATCGAGCGCGGGCTGCGCAAGCCGAGCGCGGAGGTGCTGCAGCAGGTCGCGAAGGCGCTGCGGATCTCCGCCGAGACGTTGTACGTGCGCGCCGGCATCCTCGACGCGGAGCGGGAGCGGGACGAGGTGGAGACACGTGCGGTGATCCTCGCCGACCCCTCGCTCAACGAGCGCCAGAAACAAGTCCTGTTGCAGATCTACGAGTCCTTCCGGAAAGAGAACGGGTTCGGGATCGAGGTCGACGGGGCAACCGGAGAGGCCGGCGGCGATGCCGAGCCCTCAAGCAGTAGCTGATGTGATCCGGGAGGACCACGCCATGGCCATCAAGGACGACCTGCGCAAGACCCTCACCGACCCGACCCCCCTCTACTTCGCCGCAGGCACCGCCGACCTGGCGTTCCAGCAGGCCAAGAAGGTGCCGGGGATCGTGGAGCAGCTGCGGAGCGAGGCGCCCGCCCGCTTCGAGGCCGTGCGGCACACCGACCCCAAGGACGTGCAGGAGAAGGCGGCCGGCCGCGCCAAGGAGGCCCAGGCCACCATCACGGCGAAGGTGAACGAGCTGGTCGCGACCCTCGACACCGACCTGAAGAAGTTCGGCGAGAGCGCCCAGGAGTTCGCGCTGCGCGGCGTCGGCTTCGCCGCCGAGGCCGCCGTCAAGGCGCGCGAGACGTACGAGAAGGTCGCCGAGCACGGCGAGGAGACCGTGCGGACCTGGCGCGGCGAGGCCTCCGACGAGATCGTCGAGCTGGCCGAGGTCGTCGAGCCGGAGCCCGCGAAGAAGACCGGGGCGACGTCGGAGACCGGCGCGGCGTCGCAGGACGCGGCCAAGGAGACGCCGGGCGCGACCGCCGACAAGCCCGCCGCCGCCAAGAAGCCCGCGGCCAAGAAGACCACCACCGCGAAGAAGACGGCCCCCGCGGCCAAGAAGACGGGCTCCGGCTCCACGCCGCCCGCCAAGTAACCGAGCAGGACGTACGCCGACGACGGGCCGGGCACTACGAGGGTGCCCGGCCCGTTGTACGGGTACGGTGGCCGATGGTCGGACGGTTCCGAAAGACGATTCTGGTGGTGGCGTTGTGCTGATGCAGGGGTTCGCCAATCTGATGTGGCTGCTGAGCATGGCGTTGATCGTGTTCAGCGGCTTCGCGCTCGTGGACGCGGCGGTCCGGCGCGAGGACGCCTACCGGGCGGCCGACAAGAAGACCAAGCCGTTCTGGCTGATCATCCTCGGGCTCGCGTTCGTCGTGAACCTGCTGTTCCCGATCCTGTCGTTCCTGCCGATCATCGGCCTCATCGCGACGATCGTGTACATGGTCGACGTACGGCCCGCCGTCCGGCAGCTCGGCGGAGGCGGGGGCGGCTGGGGCCGCAAGGGCGGCGGCTCCAGCAGCGACGGCCCGTACGGGCCGTACAACGGCGGCCGCTGATCCCCTCCGGGCGTGACCGGGCTCCTCGGCACCGGTCCCGCCCGTCTCACCTGTCCAGGAGCAGGATCGCCACGTCGTCCGTCAGGTCGCCGCCGTTGAGGTCGCGGACTTCGTTCATGGCGGCTTCCAGGAGGGGTTCGCCGGACAGGCCCTGGGCGCGCTGGCGGCGGATCATGTCCACCATGCCCTCCTGGCCGAGCCGTTGCCTGCCCTGGCCGATCCGGCCCTCGATCAGGCCGTCCGTGTAGAGCATCAGGCTCCACTCCGGACCCAGCTCCACCTGCATGCGCGGCCACCGGGCCTTCGGCAGCAGGCCGAGGGCCGGGCCGTTGTTCTCGTACGGGAGCAGGGCCGCGGGGCGGCCGGGGGTCGATATCAGCGGTGACGGGTGGCCCGCCAGGCACAGGCCCGCGCGGCGGCCGTCCGGCGCGATGTCGACCGTGCACAGCGTCGCGAAGATCTCGTCGTCGGAACGCTCGTGCTCCAGGACCTGCTGGAGCGTGGAGAGGAGCTCGTCGCCGCACAGGCCCGCGAACGTCAACGCCCGCCACGCGATGCGCAGTTCCACGCCGAGCGCCGCCTCGTCGGGGCCGTGCCCGCAGACGTCGCCGATCATCGCGTGGACCGTGCCGTCGGGCGTGCGCACCGTGTCGTAGAAGTCGCCGCCGAGCAGCGCGCGGGAGCGGCCGGGGCGGTAGCGGGCCGCGAAGCGCAGCGTCGAGCCGTCCAGCAGCGGCGTCGGGAGGAGGCCGCGTTCCAGGCGGGCGTTCTCCTGCGCGCGGATCCGGGACTCGGTCAGCTTGTGCTGCGCCACGTCGGCGCGCTTGCGCTCGACCGCGTACCGGATGGCCCGCCCGAGCAGCCGGGAGTCGAGTTCCTCGCGGAAGAGGTAGTCCTGCGCCCCCACGCGGACCGCTTCGGCGCCGCGTTCGGCGTCGCCGGAGGTGGTCAGGGCGAGCACGGCCTGGCGCGGGGCCAGGCGCAGTACGTGCCGCAGGGCCTGGAGTTCGTCGGCGTCCTCGCTGCGGCTGGGCAGCGCGAGGTCGAGCAGGATGCAGTTGACGTCGTCGGTGAGCAGCCGCTCGGCCTCGGTGAGGTTGCGCGCGGTGCGTACGCGGATCGGCTTGCCCGCGGCGTCCGGCACCTCGGGAACGTTCAGGGAGCCGGCCGGGTCGTCCTCGATGACGAGGATCGTCAGGCCGGTGGCGTCACGGGCCTCGGGGGCGTCGCCCGGGGCGTCGTCGTCGAGATCGCTGTCGCCGATACCGCTGTCGGTACGGGTGGCGTCCGCGCGGGGCGCCTCGGTGCGGGTCGCCTCGGCACGGCGGCTGTCGGCGCGGCCCGTGGCGGCGCGGCCCGTGGAGGCGTGCTCGCCGCCGGCGGGTTCCGCGGTGCCGAGGCGCACGCCCACATCCACGCCCCCGTCGCCGGAGGCGTCGGCGCCATCGGCACCCCATATGTGGTTGGCGCCCGGCTGTGCGGCCTGGTCGGGGCCGTGCCGGGTGTCCTGCGGGTCGTACGGTCCGGTCGTGGTGAGCGCGTCATGAGCCTGACCACTTTCCACGGCCGGGATGGCTCTCTGCCGCGGTACGGGTACGGGCATCGCTTCGGTTTCCTTCCCTCCCCCCGAGGGCACGGTGGGACGAAGGTCCTCGGCCCACCGACGGGGACCTTAGCGGTAGCCGCCGCTCGAACGGAATGGTGAGCGGCAAACGGCCAGCGTCATATGCCGTCCCCCGCACCGCAATTGGGTGGGTTCCGTCCCTGGTCGTCCGCGCCGGGGATGACGAACATCACGCCGGGGCGCCGGAACCGCGGCGCCCCACGTGCCCCACGTCACGTGGGACAGCTCACCCATCGGGGGGCGAATCAGGCGTCGGGCCGGACCACCCCGAGCATCGCCATGGAACCCGCGCCCGCGACGGTCACGTCCCGCCCGGGACGGGGCGCGTGGATGATGGCGCCCTTGCCGATGTACATCCCGACATGGCTGGCGTCGTCGTGGTAAATGATCAGGTCGCCGGGCCGCATGTCCTCGATGTCGATGTGCTTGAGCTGCTTCCACTGCTCCTGCGACGTCCGCGGGATCGGCTGCCCCGCCGCCGCCCACGCCTGCGAGGTCAGTCCCGAGCAGTCGAACGACTTCGGGCCCTCGGCGCCCCACACGTACGGCTTGCCGAGCTGCTCGGAGGCGTACCGGACGGCCTTCTTGCCCGCCTTCGAGGCCTTGCCGTCGATCTCCTTGAGGACGCCGGAGGAGAGCCACTCCGTCTGCGCCTGCTGCTCGGCCGCCTCCTCCAGCTGCCGCAGCCGCTCGCGCTCCTCCTTGGCGAGCCGGTCCTCGATCTTCTGCGCCGCCTTGATCTGCTTCTCGATCCGCTTCTTCGCGGCGGCCTTCTTCTTGCGCCCCTCGTCCAGCGACTTCCACTTGGCGGAGGCCTCGTCCGCGTACTCCTCCAGCTCGTCCTGTGTCCGGTCGAGCTTGGCCAGCAGGTTCCGCGTGGCCTGCTGGCCCTGGTAGGCGCGGCCCGCGTTGTCGAGGAAGCGGCCGGGGTCGCCGGACAGCATGAACTGCGTCTCCCGCGATATCCCGCCGTTGCGGTACTGCTCGCGGGCCGCCGCGCCCGCCTGGCCCTGGAGCCGGTCGAGCTCCTTCTGGCCGTCCGCGATCTTCCGGGCCAGCTTGACGATCTGCTCGGACTGGTCGGCCGCCTTCTCCTCCGCCGCGTTGTACTCGTCGGTGGCGACGGCGGCTTCGCGGTACAGCTTGTCGATCTTCTTGCGGATCGACTCCAGGTCCTTGGTGCCGGGGCGACTCGACGGGGACGGGGACGGGGACGGTGATGGCTCCGCGTACGCCACGCCCGCGGGCGCCAGTACGGTCACGGCGCACACCAGCGCCAGGGCCGCCATCGTCGTCGTGCTCCGCTTGCTCATCCGCTCCGCCCCCACAGCCGAGACAAACCTGATTTACCGTCAGTAAGTCGCGCACGTTCGGGGGATGGTGCCATGCGAGCGCCGAATCCGACAGACCCGTACGGCGGTCCCCGAGCGGTCTGACGAACGGGACGCCGAGATCGTTCCCCCGAATCCCTCCCGCCACTACCCGCTATCGCGGCGCCAACGCCCCCCACGCCACGGTCACTTCGCCCTGCCGCCAGCGCCCCGGCCGGTCCACCACCGGCCAGTCCGCCGCCAGATCCCGCACCGACCGCATCCACCGCTGCCGCGCGCCGTACGAGGCGTAGGGCGCGGCCGAGGCCCACGCCCGGTCGAAGTCGCGCAGGAAGGCGTGCACCGGCTCGCCCGGCACGTTGCGGTGGATCAGCGCCTTGGGGAGGCGTTCGGCCAGGTCGGAGGGGGTCGCCAGGGAGCCGAGCCGGGTGGCGAAGGTGACGGTGCGCGGGCCCTCGGGGCCGAGCGCCACCCACACGTGGCGGCGCCCGATCTCGTCGCAGGTGCCCTCCACGAGGAGGCCGTCCGGCGCGAGCCGCCCGCACAGCCGTTCCCACACCGCGGCGACCTGCTCCTCGTCGTACTGGCGCAGCACGTTCGCCGCCCGGATCAGCAGCGGGGCAGTGGCGAGCGGCAGCTCGAAGCCGCCGTGCCGGAAGGTGAGCCCCTCCCGCTCGTACGGTTTCGCGGCCGTGACCCGCGCCGGTTCGATCTCGATGCCGACCACGCGCGCGTGCGGCGCCGTCTCCCGCAGCCGGGTCAGCAGCTCCACGGCGGTCCAGGGCGCCGCCCCGTAGCCCAGGTCGACCGCGACGGGGTCGTCGGCGCGGCGCAGCGCGGCGCCGTGGACGGCCGCGATCCAGCGGTCCATGCGGCGCAGCCGGTTCGGATTGGTGGTGCCTCGCGTCACGGTTCCCACGGGGCGAGAACTGGAACGCGGGCTCATGGGTACGAGGGTATGCGGTGCGCCGGACGCGGCTTTGGTTGAGATCCGTACGGTAATGATTCGGCAAAGTGGAAATGGAGCGGCCGACTCCGGCGTTGCCGACGAGGAAGAGGGTCCGTGCCCTCTCGTCGTCGTGCCCGCAGTACGCCCACCAAGGAGGGCCCGCCACGTGAGCCAGTACGTGACCAGGTTCCGCCGCTCCGGGGCTGCTCCGGCCCTGCTGCGGCGGCCCGGCGCGCATCGGCGCCCCCGGCGCATCGCGATGCTCAGCGTGCACACCTCGCCCCTCCACCAGCCCGGTACGGGCGACGCGGGCGGCATGAACGTCTACATCGTCGAGCTGGCCAAACGGCTCGCGGCGATCAACATCGAGGTCGAGATCTTCACGCGGGCCACCGCGGGCGGCCTCCCGCCGGAGGTCGAGCTCGCGCCCGGCGTCCTCGTCCGGCACGTGGACGCGGGCCCCTACGAGGGCCTCGCCAAGGAGGACCTGCCCGCCCAGCTGTGCGCCTTCACGCACGGCGTCATGCAGGCGTGGGCGGGCCACCGCCCCGGCTACTACGACCTCGTGCACTCGCACTACTGGCTGTCCGGGCAGGTCGGCTGGCTGGCCGCCGAGCGCTGGGGCGCGCCCCTCGTGCACGCCATGCACACCATGGCCAAGGTCAAGAACGCGGCGCTGGCCGAGGGCGACACCCCCGAACCGGCCGCCCGTGTCATCGGCGAGACCCAGATCGTGCGCGCCGCCGACCGCCTCATCGCGAACACCGCGGAGGAGGCCGACGAGCTGGTCCGGCACTACGAGGCCGACCCCGGCAGTGTCGCCGTCGTGCACCCCGGCGTGAACCTGGAGCGGTTCCGCCCGGCCGACGGGCGGGCCGCGGCGCGCGCCCGCCTGGGCCTGCCGCAGGACGCGCTGATCCCGCTCTTCGCGGGCCGCATCCAGCCCCTCAAGGCGCCCGACATCCTCCTGAAGGCGGTCGCCGTCCTCCTGGACGAGCGGCCCGAGCTGCGCTCCCGCATCGTCGTCCCGGTGGTCGGCGGACCCAGCGGCAGCGGCCTCGCCAAGCCGGCCGCGCTCCAGAAGCTCGCCGCGAAGCTCGGCGTCGCCGACGTGGTCCGCTTCCACCCGCCGGTCGGCCAGGAGCAGCTCGCCGACTGGTTCCGCGCGGCCTCCGTCCTCGTCATGCCGTCCTACAACGAGTCCTTCGGACTCGTCGCCATAGAGGCCCAGGCGGCGGGCACCCCGGTGCTCGCGGCCTCGGTGGGCGGCCTCCCCGTGGCCGTGCGCCACGAGCGGACCGGCTTCCTGGTCGACGGCCACGAACCGGCCCGCTACGCGCGCGTGCTGCGCGAATTCGCCGACCACCCCCACCTGGTGGACACCATGGGCGACGCCGCCGCCCGGCACGCCCTCTCCTTCGGCTGGGACACGGCCGCCTCCGCCACGGCCGACGTCTACACGGCCGCGATGCAGGCCAGGCGCCGTCACGTACCCTCGCACCATGGCTGACCAGCGACAGGCACACGACGTCATCGAGTCCACGCTGAAGGACGCCGAGCTGGAGTGGGAGAGCCCGGAGCCGGGTTCGTACGTGGTGAAGCTCCCCGGCACCCGCAAGCTGTCCACGACGCTGTCCCTGCGCGTCGGCCGGCACAGCCTCTCGCTCAACGCGTTCGTGATCCGGCACCCCGACGAGAACGAGACGGGGGTGCACCGCTGGCTCCTGGAGCGCAATCTCCGCCTGTACGGGGTGAGTTACGCGGTCGATCAGCTCGGCGACGTCTACGTCACCGGCAAGCTCCCCCTCGCCGCCGTCACCCCCGACGAGCTGGACCGCCTCCTCGGCTCCGTCCTGGAGGCCGCCGACGGCGCGTTCAACACGCTCCTCGAACTCGGCTTCGCGAGCGCGATCCGCAAGGAGTACGAGTGGCGGGTGTCGCGCGGCGAGTCGACGCGCAACCTGGACGCGTTCGCGCACCTGACCCAGCGTCCGGCCAAGTAGCCCGCGCCGTGCGCCGGTTGGGGCCGAGGTCCTATCCGAGCGCCACCATCCGCACCACGGTCACGGTCAGCACCGACCCGGAGACGTAGTAGAGGACTATCGCCCCGCCGACGGTCGCCTCACGGCGGTCGCGCTCTCCGGAGACCGTGGTGGAGCCATGGCCGTACGGGTCGTGGGAGAGGGTGCGGGCCATCTCGGCGCGGAAGGCGTCCGGGTTGGCCATCTTCGCGAGGGTGTCGTCGGCGGGCGGGGCGTAGGCGATGCGGCAGGCGCCGCGCCTGCGTCGTCGGCTCACGCCGGGCCCCGCCTCTCCGCCTCGTCACGGGCGAGCCGGGCCAGGATCGCGTCCGCCTCCGGGTCCGGGACGGCCTCCAGCATCCAGTGCCGCATCACGGCGTGGATCTCGCCGACCCCGGCCGCGTTGATCGCCTTGTCGAACTCGTGGCGGCGGTTCGGATCGAGCGCCGCCCGGATCGCCGGGATGCTGTTGGGGACGTCGACCTCTACGCCGCCCACGAGTGTTCTGGGCGGTTCGTCAGTTCTGGAGGAGGTCCTGGGGGCTTCGGACATGTTCGGGTACGTACCCGCCGAACTGCCCGGTCAAGCGGGGCTGTTCTCGGCGGCGACGGGAGCGGCGGCGACCTGCTTCGACTCCGCTGGTCCGGAGCCCGGGAGCCCTCGCATCAGCGCCCAGTACCCCACCGCCGTCACCGTGCCGAGGGCCGCGCACCCCGCCCACAGCCACCCGGCGCCCGCCGAGTCGATGACCCAGCCGCCCGCGAGCGGCGCGACGAGGGCCGCCGCCGACCACGACATGGTGTAGACGCCCTGGTAGCGGCCGCGCCCCTCGGCGGGCGAGAGCCGGGCCACGAGCCCCGACTGGGTCGGCGCGTTGACCATCTCGCCCAGCGTCCACACCACGACGGTCAGCGCGTACGCGGCGAGCGATCCGGCGAGGGCGGTGAGGGCGAAGCCGTAGCCGATGAGCAGCGAGGAGACGGCCAGCAGCCGCCCGGGGTCGCGGCGTTCGATGAACCGGGTGAGCGGGATCTGGAGCGCGACGATCACGACACCGTTGACGGCGGCGACGAGCCCGACGTCGGAACTGCTGAACCCGTTCTCACCCATGACGATCGGCAGCCCCACCGAACTCTGTGTGAACACGACGGCGACCAGGAACGAGAGCCCCACCATCAGCATGAACCGCCCGTCGCGCAGCACGGTCCCCATGGTCACGACGGGACTGCTGGGCGCGCCGGGAACCACGGTCGTCGTCGGCCGCGACTCCTTCACCTTCACGAAGACGACGCAGGCGCAGGCGAGCGTCATGGCGGCCTCGACGAGGAAGCCCAGGGTGTAGCTCTGCGCGACGAGGAAGCCGGCGTACACGGACGAGACCGCGAACCCAAGATTGATCGCCCAGTAGTTCAAGGAAAACGCCCGCACCCGATCCTCGGGACGCACGATGTCCGCCATCATCGCCTGGATCGCGGGCCGCGAGGCGTTCGAGGCGAGCCCGAGCGCGAAGCCGGTGACGGCGATGGCGACGGGGTCGCGCACGAAGGCGAGGACGGCGACGGTCGCGCTGGTGGCGAGCTGCGCGCCGAGCAGCGTGGGCCGCCGCCCGAGCCGGTCGGCGAGCACCCCGCCGAGCACCGACGCGATGACACCGCCGAGCCCGATGAGCGAGGCGACGAGACCGGCGTACGCGGCGGAGAAACCGCGCGAAGCGGTCAGATACAGCGCGAGAAACGTGAGAACGAAGTTCCCGAGCCGGTTCACGAGGGTGCTGGTCCACAGCCACCAGAATTCGCGCGGGAGCCCGGAGACGGACTCCGTGGCGGCACGTCTGAGCGAGGCGACTGACATGGGTGCATCCCCCGGGGCTGGCGTAAGCGGTGAACTCGGTTTACGTAACTTACGCACGGGGTAGCAGTGGCGGCCACTCAATTGACGGGGACCGTCAATCGGCGGGCGCGAGGGCCGTCGATTAGGCTCGGGCCCATGGCCGACGCACCGTACAAGCTGATCCTCCTCCGCCACGGCGAGAGCGAGTGGAACGCCAAGAACCTGTTCACCGGCTGGGTGGACGTCAACCTGAACGAGAAGGGCGAGAAGGAGGCGGTCCGCGGCGGTGAGCTGCTCAAGGACGCCGGCCTGCTCCCCGACGTGGTCCACACCTCGCTCCAGAAGCGCGCGATCCGCACCGCGCAGCTGGCCCTCGAATCGGCGGACCGCCACTGGATCCCGGTCCACCGTTCGTGGCGCCTGAACGAGCGCCACTACGGCGCCCTCCAGGGCAAGGACAAGGCGCAGACCCTCGCGGAGTTCGGCGAGGAGCAGTTCATGCTGTGGCGCCGCTCCTACGACACCCCGCCGCCGCCGCTCGACCGCGACGCCGAGTACTCCCAGTTCGAGGACCCCCGCTACGCGACGCTCCCGCCGGAGCTGCGCCCGCAGACGGAGTGCCTCAAGGACGTCGTCGTCCGCATGCTCCCGTACTGGTTCGACGGCATCGTCCCGGACCTCCTCACGGGCAAGACTGTCCTGGTGGCGGCCCACGGCAACAGCCTGCGCGCGCTGGTCAAGCACCTCGACGGCATCTCCGACGCCGACATCGCGGGCCTCAACATCCCGACCGGCATCCCGCTCTCCTACGAGCTCGACGCCGACTTCAAGCCGGTGAAGGCGGGCGGCACGTACCTGGACCCGGACGCGGCGAAGGCGGCGATCGAGGCGGTCAAGAATCAGGGCAAGAAGAAGTAAGAGTTTACTGAGAAGCCCCCTACCTGCGGTTTTTCCGCTGGTAGGGGGCTTTTCGCTGTGCCGGGGCCGTCGCTGGGCCGTCAGGTGTGACTGCCCCACCGACGGATGCGGACGTCGAAGATGATCAGGAGTGCGATAGGAGCGGTTGCTTCGGTTGGTGCGTCAGCCCAGAAGGCGAGCGCGCCGCCAGCGAGGCCGATGAGCGCGATCGGTAAGTCGCGTGGACAGATGTCGACGGTGACACCTCTGCGTGGGGTCATGTGGACTCCATGTGTGATCGGTTCCTTCCGAGGGATTCCGAGCGCGAAAATGGGAACGAATGCCGCCCCAACTTGGGCGGCATTCGCGTGTGGTGAGACTTTTGCATAGCTTGGCTTCGTAGACAAACGCACAGCTAGAAGCGTCCTGGCTTCTACTTCTACAGTAGAAATGTGTAGCTGGATCGGCCCGTTAGCGGTCGTGGCATTCAGCGAGATGAATGATTCATTGCATGGCATGAACGGGAGATGCTCCCTACCTAGGGAGGTAGCATCTCCCCAGCTCAGGGGGGGGGGCGTCCGTCCTGTCGGATGGGTGTGGAGGGTGAGGGGATATGGCTCTGATCTGCAGTCAGTGCTCAATATGAAGGCGCCCTTAGCTTTCTTTCTCGGCAGAAAGCTAGCTCCCTAGCTAGAAAGTATGGCTCCGCCCTCAGTTCTGAGTCTCCCACCCACAGTTCTGAGCCTCAGATTGTTGATCTAAGGGATTCGTATGCATGCTCGACCGCCCTCCGTGTCCGTTCTTTGCTAGAGGGCATCAGATGCGCATATACACGGAGCGTGAGCCCTGGGTCCGAGTGGCCGAGGTACTCGGCGACGGCCTTGATGATCTCCCCGACGTCCAGGAGGACCGAGGCGTAGAAGTGGCGCAGGGCGTGCGTGCCGTTTTCGTGTGACTCCGCGTAGGGCTCGCCCCGCTCAGGTGTGGGGGTCACTCCCGCAGCGGCCAGCGCCGGTTTCCAGGCCTCTTCGTTGAGCGAGGTACGCCAGACGTGCCTGCCGCGCGGCGCGGTGCAGATCAGCCGCTTGGTTACCGGCGGTCCGTCGGCGACCTTCCAGGGCAGCGTGATCTCGACCGGCGGGAACTCCTTCATGTGGGTCCGCAGGGCGTCGGCGACCGGACCGGGGAGCGGAACGTCCCGGAGCTTGCCGCCCTTGGGCGGGGCGAAGAGGGGCTTGCTCTGGCTCAGCTTGAGCTGCTGGACGACGTGCAGGGTCTCCGACTCGAAGTCGATCGCGTCCTCAGCGACGCCGAGGATCTCGCCCTGTCGAAGGCCGCAGCCACCGCCGACAGCAGGCCCGCACGTCCGAAGCCATGACGGCAAGCGGCTGACACCAGCGCGATAGAACTTTCCCCACTTCATCAAGACCGGCTGCGCTCCGCTTCGCCGGGCTCGCTTCCCGGCTCCGCTGCCCTTCGCGCTCATGCCTTCGGCCCGCGCTACGGGCGCTGCGCCGACGCGCGCCCACGTGGTTGATGCCGGGGTGATGAGGCGGGTATCGGCACGGCTCGCCTCGCGGTCAAAGACGATGCCTCCGGCGGGGGATCGGCCGGCACCGGGAGCCGGGAGCTTGGTTGGGTGGTGGGCTACGGCAGAGAGCGTCGCCGTCGGATAGCGAAACGGGCCCGGTGCGGTAGGCCGCTACGGTCTCGGGCGCGCTTCAACTGGACGAGCAACGACCTGAACGTGTCGGGACCGGGCAGCCACTCGGTCTCCCAGTTCCAATCAAGATCTACGTACGGCTCCACCACTGCGAGGGCGTCGCGCATCTCCACAACGGAAGTTCGGAACTCGGCGAAGCCGTCGAGTGGTATCTGGGCTTGTGCGTCATGGGCACGAGCCAGCTGCTCGTCTGTTAGTGCTGGCCAGTGGTCGAGCTGAGGATCACCAACTTGAACAGGTAGCAGCTGATCTCTCGCAGCGCCTCGTAGATAGTTACGTCGCAGGTTCGCTTTCCTGGTTGCCATGATCGCTTTGTCTAGTGCCTCGCGTTTGGCAGAGACCCAGGCCTGTCGACGGGCCGCCCAAGGGCTCAAGACCGCACCAGTGATGACGCCGATCAGTGCGAACGTGGCCGTTACCCATATGCCCATCAAGAGCCCTCTCCTCGACTGTACGGACGAGTCTGAGGCACGGCACTGACAATTGATCCGGCGGCTAGGCCGAAGGTGCTGGCTGAGGTGGGCAGTTGGGGCGTTGCAGGGAAGGAGGTCAGCCGCCAGTTATGGCAGGGACGATCACTGCTGCGAACCCAGAGACCAGGCCTCCTACGGCCAAGAAGGCGTTGAACTTCTCTTTCGCGGTGGGGAAAACTGCACGACTGACGTCACCAGCCTTGCTGCGCAACCCGATCAACTTCAGCTTTTGCCAACGGTGTTGGCGGTTCCGGCATCCCATCAGCACGCCATAGGCGTTGTTCCGGCAGTAGGTACGGCCGTCTCGGTTGACTGCTCCACACCAGACCGGCACTTGGAACGAGGCGTAACCGAAGACCGCGATGGACAAGGCGGCGATGACTGGAAGGGCCCATTGCTGGGTCCAGGCGACGATGAGGGCTCCAACTGCGATGTATCCCCAGTACAGGCGCATGGCTTTTCCCATAGTTGCGCAGCGTAATGTCATATGCACAGGTCAAGCAGCGGCCAGAACCAGACAGAATCCCGACTGTGGCGCGTGCCCACGTTTTGACGACGCTGCTGATGCCGCCGCCACAGAGGCAGCGTCTGGGCCGTCCCTGGGCCGTCCGAGGTCGCTCAACACCGGCCGACAACGACCAATGACGACCAGTCAGGCAGCTGAGGCAGGGCACCTGATCTGCAAAAACGCAGGTCACCAAGATCCCCGCTAAGACCCAGGGCAAGAAGAAGTAAGCGCCTATGAAGAGGCCCTCCACCTGCGGTTTTCCCGCCGGTAGAGGGCTTCTCTGTGTCCTGAAGCCCAATATCGCTGGCGGGCGGCGCGCGTGAGGGGAGCGTGGCCTGCGCAACGGAGTCGTCCGGGCTGCAGCCGTTGATCGCCAGAGCCGCAGCGACGGAGGCGGGGCCGGACAGTGGCACGGCTCCGCGGCGTGCCATTCGCCGGGCCGGACGGGGGCGCGGAAAGCGGGTGTCGGGGTTATCTGCGATGTCTGATGAACCAACCCACCGCAAGCACGATGAGGATGGCGGCCACGAAGGCCCACACTGTAGTCGCGGTGTTGTACGAGGTGTACGCCAGAGCCAGCATGGTCGAGCGGGTACCCGTTCGATGCCGCTCGGCATCAGCCCCAAAGCGGCCAATGACGATGAGTCATGGAGTCATGAACGTGTGCGGTAGTACGTGGCCAGGGCGGTGTTGAGGACGGCGACCGTGGTGAACCAGAGGGACGGCAGTCGGTGGCCGAGGGCGAGGAGGGCCAGGGCGGCGGTGCCGAAGACGAGTGCCTTCACGCCGAGTTGCGCGGCGTAGGGGATCGCGAAGCGGGCCTTCGGCGCCGCGAACATTCCCCAGAGCACCGCCGCGGCGAGCGGCGCGGCCACCGCGAGGGCCAGGGAGCCCGCCCGCCCGATGTCGCGGGTGAAGCCCCACCAGGCCAGCAGGCCCAGCGTCAGCAGTTCCAGGAGGAAGGCGAAGCCTTCGTTGGCGAGGAAGAAGGCGCGGGCGGCCGGTGGCAGCGCGGGAGTCATGGGGTCACCCTCGTGCGTTTGCGCGGAAGAATCTACTCCGATCCGCGCGGCCCCGTGACCATGGGCGTCACGTGGTGGGCCGGGCCGAGCGCGCCGTGGCCGCGCGGTGCAGGAGGGGCCAGCCGTCGATTTCCAGGGGGTGGCGGTCCTCCGGCTGCCATCCGTCGGCCAGCGCCACGTCGAGGAGGGCGCGGACGGCGCCCGGCTCGTGCAGGTTCAGGTCGGCGCCCCGGACGAAGCCCACGTCTCCGGAGCCGAAGGGCGCGCCGCCGGGAACGTACTGGCCGGGGCCTTCGGCGAAGACGATCCGCAACCGGCCGCCGGAACCGGCCGGTTGCGGGGTGAGCGTCAGCGTCTGACGGCAGTCCACCGCGCGGCCGGCGTCGTCCCTGCGGTGGCTGTGGCGCATCGTCCACAGGTACACCCGGCCATCGGCGACCAACCGGCGCGGTGCGTTCGAACGGCGAGGCATGCGGCCGAGGTTACGCGGCCCAGCCCCTCCCGGGCTGGGGTTATGCGGCTCGCCCCCTCCCGGGCCGGGATTATGCGGCCCACCCCCTCCCGGGCCGGGGTTACGTGCCCCCCCCGGCGGTCCACCCCGCGTCACGCCTCCCGCCCCCCACCTCACCCCGCGATCACCGCCACACCCGTCCGACCCCCGTCCACATCCACCACCGTCCCGTGGACGAAGGACGCCTCGTCGCTTGCCAGCCAGAGGGCCGCGTGGGCGATGGCCTCGGGGGAGCCCATCGCGCCGGCCGGGGTGCCGTGCATCATGCGTTCGCCGGGGTGCGGCTCGGCGCCCTCCGGGGTCGGCGGGAGGACGACGCCGGGGGAGACCGCGTTGACGCGGACGCCCCGCGGGCCGAACTCCGCGGCCCAGGCTCGGGTCAGCGTCTCCATGGCGCCCTTCGTGGAGCTGTAGACGGCGCCGGAGGGGACGGCGAGGCGGGTGATCCACGAGCCGAGGTTCACGATCGCGCCACCGCCCGCGGCCGCCATCGCCGGGGCGACGGTGGCGGTGAGGAAGAAGGGGGCCTTCACGTTCACGGCGTAGAGGTGGTCGAAGGTCTTCTCGTCGGTGTCGACCGTGCTGGGCGAGGGGTAGACGCCGGCGTTGTTGACGAGGACGTCGATCCGGCCGCCGAGGGCTTCCGCGGCCCGTTCCGCCAGGGCGCGGGAGACCTCGGGGCTGCCGTCGAGGTCCGCCGCGACGAAGTCCGCCCGGCCGCCCGCCGCGCGGATCGCCGCGACGACGGCGGCGCCGCGCTCGGCGTTGCGCCCGGACACGACGACGTGCGCGCCCTCGGCGGCGAAGGTCTCGGCCACCGCCTGTCCGATGTTGCTGGTCGACCCCGTGACCAGCGCGGTCTTTCCGTTCAGCCGTCCGCTCATGACGCACGCTCCCTTGTGATCGAGCCCTCGTGATCGGGCCCTCGTGATCGAGGTGATGGCGCCCACGGTGCTCCGCAAAAAATGGACCGGCAAGTCCAGAAAGGAGTACGGTCGAGGCGAACGGACGAGGATCAGGAGGAGGAGGTGGAGTCGTGGGTGGGGACACACTCACCGCGAAAGGGCGTGCCACCCGGGGGCGGATCGTCTCCGGCGCCGCCGAGGCGCTACGCGAGCAGGGCGTCTCCTTCACCACGCTCGACGACATCCGCGCCCGCACCGGCACCAGCAAGAGCCAGCTCTTCCACTACTTCCCCGGCGGCAAGGACGAACTGCTCCTCGCCGTCGCGGAGTTCGAGGCGGACCGCGTCCTGGAGGACCAGCAGCCGCACCTGGGCCGCCTCGACTCGTGGGAGTCCTGGCAGCAGTGGCGCGACCTGGTGGTGCAACGGTACGAACTCCAGGGCGACCACTGCCCGTTGGGCGCGCTGTTCCTCCAGGTCGGACGGTCGAGCCCGGGGGCACGGGCGATCGTCGCGGAGCTGATGCGGCAGTGGCAGGCCCAACTCGCCCGCGGTGTCCGCGCCCTTCAGACGGGCGGCTTGGTCCGCACCGGCCTCGACGCGGACCGCACGGCGGCGGCGCTGCTCGCCGGCATCCAGGGCGGCGTGACCATCATGATGTCCACCGGCGACTCCACCCACCTCAGGGCGGCCCTCGACACGGGCATCGCGCACCTGCGGGCCAACGCCGACGCCGACGCCGACGCCCGCGCCCGCTGACCCGGCCCCCCCCGCCACACCCCGCGGCGGCGACGTCACCCGCGGCCGACCCGCTCCGCGATCTCCCCCGCACACACCTCCACCCCCACCCGGCTCGTGTCCACCACCACGTCGTACGTCACCCCCTCGTGCACCAGACGCGCCTGGGACGCCGCCATGCCGGGGGTGCGGTCGCCGCGGGCCGTCTCGCGGGACGTCGCGACGTGCGGGTCGCAGTGGACCCCCACCCACAGGACGTTCAGGCCGGTCAGGGCGTTGCGCCAGCGGGACTGGGTGTGGGGGCCGCCGAGGAAGACCTCGTCGACGATCACGTGCGCGCCGGCCGTCGCCATCGCCGCGACGCCCGCCATCCACGCGTCCTCGACGCGGGTGAAGGCGGGGCCCACGGTGATCGTGCCGTCCGGCTCGAACTCGATGCCCGCGCCCGACGGCGGCAGCGACTCGATCAGGGTGTCGACGCTGAGCGTCAGCCAGGGCGTCGGCAGCAGCAGCGTCTGCAAGGAGCGTGCGATGCTCGTTTTCCCGGAGCTGGAGCCGCCGTTGAGGACGATCACTTGAGGCATGGCGGCAGCCTATGCGGCAACTGCCGCGCTCGCGTGCGCCGTTGATGCGCCCGCCCCAGTGGGCATGCAATGGGGGAAGGACTCCACCCCGGAGCCACGTCGAGGAGGGAAAACCATGGCCGCCGACTCCCCGAAGCCGAGCCAGAGCCCTGAAGCGCCCGTCGAAGTGAGCCAGCCGGTACCGAAGTTGGTGCTGCTCGGAGCCTGCGGTTGCGGCTCGGGCTGCGGCTGCGGCTGCCAGTCGGGCGCGCCGTGCCAGTGCGGCGGCAGCTGCTGACCGTACGCGATGGGACGTGAGCAGGAGCGGGCCCCGCGCGAACCGTCGCGCGGGGCCCGCCCGTACGTGCCGTCAGGCGCTCTCGACCGACTGCGACTGCACCTCGTCCGCGTGCTCACCCGTCACCAGGTAGACGACCCGCTTCGCCACCGACACCGCGTGGTCCGCGAAGCGCTCGTAGTAGCGGCCGAGCAGCGTCACGTCGACCGCCGTCTCGATGCCGTGCTTCCACTTCTCGTCCATCAGGTGCTGGAAGAGCGTGCGGTGCAGCAGGTCCATCTCGTCGTCGTCCTGCTCCAGCTGCATCGCCAGATCGACGTCCTTGGTGATGATGACCTCGGCCGCCTTCGCCATCAGGCGCTGCGCCAGCTGCCCCATCTCCAGGATCGTCGCGTGCAGGTCGTGCGGGACCGCCCGCTCCGGGAAGCGCAGGCGGGCCAGCTTGGCGACGTGCTGGGCGAGGTCGCCGCTGCGCTCCAGGTCGGCCGACATCCGCAGCGACGTCACGACGATCCGCAGATCCGTCGCGACCGGCTGCTGGCGGGCCAGCAGGGCTATGGCCCGCGCCTCCAGCTCGTGCTGGAGATCGTCCACCTTCTGGTCGGCGGCGATCACGGTCTCCGCCAGCTTCAGGTCGGCGTCGAGCATGGCCGTAGTGGCGCGCCCGATCGCCGACCCGACAAGGCGGGCCATCTCGACCAGGCCCTCGCCGATCGAGTCAAGTTCCTCGTGGTACGCGTCACGCATGCGGCGTTCCCTCTCTGTACCTGGCTACGTATGGATGGCTACGTGTGGAACCCGGATGGCCCCACGCTCCCACGTTCCGGCCTGTACGCGTCCGAATCCGGCACCACAAGTGAATCGACCCCGTACCCAAGGTGAACTCTGGGCGACGAGTGTTCGAGGTGCCACCCGGATGGCTGTGGAGGAGGCGCCGGGGCCGCATAACCTGAGGACATGGACGTGAACGCGGCGGTCGCCGCAGCGGCAGCGATCGCCGGAGTGTGCACCGGTGTCATCGCCATGCTGGCGTTCCGCTGGAGCGAACGCGACCAGAAGCGCCCCACCCGCACCTCCCTGCACACGGACCCGGTCCTTCCGCCCGGTGTCGACACCGTGCTCTCCGTGCTCCGCTCCTCCGCCGTCGTTCTCGACGAGGCGGACAGCGTGGTCAAGGCCAGCTCGGCGGCGTACGCCCTCGGTCTCGTGCGCGGCGGGAAGCTCGCGGTCGAACCCATGCTCCAGATGGCCCGCGACACCCGCCGCGACGGCGAGATACGCCAGGTCGAGCTGGACCTGCCGCGGCGCGGTACGGGGCGCGGCGACGCGCTCGCCGTCTCCGCCCGCGTCGCCCCGCTCGGCTCCCGCCTGGTGCTGCTGCTCGTCGAGGACCTCACCGAGGCCCGCCGCATCGAGGCCGTACGACGCGACTTCGTCGCCAACGTCAGCCACGAGCTCAAGACCCCGGTCGGCGCGCTCTCGCTGCTCTCCGAGGCCGTCATGGACGCCTCCGACGACCCCGAGGCCGTCGAGCGGTTCGCCGGGCGCATGCAGAACGAGGCGACCCGGCTCACCAGCCTCGTACAGGAACTCATCGACCTCTCCAGGGTGCAGAACGACGACCCGCTGGAGGACTCGGAACCGGTGCGCGTCGACGAACTCGTCGCCGAAGCCATCGACCGCTGCCGCCAGGCCGCCGGTACGAAGCAGATCACCATGGCCGCCGGAGGCACCGCCGACCTGCGGGTCTGGGGCAACCGGGGACAGCTCGCCGCCGCGCTCGGCAACCTCGTCGAGAACGCCGTCAACTACTCGCCGGCCCGTACGCGCGTGGGCATCGCCGCCCGCCGCGTCACGTCCGGCGGCGGCGAACGCATCGAGATAGCCGTCACCGACCAGGGCATCGGCATCTCCGAGAAGGACAAGGAGCGCGTCTTCGAGCGCTTCTACCGCGTCGACCCCGCCCGCTCCCGGGCGACCGGCGGCACCGGCCTCGGCCTCGCCATCGTCAAGCACGTGGCGGCCTCGCACGGCGGGGAGGTGACCGTGTGGAGCTCCGAGGGACAGGGCTCCACCTTCACGCTCAAGCTGCCCGAGGCGGCCGCGGCCCGCTCCACCACCAAGAACCCCCGTACCAGTGGCCCCGGAAACGTACGCGACGAAGACGACGCACACGGGCCCGACGACACAACCGCATACGAATCCATTCCTGCCACTCCTGCCGCCCCGGAGGTCCTTCCGTGACCCGAGTGCTCGTCGTAGAGGACGAGGAGTCCTTCTCCGACGCCCTGTCCTACATGCTCCGCAAGGAGGGTTTCGAGGTCGCCATCGCGGCCACGGGCCCCGACGGCCTCGACGAGTTCGAGCGCAACGGAGCCGACCTCGTCCTGCTCGACCTGATGCTGCCGGGCCTGCCCGGCACCGAGGTCTGCCGCCAGCTGCGCGGCCGTTCCAACGTCCCGGTCATCATGGTGACCGCCAAGGACAGCGAGATCGACAAGGTCGTCGGGCTGGAAATAGGAGCCGACGACTACGTCACCAAGCCGTTCTCCTCGCGGGAGCTGGTCGCCCGCATCCGGGCCGTGCTGCGCCGCCACGGCGAGCCGGAGGAGGTCGCGCCGCAGGCCCTGGAGGCCGGGCCCGTCCGCATGGACGTCGACCGGCACGTGGTGACGGTCGCGGGCGGCAAGGTCGACCTGCCGCTGAAGGAGTTCGACCTCCTGGAGATGCTGCTGCGCAACGCGGGCCGCGTGCTCACGCGCATGCAGCTCATCGACCGGGTGTGGGGCGCCGACTACGTCGGTGACACCAAGACCCTGGACGTTCACGTGAAGCGCCTGCGCGCCAAGATCGAGCCGGACCCGGGCGCCCCGAGATACCTCGTCACGGTCCGGGGCCTCGGCTACAAGTTCGAGCCGTAGGCCGGCCACTGGTCCCCGGTCGGGCTGCGGGACGTGAACGGCGAAGGGGCGGAACCCGATCGGGTTCCGCCCCTTCGCCGTTCGTACGCGTAGGTCAGTGGCTCGCGGCGTCGTGCGACTCGGACGCCGACGTCGAGGGCGACGCCTGGTCGTCGGGCGAGGCGGACGTGGACGCCGACGTCGAGGTGGACGGCGACGCGGCAGCGCCCGGCGCGGCCGGAACCTCGCTCGGGCCCCACTTCTCGAAGTAGCTCTCGGCGGGCACCACGAAGGCCTTCAGCTTCACGTCCCCGGCCTTGCTGAAGGAGAACGTGATCGGCTGCGCGTTGCCGTCGAGCACGGCGGTCCGGCTGTTGGGCAGCTCGGCCGTCGCGTTGTCCTTGCCGCCGAGGACGACGGAGCCGCCGGCCGGGACGGTGATCTTCGACTCGCCCTTGGCGCCCGTCAGCTTCGCGGTCTTGCCGACCCCGTCGACGGTGATGGCGTCGAGCGTCTGCGCGCTGCTCCCGTTGTTGAAGAGCGTGCCGGTGACGACGGCCGGGCCCTTGGACTCGCGGTCCGGCTGGGTGATGACGGTGGCGTTCTGGATCTTGATGTCGCCGACGGCGGTCGCGGCGTTGTCCGGCTTGACCTGAAGCGTCTGCGCGTTGTTGCCGGCGCCGCACGCGGCGAGCGAGGCGATCGAGAACGCGATGGCGGCGGCGGCGAGGGCGCCGCGTCGAAGGCTGCTGCTCACGGCGGCGGCAACTCCTTGAACGTGGGCGGGCACGGACGGCTCACTTGTAAAGCCGTCCTAAGGGTCTGTCAGCGGCCTTAGATTACCGAGCCGTTCCCGCGCCGCCGCACCCGACCCGCCCCTCGGGCCACCGGCCTGCTTCACGCCTGTGCCGCCACACCCGCCGATCACCCCGCGATCACCCTGTGTTCCCCACGGTCACCATTGGTTCGCCCGGTTCACTCCTGCCCCTTGTTCACCATTCACATAAGGCCTGTCCAGGGCGCCGGTACGGATATCCGGTAAGGAATGCGCGGGGGTCTCGAAAACCGATCACCCGGCCCGGGGATTGGCGAAGATCAATTCTGGATTCGGCTCGAACGTGTCTCCGGACACCTGAACGGAGTAGCGAAAGTTCAGCGCTTCGAAGCACGCAAACCGGGACCTTTGGCCCCTGGAGGCGCCGCGGAAGCGGCGGTAGCGTACCCGTTTCGGCTTCCTCGAAGAACGGCTCCGACCTGCGAATACCGCCCTCCACTACCCCTTCGCAGCACGTTCCCGTCGGAGTTGTCAAGCCCCGAGATATGCCCTGACCTGCGAAAACGCCATTCAGAACCCGCAGTTTCCGTGTTACCCTGGATAGCCACGGAAGGGGTACCTGTCACATGACGTTCAAGGTTGGCGACACCGTGGTCTATCCCCATCACGGGGCCGCGCTGATCGAGGCTATCGAAACTCGCCAGATCAAAGGCGTGGACAAGACCTACTTGGTGCTGAAGGTCGCCCAGGGCGACTTGACGGTACGTGTGCCAGCGGACAATGCGGAGTTCGTCGGCGTGCGTGATGTGGTCGGTCAGGACGGGCTCGACCGGGTCTTCGAGGTGCTGCGCGCGTCGTACGCTGAGGAGCCCACGAACTGGTCGCGCCGTTACAAGGCAAACCTGGAGAAGCTCGCCTCCGGCGATGTCATCAAGGTCGCGGAAGTGGTCCGTGACCTGTGGCGTCGGGAGCGTGAGCGCGGACTGTCCGCAGGTGAGAAGCGCATGCTCGCCAAGGCTCGCCAGATCCTGGTGAGCGAGCTCGCACTCGCGGAGAACACGAACGAGGACAAGGCCGAGGCCCTGCTCGACGAGGTTCTCGCGTCCTGAACGCGCGGTGCCGCCACGTCATCCACGTAGCGACCAGAACCGACGCGTAATGATCAATGCCGTGGTGCCCGCTGACCCTGATGGTGTCGCCGGGCGCTGCGGCATGTTCGTACCCATCCCCATCCACGCCCCTGACATGCGCCGTGCGTGAATCCTTGCGTGATTCGCGTGATCCCCAGGCGTGCCGGGCCCGGGCAGCCAGCTCGACCAAGGCTGTCACGGAAGGGCCCTGTCAAGGCGTCGCGCCCGGCACGTTGTGGCCATACCCACGACCCCCGAGCGCACAAACCTGAACGGAACCGATGTCTGACGAAACGCGTCCCGTAGGCAGCGCAGTCCGCACCGCGGCCGTGATTCCGGCCGCCGGACGGGGCGTGCGCCTCGGTCCGGGCGCCCCCAAGGCGCTGCGCGCGCTGAGCGGTACTCCGATGCTGATCCATGCCGTACGGGCGATGGCGGCGTCCCGCGCCGTGTCCCTCGTCGTGGTCGTCGCGCCGCCCGAGGGGGCGGCCGAGGTGAAGACGCTGCTCGCCGATCACGCGCTGCCGGAGCGCACCGACTTCGTCGTGGTGCCCGGCGGCGAGAGCCGGCAGGAGTCGGTGCGGCTCGGGATCGAGGCGCTCCCCGCCGACATCGACATCGTGCTCGTGCACGACGCGGCCCGGCCGCTGGTGCCGGTCGACACGGTCGACGCGGTCATCGAGGCCGTACGGGACGGGGCGCCGGCCGTGGTGCCCGCGCTGTCGCTCGCGGACACCGTCAAGGAGGTCGTGCCGACGACGGACGGTTCGCCGGAGCCCGTCGTCGCGACGCCCTCGCGGGCCAGGCTGCGGGCCGTGCAGACGCCGCAGGGGTTCGACCGGGAGACGCTGGTGCGGGCGCACGCGACGGTCACCGAGGACGTGACGGACGACGCCAGCATGGTCGAGCAGCTCGGCCACCAGGTGGTGCTCGTGCCCGGTCACGAGGAGGCGTTCAAGGTGACGCGGCCGCTCGACCTGGTCCTCGCGGAGGCTGTGCTGGCGCGCAGGAGGGCGAACGATGGGTTCTGAGACGACCGGGACGCCGACGGGTTTCGTCCTGCCGCAGGTCGGCATCGGGACCGACATCCACGCCTTCGAGGACGGGCGGGAGCTGTGGTGCGCGGGGCTGAAGTGGGAGGACTCGGGGGCGGGGCTCGCCGGGCACTCCGACGCGGATGTCGTCGCGCACGCGGCCTGCAACGCGCTGTTCTCGGCGGCGGGGCTCGGTGACCTCGGCCAGCACTTCGGGACCGGGCGGCCGGAGTGGTCCGGGGCGAGTGGGGTGGCGCTGCTGACGGAGGCGGCGCGGATCGTGCGGGACGCCGGGTTCGTGATCGGGAACGTGGCGGTGCAGGTCGTCGGTCCCCGGCCGAAGATCGGGAAGCGCCGCGACGAGGCGCAGAAGGTCCTCTCCGAGGCGGCCGGTGCCCCGGTCTCCGTCTCCGGCGCGACCACCGACGGCCTCGGCTTCCCCGGCCGCGACGAGGGCCTGATGGCGGTGGCGACGGCGCTGGTGGTGCGGGCTTCCGGGTGACCGGGTCCGTGCCGGGGTCGGCGCCACGGTTCATCGGCACGCGGCACCGGGGCGCCGCCTTGCCCACCCTGCCGCCCTTGGCGGCAGATTGCCCAAGGCGGGGTGCGGTCGGCCGTGGGGGTGCGGTGGCACATTCGAGCCTCTGCGGCGATTGAGCAGCGGGGTACGGGGCGGAGCCCCGGGGGTTATTGCGAATGGGTCGCAGTTAGCATGGGTGGGCAGATGTCCGACCGGTGCTGAGGCAGGCGATGGGTGAATACGTGATCCGCGAGGCCGGCGTCGGCGACGTGGACGAGGCCCGCGCCGTCATGCTGGACACCGTGTACCGCGACCTCCGCTCCGGATACGTACCGCGCTGGCACGCCGACATCATCGACCCGGCCGGCCACTACCTGCGGCCCGAGCGATGCACCCTGCTCGTCGCCCAGCACCTCCCCACCGGCGAGATCGTCGCCACCGGCGCCGTCCGCGACCGCGGCCCCGCCGCCCCGCCCAACCCCCAGTGGGTCGCCGACCGCTTCCCCTCCGGCTCCACCGCCCAGCTCTGCCGGATCTACGTACGCCCCGAGCACCGCAGGAACGGCCTCGCACGCGACCTCGTCCGGGAGCTGCTCGGGTTCGTGGCCGGAGCCGGCGGCTACGAAGCGGTCTACCTGCACACCGACCCCGCCGTCCCCGGCGCCGAACCCTTCTGGCGGTCCCTCGCCCAGGAGGTCTGCGACGAGCGGCAGCTGCCCGGCGGCGGCCAGGGCATCGTGCACTTCGAACTGCCGCTGCCCGCACCGGTTCCCGCGTACGCGCCCGTCGGCTGATGCGGCGACGCGGCTTCCTGCTGGCGGCGGCCGGGATCGGGCTCACGTCCGCCTGCGGTTCCTTCACCGGCACCGCGCGGCGCGGCCGGATCGCCGTCGACCTCGCCTTCGCGCCCACCCAGGGCCTCTCCCCGTACAGCGACGACGGACTGCTGCTCAGCCGGCTCGCCGTCGTCGACGGCCTCACCCGCATGGACACGGCCGGTGTCATCCACCCCGCGCTGGCCCTCAAGTGGACCCGCCCCTCCGCCACCACCTGGGAGTTCACGCTGCGCGACGCGCGCTTCCAGGACGGCGGGCGGGTCACCGCCGAGGCCGTCGAGGGCGCGCTGCGCCGGGCGGCGCACGCGAAGGTGGTGCCGCGCGTCCTGAGCGACGTGAAGATCACCGCGGAGGCCGTGGGGGAGCGGACCGTACGGATCACGACCGACGCCGCCGACCCCCTGCTGCCCGCCCGCCTCGCGAACCCGTCCCTCGCCGTGTTCTCCCCGGCGGCGTACGGGAAGGGCGACGCCGTCGACCCCGTCGGTACCGCCACCGGCCCCTTCGCGCTCACCGACGTCAACGGCGCCGTCTCCGCCACCCTCGACCGGTTCGACGGGCACTGGCGCGGCAGGGCGGCCGCACGCGGGCTCGACGTCAGCTTCGTCGCCGACAACAACGCCCGCGCCAACGCGCTGCGCTCCGGCCAGATCGAGATCGCCGAGTTCGTGCCCGCCGCCCAGGCCCTCGTCCTCGGCGACCGCGCGCGTGAGGTCGCCACCGTACGGACCACCACGCTGTACCTGAACACCCGCACGGGCCCGCTCGCCGACGCCGGACTGCGCGCCGCCGTCCGGGAGGCCGTCGACACCTCCGCGCTCGCGAGCAGCGTGTACGAGGGGTACGCCACGCGCGGCACCGGACTGCTCGGCCCCGGTTTCGCCTGGGCCGACGGCAAACAGCTCCCCGTCACCGGACGGGCGAAGGCCGCGAAGCCGCACGGGCAGACGCTCACCCTCGCCACGTACACCAACCGCGCCGAACTGCCCGAGGTCGCCGCCGCGCTCCAGCAGCAGCTGCGGCGCGCCGGATTCGCGGTGCGGCTCGTCGTGAAGGACTACGCGCGCCTCGAATCGGGCGCCCTCGACGGCCAGTACGACGCGTTCCTGATGTCCCGGTCCACCGCGCTCGACACCGGGGACCCGGTCTCGTACCTCGCCTCCGACTTCACCAGTGAAGGCAGCTTCAACATCGCGCAGCTCAGCGACGACCGCGTCGACTCCCTCGTCCGGAAGGTCGCGGGGCTGGAGGGGACCGCGCGCCACCGGGCCGTGCTGCGCGCCGAGGCCGCGATCCTCGGCACCGACGCGGCCGTGCCGATCGTCCACGAACAGCACTTGCAGGGCGTCGGCGCGGGCGTGCGCGGGGTCGTCCTCGACCCCTACGAACGACAGTTCGTCGGCCTGGAGACGCGCACCTGATGAGGAAGGACGCGCGCCCGATGAACCGTGCCCGCGCCGGACTGCCCGTACTCGCGGGCCGGATCGGCGCCGCCGCCGGGCTGCTCGCGCTCACCGCGCTGCTGCCGTGGCTGACCCGCACCGACCCCGCGCTCACCGTGCTGCACGCCCGCTACGGCGACGCGCCGACGACGCCGAAGCAGCTCGCCGAGGTGCGCGCCCAGCTCGGCCTCGGGGAGGGCCCGTTCACGTTCCTCGGGCAGTGGCTGCGCGGCGTCGCGCACGGCGACCTCGGCACGTCCTGGGTGACCGGCGCCGATGTCGCGTCCGACGTGGGCGCCGCGTTCTGGGTGTCCGTGTCCCTCATGGCGTACGCGATGGTGGTCGCCGCCGTCCTCGCCGTCGTGCTGTGCCTGCCGACGCTCCGGCGCGCGCGCCCCGAACCGGCGCACGGAGTGGGCGCGGGGGTCCTCGCCGCGCTCCCCGAGTTCCTGATCGCCTCCGTGCTGGCCACGCTGTTCGCCGTGCACCTGGGCTGGTTCCCGGCGCAGGGCTGGGCCTCGCCCGCGTCCGCCGTGCTGCCCGCGCTCGCCCTCGGCATCCCGGCCGGCGCCGTCCTCGGGCGGCTCGGCCAGGACGCGCTGCCCGCCGCGTTCGCCGAACCCTGGGTGCGCGCGGCCCGCGCGGGCGGCATGCCGCGCTCGCGCATCGCCCGGCACGCCGCGCGGCGCGCGCTGCCCGCGGTGCTGCCGCAGGCGGGCCTGACCGTGGTCGGGCTGACCGGGGCCGCGGCCGCCGTGGAGGCGGTCTTCGCGATCCCCGGGCTCGGCGGCACGGCCGTCGCCGCCGCGCTCGACCTCGACCTGCCGCTGCTCCAGGGCTGCCTGCTGGTGCTGCTCGCGCTCGGTGTGGTGACGGCCGTGGCCGTCGGTCTCGTCCGGCGGCGGCTGCTCGGACCCGCGCTCGAAGCGGGCGCGCTGCCGGGACTCGCGCGGGCGCGTTCCGGCGGCGTCGGGCGGCTGTACGTCGCCGGGGGCCTGGTCGCCGTACTCCTCGCGGTCGTCGTGTGGGGGCTGACCCGGGACCCGCTCCAGGTGGACCTCGCCGCCCGGCTCGCGGGGCCGTCGGGGGCGCACCCCTTCGGCACCGACGCGCTCGGGCGCGACGTGCTCGCCCGGCTCGGCCACGGGGCGCTGCGCACCCTCGCCGTCGCGGCGGTCGTGTGCGCGGTGTGCTTCGTGGTGGGCGTCGGCCTCGGGCTGCTGCGGTGGACCGCGGGCCTCACCGAGGTCGCCAACGCGATGCCCGCGATCCTGGCGGGGCTGCTGGTCACCGGGTTGTTCGGGGCGGGCGTCGAGGGCGCGGCGGTCGCCGTCGCGGCGGTCGGCTGGGCGCCGCTGGCCGCGCACACGGCGGCGGTGGCCGAGGCGGAGCGGGGGGCCGGGTACGTCGAGGCGGCGGTGGCCTCCGGCGCGGGGCGGTGGCAGGTGTTGCGGCGGCACGTGCTGAGTGCGGTGCTGCCGACGGTGGGGCGGCATGCGGTGCTGCGGCTGGCGCCGACGACGTTGGCGTTGGCGTCCCTCGGGTTTCTCGGCCTCGGGACGCAGCCGCCGACGCCGGAGTGGGGGCGGTTGCTGATGGAGAACCTGCCGTACGCCGAGCGGGCGCCGTGGTCCGTGCTGGCACCTGCGGTGGGCCTGGCCGGGGTCGGGGCGATCGTCGTGCTGGTGTCGTCCGCCGGCCGTCGGCGGCACCGTTGACCGGCCACGGGGCTCCGCCCCGGACCCCGCTGCTCAATCGCCGCAGGGGCTTGAAAGTGCTCACCCGCCGCGGGGGCAAGAGCTTGCCGGGGTTCTCTCAAGCCTCGCCGGCGATTGAGGCGCGGGGTCCGGGGCGGAGCCCCGGGGGTGCAACGACGGTGCTGCGCGGGCTGCCGGGGTACCTTCGGCTGCTCACCGTCACCCAGCTCGCCTTCAACATCGGCTTCTACGCCGTCCTGCCCTACCTCGCCACCCACCTCGCCGACACCATCGGCCTCGCCGGCTGGGCGGTCGGTCTCGTGCTGGGGCTGCGGACGTTCAGCCAGCAAGGGCTGTTCGTCGTCGGAGGCGCCCTCACCGACCGCTTCGGCCCCCGCCCCGTCGTCCTCGCGGGCTGCGCCCTGCGGATCGCCGGATTCGTCTGGCTCGGCTTCGCGGCGAGCACCCCCGCGGTCGTCGGCGCGGTCGTCCTCGTCGGGCTCGCCGCCGCCCTGTTCTCGCCCGCCGTGGAGTCCGAGACCGCCCGGGAGGCCGTGCGGCACGAGCGGGAGACCGGGGTGCCGCGGGCCCAGGTGCTGGGCGTGTTCTCGGCGGCCGGGCAGGCGGGCGCGTTCCTCGGACCGCTGCTCGGCACGGCGCTGCTGTTCGCCGGGTTCCGGGCGGCGTGCCTCGCGGGTGCGCTGGTGTTCGTGGGAGTGCTCGCCGGGCACGCCCGGCTGATGCCGCGCCGGGAGCGTACGCGGGGCGCGCGGCGCCTCAAGGGCAGCGGAGCCGTCTTCGCGAACCCCCGCTTCCTCGCGCTCTGCCTCGCGTACAGCGGCTACCTCATCGCCTACAACCAGCTCTACCTCGCGCTGCCCGTGGAACTCACCCGCGCCACCGGCACGCAGGACGCCGTGGGCCTGCTCTTCGCGCTGTCCTCGGTCCTCGTGGTCGGCGCCCAGCTCCCGGTCACCCGCTGGTCGGCGGCCCGGCTCGCGCCGCGGACCGCGCTGACGGCGGGCCTGCTGCTGGTGGCGGCCGGGTTCGTGACGGTCGCGGCCACCGCCCCGTACCTCCCGGGCCGCACCCCGTACGCGCTGCTGCCCGCCTGCGCCCTGGTCGTCCTGCTGACGCTCGGCCAGATGCTGCTGGTGCCCGCGGCGCGCGGCCTGGTCCCCGACCTGGTCGACGAACGCCACCTGGGCCTGGCCACGGGCGCGCTCTCCTCGGTGTCGGGCCTCGCCGTCCTCGCCGGGAGCGCGGCGACGGGCGCGCTCCTCACCCTCCCCACGCCCGTCCTGTGGTCGGCGCTCGCCACGGTGCCGCTGATGGCGGCGGGGCTCACCCGCTTCGTGACACCCGTGCGAACAGAGCGGCGAAATACCGGCGCGTGACGGTGCGTTCCTTGAGGATCGGGTACGCGCCCATCGTCCCCCGAGAAGGAGTGAGGCCATGTCAGCCCAGCTGTCCGACGAGCTCAAGGCACTGCTCGACAGCAAGGTCTTCATCGCGGTAGCCACGATCCAGCCCGACGGGAGCCCGCAGGTCTCCCCCGTCTGGGCGAAGCGGGACGGCGACGACGTGCTGTTCTCCACCACTGTCGACCGCCGCAAGACGAAGAACCTGAACGCCGACCCGCGCGTGACGGTCATGGTCCAGCCCGCCGACAACCCCTACGCCTACGCGGAGATCCGCGGCACCGCCGAGATCACCACGGAGGGCGGCCAGGAGCTCATCGACGAGCTGTCGGTAAAGTACACCGGCAAGAAGTACGCCGAGTTCAACCCGGCGTCGGGCCAGGACGCCGAGCGGGTCGTGGTCCGCGTGCGGGCACGGAAGGTGGTCGGGCGGGTGTGACCCCGTTCAGCCCCTGCGGCGATTGAGCAGCGGGGCCCGGGGCGGAGCCCCGCGACCGCACCCCCGCGGGGCTCCGCCGACGACCCCGTACCGGCCGGAGGCCCATGGCACACCTCCGGGCCTACTACCCTGGAGGGGTGACTATTCGCCTGTACGACACCAGCGCCCGGCAGATCCGTGACTTCACCCCGCTCACGCCGGGCTGCGTCTCGATCTACCTGTGTGGCGCCACCGTGCAGGCGGCCCCGCACATCGGCCACATCCGCTCGGGGCTCAACTTCGACATCATGCGCCGCTGGTTCGCGTACCGCGGCTACGACGTCACGTTCGTGCGCAACGTGACGGACATCGACGACAAGATCATCACGAAGGCCGGGGAGCAGAACCGGCCCTGGTGGTCGATCGGGTACGAGAACGAGCGGGCGTTCAACGACGCGTACACCGCGCTCGGTTGCCTGCCCCCGACCTACGAGCCGCGGGCCACCGGCCACGTGACCGAGATGGTCGAGATGATGCGCGGGCTCATCGAGCGCGGCCACGCCTACGAGGCCGACGGCAACGTCTACTTCGACGTCCGGTCCTTCCCCGGCTACCTGGAGCTGTCCAACCAGGAGCTCGACAACCTGCTCCAGCCCTCCGGCGACGGCGAGACCGGCAAGCGCGACGCCCGCGACTTCGCCATGTGGAAGGCCGTCAAGCCCGGCGAGCCCAGCTGGGAGACGCCCTGGGGCCGCGGCCGCCCCGGCTGGCACCTGGAGTGCTCGGCGATGGCCCACAAGTACCTGGGCTCCGCCTTCGACATCCACGGCGGCGGCATCGACCTGATCTTCCCGCACCACGAGAACGAGATCGCGCAGGCCAAGGCCTTCGGCGACGAGTTCGCGAAGTACTGGGTGCACAACTCCTGGGTCACCATGTCCGGCGAGAAGATGTCGAAGTCCCTCGGGAACTCCGTCCTCGTCTCGGAGATGGTCAAGAACTGGCGGCCCATCGTCCTGCGCTACTACCTGGGCACCCCGCACTACCGCTCCACCATCGAGTACAGCGAGGACGCCCTGCGCGAGGCCGAGTCCGCGTTCGCGCGCATCGAGGGCTTCGTGCAGCGCGTCACCGAACTCGCCGGAGGCACCGTCGCCCCCGCCGACGAGGTGCCGCCCGCCTTCGCCGAGGCCATGGACGACGACCTCGGCGTCCCGCAGGCCCTCGCCATCGTCCACACCGCCGTACGGCAGGGGAACTCCGCCCTCGCCGCCGACGACAAGGAAGCCGCCGTCGCCCGCCTCGCCGAGGTGCGCGCCATGCTCGGCGTCCTCGGCCTCGACCCGCTCGACGCGCAGTGGGCCGGCTCCGGCGACACCGGCGGCGAGGACCTGCACGGCGTCGTCGACCACCTCGTACGGCTCCTGCTGGAGCAGCGCGAGGCGGCCCGCGCCCGCAAGGACTGGGGCACCGCCGACGCCATCCGCGACCGCCTCAAGCAGTCCGGCCTGAACATCGAGGACAGCCCCTCGGGGCCCCGCTGGACGCTCGGCTGAGCACGGCCGAGCGCCCAGATGTGCCGCCCGGAGCTCCGGGCGGCACACTTCATAGACGTACGCACACACCCGTAGTCGTAAGAGACAGGTAGGTCATGGCCGCCAACAGCAACCGCCGCATGTCCGGCAAGAAGGGCGCGCAGGTAGGCAGCGGTGGCAACCGGCGCCGCGCCCTCGAGGGCAAGGGCCCGACCCCGCCCGCCGAGATGCGCAAGGGCCACGCCAAGCAGCGCGCCGCGCAGGCCAAGGCCAAGCGCGCCCAGGGCCGCCCCACCAGCCGCACCGGCGGCCCGCGCGGCAAGTCCACCTCCGAGATGGTGGTCGGCCGCAACCCGGTCGTCGAGGCGCTGCGCGAGAACGTGCCCGCGGTGACCCTCTACGTGCAGCAGTTCATCGACAACGACGAGCGCGTCCGCGAGGCGCTCCAGCTCGCCGGTGAGCGCGGCGGCATCCACCTCATGGAGGCCCCCCGCCCCGAGCTGGACCGCATGACCAACGGCCTCAACCACCAGGGCCTCGTCCTCCAGATCCCGCCGTACGAGTACGCGCACCCGGAGGACCTCGCCGCCGCCGCGTACGACGTCGGTGAGGACCCGCTGATCGTCGCCCTCGACGGTGTCACCGACCCGCGCAACCTCGGCGCCGTCGTCCGCTCCGTCTCCGCGTTCGGCGGCCACGGCGTCGTCGTGCCCGAGCGGCGCGCGGCCGGGATGACGGCCGGTGCGTGGAAGACGTCGGCCGGCACCGCGGCCCGTACTCCGGTCGCCCGCGCCACCAACCTGACGCGCGCCCTGGAGCAGTACAAGAAGGCGGGCATCGCCGTGGTCGGCCTCGCCGCCGACGGCGAGCACACCGTCGACGACCTGCAAGCCCTGGAGGGCCCCGTCGTCATCGTCGTCGGCAGCGAGGGCAAGGGCCTGTCCCGCCTCGTCGGCGAGACCTGCGACTTCCGCGTGCGCATCCCGATGCCGGGCGGCGCCGAGTCGCTGAACGCCGGTGTCGCCGCGGGCGTCGTCCTCTACGAGGCGGCCCGCCGCCGCGCCTGATCCACGCGCCCCGTTCCGGGCCCACGTCGGAGATGACCGATCTTTGACGGGGCCCGGACATTTCGGTGGGCCCGAGGCAGTGTCCTAAACACACATCACTCGGTTAGATGAGTGTGGACACCAGAACGCCCCGCACACCCTCGGGTGACCGCTCGTCGGGATTCGACGACGCTCCTGCGCTGAGCATGGTGAAGGTTCCGTGCGATCCGGCGCAGGTCATCGTCAACCACGCGAGTTTCCGCGTGCAGCTCCCCACGGCGCAGCAGACCCAACTCCCGCGCATCTCACGGCACTTGAGCGCTACGGGCGTGGCCGGAGCCGACGCGTCGACCACCCGCATCCCCGTCATCACCGCCGCGGGGACGCCCGGCGCCAGGCGGCGTCGCCCCGTCGTCAGAGCCGGCGGAGGACTCGACGCCACCGGACTCCTGCAGGGCGCACGCCGTGTCGGCGAGCCCGACGAAGGCGTCTCGACCCAGGTCATCCCGCGCGTCGACCTCGACCGCGACCTCACCGAGGACCTCGCCGACGAGCTCGGCCTCTACCGCGACACGGCCACCCAGGAGACGCCCACCGTCGGCGGCATCGAACACGCGGAGGCCGAACCCCCGCGGATCCTGCCGCGCATGCGCCAGTCCGGCAGCGCGTTCGAGGAGAGCGGCGAGCTCGAAGCGGTCACGTACGACGGCGACCGCTTCGACGACGACACCGACGGCTCCGACGTCGAGACCACCGCGGCCCGCCGCTACGGCCCCGTCCGGCACGCCTACTACCCCGGCCGCCGGATGAACCTCGGCGTCGTGCTGCTCCCGATGCGCGTCTTCCTCGGCTTCATCTCCATCTACGCCGGCATGGGCAAGCTCTGCGACCCCGTGTACTTCGACGGCGGCGAGCGCGGCTCGATGGTCAAGTGGCTGAACTCGCTGCACCCCTGGGCCCTCGCCGAACCCATGCGCGACTGGGCGCTCCAGCACCCCGTCGGCGCCGGACTCGTCATCGCCTTCCTCCAGGTCATCGTCGGCGTGCTCACGATCCTCGGCCTGTGGCAGCGGCTCGCCGCGAGCGTCGGCGCGCTGCTCTCCGCCGCGCTGCTCGTCACCGTCAGCTGGAAGACCGTCCCCGCCTACGACGCGCCCGACATCATCTACCTCGCCGCCTGGTCGCCGCTGATCATCGCCGGCGCCCCCGTCTACTCCGTCGACGGACGGCTCGCGGGCACCGCCTGGCGGCGGCTCGGACCGCGCGCCGCACTGTGGGAGCTGCGCCGCTTCGTCCTGCGCCGCGGCACCGTCGTCGCCACCCTCGTCATCGGTGGCACGCTGCTCATCGGCTCGCTCCTCGGCGGCGCCGTCCGCGACGCCGACCGGGTCACCGCGCCGGGCCCCGGCGACGCGCCGCGCAACGAACTCCCCGGCTCCCCGCTTCCCTCCGAGCCGGGCAGCCGCTCCCCGCAGCAGCGCCAGTCGCAGAGCCCCTCGGCGTCCTCCAGCACGCCGACGCAGGGCACCACGTCGAGCCCCTCCGGCGCCCCGAGCTCCGCCCGCGCCACCGCGGGCACCACGAGCAGCGGCACCACGACGACGCCGACGCAGGGCTCCACCGCGGGCCAGGCCCCGCCGCAGCAGACGACGCCGCAGCAGCCGCCCGCGGCGACCACCGGCCAGGAGCAGCCCGCCACGGGCGGCACCACGGACGGCGGCACCACCTCCGGCGGCGAGACCGGCGAGACCGGCCGCAAGCCCGGCCTGGTGGGCGGCCTCCTGGGCGAGTGACGCCACGCCGATCCACTACACCGATGGGGCCCCGCACGTGCATCGTGCGGGGCCCCATCGGCGTACGGGCGGCGGCGACAAGCTCGCGGCGGTGGCCTCAACGGCCCTGCGCGGACAGCTCCTTCGCGGCCTCCGTGAGGTCCTTCGCCGTGTCGATCGCCCGCCAGTACGCGCCCTGCGGCAGCTGGAAGCCCGCCAGCCGCTTGCCGCGCGCCAGCCTCGGGAACGTGGTCCGCTCGTGGTCCCCGAGGTCCGGCAGCAGCGACGTGAACTCGGAGCCGAAGACGTACACACCCGCGTTGATCAGATACGGGGACGGCGGCGCCTCGATGAAGTCGGTGATGTGCCCGAACGCGTCCGTCTCGACGGCGCCCCACGGGATGCGCGGGCGGGCCAGCGCGAGCGTCGCCGTCGCCTCCCGCTCGTGGTGGAAGTCGGCCATCTCGCGCAGCGAGAACCGCGTCCAGATGTCGCCGTTCGTCGCGTACCAGGGACGGTCCGGGTGCGGCAGCCGGGCGGCCGCGAACTTCAGTCCGCCGCCACGGCCCAGCGGCTCCTTCTCGACGACCGTGGTGACCCGCAGCGGCAACTCCGCCCCCTCCAGCCACTCCTGGAGCACCTCGGCGAGATGACCGCACGAGACGACGGCGTCGGTGACGCCCTCCTCGGCGAGCCAGGCCAGCTGATGGCCGATGATCGGCGTGCCCGTACCGGGGATCTCCACCATCGGCTTCGGCCGGTCGTCGGTGTACGGGCGCAGCCGGGAGCCCTGGCCGCCCGCCAGGACGACGGCCTGCGTGGGACGGTGGGCATACGGATGCGGGCCGTGCGCGGACGGTTCAGCGGTCGTCATGACCGGAACTGTACGTGCGCACGACCCGCGTGGACGCCAGCGGCTCGGGACGGCCCCGAGCGCGGCTCAGGCACGGAAGCCGGCCACCCCCGAGGCGAACGAGGTGTCGCAGACGGGCCGCGAGTACGACTGCGCGCGCGCCGGCCCGTACGCCTCCACGGCGGCACGGCCGAGCGCCTTCGCGATCGCCATGCAGTGCTTGGCGAGCGACGGGCGGTGGTCGATCTCGCGCTGGAGGTGGGTCAGCGCGACGCCGGGGTTCTCCTCCTGCAGTTCGAGCAGCAGACGGTCGCGCAGGACGTCCTGGGGGGCGCGCGACTTGGCGCGCGCGGAGACGTCCTGTGAGGAAGCCGTGAGGAGGGAGTCCGAGGAGCTCCCCGACCAGTTGACTCGGGTGACCGCGAGCGTCCCGGAGAGCACCAGCATCACCGGCAGGACGAAGGCGAGCGTACGGGCGGCGCGGTGGGCGGGGCCCCGGCCCCGAGCACGGCGCGACTTCTGGGTGTAGTTGGCAGAGTGCGTCACGCGAGTGAGCGTAGCGCTCGGTGATGATTTGGCGACATTTGGTCACTCTGATGAGGGACGATCAACGTCGTTTTGTTGCATACGTGTTGACGTCGCAGGGCCAAATGCCCGAGTTGCCGGGGTATTTGTCGACAATGAAGCGCCGACGCGTGAGGGCCCCGCACCGAAGTGCGGGGCCCTCACGGTCATTTGATATGCCCGGGATCAGTCGGAGAGGCGCTCGCCCGTCGAGGTCGAGAACACGTGGGTCTCACCGGCGCGCGGCACGACGTGCAGCTGCGCGCCCTTCTCCGGAACCTGCCGGCCGTTGACGCGGACGACCAGGTCCTTGGTCTCGTCGCCGACCTGGGCGGTGCCGTAGACGTAGCCGTCGGCGCCGAGCTCCTCCACCACGTTCACGGAGACGGCGAGGCCCGCCGGGGCGTCCGAGACGTCCTTGGCGAGGGACTTCGCGGCCTCGGCGCCACCCGCCTCGACGACGTCGAAGTGCTCGGGGCGGACGCCGACGGTGACCGTGCGGTCGCCCTTGTCCGAAGCGGCCTTCAGCGCGTCACGGTTGACCGGGACGACCGAGTTGCCGAACTTCACGCCGCCGTCGGTGATCGGGACCTCGACCAGGTTCATGGCCGGGGAGCCGATGAAGCCGGCGACGAAGAGGTTCGCGGGGCGGTCGTACATGTTGCGCGGGGTGTCGACCTGCTGGAGCAGACCGTCCTTGAGGACCGCCACGCGGTCGCCCATCGTCATGGCCTCGACCTGGTCGTGGGTGACGTAGACGGTGGTGATGCCGAGGCGGCGCTGGAGCGACGCGATCTGCGTACGCGTCGACACACGGAGCTTGGCGTCGAGGTTCGACAGCGGCTCGTCCATGAGGAACACCTGCGGCTCACGCACGATCGCGCGGCCCATCGCCACACGCTGACGCTGACCACCGGAGAGCGCCTTCGGCTTGCGGTCCAGGTACTCGGTGAGGTCGAGGATCTTCGCGGCCTCTTCGACCTTGGTGCGGATCTCCGCCTTGTTCACGCCGGCGATCTTCAGGGCGAAGCCCATGTTGTCGGCGACGGTCATGTGCGGGTACAGCGCGTAGTTCTGGAACACCATGGCGATGTCCCGGTCCTTCGGCGGCAGGTGCGTGACGTCGCGGTCACCGATGCGGATCGCACCGCCGTTGACGTCCTCGAGACCCGCGAGCATCCGCAGGGAGGTCGACTTGCCGCAGCCGGAGGGACCGACGAGGACGAGGAACTCGCCGTCCTCGATCTCGATCTCCAGGCCGTCGACCGCGGGCTTGGTGGACCCGGGATACACACGGGTCGCCTTGTCGAACGTGACAGAAGCCATGGCTGTGAAGCCCCCTTCACCGGCAGGAACGTGCCGGACGATCCGAGTGGAAGGAAGACCCACAACAACGAGTGTTGCTGTGGTGTAGTCCACACGAGTGAACTGGTCGAGACGCTACCTGGCGTTCACATGTTCTGTCAGGACCTGAACGCTGTGAACTTTGACGAAATTTTCGACCAGGTAGGTCAGGACGCTCCCTCTGCTCCTCCGCCACACCAGTGGCGTGCTGCCCTCGCGGGCAGCGCTTCCTGCTTCACAGCTCGCCGCCGGCAAGTGACAGGCTTCCCTGCCGCGCCGCTCGGTCCTACGCAAGCTCCACAGGCATCTCGGCCGACGGCCCGTCGGTCCGTACTGCAATGAACAGCCGAGGCCGCACTCCTAAGCGGCCGCCACAACCTCCTCCGGCATTTCCGACGCCCGAATCACAGAAGGCACCAACTGTTCGGGCGGCAGCGCCGACGCCGTCAGCCAGTACAAACGCATCCCCTCAGACCGCAGATTCACCGCCGCGTTCACATCACGATCGTGGGCCGTGCCGCACTCGGCGCACGACCACTCCCGCACCGACACATCCAGCTTCGGGCCCCTTACGTGGCAGGCCGAGCAGCGCCGCGTCGATGGGAAGAAGCGGTCCACGACCACCAGCGTCCGGCCGTACCACTCGCACTTGTACTTCAGCTGTCGGAGCAATTCGCCCCAAGAAGCGTCCTGGATGGATTCGTTGAGCCGCGCCTTGCGCCTACGCCCCCTGCCCGTCGCCGCAGCCGTCAGCGCCACGATCGACAGGTCCTCCACCACGAGCACTTGGTTCTCGCGCACGAGGCGGGTGGTGAGCTGGTCCAACATGTTCTTACGGACGTCCCCGATCAGTGCGTACAGGCGGCCCATCTTCCGCCGCGCCTTCTCCCGATTCCGGGAACCTCTCTTCTTTCGCTGCAGCTCCCGCTGTAGTGACTTCAGCAGATCCACGTATCGCCGCAGCAATCTCGGATGATCCACCTTCGTACCGTCATCCAACGTCACCAACGACGCCAAGCCCAGGTCCAACCCCACCGCCCGCGGCTCCCGCGACCCGGCCACGAACGCCGCGGGCAGCGCCTCGATGACCTCCTCCACGAGCAACGCCACGAAGTAGCGCCCCGCCCGATGCCGCGACACCGTCACCCGCACCGGCGTCACCCCTACAGGCAACGGCCGCGACCACCGCACTTCCAGCGGCTCGCTCTGCAACGCCAGCTTCAGGGTCCCCGTACCCGGCCGCCCCGCGTCCTCCCGCCAGCTGAAGCCCGTCCGCGCATACGTCGCTGTATCGCGCGACCGGCCCTTCTTTTTCCGCTTCGGATACTTCGCCCGTCCCTGAAAGAACGCCTGGAACGCCGCCTGCACATGACGCAACGGCTGTTGCAGCACCGTCGACGACACCTCCGCCAACCACGCCGTGTCCGGCGCCCGGCGCCATCCGGTCAACGCCCGGCACGTCTCCGCGAACCCCACCGACACCCGATGCTCGCGCCAAGCCCTCGACCGCAGCGCCAGCCCTTCGTTGTAGACCCAACGACACGCGCCGAACGTCTTCACCAACTGCTCGGCCTGCGCCTCGGTCGGGTAACAGCGATACCGGTAGACCCGCTCCCGCGCCCCCGTCACCTTGGCCCGGCGCTTCACCGGGACGGCCGGGCGAGTCCGGGGCCTGCTGCTGTCGGCGATCCCCAGCGCCTCGCGCTTGACCCGCTTGGCCTCGGCGCCGGTCACGGACCGTGGCTTCTCCGCTCGAACGTCCCCCATGAGCCCCCCCCGCCCACTTCCCGCGATCCGATAGTCGGAACAGCGTGTTCGTACGGTCAACGAACGGGTGCTCGGGAGGTTACGCACGTAGGTCCGACATCAGGGTGTGCGGGAACTTCTTGGCCTGGGGGAAGGTCGGCTGTGTAAGGTGGTGAAGCCTTCGCGTACGGCGTTGTGGTGCGCGGTGCCGCCTTAGCTCAGTTGGCTAGAGCACTAGATTTGTAATCTTGAGGTCGTCGGTTCGATTCCGACAGGCGGCTCCGGAAAAGCCCAGGTCACACTCTGTGTGCCTGGGCTTTTGTCGTTCGGGGTCAGCCGCGGCCCGCCAGGCGGTCGGCCCATTGGGCGAGGCGGGATGAGGTGGCCGTGTGGGTGGTGAGTTCGCGGCGGTCGGCGGCGTGGTACGTGGCGTACATGCCGTGGACGCCGAGCCAGCGCAGGGGTTCCGGTTCCCACTTGCGGACCTTGTGGTTGGCCCAGGGGAGCGCGGTGAGGTCGGTGGGGCCGGACTGGCCGGAGTCCTGTTGGACGAGGTCGCGGAGGGTGCGGGCGGCGAGGTTGGCGGTGGCGACGCCGGAGCCGACGTAGCCGCCTGCCCAGCCGAGGCCGGTGGAGCGGTCGAGGGTGACGGTGGCGCACCAGTCGCGGGGGACGCCGAGGACGCCGGACCAGGCGTGGTCGATGCGGACGCCGGCGAGCTGGGGGAAGAAGCGGGTGAGGATGTCGCGGAGGGCCTCGATGGTCTGGGGCTGGGTGCGGCCGTCGTTGTCGGTGCGGGAGGCGTAGCGGTAGGGGACGCCGCGGCCGCCGAGGGCGATGCGGTCGTCGGCGGTGCGCTGGGCGTACATGTAGGCGTGGGCCATGTCGCCGAGGGTTTCGCGGCCTTCCCAGCCGATGGTCTCCCACTGGGATTCCGACAGCGGCTCCGTGGCGATCATGGAGGAGTTCATGGGGAGCCAGGTGCGGCGCTGGCCCTTGAGGGAGGCGGTGAAGCCTTCGGTGCAGCGCAGGACGTAGGGGGCGCGGACGGTGCCGTAGGGCGTGATGGCGTGCTTCGGTTTGATCTCCGTGACCGGGGTTGATTCGTGGATCGTGACGCCGAGGGCTTCGACGGCCGTCGCCAGGCCCTTGAGGAGTTTCACCGGGTGGAGGCGGGCGCCGTGCGGGGTCCAGGTGGAGCCGACGGCGCCCGCGACGCGGATGCGGTCGGCGGTCTCGCGGGCGCCGTGGAGGGTGCGGTCCTTCTCGCCGTAGGTGAGTTCCGTGTCGTGGAAGGCCTTGAGGCGGGTCAACTGGGCCGGGGTGTAGGCGACTTCGAGGACGCCGCCGTGGTGGATGTCGGCGTCGACGGATTCGGTGCGGGCGACGTCGATGACCTCCGACACCGTCTCGTTCATGGCCTGTTGGAGGCGGACGGCGGCGTCGTGGCCGTGGAGTTTGGCGTAGCGGTCGCGGCCGGCGATGCCGTTGTAGAGCCAGCCGCCGTTGCGGCCGGAGGCGCCGTAGCCGCAGAACTTCTGTTCCAGGACGGTGATGCGCAGGAACGGGGCGGCCTTCTTCAGGTAGTACGCGGTCCACAGGCCCGTGTAGCCGCCGCCGACGATGACGACGTCGGCGCTCGCGTCGCCGGGCAGGGGGTCGCGGGTCCGGGGGAGGCCGTCGTCCGCGTACCAGAACGATATGCCGCCGTTGATGGTGCCGGTGGTCTCGCGGGGGCCACCGGGGCCGCTGATGCCGTGGGTCATGGCGCGGGACGTTACTGGTCGGCGACGGAATGCGGGAGGGGTGGGTCGGGTTCTAGGGTCGGTCGCGTGATCGACGTACCGAAGGGCCTGGTCGAGTCGCAGTACGCGTACGCGGGGGAGGCGGGGCGGGCGTTCGTGGCGGCGCTGCCCGCGCGCGTGGCGGAGTTCCTGGAGCGGTGGGAGCTGGTGCGGGACGGGCCGTTGATGCACGGGGTGGCGGCGCTGGTCGTGCCGGTGGTGCGGGGCGACGGGCTGCGTGCGGCGCTCAAGTTCCAGGTGCTGGACGAGGAGACCGAGGGGGAGCCGGTCGCGCTGCGGGTGTGGGACGGCGACGGCGCGGTGCGGCTGCTCGCGTACGACGCGGGGACGGGCACGATGCTGCTCGAACGGCTCGATTCCGCGCGGATGTTGAGCGGTGTGGCGGATTCGCGCGAGGCCGTCGAGGTGGTCGGTGGGCTGCTCGCGCGGCTGACGGCGGGGCCCGCTCCGAAGGGTGTGCGGCGGTTGTCGGACATCGCGGGGCGGATGCTCGCGGACGCTCCTGGGGCGCTGCGGCGGGTGGCCGATCCTGTCCAGCGGGCGCTGCTCGCCGACTGCGCGGCGGCGGTGCGGGAGGTCGTGGGGGAGGCCGGGGACCGGTTGCTGCACTGGGATCTGCATTTCGAGAACGTGCTCGCCGCCGGGCGTGAACCGTGGCTGGCGATCGACCCGAAGCCGCTGGCCGGTGATCCCGGGTTCGACCTGTGGCCGGCGCTGCACAACCGCTACGAGCCGGACGAGACGCTGTGGCGGTTCGACGCGCTGAGCGGGGCGCTGGGGCTCGACCGGGAGCGGGCGCGGGCCTGGACGCTGGGCCGGGTGCTCCAGAACGCGCTGTGGGACATCGAGGACGGGCGGCCGCTCGGCGTCCACGATCTGGATATCGCTCGCAGGGTGCGGGACGGCGCGGATTAATCTGCGGTCATGATTCGTACCGCGACCCCCGCCGACGTCCCCGTCATCCACACCATGATCCGTGAGCTGGCCGACTACGAGAAGGCGCTGCACGAGGCGCGGGCCACCGAGGAGCAGCTGCGCGAGGCGCTGTTCGGGGAGCGTCCGGCGGCGTACGCGCACATCGCCGAGGACGAGAGCGGTGAGCCGGTCGGCTTCGCGCTGTGGTTCCTGAACTTCTCGACGTGGCGCGGGGTGCACGGCATCTACCTGGAGGACCTGTACGTGCGTCCCGAGGCGCGCGGCGGCGGTCACGGCAAGGCGCTGCTGACGGAGCTGGCGCGGCTGTGCGTGGAGCGGGGCTACGAGCGTCTTGAGTGGTCGGTGCTGAACTGGAACACGCCGTCCATCGAGTTCTACGAGGCGCTGGGCGCGCGCCCGCAGGACGAGTGGACGGTGTACCGGCTGACGGACGAGGCGCTGAAGGCGGTGGGTACGGCGTAGGGGCGCCGCGCGGGCTGGCGGGAGCGGGCATTCTCTGACTAAGGTCAGAGAATGAGTGAGCGTGTGGACGGTGGCGGCGACGACGTCGCGCGGGTGCGGCGGTTCAACCGGGTCGTCAGCGAGCGCGTCGGGGTGCTCCAGGAGCGGTTCCACGGCACCGAGCGGCCCTACGGGCAGGCCCGGCTGCTGTGGGAGATCGGCGAGGCCGGGGCGCCGCTCGACGTGCGGCGGCTGCGGGAGCGGCTCGGGCTCGACTCCGGGTACGTCAGCCGGTTGCTGCGCGCCCTGGAGGCGGACGGGCTCGTGGTGGTGGAGCCCCTGGAGCGGGACCGGCGGGTGCGCACGGCGCGCCTCACCGCGAAGGGGCGCGACGAGTGGGCCGTGCTCGACCGGCGCAGCGACGAGGCGGCCGGTTCGCTGCTCGCCCCGCTCAACGCGGCGCAGCGGGCGCGGCTGGTCGCGGCGATGACGGAGGTCGACCGGTTGCTCACGGCCGGGACGGTCACGTTGGACGACGTCTCCCCGGACCATCCGGATGCCGAGGTGTGCCTGCGCGGCTACTTCACGGAGCTTCAGGAGCGGCTCGACACGGGCTTCGACCCGGCGCGCAGCCTCCTGCCGGACGCCGGTGAACTGCGGCCGCCGCGCGGCCAGTTCGTCGTGGCGCGGCTGCACGGGGAGCCGGTCGGCTGCGCCGGGCTGAAGCTGCCGCCGGGCCGTGCGGCGGAGGTGAAGCGGATGTGGGTGGCGCCGCGCGCCAGGGGGCTCGGGCTGGCCCGCCGTTTCCTGGCGGAGCTGGAGGGGCGGGCCGCGCGGCACGGCGCCGGGCTGCTGCGGCTCGACACCAACAAGGCGTTGCCGGAGGCCATCGGGCTGTACCGCGCGTACGGCTTCGAGGAGGTCGAGGCGTTCAACGACGAGCCGTACGCGCACCACTGGTTCGAGAAGCGGCTGCGCCCCGCTTCCTAGGTGTATTGACTCGCAGCGTTGTTGACGCGGCTGATCGGGGGCTGGCCTTCGAGTGCGGTGTGGCAGCGGTGGTGGTTGTAGGTGTGCAGGAAGTCTGCCAGGGCCGCTGTGCGCTCGTCGTTGGAGGTGTAGGGCCGCTGGTAGGCCCACTCGTCGAGCAGGGTGCGGTTGAAGCGTTCGACCTTGCCGTTGGTCTGCGGCCGGTAGGCCCGGGTGAGCTTGCCGCTCGCGCCGAGGTCGGCAAGCGCCTGCCGCCAGGCGACGCTCTTGCGGTAGGGCCAGGCGTTGTCGGTCAGCACGCGTTCGACGTGGTCGATGCCATGGGCGGTGAAGAAGGCTGCGGCCCGGCGGAGGAAGGCGGCGCAGGTGGGGGCCTTCTCATCGCCGTGTATCTCGCTGTAGGCGAGGCGGCTGTGGTCGTCGACGGCGGAGTGGATGTAGTCGAAGCCCATGTTGCTGCGGGTGGCGCGGCCGGCTTGGCGGCCCAGGACCTTGTGGCCGCCGCCGTCGGGGATCCGGCCGAGCTTCTTGACGTCGACGTGGATCAGTTCGCCGGGCCTTTCGCGTTCGTAGCGGCGGATGCGCTGGCCGGTGGGCCGGTCGAGCCAGGCCAGCCGGTTCAGCCGGTGCCGGGTCAGGACCCGGTGCACGGTGGAAGCGGGCAGGCCCAGGATCGGACCGATCCTGGCCGGTCCCAGCTTGCGGTCCGTGCGCAGCCGGCAGACCCGGGCTTCCACCGCGGACGCGGTCCGGTGCGGTGTCGTGCGCGGACGGCTGGACCGGTCGTGCAGCCCCGCCTCACCCCCCGAGCGCCAACGCCGCAGCCACTTGTGGGCCGTTGCGCGGGATATACCCATCTCGGCGGCCACATGCGCGACCGGGCGGCCCAAACGGACACGCTCGACCAGCAGCCGCCTGCCATGAACGGTCAGCCGGGCATTACGGTGGGACACGAAGACCTCCGTCGTGCGGTGAAGCCTAGACACCTCCACCACACCGGAGGTCTTCGCCATGATCAAGCCCGGCCAGTGTCAACAACGCTCGTGATCAATACACCTAGGGCCCTTCTTGCTGGAGTCGCGGGCCCTGGCACGCACATCTGCGGCGTTGTCGTCGGTTGCCAACTCCCCCACCCTCGAACCAGGCTCCGCCAGGCTCGGGCGGGAGGTACCCCCTCGCGTTGACGCCCTCCTCCGCCTTGCAGCTGCACGCTTCCCCGAGCTCTCGGCTTCGCTCGAGCAGGGGAGGCCCCATTACCCCGCTCGCGGAGCCGAACGACGCGGCCTCCCGGGCCCAGCCTGATCCGTCAGAAGGGCCCTAGGTCGTGTCTTCAAAGTGGTCGGAGCCAGAGCAGTGTGGCGGCGAGGGTGATGACGGCTTCGAATGAGGTAGCGGTCTTGTCGTAGCGGGTGGCGATGGCGCGGTAGTGCTTGAGCCGGTTGAAGCAGCGTTCGACGACGTTGCGGCGCCGGTAGTGGGCTTTGTCGAAGCCGCAGGGACGTTCGCCGCGCCTGATCCGTCCGTTGAGCTGGTCGATGCGCTCGGGAATGGTGTGCTTGATACCGCGTCTGCGCAGGTAGGCGCGGATCGAGCGGGAGGAGTAGCCCTTGTCGGCGACCACACGCGCGGGGCGGGTGCGTGGCCGTCCCGGGCCGGGGCCTGCGACGCGGATGCGGGCCATGACCTGCTCGAACTGCGTGCAGTCATTGCGGTTGCCGCCGGTCAGGACGAACGCGAGGGGACGGCCTCGGCCGTCGCAGGCCAGGTGGAGCTTGGTGGTTAATCCTCCGCGGGATCGACCGAGGGCGTGATCTGCCGGTTCGTCCCCCGCCCGGCCCCCTTTTTCGCGCCGGCGGCATGCTGGTGGGCACGGACGAGTGTCGAGTCGACCGCGACGAGCCAGTCCACGTCCGCCCTCGCCTGCCGGTCAGCCTGAACCGCGGCGAGCATCCGGGTGAAGGTGCCGTCCAGGGCCCATCTGCGAAAGCGGGTATAGAGCGACTGCCAGGCCCCGTACCGGGCCGGCACGTCCCGCCAGGCGGCACCGGCCCGAATCTTCCACACGATTCCGTTCAGCACCGTTCGGTCATCCGCACGCGGGCGACCGAACGACCCGGCCGGAAGGAGCGGGCACAACAACTCCCACTCCTCATCCGTCAGTTCATAGCGACGACTCACCGACCCATGGTCTCGCAAACCCACTTTGAAGACACGACCTAGGTGTATTGATCACGAGCGTTGTTGACACTGGCCGGGCTTGATCATGGCGAAGACCTCCGGTGTGGTGGAGGTGTCTAGGCTTCACCGCACGACGGAGGTCTTCGTGTCCCACCGTAATGCCCGGCTGACCGTTCATGGCAGGCGGCTGCTGGTCGAGCGTGTCCGTTTGGGCCGCCCGGTCGCGCATGTGGCCGCCGAGATGGGTATATCCCGCGCAACGGCCCACAAGTGGCTGCGGCGTTGGCGCTCGGGGGGTGAGGCGGGGCTGCACGACCGGTCCAGCCGTCCGCGCACGACACCGCACCGGACCGCGTCCGCGGTGGAAGCCCGGGTCTGCCGGCTGCGCACGGACCGCAAGCTGGGACCGGCCAGGATCGGTCCGATCCTGGGCCTGCCCGCTTCCACCGTGCACCGGGTCCTGACCCGGCACCGGCTGAACCGGCTGGCCTGGCTCGACCGGCCCACCGGCCAGCGCATCCGCCGCTACGAACGCGAAAGGCCCGGCGAACTGATCCACGTCGACGTCAAGAAGCTCGGCCGGATCCCCGACGGCGGCGGCCACAAGGTCCTGGGCCGCCAAGCCGGCCGCGCCACCCGCAGCAACATGGGCTTCGACTACATCCACTCCGCCGTCGACGACCACAGCCGCCTCGCCTACAGCGAGATACACGGCGATGAGAAGGCCCCCACCTGCGCCGCCTTCCTCCGCCGGGCCGCAGCCTTCTTCACCGCCCATGGCATCGACCACGTCGAACGCGTGCTGACCGACAACGCCTGGCCCTACCGCAAGAGCGTCGCCTGGCGGCAGGCGCTTGCCGACCTCGGCGCGAGCGGCAAGCTCACCCGGGCCTACCGGCCGCAGACCAACGGCAAGGTCGAACGCTTCAACCGCACCCTGCTCGACGAGTGGGCCTACCAGCGGCCCTACACCTCCAACGACGAGCGCACAGCGGCCCTGGCAGACTTCCTGCACACCTACAACCACCACCGCTGCCACACCGCACTCGAAGGCCAGCCCCCGATCAGCCGCGTCAACAACGCTGCGAGTCAATACACCTAGGCGCGGTCACGGCTCCAGGATCACCTTGCCCGTCGTGCCGCGCGTCTCCAGCGCGTGGTGCGCGGTGGCCGCGTCGGCGAGCGGGAAGCGGTGGACGGCGGGGGTGAGGACGCCGCGGGCCGCGTGGTCGAGGGCGGCGAGTTCGAGGGTGCGCAGGGGGTTGTCGCCGCCCGCCCGGCGCATCATCGGCGGGCCGAGGACCTGTTCCTGGGTGATGCCGCGGCGGGCGAGTTCGGCTGCGTCGAGGAGGTCCGGGCCCTCGTCGGAGGCGATGCCCTGGGCGGACCAGCCGAAGACGAGGTGCAGGCCGCCGGGGCCGAGGAGGTCGAGGGCGAGGTCGGTCGTGGCGCCGCCGACCCCGTCGAGGAGGACGGTGGCGGTGGCGCCGCCGAGGAACGTGCGTGCCGCGTCGGGCCAGTCGGGCTCGTTGTAGTCGAGGGCGAGGTCGGCGCCGTTCGCCGCGACCGCCGCCGTCTTCGCGGGGCCGCCCGCCAGGCCGATCACGGTGCCGCCCGCGTGCTTCACGTACTGCACGAGGAGGGTGCCGAGGCCGCCCGCCGCGGCGGGGACGAGGGCGACGGTGTCGGGGGTGATCGTGGTGAAGTTCAGGATGCCGACCGCCGTGCGGCCTGTGCCGATCATGGCGACCGCCGTCGCCGCGTCGAGGTGGTCGGGAAGCTCGTGGAGGCGGTCCGCGTCCGTGACGGCGAGTTCGGCGTAGCCGCCGGGGACCATGCCGAGGTGGGCGACGACCCTCTTGCCGAGCCAGGCGGGGTCGGTGCCGCTGCCGAGCGCGTCGACGGTGCCGGCGACCTCGCGGCCCGGGATCGTGGGCAGTTCGGGCAGGGCCGGGAGCGGGCCCCGGACGCCGGCGCGGATCGCGGTGTCCAGCAGGTGCACGCCCGCCGCCGCGACCGCGATCCGCACCTGGCCGGGGCCCGGCCCGGGGTCCTCGACCGTCTCGTACGCGAGATGGTCGGCGGGTCCGAAGGCGTGCAGGCGGATGGCGTGCATGACGGCTCCTGGTGGGCGGTGCGCGGTGCGGACGGCGCCAGTCTTCGACCTCAAGCACGGTTGAGGTCAAGGCCGCGGGTGAGGGCGGGCCGGCGCAGCGCCAGCGTCGTCGCCTCGATGGCGCTGGTGAAGGAGACCTCGGACAGGACGCCGGGTGCCGCCACCATGTCGCCCGCCAGGTAGACGCCGTCGCCGCGGTCGATCGCGGGGCGGTCGCGCCAGGTCGTGCCGGGGCGGTCGACGGCTCCGGTGCGGCCCTGGGCGAGGGCGTCGCGGCGCCACGTCGCGCGGTCGCGCCAGCCGGGGAACGCGAGGTCGAGGAGGGCGTCGGCCCGCGCCGAACCGTCCGCCTTGGACTCGTCGGGCGCGATCGGCACCTGGCCCTGGACGAGGCTCTCGCCGTGCGGGGCGAGGGACTTGTCCTGCGCCGTGAACCGTTCGAGCCAGGCCGGGAAGTCGAGCCCGGACACCGCGAACGCGTCGCCGCGCCGGGCACCCACGGCCAGGTCGATCAGTGTCGTACGGCCGCTGTCCCAGGTCAGCGAGGGGTCCCGGAGGAGGCGGCGGGCCGCGGCGAGCGGGGTGGCGACGACGACGGGGGTGTCGGTGGGCAGCGTCTCGACCCGGCTCAGGGTCTCCATGCGGACGCCGAGGTTCCAGGCGCGGGCCGCCATCCGGTCGACGACCGAGGACCAGCCGCCGACGGGGTAGTGCGCCTCGGGCGGCACCGTGGCGGCGCGGCGCAGCCGTTCCTGGACGAAGCGGGCCGACAGGGACCCCGGGTCGTGGTGGAACACGGCGACGGCCGTGTAGTGGGCGGCGGCGCGGGCGGCGTCCGGGCCCGCGACACGGGTGGCCCAGGTGGTGAAGTCCTCGTCCACGGGCGCGAGTTCGGCCCTGCGGCGGGCCAGCCGGAGCAGCGCGAGGGGTGGGGTGCGGCGGAGCGCGCCGTCGCGGTGGAAGCGCAGCCGGGCGCCTTCGAGCGCGGGGATCGGGGCGAGCGGCCCGAGCAGGTCGCGCTGTTTCAGCCAGGTCCAGTGCGGGCCGCCGTTGTAGAGGGCGTGCGGGCCCTCGTGGGTGCGGTACGGGCCTTCGGCGGTGCGGGCCCGGCCGCCGAGGGTGTGGTGCGCCTCGTGCAGGGTGACGCGGGCGCCCGCCTCCGCGGCGGTGATCGCGGCGGTCAGCCCGGCGAGGCCGCCGCCGATGACGGTGAGCGCGGGGGTGGGGTGGCGCATGGGGTGCTCCTGACTGCGTGATCGGCACGTACGGGCCTGCGGGAGAGGGCCTTCTGGAGCGGCCCTTCGGGGATACGACGTGCGGGGCGGGCGCGGATGTGACATCACCTGGTGGGGCGGGACTGTCAGTGGCGGCGGGCAGCATGGGGGCATGAACGACAGGCGCGGTGGAGCGGGGCAGGGTGCGGCGCGGGGCGCGGCGAAGGTGAAGGGGGCGCGGCGGCCGCAGGTGCGGCTGCCTCCGCTGGTGCCGTGGGCGGGGCGCGGACTGGAGCCCGATGGGGACTACGACGGGGTGGAGTTCCGGGGCGTGGACTTCGCCGGTCAGGAGGGGGTCGGGGCGCGCTTCATGGACTGCGCGCTGGAGGGGTGCGGGTTCGACGAGGCGGGCCTGGCGCGCGCCCGGTTCATCGACTCGGTGCTGACCGGCGTACGGGGCGTCGGCACGAACCTGGCGGAGGCGGCGCTGCGGGACGTGGAGGTGGTGGACGCCCGGCTCGGCGGGGTGCAGCTGCACGGGGCGGTGCTGGAGCGGGTGGTGATCCGGGGCGGGAAGATCGACTACCTGAACCTGCGGAAGGCGCGCCTCAAGGACGTGGTCTTCGACGGCTGCGTGCTGGTGGAGCCGGACTTCGGGGGAGCGCGCCTGGAACGGGTGGAGTTCCCCGGCTGCACCCTGAAGGGCGCCGACCTCACGGGCGTGACGCTGACGGACGTCGACCTGCGGGACGCGGCGGAGCTGGGGATCGCGCGGGGCGTGGACCGGCTGGGCGGCGCGGTGATCTCACCGCCCCAACTCATGGATCTGGCCGGGGTGTTCGCGGCGGAGCTGGGGGTGCGGGTGGAGTAGGGGAGCGGGCTCGGCGCTACCGGGGCGCGTGGGGTACGCGGGGGAAGCGGGCCTGGAGGTCCCACAGGGCCGGGTTGTCGGCGAGGTCCTCGTGCATGTCCGTGAGGTCGGCCAGCAGGTCGTGGAGGAAGTCGCGGGCCTCGCGGCGCAGTTCGGAGTGGGAGAAGGTCAGCGCGGGCTCCTCGGCCGGCATCCAGTCGGCCTCGATGTCCACCCAGCCGAAGCGGCGCTCGAACAGCATCCGGTCGGTCGACTCGGTGAAGTCCAGCTCGGCGTACTGGGGGGTCGCCGAGCGGCTGCCGCGCGGGTCCTTGTCCAGCTGCTCGACGATGTCGCACAGCGCCCACGCGAAGTCGAGCACCGGCACCCATCCCCAGGCTGTGGACAGCTCCTGGTCGGCCTTCGTGTCGGCCAGGTACACGTCGCCGCAGAACAGGTCGTGGCGCAGCGCGTGGACGTCCGCGCGCCGGTAGTCCGTCTGCGGCGGGTCCGGGAAGCGGCGGGAGAGGGCGTAACCGATGTCGAGCACGTAGGAGATGGTGTCACGGGTGGGGCGGGTGCGGCCTCACGGCAGCAGGCGCTGCTCCTTCGCCACGGAGACCGCGCCGGCCCGTGTGTCCACGCCGAGCTTGTCGTAGATCCGCCCCAGGTGGGTCTTGACGGTGGCCTCGCTGATGAAGAGGGCCTTGGCGATCTCCCGGTTGCCGAGCCCGTGCGCGAGCTGGGCGAGGATGTCGCGCTCCCGGTCGGTGAGGGTGGGCCGGGGTTTGCGCATGTTGGCCATGACGCGGCTGGCGACGGGGGCGGAGAGCGCGGTGTGGCCCTGCGCGGCGGCGTGGATCGCGGCGAACAGCTCCTCGGGGCGTTCCGCCTTCAGCAGGTAGCCCGTGGCGCCGGCCTCGATGGCGCGGGTGATGTCGGCGTCGGTGTCGTACGTGGTGAGGACGAGGACGTGGGGGCGGTGCGCGCCGGGGGCCGGGTCCGCGGTGAGGCGGCGGGTCGTCTCCACGCCGTCCATGCCCGCGCCGAGTTGCAGGTCCATCAGGACGACGTCCGGCCGCAGCTTCGCGACGAGCGCGAGCGCCTCCTCCCCGGTCCCGGCCTCCCCGACGACCTCGATGTCCGCCGCGCTGTCGAGCAACGCCAGCAACCCGGCACGGACGACGACGTGGTCGTCGCAGAGGAGGATGCGGATGGGCCGGGGCTGGGCCTGGGCCTGCCCCTGGGGCTGAGTCATGCCGATGAACTCCCGTTCTCGTGCCCGCGCACCGTCGACGCTGCCGCGTCGCCCTCCGCCGGGCAGCTGTCTTCGTGCGGGGCTTCAGGGGCTGGCGCCGGGTGGGCACCATCAAGCCCCTGCGGCGATTGAGCAGCGGGGTCCGGGGCGGAGCCCCGCGGCGTCAACGGGATCGACGCGGAGACCACGGTCCCCTCACCCGGCGCCGACTCGATCGTCAACCCGCCCCCCAACTGCCGCACCCTCGCCCGAATCGCCGGAATCCCGTGCCCCCGCACCCCCGCGGCAGCCTTCGGCAACCCCGCCGGATCGAACCCCCGCCCGTCGTCGGCGACATCCAGCACGACCTGGTCGTCCAGCAACGTCAACGTGATCACCGCACTCCCCGCCTCCGCATGCTCCCGCACATTCGCCAACGCCCCCTGCGCGATCCGCAGCAACGCCGACTGCACCCGGTCCGGCAGCCGGTCCGCCCGCCCGTCGTCGTCGACCCGCACCCGCACGTCGACCCGGTCGCCCGCCTCCCGCTCGGCCACCGCCCGCAACGCCTCCGTCAGCCCGTGCGCCAGATCGGCCGGCGCCAGATCGTGCACGAAGCGGCGCGCCTCCGTGAGGTTGTGCTCGGCGATGGACGCCGCCGTCCCCACGTGCGCACGCGCCTTCCCGGGGTCCGCCTCCCACACCCGCTGCGCCGCCTGCAACAGCATCCGCTGGCTCGACAGCCCCTGCGCCAGGGTGTCGTGGATCTCCATGGAAAGGCGCTGCCGCTCGGCGAGCGTGCCCTCGCGGCGTTCGGACGCGGCGAGTTCACGACGGGTGCGGATCAGGTCGTCGATGAGCGCCCGCTGCCGCGCGGCCTGCCGCTTCATCTGAAGGAACACGGCGGTCGCGATCATCACGACCGCCGGCGGCCCCAGCACCAGGTCCGGATCGAGCCTTCCTGCGAGCCGCAACTGGGCGAGGATGACCAGCACCACGAGCAGCCCCACGAGGACGAGCGCCGCGCGCGTCGGCAGCGTCCGCAGCCCCGTGTAGAAGAGCGGCACCGCGCACCACGCGAAGCTCGGCGCGAGCACCGTGAGCACCACCCACACCACGACCACCAGCGTCAGCCAGACGCGCTGGCCGACCGTGGCGCGTTCCGCGACGCCGCGTACGAGACCGGCCGCGTAGACCAGGGCGAGTACGGCGGACAGCGCGACGATCCACGGGGTGCGGTCGTCGTGGGAGTGGCGCAGCAGGAAGCGGGCCAGGGCCACGGCCAGCAGCAGGAAGAACGAGGCGTGCATGACCGCGGTGAGGCGGCGGATGTCCGTGTCGTAGCCGTCGTCGGGGCGCGCGGCTCGGTTCCTCGGCACGGTTCCTGCGCCTCCTTCACGGGCGTCGACCTGGGCAAACACTCCCATTCTCGCCGGGTCGCACGCCCCTGGGGTCAACCGATCGGATGACCCCGGCGTCGGCCGGGCGGCGCGGCGCGTCCAGCCGGTACGCCGACGGGTGGGGGGCGGGGGCGGGCCCAGGATTGATCTCGGAGCGGGACGGCGGCGGCCTCCGCGGCCTCCCGGTCGGTCTCCTTCTCTTCCACTCGCACCTCCCCCCTTTCTCTCCAGGAGCAGTACTCATGCAGCACGCCAAGAAGATCTCGAAGCGCACCCGTCTCGTCACCGGCACCACGCTCGCCGCCGCGATCGCCGTGGGCGGGTTCGGCGCGTACTCGGCCTCCGCCGCGGACTCGGAGCCGGCCGCGCAGGCCGCCGCCGCGAAGCCCGCCGCCGTGAAGGGCGGCAACACGTTCGAGTCCAAGCACCTCACCGTGGCCGCCGCCACCGATGCCGCGGAGGCGGTGCTGAAGGCCGCGAAGAAGGAGAACCAGCGGGTCTCCGTCGCCGTCGTGGACCGCAACGGCAACACGATCGTCGAGCTGCGCGGCGACGGCGCGGGGCCGCAGTCGCCGGAGTCCGCGGTGAAGAAGGCGTACACCGCGGTGTCGTGGAACGCGACGACGTCCGAGCTGACGAAGCGGTTGGAGCAGGCGCCGAACCTGAAGGACATTCCCGGCACGCTGTTCCTCGCGGGCGGTGCGCCGGTCGCGGTCGACGGTGCGCCCATCGCGGGCATCGGGGTGGCCGGGGCGCCCTCCGGGGACCTCGACGAGAAGTTCGCGCAGGCGGGCGTGGCGGAACTCGACTAGTCCGCACCCCCTGTCGCCCACCCGGCGGCAGGCGAGGAGTGATCGGTCACGATGTACGCGCAACTGATACCGAAGTACGGCACGACCCTGCGGCGCGCAGGGCTGATGTGGAGTCGCACCATGCAGCACACCGAGCACGACCGCACCCTCCTCGCCGCCGCCGCACACGGCGACGCCGACGCCGTCCGCGGCGCCCTCGCGGCCGGCGCCGACGTCGAGGCCCGTGACGCGCACCGCCGTACGGCCCTCCTCCTCGCCGCGCTGGGCGACCACGTCGCCGCCGCCGAGGCCCTCGTCGCGGCCGGCGCCGACCCGAACGCCCAGGACGACCGGGACGACAGCGCGTGGCTGGCGACCGGGGTCACCGGCTCCGTGGCCATGATGCGGACCCTGCTGCCGGCCCGCCCCGACCTGAAGGTCACCAACCGGTTCGGCGGGATCTCCGTCATCCCGGCCTCCGAACGCGGCCACGTCGACTACGTGCGCGCCGTGCTCCGCGAGACCGACATCGACGTCGACCACGTCAACCGGCTCGGCTGGACCGCCCTGCTGGAGGCGGTGATCCTCGGTGACGGCGGTCGCGCGCACCAGGAGATCGTCGAACTGCTCATCACGGCGGGCGCCACCCCCGGCCTGCCCGACGGCGACGGCGTCACGCCCCTCGAACACGCCGAGCGGCGCGGCTTCACGGAGATCGCCGGACTGCTGCGGGCCGTCCAGTGAGGCGCGCGCTCCTCGGGGCCGTCGCCGTCGCCGTGCTCGTCTCCGGGTGCGGCGCCGCTCAGACACGGCCACCGGGTAATGACGACCCGCCGTTCCGGCAACCCGGTTCGGCCGCCCCCGCCGCCCCCGACGGCGCCCTCCTGCTCGCCGACTTCGGCTCCGACACCGTCACCTTCGTCGACCCGGCCCCCGGCAAGGGCGCCTTCGACTCGGTGAAGGTCGGACGCGCCCCGTACGGGCTGGTCGTCGGGGACGACGGGCGCGCCTGGGTGGCGACCGCCGAGGGCGTCGCCGTCGTCGACACCGACAGCCGGCGCCGCGAGGCCCTCGTCCCGTACGAGACCGACGGCCTCGGGCCCGTCACCGGCGGCGAGTACCGCGGCGGCGGCATGGGCATCGCCCTCGCTCCCGACGGCGACCACGTGTACGTCGGGGTGAACGTGCCGGACGGGAACGGGGTCGTGGAGACCGTCGACACCAAGGACCTGGAGGTCGTCGACACCGCTCCCGTCGGGCGGCGGCCCTTCGATGTCGACGTGTCGCGCGACGGACGGCAGGTGTACGCCACCGGTCACGACTCCTTCGACGTGACCGTCCTCGACACCCGCGGCGGCGCCACCCGCCGCATCGAGGTCGCCCCGTACGGCACCGAGGGCGGGCTCGGGTCGTGGCTGAAGCCGCACTACGCCGCCGTGCGGCCCGGCGACGGGAAGCTGCTGCTGCCCTTCGAGGGCGAGAGGCTCGTCGTCGTCGACCCGGACACCGGCCGCTCCACCGTCCAGCGAATGACCGCCAACACCCACCAGCACGGCGTCACCGTCACCGCCGACGGAACCCTCTTCGCCGTCGGCACCGGGCCCATCGACCCGGCCGAGGACGAGGGCCCCTCGCTCACCGTCCGGGGCCCCGACGGCACGGAGAAGGTCATCGCCCTCGACGGGCCGCACGAGGACGTCGCCGTCTCCGACGACGGCCGCACCGCCTACGTCACCGGCGGCTTCACCCGCGACGGCTACTGGAACGGGATCACCGTCGTCGACCTCGACAGCGGCGACACCCGCCGACTGGCCGCGGGGGAGCGGCCGTTGGGCATCGCCGTACTGTGATCCGTCGGCCTGCCCGCCGGCCGGCCGATCCGGGGCACACCGGGCCATAGGATCACAAGGTGCGCACCCCTCGGCTCCTCGTCACCCTGTCCGCCGTCCTCCTGACGCTCGCGGCCGGTACCGCCTGCGACGGCGGCGTCCACGGCACGCCCGGCGCCTCCGGGCTGCGCGACCCGTACTTCCCCAAGCTCGGCAACGGCGGCTACGACGTCGGCCACTACGCCCTCGACCTCTCCTACGACCCCGGCTCCCGCCGCCTGTCCGGCACCGCCGACATCACGGCGACCGCGCGACAGCCGCTCAGCGCCTTCAACCTCGACCTGAAGGGGATGACGGTCAAGAGGGTCACCGTCGACGGGGAGCGGGCCGTGGCCAGCCGCGCCGGACACGAGGTGACGGTGCGGCCGCGCGACGAGATCACCGACGGGCACACCTTCCGCACCACCGTCCGCTACGCGGGCGCGCCCCTCACCGTCACCGACCCCGACGGCACGGACGAGGGCTGGCTGCGGACCGCCGACGGCGCGGTCGGCCTCGGCGAGCCCACCGGCTCCATGGCGTGGTTCCCCGGCAACCACCACCCCTCGGACAAGGCGACGTACGACATCCGGATCACGGTCCCCGACGGCGTACAGGCCGTGTCCAACGGTGAGTTGAGGAGCGCGAAGCCGTCGTCGGACGGGCGGCGCACCGTCTGGTCCTGGCGGGTGCGGCAGCCGATGGCGAGCTATCTGGCGACCGTCGCGGTCGGCAGGTTCGGGACTCGGAGCTACGAGACCCCGTCCGGGCTGTCCGTGTTCACGGCCGTCGACGCCACCGTCGACGGCGCCGACGACGTCCTCGACCGCATCCCCGACGTCGTCGCGTGGGGCACGAAGGTCTTCGGCCCGTACCCCTTCTCCTCCACCGGCGCGATCGTCGAGCGGTCCGGCGACATCGGCTACGCCCTGGAGACCCAGAACCGGCCCGTGTTCCCCGGCAAGCCCGATCTCCCGCTCCTCGTCCACGAGTTGGCGCACCAGTGGTACGGCGACTCCGTCACCCCGAAGTCGTGGCGCGACATGTGGCTCAACGAGGGGTTCGCGACGTACGCCGAGTGGCTGTGGGCCGAGCAGCACGGCGGCGACAGCGCCCAGCAGGCCTTCGAGGAGGTCGCGGAGCGCCCCGCGGACGACGCCGTCTGGGCCTTCCCGCCCGCGGAACCGCCGAGCGCCGCGTACCTCTCGGACAAGCCGGTGTACGAGCGCGGCGCGATGGTGCTGCACCGCGTACGGCAGACGATCGGTGACGACAACTTCACTGATCTGCTGCGGAGTTGGGCGACGAAGCACCGGCACGGGAACGCCGACACCGACGACTTCACCCGCTTCGTGGAACGGCGCGACCCCGGCAAGGCGGAGGCCCTCGCCGGGGTCTGGGACGTCTGGCTGTACGGCGACGGAAAGCCGGACGCCGACGAACTGCGGGACGCCGACGAACTGCGGGACGCCGAGAGCTAGTTGACGTTCACCGCGGTCCACGCCGCCGCGACCGCCGAGCGCTCCGCGCTGCTCGCGCCGTACAGGTCGGACGCCGCCTGGAGGGTGGCCGTGCGGGCGCCCGCGTAGTCGGTCGAGGACGTCATGTACGTGGACAGCGCCTTGTACCAGATCTGGACCGCCTTGTCGCGGCCGATGCCGGTGACCGAAGAGCCGTTGTACGTGGGCGAGTTGTAGCTCACCCCGTTGATGGTCTTCGCGCCGCTGCCCTCGCTGAGCAGGTAGAAGAAGTGGTTGGCGACGCCCGACGAGTAGTGCACGTCGAGGCGGGCCGTGGAGCGCGACCAGTAGTCGGCGGAGGCGCCGTCCTTGCTGGGCTTGTCCATGTAGCGCAGCGGGGTGCCGTCGCCGTTGATGTCGATCTTCTCGCCGACGAGGTAGTCGCCGACGTCGGCGGAGTTCGCGGCGTGGAACTCGACGGCCGTGCCGAGGATGTCGGAGGTCGCCTCGTTGAGGCCGCCGGACTCACGGCTGTACTTGAGGCCCGCGGTGGCGGCGGTCAGGCCGTGGCTCATCTCGTGCCCGGCGACGTCGAGCGAGGTCAGCGGGTTCTTGTTGTCGATGCCGTCGCCGTACGTCATGCAGAAGCAGCTGTCGGACCAGAAGGCGTTGACGTAGGCGTTGCCGTAGTGGACGCGGGAGTACGCGGCCTTGCCGTCGCCCGCGATGCCGCTGCGGTTCAGGGACTCCTTGTAGAAGTCCCAGGTCTCGGCGGCCCCGTAGGCGGCGTCGACGGCGGCGGTCTGCCGGTTGGCGACCGTGCCGTCGCCCCAGGTGTCGTCGGCGTCGTGGAAGAGGGTGCCGGTGCCGGACGTGCCGCCGTTCAGGTCGTACGTCCTGTGGCCGCCGCGACCGCCGTCGACCAGGTCGTAGCCGCCGGAGGCGGAGGCGGTGGAGCCGACGGTGACGGTGCCGCTGTACTCGCTGACGCCGGTGCCGTTCTCGATCGCCTGGTACTGGTACAGCACCGTGCCGCCGTCGGCGGCGTCGGTGATGACGTGCAGCTCGCTGGGGGTGCCGTCGGTCTGCGTGCCGGTGACGACCGTCTCGTACGCGAGGACCGGAGCCCTGCGCGTGTCGGCGGCCCACACGACCTTGCGCACGGAGTCGGCGGCGGCGCCCTTCACCGAGTCCTCGGCGGCCGACTTCGCGGACTTCTTCGCGGTGGCCGTACCGGTGGCGGCGTCCGTCGACGCCACGGATATGGAGCCCTTGCGCGCCGTGGTGGAGCCCTTGACGTCGCCGTTCCTCGCGGTGTGCACGACGAGGTCGCCGCCCAGGACGGGCAGGCCGTTAAAGGTGCGCTCGTAGCGGGTGTGGGTGGTGCCGTCGGCGTCCTTCACGACATCGCGGGCGACGAGTTTCTCGCCGTCGGCGAGCTTCAACTGCCGTGCGGTGGTGGCGGCTTCGGTCTGCGCGTCCTTGAGGGCGGTGGCCCGCGCGGAGGCGCTGAGGGGGAGTGCCGCGGCGCCGGCCGCACGGTCGGTGGCGGCGGTGGCCGACGTGCCTGCCTGGACGCCGACGACCACCATGGCGGCGGACGCGACGAGGGCGGCGAGGCGGGGAGCGGTAGAGCGGTGTCTCACTCGGACTCCTTGTGTACCCGGGTACCCGGTGGGGTGGGTGCGTGGGGGGTGCGCAGGGAGAGTGACACCTGGTGGCGGCTCCGTGACAGATACCCGTCAAAGACTTTGCCGGTTCGTGTCCGGATGGGGCGGGGGGTTGTCCGTTATTCGACGGAGTGCGGCCGATTCGTGTTCTTGTGCTCAGCCGCGTGCGGTCAGGTCCTTGCGCAGCACGCGGCAGGGGCGGCCCCGTTGGAGGTCCGCGCGGCGGTCGATCTCCTCGTAGCCGAGCGCCGTCCAGAAGGCGAGCGCCTTCGGGTTGTCGTCGAGGACGGCGAGCCGGGCGCCCGCCGCGCCCGCCGTACGGAACCGCTCCTCGACGGCCTCCGCGAGCCCGCGTCCGTGCCCCTCGCCGTGCCGCCGGGCGTCGACCATCAGCAGCCCGATCCACGGGTCGGGGTCGGCCGGATCGGGGTGGCGCGCGAGCGTGACGGCGAGCCCGACGAGGGCCCCCGCGACGCGGGCGAGCAGCACCTGCGCGCCCGGTGCGGCCAGCTCGTCGGCGAGCGCGGTGGCGACCTGTCCGGCGGTGATGGCGTCGGGGTCCGGGAAGTCGCCGCTGAGCGCGAAGAAGTCGCGGTTGGAGGCGTACAACTCGGCCAGCTCGGCGAGCAGTTCGCCGGGGAGGGCGGCGCCGTCCGGGTCGGCGGCGGGGGCGAGGGGCTCCAGGATCATGCGGCCGAGCGTAGAGGGGCGGGCGCGCGACGGGCCCCGGCGCGCCGCGAGGAGCGGTGCGCCGGGGCCCGTGGGAGAACCTCAGACGTTGACGCCGAAGTCCTGCGCGATGCCGACCAGGCCCGAGGCGTAGCCCTGGCCCACGGCGCGGAACTTCCACTCCGCGCCGTTGCGGTACAGCTCGCCGAAGACCATGGCGGTCTCGGTGGCGGCGTCCTCGGAGAGGTCGTAGCGGGCGATCTCGGTGCCGCCCGCCTGGTTCACGATGCGGATGTACGCGTTGCGAACCTGGCCGAAGTTCTGCGAGCGGGACTCCGCGTCGTAGATCGAGACCGGGAAGACGACCTTGTCCACGTCGGCCGGCAGGGCCGAGAGGTTCACGTTGATCGCCTCGTCGTCGCCCGCGCCCTCGCCGGAGCGGTTGTCACCGGTGTGGACGACCGACTGGTCCGGCGTCTGCTTGTTGTTGAAGAAGACGAAGTGGGCGTCCGAGTAGACCTTGCCCTGGGCGTTCACCACGATCGCCGAGGCGTCGAGGTCGAAGTCGGTGCCGGTGGTGGTGCGGACGTCCCAGCCGAGGCCCACGGTGACGGCGGTCAGGCCCGGAGCCTCCTTGGTGAGCGAGACGTTGCCACCCTTGGACAGGCTTACAGCCATGGTTCGGGAGTCCCTTCCCTCGTTAAATGTGTGCAGCCGAAGCTACTCGTACACCTATGAACGTGGTGAGGGGTGGGGAAGGTTCCAGCTGTCTTTACTTTCTTTACCTCGGTGGAAATAGGGGTGACGCGGGCCGTACGCACGCGCGACCATGGACGCATGTCCGGTCCTTATCCCATCCGCGGTTCGGTCGTCCTTCCGGAGGCCGAGCTCCTCTGGCGTTTCTCGCGGTCGTCCGGGCCGGGCGGCCAGCATGTGAACACGTCCGACTCCGCGGCGGAGCTGCGGTTCGACCTCGCCGCGACGGAGGCGTTGCCGCCGGTGTGGAAGGAGCGGGCGCTGGAGCGGCTCGCCGCGCGGCTGGTGGACGGGGTGGTTTCGGTGCGGGCGGCCGAGCACCGGTCGCAGTGGCGGAACCGGGAGGCGGCGGCGGTGCGGCTCGCGGCGCTGCTGGCGGAGGCGACGGCGCCGCCGCCGAAGCCGAGGCGGCCTACGCGGGTGCCGCGGGGTGTCAACGAGCGGCGTCTCCGGGCGAAGAAGGCCCGCAGCGACACCAAACGCAACCGCTCGAGCCGCGACTGGTAACCCGCCCCTCAACCTCTCCGGCTGCCCCACTCAAGCCCCTCGGCTGCCCCCTTCAGCCTCTCCGGCTGACCCGATCAAGCCCCTCCGGCGATTGAGGAGCGGGGTATGGGGCAGAGCCCCAAGCCCAGCCACGGTCACCCGTCGCACACCCCGGGGCTCCGCCCCGGACCCCGCTGCTCAAACGCCGCAGGGGCTTGAAAGACCTGCTCAAACGCCGCAGAGGCTTGATTGGGTGCGCCGCAACGGCTGGGAGCGGTCAGCTCAGGCCTCGGTAGCGGCCGCGGAAGTACGTGAGGGGGCCGCCCTCCGCACTCGGCACGGCGGCACCCAGAACCCGCCCAATCACAAGCGTGTGGTCCCCCGCAACCACCCGGTTCTCCGTCCGGCACTCGACCGTCGCCAGCGCCCCACCGATCAACGGCGCCCCCGTGTGCTCCCCGCGCACGTACGCGAGGTCCTGGAACAGGAGCCGGTCGCTGAGCCGCCCCTTCATGGAGAAGCGCCCCGCGATGTGGCTCTGGGACTCCGACAGGACCGACACCGCCCACAGCGGCTGCTCGTCGAGGAGGTCGTCCATGCGGGAGCCGTTGCGCAGGGACACCATCACCAGCGGCGGCTCCAGGGAGACGGACATGAAGGCCGTCGCCGTCATGCCCGCGTCCTCACCGGGCGGCCCGTCGGGATCGAGCTGCGGCTCGTGCGCGGTCAGCAGCACGACACCCGCGGCCAGACGGGACAGGGCGGCACGGAACTCGTCGTTGCTCACCCCCTCAGCATGCCCGGAGGAACCCGTGGGGGACGGGACGGATGTGGCAGGGGACGTCTTCAACACGCCTCAAACGCTAACCTCGCCCCCGCGCGCCCCGCATCGGGCCGGCGACCGAGACCGGTCCTAGGACCATGGACGCGGTAGGACGCGGTATGCGTTCAGGAAACGCACAGAACCCGCCCAGGAAACCGACTCAATCCTTCATCTATAGCTGTGACTTGAGTCACAGGAGCCATAATTTGTTGACCCTGTGTACCGGGTGCACAGCTCGCTGTGATTCAGTGGCGGTCGACACTGCTGATGAACGTGCTGCTGCACGTGCGAAGCGAAGCTGAACGAAGCCGATCAGAACGATCTGAATTCTGGAGTGCTGTCGAGGTCTCGGGGAGAACTGAGCATGGAGACCGAGTCGGAGCCCTACGTCCGTCTTGCGACCCTGCGTCAGCTGCACCAGGTCATGGCGGACATGAACGCCGCCCGCAGTCTGGCCGACACCCTGCAGACCGTCGCGGACGGCGTGGTGAGCGGGCTGGGTTACGAACTGGCCTGCGTGAACCTCGTCCGGCCCGACGGTGATCTCGTCGTCGCCGCCTTCGCGGGCAACTCCGCGGCCGAGGCCCTGATCACCGGCCGCGTCGGCTCCCGCGACGCCTGGGACCGCCGCCTCGCCATGGGCAAGCAGTGGGGCGAGCTGCGCTTCATACCGCACACCGAGGGCTGGATCCTCGACGAGGACGACGTCCCGCAGTGGTTCACCGCGGGGCCGCCGCCCCGCTTCGAGGACGAGTGGCACCCCGCCGACCGCCTCTTCGCCCCCATGTACGCGACCGGCTCCTCCGGCGGCGAACTGATCGGCGTGATCTCCGTCGACCGCCCGCGCAACGGCCGGATCCCCGGCGCCTGGGGCCGCGAGGCCCTCCAGATGTACGCGTTCCAGGCCGCCATCGCGATCAGCAACGCCCGGCTGCGCTCCAACATGCAGCGCGCCCTCGTCCGCCTGGAGCGCGAGCAGCAGGCCCTGCGCGCCAGCGAGGAAAGCTTCCGGCAGGCCTTCGAGTACGCGCCCTCCGGCATGGCCATCGCCGAGATGGGCGGCGACCAGCACGGCCGCATCCTGCGCACCAACGACGCGCTGTGCCGCCTCCTCGGCCGCCCGGCCTCCGCCATGCGCCGCTACTCGTTCGCCGACCTCGTGCACCCCGAGGACATCGGCACCCTGCTGCGCACCTCCGCCGAGGGCGGCCGCGCCGAGCTGCGCCTCGCCCGCCGCGACGGCACGTACGTGTGGGTGTCCCTGCGCAACTCGGTGGTCGCCGACGCCGCCGACGGGCCGCGCTTCCTGCTCACCCACGTCGAGGACATAGAGGAGCGCAAGCGCCGCGAGCTCCAGCTCGCCCACCGCGCCTCGCACGACTCCCTGACCGGCCTGCCGAACGCCGCGGAGCTGCGCGCCCGCCTCTCCGCCCGGCTGTGCCGCCGCCCGCAGGAGGCCGGCCCCAGCGCCATCGACTCCCTCGACGCGGCCTACGGCGACCACCGCGCCGCCTCCGACGACAGCATCGGGGTCGGCTACGACTTCGGCGCCCCCGTCCCGCACCAGTCGAACCTGTACGAGGGCTTCGACGGCTTCGACCACCACGTGCACGTCGTCGCGCCCGAGCACGACGAGTCCTCCGGCGTCGACAACGGCACGAAGGGCCTCGCCGTCCTCTTCTGCGACCTCGACGGCTTCAAGTCGATCAACGACAGGTTCGGGCACAACGCGGGCGACGCCGTCCTCATCGAGGTCGCCCGCCGCCTCACCAGCGTCGTGCGCGACGGGGACACGGTGGCCCGGCTCGGAGGCGACGAGTTCGTCGTGCTCGCCGACGGACTCGGCCGCGAGGACGCCCAGGACCTCGCCGTCAGGTTGCGGAACGCCATCATTCCGCCGATTCGAGTGGATGGCAGGGCGGTCCGGGTAGGGGCCAGTTTCGGCATCGGCTGGGCCCACTGCGGCATGACTGCGGAGGAAGTGCTGCAATCCGCTGACCAGCGCATGTACGTAGAGAAAAGATCGCGTAGCAAGCAGCACAGGCGGGCCGGATAGCCCCTACATTGGGCGCGGTTCCGCGTCCATGGTGAGGTCAAGGACACGCCGTGGGGTCACTCGCAGCGGGTACCCTCGCCGAGGTAAGCAACGTGTAGGGAGTGATCTGGGATGGCGCCCGGCAACAACGGCGGGAGCACCACGCCCGAGGACGACGATCCGTTCGGCTATCTGTACGCCGACGGTCAGGCGGCCGGGGCGACCCCGCCGGAGGGTGCGGGTGGCGGTTACGGCTACCCGAATCCGCGGTCCTCGTACGGCCCGGTCCGGGCCAATCAGGTCCGTACGGTCGGGGAGCGCCAGTACGGGCAGACGCAGCCCGCCCAGGCGGCGTACCAGCAGCCGAACGCCCACTACCAGGCGCCGGAGACGGTGCCCGGCGGCGTTCCCGGCCAGGCGGGCCCGCCGACGGCGCCCATGCGCGGCGCCGGCCGCGGTCGTGGCCCCAATACGAAGGCGCTGCTGATCGGCGCGGTCGCCGTGGTCGCGGCCGTCGTCATCGGTATCGGCATCGCGATGGTGAGCAACGACACGGGTGACGACAAGGGCGCCGAGGCCGGTGCCACCCCCTCCAGCGACTCGGGGTCCGTGCAGCCGAGCGAGAAGCCCTCGAAGTCGGCGTCCGCGCCGGCGGTCGACCTGCCGAAGACGGACGCGAAGTCGCTGACGCTGGCGGGCGGCACGTCCACGGCGTCCGACGTGAAGGGCGCGAAGGCCGACGGCGGGGTGTACGTCGCCGGGTTCAACAAGGTGGGCGCGAGCCTGACCTGGACCGTCAGTGACATCCCGAAGGACGGCGCGTACCGGTTGCACGTCGACTACGGGGTGCCCGGCAAGGACTCCGACGCGACGATCGACGTCAACGGGACGAAGCAGACGCGTCCGCTGAACATGAAGAACTTCGCCGGGGCGAAGGAGGGGGACTGGGCGAAGGGGTGGACCAATACGTGGGCCATCGTGCAGCTCACCAAGGGGACCAACGCGATTACGGTGTCCTGTGAGGACGGCAACAAGTGCGACGCCAACTTCGACCGCCTCTGGCTCACCCAGAACTGACCCGATCAACCCCCTGCGGCTGCCCCCTCTTTAAGCCCCTCCGGCGATTGAGGAGCGGGGTATGGGGCGGAGCCCCAAGCCCAGCCACGGTCACCCGTCGCACACCCCGGGGCTCCGCCCCGGACCCCGCTGCTCAAACGCCGCAGGGGCTTGAAGGGGGTTACGCCGCGCCCGCGCGGGGGGCCACGGTGATGCGGGGGACGAGGTCCTCGTAGGTGGCGGGGTCGAATTCGCCGGCCGCGGGGGAGACCACGGTCGCCGCGGACAGCGCCACCGCCCGCGCCAACCGCTCCGGCCACGGCAAGTGGTCCACGTGACCGGAGAGCAGCCCCGCCACCACGGAGTCCCCCGCCCCCGCCGGATTGCCGGACAGCCGGTCCGGCGCGGGCGCGTGCCACTCGCCGTCGGCGGTGAGCGCGCACAGGCCGTCCGGGCCGAGGGAGGCGACCACCGCGTGCGCCCCGCGTCGCCGCGTGTCCCTCATGGCCTGCAACGGCTCGTGCGACCCCGTGAGTTCGGCCAGTTCGTCCGCGTTCGGCTTCACCAGGTCGGGTCGGGCCGCGACGCCGCGGCGCAGGGGTTCACCGCTCGTGTCGAGGAGGACGGGCACCGAGGCCGCCCGCGCGGCGCGCACCAGCGTCGCGTACGCCCCGACCGGCACCCCCGGCGGCAGACTCCCGCACAGCGCCACCGCGGACGCGGACCGCAGCAGATCCGCGTACGCCTCCTGGAAGGCCGTCCACTCGGCGGGCGTGATCGCCGGCCCCGGCTCGTTGAGCTGCGTCGTGTCCCCGGTCGACGCGTCGACGACGGCGACCGTGCGGCGGGTCGAACCGGTGACGGGGACGAGGGCGTCCGAAACGCCGCGGACGTCCAGGAGCTGGTCCTGGAGCGCGCGGCCCGTCGCCCCGCCCGCGAACCCCGTGACGGTCACCTCGTGGCCGAGCGCGGCGAGCACCCGCGCCACGTTGAGCCCCTTGCCGCCGGGCCGCTCGGTGACCTCGGTGACACGGTGCGAGGCATGCGGGCGCAGCGCACGCACGCGGTACGTGATGTCGAGTGCGGTGTTGAGCGTGACCGTGAGGATCACAGGACCTCACCCCCCTTACGTACTGTCAGTAACGGGGGTCGATCATGCCAAAGTCAAGGCGGTTGGCCCAGACCTCGGGTCAACCGCCTTGTGTGCGTGGGGAGTTGTGCGCGCGGGTTACGGCTCGACGAGCCATTCGCCCTTGCGCAGGACGCCCTTGACGTCGAACTCCGCGTCCAGGACGACGAGATCGGCGTCCTTGCCGGGCTCCAGCGAGCCGACCTTGTCGTACACCCCCAGCAATTGCGCCGGGTTGGCGGAAATCGCGCGGACGACGTCCTCGACGGGCAGCTTGTCGATCGTGACGGCCCGCTTGAACGCCCGGTCCAGGGTGAGCGTCGAGCCCGCGATGGAGCCGCCCTCGACGAGCCGCGCCACGCTGTCCTTCACCTCGACCTCCAGCGGGCCGAGCATGTAGCGCCCGTCGCCGAACCCGGCCGCGTCCATCGCGTCGGTGATGAACGCGACGCGCTCGGCGCCCTTGTGGTGGAAGGCGAGTTCGAGGGCGGCCGGGTGCAGGTGCGTGCCGTCGTTGATCAGCTCGACGGTGATCCGGTCGTCCTCCAGGAGCGCCGCGATCGGCCCGGGTTCGCGGTGGCCGAGCCCCGGCATCGCGTTGAACAGGTGCGTGGCGACCGTGGCGCCCGCGTCGATGGCCTCGACCGTCTGCTCGTAGCTCGCGTCGGTGTGGCCGATCGCGGCGATCACGCCGTGCTCGGCGAGGAGCCGCACCGAGTCGATGCCGCCGGGCAGTTCCGTGGCGAGGGTGACCATCCGGGCCTGGCCGCGGGCGGCGTCGAGCAGCTTGCGGACCTCGGCCGGGTCGGGGTCGCGCAGGAGCGTCTCGTCGTGGGCGCCCTTGCGGCACGGGGAGATGAAGGGGCCCTCGAAGTGGATGCCCGCGATCTCGCCGTGCTCGGCCAGCTCGGAGAGCAGCCCCGCGCGCTGCACGAGGAAGTCCATGTCGCTGGTGACGAGGGACGGCACGATCGTGGTCGTGCCGTGCTGCTGGTGCGTACGGACGCCCTTGAGGACCTCGTCGATGGCGCCCGAGGTGAAGGACGCGCCGCCGCCGCCGTGGTTGTGCATGTCGACGAAGCCGGGCACCACCCAGTGGCCGGACAGGTCGACGGTCTCGGCGCCGTCCGGGGCGGAACCGGCGATCTTCGTGCCGTCCACGATGACGCGGCCGTCGGTGACGGTCCCGGTGGGCAGCACCACCTTGGCGCCGGCGAGCACCTTTGCTGTGGCCATCAGGCGGTTACCTCCGAGGATCCAGTGGCTGCGGTGTTGGTGAGCAGGTCCCAGGCGAGCAGTCCCGCGCCCAGGCATCCGGCGCTGTCCCCGAGGACGGCCGGGACGATCGTGGGGAGCGCCTGGAAGGTGACGCGCTCCGCGACGGCCGCACGCAGGGGTGTGAACAAGGTTTCCCCGGCCTCGGCGAGCCCGCCACCGATGATGAGCGTGCGGGGGTCCAGCAGAGTGAGCGCGAGCACCAGGCCGTCGGCGAGCGCGTCGACCGCGTCCTGCCAGACCCGGGCCGCCGCCGGGTCGCCCGCGTCGACGGCCTTCGCGCAGTCCGCGGCGGTCGCCTTCGCGTCGCCGCTCGCCTCCTGCCAGGCCAGGGTGACCGCGGAGGCGGAGGCGTACCGCTCCAGGCAGCCGCGCTGACCGCAGCCGCAGTCCACTCCGCCGGGGCGGACGACGACATGGCCGATCTCGCCCGCGGAGCCGTGCGCGCCGGGCTCGATGCGGCCTTCGATGCCGATGGCGCCCGCGATCCCGGTGCCGAGCGGCATGAACAGGAACCGGTCGGCGTCCTTGCCCGCGCCGAGCCGTCCCTCGCCGAGCCCGCCGGTGCGCACGTCGTGGCCGAGCGCCACGGGGATGCCGCCGAGCCGCTCGCTGAGCAGCGCCCGCATGGGGACGTCGCGCCAGCCGAGGTTGGCGGCGAACAGGGCGATCCCGGCGTTCTCGTCCACGACGCCGGGCACCGCGACACCGGCGGCGCGGGCGGGCTCGCCGAGGTGCGAGGCGCCGTACGCGCGCAGGTCGGCGGCGAAGTCGAGGATCGACTCGACGACGGCGTCGGCGCCGCGCTCGCGCAGCGTCGCCCGGCGGGCCTGGTGCAGCAGTGTGCCGTCCGCCCCTACCAGGGCGGCCTTCATCCCGGTGCCGCCCACGTCCAGGGCGATGACATGTTTCACGGGGGACAGTCTCGCGCGTCCACCCGTGAGAGGTCTAGTCCATTCGAGGCTCGTTTCCGCTCCGCCGCTCATGTGGTGTAGACCTTCCGGGAGGACCGTGGGGCTGGCCCGTGGCTCGGAAAACGAGGGTGGAGTACGGCAGTGCGCAAGGGGAGGACGGCTCTGACCGTGGCGGCCGCGCTCGGAGTGGTGGTGGCGTCGTCGCTGCTCACCGCCTGTGGGAGCGGCGACTCCGACGACGCCGTCACGCTGCGGGTGGTCGCCGCCGACTACGGCGACTCGAAGGCCAACACCTCCCAGAAGTACTGGGACGAGCTCGCCGCCGCCTTCGAGGCGAAGCACCCGGACATCAAGGTCGACGTCGACGTCTACTCCTGGGACGTCGTCGACAAGAAGGTCAAGGACATGGTCGCCGCGGGCAAGGCGCCCGACGTGGCACAGATCGGCGCGTACGCCGACTACGCGGCGGCGGGCAAGCTCTACTCCGTCGACAAGCTGCTCTCGGTCCCCGTCCAGGCCGACTTCGTCGGGCAGATGGGCGCGGCCGGCGAGATCAAGGGCGCGCAGTACGGCATGCCGTTCGCCGCCTCCACGCGCCGCCTCTTCTACAACAAGGACCTCTTCGAGCAGGCCGGCATCACGCCGCCGAAGACCTGGGCCGACCTCGTCGCCGACGCCAAGGCGCTCAAGGCCGAGGGCGTGCGCTACCCGTTCGCGCTGCCGCTCGGCAGCGAGGAGGCGCAGGCCGAGACGCTGATCTGGATGCTCAGCAACGGCGGCGGCTACACCGACAACGTCGGCAGCTACGCCATCGACGACGAGCGGAACGTCGAGGCGCTGTCCTGGCTCAAGAACAACCTCGTCTCCAAGGGCCTCACCGGCCCCACCGCGCCCGCCGACCTCAACCGCACGCCCGCCTTCCAGGCCTTCGCCAAGGGGCAGGTCGGCATGGTCTCCGGCCACCCCACGCTGATGAACATGGCCAAGGCCAAGGGCGTCGACTACGGCGACGTGGCGATCCCCGGGCCCGACGGCACGCCCAGGTCCACGATGGGTGTCACGGACTGGATGATGGCGTTCAAGCAGGGCGGCCACCCCCAGGAGACGGGCGAGTTTCTCGACTTCGTCTACGACAAGGACAACGTCCTGAAGTTCTCCCGCGAGTACACCCTCGCCCCGGTCACCGTCTCCGCGTCCGACGCGATGACCACGTCCTCCAAGGACAAGGCGCTGCGGCCCTTCATCGACGAGCTTGCGGGCGCCACGTACTACCCGGCCAACAAGACGTCGTGGCCCGAGATCAGCGCCGCGATCAAGAAGCAGATCGGCTCCACCGTCACGCCGCAGGGCAGTGCGGCGGGCACGCTCGGGTCCATCCAGAACGACGCGGCGGCCGCGGAGTCCGCGGAGTAGCGTGGCGGTCATGGCTCTGGGTGATCGTGAACGGGCGGTGCTGCTGTTCGAGGGGCGGGGGTGGGAGGCGCCGGGGGTGAAGGAGCGGGCGATCCGGGAGGAGCTGGACATGGCGCCGGTGCGCTACTACCAACTCCTCAACGCGCTCCTCGACGATCCCCGCGCCCTGGAGTTCGCCCCCGTCACGGTCAACCGCCTCCGCCGTGTACGCGAGGCCCGCCGCGCCGACCGCTAACCGCGGTTCCCCGAGCCCCGTCGCAGCAATTAAGCCCCTGCGGCTGCCCCATTTAAGCCCCTCCGGCGATTGAGGAGCGGGGTATGGGGCAGAGCCCCAAGCCCAGCCACGGCTCCCCGGCGCACACCCCGGGGCTCCGCCCCGGACCCCGCTGCTCAATCGCCGCAGGGGCTTGAAAAGCAGCGGCTATCGTCGGGGCATGGCCAGCCATGAGTACGCCCCCCGGACCCCCGCAGGACGCGACGGCCTGACCGCCCTCCTCCGCCACCCCGAGCGGAGCGCCATCGCCCTGGACTTCGACGGCACCCTCGCCCCCATCGTCCCCGACCCCGACCAGGCCCGCGCCCACCCGGACATCGTCCCCGCCCTCGCGGCCCTCGCCCCGAAGGTCGCCGCCGTGGCCGTCGTCACCGGCCGCCCCGCCGGAGTCGCGGTCCGGCACGGCGGCTTCGCCGGCGCCCCCGGCCTCGAACACCTCGTCGTCCTCGGCCACTACGGAGCCGAACGCTGGGACGCCGTCACCGGTACGGTCACCGCGCCCGCCCCGCACCCCGGCGTCGCCGCCGTCCGCTCCGAACTGCCCGGCGTACTCGCCGAGTCGAACCTCTGGCACGACACGTACGTCGAGGAGAAGGGCCGCGCCGTCGCGGTCCACACCCGCCGCGCGTCCGACCCGCGGGCCGCGTTCGACACCCTGCGCACGCCCCTGGCGGAACTCGCCGCGCGGCACGGGCTGATCGTGGAGCCGGGGCGCATGGTCCTGGAGCTGCGGCCGCCCGGCGTGGACAAGGGGGTGGCGCTCACCGAGTACGTACGGGAGGTGGGTGCGGAGTGCGTCCTCTACGCGGGGGACGACCTCGGTGACCTTCCGGCGTTCGCCGCGGTGGAGAAGTTGCGGTCGGACGGGGTGCGGGGGTTGTTGGTGGCGGCGGACGGGGTGACCGGGGAGTTGGCGGAGCGGGCGGACCTGGTCCTCGGGGGGCCGGCGGATCTGGCGGGGCTCCTGCGGTATCTGGCCGGCGGGGGTGCGGGGGAGCGGCCCTGAGCAGGCGCGGTCACGGGGCTCCGCCCCGGACCCCGCTGCTCAATCGCCGCAGGGGCTTGATCGGCCCCGCAGCACCGCTGCCCGAGCCGCAGGGGCTTGGTTGGGTCACGCGTCCCGTAGCGCCGACAGCTGTTCCAGGAACCACTGGCCCGGCGGCAGCGCCGTCGCCGCCGCAGCCAGGCGCTTCGTGCGTTCCGCGCGTTCGTCGGTCGGCATGGTCAACGCCTCCGCGAGGGCGCGGGACGTGCCGGTCACGTCGTAGGGGTTGACGGTGAGGGCGTCCTCGGCCAGTTCCTCGTAGGCCCCGGCCTCCCGGGAGAGCACCAGCGCGCAGCCCTCGTCGGAGACGACGGGGACCTCCTTGGCGACCAGGTTCATGCCGTCCCGGATGGGGTTGACCAGGGCCACGTCGGCGAGCCGGTACGCCGCGAGGGAGCGGGCGAAGTCGTCCTTCACGTGGAGGACGACCGGCGTCCAGCCCTCCGTGCCGAAGCGGGAGTTGATCGCCTCAGCGACCCGCGTCACCTCGTCCGTGTAGTCGCGGTACACGGCCAGGTCCTGCCGGGACGGGTAGGCGAACGCCACGTGGACGACCCGCTCGCGCCACTCGGGGCGCTCCTCCAGGAGCAGCTCGTACGCGTGGAGGCCGCGCACGATGTTCTTCGACAGTTCGGTGCGGTCGACGCGGACGATCGTCTTGCGGGTGCCGTCCCCGCCGATCTGCTCGCGCAGCGCGCCGAGCCGCTCCTCCACGTCGTCCCGGTGCGCCCGCTCGCGCAGGAAGTCCGCGTCGGCGCCGAGCCCGTGCACCCCGATCCGGGTTCCGGACGTGCCGCCGACGAGATGCGTACAGCAGTCGGTGAAGGCGTCCGCCCAGCGCCGGGTGAGGAACGCACAGCGGTCGGCCCCGAGCATGCCCCTCAGCACCTGCTCGGCGATGTCGTCGGGCAGCATCCGGAAGTAGTCGACGGGTGCCCAGGGGGTGTGCGAGAAGTGCCCGATGCGCAGGTCGTCGCGGAGCTCCCGCAGCATGCCCGGCACCAGCGTCAGGTGGTAGTCCTGCACCACCACGGTCGCCCCCGGCGCCGCCTCCTCGGCGAGCGCCTGCGCGAAGGCCCGGTTGTACGCCTCGTAGGAGGCCCACTGCCGCCGGAACTCCGGGCCGAACGACGGTTCGAGGGGCGTCTGGTACAGCATGTGGTGCACGAACCACAGCACCGAGTTGGCGATCCCGTTGTACGCGTCCGTGTGGACGGCGGCGTCGATGTCCAGCATCCGCACACCGGGCTCGGTGACGCCGCGGCGCACCGCCTCCCGGTCGCCCTCGCTCAGCGCCGAGCACACCCACAGCTTGTCCTCGACGACGCTGAGCGCCGACACCAGACCGCCCCCGCCGCGCTTCGTCTCGATCCCCCCGGCGTCGTCGAGGACGTACGAGACCGGGCCGCGGTTGGAAGCGACGAGAACCTCAGCAGCACCATGCGTCGTGGAAGCCATACGGGCACGCTAGCCCCGTCCGGAAACGTTCAAACGTACGGCCGGGCTCCCGACGGAGCCCGGCCGTATACAACGCCTGGAGCGATGCCCGGGACGGCGCCCGCGATCCGGTCAGTCCCGGCGGCTGCGGACCGCCGCGAGGAGCAGCGCGCCGAGACCGCACAGGGTGACGGCGAGCCCGGCGTACAGCGGCAGATGCGAGTCGGAGCCGGTCCTCGCCAGCTCGTCGCCGCTCGGCGGGTTCGGCGGGGTGGGCCGCGCCTGCGGGCTCTCGGCGCCCGTGGCCGGGGTGGTCGGCGTGGGCTCCGGGGTCTCTTCGCCGGGCTGGTCCGACGGGGTGGGCGACGGGGACGTCGGCGACGGGGACGGTGCCTCGCGCTCGATGGTGGGCGCGATGCCGCACCGGGCGTCGGTGGAGCCCTCCTCGCAGTTGGTGCGCGGGGTGTCGGCGGTGACGCTGTTGGTGAGCTTGCCGTCGCCGCCGACCGGGTCGTCGACCTTCACCGAGTACGTGACGGTCGCGGTCTGCCCGGCCGGGATGTCCCCGGTCCAGCCGACCTTCGGCTCCGTGTAGGAGACGGTGCCGATGCTCGCCTCCGCGTCGTCGTTGTACGTCGCGTCGTCGAGGTTCTCGGTGAGGTCGTCGGTGAACCTGGCGTTGGGGTAGTCGAGCTTGCTGATGTTCTTCGCCTTGACCGTGTACGTCACCGTGTCGCCCGGCTCCACCGTCGCGGGGCTCGCCGTCTTGGTGATCTCCAGGTCGGGGACCGGGACGGACAGGGCGAGCGCGGAGGGGACGTAGGTGTCGCCCTTGGTGGAGAAGTCCAGGGTGGTCGAGGTCGAACCGACGGGGATCGGCTCGGACCCGGCGGCCCGCGTGGAGTCGCCGCCCGAGACGTCGAACTCCTTCGCGTCGATGCTCAGGTTGTTGCGCATCTTCGGGGCGAGGGCGCCGTCGTCCTCGGAGATGAAGAAGTTGTTGGTGTTGCCGGTGTGCGACTCGGTGATGTTCTGCCCGCCCACGGCGAACTTGTCGCCCGGCGTGTTCCAGTCGCCCTCGTACGCGGTGACGCTGGCCCGCGGGGTCCCCGACGTCCGGTAGAAGCCGTCGACCGTGACCCGGGTGGCCGGGGAGGTGGAGCGTTGCAGGACGTGGCCGCCGTAGAGGTAGACGTTGCGGCGGTCCGGCGCGTACGTCTCGTTCGGGGCGTCGTACTGGTAGACGACGGTCATCGACCAGCCGGCCACGCAGCCCTTGCCGGTGGGCGCCCAGATGTCGCCGACGGAGACGGGAATGGGGTTGCCCGTCCCGATGATGGCGTCGAAGCGGTCCGTGACGTCCGCCTCGCCCGTGTAGTAGTGGGGCCCGTTGGTGGCGGCGGGGTCCCGCACCACGTTCGTCGGGGAGACCTTCGTCGGTGTCGCGCCGCCGATGCCGACCACGGGCACCGAGTCCTGTGGCTCACCGGGCGAGGGGTCGACATCGGCGCCGGAGATGTCGCAGCGCCTCAGCTGGGCGCCGCTCGGGCCCCGGTACGTGCCGTCGTTGCCGCCGTAGAAGAGGCGGGCGTACGCGATCCTGGCGCCGGGCGGGATCGTGACGCGGCCGGTGCTGGAGCCGTAGCCGTCCGTCGTCCCCGCGGTGTTGATCCGCTGCATGACGAACGTGTTGTTGTTGTCCCTGCCCTCGCCGTCCGCGGCGACGGCGCAGCGCGCGGCCATGTCGGCGTCGTCCGTCGGGCAGCCCATGACCGTGTTGCCGATGGTCGTGAAGTCGCCGTAGATCGATTCGTCGTACCGCTTGGCGAAGGGGGAGACCACGTCGGCCGACGCCGGGGCGGGCGCGAGACCCGCCACACAGGCGGCGAGGGTCGCGGCCGCGGCGCAGGCCGCTCTGCCCTTTACATGTTTGAGCCACATAAAGGGCAATTTAGGCAGAACGTATGATGAGCCTGCGTTCATGCGACGCGACGCTCCGCATACTCACTGATTTCGGCCATCGGGGGCCGCTCCTCCGTGTCGACCGCGTGCGTTCGCGGCTCGAAGCCGGCCTCGCCGCGCTCGAACTGCGTGAGCACCGGCCGGACGAGGTGTCCGCGCGCGAGCCGCAGCTGCGCGGTGCGGTAGATGGCCGCCGCCATCCGGCCGAGCGCCTGCCCGTCCTGGTGCCGGTGCTTGCGCACGCCGACGTCGACCTGCGCGAGCCCGTCCAGGCCCACGGTGTGCAGCGCGTCCACGAGCAGGCCCAGCTCCACGCCGTACCCGACGGGGAACGGGAGCTGTTCCAGCAGCGAGCGCCGGGCCGCGTACTCGCCGCCCAACGGCTGGACGAATCCGGCCAGTTGAGGCCAGTGCAGATTGAGGATCGGGCGCGCCATCAGCTCGGTCACCCGGCCGCCCTGCCCGGCCGCCCCGGCCAGCGGACGGTCGTACATCGCCTTCACGAAGTCGACGCCCGGCTCGGTCAGCAGCGGGCCGACGATGCCGGAGACGAAGTCCGCCGAGAACTCCTTCAGATCCGCGTCGACGAAGCAGACGATGTCACCGGAAGTGACGAACAGCGAACGCCACAGCACCTCACCCTTGCCGGGCCGCACCGGGATCCTCGGCAGGATCGCGTCCCGGTGCTCGACCCGCGCCCCGGCCGCCGCCGCGACCTCCGAGGTGCGGTCGGTGGAGCCGGAGTCGACGACCACGAGCTCGTCGACGAGCGGCACCGCCTCCGACATCAGCGCCCGCCGGATCTCCGCGACGATCTCGCCGACCGTCTCCTCCTCGTTCAGCGCGGGCAGGACGACGCTCACCCGCTGGCCCGACGCGTGCTTGGCGGCGATCAACTGGCGCAAGGGGTGGTCGGCCACGGCCCAGGAGCGCCTGTTCAGCCAGCGCTCGACCTCTTCCAGCACGGTCAGCGTTCCTTCCGTAAGGACCGTCGTACGGATCCGGATGTGATCCATCTCGCGGTGCGGACGACTATCTCAAGGGTCCGGGCCGTCGGTTACAGTCTTGAACAAGGCCGGTGACCATCGCATGTCGGGGTCGCCGGGCGCTCACAAGTGAATTCACACAATCGAATACCGCTCATCCAGAGGGGCAGAGGGATACGGCCCGTTGAAGCCCCGGCAACCCTCCAGCCGGTCTCGTCCGCACACCGCAGTGCGCCCGCGAGGCTCCCGGCTAGGGAAGGTGCCAAATCCGTCTCGTGGCGAGATGCGCCGCGAGAAAGATGAGGAGAAAGGGCCTCGCCTCTCATGGCTGTACAGACTGTCGCCACCGGAACCGCCGCCACCGCCGACGCTTCGACCGTCGATCTCGGTCCCGCCTCCGGGCTCTCCTGCCGCGAGTGCGGCAACGTCGTCCCGCTCGGCCCCGTCTTCGCCTGCGCCGAGTGTTTCGGGCCTCTGGAAGTCGCGTACGACCTGCCCGTCGGCGACCCCGAGGCCCTCCGCAAGCAGATCGAGGCCGGCCCCGCCAACATCTGGCGCTACGCCCCGCTGCTGCCCGTCCCGGCCGACGTCGCCGAGAAGCCGAACCTGAACCCCGGCTGGACCAAGCTCGTCAAGGCCGACAACCTCGGCCGTGAACTGGGCGTCGCCGAGGGCAAGTTGTTCGTCAAGGACGACTCCGGCAACCCCACGCACTCCTTCAAGGACCGCGTCGTCGCGCAGGCCATCGAGGCCGCCCGCGCCTTCGGCTTCACGACGCTCTCCTGCTCCTCCACCGGCAACCTCGCGGGCGCCGTCGGCGCCGCCGCCGCCCGCGCCGGCTTCCGCTCCTGCGTGTTCATCCCGCACGACCTGGAGCAGGGCAAGGTCGTCATGGCCGGTGTCTACGGCGGTGACCTCGTCGCCATCGAGGGCAACTACGACGACGTGAACCGCTTCTGCTCCGAGCTCATCGGCGACCCGCTGGGCGAGGGCTGGGGCTTCGTCAACGTGAACCTGCGCCCGTACTACGGCGAGGGCTCCAAGACGCTCGCGTACGAGATCTGCGAGCAGCTCGGCTGGGTCCTGCCCGACCAGCTGGTCATCCCGATCGCGTCCGGCTCGCAGTTCACGAAGATCGACAAGGGGCTGAAGGAGCTGATCAAGCTCGGCCTCGTCGAGGACAAGCCGTACAAGCTCTTCGGCGCCCAGGCCGAGGGCTGCTCGCCGGTGTCGGTGGCGTACAAGGGCGGCCACGACGTCGTGCGGCCGCAGAAGCCGAAGACGATCGCCAAGTCCCTCGCCATCGGCAACCCGGCCGACGGGCCGTACGTGCTCGACATCGCGCGGCGCACCGGTGGCGCGGTGGAGGACGTGAACGACGAGCAGGTCGTCGACGCGATCAAGCTGCTCGCGCGCACCGAGGGGATCTTCGCGGAGACCGCCGGGGGTGTGACGCTCGGGGTCACGAAGAAGCTCATCGAGGCGGGGCAGATCGATCCGTCGCTGACCACGGTGGTGCTGAACACCGGCGACGGGCTCAAGACGCTGGACGCGGTTGCCGAATCGTCTCAGGCGACGGCGACGATCCGGCCGAGCCTGGACGCGTTCCGCGCCGCGGGTCTCGCCGAGTAGTTGCTTACGCCACGGGGGCGCCGCCCCCGGACCCCCGCTCCTCAAACGCCGGAGGGGCTGAAACGCCCCGCCGGAGGGGCTTGATCTTCGAGGTGAATTCATGAGCGTTTCCGTCCGTATCCCCACCATTCTCCGCACCTACACCGGTGGTCAGGCCGAGGTGCCCGCCGAGGGGGCCACCCTGGGCGACGTCATCGCGGACCTGGAGAAGAACCACACCGGGATCGCCGCCCGCGTGCTGGACGATCAGGGCAAGCTGCGCCGTTTCGTGAACGTGTACGTGAACGACGACGACGTCCGTTTCGAGCAGGGTCTCGACACGGCGACGCCGGACGGCGCGGGTGTTTCGATCATTCCCGCCGTCGCCGGCGGCTGCTGATCTTCGCCGTTCCACACAGAGTTACCTGAATTGCCCCCTCCGCGAGAGAAACGGAGGGGGCAATTCAGCATGGTTGAGCGCGGTACAGTTGGGGAAGCTGCTGCGTTTCCCCGCGCGGTGCATGACGGGCGCATATGAGTTCTCGCCCCCGCCCCGACAAGAAGCAGCCAAAGTACCCGGCCCTTTCGGGCCTTTTATGGCATTTACGCGGCCCGAGTTGCACTGGGATCCGGTGAGTTGGCCCGGTTTCCCCGATCTGGCGTGCCCAGAATTCTCGTCCGATTGACCTGTTGCAGACGGCAGTTGTGCAGATACATTCAGCCGCGGTCGACGCGTTCCGGCGCACACCCCCATATCCCATGGGGCGTGAGGTCTGACCCGGGTCCGCGAAGTGCGGTCCTGCGCAAGGGCCAGTAATAGGGGAGTTAGGCATGGCTCAGGGCACCGTCAAGTGGTTCAACGCGGAGAAGGGGTACGGCTTCATCGCGGTCGACGGTGGTGCGGATGTTTTCGTCCACTACAGCGCGATTCAGATGGACGGCTACCGCACCCTGGAAGAGGGGCAGCGGGTCGAGTTCGAGATCTCGCAGGGCCAGAAGGGGCCGCAGGCCGACATGGTCCGCGTCGCCGCCGGCTGAACGCGCGCGTCAGACTGCAAGCTTGTACGTCGCACGTCATGGAGGGCTCGTCTCCCGGGTAGCCGGGGGCGGGCCCTTCGTGCTGAACGGGTGTTGCCTGCACCTTCGTGGTACGGCCTTGCACTCGAAGGGGTCGAGTGCTAATCATTGGGCTTAGCACTCTCCCAGTGAGAGTGACAGAACTTGGATCGGGTCGGTGAGGTCCGGGGACCGGGTGGTGCAAGGAGCCACAAGGTCCGCAGGCCGTCCGTCGCGGGCACCAGCACGGTCCGTTTGCGTTAGCCACCCCGTCCGGGAGGACCACTTCACATGGCCAAGATCATCGCGTTCGACGAGGAGGCACGGCGCGGCCTCGAGCGCGGCATGAACCAGCTCGCCGACGCCGTCAAGGTGACCCTGGGCCCCAAGGGTCGCAACGTCGTCCTCGAGAAGAAGTGGGGCGCCCCCACGATCACCAACGATGGTGTGTCCATCGCCAAGGAGATCGAGCTCGAGGACCCGTACGAGAAGATCGGCGCCGAGCTGGTCAAGGAGGTCGCGAAGAAGACGGACGACGTCGCCGGTGACGGCACGACGACCGCGACCGTCCTGGCCCAGGCGCTCGTTCGCGAAGGCCTTCGCAACGTAGCCGCCGGCGCCAACCCGATGGCCCTCAAGCGCGGTATCGAGAAGGCCACCGAGGCCGTCTCCGCCGCCCTTCTTGAGCAGGCCAAGGAGGTCGAGACCAAGGAGCAGATCGCTTCGACGGCCTCCATCTCCGCCGCCGACACCCAGATCGGCGAGCTCATCGCCGAGGCCATGGACAAGGTCGGCAAGGAAGGCGTCATCACCGTCGAGGAGTCCCAGACCTTCGGTCTGGAGCTTGAGCTCACCGAGGGTATGCGCTTCGACAAGGGCTACATCTCGGCGTACTTCGCCACCGACATGGAGCGTATGGAGGCCTCGCTGGAGGACCCGTACATCCTGATCGTCAACTCGAAGATCGGCAACGTGAAGGACCTCCTTCCGCTGCTCGAGAAGGTCATGCAGTCCGGCAAGCCGCTGCTGATCATCGCCGAGGACGTCGAGGGCGAGGCCCTGTCGACCCTGGTCGTCAACAAGATCCGTGGCACCTTCAAGTCCGTCGCCGTCAAGGCCCCGGGCTTCGGTGACCGCCGCAAGGCCATGCTCGGCGACATCGCCATCCTCACCGGTGGCACCGTCATCTCCGAGGAGGTCGGCCTCAAGCTGGAGAACGCCGGTCTCGACCTGCTCGGCCGCGCCCGCAAGGTCGTCATCACCAAGGACGAGACGACGATCGTCGACGGCGCCGGTGACAGCGACCAGGTCCAGGGCCGCGTCAACCAGATCCGTGCCGAGATCGAGAACAGCGACTCGGACTACGACCGCGAGAAGCTCCAGGAGCGCCTGGCGAAGCTCGCCGGTGGCGTCGCCGTCATCAAGGCCGGTGCCGCGACCGAGGTCGAGCTCAAGGAGCGCAAGCACCGCATCGAGGACGCCGTTCGCAACGCGAAGGCGGCCGTCGAGGAGGGCATCGTCGCCGGTGGTGGCGTGGCCCTGCTCCAGGCCTCCGCGGTCTTCGAGAAGCTGGAGCTCGAGGGTGACGAGGCGACCGGCGCCAACGCCGTGAAGCTCGCCCTGGAGGCCCCGCTCAAGCAGATCGCCGTCAACGGTGGTCTCGAGGGTGGCGTCGTCGTGGAGAAGGTGCGCAACCTGGCCGTCGGCCACGGTCTGAACGCCGCGACGGGTGACTACGTCGACATGATCGCCGAGGGCATCCTCGACCCGGCCAAGGTGACGCGCTCCGCGCTCCAGAACGCCGCGTCGATCGCCGCGCTGTTCCTCACCACCGAGGCCGTCATCGCCGACAAGCCGGAGAAGGCGGGCGCTGCGCCGGCCGGTGGCGGCATGCCGGGCGGTGACATGGACTTCTGAGCCGCTCGCGGTTCAGCCCGTCCTTGACCCGAGGGCGGCACCGTCTCCACGTGAGACGGTGCCGCCCTCGGGCGTTTTGCTGCGCCCAGCCCGTGGTTGACGCCTCGGGGCTCCGCCCCGGACCCCGCGCCTCAATCGCCGGCGGGGCTTGATGGGCCGGGCGGGGCTTGATGGGTCGAGCCGGGGTGACGTCTTCGCTCTGCGCGGTCATACGCGTGCCCGTTCGCCGCGGGGGGCCATCGCTGCTCGGGCCTCGGCGGCGCGGGCGCGGACGGCTTCCTCTGTGAGTGGGGCCGGGGGCGGGTAGGCGGGGCGGGTGCCTCGGCACAGTGCGCAGAAGCCGTCGGGCAGGGCCTCGGGGCGGCCGGGGGCGCCGCATTTTCCGCATTCCAGGAGGCGTAGGGGCCGCTGGTGGGGTGCGGGCGGTGGTGGCGGTGGGAGTTTGTCGCGCAGGCGGCGGGCCAGGAGGGCCGCCGGGCTGTGGACCGGGGTGGGGAGGCCCGCTGTCAGGGCGTGCAGCAGGGTGTCTTCGGTGGCGCCCCGCGCGAACCACTCCTCCACCTCCGGCGCGAGCCGAGCGCACTCCGTCGCCGACAGCGCCAGTGACGGCGCCGTGCGCCCGAGCGCGGCGAGCAGCAGTAGCGCGCGGCTGCGGGTGGGGGCGGCTCCCGGCGCGGGTTCGGGTTCTTCTTGCGCGGCCTCGGGTACGTCGCCCCGTACGTACGCCGTCCACCACGCGTCGCCGCGCGGCGTGCGGGAGAACCAGCTGCGGGTCACCCAACGGGCGCTTCCCGAGCCCTGGACGTGCTCGCGTCCGCGCCTCAAGTGGCCTGCCCGATGCAGGTTGTTGAGCGCCGTGCGCAGTGCCGCCTGGCCGTACGGGAGGTGCTTGGCGAGCGTCTTCACGGAGATGTCCGAGCCGTCGGGCAACCGGTCGATGTAGCCCGCGATGTGCGCTTCCCGGGGCGGCAGGTGCCCGAAGTCCTCGCCTGTTCGGGGGAGTTGGTCCGGAGCGGAACGCTTGCCGTAGCCCGGATTCGCGGCGGGGTGGGCTTCGGGGGACGGCGAGGCAGCACTAAAGTGGGTGTCAGCCACGGGATCTCCTTCGAAGATCTCGGTGGACAGACCCCCGTTAGGTGTTGGCGCACCGGCGGGGGTCGTTCGGTTATCGGGCACGTTAGGGCGTCGTCACCCTCCGTGGCAAGCCGGTGACGAGAAGTGTCCGGATTCTCAACTCGCAGGGTGGGAGGGTGGGTTGAGACCCACCTCCCCATCCTTGAAAGCAGGGCTCGGGGCGCGGGGCTTGAGCCTCGGGGCGGATCGGGTCGGCTCCGTCGCAGGTCGACGACGGACGCCGACGAGTTTCTTCCGCCGGGGCTTGAGCTTCGGAGGATCGGTGGGCCGCGGGTATCGGTAGGCCGTGGGTAAGTGAAATGCCGTCTCCGGGCGTGGGGAAGGTGTGGAGCAGCTGGAGTTCAGGGAGTTCTACCGCGCCAGTCAGGGCGACTGTCTGCGGACGGTGCTCGCTTGTGTGGGGGAGCGGCAGCTCGCCGAGGATCTGGTGGCCGACGCGTACGCGAAGGCCTGGGGGTCCTGGGCGAAGGTGGGCCGGCATCCCGCGCCGCGGGCCTGGATCGTGCGGACGGCGCTGAACACCCGGATCTCGTGGTGGCGCAGGCAGCGTCGGGAGGTCGTCGTCGACGGCGTTCCCGAGGTCGCCGGGCCGGCCGACGAGACGGGCCTCGACCCCGCGCTGCTCGCCGCGCTGCGCGGGCTGCCGCGACGGCAGCGGGAGGTGATCGCCCTGCGGGTCTTCCTCGACCTGGACACCAGGGCGACGGCGAAGGCCCTCGGGATCGCCGAGGGCACGGTCACCGCCCATCTGTCGCGGGCCGTCACGGCGCTGCGCGCACAACTCGTGACGGCGCAGGAGGGCGAGCGATGAGCGACGAACTGGGTGAGGTCCGCGGCGTGCTGCGGGAGGCGTTCGACGGGGTGGGCATGAGTGTCCCGGTCGAGCGGATCGAGGCGATGGGGAGGGCGCGCAGGCGGCGCCGCGTGACGACGACGCTGGGGGCGTGTGCCGCCGTGGCCGGACTCGCCGTCGCGGTGCCCGGCATCGGCTCGGGGACGGCGCCGCCGGGGAACGCCGCGGGCGGCGTGCACATCCGCAACGCGGCGTACACCGTGGACACGAAGACCGACGGGACGGTGCACGTCACCTGGGACAAGGACCGGTACTTCGCCGACCACGCCGGGGTCGAACAGGCCCTGCGGCAGGCCGGGTTCCCGGTGCTGATGAAGGTCGGCGAGTTCTGCGCCGGGCCCGGTGAGGGCGACGTCGGGCCGCGGGGGACAGGGCCGGGCGTGGAGCGGGTGATGCGGGGCGAGCGGGAGGACGACGGCCGTGTCACCTTCGTCTTCACGCCGTCCGCGATGCCGCACGGCAAGCAGCTGTTCATCGGCTACCTGAACGCCGAGCAGCTGAAGGTGACGAAGGGGCGGCCGGGCTCGATCGAACGGCTGGTGCCAACGGACGAGTCGTCGCTGGTCTGCTCGCCGCGGCTGCCGACGGGGCGCCGCTGACGGAGGGGGCGCGGAGCGGGGAGGCGGATGCCGTCCGCCGCCCCGCTCCCGCGGCAGGCTCAGGCCGCAGGCTGTTCGGAGAACGACTTCCAGGTGTCACGGCCCGCCCGCGAGGCGCTGGTGGCCGCCGCCTGCGCCTGGTGCATGGCGCGGGTGGCCAGCTCGGCGGGCGGCACGTCCCAGGTGCCGGTCCAGTCGCGGCCCGCGCGGACCATCTCGTAGACGAGGACGCCGATCCCGGCCATGGCGGTGAGGGTGCCGATCCCGGTGAGCACCGCCCCGGCGGTCAGGCGGCTCCGCTCCGGGCGGAACTCGGTCCAGGAGATCTTCGAATAGGTGCTGTCAGCCATGGGCCCAGGATGCGGGAGGCCGGGCGCGGGCGCATGTGGAGCGGTGACCGCGGGGTGACGCCGCTCGTTGGGCGGGCATGACGAACAGCCTGCGTACGCGCGTACTGGCGACTGCCGTGTCGGCCCTGGCTCTGGTGGGTACGGCGGCCTCCGCGGCGGGCGCCGCCGACCACCGGCCCGAGCCGCCCGGACACACCGTGATCATGTCGAACGAGCAGTGGGACGCGCTGCACGGCCTCGGCCTTCCGGCGACCGGTTCGTGGGACGCGTCGGTTCAGCGTTCGTAGTGGTAGCGGCAGGCGGCGACGCGGATCTCGTCCTCGACGACCTTGTACACGAGCCGGTGCTCGTCCGTGATGCGACGGGACCAGTAGCCCTGAAAACCGTGCTTGAGGGGTTCCGGCTTGCCGATTCCCTCGTTGCCGTTGCGGGCGATGTCCTGGAGCAGCGAGTTGATCCGCTTCAGGACCTTGCGGTCTTGCGTCTGCCACCAGACGTAGTCCGCCCAGCTCGACTCGTCCCAGACGAATTTCATTCCGCCAGCTCCCTGACCGCACCGCCGCCGTTCTCCAGGCGGTCGATGGACGCGAGCAGGCGCCTGGCGTTCTCGGGGCTGCGCAGGAGGTAGGCCGTCTCCTTCAACGACTCGTACTCCGACAGCGCCACGATGACGACGGGGTCGTGACCGCTGCGCGTCACTATGACCTCCTCGCGGTCGTCCACCACCGCGTTGAGCGTCTCGGCGTACTTGGCGCGGGACTCGGTGTAGGTCATGGTGCGCAAGGCTGTCCTCCTCGTGGTGTACGGAATCCTGTACGTACAGGAAACTGTACGTGTCGTCCGTCGGCTGCGGCAACCATGCTCGACATGCCGTGAGGGCGGCACCCCGTCGTGTACGAGGTGCCGCCCTCATGGTGTGGGTGGGGTCGGTGGCGTCAGACCTTCGCCGGTTCCTTGTCCGTCGTCGACGGGGTCGGCTTCGGGGCCGACGGGCCCGCCTCGGCGTGGGCCTCGGGGGATTCGCCCGCGTCGACGTCCGCGTTGAACTCGACGAGCATCTCCTTCGTGAAGCCGAAGTAGTACGTCGCGAGGAACCCGACGACGTAGCCGACCAGCAGGCCGCCCAGGTAGATCGCGCAGGTCACGCCCAGCCCCTTGTTGCCGTCGAGGAGCGGGAACAGGGCCCAGCCGGACGGGCCGATGGCCGTCGAACCGACCTTGTCGCCGAGCATCGAGAACAGTCCGACGAACGCGCCGCCCGCCGCGCCGCCGACGCACGCCGTGATGAAGGGGCGGCCGAGCGGGAGCGAGACACCGTAGATGAGGGGTTCGCCCACGCCGAGGAAGCCCGCGGGGAGCGCCGACTTGATGGTCTTGCGGATCGAGTGGTTGTTCTTGAGCTTCTTGAAGACGGCGATCGCCGCGCCGACCTGGCCCGCGCCCGCCATCGCCAGGATGGGGAGCAGAACGGTGTAGCCCTGCTGCTCGATGAGCGTGGTGTGGATCGGGATCAGGGCCTGGTGCAGGCCCAGCATGACGAGGGGGAGGAAGAGGCCGCCGAGGACGAGGCCCGCGAACGCGCCCGTGTTGTCGAGCAGCCAGTTCGCCGCCGTACCGATGCCCGTGGAGACCTCACCGGCGACGTACATCAGGCCGAAGATCGTGACCAGGCCGGAGATCAGGACCGTCAGGGTGGGGGTGACCAGGACGTCGACCGCCTCCGGGACCCACTTGCGGCACCACTTCTCGATGTAGACCGCGAGCACCGCCGCGCCGAGCGCGCCGAGCACACCGCCCTGGCCGGGGGAGAGCTTCTGGCCGAACGCCTCGATGTTGGCGACGCCCGGGTACACGATGATCGCCGCGACCGCGCCGCCGAGGATCGGTGTGCCGCCGAACTCCTTCGCCGTGTTGTAGCCGACGAACACCGCGATCAGCGCCATGAAGCCGGAGGCCATGGCGGCGAGCGCCGGGGTGACGGCCGGCAGCCACTCCAGGTTGATCAGCAGGCCGTTGAGGCCGGCGATGATGCCGCAGCCGATCAGGGCCGGGATCAGCGGCACGAAGATGTTCGCGATCTTGCGCAGGAACAGCTTGAACGGCGTGGCGTTCTTCGCCTTCTGCTGGGCCCTCATCGCGGCGCCCTGGGCGGCGAGGTCGTCCGCGGAGTGCCCCGCCGCGGGGGCGGGCTCGGGCGCCGGGGCGGCCGCCCTGCCCTCCTCCACCAGCGTCTCGAACTCGGGCGTGACCCGGGCGACCTTCCCGGGCCCGAGGACGATCTGGTACGTCTCGTCCTCGACGACGCCCATGACGTCGGGAAGCGCCTTGAGCGCCTCGTCCTGGACGAGCGAACGGTCCGCGATCCCCAGGCGGAGCCGGGTCATGCAGTGGGCTACGGAGGTGACGTTCGAAGCGCCGCCGACGAGCGGGAGGATCGCGGCGGCGACGGCGCGGTTCTTGTTCTCGGCGTTATCGGCCATGGTGCGTCTTGCCTTGCTGTGCAGGTGGAGCTCGGGGTGGGCGGGGGACTGGCTACGGGGAACCGACTACTTGGTGGCGGCGGCCGCGAGCGCGGCGCGCAGGTGGCCGTCGGACTCCGTGAGGAGCCGGTCGGCGGTGGGGCCGTCGACGTCGCCGAGGACGACGAGGATGGCGTTCTTGACCTCGCCGTCGGTCGCGGCGAGCGCGGCCTCGATGGCGGCGTCGTCGGCGCCGGTGGCGAGGGAGACGATGCGGCGGGAGCGGGCCCGCAGCTTCTCGTTCGACGCGCGTACGTCGACCATGAGGTTTCCGTACGTCTTGCCGAGCCGGATCATGGAGATCGTCGACAGCATGTTGAGTACGAGCTTCTGCGCCGTGCCGGCCTTGAGGCGGGTCGAGCCGGTGAGCAGCTCGGGGCCGACGACGACCTCGATGCCGTGGTCAGCGGCGGCGGCGAGGGCGCTGTCCGCGTTGCAGGACAGGCCGACGGTGAGCGCGCCGTAGCGGGTGCGGGCGTGTTCGACGGCGCCGATCGCGTACGGGGTGCGGCCCGAGGCCGAGATGCCGACGACGATGTCGTTCTCGGTGAGGTTGATGCCGTCGAGGTCGGCGGCGGCGAGTTCCTTGGAGTCCTCGGCGCCCTCCACGGCCTTGACCATGGCGGAGGGGCCGCCCGCGATCAGGCCGACGACCTGGCCGTCCCAGGTGTTGAAGGTGGGCGGGCACTCGGAGGCGTCGAGCACGCCCATCCGCCCGGCCGTGCCGGCGCCCGCGTAGATCAGGCGGCCGCCGCGGGACATGCGGTCGGCGATGCCGTCGATGGCGGCGGAGATCTGGGGGAGCTGGGCGGCGACGGCGGTGGGGACGGAGGCGTCCTCGCCGTTCATCAGCTTGGCGATCTCCAGGGTGGAGAGCTGGTCGATCTCGGCGAGTTCCGGGCGGAAGGCCTCTGTGGTGAGGGTGGCGAGTTGGGCGCGGAGGTCGGCGTACGTCGCGTCGGCGTCGGGGGTGGCGGTCATCGGGGGTCGGCTCTCTGTGCGGGCGGGAGGGTTCTGTTGCGGTGGGACGGCGTTGCGGTCGCGGGGCCCTGCCCCGGACCCCGCTGCTCAATCGCCGCAGGGGCTTGAAGGTGGGCGGGCTTCTCGTTGCGGTCGGCCGGGGGCACGGTCACGGGGCGCTGCCCCGGGCCCCGCGCCTCAATCGCCGGCGGGGCTTGATGTGGGCTGACGAGGGCGGCGATGTGGAGCCCCGTCGGGCCGGGCCCTCGATCGGCGGGTGGGCACAGTGGAGCCCCTCCGGCGATTGAGGAGCGGGGTCATGGGCGGCCTCCCCGTGGAGCGGGCCGGTGGCGGTGGGCCAGCGCCTCGTAGGACGCGGACAGCGCCGGCGCCGCCGTCTCGTAGGTGCGCTGCGCCACCCCCACGAACAGACAGTCCACGACCAGCAGCTGACTCGTCCGCGAGGACATCGCCGCGGGCCGCAACTCGCTCTCCCGCGCGATGGACGTCGTCAGTATGTGATCCGCGTACTGGGACACCGGACTGCCGGGCCGCCCCGTGATCGCGACGGTGGTGGCACCCCGCTCGAACGCGAGCCGCAACGGCTCGATGACGTCGCCGGTCGTACCGGAGTGGGTGATCGCCACCGCCACGTCCCCCGAGCGGAGCGTCACCGCGTTGTGGACCGCCAGGTGCGGGTCGCTGTGCGCGTACGCGTGCCGCCCGATGCGCAGCAGCTTCTGCGCGAGGTCCTGGGCGACGAGGCCGGAGGCCGCCATGCCGTAGATCTCGACGCGGCCCGCGTTCGCCATCGCGGTCACGGCGGCGCCGAGCTGCGCGGTGTCGAGTCCGGCGGCGGTGTCGGCGAGGGTCTGCTGCTCGTCGTACGCGAGCTTGGCGACGACGTCGGTGAGCGGGTCGTCGACGGCGATGTCCGCGGTCACGGCGGGCGCCCGGCCCGACTGCTGCTGGGCGGCGAGTCCGGCGAGCGCGAGGCGCAGGTCGCGGTAGCCGGGGTAGCCGAGGATGCGGGCGGTGCGGACGACCGTGGCTTCGCTGGTTCCGGTGAGCTCGGCGAGGCCGGTGACCGTGAGGGCGGCGCAGCCGGCGGGGTCCCCGGCGACGGCCTCGGCGACCCGTTGCATGGAGCGGGTCATGGACGGCGCGAGGGTGCGCACCTTGGCGGCGAGGGCCGCGGGGGCGGGTGGGGCGTCCCCGCCGAAACTTTCCTTCACGTCATTGCTCACGTGATGAAAGATATTTTCGGAGGGGGGATCGGTCAAGGGTCCTTCGGCCCGGGACGGAGGTGGGAGCGGGGGCGCGGGCGGGAGCGCGGGGGCGGGGTTGCGGACGCGGGGCTCCGCCCCGGACCCCGCTGCTCAATCGCCGCAGGGGCTTGAAGGTGGTCCTGCTGCTCGATCGCCGCAGGGGCTTGAAGGTGGTCCCGCTGCTCGATCGCCGCAGGGGCTTGAAGGTGGGCCTGCTGCTCGATCGGCGCCGAGGCTTGAAGGTGGGCCTGCTGCTCGATCGCGACAAGGGGTTCAGGGTGGGGGTGGGCGCACAATGGGGGGATGGACACCATCAGCCCCTTGGAGCAGGCCCTGCACGCGGCCCGCGCGCTCGTGCTCGCGGATCTGAAGGCCGGGGACGTCGCGGATTCGGACATCGTGTCGCTCGTGGAGGAGTCGATCGCCGCGCGGCGCTGGTGGGTGGAGCAGTGGCCGGAGGGGGTGGAGTTCGTGGTCGGGCTCGTCGCCCAGGACGTCAAGGACGGGATCCTGGAGCACCACGGCCGCTGGCCGCTGTGCCCGGTGTGCGGTCCGGACTCCGCCACCGAGGCTCCGCACGCGCTGGACGTCGAGCCGGAGCTGGGCGCGGACCCGCACTGGGTGTGCTCGGAGGCGGGCGTGACCGTGGCGCCGGTCGGCGGCCTCGGGTCGGTGGCGGGGTGACGGTCCGTTGACGGTCTACATCGATCCGCCGAACTGGCCGGGCCACGACCGTATGTGGTCGCACCTGGTCAGCGACGTCTCGTACGACGAACTGCACGCGTTCGCCCGGACGTTGGGGGTGCCGCCGCGCGCCTTCGAGCGCGACCACTACGACCTCCCGTCGCACCGGTACGCGGACGCGGTGCGCGCGGGAGCCGTCGAGATCGGCTCGAAGGAACTCGTGCGCAGGCTGACGGAGGCGGGCCTGCGGAGGCGGAAGGGGAGTTAGTTCCGGGCCTCTCCGGCGATCGAGGAGCGGGGTTCGGGGCGGAGCCCCGTGACGTCGGGCACGCTTCCGGAGCCCGTGACGACCTTCGACCTCGCCCGCCGGTGCAGCCGCGACGACACCACCGTCAACGCCAGCGCGACGATCGTCATCGCCCCACCGGCCCACGCCGTCGCCGGATAGCCGAGGCCCGCGTCGATCACCGTGCCACCCAGCCAGGGACCGCCCGTGTTGCCCAGGTTGAACGCCGCGGTCGTCGTGGCACCCGCCAGCGTGGGGGCGGCGCCCGCGACGTTGAACATCCGGGCGTTGAGGGCCGGAGCCGTGTAGAACGCGGAGAAGCCGAGCAGGAACGACAGCAGCACCGCCGCGACCCCGAACCGGCCGAGCAGCGCGAGGACCACCAAGAACACCGTGGACGCGGTGATGCCGGTCAGCAGCACCCCGAAGAGGTGCGCGTCCGCGATCCGCCCGCCGAGCGTCGTACCGGCGAGCGCGCCGACCCCGAACAGCGCGAGCACGGCCGGGACCCAGCCGTCGGGGAGACCGGCGACGTCCGTCAGGAGCGGCGAGAGATAGCTGAACGCGCAGAACACGCCGCCCGCGGCGAGCGCCGTGACGGCGATGGACAGCCACACCTGACGGTCCGCGTAGATGCTCAACTCCCGCCTCAGGCGCGGCCGTTCGGCGGGCACTGGAATGGCCGGCACGAGCGTCACGATGCCGACGAGGGCGATCGCCGAGGCGGCGCCGACCGCCCAGAACGCCGCGCGCCAGCCGAGTCCCTCGCCGAGGAACGCGCCCGCGGGGACGCCGAGCACGTTCGCGATGGACAGGCCGCCGATCATCACGGCCATGGCGCGGGCCCGCTGGTTCACCGGCACCATCGCGATGGCGACCGCCGCGCCGACCGCCCAGAACCCCGCGCAGGCGAGGGCCGAGACGACGCGGGAGGCGAACAGGACCGCGTAGGTCGGGGCGAGCGCGCCCGCGACCTGGCCGAGGCCGAACACCGTGATGAGCGAGATGAGCGTGGTCCGGCGCGGCAGGCGCAGGGTGGCGACGGCGAGGAGCGGGGCGCCGACCACCATGCCGATGGCGAAGGCCGAGATCAGCAGTCCGGCCTGCGGGATCGTGACGTCCATGTCGTCGGCGACCGCGGGCAGCAGCCCGGAGAGCATGAACTCACTGGTCCCGAGCGCGAAGACGCTGAGGCCGAGCATGTAGACGGCCATGGGCATGCGGTTGCCGGGGCGAGGGGCGGGGCCGGGGGAGGGGGTGGGCTGTGGGGACATGTAAGGAGCCAACCCGGGTGTCGAAGGTGGCATTCCCGCCGTGGTGTGTCGTGGCGCACCGTTCGGGCGCCGTTCACACGCGCCGCGGGCGACGGGGTCAGGGGGTGAGCAGGGTCAGCTCGGCGGTGAGGTTCTCGCGGGCGGCCGACTCCCATCGGGACCTGCCGTACGGGGTCCTGAACAGCCGCGGCAGGTCGAGGAGTTGGCGCAGCACCGCGGCCCGGCCCTCGCGGAACGCCTCGTCGGGCACGAAGGCGTACTCCGCGCGCACGGCCTTGGTGTACGCGGCGTACGCGGGGGTCGGTGCGGCCAGGATCGCCAGGTCGGCGTCGCACAGCGCCTCGCCGTTGGTGTCGTCCTCGGCCGGGTCGTGGGTGACGGTGAGGCGGACGAGGCGGGCCACCTCGGCGACGTCCCGCGCGCTCAACCCGGCCTCCGTCAGGGCGCGTTCGGCGAGCGCGGCGGACCGCTCCTCGTTCTCCGAGCGGTCCGGCCGGTACACCGCGTCGTGGAACCAGGCGGCGAGCCGCACGAGCTCGGGCTCCGCCGCGTGCTCCTCCAGCACGTCGATGTGGTCGAGGACCGCCGCGAGGTGGTCGACGGTGTGGTACTTGCGCTGGGGCTCCGACCAGCGGGCGAGGAGGTTGTCGGCGTACGGGTACGGGTCGGGGCCGGTGCCCGCGTCGGGGCCGCCTGCCGCGCGTGCCGTGCGCAGGGTGCGGGCCCACCGCTCGCGCAGGTCGGGGGCGGCCGGGTCGGGGGCGTCGTACGTCATGGGACCGACCCTAGGGCCTGACCTCCGTGGCGCCTCTACCGTGTGGGCCATGACATCAGGTGTCGTACGAGACGAAGCGCGTGACCCCGAGCTGCCCGGTCGGCTGCTGGCCGCCGAACGGGACGTGCTGATACCGCTGTTGAGGGCCAGGCCGGACGCGGATTTCGAGCTGCGCACCGCGTGTCCGGGGTGGACGGTGCGGGATGTGCTCGCGCACTGTTCGGCTGCGTTGACGCGGGTCGTGGAGGGCCGGTTCGAGAAGGGGGTGTTCAGCCCCGAGGCCAACGACCAGGACATCGCGGAACGGGCCGCGTGGACCCACCAGGAGGTGGTGGACGAGCTGGAGCGCGGCATGACGGAGGCGGGCGCGGCGATCGCCTCGGCCGGCGGGGTGCTGGACGGGGTGGCGCTCGGGGAGTGGGTGCACGCCGGAGACGTACGGGACGCCTTCGGCGAGCCCGGGGCGTACGCCGGGGTGGGGCTGCCGCTGGCGCTCGACCTCATGGTGCGGATCAGCCGGGAGCGGGGGCGGCCGGCGCTCCACGCGGACCTGGACGATGTGGACGAGCCGGTGCTCCTCGGCGAGGTGGGGGAGGGCCCGCCCGCGCGGTACATCGGCGGGGCGGCGACGCTGGTCCGCCTCTTCGCGGGACGGCCGGTGGTGGGCACACGCTACGAACTGGCCGGCACCCACGAACCCCAACTGAACCTCTTCGGCTGAGCGGCCCCATCAAGCCCCTGCGGCGTTTGAGCAGCGGGGTCCGGGGCGGAGCCCCGGGGGTGAGGGCGCGGTGGCGGCGGCCGGGAAAATGGTTGGCCCGCACCGGAGGGCGTCACGTACACTCGCGCGTCTGCCCGCCTCCCCGCCCCACCCACACCCACCCGTGGCCGGACGGCCGGAGCGCCGCCGACCGGACGGAAACCGGCCGGGACCCACCCGACGCGTACCCGGAACCGGAGGCAGAACCCCGTGAGCACGTCCCCGTCGCCGACCCCCTCGCCCTCACCGTCGCCCTCCCCGCTCGACCGCGAGCGCGCCCACCTCGTCTCGTCCCGCTCCGCCCTGCGCGCGATGCGCGAGGACGCGCAGGCCCTCGACATCCGCGACGTCACCGCGAACTGGGTCAACGCCGAGGTGCTGCAACACCAGATCGACGCACGGATCAAGGCGCTCGCCGACCTCAGCCACACCCCCCTCTTCTTCGGCCGCCTCGACTACGTCCACGCCCCCGGCGCGGAACAGGCCGAGGGTGCCGACGGCGAGAAGTTCTACATCGGCCGCCGCCACGTGCACGACGCCGACGGCGACCCCATGGTCATCGACTGGCGCGCGCCCGTCTCCCAGCCGTTCTACCGGGCCTCCAAGAAGGACCCGATGGACGTCGCGCTGCGCCGCCGCTTCGGTTACACGGGCGGCGACCTCACCGCGTACGAGGACGAACACCTCACCGACCCCGCCGAGGCGGAGCGCACCAGCAAGCTGCTCCAGCAGGAGATCGAGCGCCCGCGCGTCGGCCCGATGCGCGACATCGTGGCGACCATCCAGCCCGAGCAGGACGAGATCGTGCGCAGCGGCCTCGCCGGTTCGGTGTGCGTACAGGGCGGGCCCGGCACCGGTAAGACCGCCGTCGGCCTGCACCGCGTCGCGTACCTGCTGTACGCGCACCGGGAGCGCCTCGCCCGCACCGGCACGCTCGTCATCGGGCCGAACGCGTCCTTCCTCCACTACATCGAGCAAGTCCTCCCGGCGCTGGGCGAGTTGGAGGTCAAGCAGGCGACGGTCGACGACCTCGTGGGCAGCGTGGTGGAGGTGCGCGGCGCCGACGAGCCCGCGGCCGCGCTCGTGAAGGGCGACGCGCGGATGGCGGAGGTGCTGCGGCGCGCCCTGCGTGCGCACATCACGCTGCCGACCGAGGGCATCGTGGTCGTCCGCGGCTCGCGGCGCTGGCGGGTCGCTTCGTACGAACTGGAGGAGATCGTACGGGAGTTGATGGGCCGTGACATGCGGTACGGGGCCGCGCGCGAGGCCCTGCCGCAGCGGATCGCGCACGCCGTGCTCGTCCAGATGGAGCGCGCGGGCGAGGCCCCCGACGACCGGGTGCAGAACGCGGTGGCGCGGAACGCGGCGGTGAAGGCGCTCGTCAAGGAGGTCTGGCCCGCGGTCGACCCGGCGAAACTGGTGCTGCGGCTGCTGTCGGACGCGGACTTCCTCGCCGAGCACGCGCGGGGGCTGCTGGACGAGGAGGAGCGCAAGGCCGTGCTGTGGGCGAAGCCCGCGCGGAGCGTGAAGAGCGCGAAGTGGTCGGCGGCGGACGCGGTGCTGATCGACGAGGCGCGGGACCTGATCGAGCGGACGCACTCGCTCGGCCATGTCGTGCTCGACGAGGCGCAGGACCTGTCGCCGATGCAGTACCGGGCGGTGGGGCGGCGGGCCACGACGGGGTCGGTGACCGTGCTCGGGGACCTCGCGCAGGGGACGACGCCGTGGGCGACGCGGAGCTGGGACCAGGCGCTGGCGCATCTCGGGAAGCCGGACGCGGTGGTCGAGGAGCTCACGGCGGGCTTCCGTGTCCCGACGGACGTCATCACGTACGCGTCGCGGCTGCTGCCGGAGATCGCGCCGGGGCTCACGCCGGTGGCGTCGGTCCGGGAGAACCCGGGGGCGTTCGAGGTGCGGGAGGTTTCCGGGGCGGGCGAGGTGGTGGCGGCGTGCGTGGAGGCGTTGCGGCACGAGGGGTCGGTGGGGCTCATCGCGGCGGACGCGCGGTGCGGGGCGCTGGGCGCGGCGCTCGACGGGGTGGGGTTGCGGTATCTCGCGCCGGGCGAGGAGACGACGGCGGAGGCGCGGTTGACGTTGGTGCCGGCGTCGTTGGCCAAGGGGTTGGAGTACGACTACGTGGTACTGGACGAGCCGGCGGCCGTGGTGGACGGTGAGCCCGACGAGCGGACGGGGCTCCGCCGCCTCTACGTCTCCCTGACCCGGGCGGTCTCCGGGCTCCTGGTCACCCACGAGGCTCCGCTGCCGCGGCAGTTGACGTAAGACTGTTGCGCCGCACCGCACGGGGCTCCGCCCCGGACCCCGCTCCTCAATCGCCGGAGGGGCTTGATGTGGTGGGCCAATTCAAGCCCCTGCGGCGTTTGAGCAGCGGGGTCCGGGGCGGAGCCCCGAGCGGGTGGGCGGGTCAGGCGTCGACGGTGGTGCGCCACACCCGTACCGCCTCCGGCGACACCGCCGCGTCCCACCCACCCGGCCGCGCCGCCCCGCCGATGTGGAACCCGGTGACCCCCGCCGCCCGCAGCACCGCCACATGGTCGAGCCGCAACCCCCCACCCACGAGCAGCCGCGGCTCGTACCCGGGATCGCCGGAGGCCCCCCGCGCCGCCTCCGCGAGGAGCACGTCGAGCCCCGCGTCCACGCCGTCCGCCGACCCGGCCGTCAGATACGTGTCGAGCCCCGGCAGATCCGCCAACTGCTTGCGCAGCGCGTCCCGGTCGGCCGCCCGGTCGATGGCCCGGTGGAACGTCCACCGGCACCCGTCCAGCTCCGCCACGAGCCGCTCGACGGCCGCGAGATCCGGCCCCCCGTGCTCGTCCAGGAACCCGAGCACGAACTCGTCCGCCCCGGCCGCCCGCAGCTCCCGCGCCCGCTCCACCAGCGCCGCCACGTCCCCCGCCGCGAACCCGTCCGCGAGCCGCAGCATCACCCGCAGCGGGATGTCCACGGCGGCCCGTACCGCCGTGAACGTCTCCACCGACGGCGTCAGCCCGTCCGCGGCCATGTCGGTGACCAGCTCCAGGCGGTCCGCACCCCCGGCCTGCGCGGCGACCGCGTCCTCGGCGTCGAGGGCGATCACCTCCAGGACTGCACGCTTGCTCATGAGGCTCGGCTCCTGTCGCGACGGCCTGCCCGGGGCACCGAGACAGGTCTAGTCCAATGTCCCGCTCAGCCTACGCCGCGTGCACCGTGAACGCAGCCGTCCGTACCTCGCCGTCGTGCTTGAAATCGAGGAAGAGCCGGTACGTGCCCTTGCTGGGCGCGGTCGCCGTGAACGCGACCTCCGGCCCCGGTTTGCCGTCGTGCGGGTGAACGTGCAGGTACGCGAGGTCACCGGAGCGCAGCGCGACCAGGTGCCCGTACGCACCGAGGTACGGCTCCAGGTCGGTGACCGGCCGCCCGTCCTTGCGAACGCTGAGCGTGAGCTCGCTCGCCGCGCCCGCCGCCAGCTCGCCCTCCACCCGGACCTCGTAGCCGTCGTCGACGCGCGCCGTCGTGGCGGGCTCCGGCAGCGGCGCGGGCTGGTACGTCCCCGCGACGCCGAGCCCGGCGCCCAGCGTCAGCCCCTCCTTCTCGCCGCGCGGCGAGAAGTCGGCGAAGACGCGGTAGTCGCCCGCCTTGGGGAGCGAGACCGGGGTCGACCAGGTGCCGTCGGCGTCCCGTACGGGGTGCAGATGGCGGTAGGCGGTCAGGTCGCGCGAGGCGACGATCAGGTGCAGCTCCTTGCCGTGCTCCTTCTTGTACGTGGTCAGGGGCGCGTCGGCGCCGTGTCCGCCGCCCTCGTCGTGCCCGTCGCTCCCGTCGCCCTCGCCGTCCTGGCGGATCGTGAAGCGCAGTTCGCCGGTGCGGTCCGGCAGCCGGTCGCGTTCGAGGTCGAGCGTGTAGCCGCGCTCGGAGACCTGGAGGCCGCCGGGCGTGAGATCGGCGGCGTCCGTCGCGGTGTCGCCGCCGTGCCCGGCGCCCTCACCGCCGCCGTGCTCGGCGTCCCCGCTCTCCTTGCCCTTCTCCTTGCCCATGTCCTCGTGCGCGGCCGGCCGCTTCTCGGCGACGACCGGGTCGGCCGCGCTCCCGACCCCGTACGCGGTGCCGAAGGTGGCGGCCGCTGCCGCGGCGAAGGCGGCGATCTTCAGTCCGGTCTGCATAACGGGCTCCTCGGCCGGTTTCGGGTGCGCTGTGTCTGTGCGCTGTGTCGTAGCCGCATTCATGAAGATACCCCTAGGGGGTATGAAGTCAAGGCGGGGCCCGCCTTGCTTTTGATACCCCCCAGGGGTATAAATGGATCACAGGCCGGGGTCTCTGACGTCCCGGTCACCCGGACCCGAGGAGGCATCATGTCGGCGCACACCGCTGCCCCGCCTGCGCAGGTGGAACTCGCCATCGGCGGCATGACCTGCGCGTCGTGCGCCGCGCGCGTCGAGAAGAAGCTCAACCGCATGGAAGGCGTCGAGGCCACCGTCAACTACGCCACCGAGAAGGCGAAGGTCGCGTACGCCGACGGGGTGGAGGTCGCCGACCTGATCGCGACCGTCGAGGCCACCGGCTACACGGCGCGCGAGCCCGCGCCGCCCGCCGCCGCCTCCGCGCCGGGCACCGGCGAGCAGGCGGAGGACGCGGCCGACGACGAGCTGCGCCCGCTGCGCCAGCGCCTGATCACCGCGGTGGTCCTCGCCGTACCCGTCGTCGCGATGGCGATGATCCCGGCCCTCCAGTTCGAGTACTGGCAGTGGCTGTCCCTGACGCTCGCCGCGCCCGTCGTCGTGTACGCCGCCTGGCCCTTCCACAAGGCCGCCTTCACCAACCTGCGGCACGGCGCCGCGACCATGGACACCCTGATCTCGCTGGGCGTGTCGGCCGCGTTCCTGTGGTCGCTGTGGGCCCTGTTCTTCGGTACGGCCGGTGAGCCCGGCATGACGCACCCCTTCGAGCTGACGATCGGCCGCAGTGACGGCGCGGCGAACATCTACCTGGAAGCCGCCGCGGGCGTCACCGCCTTCATCCTCGCGGGCCGCTACTTCGAGGCCCGCTCCAAGCGGAAGGCGGGCGCCGCGCTCAGGGCGCTGCTCGAACTCGGCGCGAAGGACGTCACCGTGATCCACGAGGGCGGCCACGAAATGACCGTCCCCGTGGAGGACCTGAAGGTCGGGGACCGGTTCCTGGTGCGGCCCGGCGAGAAGATCGCCACCGACGGGACCGTCGTCGAGGGCACCTCCGCCGTGGACGCCTCCATGCTCACCGGCGAGTCCCTGCCGGTCGAGGTCGCGGCCGGCGACGCCGTCACCGGCGCCACGCTCAACGTCGGCGGGCGCCTCGTCGTCGAGGCCACCCGGGTCGGCGGCGACACCCAGCTCGCCCGGATGGCGAAGCTCGTCGAGGACGCGCAGAACGGCAAGGCCGCCGCCCAGCGGCTCGCGGACCGCATCTCCGGTGTCTTCGTGCCGGTCGTCATCGCCCTCGCCGTCGCCACCCTCGGCTTCTGGCTCGGCAACGGCGCGGGGCTCACCGCCGCCTTCACCGCCGCGGTCGCCGTCCTGATCATCGCCTGCCCGTGCGCCCTGGGCCTCGCCACGCCCACCGCGCTCCTGGTCGGCACCGGCCGCGGCGCCCAGCTCGGCATCCTCATCAAGGGCCCCGAGGTCCTGGAGTCGACCCGCGCCGTCGACACGATCGTCCTCGACAAGACCGGAACCGTCACCACCGGACGGATGACCCTCCTCGGCACGCACACCGCCGACGGCGTCGAGCGCGCCGAAGTGCTGCGCCTGGCGGGCGCGTTGGAGCACGCCTCCGAGCACCCCATCGCCCAGGCCGTCGCGGCGGGGGCCGCCGACGAGGTCGGGGCGCTGCCCTCGCCCGAGGACTTCGTGAACGTCGCCGGGCTCGGCGTCCAGGGCGTCGTCGACGGGCACGCCGTGCTCGTCGGGCGCGAGAAGCTGCTGAAGGAGTGGGAGATCCACCTCCCGCAAGAGCTCGCGCAGGCCAAGGCGGCGGCCGAGGAGGCCGGGCGCACGGCGATCGCGGTCGCCTGGGACGGTGAGGCGCGCGCGGTCCTGGAGGTCGCCGACGCGGTGAAGGAGACCAGCGCCGAGGCCATCGCGTCGCTGCGCGGGCTCGGGCTGCGGCCGGTGCTGCTGACCGGGGACAACGAGGCGGTGGCCCGTTCCGTGGCCGCCGAGGTCGGCATCACGGACCCGGCGGACGTCATCGCCGAGGTCCTTCCGCAGGACAAGGTCGACGTCGTCAAGCGCCTTCAGGAAGAGGGGCGTTCGGTGGCCATGGTCGGCGACGGCGTCAACGACGCGGCGGCGCTCGCGCAGGCCGACCTGGGGCTCGCGATGGGCACGGGGACGGACGCGGCGATCGAGGCGGGGGACCTGACCCTCGTACGGGGTGATCTGCGGGCGGCGGTCGACGCGATCCGCTTGTCGCGGCGGACGCTCGGCACGATCAAGGGGAACCTGTTCTGGGCGTTCGCGTACAACGTCGCGGCGATTCCGCTGGCCGCGGCGGGGTTGTTGAATCCGATGATCGCGGGGGCGGCGATGGCGTTCTCGTCGGTGTTCGTGGTCGGCAACAGCCTGCGGCTCCGCGGGTTCCGGGGCAGCTACTAGGCGCGCGGCACCGGGGCGACAGCCACGGGGCTCCGCCCCGGACCCCGCTGCTCAATCGCCGCAGGGGCTTGATCGTTCCAGCCCCGCCGGCGTTTGAGGCGCGGGGTCCGGGGCGGAGCCCCGCGGCGTGGGGACGGTGCCGGTCAGCTCTCCGTGAGGAGGTCGTCCGCGTCGACGATGCGGTAGGCGTACCCCTGCTCCGCGAGGAACCGCTGCCGGTGCGCGGCGAAGTCCTGGTCGATGGTGTCGCGCGCGACGACCGAGTAGAAGCGGGCCTCGTGGCCGTCGGCCTTCGGGCGGAGCACACGCCCGAGCCGCTGCGCCTCCTCCTGCCGCGAGCCGAACGTGCCGGACACCTGGATCGCGACCGTCGCCTCCGGAAGGTCGATCGAGAAGTTCGCGACCTTCGACACCACGAGGACGTTGATCTCGCCCTCCCGGAACGCGTCGAAGAGCTTCTCCCGCACCGCGTTCGTCGTCTCGCCCTTGATCACGGGCGCGTCCAGGTGCTCGCCCAGCTCGTCGAGCTGGTCGATGTACTGGCCGATGACGAGCGTCTGCTGGCCCGCGTGCTTCTTCACCAGCGCCTCCGTGACCTTCCGCTTCGTGGCGGTCGTCGCGCAGAACCGGTACTTCTCCTCGGCCTCGGCGGTGGCGTACGCGAGCCGCTCGGAGTCGGTGAGGTTGACCCGCACCTCGACGCAGTCGGCGGGCGCGATGTACCCCTGCGCCTCGATCTCCTTCCACGGAGCGTCGAACCGCTTCGGCCCGATCAGCGAGAAGACGTCCGACTCGCGCCCGTCCTCGCGTACGAGGGTGGCGGTGAGCCCGAGTCGGCGCCGCGCTTGCAGATCGGCCGTGAACTTGAAGACCGGCGCGGGCAGCAGGTGCACCTCGTCGTACACGACGAGTCCCCAGTCGCGGGAGTCGAACAGCTCCAGGTGCGGATACACACCCTTCCGCTTGGTGGTCAGCACCTGGTACGTGGCGATGGTGACCGGCCGGATCTCCTTCTTCGTACCGCTGTACTCGCCGATCTCGTCCTCGGTCAGGGACGTCCGCTTCACCAGCTCGTGCTTCCACTGGCGGGCGGAGACGGTGTTGGTGACGAGGATCAGCGTGGTCGCCTTGGCCTCGGCCATGGCCCCGGCGCCGACGAGTGTCTTGCCGGCGCCACAGGGCAGCACGACGACGCCGGAACCGCCGTGCCAGAAGTTCTCGACGGCCTGCTTCTGGTACGGCCGCAGCGACCAGCCGTCCTCCGCGAGGTCGATGGCGTGCGCCTCGCCGTCCACGTACCCGGCGAGGTCCTCGGCGGGCCAGCCCAGCTTCAGCAGCGTCTGCTTGATCTGGCCGCGCTCGGAGGGGTGCACGGCGACGGTGTCGGCGTCGATCCGGGCGCCGACCAGCGGCTGGATCCGCTTCGAGCGCAGGATCTCCTCCAGGACCGGCCGGTCGGTGGAGGTGAGCACGAGCCCGTGCGCCGGGTGCTTGCTGAGGGTGAGGCGCCCGTAGCGGTCCATCGTCTCGGCGATGTCGACGAGCAGCGCGTGCGGCACCGGGTACCGGCTGAACTCCACCAGCGCGTCCACGACCTGCTCCGCGTCGTGCCCGGCGGCCCGCGCGTTCCACAGGCCGAGCGGCGTCACACGGTAGGTGTGGATGTGCTCGGGGGCGCGCTCCAGCTCCGCGAACGAGGCGATCGCCCGGCGGCACGCGTCGGCCTGCTCGTGGTCGACCTCCAGGAGCAGGGTCTTGTCGCTCTGGACGATGAGAGGACCGTTCACGTACGCACATCCCTTCGGCACATGGCACGGACACCAGGTACGGGCCAAACGTCCAGTGTGCCGCATCCCCGCGAACGCGGGCGGTCAGCTCTCGGAGAGCTCCGCCACTCCCGTCACGCGGTGCAGCGGATACGTACGGACCTCGTCGGCCGTGTGGTCGTAGGCCGTGACGAAGCCGCCCTCCACGCGGACGGGGGCGATGACGCGCTGGCTGGCGGCGCCCTCGGCGTTGACGTAGCCGATCCAGAGGGCCTCGCCGGTGAGGACCGCGGCCTGCATCGTGGCGAGGGTCTCGGCGGAGGTGGTGCGGGGCAGTTCGCCGTTGCCGGGGTGGGCCGGGGCCTGCTTGCGGGGGACCGTGGAGGCGGCGTCGCCCGCGCGGATGGCGCGCAGCGCCGCGTCGACGAGGGTGTCGTCGGGCAGCGGGGGGCCGTCGGGGACGGGGGCCGGTGCGGTGCGGGGCGGGGTGCGGTGGGCGTGCGCGCGGGCGATCAGGACGTCGCCCTCCGGGGTTTCGGCGGCCGGGGCGAAGCCCATGGCGCGCAGGCCCTCCAGGAGCGTGCCGGGGTCGGCCTGCGCGGCGAGGACGGTGGGGGCGAGGCGGCGCAGGCGGAGGGCGGCGGCGCGCTTGTCGGCCAGGATCTCGCCGAGCACGGCGTCGTCGTCGCAGCGTACGTAGGCGCTCGCCGCGCCGATGCGGAGGTGGCCGTGGCGGCGGGCGACGTCGTCGATGAGGTAGGCGAGGGGCTGCGGGACGGGGGTGCGGGAGTGCTTCGCGAGGAAGGTCTGGAGGTCCGACGCGGTGCGGCCGGCGTCCAGTGCGCGGCGTACGGAGCCCGGGGTGAAGCGGTAGACGGTCGCGCCGCCCTTCGACTCGACGTCGGCGAGGACGGAGAGGGCGTCCGCGAGGGGGCGTTCCAGGGGGCCGGGGGCGACGGCGGTGAGGTCGGCCTGGAGCAGGACGTGGTCGAGGGGGTCGGGGAGCAGGGGGGCGAGGAGCTTCGCGGCGCGGGCGGCGGTGAGGGCCGACTCCGTGGGGGTGGGTGGGTGGTGGTGGGCGTCGGCCGCCGGGCCGGGGGTCGTCGTGGTCGACGCCTCGGGGCTCCGCCCCGGACCCCGCTGCTCAATCGCCGCAGGGGCTTGATCGGCTTGATCGGCTTGGGTGGGGGGCAGGAGGGCTCTGCCGTGGGTGGAGAGGGCGCCGCGGCCGGTGATGCCGAGGAGTTCGGCCTCCGTGAGGGTCCATCGGGCGAGGCGGGTGCGGAGGTCGAGGGAGGCGGGGGAGGGGCGTTCCCACGTGAGGCGTTCGATCACGGACTCGGGTTCCGGGGAGGCGCCCTCCGGCAGCTCCGAGTGCAGCAGGGCGAGGACCCGGTGGCGTACCTCGGGAGCCGCCGAACGGTCCAGGTGGGGGCCGAGGGCGGACAGCGTTCTGTCCTTGCCGTCGCGACCGCCCACCAGGCCCGCCGTACGGGTCGCCGGGAGCCACGCCGCGGCCAGCCGCTCCCAGCGCTCGGCGGGCGGCAGCAGTACCCACTCGTCGTACGCGGGCGTCGCCGCGTACCGCTCGTCGGCCTCGCCGTCCGTGGCCAACAGGCCCGCCGCGTAGGCGAGTTCGACCCAGAAGGCGGCGGTCGGCTCGGTGGTGTCGAGGGCGGCGGCGGTGCGCTTGAGATCGCGGACGCTGAGGCCGCCCGCGCGCAGGACGGCGGGGCCGCCCTCGTCCCAGTCCTTCAGCAGCTCCTCGACGGTCGCCACCGCCGTGTACGCCTCGGCGGCGGCGGTGGCGTCCACAACCTGTGGACGGTGCGCGGCCTTCTCCCGTACGGCGGGCGCGAGCGGTTCCAGCTCGCGGTGCGCCCGGCCGCCGCGCAGGTGGAGGGCGGCCTCGCGGGGCAGGACCACGGTGCCGGGGGTGGTCGGGACGAGCAGCGCACGGTCGAGCAACCACCGCAGGTGCGCGGCGGGTTGGGCCGTGACCTGGCCGTACGGGGGTCCCCACACGAGCCGGTTCAGCACGTCGAGCGATTCGGTGGGCGCCTCGTCGAGCAGCGCCGACATCCGGGTCTGGTCGGTGAAGAGGGCGGTGAGCGCGGCGATCGCGGAGACGGGATCGTGCGTGGACGGCAGCCCGGCCGCCGCGACGATGTCCTGGACACGGCCCGGCGACATGCCGGAGGTGGCCTCGGCGACGGTGGGGCCGAGGCCCGTCGGGGAGGGGTGCTGCGGGGTGGGCGCGAGCAGTTCACGGGCGGTGCGCACGAGGCGCAGCTGGTCGTCGCCGCCCCAGGCGAGGGCCTGGTCGCGGAGGGTGGCGACGGCGCGGGGGAGCGCGGCGGTGGTGTCCTCGCCGGGCAGGAGGGACCGGAGCGTGTCGTACGTCGTCGGGTCCGGGGCCACCGCGAGGGCCTGCGCGACCTGCTGCGTGAAGCGGTCGAGGCGGTCCAGGGCGCGGATCACCGAGGCGCGGGTGCCGGCGCGGGTGGCGAGCTGCGTCATGTCGTTCGGCACGGGGCCGAGCAGGTCGGGGCGGGCCCGCAGGAGCGCCGCGAGGGAGGCGTCGTCCCATGCGCGGAGCGCTTCCGCGAGGGAGCGGGGTGTCGCCGCGGTCGTCTGCTCGTCACTGCTCATCCCACCCACGGTAGCGGGTACGCCTGGCGTGGCCCGCCGTTGAGCGGCCCGGGGCGGGGGCCGTCGCGTGCTCACCCCGCACCGGGGTGCCGCCTTGCCCACCCTGCCGCCCTTGGCGGCAGATTGCCCAAGGCGGCTCGCGGCCAACCCGACCCAGCCCCCGCGGCGGGTGAGCCAATCCAGCCCCTCCGGCGTTTGAGGAGCGGGGTCCGGGGCGGAGCCCCGAGGCCGTCACCCCGGTACCGGGGGCGGTCGAGCGGGACGATTCGCGGTACCGTCGACGGGTCAACAGCGCCACCCCGGAGGGGACTTCGTGGGGATCGAGAGTGATCAGATAGTCCTGGACTACCTGAGCCGGGTCGGAGACCTGGCCCAGTCACGCCAGCTCCCGTCATCCACCCGCATGCGCCTGGTCACGGAACTCCGCACGGAGATCGACCGCCGCCGCGCCGCGGGCGGCGCCGACAGCCCCGCCGCCGTGCGCAGACTCATCGGCCGCCTCGGCACACCGGAGAGGATCGTCGCCGAGGCCAAGGGCGGCGACGGCACCCCCGACTTCTCCGACCGCCCCGACACCCCGCCCGAACCGAAGGTCCGTGTCGGCCGCATCGTGCCCCGCTCCCGTTCCCGCGTCCGCGCCGACCCCGCCCCGGACGCGAGCCCCGGCGCCCCGGACGACGGCCCCGCCCCGCCGCACCTCGCCGGCACCGAGGAACTCGGCACGGCCGGTGACGTCGGTGACTGGTGGCGCACCGGCGACGGCCGCCCGTCCGTGGAGGTCGACGACGTCCCCGGTTTCGTCGGCGGCGTCGAGATCCCCGACATACTCAAGCCGCCCCGCACCGGCCCCGACCTCCGCAAGCCCCCGCCCCCACAGACGTACGACGAGGACGACGAGGACGACGGCGAGCCGATCGAGGTCGAGTACGTCGAGGTCGACCCCGCGGCGAAGAAGCGCCGCGGGCTCCTGCCGCGCCGCGCGGCCCGCGCCTCCCGCGTCCCCCTCACCCAGTCCGTCTCCCAGCCGCTCCTCCTGCTCGCCGCGGTCGCCCTGGTCGCCGGGGCCGTCTTCGGCAACGTCCTGGCGCTGCTGCTCGGCTGGGCCGTCGTCTACCTCTCCCGGCAGCTGACCGTCGGGCAGAAGAAGTGGGCGGTGTTCGGCCTGCCGGGGCTCGCCGCGCTCGCCGGGATCGTCTGGCTGTGGGGCCGCACCGACGGCCGGTGGGGCGAACCGATAGCGGACGGCCGGATGAGCGGCGCGCTCGACGAGACCTGGCCGTGGGTGCTGCGCGCCGCGGCGGTCGCCTCCGCGCTCTACCTGCTGTGGCGGGCGCGCTCGCCCCGCGCCTGACACCTCACCGGGTCACCGCGTGAGGTCCGACTGGAGTTCCGACAGGATCTGGTGCGCCGCCGTGTACCCGATCCCCTGGATCCACAGCTCGTCGTCGACGGTGTAGACCCGGTTGTCCCGCACCGCCTTGATGCCGCGCCACAGCCCGCTCGTCGTCGCCTCCGCGACCTTCGCCCTGGCCGGATTGCCGTACGTGGACGTGAAGACGACGTCCGCGTCGGCCTTGTCGATCTGCTCGGGGCTCACGTCGTACGAGAAGCCGTCCTTCGCCTTGTCGGTGATGGCGGGGCGGCCGACGCCGACATCGGCGAGGATCGTGCCGATGTAGTTCTTCTTGCCGTAGATGCGGATGTCGGCGCCCTCGACGAACCGGACGACGTTGACCTCGGTGCCCGCCGCCTTCGCCGCGCCGCCGAGGGCCTTCGTCACGGCGGCCGTGTGCCTGCGGTACTCCGCGATCACGTCCTTGGCCTGCGCCTTCTTGCCGAGGGCGGCGGCGTGCACGAGGAAGTTCTGCTTCCAGGGGTGGCCGGTGGTCTCGGTGAGGACGGTGGGCGCGATGGCGCTGAGCTGCTGGTAGCGCTGGCCGTCGCGGATCTTGCTGCTGAGGATCAGATCGGGTTTCAGCCCGGCCATCTTCTCCAGGCTGGGGTTGCTGATCTCGCCGACCTCGGTGATGCCCTTGGTCTTCGCCGCGGGGAGGTACGAGAGGAAGGTCTCCTCGGCACCGGCCCGGGTGGCGCCGACGGGCCGGACGCCCAGGGTGATCGCCGAGTCGAGTTCGGCGGTGTCCAGGACGACGACGCGGCGCGGCGCGTTCTTCACCTTGACGTCGCCCATGGCCGTCTTGACGGTGTGGCTGCCGGACTTCGGGCCCGCGGACGCGCCGGCCTTCCCGCCCCCGCCGTCGCCGGAGGTGCAGGCGGAGAGGGAGAGCGCGAGGGCGAGGGCGGCGCCGAGGACGAGGCGAGTGGGCTTCATGAGGGGTGCGGGCCTTTCGGTCGGTGTCACTCCGCTGAGGTGCGTCGGCCGGCCTCCCCGCGAACCGGTGGAGCCCATGGTGCCTCCGGGACCACCAGCGGGGAACCCGTCACCGGGTCGGGCACGACCACGCAGTCGAGGCCGAACACCTCGCGGACCAGGGCCGCTTGGACCGTTTCGGCCGGTGGGCCCTCGGCCACGATGCGGCCGTCCTTCATGGCGACGACGTGGTCGGCGTAGCGGCAGGCCTGGTTGAGGTCGTGGAGGACGAGGGCGATCGTGCGGCCCTTGTCGTGGTTGAGGCGGCGCAGCAGGTCGAGGACCTCCACCTGGTGGGCGATGTCCAGGTAGGTGGTGGGTTCGTCGAGGAGCAGGATGTCCGTCTCCTGCGCCAGCGCCAGCGCGATCCACACGCGTTGGCGCTGGCCGCCCGAGAGCTCGTCCACGTTCCGGTCGGCGAGGGCCGTCACGTCGGTGCGCCGCATCGCCTCGGTGACCGCCCGCTCGTCGTCGTCCGACCACTGCCGCCACCAGTGCTGGTGCGGGCCGCGGCCGCGGGAGACCAGGTCGGCGACGGTGATCGCCTCGGGCGCGGCGGGGCTCTGCGGGAGCAGTCCGATGCGGCGGGCGACGTGCTTCGTCGGCAGCGCGGACAGCGCCTTGCCGTCGAGGACGACCGCGCCGCCCGCGGGCCGCAGCAGCCGCCCGAGCGCCCGCAGCGTCGTGGACTTGCCGCACGCGTTGGGGCCGACGATCGCGGTGATCCGCCCGTCGGGGACGGCGAGTTCGAGTCCGTGGACGACGGTGCGGTCCTCGTAGGCGAGGGTGAGGTCGCGCGTCGAGAGCCGGCTCATGCGGGGCCTCCGGAGGTGGCGCGGGCGCGGACGATCAGCCGGATCAGGTACGGCGCTCCCACGGCCGCCGTGAGCACGCCGACCGGCAGTTCGGTGGGCAGGAACAGGCGGCGGGCCAAAAGGTCCGCGAGGACGACGAGGACCGCGCCCGTGAGCGCCGAGCAGAGCAGCGGCAGCCCCGGGGTCCGGGTCAGCCGACGGGCGATCTGCGGGGCCAGCAGCGCCACGAAGTCGACCGGCCCGGCCGCCCCCGTGGCGAGCGCCGCGAGGACCACGCCGAGCGCCGCGAGACCGAGGCGTACGCGGCCCAGGCGCACGCCGAGGGCCCGCGCCGTGTCGTCGTCGAACGTGACGGAGCGCTGGGCGCGCGCCGCCCACGCGAGGAACGGCACGAGCACCAGCAGGGCCACCGCCAGGGGCGCCGCCTCCGCCGCACCCTTTCCGTTCAGCGAACCCGTCATCCAGATCTGCGCCTGCTGCGCCACCAGGTGGTCGCCCTTCGTCATGAACAGCGTCGTCAGGGAGCGCAGCGCGATGGCGCAGCCGATGCCGATCAGGACGAAGCGGGTGGCGTGCAGCCCGCCGCGCCAGGCGAGGGCGTGGACGAGCGCCGCCGCGAGCAGGCCGCCCGCCACGGAGACGTAGGGCAGGACCGCGTACGAGGTGACGCCGAAGGTGAGGGCCGCGACGGTGACGGCGCTCGCGCCCTGGCTGACGCCGATGATGTCGGGGCTGGCGAGCGGGTTGCGGGCCACCGTCTGGATGAGCGCCCCCGCCGCCCCGAACGCCGCGCCGACCAGCAGTCCGACCGCCAGCCGCGGCGCCCGCAGCGTCCCCACGACCAGCTCGTCCGGGGACGGCCTGCCCGCCAGCACCTTCAGCGCCTCGACGGGGCTCGTGAACGTCTCGCCGACGCACAGGTACGCGAGACAGCCCACGGCCAGCAGCGCCGCCAGCCCGGCGGCGACCCCCGCCGACTTCCGATGCAACAGAAACCGCCCCGGCCCCACCCGCACCACCACCCACCCACCCGGCCGCACGCCCCCCACCATCGCCTTCACGCGGGCACCGCCTTCCTGCGGACGAGCGCGACCAGGAAGGGCACCCCGATCAGCGCGGTCATCACGCCGGCCGGGACCTCGCTCGGCGGGAAGAGGATGCGGCCGACCGTGTCGGAGACGAGGAGGACGACCGGGCCGAGCAGCGCCGCCATGGGCAGCAGCCACCGGTGCGCCGGGCCGACGAGGGCGCGCGCGAGGTGCGGTACCGCGAGCCCGACGAAGGCGATCGGCCCGGCCGCCGCGACCCCCGCGCCGGTGAGGACCGTGGCGCCGAGCCCGCCGACGGCCCGGACCACCGCGACCCGCTGACCGAGGCCCTTCGCCATGTCCTCACCGAGCGCGAGCGCGTCGAGCCCGCGCGCGACGGACACCACGAGGACCGTGCCGAGCAGGACGAACGGCCAGACCTGGGCGACCAGTTCGGCGTCCCGCCCGGACAGCGAGCCCACCTGCCAGAACCGGAACTCGTCGAGCGTCGACGCCCGCGTGGTGAGGACGGCGGTGGTGACGGAGACCAGCAGCGCGTTGATCGCGGCGCCGCCCAGCGCGAGCTTCACCGGCGTCGCCCCGCCCCTGCCGCCGGAGGCGATCGCGTACACGGCGACGGAGGCGAGCCCCGCGCCGAGGAAGGCCCACCACACGTACCCGGTGAGCGAGTGCACGCCCAGGTACGCGATGGCGAGGACGACGCCGACGGCCGCGCCCTGGCCGATGCCGAGGATGCCGGGGTCGGCGATGGGGTTGCGGGTGAGGCACTGGAGGACGGTCCCGGCGAGCGCGAGGGCGGCGCCGACCAGCACGCCGACGGCGGTGCGCGGCGCCCGCAACTCCCGGACGACCTCGGCGGCGGCGCCGGTCCCGCCGTGCAGCAGGGCGTCGAGGACGGCGGACGGGGCGAGCGCGCGGGCCCCCACGGCGAGGCTGAGCAGGACGGCGAGGACGAGCGCGGCGGCCGCGGCCACGAGCGCGAGGACCCTGACCGCACGGCGTCCGACGGGCATGCGCGCGAACTCCCCCCACGGGCTTGGCACCGCTCGCTTAAGCATGCGCCGTGAGGGCGTCACGTATGCACGGGCAGAATGATCCCCATGGCTCCTCACACAGACCCCGCCCCCGGTTCCGCGCCCGCGGGCCCCGTCGTCGGTTTCGATCTCGACATGACGCTGATCGACTCCCGGCCCGGCATCCGCGCCACCTGGGTCGCGCTGTCCGAGGAGACCGGCCTGGAGATCGACGCGGACCTGATCGTGTCGCGGCTCGGTCCGCCGCTGACCGAGGAACTGGCGTACTGGTGCCCGCCGGAGGACATCCCGGCCATGGCCGACCGCTACCGTGAGATGTATCCCACATACGCGATCACGCCGACGCTGCCGATGCCGGGCGTGCGCGAGACCGTCGCCGCCGTGCACGCGGCGGGCGGCCGGGTGATTGTCGTGACCGCCAAGTACGAGCCGAACGCCAAGCTGCACCTGGCACACCTCGGCATCGACGCGGACGCCGTCATCGGCGACCTGTGGGCCGAGGGCAAGGGCCACGCGCTGCGCGAGCACGGCGCGAGCGTCTACGTCGGCGACCATGTCGGCGACGTACGCGGAGCACGCACGGCGGGCGCCCTGTCCGTGGGCGTCACGACGGGCCCGTGCGACGCCGTCGAACTGCGGGCGGAGGGCGCCGACGTGGTGCTCGACGATCTGACCGGCTTCCCGGCCTGGCTCGCGGGCTACGTGGCGGAGCGCGCCTGACGGCGCTGCGCCGCGACCCCCTTCAGCACCCCGGCCGCGGCGATGAGGAAGCCGACGCCCATCAGCATGCACACCGCGTACGCGATGGGCGGGAACGGGTCGGTGTTCAGGAACAGCGGGGCCATCGTGACGAGGGTGGCGATCGCCCCCACGATGAAGACGATGCCGCCGGCTTTCACGAGGCCGTCGCCGGGGCCGGTCTCGGCGGCCGCTGAATTCGCTTGGGTTTTGTCGCGCACCCAGCCAGGGTAGTTCCCAGCGCAGGGGGACGAACACGGGCCGAGGACAGACCAGCGAGCGAACCCCCAGGCGACATCTTGTCACCGGGCCCGAGACCAATAGTCTTGGTGACGGCGGGTCGGACCACGGCCCGCTGTCCTGCTATCCAGACCCTGTATCCCAGCGTTTTCTTCTAGTACGAGGACGAGGACTTCACGTGCCTACCGGCAAGGTCAAGTGGTTCAACAGCGAGAAGGGCTTCGGCTTCCTCTCCCGCGACGACGGCGGTGACGTCTTCGTGCATTCCTCCGTACTTCCCGCAGGCGTCGACGCCCTCAAGCCCGGCCAGCGCGTCGAGTTCGGGGTGGTCGCAGGACAGCGCGGCGACCAGGCCCTTTCGGTCACCATCCTGGACCCGACGCCGTCGATCGCGGCGGCGCAGCGCCGCAAGCCGGACGAACTGGCGTCGATCGTCCAGGACTTGACGACGCTGCTGGAGAACATCACGCCGATGCTGGAGCGCGGCCGCTACCCCGACAAGACCGCGGGCAAGCAGATCGCGGGGCTGCTGCGGGCGGTGGCGGACCAGCTGGACGTCTGAGCCGCCGCACCCCACGCGTTCCCACGGGTTCCTACGGGAAGGACAGCGCGTCCGGCGCGAGCGCCGGGACCAGGCCCTCGGCGGCGGCCCGGGTCAGCAGACCGCGGATCGCCGCGTAGCCGTCCTCGCCGAGGTCGGCCGTGAACTCGTTGACGTACAGGCCGATGTGCTGGTCGGCGACGGCCGGGTCCATCTCCTGCGCGTGCTCCATGACGTAGCCGCGGCTGGCCTCGGGGTCGTCCCAGGCCATCCGCACCGAGGTGCGGACGGCGTCCGCGTACGCGCGCAGCTTCTCGGCGCCCAGGTCGCGCCGCGCGATGATCGCGCCGAGCGGGATCGGCAGGCCGGTCGTGGCCTCCCAGTGCTCGCCCATGTCGGCGAGTTTGTGCAGGCCGTAGTTCTGGTACGTGAAGCGGGCCTCGTGGATGACGAGCCCGGCGTCGATCTTGCCGTCGCGCACGGCGGGCATGATCTCGTGGAACGGCATGACGACGATCTCGCCGACGCCGCCGCCCTTGACGGTGTCGGCCGCCCACAGCCGGAACAGCAGGTAGGCGGTGGACGTCTCGCTGGGGACGGCGACGCGCTTGTCGGACAGGTCGACGTCCGCGTCGCGGGTCAGCACCAGCGGCCCGCAGCCCCGGCCGAGCGCGCCGCCGCAGGGCAGCAGCGCGTAGTCGTCGAGGACGTACGGCAGGACCGCGTAGCTCACCTTCAGCAGGTCGTACGCGTCCTCGCGGCGCTCGGCGACGCCGTTGGTGATGTCGATGTCGGCGAAGGTCACGTCGAGGGCGGGGGCGCCGGGGACGCGGCCGTGGGCCCAGGCGTCGAAGACGAAGGTGTCGTTCGGGCAGGGCGAGAACGCGATGCGCGCGGTGTCGGTCGTGGTGTCCGTCATGTGTTCTTCCAACTCTCCAGTACGGGCGCGGTCTTCCCGAAGGCGGCGGCCAGCGCGGCGAGGGCGTCACCGATGCGCCAGGCGTCGCGGTCGCGGGGGCCGACGGCGTTGGAGACGGCGCGGACCTCGGCCACCGGCACACCGTGCGCGGCGGCGGCCTCGGCGACCCCGAAGCCCTCCATCGCCTCGGCCACGGCACCGGGGTGGCGCTGGGCCAGCAGGGCGGCGCGGTCGGCGGTGCCGGTCACCGTGGAGACGGTGAGCACGGTGCCGACGGCGGCGGATGCGGCCTCCGCGAGGTCCCGCACGAGGAGCTCGGGGGGTGTGTGCGTGACGGTGCCGAAGCCGAGTTCGGTGACCGGGACGAAGCCCTCGGAGGTCTCGGCGCCCAGGTCGGCGACGGTGATCGCGTCCGCGACCAGGACCGCGCCGGGGGCCGCGGTGAAACCGCCGCCGATGCCGGCCGAGACGACCAGCGAGTACGGGGCGCCCGCGAGTTCGGCCCGGGTCAGCGCGGTCGCGGTGCCGGCCGCCGCTGCGGCGGGGCCGACGCCGACCGCCACGACGTCGAGAGCCGGATGATCGTGCAGCGCGCCCGCCACCGCGTCCCGTTCGGCGGGGACGGCGGTGGCGATCAGTACGCGCGGAGGCGGGGTGTTCGTCAGGAGTCCTTCTCGAGCTTGAACGACCACAGGCCGTACGCCTTGGAGTTGCCGCCCGACAGGATCGTGACGGTCGTCGAGGAACCGGAGGCGCCGTACTGCTGGTTGAAGAAGACGCTGCCCGGAACGGTGCGGTAGGTCTTCTTGCTGGAGTCCGTGAGCGGCTGGCCGTTCATCAGGAGCGTCCAGCCCTTGTCGGCGATCTCCGGGTCGACGCCGAAGCGGACGGTGGCGTCCGCGTCCACCTTGATGGACTTGGCGTCCTTGTCCTTGAGGCAGCCCTGGAGGGCGGTCGGCTTGAGGGCGTCGCCGTCGTTGTAGCAGGTTGCCTCGGAGTTCACCGAGTTGCGGTCCACCGTGACGGTGGCCAGCGGAGTCGGCTTGTCGCAGGCGGAGAGGACGAGCAGTCCGGCGCCGACGACACCGACGGCGGCAGCGGCGCGGCGGTGGCGCTGGGCGAAACGCTGGGAGGTCATAGGCGGAAGGCTATCTGGCGCCGCCGTCCCCGCTCCGAGTGGGGGAGCGGGTGTCGCGTTCGAGCCGCCGGGCGGATGCGCGCGGACGGGGCCGGTGGGGATTTCCGGACAGGGCTACGCGACGCGGGCCCGGCCCGGCCCGGGGTGGCGGGCGGAGGACAGCAGGCCGCGGACCGTCGAGAGCCAGCCCGCCGCCACGATCGCCGCCGCGACGGACAGTCCCAGCACGCCGTTGAGCGGCAGCGCGATCCCGATCGCCCCGCCCAGCACCCACGCCATCTGCAACAACGTCTCCGAGCGGGCGAACGCCGACGTGCGCACCGCCTCGGGCACGTCCCGCTGGATCGTCGCGTCCAGGGACAGCTTGGCCAGCGCCTGCGCGAAGCCCGCGACCGCGCCCAGGCACGCCGTCATGAACGCGCTGAAGAAGACGGCGGAGGTGATCGCCACCCCCAGCACGACGGCGACGACGGTCACGATGATGACCTCGGGCGCCCGCGCCTTCAGCCACGCCCCGACCGCCGTGCCCAGCGCGTTCCCCGCTCCCGCGGCGACGCCCACGATGCCGAGCGAGACGGCCGCGCTCTGCCCGGTCAGCGGATGCTCCCGCAGCAGGAACGCGAGGAAGAAGATCAGGAAGCCGGACAGGGCGCGCAGCGCGGCGTTCGCGGCGAGCGCGTGCGTCACGGCCGGGCCGACCGTCCGCAGCCCCGGCCTGCGCCGCCGCTTCACCGGCCCGTGCAGATGCGCCTCGTCGGCCGCGAGCAGCGCCTTGACCTCGCCGCGCGCCGAGTCCACCTTGTGGGGCATCGAGTACGACAGGAAGATCCCGCACACGTACAGCACGAACGCCCCGTACAGCGGCCAGCGCGGACCGATCGCCTGGAGCCCGGCGCCGACCGGCGCCGCCGCGCCCGTGGCGAGCAGCCCGCCGAGCGTCACCCGCGAGTTCGCCTTCACCAGGGAGAAGCGGGGCGGCAGCAGCCGCGGTACGACCGCCGAGCGCACCACCCCGTACGCCTTCGACGCGACGAGTACGCCGAGCGCCGCCGGGTACAGCTGGAGCCCGCCGCCGCTCACCGCGCCCGCCAGGACCAGCGCCAGCAGCGCCCGCGCCAGCATCGACGCGGCCATCGCGGCGCGCCGCCCGTGCGGCACTCGGTCCAGGAGCGGGCCGATGACGGGGGCGAGGAGCGTGAACGGCGCCATCGTGATCGCGAGGTACAGCGCGACGCGCCCGCGCGCCTCGTCCGTCGGCACGGAGAAGAACACCGTCGACGCCAGCGCGACCGTGATCATGACATCGCCCGCGCCGTTCAGCGCGTGCAGTTCGATCAGCCGCCCGAGCCCCGACTCGCCCGCGCCGTGCGCGTGCGTGGCTTTGCGTATGCCACGTGCGGTGCCCGTGAAAGGCAGGTGCAGGGCGCGCCCGATTTTGCGTACGGTCGGCGGCGCGCCCGTCGTGCGCGACGACGAACGGGACGACGACTTACCGGCAGCCACCCAGCCATGGTGCCTCCTGTTGGGGCTTACTCGTGCCGATATGGACAGGGTGGTCGGCTTTCCGGCCAGGCGCGGCTCGTACGTCGGTGTGGGCGCAGAGCGTGAGAAGAGGTAGCGTGCGTAGCGCGCCCGCGGCGGTTGTTCTCGGCCGCGCGCCTCTCGGCCATCCCGCAGAATGGATGGCGTAGGTGCGCCCGGAACGCTCGGGCGCGGACGTCGACGCGGCCCTCCGGTCCGCTCCGTCCGCGCTCCCGCACACCAGGCGGTGCGCACCGTTAAGACGGCGTAGGAGAGAAGCGATACCTGTGAGCGCAGCGACAACGCGAAGCCGCACCCCTGACCGTCTGTGCGCGGAGGCGGTGGACATCGCTCGGGCCGCGGCAGAGGAGGCCGCCGCGCCCGGTGTGGTCGGCGAGCACGTCGACATGGTCGTCGAGGGCGACCGCGTGGTCACGCATCTCTTCGAGTGCAAGGAATTCGGCTACCGCGGCTGGCGCTGGGCGGCGACCGTGGCGCGCGCCTCCCGCGCCCGCTACGTCACCCTCGACGAGGTCGTCCTGCTGCCGGGGCCCGACGCGCTCCTCGCCCCCGAGTGGGTGCCGTGGAGCGAGCGGCTGCGGCCCGGCGACCTCGGGCCCGGTGACCTCCTCCCGACCGAGTCCGACGACCTGCGCCTGGAGCCCGGCTTCACCGGCGAGGACACGCCGCCGCCGAACTCGCCGGTGTCCGAGGACATGGCGGAACTCGTCGAGGCGGAGGACGTCGAGGTCACGGAGGGGCCGGTGGCGGCGCTTCCGGTGGCTCCGACCCGTGGCTCGATCGCGTCGGTCGCCGAGGAGCTCGGCATGCGCAGGGCGCGGGTCCTGTCGCGGTACGGGCTGCACGTCGCGGCGGACCGCTGGGAGGAGTCCTTCGGGGCGAAGACCCCCATGGCGCAGGCGGCGCCCGCGACGTGTGTCTCCTGCGGCTTCCTCGCGCCCATCGGCGGGTCCCTCGGGCAGGCCTTCGGCGTCTGCGCCAACGAGTTCGCCCCGGCGGACGGGCGGGTCGTCTCGCTGTCGTACGGGTGCGGTGGGCACTCCGAGGCGGCCGTCATGCCGAAGGCGCCGCGGCCGGCGCCGCCGGTGGTCGACGAGACCGTGGTGGACGTGCTGCCGTTGCGGCCCGATGCGGATGCGGGGTCCGTCGGCGCGGTTGCCTCCGGCGGTGCGGACGACCTCGGCCACTCCTAGGCTCCGCCTGCCCGTCGGGAGGCGTTGCGCGGCACCGTGCCCACGGCCTCGGGGCTCCGCCCCGGACCCCGCGCCTCAAACGCCGGCGAGGCTGATTGTGCCCGATCAAGCCCCTGCGGCGATTGAGCAGCGGGGTCCGGGGCGGAGCCCCGCGGCGCGCGATACCGTGCGGCGGATCGTTACCGCCACGCAAAGGGAGTCACCGTGAGCGTCAGCAAATTCGCGCGCCCCGCACCGGAAGGCGTCGACCCGTTCGACACCGCGCGACTGCGCCACACCGTGCTCGACGCGTGGTCGAACAGCCCCACCCGCTTCCGCGAGGACGCCAACGCCGAGGAGGACCTCGCCCTCGGCGGCTACCGCGACCGCCTCGTCGTCGAACTCGCGCAGAACGCCGCGGACGCCGCCGCCCGCGCCGGCGTCGAGGGCCGCCTCGCCCTCACGCTGAAGGACGGCGTGCTCGCCGCCGCCAACACCGGCGCCCCGCTGGACGCGGCGGGCGTCGAGTCGCTGTCCACGCTGCGGGCGTCCGCCAAGCGGGAGGACACGGAGACCTCGGTCGGCCGCTTCGGCGTCGGTTTCGCGGCGGTGCTGGCCGTCTCCGACGAGCCCGCGGTGGTGGGGCGGGCCGGGGGCGTGCGGTGGTCGCTGACGGACGCGCGGCTGGCGGCGGCGGACGCGGCGGTGCGCAGCGCGGGGCTGGGGGACGAGCTGCGGCGGCGTGACGGGCATGTGCCGTTGCTGCGGCTGCCGTTCGCGGCGGAGGGGTCGGCGCCGGGGCCGTACGAGACCGTGGTGATCCTGCCGTTGCGGGACGCGGCGGCGGAGGCGCTGGCCTCGCGGTTGGTGGACGGGGTCGACGACGCGTTGCTGCTGGCGCTGCCGGGGCTCACGGAGGTCGTGGTCACGACGGAGGCGGGGACGCGGACGCTGCGGCGGTCCGACGAGGCGCCCCACGTGGTGATCGCCGACACGGGGGTGGTGCCACGGGGCTCCGCCCCGGACACCGCCGCTCCATCGCCGCAGGGCCTCGAAGGGGCGGCCGTGACCCGGTACCGGGCGGTCACCCGGACCGGTGAGGTCGATTCCGCGCTGCTGGTCGACCGGCCCGTGGAGGAGCGGGCGCGGGCGCGGTGGTCCGTGACGTGGGCCGTGCCGGTGGACGCCGAAGGCGCGCCCCAGCGGCCGCGCAGCGCCCCCGTGCTGCACGCGCCCACCCCCAGCGACGAGGCGCTCGGCGTACCGGCGCTGCTCATCGCCACGTACCCGCTGGACACGACCCGGCGGCACGTCGCCCCCGGCCCGCTCACCGACTTCCTCACCGAGCGCGCCGCCGACGCCTACACCGAACTCCTCGCCGGATGGCGCCCCGTCGGCACCGGCATCCTCGACCTCGTACCCGGCCCGCTCGGCAGGAGCGAGCTGGACGGGGCGCTGCGCGCCGCCGTGCTGGAACGGCTGCCGCGCACCGCGTTCCTGCCCCCGGCCCTCGCCCCCGCCGACGGCGACGAAGGCGAGGACGACCGGCCCGTCGCTCTCAAGCCCCGGGACGCCGAGGTCGTCGAGGGCGCGGGCGCCGACACCGTGCGGGTCCTCGCGGACGTGCTGCCGAGCCTGCTGCCCGCGGGCCTGGAGCGCCGCGTGGAGCTGCGCACCCTCGGCGTCGCCCGGGTTCCGCTGACCGAGGCGATCGACCGGCTCGCGGGGCTGGAGAAGGAGCCGGGCTGGTGGCGGCGGTTGTACGAGTCGCTCGCCGGTGTCGATCCCGACCGGCTGAGCGGGCTGCCCGTGCCGCTCGCCGGGGGACGCACCACGATCGGGCCGCGCCAGGTCCTGCTGCCCACCGCCGAGGCCTCCACCGTGCCCGGCGAGGCGCTCGCCCGGCTCGGCCTCAAGGTCGCGCACGCCGACGCCGCGCACCCGCTCCTGGAGAAGCTGGGCGCCCTGCCCGCCACCCCGCGGGCCGTGCTGCGCACCCCGCAGGTGCGCGCCGCGGTCGCCGCCTCCCTCGACGACGAGGCGTCCGCCTGGGACGACGACGCCACCCTGGACGCCGACGAGCTGGCCGACGTCGTCCTCACCCTCGTGCGCGACGCCCACCTCGACGTCGGCGACGAACCCTGGCTCGGCGCCCTCGCCCTCCCCGACGAGGAGGGCGAACTCGCCCCCGCCGCCGAACTCCTCCTCCCCGGCAGCCCCCTCGCCGCCGTCCTCCGTGAGGATGAACTTCTGTACGTCGACGGCGACTTGGCCGAGCGCTGGGGCGAAGGGCCGCTCACGGCCTGCGGCGTGCTCGCCACCTTCGCGCTCGTCCGCGCCACCGACGTCGTCCTCGACCCCGACGAACTCGACCCGCGCGACAGCGACTTCCCCGAGCCGGACGACGCGGGGCTCCTCGACGCCGTCGACGTGTGGTGCGAGGACGTCCTCGACCGGCTGCCCGACACCCCCGTGCCGCCGGTCGCCACCGAACTCGTCGCCGTACGCGACCTGGACCTCGTCGACGAGGACCGCTGGCCGCAGGCGCTCGCCCTGCTGTCGAGGCCGCCGCTGCGCGACGCCCTCACCCAGCCCGTGCGCGTCCTGCTGCCCGACGGCACCCACGAACTCGTCCGCCCGTACACCGCCTGGTGGCTGCGCGGGAACCCGGTGCTCGACGGCCGCCGGCCCGCCGGACTGCGTGCGGAGGGCGGCGACCCGCTGCTCGAAGGGCTCTACGAGGCCGCCGACGCCGCCGGATTCGACGACGAGCAGGTGCTGCGCGCCCTCGGCGTCCGCACCTCCGTCGCCGCGCTCCTCGACGAGCCCGGTGGCGCCGCCGAACTCCTCGACCGGCTCGCCGACCCCGACCGGCCGGTCGGCGCCGCGCAACTGCACGCTATCTACGGGCGGCTGGCCGACCTCGACCCCGAGCAGGTCACCCTGCCCGACGAGGTGCGTGCCGTGCGCGACGGGGAGGTGGTGGTCGTCGACGCCGCCGAGGCGCTCGTCGCCGACGCGCCCGACCTGATCCCGCTCAGCGGGGGCCGGGCCCTCCTCCCGGTCACTCCCGCGAAGGCGGCGCAGCTCGCGGAGCTGTTCCAGGTGCGGCGCCTCAGCGAGGCCGTGGAGGCGGAGCCGGCCGGTTCCGAGGGCGTCGAGCACCCCGTCCCCGACTCCGTCCGCGTCCTCCTCGGGGCCGCGACGCCGGCGACGTACGTCGAGTACGAGGAGCTGTACGTCGGCGGGACCGAGGTCGACTGGCGGCGTACGCCCGACGGGGTGGTGCACGCGGCGACCCTGGAGGGCGTGGCGGCGGGCCTCGCGTGGGCGGCGGGGCAGTGGCCCCGGCGCTTCGAGGTCGCGGCGCTCCTGGAGGACCCGTCCCGCACGGGTGAGCTGGCGCGCGACCGGTGGTTCGACTAGCACCCGGCGACGCGGTGACGGCCTCGGGGCTCCGCCCCGGACCCCGCGCCTCAATCGCCGCAGGGGCTTGAAACGGGGTCGGCCGATCAAGCCCCGCCGACGACGTGGTGACGGTCTCGGGGCTCTGCCCCGGACCCCGCTGCTCAATCGCCGCAGGGGCTTGAAAACCAACCCCCGCCGGTGGCGGACTGCCGGGGACGGATCTATCAAGCCCCGCCGGCGATTGAGGCGCGGGGTCCGGGGCGGAGCCCCGAGGCCGGAACGGATTCAGGCCGGGAAGCGGTGGCTCACCCAGCGCCACAGGAGTTCGAGGACCACCGCCGCGATCCCCGCCACCCCGACGGCAGTCCACGGCATGACCGACCCCACCAACCGCAACGCGAAGAACTCCTGCAACCACGGCACCACCAGCACCAGCAAGAACGCGAACCCCATCGCCGCCACCAGCCCCACCCGCCACCACGTGTACGGCCGCGCGATGATCGCCAGGACCCACATCGAGATCAGGAAGAGCGTCAGCGTCGCCGAACTGGTCTCGGCCGAGAGCGCCCCCGACCCCTCGTAGTAGTGCCGGGCGATCAGGTACATCGCGAACGTGGCGAGCCCCGCGACCGCCCCGCCCGGGATCGCGTACCGCATCACCCGCCGCACGAAGTTCGGCTTGGCCCGCTCCTTGTTGGGGGCCAGCGCCAGGAAGAACGCCGGGACGCCGATCGTCAGCGTCGACAGCAGCGTCAAGTGGCGGGGGAGGAAGGGGTACTCGACCTGGAAGCAGACGACGAGCAGCGCGAGCAGCACCGAGTAGACCGTCTTCACCAGGAACAGCGTCGCGACGCGCGTGATGTTGCCGATGACCCGGCGGCCCTCCGCGACGACCGAGGGCAGCGTCGCGAACGAGTTGTTGAGCAGCACGATCTGCGCGACCGCGCGGGTGGCCTCGGAGCCGGAGCCCATCGAGACCCCGATGTCTGCGTCCTTGAGGGCCAGTACGTCGTTGACGCCGTCGCCGGTCATCGCGACGGTGTGGCCGTGGGCCTGGAGCGCGCCGACCATGTCCCGCTTCTGCTGCGGCGTCACCCGCCCGAACACGGTGCCCGCGTCGAGCGCGTCGGCCATCTCCTCGGGGTCCTCGGGCAGCGTCCGGGCGTCGACGGCCCGGTCGGCGCCTTCGAGGCCGAGCTTCCCGGCGACCGCGCCGACGGACACCGCGTTGTCGCCGGAGATCACCTTGGCGCGGACGTCCTGCTCGGCGAAGTAGCGCAGGGTGTCCCCGGCGTCGGGGCGCAGCCGCTGTTCGAGGACGACGAGGGCGGTCGGCTCGGCGCTCTCCGCCACGCCGGTGCCCTCCAGGCCCTTGGGGGCGCGGGCGAGCAGCAGGACGCGCAGCCCTTGCAGGTTGAGCTCCTCGGTGGCGGTGAGCGCCGGGTCGCCCGCGGGGAGGAGCACGTCGGGCGCGCCGAGCAGCCAGGCGCTGCTCACCCCGTTGCCCTCGCTGAACGCGGCGCCGCTGTACTTGCGCGCGGAGGAGAACGGCAGGGCCTCGGTGCAGCGCCAGTCCACGGCGGCCGGGTAGGCGTCGATGATCGCCTGGAGGGAGGCGTTGGGCCGCGGGTCGGACTCGCCGAGGGCGCCGAGGACCTCGCGCACGTACGTCTCGTCGGTGCCGTCGCCGAGCAGCCGCAGCTCGCTGACGTCCATGCCGCCCTCGGTGAGCGTGCCCGTCTTGTCGAGGCAGACGGTGTCGACGCGGGCCAGGCCCTCGATCGCGGGGAGTTCCTGGACGAGGCACTGCTTGCGGCCGAGCCGGATGACCCCGATCGCGAAGGCGACGGAGGTGAGCAGGACCAGGCCCTCGGGGACCATCGGGACGATGCCGCCGACGGTGCGCGCGATGGAGTCCTTGAGGTCGTTGTCCTTGACGACGAGCTGGCTGACGATCAGGCCGAGCGCGGTCGGGATCATCATCCACTGGACGTACTTGAGGATCGTGGAGATGCCGGAGCGCAGCTCGGAGTGGACGAGCGTGAACCGGCTGGCCTCCTCGGCGAGCTGCGCCGCGTACGCCTCGCGGCCGACCTTCGTCGCGGTGAACGCGCCGCCGCCCGCGACCACGAAGGAGCCCGACATGACCTCGTCGCCGGGCTGTTTGAGGACGGGGTCGGCCTCGCCGGTCAGCAGCGACTCGTCGATCTCCAGGCCGTCGGCCTCGGCGCAGGTGCCGTCCACGACGATCTTGTCGCCGGGGCCGATCTCGATGAGGTCCCCGAGCACGATCTCGGAGGTGGCGACGCCGACGGCGACCCCGTCCCGCCGCACCGTGGGCCGGGCCTCGCCGATCACGGCGAGCGAGTCCAGGGTCTGTTTGGCCCGCCACTCCTGGATGATGCCGATCCCGGTGTTGGCCAGGATGACGAAGCCGAAGAGGCTGTCCTGGATGGGCGCGACGGCGAGCATGATCACCCAGAGCACGCCGATGATCGCGTTGAACCGGGTGAAGACGTTGGCGCGCACGATGTCCGCCACGGACCGCGAGCTGCGCACCGGTACGTCGTTGACCTCGCCGCGCGCGACCCGCTCGGCGACCTCGGCCCGGGTGAGGCCCGCCGCCCGTGCCGGCACCGGCGCCGGGTGGCCCGGTTCGAGGTCGGCTCCCGCGTCGATGTGCGTCATGAAAACGACGGTACGGGCGATTTCGGGGCTTTACCCCTCGGGTGCCGAAACCTCACGGTCGGTGACCGCCGCGGCGGCCGCCCGCTTGAGCGCGGCGTCGCGCCCCCGGACGTACCAGATGCCGATCAGGCCGAGGCCGGCTCCGGCCAGGCAGCACCACACCCACCACGTGGTCCCGCGGTCCTCGAACCAGCCGTAGAAGGGCAGCTGTACGAGGAAGAGGACGAACCAGAGGATCGTGCCACCGACGATGGTGGCGACCACGGGACCCTCCAGGGGTTCCGGTGCCTCGTGCTTGGGGGTCCACTTCGCCATGGGCACAGCTTACGAGGACCCGACGACAACCCCGTACAACCCCCTCGCCCCAGGGGTCTACGCGCGGAGATAGCAAATTCCGTCTCATATGTTCATACTGAAACAGCCTGAGTATGGCCACTTCTGTTCGTACGAAACACCAGAGGAAACATCGGGGAAACCTGCCGGTGACCAAGTGACGACCAGACTTGATCGACGTACCCCGCCCGCATTTCACTGCTGAATACCGCTGAGGTCATCCATGTCCACTTCGGCCACCACCCCGGTCGATGTCAACGACTCGCCGCCGCCGGCCCCGAAGAACGGTCTCGACCGCTACTTCAAGATCACCGAGCGCGGCTCGACCGTCGCCCGCGAGATCCGTGGCGGTTTCGCCACCTTCTTCGCGATGGCCTACATCATCGTGCTGAACCCGATCATCCTCGGCGGCGCGAAGGACATGTACGGGCACCAGCTGGACAACGCCCAGCTGGTCACCGCGACCGCGCTGACCGCCGCGTTCACCACGCTGCTCATGGGTGTCATCGGCAACGTGCCGATCGCGCTCGCCGCGGGCCTCGGTGTGAACACGGTCGTCGCCCTCCAGCTCGCGCCGCGCATGTCGTGGCCGGACGCGATGGGCATGGTCGTCCTCGCGGGCTTCGTCGTGATGCTGCTCGTCGCGACCGGACTGCGGGAGCGCGTGATGAACGCGGTGCCGCTCGGCCTGCGCAAGGGCATCGCGATCGGTATCGGTCTGTTCGTGATGCTGGTCGGTCTCGTCGACTCCGGCTTCGTCACCCGGATGCCGGACGCCGCGCAGACCACCGTCCCGCTCCAGCTCGGCACCGGCGGTCACCTGCTCGGCTGGCCGGTCCTCGTCTTCGTGCTCGGCGTGCTGCTGACGCTGGCGCTGATGGTGCGCAAGGTGCCCGGCGCGATCCTGCTCGCGATCGTCGTCATGACGGTCGTCGCCGTGATCATCAACGCCTTCGCCGACATCGACCCGCTGGCCTGGGGCCTCACCGTGCCCGAGTGGCCCGGCAACCCGGTCTCCAGCCCGGACTTCAGCCTGGTCGGACAGGTCAGCCTGTTCGGCGGCTTCGAGAAGGTCGGCATCCTCACCGGCGTGCTCTTCGTCTTCACCGTGCTGCTGTCGTGCTTCTTCGACGCCATGGGCACGATCATGGGCATCAGCGACGAGGCCAAGCTGACCGACGAGAACGGTCAGATGCCCGGCATGAACAAGGTCCTGTTCATCGACGGCATCGCCGTCGCCGCCGGTGGCGCCTCGTCCTCCTCCGCCACCACCTGCTTCGTGGAGTCCACGGCCGGCGTCGGCGAGGGGGCCCGTACGGGTCTCGCCAACGTCGTCACCGGTGCGCTCTTCGCGCTCGCGCTGTTCCTCACGCCGGTCGCCACGATGGTTCCGTCCCAGGCGGCGACGCCCGCCCTGGTCGCGGTCGGCTTCATGATCCTGGCCGGCAGCATCCGGGCCATCGACTGGGGCGACTGGACGATCGCCATCCCCGCGTTCATCACGATGCTGATGATGCCGTTCACGTACTCGATCACGAACGGCATCGGCATGGGCTTCATCGCCTTCACCGTGCTGCGCGTCGTCGCGGGCCGGGCCAAGGAAGTACCGGTCGCGATGTACGCCGTCTCCGCCGTGTTCGTCTTCTACTACCTGATGCCGGCGCTCGGCCTCACGTAGTCACGTCTCCGTAGAACCGCTCCGTCTCCTCGACGGCGGACTTGAAGCGTTCGTCGAAGTCGTCCCGAATGAGCGTCCGGACCACATAGTCCTGGACGCTCATTCCTCTTTTCGCCGCGTGCACCTTGAGCCGGTCGAGCAGCTCACCGTCGATCCGCAGACTGAGCACTGTCGATCCCATACGGACAGGGTTGCGGGCGCCGCCGACGCGTTGCGTCACTTTCCGCATCCGCCTCACTCATATGGGTGATGAAACTTTTCTGCGGTCGCGGTGAGCGGGGTGGGCGTGGTCCGGATCACGGACGCGCCGCGCCCCACCGGTAGTCGTTAGACACAGTAATGAGTTACGCTAACGAACATGCCAGACCTCTCCCATGGCGACGACGCCGCCGCCGTGAACTCCCTGCGTTCCGCAGTGATGCGCCTGTCGCGTCGGCTCAAGCACCAGCGGGTCGACGAATCGCTGAGCCCCACCGAGATGTCGGTGCTCGGCACGCTCGCCGGATGCGGCTCCGCGACGCCGGGTGAGCTGGCCCGCAAGGAGCACGTGCAGCCGCCGTCGATGACCAGAATCGTCGCGCTCCTGGAGGCCAAGGGACTGGTCCGGCTGGAGCCTCACCCCGAGGACCGCCGGCAGAAGGTCGTCACCTCCACCGAGCAGGCCGAGACCATGCTCGCGGAGAGCCGCCGCAAGCGGAACGCGTGGCTGGCCAACCTGACCGAGGGCCTCGACGAGGACGAGTGGGCCAAGCTCCGCGAGGCCGCACCCGTCCTGGAGAAGCTCGCGCACCTCTGACCCAGCCCCCTCGCCCGGGGGAACGACGACCGCCGAGGAGGCGAACCCACTTTGAGTACGGGATCCGGAGCAGACTCCGCCCCCGCACCTACCCCTACTCCCAGCGTTTCCCCACGCAAGCCCTCGATGTTCGCCAGCCTGAAGGTACGCAACTACCGGCTGTTCGCGACCGGGGCGGTGGTCTCCAACACCGGTACCTGGATGGCCCGCATCACCCAGGACTGGCTGGTGCTCTCCCTCACGGGATCCTCCGCCGCCGTCGGCGTGACGACGGCCATGCAGTTCCTGCCCATGCTGCTCTTCGGCCTGTACGGCGGTGTGATCGCCGACCGGTTCGCCAAGCGCAACCTGCTGTTCTGCACACAGGGCGCGATGAGCCTGTCCGGCCTCTTCCTCGCGGCGCTCACCCTCACGGGCAACGTCCAGGTGTGGCACGTCTACCTCGCGGCCTTCTTCACGGGTCTCGTCACGGTCGTCGACAACCCGACCCGGCAGTCGTTCGTGTCCGAGATGGTCGGCCCTGACCAGGTCCGCAACGCCGTCTCGCTCAATTCGGCCAACTTCCAGTCCGCCCGCCTCATCGGCCCCGCCGTCGCCTCCGCGCTGACCGCGGCCGTCGGCCCCGGCTGGGCGTTCCTCGCCAACGGCCTGTCCTTCCTGGCGCCGCTCACCGGCCTCGCACTGATGCGCACGCACGAGCTGCACGAGATCAAGCGGGCGCCGCGCGGCAAGGGGCAGTTGCGGGAGGGCCTGCGGTACGTGTCGCGGCACCCCGACCTGATCTGGCCGATCGTCCTCGTCGGCTTCGTCGGCACCTTCGGCTTCAACTTCCCGATCTGGCTGAGCGCCTACGCGGACGACGTGTTCCACGGCGGGGTCGGACAGTACGGCCTGTTCAACACGCTCATGGCGATCGGCTCGCTGGCCGGTGCGCTGCTCGCGGCGCGGCGGCGGTCCACGCGGTTGCGGGTGCTGGTCGGCGCGGCGATCGGATTCGGTGTCCTGGAGGTCGCGGCGGCGTGGGCGCCGGGCGTCTGGGCGTTCGCCCCGCTGATCGTGCTGCTCGGCATCCTCGGCCTCACGGTCAACGTGACCGCGAACTCCACGGTGCAGATGGCGACGGATCCGGAGATGCGGGGGCGGGTGATGTCCCTGTTCATGATGGTGTTCACCGGTGGTACGCCGCTGGGTGGGCCGCTCTTCGGGTGGCTCGCGGACGAGTTCGGTGTGCGGGTCAGCTTCGCCCTGGCCGGGGTGATCTGTGCGGTGGCGGCGGTCGGGGTCGCGCTCATGCTGGCGCGGGCCGCCAACCTCCGCCTCAAGGTGGACCTTCGGCGCGGTGAACGCCACGTTCAGTTCGTCCCGAGGGACCCCCGCGAATTCGCGGCGCTGGCGTAACCCCATCAAGCCCCTGCGGCGGGGTACGCCACCTTCTGCGGCGCGGTGAGCCATTCAAGCCTCTGCGGCGTTTGAGCAGCGGGGTCCGGGGCGGAGCCCCGATCTTTGAGCCCCTGCGGCGATTGAGCAGGCGGCTCCGTGGGCGACGCCGCGGGGCTCCGCCCCGGACCCCGCTCCTCAATCGCCGGAGGGGCTTGATTGTGGCCGGGCGGCGCTCGACGGGGGCGCCGGGCGGGCCTGAATGGGGCCGGGCGGCGCTCGGTGCGGCTGACGAGGAAGGGTGGAGGCCGGGGGCTCACGGGAGCGGGTTAGGCTCGATGCGTGGACCCGAAGACCCGTAACCGGATCATGGCCGGTGTACTCGTGCTGATGTTCCTCGTCGTAGCAGTCGCGGCGGCCGTCGGCCGATAGCCCGACCGAAGGCCGCCGCACGCGGGCCCCACTACCAGGCGAACGCCTCCGGGGACGGCCCCGGCCCCGGGAAGATCTCGTCGAGCCCGGACAGGACCTCCTCGCTCAGCTCCAGCTCGACCGCCCGCAGCGCCGAGTCGAGCTGCTCCTGCGTGCGCGGCCCCACGATCGGACCCGTGACGCCGGGCCGGGTGAGCAGCCAGGCCAGCGCCGCCTCACCGGGCTCGACGCCGTGCTTGTCCAGCAGGTCCTCGTACCGCTGGACCTGCTCGCGCACCTTCGTGCTCTCCAGGGCGTTCGCGCTGCGCCCGTCCTTGCGGCGCTTGCCCTCGGACTCCTTCTTCAGCACGCCGCCGAGCAGGCCGCCGTGCAGCGGCGACCACGGGATGACGCCGAGACCGTAGTCCTGCGCGGCCGGGATGACCTCCATCTCGGCGCGGCGCTCGGCGAGGTTGTAGAGGCACTGCTCGCTGACGAGGCCCATGCGGCCGTGCCGGGCGGCCGTCTCGTTGGCCTGGGCGATCTTGTAGCCGGGGAAGTTCGACGAACCCGCGTACAGGATCTTGCCCTGCTGGACGAGGACGTCGATGGCCTGCCAGATCTCCTCGAAGGGAGTGCGGCGGTCGATGTGGTGGAACTGGTAGATGTCGATGTAGTCGGTCTGGAGCCGCTTGAGCGACGCGTCGACCGCGCGCCGGATGTTCACGGCGGAGAGCCGGTCGTGGTTGGGCCAGGCGTCGCCGTCGGCCGCCATGTTCCCGAACACCTTGGTCGCGAGGACCGTCTTGTCGCGGCGCCCGCCGCCCTGTGCGAACCAGGTCCCGATGATCTCCTCGGTACGGCCCTTGTTCTCGCCCCAGCCGTACACGTTGGCGGTGTCGAAGTAGTTGATGCCGCTCGCCTGCGCCGCGTCCATGATGGCGTGGCTGGCGGCCTCGTCGGTCTGCGGACCGAAGTTCATGGTGCCGAGGACGAGTCGGCTGACCTTGAGTCCCGTGCGTCCGAGCTGTGTGTACTTCATGGGACCCAAGCCAATGCGCTGGAGTGCGCTCTAGGCAAGGAGATTCGGGGTTCCCGGCACGGAAGTCGATCAGTGCGGGGCCGCGTACGGCTTCCCGATGCCCCACGCCTGGTGGAGCGCGTCCGCGTAGGCCGCCGCCAGTTTGTGTTCGCCGGAGGCGTTGGGGTGCGTGCCGTCGTACGTGTCCCGGTGGATGTCGTACGTGTCCGGGACGGAGGCGAGGAGGAGGGGCGCGCGGGACTCGTCGAGGTCGGCGACGGCCTTCGCCAGCAGGGTGTTGAAGTGGGCGACCTCGGCGGCGAAGGGGGCGTCGGTCTCGGCGCGGACGTTGGGTATGACGGGGAGCAGCACCATGCGGACCGCCGGGTTCGCGCGGCGGGCCTCGGTGACGAAGCGGCGGGCGTTCGCCGCCGTCTGCTCGGCGTCGGTGTAGAAGCCCAGGTCGATCAGGCCGAGGGAGACGAGGAGGACGTCGGCACCGGCGGCCGTCACCGCGTCGGCGATCAGCGGCGCCATGTGCTGCCAGCCCTCGCCCCAGCCGGCCAGGTGGGCTTGCGGGAAGTCCGGGTCGGCGTAGTCGTGGCCGTCGCCGTGCAGGGCGGTGCGGGGGCCGACGAGGGTGCCCTCGGTGCCGGTGGCGCGCAGGTGCTGCCAGAAGCGGTGGCGCCAGGTGTGTTCACCGGCGCTCCCAATCGTCATCGAGTCGCCGACCGGCATGAACCTGAGCATCCGCTCATCATCGTCGATCACGCCGGGTGCGTGCGTGTGAGCCCCAACACGCCTGGCAAGCTTGGGGCATGCGTGCGTACAAGGCGTGGTCGCGGGTGGGCGGGGTCGCGGCCGCCGGAGTGCTTCTGCTCGGCGCGGCGTCCTCGGGGCCCGCGGCGGCCGACTCCCGCTCCGTCGGCTCCGACGGGTTCACGATCCAGGACCCGCGGATCACCGAGTCCAGCGGCCTCGCCGCCTCGCGCGCCCACCCGGGCGTCTACTGGACGCACAACGACAGCGACGACGGCGCGTACCTGTTCGCGGTCGACGGCCGGACAGGGAAGACGCTCGCCACGGTCACCATGAGCGGTGTCGGCTCCCCGCGCGACGTCGAGGCGGTCTCGATCGGTCCCGACGGGAACATCTACGTCGGCGACATCGGCGACAACCTCGGCGGCAAGTGGGACCACGTGTGGATCTACAAGCTGCCCGAGCCGAAGAAGCTCGTCGACCAGACGGTGCGGGCCACCCAGTACGACGTGAAGTACGCGGACGGCGCGCGCAACGCCGAGTCGCTGGCGGTCCATCCGAAGACCGGGCGGGTCTACATCGTGGAGAAGGGCGAGGACGGCGGCGGCCTCTACGAGGGCCCGGCGGCGCTCAACCCCTCCGCCACCAACACCTTCCGCCGGGTCGCCGACATCGACCTGTGGGCGACGGACGCCGCCTTCTCTCCCGACGGTGAACAGCTCGCCGTACGCGGCTACTTCGGCGGCGTCGCCTACCGGTGGAACGACGGAAAGCCGGAGCGCCAGGGCCAGTTGAACGTGCCGTTGCAGCCGCAGGGCGAGTCGGTGACGTACACGCTCGACGGGCGGACGCTGCTCTACGGGAGCGAGGGGCAGGGCAGCGAGGTGAAGCCCGTGGAGGTCGAGGGCGCGGGCGGCTCCGACTCCGGTTCCGGCAAGGGCGGTTCGGGCGACGGCGGCGACGACGGCGGCAGCGCCCTCACCGGCAAGGCGGGCGCGGTCGGCGCCGCCGTCGTCCTCATCCTGCTGTTCGGCATCGGAAGGCTCTTCCGCCGCCCGAAGAACCGCTGACCTGCTCGCCCAGGACGCGCACTTCCGCACCGGCGGGGCGTTCTGTCATCACTCGGCGCGTGCCGCGACGAGGACGTCGAGTCCGTCGAGGATCCGCTGGAGCCCGAAGTCGAAGTGGTCGAAGTCGGGGGCGAACGTGTCGGGGGACAGGGACGCCATCACCGGGTAGCGGCCACTGGCCATCGCGGCCTCCAGGGTGGGGCCCTGCGCCTCCCAGAACGCGGCGTCCGTCATGCCCGACCTCGTCTTCGCCTCCTGTTCGTGGACGCGGGTGCGCGCGACCCCTGACACGTATCCGTCGACCATGATCAGGACGGAGAGCAGCTCCGGGTCGGTGAGGCCCATGGGCTTGATGCGGGCCATCATCTTCTCCAGCGAGGTCATCGCGCCGGGGCCGATCACCGGGCGGGCCTGGTTGACCTGGAGCAGCCAGGGGTGGCGCTGGTAGAGGGTGAGGGTCTCGCGGGCCATCGTGGCGACGGCGTCCCGCCACGTGCCGTCGCCGAATGCGGCCGGGTCCTCGTGCGGGGTCTGCACCCGGTCCAGCATCAGGTCGAGCAGCTCGGCCTTGCCCGGCACGTACCGGTACAGCGACATGGTGCCGGTGCCCAGGTCGGTGGCGAGCCGGCGCATCGAGACGGCGCCGATCCCCTCGGCGTCCGCGACCTCGACGGCGACCTCGACGATCCGGTCGAGCGAGAGCGTGCGCTTCGGCCCCCGGCTCGGCCGGTCCCCCGTGCCCCACAGCAGCTCCATGCTGCGCCGGATGTCGCCGCTGCCGGAGGTCTCGGCGCTGCTGTTCGTGCCCTGGGTGCCGCTGGTCATGGGGTTCAGCGTAAACCTCTGGCGAAAAACTGAGTACGGTGTACTCTCATTTGGGTACGGTGTACTCAGTTGGTGGGCGAGGGGGAGTGTTCCGATGACGACGGGCGGAGGAGGAGCCGTGACCGACGGGGATCACGAGGACGCGGTGCGGGCCGAGGGGCTCGTGAAGCGGTACGGGGAAAAGCGCGCGCTCGACGGGTTCGACCTGACGGTGCGGCGCGGCACGGTGCACGGCCTGCTCGGGCCGAACGGGGCGGGCAAGACGACCGCCGTGCGCGTGCTCGCCACGTTGCTCAGGTTCGACGCGGGGCGGGCCGAGGTCGCCGGCGTGGACGTGGCCTCCCGTCCGCGCGAGGTGCGCCGCCGCATCGGGCTCACGGGGCAGTACGCGGCGGTGGACGAGGTGCTGACGGGCCGGCAGAACCTGGAGATGTTCGGCCGCCTCTTCCACCTCGGCGGCCGCCGGGCCAGGGCGCGGGCGGCCGAACTGCTCGACCAGTTCGGGCTCGCGGACGCGGGTGACAAGGGGGTCGGCGAGTACAGCGGCGGCATGCGGCGCCGGCTCGACCTGGCGGCGTCCATGATCCTCACCCCGGACGTGCTGTTCCTGGACGAACCGACGACCGGGCTCGATCCGCGCGGCCGGGGCGAGGTCTGGGAGAGCGTCAGGGAGTTGGTGGCGGCGGGCACGACCGTGCTGCTGACCACCCAGTACCTGGAGGAGGCCGACAGGCTGGCCTCGCGGATCACCGTCATCGACCAGGGGCGGGCCATCGCCGACGACACCCCCGAGGGGCTCAAGCGGTCCGTCGGCGGGGACCGGGTCGAGGTCGTGGTGGCGGAGTCCGGCGACCTGCCGCGCGCCGCGAAGATCCTTGCCCGCAGCGGTGTCGAACCGGTGGTCGACGAGGAGGCGCTGCGGGTGCACGCGCCGGTCGCCGACCGGGTCGCGGCGCTCACGGACGCGGCGCGCACGCTCCAGGACGAGGGCGTCGCGGTCGAGGACATCGGACTGCGCAGGCCGAGCCTCGACGATGTGTTCCTGCGGCTGACGGGGAGGGCGGCGTGATGAGCGGGACGACGATGTACTGGGCGGTGGCCGACTGCTGGAACGTGGTGCGGCGCGGCCTCACGCACTACCAGCGCCAACCGGTCAACATCGCCTGGCAGTTGGGCTTCCCGATCCTGTCGGTGCTGCTGTACGGGTATGTCTTCGGCAGCGCGATGGTGGTGCCGGGCGGCGGGGACTACCGGGACTTCCTGATGCCGGGGATGTTCGCGATGACGATGGCGTTCGGCTTCATCAACACGGCGACGCTCGTGGTGCACGACGCCACGAAGGGGGTCATCGACCGGTTCCGTTCGATGCCGATGGCGCCGTCGGCGGTGGTGTCGGGGCGCGGGGTGACCGATCTCCTCGTCGCCTGCGCGGAGTTGGCGATCCTGATGCTGACGGCGTTGGCGATCGGGTGGCGGCCGGACGGTGGGGTGCTGGGCGGTCTGGCTGCCTTCGCGCTGCTGCTGTGGTTGCGGTTCGCGCTGATCTGGCTGGGGGTGTGGCTGGGGCTGCTGGTGCCCAATCCGGAGGCGGCGGGCGGGCTGTTCGCGGTCGCGTTCCCGCTGACGATGATCTCCAGCATCTTCGTCGCGCCGCAGCTGATGCCGGATTGGCTGGGGGTGGTGGCGGCGTGGAACCCGATCTCGTCGACGGTGGGTGCGGCGCGGGAGTTGTTGGGGTCCCCCGTGGGGGCGGGGGATTCGTGGATCGAGCAGCACGCGGTGCTGATGGCGTTTGTGTGGCCGGTGGTGCTGACGGTGGTGTTTCTGCCGCTTGCGGTGGGGCGGTTCCAGCGCTTGTCCCGTTGACCGGCCCCGTGGTTCCGGCCCCGGGGCTCCGCCCCGGCCCTCGCTGCTCAATCGCCGCAGGGGCTTGAAAAGCCTGCTCAATCGCCGCAGGGGCTTGAAAGACCTGCTCAATCGCCGCAGGGGCTCAGAATGCGCAATCGCCGGCGGGGCTTGATTTATCAAGCCCCGCCGGCGATTGAGGCGCGGGGTCCGGGGCGGAGCCCCGGGGGCGTAACGCCGGGTGGGTCAGAGGTGGGTGATGACGTGGTCGATGCAGGCCGTGAGGGCCTGGACGTCGGCCGGGTCGATCGCCGGGAACATCGCGACGCGCAACTGGTTGCGCCCCAGCTTCCGGTACGGCTCCGTGTCCACGATCCCGTTCGCCCGCAGCACCTTCGCCACAGCGGCAGCGTCCACACTCTCGTCGAAGTCGATCGTGCCGATGACCTGCGACCGCTTCGCGGGATCCGTGACGAACGGCGACGCCACCTTCGACTCCTCGGCCCAGCCGTACAGCCGCGACGACGAGTCCTTCGTCCGCGCCGTGGACCACGCGAGCCCGCCCTGCCCGTTGAACCAGTCCAGCTGCTCGGCGAGCAGGAAGAGCGTGGAGAGCGCGGGCGTGTTGTACGTCTGGTTCTTGCGGGAGTTGTCGATCGCCGTCGGCAGCGAGAAGAACTCCGGGATGTGACGGCCGGACGCGTGGATGCGCTCGGCGCGCTCGATCGCGGCCGGGGAGAAGACGGCGATCCACAGGCCGCCGTCGGAGGCGAAGGACTTCTGCGGGGCGAAGTAGTAGACGTCCGTCTCGGCGATGCCGACCGGCAGGCCGCCCGCGCCGGACGTGGCGTCGACGAGCACGAGCGCGCCCTCGTCGGCACCGGCGATCCGCTTGACCGGGGCGGCGACACCCGTGGAGGTCTCGTTGTGGGTCAGGCCGTAGACGTCGACACCGGCCTCGGCGACCGCCTCCGGGTGCGTACCCGGGTCGGAGGCGATCACGGTCGGCTCGGCGAGCCAGGGCGCGAGCTTCGCGGCCTTCGCGAACTTCGAGGAGAACTCACCGAAGTTCAGGTGCTGCGACTTGTTCTCGATCAGGCCGTGCGTCGCCACGTCCCAGAACGCGGTGGAGCCGCCGTTGCCCAGGACGACCTCGTAGCCCTCGGGGAGGGAGAAGAGGTCCTTGACGCCTTCGCGCACGCGACCGACGAGGTTCTTCACGGGTGCCTGGCGGTGCGAGGTGCCCATGAGGGAGGTACCGGTGGCGGCCAGGGCGTCCAACGCCTCCGTTCGCACCTTGGAGGGGCCAGCGCCGAAACGTCCGTCGGCGGGCTTGATGTCAGCGGGAATCTGGATCTCAGCCACGAAATGGAGGGTAGCCGTTGGGGTTTCACCGACCGCAACGTGTTCGGTGGGTGAGATGCCCCATCTCGCCTCCGCGCGGCCCCGCCACCGCTACGGTCCCGCGATCTCGTGGGCCAGCGCGATCAGGGCCGGAACCGACGGGTGGCCGGGGCCCTGGCGGCGGGCCAGCAGGACGGGCAGGTCGGGGGCGTCCGTGAGCGGCACGTAGCTGACGCCGGGATGCGGATGCAGGTCCGCGGTCGCCGTCGACGTCACCCCCACCGCCTGGTCCGCGGCGATCGCGGCGAGCCAGTCGTCGGTGTTGGCGACCGTCAGGGTCGCGGTGGGCCGGGCGGCGGGCGGCCACAGGGCGAGGGAGGTCGTGCCGGAGACGGTGTTCAGGGCGATCACCTGGTCGCTGAGCTCGGCGAGCGTCAGCCGCGCGCGGCGGGCCAGCGGACTGTCCGACGGCACCGCCGCCACCCGCGCCTCCTCGTGCAGCAGCTCGGTGATCAGGCCGGGCGTCTCCACCGGGCCGCGCAGCACGGCGACGTCGACGGCGCCGCGGGTGAGGCCCGCCGTCCGGTCGTCGATGCGCAGCAGCTCCAGCGGTACGTCCGGGTGGGCGCGGCGCCAGCGGCGCAGCAGCGGCGTGGTGAACGCGCCCGCCGCCGACCAGGCGTGGCCGAGGCGCAGCGGACGGTGCGGGGCGCGGGCGGCGGCGAGCGCGTCCTCGAAGGCGGCGACGGCGACGGCGGCCTTCTCGCGGAACGCGTGGCCCTCGGGGGTGAGGTCGAGGTGGTGGGTGGAGCGGTCCACGAGCCGGACGCCGAGCGCTTCCTCCAGCGCCGCGAGCGTGCGGGAGACGACGGGCTGGGTGAGCCCCAGCCGCGCGGCGGCGCGCGTGACGCCGCGCTCCTCGGCGACGGCGAGGAAACAGCGCAGGTGGCGCAGTTCCGGTTCCCTGGTCATGTCCGTGGAGCATAACCGCGGCGTAGAAGGCATTTCACGGGCCGTGCCGGACGGCTCTAGCGTGAAGGGACACCTCGGCCTCCCCGTTCACCAGGATGGCCTGTAGCGTCTAATGCATTGCACTGCACTCCACGGCACTGCACGTGAGAAATTCAGAGAGGGGTGGACCGTGAGCGGCCCGCAGACCGAACCCGTGGCCGGGGCGCAGGACGTCGCCCCGGCCGTGACCGCGAGCGCCGGCGCGGAGCCGACGCGCCGCCGCGGCCCGCTCGGCCCGGTCGGTCTCGTGCTCGCGGGCTGCGTCTCGGTGCAGTTCGGCGCGGCGCTCGCGGTGAGCCTGATGCCGCGGGCCGGGGCGATCGGCGTCGTCACGCTGCGCCTCGCCGTGGCGGCCGTCGTGATGCTGGTCGTGTGCCGCCCGCGGCTGCGCGGGCACTCGCGCGCGGACTGGGGCACGGTCGTCGCCTTCGGCATCGCCATGGGCGGTATGAACCTGCTCTTCTACCAGGCGGCGGCCCGTATCCCGCTCGGCATCGCGGTCACCTTCGAGGTGCTCGGTCCGCTCGCCCTCTCCGTCCTCGCCTCCCGCCGCCTGGTCAACGTCGTGTGGGCGGGTCTCGCCCTGTGCGGCGTGTTCCTGCTCGGCGGGGCGGGCGACGGGCTCGGCGGCCTCGACCCGGCGGGTGTGGGCTTCGCCGTCGCGGCCGGTGCCTGCTGGGCGACGTACATCGTCTTCAGCGCCCGCACGGGCCGCCGCTTCCCGCAGGCCGACGGGCTGGCGCTCGCGATGGCGGTCGCGGCGGTGCTCTGCCTGCCGCTCGGCATCGCCACGGCCGGTACGAAGCTGATCGACCCGGTGACCGTCGGCCTCGGCGCCGCGGTCGCGATCATGTCCTCCGTCCTCCCGTACACCCTCGAACTCGTCGCCCTGCGCCGGCTGCCGGCGTCCACGTTCGCGGTGATGATGAGCCTGGAGCCGGCGGTCGCCGCGCTCTCCGGCTTCCTCGTCCTGAGCCAGGACCTCGCCTGGTCGGAGGCGGTGGCCATCGCTCTGGTGATCGCGGCGAGCATGGGCGCGGTGCGGACGCAGGTGGGGCGGAAGAAGGATCCCGCGGTCGTCCTGCACGAATGACCCGGTGATCCGGAGGACGGGTCCCGTCACTGCTTGCCGGTGCCGACCGGGTCCACGTAGACCTTCTGGTCCGCGCCGTCGGAGACCGGCAGGTTGATGCCGACCTTCAGCGTCGCGGAGTGGGTCTCGTTCGGCGGCGTGATGTCGAGGGAGGTGACGTCCACGCCGGAGCCGCCGGTGGTGTTCGGCGGGTAGTGGAGGGTGAAGCGGGTCGTCTCGCCGTTGCCCAGGACGACGGTCGGCGACGCGAGGTCGCTGCGCTGGGCGCTGAGCGGCCCGGAGGCCTCGTCGGTGCGGAGGTCGACGCCCGGGAAGCCCTTGAGCGAGCAGGCGTCGCTGGTGTTGCGCATGCTGATGACGAGGGTGCCCTCGCCCATGCCGTGCGCGGAGTCGAACGCCAGGTTGTCGGTCGTGCACGGGCCGGTGTTGATCTGCCCCTTGCCGCTGCCCTCGGCCGCCGCGGCGTCCGGGTCGTCGGAGGTGTCGCCGGCGTTCTTCCCGGAGGTCTCGCCGCCGGTGGTGGCCCCGGTGCCGGTGGAGGACTCGCCGCCGCCGGAGGACGAGGCGGACGAGGACGACGAGGCCGCGTCCTCGTTGCCCTGGCAGGCGGTGAGCGAGAGGCCCGCGGCGAGGGCGACGGCGGCGAGGGTGAGCTTGCGAGCGCGCATCGTTTTCGTCCTTTGCTGTTCGGTGGCTGTTCGTTCGTGGTGCGTTACTGATCACCAGGACCCTCGGCGGGCGGCGGACCGTTCCACCTGTCCGCCGCCTTGTACATGCCTGTTACACACGACTGGGGGCCCGTCACCGATGGGACACAGCTGTGACTCGGCGGATCTTGAACCCCGGCCCCCGAACGTGGACGAGCGGGCGGGAACCGGGGCGCGGGAATCAGGAATCGAGAAGCGCGGCCGCGCGGCCGCTTCTAGCCTGCTCGGCATGACCCTCACCATTCACACGAGCTTCCTGCCGCACGACGACCCGGACGCCTCGGTCGCCTTCTACCGCGACGTCCTCGGCTTCGAGGTCCGCAGCGACGTCGGCCAGGGCCGGATGCGCTGGATCACCGTCGGCCCCGTCGGCCGCCCCGACACGTCCCTGCTGCTGGCACCGCCCGCCGCCGACCCGGGCATCACGGAGGACGAGCGCCGCACCATCACCGAGATGATGGCCAAGGGCACCTACGGCTGGATCCTGCTGGCCACCGACGACCTCGACGCCACGTTCGAGAAGGTGCAGGCCGGTGACACCGAGGTCGTCCAGGAGCCGACCGAGCAGCCGTACGGCATCCGGGACTGCGCCTTCCGCGACCCCGCGGGCAACCTCGTCCGCATCCAAGAGCTGCGCTGAGGGTCGCGCCGTGTGTCAGCCCGAGTGGCGGCGCGCACGCGTCGAGGCGCAGCGCCTGACCGACCTCGCGCGGTTGCGCCGCGTCCGCGACCGGATCGACCGGGAGTACGCGCGCCCCCTCAACGTCGAGGCACTCGCCCGCGACGCGCACATGTCCGCCGGACATCTCAGCCGCCAGTTCCGGGCCGCGTACGGCGAGTCCCCGTACTCGTACCTGATGACGCGGCGCATCGAGCGCGCGACGGCGCTGCTGCGGCGCGGCGACCTCAGCGTCACCGAGGTGTGCTTCGAGGTCGGCTGCGCGTCGCTGGGCACGTTCACCACGCGCTTCACGGAACTGGTCGGCATGCCGCCCGGGGCCTTCCGGCGCCTCGCCGCGGACGGGGCGGCCGCCCACGACGGCGCCGCGGCCACGGCCGCCGACGCGGGGCCCGCGGTCGTCGTGGAGGGGATGCCGGCGTGCGTCGCCAAGCAGGTGACGAGACCGGTCAGGAATCGAGAAGCGCCGGCCGCGGAGCCGCCCATAGCGTGAGAGCCATGGAAACCACCGCAGCCACCACGTCCGTCGAGGCCCTCGAAACCGTCACCCTCGAAGTGACCGACACCGAGGCCGCCCGCCGCTTCTACGCCGCGTTCGGAGCGGCCCCGCACATCCGCCTCCGGGCGTCGGAGGCCGCCTCCACCGGGTTCCGCGGCTTCACCCTGGCCCTCTCGGTGGCCAACCCCGCCACCGTCGACGCCTTCCTCGGCGCCGCCGTGGACGCCGGAGCCGAGGTCCTCAAGCCCGCCACGAAGTCGCTGTGGGGCTACGGCGGCGTCGTGCGGGCGCCGGACGGGACGATCTGGCAGATCGTGACCTCGGCGAAGAAGGACACCGGCCCGGCCACGGGGAAGATCGACGACCTCGTCCTGCTGATCGGCGTCGAGGACGTCAAGGCCACCAAGCAGTACTACGCCGAGCGCGGCATGACCGTGGCCAAGAGCTTCGGCGGCAAGTACGCCGAGTTCGCCCCCGGCGCGGCCGGCACCGTGAAGCTGGCCCTCTACAAGCGCCGGGGCCTGGCCAAGAACCTCGGCGTCGCCCCCGAGGGCAGCGGCTCGCACCGCATCGTCCTCGGCGGCGCCGACCGCCCCTTCACCGACCCGGACGGCTTCGCCTGGGAACCGGCCGCAGCCGCCCCCTCCGCACAGTCCTGACCCCGCGCTTCCGACCACAGACCCCCGACGAGGAGACCGCCATGCCGCGAACGAAGCCGTCCACCGAGCCGTCCACCGAGCAGTACAGCGGATTCACCGCCGAGGAGCGGGCCGCGATGAAGGACCACGCGCAGGAGCAGAAGAAGGCGGCTGCGCGGCGCGGTACGAAGGAGGAGAAGGCGGCGGCGGCCGAGCAGGAGGTGCTCGCGAAGATCGCCGAGATGCCGGAGGCGGACCGGGTCCTCGCCGAGCGGATCCACGCGATCGTCAGGGCCGTCGCCCCGGACCTCGCGCCCCGGCTCTGGTACGGGATGCCCGCCTACGCCAAGGACGGCAAGGTGCTCTGCCACTTCCAGGCCGCGCAGAAGTTCACGACGCGGTACGCCACGCTCGGCTTCAGCGACCGGGCGACGCTCGACGACGGGGAGATGTGGCCGGTCGCCTACGCGCTGAAGGAGCTGACCGAGGACGGGGAGCGGCGCGTCGCCGAGCTGGTCAAGAGGGCGGTGGGCTGAGGCCCGCTCCCACTTTCCATGCAAGCACGCTTGCTTGTTTCTGGCTCCCCTGCCATGCTCCAGGCACGCCGCACACCGCCGTGCCCCGAGGGGAGCGCACCGTGTCCGAACCGTCCGCCGTGTTCGAGGACTTGCGGGACGAGAGCGAGGAACTCGACGCGCTCGTGGGGGAGTTGAGCCCCGAGCAGTGGGCCGCCCCGACCCCCGCACCCCGCTGGACCGTCGCCCACCAGATCGCCCATCTCGCCTGGACCGACCGTGCGGCCCTGCTCGCCATGAGCGACGCCGACGCCTTCGCGGGCGAGGTGCGCAAGGCGGTCGCCGAGCCGGAGTCCTTCGTCGACGACGGGGCGGAGGAAGGCGTCCGTCAGGGCCCGGCCGCACTGCTCACCGGCTGGCGGGAGGGGCGCGAGCGGTTGCAGAAGGTGCTGCGCGCCGCCGCGGCCGACAAGGCCCGGTTCCCCTGGTACGGGCCGCCGATGTCCGCCGCGTCCATGGCCACCGGCCGGCTGATGGAGACGTGGGCGCACGGGCAGGACGTGGCCGACGCCCTCGGTGTCGAACGGACGCCCACCGACCGGCTCCGGCATGTGGCGCGGATCGGCGTACGGGCCCGGAAGTTCGCCTTCGACGTGCACGGGGTGACCGCGCCTGTCGACGAGTTCCGGGTCGAACTCGTCGCGCCGGGCGGTGAGTTGTGGACGTACGGGCCGCAGGACGCCGCCCAGCGCGTCACCGGCACCGCGCTCGACTTCTGCCTCCTCGTCACCCAGCGCGCGCACCGCGCCGACGTCGACGTACGCGCCGAGGGCCCCGACGCCGACCGCTGGCTCGACATCGCGCAGGCCTTCGCCGGGCCGCCCGGGAAGGGGCGCGCGCCGAAGGAGGCCCGATGAGCGCGCCGCCCCTGCGGATAGGCAACGCCTCCGGGTTCTACGGCGACCGGTTCGACGCCATGAAGGAGATGCTGACCGGCGGCGAACTCGACGTCCTCACCGGCGACTACCTCGCCGAGCTGACCATGCTCATCCTCGGCCGCGACCGCATGAAGAACCCCGACCGCGGCTACGCCCGCACGTTCCTGCGGCAGTTGGAGGACTGCCTGGGGCTCGCGGTGGAGCGCGGGGTCCGCGTCGTGGCCAACGCGGGCGGCCTCAACCCGGCCGGACTCGCGGACGCAGTACGGGAGTTGGCGGTCCGGCTCGACGTTCCCGTGCGCGTCGCCCACGTCGAGGGCGACGACCTGCTCGGCACGGGCCGCTTCCCCGGCGCCCTCACCGCCAACGCCTACCTCGGCGGCGTCGGCATCGCCGCCTGCCTCGACGCGGGCGCCGACATCGTGGTCACGGGCCGGGTCACCGACGCCGCGCTGGTGAGCGGGCCGGCCGCCTGGCACTTCGGGTGGGCGGACGACGATTACGACCGGCTCGCGGGGGCGGTGGTCGCCGGGCACGTCCTGGAGTGCGGGGCGCAGGCGACGGGCGGCAACTACTCCCGGTTCGCCGACCGCGCCGCCCGGCTGGGCCGCCCCGGCTTCCCCCTCGCCGAGATCCACGAGGACGGCTCCGCCGTCGTCACCAAGCACCCCGGCACCGGCGGCTTCGTCGAAGTCGGCACCGTCACCGAACAGTTGCTGTACGAGACCGGGGGCGCCCGGTACGCGGGGCCCGACGTCACGGCCCGCCTCGACACCGTCCGCCTGGAACAGGCCGGCCCCGACCGCGTGCGCATCCACGGCGTCCGCGGCGAGGCGCCACCGCCCACCCTCAAGGTCGGCCTCAACCGGCTCGGCGGCTTCCGCAACGAGGTCGTCTTCGTCCTCACCGGGCTCGACATCGAGGCGAAGGCGGAACTGGTGCGGCGCCAGATGGACGAGGCGCTGCGCGCGGCGAAGCCGGCGCCCCGGGAGGTGCGCTGGGAGCTCTCCCGCACCGATCACGAGGACGCCGCGACCGAGGAGACGGCGAGTGCGCTGCTCCGGCTGGTCGTGCGCGACCAGGACGAGGGCGCGGTCGGGCGGGCCCTCAGCGGCGCCGCGGTGGAGCTGGCGCTCGCCTCCTACCCCGGCTTCCACGTCACCGCCCCGCCCGGCAAGGGGACCCCGTACGGGGTGTTCGAGGCGGCGTACGTGGAGCGCTCCGAGGTCCCGCACGTCGCGGTCCTCCCGGACGGGGAGCGGCGCGCCGTCCCCGTACCGGCGGGCCCGACGCTCCCGCTGGCCGCGGTCGACGAGCCCGCGCTGCCGCCGCCGTTGCCGGCGGGGCCGGTGCGGAGGGTGCCGCTGGGGCGGGTTGCGGGGGCGCGGAGTGGGGACAAGGGGGGTGACGCGAACGTCGGCGTCTGGGTGGAGACCGACGCCGCCTACCGCTGGCTCCTCCACACCCTCACCCCGACCCACCTCCAATCCCTCCTCCCGGAACTCACCACCGGGGCTCCTCAATCGCCGGAGGGGCTTGAGGGTGCCACCGAGCCGCCTGCTCAATCGCCGCAGGGGCTGGAAAGTGTCACCGAGCCGTCTGCTCAATCGCCGCAGGGGCTTGATGGGCCCACCGAGCCGCCTGAGTCGGGGACACATCAAGCCTCGCCGGCGATTGAGGCGCGGGGGCCGGGGCGGAGCCCCGTGGCCGCAACCACGGAGCCGTCTGCTCAAGCGCCGCAGGGGCTGAAGAGCGCCACGGAGCCGCCTGCTCAAGCGCCGCAGGGGCTGGAAGGGCCCACCGCGCCGCAGGCCACCCGTGGACTCACCGTCACCCGCCACGCGCTCCCCCACCTCCGCGCCGTGAACTTCGTGATCAAAGGCCTCCTCGGCGAAGGCGCCGCGTCGAACGCCCGGTTCGACCCCCAGGCCAAGGCCCTCGGCGAATGGCTCCGCTCCCGCCACCTCGACATCCCGGAGGCCCTCCTGTGACCGTCCTGGCCAGCACCCTGGACACCCGGTCCGACGACTACGCCACCCACCGCACCGCCCTCCTCACCAAACTCACCGCCCTCGACACCGAACACGCGAAGGCCGTCGCGGGCGGCGGCGAGAAGTACGTACAACGCCACCGCGGGCGCGGCAAACTCCTCGCCCGCGAACGCATCGAGCTGCTGCTCGACCCCGACACCCCCTTCCTCGAACTGTCCCCGCTCGCCGCCTGGGGCAGCGACTACACCGTCGGCGCCTCCCTCGTCACCGGCATCGGCGTCGTCGAGGGCGTCGAGTGCCTGATCACCGCCAACGACCCCACCGTGCGCGGCGGCGCCAGCAACCCGTGGTCGCTGAAGAAGGCCCTGCGGGCGAACGAGATCGCCCGCGTCAACCGCCTCCCGGTGATCTCGCTCGTCGAGTCCGGCGGCGCCGATCTCCCCTCCCAGAAGGAGATCTTCATCCCCGGCGGCGGCATCTTCCGCGACCTCACCCGGCTCTCCGCCGCCGGTATCCCCACCGTCGCCGTCGTCTTCGGCAACTCCACCGCCGGAGGCGCGTACATCCCCGGCATGTCCGACCACGTGATCATGGTGAAGGACCGGGCGAAGGTGTTCCTCGGCGGGCCGCCGCTGGTGAAGATGGCGACCGGCGAGGAGAGCGACGACGAGTCGCTGGGCGGCGCCGACATGCACGCCCGCGACTCCGGCCTCGCCGACCACTTCGCCCTCGACGAGCAGGACGCGATCCGCCGGGCCCGCCGCGTCGTCGCCCGCCTCAACCACCGCAAGGCGTACGCGGATCCGCCCCTCGCCGAGCCGCCGAAGTACGACCCGGAGGAACTCCTCGGCATCGTCCCGGGGGACCTGAAGGTCCCCTTCGACCCCCGCGAGGTCATCGCCCGGATCGTCGACGCCTCGGACTTCGACGAGTTCAAGCCGCTGTACGGGGCCTCCCTCGTCACCGGATGGGCCGCCCTGCACGGCTATCCCGTCGGCATCCTCGCCAACGCCCAGGGCGTGCTGTTCAGCGAGGAGTCGCAGAAGGCCGCCCAGTTCATCCAGCTCGCGAACCAGCGCGACATCCCGCTGCTCTTCCTCCACAACACCACCGGTTACATGGTCGGCAAGGAGTACGAGCAGGGCGGCATCATCAAACACGGCTCGATGATGATCAACGCCGTCTCCAACTCGCGCGTCCCGCACCTCTCCGTCCTCATGGGCGCCTCGTACGGCGCCGGGCACTACGGCATGTGCGGGCGCGCCTACGACCCCCGCTTCCTGTTCGCCTGGCCGAGCGCCAAGTCCGCCGTCATGGGGCCGCAGCAGCTCGCGGGCGTCCTGAGCATCGTCGCCCGCCAGTCCGCCGCCGCGAAGGGACAGCCGTACGACGAGGAGGCCGACGCCGGGCTGCGCGCCATGGTCGAGCAGCAGATCGAGGCCGAGTCGCTGCCGATGTTCCTGTCGGGGCGGCTCTACGACGACGGGGTCATCGACCCCCGCGACACCCGCACCGTGCTCGGCATCTGCCTGTCCGCGATCCACACCGCACCGTACGAGGGCGCCCGCGGCGGCTTCGGCGTCTTCAGGATGTGAGGGCCCGCCCCATGACCCGCATGATCTCCTCCGTCCTCGTCGCCAACCGCGGCGAGATCGCCTGCCGTGTCTTCCGTACCTGCCGCGACCTGGGCATCCGTACCGTCGCCGTGCACTCCGACCCGGACGCCGACGCCCTGCACGTCCGCGAGGCCGACCTCGCGGTACGGCTCCCGGGCGCCACCCCCGCCGAGACGTACCTGCGCTCCGACCTCGTCGTGAAGGCCGCGCTCGACGCGGGCGCCGACGCCGTGCACCCGGGCTACGGCTTCCTCTCCGAGAACGCCGACTTCGCGCGCGCCGTCGCCGACGCGGGACTGACCTGGATCGGGCCGTCGCCCGACGCGATCGAGGCGATGGCGTCGAAGACGCGCGCCAAGGAACTCATGGGCATCGCGCCCCTGGAGGCCGTGGGCGAGGGCGATCTGCCCGTCCTCGTGAAGGCCGCCGCCGGGGGAGGCGGGCGCGGCATGCGGGTCGTACGGGAACTCGGTGCGCTGGAAGGCGAGTTGGAGGCCGCCCGTGCCGAGGCGCTGGCCGCCTTCGGTGACGGTGAGGTCTTCGTCGAGCCGTACGTCGAGGGCGGCCGCCACGTCGAGGTGCAGGTCCTCGCCGACGCGCACGGCACGGTGTGGGTGCTCGGCACCCGGGACTGCTCGCTCCAGCGCCGTCACCAGAAGGTGATCGAGGAGGCGCCCGCGCCGGGGCTCGCCCCCGAACTCGTAGGAGAACTAGACCGGTTGGCCGAGCGGGCCGTGCGCGCCGTGTCGTACACCGGCGCGGGCACCGTCGAGTTCCTCGTGGCCGACGGAGCCGCGCACTTCCTGGAGATGAACACCCGGCTCCAGGTCGAACACCCCGTCACCGAGGCCGTGTTCGGCCTCGACCTCGTCGCGCTGCAACTGCGGATCGCCGAGGGCGAGGCGCTCGACCCCCGGCCCCCGGCGCCACGTGGGCACGCCGTCGAGGCCCGCCTGTACGCGGAGGACCCGGCCGCCGCGTTCGCCCCGCAGACCGGGACACTGCACCGCCTGCGCGTACCGGAGGCCGTCCGCCTCGACACCGGGTACACCGACGGCGACGTGATCGGCGTGCACTACGACGCCATGCTCGCCAAGGTCGTCGCCCACGCCCCCGCCCGCGCCGCCGCCGTCCGCGCCCTCGCCGGCGCCCTGGAACGGGCCGCCGTGCACGGCCCCGTCACCAACCGCGACCTCCTCGTACGCTCCCTGCGCCACCCCGAGTTCGCGGACGGCCGCATGGACACCGGGTTCTACGACCGCCACCTCGACGAGCTGACCGCGCCCGCCGAGGACCCGTACGCCCCGCTCGCCGCCGCCCTCGCCCAGGCCCGCGGCCGCTCCCGGTTCGGCGGCTTCCGCAACGTCCCCTCGGGGCCGCAGCACCGGCGCTACCGCAGCGAGCCGGGCGGCACCGAGTACGACGTCCACTACCGGCACACCCGCACCGGCCTCGCGGCCGACGGCGACGTGACCGTCGTACGGGCCGCGGCCGACCACGTCGTCCTCGAAGTCGGCGGCGTACGCCGGAAGTTCGAGGTGGCCGCCCACGGCGACCGGGTGTACGTGAACGGTCTCGCGCTCACCGCCCTGCCCCGCTTCACCGATCCCAGCGAGCAGCGCGCCCCCGGCTCCCTGCTCGCCCCCATGCCCGGCACCGTCGTCCGCGTCGCCGAAGGGCTGACCGAGGGCGCCGCCGTCACCGCCGGGCAGCCCCTGATCTGGCTGGAGGCGATGAAGATGGAACACCGCATCGTCGCCCCCGCCTCCGGAACGCTCACCGCCCTGCACGCCGCCGTCGGCCGCCAGGTCGAGGTCGGCGCGCTGCTCGCCGTAGTCCAGGAGGAACAGTCGTGAACGCTCCCGCCGCTCCCGTCCTCGAAACCGAAGAGCACCAGGCACTGCGCGCCGCCGTCGCCGCGCTCGGCAAGCGCTTCGGCCGCGACTACCTGACCCGCGTCACCGACGCCGGGGAACACCCCGACGAGCTGTGGACGGAGGCCGCCAAGCTCGGCTACCTCGGCGTCAACCTGCCCGAGGAGTACGGGGGAGGGGGCGGCGGCATCGCCGAACTGTCCGTCGTCCTGGAGGAGTTGGGGGCCGCCGGATCGCCCCTGCTCATGATGGTGGTGTCGCCCGCGATCTGCGGGACGGTCATCTCCCGGTTCGGCACCGACGCCCAGAAGCGGGCCTGGCTGCCCGGCCTCGCCGACGGCAGCCGCACGATGGCCTTCGGCATCACCGAACCCGACGCGGGCTCGAACTCGCACCGCATCACCACCACCGCCCGCAAGGACGACGACGGCTCGTGGGTGCTGAACGGGCGCAAGGTGTTCATCTCCGGCGTCGACATCGCGGACGCGACACTCATCGTGGGGCGCACCTCCGACGCCCGCACCGGCAGGCTCAAGCCGTGCCTGTTCATCGTCCCCCGCGACACCGAGGGCTTCGGGCGGCGCCGGATCGAGATGGAACTCCACGCGCCGGAGAAGCAGTTCGAGCTGACCCTCGACGACGTACGGCTGCCCGCCGACGCGCTCGTCGGCGACGAGGACGCCGGACTGCTCCAGCTCTTCGCCGGACTCAACCCGGAACGCGTGATGACCGCCGCGTTCGCCATCGGCATGGGCCGGTACGCGCTCCGGCGCGCCGTCGCGTACGCGCGCGAGCGCACCGTGTGGCAGGCCCCCATCGGCTCCCACCAGGCCGTCGCCCACCCGCTCGCGCAGATCCACATCGAGCTGGAGCTGGCCCGCCTGATGATGCAGAAGGCGGCGCGGCTGTACGACGCGGGCGACGACATCGGCGCCGGGGAGGCCGCCAACATGGCGAAGTTCGCCGCCGCGGAGGCGTGCGTGCGGGCCGTCGACCAGGCGGTGCACACCCTCGGCGGCAACGGCCTCACCCGCGAGTTCGGCCTCGCCTCGCTGATCACCGGGTCGCGGGTGGCACGCATCGCGCCGGTCAGCCGGGAAATGATCCTCAACTACGTCTCCCACCAGACCCTGGGCCTGCCCAAGTCCTACTGAGCCGAGGAGCGCATCGCATGGCCGTATCCGCACCGACACCGGTGGTGGGGCGCGCGCACGCACGCGGCATCACCACGCTCGCCCTGGACTCGCCCGCCAACCGCAACGCCCTGTCGTCGACGCTGGTCGGCGAGTTGAGGCAGCGGCTGAGCGAGGCGGAGCAGGACCGCGACACCCGGGCCGTCGTCCTCACCCACACCGGCGGCACGTTCTGCGCGGGCGCCGACCTGCGCGACCCGCCGGACCCCGGCGTCCTCGTGGCACTGCTGCGGCAGATCGTCGAGCTGGCCAAGCCGGTGGTGGCCCGGGTCGACGGACACGTACGGGCGGGCGGGCTCGGCCTGTTGGGCGCCTGCGACCTGGCGGCGGCATCGCTGGGGACGTCGTCCTTCGCCTTCACCGAGGTACGGATCGGGGTCGCGCCCGCCGTCATCTCGATGCCGCTGCTGCCGCGCCTCGACCCGCGGGCGGCGGCCCGCTACTACCTGACCGGGGAACGGTTCGACGCGGCCGAGGCGGCGCGGATCGGGCTGGTCACGGTGGCGGGGGACGACGTGGACGCGGCGCTGGAACCCGTCCTCGCGGGGATGCGCAAGGCGTCGCCCGAGGCCCTGGCCGAGACGAAGAAGCTGCTCACGGTTAAGGTCCTGGAGGCCTTCGACCGGGACGAGGAGTCGCTCACGGCGCTTTCCGCGCGGCTGTTCGGCTCCCCGCAGGCCCGCGAGGGCATGACGGCCTTCCTCGAACGACGGGACCCCGCATGGGTGTTGTGACGCTGCCGAAGCAGGACCGCTCGCGGGCGACGCGGCAACGGCTGCTGGAGTCCGCCGTGGCGTGCCTCGCCGAGCACGGCTGGTCCGGCTCCACGGTCTCCGTCGTCGCCGAGCACGCCGGTGTCTCGCGGGGCGCGGCCCAGCACCACTTCCCGACCCGCGAGGACCTGTTCACGGCGGCCGTCGAGTACGTGGCCGAGGAACGGTCCACCGCCCTGCGCGCCCTGCGTCCCCAAGGGCGGGCGGAGGCGGTGGCCGCCCTCGTCGACCTCTACACCGGGCCGCTGTTCCGCGCGGCGCTGCACTTGTGGGTGGCCGCGTCCAACGAGCCGCAACTGGGGTCGCGGGTCACCGAGCTGGAGGCCCGGGTGGGCCGGGAGACGCACCGCATGGCGGTGGAGCTCCTGGGCGCGGACGAGTCCGTCCCGGGGGTCCGGGAGGTCGTCCAGGGCCTCCTCGACATGGCGCGCGGCCTCGGCCTCGCGAATCTCCTCACGGATGACGGGGCGCGCCGCGAACGGGTGGTCTCCGAGTGGACGACCCTGGTCGAGGCCGCCCTCCCCTGACACCCCCCGGCGGTTACGCCCCCGGGGCTCCGCCCCGGACCCCGCGCCTCAAACGCCGGCGAGGCTGAATTAGTCCCCGACCAAGCCTTCCAAGCCCCTGAGGCGATTGAGCAGCCGACTCGGTCGCTTTCTCCAGCCCTTGTTGCGATTGGGCAGCCGGTTGGGTGGGCCTTTCAAGCCCCTGCGGCGCTTGAGCAGACGGCTCGGCGACACTCTCCAGCCCTTGGGCGCTTGAGCAGCGAGTGCCGGGCACTATCAAGCCCCTGCGGCGATTGAGCAGCGGGGTCCGGGGCGGAGCCCCGGGGCCGTAACCGTGGGGGTTACCGGGCGATGGCGTCGTAGCCGTCGATGTCCCGCGGCGGCCGGGACGCCGGCCCCACGTACCGCGCGGAGGGCCGCACAAGCCGCCCCGTCCGCTTCTGCTCAAGAACATGCGCCGCCCACCCCGCAGTCCTCGCACACGTGAACATCGACGTGAACATGTGCGCCGGCACCTCCGCGAAGTCCAGCACGATCGCCGCCCAGAACTCCACGTTGGTGGCCAGCACCCGATCCGGCCGCCGCGCATGCAACTCCGCCAGCGCCGCCTTCTCCAACGCCTCCGCCACCTCGAACCGCGGCGCCCCCAACTCCCGCGCCGTCCTGCGCAGCACCCGCGCCCGCGGGTCCTCCGCCCGGTACACCCGGTGCCCGAACCCCATCAGTCGCTCACCCTTGTCGAGCGCCTTGCGGACGTACGCCTCCGCGTCCCCGGTCCGCTCGATCTCCTCGATCATGCCGAGCACCCGCGACGGCGCCCCGCCGTGCAGCGGCCCGGACATCGCCCCGACCGCCCCGGACAGCGCCGCCGCCACATCCGCCCCGGTCGACGCGATGACCCGGGCCGTGAACGTGGAGGCGTTCATGCCGTGCTCGGCCGCCGACGTCCAGTACGCGTCGACCGCCGCCACATGCTTCGGGTCCGGCTCCCCGCGCCACCGCTTCATGAACCGCTCGACGACGGTCTCCGCCGTGTCGATCTCCCGCTGCGGCACCATCGGCAGCCCCTGCCCGCGCGCGGACTGCGCGACGTACGACAGGGCCATCACGGCGGCGCGCGCGAGGTCGTCGCGGGCCTGCGCCTCGTCGATGTCGAGGAGCGGCCGCAGGCCCCACACGGGCGCCAGCATGGCGAGCGCCGACTGCACGTCGACACGGATGTCACCGGAGTGCACGGGGATCGGGAACGGCTCGGCGGGTGGCAGACCGGGGTTGAAGGCGCCGTCGACGAGCAGCCCCCAGACGTTCCCGAAGGACACGTGACCGACGAGGTCCTCGATGTCGACGCCGCGGTAGCGAAGGGCGCCGCCCTCCTTGTCCGGTTCGGCGATCTCCGTCTCGAACGCGACGACACCTTCGAGGCCGGGGACAAAGCCGGGGGTGAGGTCGGACATCAGGCGGCTCCTCTGGATGCGTGGGCTTGATGAATGGCTGCGTGCTGCGTGCTGCGTGGGTTGTGCGTGTGCTTACGTCGTACCCGCGTGACGGATGCGCGGTCGCGTGCGACTCGCGCTCCGGGGCGGTACCCCCGTGATGCCCCATCAGGCGGGCGGCTCAACCGTTTCGGCACCTGGAACATAACCCTGCGTGCCACAGTTTGCGAGGGTTCGCGGCACTGAGTGCCATGTTTCACCTTGCGTGCGCCCGCACCCGCCCGTCCGGCAGGATGTCGCCGTGAGCGACCACGACGACCCCCGACTCGACCTCGCCGGCATGCGTGAGCAGTACCGCGCCCCGGACGGCGGCCTCCTCGAGGGTGACCTCGCCCCGCATCCGATGGAACAGTTCACGCGCTGGTTCAAACAGGCGGCGGCCCCCGGTTCCCCGCTGCCCGAGCCCAACGCGATGGTCGTCTCCACCGCCGACGCCGAGGGCCGCCCCAGCTCCCGCACGGTGCTGCTGAAGTCGTACGACGACACGGGCTTCGTCTTCTACACCAACTACAACTCCCGCAAGGCGCACGACCTCTCCGCGAACCCGCACGTCGCGCTGCTCTTCCCCTGGCACCCGCTGGGCCGTCAGATCCTCGTCACCGGCACCGCGCGGCGCACCTCGCGGGCCGAGACGGAGGAGTACTTCCACTCGCGGCCGCACGGTTCGCAGCTCGGGGCGTGGGCCAGCGCGCAGTCGTCGGTGGTGGCCTCCCGCGAGGAACTCGACGCGCGCTACGCGGATCTGGCCCGCCAGTACCCCGCCGACGCGCCCGTCCCGGTCCCGCCCCACTGGGGCGGCTACCGCGTCACCCCGGACACCGTCGAATTCTGGCAGGGCCGCGCCAACCGCCTCCACGACCGCCTCCGCTACACCCCAACCCCCACCTCAACCTGGCACATCACCCGCCTCAGCCCCTAACCCGACCAAACCCCGCCTCCACTTCGTGCGGCCGGACCCACCTCAAGCCCCGCCTCCGCTTCGTGCGGCCGGGCCCACCTCAAGCCCCCGCGGCGATTGAGCGGCGGGGTCCGGGGCAGAGCCCCGCGGCCGCACCCACGGAAGCCGCCTGCTCAATCGCCGCAGGGGCTTGAAAGCCGCACCTCGACCGCCGCAGAGGTCCGGAAAACGAACCCGCACCGGGGCCCCGCCCCTACCGCTCCGCGAGGACCCCGTCCAGAAACGGCTCAATCGCCTCCCGCCACGCCTCCGGCTGGTCGTAATGCACGAGGTGCCCCGCATCCCCCACCTCCGCATACACCCCCCGCGGCAACACCCGCACCATCTCCTGCGCCTCCGCCCGCCCCAACTCCCCGTCCAGCCCCCGCAACACCATCGCCGGACACCGCACCCCCGCCAGCTCCTCCCAGTGCGCGTCGTACACCCACGTCGACCGCGCCGCCAGCATCTGCCGCCGCGAGAACACCGGCCGCCACCCGTCCGCCGTCTCCGTCATCACCTCCGCGTAGAACTCCCCGCGCGCCGGATTGGGCCGCTCCACCCAGGGATCGTCCTCCCCGAACCACTTCCGCACGTCCGCGAGCGTCGCGAACGGCAGCGGCCAGGACTTGAACCAGTCCTCCCACTCCCGCTGGGAGGCCGCCCCGAGCGCGGAGGCCCGCATGTCGCAGATGACGAGGCCGCGTACGAGGTCGGGACGGCGCGCGGCCAGCTGCCACGCCGTGAGTGCTCCCATGGAGTGCCCGATCAGCACCGCCGGCGCCAGCCCCAACTGGACCAGCGCCGCCTCCGCGTCCAGGACGTACGCGTCCCGGTCGAACGGCCCCTGCGGCGGCTTGTCGCTCTGGCCGTGCCCGCGCTGGTCGAGCGCGACGGCCCTATGTCGCTCGGAGAGCCACCGTGCCGTGCCCGCCCAGTGGGAGGCCCGCCCCATGAGCCCGTGCAGCAGCAGGACTCCGGGACTGTGGCCGGCCTCGCCCGTCTTGGGCGGGTCGGCGAACTCCCAGGCGGCCAGATGAATCCCGCCTGCTCCGGTCACGTCGATGCGCCGAGCCATAGGCCCTGGCACCCCCTCGTGGTCGCGCCTGCAGTCGCGTACCCGCGCACGCTATCGAACCTGTTTTCGAAAGCGCGTCGCTCTCGGACAACACCCCTCGTTTGAGTGACATGACTCAAGGAATGACCGGCGCTGTCGAGGGGATCTCTTCAGCGGGAGGCGGACCGCTCGGGGAAATCGGTCCGAGGGGAGCGACCCTGGGAGCTCGGGGCTCCGGGTCGCAGCAGGGGAGGACAGGCCCCGGCGCCGCAAGGCGCCGGGGCCCTCTGTCTGTGGTGCGGCGACCGACACCGCACTCCGTGTACCTCGGACCTCCCGCGTCCCCCAGGCCCGTCGCGCCCCGAACGGCCGATCCATACGGCCCCCTCTGGTCATATGCCTCACGCGACAGCCTTGCACGCCGAGCGTCCGACCGCTGCGGTTCCGCACAGTGAATCTTGATTCCTGCGCGGAAGTGCAGCATGTGCGGATAGAAGTCAACTTTCCCGCACGGCGCGGAAGTTGACGCCCACCCCGCTGGGGCCCCCGCGTACCGTCAGCGCTTGGCGACGAAGACGTGCGAGGCGATCTCCGCCTCCAGCTCCGCGGCCTCGCCGCTGCTGCCGACGAGCACCCCGCCCGGCGACTGCGTCACGCTCACCACCGAACCCGGCTGTACGCCCGCCCGGCGCAACGTGTACATCAACTGGGCGTCCGTCTGGATCGGCTCGCCGATGCGCCGCACCACGACCGTCTTGCCGTCGGCCCCCGGGTCGAGGTCGGACAGCGAGACCATGCCCTCGTCCAGGAACGGGTTCGCCCCGTCCTTCTCGCCCAGCTCCTCCAGGCCCGGGATCGGGTTCCCGTACGGCGACTCCGTCGGGTGCCGCAGCAGCTCCAGGACGCGGCGCTCCACGGCCTCGCTCATGACGTGCTCCCAGCGACACGCCTCCGCGTGCACCTGCTCCCACTCCAGGCCGATCACGTCCACGAGCAGACACTCGGCGAGCCGGTGCTTGCGCATCACGCGCGTCGCCAGCCGGCGGCCCTCGTCCGTCAGCTCCAGATGGCGGTCGGCCGCCACGGCGACCAGACCGTCCCGCTCCATGCGGGCCACGGTCTGGCTGACGGTCGGACCGCTCTGGTCGAGCCGCTCGGCGATCCGGGCGCGCATGGGGACCACACCTTCCTCTTCCAGCTCGAGGATGGTGCGGAGGTACATCTCCGTGGTGTCGATCAGTCCGGACATACGTGCCCCTCGTGTAGCTCTCTAGCTCCGCGGCAGCTCCGCTGGCTGACCGCGCAGCGCGTGCGCTGGCCCTTGAACCCAGAACTCAATTCTGACGCATACCGCTGACAACCGTGACGCGCCAGGGGAACACCGGGATCCACGGGGCCGTGAGGTGTATTGACAGAGCACTGGTCCAGACCGCACCGTGATCCGCGACCCGGGCTCGACCCGGCTCTCCAGGACCCAGACCCAAGGGGCACGCCGATGAGCGAGAGCAAGCTGGCCGCGCAGTACCTCGACGCCTCCATCGGGCTCCTGGAGCGGATCCGGGACGAGGAGGCGGGCGGCATCGCCGCCGCCGGCACCCTGCTCGCCGACACCGTCGCCGCGGGCGGCCGCCTCTTCGCCTTCGGCGCCGGGCACTCCGGGCTCGCCGCCCAGGACGTCGTCTACCGGGCCGGCGGCCTCGCCCTGATGAACCTGCTGTCGGTGCCGGGCACGGTCGGCGTCGACGTCATGCCGGCCACGCTCGGCTCCGCCCTCGAACGGGTCGACGGGCTCGCGGCGGCCGTCCTGGAGGCCAGCCCCGCGCGGGCCGGCGACGCGCTGGTGATCATCTCCCTGTCCGGGCGCAACGCGCTCCCCGTGGAGATGGCGCTCAGCGCCCGCGCCGCGGGCCTCAAGGTCATCGGCGTGACCTCCCTGTCGTACGCCACCGGGCCCGACGCCCCCACGTCCCGGCACTCCTCCGGCACCTACCTGCGCGACCACTGCGACGTCGTCCTCGACTCCAAGATCGCGATCGGTGACACCGAGCTCACCCACGAGGGCGTCGACGCCCCCTTCGCGCCCGCCTCCACGGTCACCGCCAGCGCCCTCATGCAGGCGACCCTCGCGACCTGCGCCGCCTCCCTCGCCGACCGCGGCATCCAGCCGCCGCTGCTGCGCTCGGGGAACGTCGACGGCGGCCACGAGTGGAACGCCAAGGTGTTCGCCGAGTACGGCGACCGCATCTTCTACCGCCACTGACCCGCCCCGAAGGAACGGCCCCGCCGCCCGGCCCTACCCGTCGGCCGTCGCCCACGCCAGGTCCACCGAGGCGGCGATCCGTGCCGCCACGCTCTCCGCGTGCACGGCGTCCCCGCGTTCGAAGCCGACCCGGCTGGCGCTGCGCAGAAACGTCACCACGCCCAGCGTCCGGCCCCGGCTGCGCAGCACCGCGCACAACGCGTACACCGTGCCCTCCGGCCACTGCCGGTCCGCGGCCCACTCCGCGCGCCCCGCGCCCTCGGCCACGTCCGCCGCGGCCCGCACCGAACCCGCCCGCTCCACGCACTGCAACGCCGGATGCCCCGCCGCGTACCGCACGGGCAGCGCGCCCCGCGTCACCAGCAGGCTCGGCCCCGGCGCCCCCGACGGCGTGGCCGCCGCCCGCACCAGACGCAGCGGCTCCTCGCTCGCCACCAGGTCGATCACCGCGTGGTCGGCGAACCCGGCGAGCGCGAAGTCCAGGTGCACCGTCGCCGCCTCGGCCGGGTCCTCGCACTCGGCGGCCGCCCGCGCCGCGCGGTGCAACTGCTGCGACCGGAACCGGAGCCCCGTGGCCTCCTGCTCGCTCTGCTTCGACTCCGTCACGTCCTGGAACAGCCAGCCCACACCCAGCGGCACCGGCTCCTCCGCCAGCGGCGACGCCAGCCGTACGAAACCGCTGCGCCAGCACCGGCGCTCCTGACGCCCGCCGCCCTCACCGGGCCGCCGCAGCGTCACCCACACCTCCGTCGGGGACGGCGGCGGGCCCTCCGCGAGCACATGGGCGAGCGCGCTCTCCAGCTCCTCCACGCCCTGCCCGACGAGATCCCCGAGCGGCCGCCCCAGCACGGCGCTGCGCCCGGCGCCCAGGGCCCGCGCCGCGTGCGCGTTCACCACGGCGGGCCGCAGATCCGCGTCCACGAGCACGACACCCCAGGCGGCGTCCTCGAACAGCGCCTCGCTCAGGGCGATGGACCGCTCCAGATCGATCTGCGCGTGCACCTCGCTGAAGGCGCAGTACACCCCGGCGGGCTTCCCGTCGGGCCCGCGCACGGCGGCCGACTGCGTCCGCACGAGCACCCGCCCGCCCTCCTTGGTGAGCAGCGCGAACTCGTTCACCTGCCGCCCCGGAGCGTGCATCGCGGCGAGCAGCCGCCCCTGCACCTCGTCCGCGTCGGCCGGTCGCACGGCCCACCCCGCGAACCCGCGCCGCCCCACGGCCTCCTCGGCCGACCAGCCGAGCACCCGCTCGGCCTCCCGGTTCCAATGGGTCACGACCCCATCGGCGTCGAAGGCGCACAACGCGGCGTCCATGCCGTCCAACAACGCGGCCAGCAGATCGGCCCCGTCCGGCTCGGGCTCCTCGGGCCCGAGCGCATCGGTGGTCCCACTACGCCGGGAAGCACTCACCTGGAACCCCCTGCAGGCTGCGTCGGCGCGACGAATTCCTCGTACTGCTTCAGATCATTCAACTCGAACGTGACGCATCCCACACGGACTTCACGCAAGTTCGGAGAATCGGAAGACCACATGGAACCAGCATGCAACGCATGACCACACTGCCCGACGGCCGCCCTGTCCCGCCCGTGCACGCGGACGAACGCGCCACCCTGGAAGGCTGGTTGGACTTCCTCCGACGCCCTCGCCCAATGGCGCACGGAGATCGCCCGCTCCCGCGCCCTCACGCCCGCTACAACGGCCACGCGGACCTCCTGCGGGAGGCGGATCGGCGGGGGCGTGACGGCGGGCTCGGGCGCCTCGTGGGTCGCAGGCGGGCCGGGGAAGGTCGCGTAAAACCGGTTGAAGGCCGCGAGCGGGCTTTCTAGGGTGGCTCGTACACGAGAAGGGAGGTGGTTCGGCAGATGTATGGATACCGGACGCGTGAGGTGACTGCGGGCTAGCGGCCCGACGTCGCATCTCGAATTCGGCGCCGGACCAGCACGTGTGTTGTGCGTGCAGCCGGCCCTATTCCCAAGCAGTCACCCGACCCGCGAGCCGCCGGTACGTCCGGCCGGCTTCCGACCGTCTCGTACGGGAGGAACCACGGCTCGCGGGTCGTCTGCGTCTACCCCTTGCTCACCGCCATCAGGATCTCCGGCAGGCGGTGTGCCGTGCGTGGGGCCGCGAGGCGCAGGCCGAGGAAGGTGGCCGCCGCGCCGTACGCCGCTCCGACGGGCAGGAGGATCCAGGCCCAGGAGGACGCTCCCGACGCGTGCAGCGTGATCGCCAGGGCGAGGACCGGGGCGCACAGGAGGGCCGCCGCGACCATGCCGCCGAAGATGGAGATCCAGGCAAGACCCGCCTGGCCGGGCGCCACGTTCTTGTAGCCCTCCTGCGGGATCGAGTACGGGAAGCGCGCCGAGGTCCACGCGCCGGTCGCGAGCATCGCGCCGAGCAGCGCGTAGGAGAGGCCGAGGACTTCGGGGAGGTCGGGCCAGGCGTCCAGCATCGCCGTGGTGACGACCGTGACGAGCGTGGCGTACGGGAGTGTGATCAGCAGCAGGGCGTACGCCCGCGCGCGCAGTTCGGCGCAGGCGTCCTTCGGCGACGCGATCGTCATCGCCACCATCCAGAACGCCGAGGTGTCCTGGCCGAACTGGTTGTACATCTGGATGCCGAGCATCCCGGAGGCGAAGCACGCGAAGTAGACGGTGCCGGTGCCCTGGAGGGCGTTGAAGACGGGGACGATCAGGCCGATGGCGAGGGACGTGACCCACGCGGCCTTCGTCTTCGGGTCGCGCCACACGTAGCGCAGGCTGCGCTCCATGACCGTGCCGGTGCGGCCCTCCGGGAGGAGGCGTCGCCGGGAGGAGGGGGCGCGGCGGCGCGGCGCCGACGCCTCGATGGTGGAGCTGTCCGGGGCGGTCATCAGGCGGGTCAGGGCGCGGCGCCAGAGCGTGAGCAGCGTCAGCAACGCCGCCGCCGACAGCGCCAGTTGCGCGATGGCCGTGCCGTACGCCGCCCGGCTCGCCGCGTCGACCGCCGCGATCGCCGAGGCCGGCGGGATCCAGCCGAGGACCTTCGCCACCGGGTCGAGCGCGCCCACGCCGCCCGCCGCGCCGAGCCGCTGCACCCCGAAGTTGACGAGCTGCGCGCCCACCGCGATGACGAGGCCGCTCAGGACGGCGAGGTCGCGGCCCTTGCGGCTGGTGAGCAGGCGGATGTTGGCGGCGGCCACGGTGCGGGCGAGGGCGACGCAGGTGAGGACGGTGAGCGGGACCGCGAGCACCGCGACCACCGCGCCCGCCGCCCCGTGGGCCACGGCGTACGCGGCGCCGAACGCGAGGCAGAGCGTGAACAGGGGGCCGATGCCGACGAGTGAGGCCACGAGGAGGCCGCGGACCAGGGGGTCGGGGCGCAGCGGGAGCATCGCGAGGCGGGTGGGGTCGAGGGTTTCGTCGCCGCTCGGGAAGAAGAGGGGGAGGACGGCCCAGCCGAGGGCGAGGAGGGTGGTGAGGGGGAGGCCGACGGTGGCGGCGTGCGGGTGGCCGTGGAGGAGGAGCAGGCCGAGGAGGAGCAGGGCGGCGAGGAGGGTGGCCGCGAGGAGTGAGGCGAGGTAGGCGGCGCGGCGGCCGGTGGATTGGCGGAGGCCGTTGCGGAGGAGGGCGAGCTTGAGCCGGACCAGGGTCGTGGTCATGCGTGGGGCCGCTTCTCGGCCTGCGCCGGGCTTGCGCCCGCGGGGCTCTGCCCCGGACCCCGCTCCTCAATCGCCGGAGGGGCTTGAATGGGTGGGGCTGGACTGGTGTTGCCCAGCCAGTCCAGTGTGCCCTCGCCGGGGCGGTCGTGGGCGCCCACGAGTTCGAGGAAGGCTTCCTGGAGGGAGTTCGCGTGGCCGCGGACGGTGGTCAGGGGGCCCTGGGCGCGGATGCGGCCCGCGGCCATGACCGCGACCCAGTCGCACAAGGACTCCACCAGTTCCATGACGTGCGAGGAGAAGACGACCGTCGCGCCGGAGCGTGTGTAGCGTTCCAGGACGCCGCGGATGGTCTGGGCGGAGACGGGGTCCACGCCTTCGAACGGTTCGTCGAGGAAGAGGACTTCGGGGTTGTGGAGGAGGGCCGCCGCGAGGCCGATCTTCTTGCGCATGCCGGTCGAGTAGTCGACGACGAGTTTGTGGCCGGACCCGGCGAGGTCCAGCACGTCGAGGAGTTGCGCCGCCCGCTTGTCGACCTCCGCGCCGGGCAGTCCGCGCAACCGGCCGGTGTACGCGAGGAGTTCGCGGCCCGAGAGGCGCTCGAAGAGGCGCAGGCCCTCGGGGAGGACGCCGATGCGGGCCTTGACCTCGGCGGGGTCGGCCCAGACGTCGTGGCCGGCGACGTGCACGGTGCCCTGGTCGGGGCGGAGCAGGCCGGTGACCATGGAGAGCGTGGTCGTCTTGCCCGCCCCGTTCGGCCCGACGAGGCCGATGAAGCGGCCCGCGGGGAGGGCGAGGTCGATGCCGGCGACGGCGGTCTGCTGCCCGAACGACTTCCATAGGTCGTGTACGCGTACCGCTGCGGTTTCCTCGACCGGGGTCAACTGTGCCCGCCCTTCGTCTCGTTCGTCCGTCTGCGCACGATACGTCGACCGGGGGCGGGGCACAGGGAGGCGTGCCTCGACAGGCCCTAGCGTCGGCCCTCGCGGCCGCACGCGTACGCCAGCGGGGAGATGAGTTCCTCGGCGTCCGGGAGCCAGCGGTTGGCGGCGGTGGGGCGGCAGGCCCACTGGACGGCGCCCTGGCTGCCGAAGCGGGTCGGGGGAGCGGCGACGTAGCCGCCCTCGCCGAGCGCGACGAGGTCGAGGGAGGCCGGGGGCCAGCCGAGCTTGCGGACGAGGTCGGGCACCTTGAGCGTGGCGCCGGGCAGGACGAAGAACTGCATGCGGCGGTCGGGCGTGCAGGTGACCGGGCCGAGCGTGAGCTCCATGCGCTCCATGCGGGCCAGGGCGAGGAAGCCCGCGGTCTCCGGCACGTCGATCGCGTCGAACGTGCGACCCGTGGGGAGGAGGATCGAGGCGTTCGGCTGCTTCGACCACAGGCGGCGGGCCACGGTCGCGCTGCCGGTCGCCTGTGTCGCCCAGTCGGGGCGCGCGGGGTGCGCGCCGGGGGCGGGGCACTGGGGGGAGGCGCACGAGCAGCGCTGGACGCCGTCGCCGCTCTCCAGCCAGGTGCCCGGGAACACGTCCCAGTGCCGCTCCTCCGCGTAACGGACGGCGCAGTCCAGGAGGGATTCGCCGCGTTGCTGGGGGATCTGCCCGGCGGCGGTGACCGATGCAGTGACGTCCGGGGTGCCTGTGATGGTCTCTTCCACGACGTTCTCAACTCCCGCCGCCACGGAGGGTTACGGGCGCACGCGAGGGCAGGGCGGGAGCATCGTTCCCGCATGTGGGGCGCATGGGTGCACGGGTGGGGGCGCGTGGGCGAGGCGGCAGCGGGTCCTGGGTAGTGCCGGGAGACAGCGCGAACGACGACGCGGCGGGACGGCGTCACACGGGCGTGTGTTTGACACCCGTTTGTGGTGCATCTTCCGTTTCCGCCCAGGGCAGTGATGATCCAACGACCGGCTGTTGACCGGCAGTCGGACACCGGACGGGCACAGCAGGGGGTACGTCATGGCCGCACGGCCTCTCGTAGCGCGACAGCCCAATGAACGGCTGCAGGCGCTCATTCAGGAAGCGGGCTGTTCGAACGCGGGACTCGCACGCCGGGTCAACATGTGCGGTGCGGAGCACGGGCTCGATCTCCGCTACGACAAGACATCCGTGGCGCGCTGGCTGCGCGGGCAGCAGCCGCGCGGCAGGGCGCCGGGCATCATCGCGGAGGCGCTGGGCCGCAAGCTCGGACGCACCGTGACCATCGACGAGATCGGGATGGCGAACGGGAAGAACCTGGCGTCCGGGGTCGGGCTCCAGTTCTCGCCGACCGTGCTCGGCGCCATCGAGCAGGTCTGCGAGTTGTGGCGCAGCGACGTGGGGCGCCGGGACTTCCTCTCCGGATCCTCCGTCGCCTCGTCGGCGCTCGTCGAGCCGAGCCGCGACTGGCTGATCTCCGTGCCGGACTCGCAGGTGGCGCGGACGGCCGGGCCGCGGGTCGGGCCCTCGGACGTGGCGGCGGTGCGGGCGATGACGCAGGCGCTGACCGACCTGGACCACCAGTACGGCAGCGGGCACGTCCGCCCCGTGGTCGTGCACTACCTGAACAGTGTGGTGAGCGGCCTGCTGGCCGGGTCGTACCGGGAGGCGGTGGGGCGTGAACTGTTCTCCGCCGTCGCGCGGTTGACCGAACTCGCCGGGTACATGGCGATCGACACCGGGCAGCCGGGGCTCGCCCAGCGCTACTACATCCAGGCGCTGCGCCTCGCGCAGGCGGCCGGTGACCGCGGTTACGGCGGGTATGTGCTGGCGGCGTCCATGAGTCATCTCGCGGCGCAGCTCGGCAACCCCCGGGAGATCGCCCAGCTCGCCCGCGCGGCTCAGGAGGGGGCGCGCGGGCGCGTGACGCCGCGCGCTGAGGCGATGTTCCACGCCGCCGAAGCGCGCGGCCACGCGCTCCTCGGGGACGCGAGGTCGGCGCAGTCCTCCTCCAGCCGCGCGGTCGCCGCCATGGAACAGGCCGACGGGCGCACCGGCTCCGGGGACGACCCGGTGTGGATCGCGCACTTCGACCACGCCTATCTGGCCGACGAACTGGCGCACTGCCACCGGGACTTGGGGCAGTCGCGGGACGCGGCCCGGTGCGCGCAGGAGTCGTTGGACGGGCACCCGGAGTCGCGTGCGCGCCGGCGCGCGATCGGCCTCGTGCTCCTGGCGACGGCCCAGGTGCAGCAGCGCGAGGTGGAACAGGCCTGTCACACGGGACTTCGGGCCGTCGAACTCCTCGGCACGGTGCGCTCGAACAGGGGCGCCGAGTACCTGGACGACTTCAGGGACCGGCTCGATCCGTTCCGGGAGGAGCCGGTGGTGCGGGAGTTCGGGGCGCGCATGGAGCTCCAGGCGGCGTGAGCTGCGCGAATCCGCGACCGCTTGTGGCGTGAGATGTGTCATAACGGGCAAGCCGGCAACCGGTTTTGTTACTCCCGTCACTGGGGAGGCTTCCGGAGTTTGAGGTGCGTAGCACGGGCGTACGAAGACCCGGTAGCGTGAGCCGACGATTCCGAAGGTCCCCCATATGTAGGAGTCCCGGTGACGGAGCAGAGCGGACAGAGCGGGCAGGGCGAGCGCCCGCACCTTCCGCAGGCGCGGCAGGCGCACGAGGGTGTGGTGCTGCCTGCCGACGGCGGTGAGCCCCTGTTGCCGGGCACGTTCGGCGACCAGGCGGGCCCGGCGGGCGCGAGCCCGTGGGGCCAGCCCTGGGGCCCGGAGTCCCAGCAGGCGCACAGCGCCGGACCGATGCCGACCTACGACGGCCCCGCTCCCACCTACGAGTGGGGCCGGCCGCAGGGCGCCGCGCCGATGCCGCCCGCGCCGCAGGCCCCGGGCGCGCTGCCGCCCCAGTCCTACGGCGGCGCGCTGCCCCAGCAGCCGTCCGCGCACGCGCTGCCGCAGCAGCACGCCGAGGCGGGCCCGCTGCCGCCCGCGGCGCCTTCGGGCCCCGCTCCCGGCGCCTACGACGGGGACGCCACGCAGTACCTGCCGCCCGCGGCCCAGCCGCAGCAGGCCTACGCGCAGCAGCAGCCCCACCCGCACCAGCCCCAGCAGGGCGGGCACGCGGCGGGTCCCGGGCTTCCGCCGGAGGCCCCCGCGCCGGACGCCACCCAGTTCCTGGGCCGCGTCGCGCAGCCGCTTCCCGACGCCGCCCCGCCCGGCTACGGGGCTCCGGGAGGCGCCTCCGACGGCGACGCCACGCAGTACATCCCGCCGGTGTCCGGGCAGCCGATGCCCGGCCAGCCCGGTCAGCAGATACCGGGCCAGCAGATGCCGGGTCAGCCGGCGCCCCCGCAGCAGCCGGGCTACGGCGTGCGCCCCGGTGCGCCCGGTGACCGGCAGCCGCCGGCCGAGTTCGACGCCCTGTTCCGTACGGAGCCGGAGACCGCCGCCGCGTCGACGCAGCAGATGCCGCGCTTCGACCCGACCGCCCCCGCGGGCCCCGGCGGCCCGTCCATGACGCCGCCCCCGCAGCAGTACGGGTACGAGCCCGAGCCCCCGCGCGGCGGCAAGGCCCGCACCGGCTCCAAGGTGCCGCTGATCGCGGCCGTCGGCGTGGCCATCCTCGTCGTCGGTGTCGGCGCGGGCGCCATGCTCAGCAGTGGCGGGGACGACGACAAGAAGACCGAGGCGACGAAGAACGTGTCGAACTCGGCGCCCGCCTCCGAGTCGGCCTCGCCGTCCGCGGACCCGGTCAAGGCGCAGGCCGCCGAGCTCGACAAGCTGCTCGCCGACTCCAACAACAGCCGTTCCGCCGTGGTGCGTTCGGTCGCGAACATCGGCGGCTGCAAGGCGCTGCCGCAGGCATCGAAGGACCTGCGCGCCGCGGCGGGCCAGCGCAACGACCTGGTGACGCGCCTCGGCTCGCTCCAGGTCGACAAGCTGCCCGACAACGCCCGCCTCACCGCCGCGCTCACCGCCGCCTGGAAGGCCTCCGCGTCCGCGGACGACCACTACGCGAAGTGGGGCGACCAGGTCGCCGCCAAGAAGGGCGCCCTGTGCAAGAAGGGCCACGCCAGGGCGACGTCCGAGCGCCGCGCCGGTGACGCGGCGAGCGGCACGGCGTCCACGCAGAAGCAGCAGGCGGCGAAGTTGTGGAACCGGATCGCGAGCAAGTACGGCCTGACGCAGCGCTCGGCCGTCCAGCTCTGACCCGCGGGAGCGCTACGAGACCTTGGTGAGCGTGTCCGTCACGTCCACCGAGGTCCTCCTCGTCGCCTTCAGCCGGCCCTCGACGACCTTCTGGAAGGTGACCCGCGCGTTGACCAGCCGCGGGAAGTCGCCGGCCGTGGACATGCGGTCGTAGCCCCAGCGCAGCGGCGGCGTCAGCCCGCCCGTCGTCACCTTGAGGTCGTTGTCGAGGGCGGTGTGCACGGCGCGCGAGGTGACCGGGTGGTCGCCGAGCGAGGCGACGACCTGGCGCAGCACCTCGTACGCGATCCAGGTGGTCTGCACGCCCGCGTCCGTCGGATCGATCCGGTTGTCGCCGAAGGCCTGCTCGTTGATCGCCCGGTTCATCGGGTCCCAGCGCGCGTCGTCCGCCGCCGGGTACCAGCCCGTGACGTACGACCCCTCGTAGGGGCTGCGCGGGCCTCCGGTGCGGTTGACGGTGGACTGGTCGATGCTGCCGAGGACGGTCGCGGTGCGCACCGAGGGGTAGTCGTCGCGCAGCCGCCGGAACGAGTCGAAGAACGTGCTCGTGCGCTCCCCGAGCACCGCGGCGACGCAGCCCGCGCCCTGCGGCGCCCGGCTCGCGGTGTCGAGGGCGCGGCGGGCCTGGTCCGCGTAGTCGGTGGCGTCGTCGGCGGCGAGCACGTCGATGGCCGCGGGGCGCTCGCGCAGCGCGAGACCGGAGTCGAGGAGCGGCGCGAGCTGGTCGCCCGCGATCGAGTCGGGGCGGATCAGGACGGTCCGGGCGCAACTCTCGGACAGCTGCTCCCCGTTGCCCGCGAGCAGGGCGGGCTGGCCGCCGTTGACCGGGTACGACAGCGGGCTGGTGAACTCCGCCTCGGTGGCGCCGTAGCCGCCGATGTAGGGGATGCCGGCGGACTCCAGCGGCGGCAGGAACGCGTTCGCGTGCTGGCTGTACGAGCCGACGACCGCCACGACGTCGTGCTCGACGGCGGAGCGGGCGCAGCGGGCGGCGTCCACGCTGTCGTTGTGGTCGTTGCAGGTGAGGACCTTCAGGGTGCGGCCGCCGATGCCGCCGTGGGCGTTGATCCAACGTGCGTACGCCCGCGCCATGGCGGGCATGCCGGGCATGTTCGTCGCCCTGGTCTTCTCCGGGGCCCAGGTCATGACGGTCACCGGCCGTTCCCCGGCGCCGCCGGCGTCGTCGCTGGGGACGAGCCCGCACCCGGCGAGCAGGACGGCGCTCAGGAGCACGGCCGCGGTGCGTATGTGGCTCATGAGGCCGCACGATTCCGCCGTGCCGCCAACGGTCGAGTGACCCGCGGTCAACGCCTGGTGACGATGAGGTGAATTACGGGGGTCCTGAGGGGCCCGGGTGGCCGGGACGTACGATCGATGACCGTGCAAACCTCGGACAAGTCTTCCCGCCGCGGCCGTCGCTCCACGAAGATGGGCGGCATGCCACTCAACGACATGCCGTGGTGGCGCTGGCGCAGCAACGTGCGTTCCGCGCTGCACATGCTCTCCGACCCGGCGTTCCAGCGGGACGTCTGGCACGCGGGCGTGGACGGATACGGGGACGTGACCGACGCCGTGTACCGCCTCGTCGAGGACACCTGGCTGGACAACTGGTCCGCGGAGAAGTACGTCGGCACGATCTTCCGGGACTCCCAGGAGGCGGCCCTCGTCGACACGGCGGTGCTGCGGGTCCTGCGGATCATGCACCAGGTGGGTCCCGACGCCCCCGTCGCCGCGTACCTCGACCACGAGGGCTGGCCGGAAGCGGTGCGCGCGGCGCGGGACGCCCATGTGAGGCTCGCCACGAGCGACGGCGAGGACCCGGAGACGGCCCCGCAGTCCCTGGAAGTGCTGCGCATCATGACGCGGGCGGCCTAGCGCGTCGTGCCGGGCGTTTAGGCTTGGCGCATGAACGCGCAGTCCGCCGCCACCGGTCCCGAGCAGTACGTCCTCACCCTCTCCTGCCCCGACAAGCAGGGCATCGTGCACGCCGTGTCGAGCTACCTCTTCATGACCGGCTGCAACATCGAGGACAGCCAGCAGTTCGGCGACCACGACACCGGACTGTTCTTCATGCGCGTCCACTTCAGCGCGGACGCCCACGTCACCGTGGAGAAGCTGCGCGCCAGCTTCGCCGCGATCGGCGACTCCTTCCAGATGGACTGGCAGATCCACCGGGCCTCGGACCGGGTGAAGGTCGTCCTGATGGTCAGCAAGTTCGGCCACTGCCTCAACGACCTGCTCTTCCGCGCGCGGATCGGCGCGCTGCCGGTCGACATCGCGGCGGTCGTCTCCAACCACACGGACTTCGCCGAGCTGGTCGCCTCGTACGACATCCCCTTCCACCACATTCCGGTGACGAAGGAGACGAAGGCGCAGGCGGAGCGGCAGGTGCTCGATCTGGTGCGGGCGGAGGGCGTGGAGCTGGTCGTGCTCGCGCGGTACATGCAGGTGCTGTCGGACGACCTGTGCAAGCAGCTCAGCGGGCGGATCATCAACATCCACCACTCGTTCCTGCCGAGCTTCAAGGGTGCGAAGCCGTACCACCAGGCGCATGCGCGGGGTGTGAAGCTCATCGGTGCCACCGCGCACTACGTGACGGCCGACCTCGACGAGGGGCCGATCATCGAGCAGGAGGTCGAGCGGGTCGGGCACGATGTCACGCCGGATCAGCTGGTGGCGATCGGGCGGGACGTGGAGTGTCAGGCGCTGGCGCGGGCCGTCAAGTGGCACGCGGAACGCCGCATCCTCCTCAACGGCCACCGCACGGTGGTCTTCGCGTAACCCATTCAAGCCCCTGCGGCGTTTGAGCAGCGGGGTCCGGGGCAGAGCCCCGATCTTTTGAGCCCCTGCGGCGATTGAGCAGGCGGCTCCGTGGGCGACGCCGCGGGGCTCTGCCCCGGACCCCGCTCCTCAATCGCCGGAGGGGCTTGAAATGGCCGCACCGGGCTCGAAGGGAGCCGCGGGGGTGCGGGATGCGCCGCATCGGGCTTGATGTCAGACGGCGCTGGACGTCAGGCGTCAGATGCGGCTCAGGGCGGCTGTGGCCGAGAGGATGTCGCGGATGGCTTCGCGGTCGCCGACTTGGCCTGCGGCGGCCTCCTCCGGAGGCACATGCCCCGCGGCGAGACGGCAGAACTCGACGCCGTCGAGGGCCACGTGAGCCACCTCCCGGTCGGCGGAGCCCACCGCCGCGGGGGAGTCCAGCGCGATCAGCCACTCACCGCCACCCGCCCCTTCGACCTCCAGTCGGAGACTGCGTCCCGGCTGCCCGGCCGTGACCAGCTCCCGCGCCGGCCCGGCCAGACCCGCACGGCGACGCGCCGCGAGGGATCCGGGCAGGAGCCGCGCGGCGAGGTCGATCATCCGGTTGAGATGGCGCGGGGACGGCGGCTCGTACGGGTAGTCGACCGCGTCGGCGATGTCCTCGGCGTGGATCCAGCACTCGAAGGCCCGGTCGATCATCGCGTCCCGCAGCGGCAGCTCGAACGCCCCGTACGAGACGGGCAGTTGACCGGAGCCCCCGGCACCGCTCGCGTCGGAACCGGCGAAGGAGACCGTGCGGATGAGCGCGTGCGACTGCTCGCGCCACGGCGTCCGCACCGCGCGCGTGGGCGGGAAGTAGGACGCCTTCCAGTACGCCTCCGTGCGTGCGGCGGGCCCGAGCCCGACCGGCGCGGGCGTGCCGAGGGGGTCGTCCAGGCCGAGGGCCCGGCCGACGATCCCGTCGACACTGGTGAGGTGGGCGATCACGCCGGCGACCGTGGTCTTCCGGCCGACCTGCCCCGACCCCTCGTACCAGCGCAGCCGCACCGGCGCGTGCCACTCGCCGTCGCCGATGTCCTTGAGCAGCGCGTCGAGCCGGGCGGTCTCCGCGTCGTACGAGGCGGCCCAGCCGGGCACGGGGATGCGGGCGGGGCGCCGGGCGAGGCAGCCCTCCAGGACGCGGGAGCGCAGCATCGGGTCGAGGTCGAGGCTCTCCTCCGCGTGCAGCAGCCCCACCGCGTCGCGCAGCCGCAGCGCCTCCTCGGCGCAGGTGCCGCAGACGCCCAGGTGGTCCTCGACGGCGGCGGCCTCCTCGGTGGAGCAGGCGGCGAGCGCCCACGCGCCGAGCAGCGACTTGAGGACGGGGTGGTCGAGGACGAGCGGCTCGGGCGCGGGCACGTCGGGCAGCGGGCGGCCGGTGTCCTCTATGGAGGAACGGGGTGTGGGTATCCACGGCCGCTCGGCGGGGCCCTGCCCCGCACCGCCCGGAGCGGATTCCCCGCCTCCGGTGCCGTGGGGTTCCTCCTCGTGCGGATCGAACCTCTCCGGCCCGTTCGCCGCGCTCACGCCGGCCTCCCGTAACCGCGGCCGGGAGGCACGCCCGCGTCGTGCGCCGTGGACAGCAGCTGGAGGCCGAGGCGGAGCCTGCGGCGGGCCTCGTCCTCGGTGACGCCGAGGTCGGCGGCGGTCTGCCGGTAGTCGCGGCGCTGGAAGTAGGCGAGGTCGAGGGCGTCGCGCAGCGGGGCGGGCATCGACGTCACGATGTAGTCGGCGCGGGCCGCCGCGGCGGCGTGCCGCACCTTGCGCTCCAGGTCCTCGGTGGTGCCGAGGCCCGTACGCACCAGGGCCGCGGACTCGGTCTGGCGCAGGCGCTGCACCGCGTGCCGGTGCGCGAGGGTGGCGACGAAGGAGCGCAGCGGGCCCTGCTTGGGGTCGTAGGACTCCGGGTTCTCCCAGATCTGGGTGAAGACGTCGCGGGTGATCTGGTCGGCCGCGGTCTCGTCGTCGAGCACGCGGTGCGCCAGGCCGTGCACCAGCGAGGCGAACCGGTCGTAGAGCTCGCCGAGCGCGGCCGCCTCCCCGTGGGCCAGGCGCTGCTGCATCCTGCGGTCCCAGCGGGACGGGGTGTCCTTGGGCATGGGGCCCCCTCACCGACTGCCCGAACTACTTGCCTCGTACGTGAATTGCTTGAACTACGTGCCTCCTACTCGAATGTAGCCTTCGCCACCGACAACGCACTCCCCTTTGCCGCATTGAGCGCCCCCGAAGGGCGGTGGGTGATAAAGGCCATCCCGCGCATATGCCGTCGGTTCGCCCGCGCCGAGGCCGTGATCGGGCCCTGGGCGAGCCTTGATCGGTACGGGTGTGGGCCTTGATCGGGGCTTGATCGGTACTCGCGTGGGCCTTGCGCGATGTGGTTCACATGTGACCGGCCAGGGTTTAACCAGGCCATATGTGATAGGTCTGCGGGAGTGTTTCATCCCGGTGCGGCAGGGCAGCCGCGCAGAAGAAACGTAGGGACAGATTCCGGATCGTCGATATTCCCGAACGAGAGGCGTGGCGCGTGGCGCTCAAGGTGACCGAGTCAGGGCAGGGCGACTGGGCCGTCGTGTGCGTGTCCGGCGAGATGGACCTGGTGACGTCCCCGGCGCTGCGCCAGCAGGTGCACGAGGCGGTGGCGGACGGCCGCCGCAGTGTGGTCCTCGACCTCTCCGACGTGCTGTTCTGTGATTCCAGCGGTGTCGGCGTCCTGATCGCGGCCCGCCGTCTGATGCGCTCCTGCCAGGGCCGGCTGCGGCTGATCCTGCCGGCCCAGGGCGCGGTCGACGGCTCCCACGTGAACCGCGTCCTCGGCGCCCTCGGCGTCCGCCGGCTCTTCGACGTCTACCCGGACGTCGCCTCGGCGGTGGACGAGGACGCGCGGCCGATGTCGGCGTAGCCGCACACGGAGAGGCACGGGTCGTGAACCGAGCGCGCCGGGCACGGTGTTGTCCCGGATTTTCACCGACCTTGACACAATCACCGCAGTTCGGCGCCCCCGCGCGCGGGGCAGACGTACGCTCCGACACGTAGTACTCATCGACCCGAGAGGCGGCCCATGAGCATGGACGAGCGGAGGATCGCGGCCCGGTTCGCCGGCTTCGACCAGGACGGCAACGGATACATCGACCGCGAGGACTTCTACGTCGCGGCGAAGGCGCTGCTCGCCGAGTTCGGTGTCGCGGCCCGGTCCGGGCAGGGGCAGGCGTTGTTCGCCGGGGCCGAGGCGTTCTGGCAGGGCATGGCGGGGATCGCGGACGTCGACGGGGACCAGCGGGTGACCCGGGAGGAGTTCGTGACCGGGGCCGTGAAGCGGTTGCGGGACAACCCGGACCGCTTCGCCGAGATCGCGCGGCCGTTCCTGCGGGGCGCGTTCGCGGTGACCGGTGCCGGCGAGGACGGGGTGGACGTGGACACCGCGGTGCGGGTGCTCGGTGTGCTCGGGGTCGAGGCGGATGCGGCGCGGGCGGCGGCGGAGGCGTTGAGTGCGGACGGGGGTGGGCGGGTCTCGGAGGATGCGGCTGTCCGGGCGTTCGCGCGGTACTTCACCGTCCCGGAGTAGCCGCATCGGGGTTGCGCCCCCCCGTGGTTGACGCCGCGGGGCTCCGCCCCGGACCCCGCTCCTCAATCGCCGGAGGGGCTTGAGGTGGCCCCGCCGAATCGGTCGCGGAGTTTGTACTTCAGGACCTTGCGCAGGGTTTCGTTGCGCGGCAGTGCGTCCAGTAGCTCCAGTTGTTCCGGGAGTTTGAACGTGGACAGGCCCTGGGCGCGGAGGTACGCGGTGAGGGCCGGGAGGGTCAACTCCTGCGCACCCGGGCGCGGTTCGAGGACCGCGCAGACGCGTTCCCCGCGTTCCGCGTCCGGCAGGCCGATCACCGCCGCGTCCTGGACGGCCGGGTGGGCGTGCAGGAGGTCCTCGATCTCCTTCGCGGAGATGTTCTCGCCCTTGCGGATGATGACGTCCTTGGCGCGGCCGGTGAGGACCAGGTGGCCGGAGGGCAGGACGTGGCCGAGGTCGCCCGTGATCAGGAAGCCGTCCGCGTCGAAGGCCTCGGCGCTCTGGCGCGGGTCGAGGTAGCCCTGGCAGACGGCCTCGCCGCGCAGTCGTACGGCGCCGTCGACGCCGGGCGGCACCTGCTCGCCGTCGGCGTCGACGACGCGGATCTCCATGCCCTCGGGCGGGCGGCCCTCCGTCGTGGCCAGCATCTCGGCCGTGTCGTCGGGCGCGCCCATCGTGATCATCGGGACTTCGGTCATGCCGTAGCCGTGGGTGAGCTGGACGTCCATCTCGCGGACCACCGCGTGGTAGACCTCCGGCGGTTTCGGGGCGCCGCCGCCGGCCAGCAGGCGCAGGGTCGGGATCAACTTCCGCGCGGGGTCCTTGCGTTGTTCGTTCAGGAACATCGAGTAGAACGCCGTCGAGCCGCCCGCCACCGTCACCCCGTGCCGCCGGTACTCGGCCAGCGAGTCCGGCATCCCGAAGTGTTCGAGCATCGCGGCCGGGAAGCCGTACAGGAGCAGCATCACCGTGTAGTCGGGGCCCGCGATGTGCGCATACGGGAAGGCCATCGAGCCGACGTCCGAGGCGGACAGGTGCAGGGCGTGCGCGAGACAGGAGCCGCCCGCGATCAGTGAACGGTCCGTGTGCAGCACGCCCTTGGGGTCCGAGGTGGTGCCGGAGGTCCAGTAGATCCAGCGGACGTCCGTGCCCGAGGCGGGGGGCGGGGGCAGTACCGCGGGGTCGCCCTCCGGAAGGTTCTCGTACGCCTCGAAGACGCCCTTCGCGCCGAGGCGGTGGGCCATCTCCGTGTGGTCGAAGCCCCGCCACGTGCCGGGCGTCGCGAAGAACTCGGCCTTCGACTCCCGCAGCGCGAAGCCGACCTCGCGGTCCCGGTAGAACGGGATGACCGGGCTCTGGACCGCTCCGATCCTGGCCAGCGCGAACGAGAGCAGGGCGGTCTCGATGCGGGTGGGCAGCTGCCAGGCGACGACCGTGCCGGGGCGGACGCCCATGCCGTACAGGCCCGCCGCGACCCGTTCGCCGCGGTCGCGCAGTTCGCCGAAGGTCAGGGCGCGGTCGCCCTGGAGGAACACCGGTCGGTCCGGGGTGAGTTCGGCGCGGCGCTCGACCAGCTCCCAGAGCGTGCGGGAGGCGCCCAGGGCGTGTGCGGTGTCGGTCATGTCCGTGACTCCTGACCCAGCGCGGAGCTGACGGGTTGTCAGATATGACGGAGAGCGTAAGTCCGCGCTTCTTGTCGGTCCAGAGGCGCGGGGCTAGCCTTGAATCTGACGGGTCATCAGATGAAGAGATGTCAGGGGTGCTCATGACCGAACTGCCGCGCATCGTCAGCGTCGACGACCACGTGATCGAACCGGCCCATCTCTTCGAGACCTGGCTGCCCGCCAAGTACCGGGACAAGGGGCCGCAGCCGCTTACCGAGGGCATCGGCGAACTCGCCTACGTGGCGGGCAAGTACCAGATCACGATGGACCCCGAGGGCCCGCCCACCGACTGGTGGATCTACGAGGACCTCAGGTTCCCGTACAAGCGCAACATCGCCGCCGTCGGCTTCGACCGCGACGACATGACGCTCGAAGGCATCACGCGCGCGGAGATGCGGCGCGGCTGCTGGGACCCCAAGGCGCGCCTCGCGGACATGGACCTCAACCACGTCGAGGCCAGTCTCTGCTTCCCGACCTTCCCGCGCTTTTGCGGGCAGACCTTCGCCGAGGCGCACGACAAGGAGGTCGCCCTCGCCTGCGTGCGCGCCTACAACGACTGGATGGTCGAGGAGTGGTGCGGCGACAGCGGAGGACGGCTCATCCCGCTGTGCATCATCCCGCTGTGGGACGTCGAACTCGCCGTCGCCGAGATCCGGCGCAACGCCGCGCGCGGCGTGAAGGCCGTGACGTTCTCCGAGATCCCGACCCACCTGGGGCTCCCCTCGATCCACTCCGGGTACTGGGACCCGTTCTTCGCCGTGTGCCAGGAGACCGGGACCGTCGTCAACATGCACATCGGGTCCTCCTCCCAGATGCCCGCCGCCTCTCCGGACGCGCCGCCCGCCGTCCAGGCCTCGCTCAGCTTCAACAACGCGATGGCCTCGATGATGGACTTCCTGTTCAGCGGCGTCCTGGTGAAGTTCCCCGCGCTCAAGCTGGCGTACAGCGAGGGCCAGATGGGCTGGATCCCGTACGCCCTGGAGCGCGCCGACGACGTGTGGCAGGAGCACCGCGCGTGGGGCGGCGTGCGGGACCTGATCCCCGAGCCCCCGTCGACGTACTACTACCGGCAGATGTTCTGCTGCTTCTTCCGCGACAAGCACGGCGTGGCCTCGCTCGACGTCGTCGGGCGCGACAACGCGACGTTCGAGACCGACTACCCGCACGTCGACTCGACCTTCCCGAACACCAAGGAGGTCGCCCTCGACCACGTGAAGGGCCTCGACGACGAGACGGTCTACAAGCTGATGCGCGGCAACGCCATCCGCATGCTCGACCTGGACCTCGACAAGGACCGCGCGTAGGCGTCGGGCATGGACCTCACCTACACGGAAGAGGAAGAGGAGTTCCGGGCGCGGCTGCGGCAGTGGCTGGGCGGCGTGCTGCCCACGCTCGGCCCGAAGCCGTCGCCCGACGACTGGCCGGGCAGACGCACGTACGACACGGGCTGGCAGCGGCGCCTGTACGACGCCGGCTACGGGGACGTGCACTGGGACGCCTCGCCGACCAAGCGGCTCATCTTCCTGGAGGAGACGGAGAAGGCGGGCGCGCCCTACGTCGGCGCGAACTTCGTCGGCCTGCTGCATGCGGGGCCGACGATCGCCGCCGAGGGCAGCGCCGGGCAGCGGGACCGCTGGCTCGCGCCGATCCTGCGCGGCGACGAGGTCTGGTGCCAGGGGTTCAGTGAACCCGACGCCGGTTCCGACCTCGCCTCCTTGCGCACGCGCGCGTGGCGCGACGGCGAGGACTACGTGGTCAGCGGCTCGAAGATCTGGACCTCGCACGCCGAGGTCGCCGACTGGTGCGAGCTGCTGGTGCGCACCGACCCGGACGCCCCCAAGCACCGCGGCATCACCTGGCTCGCGATGCCCATGGACGCGCCGGGCATCACCGTGCGGCCCCTGCGCACGCTCGCCGGGTCCACCGAGTTCGCCGAGATGTTCCTCGACGAGGTCCGCGTCCCCGTCGGCAACCGGGTCGGCGCCGAGCACGACGGGTGGCGGGTCACCATGGTGACCCTGTCGTTCGAGCGCGGCACCGCGTTCGTCGGCGAGGTCGTCGCCTGCCGCCGCGTGCTGGGGGAACTGGCCGCCCACGCGCGCAAGAGCGGACGCTGGGACGACGCCGTGCTCCGCCGCGAACTGGCGCTGCTTTCGGCCGAGTTCGGGGCGCTGTGGCGGCTCACGCAGTGGAACGTGAGCGAGGCGCAGGCCACCGGCGGCGTGCCGGGCGTCGGCGGCTCGGTGTTCAAACTGCGGTACTCGCACGCCCGCCAGCGGCTCTACGACGCCGCCGCCGAGGTCCTCGGCGCGGGCGGCGCGCTGGACACCGGGCAGCAGTGGACGCTCGACCGGCTCTCCTCGCTGTCGTACACCATCGCCGCGGGCACCTCGCAGATCCAGCGCAACATCGTCGCCGAGCGGATCCTCGGCCTGCCCAAGGGGGCGCGGTAGGCGTGCACTTCCAACTGACCGTGGAACAAAGGGCCTTGCGCGAGGGCACGCGGGAACTGCTCGCCGGACGGTTCGGGCGGGACGCGCTGCGGGCCGCGGTCGACGCCGGCACCCCGGCCGTCGACCGGGGGCTGTGGCGGGAGCTCGGCGAGGCGGGGCTCTTCGCGCTGTGCCTGCCGGAGACGGCGGGCGGCGTCGGGCTCGGCCTGCCGGACGCCGTCGTCGTGTTCGAGGAGGTGGGGCGGGCGCTGCTGCCGGGTCCGCTGGTGGCCACCTTCCTCGCGGCCGGGGAGGTGCCGGGGGCCGCGACCGGCGAGGCCGTGGTCACCGCCCCGTACGGCGGCCTCCTGCCGTGGCGGGACGACGCGGACGTGGTGCGCGGCGACGCGGCCCGCGCGCGCCCGCTGGCCTCCGCCGACCCCCTCACCCCGCTCCACGCCCTGCCCGCACCGGCACCCGTCCCCCTCGAAGCGGCCCTGCTGTACGCCGCCGAGCAGCTCGGCTCGGCCGGACGGACGCTCGACATGGCCGTTCAACACGCCCGGGTTCGCGAGCAGTTCGGTCGGCCGATCGGGTCGTTCCAGGCCGTGAAGCACCTGTGCGCCGAGATGCTCGTACGGGTCGAGCTCGCCCGCGCCGCCGTGTACGCCGCGGCCGTCACCCGCGACCCGGTGGAGGTCGCGGCGGCCCGGCTGCTCGCCGACGAGGCCGCCGTGCGGGGCGCCCGCGACTGCCTCCAGGTGCACGGCGGCATGGGCTTCACCTGGGAGGCAGACGTCCATCTGCACCTGAAGCGGGCGTGGCTGCGGGCCGAGTTGGGCGGCGGCGCGAGGGCCGCGGAGGAGGTGCTCGCGGCCGCGCTGTGACCCCCGTGCGCGAAGGGGCCGTGCGTCCGGAAAGCGAACGCGCGGCCGTCGGAGCGGACGGCTTGAGCAAAGGTGTACGCACCGTGACCGTGCGTGGTTATCGGGTTGTGTCCTGCGCGGGGCTCGTCACGGCGCGGAGTCGGCCCCCGGCTCCGGTACCTTGTGGCAGATGCGAGTGGTGCTGAACCCGAGCGACGGCGCCGGTGTTGCCTCCGAGGCGGCTCCGGGGCTCACGATGTGCGCCGCTCGCAGCGCACGACGGGATCTCGCGCCCGTCTGTTCGACCCCTGGCAAGACGCGTCGCACAGTATGCCGCACGCGTACTCCTTCGCGCTGGAATATGCCCGAAGCGCTTGTTGGGGTGACTGTACGTCAACCATGCTGTGCGGCATGGGGTTCACGTTCCGTGATCCCTCTCACTGGACAGCACGGTAAGTGGCGCGAGGCAGTACTCCAGCGGTCCCGCCGGATTCGGATGGTGTGAGCGGTGCAGGTGCTTCAGGTTCAACTGGAGGTCGGGGCCGACCCCGCAGAGGTGGGGCGGGCCCGCAGGTGGGCGCGTTCGCGGCTCGCCGGTTCGGGCATAGGGGGCGACGAGTCCCTGGCGGAGACGCTGATCCTGATCGTCTCCGAGCTGGTCACCAACGCCGTGGTGCACACCGGTCATCCCGCCGTGCTGCGGATGGCGCTGCCCGTGGTCCAGGCGGCGTACCCCGGCACCGTGCGCGTGGAGGTCGCGGACACCAGCGAGCGGCCGCCGACGCCCCGGCACGCGGACGGCGAGGAGACCAACGGGCGGGGGCTGGAACTCGTCGACGGGCTCGCGGACCGCTGGGGCTGGCGCCGTGAGGGCGCAGGCAAGGCCATCTGGTGCGAGATCGACCAGTGCGCCGCCGCGACGGCCGGCCCGTTCCAGGGTGTGACGTTCGAAGCGGTGTGAGCGCACGGCCGGCGGCGCGGGCCCCACTCGGCGGGGTCCGCGCCGCTTCCTGTGCCGGTGCGCTCTTTCGTTCAGAGAATCGCCACCGGGGCCACCGGCGTACCCGTCGCTCCCTTGAAGGGTTCCGGCATGGCCGACAGCAGGAACGAGTAGCGCCCGACTTCTCCACAGGCTGTGGACAAGGATTCGAGATTCCAGTTCTGGCCCTGGAGCATCCCCATCTCGACCAGGTCGAGCGCGTGCACCGGCAGCCACAGGTTCTCGATCTCCGGCGGGAAGATCTCGAAGGTCAGGGTGTCGTTGGCGACGGCCGCCACGTCCCGCCCGTGGAACCACTCCGGCGTACGCACCGACAGGCCCGGTGACGGATAGCCGTACCCGTTCTTGTCGCCCGCCAGATAGACCTGCACCTGTCCCGTGCGGACGAGGACGATGTCGCCGGAGCGGACCGTGACACGGCCGAACTCGGCCGCCTCGTCGAGGTCTTCGGGGGTGACCGCGTGGTCCCCGGGCAGCCGGTCGAGGCCCTTGGCCGCCGCCACGTCGAGCAGCACGCCGCGCGAGACGATGTACGGCGCCTTGTCGATCCCCGAGAACTCGGAGCCGCCGTGCGCCGTGATGGTGTCGGCGGCGCGGCCGTTGTAGAGCCTGCCGGAGTGCGAGACGTGCGTGAGGGCGTCCCAGTGGGTGGCGGCCTGAAGGCCCATCGTCACCGCGTCGTCGCTGGTGGCGACGGTGTCCGGGCCGAAGATCTGCTGGTTGATCTGCACCATCGTGTGCAGTGGGTTGATGCGGCCGGGGATCAGGCCCGACTGCACGCCGTCCTCCTTCAGCGGCAGCGCCAGCGCGACCCGGCGGCCGGTGCGGACCTCGGCGGCGGCCTCGCGCACGACGGTGTCGGTGACGAGGTTCAGGGTGCCGATCTCGTCGGCCTCTCCCCAACGCCCCCAGTTGTTCACGCGTTTGGCGATGTCGTGGAACTCGGCGGGCAGGGGCATCGGGTCCTCCCGGGTCTTGTGTTCCGGTATCTGACGGGTCGTAGAATCCGACCGGAGCTGAAATCTAACGGGTCGTCAGAAACCGCGGGAAGGGTCGGGCATGGGGAACTTCTTGGCAGGCAAGGTCGTCGCCGTGACGGGAGCGGGCCGGGGCATCGGACGGGCGGTCGCCCTCGCGTGCGCCGCCGAGGGCGCCAAGGTCGTCGTCAACGACTACGGGGTGTCCATCGAAGGCGGCGAGCCCACGTCGGACGTGGCGCTGGGGGTCGTCAAGGAGATCGAGGCGGCGGGCGGGACGGCGGTCGCGGTCGCCGACGACGTGTCCACCATGGCCGGCGGGCAGCGCATCGTGGACACCGCCGTGAACGAGTACGGGCGGCTCGACGGGGTGGTGTGCGTCGCCGGGATCCTGCGCGAGCGGATGCTGTTCAACATGTCCGAGGACGAGTGGGACCCGGTCGTCCAGACCCACCTCAAGGGCACCTTCACCGTCTTCCGCGCCGCCTCCGCCGTCATGCGCAAGCAGAAGTCCGGGACGCTCATCGGCTTCACCAGCGGCAACCACCAGGGCTCGGTCGCGCAGGCCAACTACAGCTCCGCCAAGGGCGGCATCATCTCGCTCGTGCGCAGCGCGGCCCTCGGCCTCAACAAGTACGGCGTGACCGCGAACGCCGTCGCGCCCGTGGCCCGTACCCGGATGTCGGCGAACGTGCCGATGGAGCTGAAGGAGATCGGGGAGCCGGAGGACGTCGCCGCCTTCGTCGTCTACCTGCTCAGCGAGCGGGCCCGCGAGGAGCGGATCACCGGGCAGGTCTACACAGTCGCCGGGCCGAAGATCGCCGTGTGGGCGCAGCCGCGCGAGCTGCGCGCCGCCTACGCGGAGGGCGGCTCCTGGACACCGGAGAAGATCGCCGACTTCCTGCCGGGGACGGTCGGCACCGACCCCATGCCGCTCCTCGAACAGCTCCAGGAGATGGCGCGGGCGGCGGCCGCCAAGGAACGGCCCAACCAGTAACGGGGGTGGCTCGGCGTGGAGTTCGGCTTCGGCGAGAGCGACGAGACCTTCCGCAGCGAGGTCCGGGAGTGGCTGGAGAAACACCTGGACGAGCGGTTCACGGCCGCCGTGGGGCGCGGTGGACCGGGCAGTGAGCACGAGGGCGGGCCCGAACGGCGCGCCTGGGAACAGGAGTTGGGCACGGGCGGCTGGATCGGCCTCGGCTGGGGCCGCGACGGCTTCGGCAACCGCGTCGCCACGCTCACCCAGCAGGTCGTCTGGGCCGAGGAGTACGCGCGCGTCCGGGCGCCGGGCCGTTACGGCCACATCGGCGAGAACCTCCTCGCCCCCACCCTCCTCGCGTACGGCACCGAGGAGCAGCAGCGCCGCTTCCTGCCGCCGATCGCGCGCGGCGAGGAGCTGTGGTGCCAGGGCTACAGCGAGCCGGGCGCCGGCTCCGACCTGGCGTCGCTGCGGACGTCGGCGGCGCGCGGCCGGGACGGCCGCTGGCGGGTGACCGGGCAGAAGGTGTGGACGTCGCTCGCCCACGAGGCGGACTGGTGCTTCGTGCTCGCCCGCACCGACCCGGACGCGGGCCGCCACCGGGGCATCTCCTTCCTCCTGGTCCCCATGGACCAGCCGGACCGCATCGACGTACGCCCCATCCGGCAGCTCACCGGGACGAGCGAGTTCAACGAGGTGTTCTTCGACGGCGCGGTCGCCGAGGAGGTCGTCGGCGGCGAGGGCGCGGGCTGGAAGGTCGCCATGGGGCTGCTCGCCTTCGAGCGCGGCGTGTCGACGCTGGCCCAACAGGTCGGTTTCGTCGAGGAGTTGCGGGCCGTCGTGCGGACGGCCGTCGAGCGCGGCGCGATCGGGGACCCGCTCGTGCGCGCCGGGCTCGTACGTCTCTGGTCCGAGCTGCGTGCCATGCGGTGGAACGCGCTGCGCACCCTCGGCGGCGCTCCCGACGCGGGCGCGCCGAGCGTCGCCAAGCTGCTGTGGGGCGGCTGGCACCAGCGGCTCGGCGAGCTGGCCCTTCGGGTGCGGGGTCCGGAGGCGGCGGTCGGCCCCTCGGACTGGACCCCGGACGCGCCCTACGAACTCGACGAACAGCAGCGCCTGTTCCTCTTCAGCCGGGCCGACACGATCTACGGCGGCTCGGACGAGATCCAGCGCACCATCATCGCCGAGCGGGTGCTCGGCCTGCCCAGGGAGGGTGAGTCGTGAGGGGTGTTGTGTTCGACGGCCGGGAGGCCGTTGTCGTCGACGACTTGGACGTACGGGACCCGGGCCCGGGGGAGGTGCTCGTCGGCGTCGCCGCGGCGGGCCTGTGCCACAGCGACCTGTCGGTGATCGACGGCACCATCCCGTTCCCGCGCCCGGTGGTCCTCGGGCACGAGGGCGCGGGTGTCGTGGAGGCGGTGGGCGCGGGCGTCACCCATGTCGTGCCCGGTGACCACGTGTCGCTGTCGACGCTCGCCAACTGCGGGGCGTGCGCGGAGTGCGACCGGGGGCGGCCGACGATGTGCCGCAAGGCGATCGGGATGCCGCAGAAACCCTTCTCGCGGGGCGGCGAGGACCTCTACCAGTTCGCGTCGAACTCGGCGTTCGCCGAGCGGACCGTGGTGAAGGCCGTACAGGCGGTGAAGATCCCCGAGGAGATCCCGCTGACCTCGGCCGCGCTCATCGGCTGCGGCGTCCTCACGGGCGTGGGCGCGGTCCTGAACCGGGCGCGCGTCGACCGCGGCGACAAGGTCGTCGTCATCGGCACGGGCGGGGTGGGGCTGAACGTGCTCCAGGGCGCGCGGGTCGCGGGCGCGCTGCGGATCGTCGCGGTCGACACGAACCCCGCGAAGGAGGAGGTGGCGCGCCAGTTCGGCGCGACGGACTTCCTGACCGACGCGGGCGCGGTGCGGGAGGTGCTGCCGGACGGCGCGGACCACGTCTTCGAGTGCGTCGGCCGGGTCGAGCTGATCCGCGCCGCGATCGACCTCCTCGACCGGCACGGGCAGGCCGTCATCCTCGGCATGCCCGCGGCGAAGGCGGAGGCGACCTTCGTGCCCGCCGAGCTGTTCCTCGACAAGTCGGTGCTCGGCTGCCGCTACGGCTCCTCGCGCCCGCAGCGCGACATCAAGCTCTACGCGGACCTGTACGCGCAGGGGCGGCTGCTCCTCGACGAGCTGGTCACGCGGACGTACCCGGTGGAGGAGTTCGCGGCGGCGGTCGCGGACGCGGAGGCGGGGAAGGTGGCGCGCGGCGTGCTGACGTTCTGACGTCGCGGGGCGGTGCTTCCGGGCCCGGTGGTCGGGTTCGTCGGGTCACCTGCTGACCATCTGCGTACGGAAGTTGGTCATGTGTGAGAGATGCGGACGGCTTGTGTGGAAAGTGTGACCGAACAACGATGGGGCCCGTTCGCTCCTTCTCTCTCACTGAAGGGCTCCGACATGTCAGAAGCCCCGCCTCCCCTCTGGCTTCAGGGCCGGTCCGCGGTCATCGACGCCGCGGAGCCGGCCCACTGGCGCGAAGGGGTGCCGGACTACCACCTCTCTCACACGGTGATGCCGCGCCAGCGCACCACCGAGCACGCCCCGGGGTCCCTGGAGGCCGTCGTCGAAGGTGTGGTGCAGGTCTTCGAGATGGAGGTCTCGCACAAGCACGACCCCGCGACCTGGGTGTCCATGGTCGCGGACCGCTTCCGTACGCGGGTCAACGGCGGGCCCTGGGCGGACGCCGCCGACATCGTCGAGCGCGGCAGCTACAACATCCTGATCGGCGACAGCGTCTTCTACGGCGCCGAATCCTTCGAGACCTCGCACGAGGTGTTCCACGACGCCTTCCCCGGCGGCTTCTTCTGGGAGGTCACCGACGTGCTCTCCGGCCCGCCGGTCATCACGTTCAAGTGGCGGCACTGGGGCACGTTCGAGGGCGAGTACAACGGGTTCGCGGCGACCGGCGAGAAGATCGAGATGTTCGGCGTGAGCGTCGCCAAGGTCGACGACGCGCTGCGGCTGGTCGAGGTCGAGCACTTCTACGACCCGAACGCCTTCCTGGGGAAGCTGACGGGAGGGTGTCCGGTGGCGCGCTGAGCGGCGGCGGGGATGCGGCCGCGGGACGCCGCACCCCTTCCTATCTGACGGGGCGTCAGCTTCAATGGGTTCCATGATGGGACACGCGGGGATGGCGGCGACCGTCGTCCGGTACCTCAGGTCGGTCGGTGCTCCCACGGCGGAGCCGCCGTCCGTGGACGTGCTGCCGCGTCCGGAGCTGCGCGCGGTGGGCGACGACGAGCGGGCGCCCGTGGACGCCGCCGAATTCCGGCGCGTGCTGGGCGAGTTCGCGAGCGGCGTCACCGTGGTGACGGCGGCCGATCCGGAGACCGGCCCGGCCGGTTTCGCCTGCCAGTCCTTCGCGTCCCTCTCCCTCGACCCGCCGCTCGTGGCGTTCATGGTGGCGCGTACGTCGACGACCTGGCCGCGGATCGCGCGCGCGGGGGCCTTCTGCGTGAACGTACTGGCCGCGGACCAGGGCGCGTTGTGCCGGGGGTTCGCGGTCAGCGGCGCGGACAAGTTCGCGGGCGTCGGGTACGACGCGGCGCCCGTGTCGGGGGCGCCGCGCCTGGACGGTACGGCCGCGTGGATCGACTGCGCGATCCACGCGGTGCACACGGGCGGGGACCACCTCATCGTGGTGGGGCGGGTGACGGCGCTGGGCCTGGAGGGCGAGGGCGGCGTGGGGCCGCTGGTGTTCCACCGGGGCGCCTTCGCGGGCCTGCGGGACGACTGACGGGGCCGGTCTACGCGGCCGACGGCGCGGGGACGGCGGTGTCCGCGCGGCCGCGCCGGATGACCAGCGACATCAGCGCCGCCGCCGCGCACAGCGCACCCGAGCCGTACCAGACCACGTCGTACGACCCGAAGACGTCCCGCGCCACACCGCCCAGGAAGGCGACGACCGCGGCGCCCACCTGGTGCGAGGCGAGCACCCACCCGAACACGATGGCGCTGTCCTCGCCGTAGTGCTCGCGGCACAGCGCGATCGTCGGCGGCACGGTGGCGACCCAGTCGAGCCCGTAGAAGACGATGAAGAACAGCATCGGCGGCCGGACGTCGGGAGCCAGCAGCATCGGCAGGAAGAGCAGCGAGACGCCGCGCAGCGCGTAGTACACGGCGAGCAGCCGCCGCGCCTCGATCCGGTCGGTGAACCAGCCCGACGCGACCGTCCCGACGACGTCGAAGACACCGATGACGGCGAGCAGGGACGCGGCCGTCGTGATGGGCATGTGGTGGTCGTGCGCCGCGGGCACGAAGTGCGTCTTGACCAGGCCGTTCGTGGAGGCGCCACAGATCGCGAACGTACCGGCCAGCAGCCAGAACGGCCCGGTGCGGGCGGCCTTCGCGAGGACGGTCACGGCGCGCTTCCCGGCGCCCCGCACCGGGGCGGGCTTCGGCACGAACTCCGGTGCCCCGTAAGGCTTCGTGCCCGCGTCGGCGGGGTGGTCGCGCAGCAGCAGCCACACCAGCGGGACGACGGCGAGCGCCGACAGCGCCACGGTCACGGCGGCGGGCCGCCACCCGTGCCGGTCCACGATCCAGGACAGCAGCGGCAGGAACACCAGCTGCCCGGAGGCGCCGGCCGCGGTCAGCACGCCCGTGACGAGCCCACGCCGTGCGACGAACCACCTCTGGGTGACGGTGGCGGCGAAGGCGAGCGCCATGGACCCACTGCCGAGCCCGACCAGCACGCCCCAGTACAGCATCAGTTGCCACGCGGCCGTCATCCACACGGTGAGCAGCGACCCGGCGGCGATGACGGTCAGCGCGACCGCGACGACCTTGCGTATCCCGAAGCGGTCCATGAGGGCGGCGGCGAACGGGGCGGTGATGCCGTACAGCGCGAGATTCACGGAGACGGCGAAGCCGATGGTGCCGCGCGACCAGCCGAACCCGGTGTCGGGATCGTGCAGCGGCTCGATGAGGAGGCCGGGCAGGGAGGCGAAGGCGGCGGCGCCGACGATCGTCACGAAGGTGACGGCGGCGACGGCCCACGCGCGATGGGGTCTACGAAGTCGGCGGCTCGGTCGGCCCGCACCCTGCGGCGCCGCCTGCGTCTGCGTCTCGGTCACCCGCAAAGCCTCGGCGATCGGGCGCACCGGAACGAGTGGCCCGATTGACATTGTTCGCTAGGATCGGGCCATGACCCGCAGCGTTCGGCGTCCGGTCCCGCACCGCGCCGCGGTGCTCGCCCTCGACGGCCTCATCCCCTTCGAATTCGGCATCCCACAAAGGATCTTCGGCCGTGCCCGCAACGCGGACGGGGCGCCCCTGTACGAGGTGGTGACGTGCGCGGTCCGCGAGCCGGGGCGGGTCCAGACGGACGCCGACTACGCGATCCACGTCGAACACGGCCCGGAGGCGCTGGGGACGGCGGACACGGTGATTGTCCCGGCCTCGTACGAGATGGGCCCGGTGTACGAAGAGGGCGTGCTCACACCGGAGTTGGAGGCGGCGCTGGCACACGTACGCCCCGGTACGCGCATGGTCTCGATCTGCACCGGCAGCTACGTGCTCGCCGCGGCGGGGCTCCTCGACGGCCGGCCCGCCACCACGCACTGGGCGGACGCGGACCACTTCCAGCAGGTCTTCCCCGACATCAAGGTCGACCCCGACGTCCTGTTCATCGACGACGGCGACGTGCTGTCCTCGGCGGGCGTCGCGGCCGGCATCGACCTGTGCCTGCACCTCGTGCGCCGCGACCACGGGTCGGCGGTCGCCAACGACGTGGCACGCCGGACGGTCGTACCGCCGCACCGCGACGGCGGCCAGGCCCAGTACATCGAACGCCCGCTCCCCGAGCCGCAGTTGGCGTCCACGGCGCACGCCCGCGCATGGGCCCTCGACCACCTGGGTGAGCCCATCCAGCTCCGCGACCTGGCGGCTCGCGAATCCCTCTCGGTCCGCACCTTCACGCGCCGCTTCCGGGAGGAGGTCGGGGCGAGCCCCGTGCAGTGGCTGACGGCCCAACGGGTGGAACGCGCCCGCCACCTCCTGGAGACGACGCCCCTCTCGGTCGACGAGGTGGCCCACCGGTCCGGCTTCGGCACCCCCCAGTCGTTGCGCCAGCACTTCCACGCGACGGTGGGGGTGACGCCGACGGCGTACAGGAGAACGTTCCGGGCGGGGGAGCCGGGGCCCGCACCCGCACTGTGACGGGACATGACGGCCTGGTCGGCGCTTCCCGTCACAGTCACGTGTGTGACCGGGTCAGCGGCCTCGGAACTCGGGCTTCCTGCGCTCCACGAAGCTCGCCACGCCCTCGTTCGCGTCCCGCGTGGACATGTTCAGTTCCTGGGCTGTCGCCTCCGCCGCGAAAGCGGTGGTGCGGTTGGAGTCGAGGCTTGCGTTGACCAGGTGTTTGGTCAGGGCGAGGGCGCGGGTGGGGCCCGTCGCGAGGCGTTCTGCCCAGGCGCGGGCCGTCTTCGGCAGGTGGTCGTCTGGGACGACGCGGTTGACGAGGCCGAGGCGTTCCGCGTCGGCGGCGGTCACCGCGTCGCCGAAGAACATGAGCTCCTTGGCGCGTTGCGGGCCGATCAGGCGGGGGAGGAGGTACGCGCCGCCGCCGTCGGGGACCAGGCCGCGGCGGACGAAGACCTCGATGAAGCGGGCCGACTCGGCCGCGAGGACCAGGTCGCAGGCGAGCGCGAGGTGCGCGCCGATGCCGGCGGCCGTGCCGTTGACCGCGGCGAGGACCGGCTTCTCGCAGTCCTGGACGGCGGCGATCAGGCGCTGCGCGCCGAGCCGGATGATGCGGGCGACGTCGCCGACGACCCGTTCGCGGGTGTCCGGGCTCCCGCCTCGCAGGTCCGCTCCGGCGCAGAAGCCCTTGCCGGTCGCGGTGATGACCACGGCCCGTACGTCGGGGTCGGCGGAGGCCTCCGCGAGGAGCGCGATGACGCGTTCGCGCTGGTCCCAGGTGACGGCGTTCATGGCCTCGGGGCGGTTGAGCGTGATCCACGAGACGCCGTTGTCAGTGGCGTGCAGTACCAATGAGTCCAGGGACTTTTCCGGTTCTTCGGGGTTGGCTGGTTCTGCGGGGGAGGCATGCGTCATGGGGGAGCTCCGTTTCGGGAGTGGGGCGGCGGCGGCCGGGTCAGTGGCACACGGCGAGGGCGTCGAGGGCGACCGCGCCCTGGCCGCGCGGCAGCACCATCAGCGGGTTGATGTCGAGTTCGGCGAGTTCGTCGCCGAGTTCGAGCGCCATGCGCTGGACCCGCAGGACCACTTCGACCAGCGCGTCGATGTCGGCAGGGGGCGCCCCCCTGACCCCGTCGAGGAGGGGCCGCCCCCGCAGCTGGTCGAGGACCGCCCGCGCCTGGCTCTCGCCGAAGGGCGGCACGGCGACGGCGGTGTCGCGCAGGACTTCGACGAGTACGCCGCCGAGGCCGACGGTGACGGTGGGGCCGAACAGGTCGTCGTGGGTGACGCCGACGACCATCTCGACGCCCCGCTCGACCATCTGGCAGACGAGCACGCCGTCGAGGTCGATGCCCTCGTAGCGCGCGATGTCGGTGAGGTCGCGGTAGGCGTCCCGGACCTGGCTGGCGGAGGTCAGGCCGACCTTGACCAGGCCGAGTTCGGACTTGTGGGCGAGCTGGGGAGCGGATGCCTTCATGACGACCGGGTAGCCGACGAGGGAGGCGGCCCGTACCGCCGCCGCGGCGCTCGTCACCAGTTGCTCGCGTGGCACCCGGATCCCGTACGCCCGCAGCAGCTGCTTCGCCGCGTGCTCGCTCAGCTGGTGGCCGGGGCGCATCAGGGCCTGCGCCTTGCGGAAGGACGGCGAGGGCGTGCGCGGCGCCTCGTCGAAGGGGGAGACGTACGAGGCCGTGAAGCGGTGGTGGTCGAGGTAGGCGCGGACCGCGGTGATGCAGTTGGCGAAGGTGCGGAAGGTGGCCACCCGGGAGGAGCCGAGCAGGGTTTTCCGGTAGGCGTCCTCCGTGCCCACCGGCGAGCCCCACACCACGCACACCAGCTTGTCCGTCTGCTCGGCCGCGTCCACCAGGTCCTGGGCCAGCTTGTCGCTCATGGGCGGGAACGGGCCGGTGATCGGGCAGATGAGGACGCCCACGGACGGGTCGGCGAGGATCGCGTCGATGATCTTCCGGCCGCGCCAGTCGCCGACCGGGTGACCGCCGTTGTCGACCGGGTTCGCCACGCTCAGGTAGTCGGGTATCCACTGGTGGAGTTCGGTCTGCTTCTCCTCGCGGAGGGTGGGCAGTTGGAGGCCCGCTTCCGTTGCCAGGTCCGAGAAGTGGGCGCCCGTTCCGCCGGAGATCGAGTAGACGACGACGCCGTCCGCCTGCGGCTTCTTGGCGCGGGCCAGGAGGGCGGCGGTGTCCTGGAGTTCGTCGAGTCCGTCGACGCGGATGACGCCGAACTGCCGCATCGCCGCGTCCACGACGGTGTCGGCGCCGGTGAGCTTGCCGGTGTGCGAGGCGGCGGTGCGGGCGCCGGTCTCGGTGCGGCCGACCTTCACGGCGACGACCGGCACGCCCTCGCGCGCGGCCCGGTCGGCGGCGAGCAGGAAGGAGCGGCCGTCCTTGAGGCCCTCCACATAGCAGGCGATGGCGCCGACCTCGGGCCGCTGCGCGAAGTAGGAGATGAAGTCGGCGGTCTCCAGGTCGGCCTCGTTGCCGGTCGGCGCCCAGTGGGAGAGCCGGATGCCGAGTTCCTGGAGCGCGAAGACGGGGCGGCCCTGGTGGCCGGACTGGGTGATCAGCGCGATGGCGGGACCTTCGAGGTCGTCGCGGAAGCGCTCGAAGGCGTTGAGGTTGGTGTTCGGCCCGAGCAGCCGCATCCCGGAGCGCTCCACGGCGGTGGACAGCCGGGTCTGCGCGGCGGCGCCCTCGTCGCCGGTCTCGGCGAAGCCGGAGGCGAACGCGACGGCGAACTTCACCTTCGTGTCGGCCAGTTGCTCGATCACGGGCAGCGGATCGGCGACGAGCAGCACGGCCAGGTCGACCTGCTCGGGCAGGTCGGTGACGGAAGGGGAGCAGGGGAGGCCGAAGACGGTCGCGCGGGTGGGGTGCACCGGATACAGGCGCGCGCCGACCCGCTCCGCCCAGCCCATGAGCTGCCGGGTGATGCCGGTGTTGGGCCGCCCCTCGGCGTCGGACGCGCCGACGACGGCGACGGACTCGGGCCGGAAGAACCGGTCCAGGTCCGGTGTGTCGGCGCCCAGCGGACGCCCGCTGACGTCCGTGTCGTCGGAGCCGGCCCGCCCGTGCACGGCGGGTCCGGGCTGCTCACCGCAGGCGATCACGCGGGCCCGGCGGGAGTCGGTGGTCAGGGTGCCGTACGTCGATCCAAGCATCGGTCCGCCCGCTCCTGTGTGTCAGCGACATCTCTTGCCTGTGCTGTGCCTTGAAGTCCCCCCAGAAATAACTGACGCATAGTCAGATTACTGAACTGACACTGTGTCAGGAACAGGGCTGCAGGCAAATGATGGGGCGAATGTGCCGACGGGCGGGTCGGTGGGTGGGGCGATGGGCGGATCGGCGGGCGGATCGGCGGGCCGCCGACTGGAGAGTCGACGGGAGGGGTGGCGGGTCAGGCGGGCAGTTGGGTGGCCACCGCCTTGCCTATGCGTCCGGCGTCGCGGGCGATCTCGCGGAGCATGCCGCTGATGGGGTTGGTGTAGCCGGTGAAGTGCAGGCCGGGGGAGGAGGAGGGGTGCCGGGAGTGCGGGAGCGGGCGGCCGGTGGCGGGGTCGAGGACGCCCAGGTGTCCCACGAGGTCCTCAAGTCCTTGCCGGTAGCCGGTGGCGGCGATCACGGTGTCCGGGGTGATCCGGGTGCCGTCCGCGAGGACCACCGCGTCCGCGTCGAAGGATTCGACGGCGGCGACGGGCTCGACCTTCCCGGTGCGCACGGCGTCGATGAAGCCGACGTCCTGCACCGGGATGGCGCCCTCGCGCACCCGCGAGTAGAGGCCGGTGTCGGGGCGCGGCAGGCCCTGCGCCGAGAGGTCCGGCACGCTCAGCTTGCCGAGCGGCACGGCGAGCCGGTCGACGAAGCGGACCGGCAGCCGTCGGCAGAGGATGCCGGTGCGCTGGGCGGGCCAGCCGAGCGTGGAGCGGCGCACGATGTGCGGGGCGGTGCGCACGGCGACGCGGACCCGCGCGGCGCCGCCCTCGACGAGGTCGACCGCGATCTCGGTGCCGGTGTTGCCGGTGCCGACGACGAGGACGTCCTGGCCGGTGAAGGGGGCCGGATTGCGGTACTCCCCGGCGTGCAGCAGCGTGCCGGTGTACGCGGAGGCGCCGGGCCAGTCGGGCAGGCGCGGGGTGTGGTTGTAGCCGGTGGCGACGACCACGGCGGCGGAGGTCAGTTCGCGTCCGCCGGTGGCCCGCAGCAGCCAGCCCGAGCCGTCCGGCGCCCGGTCGACGCGGGTGACCTCGACGCCCGTGACCACTTCCAGGTCGTGGTGCTCGACGTACTTCTCCAGGTAGCGGACCACGTCGTCGCGGGCGACCCAGCGGCCGAAGCGGCGCGGCATCGGCAGTCCGGGCAGTCCGGACAGGCGGCGCGTGGTGTGCAGGTGGAGACGGTCGTAGTGCCCGCGCCAGGAGGCGCCGACGCGGTCGGACTTCTCCAGAACGACGGCCCGGACGCCGTGCGCCCTGAGCCCGACCGCCGTGGCGAGCCCGGCGGGCCCGCCCCCGATGACGTACACGGGTGGGCGTTCATGGCTGCGTTCCGGTGTGAGGGGGGAGTCGGCCATGTGCGGAGCGTAATCCGGCGCGGGATTGAAGGGGCCCGGTCAAGGCGGAAACCGGTTGCGAATTGATCACGAGCCGCGGTGGACGCCGCCCCGTGCGGGGGCCTTGCGGAGGCGGCGCCCGATGCGCTGAACTGACGTACCGTCAGAAACAGATGGAGGAGCCGGACTTCATGGAGCCGATATGGAAGCGATAGGGCTCAGCGGTGCCGAGTGGCTCGCCGTGCTGCGCATCGGGCTCGGCCTGTGGTGGCTGGAGAGCTGGCGGCACAAGGACAAGAAGGGCTGGTTCGAGCGCGGCACCGGCATCGCGTGGGCCGCGGACGTGGCGGGCAAGCACAAGTGGAACGCGGTGCGCAGCGGCTTCGACGTCGTCGTGAAACCGCGGCCGAGGACGATGGCGTACGTCGTCGTGTACGCCGAACTCGCCCTGGGCGTCGGCCTGATCCTCGGGTTCCTGACGCCGGTCGCGCTGGTCGGCGGGCTGCTGCTCAACGTCCTCTACTTCACGCTCATGATCCACGACTGGGCGGAGCAGGGCCAGAACGCGATGATGGGCCTGATCTCGCTCGTCGCGCTGTTCGCCATGTCCTGGCAGACCTGGTCCCTCGACCACGCGCTCGGACTGTTCTCGTGACGGCGGCGGACGTACGGTTCGACGTTCCCGAGCCCGACGCGTTCACCCGCCCGTACTGGGACGCGGCCGGGGAGGGCCGGTTGCTGCTCAGGCACTGCGGGGACTGCGGGCGCTGCCACCACTATCCGCGCGAGTTCTGCCCGTTCTGCTGGAGCGAGGCCGGGCGGTGGCGGGACGCGAGCGGCCGGGCCACGCTCTACACGTGGTCCGTCGTGCACCGCAACGACCTGCCGCCCTTCGGCGGCCGCACCCCGTACGTCGCCGCCGTCGTCGACCTCGCCGAGGGGCCGCGGATGATGACGGAGGTCGTGGCGTGCGCGGAGGGGGACCTGCGGGTGGGGATGGACCTGGTCGTCGACTTCCGGGAGGGCGGGGAGAGCGGGGAGGGCTTCGCGATACCGGTGTTCCGGCCCGCGACTCCCGCGTAATCCCGTGGCCGGGCCGGGGCCGGTGTCGTCATCATGGCCGGATGACGACCTCACGGGCCCGTACGGGCGAGTGGCTGCTGACGACGGAACTCGGTGAGTTCGAGGCGCGCGCGGGGGAGTTGCTGGCCGGCGACCCGGCGCTGCACACCGTGGCGCTCAGCGTGAGCGCGCGGATGCGGGAGGCCGGCTGGGCGGCCGGGAGCAGACGCTTCGGCGTGTGGACCGGGCCCGACGGGCAGACCGGGGGCTACTTCTTCTGGACGCCACCGCACTTCCTGTACGCGTACCTGCCGGGCGCGGACGCGGGTGGCGGCGAGGCGGCGGCGGGCGCGTTGCTCGACGCCCTCGCCGACGTGTCCGTCGACGGCGTCAACGGCACCCAGGAGGCGACCGGCGCGCTCGCCGCGGCCTGGCGCGAGCGGCACCCCGGCGGGCGGGCCGAGCGCGCGGCGCGGCAGCGGCTGTACCGGCTCGGCGACCTCACGCCGCCCGAGCCGCTGCCCGGCGGCCGGGCCCGGATCGCGGGCGGGGCCGACCGGGGCCTCCTCGCCGACTGGCACCTCGCCTTCGACGCGGAGGCGCACACCCGCGACGCCACGACGCGCGAGCAGGCCGGGGAGTGGGCCGACGAGCGCATCGCCTACGGAGGCGTCACGTTCTGGGAGGACGCCGACGGCACACCGCTGTCGATGGCGGGCGTCACCCGCAAGTCGGTCGGCACCGTGCGGGTCGCCCCCGTCTACACGCCGCCCGCACTGCGCGGCCGGGGGTACGCGGCCGCGGTGACCGCGGAGGTCAGCCGGGCCGCGCGGGAGGCGGGAGCCGGAGAGGTGCTGCTCTTCACGGACCTCGCGAACCCCACGAGCAACGCCCTCTACCAGCGCCTCGGCTACCGCCCGGTGCGGGACTTCGCGGTGTGGGAGTTCACGGGATGAGCGGCGGTAGGACGGAGCGTCACGGCCACAGCAACTCCTTGGCCCAGCCGTCCGGCGTACGGCGGTAGCGCAGGCGTACGTGGCGTCTGCGGGCGTCGCCCTGGAAGAACTCCACCTCGTCCGGGGCGAGTTCGTAGACCGTCCAGGACGGGACGGCGGCGTCCGGTTCGCGCTGCGCGCGCTGCCACGCCGCGTCGGAGGCGCGCTCCAACTCCTCGCAGGAGCCGAGCGGTTCGCTCTGGTGGCCGACGAGGGCGGAGGCGAGCGCCCCGGTCGAGCGGGCGTGCAGATCGGCGTGCGCGACCTCCGGCGGGGCCGTGCGGACGGGGCCGCGTACACGGACCTGGCGGCCCTGCACCGGCCAGTAGAAGCCGAGCGCGGCGTACGGGCGGGCGGCGAGCTGGCGGCCCTTCGCGCTGCCCGCGTGCGAGGCGAAGTGCCAGCCGTGCGTCTCGTCGGCGCCGTGCAGCATCACCGTACGGACATCGCCGCGCCCCTCCGCGTCCGTCGTCGCCAGCGACGGCGTGTGCGGCTCGGGCTGCCCCGCCGCCACGGCCGCGGCGAACCACTCCGTGAACAGAGCGAGCGGCGCGTCGGGCGCCCCGCGCGGGTCGAACTCGGGCAGCTCGGTGTCCCACACGCGCAGGGACCGCAGCAGGGCGTCCAGATCGGGTCGGTCGGGTTCCGGTTCCATGGGGTGATTGTCGCGCGGGGGTGCGGGTGGGGCGCGGCGCGGGGCCGCCGCCCTGCGGTGGGTCGTACTGCTCGGCGTCGGGCCCTAGCCGCGGGTCAGGGACGCCACCGTGCCGAGGGTCGTCCAGGTGCCGCCCGTGCTGCGTTGCACCCAGACGGGGTGGGCCGTGGTGGCGGGGGAGGTGAGGGTGTGGTCGCCCTGGAGGCCGTGGATGCGGACGCCGGGCAGGGCGGCGGTGAGGTGGCCGCGGACCTCGGCGGGGTCGGTGTCGTTCACCGCGCGCGCCCGGAACGCGGCGACGACCGCCTGCGTCGCCTCGTACTCCTCCAGGGCCCCGGGCCGTGTCATCAGCGGACGCACCCGTGCGCACCAGGCGGCCTCCTGGGTGCACTCGCCGGTGCGGGGCGGGCCGTCGGAGACGGTGCGGAAGCGCAGGACGCCGTCCGTGACCTGCCGTTCCCGGGGGTTGCCGGCCGGGTCGCAGTCGGTCCTGCGGTCGGGGGCGAGGACGATCCGGCCCCGGTGGCCGGCGGCGCGCAGGGCCTGTACGTTGCGCTGCTGCCCCGCCTCGTCGGCCAGGTACACCGTGTCGGGGCGGGCGTCGGCGAGGAGGGCGCGCAGCTCGTCGGCCGTCATGGCGTGCGGCGGGGCCGGGGCGGTCGCGTAGTGGCGGGAGGCGTCGCGGCCCGCGTCGAAGAGGTCGCGCGGCACCTGTGGCGCGGCGCCCTTCGTGACCAGGAGCCGCTTGGTGCGCAGGACGGTGTCGAGGTGCGCGGCGAACTGCGTGCCCAGCACCGCGTCGGACCCGGCGGGGAACCGGCCCCGCGAGCCCGTCACGGGGCCGGACTGGCAGGTGCTGAAGCCCGGCGTCCCCTTCATGAACCCCGGGGTGGCCGCCGCGGGGCCGACGAGCGCGACGACGTCCGGGTAGCGGCGCGCGAACTCCCGCGACGACATCGCCGTGGCCCGCGGCACCGCCACGACGTCCAGCGGCAGCAGCCCCGCGTAGTCGTCCAGTGCCCGCCGCACCGCCTTCGTGTCGACGGCGTCCCCGCGCCCCGTGACGGCGATCCGGAACGTGGGCTGCTCCAGGGGCCCCACCGCCGCCCGCGGACCCGGCCCGCCACCGTCGATCGCCACGGGTACGGCGACCCCCGCGCCCGCACAGAGCAGCGCCACGGCCCCCAGCACCACCGCCCTCCGCCTCCCCCAGGCCCCCCTCCACCGCGCCCCACCCACACCCGGCCTCGCGCCCGCACCGCTGCCAGGCGCCGCCGCCGGAACCGCCACCTGCGCCAGCTTCCGCGTACGCGGCGCCACCGGCACCGCCCCGGTGGCAGCCGTCGGCGACGCCCCACCGGAGCCACCCCCACCGGAGGCGCCTCCGCGCAACGCCCCCTCCAGAGCCCCTTCCAACACCCCCACCACCACGCCCGCGTCCCCCGGCCGGCTCCCCGCCTCCTTCGCCATCAGGGACAGCACCAACTCGTCCACGGCACGCGGCACTTCGGGGCGTGCCCGGCTCGGGCGCAGGGGGGTGTCGTGGAGGTGGTTGTACATGACTCCGGCCGCGGGGCCCACGAACGGCGGGCGGCCGACGAGGAGTTCGTACAGGACGCAGCCCAGCGCGTACAGGTCGATCCGGCCGTCCCCCGGCTCCTGCCGGAACCGTTCCGGCGCCATGTACTGCACGCTGCCGATCGGCAGCATGCCGGTCCGGGTGAGGCGGGTCGCCGCCTCCGCGCCCTCCAGGTACGCCGCGATCCCGAAGTCGAGGATCTTCACGGCCCCCGGGTCGCCGGGCACGACCATCAGGTTCGCGGGCTTGATGTCCCGGTGCACGATCCCGGCGGCATGCGCGGCGGACAGCCCGAGCGCCGTCTGCCGCGCCCACTCCAGCGCCCGCTCGACCGGCACCCGCACCTCGCGCCGCAGGATCTCCTGCACCGACTCGCCGGAGATCAATTCCATGACGAGGTACGGGACGTCGCCCCCGCCCGCGTCGTCCGTCCCGTGGTCGTGCACCGTCACCACGTACGGACTCGACAGCGCCGCGACCGCCCGCGCCTCGCGCCGGAAGCGGCGCAGCAGCTCCTGCCGCTCCCCGGCCCCGACGTCCTCCGGCGGCGCGAAGAGCTTCGCGGCGACGAGCCGCCCGAGGTTCTCGTCGCGGGCGCGCCACACCTGCCCCATGCCACCCGCCCCGACGGGCTCCAGGAGCCGGTACCGACCGCTCAGCAGACGTCCCCGCATGGCGCCCGACGCTAACCCCGGAATCGTCAACTCACTGTCTCGGGACGGAACTCAACCCATAACGGTTCCGCCCCTGACCACCCCAGGCACCATCGTCCGAGGTGCCCTCACCGCCCCAGCACCACCGTCCCCGCCGAACAGAACCACCCGCCCGTCCCCGACGCCACCGCCAGCCGGGGCAGCGAGCCGTCCGCGCGCCGCACCTGGTGGTCGCCCGCCTCGCCGCGCAGCTGCCGCGCCGCCTCCACCAGCAGGAACAGGCCGCGCATGCCGGGGTGCTGGGCGGAGAGGCCGCCGCCGTCGGTGTTCGTCGGCAGCTCGCCGTCGTGCAGCAGGCGCCCCTTCTCGACGAAGGCGCCGCCCTCGCCCTTCGCGCAGAACCCGAGGTCCTCCAGCGTCACGAGCGTCATGTACGTGAAGGCGTCGTAGACCTCCGCGATGTCGATCTCGGACGGCCGCACGCCCGCCCGCTCGAACGCGAGGCGCCCGCTGACCGCCGCCGGGGAGACCGTGAAGTCGTCCCACTCCGACATCGTCGTGTGCGACACGTGCTCGCCCGACCCCAGCACCCACACCGGCTCCTGCGCGCAGTCGGGCAGCAGGTCCTCGGCGACGAGCAGCACCGCGGCGCCGCCGTCCGAGCGGATGCAGCAGTGCAGCTTGGTGAACGGGTCGGCGATCATCGGCCCGTCCAGGACCTCGTCGACCGTGACCGGGTCGCGGAACATGGCGTCCGGGTTGCGGGCGGCGTTCGCGCGCGTCTGCACCGCCACCTGCGCGAGCTGCTCCAGCGTCGTGCCGTACTCGTGCATGTGGCGGCGGGCCGCCATCGCGTACTTGGCGATCAGCGAGTGCCCGTACGGCACCTCGAACTGGAGCGGTCCGCGGGCGCCGAACGACAGGTTGGACGTGCGGCGCCCGGCCTTGATGTCGGCGCGGGCCGTCGAGCCGTAGACGAGGAGGACGGCGCGCGCGTGCCCGGTGGCGATCGCGTCCGCCGCGTGCGCCGCCATCACCTCCCACGTCGAGCCGCCGACCGAAGTGGAGTCCACCCAAAGGGGTTTGAGCCCCAGGTACTCGGCGATCTCGACCGGCGCGAGGGTGCCGAGGCCCGCGCTCGCGAAGCCGTCGACGACGTCGGGGGCGAGCCCCGCGTCGGCGAGCGCCCGGCGGGCGGCCTGGGCGTGCAGGGCGTAGGGGGTGGCTTCGTCGACGCGGCCGCAGTCGGAGAGGGCGATGCCCGCTATCGCGACCTTGTTACGGTGATCGGTCATGGATCTGACGGTACATCAGATAAGGGTGCGCGCAGGAGTGTGCGTGGCTCTGGGCATCCCGCCGTCCCCGCTCTAACATGACGCCCCGTCAGAAAGGGGCCCCCATGGACGCCAGGTTCACCGAGGAACAGCAAGAGATCCGCCGTACCCTGCGCGAACTCGCCACCAAGCGCTGCACCCCGGACGACGTCAAGGCAGCCACCCGCACCCCCGCGGGCCACGACCCCGCCCTGTGGGGCACGCTCAGCACGGAGCTCGGGCTCCCGGGCCTCGCGCTGCCCGAGGAGTACGGCGGGGTGGGCGCGGCCGTCGTGGAACTCGCGCTCGTCGAGGAGGAGTTGGGGCGGGTGCTGGCGCCCACTCCGCTGCTCGCCACCAGCGGGCTCGCGGCCCCGCTGATCGCCGCGCTCGGCACCGACGCGCAGCGCGCCGCGCTGCTGCCGGGGATCGCCGGGGGCGCCCTGACCGCGACCCTCGCCGTGCCGGGCACCGGCCTCGCCACCGCGCTCGGCCTCGTCGCCGACAACACCGGCGACTGGGCGGGCGGCGGCCGCGCGGGCGGTGTCCAGGCCGGCCGTACCCCGGAGGGCTGGCGGCTGTACGGGCAGGCCGAGCAGGTGCTCGACGGGCACAGCGCCGGGCTGCTGCTCGTCGCCGCGCACACCGGTGGCTTCGCCCGCTCCCGCACCCTGCTGTTCCTCGTGCGCGAGGACGCCCCCGGCCTCGTCCGCGTACGGCAGACGGCCATGGACGAGACGCGGCCGCAGGCACGCGTCGAACTGCGGGACGTGGCAGCCGAGTTGCTGGGCACGGAGGACGGCGACGTGACCGGCGCGCTCGCCGCCGTCGGCGACACCGCCGCGACGCTGCTCGCCGCCGAGGCCGTCGGCGCCGCAGACCGGGCCCTGGAGCGGACCGTCGACTACGTCAAGGAGCGGGAGCAGTTCGGCCGACCCGTCGGCTCCTTCCAGGCGGTCAAGCACCGGCTGGCCGATGTGTACGTCCAGGTGCAGGCGGCGCGCTCGGCCGCGTACTACGCGGCGTGGGCGGCGAGCACCGCGGGGGAGGCCGGGGTCGGTGGGCTCGCGCTCGCGCAGGCCCTCGAAGCGCTGCGGACCGGCGCGGGGGAGGCCGTGCAGCTGCACGGCGGCATCGGCTTCACCTGGGAGCACGAGGCGCATCTGTACCTGAAGCGGGCCACCGGCGACGAGCTGCTGTTCGGGCCGGTGCACCTGCTGCGGGACCGCGCCGCGCAGGCCGCCGGGCTGTTCGCGCCGGGCCCCGGCCTGGAGGTGGCGGTCTGATGGCGCCACCGGGGATCAAGCTCGTGCAGAAGGTGTCCTCGACGCGTACCTTCGCCCGCCTCGCACCGCACGTCATCCCGGCCATGGACCGCGCCGTGCACCGGCTCACCCGCGGAAAAGTGCTGCTCAGCGCACAGATGCTGCCGGGCGTGATCCTCACCGTGCGGGGCGCGAGGAGCGGGATCGAGCGGCGTACCCCGCTCGCCTGCATGCCGGAGCGGGATCGCGGGAGGGAGGACGGGCGGAAGAAGGGGACCTGGCTGCTGATCGGCTCGAACTTCGGGCGGCCCGGCCACCCGGCCTGGACCGCGAACCTGCTCGCGCACCCGGACGCGGAGATCAACTGGCGCGGCGCCGACATCCCGGTGACGGCCCGGCTCCTCACGGGCCCGGAGCGGGCGGAGGCGTGGGCCGCGGCGCTGGCGTTCTGGCCGCCCTACGCCACGTACCAGAAGCGCGTGGAGCGGGAGATCCGGCTGTTCCGGCTGGAGCGCCGCTGAACGGGGGACGCGGGAACTGCAACAGCGGCGGCTCACGTTGCACCACGCGAACCGCCGCCGCACGACAGGACCAGGAAGGCGTTACTTGGTGGGCTTCTTTCCGGTCACGCCCAGGTGCACCAACAGCGCCACGTTCGGCTTGAGTTCGGCCTGCTTGACGCCCCAGGTCTGGAAGCCCTTCTGGTGCGAGGCGACCGCGGCGAGCATCGCGACGAGCGAACCGGCGACCGCGGCCGGGCTCACGTCCTTGTCGACCTTGCCCTTGTCCTGAAGCTCCTTGACCGCGTCCGCAAGGGAGTTGTTCACCGAGTTCAGGATCTTCATGCGGAGCTTGTAGAACCGCTTGTCGCCCTCGGCCGCGCCGAGGTCGACGACCCGCAGGATCGCGTCGTTCTTGCGCCAGAACTCCAGGAACCCGTCCACGAGTTCCTGCGCCGTGGCCCAGCCGGCCTTGCCGACCCAGGAGCGGTCCGCGACCAGTTCGGTCAACCCCGCGCCTTCGGTGGCCATTTGCTCGGCGATCTCCAGGACGGCGCCCTCGACGTCCGGGAAGTACTGGTAGAAGGTCGCGGGCGAAGTGCCCGCCTTTCGCGCGACATCAATGACTTTGACGTCCCGGTAGGGCGAGGAGCTGAGCATCTCGCCGAGGCAGTCGAGCAGCTTCTGACGTGTTGCCTGACCACGCCGTCCGGCCACGCGGCCGTCGACGGTCCGTACTTGTCCTGTCATGCCGTCAGCTTACCGAGGGGTGATCGGAGCGCGATCTGACTGACTGCAAATGGGGTTGGCCCTCCCGGCCTCCGGTCAAATGACGCGCCGTGACCGACGGGAACTGGCCAAACGTTCGAATTTCAAGCGCCGGGGCCCGTCCGCCCTGGCTAGCGTGGCGCGCATGCGCCCCGCCCGTTCCGGCTTTCACGGTCATTCCGAGTTTCCCGAAGGGGCTCCGTGCTGGGCCGACGTCCGGCTCGCGGACGTCGAGGCGGGCAAGCGGTTCTACGGGGATCTGCTCGGCTGGACCTTCGACGAGGGCGCGAGCGCTGAGCGCGACTACTACACGGCGGCGTACAGCGAGGACCTGGCCGTCGCCGCCCTCGCCCCCGCCGATCTGGGCGTCCAGTGGCGGGTGCACCTGGCGGTGCGCGACGCCTACGCCGCCGCCGAACGGGTCTTCGCGGCGGGCGGCCACATCGTGGCGGGCCCGCTGCCGGGCGGCACCGAGGCGACCGTGGCGCTCGCCCGGGGGCCGGAGGGGGCCGCGTTCGTGCTGCGGCAGGCGGGGAGCCACCGCGGGTTCGAGCGGGTGGGCGGGGCCGGGGCGTTCCGCGGGGCGGAACTCCTGACACCCGACCCGGCGCTGAGTGATTCCTTCTACGGAGCCGTATTCGAGGGGGGAGCCCTCGGTGCGGGCGCCTTCGGGAGGAGCACCTTCGAGGAGGCCGCCGGCGCCGGCGGAGCCCTTGTGGGGGCGGTCCGTCGCGGGGTCGCCGGCCCGGAGCCCGGCCGGTTTCTGCTGTACTTCGGGTGCGCCGACGCCGCCGCCACCGCGGCGTCCGCCGTCCGGCTGGGCGGGCGGGTGCGGGTGGGGCCGGGCCCCACGGCGTACGGACACGGCGCCGTGATCGAGGATGATCAAGGGGCGGTGTTCGCGGTGTGCGAGCAGCCGGCACCGCGAAGGCCGTGACGCACGAGCCCGGATTGTTCCGAGACATCCCGTTTTGCCCCGAGGTTCGCAACTGAGGGCCGGGACAGGAAGAATCGGGGTGCGTGCCGCCGTGGCGCTTCGGTGGTGAGACGCTGACGGGGGCCGTAAGTGCGGTGGCCCGTACGGGGAGGTGGCAGGCAAGTGATGGATCAGCTGACGCAGCACGATCCGCGGCGGATCGGTCCGTTCGAGGTCCTGGGACGGCTCGGCGCGGGCGGCATGGGCCTGGTCTATCTGGCGCGCTCGGCATCGGGCCGACGCGTGGCGATCAAGACGGTGCGCACGGAGCTCGCCGAGGACCAGCTGTTCCGGGTCCGTTTCACGCGCGAGGTCGAGGCGGCGCGGGCGGTGTCCGGCTTCTACACGGCCGCCGTCGTCGACGCCGACCCGCGCGCGGCCGTGCCCTGGCTCGCCACCGCGTACGTGCCCGCGCCCTCCCTCGAAGAAATAGTGAACGAGACCGGGCCGCTGCCCGCCCAGGCCGTCCGCTGGCTCGCGGCCGGCATCGCGGAGGCCCTCCAGTCGATCCACGGCGCGGGCCTCGTGCACCGTGACCTCAAGCCGTCGAACGTGCTGGTCGTCGAGGACGGCCCGCGCGTCATCGACTTCGGCATCGCGTCCGGCGTCTCGAACACGCGCCTGACCATGACGAACGTCGCGGTGGGCACGCCCGCGTACATGTCGCCCGAGCAGGCGAAGGACTCGCGCAGCGTCACCGGCGCCTCGGACGTCTTCTCCCTCGGCTCGACCCTGGTCTTCGCGGCGACCGGGCACGCCCCGTTCCACGGCGCGAACCCCGTCGAGACCGTGTTCATGCTGCTGCGCGAAGGCCCCGACCTGGAAGGACTCCCGGAGGAGCTGCGGCCGCTGCTTGAAGCGTGCATGCAGATGGACGCCGCCCAGCGGCCCTCCCCGGCCGACCTCCAGTCCCAGCTCGCCCCGCACCTCTTCGGCGCGGGCAGCGACGACAGCGGGACCGCGTCCGCGTGGCTGCCCGAGCGGTCCGTGGCGCTCATCGAGGCGCGCCGCGGCGGCCGCCCCGCCCCGAAGCCCGCCCCGCACCGGGCGCCCGGCCCGCCGAACGGCCAGGGCGGCGCCCCCATCCCGGCGATGCCCTCGCAGCCGCCCGCCCCGCCCCGCTCACCCGTCTCCGCGGACAGCTGGCGGCACTCGCCCGTCCCCGCGGGCCAGAGCCTCGTCGCCGACGGGCCCGTGCACCTGGCCGGGGCACAGGTCCCCATCGGCCCCGGGCCCCGGGTCGCCGACGCCCGCGCCGCCGCCGTGAAGGCACCGCCCGCCGAGTCCGGCCTCGCCGGATCGTGGTCCCGGTCCAAGCCCGCCGTGAACGGCACGCACGAACCGGCGGTGCCCGCGCCCGCCGCCGCCGAGGGCGCGCCCTGGCGGCCCTGGCGCTTCCGCATGTCCAACGACGTGTGGGGGACACCCGCCGTCGCGGGCGATCTCGTCTACGTCACGTCGTTCGAGGTGCACGTCCTGGACGTGGCCACCGGGCGGCGCCGCTTCAAGACCCGCGACGTCGCGTGGTCCATGGCCGTCGCCGACGGCTGCATCCACGCCTCCGACGGCCCCACCCTGTGGGCGCTCGACGCCCGCGACGGCAGCGACCTGTGGCGCGTCCAGACCGACGCCTGGGTGTACGCGCTCCAGGCCGACCACGGCACCGTCGTCACCGCCACCCGCGGCGGCGGCGTCCAGGCCCGCGAGGCCGTCAGCGGCGACGTCCTGTGGGAGATCACCGGCTGCCAGACCGACTTCGAGGCCGCCGAGGCCGGGCCCGTCCTGCACGAGCGCACGGTCTACGTGTGGCAGGACGCGCGCCTGCGCGCCCTCGACGCCCGCACCGGCGACGAGCGCTGGTCCTACCCCATCGGCGACGCGGCCTCCTGCGGCGGCGTCCCGATGCGCCTCACCCCCGCGTCCGACGGCTACGTGTACGTGGCCGCCGGCACCCGCGTCCTCGCCGTCGACGCCGCCTCCGGACACGTCCGCTGGCACTTCGAGGCGCCCGCCGTCTTCCTCAGCGCCCCCGCGTTCGCCCCCGGCGCCGCGGTCACCGGCGGTGGCGTCTACCTCGTCGACCACCTCGGCACGGTGTACGCGCTCGACGCCACGGACGGCCGCGACCGCTGGCGCATCGCCACGGAGGCCCGCCCGTCCTCGGTCGACCCCGTCCTCGTCGCCCAGGGCCACGTCCACGTCGGCAGCGGCCAGGGCCTCTACACGCTGGACGCCGTGACCGGCACCCCGAAGTGGCGCTTCCAGGCGGGCGGCGAGATCGTCGGCTCCCCCGTCGTCGCGGACGGCCGCATCCACTTCGGCTCCACCGACCACCTCCTCTACACCCTCAAGGCCGACGACGGCCGCCTCCGCTGGAAACTCGCCACCGGAGGCGAAATCACCGGCACCCCCGTCGTCCGCGACGGCGTCGTCTACGCGTGCAGCAAGGACCGCTGCGTCTACGCCCTGGACGCGGAGAAGGGCACGGGCACGAGCCGCTGAGACCGCGGGGCTCCGCCCCGGACCCCGCGCCCCTGCCGTTGCGCCTCGGGGCTCTGCCCCGGACCCCGCGCCTCAATCGCCGGCGAGGCTTGAGGGATCAAGCCCCTGCGGCGATTGAGCAGCGGGGTCCGGGGCGGAGCCCCGCGGCCTCCCCACGGGGGCCCGTGCCCGATAGGGTGCCCGGCGTGATGAAACGGGGACTGAAACTGACCGCGGTGGCGACCCTCGTGGTCGTCGCCCTCACGGGCTTCACCACCGGCCGCCACGGCCACTCCAAGAGCCGCAGCAGCGGCACCGGCGGCGGATGCAGCAGCTCGTCGCAGAAACACGACTCCTCATCCTCCGGCTACTCCGGCACCCACCACCGCTACAACACCGGCACCCGCCACGGCTCCACCGCCTCCGCGTCCTCCTCGCCGAGCGACCTGCGCAACGGCACCGTACGGCTGCTCAAGTGCGCCGACGCGAACCGGGCGTACGCCACCGTCGAGGTCACCAACCCCAACAGCAGGCGCGCCCGCTTCGACGTGCACGCCACCTTCCTCGACGCGAACGGCTCCACGGTGACCGCGCTCTTCCACAAGGTGGAGGTGACCGCGAACGGCAGGGCGACCGCCAAGGTGCCGGTCGGCAGCAAGGGCCTCGCCGCCGACGTGGACCGCTGCGACATCGACCCGGAGGCCCTCGTCCAGCGCTGAACCCCTCTCAGCGCACCCCGAACTCCCGCCCGCCCGCACGCGACTCGAACAGCTCGGCCTGCCGCTCCGGCGGCAGGTTCCCGAGCTTGATCAGATCCGGGGCCTGCGCGAACGCGTGCCCCCGCGCCGCCTCCGTCGCCTTCCACACCGCCTTCACCGTCCCCTGCACCGCCTCCGTCGGATACCCGGCGATCACCTCGGCGCACCGCACCGCCGCCGCCAACGCCCCACCCGGAGCGGTCACTTCGGACACCAGCCCCACCTCGTACGCCCGCCGCGCCGACATCCGCTCCGCCGCCCCCATGAGCGCCAGCCGCGCCACCTCGCCCGGCGGCATCCGCTGCGCGAGGTAGATCGACTCGAAGGCGTTGACCATGCCGTACGTGGTGTGCGGGTCGAAGAACGTCGCGGTCTCGTCCGCCACCACGAACTCCGACTCCCCGATGAGGTAGAACGCCCCGCCGCAGGCCATCCCGCCGACCGCCGCGATCACCGGTTTCCACAGGTCGTTGGCCTTGGGGCCGACCGTCGGCAGCGGATCGTCCGCCGAGTACGGCGACCCCGGCTGCGGCACGTCCCACCCGCGGTCGATCCCCGTGCAGAACGCCCGGTCGCCCGCCCCCGTGAGCACCACCGCGCGCACGGTGTCGTCGAACCGGAACTCCCGCCACGTCGCCGTCAGTTGGGCGACCGTCGGCTGGTCCAGCGCGTTGAGGCGGTGCGGACGGTCGAGCGTGACGGTGGCGACGCCCGTGCTCTTGTCGATCTCCGTACGCACGGTCATGAGCGCTCCAGTACCCAGCGCGGCACCGTCACGCCGTCCACCTCCGCGAACACCACCTGCACCCTCGCCCCGATCCTGATGCGCTCCGGGTCGACGGAGTTCAGCGGGGCGTCCGCGCTCGCGACGAGGTTGCCGACGAGGCGGATCCGGGGGGCCTCGGCGAGTTCGACGACGACCGCGTTGTACGGGGCGTGGGCGGCGTACGCCGGGAGGAGCGGGGGGTGCGGGATCACGTAGGACCAGACGCGTCCCCGGCCGCTCATCCTGCGCCACTCGCTGTCGAAGGACTGGCAGTGCGGGCAGCAGGGGCGGGGCGGGAAGCGGAGTTCACCGCAACTCGGGTTGGCGCAGGCCTGTATCCGCAGTTCGGCGCGGGTCGCGTACTCCCAGAAGGGGGCGCCGTCGTCGTCGGGGGTCGGTGTGAGCAACTCCGAGGTACTCACCACGTCAGCCATATCTCTCCTCCGGTCAACCGTTCCATTTCTCCAGCCGCACCACATCAAGCCCCGCACGGCCGTCTCGGCGGGCCAATCAAGCCCCTGCGGCGATTGAGCAGCGGGGTCCGGGGCGGAGCCCCGGGAGCGCAACCCCTCCGGGGCTGAGGCCGCGGGGCTCCGCCCCGGACCCCGCCGCTCAATCGCCGCGGAGGCTTGATCGGGTCACCCCGCGCGGAGCAGGAGCGCGGACGTGGGGACCCCCTCACCCGCCGTCACGAGACACGCCCCCGCCCCCGGCACCTGCGCCGTACTCACGCCCCGCAACTGCTTCACCCCCTCATTGATGAGGTTGAACCCGTGGACGTACGCCTCCGAGAGCCCCCCGCCCCCCGTGTTGATGGGCAGCCGCCCACCGATCTCCAGCGCCCCGCCCTCGGTGAACGCCGCCCCCTCGCCCCGCCCACAGAACCCGTACCCCTCAAGGGAGAGCGGGATGAGCGGGGTGAACGCGTCGTAGATCTGGGCGACGTCGACGTCCTCGGGCTGGAGGTCGGAGTGCTTCCACAGATGGCGCGCCGCGGTCCACGCGGGACCGGTGAGCGGGTCGTCGTTCCAGTAGTTGACCATGCCGTGGTGCTGCGCCGGCAGGCCCTGCGCCGCGGAGTGCACGTACACCGGCTTGCGACGGCAGTCCCGCGCCCGCTCGGCGGAGACGATGACGCAGGCCAACGCCCCGTCCGTTTCAAGGCAGTTGTCGAAGAGGCAGAGGGGTTCGCTGATCCATCGCGAGGTCATGTACATCTCGCGGGTGAGGGGGCGCTCGTACATCATCGCCGCCGGATTCTGGTTGGCCCGGTTGCGGCAGGCGAGCGCGACGTTGAAGAGGTGGTCGCGGGTGGCGCCGTACTCGTGCATGTAGCGGCGGGCCAGCATGCCGATCTCGTCGGCGGGCCGCAGCAGCCCGAAGGGGCGGGTCCACTGCGCGGGCGTGGGGAGCTGGACGGCCGTGTTCTTCCAGGGGCGCGGCCCGCTGCCCCGCTTGCGGGAGCGCCAGGCCACGCCCACGCTCGCCTGCCCGGTGGCGATCGCCGCGACGAGATGCGCGACCGTCGCGCACGAACCGCCGCCGCCGTAACCGACCTTGGAGAAGAACGTGACGTCACCGGCGCCGATGGCCTTCGCCACCTCGACCTCGTCCGTCTCCTCCATCGTGTACGAGGCGAAGCCGTCCACCTCGGAGGGGGATATCCCCGCGTCGTCGAGCGCGTCCACGATCGCGCGGCACGCCAACGTCTTCTCGGATTCCGGGAGTTGTTTGGCGAAGGCCGTCTGTCCGATGCCGACGATGGCCGTCGCGTCCTTGAGTCCCGCCATGGACACACCCCCACAAGGTTGCCGTCTGTCGCCTGGTTCGCTCTGCTGACAGCGCGTCAGGCTACAGCTAATCTGACGGATAGTCAGCTACGGCGTTGTGGGAGGTCGTCCGATGCTTACGGATGCGGAGTGGGGAACGGTCCCGGAGCTGGTACGGGACGCGGCCGAGCGGCACGGCGGCCGTGAGGCCGTCGTCGAGGGCCGCACCCGGATCTCGTACGCCGAACTCGGCGAGCGCGTCGAACGGGCCGCCGCCGCGTGCGTGGCGGCGGGCGTGACGGCGGGCGACCGGGTCGCGCTCTGGGCGCCGAACACCCTGGACTGGATCGTCTCGGCGCTCGGCGCCGTGAGCGCGGGCGCCGTCCTCGTCCCCCTCAACACCCGCTTCAAGGGCGCCGAGGCCGCCGACATCCTCGACCGCTCCCGCGCCCGCCTCCTCTTCGTCACGGGCACCTTCCTCGGCACCTCGTACGTGGCGTCACTGCGCCGCGCCCAGGACGCGGGAGCCGAACTCCCGCACCTGGAACGGGTCGTGGTCTTCGGCGACACCGCCCCGGACGCACCCGGGTACAGCACCTGGAAGGACTTCCTCGCGGGCGGCGACAAGGTCACGGGCGAGCAGGTGCGCGCCCGGTCGGCCGGCATCGCGCCGTCGGACCCCTCCGACATCATCTTCACGTCCGGTACGACGGGCCGCCCCAAGGGCGCCGTCATCACCCACGCCCAGACGCTGCGCGGCTACGAGATCTGGTCCGACCTGGCCGGCCTGCGCGAGGGCGACCGCTACCTGATCGTGAACCCCTTCTTCCACACCTTCGGCTACAAGGCGGGCATCATCGCCTGCCTGATGCGCGGCGCCACGATGGTCCCGCAGCCCGTCTTCAACGTCGACACCGTCCTCGCCAACATCGCCTCCGAACGCATCTCCGTCCTCCCCGGCCCGCCCACCCTCCACCAGTCCCTCCTCGACCACCCGGCCCGCGACACCCACGACCTGTCCGCGCTGCGCCTGGTCGTCACGGGCGCGGCGGTCGTCCCGCTGCAACTCGTGGAACGGCTGCGCGGCGAACTCGGCGTCGACACCGTCCTGACCGCGTACGGGCTCTCCGAGGCCAGCGGCATCGTCACGATGTGCCGCCGCGGCGACCCCGCCGAACTGATCGCGCAGACCTCGGGCCGGGCCATCCCCGGCACGGAGGTGCGCGTGGAGTCCTCCGGACCCGGCGAACCCGGCGAGGTCCTGGTCCGCGGCTTCAACGTCATGCGCGAGTACTTCGAGGACCCCGCCGCCACCGCGGAGACCGTCACCGAGGACGGCTGGCTCCGCACCGGCGACGTGGGCGTCATGGACGAGCAGGGCTACCTGCGCATCACCGACCGCATCAAGGACATGTTCATCGTCGGCGGCTTCAACGCGTACCCCGCCGAGATCGAGCAACTCCTCGGCCTGCACCCCGAGGTCGCCGACGTGGCCGTGGTCGGCGTCCCCGACGGGCGCCTCGGCGAAGTCGGGATGGCGTACGTGGTGCGCAGGCGCGGCGCGACGGTCACCGCCGACGACCTCATCGCCTGGTCACGCCGGGAGATGGCCAACTACAAGGTCCCGCGACAGGTCGCCTTCGTCGGCGAACTGCCGCGCAACGCGAGCGGCAAGGTGGTGAAGGGGGAGCTGCGCCGAGCCTGACGTCAGGCCCCGGCGAACTCCGCGAACGCCGCCCAGGCGCGGGTCCCGACGGAGAGGGTCGGCCCGGTGGCCGGGTCGTTCTTGGAGTCACGGATGTGGATGGCGTCGGCGAAGGCGACTTCGAGGCACTGCCCGCCTTCGTCGCCGCTGTACGTCGACTTGAACCACGTCAGTTCTGCTGCGGTGCCGTTCACGGTTCTCCTAGCAGTCGGTCCAACAGGCCCACGGACTGCTGTGTTGTCAGGGCCTGAGTCCGCAGCATCGCATATTTGCGCTCCAGGATGGATACGTCATAGGGGGCGCCTACCAGTTGGCTTCCGCGCTGCGACTCGGTGTACGCCAGATGCTGGTGATCCGGGGTTTCGAGGAGGGTGAACGGGCCGTTCAGGCCGGCGTTCGACGGGCTGTCGATAGGCAGGAACTGGAGCGAGACCGCGGGGAGTTCGGCGCACACCCGCAGGTGGCGCAACTGTTCACGGCGCACCAGCGGCTCGCCCACCATCGCGTGCAGCACCGGCTCCCACACCACGAAGCTCAGCGTCGGCGGAATCTTGCGGTGCAGGATCTCCTGGCGGGCGACGCGCCCCGCCGTCTTCGCCTCGATCTCGTCCTCGTCGTACGCAGGAACGCGCTCCCGCAGTACGGCCCGCGCGTACTCCTCCGTCTGAAGGATGCCCGGCACGACGAGCGCGTCGTACCAGGAGATGGCTGTGGCCTCCCGCTCCTGCCGCATGTACTCCTCCGCCCACAGCGGGAACTGGTCGATCTCCGGCATGTTGGCCACGCCAATGCTCAACAGGCCCTTCGTGTCGAGGAGTTCGTCCAGCCGCTCCGCCAGATCCGGCAGCAGCGCGCGTCTGCCCTGCTCGATGGAGGCGATGGTCTCCTCTTCCACGCCGACCAGCTCGCCGAGCTGGGACTGCGTGCGGTCCGCTGCCATGCGGGCCGCCTTCAGCTGGCGGCCCAGCATCTTCATCGTCGAGATGTTCCTCTTCCGAGGAGCCTGCCTGGAGGTCATGCTCATAGAACTCCCCCTGTTCGCCCGCCGCGGAGCATCCGGCACCCGTACACCACCCGTACAAAAACGGCGTACGGCCTCACCGGCTGCGCAAAGCTGAACACGCTGCGCGACGGTTGTCCGGTGAACGAGACGATTTCCACCCCCGAGAAGTCGCGGAACCCTCAACTCGCCCTGCGCCGCGAGCGGTTCTACCCGCGGGACCGGCGCACGGTGCCCGCCGCGCGCCGGTTCGCGCGCGACGCGCTGGCCGACTGGGGGCTCGCCGGGCACGAGCGGGCCGAGGACGTGTCGCTGTGCGTGAGCGAACTGGCGACGAACGCGCTGCTGCACGGGGTGCCGCCCGGCCGCGGGTATCAGCTCCACCTGTCGTACGGGGACGGGGTGCTGCGGGTCGAGGTGCACGACAGCGGGGGCGGGGTGCCCCGCGTGGGGGCGGGTGACGGGGAGGGCGGGCGGGGGCTGCTGCTCGTGGCCGCGTGCGCGGACGCGTGGGGCGTGGGGGAGCGCGCGGCGCCGGGGAAGGCGGTGTGGTGCGTGTTCCGGATGTGTCCGTAGCGCGGCCCGGTCAGCGGACCCGGCCGTCCACGACCAGATCCGCCCGCTCCCGGCCGGAGGCCACACGGCGGGCGTTCGCCTCGTCGGAGCGCAGCACCCACGCTCGGGCGTGGGACGGGGACTTGCCGAACTCGACGTGGCGGGCGATCAGACGGTCCACGCGCACCTCGTCGTCCAGCGCCACCCACCACACCTCGTCCAGGAGCGGACGCACGGCCGTCGACCACGGGGGCTCGTCGAGGAGGAGGTAGTTGCCTTCGGTGACGACGAGGGGGACGTCCGGGGCGACCGGGAGCGCGCCCGCCAGGGGCTGCTCCAGGTTCCGCTCGAAGGACGGGGCGTAGACCGTCTCGCCGGGGCGCGGCGAACGCAGCCGGGACAGCAGCGCCCCGTACCCGTACGCGTCGAAGGTGTCAGGGGCCCCCTTGCGGTCCGAGCGGCCCAGGCGGGCCAGCTCCGTGTCCGCCAGGTGGAAGCCGTCCATCGGGACGAGGACCGCGAGCCCGTCCAGGGCGTCCACCAGGGACTCGGCGAGTGTGGTCTTGCCCGCGCCCGGCGGGCCCGCGACGCCGAGGAGCCGGCGCGGGCCGCGGGCGGCCAGAATCCGGGCGCGGGCGGCGAGTTCATCGACGTACGACATGGAACGAGCGTGCCAGGTGACCGGGCCCGGCCGCGCACGGCGTCCCGCCACGGCCTCAGGGACAGGCATGTCCCCGCAGGTCAGAGGGTGGGACGTCCCGCGTGGGCGGCAGCTGTCCGGCAGCCGTCGACCGGGGCGGCCCGGCACCCGCAGTCTCTTGGTGCCGGCCCGGAACGACCGGGCCCGGACATCCGACCTCAGGGGGACGCATCATGCGACCGACCGTCATGACCCGCACGCTGCTCGCCGCGACCGCGGTCCTCGGCCTCACCGCCGGGGGCCTCGCGACCGCCGGCTCCGCCGTCGCGACACCGCCCGCCGCACGGACCGCCGTCACCGCCGACGTCAGCGCGCAGGCCGTGAACAACCTCGGCCTGAGCACCGCCCGCGCCAAGAACTGGCAGTGCTGGGTGGACGGGCAGGGCTTCAACCCCGGCCCGTGGGACGGCAAGCTGGGCAGCAAGAGCTGGAAGGCCGCGCAGAAGATGTTCAACCGGGACAACCCGCAGGGCTACAAGGCGGGCACCGCCGACGGCATCGTCGGCAAGAAGACGATCAAGGCCCTCCAGAGGTACCTGAACGACCTCGGCTACAACGCGGGCGCCACCGACGGCGTCGCCGGCCAGAAGACCAAGGCCGCCTTCCGCGAGTTCAACGCCACCTGCTGAACCCGACGACGAAGGGCCCCGCACCTTTCCCGGTGCGGGGCCCCTCGCCGTACGCCGAGCGTCAGAGCTTCTCGGGGGTCCGGATGCCCAGCAGGGCCATGCCCTGGTGAAGCGTCCGGGCCGTCAGGTCGCACAGGAACAGCCGGTTCTCCACCTGCTCCGCCGAATCCGCCTTCAGCACCGGGCACTTGTCGTAGAACGTCGTGTACAGCGACGCCAGCTGGTACAGGTACGCCGCCAGCTTGTGCGGCGCGTACTCCGCCGCCGCCTCGAAGACCAGGTCACCGAACGCGTCCAGGTGCAGGCCGAGCGCGCGCTCCGCCGGGGCGAGCTCCAGCTCCGCGTGCGCGGACGGCTTCGCCTCCCCGGCCTTGCGCAGGATCGACTGGATACGGGCGTACGCGTACTGGAGGTACACCGACGTGTCGCCGTTCAGCGACACCATCTGGTCCAGGTCGAACTTGTAGTCCCGGCTCGGCGACGTCGACAGGTCCGCGTACTTCACCGCGCCGATGCCGACCTGCGCGGCCCGCTCCTGGATCTCGTCCTCGGTGAGGTCCCGCGCCTTCTTCCGCACGACCTCGGCGGCACGCTGCACCGCCTCGTCGAGCAGGTCCTCCAGGCGCACCGTCTCACCCGCACGCGTCTTGAACGGCTTGCCGTCCGCGCCGAGCACCGTGCCGTACGCCATGTTGTGCGCGCTCACGTCGTCCGACAGCCAGCCCGCGCGCCGCGCCGTCTCGAAGACCATCTTGAAGTGCAGCGACTGGCGCACGTCCACCACGTAGAGGAGGGACGTGGCGTCCAGGTCCTGGACGCGGTTGCGGATCGCCGTGAGGTCGGACGCCGCGTAGCCGAAGCCGCCGTCCGCCTTCTGCACGATCAGCGGCACCGGCTGGTCGTCCTTGCCCTTGATGTCGTCGAAGAACACGACGAGCGCGCCCTCGGAGCGGACCGCGACGCCCGACTCCTCCAGGATGCGGGCCGTCTCCGGCATCCCGTCGTTGTACGCCGACTCACCGACGATCTCGTCGTCGCGGATCTCCATGTCGAGCTTCTCGAAGACCGAGTAGAAGTAGACCTTCGACTCGTCGACGAACCGCTGCCACAGGTCGAGGGTCTCCTTGTCGCCGGACTGGAGCGCCACGACCCGCTTGCGGGACCGCTCCTTGAAGTCCTCGTCCGCGTCGAAGACCGCGCGCGAGGCCTTGTAGATCCGGTTCAGGTTCGACATGGCCTGCTCGCCGTCGGCGTCCGAACCGGCCGCCGGAAGCTCCTCCGGGTGCTCGATCACGTACTGGATGAGCATGCCGAACTGGGTGCCCCAGTCGCCGATGTGGTGCCGGCCGATCGTCTTCTCGCCCGTGAAGTCGAGCATGCCGCGCAGCGCGTCACCGATGACGGCGGACCGCAGGTGGCCGACGTGCATCTCCTTCGCCACGTTCGGCTGCGCGTAGTCGATGACCGTGACGCCCGGGGCGTCCTTCACCGGCACGCCGAGACGGTCGGTGTCGGCGGCACGCGCCGCGAGCGTGTCGATGATCGCCCTGTCGGTGACCGTCACGTTCAGGAAGCCGGGGCCCGACACCTCGACGTCGGCGATCAGCTCACCGTTCGTGATCTTCTCGACGACCTGCGTCGCCAGCTCCCTCGGGTTCGCCTTCGCCTTCTTGGCGAGGGCCAGGATCCCGTTGGCCTGGTAGTCGGCCCGGTCGCTACGTCGCAGCAGCGGGTCCGCGCCGCCGGCCTCCGGCAGGGCGGAAGTCAGGGCGTCGGCGAGGCGTGCGTTGACGTTGGCGGTGATGGACTTGACCGGGGCCATGTAGGGGCTGCCGTTCTGGTCGGGGTGGGCTGGAATTGCACCGCCAGTATCCCAGAGCCGTGAAGTGAACCCGTAACGCGTTTTCGTTCCGCACGAGGAAGCTGGGAGAATGGGGCGGGCGGAACCGAAGCCCCATCCCCGATGCGTAGAGAAGGACAACCGATCGTGGCCCAGAGCACAGGCGCGGAGACCCAGGACTGGGTCTCCCGATACGCGGACGATGTCATCGCCGAGTCCGAGCGCCGTGCCCCCGGCAAACCGGTCGTCGTCGCCTCCGGCCTCTCCCCGTCGGGCCCGATCCACCTCGGCAACCTCCGCGAGGTCATGACCCCGCACCTGGTCGCCGACGAGATCCGCCGCCGCGGATACACGGTGCGCCACCTGATCTCCTGGGACGACTACGACCGCTACCGCAAGGTCCCGGCCGGCGTCCCCGGCACCGACGAGACCTGGGCCGACCACATCGGCAAGCCGCTCACCAGCGTCCCGGCCCCGGCCGGCTCCGCGTACCCGAACTGGGCGGAGCACTTCAAGGCCGCCATGGTCCAGGCCCTCGCCGACCTCGGCGTCGAGTTCGACGGCATCAGCCAGACCGAGCAGTACCAGGCCGGTACGTACCGCGAGCAGATCCTGCACGCGATGAAGCACCGCGGCGACATCGACGCGATCCTCGACCAGTACCGCACCAAGAAGGACCCGGCCAAGGGCAAGCAGAACCAGAAGCCGGTCGACGAGGCCGAACTGGAGGCCGCCGAGGGCTCCGGCGCCGCCTCCGAGGACGACGGCAGCGGCGGCGCGGGCGGCTACTACCCGTACAAGCCGTTCTGCGGCCAGTGCGGCAAGGACCTCACCACCGTCACCTCGTACGACGACGACACGACGGAGCTGTCCTACACCTGCACCCTCGACGGCTTCACCGAGACCGTCCTGCTGTCGGAGTTCAACCGCGGCAAGCTGGTCTGGAAGGTCGACTGGCCGATGCGCTGGGCCTACGAGGGCGTCGTCTTCGAGCCGTCCGGCGTCGACCACTCCTCGCCCGGCTCCTCGTTCCAGGTCGGCGGCCAGATCGTCCGCCAGATCTTCGGCGGCACCCAGCCCATCGGCCCGATGTACGCCTTCGTCGGCATCTCCGGCATGGCCAAGATGTCGTCGTCCAAGGGCGGCGTCCCGACCCCCGGCGACGCCCTCCAGATCATGGAACCGCAGCTGCTGCGCTGGCTCTACGCCCGCCGCAAGCCCAACCAGTCGTTCAAGATCGCCTTCGACCAGGAGATCCAGCGGCTCTACGACGAGTGGGACAAGCTCGGCGCCAAGGTCGCCGACGGCACCGCGCTCCCCGCCGACGCCGCCGCCCACAGCCGCGCCGTCGGCGTCGCGGGCCGCGAACTGCCCCGCACGCCCCGCCCGCTGCCGTACCGCACGCTGGCGTCCGTCGCCGACGTGACGGCCGGGGACGAGGAGCAGACCCAGCGCATCCTCTCCGAGCTCGACCCGGACAACCCGGTCACCGACCTGGACACCGTCCGCCCCCGGCTCGACAAGGCCGAGGCCTGGATCACCAAGTACGTGCCCGCCGAGTCCCGCACCATCGTGCGCACCGAACCCGACGCCGAGGCGCTCGCCGCCCTCGACGAGCAGGGCCGCGAGTCCATCCGCCTCCTCCTGGAGGGCCTCGACGAGCACTGGTCGCTCGACGGCCTCACCCACCACGTGTACGGCGTCCCGAAGGTGCAGGCCGGCTTCCCGGCCGACGCCACGGCGAAGGAGCTCCCGGCGGAGATCAAGACCGCCCAGCGCTCGTTCTTCGCGCTCCTGTACCACCTGCTCGTCGGCCGCGACACCGGCCCGCGCCTGCCCACGCTGCTCCTCGCGGTCGGGGCGGACCGCGTGCGCAAGCTCCTCGGGGCGTAACGCGCGACGCGACACGCGTGAGGGGCGGCACCGGATCGGATCCGGTGCCGCCCCTCACGCATTGCGCACGACTACGCGTAGTCGCTCATCATGTCCTGCTCGAAACGGATCGCGAACTGGTTCATGTACCGGTTCACGTCCTCCGACGACATCCGCACCCCGTACTGCGCCTCCACGTTCGCCGCGAACGCCCGCGGCGTCGGCAGGCCCTCACCCTCTATCGAGGTGCGGAACACCTGGTAGAGGTCGTCGTCCGTGGGCTCCTCGACGCTCTCCGCGACCCCCTCGCCCAGCGGCCGGGTGCCACCCGCCCCGGTGGGCACCGGAAACTCCGGGTCCGGGTCGGGCACCGGCTCCGGCTCCGGAGCGCGGGGAGCGGGCACCTGGGCGGAAGCCTGGGGCTGGGCCTGGGCCTGCGGCTGGGGCTGCTCGTAGCGGCCCTCGTGCTCCGGCGCGGGCGCATACGCGGGAGGCGCGAAGTCCTGCTCCACGTCGGACTCGAAATCGGACCCCAGATCCGGCTGATAACCGCCGCGGTACTCCTTGTGCGGCGCCGCGTTGAACGCGGGCGGCACATAACTCCCGTCCTCCGCGGCCGGCTGCTGAGCCTCAGCGCGCGGCCGCTCCTGCGGCGGCGCCGACGTGAGCTGAGCGGGAGCCTCCCGGCGGACCGGCCCGACCGGCGGCGCAGGCGGCAGCAACTGCGGCTCGATCCCCGCCGCCGCCAGCCCCTCCGGCGCCGTCTGCGCCAACGGCACCCCGTACCGCGCCAGCCGCAGCGGCATCAGCGACTCCACCGGAGCCTTCCGCCGCCACGCCCGCCCGAACCGCGAACGCAGCCGCGCCTGGTACACCAGCCGCTCCTGCTCCAGCTTGATGACCTCGTCGTACGACCGCAGCTCCCACAGCTTCATCCGCCGCCACAACAGAAACGTCGGCCCCGGAGACAGCAGCCAGCGCGTGATGCGCACGCCCTCCATGTGCTTGTCCGCCGTGATGTCCGCGATCCGCCCGATCGCATGCCGCGCCGCCTCCACGGCCACCACGAACAGAATCGGGATCACCGCGTGCATACCGGTGCCCAGCGGATCCGGCCACGCCGCCGCACCGTTGAACGCGATCGTCGCCGCCGTCAGCAGCCACGCCGTCTGCCGCAGCAGCGGGAACGGAATCCGGATCCACGTCAGCAGCAGATCCAGCGCGAGCAGCACACAGATACCCGCGTCGATACCGATCGGGAAGACATAGCTGAAGTTCCCGAACCCCTTCTGCAGGGCCAACTCCCGCACGGCGGCGTACGAACCCGCGAAACCGATGGCCGCGATGACCACCGCACCCGCGATCACCACGCCCACGAGTATCCGGTGCGTCCGTGTCAGCTTCAGTGGCGCGGCCACTCCAGTTCCCCTCCCAGTTCGGCTGTTGCGGGCAACAGAGTGGCACACGCATACGGAAGCAAGTGCGCCGGTACGCACGCAGGCCCGGCCCCGAGCACGGGACCGGGCCTGTGAACAGCCACGTCAGCGAGGCGCGATCACGCGCCCTTCTTCGACTCCTTGGACTCCGACGCGGACGCCGAAGGCTTCGCCGAACCCGACGGGTCCGACGACGCGCCGCCACCCTTGCCGGACTCGATGACCTTCGCCACCGCCTCCTTCGCCGCCTTCTGCGCGTCCTTCGACAGCGTGCTCGCCGACGGGGCCTTGTCACCCGCCAGACCCGAGCCGTTGTAGTCGACCGTCACCACGACGTTGTCCACGCGCGACACGATCGTCTGCTGCTTGGACGTGACGTCGTCCTTCTTGTCCTTGTACTTGCGGTCGTAGCTGACCTGCGTCGCCTCGTCGCCCGTCTTGGACACGGCCTCCGTCTTGACGTCCTTCGCGCCGTCCGTCGCCTTCGCGTCGGCGATCTGCTTCGCGTAGTACGCCTTCGCCAGCTTGTCGCCGCTGCCCCGGTTCACGTCCGAGTCGAAACGGACCAACGACACGTTCAGCCAGCGGAACTGCGAGCCCTTCACGCCGTTGTTGTCCAGGCTGGACCAGGAGCAGCTGGCGCGCGTCGACTCGTCGTCGGACGCGCCCGCCTTGCTCTCGCCCTTCGGGACCAGATCGCCCAGCGTGTTCTTCGAGAACGCCGAGCACGCCTGCGGCAGCTCCTTGTACGTTGCCGGAGCGACCTTCTTCGCGGTGGTGCCCGCCGTCGAGGAGGAAGAGGACTTCGCCTGCGCGTCGTCCTTCGCGCCGTCGGAACCGGAACCGGACGAGCAGCCGGCTACAACGAGAACCGCCGGCACGGCGGCCGCGCAGACAAGGGTGCGGGTGAGTCGCTTGGTCGGACGGTGCATGGTTCCTTCACTAGGACGCTGACAGGGCCACGGTCCCCCTACGCGACGGCCATTCGACCTTCACGAGCGGGGTCCGATGGGCCACCGTACGCCGAAGCCGACGCACGCGTCTCGCCTTCACCGTGCCCGAAGGGCGTCCCCGAATGCCCCTAATCGCCGAACTTGCCGACCAGATTCTGGGCCAGATTCCGCGCTGTGTCCTGCATTTCCTTGCTGTCCGGCACCTCCGAGGCGGTCGCCGGCTGCACCTCGTACCGGACGGTCACCACCACGTTCGACGTGCGGAACGCCACAGTCACCGTCCGGTGCCGGGCACTCGTCGGACCCGCCAGCGCGTCGTCGACGAACGCCTCGTCGCCGAGGTCGTCGAGGAGCCGCGGCTGAAGATCGGCGGGAGTCGTGGAGGGCGAACCACTGCCGGACCCCGAGGCACTCGGCGACTCCGACGCCCCCGCCGACGGCTTCTTCTTCGATGCCGATTCCGATGCCGACGCGGAGGCCGACGCGGACGCGGAAACCTCCGACGCCACCGGCTCCGGCAGATGCGCCGCGTCCACCTTCGATGCGAACACCGCCCCCGCGCGGTCCTCGTCGCTCACCGCCGTGTCGTACGACACCACCCGCTCGAAGTCCAGAGTCAGCCGATGCATCCCACTACGCGCCGAATCGTCCTTCCACGCGCACCCCACCCGACGGCCCGTGTCGTACGTGACCGTGGCCACACCCTCGTACGCCTTCTCCCGCTGCTCCTCGTCGGGCAGCCGCTTGATGCCGGGCAGCGCCGCGTCCAGCGTGCTCTGGTCCGGCTGACCGCAGGGCTCCGGCAGCGTCCGGTACTTGCCCGGCTCGGCGGTCGAGGCGGTGGCGCTCGGCTCGCCCGGCTTGGAGTCGGTGGCGCCGTCGTCACCGTCGGAATCACTGGTGCAGCCGGCGAGCACGGCCGTAAGGAGCACGGCCACACCCGGCAGACACGCGTACGACTTCCGCTGCACCCTGAGGCTCCTCTCGGCGCTCCGCGCCTGGTTAATCGGTTGCCGCGATGGGGCGGCCGATGGGCACCATGTGTATCGCACGTGCCGCTGTGGACGCCGGTCCGGCATCCGATTTGCCGCACTGGGCCAGTAATTTGCGCTGCGCACCTTTCTGTCCCGCTCACAACGACTTGACCAACTCATCCAATCCTCGGGGGATTTCATGTCTTACGTAGAGGTACCGGGCGCCAAGGTCCCGATCCGCATGTGGGCCGACCCGGCCACGGTCGAGGACGGCGCGATGCAGCAGCTCCGCAACGTCGCGACCCTCCCCTGGATCAAGGGCCTCGCCGTCATGCCGGACGTCCACTACGGAAAGGGCGCCACGGTCGGCTCGGTGATCGCGATGCAGGGCGCGGTCTGCCCGGCGGCGGTCGGCGTCGACATCGGCTGCGGCATGAGCGCGGTCAAGACCTCCCTGACCGCGAACGACCTCCCGGGCGACCTCTCCCGCCTGCGCTCCAAGATCGAGCAGGCGATCCCGGTGGGCCGTGGCATGCATGACGATCCGGTGGATCCGGGGCGGCTGCACGGGTTCGCGACCGGTGGGTGGGACGACTTCTGGGGGCGGTTCGGCGGGGTTGCTGATGCGGTGAAGTTCCGGGAGGGGCGGGCCGTGAAGCAGATGGGAACGCTTGGCTCCGGCAATCACTTTGTGGAACTTTGCGTTGATATGTCCGATTCGGTGTGGCTCATGCTGCACTCCGGTTCCCGCAACATCGGCAAGGAACTGGCGGACCATCACATCGGCGTCGCGCAGAAGCTCCCGCACAACCAGAACCTCGTCGATCGCGACCTGGCCGTGTTCATCGCGGACACCCCGCAGATGACGGCCTACCGCAACGACCTCTACTGGGCGCAGGAGTACGCGCGTTACAACCGCTCGATCATGATGGCGCTCTTCAAGGACGTGATCCGCAAGGAGTTCAAGAAGGCGAAGCCGGTCTTCGAGCCCGAGATCAGCGCTCACCACAACTACGTGAGCGAGGAGCGGTACGAGGGCATGGACCTGCTGGTCACCCGCAAGGGAGCGATCCGTGCGGGCTCCGGCGAGTACGGGATCATCCCCGGCTCCATGGGCACGGGTTCGTACATCGTGAAGGGCCTCGGCAACGCGGCGTCCTTCAACTCCGCGTCGCACGGCGCGGGTCGGAAGATGAGCCGCAACGCCGCGAAGAGGCGCTTCTCGACGCGTGACCTGGAGGAGCAGACGCGGGGCGTGGAGTGCCGCAAGGACTCCGGCGTCGTGGACGAGATCCCGGGCGCGTACAAGCCGATCGAGCAGGTCATCGACCGGCAGCGGGACCTCGTGGAGGTCGTGGCCAAGCTCAAGCAGGTCGTCTGCGTGAAGGGCTGACCCGATCGTGCCCCGCGTACCCTGGGCCTGGTTCAGTGGATCGTCGCCGAAAGGTAGGGCCCAGGTCATGGCACCCGCTCCCGCGTCCCGTATTGCCGTCGTCACTGGTGCGAGCAGTGGGATCGGTGCCGCTACGGCGCGGCAGTTGGCTGCTGCCGGGTATCGGGTGGTGCTCACCGCGCGGCGGAAGGACCGGATCGAGGCCGTTGCCGAGGAGATCGCGGCGGCCGGGCACGATGCCGTGGCGTATCAGCTGGATGTGACGGACCGGGCGGCCGTTGATGAGTTCGCCTCGGCGTTCAAGACCATCGGGGTCCTCGTCAACAACGCCGGTGGTGCGCTCGGCGCCGATCCCGTTGCCACCGGGGATCCGGCGCAGTGGCGGCAGATGTACGAGACGAACGTCATCGGCACGCTCAACATCACGCAGGCGCTGCTGCCCGCGCTGACCGCGAGTGGGGACGGGACCGTGGTGGTGCTGTCGTCGACCGCGGGGCACGGGACGTATGAGGGCGGTGCCGGGTACGTCGCCGCCAAGCACGGGGAGCACGTGCTGGCGGAGACGTTGCGGCTGGAGATCGTCGGGACGCCGGTGCGGGTGATCGAGGTCGCGCCGGGGATGGTGAAGACCGACGAGTTCGCGCTGACCCGGTTCGGCGGGGACGAGGAGAAGGCGGCCAAGGTGTACCAGGGCGTGGCCGAGCCGCTGACCGCGGACGACGTCGCCGACACGATCAGCTGGGCCGTGACCCGGCCGCCGCACGTGAACATCGACCTGCTGGTGGTGCGGCCGCGGGCGCAGGCGTCCAACACCAAGGTGCACCGTGAGCGGCCCTGAGCATCCCGGCGCACCGGATCCGCTCGTCGAGCTTCAGCGGGAGTACGACGAGCGGCGTCGCGCGGAGGAGAAGCGCGGCGAGCGGTACATGTGGTGGTACCTCGGGTACTTCCTGTTCGGTATCCACATCGTGGCGTTCGTGATGATCTACGCGATCAAGCACGCCGGCTAGGCGGTCGCGGTCGGGCGGGCGGGCGCCGATGCTCGCCTCGGGCCGGCACGCGGCCAGGACGTCCAGCCAGTCGCTCACGGTGGACCGGGCGGACCCGGCCCACGGCCCGGCGGGCTCGGCGAAGCGGGTCGGCGGCGAACCCCGGGTGGCCGCCGCGGTCCGGCAGCACCTGGCACTCGTGACCCGCTGAGGAGGGCCCGGGGAGGGTGTCAGCGGCCGTACGCCGTCGGCGGCACGCCCACGGTCGACGTGAAGTCCCGGACGAGGTGGGCCTGGTCCGCGTAGCCGAGGTCGGCGGCGAGGGCGGCCCAGTCGATGTCGTCGCGGGTGCCCGCCGCTTCCACGGCCTCGTGGATGCGGTAGCGCAGGATGCACCACTTGGGGCTGACGCCGACGTACGCGTGGAACAGCCGTTGCAGGGCCCGTACGGACAGGCCCTCGGCGCGGGCGAGGTCGGCGACGCGGCGGGTGGCGCGGTCGGCGCGTACGCGGGCGACCAGTCCGGCCGCCAGTTCGGCCTGGGGGTCGGGTTCGGCGGGGGCGAGCGGCAGCAGGTAGGCGTCCAGCGCGGCGATCCGGTCGCTGTCGTCGGCGGGGCTCAGGACGGCCGCGGGGTCCGTGGCCGGGAACACGTTCTCGTAGGGCAGGATCCGTCCCGTCCACTCCGCCACCGGCGCGTGCGGCGCGAACGGCCGGAACGCCCCGGGCCGGAACTTCACCCCGCAGACCTTCCCCCGCCCGTCGATCTTGCGCGTGTAGAGGCCGGGCGCGGCGACGCCGGTCAGCTCCCCGTAGGGCGGCCGGCCGATGTCGTCCTGCTGGAAGGTGAGGTGCACGGACGGGTGGGGCAGGACCTGGGAGGCGTAGGGCGCGGGCAGGTCCCAGTCGATGAACCAGTAGTGCTCGACGTACGTACGCAGCGCCTCGGCGGGCGCGTGCCGGCGCAGCCGTACGCGGGTGAGGAGTGCGGCCGGGTCGACGATCCCGCGGGTGTCGCGGTCCTGGGTCATGGGCGGATCGTACGGCGGGGCACTGACACGGGGGCCCGGGGCGCGGCGTCGCGTTTGTTCAAGCGGGGCGGGGCGGGCGCTCGTAGCGTCGAGGTATGGACACGAATGCGAACCAGAACCATCAGGACGCCACGTCTCTGGGCGCGCTGCTCGCCGCCTCCGCCTCCCGCGCGGTCCCGGTGGTCGCCGGGATCGACGACAAGGACCTCGACGCGTCGACTCCGTGTGCGGAGTACGACGTGAAGTCGCTGGTCAACCACTTGCTGCACGTGGTCGTCGAGTTCCAGAAGCTCGCGGTGAAGCAGGACTCCGACTTCACCTCGACGCCGGACCGGGTGGCGGAGCCCGGCTGGCGGGAGCGGTTCGACCGGGAGGCGGAGGCGCTCGTGAAGGCCTGGTCGGCGCCCGGCGCGGAGGAGGGGGAGAGCGGGGCGATGCGGATGCCGGCGCGCCTGGTCGGCTCGATGGCGCTGCTCGACCTGACCGTGCACGCGTGGGATCTGGCGCGGGCCACGGGCCAGTCGTACGAGGTTCCGGAGGAGGTCGTCGGGGTGCTCGCGGACGCGGTGGCGGAGCTGTCGCCGACGGCGCGCTCGATGGGGGTGTTCGGGGAGCCGGTGCGGGTCGGGGAGGAGGCGTCGGAGTTCGAGCGGCTGCTGGCGGCGACGGGCCGGGATCCGCGCCCGGAGCCGGGCCGTCGGGCGGGTCGGGAATAGGTGGCGGGGGCACACCGTTCCGGAGGTATAGTTGAAGCATCAACAACCTGCGGAAGGTGAGCCAAGGTGAGCAGCATGCAGTTCGGAATCTTCACCGTCGGTGACGTCACCGTCGACCCGACGACCGGACGCGCGCCGAGCGAGCACGAGCGCATCAAGGCGATGCTCGCCATCGCGCAGAAGGCGGAGGAGGTCGGCCTCGACGTCTTCGCCACCGGTGAGCACCACAACCCGCCGTTCGTCCCGTCCTCGCCGACGACGATGCTCGGTTACATCGCGGCCCGCACCGAGAACCTGATCCTCTCCACCTCCACGACGCTGATCACGACGAACGACCCGGTGAAGATCGCCGAGGACTTCGCGATGCTCCAGCACGTCGCGGACGGCCGCGTCGACGTGATGATGGGCCGCGGCAACACCGGGCCGGTCTACCCGTGGTTCGGCAAGGACATCCGCGACGGCATCGACCTCGCCATCGAGAACTACGCGCTGCTGCGCCGCCTGTGGGACGAGGACGTCGTCACCTGGAAGGGCAAGTTCCGCACGCCGCTCCAGTCCTTCACCTCGACCCCGCGTCCGCTGGACGGTGTCGCGCCGTTCGTCTGGCACGGCTCCATCCGCTCCCCGGAGATCGCCGAGCAGGCCGCGTACTACGGCGACGGGTTCTTCCACAACAACATCTTCTGGCCCGCCAGCCACACCAAGCAGATGGTGAACCTGTACCGGCAGCGCTACGCCCACTACGGGCACGGCACCCCGGAGCAGGCCATCGTCGGCCTCGGCGGTCAGGTCTTCATGCGCAAGAACTCGCAGGACGCGGTGCGCGAGTTCCGCCCGTACTTCGACAACGCGCCGGTGTACGGCCACGGCCCGTCCCTGGAGGACTTCAGCCGCGAGACGCCGCTGACCGTCGGCTCCCCGCAGGAGGTCATCGACCGGACCCTGTCGTTCCGGGACGTCGTGGGCGACTACCAGCGCCAGCTGTTCCTGATGGACCACGCGGGCCTGCCGCTCAAGACGGTCCTGGAGCAGCTCGACCTGCTCGGCGAGGAGGTCGTGCCGGTGCTGCGCAAGGAGTTCGCGAGCAAGCGGCCGTCGAACGTGCCGGACGCGCCGAACCACGCGGCGCGCGTCGCCGCCAAGCACTCGGAGAACGAGGAGGTCAAGAGCGCATGAAGCTCGTCGTCGTGTCGGCGGGGCTGAGCTCCCCGTCGTCCACCCGTCTGCTGGCCGACCGGCTGGCCGCCGCGACCACGGAGCGCGTGGACGCGGAGGTCCAGGTGCTCGAACTGCGGGACTACGCAACGGAGATCGCGCAGCACTTCGTCACCGGCTTCCCGCCGGCCCGCCTCGCCGCCGCGCTGGACGCGGTGGCGGCGGCGGACGGCCTGATCGCGGTGAGCCCGGTCTTCTCCGGCTCCTACAGCGGCCTGTTCAAGTCGTTCTTCGACCTGATCGACAAGGACGCGCTGACGGGCAAGCCGGTGCTGATCGGAGCGACGGGCGGCACCGCCCGCCACTCCCTGGTCACCGAGCACGCCCTGCGCCCGCTCTTCACGTACCTGCGGGCGGTCGTCCTGCCCACGGCGGTCTACGCGGCGTCCGAGGACTGGGGCGAGGAGGGCCTCGCGTCCCGGATCACCCGGGCGGGCGGGGAGCTCGCGCGGCTGCTCACACCGACCGTCTCCACCCCCGACGTCGACACGTCCGCGGCGATCGCGCCCCGCTCCCTCCACGGCGCGATCACGTCCGTGGACCCGGGGGACGGCTTCGAGGTGGTCCCCTTCGCGGAACGCCTGGAGGCGTTGCGGGTGGGGTGAGCCGTGCCGCACCCGCTGCGGGTGGGCCTATCACGCCCCACGGGCTCGTGAGCGGGTGGGCCCATCAAGCCCCTGCGGCGATTGAGCAGCGGGGTCCGGGGCGGAGCCCCGTGGCGTCAGCGACGGGGCCGACATCTCAAGCCCCGCCGGCGTTTGAGGCGCGGGGTCCGGGGCGGAGCCCCGTGACGTTCACCGGTCCGGGGCGGTCCGGGGCGGAGCCGCTCCGCCCCGGTCACCGCAGCCCGCGACGCACCCGGTGGACCACCCGCCCGCCCCACCTCCCCCAAGCCCGCCGCAGGCGAGACCCACGCAGGTCGTCGAAGAGCGACACATACCGCCCCACGATCGGCTCCGGATCGTAGCGACGCGCCGAGACGAGCCCCGCCGCCCCCATCCTCCGACGCGCCGCCTCGTCCTCGATGAGCTCCATGACCGACTCGGCGAGCGCACTCGCGTTCCCCACGGGGACGAGCCGTCCGTCGACCCCGTCCGTGATGATCTCGGCGGGCCCGAGCGGCGCATCCGTACTCACCACCGGCACCCCGCACCGCATCGCCTCGACCAACGTCATCCCGAACGACTCCTCGTCCGAGGCGCTCACCACGATCGACGCCCGCGCGAACTCCGGCTCGATCGGGGACACCGCCCCCATCAGCCGCGCCCGTCCGCCGAGCCCCAACTCCTCGACGAGCGCCCGCAGACGTTCCTCCTGCTCACCGCCGCCGTAGATCCGCAACTCCCAGTCGGGATACTTCGCCGAAACCGCGGTGAACGCCTCCAGAAGCAGGTCGTACCGCTTGCCGGGAGCGAGCCGCCCGGCCGCGGCGATCACCTTCGGGGTGCCGTCCGTGGGCGGCACATCGGCGGGCGGCACGATGTTCGGCACGGCGAGGATCCGCACGCCGGGCAGCCGCATCCTCGCCCGGTACACCTCCGCGTCCTCCTCGGTCACCGTGACGAGGGCGTCCAGCGACCGGTAGGAGCGGGCGAGCGTCCGCCGCAGCGGGCCGCTGTGCGCGTCGTGGCGGAGGTGCTCCTGCGCGATGCGCAGCGCCCGCCGCGGGCCCCACTGGGCGAGGTAGACATTCAGTCCGGGCCGCGTTCCGATGACGACGTCGGCGTCGCACCCCCGCTCCAGATACTGGCGCACGCGCAGGTCATGCAGAAGCGAGTACTGCTGGTAGCGCTTCTCGGCCGCGGGGAAGCCCCGCGACGGCTGCCCGTACGCGGCGAGCCGGGTGTCCGGCGCCCCCTCCCGCACATCCACCAGCGGTACGAGCCCGACCCTCGGGTCGACCGCGAACCGCGGCACCTCCCGGTGCCGCGACATCGACACGACCTCCACCTCGCACCCCCCGTGCGCGACGAACGCCGCGGCGAGGTTGAACGTGGTGCGCACGGTGCCGCCGATGGCGTACGCGTTGTGCAGCAGGAACACGATCCTCATGCCCCAGCCCTTCCCCACACCCACCGGTCGGGCCCCTGCCCCGCACCCCCCGAGCAGCCCTTCGGTGGACCGCCGATCAGACGATCCACCGGGGCCGGGCGGGCCCTACGGCCCCTGGCAGGCCTCGGTGGGCGTCGCGCTGATCGCTTCGGCGCCCCACCGCATCCGCCGCAGCGTCTCCGCCTTGGACGCCGTGTCCGCCTTGCTCCCGGCGGCGGCCTTCATCCGTACGGTGACACCCTGCGCGTCGAGCTCGACCAGCTCCCCGCACACCTTCCCGTCCCGTGTGTGCACGGTGACGGATGCGGCGCCGCCCTTCTCGGCGGCGGGCGCCATCCAGGTCGTCATCACCCCGGCCGCCGTCAGTGCCACGCCCGTCACGGCGAGCCAGCGGGCCCGGTTGACCAGCTTGCCCACGATCTCCGTCTGCTCCGCCTCCCAGCGCAGCAGCTCGGCGCCGTCGGCGTATTCGAGACGGTCGCGCGGGCGGCCGTGCGCGGCGGAGGCTGCGAGGAACGCGGAGACCAGCAGTGCCAGCAGACCGAGCGACACGCTCACCACGACGCCCAGCCGGTACGCGCCCGGCAGCTCGGCCACGTTCTCCCGGCCCTTGAGGACGAGTACGGCGGCGAGCAGCCCGGTGGCTGTGGCCAGGAAGTTCCGCCAGCCCTCGGCCTGATGGCGGGCGATCTCCAGCTGGGACTGGACCATGGAGTACAGCCGGTCGTCGGCCTCCCGCTCGATGCCACGGGCGGTGTGCCGGGGCGGCGCCATCAGACGGTCCCGGCGGCGGGCGGGATCCGCACCAGCCACCATGCGCCACAGCCTGAGTTCTCGTCGATGTCCTCAGGGTGGGCGGCGGGGCAGGCGCAGTACATACGACGTTCCGCACCGGCGGCACTGTCCGTGTTCTTGCCCTGCCAAGGCCATGCCTTCGCAATGGTTCCGGGCGTGATGTTGTACAGCGGGTTCTTCCTGCTCCGGCCGTGGCACACCGGGCAGGTGCCCGTGAACTCCAGTGCGCCCGAGGCCGATTCGCGGCATTCGAGGTCGGCGGGGGCGTCGACCTTCCGTTCTTCGTACGGAACGTCCTCATGCTCCGGCATGCGTGCTCCCCGTGCTCTCTTCCGTTGCTGATGCGAGGTGGAAGCCGAACAGCGGCGCGTAGAGCGCGAGCCTGCGCCGCACCTCCGGTACGTCCAGGTCGGTCTCCTCGGACCGCAACTTGACCTCGTCGTCCGTTACTTCGCCCGACAGGGCGGGCTCACGGCCTGTGAGGCGTCGGCTCAGGATGACGACGTCGCGCCAGTCGGGGCGGTGCGGGACGGGGGCGGGCTCGGGGCAGTCGAGGGCGAGACCGTAGTCCTTGTACCGGGCGAGTACGCGGTAGGTGTCCAGGAGACCGAGATCCAGCCGCACCGCGGTGACCACCAGTCCGAGCGGTGTCACTGTGCCCCCGCGCAAGGGTTCATGGCCGAGGAGGTCGTCGGCGAGGCGGTGCTTCGGGTGGTCGGTGGGCTCCCGCTGCTCGACCGGCGTGCCGGGGGAAGGGATCGTGGGGCAGCCGAGCGGTTCGTACTTCTTGAGCTCTGCCGCGGCGGTGGCGAGGTCGAGGCCGAGTCTGCGGGCGTATTGGGCGATGTCGGAGGGGCTGATGGTGTCCCGCCACTTCACGGCTCTCTCGTAGAACAAGGCCGTGATCTCCGCGGAGCTCGGGCTCAATTTCTCCGCGGACAACGGGACGTGGGGGACCTCGATCCCGTAGGGACGTGCTTCGTCGATCAGGATCCTGGCTGTCCTGCCCAGAGTGAAGTTGTTGTTCGCGGCCATGTAGACCAGGAAGGCGCCCTCAACGTCGTCGGAAGTGGCGACAGGTATCCAAGGGCGACTGAGGTACGGCCCGCCGAGCAGTCCTTGGCGCCCGTCGTGCAGCAGGTAGATCGGTCGGTGGTCCCTGGACGTGGCCCACCAGGTCTTGACGGCGTTGGATGCCCGTTCGCTCACGACTCCCGCTTCGGCGAGAGCCGTGATGGCCCGCACCTCGTCCTCGATGGACGGGGGAGCGTCGGCGCCCATCAACGCCCGGAGCAGGGACAGGACGCCCAATCGCTCGCCGGATGCCACATCGACCCTCCTGAGACGGCGCCACCAGTCGGGAGCCTTGATGGAGAGCAGGGACTGCGGGAGCCGTGCGTATCCGTCGAGCCGGTCGAGGGCCGCACGGAACTCGTCGACCGTGTGCCCGATGCTCGGGTGTCCCCGCTCCGCGGACAGGCTGATCAGTCCGATGATGTCGAAACGTCCTTGAACGATGACGAAGCCGGAGTCCAGGCCCAGGGACTTCAGGTCGGCCCCCGAGACCGGCGGCGCGTCGAATTCCCCGCTCACCCGGTATCCGTATCGCTCGTAGCGGCCGGCGGTCTCGACGATCTGCGTACGCGTCCGGGAGGCGTCCGCGAAGTACGAGGCAACGAGGGGGGTCACTGTGGCGGGGATGTCCGAGGCGCCCTGTGACGGGTCGCCTTGGAGCACAGCCAGCTCCTGCTGGGTGGGAAAGCGCGTCGCCAGGTCTCCCGGGTCCGGCGGCTCGGGAACGCGAGGGTCCATGAGGCGCAGCTGCTGTGCGACCTCCGTGACTCGCCCGAGCGGGGTCAGCTCGCTGCCCGCCGTGTACAGCAGCGCCGAGTGGACGGGGGGATCGTCGGGGTCGGTGTCCAGCGGGCGGTCGAGCCCGTGCTTCAGGTACTCCGCGTAGAGCTTCGACGCCAGCGACATGGACTGCCCGGCGTCGAGGGTGTCCAGCCGCCGGATGTCCTCCGTGTCGGGCAGGTGGAGGCCCGCGACCGCGAAGCGCCGCAACGCGCGCAGCAGACCGCGCAGGCTGTGCTCGGACTGCGCGGCCGTGACGAGCAGGGCTTCCACGGGATCGTGAACCCGCTCGTCCGTAAGCGCGTGGAACAGGGCGGCGTCCACGGCCTGGTGCTGCGGGAAGCCCTCGGGCCACCGCAGAGTCGCGGCGGGGTCCCGGCTCTCGTGGTTGTCGGTCTCCACCAGCTGTCGGCGCCAGTACAGGAAGAAGGCGCCGTGACGGGTGTTGCGCGGCATGGAGGAGTGGTACGACTCGTCGAACGGAAGGCACCCGATCGAGGTCAGGGGCACTGTGGTGTCCCCGGGCATGTCAGAGTCGCCGTGCCAGGTCGTGACATGGACCCGTGTATCGGCCGTGAGCAGCCGCCCCAGAACGATTTCCGCTGTCTTCGCGTCGTCCCGTACCAGCTCCCACAACCACGTCAGCGGCAGCGGATCCCACTCCACCAACGCCCGCGCCGCCTTGGCCAGGTCGTCGTACAGCACCTCCCGCTCGTACTTCTCCAGGCGGTTGCGGTCGGCCGTGAGTTCGGGGCGGTGCCGGTGCTGGAGGTTGACCACGTATCCGTGGGGGCGCTCGGCGCCGCTGACGAAGATGCCGTCGACCAGGAGCGCGCCCTCGCCGGGCACCCACCACACATTGGGCGCCTCCGTCCGTGATCTGCGGGCCGTGGGGTGAGGGCGGAGGGTGTCCGGGGGCAGCTCGTCCGCGGGTGTTCCGTGCAGTTCCTCCGTGACGGTGACCCTGACCGGGCTGACCCACACGTGCTGCTGGAGGAACTGGACGATCGACGGGGGGTCCTGGCTGTACTCGGGCCGCAGGTAAAGGCGCACCCTGGTGCCGCTCACCGGCCCGCCGAACCGATTCATGTGCATGATCCCGGAGTCCGTCACCACGTTGACCTGATGGCCGCCGGAGTGCTGGCCGACGCCCGTTTCGTCGGCGGGACGGGTACTGACCTGGATCTTGTCGGCGAGCATGAAGTAGCTGAACACGCCAATGCCGAAGCGGCTGTTGAGCTCGGGCTCGATACCGGCGCGGCGCCAGCGGCGCATCTCCCGTACGCGGATGGGGGACTGCTGGTGGCGGCGGCCGGCTCGCGCGAACAGGTCCCGCAGCTCCTCGTCGGTCATCCCGATGCCGTCGTCCTCGCACTCGACGTAGATCCTGTCGGTCTTCTCCTCGCGTGCCAGGACGAACTTGACGGTGTAGTCGCCGAGTTCGCGGACATCGGACGGCTGGAGGCCGTTCAGTCCGAGGGCTGCCGCGTACCGCTGCCGGGCGTGGCGGCGTCGGCAGGCGTCGACGGCGTTCTGGTACAGCTCGCGCAGGGCGAGCCGGTGGTCGCCGTACAGCTGCGTGCCCATGATCAGCGGTTTGACGCCGTCCTCGGCGAGCTGGAAGCGGGGTGGTGGCGCGTCGTAGGAGCCGTCGGTGGGATCGAGGCGGTCGGTGTTCATGTGGCGCGGGAGCCGGGGCAGGAGGTCCGGGTCCTGGACGGTCCTGGTCAGGGTGCGCGCGGCGGTGAGGACTGCGTCTGCCTGACGTTCGAGGGCGAGGTAGAGCGCCGGGTTGGCGCATTCGGCGTCGAGGGTCCAGTCGGCGGCCCTGGGGCCGCGGTCGCGCGTCGTCCGGCCGTGGTCCTCGACGGGCTGGAACTCGGCCTGGGTCGGCTCGACCTGTGCGACGACGTCCTCGGGGCGCACCCGGTCGTGGTCCACGCCCAGGTGGTCGACGACGATGCCGTCGAGGAGCCGCGAGTCGATCGCGAGGAGTTCCGCGACGTGCAGCAGGGCGGCCAGCGGCCGTGGGCGCCACGCCTTGGCGCCGCCGATGCCGAGGAACTCGCCGAGGCCCGCGTCCCAGTCCTTGTCGTCGGGGGCCTTCGGTCCCGGCCTGGCCCGCATCAGCGCGGTGACCTGCAACAGCGCCGCACGCAGCCGCTTCTGATGCCGAGGGCGCTGCTGCGGGCCCGTACCGGTGGCGAGCGCCGCGATGTCCCACAGTCGTTCGATGATGCGGCTCAGACTGTCCAACCCGCAGACGGGGTAACGGCGTTCGCCGTCCTGGCCCTGCCACCCCTGCGCCTGTGCCGGACGCCAGAGCTGGTCCCAGTCCGCGATGAGGCGGTGCCACAGCCACTGCTCGGCGGCCTCGGCCTCGTCCCGCTGTCCCATCTCCTCCAGGTGGCGCCGCTTGTCGTCGATCTGCTGGTACGCGGCGCGGACGTCGGTCATGTCCTGCCACATGTGGCCCTTGTCGCCGGGAAGCCGGCCCTCCGACCGCTGCTCCTCCCGGCGGAGTTCCGCGAGGGCGCGGCGGCCGCACGCCACGGCGGCCTCCCGCACGAACGGCGTCGCGAGCAGTGCCACCACCTCAAGTGGGCTCAACTCGCCCTGAGGAGACGGCGGGATCAGATCGTTGAGCCGCTCCAGGACCCGCTCGGGGAAGCGGACGTCCTCCCAGGGGTCGGCTCCCGCCCTGTCCTCCCCGTCGGCGTTGCGCTTGATCTTGCGCACCTCGCCGATCAGCCCGTTCAGACCGCTCTTCAGCCCGGTGGTGTCGACGGCTGTCCGCTCGGGAATCCGGTCCCACAGTTTCGAGGCGCTCACGGCTTGTTCCCAGCGGTCCTCGCCGATTCCGCCGAGGCAGACGGGCCAGTCGGTGTGCGTCTTGTCAGGCGGTTCGCTGGTGCCGCTCAGCCATGCCTCGCGCACCTCCTGCTGCTCGGGGCAGCCCTCGGCGGCCCTGGCGAGTTCCGCGGTCCTCTTCCGTACGTACGCGATCACTTCGCCGACCGTGCGCGGGCTGGATCTGCGGGCCAGGGCCTCGGCGAGCGCCCGCCCCATGAAGCTGCCCTCTTCCTGCGTGCCCCAGGCCTGCTGACCGGCCGCGCAGGGCCGCACCAGGGCCACGTTGTCCCAGCTGCCCTGCCACTGCCGCCGCAGGGCAGGCGGTTCCGTTTCCCGCGCGTCCCGGCAGGCGTCGAGGAACATCACCACGGTCGCCCGCGTGCGCAGACTTTCGAGCAGTGTGTCCGGTTCGACGGCGATCAGGGCCCATGTGAGGTCGTCGGGTTTCGCGTCGCCCGGCACCAAGTGGTCGACGTCCTTGATCCGGACCCCGTGCCCGGAGAAGTAGACCAGGGCGAAGTCGTCGTCCTCGCACTGGCCGAAGAGATCCACGAGCGCCTTGTTGATGGCCCGCTGCGTGGTGTTCTCGGGTGTGTCCAGAACCGTTACATCGGACTCGTTCCACCCCGAGCCGAGCAGCGCGTCCTTGATCCGCTCCACGTCGTCGACGACGAAGTCCAGATCCGCTCCGGCCGCCGCGATCAGCAGTGCCCGCTTCGTTCCCCCCACAGCGCCGCCCCCCAGAACTCCACCGTTGCCTCGGCCGCTACGGCCACACCAAGCAATACGCCTGATGCCCCGCATCATGCAGCCGGTGGCTGAAGTCCTGCCACTCGTGGAGCAGTTGGTACACGTTGAACGCGTCGCGCGGTCCGCCCCGGTCGGGGACCGTGGACCAGATGAAGGCGGCCGCGCCGACGGATTCCTCGCCGACGCCGCGCAGGGGGTCGACGACCGTCATGGGGAGTTTGACCACCGCGTAGTCGGGGTGGAGGACGACCAGTTCCAGTGGCGGGACCTTGTGCAGGGGTATGCCCTCGATGCCGGTGAGGACCATCGCGGCCATCGTCTCCGGCTTGATCTTGGTGAACATGCCGCCCATGCCCAGCTCGTCACCGCCGAGCTCCTCGGGTCGCATGGAGATCGGTACGCGGGCCGCGGTGGCGCCGTCGGGCGCGCCGAAGTATTTGTACGTCACCCCCACCCGGCCACCATTCCCGATGTCCCCGTCCCCGCCGTCCGTGCCACCTGCAGCGCGCTGGATCCGCGCCGACCTGTCGTCCCTGCCGACCGTGCTGTCGTCGCGCCGGTGCTTCCCCCGCCGGGCACGCCGGGGGCCCAGGTCGCCGGTCCCCTCGCCCAGTCCGCCACCGCGATGCATATCTCCACCCGACTGCTGTTTCCCAGGGCGCGAAGCCCTTTTGTAGGCCGCGCGACCGCCGACGCGCAACCCGATCATCGTGTCAGTGACCTCCCCCACGGTCCCCCGCCGAAACGTGTCGGCGTATCGCAGCACCACGCAGAGTCTAGGTGCCCCGCGGGTCCACGCGCTGGGGCGCGGGACAGTGGGCCGTACGCTGAGAGGCATGGCAGAGGCGAACAACACTCCCTATCCCTATGAGGCACCCGCGTCGCAGGGGCTTTTCGACCGTGCGGAAGCGGTCACGCCCGGTGGCGTGAACTCGCCCGTGCGCGCATTCCGGGCGGTGGGCGGAACGCCCCGGTTCATGGTGTCCGGTAACGGTCCGTATCTCACCGATGCCGACGGGCGCGAGTATGTCGACCTCGTGTGCTCGTGGGGGCCGATGATCCTCGGCCATTCCCACCCCGAGGTGATCGCCGCCGTGCAGGAGGCCGTCTCGCGCGGCACCTCCTTCGGTACGCCGGGTGCGGGCGAGGTCGAGCTGGCCGAGGAGATCGTCCGGCGCATCGAGCCGGTCGAGCAGGTGCGGCTCGTGTCCTCCGGGACCGAGGCGACCATGTCGGCGATCCGGCTGGCGCGCGGGTTCACCGGCCGCGCCAAGGTGATCAAGTTCGCCGGCTGCTACCACGGGCACGTCGACGCGCTGCTCGCCGCCGCCGGTTCGGGCGTCGCCACGCTGGGCCTGCCGGACACCCCGGGTGTCACGGGCGCGCAGGCCGGCGACACGATCGTGCTGCCGTACAACGACATCGAGGCCGTGCGGGCCGCGTTCGCCGCGCACCCCGGCGAGATCGCCTGTGTCATCACGGAGGCCTCGCCCGGCAACATGGGCGTCGTGCCGCCGAAGGAAGGTTTCAACCAGGGGCTCAAGGACGTGTGCGCCGAGAACGGCGCGCTGTTCGTCTCCGACGAGGTGATGACGGGCTTCCGTACCTCGAAGGCCGGCTGGTTCGGCGTCGACGGGGTCGTCCCGGACCTGATGACCTTCGGCAAGGTCATGGGCGGTGGCTTCCCCGCCGCCGCGTTCGGCGGCCGCGCCGACGTCATGGCGCACCTCGCGCCCGCCGGTCCCGTCTACCAGGCGGGCACGCTGTCCGGTAACCCCGTCGCCACCGCCGCGGGCGTCGCCCAGCTGCGGCTGCTCGACGACGCGGCGTACGCGAAGGTGAACGCGACCAGCGAGCAGCTGCGGGGCCTGGTCTCCGAGGCGCTCACCAAGGAGGGCGTCGCGCACCGCGTGCAGAACGCCACGAACATGTTCACCGTGTTCTTCACGGAGAACGAGGTGACGAACTACGACGACGCGAAGGGGCAGGACGCCTTCCGCTTCGGTCCGTTCTTCCACTCGATGCTGGAGCAGGGCGTGTACCTGCCGCCGTCGGCGTTCGAGTCCTGGTTCGTGTCGACCGCCCACGACGAGCGGGCGATCGAGCGGATCGCCGCCGCGCTGCCGGCCGCCGCCCGCGCCGCCGCGGAGGCCACGGCATGAGCGCGCCGAAGTCGAAGGACGACATCACCGTCGTCCATCTGATGCGCCACGGCGAGGTGCACAACCCGGACGGGATCCTGTACGGGCGGCTGCCCGACTACCACCTGTCCGACCTCGGCCGCCGGATGGCCGACCGGGTCGCCGAGCACCTCTCCACGCGCGACATCACGCACGTCGTGGCGTCCCCGCTGGAGCGGGCGCAGGAGACGGCGACGCCGATCGCGAAGGCGCACGGCCTCGACCTGGACAGCGACGAGCGCCTCCTTGAGGCGGGCAACGTCTTCCAGGGCAAGACCTTCGGTGTCGGCGACGGCGCGCTGAAGAAGCCGGAGAACTGGAAGCACCTGGTCAACCCGTTCAAGCCGTCCTGGGGCGAGCCGTACATCGAGCAGGTCGTGCGGATGATGGGCGCGCTCGACGCCGCGAAGGACGCCGCGCGCGGGCACGAGGCCGTGTGCGTCAGCCACCAGCTGCCGATCTGGATCGTCCGGTCGTTCGTCGAGAAGCGGCGCCTGTGGCACGACCCGCGCAAGCGGCAGTGCACGCTGGCCTCGCTGACCACGTTCACGTACCAGGGCGACAAGATCGTGTCCGTGGGCTACAGCGAGCCCGCCCGCGATCTCGTCCCCGCGCATCTCCTGGCCGGTGCCAAGCCGGTGAAGGGGAAGGACAAGGCGTTCGGCGCCTGAGTCCGCCCGTCCCCCGTGTCGTGAAGGCCGCCGTCAACCGGCGGCCTTCCGCGTACCACTTCAAATCACCGCAAATACGGACCGTTTACCGGAACCCGCGTGTTTGTCGCGCCCTCTTCTGTGATGTCCCTGTGAATGGGGCACAGCGTGACGAATGGGGAAGACGGTATGCGGGTTGTGGGTCGCAGGGGACTGCTGGGACTCGGTGCGGGAGCGGCGGCCGGGACGGTGCTCGCCGGATGCGGTACGGGCGGCGCCCCGACGGTCACCGAGGAGCGCGGGAAGCCGGGGCCGCCCCGCCGGGCGCCCGCGAGGCCCATCGGCGACGGCTCGACGGCGTACACCGGGAAGCAGCCCCGCCAGCCCGCCGCGCCGGAGCGGCTCGAACCGGGGCAGAAGCCGCCGCAGTTCGTGGTCTTCTCCTGGGACGGCGCGGGCGAGGTGGGCAACGGACTGTTCCCGCGCTTCTTGAAGCTCGCCGAGGACCACGGCGCGCACATGACCTTCTTCCTGTCGGGGCTCTATCTGCTGCCCGAGTCGAAGAAGCGCCTCTACCGCCCGCCGAACAACCCCGTCGGCGCCTCCGACATCGGCTACCTCACGGACGCGCACGTGAAGGAGACGCTGACGTACGTCCGCCGGGCCTGGCTCGAAGGGCACGAGATCGGCACGCACTTCAACGGGCACTTCTGCGCGGGCTCCGGCTCCGTCGCGAACTGGACGCCCGCGCAGTGGCGCGACGAGATCCGCCAGGCGAAGTCCTTCGTCACGCAGTGGCGGACGAACACGGGATGGCGCGACCTGCCCGCCCTCCCCTTCGACTACGACCAGGAGCTGGTGGGCGGGCGCACGCCCTGCCTGCTCGGCCAGGACAGCCTGCTGCCCGCCGCCCGTGACCTCGGCTGGCGCTACGACGCGTCCTCGCCGGGCGGGCGGCAGCGCTGGCCCGAGAAGCGGCTCGGGGTGTGGGACCTGCCGCTCCAGGCCGTCCCGTTCCCCGGCCGCGCCTTCGAGGTCCTGTCGATGGACTACAACATGCTGGCCAACCAGTCCCTCAGCACCACCCGCGCGCCCGCCCACAACCACCCGGGCTGGCGCGAGCAGTCCGCGCAGGCGTACATCCAGGGATTCAAGCGGGCATACGAGACGAACCGGGCGCCCTTCTTCATCGGCAACCACTTCGAGGAGTGGAACGGCGGCATCTACATGGACGCCGTCGAGGAAGCGCTGAAGCACATCGCCGCAACCGCCGACAAACACCATGACGTGCGGCTCGTCTCCTTCCGGCAGTTCACCGACTGGCTCGACGCGCAGGACCCGAAAACGCTGGCGAAGCTCCGTACCCTCGATGTGGGACAGCGGCCGTCGAAGGGCTGGCGCAGGTTCCTCGTAAACCCCTCCTGAAGTGGGCTTTTCCGAGCGCGAGGGGGGTGCGGAAGATCCCCTAAACAGACATGCGAAACTTTTCACATGAGTGCCGCCTCCCGCGCCCCCCGCACCACCCCGACGAAGCGCCGCGCCGCCCAGCTGACCGTTGGTGCCGCCGCGCTGGCCCTCGCGCTGACGGCCTGCGGCTCCGGTGGCACGTCGGGCGGTGGCAACAACACCAACTTCGTCTCCGGGTCCGGCGGCATCGCCACGGTCAAGAAGGGCGAGCGTCACGACGCCCCCTCCCTGACCGGCAAGGACCTGGAGGGCAAGCAGCTCGACATGTCCGACTACAAGGGCAAGGTCGTCGTCCTCAACGTCTGGGGCTCCTGGTGCCCGCCGTGCCGCGCCGAGGCCCCGAACTTCGTGAAGGTCGCCGAGGACACCGAGAAGCAGGGCGTCCAGTTCCTCGGCATCAACACGCGGGACACCAGCACCGACCCGGCCAAGAAGTTCGAGGAGAACTACGGGGTCGAGTACCCGAGCTTCTACGACCCGACGGGCCGCCTCCTGCTCAAGTTCGAGAAGGGCACGCTCAACCCGCAGGCCATCCCCTCGACGATCGTCGTCGACCGCGAGGGCAAGATCGCCGCGCGTTCGCTCAAGCCGCTGAGCGAGAAGGCGCTGCGCGAGATGGTCGCGCCGGTCGTCGCGGAGAAGTGAGCAGCCGTGAGCTCCTCCCTCGTCACACTCGCCGCCGGTGACACCGTCACGGACGGCGCGCTCCTCCTCGCCGTCCCCATCGCCCTCCTCGGCGGCCTCGTCTCCTTCTTCTCGCCGTGCGTCCTGCCCCTCGTACCGGGCTATCTGTCGTACGTGACCGGGATCACCGGCACCGACCTGATGGAGCAGCGGCGGGGCCGGATGGCGGCGGGCGCCAGCCTGTTCGTCCTCGGGTTCACCGCCGTCTTCGTCTCCGGCGGCGCGCTGTTCGGCTTCTTCGGGCAGACGCTCCAGGAGTACCAGCCGGTCCTGACCAAGGTGCTCGGCGGCCTGATGATCCTGATGGGCGTCTTCTTCATGGGCTTCATGCCGTGGATGACGCAGCGGGAGTTCCGCTTCCACAGGAAGCCCGCCGCCGGGCTCGCCGGAGCCCCGGTGCTCGGCGCGCTGTTCGGCATCGGCTGGACCCCCTGCATCGGCCCGACCCTCGCCTCCGTGATCGGCCTGTCGTCGGTGCAGAGCACCGCGGGCCGCGGGGCGATACTGACCGTCGCGTACTGCCTCGGCCTCGGCGTGCCCTTCGTGCTCGCCGCGATCGCCTTCCGCAAGGCGCTCGGCGCGTTCGGCTGGGTCAAGCGGCACTACACGTGGGTGATGCGCATCGGCGGCATCATGATGATCCTGACCGGGGTGCTTCTGCTCACGGGCGCGTGGGACGCCCTCGTGGGGCAGATGCGGACCTGGTCCACCGGCTTCCAGGTGGGAATCTGATCCATGAGCAAGACGACCGACGACGTGCAGGCGACCGGTGGCGATCCCACTGAGGCCGAGGCCGCGTCCCAACTGAGCACGGCTCCCCAGGAGGACCGTGCGCCCAACCTGCCGAAGCTCGGTGTCATCGGCTGGGTCCGCTGGTTCTGGCGGCAGCTCACCTCGATGCGGGTCGCCCTGATCCTGCTGTTCCTGCTCTCCCTCGGCGCCATCCCCGGCTCCCTGATCCCGCAGCAGGGCACCGACCCGACCAAGGTCGAGGACTTCCGCAAGGCACACGACGTGCTCGCGCCGCTCTACGACAAGATCGGCTTCTTCCACGTCTACAGCTCGGTGTGGTTCTCCGCGATCTACCTGCTGCTGTTCATCTCCCTCATCGGCTGCATCGTGCCGCGCACCTGGCAGTTCGTCGGCCAGCTCCGCGGCCGTCCGCCGGGCGCGCCCAAGCGGCTGACCCGGCTGCCCGCGTACGCGACGTGGCGCACGGAGGCGGACCCGGAGCAGGTGCGCGCCACCGCCCTCGCGATGCTCAAGAAGCGCCGCTTCCGCGCGCACGTCGCGGGCGACGCGGTCGCCGCCGAGAAGGGCTATCTGCGGGAGGTCGGCAACCTCGCCTTCCACATCGCGCTGATCGTGATGCTGATCGCGTTCGCCTGGGGCCAGCTGTTCAAGTTCGAGGGCGGCAAGCTCGTCGTCGAGGGCGACGGGTTCGCCAACACGCTCACCCAGTACGACGACTTCAAGTCCGGCAACCTCTTCGACAGCGACCACGACCTGTCGCCGTTCAGCTTCACCCTCGACAAGTTCACGGCCACGTACGAGCGCACGGGCCCCGAGAAGGGCACGCCGCGCACGTTCCGCGCGAACGTCAGCTACACCGAGGGCTCGGGCGACAAGACGAAGAAGGCCGCCATCGAGTCCAACCACCCGCTGGACATCGACGGCACCAAGATCTTCCTCAACGGGCACGGGTACGCGGTCCCCGTCACGGTCCGCGACGGCGACGGCAAGGTCGTCTCGAAGCAGACCGTGCCGATGCTGCCGATCGACTCCAACATCTCCTCGCAGGGCGCCATCAAGGTGATGGACGGCTACAAGAACGCGAAGGGCGAGAAGGAGCAGCTGGGCTTCGCCGCCTGGTTCGTGCCGACGTTCGCGGGCGCGGGCCAGGGCACGATGCTCTCCCAGTTCCCCGCCCTCGACTTCCCCGTCCTCGCGCTCAACGCGACGCACGGCGACCTCGGCGTGGACGCGGGCCTTCCGCAGAACGTGTACCAGCTGGACACCTCGCACATGAAGGCCTACAAGGACTCCAAGGGCAAGGCGCTCAAGCAGCGGCTGCTGCCCGGCGAGACGATGAAGCTGCCGAACGGGGCGGGCTCCATCACGTTCGACAAGGACATCAAGGAATGGGTCACCTTCCAGATCTCCCACTCGCCCGGTGACACCTGGGCCCTGGGCGGCGCCATCGTCGCGATCTTCGGTCTGGCCGGTTCCCTGTTCATCCAGCGCCGCCGCGTCTGGGTGCGCGCCGTCGAGGGCCCCGACGGCGTGACCGTCGTCGAGATGGCGGGCCTCGGCCGCAGCGAGTCCGCGAAGCTGCCGGAGGAGCTGGGCTCGCTGGTCGAGCAACTGCACGCCGAGGCGCCGAGCGCGCCGGAGACCTCCACTGACACCAACACTGCTGTTCCTGCCGCAGAAGGGGCTGAGACGAAGTGACTCTCGCCGCCGCAGTAAACGAGAACCTGGCGCATACGAGCAACGTCCTCATCTACTCGTCGATGGCCGTGTACCTGCTCGCGTTCTTCGCGAACATGGCCGAGTGGATCTTCGGCAGCCGCAGCAAGGTCGGCCGCACCGCCGCCGCGCTCACCGGCAAGGCCGACGAGCCGGCCGCCGCCGCGCCCGCCGTGACCGTGAAGAAGCAGGGCGGTACGGCCGTCATCGAGCGGCCGAAGGTCGTCACGCGGGCCGCCGCCGGCGCCCGTGACGTTCCGGACGGCCCCGGCGCCGCCGCCGGTGACGCGCAGGGCGACCTGTACGGGCGCATCGCGGTCTCCCTCACGGCCCTCGCGTTCCTCATCGAGTTCGGCGGCGTCGTCACGCGCGCGCTCTCGGTGGAGCGGGCCCCGTGGGGCAACATGTACGAGTTCAGCATCACCTTCTCCACCGTGGCCGTCGGCATCTACCTGGTGCTGCTCGCGCTGAAGAAGAACGTGCGCTGGCTCGGCCTGCCGCTGGTCATCACGGTCCTGCTCGACCTCGGCCTCGCCACCACCGTCCTCTACACGTCCAGCGACCAGCTCGTCCCGGCGCTGCACTCGTACTGGCTCTACATCCACGTCTCGACGGCGATCTTCTGCGGCGCGGTCTTCTACGTCGGCGCGGTCGGCACGATCCTGTACCTGTTCAAGGACTCCTACGAGAACAAGCTCGCGAGCGGCGGTACCCCCGGCAAGTTCGCGACCTCCGTCATGGAACGGCTGCCCGCCTCGCAGTCCCTCGACAAGTTCTCGTACCGCATCAACGCGGCCGTCTTCCCGCTGTGGACGTTCACGATCATCGCGGGCGCCATCTGGGCGGGCGACGCGTGGGGCCGCTACTGGGGCTGGGACCCCAAGGAGACCTGGTCGTTCATCACCTGGGTCGCCTACGCCGCGTACCTGCACGCCCGCGCGACGGCCGGCTGGAAGGGCCGCAAGGCCGCCTACCTGGCGCTGATCGCGTTCGCCTGCTGGATCTTCAACTACTACGGCGTGAACATCTTCGTCACCGGCAAGCACTCGTACGCCGGGGTCTGAGCACCATCGCGTGAGGGCCGGTTCCTTCGGGAACCGGCCCTCACGCGTGCCCGGCCCGCCTCAGCCGACGGTGATCGCGTCCAGCTTGCCGCGCAGATACGTGTGCGAGTCCACCGGCTCGTACGCGACCCGGCCCTTCGGGGCGGGCAGCGGCGCGACCGTCGTGCGCGGGTCGCACTCGTAGAAGTAGACCAGCGACATCAGCTCCTCGGCGGGCGCGTCCGCCGGGGGCGGCAGGACGCGGTGCCGGCCCGAGCGCCAGCGGTCGCCGGTCCAGCGGGCCATCAGGTCACCGATGTTGATGGTGAACGCGTCCGGGTCGTACGGGGCGTCCTCCCAGCCGCCCTCGTCGGTGAAGACCTGGAGGCCGCCCTTTCCGGCCTGCCGGTCGAGCACGGTCACCGTGCCGAAGTCGGTGTGCGGGCCGATCCGGAACTGGCCGGGCTCCGGGGCGCCGACGACCTCCGTGCCCGGGTACCAGTTGATGTTGAAGCCCCACGTGGGCTGCGCGGTGTGGCGGGTGAAGAAGTCGGCGGGCTCGTCGAGGGCGACCGCGAGGAGTTCCAGCAGCTCGTCGGAGAGCGCCCGCATCGCCGCCAGATACGTGCCCACCAGCTCGCCCAGCTCGGGCGATTCGGCCGGGAAGACGTTCTCGCCGGACCACTCGGCGCGCACGTCCGGGTCGGCGAAGTCCGTGTCGGTGGCGAAGGACAGGGACTCCTTCAGGTCGGGCGGCGTCTCGGTGCCCTCGGAGTAGCCGTTGGCCTCGGCGCCGGGCCCGAGCCAGCCGCGCCCGCCGACCTTGACCGCGTACGGCTCCTTCACGGTCGGCGGCAGCCGGAAGAAGCCGCGCGCCGCGTCCCGGATCCGGCCGCGCAGCTCCGGGTCCACGCCGTGCCCGGTCACCAGCAGGAAACCGGCCGTGCGCAGCGCGTCGTCGACGGTCGCGGCGATCGCGGAGCGGGCGGCCGGGTCACCGGAGCGCCACGGCGTCAGGTCGATGGTCGGGATGCGGGGCGAGCTGCCCGGGGAAGCGGTCATGCGGTCCACTCTCGCGGCGCCGAAACACCGGGGCAACGTGCGGGGCGTACTGTCCCGGCCGTCCCCACCCCGACGGATTGTCCGCACGCGCGCGTGCCCCACCGGGAGGTCCCGTGTCCGCTCTCACGCTCCGCGAGATCCTCGCCCTCGACGTCGTCGCCGACGCGGAACCCGAACTGCTCGCCGGGGCGCGGTCGTTGGACCGGCCGGTGCGCTGGGTGCATTCCAGCGAGGTGTACGAGGGCGCGGGCTTCCTCGACGGCGGGGAGCTGCTGCTGACCAACGGGTACGCGTTCCTCGACGCCGACGGGGGCGCGCTGCGCCGCTACGTGCGGGAGCTGACGGCGCGCGGCGCGGCGGGGCTCGCCGTGGAGGTGGGCCGGGCCCTTGAACGGATGCCGGACGAAGTGGTGCGCGCCGCCGCCGAGTCGGGGTTCCCGCTGATCGCGCTGCGCCGCGTCGTGCCGTTCGTGCGGATCGCGGAGGCCGCCAACCGGGCCATCGTCACGCACGGGCTCGCCGCCCGGCCCGCCGTCACGCTGCGGGCGGCCGATCACGCGGCCGCGCTCCTCGCCGACCTCGCCGACCGGCAGGCCCTCAACCAACCCGAGGTGCAGGCCCGTTCGGCGCTCGCCGGGTTCCGGCCGGCCGCCGGGGCGCGGCTCGTCGGGGTCTCCGTGCACGGTCCTTCCAGCGCGGCGCGGGCGGCGGTCGACCGGGTGGCGGGCCGGGGCGCGCTGTGCGCGGCGTTCCCCGGCGACGTGCTCGCGCTCGTCGTGGCGCCGCCCGGCCGGGACGCGGTGCGGGCCGTGTGCGACGCCTTCCGTGCGGCGGCCCCGGCGGGGCTCACGGTGGCGGTGGGGCATCCGGTGGGCGCGGCCGACGGCTGGCTGCGCTGGAGCGACACGCTGCGCGCGGCCCGTACGACGCTGGAGCTGGCGCTGACCGTGCCCGCCGCCGAACCGGCCGACTGGGCGGGGGCGTTAGTGACGTCGTCGCGTTCCCTGGCGCTGGAGCGGGAGCTGACGCGCGGCGGCGTCGAGGCCAACCGGGAGCGGCTGACCCGGCTCGCCGACGACGTGCTCGGGCCGCTGCTGCGCTGGGAGGCCACCCACGGCAGCGCGCTGGTGCGCACCCTGGAGGTGCACCTGCGGCACGGGTGCAGCCCGACCCGTACCGCCGCGCTGCTGCACATCGGCCGCCAGTCGCTCTACCAGCGTCTGGAGCGCATCGAGTCGCTGCTCGGCGCGGAGGTCGGCGACCCGGACCTGCTCGGCGAACTCCTCCAGGCGGCCTGCGCGGCGCGCGTGGTCGGGGTTCAGGGCGCCAGTGAGCGCCAGATCCTGTCCGGCAGGACGCGCGCGGCCTGAGCGAGGTCGAGGTCCCGCGCCCCGGCGAGCCAGCCGCGGGCGAAGCCGACGACCGGGCCGAGGACGAGGGCCTCGACGATCGGGTCGGGCAGCGGGGCGATCGCGCCGGACTCGGCGTGCCGCCGCAGCCACGCGACGAGCGGCGACAGCCGTGCCTCCTGCGCGTCCCGCAACTGCTGCGCCTGCTCCATCGTGAGCCGGTCCGCGTAACTGGAGTGCAGCAGGCGGGCGGCGTCGGGGTGCTCCCCGATGAACCGCAGATACGTTTCGACGATCGCGCGGATCCCCGAACGCGGGGTCCGCGCCCCCTCCATGGCCCCGCCGAGCTCGCCGAGCAGCCGCCCGAGCCACCGCGTCAGCAGCTCCCGCATCAGCCCGTCGACGCTGCCGAAGTGGTGGTAAAGGCTGCCCATGCTGACGCCGCTCTCCCGCGTCAGGGCGCCGACGGTGATCCCCTGCTCGCCGGCCTCCCCGTACACGCGCAACGCGGCATCGAGTAAACGGTCGACGGTCTCCGCGCCGCGGAGTTGCTTGGGGCTCATGTCGGACCCCAGCGTACGGGCAGGAGGGCGCGGGGGAGTGGGAGGCTGTGTTTCTATAGTGAATTTCTAGAAATTCGCTCCAGTTCGGCGCGTCCTTCGGTCACACTGAACTTCCTGCCGGGCACGGCAGGCCGTCGAGCGGCACGGGGGACCGCTCCACGGCCGGGCAGGGGCGCGGCGCGGGTACCCGAGGGGGATGCTCGCGCCGCCCGAACCCGGTGCCGATCCGTCAAGAAGAGCCCTGGCCGCGCCGCGCCGCCGCGTACACCACCGCGCTCACCGTGAAGCCCACCAGGCAGGTGACATCGCCCAGGGACGGCCAGTGGGACGGGGCCCAGCCGACGTAGCGCTCCTGGTTCGAGAACAGCGGCACCGAGACCGCGACGCCCGCCAACAGGGCGGTGAATCCGGGCCGGTTGGTGAAGCCGGGATCCGTGAGGCGCGCGGCGCGTTCGGTGTGCTCCGTACGCCGCGAGAGCCACCGCTCGGTGAGCACCACGCCCAGCCACGGGCCGATCCAGTACGCGATGACCAGCAGGAACGTCTCGTACGCGTGGCCCGCGTCGGACAGCGACGACCACGCCGCCGCCGTGCCCGCCGCACCCGTCACCACGACGAGGGTGCTGCGGCCGAGCCACCGGGGCAGGCGCAGGCCCAGCGACGTGATCGACATGGACGAGGAATAGATGTTCAGGGCGTTCGCCGAGACCGCGCCCAGGATGATCGCGACCAGCACCGCGTGGGCCAGCCACGACGGGAGATGGCCCGTGAAGGCGGCCGTCGGGCTCGCGCCCGCGGGCGCCGCGATCGTCGCGGACGCCGCGCCGGTCAGCGACACCACGGACACCGACAGGAACAGGCCGAGCGCCGGCCACAGCACCGTACGGAAGCGGTTCGCGGTGCTCGGCAGGTAGCGGGAGTAGTCCGACGCGTTCGGGTTCCAGCCCGCCGCATACCCCCACGCCGAGCTGAAGGCGAGCAGGAAGCCGCCGATGCCGCCCCCGCCGCCGGCCGCCGCGAGGTCGGCCTCGCCGAACGTCCAGACGCCCGCCAGCAGGAAGACGACCGCGAGCACCGGGAACGCGTACCGCTCGAAGGCGTGCACGAAGTTGTGGCCGATGAACCCGATGGCGATCTCCGCTGCCACGACCAGGAGCAGGGAGGGCAACGGGCGCAGGCCGGTGAGGGTGTTGAGGGCGAACGCGGCGCTGACACTGTTGACGGCGAACCAGCCGACGCCCGCCACCAGCGCGTTCACCCCGGACGGCAGGACGTTGCCGCGGAAGCCGAACGCGAGCCGCCCGATGGCCATCTGCGGGACGCCGAAGCGCGGGCCGTCGAGCGACAGGATGCCCTGGGTGAGCGCGCCGAGCGCGGTGCCGAGCAGCAGGGCGGCCGCGGCCTGCCAGAAGCTGAGGCCGAAGAAGAGCACGGAGATCACGCCGATGTAGACCGTCGCGAACTCGATGTTGGGCGAGGCCCACGTCCACAGCAACTGCCGTGGCCCGCCGTGCCGTTCGGCCTCGGGTATCGGCTCGGCGCCCGCCGTCTCGACGGCGATGACCTTGTCGCCGTACGCGGGAGGCGGCGGGGTCGTGCTGGTGGGAGCGGTGCCCGGGGCGGTCGTCATGCCCCCTGAGTGTCCGGGCCCGCGCTGTCCCGGCCCAGGGGCGCACTGTCCGCTTCAGGGGGCGTGACGACGTACACGATGTACGTGGCCCCGGCGGCTACTCGCCGATGTCCTCGTTCCACAGCTCCGGCTTCGCGGCGATGAACTCCTCCATCATGCCCACGCACTCCGGGTCGTCCAGCACGACGACTTCGACGCCGTGCTCGGCGAGCCAGTCGTGCCCGCCGTGGAAGGTGCGGGCCTCGCCGATGATCACGCGCGAGATCCCGAACTGCCGGACCAGGCCCGAGCAGTACCAGCAGGGGCTGAGCGTGGTCACCATCGTGGTGCCCTTGTACGTGCGCTGCCGCCCGGCCCGCCGGAACGCGTCGGTCTCGCCGTGCACGGACGGGTCGGCGTCCTGGACGCGCCGGTTGTGGCCGCGGCCGAGCAGCTTGCCGTCGGCGGAGTAGAGCGCGGCGCCGATCGGGATGCCGCCCTCGGCGAGCCCGGCCCTCGCCTCCTCCACGGCGGTGGCGAGCCAGGTGCGGGCGAGGTCGGGGTCGAAGTCGTGAGCCATGGTGGCGTACGGGCCTTTCTGTGCGGTGGGTGGTTACGCGGGGGTCGGCAGGGCGTCGCGGCGGCGCAGCACCACGTACAGCAGCGCGCCGAGCGCGAAGCCGACCGGGCAGGTCAGGTCGCCGACGCCGGGCCAGGTGGCGGGCACGAGGCCGACGTAGACCGTCTGGTTGGAGAACAGCGGCACCGACACCGCGACGCCCACGAGCAGCGCGATCAGGCCCGCCGGGTTGGTGAACGACGTGTCCTGGAGGCGGGCGGCGAGCGCGTCGTCGGGCAGCGCGCGCAGCCAGTGCTCCATCAACACGACGCCGAGCCAGGGCGCGATCCAGTACGCGATGACGAGCAGGAAGTTCTCGAACGCCTTGCCCGCGTCGGCGAGCGAGGCCCACCCGGCGGCCGTGCCGACGGCCCCGACGATCGCGACGAGCGCGGCGCGGCCCAGCCAGTTCGGCAGCGGCAGGGCGAGCGAGGAGATGGAGACCGCCGCCGAGTACACGTTGAGCGTGGAGGCGGCCATCGCGCCGAGGATGATCGCGACGAGCGTCAGGTTGGCGAGCCACCCCGGCAGGTGGCTGGTGAACGCGTCGGTGGGGCTGGCTCCCTCGGGCGCGGCGAGCGTGCCGGAGGCCGCGCCGATCACCGAGACGACCGCGATCGACACGAACAGGCCGAGGCCCGAGTAGCGGGCGGTGGCGCGCGGCGGGGTGTCGGCGGGCAGATAGCGCGCGTAGTCGGAGGCGCACGGGTTCCAGCCCGCCGTGAACCCGAAGCAGGCGGAGAACGCGAGCATGAACCCGCCGAAGCCGCCGCCCGCGCCGGAGCCCGCGAGGTCGGCGTCCTTGAACATCCACACCCCGGCGATCAGGAAGATCACGCAGAGCACCGGGAACGCGTACTGCTCGAAGCGGTGCACCAGGTCGTGCCCGACGTAGCCGATGACGACTTCGAGGACGACGAGGATCAGCAGGCTCGGCAGCGGCGCGAGGCCGGTGAGCGAGTTGAGGGCGAAGGCGCCGCCGACGCTGTTGACGGCGAACCAGCCGATGCCGGCGACGAGCGCGTTGACCGCCGAGGGCACCGCGTTGCCGCGGTGGCCGAAGGAGAGCCGGCCGATCACCATCTGCGGGACGCCGAACCGCGGCCCGTCCGTGGAGAGCAGGCCGTGCGCGAGCGAGCCGAGACCGGCGCCGAGCACGAGGGCGGCGACCGCCTGCCAGAAGCTCAGACCGAACGCGGTGACCGACAGGACGCCGATGAACAGGGTCGCGAACCCGACCTGGGGCGAGGCCCACGTCCACAGCAGCTGGCGCGGGCTGCCGTGCCGCTTGTCGCGCGGCACGGGCTCGGCTCCGTGCGCCTCGACGGCGATCAGCTTCTCGGGCCCGGTGACGACGTCGGGGGCGGTGGATTCGTGCGGCGGTCTTGAGCTGGACATGGGCCTTCACTGGATGCGTGCGCGCGAGGCGGAGGGGAGTGTTCCGCAACCAGTGTGAGGTACGGACGAAGGACTCAGTCGTCGGTCCGCTTGTCGTCCTTCTTGTCGTCGTCCTTCAGGGACCGCAGGAACTCGGGGTTGTCGTCGGGCGCCACGAACCGCGCACCCCCGCCGCCGCCCGCGGGCGCGCGCCGCGGCCTGCCCACCACCAGCCACGCGATCGGCCCGAGGAGCACCTCGCCGAACAGCAGGATGATGATGACCCAGACCACCTTGGGCAGCTTGCGCACCTCTTTTTCCGGGGTGTTCAGACAGTCGATGAACGTGTAGATCCAGAGCGCCAGGACCAGCAGGAACGGCAAGTAGCGCAGCATCGGGTCGAGATCCCCCACGGAAGCGTTCGGGGCCCATCGGGCCCCCGGTGACGGGGCCAGGGTAACGGTTGACCGATACTGGAACGCATGGCTTACGACGATCTTCGCTCCCTGCTCAGGGCTCTGGAGCGCGAAGGCGACCTGAAGCGCATCAAGGCCGAGGTCGACCCGTATCTGGAGGTCGGTGAGATCGTCGACCGGGTGAACAAGGCCGGCGGCCCCGCCCTCCTCTTCGAGAACGTGAAGGGCGCGTCGATGCCCCTCGCGATGAACGTCTACGGCACGGACCGCCGCCTGCTCAAGGCGCTCGGCCTGAAGTCGTACAACGACATCAGCGACAAGATCGGCGGCCTGCTGAAGCCGGAGCTGCCGCAGGGGTTCGTCGGCATCCGCGAGGCGTTCGGCAAGCTCGGCGCGATGACCCACGTACCGCCGAAGAAGGTGAAGTCGGACGCCGCCCCCGTGCAGGAGGTCGTGCTGCGCGGCGACGAGGTCGACCTGGAGCAGCTTCCGGCGCTGTTCACGTGGCCCGAGGACGGCGGCTCCTTCTTCAACCTGGGCCTGACCCACACCAAGGACCCGGACACGGGCGTCCGCAACCTCGGCCTGTACCGCCTCCAGCGCCACGACAAGCGCACCATCGGCATGCACTGGCAGATCCACAAGGACAGCCGCAACCACTACCAGGTGGCCGCCAAGCGCGGCGAGAAGCTCCCGGTCGCCATCGCCTTCGGCTGCCCGCCCGCCGTCACGTACGCGTCGACGGCGCCGCTGCCCGGGGACATGGACGAGTACATGCTCGCCGGGTTCCTCCAGGGCAAGCGCGTCGAGATGGTCGACTGCAAGACGGTGCCGCTCCAGGTTCCGGCGCAGGCCGAGGTCGTCATCGAGGGCTGGCTGGAGCCGGGCGAGATGCTCCCCGAGGGCCCCTTCGGCGACCACACCGGTTTCTACACGCCGCAGGAGCCGTTCCCGGCGCTGACCATCGACTGCGTGACGATGCGCAAGCGGCCGCTGCTCCAGTCGATCGTGGTCGGCCGCCCGCCGACGGAGGACGGCCCGCTGGGCCGCGCCACCGAGCGCTTCTTCCTGCCGCTGCTCAAGGTGATCGTCCCCGACATCGTGGACTACCACCTGCCCGAGTCCGGCGGCTTCCACAACTGCGCGATCGTCTCGATCGACAAGAAGTACCCGAAGCACGCGCAGAAGGTGATGTCCGCGATCTGGGGCGCCCACATGATGTCGCTGACCAAGCTCATCGTGGTGGTCGACTCCGATTGCGACGTCCACGACCTTCATGAAGTCTCGTGGCGGGCCCTCGGCAACACCGACTACGCCCGCGACCTGATGATCACCGAGGGCCCGGTCGACCACCTCGACCACGCCTCCTACCAGCAGTTCTGGGGCGGCAAGGCGGGCATCGACGCGACGAAGAAGCTGCCCGAGGAGGGCTACACGCGGGACGGAGGCTGGCCCGAGATGGTCGTCTCCGACCCCCGGACGGCGGCCCTGGTGGACCGCCGTTGGAAGGAGTACGGACTCAAGTGAGCAGCGCCTCAGCAGCACTCCCGCAGCAGCCGGGACGGACCAAGGCCTTCCTGCGCCTGGTCATGATCGAGCACTCGGTCTTCGCGCTGCCCTTCGCGTACATCGCGTCCCTGACCGCGATGTTCGAGCTGGACAAGAACATCCATTGGGGCCGGCTGCTCCTGGTCACGATCTGCATGGTGGGCCTGCGGACGTTCGCGATGGCGGCGAACCGGATCATCGACCGCGAGATCGACGCCCGCAATCCGCGCACCAAGCACCGGGAACTCGTCACGGGCGCGGTCTCGGTGAAGTCGGCGTGGACGGGCGCGCTGATCGCCCTGGTCGTCTTCCTCGTCTCGGCCGCCCTGCTGAACCCGCTGTGCCTGGCCCTCGCCCCCATCGCGGTGATCCCGATGGTGGTCTACCCCTACGGCAAGCGGTTCACGAACTTCCCGCAGGCGATCCTCGGCCTCGCCCAGGCGATCGGCCCGATCGGCGCGTGGATCGCGATCACCGGCGAGTGGTCCTGGACGGCCGTCGTCCTCGGTCTCGCCGTCGGCATCTGGATCGGCGGCTTCGACCTGATCTACGCCTGCCAGGACGTGGAGACCGACCGCGAGGTCGGCGTGAAGTCGGTCCCGGCCCGCTTCGGCATCCCCGGCGCGATCTGGGGCGCCCGCGCCTGCCACACGATCACGACGGCCCTGTTCGTCTGGTACGCGCTGGCCACCGACGCCGGCGTCTTCTTCTGGATCGGCCTCGTGATCGTCGCGGGCGCCTTCCTCTACGAGCACACCATCGTCAAGCCCCACGACCTGTCCCGCCTCAACCGGGCCTTCTTCCAGGTCAACGGCTTCATCGGCATCGCGCTGTTCGTGTGCGCGCTGCTGGATCTGCTGGTGCGGGGGCTGACGGTCTAGCTCTCCGGGGCGTGGCGGCGGCGGAACACGAAGGCCGCCACCACGCCCGCGGCCAGGCCGATGAGGTGGCCCTGCCAGCTCACGCCGTCGTTCGTGGGGGACAGGCCCGCCAGGAACGACGTGCCCCAGTACGCGGCGATGAGCACGCCGGCCACGATGCCGAGCGGGCGGCGCTCCACGAAGCCGCTGAGGACGACGAAGGCGAACAGGCCGAATATCAGGCCCGACGCGCCCGCCGTGTTCGTATGGGCCGGCGCCACCAGCCAGACCCCGAGGCCGTCCGCCACGACGATCAGCGCGCAGGCCGAGAAGAACCGGCGCAGGCCGCCGAGCGCCGCGAAGAAGCCGAGGACCAGCAGCGGTATCGAGTTCGCCGCGACGTGGCCGAAGCCGAAGTGGATGAAGGACGCCGGCACCACGTCGATCAGCTCGGACGTCTCGCGCGGCTGGATGCCGAAGGTGTCCAGCGCGTTCCCCGACGCCGCGTCGACCACTTCCAGCAGCCACAGCAGCGCCACCCAGGCGAGCATCACCTTGCCCGCGGTGAACGCGCGCTCGCGTGTCGTACGGCGGCGCAGTGTCGCGCCGCCCATTGCGTCGTATGTCATCCCGGCCCCCGCCCGTCGTGGAGAGAACGCGCGACGCCCCTGCTCAAGTTCCCCTCCCCGCGCGCCGGATAGGCTCGTGGTGTGGAGCACGTCGAAGCAAGCAGCCGTAAGCCGTGGGTCGTCGGGGTGTCGGGAGCGTCCGGGACGCCGTACGCCGCTTCCGTGCTGCGGGCGCTGCTCGCGGCGGGCGAGGCCGTCGACCTCGTGGTCTCGCGGGCCTCGCGGCTCACGCTGCTCGACGAGACGGGCATCCCCTTCCGGGACGCGCACTGGCGCGAGGACCTGGGGGAGTGGCTGGCGCGCGGCGCCGACGGCAAGCCGGACGCGTTCGGCCCCTTCGACCTGGACGACGTGCGGTACTGGCCCGCCGGGGATCTCGCCGCCGGGCCGTCCTCGGGCTCGTACCCGGTCAAGGGCATGATCGTGGTGCCCGCGTCGACGGCGTGCGTGGCGGGCGTCGCGCTCGGGCTTTCGAAGGACCTGTTGCAGCGCGCGGCGAGCGTGACGCTCAAGGAACGGCGGCCGCTGATCGTCGCCGTACGGGAGACGCCGCTGAACGGGGGGACCCTCAAGCACCTGGTGACGCTGGACGAGGCGGGCGCCGTGGTGCTGCCCGCCTCGCCCGCGTTCTACGCGGGAGCCACGCACATCCAGGACCTGGTGGACTTCGTCGCGGGGCGGGCCCTCGACGCGGCGGGCGTGCCGCACACGCTGTACCGCCGGTGGGAGGGCGAGCTCCAGGGGGGTTCCCGTGAGCGTGAGTGAGACCCCGCTCAGCGCCCCTCCGGCGGCGACGGATCTTCGACGATCCGAGGTATGAACTTAAGATTTTGCGGGGCCAAGCCCTAGCGCGCCTTTGATTCTGCACATAAACTCGCGTCAACGCTGAACAATGAAAGGCATTGGACCTATGGACGCCGTGGACAGGCAGCTCATCCAGGCCCTGCGCGAGAACGGCCGCGCCTCGTATGCGGAGTTGGGCCGGCTCGTCGGTCTGTCGGGACCCAGCGTCACGGACCGCATCAACCGCCTCGAGGCGGCCGGTGTCATCACCGGCTACCGCGCCACCGTCGACTCCGCCTCGCTCGGACTCGGCGTCACCGCCCTGATCGGCATCTCCCTCTCCGACGCCGCGGACCACGAGGACGTCGCGCACCGTCTGCGCGACCTCCAGGAGATCGAGGACTGCTGGTTCATCGCGGGCGACGACTCGTACATGCTCAAGGTCCGCGCGGGCGACGTGGACAGCCTGGAGCGCACGATCCGGCGGCTCAGCGGCACCAAGGGCGTGTCCCGCACGCGCACCACCATCATTCTCTCCACGAAGTGGGAGAACCGGGTCGGAGAGCTCCCCGAAGAGGTGTGACGGGCCGGGGCCGGGCCCTGAAAGGGGCTTGTCGGTGCGACGGCGTACGGTTGGGACCGGTCTTTGAGCGAGGAGAGGTACGGGCTAATGGACGCAGGGCTCAAGCGCGAGCTGGAGCAGAAGGTCAGGGACGGTGAGCGGCTGTCCCGCGAGGACGGCATCGCGCTCTACGAGTCGGACGACCTCGCCTGGCTCGGCGGCCTCGCCCATGAGGTGCGTACGCGGAAGAACGGCGACGTCGTCCACTTCAACGTGAACCGTCACCTGAACATGACGAACGTGTGCACCGCCTCCTGCGCGTACTGCTCCTTCCAGCGCAAGCCCGGCGAGAAGGACGCCTACACGATGCGCATCGAGGAGGCGGTCAAGCTCGCCAAGGCGATGGAGTCGGAGAACCTGACGGAGCTCCACATCGTCAACGGCCTGCACCCGAACCTGCCGTGGCGCTACTACCCGCGTTCGCTCAAGGCCCTCAAGGAGGCGCTGCCGAACGTCGGGCTGAAGGCCTTCACGGCCACCGAGATCCACCACTTCGAGAAGATCTCGGGGATGAGCGCGTCCGAGATCCTCGACGAGCTGATCGAGGCGGGTCTGGAGTCGCTGACCGGCGGCGGCGCCGAGATCTTCGACTGGGAGATCCGCCAGCACATCGTCGACCACGACACCCACTGGGAGGACTGGTCGCGGATCCACCGGCTCGCGCACGAGAAGGGCCTCAAGACCCCTTCGACCATGCTGTACGGGCACATCGAGGAGCCCCGGCACCGGGTCGACCACGTGCTGCGGCTGCGTGAGCTCCAGGACGAGACCGGCGGTTTCCAGGTCTTCATCCCGCTGCGCTACCAGCACGACTTCGTCGACATGAAGGACGGCAAGGTCCGCAACCGGCTCCAGGAGCGGACGACCATGGCCACCGGCGCGGAGGCCCTGAAGACCTTCGCCGTGTCGCGACTGCTGTTCGACAACGTGCCGCACGTGAAGTGCTTCTGGGTGATGCACGGGCTGCACACGACGCAGCTCGCGCTCCAGCACGGGGCGGACGACATGGACGGGTCGGTCGTCGAGTACAAGATCACGCATGACGCGGACAACTACGGGACGCCGAACAAGCTGACGCGTGAGGATCTGCTGGATCTGATCCGCGATGCGGGGTTCCGGCCGGTGGAGCGGAATACGCGGTACGAGGTCATTCGGGAGTACGAGGGGGCGGATCCGGGGCGGCGGGATGAGCCGCAGCCGATGCGAGTCTGATTCCTGACGGGTCCCGGTGGTGCCGGGGCCCGTTTCCCGTTGCGGCCCCCTGCCCCCCGGCCACGGGGCTCCGCCCCGAACCCCGCTGCTCAATCGCCGCAGGGGCTGGAAAGTCCGGGGGCTTGAGTGCCGCGGGGGATGGACTACCAAGCCTCGCCGGCGTTTGAGGCGGGCGGTGCCGGTGGTGCGGTCGCGGGGCTCTGTCCCGGACCCCGCTGCTCAATCGCCGCAGGGGCTGGAAAGTCCGGGGCTGCGCCCCGGCTCCGGCGGCTTGAGCGCCGCGGGGGGTGGTCTACCAAGCCTCGCCGGCGTTTGAGGCGGGCGGTGCCGGTGGGACCGGTGTGGGGCCTAAGTGAGGGGGAGCAGCATGTGGATGTCGTCGCGGTCGTCCCCGGGGGCCACCCGGATCGCTCCGGGAACGCGGCCGACCTCCTTGTAGCCGCACGCCGCGTAAAAGGCGTCCGCCCCCGTACCGCCACGGCACGTGAGACGCAGCGCCTCGATGCCGTCGAAGGTGCGGGCCGCGTCCGCCGCGGCCGACATCAGGGCACGGCCGTACCCCTTGCCCTGGTGGCCGGGGTGGACCATCACCGTGTACAGCCACAGATGGTGCTTCATCAGCCGGTGCTGGTTGTACGTGAGGAAGGCCGACGCCGCGACCCGTCCGCGCTCGTCGCGGCCCACCAGGAGCCGGGTCCGGCCCGCGGCGAGATCCGCGAGGCGCTTGACCAGTTCGGGACGTATGTCGTCGGGCGTGACCGGCGGGACGAAGCCGACCGCGCCGCCCGCGTTCGTGACGTCCGACCACAGCGCGAGCAGTCCGTCGCGCAGGGCGGGATCCATCGAGGGGTCGAGTTCGAACGTCAGGGGGGTCGTGGTGCGCATGGGGCCGAGGGTAACCAGACGTGAGGTCGTGACGTTCGGACGTCCGGATCGGGACCTTCGCCCGTAGGGACGGGGTAAGCGACGGGCGTAGCTTGTGAATGTATTCACGAGCGGACATCGCACCGCAGGGTGCGGAACGGAAGAAGGCAACGGCCATGGCTCTCCACGCATCGGACAGTCCCGCCCGACACGGCGCCACGGGCGCCCCGCGCCGCCACGCCGGCAGCCAGGACGACGTCGTCGTCCGCGCACCCGCCGCCCGCGGCATCCTCGCCGCGTCCCGCGTGCTCGTCGGCTTCTACTTCCTGTGGGCCTTCCTGGACAAGACCTTCGGTTTCGGGAAGTCGACGCCGTCCAGCGGCAGCTGGATCAACGGCGGCAGCCCCACCGAGGGCTTCCTGCTGCACGGAACCACCGGTCCCTTCGCCCACATGTTTGACTCCGTGGCCGGGGCCTGGTGGCTCGACATGATCTTCATGCTGGGGCTGCTCGGCATCGGCCTCGCCATGATCCTCGGCATCGGCATGCGGATCGCCGCCGTCGGCGGAACGCTGATGATGGCCCTCATGTGGCTCGTCACGCTGTGGCCCGACACCAACCCGTTCATGGACGACCACTGGATGATCGCCCTCGTCCTGCTGATCACCGCGGCGACCGGCGCGGGCCGCTACTTCGGCTTCGGCGGAGTCTGGGCGCAACTGCCCGCCGTCCGGAAGAACCGCTGGCTGATCTGACGGCCGGGACTCCACGCGCCCCCGCCGGAAACGAGCGCCCCTCCCCGTGCTTCACTGGAGGGGCGCTCGTCCTGTAAGGGCACCATTTCGGAACGGAAGAGTGGATTGACATGCTCCGCTACACGCTGATGCGGCTCGGGATCTTCGTGGGCTGCTTCCTCGTCGTCTGGGGTCTCGTCGCCACTGGCATCGTGCCCAGCGGTATCGGCGGCTCCTACTGGCTGTGGATCGCCCTGCTCGGCCTGGTGATCTCCGCCCCCATCAGCTACATCGTGCTGCGCGGTGAGCGCGACCGCGCCTCCGAGAAGGTCGTGGCGCGCGTCGACCGCGCGAAGGCGAACATGGCGGCCAACCGCTCCATGGAGGACGACGCGGACGACGCCGCCCGCTCCCGCGCCCACACGCAGGGCGCGTAAGTTACCTCACACGCTCACGGCGACCCCGGCACCGGACAGGTGCCGGGGTCGCCTGCGTTTTCAAGGTAAATGGGGCTTAAGGGGGATAGAAGCTCCACTCCAGTCCCAAAGAAGCCCTTTGATGTTCCCAAAGCTCCGGTGTTAACGTTCCTGTCATGAAGGCATCAGAAGCGCACCAGAAGGCCACGGGCGTCCCGCTCGTGGAGCGCCTGCATGTCGATCTCTGCCGCTGCATGTCCGCGGCGTGTCGCGCCTGATCGCGAAATTCCGAAGTACTGCAGCGGCGTTCGTTGACCGGATCCGAGGATCCAGCGGTCGCCGCTCCCGCACGTTGCCCCGAACCCCGCGCGTCCTCACTGGAGTGCCTCCGTGTCCGCGAACACCCCCACGGCCGAACAGAAGTCCGGCTTCCGCATACCCAAGATCCCGTTCTGGGCGCAGATCCTGGGCGGTCTCGTCCTCGGTGTGCTGCTCGGCTGGCTGGCCCGCAGCCAGGACATCTCCTGGCTCGTCACCACGCTCCAGAAGGTCGGCGACACCTTCATCCAGCTCCTGAAGCTGGCCGTCGCCCCGCTGGTCTTCTTCGCGATCCTGGTGTCGATCACCAACCTCCGCAAGGTCAACAACGCCGCCCGGCTCGCCTCGCGCACGCTGATCTGGTTCATGATCACGTCGCTGATCGCGGTCGTCATCGGCCTCGCTATCGGCCTGCTCACCAACCCGGGCGCCGGCACCGGCCTCACCCCGAAGGACGGCGCCAAGCCCGACCACGCGGGCTCCTGGATCGACTTCCTCACCGGCATCATCCCGACGGACATCATCACGCCGTTCACCGAGCTGAACGTGCTCCAGATCGTCTTCATGGCCGCCGTCGCCGGTATCGCCATCCTCAAGGTCGGCGAGAAGGCCCAGCCGATCCTCACGCTCTCCGAGTCCGTCCTGGAACTCCTCCAGAAGGCCCTGTGGTGGGTCATCAAGCTGGCCCCCCTCGGCACCGTCGGCCTCATCGGCAACGCCATCGCCACGTACGGCTGGGACCTCATCAGCAAGTACGCGACGTTCACCGCCGACATCTACATCGGCTGCGCCCTGGTCCTCTTCGGCGTCTACCCGCTGCTGCTGTCGACGGTCGGCAAGCTCAACCCGCTCCAGTTCTTCAAGGGCGCCTGGCCCGCGATCCAGCTCGCCTTCGTCTCCCGCTCCTCCGTCGGCACCATGCCGCTCACCCAGCGGGTCACCGAGCGCCTCGGCGTCCCGAAGGAGTACGCCTCCTTCTCCGTGCCGTTCGGCTCGACGACCAAGATGGACGGCTGCGCCTCGATCTACCCGGCGATCGCCGCGATCTTCGTCGCGCAGATCTTCGGCATCGACCTGAACGTCGGCGACTACCTGCTCATCGCCTTCGTCTCGGTCATCGGCTCCGCCGCCACCGCCGGCCTCACGGGCGCCACGGTCATGCTGACGCTGACCCTGTCGACCCTCGGCCTGCCGATGGAGGGCGTCGGCCTGCTCCTCGCGATCGACCCGATCCTGGACATGATGCGGACGGCGACGAACGTCGCAGGTCAGGCGCTCGTACCGGTGATCGTCTCCGCCCGCGAGAAGATCCTCGACCGCGAGGCCTACGACAACGCGACGTCCTCCCCGGTGGACGAGCCGCAGGAGGTCGCCGTCCAGGCCGCCGCCTGACGTCCCCCGGCTCGTCCCGCACCACACGAAGTCCCGCCTCCCGGCCCGCCGGGGGCGGGACTTCGTGCGTCGTGACGTCGTACGCCGTGACCGCTCGCGACGGGAGGCCGGACCCGGCTGCGTAGGCTGATGCGGGCAGAGTGTGCGAGGGAAGGTGGCTGGGGTGGGTGGCGACGGGCGGTCCGGGGCCGCGGTGCGGCAGGGCGGGGGTTCCCCCGCGCGGGCGAAGCCGAAGGCGCGGGGGAGGATGCCGCGGGCCGAGCGGGAGCGGCAGATGCTGGACGCCGCGGTGCGGGTGTTCGGGAAGCGGGGCTACCGGGCCGCGTCGATGGACGAGATCGCCGAACTGGCGGGCGTCTCCAAGCCGTTGGTGTATCTGTACCTGAACTCGAAGGAAGACCTCTTCAGCGCGTGCATCCGGCGCGAGTGCCAGGCGCTCGTCGCCGCGGTACGGGCGGGCGTGCGCACCGATGTGGCCGCCGACCGGCAGCTGTGGGAGGGCCTGACCGCGTTCTTCGCGCACACCGCCGAGCGGCCCGACGGCTGGGCGGTGCTGCACAGCCAGGCGCGCTCGGGCGGGGACCCGTTCGTGGCGGAGGTCGTCGCGATGCGCGAGGAGATCGTGGCGTTCGTGACGCATCTGATCGCCGAGGCCGCCCGCGAGGCGCACGACAACCCGGAGCTCGCCGAGCGGGAGGTCGCGGGCCTCGCGCAGGCCCTCGTGGGCGCGGCGGAGGCGCTGGCCGGCTGGGCGAACGAGGACGCGTCCGTGTCCGCGAAGGAGGCCGCCACGACGATGATGAACTTCGCGTGGTCGGGCCTCGGCAACCTGATGGACGGGCGGCGCTGGCCGGCCCGTTAGCCCGTCAGCCCGCTCGTCCGCTAGTCGGCCAGCCCGTGCACCTCGCCGGTGAGGTGGGTGCGGGAGCCGTCCGCCGAGCGGAGTTCGAAGGCGGGGCCCTGGGCCGCGTACGCCACCTCGCCCGGCAGCAGCACCGGTGCCTTGAAGCGGGCCTGTACGTGGACGGGGCCGTGCGCCTTGTACTCCGCGAGGCAGCGGGCCACGGTCCACATGCCGTGGGCGATGGCGCGCGGGAAGCCGAAGAGGCGGGCCGTGAGCGGGTGCAGGTGGATGGGGTTGCGGTCGCCGGAGGCGGCGGCGTAGCGGCGGCCGAGGTCGTCGCCGAGACGCCAGCGGGCGAGTTCCGGCAGCGGTTCGGTGGCGGGTTCGGGGGACGGCTCGGCGGGCGGGGCCGTCGTGGTGGTGTCCGGCGTCCGGTGCCGGGCGAGGTACGTGCTGGTCGACTGCCACACCGGGGCGCCCTCGGCGTGCAGTTCGGTGACGACGACGGCCTCCGTGCCGCGCCGGTGCGGCTGGAACTCCCGTACGTGAACGCCGAGTTCGTACGTCTCCGTGGGCGCGAGGTCGCGTTGCTGCGTGATCGCGATGGAGGTGTGGACGAGGCCGAGCACCGGGAGCGGGAAGGTGCGGTCCGACATCAGCCGCATGGCCAGCGGGAAGCCGAGGACGTGCGGATACGTGACGGGCAGCTCCGGCCGCCCGGTCGCGAAGCCGCAGGCGCGTTCGTAGGCGGTGAGGTGGTGCTGGATGAGGGGGAGGCCGGGGACGGTGAGGCGGGTGCCGTCCGGGGTGGGGGCCGGGTGGGAGCGGGGGCGCTTGAGGGGGGAGAGGGCGGCGCCGCGGAGCATGAGGGGGAGGAGGGTGGGGGTGCGGTCGAGGGCGACGGTGCGGGTCATTGTGGTCCTCGGGAGGGGTTGCGGTGCGGGTGTCGTGCTTGCGGGAGTGGTGCTCACGGCCTCGGGGCTCCGCCCCGGCCCCCGCGCCTCAATCGCCGGCGAGGCTGTCTGTGGGTGGCCCATTTGGAGCCCCTGCGGCGATTGAGCAGCGGGGTCCGGGGCGGAGCCCCGAGGGGTTCGCCCCGGAGGGGTTACGCGCCGAGGAGTGACTGCCCGCACACCCTGACCACCTGCCCGTTCACCGCCCCGGACCCCGGCGACGCGAACCACGACGTCGTCTCCGCCACGTCCACCGGAAGCCCGCCCTGCCCGAGGGAGTTCATCCGCCGCCCCGCCTCCCGGATGAACAACGGAACCGCCGCCGTCATCTTCGTCTCGATGAACCCCGGCGCCACCGCGTTCACCGTCACCCCGTGCTCCGCCGCGGCCCGCGGCGCGAGCGACCGTACGAGTCCGACGATGCCCGCCTTGCTGGCCGCGTAGTTGGTCTGACCGGCGTTGCCCGCGATCCCGGCGATGGACGCGGTGGCCACGATCGACCCGCCGCGCCGCACGGCCCCGGCCTTCAGCAGCGTGTCCGTCGTGCGCAGCACGCTCGCGAGGTTGACCTCCAGGACCGAACTCCACCGCTCGGCGGGCATGTTGGCCAGGCGCCGGTCACGGGTGATGCCCGCGTTGTGCACGAGCACGTCGAGGCCGTCGGGCGCGAACTCCGCGATCCGCTCGCCCGCGTCCCGCGCCGTGATGTCGAGCGGCAGCGCCCGCCCGCCGAGCCGCTGCGCGACCTTCGCCAAGTCGGCCTCGGCGGACGGCACATCGAGCAGGACGACCTCGGCCCCGTCCCGTACGAGGGTCTCGGCGACGGCCTCGCCGATGCCGCGAGCGGCGCCGGTGACGAGCGCGGTGCGCCCGGCGAGCGGCCGGTCCCAGTCGGCGGGAGGCGTCGACCCGTCGCTGCCGCCGCCGACGTGGATCACCTGTCCGCTCACGTACGCCGACTTCGGCGACAGCAGGAAGCGCAGCGTCGACTCGGCGCCGCCCACCGGCCCCGCGACCCGCACCAGGTTCACGGTGCGGCCGCGGCCGATCTCCTTGCCGAGTGAGCGCACGAACCCTTCGAGGCCCTGCTGGACCGCCGCCTGGTGGTGGTCCTCCGGCGACGGCGGCGCACCGAGGACGACGACCCGTCCGCCGGACGCGAGGGAGCGGACGACCGGGTGCAGCGCGGCGTGCACCTCGGCGAGCGTGTCGAGGCCGGTGACGGCGGTGGCGTCGACGACGGCGGCGGCGGGCCGTACGTCCGGCGCGGCGCTCGTCACGACGTCGAGTCCGGTGCCGGCGAGGAGCTTCGCGAGGTCCTCGCGGTGCGCGGAGTCACCGGCGGTGAGGTGCAGCAACCGCCCTTCCAGGCGCGGGCGTTCGGTGCTGTAGCGGTGCAGCGGCGCGGGCTGCGGCAGCCCGAGTCGGCGGGTCAGGAAGCGGCCGGGGGCCGTGCCGGTGAAGTTCAGATAGCGATCGGCCATTGCTCAGCTCCCTGCTCGGTCGTAAATTTACTAATGAGTAAGGTTACTCAATGGTCAGGACTTGTCGAGAGCTCAGGAGCTGCCGAAGATGGCGCGAACCCCGAAGGGCCCTGCCGCCCCCGTCCTAGGAAACGCCCCGAGGCGCGTCGCCGTCGTCGCCGGCAGCCGCATCCCGTTCGCGCGCTCCGACGGCCCGTACGCGACCGCCTCCAACCAGGAGATGCTGACCGCCGCGCTCGACGGCCTCGTCGGCCGCCACAACCTCTACGAGCCCGGTGCCGTCGGCGAGTTCGTGGCGGGCGCCGTGCTCAAGCACAGCCGCGACTTCAACCTCGCGCGCGAGACCGTGCTCGGCTCGATGCTGGACGCGCGCACCCCCGCGTACGACATCCAGCAGGCCTGCGGCACCGGCCTCCAGGCCGTGATCGTCGCCGCCAACAAGATCGCGCTCGGGCAGACGGAGAGCGCGATCGCGGGCGGCTCCGACACCGCGAGCGACGCGCCGCTCGGCGTCAACGACGAGCTGCGCAGGATCCTGCTGGAGGCGCGGCGGGCGAAGTCGGCGGGCGCCCGGCTCAAGGCGCTGGCCAGGATCCGGCCGGGGCACCTGGTCCCCGACATCCCGCGCAACGCCGAACCGCGCACCCACCTGTCCATGGGCGAGCACGCGGCCGTCACGGCGCGCGCGTGGGGCATCGCGCGCGAGGCGCAGGACGAGCTGGCGGCGACCAGCCACCAGCGGCTTGCGGCGGCGTACGACCGCGGTTTCCTGGACGAACTCGTCGTCCCGTACAAGGGACTTGAACGCGACCAGAACCTCCGTCCGGGCTCGACCGTCGAGAAACTCGCCACGCTCAAGCCGGTGTTCGGCGTCAAGGGCGACAACCCGACGATGACCGCGGGGAATTCGACGCCGCTGACGGACGGCGCGGCCGTGGTGCTGCTCGCGAGCGAGGAGTGGGCGAAGGCGCGGGGCCTCGAACCGCTGGCGTATCTGACCGCTTACGAGACGGCGGCGGTGGACTTCGTCGGCGGTGACGTCGCCGGGGGCGAGGGTGACGGGCTGCTCATGGCGCCCGCGCACGCGGTGCCGCGGATGCTGGAGCGGGCCGGGCTCGGGATGGAGGACTTCGACCTGGTCGAGGTGCACGAGGCGTTCGCCTCGCAGGTCCTGGCGACGCTCGCCGCGTGGGAGAAGGCGGGGCTCGCGGCGGTCGACCGGGACCGGTTGAACGTGGCGGGGTCGTCGCTCGCGACCGGGCATCCGTTCGCGGCGACCGGGGCGAGGATCGTGGCGACGCTGGCGAAGCTCCTCGCGGAGCGGGGCGGGTCCGGTCGCGGGCTGATCTCCGTCTGCGCCGCCGGCGGCCAGGGCGTCACCGCCATCCTCGAACGCGCCTGACCCGCCCGCCGCCTCGGGGCTCCGCCCCGGACCCCGCTGCTCAATCGCCGCAGGGGCTTGATATGGCTCGATCGCCGCCGAGGGTGAGGCGAATCAAGCCTCGCCGGCGTTTGAGGCGCGGGGTCCGGGGCGGAGCCCCGAGGCGGCGATCGGTCAGGGCGAGGAGGCGGGGTCCAGGCTCAGGACCGCCGCCTCGTCCGGGGACCCGGCGGGCGCCTGGTAGACGACCATGCGCTGACCCCCCGTACGGGCCAGTTGCATCACCTCGAACGTCAACGTCATCGCCCCGACCTCCGGATGATCGAACGACTTCGTCCCCCCACTGCGCTCGTGCACGTCGTACCGATCCCAGATCCGCGCGAAGTCCGGTGACTTCAACAGGAGTTCACCGACCAGCGCCGCCATCCGCGGATCATCCGCATCCGTCCCCCCGATCGCCCGCAGATGCGCCACCGACGCGGTCACCGTCTCCTCCCACGGCACGTACAGCGCCCGCCCGACCGGATGCAGGAACAGGTACCGGGTGATGTTGCGCTGCTCGGCGGGCAGGTCCCACAGGCCGGGCAGCAGCCGCCGCCCCGCCGGATTCGCGGCGAGCACGTAGTTGAAGCGGCTGACCACGTACGCCGGCAGCGGCCGCAGCGCCTCCAGCATCCGCAGCACCGATTCGCGCACCGTGTCGTCCGTGGTGGGCCGCGGCTCGGTGTGCCGCCCCGACGCCATCTCGGCGAGGTCGTGGAGCCGCTCGTGCGCGTCGCCGCGCAGCCGCAGCGCGTGGGCGATGGCGTCGATGACGGCGGGGGAGGGGTTGGTCTCGCGGCCCCGCTCCAGGCGGGTGTAGTAGTCGACGCTCACCCCGGCGAGCGTCGCCAGCTCCTCGCGGCGCAGTCCGGGCGTGCGCCGCAGCCCGGTGCCCGCGGGCAGGCCCACCTCGGCCGGTGTCACTTGCCCTCTGCGGGCCCGCAGGTAGCGGCCCAGTTCCGTGGTGTCAGCCATACGTGCATTGTCCACGGTTGTCGACGCGCCCTGGGGGGCCGTGTCAGGGCCAGGAACGCGGCACCCCGGTGGAGCGCGGCCTGCCACCTTTCGCGCGGCGGCCGCAGAGTTGACCTCGTTGCGGGTGGCCGGCGGGCCGGGACCCAGGGAGTGCGTGTCACAGGGCCGCGGCCCGGTCCCGCCGCCCACCCGCACTTCGTACCCCGCCCCAGGAGGACAGCGTGACCACCGCCGCCAGAACCCGTACGCGTACCGCACGCGAAATCCCCGCACCCGCACCGGCATCCCGCCGCACCACCGGCACCGCCGCCCTCCTGGCCGCGCTGCTCGGCTTCGCCGTGATCACCATCGACGTGTCGGCCGTGAACATCGCCCTGCCGGGCATCCGCGCCGACCTGCACAGCGGCATGACCGGGCTGCAATGGGTGGCGGACGCGTACACGTTGATGTTCGCCGGCCTGATGCTGTCGGCCGGAGCCCTCTCCGACCGCACCGGCGCCCGCCGCGCGTACGTCCTCGGCACGGCCCTGTTCACCCTCGCGTCCCTGGCCTGCGCCGTCGCGCCCGGCCTCGGTGCGCTGATCGCGGCCCGCGTCGTCCAGGGCGGGGCGGCGGCGGTGCTGATGCCGGCGTCGCTGGCGCTGATCCGCGAGGCGTACGACGACGCGCGGCGGCGGGCGCGGGCCATCGCGCTGTGGACGGTGGGCGGTTCGGTGTCGATGGCGGCGGGCCCGGTGCTCGGCGGCGTACTGACCGAACACGTCGGCTGGCGTGCGGTGTTCTTCCTCAACCTGCCCGTCGGCGCGGCCATCCTGGCGCTCCTGACGAAGGTCGCCCCGTCCCCGCGCCGCCCGGCACCCCTGGACGTACCCGGCCAGATCACCGCGGTCCTCACCCTCGCGGGCCTGACCTTCGCGGTGATCGAGGGCGGCGTGGCCGGACTCGCGGCGTTCGCCGTGGCGGTGGTCTCCGCGATCGTCTTCTACGTGACCGAGCGGCGCCACCGCGCCCCGATGGTCCCGCTGAGCATGGTGCGCGACCGCACGGTGTCGGTGTCCCTCGCGGTGGGCTTCGCCATCAACGCGGGCTTCTACGGGGTGGTGTTCCTGCTCGGCCTCTACCTCCAGCAGCTGCGCGGCATGTCGGCGACGGCGGCGGGCCTGGTCTTCGTACCGCTGGCCGTACTGATCACCGCCACGAACCTGGTCTCGCCCCGCGTCGCCGAACGCTTCGGCCGCCGCCCGGTCGTCGTCATCGGCCAACTCGTCCTGGCACTCGCCATGTTCGCCCTGCTCCCCCTGACGGCGCACACCCCGATGTGGCTGCTCCTGCTCCTCCTCGTCCCCACCGGCCTCGGCGGCGCGTTCGCGATCCCGGCGGTGACGGCGATGCTGATGGACGCGGTCCCCGGCCCCCGCGTCGGCACGGCCTCCGGCCTCCTCAACGCCCTCCGCCAGACCGGCGGCGCCCTCGCGGTCGCCATGTTCGGCACCCTCCTCGCGAGCGGCCACGACCACACCTTCTCCCTGAGCGGGATGCGGGTGAGCCTGATGGTGGCGGGAGTGCTGCTGGTCGCGACGGCGACGGCGAGCGCGGCACTGCTGCGCCCCTCAAGCCCCGCCGGCGATTGAGGCGCGGGGCCCGGGGCAGAGCCCCGATCTTTCAAGCCGGTGCCGCGTTCGAGGCGCGGAGCCCCGATCTTTCAAGCCCCTGCGGCGATTGAGCAGCGGGGTCCGGGGCGGAGCCCCGAGGCGTCGACCACGGCCCACCGCACCCTCACCGCCCCCGCGCATACCGCCCCGGCGCAACCCCCACCACCCGCTTGAAGCACCGCGTCAAATGCGACTGGTCGTAAAACCCGCACGCCTCCGCCACCTCGACCACCGCCCGCCCCCCGAGCAACAACCTCCGCGCCCGGTCCACCCGCCGCGCCATCAGGTACTGATGCGGAGCGATCCCGTACGCCGCACCGAACGACCGCACCAGATGCGCGGGATGCGCGTGCACCAAGGAGGCGGCCTCCTTCAGGCCGACGCCCTCGGTCAGCCGCGCGTCGAGCAACTCCCGCAGGGACGCCGCGACCCGCCGGTCCGGCCGGGGCCCGCGGACCTCGGCGAGCGCCGGCCGCAACCGCTCACGCAGCCGCTCCCCGACGAGGGCCAGCCGCGCCGCGCCCTCCAGCTCGTCGCCGGGGTGCGCGAGCGCGGTGTGCAGCTGGCCGATGCGCCGCCGCAGCAGCGGATCGACGAGGTCGGGGGTGTCCACGGCGGCCCCGATGAAGGAGGCGTCGAGCGGCCCGTCGTCGCCCGCCGCGTCCAGGTAGAGGACCCGCTTGCGGAACCCCTCGGGCGTGGCGGCCTGCCCGTTGTGCGGGACGTGCGGCGGCAGCAGGGAGACCGTGCCGAGCGGCGTCCCGTGCTCGTGCCGCTCCAGGTCGTAGCGGACCGCGCCCTCGTCGACGATGAGCAGCGTCCAGGTGTCGTGCACGTGCATCGGGTACGCGTGCCGCGTGAAACGGGCGTGGAAGACCTCCGCGACGCCCGGTACGCGGGGCCGCCACGCGGTGATCTCCTCGGTGCCGCCGGGCATGCAAAAAACGTACAAGACCGGGCCCGGGAAGACCCGGCAGTCTCACGGCATGAGCACCGAGACCACCGCCCCCGCCGCCCCGGCCCCCGTCCGCTTCGACACCAAGATCGCCGTGCTGCTCCGCGACGACCTGGAGACCTGGCAGCGCCTGAACGTCACGGCCTTCCTGGTCAGCGGCCTCGGCACCCGGCTGCCCGAGGTGATCGGCGAACCGTACGAGGACGCGGACGGCACCCCGTACCTGCCGATGCTGCGGCAGCCGGTGCTGGTCTTCGAGGGCGGCAAGGACCTGCTGAGGGCCGCCCACGAACGCACCCTGCGCCGCGCCCTGCCCCGCGCCGTCTTCACCTCCGACCTGTTCGCCACCGGCAACGACACCGACAACAGGGCGGCCGTACGCTCCGTCTCCGCCACCGAGCTCGACCTGGTCGGCCTCGCCCTGTACGGCCCGCGCAACGCGGTGGACAAGGCCCTGAAGGGCGCCCGCATGCACCCGTGACGCCCGGTGCGGCCGCGGAACCCCCGCGAGGCACACAGCAAAAGGCACAGCGAAAGGCGCAGGAAAGGATCCAGGAAAAGGCAGGAGCCCCGCTGCCTGACGGCGCGGGGCTCCTTGGGTACTGCACTAGGTTCCGGATCAGATCACGGCAACCACCGTGCGATCACAGAGGATCAGACGGGGGTGACGTTCTCCGCCTGCGGGCCCTTCGGGCCCTGCGTGACGTCGAAGGACACGGCCTGGTTCTCCTCGAGGGAGCGGAAGCCGCTTGCGTTGATCGCGGAGTAGTGGACGAAGACGTCCGGGCCGCCGCCTTCCTGGGCGATGAAGCCAAAGCCCTTTTCAGCGTTGAACCACTTCACGGTTCCGGTAGCCATAAGCCCTCCCATGGGCCAAAGGGTTGCCCTGCTCCAGAACCTGCAAATGCGCTTGCGAACAACTGCAAAAGTCTGAAAACGACGAGAGCCCGCGGTCACATGCTCCGCAGGCTCTGTACTGCAAGGGAAACCAAACTGCAACTTGCGGCGAGCCTAGCACGCAGGCAGCCGAAAGCAATAGAGGGCAAGATCACGTCACCCGCAGGTTTGACGAGATCTTGCTGAGGGTTGACCGGTGTCCCGCCGGACCCGGATCCTGCACCGTACCGCATGGGGTTTAGTCTCGCGATGTGGACAATTCTCCCGAGATCCTGAAGGCCGCGCGCCGCACCCGTCCGCGAGTGGGCCACATCCAGTTCCTGAACTGCATGCCTCTGTACTGGGGACTTGCCAGGACCGGCTCGCTCCTCGACTTCGAGCTCACCAAGGACACGCCGGAGAAGCTCAGCGAGCAGCTGGTCGACGGCGACCTCGACATCGGCCCGATCACCCTCGTCGAGTTCCTCAAGGCGGCCGACGACCTGGTCGCCTTCCCCAATCTCGCGGTGGGCTGCGACGGCCCCGTGATGTCCTGCGTGATCGTGTCGCAGGTTCCCCTCGACCAGCTGGACGGCCGGCGTGTCGCCCTCGGGTCCACGTCCCGCACGTCGGTGCGGCTCGCGCAGCTGCTGCTCGCCGAGCGCTTCGGCGTCCAGCCCGACTACTACTCCTGCCCGCCCGACCTCGGCCTGATGATGCAGGACGCGGAGGCGGCCGTGCTCATCGGCGACGCGGCGCTGCGGGCCAACCTGCACGACGCCCCGCGGCTCGGCCTCCAGGTCCACGACCTGGGCGCGCTGTGGAAGGAGTGGACGGGGCTGCCGTTCGTCTTCGCGGTGTGGGCCGCGCGCAAGGACTACGCCGCGCGCGAGCCGCTGATCACGCGGAAGGTGCACGAGGCGTTCCTGGCCTCCCGCGACCTCTCCCTGGAGGAGGTCTCGAAGGTCGCCGAGCAGGCGGCGCGCTGGGAGGTCTTCGACGAGAAGATCCTGGAGGAGTACTTCACGACGCTCGACTTCCGTTTCGGTCCCGCGCAGCTGGAAGGCGTCACGGAGTTCGCGCGCCGGGTCGGCCCCACGACGGGATTTCCCGCGGATGTCCGCGTCGAACTGCTGGGCTCCTGAATTCCGCCTTCCGCCTTTGTGCGTGAATTCCTCGCCGACGGGTGAATTCGGCATGAATTCGCGGTGATTCCCCAAGTGTCCGCCCTGTGTTCCGACGGGTTCGCGGGGCGTGTGCGCGGGCGATGCGCGGGGCTACGCTGCTGAGGCGCGCGTGCACATCGGGGGAGGTCCGCACATGCAGCCGCTTCAGACCGGCGAACCCACCGCGGTGGGGCCCTATCGGTTGCTCGGCAGGATCGGTTCGGGCGGCATGGGGCGGGTGTATCTGGGCCGCAGCGCCGGAGGCCGCACCGTCGCCGTGAAGGTCGTGCATCCGCACTTCGCGCTCGACGACGAGTTCCGGGCCCGCTTCAAGCGCGAGGTGCAGGCCGCCCGCCGGGTCGGCGGGGCCTGGACGGCGCCGGTGCTCGACGCGGACCCGGACGCCGAGGTGCCGTGGGTGGCGACGGGCTACGTCGCCGGACCCTCGCTCACCCAGGCCGTCACCGAGGGCGGCCGGCTGCCCGAGCACTCCGTACGGGCCCTGGGGGCCGGTCTCGCCGAGGCGCTGGACGCCGTGCACGGCCTGGGCCTCGTGCACCGCGACGTGAAGCCCTCGAACGTGCTGCTCACCCTCGACGGGCCCCGGCTCATCGACTTCGGGATCGCCCGCGCCACCGACGGCACGGCCTCCCTCACCTCCACCGGCGTCTCCATCGGCTCGCCCGGCTACATGTCGCCCGAGCAGATCCTCGGCAAGGGCGTCACCGGCGCCGCCGACGTCTTCTCGCTCGGCGCGGTCCTGGTGTACGCGGCGGCGGGGTCGTCCCCCTTCCCCGGGGACTCGTCCGCCGCGCTGCTCTACAAGGTCGTCCACGAGGAGCCCGAACTCGGGGCGCTCACCGGCGAACTGCGCGAGGTCGCCGCGGCCTGCCTCGCGAAGGACGCGGCGGCCCGTCCCACGCCGGGCGAGGTCGCGCGGCGCCTCGCGCCCGAGGGCGCGGCACGGCTCGTGGGGGCGGGGTGGCTGCCCGGCCCACTGGTGGCGGAGGTCTCGCGCGGGGCGGTGCGGCTGCTGGACCTGGAGAGCGCCCCCGCCGCCGTACCGGACTCCGGCCTCACCGACTTCACCAGCCCGGCGGTGACCGGGGGCTCGGCCCCGGCCGGTGTCTTCGGACCGCCGGACCCCTCCTACGCGGCCTTCCCCCAGCCGCGTAACGACGACGCGCGCCCGGCCGCGCCGCAGTCGCCCACGGAGACCTCCCGGCCGGGCGCCGCCAAGGAGGACGCGGTCCCCGGCCGCCTCTCGGTGTCCGTGTCGGCTACCTCGACGCGCGGAACGGGCAACGGGCGGGGCCGCAAGCTCAGTTGCTCGGTGGTGCTCGCCGTGGCGGGGGCGCTCGCGGCGGTGACCGTCGGCGGCGTGTTCCTGCTCCGCTTCGTCTCCACCGAGAGCGAGGGCGGGGCCGACGCCGGTGCGCAGCCCCCGGCCGACGCCTCCAAGGCGCAGACCGTGCCCGACTTCTACCTCGGCGCCTGGAAGGGCCCGGTGAAACAGGCGGGCCTGGACGGCGGCACGTTCCGCGTCGACCTGAAGCAGGCCGGGGTCGGCGAGCAGGTCGGCAGGGTGACCTCGACCGATCCGCTCGGCATCCTGCGCTGCGTCGACGTCCTGACGCTGAAGTCGGCCGACGGCAAGGAACTGGTGGCCGCGGGCAAGGCCGCGCCCGACAACCCCGGGGCCTGCGCGAAGGGGGCGCACACCGTGCACCTCACCAAGGACGGCAAGGCCCTGACGTACACCTCGCGGTATCCGGACGCCGGTGATCCCGTGGCGCACCTCAAGAAGGTGGGGCAGTAGGCCGTGGGCGTCGAGACCGTGCTCGCCGCCCTGTGGGGCGCCCTCACCGGGATGCTGCTGCCCCGGCCCGCGTACCGCCTCAGTGTCGAGCCGGGCCAGCCGTGGCGCCCGGCCCGCGGCTGGCTGGGGCCGGGGCCCGGACCGGGTGCGGCCGGGCTCGCCGCCTGCACGGCGGTCGTCTGCGCGCTGCTCGCCGCGGCCACCGGCACCCGTCCCGAGCTGGCCGTCTGGCTGCTGCTCGCGCCGCTCGGCGTGCTCCTCGCGACCGTCGACTTCGCGGTGAAGCGGCTCCCCGACGTGCTCACGCTGCCGCTCGCGGCGCTCGCCGTGCTCGCGCTCGGCGGGGCGGCGCTGCTGCCGGAGGCCGCCGGGGCGTGGAGCGGGGCGCTGTGGGGCGCGCTCGGCCTCGGCGGCGGCTACCTGCTGCTGCTCCTCGCGTACCCGAAGGGGATGGGCTTCGGCGACGTGAAGCTCGCGGTGGGGCTCGGCGCGGTGCTCGGCTGGTACGGGTGGGGCGTGCTGTTCCTGGGCGCGTTCGCGGGCGTGCTGTTCAACGGCCTGTACGCGCTGGTCCTCGTGGTGACGCGGCGGGCCGGGCGGGGGACCGAGATCCCGTTCGGCCCCTTCATGATCCTGGGCGCCCTCGCGGGGGTTCTGATGGGTGGCCTGGGCGCCTGACGTACGCTGAGATTTCAGCTCAGACTCGTCGAGATTCCAGCTCGGACTCGTCAGAATCCTCCGAAAGGGGCTCGCCCGGTGACCGAGAAGGCCGCGCTTCAGTCCGTCCTCGACCGCGCCGCCGCCGGTGGCCGTGTCACCCCGGAGGAGGCCGTCGCCCTGTACCGCGACGCCCCGCTGCACGCGCTGGGTGCCGCCGCCGACGCGATCCGCCGCCGCAAGTGCGCGGGCATCGAGCACATCGCGACGTACATCATCGAGCGGAACATCAACTACACGAACGTGTGCGTCACGGCGTGCAAGTTCTGTGCCTTCTACGCCGCGCCCAAGGACACCAAGAAGGGCTGGTCGCGCGACCTGGAGGACATCCTGCGGCGCTGCCAGGAGACCGTCGAGCTCGGCGGCACGCAGATCATGTTCCAGGGCGGGCACCACCCGGACTACGGCGTCGAGTACTACGAGAAGCACTTCGGGGCCATCAAGAAGGAGTTCCCGCAGCTCGTCATCCACAGCCTCGGCGCTTCGGAGGTCGAGCACATGGCGCGCATCTCCAAGGTCTCCGTCGAGGAGGCGATCCAGCGCATCCACGCCGCGGGTCTCGACTCCTTCGCGGGCGCCGGCGCGGAGCTGCTCCCGGCCCGTCCCCGCAAGGCCATCGCTCCCCTCAAGGAGTCCGGCGAGCGCTGGCTGGAGATCATGGAGACGGCGCACCGGCTGGGTGTGGAGTCCACGTCCACGATGCTCATGGGCACCGGCGAGACCAACGCCGAGCGCATCGAGCACCTGCGCATGATCCGTGACACGCAGGACAAAACGGGCGGCTTCCGCGCGTTCATCCCGTACACGTACCAGCCGGAGAACAACCACCTGAAGGGCCGCACGCAGGCGACGCTCTTCGAGTACCTGCGCATGATCGCGATCGCCCGGATCTTCCTGGACAACGTCCAGCACATCCAGGGCTCCTGGCTGACCACCGGCAAGGAGGTCGGTCAGCTCTCCCTCCACTACGGCGCCGACGACCTCGGTTCGATCATGCTGGAGGAGAACGTCGTCTCCTCGGCCGGTGCCAAGCACCGCTCGAACCGCATGGAGATCATCGAGCTGATCCGCAAGGCGGGCCGCGTCCCGGCGCAGCGCGCCACGACGTACGAGCACCTCGTCGTGCACGACGACCCGGCGAACGACCCGGTCGACGACCGTGTCACCTCACACATCTCGTCCACCGCGATCGAGGGCGGCACGGCGCACCCCGAGCTGAAGCTCGTCTCCGCCAACTAGGGCGTTCCGCTTCCGTGCTGACACTTCACACCACCGAGGCCGACGGGGCGGCCGTCCTCGTCGAGGGCGAGACCGTCCAGGCGCTCGGACCGTACGAGGAGCTGGCCGCCGCGCACCCGCGGGCGCGGGTGCGGCGCTGGCCCGGCATCCTCACCCCCGGCCTCCTCAACCCGTACGGGCCCGAGATCCTGGAGCACACGTACCACCCGGATCCGCGGGAGGCGGACACGTACGGGACGGTGCCGATCGGCGGGGAGCGGGCGCGGGAGATCTTCCGGGCGGATCCGTCGCTGCTCGGGGCGAGTGCGCGGCGGGGGGTGCAGCGGCTGTTCGCGCACGGGACGGTGGCCCTCGCGGGTGAGCTCCGCTCCAAGGTGGTCCTTGAGGTGGCGCAGCGGTCCGGCCTCGCGTTCGGCGCCCGCCCCGACCGGCTCCCGGGACCTGTGTCCCTCTCCCCGAAACCCCTCGTCCTGCTGCCCGCCCTCACGGTGGGCGGCCCCGCGCGCTTCGCCGTCTTCGACGTCGCGGACCGTGCGGACCTGGTCGCGAGGGGGGCGTCCACGTGCGTCGCCACGGTGGTGGCGGGCCGCCTCCTGTACCGCACCCGCTGACCCGCCCTCGGGGCTCCGCCCCGAACCCCGCTGCTCAATCGCCGCAGGGGCTGGGCATTTCAAGCCCCGCCGGCGATTGAGGCGGGCGGCTCCGTGGGTCCGGTCGCGGGGCTCCGCCCCGGTCCCCGCTGCTCAATCGCCGCAGGGGCTTGAATTCCCCAGCCCCGCCGGCGCTTGAGGCGAGATTTACCTAGCCCCGCCGGCGATTGAGGCGAGCGGTGCCGGTGGCGGGGGCGTGGGGCTGGAAGGTGGGTGGCGTGCCGCAGGGGCTCGGTGCGGGTCGGGAGCCGGGGGCTGCCACAATGACGGTGTGACCCGTGCATCCCTGGACAAGCAGCCCCACGAAGTCGCTTCGATGTTCGACGACGTGGCGGAGAAGTACGACCTCACCAACGACGTGCTGTCCCTGGGACAGGCCCGGCTGTGGCGCAAGGAGGTCGCCAAGGCGGTCGACGCACGCCCCGCGCAGAAGGTGCTCGACCTCGCCGCCGGCACCGCCACCTCCTCGCAGCCCTTCGTCCAGGCCGGCGCCTACGTCGTCCCCTGCGACTTCTCCCTCGGCATGCTCCGCGTCGGCAAGCAGCGCCACCCGTGGATGCCGTTCACGGCCGGCGACGGCACGAAGCTGCCGTTCAAGGACGACACGTTCGACGCCGTCACCATCTCCTTCGGCCTGCGCAACATCCAGGACACCGAGCAGGCCCTGCGCGAGCTGCACCGCGTCACGAAGCCCGGCGGCCGGGTCGTCATCTGCGAGTTCAGCCACCCGACGTGGGCGCCGTTCCGCACCGTGTACACCGAGTACCTGATGCGCGCGCTGCCACCGGTCGCCCGCGCGGTGTCGTCGAACCCGGACGCGTACGTCTACCTCGCCGAGTCCATCCGCGCCTGGCCCACGCAGCCCGAACTGGCCGCGATGATGCAGGGCGTCGGCTGGCAGCGGGTGGCCTGGCGGAACCTCACCGGCGGCATCGTCACCCTGCACCGCGGCTTCAAGAAGGCCTGACGCGGGCCGCGGTGCGGCGACGCGCATAACGGTTCAACTGCGCCTGACGGCAAACGTGTTGAAGGGAACCGGGCGGCGGACAGGATGTGTCCCTTGAGAGTGGGGGACCTCGCGCTCCGGTGACCGGCGGAGCGGCAGGGCTCGCCCCGTCGTACCCGATCGCCCGGGGGAGAACCACGATGCCGCCGTCGAACTGCCCGCACTGCGGAGCCACCACGCCCGACGGGACGGGTTCCTGCGTGAGCTGCGGCCAGGAGGGCCCGCCCGCCTTCCACGCCGCACCCACCCTGTCGGCGCCACAGGCACCACAAGTGCCACAAGCACCACAGGCGCCGCAGGCACCACCCGCTCCGCAGCCCCCGTCGTACGCCCAGACCCCGTCCCAGCCGTATCCGCCATCCCCGCCGCACCACACCGGACGCGTCGGGCTCTGGGTCGCCACCCTCGTCGGCGCCGTCGTGATCGGCGGCGGCGCCGCGGCCGGGGTGCTGCTCCTCCAGGGCGACGGGGACGGCGGGAGCGGCGCGGACCAGAAGCCCGCCAAGGACGACCGACCGGTCGCCGCGGCCAGCGAGGACCCGGCCCCCGCGCCGACCACCACGGTCACGGCGACCTCCACGCCCACCCCCACCCCCACGGTTGCCGCCACCCGCCCCGCCCCCTCGGCCCCGCCCGGCTACCACCAGGTCACCGACGAGCTCGGCTTCACGTTCGCCGTCCCGGACGTCTGGTACCGCCAGGGCGTCGAGAACGGCAGCCAGGTCACGTACGCGGGCAGCACCGGCCAGGAGCACTACCTCGTCGGCGTCATCCCGAACGCCCCCTACACCTCGTACGGCAACCTCCTGAACATGGAGAAGCACGCCGAGGCCGACGAGGACAAAGCGAACTACCGGCGGCTGCGGCTGGAGCGGAACACCTTCCAGGGGCGGCCGGGCGCGCTGTGGGAGTACACCTACGAGAACGCGGCCGGGCAGACCGTCCACTGCGTCGACCAGTCCTACGTCGCCGCCGACGGCACCGAGTACGCGATCCTGCTCACCGTGAACGACGACGTGTGGGAGGAGTCCGAGGAGATCTACCGGGTGGGTCTCGACACCTGGCGGCTCACGGACACGGACTGAACGACTCGCTGCGCAGGGGAGGTTCGTCCGGCGCGTCGAGCTCCCTGCGCATCCCGCCGCCGCGCGGCCCGGGTGTCCGCGGCACGCGCACGCCCGCGCCGCCACCGCCCTCGCCCTCTCCGAGGTCGAACCAGACGGTGACGACGGCGTCCCGCGGCACCTCGATCCCCGGCAGTGGGTACTGGCGCACCACGTACTCCACCGTGACCCGGTCGAAGTCGTCCCGGTCGGCGGCCGCGATCCGCACGCCGTGCTCGTGGGCCGCCTGCCGGGCGTCGACCGCCATCAGGCCGACCAGCTTCGGCACGAGCACTTCCGGGACATCGGAACCCGATGCCTTGGGCGTCTTGGGTGTATTCACCACAGATGTCACCCCCAGGAGGTATCGGAAGGGTAGCTCTTGGGGTGCGGTGTCCGGAAGGTCCGGTGTCGGAGAGATCCGGCGCCGGGCGCCCCCGGCTGACCGGAACGCCGCTCACGGCTCCCGCGGCAGGGGGCTCACAGCTCCAGCCGGAAGCAGTGCCCCTGCTTGCCGGTCGGCGTCACGAACGTCTCCGCCAGCTCCATGCCCAGGCGCCGCGTCACCGCGATCGAGCGCTCGTTGAGGGCGTAGACCATCGCGACGACGCTCTTCGTGCCCGTCTCCCTGACCCGGTCCAGCGTCATGCGCGCGGCCGCGGTCGCGTACCCCTTGCCCCAGTACGCGCGCCCGAGCCGCCAGCCGATCTCGATCTCGCCGACCGGCCCCCAGGTGCCCGGCCAGGGCTGGGCGCCCGTGAACCCGATGACGTCACCGCCGTCGTCGGTCATCGTCCACAGGCAGAACCCGTGCTCCGCCTCGTGCCTGCGCTGCCGCGCGGTCAGCTCCTCGTACACGGAGAGCTCCGCGGACGCGCCGCCGTGGAACTCCATGACGTCGGGGTGGTCGAACACCCGGTGCCAGGCGAAGGCGTCCTCGTGGGTGGGGACGCGCAGATCCACGGCGGGCAGAACTCGACTCATGGGCTGGCCCTTCGGCTGGGTGATCGCAGTCGCTGAATAGACTGCCCATGTCCGTGCCGGACGGCACACCGTTTTCGAGCCTGGGGAGAACCCGCCGTGACCGAGCAGCCCAAGCGACTCGTCAAGAATGCTGAGCACAGCGCGGACGTGATCGTCGTCGGGGCCGGACCAGCCGGCTCGACGACCGCCTACTACCTCGCCAAGGCCGGTCTCGACGTCCTGCTTCTGGAGAAGACGGCGTTCCCGCGTGAGAAGGTCTGCGGCGACGGCCTCACCCCGCGCGCCACCAAACAGCTCGTCTCCATGGGCATCGACATCTCCGAGGAGGCCGGCTGGCTGCGCAACAAGGGCCTGCGCATCATCGGCGGCGGCGTCCGCCTCCAGCTCGACTGGCCCGAGCTCGCCTCGTTCCCCGACTACGGACTCGTTCGCAAGCGCGACGACTTCGACGAGCAGCTCGCGCGCCAGGCGCAGAAGGCCGGCGCCCGCCTGTACGAGCGGTGCAACGTCGGCGCCCCGATCACCGACGAGCGCACCGGCCGCATCACCGGCGTGCACGCGAAGCTCGGCGACGAGAAGACCGAGGTCACCTTCCACGCCCCGCTCGTCGTCGCCGCCGACGGCAACTCCACGCGGCTGTCCCTCGCCATGGGCCTGCACCGCCGCGAGGACCGCCCGATGGGCGTCGCGGTCCGTACGTACTTCACCTCGCCCCGCCACGACGACGACTACCTGGAGTCCTGGCTGGAGCTGTGGGACCGGCGCGGCGCCGAGGACCGGCTCCTTCCCGGCTACGGCTGGGTCTTCGGCATGGGCGACGGCACGTCCAACGTCGGCCTCGGCATCCTCAACTCCTCCAAGGCGTTCAAGGAGTTGGACTGGCGCGAGGTGCTCAAGGCCTGGTGCGCCTCGATGCCCGAGGACTGGGGCTTCACCCCGGACAACATGACGATGCCGATCCGCGGCGCCGCCCTCCCCATGGCCTTCAACCGCCAGCCGCACTACACCAAGGGCCTGCTCCTGGTCGGCGACGCGGGCGGCCTGGTCAACCCGTTCAACGGCGAGGGCATCGCGTACGCCATGGAGTCCGGCCAGATCGCCGCCGACGTCATCGTGCAGGCGCACGCCCGCGCCACCGACGCCCAGCGCGAACTCGCCCTCCAGCGCTACCCGAAGGTCCTCAAGGACACCTACGGCGGCTACTACACGATGGGCCGCGCCTTCGTGAAGCTGATCGGCAACCCGAAGGTCATGAAGATCGCGACGCAGCGCGGTCTGACCCACCCGATGCTGATGAAGTTCACGCTGAAGATGCTCGCCAACCTGACCGACCCGACCGGCGGCGACGCGATGGACCGGGTCATCAACGGGCTGAGCAAGGTCGCCCCGAAGGCCTGAATTGGCCAGGTTCGGCCGCTCGGGGCATGGTGGACCCATGATTTTCATCGCCGTGAAGTTCACCGCCCGCCCCGAGCACGCCGACGCGTGGCTCGAGAAGACCGCCGCGTTCACCGCGGCCACCCGCGCGGAGGAGGGCAACCTCTTCTTCGACTGGTCCCGCAGCGTCGAGGACCCGAACCAGTTCGTGCTCCTCGAAGGCTTCCGGGACGGCGACGCCGGCGCCGCGCACGTCGGCTCCGACCACTTCAAGGCGGGCCTGGAGGCCATGGCCCCGCTGATCGCCACCACTCCCGAGATCATCAACGCCGACATCCCGAACGAGGGTTGGGGCGAGATGGGCGAGCTCTCCCCGCAGGCCTGAGCCCGCGCGGGACACGTACGAACGACGAAGGCCGCCGCACCCCTCACGGGGTGCGGCGGCCTTCGTCGTGCACGCGGGGAGCCGTCAAGGGCTCCAGGCGGCCGTGTGCGGCCTTCGCGGGCCGCAGGGGTCCCTGAGGACCCGGACGTTCAATCGAACCTCAGAGAACGCGCACCGCGCCGGTCGGCTGGTCGTAGGAGAGCGGCTTCTCGACGACACCGGTCGAGGAGTTCTGCGCGCCGACGAAGTTGCCGCCGCCCACGTAGATCGCGACGTGGTAGGCGCTGCCCGCGCCGCCCCAGTAGAGGATGTCGCCGGGCTGGAGGTTGTCCAGGGAGACCTGGGTGCCCTGCGTCGACTGGTCCTGCGAGACGCGCGGCAGGTCGACACCGGCCTGCTTGTACGCGGCCTGCACGAGACCCGAGCAGTCCCACGAGCTGGGGCCCGTGCCACCGGAGACGTAGGCGTCACCGATCTGCGCCTTGGCGAACGCCACGACGGCGGCGGCGGAGCCGCTGGCCGGGGCGGGCGTCTCGTCGGAGGACGACGAGGCGGAGGTCGCCTGGAGCGTGGTGCGCTCGGCGGAGCGGGAGGCGGCGGCCTTCTCGGCGGCCTCGCGCTTGGCGGCGGCCTCGGCCTTCGCCTTGGCTTCGGCCTTCTTCTGGGCCTCCGCCTTCTTCTCGGCGGCGACCTGGTCCTTCTTCGCCTGGTCGGCGGCCTTGTCGAAGGCGGCGTCGCGCTCGGCCTGGACCTGGTAGTTGGCCGCGGCCTGCTGGGTGGCTTCCGCGGACTGGGCGACCTGGGAGGACAGGTCGGTGGTGAGCGTGGGCATCTCTATGGTCTGCGTCACCGGCTCGGCGGCGTTCGCCGGACCAGCCGCACCAGCGACTGCCAGGGTGCTGAGGACGCCACCGGTGACTCCGGCGCGCAGGGCCATCTTCGAGGCACTGCGACGGGGCTTCCGGTGGCTGGGTATGTGAGCGGTGTGGGACATGAGAACAACCGGTATCAGGGCCTCCCCGATCCCTTCAAGAAACGTGTGGTGCGCCACAGTTGTGGAGCAGGGGCGCCGAAACCCGGTCCCGACAGGCTTTATTGACGCCGTAACGGGCAAATGGGACGGCCTCCGTCAGGGGTCTGAGCACGGGTTTTCCGCGATACGCCCGAATTGCCCCACGCTTACCACCCGTTGAGGCCGTTGGCCAAGCCCGGTTTCTGACGGATCGCCGGACAGGTGACGCAGGTCACATGGCGACCCCTAGGGGGCGCGACGCACACCGTACGAACACATCTCGAGTCCACCTCCGTTCACACCGCTCGCTCCAACGTGTGAACGGTGTCCACTATCAGCCAACCGTGTCCAGCGCCAATTTGCTTGCGCTCGCCACCTCTTGATATTGAGCACACCCCTCCGACCAGGGATTACCTGCCGAGTTGTCACCACTGGTGATCACTCAGGTGCTTCGCGTGTGAAGATCACCGCTCATCCGACTTCATGATCCTTCGTCAGGTGGTGGAGATCACAAAGTAGTTGGCGTACCCCGTGTCGCAGATCACAGAGTTGCAGGCATAGGATGCGGGGCAAGTTGGGCTTGTGACCCGCTTCACATGTGAGCGATCTTCGACCGTTCGCGGGATGTGGATGCGGGGGTGCGAGCCCGTGCAACCGCCAGCAGTCAGTGCCGACTGAGAGGAGCGAGGAGCGGTGAACGCCTATGCGCCCATCCTCGTACTGGGAGCCCTTGGGGCAGGCTTTGCGATCTTCTCCGTGGTCATGGCCACGCTTATCGGTCCAAAGCGGTACAACCGGGCCAAGCTTGAAGCGTATGAGTGCGGGATCGAGCCGACCCCCACGCCGGCCGGTGGCGGGCGCTTCCCGATCAAGTACTACCTGACGGCGATGCTCTTCATCATCTTCGATATCGAGATCGTCTTCCTCTACCCCTGGGCCGTCACCTTCGACGCCCTCGGGGTGTTCGGGCTCGTAGAGATGCTGCTCTTCGTGCTCACCGTCTTCGTCGCGTACGCGTACGTATGGCGGCGCGGCGGCCTGGAATGGGACTGAACCCCGTATAGGGGAGACCAGGAGCCACAGACCAATGGGACTCGAAGAAAAGCTGCCGAGCGGATTCCTGCTGACCACCGTCGAGCAGGCCGCGGGCTGGGTGCGCAAGTCGTCCATGTTCCCCGCCACGTTCGGCCTCGCCTGCTGCGCCATCGAGATGATGACGACGGGCGCGGGCCGCTACGACCTGGCGCGGTTCGGCATGGAGGTCTTCCGGGGCTCGCCCCGCCAGGCGGACCTGATGATCGTGGCCGGGCGGGTGAGCCAGAAGATGGCGCCCGTTCTGCGCCAGGTCTACGACCAGATGCCGAACCCCAAGTGGGTCATCTCCATGGGCGTCTGCGCCTCGTCCGGCGGGATGTTCAACAACTACGCGATCGTGCAGGGCGTCGACCACGTCGTTCCGGTCGACATCTATCTGCCCGGCTGCCCGCCCCGGCCCGAGATGCTGATGGACGCGATCCTCAAGCTCCACCAGAAGGTGCAGGGCGGCAAGCTCGGCGTGAACGCCGAGGAGGCGGCCCGCGAGGCGGAGGAAGCGGCGCGCAAGGCACTCCCGACGATCGAGATGAAGGGGCTGCTGCGGTGAGCGACGCGCACAGCAACGGGGTCAACCCCGAAAAGGACCTCAGCGCCTCCAACCTCCCGGGGCAGCGCGGCGACCAGGGCGAGGAGATCCGCGTCCAGCGCGGCATGTTCGGCGCCAACAACGGCGGCGACACCTCCGGATACGGCGGCCTCGTCCGCTCGATCCGCCTCCCCGGAGAAACCTCCCGCCCCTACGGCGGCTGGTTCGACGAGGTGGCCGACGAGCTGGAGGGCGCCCTGGAGGAACAGGGCCTCGTCCCCGAGAACGCCATCGACAGGACGGTCGTCGACCGCGGCGAACTCACCTTCCACATCGAGCGCGAACACCTGGTCCGCGTCGCCCGCACCCTGCGCGACGACCCGGCCCTGCGCTTCGAACTGTGCACGGGCGTCTCCGGGGTGCACTACCCCGAGGACAAGGGCCGCGAGCTGCACGCCGTCTACCACCTGCGCTCGCTCACCCACAACCGGCTGATCCGCCTGGAGGTCTCCGCCCCCGACGCGGACCCGCACATCCCGACCCTGGTCCCGGTGTACCCGACGAACGACTGGCACGAGCGCGAGGCGTACGACTTCTTCGGCATCGTCTTCGACGGCCACCCCGCGCTGACGCGGATCATGATGCCGGACGACTGGCAGGGCTTCCCGCAGCGCAAGGACTATCCCCTCGGCGGCATCCCCGTCGAGTACAAGGGCGCCCAGATCCCGGCTCCGGACCAGCGGAGGTCGTACTCCTGATGTCTTCCACTCCTTCTGCTCCCTCCGCTTCGCCGCGCGAGACCACCGAGGGCACCGTCTACACGGTCACCGGAGGTGACTGGGACGAGATCGCCGAGTCCGCGATCAAGTCCGACGACGAGCGCATCATCGTCAACATGGGGCCCCAGCACCCGTCCACGCACGGGGTGCTGCGCCTGATCCTGGAGATCGACGGCGAGACGGTCACCGAGGCCCGCTGCGGCATCGGCTACCTGCACACCGGTATCGAGAAGAACCTCGAATACCGCACGTGGACGCAGGGCACCACGTTCGTGACGCGCATGGACTACCTGACGCCGTTCTACAACGAGACGGCGTACTGCCTCGCGGTCGAGAAGCTCCTCGGCATCGAGAACGAGGTACCGGACCGCGCCAACATCATCCGCGTGCTCCTCATGGAGCTGAACCGGATGTCCTCGCACCTGGTGGCCATCGCCACCGGCGGCATGGAGCTCGGCGCGACCACGATCATGATCTACGGATTCCGCGATCGTGAACTCGTTCTCGACATCTACGAGTTGATCACCGGCCTGCGCATGAACCACGCGTACGTCCGGCCCGGCGGACTCGCCCAGGACCTGCCGCCCGGCGCGGTGGACCAGCTCCGCGAGTTCGTGAAGAAGATGAAGAAGAACCTTCCCGAGTACGACAAGCTCGCCACCGGGAACCCCATCTTCAAGGCCCGTATGCAGGACGTCGGCTACCTCGACCTCGCGGGCTGCATGGCCCTCGGCGCCACAGGACCGATCCTGCGCTCCGCCGGCCTGCCGCACGACCTGCGCAAGGCGCAGCCCTACTGCGGCTACGAGAACTACGACTTCGAGATCCCGACCGCCGACACCTGCGACTCCTACGGACGCTTCCTGATCCGCCTGGAGGAGATGCGCCAGTCGCTGCGCATCGTCGAGCAGTGCCTGGACCGCCTGGAGCCGGGCCCGGTCATGGTCGGCGACAAGAAGATCGCCTGGCCCGCCCAACTGGCCCTCGGCCCGGACGGCCTGGGCAACTCGCTCGACCACATCAAGAACATCATGGGCACCTCCATGGAGGCCCTCATCCACCACTTCAAGCTGGTGACCGAGGGTTTCCGCGTCCCGCCGGGACAGGCGTACGCCGCCGTGGAGTCGCCCAAGGGCGAGCTGGGTGTGCACGCCGTGTCCGACGGCGGCACCCGCCCGTTCCGGGTCCACTTCCGCGACCCGTCCTTCACCAACCTTCAGGCCATGGCGGCGATGTGCGAGGGCGGCCAGGTCGCCGACGTCATCGTCGCCGTCGCGTCCATCGACCCCGTGATGGGAGGCGTCGACCGGTGACCACCAGTTCTTCTGAGCAGGGCGTGAGTCTGGGCATGCCACAGCTGCCCGCGCCCGCGTACCCGGACGACGTCCGGACCCGCCTGGAGGCGGACGCGAAGGACATCGTCTCCCGCTACCCCGGCTCCCGTTCGGCGCTGCTTCCGCTGCTGCACCTCGTGCAGTCCGAGGAGGGGCACGTCACGCGCACCGGAATGCAGTTCTGCGCGGACGTGCTCGGCCTGACCACCGCCGAGGTCACCGCCGTCGCGACCTTCTACACGATGTACCGCCGCAAGCCGAGCGGCGACTACCAGGTGGGCGTCTGCACCAACACCTTGTGCGCCGTCATGGGCGGCGACGCCATCTTCGAGTCGCTCCAGGAGCACCTCGGCGTCGGCAACAACGGGACGACGGACGACGGCAGGATCACGCTGGAGCACATCGAGTGCAACGCCGCTTGTGATTTCGCTCCCGTGGTGATGGTCAACTGGGAGTTCTTCGACAACCAGACGCCCGAGTCCGCCCGGCAGCTCGTCGACGACCTGCGCGCGGGCGCGCAGGTGTCACCCACGCGCGGCGCCCCCTTGTGCACCTTCAAGGAGACCGCGCGCATCCTGGCCGGATTCCCGGACGAGCGCGCCGGCGCCGTCGACGCCAGTGGCAGCGCGGGACCCGCGTCCCTGATCGGACTCCGCCTGGCCAAGGGCGAGACGGAGCCCGCGCGCGTGGTCCACCCGCGAGGCGGGGGCGCCGAGGGCGAACAGCCCCACGACCCGTCGCCCACCGAGCACTTGAGCTCGCACGACGCGCCGCAGGACACGTCGGCCTCCGACCCGCAGCACCCAGCGGGACCGACCGCCGAGGAGGGGGAGTGATGACCTTGGCAGCCGAGATCGACAACAACGACACCAGCCCGGAGAAGCTGCTCTCTCCGGTCCTGTCGGCCTTCTGGGACCAGGACAAGTCCTGGTCCTTGGATGTGTACCGCCGGCACGAGGGATACGAGGGGCTGCGCAAGGCCCTCGCCATGGCACCGGACGACCTGATCGCGTATGTGAAGGACGCGGGGCTCCGCGGGCGTGGTGGCGCCGGATTCCCGACCGGGATGAAGTGGCAGTTCATCCCGCAGGGAGACGGCAAGCCTCACTATCTCGTTGTCAACGCCGACGAATCGGAGCCGGGGACCTGCAAGGACATCCCGCTCCTCTTCGCGAACCCGCACAGCCTCATCGAGGGCATCGTGATCGCCTGTTACGCGATCCGTTCCGAGCACGCGTTCATCTACTTGCGCGGTGAAGTGGTCCCCGTACTGCGGCGCCTGCACGAGGCCGTGCGCGAGGCCTACGCCGCAGGGTATCTCGGGCAGAACATCCTGGGCAGCGGTCTCAATCTGGAACTCACCGTGCACGCCGGCGCGGGCGCGTACATCTGTGGTGAGGAGACCGCACTCCTGGACTCGCTCGAAGGCCGCCGTGGTCAGCCGCGACTGCGACCCCCCTTCCCTGCCGTCGCGGGCCTCTACGCCTGCCCCACTGTGGTGAACAACGTCGAGTCCATCGCGTCGGTTCCCGCGATCATCAATCGGGGGAAGGACTGGTTCAAATCGATGGGCAGCGAGAAGTCCCCGGGCTTCACGCTGTACTCGCTCAGCGGCCACGTCGCGAGCCCCGGCCAGTACGAGGCCCCGCTCGGCATCACGCTGCGCCAGCTGCTCGACATGAGCGGTGGCATGCGGCCCGGCCACCGCCTCAAGTTCTGGACCCCCGGCGGCAGTTCCACGCCGATGTTCACCGAGGAGCACCTCGACGTCCCCCTCGACTACGAGGGCGTCGGCGCCGCCGGATCGATGCTCGGCACGAAGGCGTTGCAGTGCTTCGACGAGACGACCTGCGTCGTGCGCGCGGTCACCAGGTGGACCGAGTTCTACGCCCACGAGTCCTGTGGCAAGTGCACGCCGTGCCGCGAAGGAACGTACTGGCTCGTCCAGTTGCTCCGCGACATCGAGGCCGGCAAGGGCACGCTGTCCGACCTCGACAAGCTGAACGACATCGCCGACAACATCAACGGCAAGTCGTTCTGCGCCCTCGGCGACGGCGCCGCCTCGCCGATCTTCTCCTCGCTCAAGTACTTCCGCGACGAGTACGAGCAGCACATCACGGGCAAGGCCTGCCCCTTCGACCCGGCCAAGTCGACGCTCTGGGCGGACCGGGCCGACAAGCACCGCACGGAGGTGAACGCGTGACCGTCACGACCAACGCTCCCTCCGGGGGCGGCGAAGCGGCTGTTCCGCCGGAGGACCTCGTCTCCCTCACCATCGACGGCATCGAGATCAGCGTGCCCAAGGGCACGCTGGTCATCCGGGCCGCCGAGTTGCTGGGCATCGAGATCCCCCGGTTCTGCGACCACCCGCTGCTCGACCCGGCGGGCGCCTGCCGGCAGTGCATCGTGGAGGTGGAGGGCCAGCGCAAGCCGATGGCGTCCTGCACCATCACCTGCACCGACGGCATGGTGGTCAAGAGCCAGCTTTCCTCCCCGGTCGCCGAGAAGGCGCAGAAGGGGGTCATGGAGCTGCTGCTCATCAACCACCCCCTGGACTGCCCGGTCTGCGACAAGGGCGGCGAGTGCCCGCTCCAGAACCAGGCCATGTCGCACGGCCAGGCCGACTCGCGCTTCGACGGCAAGAAGCGCACCTACGAGAAGCCGGTCCCGATCTCGAAGCAGGTGCTGCTCGACCGCGAGCGGTGCGTGCTGTGCGCGCGCTGCACCCGGTTCTCCAACCAGATCGCGGGCGACCCGATGATCGAGCTGATCGAGCGCGGCGCGCTCCAGCAGGTCGGCACGGGTGAGGGCGACCCCTTCGAGTCGTACTTCTCCGGGAACACGATCCAGATCTGCCCGGTCGGCGCGCTGACCTCGGCGGCGTACCGGTTCCGCTCCCGGCCCTTCGACCTCGTGTCCTCGCCGAGCGTGTGCGAGCACTGCGCGGGCGGCTGCGCGACCCGCACCGACCACCGGCGCGGCAAGGTGATGCGCCGCCTCGCGGCCGACGACCCCGAGGTCAACGAGGAGTGGATCTGCGACAAGGGCCGCTTCGGCTTCCGGTACGCGCAGAAGCCCGACCGGTTCACCCACCCCCTCGTACGGGACACGGAGAGCGGTGAACTGCGGCCCGCTTCCTGGCCGGAGGCGCTGGAGGCCGCCGCGCGCGGACTGTCCGCCGCGCGGTCCCGGGCCGGGGTGCTCACCGGTGGCCGGCTCACCGTCGAGGACGCGTACGCGTACAGCAAGTTCGCGCGCGTCGCCCTCGACTCGAACGACATCGACTTCCGCGCGCGCGTGCACAGCAGCGAGGAAGCCGACTTCCTGGCGGCCCGTGTCGCCGGCCGCGGCCGCGACCTGGACGGCAGCGGCGTCACGTACACGAAGCTGGAGAAGGCCCCGGCCGTGCTCCTCGTCGGGTTCGAGTCGGAGGAGGAGGCGCCCGGCGTCTTCCTGAAGCTCCGCAAGGCGTGGCGCAAGAGCGGCCAGAAGGTCTACTCGCTGTCCACGCACATGACGCGCGGCCTGGAGAAGGCGGGCGGCACGCTGCTGCCGGCCGCTCCCGGCACCGAGCCCGAGTGGCTGGACGCCCTCGCCTCCGGTTTCGGTCTTGAGGGCGGGGGAGCGGACGCCTCGCAGGCGTTGCGCGGCGAAGGCGCCGTGATCGTGGTCGGCGAGCGGCTCGCCGCTTCGTCCGGCGGCCTCACCGCGGCCGTCCGGGCCGCGTCCGCGACCGGGGCCCAGCTGGTGTGGATCCCGCGCAGGGCCGGGGAGCGCGGCGCCGTCGAGGCGGGCGCGCTGCCGTCGCTGCTGCCGGGCGGCCGTCCGGCGACCGACCCGCGCGCGCGGGAGCAGGTCGCCGCCGCCTGGGGCGTGGCCGAACTGCCGCACCGCTTCGGGCGGGACACCGGGCAGATCGTGGAGGCCGCCGCCACCGGCGAGCTCCAGGCCCTCGTGGTGGCCGGGGTCGAGGTCGCCGACCTGCCGTCCCCGGCACGCGCGCGTGAAGCCCTTCACGAGGTGGGCTTCCTGGTCTCCTTGGAGCAGCGGCCGAGCGAGGTCACCGACCACGCCGACGTCGTCCTTCCGGTGGCCGCGGTCGCCGAGAAGGCGGGCACGTTCCTCAACTGGGAGGGGCGGGCCCGGATGTTCGAGGCCGCGCTGAAGCCCGACCAGATGACGCGGCGGGTCGCGCCCACGGACGCGCGCGTGCTGCACATGGTGGCGGACGCCATGGACGTCCACCTGGCGCTGCCCGATCTGCGGTCGCTGCGCGGCGAGTTGGACCGGCTGGGCAACTGGGACGGGCCGCACGCGACCGAGCCCCTGGACACGGCGGGCCAGCTGCCGCGGCCCTCCGCCGGAGAGGCCGTCCTTGCCGGACACCGGCTGCTGCTCGACCAGGGCCGCCTCCAGGAGGGCGACGAGGCGCTCGCCGGAACCCGGCACGCCGCCCTCGCGCGCGTGTCCGCCGCGACCGCCGCCGAGGCGGGCGTCAAGGACGGCGACGTCCTGGCGGTCACCGGGGCGCTGGGCCGCGTCGAACTGCCGCTCCAGGTCACCGAGATGCCCGACCGCGTCGTGTGGCTGCCGCTCAACTCCGTCGGCGGCGGTGTCGCCTCGGACACGGGGGCGCTCCCCGGCGACCTGGTGAAGATCGGTCCGGCCGTCGCCGCCGGAGCCCCGGAGGTGCAGTCATGAACTCACTGGGAATGAGCCCGGTGGCGCTGAGCCCCCTGGCCGCCGAGGACCTCTCGATGTTCGGCCGCGATCCCTGGTGGCTCGTCGTCGTCAAGGCGGTCTTCTGCTTCGCCTTCCTGATGGTGACCGTGCTGTTCTCCATCGTGTGGGAGCGCAAGGTCGTCGCCTGGATGCAGCTGCGCATCGGCCCGAACCGGCACGGCCCCTGGGGCATGCTCCAGTCGCTCGCCGACGGCATCAAGCTGATGCTCAAGGAAGACCTGATCGTCAAGCGCGCCGACAAGGTGGTCTACGTCCTCGCGCCGATCGTCGCGGCGATCCCCGCCTTCATGGCGATCGCCGTGATCCCGTTCGGCCCGGCAGGCAACGAGATCTCGATCTTCGGCCAGCGCACCACGATGCAGCTCACCGACCTGCCGATCGCGATGCTCTACATCCTCGCGGTCGCCTCCGTCGGCATCTACGGCATCGTCCTCGCGGGCTGGTCGTCCGGGTCGACGTACCCGCTGCTCGGGGGCCTGCGCTCCTGCGCGCAGATGATCTCGTACGAGATCGCGATGGGCGCCGCGTTCGCGTCGGTGTTCCTCTACTCGGGCTCGATGTCGACCTCGGAGATCGTCGCCCAGCAGCACGACCGCTGGTACATCCTGCTGCTGCCGGTCTCGTTCCTGCTGTACATCGTGACGATGGTCGGCGAGACCAACCGCGCCCCGTTCGACATGCCGGAGTCCGAGGGCGACCTCGTCGGCGGCTTCAACACCGAGTACTCGTCCATCAAGTTCGCGATGTTCATGCTCGCCGAGTACGTGAACATGGTGACGGTCTCGGCGGTGTCCGTGACGCTCTTCCTGGGCGGCTGGCGCGCACCGTGGCCGATCTCCACGTTCTGGGAGGGCGCGAACCACGGCTGGTGGCCGATGCTCTGGTTCGTCGTCAAGGTGCAGCTGCTGCTGTTCTTCTTCATCTGGCTGCGCGGCACGCTGCCCCGCGTCCGCTACGACCAGCTGATGAAGCTCGGCTGGAAGGTCCTCATCCCGGTCTCCGTGGTGTGGCTGATGCTGGTGGCGACCGTACGGACGCTGCGCAACGAGAACTACGACTTCGCCTCCATCGCCCTGTACGTCGGCGCCGCGATCCTCGTGGTCCTGCTCCTGTCGTTCGTCGTGGACATCTTCCGCGACCGGGGGGCCAAGCAGCGGGAGGCCGAGGAGGAACCCGCGGCCTTCGACCCGATGGCGGGCGGATTCCCCGTGCCGCCGCTGCCCGGACAGACCCTGCCGCCCGTGCCGCGCAGGCGCCCCCGCCGTGAGCGGGAGCTGATTGTCAGTGGCGGCCCCGATACTCAGAGTGACGAGTCGCTCGGCGGATCTCGCGAAGGAAAGGAGGCGTCCGATGGCTGACGAGACCAACTCCGGCCAGCAGAAGGACACCGAGCCGGGGTTCATGAACCCCGTCGCCGGCTTCGGCGTGACCTTCAAGGCCATGTTCAAGAAGCGGCTGACCGAGCAGTACCCGGAGCAACCGAAGACCACTGCTCCCCGCTTCCACGGCAGGCACCAGCTCAACCGCCATCCGGACGGCCTGGAGAAGTGCGTCGGCTGCGAGCTGTGCGCCTGGGCGTGCCCGGCGGACGCGATCTACGTGGAGGGCGCGGACAACACCGAGGAGGAGCGCTACTCCCCGGGTGAGCGCTACGGCCGGGTCTACCAGATCAACTACGCGCGCTGCATTCTGTGCGGGCTGTGCATCGAGGCGTGCCCCACGCGCGCGCTGACGATGACCAACGAGTTCGAGCTGGCGGACAGCAGCCGCGCCAACCTGATCTACACCAAGGAGCAGCTGCTCGCCGGGCTCGACGAGGGCATGGTCGACAGCCCGCACTCGATCTTCCCCGGCATGGACGAGCAGGACTACTACCGGGGTCTCGTCACCGAGGCCGCGCCCGGCACGGAGCGCCAAGTGGCCGTGTCCAAGGGCGAGAAGCCGGACGAGGCGATCTCCGAGGACGAGGCGGAGGTGGACGCATGAGCGCGCAGCTCGCGACGACCCTCGCCGCTTCCACCACCTCCACCGGTGAGGCCGTCCAGTTCTGGATCCTCGGCACGGTCGCCGTCATCGGCGCCCTGTGCACGATCCTGATGAAGAAGGCCGTGCACAGCGCCCTCTGCCTGGCCGGCACCATGATCATCCTGGCGATCTTCTACCTGGCCAACGGGGCGTACTTCCTGGGCATCGTGCAGATCGTCGTCTACACCGGCGCGATCATGATGCTCTTCCTCTTCGTGGTCATGCTCGTCGGCGTCACCGCGGCCGACTCCCTGAAGGAGACCATCAAGGGGCAGCGCTGGCTCGCCGCCCTGTGCGGGCTCGGCTTCGGGGTGCTGCTCGTCGCGGGGATCGGCAACGCCTCGCTGAAGCAGTTCAACGGCCTGGGCAAGGCCAACGCGGGCGGGAACGTGGAGGGCCTCGCGACCCTCATCTTCACCAAGTACGTCTTCGCCTTCGAGATCACCGGCGCCCTGCTGATCACGGCCGCGGTCGGCGCGATGGTGCTCACGCACCGCGAGCGCACGGAACGGGCCAAGACCCAGCGCGAGCTGGCCGAGCAGCGGGTGCGCGAGGGCAAGCACCTCCCGCCGCTGCCCGCCCCCGGCGTCTACGCCCGGCACAACGCGGTGGACATCGCGGGCCTGCTCCCCGACGGCACCCCGTCGGAGCTCACGGTCATGCAGACGCTGCGCGAGCGCGGCCAGATCCGGGACGTCTCCGGTGAGGCGATGAGCGACCTGAAGGCCCTGGAGCAGCGGTCGGCCGAGCGCCTGGAGCGCGAGGACACCGGGCGCGAGGACACCGGGCGCGTCGAGCGCGAGCGGGCCGAGGAGGCGTCGAAGTGAATCCGGTCAACTACCTGTATCTCGCCGCCCTGTTGTTCACGATCGGCGCCACCGGCGTGCTCATCAGGCGGAACGCGATCGTCGTGTTCATGTGCATCGAGCTGATGCTGAACGCGTGCAACCTCGCGTTCGTCGCGTTCTCCCGCATGCACGGCAACCTCGACGGCCAGATCATCGCGTTCTTCACGATGGTCGTCGCCGCCGCGGAGGTCGTGGTGGGGCTCGCGATCATCGTGTCGCTGTTCCGTTCCCGCCACTCGGCCTCGGTCGACGACGCCAGCCTGATGAAGCTGTAAGGGGTCGCTGAATCGTGGAGAACCTGATTGCGCTGCTTGTCGCGGCGCCCCTGCTCGGAGCGGCCGTACTGCTGTGCGGCGGGCGGGCGTTGGACCGGGTGGGTCATCTGCTCGGCACACTGCTCGCGGCCGTCTCCTTCGTGATCGCCGCCGTGCTCTTCTCCGACCTGCTCGGCAGGGGCCCGGAGGACCGGGAGCTCAGCCAGCACCTGTTCAGCTGGATCCCCGTCGAGGGCTTCCAGGCGGACATCGCCTTCCAGCTCGACCAGCTGTCGATGACGTTCGTGCTGCTGATCTCCGGTGTGGGCACGCTCATCCACCTCTACTCGATCGGGTACATGGAGCACGACGAGCGGCGCCGCCGCTTCTTCGGCTACCTGAACCTGTTCCTCGCGGCGATGCTCCTGTTGGTCCTCGCCGACAACTACCTGCTGCTGTACGTCGGTTGGGAGGGCGTGGGCCTCGCCTCGTACCTGCTGATCGGTTTCTGGCAGCACAAGCCGAGCGCGGCCACCGCCGCGAAGAAGGCGTTCCTGGTCAACCGGGTCGGCGACATGGGTCTGTCGATCGCGATCATGCTGATGTTCACGACGTTCGGGACGTTCGCCTTCGGGCCGGTCCTGGAGGCCACCGGGGACACAAGTGAGGGCAAGCTCACCGCGATCGGCCTGATGCTGCTGCTCGCCGCGTGCGGCAAGTCGGCGCAGGTGCCGCTCCAGTCGTGGCTCGGGGACGCGATGGAGGGCCCGACCCCGGTCTCGGCCCTCATCCACGCCGCGACGATGGTGACCGCTGGCGTCTACCTGATCGTCCGGTCCGGCGCGATCTTCAACGCGGCGCCCGACGCGCAGTTGGTGGTCACCATCGTCGGCGCGGTCACGCTGCTGTTCGGTGCGATCGTCGGTTGCGCCAAGGACGACATCAAGAAGGCCCTCGCCGGTTCGACGATGTCGCAGATCGGCTACATGATCCTCGCCGCGGGCCTCGGCCCCATCGGCTACGTCTTCGCGATCATGCACCTGGTGACGCACGGCTTCTTCAAGGCGGGCCTCTTCCTCGGCGCCGGTTCGGTCATGCACGGCATGAACGACGAGGTCGACATGCGCAAGTACGGGGCCCTGCGGAAGTACATGCCGGTCACCTTCGTGACGTTCGGCCTCGGGTATCTGGCCATCATCGGCTTCCCCGGACTGTCCGGCTTCTTCTCCAAGGACAAGATCATCGAGGCGGCGTTCGCCAAGGGCGGCACCGAGGGCTGGATCCTCGGCTCCGTCGCCCTGCTCGGCGCGGCCATCACCGCGTTCTACATGACCCGCGTGATGATCATGACGTTCTTCGGTGAGAAGCGCTGGCAGCCGGACGCCGAGGGCCACGAGCCGCACCCGCACGAGTCCCCGTCGTCCATGACGATCCCGATGATCCTGCTCGCGGTCGGCTCGGTCTTCGCCGGTGGCTTCTTCTCCATCGGCGACCGCTTCCTGCACTGGCTGGAGCCGGTCACCGGACACGACCACGGGCACGCGCCGATCAGCGCGGGCGCGGTCACCGGCGCCACCATGGTCTGCCTCGTCATCGGCGTCGGCCTCGCCTGGGCCCTGTACGGGCGCCGCGAGGTTCCCGTCGTCGCCCCGCGCGGCTCGCTGCTCACCCGCGCCGCCCGGCGTGACCTGCTCCAGGACGACTTCAACCACGTGGTCCTGGTGCGCGGCGGCGAGCACCTCACGCGCTCCCTCGTGTACGTCGACCACACCCTGGTCGACGGGGTGGTCAACGGGACGGCGGCCTCGGTCGGGGGCCTCTCCGGTCGGCTGCGCAAACTCCAGAACGGCTACGTGCGCTCGTACGCCGTCTCGATGTTCGGCGGCGCGGCGGTCATCGCCGCGGTGACCCTGCTGATGAGGGCGGTCTGATACCGATGTCCTTTCCTCTGCTGACAGCGACGGCGGTACTGCCGGCCGTGGGTGCGATCGCCACGGCCGCCGTGCCGGCGAAGCAGCGCACCGCGGCCAAGTGGCTCGCGCTGCTGTTCTCGCTCGCCACTCTGGTCCTCGCGGCGGTGGTCGCGGTCCGGTTCGACCCGGGCGGCAGCCGGTTCCAACTCACCGAATCGCACGCGTGGATCGCCGACTTCGGGGTCCGCTACGAGCTGGGTGTGGACGGCATCGGGGTGGCGCTCATCGCGCTGACCGCGCTGCTGATCCCGTTCGTCATCCTCGCGGGCTGGCACGACGCCGACCCGCAGGAGACGGGCAACACCAGGTGGCGGCCGACGCAGGGCTTCTTCGCCCTGATCCTCCTCGTCGAGGCGATGGTGATCATCTCCTTCGAGGCCACCGACGTCTTCCTCTTCTACATCTTCTTCGAAGCCATGCTCATCCCGATGTACTTCCTCATCGGCGGCTTCGGGGACCGGGCGGGTCCGCACGGCGAGAAGGAGGCCGCGACCCAACGCAGTTACGCGGCCGTCAAGTTCCTCCTCTACAACCTGGTCGGCGGCCTCATCATGCTGGCCGCCGTCATCGGCCTGTACGTGGTGGCCGGGAGCTTCTCGCTCTCGGAGATCGCCGAGGCCCGCGCGAGCGGTTCGCTCGACATGGCGACCAACACCGAGCGGCTGCTCTTCCTCGGCTTCTTCTTCGCCTTCGCGGTGAAGGCCCCGCTGTGGCCGCTGCACACCTGGCTGCCGAACGCGATGGGTGAGGCCACCGCCCCGGTCGCCGTACTGATCACGGCCGTCGTCGACAAGGTCGGCACGTTCGCGATGCTCCGCTTCTGCCTCCAGCTCTTCCCGGAGGCCAGCAAGTGGGCGACGCCGGTGATCCTGGTGCTCGCCCTGATCAGCATCGTCTACGGGGCGCTGCTCGCGGTCGGCCAGCGCGACATCAAGCGCCTGGTCGCCTACGCGTCGATCTCGCACTTCGGCTTCATCATCATGGGCATCTTCGCGATGACCAGCCAGGGCCAGTCCGGCGCGACGCTCTACATGGTCAACCACGGGATCTCGACGGCGGCGCTGATGCTGGTCGCCGGCTTCCTGATCTCGCGGCGCGGCTCGCGGCTCATCGCGGACTACGGGGGCGTGCAGAAGGTCGCCCCGGTGCTCGCCGGTACGTTCCTGATCGGCGGTCTGGCGACGCTCTCGCTGCCGGGTCTCGCGCCGTTCGTGAGCGAATTCCTGGTCCTGGTCGGCACGTTCGCGCGCTACCCGGTGATCGGCATCATCGCCACCTTCGGCATCGTGCTCGCCGCGCTCTACACGCTGGTGCTCTACCAGCGCACCATGACGGGCCCGGTGAAGCCGTCGACCGAGGGCATCGCGGACCTGCGGGTGCGTGAGCTCGCGGTCGTGGTCCCGCTGATCGGCGTACTGATCTTCCTCGGTGTCTACCCGAAGCCGCTCACCGAGCTGGTGAACCCGGCGGTCAAGCACACCCTGTCCGACGTCCACCAGAAGGACCCGAAGCCGGAAGTGGAGGCGGCTCACAAGTGACCACGTCAGCCGTCCACAGTCTGTGGACAACCGCGGCCGAACCGCTCTCCAAGCTCGACGCACCGAAGATCGAATACGGGCAATTGTCCCCGACCTTGATCGTCATCGGTGCCGCCGTCCTGGGGATCCTGGTCGAGGCCTTCGTGCCGCGCCGCGCGCGCTACTACGCGCAGGTGTTCCTCTCGGTCGTCGCGCTCGCGGCCGCCTTCGCGGCGGTCGTGGGGCTCGCGGCCGGCGGGTACGGGACGACGAAGGCGCACATCGCGGCCATGGGCGCGATCGCCGTCGACGGCCCGGCGCTCTTCCTCCAGGGGACCATCCTGCTGGCCGGACTCGTCGCGATCTTCACGTTCGCGGAGCGCCGGCTCGACCCGGAGGCGCACGGCAACCGCGTCGACTCGTTCGCCGCGCAGGCCGCCTCCGTGCCCGGCAGCGACAGCGAGAAGGCCGCCATAAAGGCCGGGTTCACCACCACCGAGGTGTTCCCGCTGGCGCTCTTCGCGATCGGCGGCATGCTGGTCTTCCCCGCGGCGAACGACCTGCTGACGCTGTTCATCGCCCTGGAGGTCTTCTCCCTCCCGCTGTACCTGCTGTGCGCCCTGGCCCGCCGCAAGCGGCTCATGTCGCAGGAGGCCGCGGTCAAGTACTTCCTGCTCGGCGCCTTCGCCTCCGCCTTCACCCTGTTCGGCATCGCGCTGCTGTACGGGTACGCGGGCTCGGTCTCGTACAGCACGATCGCGAGTGTCGTCGACGGGTCGATCCAGAACGTGGACCCGGCGCTCGCCGACACCATGGGCAACGACGCGCTGCTGCTCATCGGCATGGCGCTGGTCGTCATGGGGCTGCTGTTCAAGGTCGGCGCCGTCCCGTTCCACATGTGGACGCCGGACGTCTACCAGGGCGCTCCGACGCCCGTCACCGGCTTCATGGCGGCGGCCACGAAGGTCGCGGCCTTCGGCGCGCTGCTGCGCCTGCTGTACGTGGTGCTGCCGGGGATGCGCTGGGACTGGCGGCCGGTCATGTGGGCCGTCGCCATCGTCACGATGCTCGCCGGTGCGATCGTCGCGATCACGCAGACCGACATCAAGCGGCTCCTCGCGTACTCGTCGATCGCGCACGCCGGCTTCATCCTGGCCGGTGTCATCGCGACGTCGCCCGACGGCGTGTCGTCCGTCCTGTTCTACCTGGCCGCGTACTCCTTCGTGACCATCGGCGCCTTCGCCGTGGTGACGCTGGTGCGCGACGCGGGCGGCGAGGCGACGCATCTGTCGAAGTGGGCGGGGCTGGGGCGCAGGTCGCCGCTGGTCGCGGCGGTCTTCGCGGTGTTCCTGCTGGCGTTCGCCGGGATCCCGCTGACCTCCGGGTTCGCGGGCAAGTTCGCCGTGTTCAAGGCGGCGGCCGAGGGCGGCGCGGGCGCGCTCGTCGTGGTCGGTGTCGTGTCCTCGGCGATCGCGGCGTTCTTCTACATCCGTGTGATCGTCCTCATGTTCTTCAGCGAGCCGAAGGCGGACGGGCCGACCGTGGCCGTGCCGTCGCCGCTGACCATGACGACGATCGGTGTGGGTGTCGCCGTCACGATCGTGCTGGGGCTCGCGCCGCAGTACTTCCTGGACCTGGCGGGTCAGGCCGGGGTGTTCGTGCGGTAGCGGCGCTGCCGTCGATCCCGGTGGAGGCCCGGTCCCCGAAGGGGGCCGGGCCTCCCTGTGCGCGGCGCGACCCCCAGCCTGTGGATAACTTTCCGGAGTGTCGGTCCCGACCCCTATCGTTACTGGAGAAGTCGAGACGAGCTGGACGCACGGGGGCACGGCGATGGACGGGACACAGGGTATGAGCGAGGTGACCGGGAGCGAGGCACTCGCCACGCTCCACCGGGTCTTCGGGTACGACGCCTTCCGCGGCGAGCAGGAAGCGATCATCGACCACGTGGTGGGCGGTGGGGACGCCGTCGTCCTCATGCCGACCGGTGGCGGCAAGTCGCTCTGCTACCAGATCCCGGCGCTGGTCAGGCCGGGCGTCGGCGTCGTCGTCTCGCCGCTGATCGCGCTGATGCAGGACCAGGTGGACGCGCTGCGGGCGCTCGGCGTGCGCGCCGGGTTCATGAACTCGACGCAGGACTTCGAGGAGCGCCGCCTCGTGGAGGCCGAGTTCCTCGCGGGCGAGATCGACCTGCTCTACCTGGCGCCCGAGCGGCTGCGTCTCGACTCCACGCTGGAGCTGCTCTCGCGGGGCAAGGTGTCGCTGTTCGCCATCGACGAGGCGCACTGCGTGGCGCAGTGGGGGCACGACTTCCGGCCTGACTACCTGGCCCTGTCCGTGCTCGGCCAGCGCTGGCCGGACGTGCCGCGCATCGCCCTCACCGCGACGGCCACGCACGCCACGCACCAGGAGATCACCCAGCGGCTCGGCATGCCGGACGCCAAGCACTTCGTGGCGAGCTTCGACCGGCCCAACATCCAGTACCGGATCGTCGGCAAGAACGACCCGAAGAAGCAGCTGCTCAGCTTCCTCAAGCAGGAGCACGAGGGCGACGCGGGCATCGTCTACTGCCTCTCCCGCAAGTCGGTCGAGGCGACGGCCGAGTTCCTGAGTCGCAACGGGATCGCGGCGGTGCCCTACCACGCGGGCCTGGACGCGCGGATGCGGGCGGAGCACCAGTCGCGGTTCCTGCGCGAGGAGGGCCTCGTCGTCTGCGCGACCATCGCGTTCGGCATGGGCATCGACAAGCCCGACGTACGGTTCGTCGCCCACCTCGACCTGCCGAAGTCCGTCGAGGGCTACTACCAGGAGACCGGTCGCGCGGGGCGTGACGGGCTGCCGTCGACGGCGTGGATGGCGTACGGGCTGCAGGACGTCGTGCAGCAGCGGAAGATGATCAACATGGGGGAGGGGGACGAGGCGTTCCGGCGCCGCGCCTCCGCGCACCTCGACTCGATGCTGGCGCTGTGCGAGACGGCGCAGTGCCGGCGGGCCCAGCTGCTCACGTACTTCGGGCAGGAGGGCGCCCAGTCCTGCGGCAACTGCGACACGTGCCTGTCGCCGCCCGAGACGTGGGACGGCACGATCGCCGCGCAGAAGATCCTGTCGACCGTGGTGCGGCTGGAGCGGGAGCGGCGGCAGAAGTTCGGTGCGGGCCAGATCATCGACATTCTGCTCGGCAGGCGCAGCGCCAAGGTCATCCAGTTCGACCACGACCAGCTGTCCGTGTTCGGGATCGGGCAGGAGCTGGCGGAGGCCGAATGGCGGGGTGTGGTGCGGCAGTTGCTGGCGCAGGGGCTCGTCGCGGTCGAGGGGGAGTTCGGGACGCTGGTGCTGACCGAGGAGAGCGGGGCGGTGCTCGGGCGGCAGCGGGAGGTGCGGCTGCGCAAGGAGGCCAAGCCGGCGCCGCGGGCGGCGGGTGCGCGGGAGCGCAAGGCGCGGGCGCCCGAGGTGGAGTTGCCGCCGGAGGTGGCGCCGGTCTTCGAGGCGTTGCGGGCGTGGCGGGGGGCGCAGGCGAAGGAGAACGGGGTGCCGGCGTATGTGATCTTCCAGAATGCGACGTTGCGGGAGATCGCGGTGCAACAGCCGACGACGATTGGGCAGTTGGGGGCGATTGGTGGGGTCGGGGAGAAGAAGTTGGCGACGTGGGGGGAGGGTGTGCTGGGTGTCTTGGCTGGCTTGAGGGGAGACGTGGAGGCGCCGCCGGTGGAGGAGGAGGCGGTGCCGGAGGACGTGGACTGGTAGGGGTCGGCTCCGCCGCCGTTCCGGTCCCGTTTCCCCACGCCACGGGGCTCCGCCCCGGACCCCGCTCCTCAAGCGCCGGAGGGGCTCCAAAAGATCGGGGCTCTGCCCCGGGCCCCGCTCCTCAAGCGCCGGAGGGGCTGGATTGGCTGAGCCTTGCCGGCGCTTGAGGGTCTAAAGAGTTCGTAATGTCTGAATGGCCCGTTGGTGGAGTGGTGGGTTCCGGCTTAGCGTCGTTTTCCGGTGGGCACGGACGGGACCCGGCGCGGGTCCGAGGGGGACACGTCTGGGGGGACCCGTGGCCAAGAGTGCCGGGAGTGTCGGCAGCGCGCGGAGCACGGTCCTCGACGTGGACCGTGAAGTGCCGGGGCTGATCGTGAAGTTCGGGGACTACCCGTTGCACCACGGAGGGGTCGGAGCCATTCGCAGCCTGGGGCGTCTCGGCGTGCCCATGTACGCGATCACGGAGGACCGTTGCACGCCCGCCGCGGCCTCGCGGTATCTGACCAGGGCCTTTCCGTGGCGTACGACGGGGACGGAGCGGCCCGAGCGGCTCGTCGAGGGGCTGCTGCGGGTGGCCCGCAGGATCGGCCGGCCGACGGTGCTGATCCCGACGGACGAGGAGGCGGCGGTCCTCATCGCCGAGCACCAGGGACCGCTCGCCGACGCGGGGCTCCTCTTCCCGCGCGTGCAGCCGGAGCTGCCGCGCCGCGTCGCCAGCAAGCAGGGGCTGCACGAACTGTGCGAGGAGCACGGCATCCCGTCGCCGACGGCCGCGTTCCCGGCGTCGTACGCGGACATCGAGGAGTTCGCGGCGCGGGCCCGGTTCCCGGTCGTGGCGAAGAACCGGGAGGCGTTCACGCGCCGCTCGCGGCCCGCCGTCAACGGGACCACGAGGATCGCGACCCCGGGCGGGCTGCGCCGGCTCGCCCTCGGCTGGGGCGAGAAGCCCGGGGTGATCCTCCAGGAGTACCTGCCGCGCGAGGACGCCGAGGACTGGATCGTGCACGCGTACGTCGACCAGGACTCCACGCCGCTCGCCCTGTTCACCGGCGTCAAGGTGCGCTCCTGGCCGCCGCACGCGGGCATGACGGCGCACGCGTACGTCGTCGACAACCCGGAGCTCGCGGATCTCGCCGCGCGCTTCATCAAGCAGATCGGTTTCACCGGAATCATCGACCTCGATCTGCGCTTCGACCGGCGCGACGGGCAGTACAAGCTGCTCGACTTCAATCCGCGGATGGGCGCCCAGTTCCGCCTCTTCGAGAACGAGGCGGGCGTCGACGTCGTCCGCGCCATGCACCTCGCACTCACCGGCCGCCCCGTTCCGGAGGGGGAACAGCGGGCGGGACACCGCTACGTCGTGGAGAACATCGACCTGCCGGCGCTGCTCGCGTACCGGCGCAGCGGTTATACGACCCCGCACGCCCCGTCCCGAGCCAGCGGGACGGAGCTCGCGTGGTGGGCGGCCGACGATCCGCGGCCGTTCTTCACGATGCTCGCCCGGTTCGTACGGCCGGGGGCGAAGCATCTGTACCAGCTGTGGCGGACCAACCGCCGCGGTGGCGGCACCGGTTCACTCCGACAGCAGTAGTCCGACAGCGGTATGCGGAGCAGGTGACGCCGCGTCGTCCTGGGGAGGGGCTTCGTGAATCATCCGGTAGCAGTCATGGGGGCGGGCCCCTACGGCCTGTCCACCGCCGCCCACCTGAGGGCGCGCGGGATACCCGTCAGGGTCTTCGGGGAGCCCATGGTGAGCTGGCGCTCGCACATGCCCGAAGGCATGATCCTCAAGTCCGTGCCGTCCGCGTCGAACATCGACGCGCCGCAGCGCGGCCACACCCTCGCCGACTACTGCGACGCGGCCGGGATCGAGCGGCTCGTCACGGACGAGGACCTGATCCCCGCCGAGACGTTCGTGGCGTACGGGGACTGGTTCCAGCGCAAGCTGGTGCCCGAACTGGAGCGGGTCCGGGTGGTCTCCGTCGACCGGCGCGGAGGCGAGGGCTTCGAGCTGAAGCTGGACTCGGGCGAGCAGTTCACGGCGCGGGCCGTGGTCGTCGCCACCGGACTGTCCGGCCTGGAGCACCTGCCGCGGGAGTTCGCCGCGGCCGTGCCCGACGGGCCCGCCCCCACGGGCCCGGTGTCGCACAGCGCGCAGCACCACGACCTGACCCGGTTCGCGGGGAAGCGGCTGCTCGTCGTCGGAGCGGGGCAGTCCGCGCTGGAGACGGCGGCGCTCGCGGCGGAGGCGGGCGCGAGCGTGGAGGTGGTGGCGCGCGGCCCGAAGGGAAGGAGCCGGGTGCGCTTCGGTGCGCCCCCGTGGGATCAGCCGAGGTTCCGCCCCGGGACCCCGTTCGGCAACGCGTGGTCGTTGTACGCGCTCACGTACTACCCGCATCAGTACCGTCAACTGCCGCCGCAGGCGCGGCACTTCCTGGTCAGGCGGGTGCTGGGGCCGCTCGGTGCGTGGTGGCTGAAGGAGCGGTTCGAGGGCGCGGTGGCGGTACGGGACGTCGCCGCGGTGGAGCGGGTGACGGTGTCCGGGGGCGCGCCCGTGCTGAGCGTGCGGACGCACGACGGGCGGGGCGAGGAGCTGTCCGCCGACCACGTCGTCGCGGCGACCGGGTACCGGGTGGACCTGGCGGCGATGCCGTTCCTGGGGGAGGGGCTGCGCACCCGGCTCGCCACCAGCCGGGGCACGCCGCGGCTCGGCGCCGGATACGTCTCGTCCGTGCCCGGCCTGTACTTCACGGGGATGCTGGGCGGGTCCTCGTACGGTCCGGTGATGCGTTTCGTGTGCGGCACGGAGTTCGCCTCGCCGCGGCTCGCGCGGCATCTGGCGGCGGCGCACGGGTAGTGCGCGGGCGCGCGCCAACTACCCGTGGGTACGTACAGGTTGGGTGCGCAGAGGACGTAACCCGAACAGATGACACGGCGTCGTCGTGACCGGCCTTCCTCGCCACGGCGGCCGGTACTCGACGGGTCGCGGGGGCGGGCGGTCCGTATTCTTCGGATCATGCCCGCACCCGCATATGCACTCATCGCCACTGACCTGGACGGCACGCTGCTGCGCGGCGACGACACGGTCTCCGACCGGACCCGCGACGCCCTGGCGGCGGCCGCCGCCGCGGGCGTCCGGCACATCGTGGTGACGGGGCGGCCCGCGCCCCGCGTGAAGCCGCTCCTCGACGACCTCGGGGGGAGCGGACTCGCCGTGTGCGCCCAGGGCGCGCAGTTGTACGACGGCGTACGGGACCGCCTGCTGTGGTCGCTGACGCTCGAGAGGGACCTCGCCGAGCAGGCGCTCGGGAAGATCGAGGCGGAGGTCGGTCAGGTGTACGCGGCCGTCGACCAGGACGGGGTGGACGGCGTCACGCTCATCGAACCCGGCTACCTCATGCCGCACCCGACGCTGCCGGCGGTACGGGTGCGGGGGCGCGCCGCGTTGTGGGCGCGGCCGATCAGCAAGGTGCTGCTGCGCCATCCGGCCCTGTCCGACGACGAGTTGGCGTCGGTGGCGCGGGCGGCGGTGGGGCCGCTCGCGACGGTCACGATGTCCGGTCCCGGGACGGTGGAGCTTCAGCCGCGGGGGGTGACGAAGGCGACCGGGCTGAGTCTGGCGGCGGAGCGGATGGGGGTGGCGGCTGCCGAGACGATTGCCTTCGGCGACATGCCGAATGACGTGCCGATGTTCGCGTGGGCGGGGAGGGGGGTGGCGGTGGCCAATGCGCATGGGGAGTTGAGGGCGGTTGCCGACGAGGTGACTTCGTCGAACGAGGAGGACGGGGTCGCGGTCGTCCTCGAACGCCTCCTCGCCTGACCACGGGGCTCCGCCCCCCGGCCCCGCTCCTCAGGCGGTGACTGAGCCTCGCCGGCGATTGAGGCGGGCGGTGCCGTGGGGGCGGCCTCGGGGCTCCGCCCCGGACCCCGCTGCTCAAGCGCCGCAGGGGCTGAAAGATCGGGGCTCCGCCCCGGACCCCGCTGCTCAATCGCCGCAGGGGCTTGAATGGGCCAGGGGCTGAAGGGGCTAGCCCGCCGTGCGCGGGATGTGGTGGTTCCAGGTGCGGTGGAAGACGATTTCGTCGGCGTCGTGGCAGATGACCTCGTTGGACGTGATGAACTCCGTTGCGGTGCACGTGATTTCGGAGCGGGTGGAGACGCGGGCGTCCCAGGCCGCGTCGGGGCGGTGCAGGCGGATGGACCAGTCGGAGCGGGTGCGGGCCGAGAGGGGGTCGGACTCGTCGATGACGTACGTCTCCGTCGCGTCCTCGGTGAACTCCAGGCCGTCCGGGTACACGCGCGTGCCGCCGTACCGGGGGTCGACCTCCAGGCGCCACTCGCCCGCCGCGACGTCGCGTACGACGAGGCGTTCCGGGCGCGGGCCCTCCAGGGTCTCCGGGTAGACCACGCCCAGCGGCTCCGACTGCTCCGGCGCGGCGAAGGAGACCTCCCCGCCGGCCTCGGGCCCCCGCACGGGGAGCTCCAGCGCGCTGCCCGCCGGGTCCAGCGTGAACCCGGCCTCCGACCCCGCCTGCGGCCAGATCCACGGCCAGTACGCCGAGGAGACCGCGAGGCGGATGCGGTGACCGGCCGGGAAGGCGTGGCCGATGCCGTTCAGGTCGAACACCACGTCCTCCGTGGTGCCCGGCTCCCACGGCACGTTCTCCGCGCGGCCCCGGCGCGACGACAGGTTCAGCACGCCGCGCGTCACCAGCGTCGAGGAGCCGTCCGGCGCCACGTCGCACACGCGGGCGACGACCTGTCCGCGCTCCACCGGGCACGTCACCCGCAGCGTCACGCGCGGCCGCCCGAGGACCCGTACCTCCTGCGGCACCTCGAACTCGAAGCACGCCGACTTGGCGTCCTCCTCGCGCTGGTCCGGCGGCAGGTCCGCGTCGTTGCCGAACGGGAAGAAGCGGCCCGCGTCCAGGCCCGTGTGCTGCGGCGAGCGGACGATCTGGGGCGGGCCCTGGAGGGCGTATGCGACCTTCTCGACGTTCGGGGACGGCCAGGAGGGGTCGCCGACCCAGCGGCCCGGCAGCTGGTCGTAGACCGTCGCAGGCGGGTGCGAGTCGCTGATCCAGGAGCGCAGCTTCGGCTCCGCCATGACGCCGGTGTCGTCGCCCTTCAGCCAGTGGTCCCACCAGCGCAGCGTCTCCTGGAGGAAGCCGATCGCCGGGCCCGGCGGCAGGCCGCGGTCCGGGTACTGGTGCGACCAGGGGCCGATCAGGCCGCGGACCTGGTCGTCGGGCAGGTTCTCCACCAGGCGCAGCACCGTGTCCCGGTACGGGTCGTGCCAGCCGCCGACCGCGAGGACGCCCGCCTTGATCGCCGAGTAGTCCTCGCAGACGCTGCCGTGCCGCCAGTAGTCGTCACGGGTCTGGTGGTCGAGCCAGGTGTGGATGAACGGGTCGACGGCTTCGAGACGCGTCGTCCACATGTCCTTCCACGCGTCGCCCACGTACCGCGGGTCCGGCGGGCGGGAGACGAACGCCAGCATCGTCGCCGCCCACGCGTGCATGTCCACGGCGAGCACGGAGCCGCCCATGTAGTGCACGTCGTTGTCGTAGCGGTCGTCCGCCGAGCAGACGGTCACGATGGCCTTCAGCGGCTCGGGGGCGAGCGCGGCGATCTGGAGGGAGTTGAATCCGCCCCAGGAGATGCCGAACATGCCGACCTTGCCGGACGACCAGGGCTGCGCGGCGAGCCAGTGCACGACCTCGACGCCGTCCGCGAGCTCCGTCTCGGAATACTCGTCGGTCGGCAGCCCCTCGCTGTTGCCGTGCCCGCGCACGTCCACGCGCACGGAGGCGTAGCCATGACCCGCGTACCAGGGGTGCCGCTGCCAGTCGCGCGGCGCCGTCCAGTCGGAGAGCCGGTACGGGAGGTATTCGAGGAGCACCGGGACGGGCTCGTCGGTCACCGGCCGCCAGACGCGGGCGAACAGCGTGGTCCCGTCCGACAGGGGTACGCGGATGTCCTCGCGGACCGTCCCGAACGGGAACTCGGTCTGGATCTTGGGAGTCGTGCTCATGGGAGAACCTCAGTGAACAGGGTGCATGGTGCGGCGCAGCCACGGAGCCAGGGCGATCACGGCGATACCGACCGCGACCGCGATGGCGCCGTTGACGCCGAAGTACGCGGGGTTGGAGACCTGGCCGTAGAGCTTCACGACCTGGGCCTGGATCCCGTTCGCGAGTGCGAGCGAGAGGAACCACAGAGCCATGGTCTGGCTGGCGAAGGCCTGCGGGGCGAGCTTGGTCGTCGCGGACATGCCGGACGTCTCCAGGAGGATGTCGCCGAGCCCGAGCAGCAGGTACGAGCCGACGATCCACCAGGCGGCCATCTTGTACGTGCCGTCGCTGTGGCCCGAGGTGGGCAGCACCATCAGCAGGAACGACAGACCGCCCAGGATCACGCCGATCGCGATCTTGTTGGAGGCGTGCGGCTGGCGCGGGCCCATCCGCGCCCACACGGCGGCCACGACGGGCGCGAGCGCCACCTCGAAGGCGCCGAGCGCGGAGGCGTACCAGCTGGCGGGGAACTCGAAGCCGAGGATGGTCGTCTCGGCGTTCGATGCGGCCAGCAGCATCATCGTCGAGTACGCCTGGAAGAGGATGAAGTTGAAGGCGACCGAGGCGAGGAAGAGCACCAGGTAGGGCCGCAGCCGGCCGCGTTCCTCCGCCGTCACCCGGGGGCTCTTGAACATCACCACGAAGTACACGACCGGCGCGATCACCGAGATGTACGTGAGGACGTCGACGAAACGATCCATCGTGAGCCAGCCGGCCGTCGCGAGGACCACCGCGAGAGCGGCCACCACGATCGCGCCGACGATGATCATCCGCACCGCCCGGCGCATCCCCTCGGGCGGCAGCGCGTACTCGGCGGCGTCCGTGCGCCCGGCCAGGTGGCGCCGCCCGGCGACGTACTGGATCAGGCCGAGTGTCATGCCGACGGCGGCGGCCGAGAAGCCCCAGTGCCAGCCCTGGTGGTCACCGAGCCAGCCGGTGATCAGCGGGCCCGCGAAGGCGCCGATGTTGATGCCCATGTAGTAGAGCGCGAAACCGGCGTCGCGGCGCTCGTCGTCGGTCCGGTACAGCTTGCCGACCATCGAGGCGACGTTCGGCTTGAGCAGGCCCGTACCGGCCGAGATCAGGCCGAGCCCGACCCACGTCATGGTCGGCGTGGGCACCGCCATCGCGTAATGTCCGCAGGCGATGAGAATGCCGCCCCACAGGACGGCGCGGTACGAGCCGAGGATCCGGTCGGCGAGCCAGCCGCCCGCGACCGAGACGAGGTACACGAGCGTGCCGTACGCCGCCGAGACCGAGGCCGCGTTGCCGGGGTCCATGCCCATGCCGCCGTGCGCGACGGTGTCGGCGAAGTACAGGACGAGGATGGCCTGCATGCCCAGGAACGAGAACCGTTCCCAGACCTCCAGGCCGGACAGGGTGAGCAGCCCCCTCGGCTGGCCGAAAAAGGCGGTGTCGTCGCCGGGGGGCGGGGTGCTGCCCGTGTCGTTCTCTGTGCGGGACAAAGTGCGTACTCCAGGTCGTCTGTGCTGATCAAGAACATACCGGTGGTGTCCAGAACCCGCCTGGTCCGGGGTGTTCGGGCGGGCGCCACCTGTGATCGAAACGGGACCGGATACGCTGACTTGAGTGATGGCAGCGACACATCGACAAACCGTGTCATCGACCGAATGATCGACCGAGTTCGCCATGTGATCGTCAGCAGACAGGAGACCCACTCGTGACCGTCGTCGGGACTTTCGGTCTTAGCGTGCGGGACCAGGCTCTCGAAGCCGATGTCCAGGCCGGATTGACGGCTGTCGAGGAGGGACTGCTCGAGGCCACCAAGAGCGAGGTTCCCTTCATCACGGAGGCCGCCCAGCACCTGGTGCGCGCGGGCGGCAAGCGGTTCCGGCCGCTGCTCGTGACCCTCGCGGCCCAGTTCGGCGACCCGTACGCGCCGGGCATCGTGCCCTCCGCCGTCGTCGTCGAGCTCACGCACCTCGCGACGCTGTACCACGACGACGTGATGGACGAGGCGGACGTGCGGCGCGGGGTGCCGAGCGCCAATCAGCGCTGGGGCAACTCGGTGGCCGTGCTCACCGGGGACTTTCTCTTCGCGCGCGCGTCGCACATCCTCGCCGATCTCGGCCCCGACGCCGTGCGGATCCAGGCGGAGGCGTTCGAGCGGCTCGTCACCGGCCAGATCCTGGAGACGGCCGGACCGGCCGACGGGCGGGACCCGGTCGACCACTACCTGGACGTGCTCAGCGGCAAGACCGGCTCGCTGATCGCCGTGGCGTGCCGCTTCGGCGCGATGATGTCCGGGGCCGACGAGACGGTCGTGGACGTGCTGACCCAGTACGGGGAGCGGCTCGGCGTCGCCTTCCAGCTCGCCGACGACGTGCTCGACATCGCGTCCGACTCGCACGAGTCCGGGAAGACGCCCGGCACGGACCTGCGCGAGGGCATCGACACGCTGCCGGTGCTGCGGCTGCGGGAGCGGGCGGAGCGGCTCGGGCTCGCGGAGGACAAGGAGCTCGTCGAGCTCCTCGAGTCCGACCTCGGGGACGACGAGCGGCTCGCCGAGGCGGTGGCGCGGCTGCGGGTGCACCCGGCGCTGGAGGTGGCGCGACGGGACACGGTGCGGTTCGCGCAGGAGGCGCGGGCGGCGCTGGCGCCGCTGGCGGAGTGCGAGGCGAAGAGGGCGTTGGTGGAGTTGTGCGACGCCGTGGTGCACCGGGCCGGGTGACGGCTCGCGCCACGGGGCTCCGCCCCGGACCCCGCTCCTCGATCGCCGGAGGGGCTTGATGCGTGTCACCGTTCGGCGGCGTCGTCCCCTACGGGTCGGGGTGGGTGCCGTCGCTCGGCGTCATCCCGTAGGCGTACGCGGAGTTGATCCCGGGGTCTGACGCTTCCGTGTGGCCGATTTGGTCAGATTGGGTACACCACTCCAGACCAATCCGGGTGAGAATGGCGGCTCGGGGTGGACGCAGACTGGACGAGTGCACAGGACGGTTAGCCGCCGCCGATCACGGAGGTAGGGCAAGGACATGGCACCGTACGCATCCGAAGACAGCGAGAGCGGCACGCGCCGCAAGGCCGTGCGCTACGCGGTCCCCGTCGCCGTGGTGGGGGTGGCCGCGGCGACCATCGGGCTCGTTCCGGCGCTCGCCAGCGCGGGCGACCCGGACCTGCCGGACATCACGGCGCGTCAGCTCATCGAGAAGATCGCCAAGTCGGACACCGAGCAGCTCTCCGGCACCGTGAAGATCACGACGGACCTGGGCCTGCCCTCCCTCGGCGGCGCCGCGGGCGGCGGACTCATGGGCGGCGGCGAGCGCGGCGAGGACGGCGGCTCGTCGGCCGACCCGCAGTCGAAGCTGACCGAGCTGGCGACCGGCTCGCACACGCTGCGCGTCGCGGCGGACGGCGCGGACAAGCAGAAGCTGTCCATCCTCGACGACGCGTCCGAGTACAGCGTGATCCACAACGGCGACGACGTGTGGGCCTACGACAGCAAGTCCGACGAGGCGTACCACGCGCAGCGCGACCAGGACGCCGGTGACTCCGGCGACGCCGCGAAGAAGACCCCCGAGGGCGTCCCCACCACGCCCAAGGAGCTCACGGACGAGATCCTCAAGGCGGGCGGCGACACCACGTCGTTCACCGTCGACGGCACCTCGCAGGTCGCGGGCCGGGACGCCTACCGGCTCCAGATCAAGCCGAAGCAGGCCGGTTCGACGGTCGGCGCGGTCACCGTGTCCGTGGACGCCGAGACCGGTACGCCGCTGAAGTTCTCGCTGACCCCGGCGGGCGGCGGCGCGGCCGTGGTCGACGCGGGCTTCACCAAGGTCGACTTCTCGAAGCCGGCGGCCTCCACCTTCGAGTTCAAGCCGTCGAAGGGGACGAAGGTCACCGAGGCGGACGAGCTGAAGAAGGCGCAGAAGAACGAGCGCGGGGAGGCCCCCGACGAGCTCAAGGCCGGCGGTCTCGACGACCTGAACGTCATCGGCGAGGGCTGGACCTCGGTCGCCGAGCTGGAGCTGCCGAAGGAGGCCGGTGGCCTCGCCTCCGGCGCCGCGGGCAAGGGCTCGGACGGGCTGCCGCCGGACGCGCGGAAGTTCCTGGACTCCCTGGGCGACCAGGTGAAGGGCGAGTTCGGCTCCGGCACCGTCTACTCGACCCGCCTCGTGAACGTCCTGGTCACCGAGGACGGCAAGGCCTACGCGGGCGCGGTCACCAAGGACACGCTCGTCAAGGCGGCGAACGCGGGCTGACCCGGGGCCCGGGGCAACAATGGGATGAGGGGGCGGTGTCCACCGCCCCCTCATCTCGTATGTGCACAGGCATGGGAGGGGCATGGAGGAGCAGCCGGTCATCGAGACGCGGGAGCTCAGCAAGCGGTACCGGGGCGGGCAGTTGGCCGTCGACGGGCTCAGTCTGAGCGTCCCGCGCGGCGCCGTCTTCGGCTTCCTCGGGCCGAACGGCTCGGGCAAGACCACCACCATCCGGATGCTGATGGGCCTGATCGAGCCGACGTCCGGGTCCGCCCGCGTCCTCGGCCACCCGATGCCCCGCGCGGCGCGGACCGTGCTGCCGCAGGTGGGCGCGCTGATCGAGGGGCCCGCCCTGTACGGCTTCCTCAGCGGCCGGGAGAACCTGCTGCGCTACGACTCCGCCGACCCGACCGCCGACCCGCGCACCCGCAAGGAGCGGGTCGGGCAGGCGCTCGACCGGGTGGGGCTCACGTCGGCGGCGGGCAAGAAGGCGAAGGCGTACTCGCTCGGCATGAAGCAGCGGCTCGGGCTCGCCGCCGCCCTGCTCACTCCGCGCCGTCTGCTCGTCCTCGACGAGCCGACGAACGGCCTCGACCCGCAGGGCATGCGCGAGATCCGGGGCCTGGTAAGGGAGTTGGCCTCCGACGGCACCACCGTCTTCCTCTCCTCGCACCTGCTCGACGAGATCGAGCAGGTCTGCACGCACGCCGCGGTGATGGCGAAGGGCCGCCTGCTGATCCAGGGGCCGGTCGGCGAACTCTCCGCGGGCGTCCGGGGGAAGCTCACCGTCACCACCCCGGACCCGGCCGACGCCGCCCGCGTCCTCAAGGAGCACGGCCTGACCGTCCTCGACACCACGGACGAGCTCGTCACGGCCGAACCGCCGCCTCCGGAGACGGACTTGGCGGATCTGAACACGGCACTGGTCGTCGCGCGCGTACGCGTACGCGGCTTCGGCGTCGAGCGGGCCTCGCTGGAGGACGCGTTCGTCGCGCTCACGGGAGAGGGGTTCGATGTCGCGGGTTGAGACGCTCCGGGCGCCGCGGGCACAGGAGCGGCCGAACGCCCTGTGGACGCTCGGCCTGCTGCGCAGCGAGCTGACCATGACCCTGCGCCGCTGGCGCACCCTCGCGCTGCTCGCGGTGCTGGCCGGGGTGCCGGTCCTCATCGGGGTGGCCGTCAGGATCGAGACGAGCGGGGACGCGGCGGGCGGCGGCGGGCCGGAGGGCGGTGGGCCCGCGTTCATCGCGCAGATCACCAACAACGGCCTGTTCCTGGTGTTCACGGCGCTCGCCGCGACGCTGCCGTTCTTCCTGCCCATGGCGGTCGGGGTCGTCGCGGGCGACGCCGTCGCGGGCGAGGCGAACTCCGGGACGCTGCGCTATCTACTCGTCGCGCCCGCGGGCCGGACCCGCCTGCTGCTCACGAAGTACGCGACGGTGCTGGCCTTCTGCCTGGTGGCGACGTTGGTGGTCGCGGTCTCCGCGCTCGTCACGGGCGCGCTGCTGTTCCCGCTCGGCGACGTGGTCACCATCTCCGGCACCCGGATCGGGTTCGGCGAGGGGCTGTGGCGGGCGTTGTTGATAGCGCTGGTGGTCGCGGCGTCCCTGATCGGCATCGCGGCGCTGGGCCTGTTCGTGTCGACGCTGACCGGCAGCGGGATCGCGGCGATGGCGACGACGGTGGGCCTGCTCATCACCGTCCAGATCCTCGACCAGATCCCGCAGCTGCACGCGATCCAGCCGTACCTGTTCTCGCACGAGTGGCTGTCCTTCGCCGACCTGATGCGCGAGCCGCTGTACTGGGACGACGTGGTCGAGAACCTTCGGTTGCAGGCGCTGTACGCGGCCGTGTTCGGCTCGGCGGCGTGGGCGCGGTTCACGGCGAAGGACATCACGGCGTGAACCGCGCCCCACGGGGGACGCCGGTCAGCTGGTCCTGAGCGGGTACGGGGCCTCGGCCTCGGCCGGAGCCGGTCGCTGCGGCACGCGGTCGCCGCGGCGGGGCCGGGCGAGCAGGAAGCCGACGGGGGCGCTCACCAGGACCGAGGAGTAGAACGGCCAGAAGCTCCAGTCCAGGTTGGGGAAGACCGCGTACGGATTTCCCGAGACCGAGGGCGAGAAGAAGGTGGCGACCAGGATCGCCGCCGTGCTCCCGTAGACGCAGCGCTTCATGGCAGCCGCGGACATGGGGCGGTCGCTGCGCAGCGAGTGGATCACGAGCGGGAGGACCGACGAGGTCGTCACCGTGTAGGACAGGACCAGCCAGAACATCGGGCTGACGTCGGGAGTGAGGGCGGCGAGCAGAATGCTCACCCCGCCGACGACGCTCATGGTCAGGCGGGCGCGGCCCGCGCTGATGCTCTTCGTGCCGTCGGCCTTCAGCCCCTGCGGCTTGGCCGTCGGGCCGCCGGCGCCGAGGTCGCGGACGACGGAGGCGGCCGTGGACAGCAGGAGGACGGAGGCGGCCGCGAGGACCGTCAGGAAGGTGGTGCAGAGCCCGAACAGCAGCCACTTGCCGAGCCCGTCGTCGCCGTCCAGGGCGATGGCGAGGCGGGTGATGATGTTGCCGCCGAACTGGCCCTGCGCCACCAGGTCCTTCTGGGGCACGAGGGCCGCCGCGCCGAAGCCGATGAGGGCCGCCATGGCGCACAGCGGGGCGATGACGGCGAAGCCGACGCCCGCGACGCGGCGTGCGGCGGCCGGGTGCGGGGCGTCGGTGAAGCGCGCGATGAGGTACGGCATGAAGGCCGCGCCCGTCAGGACGCAGGAGCAGAACGCGGCGAGGTCGATGAATCCGATGGGGCCGTTGCCGAAGAGCTGGCCCATCTCCAGAAAGCCGGCCGAGCCGGTCCGGTGCTGGTCGGCGGCGTGGACGATCGCGCCGAAGTCGCCGCCGAACCTGATCACGACCAGGAGGCCGAGGATCGGGGCGATGAGCATCAGCCCGCCGATCTTGACGAGTTGCAGCACGGTCGCGCCCCGAGTGGCGCCGATCGCCGCGCAGGCGACGATCAGGGCGCCCATCAGCACGATGAGGATCTGCCGGGTCGCGAGGTCGTCGATGCCGACCATCCGGGCCGTGTCGCCGATGGGCTGCAACTGGGCGGTGATCAGCGGCACCGTCGCGGTGAGCAGGGCGAAGCCGGCGGCGCGGCGGCCGGGCCCCGGGGGCAGATGACGGGTGACGGTCTCGCCGAACGACCGTCCGCCGATGCCCGCGAGGCGCTTGGCCAGCCACTGCCGCATCAGCAGCGGTGACAGTGCCGCGCACGTGGCGACGGCCACCCCGTCCCCGCCGGCCACGGCCACGACCCCGACGAGGAACATGACCGCGGCGGCGTTCGCGATGTCACCGGCGTAGGCGAGCCCGATCAGGCGGGCCCCGAGCCGGTTGCGCTCGCTGACGCGGAAGAACTCGTCGCCGACGCGGAGGTCGGGGCTGGCCCACATCGACAGGAACAGGCAGGCGCCGATGAAGAGCAGGAACAGCAGCAGGGAGGCGGTGAGCCCGCCGTTGAAGTCCCCCATCAGGCACCGCCTCCGTGGTCCGGGCGCGGGGCGGTGCAGGCGCCCGGGAGGCGTCCGTAGGTCAAGGCTCCTCCAGGAGCAGAACGAGTGACAAAGGCGCGGGCGGGACGCGACTTCGGCATCGACCGCCCGGACGGTCGAACACACGTTACCGACGGTTAGGAGGGGTGCCCCGTGGTGAACAGAGGGGATTCCGCGAAGAGTTGGTGACCGTCGGCCCGGTCGGGCCGACGGTGCGAACGGGTCATTGCACGCAGAACTCGTTGCCCTCGGGGTCGGCCATGACGGTCCACTCGCCGCCCTGCGCCTTGACCTCGTCCAGGACGCGCGCGCCGAGGCCGGTGAGCCGCTCGGTCTCGGCCGCCCGCCGGCCCGGCTCGGCGTGCACGTCGATGTGCAGCCGGTTCTTGCCGCTCTTGGCCTCGGGCACCCGCTGGAACAGGATGCGGCGGCCGAGCCCCGTGCCGGTGTCGGCGTCCACCGTGTCGTCGGGGTGGCGCACGGCGACGAGGTCGCGGAAGGCCCGCCGCCCCCATCGCGTCACGGTGTCCGCCTCGCTCAGGGCGCCGAACCCGAGGAGCCGTTCGATCAGTGCGGCGTTGTCCTCGATCTCGTAGCCGAGGGCGGTGGCCCAGAACTCGGCCTGCGCGTGCGGATCGGCGGCGTCGACGACGAGCTTCCAGTGCAGAGTCATGCCTCAGTTATAGGCCGAACGTCGTCCTTGTAAGGGGAAGTTGGGGCATTGCGTGCCGCCTGCGCGGCCGCTTCGGCCAGCCGGGCCCGGTTGAGCCGCGCGGTGCGCAGCGCGTCCCAGGTCAGCACGGCCAGCGCCAGCCACACCAGCGCGAACCCGGCCCAGCGCTCGGCCGGCATCGCCTCGTGGAAGTACCAGATCCCCAGGACGAACTGGAACACCGGCGCCAGGTACTGGAGCAGCCCCAGCGTCGACAGCGGCACGCGGATCGCCGCCGCCCCGAAGCACACGAGCGGGATCGCGGTGATCAGACCGGCCGAGGCGAGCAGTGCGGCGTGCCCGACGCCCTCCGTCCCGAACGTCGACCGGCCCTGCGTCCCCAGCCACACCAGGTAGCCGAGCGCGGGCAGGAACTGCACGGCGGTCTCGGCGGCGAGCGACTCCAGGCCGCCGAGGTTGACCTTCTTCTTCACGAGCCCGTACGTGCCGAAGGAGAACGCCAGCACCAGCGAGATCCACGGCGGCTGCCCGTACCCGACGGCCAGGACGAGGACGGCGGCGAATCCGGTGCCGACGGCCGCCCACTGCGCGGGCCGCAGCCGCTCCTTCAGGAGCAGCACGCCGAGCGCGATCGAGACCAGCGGGTTGATGAAGTAGCCGAGCGAGGCCTCGACGACGTGGCCGGAGTTCACCGACCAGATGTAGACGCCCCAGTTGACCGTGATGACGGCGGCGGCGACGGTGACGAGCCCCAGCCGCTTCGGCTGCCGGACCAGCTCCTTGGCCCAGCCCCACTTCCGTACGAAGAGCAGCGCGAGGCCCACGACGGCCAGCGACCACACCATGCGGTGGGCGAGGATCTCCCCGGACCCGGCGGGCTTCAGCACGGGCCAGAACAGGGGGACCAGGCCCCACATGCCGTAGGCCGCGAACCCGTTGAGCAGGCCGATGCGGCCCTCGTTCTTCCCTTGTCCCCGCAGCCCCGGTTCCGCTCCGGCCCCGTCCCGCATGACCCCTCCTCATGACACCCGGCAGCCCGGCGGCGGCCCCCACGAAGGTAGCGCCGCCGGGGGCCGTCCGTCATGTACGTATCGGCATACGGTCCTGACGCATCCGCCGGTGTCCGCCGGAGGAGACAGGTCCTAGCGCAGGGCCGCGGCGATGGCGTCGGCGATCGGGGTGGTGGGGCGGCCGATGAGCCGTGCCAGGTCCCCGTCGCCGCGCGCGAGCAGGCCCTGTTCGATCGCGGTGTCCACGCCCACGAGGATGTCGGCGAACGGGGCGGGCAGTCCGGCGCCGAGCAGGATCTCCCGGTTCTGCTCGGGCGCGACCGGGCGGTAGACGATCTCCTTGCCGGTCTGCCGGGCGATCTCGGCGGCGTACTCGGCGAGCGACCAGGCGACGTCGCCGCTCAGCTCGTACGCCGTGTTCTCGTGGCCCTCGCCGGTCAGTACGGCGACGGCGGCCGCGGCGTAGTCGGCGCGCGAGGCGGAGGCGATCCGGCCGTCGCCCGCGTTCGCCACGACGGCGCCGTGCTCCAGGACGGGGGCCAGGTTCTCCGTGTAGTTCTCGTGGTACCAGCCGTTGCGCAGGAACGTGTACGGCAGGCCGGAGTCGAGGATCGCCCGCTCGGTCGCCTTGTGCTCGGCGGCGAGCTCGAAGTCCGCGTCCGGGCCGCCCAGCACGCCGGTGTACGCGAGCAGGGCGACGCCCGCGGCCTTCGCGGCGTCGATCACGGCCTGATGCTGCGGGACGCGCTGTCCGACCTCGCTGCCGGAGACCAGCAGCACGCGGTCGCCCGCGCGGAAGGCGTCCGCGAGCGTCTCGGGCGCGCTGTAGTCGGCGACGCGCACCTCGACGCCGCGCTCGGCCAGGTCGGCGGCCTTGTCCTTGTTCCGCACGACCGCGGCGATCTCCGGGGCGGGGACGCCCGCGTCGAGCAGGCCGGTGACGACGAGGCGGCCGAGGTGGCCGGTGGCGCCGGTGACTACGTAGCTCATGTCTGAAATCTCCCTGATGAGGCGGTTCACCCTCCACGGTAGGGGAGCAGCTAAACATTCGTAAGTACCCACTTTGAAGTAAGGTACTGGTGTGACGGTAAGCAGGGTGAAGCAGTGGACGCAGACCGGCGCGGAGATGTGTCCCCAGCGCCTCGTGCTGGAGCACGTCACGAGCCGCTGGGGCGTGCTCGTACTGCTCGCGCTGGAGGAGCGCCCGTACCGGTTCAGCGAGCTGCGCCGGGAGCTCGGCGGGGTCAGCGAGAAGATGCTCGCGCAGACGCTGCGGACCCTGGAGCGCGACGGAGTGGTGCACCGCGACGCCCAGCCCGTGATCCCGCCCCGCGTCGACTACTCGCTCACCGGCCTCGGCCGCGAGGCCGCCGCGCAGGTGCGCGCGCTCGCGGACTGGACGGACCGGCGGCTGCCCGAGGTGACGGCGGCGCGCCAGGCGTACGACGAGGTCAAGGACGCGTGAAACGCGCGAGGTCCGGGCGCGCAACGCCGCGCCCGGACCTCGTCGCTCACGTGCGGGCGCTCAGCCCACGACCGTCCAGGTGTCGCCCCCGGCCAGCAGCGCGCCGAGGTCGCCCTTGCCGTCCCGCTCGATCGCGGCGTCGAGCTGGTCGCTCATCTGCACGTCGTACACGGGGCGCTCGACGTCGCGCAGGACACCGATCGGCGTGTGGTGCAGCGTGTCCGGGTCGGCGAGCCGGGAGAGCGCGAACGCCGTGGTCGGGGACGCCGCGTGGGCGTCGTGGACCAGGATGTCCGCCTGGTTGTCCGCCGTGACCGGCACGACCGCGAGGTCGCCGGTGACCGGGTCGCGCACGACGCCCTTCGCGCCCTCGGGGCCGAAGGTGATCGGCTGCCCGTGTTCGAGCCGGATCACCGCCTCCTCGGCCTGCTGCTTGTCCTTGAGGACCTCGAAGGCGCCGTCGTTGAAGATGTTGCAGTTCTGGTAGATCTCGACGAGCGCCGTGCCCCGGTGATCGGCCGCCGCGCGCAGCACCGAGGTGAGGTGCTTGCGGTCGGAGTCGACGGTGCGCGCCACGAACGACGCCTCCGCGCCGATCGCGAGCGACACCGGGTTGAAGGGCGCGTCGAGCGAACCCATCGGCGTCGACTTGGTGATCTTCCCGACCTCGGAGGTCGGGCTGTACTGGCCCTTGGTGAGCCCGTAGATCCGGTTGTTGAACAGCAGGATCTTCAGGTTCACATTGCGGCGCAGCGCGTGGATGAGGTGGTTGCCGCCGATCGACAGCGCGTCGCCGTCACCGGTCACGACCCAGACGCTCAAGTCCCGCCGGGAGGAGGCGAGTCCGGTCGCGATGGCCGGGGCGCGGCCGTGGATGGAGTGCATCCCGTACGTGTTCATGTAGTACGGGAAGCGGGACGAGCAGCCGATTCCGGAGACGAAGACGATGTTCTCCTTCGCCAGGCCGAGCTCGGGCATGAAGCCCTGCACGGCGGCGAGGATCGCGTAGTCGCCGCAGCCGGGGCACCAGCGCACTTCCTGATCGGACTTGAAGTCCTTCATGGACTGCTTGGCCTCGGCCTTGGGGACCAGGGACAGAAGCGTCTCCGCGCCGTCCCCCGTCTCCCCGGCGGTCTCCTCGGTCTCCCTGGTCTGCGTGTCAGCCATCGATGGCCTCCTTGAGAGCGGTGGCGAGCTGCTCAGCCTTGAACGGCATGCCGTTGACCTGGTTGTAGCTGTGGGCGTCCACCAGGTACTTCGCCCGTACGAGTGTGGCGAGCTGACCGAGGTTCATCTCGGGGATCACCACCTTGTCGTAACGCTTCAGGACCGTGCCCAGATTCCTCGGGAACGGGTTGAGATGGCGCAGATGGGCCTGCGCGATGTGCTCGCCCGCGCCCCGCAGCCGGCGGACCGCTGCGGTGATCGGGCCGTACGTCGAACCCCAGCCGAGGACCAGCGTGCGGGCCTCGCCGGTGGGGTCGTCGACCTTGATGTCGGGCACGTCGATGCCGTCGATCTTCGCCTGCCGGGTGCGGACCATGAAGTCGTGATTGGCCGGGTCGTACGAGATGTTGCCCGTGCCGTCCTGCTTCTCGATGCCGCCGATCCGGTGCTCAAGCCCCGGCGTGCCGGGGACCGCCCAGGGGCGGGCGAGGGTCTGGGGATCGCGCTTGTACGGCCAGAAGACCTCGGTGCCGTCCGCCTCGGTGTGGTTCGGGCCGGAGGCGAACTGCACGCGCAGGTCCGGGAGTTCGTCGACCTCGGGGATGCGCCACGGCTCGCTGCCGTTGGCCAGGTAGCCGTCCGACAGCAGCATGACCGGGGTGCGGTAGGTGACCGCGATCCGGGCGGCTTCGAGCGCCGCGTCGAAGCAGTCGGCGGGCGTCCTGGGCGCGACGACCGGGACCGGGGCCTCGCCGTTGCGCCCGTACATCGCCTGGAGCAGGTCGGCCTGTTCGGTCTTGGTCGGCAGGCCGGTGGAGGGGCCGCCGCGCTGGATGTCGATGACGAGCAGCGGCAGTTCGAGGCTCACGGCGAGGCCGATGGTCTCGGACTTGAGCGCGACACCGGGGCCGGACGTGGTCGTGACGGCGAGCGAGCCGCCGAAGGCCGCTCCGAGGGCGGCGCCGATCCCGGCGATCTCGTCCTCCGCCTGGAAGGTCCGCACGCCGAAGTTCTTGTGCTTGCTCAGCTCGTGCAGGATGTCACTCGCGGGAGTGATCGGGTACGAGCCCAGGTACAGCGGCAGATCCGCCTGCCGCGAGGCGGCGATCAGCCCGTACGACAGGGCCAGGTTCCCCGAGATGTTGCGGTAGGTGCCGGTGGGGAAGGCGGTGGCGGCGGGGGCGACCTCGTAGGAGACCGCGAAGTCCTCCGTCGTCTCCCCGAAGTTCCAGCCGGCGTGGAACGCGGCCAGGTTCGCCTTCATGATCTCGGGCTTGCGGGCGAACTTCTGCTTCAGGAACCGCTCGGTGCCCTCGGTGGGCCGGTGGTACATCCAGCTGAGCAGCCCCAGCGCGAACATGTTCTTGGAGCGCCCCGCGTCCTTGCGCGAGAGGTCGAACTCCTTCAGCGCCTCGACGGTGAGCGTGGTCAGCGGCACGGGGTGCACGTGATACCCGTCGAGCGAACCGTCCTCCAGGGGACTGGTGTCGTAACCGACCTTCTGCATCGCCCGTTTGGTGAACTCGTCCGTGTTGACGATGACTTCGGCGCCGCGCGGCACGTCCCCGATGTTCGCCTTCAGCGCGGCCGGGTTCATCGCCACCAGCACGTTCGGGGCGTCGCCCGGCGTGAGGATGTCGTGGTCGGCGAAGTGCAGCTGAAAGGACGAGACACCCGGCAGGGTCCCCGCGGGGGCGCGGATCTCGGCCGGGAAGTTCGGCAGCGTGGACAGATCGTTGCCGAACGACGCGGTCTCCGAGGTGAAGCGGTCCCCCGTGAGCTGCATGCCGTCACCGGAGTCACCCGCGAACCGGATGATCACCCGGTCCACGCGCCGTACGTCCTTGCTCGATGCGCCTGCCGCTGCGCGCTGCTCGCCGACCACAGCGTTGTCGGTCTCGTCGGCCTGCTCGGTGGTGCTACTGACCTGGCTGGTCACTGAACTGGACCTCCCTCGAGGCGGCTGTGCGGGCACGGCCGTCCCACCGGCCCACCCACAGCCCACCCTACGTCTGTAAGGGTCGCCTTCCTGAGGCAATCCGTATGGCGGACCAGGAAATGAGACGGCAAGTCGCCCCGTTTTGTTACGGAAGACGCGCTCGATCGGTCGTCGGTTTCGGGCGTTTCGGACTCCGACCGGTGCGGATGCCGGTGCGGTGGCCGGGGGTGGTCGGTGTCGTCCGGCAGGTGCTATCTGACAGGGTGTCAGGTAATCAGGAGTTCAGGTAGGTGAGAACCGCCAGTACACGGCGGTGATCCCCGTCACTCGGGGACAGGCCCAGCTTCAGGAAGATGTTGCTCACGTGCTTCTCGACGGCGCCGTCGCTCACCACGAGCTGCCGCGCGATCGCCGAGTTCGTACGTCCCTCCGCCATCAGGCCGAGCACCTCGCGCTCGCGCGGCGTGAGATTGGCCAGCACGTCCTGCTTGCGGCTGCGGCCCAGCAGCTGCGCCACCACCTCGGGGTCGAGGGCCGTGCCGCCCTCGGCCACGCGGACCACCGCGTCCACGAACTCCCGGACCTCGGCGACCCGGTCCTTCAACAGGTAGCCGACGCCGCGGCTCGAACCCGCGAGCAGTTCAGTGGCGTACTGCTCCTCCACGTACTGCGACAGCACGAGTACCCCGAGGTCCGGGAACCTCGCCCGCAGGCGCACCGCCGCGCGCACGCCCTCGTCGGTGTGCGTGGGGGGCATCCGGACGTCGGCGACCACCACGTCCGGCAGTTGTGCCTGCTCTCCGAGCTCCGTGATGGTCTTGACCAGTGCCTCGCCGTCGCCGACGCCCGCGACGACCTCGTGTCCGCGGTCGGTGAGCAGCCGGGTCAGGCCCTCCCTGAGCAGCACTGAATCCTCGGCGATGACCACCCGCACCTTGTCCTCCACGTTCCTCGGCCCCCCACCGCAGAGGCGTCCCGGCACGGTGCGCGCCAGAAACGATCGCCGCTGCTGCCCTTCAGCATTCCAGGGTTGGGGGGCGGACGGGGAGGTTACGCGGCGCCCCTCGCGGCGCGGCCGAGCGGGCACGGTGACGGCCCCTCACCGGGGCGTTGGTGTGACGGCCTGCCGTCCCTACGTCGCGGGGCTCTGCTGCGCCGCCGCCGGGGAGGCTTGAGGTGGCGGCTTCCCGCCGGGGCGTTGGTGTGACGGCCCCCCCGTCCTTACGTCGCGGGGCTCTGCCCCGGGCCCCGCTGCTCAATCGCCGCAGGGGCTTGATGGGCCATCCGCCGCCGAGGCTTGGTGGGCCATCCGCCGCCGAGGCTTGAGGTGGCCGATCCGTCGCCGGGGCTTGATGGGCCCATCCGCCGCAGAGGCTTGATGGGCCCATCCGTCGCCGGGGCTCGATTGGGCCCGCGCATCGCCGGGGTCCGATTGGGCCCACCCGTCGCCGGGGTTCGATTGGGCCCGCGCACGCCGGGGCTCGATGCGGCTCGCCTGCCCCGCCTCGGGTGATCAGCCGCCAGCACGGTTCCCGCCCCCGCAGGGCTACCGCATCCCGCCTTGGGCAATCTGCCGCCTGGGGCGGCAGGGTGGGCAAGGCGGCCCCCGGTGCCGCGCAATGGTGGGGACGGGGTTCGGCAACGGGTGGGTCGGCGAGGTGTGGTGCGGCGCATTGGGGAGATGGGGGCCGGTCACGGATGGGACGGCGGCCCCCCCCCCGGCGCCGCGCGCGTCTGGGTGACGGGCCCCCGCCACGGGTGGGACCCCGGTGCCGCGCAACCGGGAGACGGGACCCCGCCGCGGGCTACGACCGACGCCACGGCAGCTCCGCCGTTACCCGCGTCGGCCCACCCGTCGGAGACTCCACCACCAGGATCCCGTCGACCGCGTCGAGACGCCCCGCGAGCCCCGCCAACCCCGACCCGCCGGAGGCCACCGCTCCGCCGCCCCCGTTGTCGTACACCTGCACCATCAACCGGTCCCGCGACCGCCACACGTCGACCTCGGCCCGGGTCGCCCCACTGTGCTCGCTCACGTTCCGCAGGAGCTCGGTCACGGTGAAGTAGGCGATCCCCTCGATGGCCGGCGCCGGCCGCTGCTCCAGGTCGACCTCCACCCGCACCGGCACCGCGCACCGTGACGCCACCGCCGACAACGCCGCGTCGAGCCCCCGGTCGGTCAGCACCGCCGGGTGGATCCCGCGCGCCAGGTCCCGCAGCTCCTGAAGCGCCGTCTTCACCTCACCGTGCGCCTCGCCCACCATGCGCGCCGCCGTCGCCGGGTCCTCGCTCAGCTTCTCCTTGGCCACACCGAGATCCATGGCCAGCCCGACCAGCCGCGCCTGCGCGCCGTCGTGCAGATCCCGCTCTATGCGCCGCAGGTCCGCCGCCGCCGTGTCGGCCACGACGCCCCGGTCGGACTCCAGTTCCACCACGCGCGACGCCAGCCGCGACGGGCCGAGCAGCCCGACCACCATCAGCCGGTCCACCGTCGTCAGCGCCCGTATCACCCACGGCGTCGCCAGCGTGACGAGCAGCCCGGCCCCCGCCGTCACCGCGATCTCGAACGGGTTGTCGAGGTACACGGCGTGCGTGGCGTCCCCGTACAGCTGGATGCCGTCCTGCCCCGCGTACATGGGGAGCACCCACCGCCACAACGGGTACGTGAGCATCGACCAGCCGGTCGCCCAGAACGTCAGCCCCACGGAGAACCCGAACACCGCCCACGGCATGTGCAGCACCCCGAACAGCAGATGCCGCCACGAGACCCCGCTCTTGAGCGTCGCCCCGATCCACCCCATCGGCCCGCCCGACCGCGGCCGCAGCGGCTCCGGCGTACCGACCTCCACCCCGAGCAGCCCCCGCGCCCGCACCCGCTCCAGCGCCCCGAGCCCACGCGCCCCGGCCAGCGCCCCCGCGAGCACCGGAACCCCGATGAACGTGATCAGCAGGCCCACCCCGAGCGAGGTCATCGTCACGGCCCACACGAAGCCGATGATGCTGAGCGGCAGGCTGAGCAGCAGATATCCGAACTCCCGCCACGTCCGCCCCTCGATCGGCGCCCGCAGCCCGGCCGGCAGCCGGTCCAGTCCGCGCGGCGGCCGCGAACCGCCACCGCGACGCTCCTCTTCGTAGGAGGACGAGTACGAGTACGCGTACGTGTCACGGTCCTCGCCGTATCCGTACTGGTGCGTGGCCATCGGTGTCCGTCCGTTCTGCTCGGGTCTGCCGGGGAGCCGTCGTTGCGCTGTCTCGGGCTCTGCTTCAAGCCTCCTCGCGGTCGTGTCCCGCGACCATGCGGCCGGTCGGCGTCTTCGACCGGGGGTTTTCCCTACCTCTGCCGTGTCGGCCCGGTCCGGTCGCGCCACGGAAGCTCCGCCGTGACCGTGGTCGGGCCGCCCTCCGGGGAGATCACGACGAACAGGCCGTCCACCGCGCTCAGCCGGTCTGCGAGGCCCGCCATACCGGTGCCCTTGTGGACGCTCGCGCCGCCCCGCCCGTCGTCGTACACCTGGATGAGCAGCCGGTCCCGCGAGCGCCACACGTCCACCGACGCCGACCGCGCGCCACTGTGCTTGCTCACGTTCTGGAGCAGCTCGGAGACCGTGAAGTACGCGATGCCCTCGATCGCCTCGGCGGGCCGGGCCGGCAGCTCGGCCGTCACCTTCACCGGCACCGTGCAGCGCGAGGCCACCGACGACAGGGCCGCGTCGAGTCCGCGGTCGGTGAGGACCGCCGGGTGGATGCCGCGCGCCAGGTCCCGCAGTTCCTGAAGCGCCAGCTTGACCTCGCCGTGCGCCTCGTCGACCATCGCCGCCACGACGTCGTCGGCCTGGCCCTCCAGGAGCTTCTCCTTCGCGAGACCCAGCCCCATGGCCAGATTGACCAGCCGCGCCTGCGCCCCGTCGTGCAGATCCCGCTCGATGCGCCGCAGGTCCGCTGCGGCCGTGTCGACGACCTGCCCCCGGTCCGACTCCAGCTCCGCGATCCGCCGCTCCAGCTCGTCGGACGGCGAGAGCAGCGCCCGCACCATCGCCCGGTCCGCGTTGCCGAGCCCGCGCGCGATGAACGGCAGCACCGGCCACAGCACGAAGAGCCCGACCAGCGTGATCGTGAACGTCAGGATGGCCCACGGCAACCGGATCACCTCGTACAGCACCGTGCGCCAGCCCACCGGGTCCTTCAGCCCGGTCCACAGCCAGCCGAAGAAGCCGCCCGAGCGTTTCAGCGGCAACGGGCTCGGCTCCTCGATGCGCACCCCGAGCAGCGCCCGCGCCCGCCCGCGCTCCGCCTTGCCGAGCAGCCGCGCGCCCCGGAGGCCGCCCGCGATCAGCGGCAGGCCGATCACCGTGACCGTGAGGCCCGCGCCGAGCGCCACCATCGTGACGGCGTACACGAATCCGAGGACGGCCAGCGGAAAGCTGCTCAGGAGATACGCGATCTCCTTCCACGTGGCGCTGTCGTACCCCAACCGCGGCGGGGGCAGCACCGGGTGGTCGTCGTCAAAGGTGGCGTGTGGCTCGGTCATAGCCGAAAGAGTGCCCTGGTGCGGGGCGGGGCGCCATGAGGACGACCGCCAAGTCGAGCGGGGGATAACCCCACCTCGATCCACATCCCACCCGAGCCCCTCGGCCCCGGGCTGCTTACCGTCCCTTTAACAGGGCCTAGACTCCCGTGCGTACAGATCGTCGAACACAACGAAGACACGAGGGGCGCAGGTACGTGACGGGATCGGACGTGACCGTCATCGCGGCGGACTACTTCCAGTCGTACTCGGTGGTCGGACTGCTCGCCGTCGTCGGCGTGCTCTTCGTCGCCGTCGCCTTCAGCGCGGGAAAACTGCTGCGCCCGGTGGTCCCCACCAGGGAGAAGTTCCTGACGTACGAGTGCGGCGTGGACCCGGTCGGCGACGGCTGGGCGCACACCCAAGTCCGCTACTACGTGTACGCCTTCCTCTACGTGATCTTCGCGGTCGACTCGATCTTCCTCTTCCCCTGGGCCACGGTCTTCGCCGCGCCGGGCTACGGCGCGACGACCCTCGTCGAGATGTTCGTCTTCCTCGGCTTCCTCGCCGTGGGCCTGCTGTACGCATACAAGAAGGGCGTCCTTACGTGGGCGTGAGTGACGTGGACGTGAGCGCTGTGACCCCCGCGGAGCAGGAGCCGACGCCGGAGCCGGTGTTCCTGCCCGAACCGAAGAAGCTGGGCGTGCTCTCGCGGCTCGCCCCCGAGCCGATGAAGGTGGTCCTCAACTGGGGCCGCCGCTACAGCCTGTGGGTCTTCAACTTCGGTCTCGCCTGCTGCGCCATCGAGTTCATCGCCGCCTCCATGGCGCGCCACGACTTCATCCGGCTCGGCGTCATCCCGTTCGCGCCGGGGCCGCGCCAGGCCGACCTGATGGTCGTGTCCGGCACGGTGACCGACAAGATGGCCCCGGCGGTCAAGCGGCTGTACGAGCAGATGCCCGAGCCCAAGTACGTCATCTCGTTCGGCGCCTGTTCCAACTGCGGCGGCCCGTACTGGGATTCGTACTCCGTGACCAAGGGCGTCGACCAGATCATTCCGGTCGACGTGTACGTGCCCGGGTGCCCGCCCCGTCCCGAGGCGCTGCTCCAGGGCATCCTCAAGCTCCAGGAGAAGATCGCCCGCGAGTCGCTCGGCGAGCGGTACGCGTCCGCCGACGCGGCGGCCGGCCGGCCCTCCACGGCGGCGCTGAGCAGCGGCCTCGTCCAGCCGCCCGCGCCTTCCGGGGGTGAGCGATGAGCTGGCTGCCCGCCCCCGTCGACGAGCTGTTCGGCGCCGAGGCCACGGTCGAGGAGGCGTACGACCTGCTGACCGTCGACGTCCCGGCCGCCGAGTGGATCACCGCGCTCACGACGGCCCGTACGACGCTGGAGTGCACGTACTTCGACTGGCTGAGCGCGGTCGACGAACCGGAGTCCGGCTTCCGCGTGTGCGCGCACGTCGCCGCCGTCGCCCCCGGGTCCGTACGCCGGCTGCTGCTGCGCACGACCGTTCCGCACGCCACGCCCGTGCTCGCGTCGGCGGTCGACGTGTACGCGGGCGCGGCCTGGCACGAGCGCGAGACGCACGAGATGTTCGGCGTCGACTTCACCGACCACCCGGGCCTCGACCCGCTCCTCCTGCCCGACGGCTTCGAGGGCCACCCGCTGCGCAAGGACTTCGTGCTCGCGGCGCGCGTCGCGAAGGCGTGGCCGGGCGCGAAGGAGCCGGGTGAGCCCGAGCACGGTGGCCCCAAGCGCCGTCAGATGCTGCCGCCGGGCGTCCCCGACCCGAACGAATGGGGCCCGCAGAAGGGTCAGTTGCCGCCTGCTCCGGCACGGCCCGCGCGGGGCGCGCGCGCCGCGGGCGCCGGTGCGGCGGGTGCCGCGGGGGAGCGGCCCGCGCGGCGCACCCGGTCCGTGAGCCAGGGCTCGGCCAGTCAGGCCGCCGCGCCGGCGGGCGAATCCCCGCAGGCCCCGGACGCGGCGCCGCGTCCGGTACGGCGCTCCCGCAGCGCCTCCCAGGGCTCCGCCTCGCAACGCGCGACACCCACCGAGCCCACCGAGCCCCAGGCCCCGGCTCCGGCCGCGGAACCTCGTTCGAGCGACGCCCCCTGGCACCACGCCAAGCCGGCCTTCGACGAGGAACCGAAGAAGCCGGAAGCCGCTCCGGCGGCCACTCCTGACGACGCTCCGAAGGCCGCTCCTGACGCCGCTCCGGAAGCCACCCCGGACGCCGCTTCGGACGCCGCTTCGGACGAGAACCCGACAGACACCAACGGAGGCAACGAGTGAACGACGCCCTCGACGTCGCCCTGCGCCTCGTCGTCGTCTTCGTCGCCTTCCTGGTGCTGCCCCTGGTCGTCGGCCAGACCGAGCACAAGGTCATGGCCCACATGCAGGGCCGCCTCGGCCCCATGTACGCGGGCGGTTTCCACGGCTGGGCCCAACTGGTCGCCGACGGCGTCAAGTTCGCGCAGAAGGAGGACGTGGTCCCGGCCGACGCCGACCGCCGCGTCTTCCAACTCGCCCCCGCGGTCGCCCTCCTCCCGTACCTCCTCGTGCTGCTCGCCATCCCCGTCGGTCCCGGCGACGGCGCGGTCGGCGCCGTCATCGACGCGGGCATCTTCTTCGTCCTCGCGGTCATGGGCGTCGGCGTGCTCGGCTCGCTGATGGCGGGCTGGGCGAGCGCCAACAAGTTCTCCCTCCTGGGCGGCCTGCGCACCGCCGCCCAACTCCTGGCGTACGAACTCCCGATGCTGCTCGCGGCGGCCTCCGTGGCCATGGCCGCGGGAACGGTCTCCCTGACCGGCATCCTCGACGCCTTCGAGTGGTGGTGGCTGCCCTGGCAGATCGTGGGCGCGCTCGTCTTCTTCGTGGCGGGCCTCGCCGAACTCCAGCGCCCTCCCTTCGACATGCCGGTCGCCGACTCCGAGATCATCTTCGGCGCGTACACCGAGTACACGGGCCTGCGCTTCGCCCTTTTCCTGCTCGCCGAGTACGCGGGCATCGTGGTGCTCTGCGGTCTGACCACGGTGCTGTTCCTCGGCGGCTGGCACGGCCCCTGGGGCGCCGACGGCCTGGGCTGGGTGTGGACCCTGCTCAAGACGGCGGTGCTCGCCTTCGTCGTGATCTGGCTCCGCGTCACGTACCCCCGACTGCGCGAGGACCAGCTCCAGAAGCTCGCCTGGACCACCCTCGTGCCCCTCGCCCTCGCGCAGATCGCGCTCACCGGAATCGTGAAGGTGGCGATCAACTGATGCCTCCGATCCCTGGCAGCGGCCTGGCCAAGGGCCTCGCCGTCACCCTCCGCACCATGACGCGCAAGACCGTCACCGAGCAGTACCCCGACGCCCAGCCCGAACTCCCGCCCCGCACGCGCGGCGTGATCGGCCTGTTCGAGGAGAACTGCACGGTCTGCATGCTGTGCGCCCGCGAGTGCCCCGACTGGTGCATCTACATCGACTCCCACAAGGAGACGGTGCCGCCCGCCGCGCCCGGCGGCCGCGAGCGCAGCCGCAACGTCCTCGACCGTTTCGCCATCGACTTCTCCCTCTGCATGTACTGCGGTATCTGCATCGAGGTGTGTCCTTTCGACGCGCTGTTCTGGTCCCCGGAGTTCGAGTACGCCGAGACCGACATCCGCGAGCTCACCCACGAACGCGACAAGCTCCGCGAGTGGATGTGGACCGTCCCGTCCCCACCCGCCCTCGACCCCGCCGCCGAGGACCCCAAGGAGCTCACGGCGGCCCGCAAAACCGCGGACAAGCTGGCGGCGGCCCAAGAGGCGGCTGCCCAGGAAGCAGCAGCCCAGGAGGCAGCGGCCCAGGAGGCGGCTGCCCAGGATCCGGCAGCCGGGTCCGCCGAGCCCGGAGAGGAGCCCACCGCATGACCCTCTCCGCAACGGCCGCCGCCACCGCGGCGGCCGACGGCCCCGGGTTCCTCTCCCCGTCGGGCGTCGAGATCGCCTTCGTCCTCGTGGGCCTCGTGACCTTCGCCGCGGCGATCGTCACCGTCACCACGAAGCAACTGGTGCACGCCGCCCTGTGGCTGGTCGTCGCCCTCGGCGGGCTCGCCGTCGAGTACCTCCTGCTCACCGCCGAGTTCATCGCCTGGGTGCAGGTCCTCATCTACGTCGGTTCCGTCGTCGTCCTCCTCCTGTTCGGTCTGATGCTGACCCGCGCGCCCATCGGCCGCTCCCCGGACGCGGACAGCCCGAACCGCTGGGCCGCGCTGACCGTGGCCGTCGCCTCCGCCGCCGCCCTGGTCTGGGTCGTCGTCGACGCCTTCCGCACCACCTGGATCGACCTCGACGGCGCGCCCCAGGGCACCACGGACGTGACCGGCTCGATCCTCTTCAAGCACTGGGTCCTGCCGTTCGAGGCGCTCTCGGTGCTGCTCCTCGCCGCGCTGGTCGGCGCGATCGTCCTGTCCCGCAAGAAGAACGCCGACGCCGCCCCGGCGGCCGACGCGCCCGGCGCGCCCGCGACCCCGAGCGCACCCGCGGCCCCCGGCGCATCCGAAGGTGAGGCAACCCGCTGATGCACCTCGCCTACCCCGCCGTCCTCTCCTCCCTCCTCTTCTGCACGGGCCTGTACGGCGTACTGGCCCGCCGCAACGCGATCCTGGTCCTGATGTCGGTCGAGCTGATGCTCAACGCCGTCAACCTGAACCTCGTCGCCTTCGACGTCTGGCTGCGCGACACCCTCCACGCCGGCCAGGCCCTGACCCTGTTCACCATCGCCATCGCCGCCGCCGAGATCGGTATCGGCCTGGCGATCGTCCTGGCCGTCTACCGGGGCCGCGGCACGTCGGACATCGACAAGCTCCGTGACTCCGCCGAGCCCCAGGACCCGGACGAAGACCCGCACGACCCGTCCGAGGCCCCGGCGACCGCCACCCCGGACGAGAAGGCCGAGGCCACCGCGTGACCACGACGAACCTCGCCGTCCTCGTCCCCCTCCTGCCGTTCCTCGGCGCCGTCGCCGGCCTGCTCCTCGGCCGCACGGCCCCCGGCTTCGTCCGCCCGCTGGCCGTCCTGCCGACGCTGGCCGCGCTGGCCCTCGCCGCCGTCGTCGCGCTCGACCAGGGCGGCGGCACGGGCAACGGCACAGCCGCCCTCGACGCGCACACCCAGCTCGCCCCGACCGGCTCCGTGCCGATCGAACTCGCCCTGCACATCGACGGCTTCGCCGCCCTCGTCGCCGTCCTCGTCGGCCTGGTCGCGACCTGCGTGCAGATCTACTCGACGGGCTATCTGCGCGACGACCCGCGCTACCCCTCGTACGCCGCGCTCGTCTCGCTCTTCACCTCCGCGATGCTCCTGGTCGTCTACTCGGGCGACCTGATGGTCCTGCTGGTCGGCTGGGAAATCATGGGCATCTGCTCGTACTTCCTCGTCGGCCACTACTGGGAGACCCCCGAGGCGCGGGCCGCCTCCCTCAAGGCGTTCCTGGTCACGAAGCTCGGCGACGTCCCCTTCCTCATCGGCCTGTTCGCGCTCGCCGTCGACACGGGCTCGTTCCGCATCACGACGATCCTGGGCAAGGTCACGAGCGAGGGCGGCCTCGACCACCCGACCCTGATCGCCCTGCTGCTCCTCGCCGGTGTGGCGGGCAAGTCCGCGCAGTTCCCGCTGCACACCTGGCTGCCCGACGCGATGGCGGGCCCCACGCCCGTCTCCGCGCTGATCCACGCCGCGACGATGGTCGCCGCCGGTGTCTACTTCGTCGCCCGCCTCCTCCCGGTCTTCGCCGCCTCGCAGGCGGCGCTGATCGTGCTCGCGGTCATGGCCGCCGTGACGATGCTCGGCTCGGCCCTGGCCGCGCTCGCCCAGGACGACATCAAGCGCGTCCTCGCGTACTCGACCGTCGGCCAGCTCGGCTACATGACCGGCGCGCTCGCCGTCGGCAGCCGCGACGCCGCCGTCTTCCACCTCCTCTCGCACGGCGCCTTCAAGGCGCTGCTGTTCCTCGCGGCGGGCGTGGTCATCCACGCCGCCGGTACCAACTCGCTGGCCGCGATGTCCCGCATGAGGGGCCTGCGCGACCGGGTGCCCGACGCCTTCTGGACGATGACCGTGGCGCTGCTCGCGCTCGCCGCGATCCCGCCCTTCAGCGGCTTCTTCTCCAAGGAGGCCGTCCTCGGCGCCGCCGAGCACACCGCCACCGGCCACGGGAACGGCGCCCTGGGCGCGCCGATCGCGTCCGGCTGGATCGTCCTCGTCGCGGGCCTGGTCACGGCCCTGCTCACCGCCGCCTACGCGACCCGCCTGTGGCTCCTCGCCTTCAACGGCCGCGGCAGCGAGGCCCCCGACCACGGCAAGCAGCCGGTCGCGATGAACGTCGTCCTGTGGGTCCTGGCGATCCCCTCCCTCGCCTTCGGTCTGCTCACGGGCGTGCTGCCCGACTGGTTCGACGGCGTCTCCCTCACGCCGACGCTGACCACCTCCGTCCTCGGCACCGGCTTCGCGCTGGTCGGCGGCCTGGTCACCTACGCGGCCTGGCGCCACACCACCGCGATGGCGGCCCGCCGCACCCCGATCGGCGCCGTCGCGGTCGACACCGAGTCCGGTGACCCGGGCCTGGTCGAGGCCGAGGCCATCGCGACGCACACCCCCGCGTACGGCGACATCGCGAGCGCCCCCGACCCGTCCGACCCGGGCCGACTCCTGCTCGGCCCGCTCCACCGGCACGCGGCCGTCGGCTTCCACCTCGACGCCGCATACACGACGCTCTTCGTCCGCCCGGTGCAAGCCGGCGCCGCACTGGTCCGCTTCCTCGACCGCGCCGTCGTGGACACCTACGTGCGCGGAGCGGCCGAAGCCCCCAAGGCGCTGGGCTGGGCCGTGCGCAGGGCCCAGACCGGCAACGTGCAGACCTACCTCAGCGCACTGCTCGCAGGCACCGTCGTCCTGGTGGTCGCCGTCGTCCTCGTCGCCACCGCCGGAGCGTGAGCAGCCGTGATCGATATCAGCGAATCCGTGATGCAGTTCCTTCTCGCATTGATCGTCGTCGGCCCGCTCATCGGCGCCGTCCTCGCCCTTCTCCCGGCCCCGCCCGGACTGAAGGGGAAGTCACCCGACCAGGCCGTGCTCCGCCACGGCGTGACCGTGACCGGCGCGATCCTCGCCGCCGCGATCGTCCTCGCGCTCGGCTTCGACCACGACCAGCCGTCGAGGATGCAGGCCACGACCGACATCAGCTGGATTCCCGCGCTCGACGTGCGGATCCACCTCGGCATCGACGGCATCTCCCTCCCCCTCCTGGTCCTGACCGCGCTGCTGACGTTCCTGTGCGCGCTGTACTCCTACTTCCGCATGCCGGCCGGGCCGTCCCCCAAGGGCTTCGTGGCCCTGATCCTCGTCCTGGAATCGGGCACGCTCGCGACCTTCGCCGTACTGGACCTCCTCCTCTTCTTCCTCGCGTTCGAGATGGTCCTCATCCCGATGTACTTCCTCATCGCCCGCTGGGGCGGCGAGCAACGAGCGCAGGCGGCCTGGAAGTTCATCCTCTTCACGCTGCTCGGCTCGGTCGTGATGCTGCTCGGCCTCCTCCTTATCGGCGTTAAGTCGGGCACGTTCGACATGATGGCACTCGCCACTGACAACGGCCGGAACCTGACCGCATCCGTGCAGGTCATCGCCGTTCTGGCGATCGGGATCGGGCTCGCGGTGAAGACCCCGATGTGGCCGCTGCACAGCTGGCTGCCGGACGCCCACACCGCCGCCCCGACCGTCGGCTCGGTGCTCCTCGCCGGCGTGCTGCTGAAGATGGGTACGTACGGGTTCGTCAGGATCCTGCTGCCCATCACGCCCGACGGGATGCGGACCTTCGCGCCGTACCTCGCCGCGCTCGCCGTCATCGGGATCATCTACGGGTCCCTGGCCTGCCTGAACCTGGCGAAGCAGGGCGCGAAGGGCGACCTCAAGCGCCTCATCGCGTACTCCTCCGTCGGCCACATGGGCTTCGTGCTGCTCGGCATCGCGACGATGAGCCCGACCGGCGTGAACGGCGCGCTGTTCGCCAACATCGCCCACGGCCTCATCACCGGCCTGCTCTTCTTCCTCGTCGGCGCGCTCAAGGACCGGGCCGGCACCAGCGACCTCGACGCCCTCGCCGAGCAGGGCGGCATGGCCCTGTACGGCAAGGCCCCGCGCCTCGGCGGCCTGCTCGCCTTCGGCGCCGTCGCCTCGCTCGGCCTGCCGGGGCTGGCCGGGTTCTGGGGCGAGATGCTCGCCCTGTTCGGCGCGTTCAAGCCCGCCGACGGCCTCAGCCGCCCGGCCTTCCTCGTCTTCATGGCGATCGCGGCCTTCGGCACCCTGCTCACCGCCGCGTACATGCTCATCGTCGTCCGCCGCGTCTGCATGGGCCCCCGCCCGACGGAGGCGGTGGCCGTCGCCGACGTCCGTGGGTACGAGTTCGCCGCCTGGACCCCGCTCGTCGCCCTCACCGTTCTCGCGGGTCTGTGGCCCGCGGCCCTGCTCGGCCTCACCAACCCGGCCGTCCAGAAGCTCCTCGCAGGAGGCCTCCAGTGATCGCCGTCGCAGCGCCCTCCGTGGCGTCCGCCGCGCCCTCCGTGACGTCCCTCGTCCAGTCCGTCGACTGGGTCGCCATCGCGCCGCCCACGATCGCGGCGGTCGTGGCCCTCGCCGTGCTGGTCGCCGACCTGTTCGTGGGGGAGGCCCGCAAGCAGGTCCTGGGCTGGATCTCCGTGGCGGGCCTGGCCGCCGCGGCGCTCGCGCTGGTGCCGCTGGTCGGCGACGAGCGCTCCACGTTCTGCCTCAAGGGCGCCCCCTACGACGCGTGCAGCTACACGGCGGACCGCTTCACGCTCGTCATCCAGTTCCTGGTCCTGGCGGGCGCCCTGCTCACCGCGCTGCTCTCGATCAGCTCCCTGAAGGACGCGAAGAACGCCAACAAGCAACTCCCCGAAGGGGAGTTCTGGTTCCTCCTGCTGTCCTCCGCCGCGGGCGCCGCCCTGCTGCCCGCCTCCCGCGACATCGCCACGCTCGTCGTCGCCCTCGAAGTCGCCTCGCTGCCCGCCTTCGCCCTCGTCGGCCTCAAGCAGGGCGACAGGCGCTCCTCCGACGCGGCCCTGAAGTTCTTCCTCTCCTCGGTCACCGCGACCGCCGTCACCCTCCTCGGCGCGAGCTTCGTCTACGCGGCCACGGGCAGCCTGCACCTCACCAGGATCGCCACCGAACTCACGCACGTGGACGGGCAGTTCCAGACCCTCGCCCAGGCCGGCGTCGCGCTCACCCTCGTCGGCTTCGCCTTCAAGACGGCCGCCGTACCGTTCCACTTCTGGGTGCCCGACACCTACGTGGGCGCGCCGCTGCCGATCGCCGCCTACCTGTCGGTCATCGGCAAGGCCGTCGGCTTCTCCGGCCTCATCCTCGTCACGGTCGTCGCGTTCCCCTCGTACGCCGACGTGTGGGGGCCCGCCCTCGCGGCCCTCGCCGCCTTGACGATGACCGTCGGCAACGTCGCCGCCCTCCGCCAGCAGTCCACGCGCGCGTACAGCGCCGTACGGCTGCTCGCCTGGTCCTCGGTCGGCCAGGCCGGATACCTCCTGGTGCCGATCGCCGCGGCCGCGTACTCCGACGACCCCCAGAAGTCGATCGGCTCCACCCTCGCCTACGCCCTCATGTACGCCGCGGTGAACCTCGGCGCCTTCGCCGTGGCCGCCCTGGTGGCGCGTACGAAGCCGCTCAACCGCGTCAGCGACTACCGCGGCCTGTACGCCACGCGCCCGCTCGCCGCGCTCGTCCTGGGCTTCTTCCTGCTGTGCCTCGCCGGTCTGCCGCCGGGCATCATCGGGCTCTTCGCGAAGGTCACCGTCTTCTCCGCGGCCGTCGACGCGGGCCTCGGCTGGCTCGCCGTCGTCATGGGCGTGAACGTGGTGATCGCGCTCTTCTACTACCTCCAGTGGACCGCGACGCTCTTCCGCGCCCCCGAGGGTGCCCCTGAAGGCACTCCTGAAGGCGTACCGGCCACCTACCGGCCCTCGGCGCCCCTCACCGCAGCCATCGCCGTGACGGCCTTGGTGGGCGTCGCCCTGTCCGGAGCGCCGCAGCTCGTCCTGCGCTTTGCTTCCACGGGCCTCTTCTAGCACCCTCGTACGGCATTCGAAAACGCCCCACCTTCAAGGAGAAATGCCGTGCTGAGCGGGTTCAAGGACTTCATCCTTCGCGGAAACATCATCACGATGGCCATCGGCCTCGCGGTCGGAACCGCGTTCACGGCTGTGGTCACCGCTCTCAGTACGGCGTTCATCGCGCCCCTCATCGGTATCGCCACGCAGTCGACCGGCGACTTCAGCGAGGCGCACTTCACGGTCGAGGGCACCGACTTCCCGTACGGCAAGTTCGTCAGCGCGATCATCGCCTTCCTGATCACCGCCGCGGTGCTCTACTTCCTGATCGTCGTCCCGATGATGAAGCTCCAGGCGCGCATCGACCGCGGCAAGCCCGTCGACATCAAGGCGGCGCTGCGCGACTGCCCGCGCTGCTACACGCAGATCCCCGGCATCGCCACCCGCTGCGCGCACTGCACGAGCGAGATCGAGGCGGACCCGGAGGCCCTGGAGCTCGCCGGGCTGCCGAAGCAGCGCTGACCCGGTCGGCCTACACGCCCGCACGGGCCGCCCGGCGCGCACAAGGGAACTCGGCCTCCTCGTCTGGCGTTGACCAGTAAGGGAGGGTCCACTGGACGTGGAAGCACGGCGTGGCGACACGCACCGGCTCCAGACCCAGTGGAAGCAGCAGATCAGCAAGCAGTGGGTTCCCCTGCCGCACCATCAGGAGGGCGTACCGTGCACCGCCGGCACAACGGGTTGAAGACCGCCGTACTCCTCGGCGGCCTGTCCGCCCTGATCCTCGTCATCGGCAGCTTCTTCGGCCGTACGGGACTCATCATCGGGCTCGTCATCGCCCTGGGAACGAACGCGTACGCGTACTGGAACAGCGACAAGCTGGCCCTGCGCGCCATGCGCGCGCGCCCGGTGAGCGAATTCGAGGCGCCCGCTCTCTACCGGATGGTGCGCGAGCTCTCCACGCAGGCACGGCAGCCGATGCCGCGCCTGTACATCTCTCCCACCGAGGCGCCGAACGCGTTCGCGACGGGCCGCAACCCGCGCAACGCGGCGGTGTGCTGCACCGAGGGAATCCTGCGCATCCTGGACGAGCGCGAGCTGCGCGGTGTCATCGGGCACGAGCTCAGCCACGTCTACAACCGGGACATCCTGATCTCCTCGGTCGCCGGCGCCCTCGCCTCCGTGATCATGTTCCTGGTCAACTTCGCGTGGCTGATCCCGGTCGGCCGTTCGAACGACGACGACGGCCCCGGCATCTTCGGAATGCTCTTGATCATGATCCTGGGGCCGCTCGCCGCGTCCCTCATCCAGCTCGCCATCAGCCGCTCGCGCGAGTACGAGGCCGATGCCTCGGGCGCCCAGCTGACCGGTGACCCGCTCGCTCTGGCGAGCGCCCTGCGCAAGCTCGACGCGGGCACCAAACAGCTGCCGCTGCCGCCCGAGCCGCGCATCGAGACGGCGAGCCACATGATGATCGCCAACCCCTTCCGCCCCGGCCAGGGAATGTCGAAGATGTTCTCCACGCACCCGCCGATGGCGGAGCGGATCTCCCGGCTCGAGCAGATGGCAGGTCGCCAACAGTGAAGACAATCCTCAACGTCATCTGGCTGGTCCTCAGCGGCTTCTGGCTGTTCCTCGGCTACCTGCTGGCCGGCCTTCTCCTGTGCATCACCGTCATCGGGATCCCGTTCGGCATCGCCGCCTTCAGGATCGGCGTCTACGCCCTGTGGCCCTTCGGGAAGACGACCGTCGAGCGCAGGGACGCGGGCGCGCCCTCCTGCGTCGGCAACGTCCTGTGGCTGATCCTCGCGGGCTGGTGGCTGGCCCTGGCGCACATCACCACGGGCATCGCCCTGTGCATCACGATCATCGGCATCCCGTTCGGCATCGCCAACTTCAAGATGATCCCCATCTCGCTGCTGCCGCTCGGCCGCGACATCGTGCCCACGGACCAGCCGTTCGCGGCCCGCTAGGCGGACGCGTTCCCGGCCCCACGCGCGCGTAGCCGCACCGCGTAGGCGAGCGCGCCCAGGGCGAGGACGCCCGCGCCCGTCGCCACGGACGACGCGGGCAGCGAGCACGCCAGCGCCAGGCACCCCACGACCCCCAGCGCGGGCAGCGCCCGCGCGCGTACCGCGGAACTCAACGTCCACGCCGAGGCGTTGGCGATCGTGTAGTACACGAGCACGCCGAACGACGAGAACCCGATCGCCCCGCGTACGTCCACGAGAGCCGCCACGACGGCCACCGCGGCGCCCACCGCGAGCTCGGCCCGCCGCGGCACCCGGTAGCGCGGGTGCACGGCCGCCAGAGCGCCCGGCAGATGCCGGTCCCGCGCCATCGCCAGCGTCGTCCGGGACACCCCCAGGATCAGCGCGAGCAGCGACCCCAGCGCCGCCACCGCTGCCCCGACCCGCACCACCGGCACGAGCCCGTCACCGCCTGCCGCCCGCACGGCGTCCGCCAGCGGCGCGGAGGCCCCCGCGAGCCCGTCCACGCCCAGCACCGTGAGGGCGGCCGCGCCCACGGCGGCGTACACGACCAGGGCGATCCCGAGCGCCATGGGGATCGCCCGCGGGATGGTCCGCGCGGGATCGCGCACCGCCTCGCCGAGCGTCGCCACGCGCGCGTACCCGGCGAACGCGAAGAACAGCAGCCCCGCGCCGCCCAGCACCCCGCTCACGCCCTCGGAGAGGCCAGGGGCGAGCCGACCCACCTCGGCGCTCCCCGAGCCCGTACAGGCCACTACGACGGCCGCCAGGACGGCGAGCACGACCGCCACGACGATCCGCGTCACCCAGGCCGACTTCTCGACGCCGAAGCAGTTCACGGCCGTCAGCGCCACGACCGCCGCGACCGCCACCGCGTGCGCCTGCCCCGGCCACACGTACGTGCCCACGGTCAGCGCCATCGCCGCGCACGAGGCCGACTTGCCGACCACGAACGCCCAGCCCGCCAAGTACCCCCAGAAGGGCCCGAGCCGCTCCCGCCCGTACACGTACGTGCCACCGGAAACGGGATACAGGGCCGCCAGCCGCGCCGACGACATCGCGTTGCAGTAGGCCACCACGGCCGCCACCGCCAGCGCGTACAGCACCCCCGTACCGGCAGCCCGCGCGGCGGGTCCCAGCGCCGCGAAGACGCCCGCCCCGATCATCGACCCGAGACCGACGACGACGGCGTCCCGTACCCCCAAAGCCCTCCGCAGGGGCGTTCCCGACTGTGTCATGTGCCGCACCCTAGAGGGCTCTTGCAACCACTCCGTGCCTGCCCGTCGTCCTTCTGGGCAGCAGGAGGCCAGGAACGCACCCCGCGCGCCAGGGCACTTCAGAACAGCACTACAGATCAAAAGCACTACAGATCAGCAGCACTACAGATCGAAAGCACTAGAGAAGGGCAGAACACGGCATGAGCATCATCGGCTGGATCATCCTCGGGCTACTGGCCGGTGCCATCGCCAAGTTCCTTCTGCCGGGCAGGGACCCGGGCGGCCTGATCGGCACGACCCTCATAGGCGTCGCCGGTTCCTTCATCGGCGGCTGGATATCGTCCCGCTGGCTCGACCGCCCCGTCTCCACCGACTTCTACGACGGTGCCACCTGGGTCGCCGCGATCGGCGGGGCCCTGGTCCTCCTGATCGCGTACCGCATCTTCTTCGGCCACTCGCGCGGCCGCCGCTGAGACGCAGCCGGCAGCAAGAAGGGGCGGCACCCGCCGGGTGCCGCCCCTTCCCACGTCCGAGGGCCCGCAAGGGTCCACGGAGGTCCTACCGGTAGTTCACGAACTGCAGAGCGAAGTCGAAGTCCTTGCCCTTGAGCAGCTGCTGGACGGCCTGCAGGTCGTCCCGGCTCTTGGAGCTGACACGCAGCTCGTCGCCCTGCACCTGCGCCTTGACGCCCTTCGGCCCCTCGTCGCGGATCGTCTTCGCGACCTTCTTGGCGTTCTCCTGGGAGATGCCCTCCTCGATGGAGGCGAAGATCTTGTACTCCTTGCCGGACAGCTGCGGCTCACCGGCGTCCAGCGACTTCAGCGAGATCCCGCGCTTGACCAGCTTGGTCTGGAAGATGTCGAGGATGGCCTTGACCCGGTCCTCGCCGTTGGCCTCCATCAGGATCTTCTCGCCGGACCAGGAGATGGAGGCGCCCACGTTCTTGAAGTCGTAGCGCTGCGAGATTTCCTTGGCGGCCTGGTTGAGGGCGTTGTCGACCTCCTGCCGCTCGACCTTCGAGACGATGTCGAAACTGGAGTCGGCCATGTCCTGTGGCTCCTTGTATCGGGGTTGGATCGGCTGCCGGTCGGCTTCCGACCGGCTTCCGCTCGGGCTGCGCGGCGCGCGGTCGCGCCGAGTGCAAAGCCTAGTCACCGCACGGCACGCGGCCGCCGGTCAATCGGGTGGCGAAGCACCCCTGTGCATCAGGTATTGTTTACGTCGTTGCCAGCGAGCACCGCCGAGAGGCGAGGCCCCAGGCAGCAAACCCAAGGCGGTGTGCCCGAGCGGCCAAAGGGAGCAGACTGTAAATCTGCCGGCTCAGCCTTCCCAGGTTCGAATCCTGGCGCCGCCACACTTGGGAAAGACCCCTCCGAACTGCGGAAATGCAGGGCGGAGGGGTCTTCTTTTTGTTCGGGTGGCGATCGGCGGCGATCGGTGGCCCGTGGCCGGGCGGCGCGTCGCCTTGTCGGAATCGTTATATATGCCGATTGTCTTCGCTATGTACCAAAAACACGCGATCTTTGGCCGCGGGGGACTGAGGGGCGGCGTGCGGAGGACGGTGGTGGGGGCCGTGACGGCAGCGGCGATCGGTTGTGCCACGACCACGGCCCTGGCCGCGACCGTGGCCACGGGGGCACCGAGCGCCGCCGATGACGGGCCTCCCGCGCCCGGCAGTGGGTTCCACGCCGCCCCGGAGGAGCCCGGCGGCTACGGGGCCGCGGAGGCGCCGGGCGAGAGCCAGGCGCCCGCGTCCGGATACGGCGACGAGCCGGACGGCTACGGAGCGGAGGAAGGGCCCTCCGGCTACGGCGAGGAAGCGACGCCCTCGACGACCTCGTCGGTGGGGGCTCCGGTCGTGGGCACGCCCTCCCCGTCCACGACCGCACCCCCGTCCACCACCCCCTCCACGACCCCGCCCTCCGGCCGGGCCACGCCCCCGGCTGGACCCTCGGCCGGGACGTCGTCGCCCAGCACCCCCGGCACCCCCGGCAGTCCGCCGTCGGCCACCGCGGGGCCGAAGTCGCCCACCGCCTCCGCTCCGCCCGCCCGACAGCTCGCCGAGACGGGCCCGGAGTACGGGAGTTACGTCCTCGGCGCGATCGCCGCGATGCTGGTCGCCGCCGGTGCGGGTCTCCGGTTCCTGTCGCGCAAGCCGCGTTCCTGACCGAGGCCCGGCACCGCCCCGCCGCCGTCCCGTCACCCGCCCTGCCACCGCCCCGTCGCCCACGGGGCGAGCATGGGCCCCCGCCCTCACCCCCGCCCGCCGCCCACCCGCATCCAACGCCCTTGTGTGATGGGTGAGGCGCCCATAAGGTGAACCGCCCTGTGGGGTACGGGCGTTCGGCCCGAGGTGGGGGGCGGGGGGCGGTATGTGAGCGGCGGCGGAAAAGGCAGGGCGGCATGCGCGTTGAGCTGGTGACCATGCCCTGGCACCCGATCGACCTGCCCTCCCTCCAGGTGGGCCTGCTGCACCAGCTGCTCCGCGAGGTCCGCCCGAGCGACGAGGTGCGCGAGTTCCACGGTTCGCTGCGCTGGGCCGAGTATCTGCTCGAACGGTCCGGAGGGCGCCTGAGCCCCGGCGACTACGAGGCGATCGGCAGCGACTCGATCTTCCACGGGATCGGCGACTGGGTGTTCTCGGGAGTCCTCTACGACGACGAGGACTGGGGCGCCACGCGGCTGCGCTCCTACGCGCGCGAGCGCGGGGTGAGCGCCGAGACCGTCGACACGGCCTTCGAGATGCGCCGCCACGCCTCCGCGTACATCGAGCGCTGTGCCACCGAGGTGCTGGCCCGCACCCCCGACCTCGTCGGCTTCACGACCACGTTCATGCAGAACGTTCCGTCCCTCGCCCTCGCCAGGGAGCTCAAGCGCCGCCGCCCCGCCCTGACCGTCGTCTTCGGCGGCAGCAACTGCGACGGACCCATGGGCCACGCCCTGCACCGCAACCACTCCTATGTGGACCACGTGGTGCGCGGGGAGGGCGAGTACGCCTTCCCGGCCCTCCTCGCCCACCTGGACGCGGGCACGGCCCCCTGCGACGTACCGGGGCTGTGCTGGTGGGACGCGGGCACCCCGGACACCCGCGACCGCGTATCCCGAGCCAACACCGAATCCCGTCGCACCGTGGCCCCGGCCCACATCCCCTCGCCCGACTACGACCAGTGGCACGCGGAGATCGAGGCCTCACCGGTCCTCGCGCACGTGTTCCCCAAGCTGGTCGTCGAAGGGGCCCGCGGCTGCTGGTGGGGCGAGAAGCACCACTGCACGTTCTGCGGCCTCAACGGCACCACCATGGCCTTCCGCGCCAAGCCCGGCGAGCGCCTGTGGGGCGAGATCGAGCGCCTCGTGCGCCGCCACCGCATCCTCGACGTCGTCACCGTCGACAACATCATCGACATGGCGTACTTCAAGGACTTCCTGCCGCTCGCCGCCGAGACCGGCTGGGACCTGCGGATCCACTACGAGGTGAAGTCCAACCTCAACCGAGCGCAGATCGCCCAGCTGGCCGCCGCGGGCGTCGTCCTGATCCAGCCCGGGATCGAAAGCCTCAGCAACCGCGTCCTCGACCTCATGGACAAGGGCGTCACCGGCGCCCGCAACATCCGCACCCTGCGCGAGTTCGACAACCACGGGATCACCTGCACCTGGAACTACCTCTACGGCTTCCCCGGCGAGACCGTGCGCGACTACGCGCGCGTGCTCGACCAAATGCCCGCCCTCGTGCACCTCCAGCCGCCGAGCGGCGCCTTCCGCATCCAACTGGAGCGCTTCAGCCCGCACTTCACCGACCCCGCCCTCGGGTTCGGCAAGCGGCGCCCGGCCGACATGTACCAGCACGTCTACGAGCTGCCGGAGTCCGAACTCGCCGACCTGGTCTACCTGTTCGACACCGAGGACGCCGGCATCGGCGGCGACACCGCGGACCGGCTGCTGCGGGCCGTGGACCAATGGCGGGCTCAGCACGCCACCTCGACGCTCGTCATGGAGCAGGCTGGCGAGGACGGGAACACGCTCCTCGTCCGCGACCGCCGCGAGGGCTGGCCGCGCCGCACCTACTGGTTCAACGGCTGGGAGGCCGCCGCCCTGCGCATCCTGGAGGAGGGCTGCGGCGAACCCGCCCTGCACCGCAGACTCGCCGCAGCGGGCCACGACGTCCAGGCCGAGGACCTGCGGGAGTGGATCGCCCAGGCCGTGCTGTTCGGCCTCCTCTACCGCGACGCCCGCACCTACGTGGCCCTGCCCACCCGCACCGCGCCGATCCGCGTCGGCCACGACCCCTCCGCCCCCACCGCACCGGCGACCGCCCCGTGACCGCGCTCCCGGACCTCGTCCCGCACCGCGTCCTCGGCACCCGCGTCCGCGTGACCGAACCGCTGGCCCTGCACGCCGACGGCCGCACGGCCACCCGGGCGGTCCAGCTCCTGCGCGAGTGCCAGGCGCGGGGGCTCACGGTGCACTGGGAGATGGAGCTCCCCACGCGCGCGGAAGAGAACGCGAGCGCCGCCACGCGTCATACGTATGACGCCCCGGCCCTCCATCGCCGTGTTACGTATGACGCTCCGTCCTCCAATCCCCGTGTTACGTATGACGCCCCGGCCCCCAACCCCCGTGTTACGTATGACCTCCGCCCTCTCCACCCTTCGCCCCCTCTCAACCCTCTCCGCTCCCTGCGCCACCTCCCACCCCCGGCCCAACATCCCGACGAGTCGGCCGAGTTGACGGCGTGGCGGACCGATCACGCCTACGGCCTGCTCTACCACCGCCGCGGCCCCGGCTTCGTCACGGTCATGGACCGCAGGGAGCGCCCCGCCTCGGCACGGTTCACGCTCGACCACCCCGACCTGCTCGCCGCATTCGACGCCCTGGACGACGCCGCGCCGCTCGACACGCTCGAACCGGCCCACCAAGAGGCGGCCCGCCACCTGGCAGAGGAACGGCTCGCGCTGATCGTGGACGGGTGGGCCGTGACGCTGCCGCCCCGTATGCGCCGCTGGCCCGTGCCGTGCATGGGGATCTGACGCCTCGCCGGAGCGCAAGAAACCCCCTCAGGAACCTTCCTGAGGGGGTTTCACCGTGTGCCCGTGGCGATCACGACGCAGACTGAACCCATGCCGATCACATCCCGCCGCCGAAATTGCCCCGAGTGCCGTCGCGAGATCGCGGTCGTCGCGGGCCGCTTCGCCCGCCACGATCCCCCCGGCACCCGCGCCGCAGGAGAGCTGGTCTCCTGCCCCGGCTCCCGTCGCCCCGCCCAGCTCGGCGCCGTGCAGGACGCGCTCGACGGATACGTGGTCCCGCACGTTCCGGGCCAGTTGCCGCTGTTCTGAGACGCGGGCGAGCTTGCGCGCAGGCCCCTGAGCGCCCTGCTGAGGGGCCGCGCGCGGACGACCGGCGCCGTCCCGCCAACCGTCCTGACCCGCCACCATCCCGGCGGTGTACGCGACCGACCGCTCAGTTCCCGGCGATCGACTTCACCGCGACCGTGACCGGCGTGGAGCCGGAGACCAGCTCCAGCGTCAGCCCGGTCGCGGCGGGCGTGTCCACCAGCTCCGCGAGGACGGCGGCCACGTCGTCGCGCGGCACGGGCCCACGTCCGGTCGAGGCCTCCAGACGGACGAGCCCGGTGCCGGCGTCGTTCGTCAGTTGGCCGGGCCGCAGGATCGTCCAGTCGAGGCCGGTACGGCGCCGTACGTCGTCGTCGGCCGCGCCCTTGGCCCGCAGATACACGTCGAAGATCTCGTCGCCCTGGTGCGCGGAGTCCGCCCCCATCGACGACACCACGACGTAGCGACGCACCTTGGCCCGCTCCGCGGCGTCCGCGAACAGCACGGCGGCGTCCCGGTCCACGGTGTCCTTGCGTTCGGCGCCGCTGCCCGGACCCGCGCCCGCCGCGAAGACGGCCGCGTCCGCACCCTGCAGATGCGCCGCGACCTCCTCGACGGACGCCGACTCCAGGTCGCACAGAACGGGTTCCGCTCCGGCGGCCCGCAGGGCCTCACCCTGCTCCGACCTGCGGATGATCCCGGCTACTTCGTCCCCGCGCGCGGAGAGCAGACGCTCGAGCCGCAGCGCGATCTGACCATGACCCCCAGCGATGACAATGCGCATGCCTTCGACCGTACGCCCGAGACGGAAGGTTCACCGCGCAACCATGCGGGCCGACGGGGCAGGTTCACCGCGCAACCACCCTGCGCGCCCCCGCAACCACGTGAGCCCGCACCGCCACCGCCCCGGGCCGCACGGCCGCACCCCCCCTCAAGCCGGCCCCCCACCCCCGTACTTGGCCGCCCGCCCCTGCCGCGGCAGATCGAGCGCGACCGCGGCCGCCGAGTCGCAGTACTCCCGCACCGCGCTGGTCCGCGCCACGACGCGCCCCCGGTGCACGACGATCCGGCTGTACGCGAGCGAGAGCGCCCCCGCGAGCCGGTCGCCCCGCACCGCGATCAGCTCCGCCGGGAACCCCGCCTCCACTCGCACCTCCGGCAGCCCGAGCGCCGCCCTCGCCGTGGAACTCACCGCGGCGTAGGCGTCCTCGGGGCGCAGCCCGTAGCGCGAGGCCAGCAGGTAGGCGGCCTCCAGCGGATCGCCGCGCCCCACCGGGTTCGACACGTCGCGCAGCGCCCCACTGCCCGCCGCGACCGGCACCCCGGCCGCCCGCAGCAGCCGCACCGGCGCCACCGCGCGCTCGTCGACGCCCGCGCACCCGCCCTGAGGCAGGCACGTCACGGTCACCCCGGCGGCCGCGAGCCGGTCCACGACGGGCCGCGCCACCTCCCCGGGCAGCCGGGAGAGCCCGCCCAGCGGACCGAGCGTGACACCCGTACGCAGCCCGGCGGCAGCCGCCGCGAGCCGCCCGAGCCGTGCCGGGTCGGCTCCGTCCGTGTGCAGGTCGACCGGGCAGCCGTGTTCGGCGGCGACCTCGAGGACCGCCTCGACGTAGCCCGTCGGATCGGGGTCCAGGTCCGGACAGCCGCCGACGACGGAGGCGCCCATCTTCACCGCGTCGCGCAGCATGGCCAGCCCGTCCGCCCCGGCGAGCCCGGTCAGCAGCCGCGGCATCGCGACCGTCCGCAGATCCGCCAGCCCCACCAGCGAACGCCGCGCCTGAAGGACGGCCTCCATCGAACCGAGCCCCTCCATGTCGCCGATCCGCACATGGGAGCGCACCGCGGTGGCCCCGTGGCCGAGTTGCAGCAGGGTGCTCTCGGTGGCCCGGCGTTGGACCTCCTCGGGGTCGTACGCGACGGGCCCCTCGCAGTCGGCCGACAGGGCCGTGTCGCCGTGCGCGTGCGGCTCGGCGGGGGCGGGGAGCAGGAGGCAGCCGGAGAGGTCCAGGCGCGTGCCGTGCGGGGCGAGGCTGCCCGTGGTGCCCACGGCCTCGATGCGCCCGCCGTCGAGCCGCACGTCCACGGTCCTGCCGTCGGTGAGCCGCGCGCCGCTCAGCAGCAGGCCGGAGCTGTCGGGCGCGTCGGGGGACGGTGGCTGCTGCGACGGACTGCCGGGCATCGCGCTCCTGAGGGCTCGGGGACGGCTCGGGGAGGGTTCGGTGGGGCTCCTACGAGGACTCGTGTCGCGCAACAAGATCACGCAGGGTGGGTCGAGCCTAGGACCGCGGCAGGGGCGCTCCGAGGAACGCCGCAAAAGTCGTACTGATGTGGTCCGAGGGGCGCAAGTGCCGCTCGGGAGAAGGCCGCAGCGTGCCCGGCAGACGGGGGCACGAAACGGATTTGGGCGATCGGCGGGCAACCGTGTAATGTCTTCATCGCTCGCCCCAATAGCTCAGTCGGTAGAGCGTCTCCATGGTAAGGAGAAGGTCTGCGGTTCGATTCCGCATTGGGGCTCTGGTGTGAAGTTCCCTCGCCTTCGGGTGAGGGGTCATCGCATCACAGCGGTGTAGCTCAGTCGGTAGAGCAAGCGGCTCATAATCGCTGTGTCACCGGTTCAAGTCCGGTCACCGCTACTGACAGTAGCCGATTGTGGGGTCGGTCCTTCGATCGGCTACTCTGCTATGTGTTAAACCTTTTGTCCCATCCGTTCGTCAAGGAGCACTCACGTGGCTGCCACCGACGTCCGCCCGAAGATCACGCTGGCCTGCGTGGAGTGCAAGGAGCGGAACTACATCACCAAGAAGAACCGGCGTAACAACCCGGACCGTCTTGAGATGAAGAAGCACTGCCCGCGTTGCAACGCGCACACCGCGCACCGCGAAACGCGATAAATCAGGCTCGTACACGAGGCCGTCCCCACTAGGGGGCGGCCTCGTGTCGTTTCCTCGATCTTCCTTCTCAGATTTCCCTTCCCAGATCTTGTTTCGTAGATCTCGTCCTGCGGATCAGGCAGGTCGAGAACACATCCAGGAGGTGCCGGGCCCATGGCGCTCGACCAGTCCTTCGTGGGGCGGACCTATCCGCCCACCGCCCCGTACGAGGTCGGCCGGGAGAAGATCCGTGAGTTCGCGGAGGCGGTGGGGGACACCAATCCCGCGTACGTCGACCGTGCCGCGGCCGAAGAGCTCGGTCACGCCGATGTGATCGCCCCGCCGACCTTTGTGTTCGCGATCACGTTCAAGGCCGCGGGCGAGGTCGTCCACGATCCGGAGCTGGGTCTCGACTACAGCCGGGTCGTGCACGGTGACCAGAAGTTCGCCTACACCCGTCCGGTGCGCGCCGGGGATCGACTCTCCGTGACGTCCACCATCGAGGGCATCAAGTCGCTCGCGGGCAACGACATCCTCGACGTGCGGGGCGAGGTGCACGACCAGAACGGTGAGCACGTCGTGACCGCCTGGACCAAGCTCGTCTCGCGCGCCGCTGAGGAGGCCTGATCGTCATGGCGACGACCATCAAGTACGCCGAGGTCGAGGTCGGCACCGAGCTGCCGGCGCAGACCTTCCCCGTGACGCGCGCCACGCTCGTGCAGTACGCGGGTGCCTCCGGCGACTTCAACCCCATCCACTGGAACGAGAAGTTCGCGGTCGAGGTCGGACTGCCGGACGTGATCGCGCACGGCATGTTCACCATGGCCGAGGCGATCCGCGTCGTCACCGACTGGACCGGCGACCCGGCCGCCGTCGTCGAGTACGGCGTGCGCTTCACCAAGCCGGTCGTCGTCCCCAACGACGACAAGGGTGCCGAGATCGAGGTCAGCGCCAAGGTCGCGGCCAAGCTCGACGACAACCGCGTACGGGTCGACCTGACCGCCATGAGCGCGGGCCAGAAGGTGCTGGGCATGTCGCGGGCGGTCGTGCAGCTGGCGTGATCGCCGCACCGTTCGGTCCATTGCCGCGCGTAAGGGGCGCTCTCCATGGGGGAGCGCCCCTTACGCGTTGCCGCAGCCCACAGCCCACAGCCCGCAGCCCGCAGCCGTTTCCTGGAGCCGCCGCGGAAGGGGTTGACGTAGATAGTGATTGGCCACTAACTTGCTCGCATGGTCAGGATGAGTGCGGAGGAGCGGCGCGAGAGCGTCGTCCGCGCGGCGATGGTCGAATTCGCCCGCGGCGGCTACAAGGGCACGTCCACCGAGGCGATCGCCAAGCGTGTGGGTGTCTCGCAGCCGTACCTCTTCCGGCTCTTCCCCGGCAAGGAGGCCATCTTCCTCGCGGCCTCGCGGCGCAGCTGCGACCGCACCATCGAGGTGTTCCGGCAGGCTGCGGAAGGACTCGAAGGCCAAGAGGCGCTGCACGCCATGGGCGCGGCCTATCAGGCCCTCATCGCCGACGACCCGGACGTGCTGCTCATGCAGATGCAGATGTACGTCGCCGTGGCCTCGGCCGAGGCGGCCGGCGACCGGGAGTTCGGCGAGACGCTGCGGGCCGGGTGGATGGAGATGTACGACACGGTGCAGGTGGCGCTGGGCCCGGACGTCGACGAGACGACCCAGTTCCTCGCCTACGGAATGCTCGTCAACGTGCTCGTGTCCATGGGTTTCCGGGCCGACCACCGGGTGTGGAAGGGCTTCTACGAGTCGGTTCAGCCGCGGCAGTAAGGCGCCCCGCGCGCGGAGCGGAGTGCCTTTTTTCATGGCCGCAAAAGTTAGTGATCAATAACTATCCAAGTGCACACTGGGGGAAGCAATGTCACAGAACACAGCACCAGTGCAACGCGGAGGAGCCCTCTGGGCCCTCCTGATCACCAGCGTCGCCGGCTTCATGGCGGCCCTCGACAACCTCGTCGTCACCACCGCCCTGCCGTCCATCCGCCAGGATCTCGGCGGCGCCCTGGACGACCTGGAGTGGACCGTCAGCGCCTACACGCTCACCTTCGCCGTCCTGCTGATGTTCGGCGCGGCGCTCGGCGACCGGTTCGGGCGGAGGCGGCTCTTCCTGGTCGGGCTCACGATCTTCACCGGGTCCTCCGCGGCCGCGGCCCTGGCCACCGGGATCGACGCGCTGATCGCCGCCCGCGCCGTCCAGGGCGTCGGCGCCGCGATCATGATGCCGCTCACCCTGACCCTGCTCACCGCGGCCGTCCCGGCGGCCAAGCGCGGCCTCGCGTACGGGATCTGGGGCGCGATCAACGGGCTCGCGGTGGCCTCCGGGCCGCTCATCGGCGGCAGCCTCACCGAGCACGTCTCCTGGCACTGGATCTTCTGGCTGAACGTTCCGCTGGGCCTCGCCCTGCTGCCGCTCGCCCGCCTGCGCCTGAAGGAGTCGTACGGCACCGGGGCCCGGCTCGACCTCCTGGGCACCCTCCTCGCCAGCGGCGGCCTGTTCGGCATCGTGTACGGCCTGGTGCGCGCGCCCGTCGTCGGGTGGACCGACACGCTCGTCCTGACCGGCCTGTTCGCGGGCGCGGCGCTGCTCGTCGGGTTCGTGCGCCACGGGATCCGCAACGAGAACTCCATGCTCCCCATGCGCCTCTTCCGCTCCCGGGCCTTCTCCGGGATCAACGCCGCGAGCCTGCTGATGTTCCTCGGGATGTTCGGCTCGATCTTCCTGCTCAGCCAGTTCCTGCAAGGCGTGCTCGGCTACTCGCCGACCGAGGCGGGCCTCAGGATGCTGCCCTGGACCGGCATGCCGATGCTCGTCGCGCCGATCGCCGGGATCCTCTCCGACCGCATCGGCGGCCGGCCCGTCGTCGCGGCGGGGCTCTTCCTCCAGGCCGTCGGACTCGGCTGGTTCGCCGCCGTGGTCGCCGTGGACGTCTCGTACGCCGCCCAACTGCCCGCCCTGATCATCAGCGGCATCGGCATGGCCCTCTACTTCGCCCCGGCCGCCAACCTGGTCATGTCCAGTGTCCTGCCCCAGGAACAGGGCATCGCCTCCGGTGCCAACAACGCGCTGCGCGAGGTCGGCGGCGCCCTGGGCATCGCGGTCATGTCGTCCGTCTTCTCGGCGCAGGGCGGCTACGACACCGCACAGCACTTCGTGAACGGGATCGAGCCCGCACTGTGGGTGGGCGCTGCGCTCGTGGCCGTGGCCGGCCTCGCCGCCCTGCTCATTCCCCGGGCCCGTCGCACCGCGCCCGTCGTGCGGGACGCCGAGCCCGCTCCCGCCCTGGAAAACGCCTGATCACCCGAGAACCCGCCGGGAGGAACGCGATGCCGACCCTGCCCTGGACCACACCGAACACCCCACCCGCGCGCGTGGAGGCCCATGTCTTCGCCTCCCGCTTCGAGACCCGCACCCTGTGGGGCGCCCTGAAGTTCCTTCTCCGCACGCCCGCCGTCTGGCGCCAGGTGGGACGGGCGCGGGGCGCCTACGGAGCGACCCTGAAGGCGGAGCCCCTGAAGCGCACCTTCTGGACGCTCTCCGTATGGGAGTCGCCCAAGGCCCTGCGAGACTTCGCGGCCACCGCGCCGCACGCGGGGATCTCCGCGGGCCTGCGGCGCCAGATGAGGGACGCGGCCTTCCGTACCTGGGAGACGTCGACCGACGAACTGCCGCTCCACTGGAAGGACGTCCAGCGGCGCTTTCAGTGAGTCCGGCCACGGCAGCAACGGCCCCGTCCGAGCGGCGGGGCCGTTCTCGTACCCTTGAGCGCGTGCAGGAACTCCACGACGCCCCTCTCGCCCCCCTGACCACCTTCCGGCTCGGCGGGCCCGCCACCCGGCTGCTCACCGCCACCACCGACGCCGAGGTGGTCGAAGCGGTGCGCGAGGCCGACGCCACCGGTACGCCGCTGCTGATCATCGGCGGCGGCAGCAACCTCGTCATCGGCGACAAGGGCTTCGCGGGCACCGCCCTGCGCATCGCCACGAAGGGCTTCGAACTCGACGGTACGAAGCTGGAGTTGGCGGCCGGTGAGGTCTGGACGGACGCCGTCGGGCGCACCGTCGACGCGGGCCTCGCGGGCATCGAGTGCCTCGCCGGGATCCCCGGCTCCGCGGGCGCGACGCCGATCCAGAACGTGGGCGCGTACGGCCAGGAGGTGTCCTCCACGATCACCGAGGTGATCGCCTACGACCGCACCACCGGCGAGACCGTCGCGCTCCCGAACGCCGAGTGCGCCTTCTCGTACCGGCACAGCCGCTTCAAGGCCGAACCCGACCGCTACGTGGTGCTGCGCGTGCGGTTCGAGCTGGAGGACGCGGGCGGCCTGAGCGCGCCCCTGAAGTACCCCGAGACCGCGCGCGCCCTCGGCGTGGAGGCAGGCGGCCGGGTGCCGGCCGCCCTCGCGCGCGAGACCGTGCTGAAGCTGCGCGGCGGCAAGGGCATGGTGCTCGACCCGGAGGACCACGACACCTGGTCGGCGGGGTCGTTCTTCACCAACCCGATCCTCGACGACCAGCAGTTCGCGGCCTTCCACGCGCGCGTGGTGGAGCGTCTGGGGCCGGACGCCAAGGCGCCCGCGTTCCCCGCGGGGGAGGGGCGCACCAAGACCTCGGCGGCCTGGCTCATCGACAAGGCGGGCTTCACCAAGGGCTACGGCGCCGGGCCCGCCCGCATCTCCACCAAGCACACGCTCGCCCTGACCAACCGCGGCGAGGCCACCACGGAGGACCTGCTCGCGCTCGCCCGCGAGGTCGTCGCCGGGGTCCGGGACGTCTTCGGCGTGACGCTGGTCAACGAGCCGGTGACGGTCGGCGTCAGCCTCTGAGCTCCATCCGGGGAGCGGCCTAGTAGGCCACCCCGACGCCCTGCTTCACCGTCGCCGGGTCGTCCACCATCGCCAGCATCGCGTGCGCCACGTCCGCGCGGCCGAGGAAGCGCCCCGCGCGCGGGAAGCCGCCCACGACCTTCCGGTACGAGCCGGTGACTGGCTTGTCCTGGAGGCGGGGCGGTCGCACGGAGGTCCAGTCCGTCGCGCTGCGCGCCAACTCGGCCTCCATGGCCGCCAGATCGACGTAGACGTCCTTGAGGACCGCGCCGACGACCTTGAGCATCAGCCGGTCGGCGACCGGTGAGTCCGCGGGCTGCGGCCCCACCGGCGCCGCGCTGACCACCAGGAGCCGGCGCACGCCCTCGGCCTCCATGGCCTTCAGGACCGAACGCGTCAGCTCCGCGGCGATGCCCGCGTCCGCCTTCCTGCGGGCGCCCAGGCCGGACAGCACGGCGTCCCGGCCCGCGACCGCCGTACGCAGCGACTCGGGGTCCTTCAGGTCGGCACGCACCACCTCCAGGCGCTCGCCGGTCACCGTGAGCCGCGCGGGGTCGCGGACGACCGCCGTGACCTCGTGTCCGGCCGCCAGGGCCTGCTTGACGATCTCCTGTCCGACCCCGCCCGTCGCGCCGAAAACCGTGAGCTTCATGGCGTACCTCCAGGTGCGCGTCTCATGGTGGGTGAGTACTCACTCACCTCCGTTGACACTTAGAGTGAGTGAGCACTCACCCCCGCGTCAAGCATCGTTGGAGCCTGCATGGACCAGAAGCCGACCCGTGTCCGCATCGTCGAGGCGGCCCACGAGCTCATGCTGAGCCTCGGCCTCGCCCGCACCACCACCAAGGAGATCGCCAAGGCGGCGGGCTGCTCCGAAGCGGCGCTCTACAAGTACTTCGCCAACAAGGAGGAGCTCTTCGTGACGGTGCTCAACGAGCGCCTCCCGAAGCTGGGCTCCCTGCTCGGCCGGCTCCTCACGGAAGGCGCGCCCGACCGTACGGTCGAGCAGAACCTCACCGACATCGCGCGCGAAGCGGCGCTCTTCTACGAGCAGTCCTTCCCGATGGCCGCGTCCCTGTACGCCGAGCCAAAGCTGAAGCGCCGCCACGAGGAGGTGATGCGCGAACTGGGCACCGGGCCGCACAAGCCGATCCAGGGACTCGACGCCTACCTGCGCGCCGAACAGAAGGCGGGCCGCATCAGCGCCGACGCCGACACGTACGCGGCCGCCTCACTCCTCCTGGGCGCCTGCTCCCAGCGCGCCTTCGCCTACGACATGTCCCCGGACCGCAAACCGCCGCAGCCGGTGGACGAGTTCGCGGCCCACATCGCGCACACTCTCCTCACAGGAATCGCATAAAGTCCCCCCACCTCGAGGGAGGGGATCTTCATGCGTGCAGGGGTACGCCGTGCTGTCGTGTCCGCGGTGAGCACGGTCCTGGTGGGGATGATCGCGACGTCCGGCTGCGGCCGGGCGGCCGAGGCAGGGGGCGACGGGAAGGACACGCCCCGCGCGCGGGACGCAGCGTCCCTCGCGGCCCTGGACCGGCTTCCGGAGCGGATGGCCGACGACGGCACCACCGTCGTGGTCGGCCGCCCCGAGGCGAGCACTGTCGTGCACGTCTACGAGGACATGCGCTGCCCGGTCTGCAAGGAGTTCGAGCGCGAGGGCGGGGGTGAGGCGCTCCAGCTGATGGCGCTGAGGGGCCAGATCAGGCTGGAGTACAGCTTCGCGACCTTCCTCTCCGACAAGGAGCACCTGGGTGGCAGCGGTTCGCGCAAGGCGGCCAACGCGCTGCGGGCCGCCGTCGACCAGGGAAAGTTCGTCGAGTACCACACCCTGCTCTTCGAGCGGCAGCCGGAGGAGGTCGTCGACGGCTTCACCGACGCCTTCCTGCTGCGCACGGCCTCCCGGGTCGACGGCCTGCGGGGCAAGAAGTTCGACACGGCGGTACGGACCATGAAGTACCGCGACTTCGTGAAGGCCTCCGAAGAGATGTACAAGGCCGACGGCGTGCCCGGCACACCGGGATTCTCCGTGAACGGGAACCTGGTGCCGGACGATCTGTGGGGCGCCATGTTCGACGCCGAGCCCCTCCCCACGGCCGTCCGGATGCTGGCCGCCGGGACGACGCCGGTGCCCGCCGCGCCGTAGCTCAGCCGGCCAGCCACTCCTCCACGCCGCTCAGAAGCTTCTCCTTGACGTCGTGCGGGGCCGCCGAGCCGCGTACCGACTGGCGGGCCAGTTCGGCCAGTTCGGCGTCGGTGAAGCCGTGGTGGCGGCGCGCGATGTCGTACTGGGCGGCGAGCCGGGAGCCGAACAGGAGTGGGTCGTCCGCGCCCAGCGCCATCGGCACCCCGGCCTCGTAGAGGGTGCGCAGGGGGACGTCCTCGGGCTTCTCGTAGACGCCCAGCGCGACGTTCGACGCCGGGCACACCTCGCAGGTCACGCCGCCGTCCGCGAGGCGCTTCAGCAGGCGCGGATCCTCGGCGGCCCGCACCCCGTGACCGATCCGGGTGGCGTCCAGGTCGTCGAGGCAGTCGCGCACCGAGGAGGGGCCGGTCAGCTCGCCGCCGTGCGGGGCCGACAGGAGCCCGCCCTCGCGCGCGATGTGGAAGGCGCGGTCGAAGTCGCGCGCCATGCCGCGGCGTTCGTCGTTGGAGAGGCCGAAGCCGACGATGCCCCGGTCCGCGTACCGCACCGCGAGCCGCGCCAGCGTACGGGCGTCCAGAGGGTGCTTCATACGGTTCGCCGCGACCAGGACGCGCATTCCCAGGCCGGTCTCCCGCGCGGCGCTGTCGACGGCGTCGAGGATGATCTCCAGGGCCGGGATGAGCCCGCCCAGCCGTGGCGCGTACGACGTCGGGTCGACCTGGATCTCCAGCCACCCGGACCCGTCCGCGATGTCCTCCTCCGCGGCCTCCCGCACCAGTCGCTGAATGTCCTCGGGCTCCCGCAGGCAGGACCGCGCCGCGTCGTAGAGCCGCTGGAAGCGGAACCAGCCGCGCTCGTCCGTGGCCCGCAGCTTCGGAGGCTCGGCCCCGGTCAGCGCGTCCGGAAGCCGTACGCCGTACTTGTCGGCGAGTTCCAGCAGGGTCGTGGGCCGCATCGACCCGGTGAAGTGCAGATGCAGGTGGGCCTTCGGCAACTGACGTACATCACGTCCTACACGCTCCATCCCAAGATCTTGCCGTACACACCTGTCGTACCGGTAGCGCCTTTCCACCTTCGGGGCCCCGCCCGAACGAACAAGCGGGCCGCCTCCAAAGGGAGACGGCCCGCCTGCGTGGAACGGCGAATCAGTCGCGCGCCTCGGCCAGCAGCTTCTGGATGCGCGACACGCCCTCGACGAGGTCCTCGTCGCCGAGCGCGTACGAAAGACGCAGGTAACCCGGCGTGCCGAAGGCCTCACCAGGAACCACGGCGACCTCGGACTCCTCCAGGATGAGCGCGGCGAGCTCGACGGAGTCCTGCGGGCGCTTGCCGCGGATCTCCTTGCCGAGCAGCCCCTTCACCGACGGGTACGCGTAGAAGGCGCCCTCGGGCTCGGGGCAGACCACGCCGTCGATCTCGTTGAGCATCCGCACGATCGTCTTACGACGCCGGTCGAAGGCCTCGCGCATCTTCTCCACGGCGGTCAGGTCGCCGGAGACGGCGGCGAGCGCGGCCGCCTGCGCCACGTTGGAGACGTTCGACGTGGCGTGCGACTGGAGGTTCGTCGCGGCCTTCACGACGTCCTTCGGGCCGATGATCCACCCGACGCGCCAGCCGGTCATCGCGTACGTCTTCGCCACACCGTTGACCACGATGCACTTGTCGCGCAGCTCCGGAAGGATCGCCGGCAGCGACGTGAACTTCGCGTCCCCGTAGACGAGGTGCTCGTAGATCTCGTCCGTCATCACCCACAGGCCGTGCTCCACGGCCCAGCGGCCGATGGCCTCCGCGTCGGCCTCGCTGTACACGGCGCCCGTCGGGTTCGACGGCGACACGAACAGGACGACCTTGGTGCGCTCGGTGCGCGCGGCCTCCAGCTGCTCCACGGAGACGCGGTAGCCGGTCGTCTCGTCGGCCACGACCTCCACCGGCACACCGCCCGCGAGGCGGATCGACTCCGGGTAGGTGGTCCAGTACGGGGCCGGGACGATGACCTCGTCGCCCGGGTCGAGGATCGCGGCGAACGCCTGGTAGATGGCCTGCTTGCCGCCGTTGGTCACCAGGATCTGCGAGGCGTCGACCTCGTAGCCGGAGTCGCGCAGCGTCTTCGCGGCGATCGCGGCCTTCAGCTCGGGCAGACCGCCGGCGGGGGTGTAGCGGTGGAACTTCGGGTTCTTGCAGGCCTCGATGGCCGCCTCGACCACGTAGTCCGGCGTCGGGAAGTCGGGCTCACCGGCGCCGAAGCCGATCACCGGGCGCCCGGCGGCCTTGAGGGCCTTGGCCTTGGCGTCGACGGCGAGGGTCGCGGACTCGGAGATCGAGCCGACCCGGGCCGACACCCGGCGCTCGGTGGGAGAGGAACCTGCGGACGGAGAAGGAGTTGCAGCGCTCATGGGCCCATCGTTCCAGACCGCAAAGCCGCCGGGCACACGGGTTTCGAAGACCGGGAAACCGCTCTTGATCCACAGGCGGACGTTGCTCGTTCGACCTGGGGCCCGGGAACACGTACACTCACTGCTCGTTGGCCTTCAGCGGCCGCGCCTTCCAAGTGCACTCCGTGCATCGGGGCGGATGCGGTACGTTGGGGGAGACAAAGGGTCGTAGCTCAATTGGTAGAGCACTGGTCTCCAAAACCAGCGGTTGGGGGTTCAAGTCCCTCCGGCCCTGCTACACACTCCTTCGCCAGGATGTGTGCGCATGTACGTACTGCATTGCACCGCCGTGCGGCTCCACCGGGCGCGGCACGGCCACGACCCGGAATCAGGTGAGGACGAGTGACGGACGCCGTGGGCTCCATCGACAAGCCTGATGCTGAGGCGCCGGAGTCCAAGAAGGCCCGCAAGGGCGGAAAGCGCGGCAAGAAGGGCCCCTTCGGGCGCCTCGCGCTCTTCTATCGCCAGATCGTCGCGGAACTCCGCAAGGTCGTCTGGCCGAGCCGCAGTCAGCTCACGACGTACACCACCGTGGTGATCGTGTTCGTCGTCATCATGATCGGTCTCGTGACCGTGATTGACTATGGCTTCAACCACCTTGTCAAGTACGTCTTCGGCTGAGCCGAAAGCGGAGGGCGCCGTGTCCGGCGCCCCTTTCGCATGTTCCACCCCTATGTATCCAGGAAGAAGCAGCCACAGTGTCTGACCCGAACCTGAACGAGGCGATCGAGCCGGTCGAGTCCGCTGAGGACGAGCTCGACATCGTCGAGGCGGCGGACGCCGAGGAGCCGGACCAGGCCGAGGCTGCCGACATCGCCGCCGGTGAGCCCGCCGAGGAAGCCGCGGTCGAGACCGTGGCGGACGCCGACGCCGAGGCCGAGGAAGCCGCCGACGCCGACACCGAGGAGGCCGCCGAGGCCGTCGAGGAGGAGCCGGTCGACCCGATCGCTGCCCTCCGCGAGGAGCTCCGGTTCCTGCCCGGCGACTGGTACGTGATCCACACCTACGCGGGCTACGAGAAGCGCGTGAAGGCGAACCTGGAGCAGCGCGCCGTCTCGCTCAACGTCGAGGAGTTCATCTACCAGGCTGAGGTCCCCGAGGAAGAGATCGTCCAGATCAAGAACGGCGAGCGCAAGAACGTCCGGCAGAACAAGCTGCCCGGCTACGTGCTCGTCCGCATGGACCTGACGAACGAGTCCTGGGGCGTCGTCCGCAACACGCCCGGCGTCACCGGCTTCGTGGGCAACGCCTACGACCCGTACCCGCTGACCCTGGACGAGATCGTCAAGATGCTCGCCCCGGAGGCCGAGGAGAAGGCTGCCAAGGAGGCCGCCGAGGCCGAGGGCAAGCCGGCTCCGGCCCGCAAGGTCACGGTCGAGGTCCTCGACTTCGAGGTCGGCGACTCGGTCACCGTCACCGACGGCCCGTTCGCGACGCTCCAGGCGACGATCAACGAGATCAACGCCGACTCGAAGAAGGTCAAGGGCCTCGTCGAGATCTTCGGTCGCGAGACCCCGGTCGAGCTGAGCTTCGACCAGATCCAGAAGAACTAGCCTTTCCGGCACCTTCTGGGCACACGCTTCCGAACAGGTCAGACGGGCTGCAAAGCCGGTCTGACCTGCTCGGTTTTTAGCCGCGCATGGATACCCGTTATCGTTGTGCGGTATGCCTCCATCCGGATGATCCCAACGATCGTTCATGAGGATGGCGGCTGAACACTCTCACTAAGACCCGGAGAGAGAGCACATGCCTCCCAAGAAGAAGAAGGTCACGGGGCTCATCAAGCTCCAGATCCAGGCCGGCGCCGCCAACCCGGCCCCGCCTGTCGGCCCCGCGCTGGGCCAGCACGGCGTCAACATCATGGAGTTCTGCAAGGCCTACAACGCCGCGACCGAGTCGCAGCGCGGTTGGGTCATCCCGGTGGAGATCACGGTCTACGAGGACCGCTCCTTCACCTTCATCACCAAGACCCCGCCGGCCGCGAAGATGATCCTCAAGGCCGCTGGTGTCGAGAAGGGCTCGGGCGAGCCGCACAAGACCAAGGTCGCCAAGATCACCGAGGCGCAGGTCCGTGAGATCGCCACGACCAAGATGCCCGACCTCAACGCCAACGACCTGGACGCCGCGTCGAAGATCATCGCCGGCACCGCCCGTTCCATGGGCGTCACGGTCGAGGGCTGACCTCCACCTCGCAGATCCATCCGTGGCAGGGCCTGCTCGGCCCGCACCACGACTCCTCTAGAACTCAGGAGAAGCAAGTGAGCAAGCGCAGCAAGTCTCTCCGCGCTGCGGACGCCAAGATCGACGGGGCCAAGCTCTACGCCCCGCTCGAGGCCGTCCGTCTCGCCAAGGAGACCTCCACGTCGAAGTTCGACGGCACCGTCGAGGTCGCCTTCCGCCTGGGCGTTGACCCGCGCAAGGCCGACCAGATGGTCCGTGGCACCGTGAACCTCCCGCACGGCACCGGCAAGACCGCCCGGGTCCTGGTCTTCGCGACCGGTGACCGTGCTGCGGCCGCGGAGGCCGCCGGCGCCGACATCGTCGGCTCCGACGAGCTGATCGACGAGATCTCCAAGGGCAACCGCCTGAACGAGTTCGACGCCGTTGTCGCCACCCCGGACCTCATGGGCAAGGTCGGCCGCCTCGGCCGCGTGCTCGGTCCGCGTGGCCTGATGCCGAACCCGAAGACCGGCACCGTGACCCCGGACGTGGCCAAGGCCGTGAACGAGATCAAGGGCGGCAAGATCGAGTTCCGCGTCGACAAGCACGCGAACCTGCACTTCATCATCGGCAAGGTGTCCTTCGACGACACCAAGCTGGTGGAGAACTACGGCGCGGCCCTGGAGGAGATCCTCCGCCTGAAGCCGTCCGCCGCCAAGGGTCGCTACATCAAGAAGGCCGCCATCAGCACCACGATGGGCCCCGGCATTCAGCTCGACTCGAACCGCACCCGCAACCTCCTCACCGAGGAGGACCCGGCCGCGGTCTGAGCCCCCAAGGCTCGCTGAAGTCGGCGACGGGCCCCGCACCTTCCGAGGTGCGGGGCCCGTTCCTCTTTTCCGCCCCGTAAGGCGCCGCGGCTGCGCTAGCTTCACCGTGACCGGCCGACCGGGGCCGACCGACCGGGGGAGTGCAGCTGCGGTACGCGCGCGTGGTGGGCCTGACCGTCCTGGGCGTCCTGGTGGCAGCCTGCGGAGGGACACCGGAGCACGGGGAGCACGAGGGCCACGAGGCGCGCGCGGCGCTCCGCGCGGCCCGGCAGCAGGTCGCCTCGGCGGGTTCGGCGCACGTCGACGCGACGATGACCACCGGCAAGCGGCTGACCTCGCGCAGCACGGGCGCGCTCGGCTGGTCCGACGGCGTCGAGGGCACCTTGACCGTACGCGTCACCGGCGGCGAACTGGCCGCCTCCACCCGCGAGTTGGGCGGCGACCCGTCCCAGACGCGGTTCCTCCCGGACGCCTACTACACGCGCATGAGCGACCGGTTCGCCGAGCTCCAGGGCGGCCGGCGCTGGATCCGCCACCCCTACGACACCCGCAGCGACCTCACCCCGGCCGACACCCTGAAGGCGCTGAGCGGCGCGGCGGACGTCCATCGGGTGGGGCGGGAGACCGTGCGCGGCGTCCGGGCCACGCACTACCGGGGCACCGTCGGCCGCCAGCGCGTCGACGTATGGCTCGACGCCCGGCGGCTCCTGGTGCGGCGCACCCAGCGCGCGGGCGACTTCACCGCCACCGTCCACTACCGCGACTACGGTGCCGCGGCCGGGGCCGAGCGTCCTGCCGGGCGCGACACGGTCGACTTCGCGGATGTGGTGGGGGCCGGTTGAAGCTGTGGGGCAGCTGTCAGAGGGGTCGGATATGGTGCGGGCAGTTCAGCAATACCAAGGGGTGGGAATCCAGATGACTGTTTCCGTACGACGTGTGGTGGGCGCCGCCGCCGCGACCGCTCTGCTGTGTTCCGCCGTCGCGGCCTGTGGTGGAGGGGACGACAAGGGCAGCGGGAAGAAGGCCGCCGGTGCGGGTCCCGAGTCGGTCGCGCAGGCGGTCACGGCCGCGTTCAAGAAGACCTCCGAGGCCAAGTCCGCCAAGGTCGAGATGACGATGAAGACGCCGACCGCGGCCGCCCAGGGCGGCGGGGACATGAAGATGTCCGGCGTCATGGGCTGGGACCCGACCGTGATGGACATGACGATGTCGGGCTCCGCGCTCGCCTCGGGCAGCGCCAACGCGCCCAAGAACATCCGCATGGTCATGCAGGACAACGTCATGTACATGGACATGGGCGCCGACGCCGCCAAGCAGATGGACGGCAAGCGCTGGATGAAGATGGACTTCGCGGCCATGGCGAAGGAGTCCGGCGACGAGAAGCTGGCGAGCCAGATGACCGGCAGCCTGGACAGCATGAACCAGGACCCGGCCCAGCAGATCGCCGTCCTGCTCGACTCGCCCAACCTCAAGCACGTCGGTGCGGCCAAGGTCGACGGCGAGCAGACGCAGCACTACAAGGGCAAGCTGACGGTCGACGAGATGCTGGAGAAGAACGACTCGCTGAAGGTCCTCAGCAAGTCCGAGCGCGACCAGCTGCTCAAGAACGTCAAGAAGGCCGGCATCAAGACCTACGACACCGAGCTGTGGATCAACGAGCAGGACCTGCCGGTCCGGCTCGACGTCACGATGGACAGCTCGCAGGGCGACATCGAGATCTCGGAGAAGTTCTCGGACTACGGCGCCGCGGTGAAGGCCGTCACGCCGCCCGCGAGCGAGACCTTCGACATGATGGAGATGCTCAAGGACCTCCAGGAGGCCTCCGCCGGCACCGGCACCACGGGCGGCGGCAGCGGCCTCTGACCGGATTTGCTTGACGCGAACCGTTTCGCGTACTCTTCCACAGAAGCCAAAGACCGCTGGTCGTTGCCGTGCGCTCGCAAGAGAGTTCGGTGGCCGAAGGATCCGCTGAAACTGCGGACGACCCGCGCAGGTGACTGTGGAAGTGCTCCCTTCCGGATTCGTTCGTGAAGGTCGAGCTCACGCCCCGTGCGCCTGCGCCGGGGCGTTTCGTTTTCCCCAGCCTCCTTGCGAGCGGTCCTCATCACCCGGAAGGAGGCTGACGCTCTATGCCGACGCCCGACAAGGCTGCCGCCGTAGCCGAGCTCACGGACAAGTTCCGCAGCTCGAGCGCCGCCGTGCTGACCGAGTACCGGGGTCTCACCGTGGCCCAGCTCAAGCAGCTGCGCCGTTCGCTCGGTGAGAACTCCGAGTACGCCGTGGTGAAGAACACGCTGACCAAGATCGCGGCCAACGAGGCCGGGATCAACACGCTGGACGACCTGTTCAACGGTCCGACGGCGGTTGCCTTCGTCACCGGTGACCCGGTGGAGTCGGCCAAGGGTCTTCGTGACTTCGCCAAGGAGAACCCGAATCTCGTCATCAAGGGCGGTGTCCTTGACGGCAAGGCGCTGACCGCCGACGAGATCAAGAAGCTTGCGGACCTCGAGTCCCGCGAGGTTCTGCTCTCCAAGCTGGCCGGTGCCTTCAAGGCCAAGCAGTCCCAGGCTGCCTCGGTCTTCAACGCGCTGCCGACGAAGCTCGTCCGCACCCTGGACGCGCTCCGCGCCAAGCAGGACGAGCAGGGCGGTGCCGAGTAACTCGGCTCGCTTTCTGATCCTCGCCGCCTGACAGGGCGGCACGGATCACAGCGGGCCGAACTTCTACGAAGTAATGCCGAAAGGCATACGCCCGCCTCACCCAGTACATCCGGCACCTGCCGATTTAGTGGAAGGACCGCCATCATGGCGAAGCTCACCCAGGACGAGCTGCTTGCGCAGTTCGAGGAGATGACCCTCATCGAGCTCTCCGAGTTCGTGAAGGCCTTCGAGGAGAAGTTCGACGTCGAGGCTGCCGCCGCCGCCCCGGTCGTCGTCGCCGGTGGTGCCGCTGGTGGCGCCGCCGCCGAGGCCGCCGAGGAGCAGGACGAGTTCGACGTCATCCTCACCGGCGCCGGTGACAAGAAGATCCAGGTCATCAAGGTCGTGCGCGAGCTGACCTCCCTGGGCCTCAAGGAGGCCAAGGACCTCGTCGACGGCACCCCGAAGCCGGTCCTCGAGAAGGTCGCCAAGGACGCCGCGGCCAAGGCCAAGGAGCAGCTCGAGGGCGCCGGCGCCTCCGTCGAGGTCAAGTAAGACCTCTGCGAGTCTGCTGACTCCTCCTCGGTGAAAACTGCTCCCCCGGGAGCTGTAACACCGACGTACCGAAGGGCGATCACCCAACTGGGTGGTCGCCCTTCGGCGTTGTCTGGCTCGCAGGCCGAGGGTGCCTTGCGCTGTCGGTCGCGCAGAGTATGGTGATCTTCGTTGTGCCTGGCGCCACCCCTGTTCGGCCAAGAGGGGGCCTTGACGAACAGCACGCAGCGCGCAATTCTCAGGACGCGTCGTCACAACGATCCGGATCCGAGGCATGGATCGACGGCGAAGAGGGCAGTAAGGATGTGCGCTCGCTCAGCGCGCAGGGCATGCCGCAGACGGTGAACGGTTGAGAACAACGAGGGTCTCAAAAAACCCGCACTGGACATCAGTGGGCCTTCTGGCTACACTGTCCCTTTGCGCTGCCTGTTAGCTGCTCCCTGCCCGTCACCAGGGGCATGCCCTCGCCTCAGCACAGTGGATTGAATCGGCTCTGACCTGGCCAAATGCCAGATCAGGGGCTCTGTCCCGTGTATGGCTTGGGACCGGTACGCGCGTAGTGAGTCCGAGCCCTCGGAAGGACCCCCTCTTGGCCGCCTCGCGCAACGCCTCGACCGCGAATACGAACAACGGCGCCAGCACCGCCCCGCTGCGCATCTCCTTTGCAAAGATCAAGGAGCCTCTCGAGGTTCCGAACCTGCTCGCGCTGCAGACCGAGAGCTTTGACTGGCTGCTCGGCAACACCGCTTGGCAGAGTCGGGTCGAGGAGGCTCTGGAGTCGGGTCACGACGTCCCCACGAAGTCCGGTCTGGAGGAGATCTTCGAGGAGATCTCCCCGATCGAGGACTTCTCCGGGTCGATGTCCCTGACCTTCCGCGACCACCGCTTCGAACCGCCGAAGAACTCGATCGACGAGTGCAAGGAGCGCGACTTCACGTACGCGGCTCCGCTCTTCGTCACCGCTGAATTCACCAACAACGAGACCGGCGAGATCAAGTCCCAGACGGTCTTCATGGGCGACTTCCCGCTCATGACGAACAAGGGCACCTTCGTCATCAACGGCACCGAGCGTGTCGTCGTGTCGCAGCTCGTCCGTTCGCCCGGTGTCTACTTCGACTCCTCCATCGACAAGACGTCCGACAAGGACATCTTCTCCGCCAAGATCATCCCGTCCCGGGGTGCCTGGCTGGAGATGGAGATCGACAAGCGCGACATGGTCGGTGTCCGCATCGACCGCAAGCGCAAGCAGTCCGTCACCGTTCTCCTGAAGGCTCTCGGTTGGACCACCGAGCAGATCCTCGAGGAGTTCGGCGAGTACGAGTCCATGCGCGCCACCCTGGAGAAGGACCACACCCAGGGCCAGGACGACGCGCTGCTCGACATCTACCGCAAGCTGCGTCCGGGCGAGCCGCCCACGCGCGAGGCCGCGCAGACGCTGCTCGAGAACCTCTACTTCAACCCGAAGCGCTACGACCTCGCGAAGGTCGGCCGCTACAAGGTGAACAAGAAGCTCGGTGCCGAGGAGCCGCTGGACGCCGGCGTGCTCACCACCGACGACATCATCGCCACCATCAAGTACCTGGTGAAGCTCCACGCGGGCGAGACCGAGACGGTCGGCGAGTCGGGCCGGGAGATCGTCGTCGAGACCGACGACATCGACCACTTCGGCAACCGTCGTATCCGTAACGTCGGCGAGCTGATCCAGAACCAGGTCCGTACGGGTCTCGCCCGTATGGAGCGCGTCGTGCGCGAGCGCATGACGACCCAGGACGTCGAGGCGATCACGCCGCAGACCCTGATCAACATCCGCCCGGTCGTGGCGTCGATCAAGGAGTTCTTCGGTACGTCGCAGCTGTCCCAGTTCATGGACCAGAACAACCCGCTGTCGGGGCTGACGCACAAGCGTCGTCTGAACGCCCTCGGCCCGGGTGGTCTGTCCCGTGAGCGGGCGGGCTTCGAGGTCCGAGACGTGCACCCGTCGCACTACGGCCGCATGTGCCCGATCGAGACGCCCGAAGGCCCGAACATCGGTCTGATCGGCTCGCTCGCCTCGTACGGCCGGATCAACCCCTTCGGCTTCATCGAGACGCCGTACCGCAAGGTGACCGACGGCGTCGTCGGCGACGAGGTGGACTACCTCACCGCCGACGAGGAGGACCGCTTCGTCATCGCGCAGGCCAACGCGCCGCTGTCCGAGGACATGCGTTTCGCCGAGGCCCGCGTCCTGGTCCGCCGCCGCGGCGGAGAGGTCGACTACGTCCCCGGTGACGACGTCGACTACATGGACGTCTCGCCGCGCCAGATGGTGTCGGTCGCGACCGCGATGATCCCGTTCCTCGAGCACGACGACGCCAACCGTGCCCTCATGGGCGCGAACATGATGCGTCAGGCCGTGCCGCTGATTAAGTCCGAGGCGCCGCTCGTCGGCACCGGCATGGAGTACCGCTGCGCCACCGACGCCGGCGACGTGCTCAAGGCCGACAAGGACGGTGTGGTCCAGGAGGTCTCCGCGGACTACATCACCACCGCCAACGACGACGGCACGTACAGCACGTACCGCCTGCACAAGTTCTCCCGCTCGAACCAGGGCACTTCTGTCAACCAGAAGGTCGTCGTGGACGAGGGCGCGCGGATCATCACCGGCCAGGTCCTGGCCGACGGTCCCGCGACCGAAGAGGGCGAGATGGCCCTCGGCAAGAACCTGCTCGTGGCGTTCATGCCGTGGGAGGGTCACAACTACGAGGACGCGATCATCCTGTCGCAGCGCCTCGTGCAGGACGACGTCCTCTCCTCGATCCACATCGAGGAGCACGAGGTCGACGCCCGTGACACCAAGCTCGGCCCGGAGGAGATCACCCGGGACATCCCGAACGTCTCCGAGGAGGTCCTCGCCGACCTCGACGAGCGCGGCATCATCCGGATCGGTGCCGAGGTCGTCGCCGGCGACATCCTCGTCGGCAAGGTCACGCCCAAGGGTGAGACCGAGCTGACGCCGGAGGAGCGCCTGCTCCGCGCGATCTTCGGTGAGAAGGCGCGCGAGGTGCGCGACACCTCGCTGAAGGTGCCGCACGGCGAGATCGGCAAGGTCATCGGCGTCCGCGTCTTCGACCGCGAAGAGGGCGACGAGCTGCCGCCGGGCGTGAACCAGCTGGTTCGTGTCTACGTGGCGCAGAAGCGCAAGATCACCGATGGTGACAAGCTCGCCGGCCGTCACGGCAACAAGGGCGTCATCTCGAAGATCAACCCGATCGAGGACATGCCGTTCCTGGAGGACGGCACCCCGGTCGACATCATCCTCAACCCGCTGGGTGTGCCGTCCCGAATGAACCCGGGACAGGTTCTGGAGATCCACCTCGGCTGGCTCGCCAGCCAGGGCTGGGACGTCTCCGGTCTCAGCGACCAGTGGGCCCGCAGCCTTCAGGCGATCGGCGCCGACCAGGTCGAGCCGCGTACCAACGTGGCGACCCCGGTCTTCGACGGTGCGCGTGAGGACGAGCTCGCGGGTCTGCTGGAGAACGCCCGGCCGAACCGCGACGGCGACCGCATGGTCCTCCCGTCCGGCAAGGCGCGGCTGTTCGACGGCCGCTCCGGCGAGCCGTTCCCGGACCCGATCTCGGTCGGGTACATGTACATCCTCAAGCTGCACCACCTGGTCGACGACAAGCTCCACGCCCGGTCGACCGGTCCGTACTCGATGATCACCCAGCAGCCGCTGGGTGGTAAGGCCCAGTTCGGTGGCCAGCGCTTCGGTGAGATGGAGGTGTGGGCGCTGGAGGCGTACGGCGCCGCTTACGCCCTCCAGGAGCTGCTGACCATCAAGTCCGACGACGTCACCGGCCGCGTGAAGGTCTACGAGGCCATCGTCAAGGGCGAGAACATCCCCGAGCCCGGCATTCCCGAGTCCTTCAAGGTGCTCATCAAGGAAATGCAGTCCCTGTGCCTCAACGTGGAGGTGCTGTCCTCGGACGGCATGTCCATCGAGATGCGCGACACCGACGAGGACGTCTTCCGCGCAGCGGAGGAGCTCGGCATCGACCTGTCCCGGCGCGAGCCGAGCAGCGTCGAAGAGGTCTGACGGGAGTTCCGGTGGGGGCCCAGGGATGGGCCCCCACCGACCCCGCGACCCCCGTTTCAGACCACAGACTTACAACCCTGAGAGGGATTGACGCATAGTGCTCGACGTCAACTTCTTCGATGAGCTCCGGATCGGTCTGGCCACCGCTGACGACATCCGTCAGTGGAGCCATGGCGAGGTCAAGAAGCCCGAGACCATCAACTACCGCACCCTCAAGCCCGAAAAGGACGGACTCTTCTGCGAGAAGATCTTCGGTCCGACCCGGGACTGGGAGTGCTACTGCGGCAAGTACAAGCGTGTCCGCTTCAAGGGCATCATCTGCGAGCGCTGTGGCGTCGAGGTCACGCGCGCCAAGGTGCGCCGTGAGCGGATGGGCCACATCGAGCTGGCCGCTCCCGTCACCCACATCTGGTACTTCAAGGGCGTCCCGTCGCGCCTTGGCTACCTGCTCGACCTCGCCCCGAAGGACCTCGAGAAGGTCATCTACTTCGCGGCGTACATGATCACGTTCGTCGACGAAGAGCGCCGTACCCGCGACCTGCCCTCCCTCGAGGCGCACGTCCAGGTCGAGCGTCAGCAGATCGAGAACCGTCGCGACTCCGACCTGGAGGCCCGCGCCAAGAAGCTCGAGACCGACCTGGCCGAGCTCGAGGCCGAGGGTGCCAAGGCCGACGTGCGCCGCAAGGTGCGCGAGGGTGCCGAGCGCGAGATGAAGCAGCTGCGCGACCGTGCGCAGCGCGAGATCGACCGTCTGGACGAGGTCTGGTCGCGCTTCAAGAACCTCAAGGTCCAGGACCTCGAGGGCGACGAGCTGCTCTACCGCGAGCTCCGTGACCGCTTCGGCACGTACTTCGACGGTTCGATGGGTGCCGCGGCGCTGCAGAAGCGCCTGGAGACCTTCGACCTCGAGGAGGAGGCCGAGCGCCTCCGCGAGATCATCCGTACCGGCAAGGGCCAGAAGAAGACCCGTGCGCTCAAGCGCCTCAAGGTCGTCTCCGCGTTCCTGCAGACCAGCAACAGCCCCAAGGGCATGGTGCTCGACTGCGTGCCGGTCATCCCGCCGGACCTGCGTCCGATGGTGCAGCTGGACGGTGGCCGCTTCGCGACCTCCGACCTGAACGACCTGTACCGCCGCGTCATCAACCGCAACAACCGCCTGAAGCGCCTTCTCGACCTCGGTGCGCCCGAGATCATCGTGAACAACGAGAAGCGCATGCTCCAGGAGGCCGTGGACGCCCTCTTCGACAACGGTCGTCGTGGTCGCCCGGTCACCGGTCCCGGCAACCGCCCGCTGAAGTCCCTGAGCGACATGCTCAAGGGCAAGCAGGGTCGTTTCCGTCAGAACCTGCTCGGTAAGCGTGTGGACTACTCCGCGCGTTCCGTGATCGTCGTCGGTCCGCAGCTGAAGCTGCACCAGTGCGGTCTGCCGAAGGCCATGGCGCTGGAGCTCTTCAAGCCGTTCGTGATGAAGCGCCTGGTCGACCTGAACCACGCGCAGAACATCAAGAGCGCCAAGCGCATGGTGGAGCGCGGCCGCACGGTCGTGTACGACGTCCTCGAAGAGGTCATCGCCGAGCACCCGGTTCTGCTGAACCGTGCTCCCACCCTGCACCGCCTCGGCATCCAGGCCTTCGAGCCGCAGCTGGTCGAGGGCAAGGCCATCCAGATCCACCCGCTCGTCTGCACCGCGTTCAACGCGGACTTCGACGGCGACCAGATGGCCGTGCACCTGCCGCTGTCCGCGGAGGCGCAGGCCGAGGCCCGCATCCTGATGCTGTCCTCGAACAACATCCTCAAGCCCGCCGACGGCCGTCCGGTGACGATGCCGACCCAGGACATGGTCCTCGGTCTGTTCTTCCTCACCACCGACGGTGAGCTCCGTGACACCAAGGGCGAGGGCCGCGCGTTCGGCTCCACGGCCGAGGCGACCATGGCGTTCGACGCGGGCGAGCTCGCGCTCCAGTCGTCGGTCGACATCCGCTTCCCGGTGGGCACCATGCCGCCGCGCGGCTGGACCCCGCCGGCCGTCGAGGAGGGTGAGCCCGAGTACCAGCCGGGCGACAGCTTCCGGCTGCGTACGACGCTGGGCCGCGCGCTCTTCAACGAGCTGCTGCCCGAGGACTACCCGTTCGTCGACTACTCGGTGGGCAAGAAGCAGCTCGGCGAGATCGTCAACGACCTCGCGGAGCGCTACCCCAAGGTCATCGTGGCGGCGACGCTCGACAACCTGAAGTCGGCCGGCTTCTACTGGGGTACCCGCTCGGGTGTCACCGTGGCCATCTCCGACGTCGTCGTTCCCGAGGCGAAGAAGGAGATCGTCGCCGGGTACGAGGCTCAGGACGAGAAGGTCCAGAAGCAGTACGAGCGCGGTCTCATCACGAAGGAAGAGCGCACTCAGGAGCTCATCGCGATCTGGACCAAGGCGACCAACGAGGTCTCCGAGGCGATGAACGCGAACTTCCCGAAGACCAACCCCATCTTCATGATGGTTGACTCGGGTGCCCGAGGAAACATGATGCAGATGCGTCAGATCGCCGGTATGCGTGGTCTGGTGTCGAACGCCAAGAACGAGACGATCCCGCGTCCGATCAAGGCCTCCTTCCGTGAGGGCCTGTCGGTGCTGGAGTACTTCATCTCGACGCACGGTGCTCGTAAGGGTCTTGCGGACACGGCGCTTCGTACCGCCGACTCCGGTTACCTCACCCGTCGTCTGGTCGACGTCTCGCAGGACGTCATCATTCGCGAGGAGGACTGCGGCACCGACCGCGGCCTCAAGCTCGCGATCGCCGAGCGCGGCGCCGACGGTGTGCTGCGCAAGACGGAGGACGTCGAGACCAGCGTCTACGCCCGCATGCTGGCCGAGGACGTCGTCGTCGACGGCAAGGTCATCGCGCCGGCCAACGTCGACCTGGGCGACGTGCTCATCGACCAGCTGGTCGCGCACGGCATCGAGGTCGTCAAGACCCGCTCCGTGCTGACCTGTGAGTCGGCCGTCGGCACCTGTGCCTTCTGCTACGGCCGCTCGCTGGCCACCGGCAAGCTGGTCGACATCGGTGAGGCGGTCGGCATCATCGCCGCCCAGTCCATCGGTGAGCCCGGTACCCAGCTGACGATGCGTACCTTCCACACCGGTGGTGTGGCCGGTGACGACATCACCCAGGGTCTGCCCCGTGTCGTCGAGCTCTTCGAGGCTCGTACGCCGAAGGGTGTCGCCCCGATCTCCGAGGCCGCGGGCCGTATCCGCATCGAGGAGACCGAGAAGACCAAGAAGATCGTCGTCACCCCGGACGACGGCAGCGACGAGACGGCGTTCCCGATCTCGAAGCGTGCCCGTCTGCTCGTGGGCGAGGGCGACCACGTCGAGGTCGGCCAGAAGCTGACCGTGGGTGCCACCAACCCGCACGACGTGCTGCGCATCCTTGGCCAGCGTGCGGTGCAGGTGCACCTGGTCGGCGAGGTCCAGAAGGTCTACAACTCGCAGGGTGTGTCGATCCACGACAAGCACATCGAGATCATCATCCGGCAGATGCTGCGCCGCGTGACGATCATCGAGTCGGGCGACGCGGAGCTGCTGCCCGGCGAGCTGGTCGAGCGCTCGAAGTTCGAGGGCGAGAACCGTCGTGTGGTCACCGAGGGCGGTCACCCCGCCTCCGGCCGTCCGCAGCTGATGGGTATCACCAAGGCCTCGCTGGCGACGGAGTCCTGGCTGTCGGCCGCCTCCTTCCAGGAGACGACCCGAGTCCTGACGGATGCGGCGATCAACGCCAAGTCCGACAGCCTCATCGGCCTCAAGGAGAACGTCATCATCGGTAAGCTCATCCCGGCCGGTACGGGTCTGTCCCGCTACCGCAACATCCGGGTGGAGCCCACCGAGGAGGCCAAGGCCGCGATGTACTCGGCCGTCGGCTACGACGACATCGACTACTCGCCGTTCGGCACCGGCTCCGGCCAGGCCGTTCCGCTGGAGGACTACGACTACGGTCCGTACAACCAGTAAGCGAGTCGCTTGAGTTGAAGGGCGGTCACCCAACGGGGTGGCCGCCCTTCGGCGTGTCAGCGCCTGTTCTCCAGATGCGACTGGAGGTGGTGGAGGCGCGTGTACACGTCCGGGTGCGAGTCGAGGAGCCGTGTGATCACGCTCTGTTTCTCGAAGCGGACACCGACGGAAGAGGGGACCGCGTGTTCGGTTCTGCTGTCGTGTTCCCGTTGCAGCACTGTCATCAGCTGGCTCGCGAATCCGAGGCTTGCCGCGTGTTCGTCCGCCCGCAGCTCCGAGCGGCGGGACATGGCCGCTGCCAGGTAAGGCGTGGCGAGAGGCAGGAATACGAGGCCGTAAGTGGCCGTGGCCAGCGCGATCAGTACGACAACCACGAGTGCCACCACGGCTGCCGTGGCGCCTGCGGAGAGGCGGTCGACACGAGATGCCAGTCGCAACAGCAGCTGCCAGGCGATGCGCCCGGGCAGCGCGTACCAGAAGACCAGCAGCAAGGCCCAGGCATGGCCCCGCGTGTGGTGGCCCAGTTCGTGGGCGAGTACACCGGCCAGCTGGGAGGGAGTCAGGGTACGGAGCGAGTGGCTGGTCACGCCCACGATGTGTCCCGCGGCCGCGACAGCATTGATGTCGTGGCTCTCCTCGACCCAGAGCTGGTACGCGTTGCCGTCAACGCCTGCCCGGGCTGTGACCTCGCGCCAGACGGACCGTAGCGTCCGGTGCTCGTCGGGTGTGGGGTGGCGCAGCCCGAAGAGCCAGCGGGCGATGAGGCGTTCGAAGGGTCGGTGGAAGACGAGTACTCCGCTCGCCGTCCAGCAGCCGAGGAAGATCCACCACGGTGGGCCTCCGAGCAGATCGGCGATGTACGTCGCCATGCAGACAACCGCCAGGCTCGCGGCCACGTGCGGAAGATGGAGCAGCAGATGGGCCAACGCCGTGACGTCGGCCCCACGCTGCCGCGCGGTGATGTGGATCCTGCCGGTGCGGTGGGGAAGGTCCTCGCGCGGCCTTGGACCGGGAGGGCCGGGTCGGCGTGGGCGTTCAGGTTCCTTCGGTTCGTGCGGCAGGGACATGGCTGGTCCTCCTGTGATTCCTTCTCCAGGTCTCCAAGCGGCTGTTGCGGTGCGAGGGCGTGCAGTCAGGCGATCAACAGTGATCCGGCGATCAGGACCGCGGCGCAGCCGAAGGCGGTCACTCCGGCCCGGATCCAGAAGTGCTTACGGGCGGCGATACGGCTTGTCTCCGTGAGCGACAGGAGCAGGCCGCGCGCCGGATTCTGGCCGGTGTCCGCGAGAGCGTTGGCGAGGTGGCCCGTCCGTGCCGCGTCGTGGATGTCGCCGAAGTAGGTCAGTGGTCTTCCTGGAGCCCAGCCCTTGCGGCGGTAGCGAGGCATCACGGCCATGAGCAGGCAGAGAAGCGCGACGACCAGTGAGACCGTCCCCGACCACCAGAGCAGGGCGGCCGGCGGGCTCAGCGCGCCGGGTGTCCAGCGGCGATGGTTCAGCAGTGTGCCCAGGGCTCCAGCCACGATGCCGTGGGCGCCGACGAGGACCGTTGCTTTCGTATCGGCTCGGGTGATCTCGGCACGCAGGTCGGCCAGGAGTCGCGTGCCCGCCTTCAGCCGTGAGTCGTCGGGCGGCGGGGCGACGCGCGTCATGTTCCGGGCTCCGGGTCCTTGCGGAACCGTAGAGCCGGGGGCTCGTCGGGGGAGGGGCGGCTGGTCGGCTCGTCGGCCTCGTCGTTCGGTGAGCCGCGCAGGATGGCCGCCATCCGCTCGATGATCAGGTCGTGGGGCTTCTCGAGTTGGTGGCTCTCCAGCTTCTCGCTGGTCAGGACCTGCTCGATCAGGCGCAGCTGCTGGTCCACCAGCTTTCGCTGATCCTCATTCAGGTGGTTCATAACGAGGGCAGTTTCGTCGGGGTGGGCGGTCAGGTGCAGGGCGAGCGCGGCGGTACTGCTCCGCGTCAAATGCTCCTCGTAGAACGTGACCTTCTTGGCCCTGCGGTCCTCCTCGTACGCCTCACGGAGCTGGGCCGCCTTGTGCTCCGGATGCGCGGCCTCCATCTCGTGCCGTGCGGCGCGGAGTCGGGCCTGGTGGGATCGGGCGGCGGCGTCGCGACGCAACCGCACCGTGCAGGTGACGTCCAGGCCCGCCTGCGCGGCCGGTACCGCGTCCTCAACCGCCGACTGCACGGCCTGCTCAGCGTTGGCGCTCGCTTCCACGGCGTGGAAACGGCTTGCATTGCGCATACGGGGCAGCAGCTTGCGGGTCAGCAGGCCCGGCACATCGCGCTCCTGGCTCCTGACGAACGCTTCCGGGTCCACGACGCGCCAGGTGATGTCGGCCGTCGCCTCGAACTCGAAGCTGTCGACCCTGCTCGGCAGTGGAACGCGCAGTTGGAAGGCGTGGGGATCTGTGTCCACCTCGTACATGGCCACGTAGCGGCGCACGTGCACGGGGCGGGCAGGCGGGCGGAACGTCTCGTAGGCTCCCCTGCGCGTGACGAAGACAAGGGCGTGGTCGGCCTGTCCGACGTAGCGGCGGCTGCCCAGGCGGAAGCGCGGGAGTTGCCAGACGTAGTGGACGGGGTCGGCGTCGGACACAGGGTGCGCGGTCGGGTTCTGGCGGTCCTGGCGCAGCCAGTCGAGGTCCTCGGATGCGGGTGGCGTCGGCTGCTCGGGCGGTGTCGGTCGGTTGCCGGTCTGTTCCATGGCGGGCCTCCTCGGAGCTTCGAGGCGGGTGAGGGAAGGGTGGTGGGTCATGCCCTGCTGATGTGTGCGTGCAGGCGGTGACCCGCAGGTGAGTGCTCGCCGTCGGAGGTGCGGATCGTGCGCAGCAGGTGACTGATGCGCCGGTAGTCGGTGGTGTTGGTGACCAGGCCGGGCAGCAGGGAAGCGAGCGCGGACTCGGCCCATGACTCGTGGTCGGCGGTGAGGACCCAGCCGCCGAGCACACGCAGGGCCTGTGCCGTTCGGTCCGGGTCGTTCAGCGCGGCCTGCCAGAACCTGGTCAGGGCGCGCGTGGCCTCGGTGTTCTCGTCTGCCGCGGCGTGTGCGTACCAGTCGAGAACGAAGGGACGGGAGCCGTCCTCGGTGAGCTGTCCGCAGGCCCGGAGGAACGCGAAGACCGCGTGGGCGCGGATCGTTCTGTCCTCCAGGCGCTCGGCCAGGGCGGTCAGTACGGGGTCCTTGACCGCGAGGAGCAGCAACTGGAGGGCATCGGCGAGTTGAATCGCCTCCTCCTCCTTGTCCTCCTCGTCCTCGCCCACCGGGTCGACGTCCGTGCGGCCCCTCTGGTGGATGGCGTCGAGGACGGCCGTGAGCGCGGATTCGTGGAGCACCGGGCCGAGCAAGCCGTACGCGCGGACCGCCGTCCATCGCCTGCTGTTGTGTTCGCCGGTGCACCAGTCGCGCAGAATCTGCGCGACGACCGGCACCTCGAGCAGTTTGGCCATGGTGAGAGCGTTGGCGGCAGTGAGCCAGTCGTTGGCGTCCCGGCCGTCGGCCCACGGCTCGATGAGGTGCGCCATGGCGGATGGCAGGTCGGCGGTGGCGAGCTGTGCGGCCGTGGCCGCCGCCCGGGTCCGCACCAGCGCTCGTCGGTCCCGGGCGAGCTGCCTGACCCACTCGACGAGGGCGGGCCGGGCGGAGGGGTGGAGGTTCCAGACCGTCGTCAACAACGTCCTGGCGGTGTTCCCGTCGCGGAACTCGGCGACGAACTGCCCCTGGAGCGGGCCCCATTCGGTGACCTCCGTGGCCACGGAGCCCACGGCGTCGGCGAGACGGATGCGGTCCTCGCGGCGGGTGCCGAACACCGGGATCTTCGGAGGAACCGTGGGATCCGCGAGTGCCTGGAGATGGACGAAGAGTTCGTCGCTCAGCTCTGCGGTGACGGCGTACGGTGCCTTGTCGAAGACAGCGAGGGAGATCAGGAACGACTTGTCACGCAGGACCGGATCCGCCTGGGTGAGCCAGCGGTCGATACGGTCGGCGAGCGCCGTCCTGCCGAAGGCGGCGAGCCCTTCGTCGTCGATCTCGCCGCGGTGGAAGGCGACGAGGCTGCGTGCGAAGTGCGCCGTCTCGCCCGGGTCCGGTTGGCGTGCGATGAAGTCCCGCACCGGGGCGCGCTCGCACACCGTGTCCCAGGCGCTCTGCCCGAGGGCCTGGGTGACGTGCGCGTGCAGGATGTGCTCGGCCGCCGGCGGTTCCCATCGCTCGCACCAGACGTCGTGCAGCGCCGTGGACGGCTCGACGGTGATCACCAGGTGCGCGTCGATGAGCTCCAGCCGTTCCCGCAGAGCCAGCAGGTGGGCCTCGTGCAGCGGTTGGTGTCTGTTGAAGGCCAGGTCGCAGGCGATGTATCCGCCGGCCGCCTCTACATGCTCGGGGAGTGTGGCGAAGGTGGCGTCCGGGGCGAGGGAGCGCAGCCGGGGGATGCCCAGCTGGTGCAGCAACATCACGGCGGCGGCGCGGCGGCCCGTCTCCCGGCGGCCGACGAGCAGGACGACTCGCTCTGTCCGCAACCGGGTCAGCGCCTTGTGAAAGGCCGGCGACTCCCGGAAGACGCCGGCCAGTTCGTCGATGTCCGCCGGAGGGATGGGCCCCGACCTGGCGTGCTGAGCCTGTGGTCGTCCCGCGATCTGAAAGATCTTGTCCCCGATGTGCGTCCCCCCGCTCTGGCCGTACTGATCGCCGGTGACCAGGGTGGAGATGAAGTCGGGGCCGTGCGTGATCAGCGCCTGACGTGCGGCCCAGGCCTTCTGGCGCTGCTGCTCCTGGGACTCCGGCGCCTCTTCCTGCTCGCTGTCCCGGGCGTTGTCGGCCGCTGCATTGGCCGCGCCCGTGCTCGCCTCGGCGGGGCTCACCGGGGCCCGCCCCGGCCGAGATCACCGAAGGTGAAGGTCGAGTCACCGTGGTGGATGCCACCGGCCTGCCCGTACTGGTTGCCCTCGATGAGGGTCTGGCCGTGCCCGGCGGCAGGCGGAGGCGATGCGTCGAGGGAGGCCGTGGCCGTATCGGTGGGGTCCGGTGTGCGCGCTGAGCCGTGCAGCCACGCCACGGTGGGGCCTTCTTTGGTGTCCACGGTGATGCGGTGGAAGTCAGCGGGGCGCACGCCCAAGGGGCTGTGGCGCACCACTCCTTGGTAGATGGCGTCGGAAACGCACAGGACGCTCTCGTCCTCGCGCTCCTTGAGCGCGTTGCGCAGCGGATCGGAGTTGAGGAGACGAACGGCATGGTTGAGGTCCGAGCCGACCCAGCCGTCGAGGCCGTCGACAGCTACGTAGCCGGATGACAGGACGATGCGCAGCCGCATCTGAGCACTGGACGCGATCAGGCGGTTCTTGCTGTGAAGCTGGGCAGGTGTCTCGGCCAGCAGCGTCTTCACGAGCACCGGCACGGAGGCATGGGCATCGATGAGTTCCATGACGGAGTCGCCGCGGTCCGCACGCAGGCGGGCTGTTTCGTCGACTGCCGCGGCCAGCAGCGTGGAGTCGACAACCTCGTACAGGAGCCGCCGGAGGAACGCCTGTTCCACGTCGTCGCGGGCACCGTACTGCTCGATGTCGAAGAGGAGGATCGTGCGGAACACGGGGTCGGTCATGACTGCCTCTCGGGTGGGAACGCCGTTGTCCGTCACCATGGCGGGACATGGCGGCGCGGTGGAGGGCCGATGACACCCACGAACTGTGACCGTGTGCACAGAAAGGGCGCTACACGAGACGCTCGCCAGTGATGCGACGCAGGACGTCCGGGCGGAGCACGACGAGGCGCCGACGGTGGGTGACCACCACGTGTTTGTCGCGCAGTTCTTTCAGGAGCCGGGCCACGGCTTCGCGGGAGGAGCCGACGGAACCGGCGAACTCCTGTTGGCTGAGCCGGACGACGAGTTCGATGCCCTCGTCGGTGTGCCGACCGTGTGTGCGGACCAGTTCCAGCAGCAGCACCGCGAGCCGTTCCCTGACGGTGAGCGCCGCCCACTCGAGTCGACGTCGGTCGGTCGCGCGCTGTCGGTCCGTCGTCAGGCTCAGTAGCCGTAGCGCGACGCGAGGGCTGCCGGACAGGAACTCAGTGAAGCGTCCCTCGTCTATGGCCACGGCCTCGACAGGCTCCAAAGTGGTCACGGTCGCCGATCGGTGCCGACCGCTGAGCGCCGCACCTTCACCCACGATGTCGCCGGGCCCTCTCAGGGCGAGCAGCGCCTCATAGCCGTTGGCCGCGATGGCGGTCACCTTGGTCCAGCCGTGCAGCAGAAGCAGAACGTGGGCCGATGGCTCGTCCTGGTGCATGAGGACCCTGCGGGACGGATAGCGCAGGAGGTGCCCGATCCTGAGCAGTTCCGCGCGGTCGGTCTTCTCGAGGCGGGCCAGGAACGGCACGCCGTCGTCGAAACCGTCGTCGTCCCACGCGCGCGTGCGCCCCGCTGACATCCACCGCCCCCGTGACCAGCCTGTTGGACCCGCAACCAGTCAACGTACTTGAGGCAGCCACGTAGAGGCTGGCGACAATCAGCCGTAGTGGAAGTTGCCGCGGGAACCGGTGGCGGATAATCAGCGTTGAAGCATTATGGGTGGCAGAGGACTAATGCCGTCCTGGTCCGGGGGAGTGGTCTCGTGTCGAATTCGTCTTGGCAGCCGGTCCCTTGGCAGGGGCCGCAGGGGCAGCAGCCGTCGATGCTGGCCGCGCACGCGGACCGGGAGCGGGCGGTCGATGTGCTGCGTGCGGGGTTCGCCGAGGGGCGGTTGCAGCAGAGCGAGTACGAGAAGCGGGTCGAGCGGGCCTATCAGGCGCGCACCGTGGGGGAGCTGACGATGCTCGTCGCGGATCTGCCGCAGGGGCCGGCGGCGCCGCAGCAGATGATGACGGGCGTGCCCAGGACGTTCCTGCCGCCGCCCGCGCCCACGAACGGCAAGGCGATCGCGTCGCTGGTGTGCGGTGTGGGCACGTTCTTGAGCGGCGGGCTCACGGGGATCCCCGCGGTCATCCTGGGGCACATGGCGCGCCATGAGATCCGTCAGCGGGGCGAGAACGGCGACGGGATGGCGGTCGGCGGGCTCGTGCTCGGGTGGCTGGCCGTCGCCGGATGGTCGCTGTTCATCCTCCTGATGGTCATCGCCGGGGCCAGCAACCCGTAGCGGGCGCCCGGCGTGTCCTGGCTCCGGGGTATTTGTTTTGACCACAGCGTATGAGATAGGTACGCTCAGACCTTGTGCCTGGGGTGTGCCTGGGCTCGTGTGCGTGTCATCAACCGCACGGCGAGTCCGATCCGGCCACCGCAATCTGCTGCCTTCCCGCCCTTCGGTGGGGGTCTGCAGTATTCGACACACCCGACCGCGTGGGTCGGGAAACGTTCCAGGTTAGCTTTACTACTCGGCACACAGAAACCGGAGAAGTAGTGCCTACGATCCAGCAGCTGGTCCGGAAGGGCCGGCAGGACAAGGTCGAGAAGAACAAGACGCCCGCACTCGAGGGTTCGCCCCAGCGCCGTGGCGTCTGCACGCGTGTGTTCACGACCACCCCGAAGAAGCCGAACTCGGCCCTCCGTAAGGTCGCGCGTGTGCGTCTGACCAGCGGCATCGAGGTCACGGCCTACATTCCGGGTGAGGGACACAACCTGCAGGAGCACTCCATCGTGCTCGTGCGCGGCGGCCGTGTGAAGGACCTGCCCGGTGTTCGTTACAAGATCATCCGCGGTTCGCTCGACACCCAGGGTGTCAAGAACCGCAAGCAGGCCCGCAGCCGCTACGGCGCCAAGAAGGAGAAGTAAGAATGCCTCGTAAGGGCCCCGCCCCGAAGCGCCCGGTCATCATCGACCCGGTCTACGGTTCTCCTCTGGTGACCTCCCTCATCAACAAGGTGCTGCTGAACGGCAAGCGCTCCACCGCCGAGCGCATCGTGTACGGCGCCATGGAGGGCCTGCGTGACAAGTCGGGCAACGACCCGGTCATCACGCTGAAGCGCGCGCTCGAGAACATCAAGCCGACCCTCGAGGTCAAGTCCCGCCGTGTCGGTGGCGCGACCTACCAGGTTCCGGTCGAGGTCAAGCCCGGCCGCGCCAACACCCTCGCGCTCCGCTGGCTCGTCGGCTACTCGCGCGCCCGTCGCGAGAAGACGATGACCGAGCGTCTGATGAACGAGCTGCTCGACGCCTCCAACGGCCTCGGTGCTGCCGTGAAGAAGCGCGAGGACACGCACAAGATGGCCGAGTCCAACAAGGCCTTCGCGCACTACCGCTGGTAGTCGCAACCCACATCGAGACCGAGAGAAGACTGAAGCCTTATGGCTACCACTTCGCTTGACCTGGCCAAGGTGCGCAACATCGGCATCATGGCCCACATCGACGCGGGCAAGACGACCACCACCGAGCGGATCCTGTTCTACACCGGCGTTTCGTACAAGATCGGTGAGGTCCACGACGGCGCCGCCACGATGGACTGGATGGAGCAGGAGCAGGAGCGTGGCATCACGATCACGTCCGCTGCCACCACCTGCCACTGGCCGCTCGAGAACAACGACTACACGATCAACATCATCGACACCCCGGGGCACGTCGACTTCACCGTTGAGGTGGAGCGCTCCCTGCGTGTGCTCGATGGTGCCGTGACGGTGTTCGACGGTGTCGCCGGTGTCGAGCCGCAGTCCGAGACGGTGTGGCGTCAGGCCGACCGTTACGGCGTGCCGCGCATCTGCTTCGTCAACAAGCTGGACCGTACCGGCGCCGAGTTCCACCGCTGCGTGGACATGATCTCGGACCGCCTGGGCGCCCAGCCGCTCGTCATGCAGCTCCCCATCGGGGCCGAGGCCGACTTCCAGGGTGTCGTCGACCTCGTCACGATGAAGGCGTACGTCTGGTCGGCCGAGGCCGCCAAGGGCGAGGCCTACGACACCGTCGAGATCCCCGACACGCACAAGGAAGCTGCGGACGAGTACCGCGGCAAGCTCCTTGAGGCCGTCGCGGAGAACGACGAAGAGATCATGGAGCTGTACCTGGAGGGCCAGGAGCCGTCCGAGGAGCAGCTGTACGCCGCGATCCGTCGTATCACCATCGCGTCCGGCAAGTCCGAGGGCACCACGGTCACCCCGGTGTTCTGCGGTACCGCGTTCAAGAACAAGGGCGTTCAGCCCCTGCTCGACGCGGTCGTGCGCTACCTGCCGACCCCCCTGGACGTCGAGGCCATCGAGGGCCACGACGTCAAGGACCCCGAGGTCGTCGTGAAGCGCAAGCCGTCCGAGGACGAGCCGCTGTCGGCCCTCGCGTTCAAGATCGCGAGCGACCCGCACCTCGGCAAGCTCACCTTCATCCGGGTTTACTCGGGTCGCCTGGAGGCCGGCACCGCGGTGCTGAACTCCGTCAAGGGCAAGAAGGAGCGCATCGGCAAGATCTACCGCATGCACGCGAACAAGCGTGAGGAGATCGCGTCGGTGGGCGCCGGTGACATCGTCGCCGTCATGGGCCTGAAGCAGACCACCACCGGTGAGACGCTGTCCGACGACAAGAACCCGGTCATCCTGGAGTCCATGGACTTCCCGGCGCCGGTCATTCAGGTCGCCATCGAGCCCAAGTCCAAGGGTGACCAGGAGAAGCTGGGTGTCGCCATCCAGCGTCTCGCGGAGGAGGACCCCTCCTTCCAGGTGCACTCCGACGAGGAGACCGGCCAGACCATCATCGGTGGTATGGGCGAGCTTCACCTCGACGTCCTTGTCGACCGCATGAAGCGGGAGTTCAAGGTCGAGGCCAACGTCGGCAAGCCGCAGGTCGCCTACCGCGAGACCATCCGCAAGACGGTCGAGAAGGTCGACTTCACGCACAAGAAGCAGACTGGTGGTACCGGCCAGTTCGCCAAGGTGCAGATCTCGATCGAGCCGATCGAGGGTGGCGACGCGAGCTACGAGTTCGTGAACAAGGTCACCGGTGGTCGTATCCCGAAGGAGTACATCCCTTCGGTCGACGCCGGCTGCCAGGAGGCCATGCAGTTCGGCATCCTCGCCGGTTACGAGATGACCGGCGTTCGCGTGACGCTGCTCGACGGTGCCTTCCACGAGGTCGACTCCTCCGAGCTCGCCTTCAAGATCGCCGGTTCGCAGGCGTTCAAGGAGGCCGCGCGCAAGGCCGGTCCCGTGCTCCTCGAGCCGATGATGGCCGTTGAGGTCACCACGCCCGAGGACTACATGGGCGAGGTCATCGGTGACGTGAACTCCCGCCGTGGCCAGATCCAGGCCATGGAGGAGCGCGCCGGTGCCCGTCTCGTGAAGGGCCTGGTTCCGCTGTCGGAGATGTTCGGCTACGTCGGCGACCTCCGCAGCAAGACGTCGGGTCGCGCGAGCTACTCGATGCAGTTCGACTCCTACGCCGAGGTTCCGCGGAACGTCGCCGAGGAGATCATCGCGAAGGCCAAGGGCGAGTAACTCACCCGAGTTCACGCTTTAGGCTTGACTCCGGAGCTCTCGGGGCAATTCACGGCAACCGTCGCGAAGTGCCCCGGGGCCCGGCATCCCAGCAAAGATCACCTGGCGCCGATGAGTAAGGCGTACCAGAACCACTCCACAGGAGGACCCAGTGGCGAAGGCGAAGTTCGAGCGGACTAAGCCGCACGTCAACATCGGCACCATCGGTCACATTGACCACGGTAAGACGACCCTCACGGCCGCCATTACCAAGGTGCTGCACGACGCGTACCCCGACCTGAACGAGGCCTCGGCCTTCGACCAGATCGACAAGGCTCCTGAGGAGCGCCAGCGCGGTATCACGATCTCCATCGCGCACGTCGAGTACCAGACCGAGGCGCGTCACTACGCCCACGTCGACTGCCCGGGTCACGCGGACTACATCAAGAACATGATCACCGGTGCCGCGCAGATGGACGGCGCCATCCTCGTGGTCGCCGCCACCGACGGCCCGATGCCGCAGACCAAGGAGCACGTGCTCCTGGCCCGCCAGGTCGGCGTTCCGTACATCGTCGTCGCCCTGAACAAGGCCGACATGGTGGACGACGAGGAGATCCTGGAGCTCGTCGAGCTCGAGGTCCGTGAGCTCCTCTCCGAGTACGAGTTCCCGGGCGACGACGTCCCGGTCGTCAAGGTCTCGGCGCTCAAGGCGCTCGAGGGCGACAAGGAGTGGGGCGAGTCCGTCCTCAACCTGATGAAGGCCGTCGACGAGGCCATCCCGGCCCCCGAGCGTGACGTCGACAAGCCGTTCCTGATGCCGATCGAGGACGTCTTCACGATCACCGGTCGTGGCACCGTCGTCACCGGTCGTATCGAGCGCGGCATCCTCAAGGTCAACGAGACCGTCGACATCATCGGCATCAAGACCGAGAAGACCACCACCACGGTCACCGGCATCGAGATGTTCCGCAAGCTGCTCGACGAGGGTCAGGCCGGTGAGAACGTCGGTCTGCTCCTCCGTGGCATCAAGCGCGAGGACGTCGAGCGCGGCCAGGTCATCATCAAGCCCGGTTCGGTCACGCCGCACACCGAGTTCGAGGCCCAGGCCTACATCCTGTCCAAGGACGAGGGTGGCCGCCACACGCCGTTCTTCAACAACTACCGTCCGCAGTTCTACTTCCGTACGACGGACGTGACGGGCGTTGTGACCCTCCCCGAGGGCACCGAGATGGTCATGCCGGGCGACAACACCGAGATGTCCGTCCAGCTCATCCAGCCGGTCGCCATGGAAGAGGGCCTGAAGTTCGCCATCCGTGAGGGTGGCCGGACCGTGGGCGCCGGCCAGGTCACCAAGATCAACAAGTAAGTCTTCCTTACCTGTTGAGTCCCTTCGGGGCTTGATGCCTGGTAGCTCCTTGAGCACCTGCTCGTAGAGCACTGAGAGGGCCCGTACGACTTCGGTCGTACGGGCCCTCTCTGCTGTCCGGACCTGGGGCGAAGTGCCGGCCTCAGGTGGTCCTCACGCGCGCTGCCACAGCGCGGGCACGTTCGGGGGCTCCCAGCCCGGCTGCGCCTGGTGGCCCTGGAGGCAGCGGTACGCGGCGCCGCCGTACGTCACCGTGGCGCCCGCCTGGTAGACGGTGCCCGCGGCCCAGGTGCCGCCCGGCTCGCCCGGTTCACCGGGGTCGCCGCCGCCGGTGGTCCGCAGCGTCAGGCCGTAGGTCTGGAGCAGCGGGTTGATCGGCTGGAAGAACGTGGTGCCGCCGCTGGTGCAGTTGCCGGAGCCGCCGGAGGTGACGCCCTGGGCCTGGCTGCCGGAGATGAACGAGCCGCCGGAGTCGCCCGGTTCGGCGCACACCGAGGTGCGGGTCACGCCCGAGATGGTGCCCTCGGGGTAGGTGACGCTGGTGTTCAGCTGCTGGACCGTGCCGCAGTGCCAGCCCGTGGTGGAGCCCGAGCGGCACACGGACGCGCCGACGGTCGCCTGCGTGGAACCGGCGACCTGGACGCTGGAGCCGTTGACGTTCGGGGTCGCGGTCCAGGACGCGTTGGTGGCCACCCACGCCATGTCGCGGCCCGGGAACGTCGACGCCTGGAAGGTGCCCTGCGCGACCCGGTTGTACCCGGTGGTGCTCGTGCCCGCCCGGCCGCAGTGCCCGGCCGTGGCGAAGCCCTGCTGGGTGCCGCGGGTGACCGGGAAACCGATGGAACAGCGGCCGCTGTTGTTCATGTAGTACGCGTCGCCGCCCCGCAGGTCGTACAGCGGGCGAGGCTGCCCGGCCGACTCCGCGACCCGTACGAGCCCGTCGGCCACCTTCGCGGCGTTCAGCAGCGCGGGCACGGCGGAGCGCCGACTCGCCTCCACCACAAGGGAGTTGGAGCGTACGTCGACGTACCAGACGGGCGTCGTCGTGGTGTCGTGGTGCCGCGCCGCCCGGTCGACGCGGGCCTTCGCGGCGTCGAGCTCGGCCAGCGAGTGGCGGACGACGGTGGCGTCGGCGCCCGCCGCCTCGATGCGGGGGACATCGGCGGCGTCGGTCGTCGCCACGGTCAGCCCGGCGGATTCGGCGCCGTGCACCCAGGCGCCCGCGAAGTCGCGGCCGAGGGCGAGCCTCAGGCGGCCCGCGGTGGCGCCCGCGTCGGCCTCGTCGGCCAGGCGCTGCCGGGCCTGCGCGGGGTCGAGGCCGAGGTCCCGCTGCATCGCCCTCAGCAGGGCGGGCGGGGCGTCCTGCGTGCGCGCGGTGTCGGCGGGGGAGGGGGCGGGGGCGGCGCTCGCGGAGCTGCCGAGCCCCGCGACGATCAGCGCGGCGGACGTCGTCAGGGCCGCGCACACGGCCCTGGTGCGTCTGTGGAGCATGGTGTCTCCTCGGTTTCGGTCGTGTCGGTGGGGAGGTGCCGAAACCGTAGGAACGCCGCCGCCGGGCGCGTAAGACGTCAGCCGACCCCGGGGCCCGGCGTTATGGAAGCCCCGTTCGTGGCCGCGCGGGCGGCGTCCGCGTGCGCGCCGCGGGCCTGCGCGAGGACGAGCGCGGCGATGTCCGGGTGCTGGGTACCGGGGTGCAGCCCCAGCAGGTGCCGCCACAGCAGCGGGGTCCCGGTGAGCGGGCGGACGGCGATGCCGGGCGTCGGCGGGAACGTGGCCCGGCACAGGCCCACGGCCCGGCCCACCCGTACCAGGTGCGCGCAGGACGCGGTGTCCGTCTCGTACATGCGGAGCGGGGTGAAGCCCGCGCGGGCGCAGGCCGCGGTGAAGCAGTCCGCGAAGCAGCCGTCGCCGGGCACGCACGCCCACGCCTCGGCGGCCAGCGCCGCGAGGTCCACCCGCGGCAGGCCGGCCGCCGGGTGCCCCTCGGGCAGCATCACGCAGACCGGGTCCGGGGCGATCTCCCGCCATTCCAGGTGGGCGGGGCCCGGCGGGGGAGCGGCGCCGCAGGTGCCGAGCAGCGCGTAGTCGAGGAGGCCCTGGTCCACGTGGTCCGCCAGCTCCCGCTCGGACCAGGTGGCGCGGGTGGTCACGGCGGTGTCCGGCAGCACGCCGGCGAGGCGGTCGACCAGGGCGCCGAGCAGCGGGCCGTGCGTGCCGCCGAGCCGCAGGGCGTCGCGGGCCCGCCCGCCGCGGGCGAACCGGGTCGCCTCCTGCTGGAGCCCGGAGACGGCCGGGAGCACGATCCGGGCCCGCTCCAGGACCAGCTCACCGAGGGCGGTGGCGCGCACCCCGTGCCTTCCGCGCTCGAAGAGCTCCCCGCCGAGGATCCGCTCGATCCGCCTGAGCTGGGCGCTCAGCGCGGGCTGGGCCAGACCGAGTACGGTCGCCGCCCTGGTGAGACTGCCCGCGTCGGCGATCGCCCGGACCGTCCTGAGGTGCCGCAACTCCAGCTCCATGAAGGGAGCTTGGGGTGTGGGAGCGGTACGGGCAAGGGGCTGGTGCAGACCAGTAGCGCCCCGTGGGGCGAGTGCGACACGGACACCCCTGGTTTGACCTTCGTCACTGAGGGGGTACTCTCTTCGGCTCGATTGGCCCCGGGAGTGCCCTCTGTGGCAGACTGTCGGGGTTGCTCGGTTGAGTGCCGATGCTGCGCGCCTCCCGCCGGGAGGACCGGAAGCGAGTCCCACAGTACTCGTCGGCTGTATCTACCCCTCGGGGTAGCAATCGGCCGGACGTACGGGAATCTTCCGGGAAGCTCAGCGCGGTGTCTCGGCCAGGCGCTCGGTGGGTTTCTTCCCCCGTGTACATGCGGTTCTTGGGCCGCAGACCCCTTAGCAGGGACATCCATGCGGATATTTCTGTCAGCGGGACTGCGACACGCCCGACCGCGTGGGGCGGAGGAAGTGTGAAACAGGGCCCCCGGGTTCCAGAGCGTTACGAGAGACAGGACTACTAAGTAGCCATGGCGGGACAGAAGATCCGCATCCGGCTCAAGGCCTACGACCACGAGGTCATCGACTCCTCGGCGAAGAAGATCGTCGAGACGGTGACCCGCACTGGTGCGTCGGTCGCGGGCCCGGTGCCGCTGCCTACCGAGAAGAACGTGTACTGCGTCATCAAGTCGCCGCACAAGTACAAGGACTCTCGCGAGCACTTCGAGATGCGCACGCACAAGCGCCTCATCGACATCCTCGACCCGACCCCGAAGACCGTTGACTCCCTGATGCGACTCGACCTTCCGGCCGGCGTCGACATCGAGATCAAGCTCTGAGGGCCGGTGATCTGAAGATGACTAAGCAGATCAAGGGCATCCTGGGCGAGAAGCTCGGCATGACGCAGGTGTGGGACGAGAACAACCGTGTTGTTCCGGTCACCGTCGTCAAGGCCGGTCCGAACGTGATCACCCAGGTTCGCACCAACGACGTCGACGGTTACGACTCCGTCCAGCTCGCCTTCGGCGAGATCGACCCGCGCAAGGTGAACAAGCCCCTCAAGGGCCACTTCGCCAAGGCCGATGTCACCCCCCGTCGCCACCTCGTCGAGATCCGTACCGCTGACGCCAGCGAGTACACCCTCGGCCAGGAGATCACCGCTGAGGTGTTCGACGGCGGCGTGAAGGTCGACGTGACCGGCCAGAGCAAGGGCAAGGGCTTCGCCGGCGGCATGAAGCGCCACAACTTCCGTGGTGGCAAGGCATCGCACGGTGCCCACCGCGTGCACCGCAAGCCGGGTTCCATCGGCGGTTGCGCCACCCCCGGCCGTGTGTTCAAGGGCACCCGCATGGCGGGCCGCATGGGCAACGAGCGGGTCACCACCCAGAACCTGACCGTCCACGCCGTTGACGCGGAGAAGGGTCTGCTGCTCATCAAGGGCGCGGTTCCTGGTCCGAACGGCGGCCTCGTCCTGGTCCGTACCGCGACCAAGGGGGCCTGAGGTAACCGATGAGCACTGTTGACATCCTTTCGCCGGCGGGCGACAAGGCCGGGTCCGTCGAGCTCCCCGCGGAGATCTTCGACGTCGAGAAGGTCAGCGTTCCGCTGATCCACCAGGTCGTCGTCGCGCAGCTGGCCGCTGCCCGTCAGGGCACGCACAAGACCAAGACCCGTGGCGAAGTCCGCGGCGGTGGCAAGAAGCCGTACCGCCAGAAGGGCACCGGCCGCGCCCGTCAGGGCTCGACCCGTGCGCCGCAGTTCGCCGGCGGTGGCGTCGTCCACGGCCCCGTGCCGCGTGACTACTCGCAGCGGACCCCGAAGAAGATGAAGGCTGCCGCGCTGCGTCACGCCCTCACCGACCGGGCCCGCAACGCTCGCATCCACGTCGTCTCCGGCGTGGTCGAGGGCGAGGTCTCCACGAAGGCCGCCAAGTCGCTGTTCGGCAAGATCTCGGAGCGCAAGAACGTGCTCCTGGTCGCCGAGCGCACCGACGAGGCCGCGTGGCTCTCCGCCCGCAACCTGCCCCAGGTCCACATCCTGGAGCCGGGCCAGCTGAACACGTACGACGTTCTCGTCTCGGACGATGTGGTCTTCACCCAGGCCGCTTTCGAGTCCTTCGTGTCTGGCCCCAAGGCCGCTGACACCGAAGGGAGCGAGGCCTGATGGCTACGCGTCACCCGAGCATTGCGCCCAAGGCCGCCAAGGCCGCCAAGGCCGCGCGCGTCGCCAAGGCGAAGCGCATCGCGACCGAGGGCAAGATCGCCGTTGAGCCCACGCCGCTGAGCAAGTCGTTCTCGGACCCGCGCGACGTCCTCGTCAAGCCGGTCGTCTCCGAGAAGTCCTACGCGCTTCTCGACGAGGGCAAGTACACGTTCATCGTGGCTCCTGGCGCCAACAAGACCCAGATCAAGCAGGCCGTCGAGACGGTCTTCTCGGTCAAGGTCACCGGCGTCAACACGATCAACCGCCAGGGCAAGCGGAAGCGTACGCGCACCGGGTTCGGCAAGCGTGCCGACACCAAGCGCGCCATCGTGACCCTCGCTGAGGGCGACCGTATCGACATCTTCGGCCAGGCCTCCTAACGGAGCGCTTGGTCCGAATATCGGACGAGGACTGAGAAATGGGAATCCGCAAGTACAAGCCGACGACGCCGGGCCGCCGTGGCTCCTCCGTCGCCGACTTCGTCGAGGTAACGCGGTCCACGCCGGAGAAGTCGCTGGTCCGCCCGCTGCACAGCAAGGGCGGCCGTAACAACGCCGGTCGGATCACCGTTCGCCACCAGGGTGGCGGACACAAGCGCGCCTACCGCGTGATCGACTTCCGTCGTCACGACAAGGACGGCGTGCCGGCGAAGGTCGCTCACATCGAGTACGACCCGAACCGCACTGCGCGCATCGCGCTCCTGCACTACGCGGACGGCGAGAAGCGCTACATCCTGGCTCCGCGCGGTCTCGCGCAGGGCGCCAAGGTGGAGAACGGCCCCGCTGCCGACATCAAGCCCGGTAACAACCTGGCGCTCCGCAACATCCCGGTCGGTACCACGATCCACGCGATCGAGCTCCGTCCCGGTGGTGGCGCCAAGTTCGCCCGCTCCGCGGGTGCCTCCGTGCAGCTGCTCGCGAAGGAGGGCTCGATGGCCCACCTTCGTATGCCCTCCGGCGAGATCCGCCTGGTCGACGTGCGCTGCCGCGCCACCGTCGGCGAGGTCGGCAACGCCGAGCAGAGCAACATCAACTGGGGCAAGGCCGGCCGCATGCGCTGGAAGGGCGTCCGCCCGACCGTGCGTGGTGTCGTCATGAACCCGGTCGACCACCCGCACGGTGGTGGTGAAGGCAAGACCTCCGGTGGTCGCCACCCGGTCTCGCCGTGGGGCAAGAAGGAGGGTCGTACTCGTGATCGCAACAAGGCGAGCAACAAGTACATCGTCCGCCGCCGCAAGTCGAACAAGAAGCGCTAGGAGCGGGTTTAGATGCCGCGCAGTCTCAAGAAGGGACCCTTCGTCGACGGCCACCTCGTAAAGAAGGTGGACGCTCAGAACGAAGCCGGTACCAAGAACGTCATCAAGACCTGGTCCCGCCGCTCGATGATCGTTCCCAGCATGCTGGGTCACACGATCGCGGTGCACAACGGCAAGACCCACATCCCGGTGTTCGTCACCGAGTCGATGGTCGGCCACAAGCTCGGCGAGTTCTCGCCGACGCGCACCTTCCGGGGTCACGTCAAGGACGACCGGAAGTCGAAGCGCCGCTAAGGCGGGGTGGAATCGACTATGACTAACACCGAAGGGACAACCATGGAAGCCAGGGCCCAGGCGCGGTACATCCGCGTCACGCCCATGAAGGCCCGCCGCGTGGTGGACCTCATCCGTGGCATGGACGCCACGGAGGCTCAGGCGGTCCTGCGTTTCGCCCCGCAGGCCGCGAGCCAGCCGGTGGGCAAGGTGCTCGACAGCGCCATCGCCAACGCCGCGCACAACTACGACCACACCGACGCCTCGTCGCTGTTCATCAGCGAGGCGTACGTGGACGAGGGCCCGACCCTGAAGCGGTTCCGTCCGCGTGCTCAGGGCCGTGCCTACCGGATCCGTAAGCGGACCAGCCACATCACCGTGGTCGTCAGCAGCAAGGAAGGAACCCGGTAATGGGCCAGAAGGTAAACCCGCACGGGTTCCGGCTCGGTGTCACGACCGACTTCAAGTCGCGTTGGTACGCCGACAAGCTGTACAAGGACTACGTCAAGGAAGACGTCGCCATCCGTCGGATGATGACGTCCGGCATGGAGCGCGCCGGCATCTCGAAGGTGGAGATCGAGCGCACCCGTGACCGCGTGCGTGTGGACATCCACACCGCTCGTCCCGGCATCGTCATCGGCCGTCGTGGCGCCGAGGCCGACCGCATCCGCGGTGACCTCGAGAAGCTCACGGGCAAGCAGGTCCAGCTGAACATCCTCGAGGTCAAGAGCCCCGAGACCGACGCTCAGCTGGTTGCTCAGGCTGTTGCCGAGCAGCTGTCCTCCCGCGTCTCCTTCCGTCGTGCCATGCGCAAGAGCATGCAGGGCACGATGAAGGCCGGCGCCAAGGGCATCAAGATCCAGTGTGGCGGTCGTCTCGGCGGTGCCGAGATGTCCCGTTCGGAGTTCTACCGCGAGGGCCGCGTGCCCCTGCACACGCTCCGCGCCAACGTGGACTACGGCTTCTTCGAGGCCAAGACGACCTTCGGCCGCATCGGCGTGAAGGTCTGGATCTACAAGGGCGACGTCAAGAACATCGCCGAGGTTCGCGCCGAGAACGCCGCTGCCCGCGCCGGTAACCGTCCGGCCCGTGGTGGCAACGACCGCCCGGCCCGTGGTGGCCGCGGTGGCGAGCGTGGCGGTCGCGGTCGTAAGCCGCAGCAGCAGCAGGCTCCGGCCGCCGAGGCCCCCAAGGCCGACGCGCCCGCCGCTGCCGCTCCGGCTGAGAGCACCGGAACGGAGGCCTGACCGAAATGCTGATCCCCCGTAGGGTCAAGCACCGCAAGCAGCACCACCCGAAGCGCAGCGGTATGTCCAAGGGTGGCACGCAGGTTGCGTTCGGCGAGTACGGCATCCAGGCGCTCACCCCGGCGTACGTGACGAACCGTCAGATCGAGGCCGCTCGTATCGCCATGACGCGTCACATCAAGCGTGGCGGCAAGGTCTGGATCAACATCTACCCGGACCGCCCCCTCACCAAGAAGCCTGCCGAGACCCGCATGGGTTCCGGTAAGGGTTCGCCGGAGTGGTGGGTCGCCAACGTCAAGCCCGGACGCGTGATGTTCGAGCTGTCGTACCCCAACGAGAAGATCGCGCGTGAGGCGCTGACTCGTGCAGCGCACAAGCTGCCGATGAAGTGCAAGATCGTTAAGCGCGAGGCAGGTGAAGCGTGATGTCGGCCGGAACCAAGGCGTCTGAGCTGCGCGAGCTGGGCAACGAGGAGCTTCTGGGCAAGCTCCGCGAGGCCAAGGAAGAGCTGTTCAACCTCCGCTTCCAGGCGGCGACCGGTCAGCTCGAGAACCACGGCCGGCTCAAGGCCGTCCGCAAGGACATCGCGCGGATCTACACCCTCATGCGCGAGCGCGAGCTGGGCATCGAGACGGTGGAGAGCGCCTGATGAGCGAGAAGACTGTGACTGAAGAGACTGCCGCCCGCGGCTTCCGCAAGACCCGTGAGGGCCTTGTCGTCAGCGACAAGATGGACAAGACCGTCGTCGTCGCTGTCGAGGACCGCGTCAAGCACGCCCTGTACGGCAAGGTCATCCGCCGTACGAACAAGCTCAAGGCGCACGACGAGCAGAACGCTGCCGGCGTCGGCGACCGCGTCCTCCTGATGGAGACGCGTCCGCTGTCGGCGAGCAAGCGCTGGCGCATCGTCGAGATCCTCGAGAAGGCCAAGTAATTCTCTGAGGCATCCCTCAGAGTTCGTTCCGCCAGGCTCGGCAGGGGCCCTCTCGTAAGAGAGAAGCCCCTGCCGGGAACCGGCAGACAATCAGGAGATAGACGTGATCCAGCAGGAGTCGCGACTGCGCGTCGCCGACAACACGGGTGCGAAGGAAATTCTCACCATCCGTGTTCTCGGTGGCTCGGGTCGCCGCTACGCGGGCATCGGTGACGTCATCGTCGCCACCGTCAAGGACGCGATCCCCGGTGGCAACGTGAAGAAGGGTGACGTCGTCAAGGCGGTCATCGTTCGCACCGTCAAGGAGCGCCGCCGTCCGGACGGCTCGTACATCCGCTTCGACGAGAACGCCGCCGTCATTCTGAAGAACGACGGCGACCCTCGCGGCACCCGTATCTTCGGCCCGGTGGGCCGTGAGCTGCGCGAGAAGAAGTTCATGAAGATCATCTCGCTCGCGCCGGAGGTGCTGTAAGCATGAAGATCAAGAAGGGCGACCTGGTCCAGGTCATCACCGGTAAGGACAAGGGCAAGCAGGGCAAGGTCATTGCCGCTTACCCGCGCGACGAGCGTGTCCTGGTCGAGGGTGTCAACCGGGTCAAGAAGCACACGAAGGCCGGCCCGACCGCCAGCGGCTCGCAGGCCGGCGGCATCGTGACGACCGAGGCCCCCGTCCACGTCTCCAACGTCCAGCTGGTCGTGGAGAAGGACGGCAACAAGGTTGTCACGCGCGTCGGTTACCGCTTCGACGACGAGGGCAACAAGATCCGCGTTGCCAAGCGGACGGGTGAGGACATCTGATGACGACCACCACCACTCCGCGTCTCAAGACGAAGTACCGCGAGGAGATCACGGCGAAGCTGCAGGAGGAGTTCTCGTACGAGAACGTCATGCAGATTCCCGGTCTCGTGAAGGTCGTCGTGAACATGGGTGTCGGCGACGCCGCCCGTGACTCGAAGCTCATGGACGGTGCCGTCCGTGACCTCACGACGATCACCGGCCAGAAGCCGGCCATCACCAAGGCTCGCAAGTCCATCGCGCAGTTCAAGCTGCGTGAGGGTCAGCCGATCGGTGCCCACGTCACGCTTCGTGGCGACCGCATGTGGGAGTTCCTGGACCGCACCCTGTCGCTCGCGCTTCCGCGCATCCGCGACTTCCGTGGTCTGTCCCCCAAGCAGTTCGACGGCCGTGGCAACTACACCTTCGGTCTCACCGAGCAGGTCATGTTCCACGAGATCGACCAGGACAAGATCGACCGCGTCCGGGGTATGGACATCACCGTGGTCACCACGGCGACCAACGACGACGAGGGCCGCGCCCTCCTTCGTCACCTCGGCTTCCCGTTCAAGGAGGCGTAAGCGAGATGGCGAAGAAGGCTCTTATTGCCAAGGCTGCTCGTAAGCCGAAGTTCGGTGTCCGCGGCTACACGCGCTGCCAGCGCTGCGGCCGTCCGCACTCCGTGTACCGCAAGTTCGGCCTCTGCCGCGTGTGCCTTCGTGAGATGGCTCACCGTGGCGAGCTGCCGGGCGTGACCAAGAGCTCCTGGTAATCACCTACTGCCCTTTGGGCCGTAGGGGATTGTCCGGATCTCTCGGTAAGTAGAGGGTCGGCAGAGGCCCCAGCTCTCATGGCTTACGCTAGGAGGGTTGGGCGCTTCTGCCGCCCTGACCGACTTACTACGCCGTAGGTCCCCGCGCCGCACCCGTCCCGCCCCTGTGTGGGGAGAGGGATGGCGCATACAGGAAACCCCGGCGAGAGAGGCCGAAGGCCAATTCATGACCATGACTGATCCGATCGCAGACATGCTTACGCGTCTGCGGAACGCGAACTCGGCATACCACGACTCCGTGTCGATGCCGCACAGCAAGATCAAGTCGCACATCGCGGAGATCCTCCAGCAGGAGGGTTTCATCACCGGCTGGAAGGTCGAGGACGCCGAGGTCGGCAAGAACCTCGTCCTGGAGCTGAAGTTCGGCCCGAACCGTGAGCGTTCGATCGCCGGCATCAAGCGCATCTCCAAGCCGGGTCTGCGTGTTTACGCGAAGTCCACCAACCTGCCGAAGGTTCTCGGTGGCCTCGGCGTGGCGATCATCTCCACGTCGCACGGTCTCCTGACCGGCCAGCAGGCAGGCAAGAAGGGCGTGGGTGGGGAAGTCCTCGCCTACGTCTGGTAGCGGAAGGGAACGGAGGAAACAGCTATGTCGCGTATTGGCAAGCTCCCCATCACGGTTCCCGCCGGCGTGGACGTCACCATCGACGGCCAGACGGTCACGGTCAAGGGTTCCAAGGGCACCCTGGCTCACACCGTCGCGGCGCCGATCGAGATCGCCAAGGGTGAGGACGGCGTTCTGAACGTCACCCGCCCGAACGACGAGCGTCAGAACAAGGCCCTGCACGGCCTGTCCCGCACGCTGGTGGCGAACATGATCACCGGCGTGACCACGGGTTACGTGAAGAAGCTCGAGATCAGCGGTGTCGGTTACCGCGTCCTGGCGAAGGGCTCCAACCTGGAGTTCTCGCTCGGCTACAGCCACCCGATCCTGGTCGAGGCGCCCGAGGGCATCTCGTTCAAGGTCGAGTCGCCGACCAAGTTCTCGGTCGAGGGCATCGACAAGCAGAAGGTCGGCGAGGTTGCGGCCAACATCCGCAAGCTGCGCAAGCCCGACCCGTACAAGGCCAAGGGCGTCAAGTACGAAGGCGAAGTCATCCGCCGCAAGGTCGGAAAGGCGGGTAAGTAAGCCATGGCATACGGTCAGAAGATCGCTAAGGGCGACGCTTACAAGCGTGCGGCCATCAAGCGCCGCCACATCCGTATCCGCAAGCACATCTCGGGTACGGCCGAGCGCCCGCGCCTGGTCGTGACGCGTTCGAACCGCAACATCGTGGCCCAGGTCATCGACGACGTTAAGGGTCACACCCTCGCGTCGGCGTCGACCCTGGACACCTCGATCCGCGGTGGCGAGGGCGACAAGTCCGCCCAGGCCAAGTCGGTCGGCGCCCTGGTCGCCGAGCGCGCCAAGGCCGCCGGTGTCGAGACTGTCGTGTTCGACCGTGGTGGTAACCAGTACGCCGGGCGCATCGCTGCCCTGGCGGACGCCGCCCGCGAAGCCGGACTCAAGTTCTGAGTCCTGGTTCCGTAGCTAGCGGAAACAGAGAGAGGTAATTCCAATGGCTGGACCCCAGCGCCGCGGTGGCGGTGCCGGTGGCGGCGAGCGGCGGGACCGGAAGGGTCGCGACGGTGGCAACGCCGCCGAGAAGACCGCGTACGTTGAGCGCGTTGTCGCGATCAACCGCGTCGCCAAGGTTGTGAAGGGTGGTCGTCGCTTCAGCTTCACCGCGCTGGTCGTGGTGGGCGACGGTGACGGCACCGTGGGTGTCGGTTACGGCAAGGCCAAGGAGGTGCCGGCCGCCATCGCCAAGGGTGTTGAGGAGGCCAAGAAGCACTTCTTCAAGGTCCCCCGTATCCAGGGCACCATCCCGCACCCGATCACGGGCGAGAAGGCTGCGGGCGTCGTCCTGCTCAAGCCGGCTTCCCCCGGTACCGGTGTTATCGCCGGTGGTCCGGTGCGCGCCGTGCTCGAGTGCGCGGGCGTGCACGACATCCTGTCGAAGTCGCTCGGTTCGTCGAACGCGATCAACATCGTGCACGCCACGGTGGAGGCCCTGCGTGGTCTGCAGCGTCCCGAGGAGATCGCGGCTCGCCGTGGTCTGCCCCTCGAGGACGTCGCCCCCGCGGCCCTGCTGCGTGCGCGTGCCGGGGCTGGTGCTGCGTAATGGCACAGCTCAAGATCACGCAGACGAAGTCGTACATCGGCAGCAAGCAGAACCACCGTGACACCCTGCGTTCCCTTGGTCTCAAGGGCATCAACACGCAGGTCGTCAAGGAGGATCGTCCCGAGTTCCGCGGCATGGTGCACACCGTCCGCCACCTCGTGACGGTCGAGGAGGTCGACTGATCATGGGTGAGCAGAACCCGCTCAAGATCCACAACCTCCGTCCGGCCCCCGGCGCCAAGACCGCCAAGACCCGTGTCGGTCGTGGTGAGGCGTCGAAGGGTAAGACGGCAGGTCGCGGTACCAAGGGTACGAAGGCCCGTTACCAGGTTCCGGAGCGCTTCGAGGGTGGCCAGATGCCCCTCCACATGCGTCTTCCGAAGCTGAAGGGCTTCAAGAACCCCTTCAAGGTCGAGTTCCAGGTCGTGAACCTGGACAAGCTCGCCTCGCTGTACCCCGAGGGTGGCGAAGTCACCGTCGAGGGTCTGGTGGAGAAGGGTGCTGTCCGTAAGAACAGCCTCGTCAAGGTCCTGGGCCAGGGCGAGATCTCCGTGGCGCTGCAGGTGACGGTCGACGCCGTCTCCGGCTCCGCCAAGGAGAAGATCACCGCCGCCGGCGGTACGGTCACCGAGCTCGTCTGAGTCCAGACATCGGCTCGATGACCCGAGCGATCCCTACCGGGGATGCCCCACATATGGGGCATCCCCGGTTGGTCGTTCCAAGGGGGGCAGTTGCGCCGGTAAGGTGGCGTCCGCTGTTAAGTTCCGGGCTTTGTGTGCCCCCGGCACCAAACCCGGCTCTTGGCCGTTAGACCGTTTACGTATTTGTCGAATCCTCAAGACCGTCACCTCTGACGCACGCGCGCGGGGGTCGCAGGAGGCACCGTGCTCACCGCGTTCGCCCGGGCGTTCAAGACGCCCGACCTGCGCAAGAAGCTGCTCTTCACGCTGGGCATCATCGTGATCTACCGGCTCGGGGCGCACATCCCGATCCCCGGCGTCGACTACACGAATGTCCAGACGTGCATGGATGCGGCCAAGTCCGGATCGAACGGGCTGTTCGGCCTGGTGAACATGTTCAGTGGCGGCGCGCTGCTGCAGATCACCATCTTCGCGCTGGGCATCATGCCGTACATCACCGCGAGCATCATTCTGCAGCTGCTCACCGTGGTGATCCCGCGCCTCGAAGCCCTCAAGAAGGAGGGGCAGGCCGGCACGGCGAAGATCACGCAGTACACGCGTTATCTGACCGTGGCGCTCGCCGTCCTCCAGGGCACGGGCCTCGTCGCTACCGCTCGCACCGGCGCGCTCTTCCAGGGCTGCCCCGTCGCCAGCGAGATCGTGCCCGACCAGTCGATCTTCGTCACCGTCACGATGGTCATCGTGATGACCGCCGGTACCTGCGTCATGATGTGGCTCGGCGAGCTGATCACCGACCGCGGCATCGGCAACGGCATGTCGATCCTGATGTTCATCTCGATCGCCGCCACCTTCCCGGCGGCCCTGTGGGCCATCAAGGAGCAGGGCTCGCTGGCCGACGGCTGGATCGAGTTCGGCACGGTCATCCTCGTCGGCCTGGTCATGGTCGCCCTGGTGGTCTTCGTCGAGCAGGCCCAGCGCCGTATCCCGGTGCAGTACGCGAAGCGCATGATCGGCCGTCGTTCCTACGGCGGTACGTCCACGTACATCCCGCTCAAGGTGAACCAGGCCGGTGTGATCCCGGTCATCTTCGCGTCGTCGCTGCTCTACATCCCCGCCCTGGTCGCGCAGTTCGCGGGAGGCGATTCCGGCTGGAAAATCTGGATCGACGACCACCTGACCAAGGGAAATCACCCGATTTATATCGTCACGTACTTCCTCCTGATCGTGTTCTTCGCCTTCTTCTACGTGGCGATCTCGTTCAACCCCGAGGAAGTCGCCGACAACATGAAGAAGTATGGTGGCTTCATCCCGGGCATCCGGGCTGGCCGACCGACCGCTGAGTACCTGAGTTACGTGCTCAACCGGATCACCTGGCCGGGTTCGCTGTATTTGGGCCTGATCGCTCTCGTGCCGACGATGGCGTTGGTTGGTTTCGGGGCAAACCAGAACTTCCCGTTCGGTGGTACGAGCATCCTGATCATCGTGGGTGTGGGCCTGGAGACGGTGAAGCAGATCGAGAGCCAGCTCCAGCAGCGCAATTACGAAGGGTTCCTCCGCTGATGCGAATCGTCCTCGTCGGGCCGCCCGGTGCTGGCAAGGGAACGCAGGCCGCGTTCCTGGCCAAGAACCTGTCGATTCCGCACATCTCCACGGGCGACCTCTTCCGTGCCAACATCAGCCAGGGCACGGACCTCGGCAAGCAGGCCAAGTCCTACATGGACGCCGGCCAGCTCGTCCCGGACGAGGTCACCATCGGGATGGCGAAGGACCGCATGGAGCAGCCGGACGCCGTGAACGGCTTCCTGCTCGACGGCTTCCCGCGCAACGTCTCGCAGGCCGAGGCGCTCGACGTCGCCCTCAAGGCCGACGCCGTCACGCTGGACGCGGTTCTGGACCTGGAGGTCCCCGAGGACGAGGTGGTCAAGCGCATCGCCGGCCGCCGCATCTGCCGTAACGACTCGGCGCACGTGTTCCACGTCGTGTACAAGCAGCCGGAGACCGAGGGCGTCTGTGACGTCTGCGGCGGCGAGCTGTACCAGCGCGACGACGACAAGGAAGAGACCGTGCGCAAGCGGCTCGAGGTCTACCACACGCAGACCGAGCCGATCATCGACTACTACCGGGAGCAGGGGCTCGTCGTGACGATCCCCGCCCTCGGCAAGGTCGAGGAGGTCACGGCGCGGGCCATGGAGGCCCTGAAGCGCTGAGCGCCTCACCCGTTGTACGTGCCTGAGGCCGCGGTTCCCCGTCGGGGGGACCGCGGCCTTAGTGTTGGTGGGGAGTGGACTACCGGACGTACGTAACGGACGTACGTGACCCTCGTACCGGATGACGGAGAGCGCAGGCCCCCATGGTGCAGATCAAGACCCCCGACCAGATTCGCAAGATGCGGGAGGCGGGGCTTGTCGTCGCGGCGATCCACGCGGCGACCCGTGAGGCGGCCGTGCCCGGCGCGACCACCAAGGATCTGGACGAGATCGCCCGCAAGGTGCTCGCCGAGCACGGGGCGAAGTCGAACTTCCTCGGGTACGGGGGGTTCCCCGCGACCATCTGCACCTCGAAGAACGAGGTGGTGGTGCACGGCATCCCGAGCGACGACGTCGTCCTGGAGGACGGCGACATCATCTCGATCGACTGCGGCGCGATCGTCGACGGGTGGCACGGTGACGCCGCGTACACCGCGTTCGTCGGGTCCGGGCACTCGGCGGAGCTGATCGAGCTGTCGCGGGTGACGGAGGAGTCGATGTGGGCCGGGCTCGCGGCCATGAAGACCGGCAACCGGCTGGTCGACATCTCGCGGGCCATCGAGTCGTACATCCGGCGGCAGCCGAAGCCGGGCGGCGGCAAGTACGGGATCGTCGAGGACTACGGCGGCCACGGCATCGGGACCGAGATGCACATGGACCCGCATCTGCTGAACTACGTCGAGCGGCGGCGGGGCAAGGGGCCGAAGCTGGTGCCCGGGTTCTGCCTCGCCATCGAGCCGATGGTCTCCCTCGGTACGCCGAAGACGGAGACGCTGGCCGACGACTGGACCGTCATCACGACGGACGGCACGTGGTCCTCGCACTGGGAGCACTCGGTGGCGCTCACGGAGGACGGGCCGCTCGTCCTGACGGCGCCGGACGGCGGCAGGGCGAAGCTGGCGGAGCTGGGCGTCACGGCGGCGCCGGACCCGCTGGGGGCTTAACGATCTACGGGGTGGGGCAGAATCACGAGATTCGTCTTTCCGGGGGTACTGACGTAGACTGACTCGTCGGCTGTCGTGTATGCGCATGTCTCCATGCGCTCACGCAAGTCGATCAAGGTAGTCGATTCGAAGGGCGAAGCGTGGCCAAGAAGCAAGGTGCCATCGAGATCGAGGGCACTGTCGTCGAGTCTCTGCCGAACGCCATGTTCAAGGTCGAGCTCCAGAACGGCCACCAGGTCCTGGCACACATCAGCGGCAAGATGCGCATGCACTACATCCGCATCCTCCCTGACGACCGGGTCGTGGTGGAGCTGTCTCCGTACGACCTGACGCGTGGCCGGATCGTCTACCGGTACAAGTAGATCTTGCCCGAATCCCGCTTCGGCGGGCTGCCGGCAACTGACCCGGAGAACCTCACCCATGAAGGTCAAGCCGAGCGTCAAGAAGATCTGCGACAAGTGCAGGGTGATCCGCCGTCACGGTCGGGTCATGGTGATCTGCGACAACCCGCGCCACAAGCAGCGCCAGGGCTGATCCAGAACCCCTTTACTGCAGTTCGTTCGCAGAGTTCGCGCGACGCAGCACATTGAGTACATACGCAGAGCCCGCCTGCGGTGGTCACCACCACCGTGGCGACACCTTCGGTCGGAGGCCGAGGACCCAGTCCGTACCGCACTTCCCCTTCGGGGGGCCGGCGGCTGGGAGTGGTTCTGCTGCAGACCTCCGAGAATCAACAGGAGCCATGAATGGCACGCGTTGAAGGTGTTGACCTCCCGCGCGAGAAGCGCATCGAGGTTGCCCTCACCTACGTGTTCGGCATCGGCCGCACGCGCGCCCAGCAGACGCTGGACGCGATCGGTGTCGACCGCAACATCCGCGTTCGCGACATCTCCGAGGAAGACCTCGTGAAGATCCGCGAGTACGTGGACCAGAACTTCCAGACCGAGGGTGACCTCCGTCGCGAGATCCAGGCCGACATCCGCCGCAAGGTCGAGATCGGTTGCTACCAGGGTCTGCGTCACCGTCGTGGCCTGCCGGTCCACGGCCAGCGCACCAGCACGAACGCTCGTACCCGCAAGGGCCCGCGTCGCGCCATCGCCGGTAAGAAGAAGCCGGGCAAGAAGTAGTCCACAGCGGACGCTTTTCAGCGGTCTTCGCTGTAGGACCGACCACCTCCCGTAGGAGAACGACATGCCCCCCAAGGGACGTCAGGGCGCTGCCAAGAAGGTGCGCCGCAAGGAAAAGAAGAACGTCGCTCACGGCCACGCCCACATCAAGAGCACGTTCAACAACACGATCGTGTCCATCACGGACCCGACCGGCAACGTGATCTCGTGGGCCTCCGCCGGCCACGTCGGCTTCAAGGGCTCCCGCAAGTCCACGCCGTTCGCCGCGCAGATGGCCGCCGAGTCGGCTGCCCGTCGCGCGCAGGAGCACGGCATGCGCAAGGTCGACGTGTTCGTCAAGGGCCCGGGTTCGGGTCGCGAGACCGCCATCCGTTCGCTTCAGGCGACCGGTCTTGAGGTCGGCTCCATCCAGGACGTCACGCCCACCCCGCACAACGGCTGCCGTCCGCCCAAGCGTCGCCGCGTCTGACCCTCGGGTCGTCGCAGGCCGCTTGGTCTGAGGTTTTCGGGCGGTACGGCTCTCGTCTCTTGTACGAGGCCGTGCCGCCCGTACCATTGCAGTACTGGTCGGGCATCAAATAGTGGGTGCCCACGACTGAAGGATTCACTTCATGCTGATTGCTCAGCGTCCCTCGTTGACCGAAGAGGTCGTCGACGAGTTCCGCTCCCGGTTCGTGATCGAGCCGCTGGAGCCGGGCTTCGGTTACACCCTCGGCAACTCCCTCCGCCGTACCCTCCTGTCCTCGATCCCGGGTGCCGCTGTCACCTCGATCCGGATCGACGGCGTGCTGCACGAGTTCACCACCGTGCCGGGCGTCAAGGAGGACGTCACCGACCTGATCCTCAACATCAAGCAGCTGGTCGTCTCCTCGGAGCACGACGAGCCGGTCGTGATGTACCTGCGCAAGCAGGGCCCGGGTCTGGTCACCGCCGCCGACATCGCGCCCCCGGCCGGTGTCGAGGTGCACAACCCCGACCTCGTCCTCGCCACGCTCAACGGCAAGGGCAAGCTGGAGATGGAGCTGACCGTCGAGCGCGGTCGCGGCTACGTCTCCGCCGTCCAGAACAAGCAGGTCGGTCAGGAGATCGGGCGCATCCCGGTCGACTCGATCTACTCGCCGGTTCTCAAGGTGACGTACAAGGTCGAGGCCACGCGTGTCGAGCAGCGCACCGACTTCGACAAGCTGATCGTCGACGTCGAGACCAAGCAGGCCATGCGCCCGCGTGACGCCATGGCGTCCGCCGGCAAGACCCTGGTCGAGCTGTTCGGTCTCGCCCGCGAGCTGAACATCGACGCCGAGGGCATCGACATGGGTCCGTCCCCGACGGACGCCGCGCTCGCCGCCGATCTGGCGCTGCCGATCGAGGAGCTGGAGCTCACCGTTCGGTCGTACAACTGCCTCAAGCGCGAGGGCATCCACTCCGTGGGTGAGCTCGTCGCCCGCTCCGAGGCCGACCTGCTCGACATCCGCAACTTCGGTGCGAAGTCGATCGACGAGGTCAAGGCCAAGCTCGCGGGCATGGGCCTGGCGCTCAAGGACTCGCCTCCCGGGTTCGACCCGACCGCCGCCGCCGACGCCTTCGGCGCCGACGACGACGCGGACGCCGGCTTCGTGGAGACCGAGCAGTACTGAGACGCTCCGCTTCGGCGGGCGGATCATTCGCTGCGTGGAGCCGTGGTTGCGGTTTGCGCAGTTCCCCGCGCCCCCTATCGGGGGCTCGGGGTCTCCGACGGGCAATCCTGCTCGCTCGGATACTGACCCTGGTACCTAGTACGGCCGGGGCAGACACCAAGGAGAAACACCATGCCGAAGCCCGCCAAGGGTGCCCGTCTGGGCGGCAGCGCCGCGCACGAGAAGCTGCTCCTCGCGAACCTCGCGAAGAACCTCTTCGAGCACGGCAAGATCACGACGACCGAGGCCAAGGCCCGTCGTCTGCGTCCGTACGCGGAGCGTCTGGTCACCAAGGCGAAGAAGGGCGACCTTCACAACCGCCGTCAGGTGCTCCAGGTCATCACGGACAAGGGCGTCGTCCACACGCTCTTCACCGAGATCGCCCCGCGCTACGAGAACCGTCCGGGTGGCTACACCCGTATCACCAAGATCGGTAACCGCCGTGGCGACAACGCGCCCATGGCTGTCATCGAGCTGGTCGAGGCCCTGACGGTCGCGCAGGAGGCCACCGGTGAGGCCGAGGCCGCCACCAAGCGTGCCGCCAAGGACGCCGAGGCCACCGAGGCGAAGACCGAGGCTCCGGCCGAGGCCGCCGAGGCTCCGGCCGAGGAGTCGAAGGACGCCTGAGGCTGACGCCTTGTGTGTGAGCGGGCCCGCCCTTTCGGGGCGGGCCCGCTTTCCGTTTCTCCCGCTTCCCGTTTCCCGTGAAGGATTTTGTTGTGAGTGATGAGGTGGCCGAGGGGTTCGTGCGGCTGCGGCTCGACGTGAGTTACGACGGCAGGGACTTCTCCGGATGGGCCAAGCAGGCCTCCGGGCGGCGGACCGTGCAGGGGGAGATCGAGGACGCGCTCCGCACGGTGACGCGGTCCACGACGACGTACGACCTGACGGTCGCCGGGCGGACCGATGCCGGGGTGCACGCGCGGGGCCAGGTCGCGCACGTGGACCTGCCGGCGGAGCTGTGGGCCGAGCACCGGGAGAAGCTGCTGAAGCGGCTCGCGGGGCGGCTGCCGAAGGACGTCCGGGTGTGGTCGGTGGCCGAGGCGCCGAGCGGGTTCAACGCGCGGTTCTCGGCGATCTGGCGGCGGTACGCGTACCGCGTCACGGACCACCCGGGCGGTGTCGATCCGCTGCTGCGCGGTCACGTGCTGTGGCACGACTGGCCGCTGGACGTCGATGCCATGAACGAGGCCGCCGGGCGGCTGCTCGGGGAGCACGACTTCGCCGCCTACTGCAAGAAGCGCGAGGGCGCGACGACCATCCGTACGCTCCAGGAGCTGAGCCTCGTGCGCGGCGAGGACGGGATCGTCACCGCGACCGTGCGGGCCGACGCCTTCTGCCACAACATGGTGCGCTCGCTCATCGGGGCGCTGCTGTTCGTGGGCGACGGGCACCGGCCGGCGGACTGGCCGGGCAAGGTGCTCGCCGCCGGGGTGCGGGACTCCGCGGTGCACGTGGTGCGCCCGCACGGGCTGACGCTGGAGGAGGTCGGGTACCCGGCCGACGAGCTGCTCGCCGCGCGCAACAAGGAGGCGCGCAACCGGCGGACGCTGCCGGGCGCCGGCTGCTGCTGAGGCGGGCGCCCGGGGCGGCGGGGGTCAGCCCGCCGTCGCCGCCGCGGACGCCTGGACCTCGCCGCGCCGCTTGATCTGCTGGAAGGTGTACTCCTGGAGGTCGTCACCGAGCGCGAACACCGTGGTGTCCTGCTTCGTGGCGTCCTTGCCGTTGGTGAGGCCGCCGTTGGTGAAGTACGCGTAGCGGCCCACCGAGTTCGCGGTCTGCCGGCACACCGTGGTGCGGCAGAACGTGGGCACGCCGGAGCCGGGCAGCGAGACGACCGTGCCGTCGAAGTCGTACTGGTCCTTGGCCTTCGTCGCCTGCGCCTTCGTCTTGAACACGGCGACACCGATGGTGACCGCGGAGTCGCCCTTGTAGTACGTGGCGCGGATCATCTGGTCGCAGCCGTTGCCGCTGAGGATGCCGGCCAGGCCCTTCTGGGCGGCGGACGCGCAGTTCGTGGTGCGGGCCGTGGCGCCCCGCTTGTAGACGCGCTCGCCGATGGTGAGCGTCTTCATCGGGAAGAGCGAGTCCGCGGTGAGTGGGGCCTTGTCCTTGGCGGCGCTGTTGATGAAGTCGTTCGGGTCGAGCGGGGGCGGCGGGGTCGTCGCGTCGAAGGACGGCCCTCCCGACTTGCCCGCGCTGGGGATGTCTGCGGTGCCCGGCAGCTGCTCGGCCGGTTTGTTCGCGGCCTCGTTCTTGCTGTTCGCCGATACGATTCCCCAGGCCACCGCCGAACCGACGGCGAGCGTGGCGACCGCGGCGCCGCCGATGATCAACCAGCGCTTCTTGCGCGCGCGTGCCTCTGATGCTTCCGCGAGCGACGCCCAGTCGGGGGTCGACCCGCCGTCATTGGGCCCCCACGGGGATCCCCCTTGCCCGAAACTCATGGGGCGCATCTTAGAGGTACGGCCTTGTGGGGCGCCGCCCTCGGCCCTCCGGTTCCGCGGGGCCCACGCGTTTTGACCCGCACAGGGCCACCCGGGTATTCTCGGCGGTTGTTATACGTATTGGCTTGGTCGTTCTCACGCGCAAAGCCCTTACGTAGGTTCCCTGGAGCAGTTACCAGTGGCTCGCATACGGGTTAGCGTCCCCGGCTTCTGTGAGCCCCAGCTGCATGATCGCTTCAGCGGTGCCGTGTGTCAGCACCCCATTCACTGAGAAGCGAAGGCATACGACCGTGCGTACGTACAGCCCCAAGCCCGGCGACATCACTCGCCAGTGGCACGTCATTGACGCTCAGGACATCGTCCTGGGCCGTCTGGCGACCACCGCCGCCAGCCTCCTGCGCGGCAAGCACAAGCCGACCTATGCGCCGCACATGGACATGGGCGACTTCGTCGTCATCATCAACGCCGACAAGGTGCACCTGTCCGGCAACAAGCGGACCCAGAAGATGGCGTACCGCCACTCCGGGTACCCGGGCGGCCTCCGTTCCGTCCGCTACGACGAGCTTCTGGAGAAGAACCCGGAGAAGGCCGTCGAGAAGGCCATCAAGGGCATGCTTCCCAAGAACACGCTCGGCCGTCAGATGCTCTCGAAGCTGAAGGTCTACTCGGGCGACCAGCACCCGCACGCTGCCCAGCAGCCGGTGCCGTTCGAGATCACCCAGGTCGCGCAGTAGTTCCGGCCACACCCCCTAAGACAGAAAAGAATCTGAGGAGAATCGTGGCCGAGACCACTGCCGAGACGCCGGTCGAAGAGACCGAGATCGTCGACGTCGAGAGCTACACCACCGAGTCGGACGCGCCCGTCGAGGGCGAGTACACCTCGGAGTCCAACCCCGCCCGCTTCGGTGACCCGCAGCCGGCCGCCGGCCTGGGCCGCCGCAAGAACGCCATCGCGCGCGTTCGCATCGTGCCCGGCACCGGCAAGTGGAAGGTCAACGGGCGCACGCTCGAGGACTACTTCCCGAACAAGGTGCACCAGCAGGAAGTCAACGAGCCCTTCAAGGTGCTCGAGCTCGACGGCCGCTACGACGTCATCGCCCGCATCGCGGGTGGCGGCGTCTCCGGCCAGGCCGGTGCCCTGCGCCTCGGCGTGGCCCGCGCGCTGAACGAGGCCGACGTGGACAACAACCGCGGCGCCCTCAAGAAGGCCGGTTACCTCCGCCGCGACGACCGTGCGGTCGAGCGCAAGAAGGCCGGTCTGAAGAAGGCCCGCAAGGCCCCGCAGTACAGCAAGCGCTAAATCTCGCTGCCCTGCTTGCTTTTCCCGTTCGCCCCGGCGGCACCTTTCGTGCCGCCGGGGCGTTCGGCTTATGTCGATGTGAAGGTTCGGAGGACTTCAAGTGGGACGACTCTTCGGCACGGACGGCGTGCGCGGTGTCGCCAACGCGGATCTGACGGCGGAGCTCGCGCTCGGTCTGTCGGTCGCGGCGGCGCATGTACTGGGCGAGGCCGGCAGTTTCGAGGGCCATCGCCCGGTGGCCGTCGTCGGCCGTGATCCGCGGGCCTCGGGCGAGTTCCTGGAGGCCGCCGTCGTCGCGGGCCTGGCCAGCGCCGGAGTGGACGTGCTGCGCGTCGGCGTGCTGCCGACGCCCGCGGTGGCGTATCTGACCGGATCGCTCGGCGCGGACCTCGGCGTGATGCTCTCCGCGAGCCACAACGCGATGCCGGACAACGGCATCAAGTTCCTCGCCCGCGGCGGCCACAAGCTGGACGACGCCCTTGAGGACCGCATCGAGACGATCTACGAGGAGCACCGCACCGGCGCCCCGTGGAACCGCCCGACGGGCGCCGGCGTCGGCCGCGTGAAGTCGTACGACGCGGGGCTCGACCAGTACATCGCGCACCTCGTGGGCGTGCTGCCGAACCGGATCGAGGGCCTGAAGATCGTCCTCGACGAGGCGCACGGCGCGGCCTCCCGGGTCTCCCCGGAGGCCTTCACGCGCGTCGGTGCCGAGGTCGTCACGATCGGCGCCGAGCCCGACGGCCTCAACATCAACGACGGCTGCGGTTCGACCCACCTCGACCTGCTGAAGGCCGCCGTCGTCGAGCACGGGGCCGACTTCGGCATCGCGCACGACGGGGACGCCGACCGCTGCCTGGCCGTGGACCACACCGGCTCCGAGGTGGACGGCGACCAGATCATGGCGGTGCTCGCGCTCGACATGAAGGAGCGCGGCGTACTGCGCGACGACACCGTTGTCGCCACCGTCATGTCGAACCTGGGGCTGAAGCTGGCGATGGAGCGCGAGGGCATCAACCTCGTGCAGACCGCCGTCGGCGACCGGTACGTCCTGGAGAACATGAAGGAGAACGGGTTCGCGCTCGGCGGCGAGCAGTCCGGCCACGTCATCGTTCTCGACCACGCCACGACCGGTGACGGAACGCTGACGGGCCTGCTGCTCGCGGCGCGCGTCGCGCAGACCGGGCGGACGCTGAAGGACCTGGCGGGCGTCATGGAGCGGCTGCCGCAGGTGCTCATCAACGTGCCGGACGTCGACAAGTCCCGCGTCACCACGTCCGCGGAGCTCCAGTCGGCCGTGGCGGACGCGGAGCGGGAGCTCGGCGCGACCGGGCGGGTGCTGCTGCGCTCCTCCGGCACCGAGCCGCTGGTGCGGGTCATGGTGGAGGCGGCCGACATCGGGCAGGCCCGGTCCGTGGCGGAGCGCCTGGCCGACGTCGTGAAGTCGGCGCTCGGCTAGTCCTCTCGGACCTGGTCAGGCCGTGGCGGACTTCCTGGCGGTGCGTTCACGCTGCTTGGCCCAGAAGTACTTCTGGGCGAGGAGCGTGAACGTACCGGCGAGGACGATGCCCAGCAGGTTCAGCAGCAGTTGCTGAGTCGAGCCCCACGTCTGTTTCATGTCGCCGTAGCTGAGGGCCACCGCGGCGTTCGCCGCCGCCGGAACCGTGGTCACCGAGATCGCGACGCCCACGAGCGCCCCGGACTTCGCCGAGGTCAGCGAGAGCGTGCCGGCCGCGCCCGCGAGCACGGCCACCACGAACGAGAACCAGTCGGGCGCGTAGACGAACCCGGTGTTGGGGCGGTCGCCCTCCAGCTTGCCCTCGCTGAACAGGTTCACGGCGTCCATGAAGTAGCTGAAGCCCACCGTCACCGCCATCGCCACCGCGAAGCCGACGAGCAGGGCGACCAGGGAGCGCCACGCCAGGCGCGGCGAGCGCCGCACCAGCGCCGTGCAGAACCCGGCGAGCGGGCCGAACTCCGGGCCGACCGCCATCGCGCCCACGATCAGAATCGCGTTGTCGAGCACGACACCGCAGGCCGCGATCATCGTGGCGATCACGAGGAACGCCACGTACGTGACGGTCAGCGTGGACTCCTCGTGCGTGGCGTCCGCCAGCTGCTCCCACAGCACCGCGTCCGCGCCCTCGCCCGGCGCCTCGTCCTCCGCCTCGTCGGCGCGCTTCGACAGCGACAGGTCGATGTTCTCGACGGAGATCGAGCCCGTCCTGTCGATGCCCAACTCCCGCAACGCGCCGATGAGTTCGTCTCCGGCCTCGCGGGCGACGTCGCACATGACGACGTCCCCCGACGGGTTGCGGGCACAGCCCGGCAGCACCACGAGATGCGTGGTGCCGGTCGTCTCCTCGATCAGACGCACCGCGTCGTCCGTGGTCCCGGGCGGCGTGATCAGGCGCAGATGCAGCATGCGCGCAGAGTAGTCGCTACAGCTTGCGCAGACGCAGCCGCTGCACCTTGTGGTCGGGGCCCTTGCGGATGACGAGTCCGGCGCGGCCGCGGGTGGGGGCCACGTTCTCCAGCAGGTTGACCTTGTTGATGGTGCGCCAGGTGGTGCGCGCGTAGTCGAGGGCCTCCTCCTCGGAGACCTGCGTGTACTTGCGGAAGTACGAGGACGGGTCCTGGAAGGCCGTCGCGCGCAGCTTGCGGAACCGGTTCAGGTACCAGGCCTCGATGTCCTCGGCGCGCGCGTCGACGTACACGCTGAAGTCGAAGTAGTCGGCGAGGCCGACGCGGGTGCGGCCGTCCTTGCCGGGCAGCGCGGGCTGGAGCACGTTCAGGCCCTCGACGATCAGGATGTCGGGGCGGCGCACCACGAGCTTCTCGCCGGGCACGATGTCGTAGATCAGGTGCGAGTAGACGGGGGCGGTGACCTCGTCCTTGCCGGCCTTGATGTCGGCGACGAAGCGGGTCAGGGCGCGCCGGTCGTAGGACTCGGGGAAGCCCTTGCGGGACATCAGGCCGCGGGCCTGGAGCTCCTTGGTGGGGAGCAGGAAGCCGTCGGTCGTGACCCGCTCCACGCGCGGGTGCTCCGGCCAGCGGGAGAGCAGGGCCTGGAGGAGGCGGGCGACGGTCGACTTGCCGACCGCGACGGAGCCGGCGACTCCTATGACGAAGGGGGTGCCGGACTGGGCGGCCTTCTTGTTGGTCTGGCCGAGGAACGTGTTCAGCGCCCCGCGCAGGCCGTCGGTCGCGCCCACGTACAGGTTCAGCAGGCGGGACAGCGGCAGATAGATGTCGCGGACCTCGTCCAGGTCGATCACGTCACCGAGGCCGCGCAGCCGGTCCAGCTCCTCGGCGGTCAGCGGCAGGGGCGTCTTGTCGCGCAGCGCGCTCCATTCCGTGCGGGTCAGGTCGACGTAGGGAGTCGCCTCCGGCCTGGGCCGGTGGGCGCTCCGGGAGGACGACGGTGTCTTGGGCTCGGAGATCGGAGAGATCACAGTCCATTGTTACGGCTGTGTGGCCTCGGACGGCAGGTGGGGTGTGTCACGCCGGGCGGGACGGGTACCCCGTTCGTCACAGCTTCGCCACAGGCATGGACCCTTTGTGAGGGGCGGCGATAGGTTTTCGGCACCCGTGGGGAGGGACGCTGCCGGCGGGGCGGGAGGGGACCGTGATGACCGTGCTTCGTGTGCCGAAATTCGCCCGCCGCAAGCCGGTGGACGCGTACGCCATGGACGACTGGGCGGACCAGGTGGGCAGTGAGCTCGCGCTGGAGCTGCCCGACGAGGACATAGCCGAGGACCTGGACGACTGCCTCGACTTCTACCGCTTCGGCAGCAAGCCGCGCTGCGAAGAGGCCGAGTACCTGTCCCTGGTGCAGGACGCGCGGGACCGGATCGCCCAGGGGCGGACGGCCTGACTCGGGGGCGACCGTAAGGTCTGCTGCATGAGCATCATCGGGGTCGGTATCGACGTGGCCGAGATCGAGCGGTTCGCGGCGTCGCTGGAGCGTACGCCGAGCATGGCCGCGCGGCTGTTCCTGGACGACGAGCTGCTGCTGCCCAGCGGGGAGCGGCGCGGTGTCGCCTCGCTCGCCGCCCGGTTCGCGGCGAAGGAGGCCGTCGCCAAGGCGCTCGGCGCGCCCGCCGGGCTGCGCTGGACCGACGCCGAGGTCTGGGTCGAGGACAGCGGGCAGCCCCGGCTGCGGGTGACGGGGACCGTGGCGGCGCGGGCGGCCGAGCTGGGGGTGCGGGGGTTCCACGTGTCGCTCAGCCATGACGCGGGGGTCGCGTCGGCGGTGGTGGTGGCGGAGGGGTAGCGGCGGCCGCTGTTCAGCGGTTCTCCGTGACGTCCCGCCAGGCGTTCCTGAGCGCGCCCGCCACGTCCTGCGCCGAGATCGGCGCGCCGTCCGCCGCGTGCCGGGCCGCGAGGCCGTGCAGGTGGGCGCCGACCGAGGCGGCGTCCAGGGGGTCGAGGCCCGTCGCGAGGAGCGAGCCGGTCAGCCCGGAGAGGACGTCGCCGCTGCCGGCCGTGGCGAGCCAGGCGGTGCCGGTGGGGTTGGCGCGGACCGGGCGCGTGCCGTCGGGCGGGGCGACGAGGGTGGTCGAGCCCTTCAGGAGGACCGTGGCGTCGTAGCGGCCCGCCAACTCCCGTACGGAGTCGAGGCGTTCGGACTCCACCTCGGCGCGCGTCACCCCGAGGAGCGCCGCCGCCTCGCCCGCGTGCGGGGTCAGCACGGTGGGGGCCGTGCGGGCGCGTACCGTCGCCCGCTCCGCGAGGCGCAGGCCGTCCGCGTCGATGAGGACCGGGACGTCCGAGGCCAGGACGTCGTGCAGGCCCGAGGCGTCGTCGCCGAGGCCGGGGCCGATCACCCATGCCTGGACCCGGCCCGCCTTCGCCGGTGGCCCCGCCGAGACCAGCGTCTCCGGGAACCGGGCGAGCACCGCGTCCGCGGCCGGACCCACGTAACGCACCGCGCCCGCCCCGCCGTGCAGCGCCCCCGCCACGGCCAGGACCGCCGCGCCGGGGTAGCGGGCCGAGCCCGCGACGATGCCGACGACGCCGCGCCGGTACTTGTCGCTCTCGCCGGTGGGCGCGGGCAGCAGGGCCGCCACGTCCGCGTACTGGAGCGCCTCCAGCTCCGCCTGGGCCGCGCCGAGTTCGAGGCCGATGCCGACGAGGCGCAGGGCGCCCGCGTACGCGCGGGCCGGGTCGATCAGGAGGCCCGGCTTGTACGTTCCGAAGGTCACGGTCGCGTCGGCGCGCACGGCCTCGCCGTGCACCTGGCCGGTGTCGGCGTCGACGCCGCTCGGCAGGTCGACGGAGACGACCGTGCCCCGAGCGGCGTCGGCCAGTTCGGCCGCGCGGGGGCGCAGGCCGCCCTTGCCGCCGATGCCGACGATGCCGTCCACGACGAGGTCGGCGCGGGCGACCAGCTCCGGCGCGTTCTCGACCTGCGCGTCCAGGAGCGCCCCGCCCGCCGCCCGCAGGGCCGCGATGCCCCCGGAGTGCGCCCGCTCCGGGGAGAGGAGCAGCGCCGTGACGCCCGCGCCCCGGCGGGCCAGGCGCGCGCCCGCGTACAGGGCGTCCCCGCCGTTGTCGCCCGAGCCGACGAGGAGGGTGACGCGGGAGCCGTAGACCTTGCCGAGGAGGTCGGCGCAGGCCGTGGCGAGGCCGGCGGCGGCGCGCTGCATCAGCGCGCCCTCGGGCAGGCGCGCCATCAGCTCGCGTTCGGCGGACCGGACCGTTGCTGTGTCGTGGGCGAGTCGCATGCCTTCGAGTGTCCCTCAGGGGCGCCGCCCCGGCCCGCAGGGATTTGTGACGGATTGCCCAACGGACGGCGTCTCCCTGGCCTCTGAGACACTGACCTCACCATGAACGAGAACGTGACTGCCCCGCTCCGCGCCCGCGCCGAGATCGATCTGGCCGCGCTCAAGGCCAACGTCGGGGCCCTGCGCGCCCATGCGCCCGGGGCCGCGTTCATGGCCGTGGTGAAGGCGGACGCGTACGGGCACGGCATGCTCCCCGTCGCGCGGGCCGCGAAGGAGGCGGGCGCCGAGTGGCTGGGGGCCGCCACCCCCGAGGAGGCGCTGGAGCTGCGGGCCGCCGGGCTGACCGGGCGGGTCCTGTGCTGGCTGTGGGTGCCGGGCGGGCCCTGGCGGGAGGCCGTCGAGGCCGACATCGACGTGTCCGTCAGCGGGATGTGGGCGCTGCGGGAGGTCGTCGACGCCGCGCGGGCGGCCGGGCGGGTCGCGCGGATCCAGCTCAAGGCGGACACCGGCCTCGGGCGCAACGGGTGCCTGCCCGGCGACTGGCCGGAACTCGTGCGCGAGGCGCTCGCCACGCAGGCCGCCGGGTTCGTGAACGTCACCGGGCTCTGGTCGCACTTCGCGTGCGCCGACGAGCCGGGCCACCCCTCCATCGCCGCCCAGCTCTCCGTCTTCCGCGAGATGGTCGCGTACGCGGAGGGCGCGGGCGTCACCCCCGAGGTGCGGCACATCGCCAACTCCCCGGGGACGCTGACCCTTCCCGAGACCCACTTCGACCTCGTCCGCCCCGGCATCGCGATGTACGGGATCGCGCCGAGCCCCGAGGTCGGCACGCCCGGCGACTTCGGGCTGCGCCCCGTGATGACGCTCAAGGCGAGTCTGGCGCTCGTGAAGCACGCGCCGGGTGGACTCGGCGTCAGTTACGGGCATCACTACGTCACACCGGGCGAGACGACGCTCGGTCTCGTCCCGCTCGGATACGCGGACGGCATCCCGCGGCACGCCTCCGGCACCGGCCCCGTCCTGATCGCCGGCAAGCGGCGCACGGTCGCGGGGCGGGTGGCCATGGACCAGTTCGTCGTGGACCTCGGCGGCGACGAGCCGGCCGCCGGGGACGAGGCGGTGCTCTTCGGCCCCGGTGATCTCGGCGAGCCGACCGCCGAGGACTGGGCGGTCGCGGCGGGCACCATCGCGTACGAGATCGTGACGCGGATCGGATCCCGCGTACCGCGCGTCTACGTGGACGGGGCGGACGGCGGCGCGCGGGCGTGACCAGCGTCACGGCCTGAGCGTCCCCGGACGGGGCCGTGCGAGCCGCCACCATGTGAAGCGCGAACAGAACGGCACATCGGGGAACCCTTCAACGGGAACTCCACCACCGGACACCCGACAGCCGGGACGCGGAGCACGGCGCGACAAGGGGAGCGGCACGTGAGCGAGACCAGCGCACAGGCCACGGCGGCGGTCGTCGAGGCGGCGGACGCCGCCGCCTCGGGGAGCTGGCGGCGGGCCGGCCTCGCGGGCGCCGCGATAGGAGTGGTCGCCGCCGGGGCCGCCGCGGGCGTCGCCATCGAGCGGCTGACCGTGGGGCGCGGCATGCGCAAGAAGGCCCGGCTCGCCCTCGACGCCTCGGGCCCCTACGGAGCGCTGCGCGGCGTCCCCGGGAAGGCGTACGCCGAGGACGGCACCGAGCTGTACTACGAGGTCGAGGAGGTGGACCCGGAACTCGCCGGTGGCGCGGGGCCGCGGCGGCGCCGCCTGTTCGGCCGCAAGGCCCCGGCGCCCGTCACCGTCGTCTTCAGCCACGGCTACTGCCTCAGCCAGGACTCCTGGCACTTCCAGCGTGCGGCCCTGCGCGGCGTCGTCCGCTGCGTGTACTGGGACCAGCGCAGCCACGGGCGGTCGGGGCGCGGCGCCGAGCAGGTCGAGGACGGGGTGCCCGTCTCCATCGACCGGCTCGGCCGCGACCTGAAGGCCGTCATCGACGCGGCGGCGCCCGAGGGCCCGCTCGTCCTCGTCGGCCACTCCATGGGCGGCATGACCGTGATGGCGCTCGCCGACCAGTGCCCGGACCTGGTGCGCGAGCGGGTCGTGGGCGTCGCCCTCGTGGGGACGTCGTCGGGGAACCTCGGTGAGGTCAACTACGGGCTTCCGGTGGCCGGCGTGAACGCGGTGCGGCGGGTGCTGCCCGGTGTGCTGAAGGTGCTCGGGCAGCGGGCCGAGCTGGTGGAGAAGGGGCGGCGGGCCACGGCCGACCTCTTCGCCGGGATCATCAAGCGGTACTCGTTCGCCTCGCGGGACGTCGATCCGGCGGTCGCGCGGTTCGCCGAGCGGATGATCGAGGGGACGCCGATCGACGTGGTCGCGGAGTTCTACCCGGCGTTCGAGGAGCACGACAAGGCAGCCGCCCTGGAGCGGTTCGCGCAGCTGCCCGTGCTCGTGCTCTCCGGCGAGCACGACCTGGTCACGCCGAGCGGTCACAGCGAGGCGATCGCGGCGCTGCTGCCGGACGCGGAGTTCGTGCTCGTGCCGGACGCCGGGCATCTGGTGATGCTGGAGCACCCCGAGGCCGTGACCGACCGGATGGCGGACCTGCTGGTGCGTGCGGGAGCCGTGCCGACAGCCGCTACCGTGGGGATTTATGGAGACACCGGCAGCACCGCACGACCCGGCGGCTGAGTCCGCGGACCCGACCGCCACCACCCCCGTCAACACGGTCACCGTCACCGTCAACTCCCCGGACGAGATGCGGGAGTTGGGGCTCGCCCTGGCCAAACAGGTGCGCCCCGGCGACCTCGTCATGCTCACCGGCGAGCTCGGCGCGGGCAAGACGACGCTGACGCGCGGGCTCGGCGCGGGCATGGGGGTGCGGGGCGCCGTGACCTCGCCGACGTTCGTGATCGCCCGGGTGCATCCGCCGCTCGGCGAGGGGCCGGCGCTGGTGCACGTCGACGCGTACCGGCTCGGGGGCGGGCTCGACGAGATGGAGGACCTCGACCTCGACGTCTCGCTGCCCGATTCCGTGGTCGTCGTGGAGTGGGGCGACGGCAAGGTCGAGGAGCTGTCCGACGACCGGCTGCACGTGGTGATCGACCGGGCCACCGGGGACACGACGGACGAGGTGCGGGTCGTGACGCTGCACGGGGTCGGGGAGCGGTGGAGCGGGGCGGACCTGGGGGCGGTCGCGGGCTGAGCCCTCGTACGGCGTACGTGTTCCGTGCGTTGCCCGTACGTGTTCTTTATTCCGACAGCGCGTCGGCAAATTCTTGCGCGGCGCGCCTTCGGCGTGTTCACATGGAGGCCGGTGCTGGTTAGGTCTACCTAACCAGGTCCCTTCGACTGCCGCCTGGAGGTATCCATGTCGACTTCGGAACGTGACGGTGTGCGTGCAGTGTCGATGCGGGAGTTGTTGGTGGCGTGTGGGGCGGCGCGGGTCGTTTCCACGCCGCCGGTCGCGCCCGCGAGGTGTGCGGAGCCCTTGGTGCGGCGGGACGTGGTTGCGGACGCGGGGCTCCGCCCCGGACCCCGCTCCTCAATCGCCGGAGGGGCTTGAAAGGGAGTCCGGTCGGGCTTGGAAGGGGCGGCCGGTCGGGTTTGAAGGTTGCTACTTGACGACGACGACCTTGACGCCGATCGTTGCGAAGTTCCACATCGCCGTGGCGTCCTTGCGGGACTCGCGGATGCCGCCGGTCTGCTTGGCGGGGTCGGGGGCGGCCGTGGAGCCGTTGACGGCGGCGCTGAAGCCGATCGCGATGCCGTTGGTGGTGGTGAAGCGGACCACGTGTTCGATGGGGACGCCGTCGGTGCCGGTGACGGAGCCGGAGCGGGAGGTCACCGAGTAGGCGCCGGGCGTCGGGTCCACCGTGCCGGGGGTCACCTCGAACGTCGACTGCGTCTTGTTGTCCTCGCCGACCAGCCACACCCGGTCGGCGTCCAGCGCGTACACGACGCGCTCGCCCTTGCCGGACCCGGCGGGCAGCGCCTTCGGGTCCGTCTTCTTCTTGGGCGTCTTCGACGCGGACGCGGAGGGCGACGTGTCCTGCTTGCCCTCGGCGAGGTTCTCCGGCGCGTTCGCCGACGCCTGGAAGGCGAGGAAGCCCACCACGGCGAGTGCCCCCGCCGTGAGCGCGGTCACGAATCCGGTGCTGCTCCGTGCCACCAGGTGCCTGCCTCTCAAGTTCGAACCTCAGGGTGACGGTAGCAGTCGGGCCCCGGCCGCCCGCGGCTTGGCGGAGCGCGGACGTGTCCGCCTCCCCGGAGTCGTAGGCTGTTCGCGTGCTGTTGCTCGCTCTGGATACCGCCACCCCCGCCGTCACCGTCGCCCTGCACGACGGGACATCCGTCGTCGCCGAGTCGAGTCAGGTGGACGCCCGCAGACACGGGGAACTGCTGCTGCCCGCCGTCGACCGGGTACTCACCGAGGCCGGCGCCCGGCTCGACGCCGTCACCGGCATCGTCGTGGGCGTGGGACCGGGCCCCTACACGGGGCTGCGGGTCGGACTGATGACCGCCGACACGTTCGGGCTCGCGCTCGGGGTGCCCGTGCACGGCGTGTGCACGCTCGACGGGCTCGCCTACGAGGCGCGGGACATCGAGGGGCCCTTCGTCGTCGCCACGGACGCGCGGCGCAAGGAGGTGTACTGGGCGCGCTACGACGATGCGCGGACCCGGGTCACCGACGCCGCCGTCGACCGGCCCGCCGACATCGCCGGGGCCGTCGCCGGGCTGCCCGCCGTGGGCGCCGGGGCGCTGCTGTACCCGGAGACGTTCCCGGACGCGCGCGGACCCCAGCACGTGTCGGCCGCCGCGCTCGCGGCCCTCGCCGCCGAGAAGCTGGCGGCGGGCGAGGAACTGCTCGAACCGCGCCCCCTCTATCTGCGCCGCCCCGACGCGCAGGTGCCCAAGAACTACAAGGTGGTCACCCCCAAGTGACGGCCGTGGACGCATCGTTGCGCGAGATGCGGTGGTGGGACATCGACCCCGTACTCGTCCTGGAGAAGGCGCTGTTCCCGGACGACGCCTGGTCGCGCGGCATGTTCTGGTCCGAGCTGGCGCACGCGCGCGGGGTCGGCTCGACGCGGCGGTACGTCGTCGCGTACGAGGGCGAGCGGCTGGTCGGGTACGGGGGCGTCGCCGCCTCCGGGGACCTGGCGGACATCCAGACCATCGCCGTCGACCGCGACCACTGGGGCACCGGGCTCGGCGCCCGGCTGCTCACCGAGCTGCTGCGGCACGCCACGGCCTTCGAGGTCGACCAGGTGATGCTCGAAGTGCGCGTCGACAACACGCGGGCGCAGAAGCTGTACGAGCGCTTCGGCTTCGAGCCGATCGGCTTCCGGCGCGGCTACTACCAGCCCGGCAACGTGGACGCGCTCGTGATGCGCCTGAACACCCACACCGCAAGTGACTCACTGAGTGAAGAGAAGAACCATGGCTGACGAACCGCTCGTCCTCGGTATCGAGACCTCCTGCGACGAGACCGGCGTCGGCATCGTCCGCGGCACCACCCTGCTCGCCGACGCCGTCGCCTCCAGCGTCGACGAACACGCCCGCTTCGGCGGCGTCGTCCCCGAGGTCGCCTCCCGCGCGCACCTGGAGGCGATGGTCCCCACGATCCAGCGCGCCCTGAAGGACGCGGGCGTCACGGCGAAGGACCTCGACGGGATCTCCGTCACGGCCGGGCCGGGGCTCGCGGGCGCGCTGCTGGTCGGGGTCTCGGCCGCCAAGGCGTACGCCTACGCGCTCGGCAAGCCGCTCTACGGCGTCAACCACCTCGCCTCGCACATCTGCGTCGACCAGCTGGAGCACGGCACGCTGCCCGAGCCGACGATGGCGCTGCTGGTGTCGGGCGGGCACTCGTCGCTGCTGCTCTCCACCGACATCACGTCCGACGTACGGCCCCTCGGCGCGACCATCGACGACGCGGCCGGCGAGGCCTTCGACAAGATCGCGCGGGTGCTGAACCTCGGGTTCCCGGGCGGGCCCGTCATCGACCGGTACGCGAAGGAGGGCGACCCGAACGCGATCGCCTTCCCGCGCGGGCTCACCGGGCCGCGCGACCCGGCGTACGACTTCTCCTTCTCCGGCCTGAAGACGTCCGTGGCCCGGTGGATCGAGGCCAAGCGGGCGGCCGGCGAGGACGTGCCGGTGCGCGACGTGTCGGCGTCCTTCCAGGAGGCCGTCGTCGACGTGCTGACCCGCAAGGCCGTCCGGGCCTGCAAGGACGAGGGCGTCGACCACCTGATGATCGGCGGCGGTGTCGCCGCCAACTCGCGGCTGCGCGCCCTCGCCGAGGAGCGCTGCGAGAAGGCCGGGATCCGTCTTCGGGTGCCGCGCCCCAAGCTGTGCACGGACAACGGCGCGATGGTCGCCGCCCTCGGCGCCGAGATGGTCGCCCGCAACCGGACGCCGTCCTCGTGGGACCTGCCGGCCGACTCCTCCCTCCCGGTGACGGAACCGCACGTGCCGGGCCACGGCGGGCACCACCACGACCACGTGCACGAGGTCAGCAAGGAGAACCTGTACTCGTGACCGTCGCGCTGATGTGGGAGGCCCGCGCCGTCGACGGCCGCGGGGAAGAGCTGCTGGCCTGGGCGAAGGCGCAGGTCCTGGAGCGGGAGCCGGAGCGCCGGGAGACGTTCCGCGCCCCCCAGGACCGCGTCCTCGTCATCACCTGGTGGAACGCCCCGTACGACGCCGACCTCCCCGAACTGCCGGAGCCCGACGCGTCGTTGGTGACGCGGACGGTGCACCGGTGGAGGTTCGAGGCGGCCTGACCGGGCGGCGTGGCGGGCGGTCGCGGGGCCCCGAAAAAAATTCTTCGAGAAAGTTCGGCGGACGTGTCGATCCGGGCGGAGCCCGTTCGACGCAGGGGTGAGAGGCCGGAAGAGCCGGCCGTTCGCCAGTACGGGAGATCACCATGCCGCGCTACCTGACCATGGTCCGCGTCGACGAGAGCAACGCCCCCGCCGAAGGACCCAGCGAGGAGCTGATGCAGCGCATGGGGGCGCTCCTCGAAGAGATGACGAAGGCGGGCGTGCTGCTCGACACCGCCGGGCTCACGCCGTCCGCGCAGGGCAAGCGGGTGCACTACGAGAAGGGCGAGATCAGCGTCACCGACGGGCCCTTCACCGAGACCAAGGAGGTCGTCGGCGGCTACGCGATCCTCCAGACCAAGGACGAGGCCGAGTGCCTGGAGTGGGCCAAGCGGTTCCTGACGGTCCACGAGGAGCACTGGACCGTCACCTCCGAGATCCGGGAGATCGTGGAGGGCTGAGCCGCCCGAACGCCTTGGCCCGGCGCCGTCCGCGGTGTCTGATGGTGGGTCGTGACAGCACAGCACGGGGCCACGGCCCACACCGTCGAGACCGTCTTCCGCATGGAGGCGCCGCGCATCATCGCGGCCGTCACCCGCGTCGTCCGCGACGTCGGCATCGCGGAGGAACTGGCCCAGGACGCCCTGGTCGCCGCCCTGGAGCAGTGGCCGCGGGACGGCGTCCCCGACAAGCCGGGCGCCTGGCTCACGGCCACCGCCAGGCACCGCGCCGTCGACCTCGTGCGCCGCCGCGAGAACTACGCCCGCAAGCTCCAGGAGGTCGGCCGGGCCACGGAGTTCGCGTACGAGGAGCCGGGCGTCACGGACCCCGACGACATCGACGACGACCTCCTGCGCCTCGTCTTCATGAGCTGCCACCCCGTGCTGTCCGCCGAGGCCCGCGTCGCCCTCACCCTGCGGCTGCTCGGCGGCCTGACCACGGCCGAGATCGCCCGCGCGGTCCTCGCCCCCGAGGCGACCGTCGCCCAGCGCATCGTCCGCGCCAAGCGCACCCTCGCCACGAAGAACGTCGCCTTCGACGTCCCGTACGGCCCGGACCGCGAGGCCCGGCTCGGCTCCGTCCTCGAAGTCATCTACCTCGTCTTCAACGAGGGCTACGCGGCCACCGCCGGCGACGACTACCTCCGGCCCGCCCTGTGCGAGGACGCGCTGCGGCTCGCCCGCGTCCTCCAGTCGCTGATGCCGAAGGAACCCGAAGTGCACGGTCTGGCCGCGCTGTTGGAGCTCCAGTCGTCCCGCTCCGCCGCCCGGACCGGACCGGACGGGGCGCCCGTCATGCTCAAGGACCAGAACCGGACGCGCTGGAACAAGCTCCTGATCCGCCGCGGGTTCGCCGCGCTCGGCCGGGCCGACGCGGTGTCCTCCGGGGCGCCGGGTCCGTACGTGCTGCAAGCCGCGATCGCCGCCTGTCACGCCCACGCGTACGCCTACGAGGAGACCGACTGGGCGCGGATCGCCACGCTGTACGGGATGCTCGCGGCCCGCGCGCCCTCACCGGTGGTCGAGCTGAACCGGGCGGTCGCGGTGTCGATGGCCGAGGGGCCGGGCGCGGCGCTCGCGATCGTGGACGGTCTGGCCGGTGAACCCGCGCTGCGGGACTACCACTTGCTGGCCAGCGTGCGGGGCGATCTGCTGGAGCGGTTGGGGCGGGGGGAGGAGGCGCGGGCCGAGTTCGGGCGGGCGGCCTACCTCACCCGCAACGAGCGCGAACGCGAGTACTTGCTGGGCCGCTCAAGCCCCTCTGGCGAGTGCCACTCAAGCGGCTCCGGCGATGGCCGTTCAAGCCCCTCCGGCGATTGAGGAGCGGGGTCCGGGGCGGAGCCCCGAGGCGTCGGCCACGGAGCCGCCTGCTCAATCGCCGCAGGGGCTCAAAGGATTGGGGCTCCGCCCCATGCCCCGCTCCTCAATCGCCGGAGGGGCTTGAAGGGGTGGGGCTTGAATGGCCCACCAGCATGGTGGGGGCGCCCGCCACCCGCGTCAGGAAGACCGTGGCGGACGCCTTCCCGTACGGCTTGGGCATGGCCTTGCGGCGGAGCTCCTCCGGTTCGACCGCCGAGCCCCGCTTCTTGACCGTGAGGACGCCGACGCCCCGCTCCCGCAGCAGCGCCTTCAACTTCTTCACGTTGAAGGGGAGTTGGTCGGTGATCTCGTACGCCGAGGCGTAGGGCGTGGGGTGGAGGGCGTCGGACGTCACGTACGCGATCGTCTCGTCGAGGAGCCCGCCGCCGACCTCCTCGGCCACCTCGGCGACCAGATGCGCCCGGATGACCGCGCCGTCCGGCTCGTACAGGTACCGCCCGACGGGGCGCACGCCGGGGTCGGGCAGCCCGCGCCCGGTGAGCGCCCGCGGACCCGGCAGCAGCGTCGCTCGCATCCGCCCGGGGACGGTTCCGAACCACAGCACGGCCTCCTTCACGTCACCCCCGTCCGAGATCCACTCCGCGTCGGCCTGAGCCGGAATCGCCTCGTGCGGGATGCCCGGCGCGATCTTCAGCGCGGCGCGCGGCGCCGTGAGCGCCGCGGACACGGCCCAGGACAGGGGAGGGGAGTAGGCCTCGGGGTCGAAGACGCGGCCGCGGCCGCCCCGCCGCGCGGGGTCCACGAACACCGCGTCGTACCCGGACGTGTCCACCTCGGTCACATCCGCCTCACGCACCTCGATGAGGTCGGCGAGCCCGAGCGCCTCCGCGTTCGCCCGCGCCACGGCGCAGGTCAGCGGGTCCCGGTCGACGGCCAGCACGGAGATCCCCGCGCGGGCGAGCGCGATCGCGTCGCCGCCGATGCCGCAGCACAGATCGGCCACGGACCGTACGCCCAGGTCCTGGAACACCCGCGCCCGGTGCGTCGCCACGCTCGTCCGCGTCGACTGCTCCACGCCGTTCGGCGTGAAGTACATCCGCGACGCGTCCTCGGCCCCGAACTTCGCCGCCGCCCGCTGCCGCAGCCGCGCCTGCGCGAGCGCCGCGGAGACCAGCGCGGCCGGGTGGTCGCGGCGCAGCTTCGTGGCGAGCGCGAGTTCCTGGGACGGGTCGTGGTCGCGGAGTTCGGCGAGCAGGGCCCGGCCCTCGGGGGTCAGCAGGGCGGAGAAGTCGGCGGGGTCGTTCACCTGCCCCATTGTGGGCCAGGCGGGCGACGGTGCGCGCCAGGCGGCGGTGTCGGCCCGGGAACGGGCCCGTGAGCTGTCAGGATCCGGCGCCATGCAACTAGTACGACAAAACGAAGAAACCGTCCGAAAGTTGACCCGGAGGAGACGCAGGAGAAGACACGGCGTCCGTCTCCTCGGCGCGCTCCTCGCGGCCTCCGCCCTCGCCACCGGCTGCGCGACCACCCAGGAGGCGGACCCGCCGGTCCGGCCCGCCCCCGGCCAGCAGGGACTCCAGGCGCCGCCCGCCCGCGCCCTCGACGCGTACGCGACGAAGCTGCGCGCCCAGCGGGCCGCCCTCGTCGCGGCCACCCGCCGCTGGGGCCTGTCGGCCGTGCCGCTGACCGCCCCGCGCCCGCCCGCGAAGAAGCCGGTCATCGAGGCGCGGCCCGGCTTCGAGGTCGCGGGACAGAAGAAGCTCGGCCTGCCACCCGTGTTCTCGACCGTCCCGACCAAGGACAAAATCGTCTTCCTCACCATCGACGACGGCGCCGAGAAGGACCCGCGGTTCCTGAAGATGATGAGCGAGCTGCGGATCCCGTACACGGCCTTCCTGACCGACGCCGAGGTGAAGCCCCAGTACGGCTACTTCCGGCAGATGCGGGACCGCGGCGTCACCCTCAACAACCACACGCTGCACCACCCGTTCCTGCCCGCCCTGTCGTATGCGCGGCAGAAGCGCGAGATCTGCGGCATGCAGGACGTCATCGAGGAGAAGTACGGCAAGCGGCCCACGCTGTTCCGCCCGCCGTTCGGCGACTACAACCGGGACACCCTGCGCGCCGCCAAGGCCTGCGGCATCACGCACGTGCCGATCTGGAACGCCGAGGCCTTCGTCGACCGCATGGACTACCGCGAGTGGGACCGGGACATCCATCCGGGCGACATCCTACTCACGCACTTCCGCGGCCGCGAGGACTGGAAGGGCACGATGCCCGACATGATCCGCAGACTCATGAAGTACCTCCACGCCAAGGGGTACGCGGTGGCGCGCCTGGAGGACTACCTGTGACACACCGCAGGGCCGGGGCGCGGCTCGTCGGCTGCGCCCTGGCCGCCGCGCTGCTCTCCGGCTGCGCCGGGCAGCCCGCCTCCCTCGCCCCGGACGCCCGGCCGGCGGTCGGCGCGGTGACCCGGCCGACGGTCCCGCCGGTCGTCTCCCGCGTCCCCACCCGCGACAAGGTGGTCTTCCTCGCGTACGGGGACGGGGCCGGGCGCGATCCCCGCCTCGTCGACCTGGTCCGCGAGCGGCGGCTGCCCGTCTCTGTGTTCCTCGCGGGCGCGGGCGAGGGCCGCCTGCGCGAACTGCGGGCCGCCGGCGCCCAGGTGCAGAACCGCACCCTCACCCAGCCCTTCCTCCCGGGCCTGGGCTACGTCGAGCAGCACGCCGAGATCTGCGGCCAGCGCGACCGCGTCGAGGGCCGCTTCGGCACTGCGCCCCGGCTGTTCCACCCGCCGTCGGGCGCGTACGACGGGAACACCCTGCGGGCGGCGGGCGCCTGCGGGGTCGACGCGATCGTCCTGTGGCGCGAGCCGGAGGGGGCGCTGCGCCCCGGCGACATCCTCGGGGTCCGGGCGGAGACGGCGCCGCGTCTCCTGCGCCGCGTCGAGGCCGAGGGATACCGGGTGGCGGCCCTGGAGGAGTACCTGTGAGGTGCCCTTCCACCGATTCGCGACGCAGTCGATTAGCAGTCCGCTTGACCGAGTGCTAATCGCGGTCATAGTCTCGGCCCTGGCACTCACCAGTGGAGAGTGCCAGACAGCGACGGGCAGGTCCGGCACCCGCGACGACGGATCCACCTGGTCGCCACCCCAGACTGTTAACCCCGTGAGATCTCCGAAGGGGGAGACCGGATCGTGACGACCTCCAGCTCCAAGGTTGCCATCAAGCCGCTCGAGGACCGCATTGTGGTCCAGCCGCTCGACGCCGAGCAGACCACGGCCTCTGGCCTGGTCATTCCGGACACCGCGAAGGAGAAGCCCCAGGAGGGCGCCGTCCTCGCCGTGGGTCCCGGCCGCTTCGAGAACGGCGAGCGCCTTCCGCTCGACGTCAAGGTCGGCGATGTCGTGCTCTACAGCAAGTACGGCGGCACCGAGGTGAAGTACAACGGCGACGAGTACCTCGTCCTCTCGGCTCGCGACGTGCTCGCGATCGTCGAGAAGTAATTCACCCAAGCTTTCCCGGCTTCACCGAAGCAGAATGCTTTGAACCGCGCCCCTGGCCCCCGCTGAGAATGCCGGGTGCGAGGGGCGCGGTTCGTTTCGAGAGGACTGATTCAGCTCCATGGCGAAGATCCTGAAGTTCGACGAGGACGCCCGTCGCGCCCTCGAGCGCGGCGTCAACAAGCTTGCCGACACGGTCAAGGTGACGATCGGCCCCAAGGGCCGCAACGTCGTCATCGACAAGAAGTTCGGCGCCCCGACCATCACCAACGACGGCGTCACCATCGCCCGTGAGGTCGAGGTCGAGGACCCGTACGAGAACCTCGGCGCGCAGCTCGTGAAGGAGGTGGCGACCAAGACCAACGACATCGCGGGTGACGGTACGACCACCGCCACCGTGCTGGCCCAGGCCCTGGTCAAGGAAGGCCTGCGCAACGTCGCCGCCGGTGCTTCCCCGGCCGCCCTGAAGAAGGGCATCGACGCCGCGGTCAAGGCCGTGTCCGAGGACCTCCTCGCGACCGCCCGCCCGATCGACGAGAAGTCCGACATCGCCGCCGTCGCCGGTCTGTCCGCCCAGGACAACCAGGTCGGCGAGCTCATCGCCGAGGCGATGGACAAGGTCGGCAAGGACGGTGTCATCACCGTTGAGGAGTCCAACACCTTCGGCCTGGAGCTCGACTTCACCGAGGGCATGGCCTTCGACAAGGGCTACCTGTCCCCGTACTTCGTCACCGACCAGGAGCGTATGGAGGCCGTCCTCGACGACCCGTACATCCTGATCCACCAGGGCAAGATCGGCTCGATCCAGGACATGCTCCCGCTCCTGGAGAAGGTCATCCAGGCCGGTGGCTCCAAGCCGCTCCTGATCATCGCCGAGGACGTCGAGGGCGAGGCCCTGTCGACCCTGGTCGTGAACAAGATCCGCGGCACGTTCAACGCCGTCGCGGTCAAGGCCCCCGGCTTCGGTGACCGCCGCAAGGCGATGCTCCAGGACATGGCCACCCTCACCGGTGCCACCGTCATCGCCGAGGAGGTCGGCCTCAAGCTCGACCAGGCCGGTCTCGAGGTGCTCGGGTCCGCGCGCCGCGTGACCATCACCAAGGACGACACCACCATCGTCGACGGTGGCGGCAAGGGCGAGGACGTCCAGGGACGCGTCGCGCAGATCAAGGCCGAGATCGAGAACACGGACTCGGACTGGGACCGCGAGAAGCTGCAGGAGCGCCTGGCCAAGCTGGCCGGCGGCGTCTGCGTCATCCGCGTCGGTGCCGCGACCGAGGTCGAGCTCAAGGAGAAGAAGCACCGTCTGGAGGACGCCATCTCCGCGACCCGCGCCGCGGTCGAGGAGGGCATCGTCTCCGGTGGTGGCTCCGCCCTGGTGCACGCCTCCAAGGTCCTCGAGGACTCCCTCGGCAAGGACGGCGACGAGGCCACCGGTGTCGCCGTGGTCCGCCGCGCCGTCGTCGAGCCGCTCCGCTGGATCGGCGAGAACGCCGGCCAGGAGGGCTACGTGATCGTCTCCAAGGTCAAGGAGCTCGAGAAGGGCAGCGGCTACAACGCCGCGACCGGCGAGTACGTCGACCTGGTCAAGGCCGGCGTCATCGACCCGGTCAAGGTCACCCGCTCCGCCCTGGAGAACGCCGCCTCCATCGCCTCCCTGCTCCTCACGACCGAGACCCTGGTCGTCGAGAAGCCGGCGGAGGAGGAGCCCGAGGCCGCCGGTCACGGCCACGGTCACTCGCACTGAGGCGCTCCGCTGAAGTGACCTGAGGCCCGGCCCCCCCGTCGCGGGGGGCCGGGCCTCGGTCATTGCCGGGGCTCCGCCCCGGACCCCGATCCTCAAACGCCGGAGGGGCTTGATTCGACTCCCTTACTGGGGACCGTACTTGCGCCCCGTCCGCGACGTGATGCCGCCGATCAGGGAGCGCGGCGTCACCTTCACCACGCCCATGAGCGCCTTGTAGCGCGGGTCCGGGATCGAGAGGGTCCGGCCACGGGACAGGTCCGTGAGGGCCGCCGCCACCAGCTTGTCCGCGTCGAGCCACATCCACTTCGGAATGTTCCCCGTGCCCATCCCGGCCCGCTCGTGGAACTCCGTCCGCACGAACCCCGGGCACAGCGCCATCAGCCGCACCCCGCTGCCGGCCAGCTCCTTCGCCGCGCCCTGCGTGAACTGCACGACCCACGCCTTCGACGCGCCGTACGTGCCGCGCGGTACGAACGCCGCCACCGACGCCACGTTGACCACGCCGCCGCGTCCGCGCTCCCGCATCGACCGGGCCGCCGCCGACGTCAGCCGCAGCACCGCCTCGCAGTGCACCTTCAGCATCGTCAGCTCGTCCGCCATCGGGACCTCGAGGTAGTGCCCCTTGTTGCCGAACCCGGCGTTGTTCACGAGCAGGTCGACCGCCGACCTGCTGTCGGAGAGCCGCGCCTCGACCGCCGCGATCCCGTCGTCCGTCGCCAGGTCGGCGGTGAGCACCTCCGCCTCGATGCCGTGCCGGTCGTGCAGTTCTGTCGCCTGCTCGTGCAGCCGCTTGGTGTCGCGCGCGACGAGCACCAGGTTGTGGCCGTCGGCGGCGAGGCGGCGGGCGAAGGCGGCGCCGATGCCCGCGGTGGATCCGGTGATCAGGGCGGTAGTCATGCGGCAAGGTTACGGTTCAGTGGTGCCCGTGATCACGGGAGTCCGTCGCGGTCGCCCGCTGCCCCTTGTCGACCACCACGAACTGCCCCATCATGCCGCGGTCCTCGTGGTACAGCAGATGGCAGTGGAACATGTACGGGGTCCGGGGATCGGTGAACTCGGGTCCGCCGTCGAAGCGCAGCGCCAGCTTCATCGTCGTGCCGCTCGGGACGAACACCGTGTCCTTGCGGCCGCGCAACTGTGCGGGCGGCCGCTCCCCGTTCACCGACACCACCCTGAACTGCACGTCGTGGATGTGGAAGTTGTGCGGCATCCCGTTGCCGTTGTGCACCGTCCACACCTCGGTGGTGCCCCGGGTGACCGTCTCGTCGACGCGGCCCATCGCCATCTTGCGCCCGTTGATCCCGCTCATCTTCAGGTCGAAGTACCGTGCGCGCACGGCTTTCTCCGGAGTGGGGAGCTCCGACTCGCCCAGGCGTGAGGGGACGTCGGGGGAGGGCCGCAGCCGGTCCGCCGCCCGCAGTTGCAGCACGTCGAACGTGTCGTCCCCGCCGCTGAACCGGCGCTGCCAGGAACTCCCGTAATTGTCCTGCGGGTAGCTGCGCAGCACGCTCCGCTCCCCGGGCTTCATCCGCACGACGATCTCCGCCCGCTCGCCCGGCGACAGCTGGATCCGTTCCGTCGTGGCCGGGCGGTCGAGCAGCCCGCCGTCCGTCCCGACGAGCGCGAACCGCTGCCCGCCGGTGAACCCGAAGTCGTACGTCCGCGCGGTCGAGGCGTTCAGTAGCCGCAGCCGGACGCGCTCGTCGTGCACGACCTTGTACGGGTCGAGGGTGCCGTTGACCATCGTGCGGTCACCGAGGAAGCCCACGTTCTGCATCAGCTTGTGCCCGGAGTCGAGCTTCGCCCCGTCGAACCGCACGTCCTGCACGATCACCGGCAGGTCGTCGACCCCGTACCGCTTCGGCAGCGCGAGTCTCCCGCTCCGGTCGTCGTCGACCAGGAACATCCCGGCCAGGCCGCGCCGCACATGCTGCTCGGTCTCCCCGTGCGGGTGCGGGTGGTACCAGAGGCTGGCGGCGGGCTGGTCGACGGTCCAGTGAGGGGCCCAGCTCTTGCCCGGTGCGATCATCTGGTGCGGGCCGCCGTCCATCCGGGCGGGCAGGTGCATGCCGTGCCAGTGCACGGTGGACGCCTCGTCGAGCCCGTTGCGGATCCGCACCTCGACCTTCTCGCCGCGCTTCGCGCGCAGCGTCGGCCCGAGGTAGCTGCCGTCGAAGCCCCAGGTCGGTGTCTTCCGACCGGGCCTGAACTCCGTCTCACCGCTCCGCATCCGCAGGTCGAAGACGCGGCGCCCGGTCTTCTTGTCGACGTGCGACGCGGCGAGCGGCGGCACGGACAGCTTGTTGCGGAACCGGTCCGTGCCCGCGACGCTCACCTTCGCGTCGCTCCACAGCCACAGCACCCCGCCGCCGATCGCGAGGACGAGGACGGCGGCGATCGAGCCGAGCACGACGAGGACGCGCTTCAGGCGGGACTTGCCAGGCTTCGAGGTCATACGCCGAGCGTCCCGCCGGCCCCTCGGACGCCACATCGGGGACGGCCCCGAGCCTCCCCTACCCCAACCCTCATACCTGGCAAGGGGTTTGCCCGGGGTGGCTCCGGAGTCCCTACGCCCCGTACTTCTCGACGTACTCCCGCGCGGAGCGCCTCGCCTCCGGGTGCAGGGCGTCGCCCGCGACCAGCAGCTGCGGCAGCAGCTTTCGGTCGAGGGTCACCGCCTTGAACTGGAGGGCGGCGGTCACCCCGTGGTCCGGGCGGTGCACGATTTCGATGGCGTCGCCCGCCCGGATCTCGCCCGGCTCGACGACACGCAGATACGCGCCCGTCACCCCTTCCCGCGTGAACCGCTTCACCCAGCCGCGCTCGCCCAGGTGGCCCTGGAAGGTCCGGCAGGGGATGCGGCCCGACGTCACCTCCAGGACGAGGTCGGGGCCGATGCGCCAGCGTTCGCCGATCAGGGCGTTCGACACGTCGATCCCCTCGGTCGTGAGGTTCTCGCCGAAGGAGCCGCTGGGGAGCGGGCGGTCCAGCTCCTTGCTCCAGGTGTCCAGGTCCTCGCGGGCGTACGCGTACACGGCCTGGTCGTCGCCGCCGTGGTGCCGGGTGTCGCACACCGCGTCCCCGGCGAGCCCGCTCGCGCCGGTTCCCTTGGGGCCGGGCGCCGTCACCCGGACCGGGCCGGTGACCGGGCGCTTGTCGATGCCCGTGACCCCCTCGGGCTGGTCCGTGTAGTCGACGGGCTCGGGGCGCCCCAGGTTCAGCGACAGAAGCTTCATGCGCGGAACGCTACGGGACCGGAACCCAAAGTCGCCACGCATTATTCGGCGCGATCCCCAAGAGTCGCTTATGCTTGAGGGGTGATCGAGGCCCGTCATCTCCGTGTCCTGCGCGCCGTGGCCGCCACCGGCTCCTTCTCCGCGGCGGCCCGCGAGCTGGGCTGCACGCAGCCCGCCGTGAGTCAGCAGATGAAGGCCCTGGAGTCGTCGGCGGGCACGCCGCTGCTGATCCGGACCGGGCGCGAGATGCGGCTGACGCAGGCCGGTGAGGCCCTCGTGCGGCACGCGTCGGGGATCCTCGCCGGGCTCACCGCCGCGGAGGAGGAGATCGCCGCGATCGCCGGGCTGCGCGCCGGGCGGGTGCGGCTCGTGTCGTTCCCGAGCGGCAGCTCCACCCTCGTGCCCACCGCCCTCGCCGCCCTGCGCGCCGAGCACCCCGGCACGCGCGTGTCCCTCGTCGAGGCCGAGCCGCCCCGGTCGGTGGAGATGCTGCGGGAGGGGGACTGCGACGTCGCGCTGGCCTTCCGCTACGAGGGGGCGCACGCCGCCGAGGAGTGGGACGACCTCGTCGTACGGCCGCTGTTCGCCGACCGGCTCGTCGGGCTCGTCCCCGAGGGGCACGCGCTGGCCGGGGCGGGATCCGTCACGATCGACGCGTTCGCGGACGAGTCGTGGATCGCCGGCTGCCCGCGCTGCCGCCGCCAGCTGGTCGAGGTGTGCCGGGGCGCCGGGTTCGCCCCGCGCATCGACTTCGCGACGGACGACTACCCGGCCGTGGTCGGCCTCGTGGGCGCGGGCCTCGGCGTGGCGGTCCTGCCCGAACTGGCCATCGAGTCCGTTCGCCCCAAGGGTGCACGCACAGTGACCGTCGAGCCCGCCGTGCGCCGCGAGATCGTCGCGCTCACGCTGCCGGATCTGGCCCAGGTGCCCGCGGTCGGCGCGACCCTCGACCACCTGGCGAAGGCCGCGACGCGCTGAACACGGAGGCGGGCGCACCCCGCTGCGCCCCGCTCCGCGCGTCGTGCAAAAACGTTCCTTCAGCGAGCTGATCCGCTGGCCGCGGGCTGTGCGCCACCTCCCGCCGACGCCGTGACAAGCCGGTTGCGGGCCCGTCCCATGAGCTCTTCTCGCTCGTCCTCGGTGAGGCCGCCCCACACGCCGTACGGCTCGCGCACCTGTAGGGCGTGAGCAGCGCACTCCGCGCGCACCGGGCACCTCATGCAGACCTCCTTGGCCGAGTTCTCACGGGCGCTGCGTGCCGCCCCGCGCTCGCCCTCCGGGTGGAAGAAGAGCGAGCTGTCGACCCCGCGGCAGGCCGCGAGGAGCTGCCAGTCCCAGAGATCAGCGTTCGGTCCGGGAAGGCGGGAGAAATCTGCCATTGCTGTGTCCCCTTGTAGCCGTTCAGACGCGGATACGGTGCCCATGACCGTACATCTACTGTCTAAGGAGATGAAAATATGACTCATTGCGAATCTAGCTACAGACACCAGCAAAAGGGAAGAAAAGCTTCCAAATGGGGCATAGCTTGTGATGAAACCTTGAGGGTCCGCCGCGCTGTCCGCACCGTGTCCGGGCCCTCACGTAGAGTGCCGAAGGAGGCCGTCCGACCCGTAACTCTTTCGAGTGACCGTCGTTGAGAGTGCGGAGGCGGTTGAAGCAGCAAGCGTTCGGGCAGGTGTCCGATTGCCTTGTTGAGTGTCGACCGCACAGGTGACGATTCGTACACAGCCTGGAGGCTCAAGGTGACGCGCATCAGCTGCGGAGGACGGTCATGACTTCCGTCCTCGTCTGCGACGACTCCCCGCTTGCCCGAGAGGCGCTCCGCCGCGCGGTCGCGACCGTGCCCGGCGTCGAGCGCGTGACGACCGCGGCCAACGGCGAGGAAGTCCTCCGCCGCTGGGGCGCAGACCGCTCGGACCTGATTCTGATGGACGTACGCATGCCCGGACTGGGCGGCGTCGAGACAGTGCGGCGGCTGCTCTCCGCCGATCCCGGTGCGCGCATCATCATGCTCACCGTGGCCGAGGACCTGGACGGTGTGGCCCTCGCGGTCGCCGCCGGCGCCCGTGGATACCTGCACAAGGACGCCTCGCGCGCCGAACTGCGGGCCACGGTGACGCAGGCGCTCGCCGACCCGACCTGGCGACTCGCCCCGCGCAGACTGCGTTCGGCCGAGATGGGGGCCGCCCCCACGCTCACCGCGCGCGAGATCCAGGTGCTCGAGGGCATGAGCCACGGGCGGTCCAACGCCGAGATCGGGCGTGAGCTGTTCCTCTCCGAGGACACGGTCAAGACGCACGCGCGTCGCCTGTTCAAGAAGCTCGGCGCCTCGGACCGCGCGCACGCCGTGGCGCTCGGCTTCCGCTGGGGCCTGGTTCGCTGACGAGCCGCTGATCGGCCCACCTCCGCGCCCTCCGGGGCGCGGTGGACCCGCCGTGAGGGCGGCCTCTCCGGCCCGTCGCGCCGCGACTTTTCGACGCTTCGGGCGCGATGCCGCATCCTTGGGGGTGTGGAGTTCCTCGGGGACGAGTCGGGCGAGCAGGGTCAGCGAGAGGGGAGGGCGCAGGAAATGAGTTCCGGCGCACCTGCTCATAACGCTTCGGTGCACAACTACGGGCACGGTGTCACGGACCGATCGGCGTCGGGGCACCATGGACCGATGCGCGACGACGAGGCAGCGGCTCCCCAGGGGAGTATCGGTACGCTCGTCGGCCGCGCCGTCGACGGCGACGAGCAGGCCACGCACGATCTGCTCGCGCACGTCCACCCCCTCGCCATCCGCTACTGCCGCACGCGGCTCTCGCGGCTCCCGGGGGACGCGCGGCACTTCGTCGAGGACCTCGCCCAGGAGGTCTGCGTCGCGGTGCTGCTCGCGCTGCCGCGCTACAAGGACACCGGGCGCCCCTTCGAGGCGTTCGTCTTCGCCATCGCCGCGCACAAGGTCGCCGACCTGCAGCGCGCGGCCATGCGCGGACCCGGCTCGACGGCCGTGCCGTCCGACGAGATGCCCGAGCGGCCCGACGACTCCCTCGGGCCCGAGGAGCGGGCGCTGCTCAGCAGTGACGCCGAATGGGCCAAGAAGCTGCTCGCCAACCTTCCCGAGAACCAGCGCGAGCTGCTGCTGCTCCGCATCGCCGTCGGGCTCACCGCCGAGGAGACCGGCCAGATGTTGGGCATGTCACCCGGCGCCGTGCGCGTGGCGCAGCACCGGGCGCTCAGCAGGCTCCGGGCGCTCGCCGAGCAGTAGCACAGCGTTCCCTTCGCGTACGTGCAAACGTACAAAGAACGCCGATGATCTTGATCGTGGAATGAGACGCCTCCGCGGGCCGTTAGCATGGACATCCGCACCGATCAAGGCCATTTGGGGAAGGTGTCATGACTGCAAACGTCGACGGAGTGCCCGGTAAATTCGCGACGCTCGGGCTGACCTACGACGACGTGCTGCTGCTGCCCGGCGCGTCCGACATGGCGCCGGACGACATCGACACTTCCTCGTACATCTCGAAGAACGTGCGCGTGAACATCCCGCTGCTGTCCGCCGCGATGGACAAGGTCACCGAGTCCCGCATGGCCATCGCCATGGCGCGGCAGGGTGGCGTCGGCGTGCTGCACCGCAACCTGTCGATCGCCGACCAGGCGAACCAGGTGGACCTCGTGAAGCGGTCCGAGTCCGGCATGGTCACCGACCCGATCACGGTGCACCCGGACGCGACGCTCGCCGAGGCCGACGCGATCTGCGCCAAGTTCCGCATCTCCGGCGTGCCGGTGACCGACGGCGGCGGCAAGCTGCTCGGCATCGTCACCAACCGCGACATGGCCTTCGAGACCGACCGCAGCCGTCAGGTGCGCGAGGTCATGACGCCGATGCCGCTGGTGACCGGCAAGGTCGGCATCTCGGGCGTCGACGCCATGGAGCTGCTGCGCCGCCACAAGATCGAGAAGCTTCCGCTGGTCGACGACTCCGGTGTGCTCAAGGGCCTCATCACCGTCAAGGACTTCGTGAAGGCGGAGAAGTACCCGAACGCCGCGAAGGACTCCGAGGGCCGGCTGCTCGTCGGTGCCGCGGTCGGTGTCGCCGGGGACGCCTTCGAGCGCGCCCAGGCGCTGGTCGAGGCGGGCGCCGACTTCATCGTCGTCGACACCGCGCACGGCCACTCGCGTCTCGTCGGCGACATGGTCGCCAAGATCAAGTCGAACGCGGGCAACGTCGACGTCATCGGCGGCAACATCGCCACCCGGGACGGCGCCCAGGCGCTCATCGACTCCGGCGTGGACGGCATCAAGGTCGGTGTCGGACCCGGCTCCATCTGCACCACGCGCGTGGTCGCCGGTATCGGCGTCCCGCAGGTCACCGCCATCTACGAGGCGTCGCTCGCCGCCAAGGAGGCCGGGGTGCCGGTCATCGGCGACGGCGGCCTCCAGTACTCCGGTGACATCGCCAAGGCGCTCGTCGCCGGCGCCGACACCGTGATGCTCGGCTCGCTGCTCGCGGGCTGTGAGGAGTCGCCGGGCGAGCTGCTCTTCATCAACGGCAAGCAGTTCAAGTCGTACCGCGGCATGGGCTCGCTGGGCGCCATGCAGACGCGCGGCGACCAGAAGTCCTTCTCCAAGGACCGGTACTTCCAGGAGGGCGTCGCCTCCGACGAGAAGCTCGTCCCCGAGGGCATCGAGGGCCAGGTGCCCTACCGCGGCCCGCTGTCGGCCGTCGTGCACCAGCTCACCGGTGGCCTCCGCCAGTCGATGTTCTACGTCGGCGGGCGCACGGTTCCGGAGCTCCAGGCCAACGGCCGGTTCGTCCGCATCACCTCGGCGGGCCTCAAGGAGAGCCACCCGCACGACATCCAGATGACGGTCGAGGCTCCGAACTACAGCCGTAGCAAGTAACAGCAGGTCATCCCTTACGACAAGGGGTGTGGGGCGGTTCCGGGATCACCGGGGCCGCCCCTCCCGCGTGTGTCAGGGATACTGGACAGGCAAGGCCCACAAGTGGGACCCAGATGTGAAAGGCGCCCCCCAACGTGACTGAGATCGAGATCGGGCGCGGCAAGCGCGGCCGCCGCGCGTACGCCTTCGACGACATCGCCGTCGTACCGAGCCGGCGCACCCGCGACCCGAAGGAGGTCTCGATCGCCTGGCAGATCGATGCCTACCGCTTCGAGCTGCCGTTCCTGGCGGCCCCCATGGACTCCGTGGTCTCGCCGCAGACCGCGATCCGCATCGGCGAGCTGGGCGGCCTCGGCGTCCTCAACCTCGAAGGTCTGTGGACCCGGTACGAGGACCCGCAGCCGCTCCTCGACGAGATCGTCGAGCTGACGCCCGAGGCCGCGACCCGCCGCCTCCAGGAGATCTACTCCGCGCCCATCCAGGCCGACCTGATCGGGCAGCGCATCAAGGAGGTGCGCGACTCGGGTGTCGTCACCGCCGCCGCGCTCTCCCCGCAGCGCACCGCCGAGTTCTCCAAGGCCGTCGTGGACGCGGGCGTCGACATCTTCGTGATTCGCGGTACGACCGTCTCCGCCGAGCACGTCTCCGGTGCCGCCGAGCCGCTGAACCTGAAGCAGTTCATCTACGAGCTGGACGTCCCGGTCATCGTCGGCGGCTGCGCCACGTACACGGCCGCGCTGCACCTCATGCGGACCGGTGCCGCGGGTGTGCTGGTCGGGTTCGGTGGCGGCGCCGCGCACACCACGCGCAACGTGCTCGGCATCCAGGTGCCGATGGCCACCGCCGTCGCCGATGTCGCCGCCGCGCGCCGCGACTACATGGACGAGTCCGGCGGCCGGTACGTGCACGTCATCGCCGACGGTGGCGTGGGCTGGTCCGGCGACCTGCCGAAGGCCATCGCCTGTGGCGCGGACTCCGTGATGATGGGCTCGCCGCTGGCGCGCGCCACGGATGCGCCGGGGCGCGGGCATCACTGGGGCATGGAGGCCGTCCACGAGGACGTGCCGCGGGGCAAGAAGGTCGACCTCGGCACGGTCGGCACGACCGAGGAGGTCCTGACCGGGCCCTCGCACACGCCCGACGGGTCGATGAACTTCTTCGGCGCGCTGAAGCGGGCCATGGCCACGACCGGCTACAGCGAGCTCAAGGAGTTCCAGCGGGTCGAGGTGACGGTGGCGGACGCGACCCACAAGCGGTGACGCTGTCGCTGTGACGTAGCGGGAACGGGTTGGGCCCCACCGTCTCGGTGGGGCCCAACCCGTTTTTCTGCGCAGTTCCCCGCGCCCCCAGAAGCAGCTGGGAGTTAGGCGGCGGCTCTCTTCGTGGCGCCGATGGCGGCTACGGCGGCCAGGGCGAAGAAGAGGAAGGTGAGGCCGTCGGAGTCGGCCTTCCAGGCTTCGTTGACCAGGTCGAAGTGCTGGAAGAGGAGTTCCGGGACGGAGAGCGGGAGGACCTTGGAGCCGATGATGGCCTCGCCGAGCAGCTGGCCGAGGTAGACGCCCAGCAGCGACAGGATCGGGCCGACGACGAGGAGCACCGGGTTCCGGCCGCCGACCTTGCCCGCCGCGAAGCCGACCACGACGCCGACGGCCACGGCCGCGTAGCCGATCTCGCGCTCCATCGCGCCGACGAGGCCCCCGTACGCGCCCGCGACGACCAGCATCGCCACGAAACCGGCGAGGATGCCGAGCCCGAGGTTGCCGCGCGCCGGGGCGGGCGGCGGCGGTACGGGCTGGAAGGCGCCCGCCTTCTGCTGGCCGGGGAACGGGGCGTACGGCTGCTGCTGCGGGGCGCCGTACTGGGGCTGTTGGTGCGGAGGTTGGGGCTGGGCGTACGGATTGCTGTCGGGTATGTGCGGTGGCTGCGTCACGAGGTCCCCCCTGCGTGTGATCCCTGGCACTGATGTGCGCAGAGTGGCCGCACAGTAGCAGTTCAGAGGCGGTGTGCGGCCCCCGCGGGAGTGGCTCCTCTGGTGTCCAGGAGGAGTTGGGCCTTCACGGCGAGGCCTTGCAGGTCGTACGTGCGGTGGTGTTGCAGCAGGATCGTCAGGTCGGCGTCGGCCGCGGCCTCGTACAGGGAGTCGGCGCGGGGGACCGGGCGGTCCAGGACGTTCCAGGACGGGACGTACGGGTCGTGGTAGCTGACGGCGGCGCCGAGCCGCATGAGGCGGGTGGCGATCTCCTCGGCCGGGGCGGCCTGCTGGTCGGCGAGGTCGGGCTTGTAGGTGACGCCGAGCAGGAGGATGCGGGCGCCGCGGGCCGACTTGCCGTGTTCGTTGAGGAGGGTGGCCGCGCGCTGGACCACGTAGCTCGGCATGTGGTTGTTGACCTGGCGGGCGAGTTCCACCATGCGCAGCGGGCGGGTGGGGAGGTGGGGGCCCGTGAGGTCCTGGGGGAGGGCGTGGCCGCCCACTCCGGGGCCGGGGCGGAAGGCCTGGAAGCCGAAGGGTTTGGTCTCCGCGCAGCGGATGACGTCCCAGAGGTCGACGCCCAACTCGTGGCAGAGCACGGCCATTTCGTTGACCAGGGCGATGTTGACGTGCCGGTAGTTGGTCTCCAGGAGGTGGACCGTCTCGGCCTCGCGCGGGCCGCGGGCGCGGACGACCTTGTCGGTCAGGCGGCCGTAGAAGGTGGCGGCCGACTCGGTGCAGGCGGGGGTGTGGCCGCCGATCACCTTGGGGGTCGAGGTGTAGGGGTGCAGGCGGTTGCCGGGGTCGACGCGGCCCGGGGCGTGGGCGAGGTGGAAGTCGCGGCCCGCGCGCAGGCCGGAGCCCTCTTCGAGGACGGGCAGCAGGAGCGTCTCCGTGGTGCCCGGCGGCACCGGCGACTCGATGATCACCGTGGTGTGCGGGCGCAGCCGCGCGGCGAGCGTCCGGGTCGCCTCGACGACCGGCGTGAGCATCGGCGCGCCGTCCGGGCCCTGCGGGGTCGGGGCGCAGATCACGGCGGTGCGGACGCGGGCGAGTTCGGCGGGGTTCGCCGTGGGGCGGAAACCCGCCGCGAGCATGCGGCGGACGTCGGCGGCGGTCAGGGCGGCCGCGTCGCCGCCGCCGGGCAGCCGGCCCGCCGCGAGGTCCCGTGCGCGGGCCGGATCGTGACCGAGGGTCGCGATCCCGGCGGCCACCGCGGCCTGCGCGAGGGGCAGGCCGAGGTGGCCGAGGCCGATGACGGCGAGGTCTGCGGGCATGGCGGTTGCCGTCCTTTCCCGAGGTGCGGACCGGTCACTAACCGGAGCGGGCCGAGGGCGCAAGCCCTGTGGACAGGATGAGCGAGCGCAATGTCAGACTAGGAGTAAATATGACCGATCTGTCGCATTGCGTAGCGATGGATTTGCGAGTGTTGCGCCGCGAGTCTCCGCAGGTTGTCCACAGGTGTGCGCGCACTGGTGGCCCGAACCGGGCAGGGCGTGAACAATCGGGGCATGTAGGAAGAGTGCGGCCCGTGCTTCGCGGTACTTGAGGCCGGGCACACCACACGGTGAGTCCACGCCGACGACAGCGGGAGGCAGCAGTGAAGGCAGCGACACTGGGACCCGAACAGCGTGCCCAGGCACTGGCGGACATGGCCGAGCGCGAGCTGGACATCCTGGTCGTGGGGGCCGGAGTGGTCGGGGCGGGGACGGCGCTCGACGCCGTCACGCGCGGTCTGTCCACCGGGATCGTCGAGGCGCGCGACTGGGCCTCCGGCACGTCGAGCCGTTCCAGCAAGCTGATCCACGGTGGGCTCAGGTATCTGGAGATGCTGGACTTCGCGCTCGTCCGGGAGGCGCTGAAGGAGCGCGGGCTGCTGCTCGAACGGCTCGCGCCGCACCTCGTGAAGCCCGTGCCCTTCCTCTATCCGTTGCAGCACAAGGCGTGGGAGCGGGTGTACGCCGGGTCGGGCGTCGCGCTCTACGATGCGATGTCGATGGCGCGCGGGCACGGGCGGGGCCTCCCGATGCACCGGCACCTGACGCGCAAGCACGCGCTGCGGGTCGCCCCCTGCCTGAAGAAGGACGCGCTGACCGGCGCGCTCCAGTACTACGACGCCCAGATGGACGACGCCCGCTACGTGGCGACCCTGGTGCGGACCGCCGCCATGTACGGCGCCAAGGCCGCCAACCGCGCGCGCGTGACCGGCTTCCTGCGCGAGGGCGAGCGGGTCGTCGGCGCGCGGGTGCAGGACGTCGAGGGCGGCGGCGAGTACGAGATCCGGGCCAAGCAGGTCGTCAACGCGACCGGGGTGTGGACCGACGACACGCAGGCCATGGTCGGCGAGCGCGGGCAGTTCCACGTACGGGCGTCCAAGGGGATCCACCTCGTGGTGCCCAAGGACCGGATCAATTCGACGACCGGGCTGATCCTCCGTACCGAGAAGAGCGTGCTGTTCGTCATTCCGTGGGGGCGGCACTGGATCGTGGGGACGACGGACACCGACTGGGACCTCGACAAGGCGCATCCCGCCGCGTCCAGCGCCGACATCGACTACTTGCTGGAGCACGTCAACTCCGTGCTGGGTGTCCCGCTTTCGCGTGATGACGTGCAGGGCGTCTACGCGGGGTTGCGGCCGCTGCTCGCCGGGGAGTCCGACGCCACCAGCAAGCTGTCGCGCGAGCACACGGTCGCGCATCCCGCGCCGGGGCTCGTGGTGGTGGCGGGCGGCAAGTACACGACGTACCGGGTCATGGCGAAGGACGCCGTCGACGAGGCCGTGCACGGGCTCGACCAGCGGGTCGCGGAGTGCGTGACCGAGGAGGTGCCGCTGGTGGGGGCCGAGGGGTACCGGGCGCTGTGGAACGCGCGGGCGCGGATCGCGGCGCGGCACGGGCTGCATGTGGTGCGGGTCGAGCATCTGCTCAACCGGTTCGGGGCGCTGGCCGAGGAGGTCCTCGAACTGGTCTCGTCCGACCCGGGGTTGGGGGCGCCGCTGGGCGGGGCCGACGACTATCTGCGGGCCGAGGTCGTGTACGCGGCGTCGCACGAGGGGGCGCGGCATCTCGACGATGTGCTGACGCGGCGGACCCGGATCTCGATCGAGACGTTCGACCGGGGGGTGCGGTGTGCGCGGGAGGCGGCGGAGTTGATGGCGCCGGTTCTTGGGTGGGACAAGGATCAGGTGGAGCGGGAGGTCGAGCACTACGAGAAGCGGGTGGAGGCGGAGAGGGAGTCGCAGCGGCAGCCGGATGACCTTACGGCGGATGCGGCGAGGTTGGGGGCGCCGGACATTGTGCCGCTTTGACCCTCCGGTGGGGGTGCGGGTGCCTTTCGGCTGGGCGCGGGTGACGGGGTTGCGGTCGCGGGGCTCTGCCCCGGGCCCCGCTCCTCAATCGCCGGAGGGGCTTGATGGTGTGGGCCGGAGGGGCTTGATGGTGGGCCGGTTGGGCTTGATGGTGGGCTGTTTGGTTCAGGGGCAGAACTCGGATTGCAGGAGTTGGCGTTCGGGGGTGCCGTTGTCGGAGAGGGTGGCTGTTGTGGTGCGGTAGGTGATGACGTGGGTGGCGGTGCGGGTGGCGGCGGTGCGGACGTAGGTGTCGGCTATGCGGCCGTTGTGGCCCCAGACCGTGGTGCCGCAGGGGAGTTTCTCGGGGTAGAGGCCCATGCCGTAATGGCCGTTCGTGGGGCGGGTGTTGAGCATCGTGCGGAGGGAGGCGGGGCGCAGGAGGCGGCCCTTCAGGAGTGCGGCGTAGAAGCGGTTCAGGTCGGGGAGGGTGGAGATCACCTCGCCGGCCGCGCCCGCCGTGCGGGGGTCGAGGCGGACGGCGTCGGGGCCGTGCGGGCGCGGGACCGTGGTGCGGGAGCCGGGGAACGTGGTGCCGGTGAGGCGCAGCGGGTCGATGATGCGGCGGCGGACCTCGGTGGCGTAGGAGTGGCCCGTGACCTGATGAATGATCATGCCCAGGAGTACGTAATTGGTGTTGGAGTACGCCCAGGTGCCGGGGCGGGCCGTCCGGGGCTCCGACAGGGCCAGGGCCGCCACCGACCTCGGGGACAGCGGCGTGTCGCCGTGCGTGGCCCGCGTGAAGTCGTAGAGGCCGCTGGTCTGGGTGAGGAGCGAGCGGACCGTGAGGTCGCGGGTGCCGGTGAGGGCGGGGAGGTACGTGGTGACGCGTGCGGAGAGGTCCAGGCGTTCCTCCGCGGCGAGTTGGAGGACCACCGTCGCGATGAAGGTCTTCGTGATGCTGCCCGCACGGACGTGATCGGAGGCGGTGAGGGCGGGGCTGGTGGTGGCGAAGTGGCTGACGGTGCCGTTGGTGGACAGCAGTGCGGCCGACGGGGCCTTGCCTCGCGTCACGAGCAGCGGAAGAGTGTCCTCCGCAGGTGTCGTCGGGCTCGGCGCGCTGCTCGGTGCGAAGCACACGACGGCCGCTGCGAGCGGTATGGCCAGGAGTGTCCTGAGCGTGGCCAACGACGGTCCCTTCGGCTGTGCGGGCCACCATTGTGGGACGTTCCCGTGCGTGTCGGGTGGGGGTGACCCGGCGCGCGGAGTGGTGGTCCAGTGATGGGACAATGAAGGCTCTGTCAGGGCCGGTTGCTAGAGGGGACGCATGTCGGAGGCGGAGCGGGCGGGCGAGGCCCGTGGAGACAAGGGCGCTCGTCGGGATTCTGCCGCTCGGGACGCTCAGGAGGCTTCCGTGAAGGACCCGGGAGGCCGGCTGCTGGCCGGTCGGTACCGGCTCGGAGACGTGCTCGGCCGGGGCGGCATGGGCACCGTGTGGCGGGCCAAGGACGAGACGCTCGGGCGCACGGTGGCGGTGAAGGAGCTGCGCTTCCCGAACGCCATCGACGAGGAGGAGAAGCGCCGCCTGATCACGCGCACGCTGCGTGAGGCGAAGGCGATCGCGCGGATCCGCAACAACGGCGCGGTGACCGTCTTCGACGTGGTCGACGAGGACGACCGGCCGTGGATCGTCATGGAACTCGTCGAGGGCAAGTCCCTGGCGGAGGCCATTCGTGAGGACGGGCTGCTGGAGCCCAGGCGGGCCGCCGAGGTGGGGCTCGCCGTGCTCGACGTGCTGCGCTCCGCGCACCGCGAGGGCATCCTGCACCGCGACGTGAAGCCGTCCAACGTGCTGATCTCCGAGGACGGCCGCGTCGTGCTGACGGACTTCGGCATCGCGCAGGTCGAGGGGGACCCGTCCATCACCTCGACCGGGATGCTGGTCGGCGCGCCCTCGTACATCTCGCCGGAGCGGGCCCGCGGGCACAAGCCCGGCCCCGCCGCCGACCTGTGGTCGCTCGGCGGTCTGCTGTACGCGGCCGTGGAGGGCGTCCCGCCGTACGACAAGGGGTCGGCGATCGCCACGCTGACCGCCGTGATGACCGAGCCGGTGGACCCGCCCAAGAACGCCGGGCCGCTGGAGCCGGTGATCTACGGGCTGCTCGCCAAGGACCCCGACCAGCGGCTCGACGACGCGGCCGCGCGGTCGATGCTCAACGACGTCATCCACGCCCCCGAGCCCAAGCCCGCGCCCGAGCCGGAGCCGGTCGAGGCCACCAAGGTGGTGCCGCTGCCGCCCGTACCCGAGCAGAAGCGGCGCAAGGAGCCGAAGAAGCGCAAGGACAGGGGCACTTCGGCGGCCAGGGCCGCCGCCGCCTCGGCCGCCGCGGGGGTCGCGGCCCGGCGCGAGGAGGCCGCGGAGAAGATGCGCGGCGCCCTGAAGACCGTACGCAAGGCGGCCGCCGCCGCGACCGCGCCGAAGGAGAGGACCGAGGAGCCCGGCGCGACCGCGCCCGCGGGGCCCGCCGCCGGTGCGCGTCCCGGTGGCGCGGCCGCGCTCGCGGACGCCGTGCGGGGCCGCGCCCTGGTCATCGGCTCGATCGTCGTCGCGCTCGCCGTGCTCGCCGGCATCCTGGCCCTCGTCCTCAACGGCGGCGACGGCGCGGACGCCAAGGGCGGGGACAAGGGCGGCGACAAGGGCGCCTCCGCCGGGGCCACCGCGGGCGAGGACGGCAAGAACGGCGGCGACGGCAAGGACGAGCAGGGCGGGAAGGACGCGGACAAGGGGGCGTCCGGCGGAGCCGAGCCCTCCGAGAGCGCCGCGAGCCAATCCGCTTCGCCCAGCGCGAGTTCCTCGCCGAGCGGCGACTCCGGGAACACGTCCGGCGCGGCCGCCGAGCAGACGTACAAGCACTCCCAGGGTTTCTCGATCGGGCTGCCCAAGGGGTGGAAGTACACCAAGACGGAGGCCGCGGGAGCGCGCTTCACCGGGCCCGACGGGCAGCGGCTGCTGGTCGGTTGGACCAACCAGCCGAAGTCCGACCCGGTCGCCGACTGGTACGGGCAGGAGAAGTACATGCGCCGCGCCCAGTACGACCGGGTGCGCATAGCCTCGGTGGACTACCGCGGCTGGAAGACGGCCGACTGGGAGTTCACCTACGTCGACGGTGGCACGAAGTGGCACTCGATAGACCGGGGGACGGTGGTGAACGGCTCGTTGGGGTACGGGCTGATGTACACCGCGAAGGATTCCGGCTGGGACGGAAAGCAGCGCAAGTCCACCTGGAAGACATTCACACAGACGTTCAAGCCCAAGTCCTGAACCAGTGGGCCGTACGACACGTATCGTGAATTCTTGCGGATCGTGCGTAGTCGCTCGGCAGAGCCGGTGGAACAGGGGGAGGCGTCGTGGACGAGTACGCGGGACGGGTGCTCGCCAACCGGTACCGGCTGCCGGTCCTCTCTTCCGACGCCTACGAGTTCGCGCCCGAGACGCGGGCCTTCGACACCTACAGCGGGCAGGAAGTCCTCGTACGGCAGGTGCCGTTGCCCGAGGTCGTCGAGGCGGAGGTGCTGGACGCGGACGGGCTGCCCGAGGGGTTCCGGCCGGGCGGTGGTGGTGGGCGCGGGAGCGCGGAGCCGTCCGTTACGCGGGCCGTGGAGGCGGCGCAGGCCGCCGCGCGAATACCCGACCATCCCCGGCTCGACCAGGTCTTCGACGTGTTCGCCGAGGGCGGGTCGTTGTGGGTCGTGAGCGAGCTGGTGGCGGCGCGGCCGTTGTCGTCGCTGCTGGAGCGGGGGCCGTTGAGCCCGTACCGGGCGGCCGAGGTGGCGTCCGATGTGCTCGCGGCGCTGCGGGTGCTGCATGCGCACGGGTGGGTGCACCGGAATGTCACGGCGCGCACGGTGCTGGTGTGCGACGACGGGCGGGTGATGCTCACGGGGCTCGCGGTGGGGGCGGCGGAGGAGGCGTTGTGCGGGTACGACGTCGTGCCGGTTCCGCCGGAGGAGGACGAGGGGGGGATTGATGAGGCCGAGGGTTCGGCTTCGGGTTCGGGTGGCGTTGCTGAGGAAGCGGATTATCGGGCTGCTCGGGCCGGGGCGATTGCGGCCTACCGGGCGGGGGTTGCGGCGGGGGGTGGGGTGTCGGCGGCGCGGTGGAGTGAGGTGGTTGCCGGGGGTGACGACGCGGGGCTCCGCCCCGGACCCCGCGCCTCAAACGCCGGCGAGGCTGGATTTGCCGGACCCGGGTCTCTGGGTGCCGGAGGGGCTGGATTTGGCGGACCCGGGTCCAGAGGTGCCGGAGGGGCTGTGTCCGCGGAGCGGGCGCGGCAGGTGCGGATGACCGTGGTGGGGCCCGTGACCGAGCGGTGGGCGCCCGAGCAGGCTTATCCCGTGCAGGAGAACTGGCAGTTGGCCGCTCCTGTGGGGCCCGCCACCGATCTGTGGGCGCTGGGCGCGCTGTTGTTCCGGGCCGTGCAGGGGCACGCGCCCTACCCGGAGGAGTCGACGCCGGAGCTGGTGCAGATGGTGTGCGCCGAGCCGCCCGCGTTCGCCGAGGAGTGCGGGCCCGTGCGGCCCGTGGTCGAGTCGTTGTTGCGGCAGGACCCCACCGAGCGGCTCGACGTCGAGGAACTGCGCGGATGGCTGCGGTCGTTGGTGCGCTCCGCGCCCGAGCCGGAGGCCGGGGTGCACGTCGTGCCGGCGCCCGCCTTCGACCCGGGCCGGCTGCCCGTCGTACGGCGCCGGGGCGAGCTCGTGCGCAAGCGCAGGGCGCGGGTTCCGGCCACCTCCGGGCACGGTCGGCACAAGCGGAGCCGGGCCGTGGAGCGGGTGCCGCGGGCCCCGCGGGAGCGGCGGCCGAGATCGCTCGGGCGGTGGCTGCTCGTGCTGATCCTGGTGGGGCTCATCGGCGCGGTGGCGTACGCGATGGCGTTCATGCCGAAGTCCGACCGCAGCGCGGGCACCGGGGCCGCGGGGCTCACGCGCCCCTCCGCGTCGTCGGAGGGGCGCGGCGCGCCGGAGCAGCCGTCGCGGGAGCCGTCCGAGGCCGCCAGTACCCCGAGCAGCCCCGGCACGCCGGAGGGCAGGCGCAGTTCGACGCCGTCGTCGACCGAGCCGCAGTCCGACGTGGCCGCCGGGTTCGTCCTGCGCAAGGACGACGCCGGGTTCGAGGTCGCCGTCGCCAAGGGCTGGCAGCGCCAGGGGAAGAACGGGCAGGGGCAGGTCGTGTACGCGCAGGGCGCCTTCGAGCTGATCGTCGTCCCCGGCCGCGACTCCACGGCGACGTACGGCAAGGACCCGATGAAGTACCAGCGCGAGGACGAGCGGGAGTTGCAGCCGTTCCGGGACTCGACCTGGGCCACGTCGAGCGGCATGAAGAGCATCGACGTCGGCGGACGGGCCATGGCCGAGGGGCAGTTCACCTGGCAGGGGAGCGACGGGCGGGAGATGTACGTGCGCAATCTCGCGATGGTCGTCGGCGGCAAGTACCACGTGGTGCAGGTGCGCGGTCCCGAGGCCGAGCGGGACGAGGTCTCCCGGATCTACCAGCAGGCGTACTCGACGTACCGGTACGGGGGGTGAGGGACGCGGGCGGTCGTGCACCCGCTGTGTGCCGGCTGTGCACCGTGCGGTGGCAAACCGTCACAGTGCGGTCTCCGTGGGCCCCCTGGTGTTCCTTGTGTGACGCCTGATCCCTAGTGTGAACCCGTCAAACCTATGCGGGGGAACGTGAATCAGATGCAGGGCGAGCTCCTCGCCGGACGGTATCGGCTCGGTGAATCCATAGGGCGCGGCGGCATGGGCCGCGTGTGGCGCGCGCACGACGAGGTGCTGCACCGCGTCGTCGCGGTGAAGGAGCTGACGGCCGCGCAGTGGGTGGCTGAGGCCGACCGGGCCGTCCTGCTCGCCCGTACGCAGAAGGAGGCGCGGGCCGCCGCCCGGATCAACCACCCCGCCGTCGTCACCGTGCACGACGTGCTGGAGCACGACGACCGGCCGTGGATCGTCATGGAGCTGGTCGAGGGGCGGTCGCTGGCCGACGCCGTCAAGGAGGACGGGTGCGTCGCGCCGGCGGAGGCCGCGCGGATCGGGCTGTGGACGTTGCGGGCGCTGCGCGCCGCGCACACCGCGGGGGTGCTGCACCGGGACGTGAAGCCGGGCAACGTGCTGCTCGCCCGCAACGGGCAGGTCAAGCTGACGGACTTCGGCATCGCGCAGGTGGAGGGCGACTCCACCATCACGCGGACCGGGGAGATCGTCGGGTCCGTGGACTATCTCGCGCCCGAGCGGGTGCGGGGGAACGAGCCGGGGCCCGCGTCCGACCTGTGGGCGCTGGGGGCGACGCTCTACACCGCGGTCGAAGGGCTTTCGCCGTTCCGGCGGACGTCGCCGATCGCCACGATGCAGGCGGTCGTGGAGGACGAGCCGGAGGCCCTGGAGAACGCCGGGGCGATCGGGCCCGTCATAGGCGCGCTGCTCAGCAAGGACCCGGCCGACCGGCCGGACGCCGATGCGGCCGAGGCGATGCTCGCCGAGGCGGCGGAGGGGCGTCGGCCGAACGCGGCGCAGGAGTACGTGCCGACCCAGGTGCACGTGCCCGCGCAGCCGACCGCGTCCACGCCTCCTGCGACGCCGATGAGCGTGGCGCCCACCACCACCGTGGTGCCTCCGACGCCCACTCCCACTCCCACGCCCTTCCCGGCTTCCGCGTCCGCCCCGACGTCGCGCCGCTGGCCGAAGCTGCTCGCCGCCGTCCTGGCCGCCGCGCTCGTCGGAGGCGGAGGCGCACTCGCCGCCATGTACTACGTCGATCAGCGGGCCGCCGGGAGCAGCAGCGCGGCCACGGGCCAGGGCTCCGGGAACCAGGACGGTTCCGGCGACTCCGGCGACTCCGGCGACAAGGAGGAGACGGTCCCCAAGGAGGGCTCGATCCCCGACAACTGGGTGCGGCGGCACGATGTCGAGGGGTTCAGCCTGATGCTGCCGCCCACCTGGAAGCGGCAGCAGGAGGGCACGCAGATCGACTACACGCCCGACGGTGGGCAGCGGTTCCTCCGTATCGCCGTCGACAAGGCCTCCGACTGGCAGGACTCGTACCAGCACCAGTTGGACCTGGAGAAGGGGCTGCGGCCCAAGCTGCCGGACTACCAGCGGGTGCTGTTGCAGTCGAACACGTTCCGGGACCGGCCCGGTTCGCTGTGGGAGTTCACCTGGACCGCCGGAACGCAGGACGCGACGTCCGGGCCGCGGCACGCCATCGAGCAGACCTACCGGGCGCAGGACGGCACGGAGTACGCCATCTATCTGTCCGTGCCGGCGTCCCACTGGGCCGGCGCGCGCCAGCAGTTCGACGCCATGCTGCGCGGATGGCAGCCCCCGCAGTCCTGATTGATGTGGTATCCCCTGGCCGGAACGGTGCAGTTCCCGTGAACAGGCGTGCGGCATGATGGGGCGCATGGGGACCGAGGGGGACAACGCCCGTGTGATCGCCGGGCGTTACCGGCTGGAGGCCAGGATCGGGCGCGGCGGCATGGGCGTCGTCTGGCGGGCCTCCGACACGCTGCTCGGACGCCAGGTCGCCGTCAAGGAACTCGCCGTCGACGAAACCCTCTCGGACGCCGAGGCCGCCCAGCAGCGCGAGCGGATGCTGCGCGAGGCGCGCGCGGTGGCCCAGCTCCAGCACCCGAACGTCATCGTCGTGCACGACGTGGTGCTGTACGAGGGGCACCCGTACATCGTCATGGACCTGGTGAACGGCGACTCGCTCGCCGACCGCATCGCCAGGGAGGGGCCCGTCGAGCCGCTGGAGGCCGCGCGGATCGGGCTCGCGCTGCTCGGCGCGCTGCGCGTCGCCCACGCCGCCGGTGTGCTGCACCGGGACCTCAAGCCCGCGAACGTACTCCTGGAGGCCACCGGCCGGATCGTCCTCACCGACTTCGGGATCGCGCAGGTCGAGGGGGCCACGACGCTCACCGAGTCCGGCGGGTTCGTCGGCTCGCCGGAGTACACGGCGCCGGAGCGGATGTCGGGGGAGCGGGCCGGGGCCGGGGCGGACCTGTGGTCGCTGGGGGCGCTGCTGTGCGCGGCCGTGAGCGGTGAATCCCCGTTCCGCCGCGACTCGTTGGGCGGCATCCTGCACGCCGTGGTCTACGAGGAGATAACACCGCCCGCGGAGGCCGAGCCGCTGCTCCCGGTCATCCGCGGCCTCCTCGAACGCGAGCCCGAGCGGCGGATGGACCTGGACGAGTCCGAGCGGCTGCTGCGCGCCTACATCGCCACCGGGGCGACGCCGCAGCCCGCGCTGCCCCTCCCGCTCGTCCCGCGGGTGCTCTACTCCCCGACGCAGGTCAACGTGGTCACCCCGCGGCGCAGACGGGTCGTCTCGACGCGGGCGCTGCTGGTCGCGGCGGCGCTGGTGGCCGCCGTCGCGGGGGCCGGGATCGCCACCGCGGTGCTGCTGGCGGGCAACGGCGGCGGGACGCCCGCCCCGCCGCCGACGACCACGGTCTCCGCCCCGTCGCGCACGCCGTCGCCGTCCGCGTCCGGCTCCCCCTCCGGTTCCCCGACGCCGACCGTCACCGTGACCCGGCAGGAGACCCGGACGCCGGGCGCCAAGGTCCCGCAGGGGTACCGCACGGTCTCGGACCCCGGGGGGTTCCGGCTCGCCGTGCCCGACGGGTTCACCCGCTCCGTGGACGGGCCCCGCATCTTCTACATGTCGCCGGGCGGCACCTACCGCATCGGCGTCAAGGTCGCGGGCACCGGCAGCGGCGGCCCCGGCGACGTGCAGCGCCGCTCCGACGCCGAGGGGCCGGAGAACAACCCCGGCTACCGCGACGCCAAGGTCACCGACACCTCGCACAACGGGCACGACGCCGCGCTGTGGGAGTTCACCTGGAACGGGTTCAGCTCCGCCGAGGGCGCCCGCCGCACCGTCGACCTGTGCTGGGAGGAGGGCGGCCGGCTGTACGACGTGTGGGTGTCGGCGCCGGTCGGCCAGACCGCGCGGGCGCGCGCCCACTTCGACGCCGCCGTCGACACCTTCGCGGTGTCCCGCCGGTAGCCGCGGTCTCGCATCAGGGCGGTCACAACTCCGTGACCCCAGTGGAACCAGGCGTATCCCCACGGTAGTGATGGACCCATGAGTGACAACGGGGGATCCGCACGCGGCCCGAACGAGCCCACGAGCTTCAGCCTGCAACCGCCGCGGCAGCAGCCGCACGCGCCGCACCCCGGCAACCCGTACGCCCAGCCCGCGCCCCCGCCGCACCACCGCCCCACGCAGGTCGTGCCCGAGCAGCAGGACCCGGGCGCGGGGCGGCTCGTGGCCGGGCGCTACCGGCTGCTGAGCAAGCTGGGCCACGGCGGCATGGGCACGGTGTGGCGGGCGAAGGACGAGACGGTGGACCGCGAGGTCGCGGTGAAGGAGCCGCGCCTGCCGGACCACCTGCCGGAGCGGGAGCGGGCCAACGCCTTCGAGCGGATGCGCCGCGAGGCCCGCGCCGCCGCCCGCCTCGACCACCCGGCGGTCGTCAACGTGCACGACGTCGCCGTCGAGGACGGGCAGCCGTGGATCGTCATGGAGTTCGTGCAGGGCCGCTCGCTCGGCGCCGCCCTCCAGGAGGGCACGCTCGGCGTCCGGGAGGCCGCCCGCATCGGCCTCGACGTGCTCGGCGCCCTGGAGGCCGCGCACGCCGCCGGGATCCTGCACCGCGACGTGAAGCCCGACAACGTGCTGCTGGGCCGCCACGACCGCGTGATCCTCACCGACTTCGGCATCGCCCAGATCGAGGGCGAGACGAATCTGACCGACACCGGCGGCTTCGTCGGCTCGCCCGAGTACATCGCCCCCGAGCGGGTCCTCGGCCAGCGGCCGGGCCCCGCCTCCGACCTGTGGTCGCTCGGCGTCGTGCTGTACGCGGCGAGCGAGGGCGTCTCCCCGTTCCGCCGCAGCAACACGCCCGCGACGCTCCAGTCCGTGCTCAACGCGACGCCGGCCGTGCCCTCCGCCGCCCAGGGCCCGCTGGCCGACGCCATCAACGGGCTGCTCCAGAAGGACCCGGCGCGCCGGCCCAACGCCGCGCAGACGCGCGCCCTGCTGGAGAAGGCCGCCGAGCCGCCCGCGCAGGCGCCCACGCAGGTGGTGCGGATCGGCTCGGCGCAGGGCGGCGTGCGCCTCGGCCGCAAGGCGCTCCTCGGGATCGGCGCGGGCGTGGTCGTGGCGGCCGTCGCGGCGTACGTGGTGCTCGCGAAGCCGTTCGCCGGGCCGCTGCCGGACGGCTGGAAGGAGTTCCGGGCGGGGGCGCCGCTGGACGCCACGGTCGCGCTGCCGGCGTCGTACGTCCCGATCCCGGACGAGGACGACCCGTCGGTGATGACGTACGCGGACCCGAGCGGCGCGATCACCGTGAACCTGGCGCGCTGGGACCACGAGGAAGAGGTGTCCGACATCGCGAGCACGGCCGACGCCGAGGCGTCCAAGGACTCCGAGGACATCAAGGGCGGCACGTTCAGCGGTGCCGGGGTGTCGATGTCGAGCGACACCGAGAGCACCAGCCGGACGGACCCCAACGTCACGTACCAGGACCGCGACGCCGCGCTGAACACGATCACGTACGGCGTGCGGAGCATCGGCACGGACTTCGACAAGGACGTGCCGCGCGAGGCGAAGGCGCTCTACTACAAGACGAAGGCCGGCGACATGTACCGGCTGTGGATCGACTATCCGGGCAAGGGCGACTTCACCGAGCACGGCCGCCAGGTCGCCGAGGACGCGATCGCGGGTCTCGGGATCAAAACGCTCTGAAGTCAAGGACGTTGGCGGCAAAGCCCTGATCAGCGGCTTTGCTGCCAGCGATCACTGGCGCGGTGTGTGCAGTCGGTGAAACCTGTTACCGACCGGTACCCAAAGAGCGCGCCCCGGCATACGCTCGCCGGTATGACGCAGTCCCAGGCCACCCCCGAGCACCAAGCAGAGCAGCTCCGCACGAACCCCGTCGCGGCCGCCCCCGAGGGCGCGCGCACGGTCTCCGACGTGGTGACGCCCGACCTGATCGCGCGGCTCACCCGGGACGTCGTCGGTTCGGGGCGGACGGCGAACCACACGCCGTTCACCGGCGAGAAGCTCGCCGACCTGCCGGAGTCGACGCCCGAGGACGTGGCGAGGGCCTTCGAGCGGGCCCGCGAGGCCCAGGAGGTCTGGGCCCGGACGCCGGTCCGCAAGCGGGCCGCCGTGCTGCTGCGCTTCCACGACCTGGTGCTGGCCCGCCAGGCCGAGGTGCTCGACCTGATCCAGCTGGAGACCGGCAAGGCCCGGCTGCACGCGCACGAGGAGGTGCAGGCCGTCGCGGTGGCCTCGCGCCACTACGGCCGCAAGGCCCCCGCGTACCTGCGGCCGAAGGGGCACACGGGCGCCGTCCCGACGCTGACCAAGGTGACGGAGCTGCGTCAGCCGCGCGGTGTCGTCGGCCAGATCGCGCCGTGGAACTACCCGCTCGAACTCTCCGTCGGTGACGCGCTCCCCGCCTTCGTCGCGGGCAACGCCGTCGTCATGAAGCCCGACACGGAGACCTGTCTGACCGCGCTGTGGGCGCGCGACCTGCTGATCGAGGCGGGCCTGCCGTCCGAGGTCTTCCAGGTCGTCCTCGGTGAAGGCCCGGTCGTGGGGCCCGAGTTGGTCAAGCACGCCGACTACGTCTCGTTCACCGGCTCCACCCGCACCGGCCGCGAGGTCGCGCAGGGCGCCGCCGCCCGGCTCGTCGGCGTCTCCCTCGAACTCGGCGGCAAGAACGCCATGCTGGTCCTTGAGGACGCCGACGTGGAGAAGGCCGCGGCGGGCGCCGTCCGCGCCTGCTTCTCCTCCGCGGGCCAACTGTGCATCTCCATCGAGCGGTTGTACGTCCACGAGTCGATCGCCGACCAGTTCGTGGCCCGGTTCGCCGCGCGCACCAAGGCGATGCGGCTCGGCCGCTCCCTCGCGTACGGCGCGGAGATGGGATCGCTCGTCGGGCAGCGGCAGTTGGAGACGGTGACGCGGCACGTCGACGAGGCCGTCGCCAAGGGCGCCACGGTCGTCGCGGGCGGCGTCGCGCGCCCCGACATCGGCCCGTACTTCTTCGAGCCGACGATCCTGGAGAACGTCGAGGCCCCGATGGCGGTCTGCGGCGAGGAGACCTTCGGCCCGGTCGTCTCCGTCTACCGCTTCAGCGACGAGGACGAGGCGATCGCCCTCGCCAACTCCACGGCGTACGGCCTGAATTCCTCGGTCTGGACGAAGAGCGCGAAGCGCGGTCACGAGGCCGCGGCGCGGCTGCGCACCGGCACCGTGAACATCAACGAGGGCTACGCCCCCGCGTACGGCAGCGTGCAGTCGCCCATGGGCGGGATGAAGGACTCCGGCCTCGGCCGCCGCCACGGCTCCGAGGGCATCCTCAAGTACACCGAGGCGCAGACGGTGGCGCACCAGCGCGTGATGCCGATGGCGCCGTCGTTCGGCATGGACGACGAGCGCTACGCGGCGTTCATGACGCTGAGCCTCGGCCTGATGAAGAAGTTCCGGCTGAAGTAGCCGACGTCGCGGGGCGCTGCCCCGGACCCCGCTCCTCAATCGCCGGAGGGGCTGATCAGATACGCACTCACGGAGGGCCATCAATGACGATGGGCGACAACAGCCCCGCGTACGACTACGACGTCCTGGTCGTCGGCTCCGGCTTCGGCGGCAGCGTCTCCGCCCTGCGGCTGTCCGAGAAGGGCTACAAGGTCGGGGTCCTGGAGGCGGGCCGCCGGTTCACCCCGGAGACGCTGCCCAAGAACTCCTGGGACCTGAAGAACTACCTGTGGGCCCCCAAGCTCGGCATGTACGGAATCCAGCGCATCCATCTGCTCGGAAATGTCATGGTCCTGGCAGGTGCCGGTGTCGGCGGCGGTTCGCTGAACTACGCCAACACCCTGTACGTACCGCCGGCGCAGTTCTTCGAGGACCCGCAGTGGGCGCACATCACGGACTGGCAGGAGGAGCTGAAGCCGTACTACGACCAGGCGCGGCGGATGCTCGGCGTGCGGCTCAACCCGACGATGACCCCCGCCGACGTGCACCTGAAGGCGGCCGCCCAGTCGATGGGTATCGGCGACACCTTCCACCTGGCGCCGGTCGGCGTCTTCTTCGGTGACGGCGAGGACGCCGACGGTTCGGCGAAGGCACGGCCCGGCGGCCGGGTCGAGGACCCGTACTTCGGTGGCGCGGGCCCCGCCCGCAAGGCCTGCACCGAGTGCGGCGAGTGCATGACGGGCTGCCGTCACGGCGCGAAGAACACCCTCAACGAGAACTACCTGTACCTCGCCGAACAGGCGGGCGCCGTCGTCCACCCGATGACCTCGGTCGTCTCGGTGACCGACGACTCGCGCGGCGGCTACGCGGTCACGACGCTGCCCACGGACGACAAGAAGGCGAAGGGGCGCATCTTCACCGCACCGAAGGTGATCGTCGCGGCGGGCACGTACGGCACGCAGACCCTGCTGCACCGGATGAAGGCGGGCGGCCAGTTGCCGCGCCTGTCCGACCGGCTGGGCGAGCTGACCCGGACCAACTCCGAGGCCCTGGTCGGCGCGCAGACCACCGACCGCCGCTACAAGAAGAGGCACGGCATCGCGAAGGCCGACTTCACCAAGGGCGTCGCGATCACGTCGTCGATCCACCCCGACGCCAACACCCACATCGAGCCGGTCCGCTACGGCAAGGGCTCGAACTCGATGGGCGGCCTGTCGATCCTCCAGGTCCCGTACGTGGAGGGCTCCTCGCGGGTCGCGGCCTGGCTGGCGAACGCGGTCAAGCACCCCACCCAACTGGCCCGATCGATCTCCAACCGCCGCTGGTCGGAGAAGACCATCATCGGCCTCGTCATGCAGTCCCTCGACAACTCGCTGACCACGTATCTGAAGCCGGACGGCGTCGGCAAGGGCCTGCTCACCGCGCGGCAGGGCCACGGCGCCCCCAACCCCAAGCAGATCAAGGCGGCGAGCGAGGGGGCGTCGGCGATCGCGGCCGAGATCAACGGCTTCGCGGGCTCCAACGTCGGCGAGCTGATGGGCACCCCGCTGACCGCCCACTTCCTCGGCGGCTGCCCCATCGGCGACAGCGCCGAGACCGGCGTCATCGACCCGTACCACCGGGTCTACGGCCACCCCGGCATCTCGGTCGTCGACGGCGCCGCCGTCACCGCCAACCTCGGCGTGAACCCGTCCCTGACGATCACGGCGCAGGCCGAGCGCGCGATGTCGTACTGGCCGAACAAGGGCGAGGAGGACACCCGGCCCGAGAGCGGCACCGGCTACCGGCGGCTCGCGGCCGTCGAGCCGAAGAACCCGGCGGTCCCGTCGGAGGCCTTCGGCGCGCTGCGGCTGCCGCTGCTCGACGTACCGGCGGTGCCGCCGAAGAAGTAGCGCGTCCCATGACACAGGCCGAGGGCCCCGCAGGTCGGTCTGCGGGGCCCTCGGCCATGAGCCATGGGACGGGTGAGAAGGAGGCGGGAAGGGTGGGACGTCCTGCCCGAAGGGGGAGGCCGGCCGGCCCCGGGCGTCCCCGAGGCCGACCGTTCTCTTGTGCGACCGGGCTGCTGTCCCCTGCCGTCCGGTCACTTGTACTGGAGCGAGGTCCCACGACGTACGGCGTGACCGTGACGTCTCAACACTCCAGCGGAGCCACGCGTGGTTCGGTTGGCCCGCCCCTGGCTGGCACGGACACCGGGACCAACGAAGCGTGTGCCAACGGGTCACGCGCCGTACGGGTGAGGACAGAACCGAACTGAGGTGCCCCCTGCGGTCAGACCCGGCCCCGGGACAGCTCCAGCAGCGTCATCGCGAGCTCGGTTCCGGGCCGGCCGAGGGCGTCCCGGTAGCGGCCGAGCACCTCGTTCTCGCGCGACAGGTGCACACGCCGCCCGCCGGAGGCGATGCGCGCCTCCTGCACGACGGCGGAGACGGCCATCCGTTCCTGGACGAGGCCGATGATCCGGTCGTCGAGCGCGTCGATGCGCTCGCGCGCACCGGCGATGACGTCGGCGGTGGTCGCGGTGGCGGTTTCGGTGGTGGTCATGCGGGTCTCCTCGGTGTGGGTCCCCGGAACCCCGGACCGGCACGACCCGGAAAACGCCAGACGCCCCGGGCCTTGTCGGCCCGGGGCGCCTGGGAGGTGGCTTGTCAGTGACTCAAGCAACACGACCATGGCACCCGGCGGGCCGGCTGCCATAGGTAAAGACGAAGGTCGTGAGCGAGAACATGACGGCGAGTATAGCCACACCAAGCCCCTGCGGCGATTGAGGAGCGGGGTCCGGGGCGGAGCCCCGTGACGCCGACCACAGGTGACGCACCCGGTAGAATCGGCCACACGACCCCACCGCTACGCCGCCGGAAGGCAACCCGTGTCATCAGCGACCTCCGCTGCCGCCACCCCCGACACCGTCCTGGTCGTCGACTTCGGTGCGCAGTACGCCCAGCTCATCGCCCGCCGCGTCCGTGAGGCCCGGGTCTACAGCGAGATCGTCCCGTCGACCATGCCGGTCGACGAGATGCTCGCCAAGAACCCGGCGGCGATCATCCTCTCCGGCGGCCCCTCGTCGGTCTACGCGGAGGGCGCCCCGAGCCTGGACCGGGCGATCTTCGACGCCGGCGTCCCCGTCTTCGGCATGTGCTACGGCTTCCAGCTGATGGCCACGGCCCTCGGCGGCGCCGTCGACGACAACGGCGCCCGCGAGTACGGCCGCACCCCGCTCAGCGTCTCGAAGGCCGACTCGACCCTCTTCGAGGGCACCCCGGCCGAGCAGCCCGTGTGGATGTCGCACGGCGACGCCTGCTCCGCGGCGCCCGAGGGCTTCACCGTCACCGCGTCCACGGACGTCGTACCGGTCGCCGCCTTCGAGAACGACGAGAAGAAGCTGTACGGGGTCCAGTACCACCCCGAGGTCATGCACTCGACGCACGGCCAGCAGGTCCTGGAGCACTTCCTGTACCGCGGCGCCGGTCTGAAGCCGGACTGGACGACCGGCAGCGTCATCGAGGAGCAGGTCGCCTCGATCCGCGCCCAGGTCGGCGACAAGCGCGCCATCTGCGGGCTGTCCGGCGGCGTGGACTCCGCGGTCGCCGCGGCCCTCGTCCAGAAGGCCATCGGTTCGCAGCTGACCTGCGTGTACGTCGACCACGGTCTGATGCGCAAGGGCGAGACCGAGCAGGTCGAGAAGGACTTCGTCGCCGCGACCGGCGCGAACCTCAAGGTCGTCGACGCCTCCGAGCGGTTCCTGAACGCGCTCGCCGGGGTCTCGGACCCCGAGGAGAAGCGGAAGATCATCGGCCGCGAGTTCATCCGCGTCTTCGAGCAGGCCCAGCTGGAGATCCTCCAGGAGGACGGCCCCGAGGTCGCGTTCCTCGTGCAGGGCACCCTCTACCCGGACGTCGTCGAGTCCGGCGGCGGCACCGGCACCGCGAACATCAAGTCGCACCACAACGTGGGCGGCCTGCCCGACGACATCGAGTTCGAGCTCGTCGAGCCGCTGCGCAAGCTGTTCAAGGACGAGGTCCGGATGGTCGGCGCCGAGCTGGGCCTGCCCGAGGAGATCGTCCAGCGCCAGCCGTTCCCCGGCCCCGGCCTCGGCATCCGGATCGTCGGCGAGGTCACCAAGGACCGCCTGGACCTGCTCCGCGAGGCCGACGCCATCGCCCGCGAGGAGCTGACCGCGGCCGGTCTCGACCGTGAGATCTGGCAGTGCCCGGTCGTGCTGCTCGCGGACGTCCGCTCCGTCGGCGTCCAGGGCGACGGCCGCACCTACGGCCACCCGGTCGTGCTGCGCCCCGTCTCCTCCGAGGACGCCATGACGGCGGACTGGACGCGGATGCCGTACGACGTGCTCGCGAAGATCTCGACGCGGATCACGAACGAGGTCAAGGACGTCAACCGGGTCGTGCTCGACGTGACGTCGAAGCCGCCGGGCACCATCGAGTGGGAGTAGTCGTCCCGTGAGAGTGCCGCTCACCGCGAGGTGGGCGGCACTTTCGCGTTCAGGTCCGCTTCATCGTCCGGACCGCCTCGCCCGGCTTCCACACCCGCACCACCAGGTACGTGTCGTCCTCGACGTACGTCCGGGTGACCTCGGTCAGTTCGGTGCGGAAGAGGTGGAAGTCGTCGGGGTCGGGGACCTCGACCCGGTCGGTGTAGCGGGCGACGGTCGCCGGGTCCTCGACGAGGTGGGCGCGGCCGCTGATCCGGACGTCGCCCCCGCCCATGGTCATGCCCTCGCCCGGATTGGCCTGCACCGCGAACCGCGGGTCGCGCAGCAGATCGCGGGCCTTGAGCGAGCCGGGCATCATGCCGAGCCACAACTCCCCGTTCAGGAACCGCACTTCGAGGCCGCTGGTGCGGGGCGAGCCGTCCGCGCGCAGGGTCGCGAGGACGTGGTGGATGTGCTGCCCGAACCGCTCCTCGACCGTCTTGGCGAGGTCCGGTTCGGCTTCGGTGAAGGTGGCCCACGTAGCCGCGTTCGACGTCATGGAGCGAGTCTCGCGCGGAATCCCGACGTCCTGTGTCCGGTTTCCCCGGGCGGTTCGCCGCATTCTCTTCACACATCGGGCCTGTCGCCTTGCGGGCCGTGAAGGTACCTTCCGCACCATGTCGACGCAGATCCCCGCCCCGATACCGGCCGACCAGCTCCAGTTCGCGATGCCGCCCGTGCACGAGAGCCACGCCGACGAGCGCAGGCACCGCAAGGAGCGGCTGGCGGGCGCCCTGCGGATCTTCGGGCGGCTCGGGTACGAGGAGGGAGTCTCCGGGCACATCACCGCCCGCGACCCGGAGTACGACGACTGCTACTGGGTCAATCCGTTCGGCCTGCCCTTCCGGCACATCACGGTCGGCGACCTCGTCCTCGCCAACGGGGACGGGCAGGTGCTCGACGGCCGGTACCACGTCAACCAGGCCGCCTTCACCACGCACGTCGCCGTGCACCGGGCGCGCCCCGAGGTGGTGTCGGTGGCGCACTGCCACTCGACGTACGGGCGGGCCGTGGCCGCGCTCGGCGAGCTGGTCGAGCCGATCACGCAGGAGGCCTGCGCGTTCTACGAGGACCACGCGCTGCTCGACGAGTACACGGGTGTCGGCGTGGACCCGGAGGAGAGCAAGCGGATCGCCGTCGCCCTCGGCTCGTACAAGGCGCTGGTGCTGCGCAACCACGGGCTGCTCACGGTGGGCGACTCGGTGGACGCGGCGGCGTGGTGGTTCATCGCCCTGGAGCGGGCCTGCGAGGTGCAGCTGGCGGCGCGCTCGGCGGGGCGGCCGGTGCTGATCGACCGGCGGCAGGCGGTGGCGACGCGCGAGCAGACCGGCACGGATCTCGTGGGCTGGATCAACTACCAGAGCCTGTGGCAGGACATCACGCGCAGCGAGCCGGATCTGCTCGCCTGACACGGGAGTTCAGCGGAAGTCGCGCAGCACCACCCGCTTCGTCCTCGCGAACTCCTCTTCCGTCAGCACCTCCTGGCGGTGCAGCTCGCCCAACTCCCGCAGCCGCCGCAGCAGTACGTCGTGGTCGGTGCGCCGCGGCGGCAGCGGGGGCGTGCCGCGGGGCGCGAAGGGATGCGGGAGGCGGGCCGTGACCGCCGCCGCGACGAGCGCGGTCAGCAGGTCCTTGCGGGCGTTGCCCCACAGATCGAGGGCGTACGGGTCCTTCTCCGGCGGCAGCTTGGAGTACGGGGTGCCCTTGGGGACGAAGCGCAGCACCCCGTCCTCGTAACCGGAGTTGGGTACCCACTCCACCTCGTCGAGGTCGTCGAGCGCGATCAGGCGCGGGCCCGTGGCGCGCTTCACGCGGTCCGAGGTCTCGCTCCAGTCGATGCGTACGCGGCTGCCGTCGAAGGAGACGAGGCCGTCGCTGGAGCGCACCGAGACGGGGACGGCCGGGCCCGGGACGAGGTAGGACTCGGCGGGCCCCGACGGCAGTTGTTCGAGCAGCAGGGCCTGGCGGATCTCCTCCGCGACGTACTCGGCGATCCCCGAGCGGTCCGTGTCGACGGTGAGCCGGTACGGGTCGGCGGCCTCCGGGAGGCGGCCGCCGGTGGCCTGGAGGAGCGGATCCGCGGCGTCGCGCAGGGTGAGCCGGAGGCGGCCGCGTCTGCGCTCGGGCTCGTAGGCGACGCCGGCGACGGCCGCGATCGGCACGTCGATCTCGCCGTAGGTCTGCCGCAGCAGGGCCACCGAACGGTGCAGACCTGGGGTGATGCGGACCGTGGTCCCGTCGAAGGCCCAGGTTCCGTCACGCTGGATGATCTCGGCCATACGGAAATTCTCGCAGCGCCGTCAACACTCCGGTCAATGCGGGCGAAAGTCATTCACCCTTCAGGGGTGGGCCTGCGCGTCGACGCGCCCCCGGCGTACGGCACAATTCCCCCTCTGGACACGGAAGTTGACTGAGGGTGGGGGCGGCAGAGGTGGCGGTGCAGGAAGCGCGGGGCGACCGTACGGCGCACGAGGGCGGGTGCACCTGCGGGGACTGTCCGCGGGGCGCACGCGAGGGGCATCGCAGGGCCGTCGCGCGGTTCGCGGCGAAGCGGGACGAGCTGGCGGCGGGGCACGGGCTGCCCGCCGCCGTCGCGCACTCGGTGGGGGCGTCCCGGCAGTGGATCTCCGACGAACTCACCCAGTCCGCACGGGCGATGGCCGACCGCGGCCGCGAGGAGGGCGCGGCCTGGTTCGCGGGCCTGTGGCCGCGCACGCTGGGCGTGGTGTGGGGCGGCGTCTGCGCCCTGCTGCTCGTGCAGGCGCTCACCGCGATCGGCACCGGCTGGACCCCCGCCCGCACGGCGGGACTCGTGGCCGCGGCCGTCGTCGGCGCGCTGCTCACCCTGGCCGGACACCTGCACCGGGCGCGCGGCGGGGTCCTCGCGCCGGTGATCGGCGAGGACAACCGGCTGTCGACGTCCCGCGCGGTGGCGAGCGGCGTGATCCTGCTGACCCTGTACGCGATCCTCGTCCTCGCCGGTGAACTGGCGCTCGCCGCCGGGCCCGCGCGCCGCGACGCGCTCATCGACGGACTCGAACTCGCCCGTGGCGCGGGCCTGTTGACCGTCCTCGCGGTGGTCTGCGCGGTGGCCGTGCTGGTGCGGCGGGTGGTGGGGGTGCGCGTCGGCGCGCAGCGGCTCCAGAAGCTGCGGGCGCCGCGGCCGCGCGCCGCCGACCTGCTCACCGACGACTCCGGACGCGGCAGCTTCACCGACATCCAGTACGTCGCCGTGTCCGCGGCCGCCGTCGTCTGGGCCGCCGTCCGCCTCGCCCGCCGCCCCGACCAGCTGCCCGACCTGCCGTGGGGCCTCGCCGTCCTGGTGGTGGTGTCCGCGGCGACGTACCTCACCGGCAAGTACGCCGAGGGCGGGCGGCCGCTGATCCTGTCCGTGGTGCGGGCGCGGGAGGCCGGTGACCTGGACGCGCCGATCCGCACCGGTGACGACATCGAGATCCGCGGCGCCGGGTTCGTACCGCCCGGCGCGGGCGGGGCCGACCAGCTCGCGCGGGTCGCCGTGCGGATCGGCCCGGTCCACGTCCACGTACCGCTCGTGCCGGTCCCCGGCGGCTTCACCAACCCCGCCGACGCGCTGCTCACGGTGCCGGTGCCGGTCGACGTGGAGCCCGGCCGGGTCGAGGTGCAGGTGATCACGGCGGCGGGCGTCGAGACGAACCGGTGCGGGATCGACGTCGTCGACTGAGGCGGCCGAACGGCCCCGGCGGTGAGCCGCGGCGGGCTCTCGTACGTATGGTCGGGTAAAGACACCAGGCGCGAGAGGCGGCGGAGCGGCTATGGCGCACGGCATGCGATCCGACCTGACCACGAACTACGGCCCGCCACGCGGCGACTGGCGGGACACCGCGCAGCGGTACGCGCTCCTGCCGCTGCGGGTGTTCCTCGGCGTCACGTTCGTCTACGCCGCGTTCGACAAGCTCACCGACAGCGCGTTCTTCAAGGCCAGTGGCGGCGGGTCGATCGGCGACCAGATGCGCGGGGTGCGGGACACGTCCGCGTTCCCGGAACTCGTCGACCTCGCCCTGAAGTCGCCGCCGGGCTTCGGCTACGCGATCGCCTTCGGCGAGCTGGCGGTGGGCATCGGAACGCTGCTCGGGGTGCTGGCGCGGCTGGCGGCGGTCGGCGGCGCGTTGATCTCCCTGAGCCTGTGGCTGACGGTGAGCTGGGCGGTGGAGCCGTACTACCTCGGCAACGACCTGGCGTATCTGATGGCGTGGCTGCCGTTGGTGCTGGGTGGGGCGGGGGTGTGGTCGGTGGATGCGTGGTGGCGGCGCCGGGCGGCGTCCGCCGGTTATTAGGCGCCACATCAAGCCCCGGCTGCGTTTTTTTCAAGCCCCTGCGGTGGTCGACCCCTTCAAGCCCCTGCGGCGATTGAGCAGCGGGGTCCGGGGCGGAGCCCCGCGGCGTCGGCCACGGAGCCGCCTGCTCAATCGCCGCAGGGGCTTGAAAGTGCGCCGGCTAGGGCTTGACAGCTCCGGTCATGGGGTCCTTTGGAGCCTCTCCGGCGATTGAGGAGCGGGGTCCGGGGCGGAGCCCCGGGAAACCAGGTGGTGGATCGTGCCGGCGGCAGCCGCGAGGCAGAGGCCGCCGCAGACGAGGGGGATACCCACGAACCACGGCGCCTCCCACGCACCCCCCGCGTCACCGAGGTAGACGACCGCCACCGCCACCAGCACCAGCCCCGCCACCAACCGCCCCGGACGGAATTCACCGCGCACGGTCCACCTCCACCTGTCCGAGCCCGACTTCCACGTGCAACTCGATCTCCCCGGAGCCCTTCCCGCGGTCCGGCGCCAGCGTCACGGTCTGCCGCTGGTCCGGACGTACGTCCACGTCGCGCGACGGGTCACCGGGGAGGCGGATGTCACCGACGCCCACCTCCGCGTCGAGCCGCACCGTCGCGTCCTCGGGCACCACGATCCGCGCCTTGCCCGCCCCGATCTCGACATGCGTGGCGAGGGTCTCGTCCTTGGCCACGGACACCCGGGAGAGGTCGAGCGTGCCGATGCCCGACCCCAGTTCGTACTGCGGCCGCACGTCCGCGGCCCGCGCCGGGGACCAGTCCGTGCGCGCCCACTGCGTGCTGATGTTCGCGGGCAGCGCGGCGGACGCCGTGAGCAGCCCCGCCGTGACGACCGCGAGGAGGGTCGAGCCGACGCCGGTGCGGCCCCGGAAGGCACTCACCGCGATGCCGAGGCCGAACACGGCGAGCGCGCAGGCCAGCCCGGTCTGGAGGCTGTCCCCGAGCGTGCGCTCGTCCCACGTCACGCCCGTGCCGATGCCGCCCGCGAGCAGCGCGCCGAGGAAGGTCAGGCCGCCGATGCCGCGCGGGCCGCGGGGCTGCGGGGCGTCGGCGGGCCGCGCGGCGACGGGGCCGCGCCAGGCGCCGCGCCGCGCCGCCACGCGCTCCTCGGCGCCGGGCGGGCCCCAGAGGTAGCCGGTGCCGCCGACGTGCGTGCCGTCCTTCACGATCGGGTCCCGCCACCACGAGGGGCCGCCCGCGACCGGCGGCGCCTGCGCCTCCGGCGGCGCGTCCGCGACGGCCTGCGCGGCCACCGGGTCGGGATCGGCGGCGCGCCGCGCCTGCGACCAGTAACCGGCCCCCGCGAGGAGCAGGGCGAGCACGACGGCGAAGGTGAGCGCGCCGCCGTTGTTGAGCATGGACAGGAAGACGCCGCAGCCGACGAGGGCCGTGACGATCGCGGCGAGGCCGGGGCCGTCCACCCGCCCCGTGAGGAGCTTGCGGAACTCGCTCTCGTCCTCGTCGTCGTACGGGGCGAACAGCCACGCGAAGCCGTAGAAGATCAGCCCGACGCCGCCGGTCACCGACAGCACCGACAGGCCGATGCGGAAGATCACCGGGTCCATGTCGCACTGCCGGCCGAGGCCCGCGCACACCCCGCCCAGCGTCTTGTACCGCCGGTCCCTGCGGAAGCCGCGCGAGGGCGGCGCCTCGGGCGCTTCGGGCGGCACGGTGTCCGTGGCGTGCGGGGGCTGCTCCGTCATACGTACATCGTGACGGCCGGGGCCCGCCGACGGCAGTCGGGACAACCCTGGCCGAACCCTGAGATCGTCCCTGAGGCACCCGGTCCGCCGGAAGATCAGGGAAGTATCCGGGGCCGACCCTGATGCCCGGCCCCTCTCCCGCATGTGACGATCGGTGGCATGCCGGAAGCAGCGTCCGCCCCCCTCGCCGAGAACCGGGACGACCCGCGGCCGCCGCGCAAGCTCTACCGCAGCAGCGACGGCCGCTGGCTGGGCGGAGTGGCGCGGGGCCTCGCGGGGCATCTCGGGCTGCCGGTGATCTGGGTGCGCCTGGTGTTCGTGGGCCTGTTCATGGCGGACGGGCTCGGGGCGCTGCTGTACGCGGCGTTCTGGTTCTTCGTGCCGCTCGGCGTCGGCGGCGTGGGCGCGGACCGGCCGCCGGTGCTCACCACGGAGACGTCCCCCGACGGCCGCCGCAGGCTGGTGACGCGCAGGCCGGACAAGGGCCAGATCCTCGCGCTGCTCCTGATGGTCGTCGTAGCGATGATCTTCGTCGAGAACGTGAACCTGACCGGCAATACCAAGGCGTACCTGATCCCCGCCGTCCTCGTCGCCGCCGGTGTCGCCCTCGTGTGGCGGCAGGCCGACAACGCGCGCCGGGCCCGCTGGATGGAGGTCGGCCGCCGCCGGCGCACGCTGAGCCTGGCGCGCGCGGCGTCCGGGGTGCTGCTCGTCGGCGTCGGTGTCACCGGCATCTTCGTCACGCAGGGCTCCACCGAGCACATCGGCCCGATCCTCCAGGCGGCGCTCGCCGTGCTGGTCGGCATCGCGCTCCTCGCGGGCCCCTACCTGATCCGGATGACGCAGGACCTCTCCGAGGAGCGGCTCATGCGCATCCGCGCGCAGGAGCGGGCCGAGGTCGCCGCCCATGTGCACGACTCTGTGCTGCACACGCTCACCCTGATCCAGCGCAACGCGGACAGCCCCGCCGAGGTGCGCCGCCTCGCCCGCGCCCAGGAACGCGACCTGCGCGCGTGGCTCTACAAACCGGCCGCCGCGGAGAACCCGCGGGAGCCGGAGACGGTCGCCGAGGCGGTCAAGCGGCACGCGGCCGAGGTCGAGGACAAGCACGGGGTGCCGCTGGAGGTCGTGGTGGTGGGCGACGCCCCGCTCGACGACAAGCTGTCCGCGCAGATGCAGGCCGCGAGGGAAGCGATGGTGAACGCCGCCAAGTACGGTGGCACGGGCGGCGCCGTCCAGGTGTTCGCGGAGGTGGAGGGCGACGAGGTCTTCGTCTCCGTACGGGACCGGGGGCCGGGCTTCGACCTCGACTCCATCCCCTCCGACCGGATGGGCGTACGAGAATCGATCATCGGCCGGATGGAGCGCAACGGCGGGACGGCCCGGCTGCGGGCGGTGCCGGACGGCGGAACCGAGGTCGAACTGACCATGAAGCGGGCGGAGAGGACGACGTCATGACGGAGCAGGCAGCGGAGGCCAGGCGGGTGCGGGTGGTCCTGGTCGACGACCACCGCATGTTCCGCACCGGCGTCCAGGCGGAGATCGGCCGCACCGAGGAGACCGGCGTCGAGGTGGTCGGCGAGGCCGCCGACGTCGACCAGGCCGTCACGGTGATCACGGCGACGCGCCCCGAGGTGGTCCTCCTGGACGTCCACCTCCCCGGCGGCGGAGGCGTCGAAGTGCTGCGCCGCAGCGCCCCGTTGATGGCGGACGCCGAGAACCCGGTGCGCTTCCTGGCGCTGTCGGTCTCGGACGCGGCGGAGGACGTCATCGGCGTGATCCGCGGCGGCGCCCGCGGCTACGTCACGAAGACGATCACCGGCACCGACCTCGTCGACTCGATCTTCCGCGTCCAGGAGGGCGACGCGGTGTTCTCACCGCGCCTCGCCGGCTTCGTCCTCGACGCCTTCGCCTCCACGGACGCGCCCCCGGTCGACGAGGACCTGGACCGCCTCACGCAGCGCGAACGCGAGGTGCTGCGCCTCATCGCCCGCGGCTACGCCTACAAGGAGATCGCCAAGCAGCTCTTCATCTCCGTCAAGACGGTCGAGTCGCACGTCTCGGCGGTGCTGCGCAAGCTCCAGCTCTCCAACCGCCACGAGCTGACGCGGTGGGCGACGGCGCGGCGGCTGGTCTGAGCGTCGCGCGTCCGGTCCCGTCAGGTCCGGTTGCCCGGCAGCAGCGGGGTCAACTGCTCGATGTCGTAACGGATTCGCAGTTCCGCCATGGCCTCCGGTGCCGGTCGGCCGCCCGAGGCCTCGACCAGTTCACCCATCGCCGCCAGGTACTCCTCGTGCCCGGCGGGGGCGACGAGGAACAGCAGCCGGGCCGGGGCGGGCCCCGGGTTGGCGAAGGCGTGCGGGCAGCCCGCGGGCACGTACATGGCGCTGCCGGGGCCGCCCCGCAGGGCCTTCGTGCCGTCCCGCGACTCCCACGCCTGCCAGTCGCCCCGCGTGCGCTCGCGCGGTTCGAAGGCGAGCAGGTCGAGCTCGCCGTCGAGGACGTAGAAGACCTCCTCCGCCTCCCGGTGCAGATGGGCGCCCACGTCGAAGCCCACCGCGACGTCCGCCTCGAACATCGACCAGCGGGGCGTGTGCGCCGCGCCGACCTTGAGCGTCATCCCGGCCGTCCCGATGCGCCGGCCGGCGCCGGGGGAGAGCAGAAGTCCGTCCGTCATGACGTGCAGCGTGCGGGGGAACGCCGGCGGTTGACAACGTGTCCGCGCGCGTAAGTCCGCTAGTGCACCGGTATATCGGTGGCCGACGCGGGGCCCTCTGTGTCTACATGGATCGCATGATGTCCACCGACCGTCTCCTCGCCTTCGCGGCGATGTCCTTCCTGCTGATCGTCATTCCCGGTCCGAGCGTCCTCTTCGTCGTCGGCCGCGCCCTCGCCCAGGGCCGTCGGGCCGCGCTGACGACGGTTCTCGGCAATACGCTCGGGGCGTACGTGCTGGTGATCGCCGTGGCCCTCGGCGTCGGCTCGCTCGTCGAGCGGTCGGTGGCGGTCTTCATGACGTTGAAGCTGGTCGGCGCGGCCTATCTCATCTACCTGGGTGTGAAGGCGTTCCGGGGGCGGCGGTCGCTGAAGGCCGTGTTCGAGGAGGAGCGGGGTGCGGCGGGCGGCGGCACCCCGCGCACTCTCTGGGAGGGCTTCGTGGTGGGGGTCGCGAACCCGAAGACGATCGTGTTCTTCGCCGCGGTGCTGCCCCAGTTCGTCGACCGGGAGGCCGGGCACGCGGTGCCGCAAATGCTGCTCCTGGGCCTGGTGTTCAACGTGATCGCGATCGCCTCCGACAGCCTCTGGGGCCTCGCCGCGGCCACGGCCCGCACCTGGTTCGCCCGCTCCCCGCGCCGCCTCGCGGCGGTCGGCGGCACGGGCGGCCTCGCGATGGTGGGCCTGGGCGTGACGGTGGCGGCCACGGGGCGGGCCGAGTGATGCCGATCGCCGACGTGACCCCCGACATCTCGATCGCGTACGACACCTTCGGCGACCCCGCCGATCCGGCGGTGCTCCTCGTGATGGGTTTCGGCGCGCAGCTGATCGCCTGGGACGAGGGCTTCTGCGAGGCCCTGGCGGAGCGCGGCCGGTACGTGATCCGGTTCGACAACCGGGACGTGGGCCTGTCGACCAGGTTCGACGGACACCCCGTGGACATGGGCGCGTTCATCGCCGCGGTGAGCGGGGGCGACCTTCCGGCCGCGCTCGCGATGATCCCGTACCGGCTCCAGGACATGGCCGACGACGCCTTCGGCCTGCTCACCGCGGTCGGCGTCGAGCGGGCGCACGTGGTCGGCGCGTCCATGGGCGGCATGATCGCCCAGACCATGGCGATCTCCCGGCCCGAGCGCGTCCTGACCCTGACGTCGATGATGTCGACGACGGGCGAGCCCGAGTACGGGCAGTCGGCGCCGCAGGCGCAGGCGGCCCTGTTCGCCCCGAAGCCGGCCGACCGGGAGGGATTCGTCGCGGCGGCGGACCGCTCCCTGCTGTGGGCGTCCAAGCGCTACGGCGACGCGGCGTACCTGCGAGACCTGGCGGCGCGCGGCTACGACCGCGCGTACTACCCGGCGGGCGTCGCGCGCCAGCTCGGCGCCATGGTCCTCAGCGGTTCCCGCGCGGACGCCCTGCGCGGACTCGACGTGCCGACGCTGGTGATCCACGGCCTGGACGACACCCTGATCGACCCCAGTGGCGGCCGGCGGACCGCCGAACTGGTCCCGCAGGCGGAACTCCTGCTCGTCCCCGACATGGGCCACGACCGGCCGCGCGAACTGTGGCCCCAGCTCATCGACGCCCTCGCGCGCCACACCGACCGGGGCGGCCGGACCGTGTGACGCCGGCCGCCGGGGGGGCCTCACGCCACCCGGGTGGCTCCCGCGAAGGGCATCTCGTCGATCGGGGCGATTCGCACCGGGGCGCTCGGGTTCGGGGCGTGGATCATCCTGCCGCCGCCGATGTAGAGGCCCACGTGGCTGATGGACGAGTAGAAGAACACCAGGTCGCCCGGCTGGAGCTGGGACTTCGGGACGCGCTGTCCGGCGTCGATCTGGCTGTACGTCGTGCGGGGCAGTGAGACGCCCGCGGCCTTGTACGCGGCCTGCGTCAGACCGGAGCAGTCGAAGGCGGAGGGGCCGGTGGCGCCCCAGACGTAGGGGCTGCCCAGGGCGTCGTACGCGAAGGAGATCGCGGCCTTGGCGCGGGAGTTGGGGGCGTCGGAGAGGCCGGCGCGGTCGGTCGTGCGGGAGGCGCGCTCGCTGTCGGGTGCGGGGGTGCGCTCCGCGGGGGTGAGGCGGTCGAGGAGGCCCTGGGCCTCCGAGAGTTTTCGCTTCACCTTCTTCTTGCCGGCCTCCAGCTCCGCCTTCTTGGCGCGGAGTTCGTCGAGCGTGTTGTCGGCGTCCTCGCGCAGCTGGTCGATCTCGCGGAGTTCGCCCTGGACGCGGGAGACCGTGGCGGCCTGGCGGGTGCCGAGCCGCTCGGTGAGGGCGGCCCGGTCGAGGTAGGAGTCGGGGGAGGAGGACAGCAGCAGCTGCACCGACGGGTCCACGCCGCCCGTGCGGTACTGGGACGCGGCGACCGCTCCCAGCTTCGCGCGCTGCTCGTTGAGCGATTCGGTGCGCCGGGACGCCTCGTCCTGGAGCGCGTCGACCTTCTTCGCGGCCCGGTGCGCCTTCTCCTTCGCCCCGTTGTACTTCTCGGTGGCGACCTCCGCCTCCTGGTACAGCTGGTCGACCTTCGCCCGCACCTGATCGGGGCTGAGCTCCGGTTCCGCGTGTGCCGCCCCGCCGTTGACGGCGGTCGCGGTGGCCGCCGAGGCGAGGGCGAGGGTCGCCGCGGTGCGGGCCGTGCCCCCGCCGAGTGAACGCTGGCGGGGCTTGCGATGCGCTGCCGGCACGTGGTGCGTCCTTCCGGTCGTACGGCCGCCGTTCGCGCGTCCGGCGGCGGCCCGCACAGGGGGAGCGGGTCGCCGCCGGACCTTTCTCGGCGGTGGTGTCCGACTGCCGCCCCTGGTCCGGACGGCGGTGGGGAGCCGGTCACCTGAGCAAGGACGCTAAACCTCGGCGTAACGGGTTGGTGACTGATTGTTCGCAACTGCCCCGTTTGTTGTGGGCGGAGGCAGAAGGTGACAGCAGGGTGGTCGAACTCGTCCTCACTCGTCCCGTTAGGCTCCGAACCATGGACGTACTCATCCACCTCTTCGTCGGCCTGCACATCATCGGCATCGCCTCCCTGCTCGGCGGCTTCCTCACGCAGATGTCGGCGATGAAGGAGGGCACGGCCCGCTTCAACAAGGCGATGCTGCACGGCGCCCTGACCATGCTGGTGACCGGTGTCGCCCTGGTCGGCCTCAACCAGGCCGACGGCTCCACCGTGAACAACATCAAGATCGGCGTGAAGCTCGCGCTGCTGATCGTGATCCTCGGCATCGTCTACGTGAAGCGGGACGAGGAGAAGGCGGAGAAGGGCCTCTTCCTGACGGTCGGCGCGCTGACCACGGTCAACATCTTCGTCGCGGTGCTCTGGACCTGAGCGACCGCGCGCGTCACTCGCGCGGAGGGGCCCGGCAGGACGCACCTGCCGGGCCCCTCCGCGTGGGGTCAGGCCGGCCGCACCACGCTGTGGATCGACGACGTGCCGTCGTAGTAGATCGACTCCTCGCGCACGTACGCCCCCGGCTTCGGCGCGTGGATCATCATGCCGTCCCCGAGATAGAGGCCCACGTGGCTGATGTCGTCGTAGAAGAACACCAGGTCACCGGGTTGGATGTCGGAGAGCGGCACCGTCGTGCCGCTCTCGACCTGGTCCCAGGTCGTCCGCGGCAGCGAGATCCCCGCCGACTTCCACGCCGCCTGCGTCAGCCCCGAGCAGTCGTACGAGTCCGGGCCCGTGGCCCCCCACACGTACGGCTTGCCGATCTGCGCCTTGGCGAACGCCAGCGCCTGCGCGGCCTTCGTCGCGTAACCGGAGTCCGACGACGAACCGGAGGAGGAACCGGACGACGAGCCCGCCGAGCCGGACGCCTCCTGCTCCTTCTGCGCGGCCTCCTCGGCCGCCTTCCGCTTCGCCTCCTCCTCGGCCTTCTGCTTGGCGGCCAGCTCGGCGGCCTTCTTGCGGGCCGCCTCCTCCTTGGCCTTCTCGATCGCGGCGAGCCGCGCCTTCTCCTCGGCCGTCAGCTCGGCCAGCAGCTTGCGCGCGTCCGACAGCTTCGTCTGGACCGTCTGCTTGGTCGTCTTCAGCTCGCTCTGCGACTCGGTCAGGTCCTCCAGGCTCGACTGCGCCTCGGTGCGCTTCTTCGCGGTCTCGCGCGCCTGCACCTGGTAGTCGTCGATCGACTTCTTCTGCTCGTCGGTCAGCCGGCTCATCAGCTGGCGCTGCGAGAAGTAGTCCTCCGGGTCGTCCGCGAGGAACATCGTCGCGGTGTCGCTGACGCCGCCCGAGCGGTACTGCTCGGCGGCGTACCGGCCGAGCTTCTGGCGGGCCGTGTTCATGTCCTCGGTGCGCTGCGCGACCTCGTCGAGGAGCTTGTCGACCTGCTTCTTCTTGCCGTCGGTCCGTTCCTTGGCGCCGTTGTACTCCTGCGTGGCGACCTCGGCCTGCCGGTACAGGGTGTCGACCTTCTTCTGGACCTCTTCGAGGCTCGGCTTCGAGGGCTGCGCGGGCGCGGCCTGTGCCGTCTGCGACAGCAGCGCGACGGAGGTGAGGGCGGCAGTGGTGATGCCGACAGCGGGGGTCGTTCGAAGACCGCCGGTCATCCGGGACCGGGTACGGGGCTTGCGGTGCGACGCCAAGGCAGGCGACTCCTTCCGACGTCCGCCTACCGGGTTAGCTGTCGGGTTCGGGCGGTGGTGCACGTCGTACGGAAGGCTGCCCTACGGTCGGACCACCCGTGCTTTCCGGGCGCTCCGGCCGATTCACCCCAAGGTCGGTTGGGTCCCCGGTTCCCTGCCTCTCGGCGTACGGAACTCGGCGGGGGCTGCCCGTTCGCCGCGACGTTCGCGGGCGTGGGGACGGGCTGCCCGGCTGCACCGTAGCCAACTCGTGCGGCTGCTGTGAAGGTTGATGTTCGATATGCCCGATACGTATGCGTGACCTTCACGAGGGGCGGGCTCCGTCTCACCGCTCGTGCCGCGGATGTCACCACGGGTGACTCGGAGCGGGGTTGGCGGAGACGGCCCCACGGTGTCAGTGGGGCCGCCTAGACTCGTAGAGCGATGAGCAGCCTCTTTGACGACAGCTTCCTTACCGGCCTCCAGAAGGGAGCGACCGGCCCCCAGCACGGCGCGGAGGAGCCCCCGCCGCCGCCCCCGGACCCCGAGTACGACGACGGGGCCCCGGAGCCGATGCCGGACGGGCTGTTCGGCGTGCCTCCGGAGCGGGACGCGTACTACCGGGACGGCGCCCCGCGCCCGGTCCTCGACGCGGCCTCCCTCCTGGAGGGGCTGAACGAGAACCAGCAGGCGGCCGTCGTCCACGGCGGCACCCCGCTGCTCATCGTCGCGGGCGCCGGCTCCGGCAAGACCCGCGTCCTCACGCACCGCATCGCGTACCTGCTCGCCGAGCGCGGCGTGCACCCCGGCCAGATCCTCGCGATCACGTTCACGAACAAGGCCGCGGGCGAGATGAAGGAGCGCGTCGAGGACCTGGTGGGCCCGCGGGCGGGCGCGATGTGGGTCTCCACCTTCCACAGCGCCTGCGTCCGCATCCTGCGCCGCGAGAGCAAGAAGCTCGGCTTCACGTCCTCCTTCTCGATCTACGACGCCGCCGACAGCAAGCGCCTCATGGCACTCGTCTGCCGCGACCTCGACCTCGACCCGAAGAAGTTCCCGCCGAAGTCCTTCAGCGCGAAGATCAGCAACCTGAAGAACGAGCTGATCGACGACGAGGACTTCGCCGCGACCGCGGCCGACGGCTTCGAGAAGACCCTCGCCCAGGCCTACGCGATGTACCAGGCGCGCCTGCGCGAGGCCAACGCGCTGGACTTCGACGACCTGATCATGACGACGGTGAACCTGCTGCGCGCGTTCCCGGACGTCGCCGAGCACTACCGCCGCCGCTTCCGCCACGTCCTCGTCGACGAGTACCAGGACACCAACCACGCCCAGTACGCCCTGGTCAGGGAGCTCGTCGGCCCCACCGAGGGCGAGGACGCCGACCCGGCCGAGCTGTGCGTCGTCGGTGACGCCGACCAGTCGATCTACGCGTTCCGCGGCGCCACGATCCGCAACATCCTCCAGTTCGAGGAGGACTACACGAACGCGACGACGATCATGCTGGAGCAGAACTACCGCTCCACGCAGACGATCCTCAGCGCGGCGAACGCGGTCATCGAGCGCAACGAGTCGCGCCGCCCCAAGAACCTGTGGACCAACGAGGGCCCCGGCGCCCAGATCACCGGCTACGTCGCGGACACCGAGCACGACGAGGCGCAGTTCATCGCCGACGAGATCGACCGGCTCACCGACGCGGGCGACGCGCAGGCGGGCGACGTCGCGGTCTTCTACCGGACGAACGCGCAGTCCCGTGTCTTCGAAGAGATCTTCATCCGCACCGGCCTGCCCTACAAGGTCGTCGGCGGCGTCCGCTTCTACGAGCGCAAGGAAGTCCGGGACGTCCTCGCGTACTTGAGGGTCCTCGCCAACCCCGAGGACTCGGTGCCGATGCGCCGCATCCTCAACGTGCCCAAGCGCGGCATCGGCGACCGCGCCGAAGCGATGATCGACGCGCTCGCCCAGCGCGAGAAGATCTCCTTCCCGCAGGCCCTGCGCCGCGTCGACGAGGCGTACGGGATGGCGGCCCGCTCGGCCAACGCCGTGAAGCGGTTCAACACGCTGATGGAGGACCTCCGCACGATCGTCGAATCGGGCGCGGGCCCGGCGACGGTCCTGGAAGCCGTCCTGGAGCGCACCGGCTACCTCGCCGAACTCCAGGCCTCCACCGACCCGCAGGACGAGACCCGCATCGAGAACCTGCAGGAACTCGCCGCCGTGGCCCTGGAGTTCGAGCAGGAGGCGGGTGAGGACGGCGAGACCGAGACGGGCGGCGGAGGACTCTCCGACTTCCTGGAGCGCGTCGCCCTCGTCGCCGACTCCGACCAGATCCCCGACGAGGACGACGACGGCAGCGGCGTCATCACCCTGATGACCCTGCACACCGCCAAGGGCCTGGAGTTCCCGGTCGTCTTCCTCACCGGCCTGGAGGACGGCGTCTTCCCGCACATGCGCTCCCTCGGCCAGACCAAGGAGCTGGAGGAGGAGCGCCGCCTCGCCTACGTCGGCATCACGCGCGCCCGCCAGCGCCTCTATCTGACGCGCGCCTCCATGCGCAGCGCCTGGGGCCAGCCCTCGTACAACCCGCCCTCCCGCTTCCTGGAGGAGATCCCGGCCGGCCACCTGGACTGGAAGCGCACGGGACCCTCGACGCCCGCGGCCTCCACGAAGAGCATCGGCGGCGGCATCGCGGCGTCCCTGTCGTCCTCGCGCTCCCGCTCGGGTTCGACGCCGGCCTTCGCCACGCGCCGCGCGGGCGACAAGCCGGTGGTGGCCCTCGGCGTCGGCGACCGCGTCACGCACGACCAGTTCGGGCTCGGCACGGTCGTGGGCGTCTCCGGCACGGGCGACAAGGCGGAGGCCACGATCGACTTCGGCGACCCCAAGCCGAAGCGGCTGCTGCTGCGGTACGCGCCGGTCGAGAAGCTGTAGTCCCTCGTACGGGGGCTGGTTACGGGGGCTGGTTACGTCGGGTCGATGCCGTGGCTGCGCAGCCACGGCAGCGGGTCGATCGCCGAGCCGCCACCGGGCCGTACCTCGAAGTGCAGGTGCGGTCCGGTCGAGTTGCCGGAGTTGCCCGAGCGCGCGATCACGTCACCGGCCTTGACCGGGCCGCTCATCACGGTGTGCGACGACAGGTGGCAGTACCAGGTCTCCGTGCCGTCCTTGGCGGTGACGATCGCCATGTTCCCGTACGCGCTGTTCCACTGCGTCCGCACGGTGCCGTCGGTCGCGGCCATCACCTCGGTGCCGAACGAGACGGGGAAGTCGATGCCGGAGTGCTGGGACATCCAGTTGACGCCGGCCTGGCCGTAGTAGGCGCTCAGCCCGTGCTGCTTCACCGGCAGCGCGAACTTGGGCCGCATCGCCTCCTTGCGCGCGGCCTCCTCGGCCGCCTTCTTGCGCTCCGCCTGCTGCTTCGCCTTCAGGTCGATCCGCTCCTGCGTGCGGCTCGCCCGGTCCGCGAAGTCGCCCGCGTCGGCGGACAGGTCCTTCAGCTGCGTGTCCAGCTTGTTGTTGGCCACGGACGGCTGCACGGCCTGCGCGTCGGCCGCCGCGGCGGTGGTCTGCGTCTCCTGGCCCTCGTCCCCGCCGCCTCCGACGCTGGCCGCGGCGATCCCGGCGACGCCGACCACACAGGCCGACGGTACGACGACGGTGATCAGCGCCGACCGCTTCGCCGCGGGGCGACGGCGTCCGGCGCGGCCGCGCGAGACGTTCTTGCCCGCGCCGCGGCTCGACCTTCTCGAGACGGGCGCCGGCGCCGGTTCGGCCTCCGCCTCTGCCGCCGCCTCGTGGTGCTCGGCGACCTCGGGGGCCTCGGGGGCCTCCGGGTCGGGGGCGAGACCGTGCTCGGTGGGCGCTTCGGCGGCACCGGCGTTCCACTGCGTGGCGTCGTACGCGCCGGTGTCGTAGGGGGTCGTACCGAAGACGGGCGCCGGGAAGGACTGGGTCTCGAAGGTCTGCGTCTCGAAGGACTCGAAGGAATCGAAGGCGGGGGCCTCGAAGGTCTGCGTCTCGAACGTCTGGGTTGCGAAGGAGCCCGTGTCGAGGGAGCCCGTGTCGAAGGTCTGCGTCCCGAAGGAGGGGACCTCGAAGCTCTGTGTGTCGGGGTGCTGGGCCGGGAACGCGTGCGTCCCGTAACCCGAGGTGTCCCACTGCTGCGTCTCGTACGCCGACGTGTCCCACTGGCCGGTGCTGTGCTGCTCGGCCGCCGGACTCGGCTGCTGCGCCGGGATGTCGGCGACCTGCTGGTACCCGCCGGTCGACCAGGAACCGGTCGTGTCGTACGCGCCCGTGTCGTAGGTCCCGGTCTCGTACGCCCCGGTGCCGTAATGACCGGACGCGTAGGGGGCGGCGTACTGCTGCTGCGGGCCCGTGTGCCACTGGCCCGTGCTGTGGGACCCCGGTTCGTAGGGGTCCTCCTGCATGTCGCCGAAGAGCGGATCGCTTGCGAAGCTGGTCGCGGAGTAACCGTCGTACGACGCGTAGGGCGCGGTCCCCGACGGATTGCGGTCGTTCACCAACTTCTCTTTCGCCTCGACAACAGGGGCTGCCAGAGCAGTGCGGCGACTGTACCCGTCGGTATGAGGGCGCGACAATCTTCGGCAGGTTTCATGCCCCGGAGAACGGGGCAATCGGCCGCCTTTGGGTGGACTATGGACAGTTCTTTGGCCCTGAGTTCGATGATCGTTCGACGAAATGGCCGGTTCGAGGGGCCCTCAGGCCACGGTCAGACCGCCGCCGTTCCTGTCGGCCGAGCGCCCTCCTTCCTCCGGTTCGGCGTCGAGCGCCTGACGTATGCCGGTCGCGACGGCCGGGTGGACCGGCAGCGCGAGATGGCCGATGCCCGTGACCCGCACGTTCTGCGCCAGCAGGTCCGGGTGGTCCACGCAGGCCGTCTCCAGGGGCACCATCAGCTGGTCGAGATCGCTCCAGAAGCTCACGAAGCGCGTACGGCGGCCGGGCGCGGGCCGCCTCAACTCCTCGACCACGGACGAGCCGGGCCGCATCTGCCGGACGATCGGATGCGCGTCCGCGAGCGGCGCCACGCTGGTGCCGCCGTGCGGGGTGCCGAGCGTGACGAGCGTGCGCACCCGCCGGTCCCCGTCGAGGCACTGCACGTAGTAGCGGGCTATCAGCCCGCCCAGGCTGTGCCCCACGATGTCGACCCTGTCCCGGCCCGTGCGCTCGCACAGCTCCTCCACATGCCGCCCGAGCAGCGCGGCCGCCGCCCGGATGTCGCACGTGAGCGGGGAGTAGTTGAGCGACTCGACGTGCTGCCTGCCGTGCTGCGCAAGGGAGCGGCGCAGCAGGACGAAGACGGAGCGGTTGTCGATGAAGCCGTGCAGGAGCAGGACCGGGGGAGCGGCGGGTGCGGGCAGGCGGGGCGCGTCCGCGGTGGGGGCGGCGGCCGGGGGCGTGTCGAGGTCGACCGGTCCGTCCGGGGTCACGTCGACCGGCGCGTCCAGTGGCGGGGGCGACGGATGGTGGGGGAGCGGCAGGGGCTGCCGTCGTTCCGGGAGGATGCCCGAGGGATAGAGGAGCAGGTGCCCCGCGAGGATCGCCAGCTCGAGCGCGGTCGCCTTCAGCAGGGCGATCGAGAGTCCGGCCAGTCTCGTGGGCAGCAGTTGGCAGAGGGGGCGAAAGGGCAGGGTCCTCGTGACCTTCATCGGTCAACCTCCCGTCGGCACACGGGAGGAGGCCTCTGTCCCCCGTGTGCGCTCATGAGAGCCGGCCGAAGTGATTCTGTGCCGCCGAACGTGCCGGATGCGCCGACGCATCGGGCCGAACGGCAGCCGGAAGCACCGTGCCACCGTGCCGTGCGGCTGTCGGCGCGGTGGCGCGGCGACCTCGAAGCGGCTCCCTCGCGCCTGTCCCGGATGTGGCGGTCGGTCCCGCCTCCGGCAGTCGCGGCGCGCAGCGAATGTGTCCCACCGTGTGATTTCCCCCTCGGTCCGCACCGTGAAACGGCGCCTTGCGGGATGCTGTCGATAACGTTCGTTCACTTCGGGCAACAGTCTTTTGAACAGTCGCGTGAGTTTTTGATTCAGCAGTCGTTTCAAGGAGGCAGTGATGGGTGTGGCAGCCGGTCCGATCCGCGTGGTCGTCGCGAAGCCGGGACTCGACGGCCACGATCGTGGGGCCAAGGTGATCGCGCGTGCGCTGCGTGACGCCGGAATGGAGGTCATCTACACGGGCCTGCACCAGACGCCCGAGCAGGTCGTGGACACCGCCATTCAGGAGGACGCCGACGCGATCGGGCTGTCCATCCTGTCCGGCGCGCACAACACCCTCTTCGCCCGTGTCATCGAGCTCCTTGCCGAGCGGGATGCCGCGGACATCAAGGTCTTCGGTGGCGGGATCATCCCCGAGGGGGACATTCCGCTGCTGAAGGAGAAGGGTGTGGCGGAGATCTTCACGCCGGGGGCGACGACCGCGTCCATCGTGGAGTGGGTGCGGGCGAATGTGCGGCAGCCTGCCGGAGCGTAGGCCTCCGGCGGGTGGGTGTCGCGTTCGGTGGCGCGGCACCGGGGTTGCGGTCACGGGGCTCCGCCCCGGACCCCGCTGCTCAATCGCCGCAGGGGCTTGGTCTGGGTGGGGTGAGTTCGGTGCGCATGGAGTGGCGGAGGCGGAGGGTGCCGGCGAGGCGTTGGAAGGCTTCCGTCCAGTAGCCGCCGGCGCCGGGGGCCGAGCCCTCCGGTTCGTCCACCGCCGCCGTGAGGCCCTCGAGGCGTCCGACCTCGTCCGGGTCCAGGCAGCGCTCGGCGAGACCCATCACTCCGCTGAAGCTCCACGGGTAACTCCCCGCGTCCCGCGCGATGTTCAGCGCGTCGACCACGGCCCGCCCGAGCGGCCGCGCCCACGGCGTCCCGCACACCCCCAGCAGCTGGAACGCCTCGGACAAGCCGTGCGCGGCGATGAACTCCGCCACCCACTCCGCCCGTTCCGCCCCCGGCAGCGCCGCGAGCAGCTTCGCGCGCTCGGCCAGCGACACCGCCCCGGGGCCCGCCGCGTCCGGCGCCGTCGGCGCCCCGAGCAGCGCCCGTGACCAGCCGATGTCGCGCTGGCGCACCGCCGCCCGGCACCACGCGGCGTGCAGCTCGCCGCGCCAGTCGTCGGCGACCGGCAGCGCCACGATCCCCTCCGGGCTCAGCCCGCCGAACCGGTCCGGCCAGCGGTCCAGCGGCGCCGCCTCCACCAACTGGCCCAGCCACCAGGCCCGTTCCCCCCGGCCCGCCGGTGCCTTCGCCACCACTCCGTCCCGCTCCATCGCCGCGTCGCACTCGTGCGGTGCCTCCACGACGACCGTGCCCGTCGCGCGGTCCAGCGCCACGCAGGTCAGCGCACGGTCCGCCATGCGCGTCGCGAGCGCCGAGCGGGGGAGCGCGGAGAGCAGCTCGGCGGCCGTCGCCCGCACGTTCTTGCTGCGGTCGGCCAGCGCCTGCTCCAGGAACGGCTCGTCCGCGTCCCCCAGCCCCGTGCGCAGCGAGTCGAGGAACATCAGGCGGTCCTCCGCCCGCTCGGTGCCCCACGTCCCGGCCAGCAGGGCGCGGCCCACCGCCGGGTCGTACGCCCGTACGGAGGCGAGCAGCGCGACCCGCTCCGCGAACAGGCCCTCCTCCCAGCGCCGCAGGACCTCCTCCGTGTCCTGCGGCGCGGGCAGCGCGGTGCCCGCACCCGGCGTGGCGCGCAGCGCGAACTTCCAGTCCGGGTTGAGGCGGGCCAGCCACAGCGCGCGCGGGCCCGCGAACGTGAGCGCCTGCGGGCGCAGGTCGGTGCGGCCGCGTGCCGCGTCGAGGAGGGCGGGCAGCAGCTCGGGTGGGGGTCCGTAGCCGTGCGCGTTGGCCGTGGCGAGCCACTGGGGGAGGAGTTCCAGGAGGTCGGGGGCGGTGCCGCGGCGGGAGCCGCCGCCCGTGGAACGGTCCGTCAGCAGCATCGCCAGGCGGTTCCGGGCGAGGTGCGGCAGGGGCGGGCGGGGGTCTTCCGCGGCGCGCTCCGGGAGGTCGGCGGCCGGGGCGGGGCGGAGGCCGGCGCGGTGGCGCACGGTGTGGAGGGCCGCGGTGTCGAGGAGGGTGTGCGGGGGGTGGTCCGGGCGGCGGTCGGTGCCGAGGAGTGCGGTGCTGACCAGGTCGTCCCAGGTGGGCGTCGGCGTCATCGTGGGGCCTCTCCTTTTTGTGCGGTGGGTGGTTGTGGGTGGGGCGGGGCCCCCTCCGGTACCGGGTGTTGCCCTCGTCACCGGGTGGTGCCCCCGTCACCGGCACCGGGGTGGAACCCCCGGGGCTCCGCCCCGGACCCCGCTCCTCAATCGCCGGAGGGGCTTGGGTGGGGCACCGGAGGGGCGGTCCGGGGTGGCGGAGGGCACCGTCAGGTCAGGGGGATGGGGGTTGGGGTGGAGGGGGTCCAGGTGGTGAGGGGGCGGATGCCTGTGGGGCCGCATTCGGCGAAGACCGTCACGGGGGCGCCGCCGGAGGTCGCCACCAGGCGCCACAGGCCGGGGGACGACGCGGCGGATTCGGTGAGGGGGAGAGCCAATTTGCCCGCGCTGTCGGCGAGTTGCCAGTGGCCTTCCGGGGTGCGTGTCGGTATGACGTCCGCGAGCGTCACCGGCCAGGACTCCAGCCAGGGGTCGGCCGCCAGCGCCGTCCCGTAGGCGGCGAGGCCGGTCGTGACGTCGACTCCCTCGGGGCGGGCGCCGCTCACGTCCGGCGCGGCGAACTGGTCGCCGAGTTCCGCCCGGAGGGCCCCCGCTCCGGGGAAGACGGACACCTCGGCGTCGAGGGTGCGGCCCGGTGGCAGGGCCAGTGCCGGGGCGCGGCCGGCCGCCCCGTAGGACAGCAGCAGCACCGTGCGCCCGCTCTCCGCTCCGTACAGCCATATCCGGCGTGTGGTGAGGTGGCCGTCCGTCGAGTCGTACTGGGACAGGACCAGCCAGCGGTCGCGCACGGCCGGCTCCCGGTCGGAGGCGGGCAGGCCCACGCGGGAGCGGACCGTCGCCGCCAGCTCGGCGGGCAGTTCCTCGCGGCGCAGCCAGCCCTGGTCCAGGAGGTGGAGCAGGGCGCACGCCTCAAGCAGCCGCACCGGCCAGCCGGGCCCGGACGCCGGTATCGCCCCCAACTCCCGTACTCGCGCCGCGAGTCCGGGCGCCTGCGCGTCGACCATCCGGGCCGCCGTCTCCTCCCACAGCCCGTACCCCGCCCGCTCCGCCTGCGCGAGGCCGCCGCGCAGCAGGTCGGTCAGGCGCTGCTCCAGCTCCGTGGCCCCCGCCGTGATCCGCTGGGCCCGCCGCTCGGCTCTGCGCCGCGCCGCCTCGGGATCCGCCGGGGCGCCGCCCGAACCGGCCGCCGACGCCGCGGCCTGCTGCGACCCGGCCCGCTTCTGCCGTCCCTCCAGCCACGGCTGGGCCCAGTCCGGCGGCGCCTGCCCCGCCGGCACGTGCGTCTCGTCGACCGCCCAGAGCAGCAGCAGCCCGAGTGCGTGCTTGCACGGGAACTTGCGGCTCGGGCAACTGCATTTGTACGCCGGGCCCGTCGAGCCCGCGGCGCTTTGGCCGATGTCCACGATCGTCTGGTACGGCTTGCTGCCGCTGCCCTTGCACAGTCCCCACACCGCCCCCTCGTCCGAATCTCCCGCGCTCGCGGACGTCCCGGTCCCCGACCAGGGCCCCGGCGACCCGAGCTTGCTTCCCGCCTTGCGTGACGAAGCGTCAGGCGCCAGCGCGAGCACCTGATCCGCCGTCCAGCGAACCCCCTGCTGATTCATGTCGTCGACGGTAGGTCCCGCCACTGACAATCGCCCCGGCAACTGCTCTGACCTGCGCCGATGTTGGCGCCGAGGTCGATTGTCAGTGGCGTGGTGCACCGTGGAATCCAACACGCGACGAGAGCGGCAGACAGCTCGTCGTGATGGTTCGAGTTGCGCGAGTTGGAGGGGGAGAGCCATGACCGTTTCCGTTGAGGGCCAGGCCGTGGAAGAGACGCTGAGGCCGCACGCCGAGGACGCGTTCGCGCAGGAACTCGCGGCGCTCGCCGCACAGGACGACCGGCCGCGGCCGGCCCGCTGGCGGATGTCGCCGTGGGCCGTCGCCACGTATCTGCTCGGCGGGACGCTGCCCGACGGCACGGTGATCTCACCGAAGTACGTGGGCCCGCGGCGCATCGTCGAGGTCGCGGTGACGACGCTGGCGACGGACCGGGCGCTGCTGCTGCTCGGGGTGCCCGGCACCGCGAAGACCTGGGTGTCGGAGCATCTCGCGGCCGCCGTGAGCGGGGACTCGACCCTGCTGGTGCAGGGCACGGCGGGGACGCCGGAGGAGGCCATCCGCTACGGCTGGAACTACGCGCAGCTGCTGGCCCACGGGCCGAGCAGGGACGCCCTCGTGCCGAGCCCCGTCATGCGGGCGATGTCCGAGGGGATGACGGCACGCGTCGAGGAGCTGACGCGCATCCCGGCCGATGTGCAGGACACACTGATCACGATCCTGTCCGAGAAGACCCTGCCGATACCGGAGTTGGGGCAGGAGGTGCAGGCCGTGCGCGGCTTCAACCTCATCGCCACGGCCAACGACCGCGACCGCGGGGTCAACGATCTGTCGAGCGCGCTGCGCCGCCGCTTCAACACGGTCGTGCTGCCGCTGCCCGCGAGCGTGGAGGCCGAGGTCGACATCGTCTCGCGCCGGGTCGATCAGGTCGGCCGGGCGCTGGAGCTGCCGAGCGCGCCCGACGGCATGGACGAGATCCGCCGCGTCGTCACCGTCTTCCGCGAGCTGCGCGACGGTGTGACGGCGGACGGGCGGACGAAGGTGAAGTCGCCGAGCGGCACCCTGTCGACCGCCGAGGCGATCTCCGTCGTCACCAACGGCCTCGCGCTGTCGGCGCACTTCGGGGACGGCGTGCTGCGCCCCTCCGACGTGGCCGCCGGGATCCTCGGGGCCGTGGTGCGCGACCCGGCGGCCGACCGGGTCGTCTGGCAGGAGTACCTGGAGGCCGTGGTGCGCGAGCGGGACGGCTGGAAGGACTTCTACCGGGCCTGCCGCGAGGTGAGCGCGTGACGACGTCGACCAAGGGGCCGACGCTGCTCGGCGTGCGGCACCACGGCCCCGGATCCGCGCGCGCCGTACGCACCGCGCTCGACGCCACCGAGCCGCGCGTCGTCCTGATCGAAGGGCCGCCCGAGGCCGACGGGCTCGTGCCGCTCGCCGCCGAGGCCGACATGCGGCCGCCGGTCGCGCTGCTCGCCCACGTCGTGGACGAGCCGGGCAAGTCGGCGTTCTGGCCGTTCGCCGAGTTCTCGCCCGAATGGGTCGCGATCCAATGGGCGTTGGGCCGCGACGTGCCGGTGCGCTTCATCGACCTGCCGGCCGCGCACAGCCTGGCACTGCGGGGCGAGGACGACCGGGACGAGGGCGACCGGGGCGAGGAAGTGAAGGAGGGCGTGGAGGAGAGCGAGGAAGCGGCGGAGGTCTCCGTGCGCATCGACCCGCTGCGCGTCCTCGCCGAGACCGCCGGATACGACGACGCGGAGCGCTGGTGGGAGGACGTCGTCGAGCACCGGGACGGCGACCCCTTCGCAGCGCTCGGCGAGGCGATGGGCGCGCTGCGCGAGGCGTGCGGGGGCGGCGGATACGAGCGCGACCTCGTGCGCGAGGCGTACATGCGGCTCCAAGTACGAGCGGCGCAGAAGGAGTTCGGCGACGACGTCGCCGTGGTGTGCGGGGCGTGGCACGTCCCCGCGCTGCGCAGGAAGACGACCGTCGCCGCCGACCGGGCCCTGCTCAAGGGCCTGCCGAAGGCCAAGGTCGACATGACGTGGGTGCCGTGGACGCACCGACGGCTCGCCCGCGCGAGCGGATACGGGGCGGGCATCGAGTCGCCCGGCTGGTACGGGCACCTGTTCAGCGCGCCCGACCGGCCCGTGGAGCGCTGGCTGACCAAGGTCGCGGGGCTGCTGCGCGCGGAGGACCGCATCGTGTCCTCCGCCCATGTCATCGAGGCCGTACGCCTCGCGGAGACCCTCGCCGTGATGCGCGGGCGGCCGCTCGCGGGCCTCACCGAGACCACCGACGCGGTGCGGGCCGTGCTGTGCGAGGGCTCGGACGTACCGCTGTCGCTCATCCACGACAAGCTGGTGGTGGGCGACGTGCTGGGGGAGGTTCCGGAGGCGGCGCCCGCGGTGCCGTTGCAGCGGGACCTCACGCGGCAGCAGCGTTCGCTGCGGCTCAAACCGGCGGCGGCGGAGAAGGAGTTGGACCTCGACCTGCGGGGCGACACCGACGCCGCGCGCAGCCGGCTGCTGCACCGGCTGCGGCTCCTCGGCATCGCGTGGGGCGAGCCCGCCAGGTCGGCGCGCGGCTCCACCGGCACGTTCCGCGAGTCGTGGCGGCTGCGCTGGGAGCCGGAGCTGTCCGTGCGGGTCGCCGAGGCCGGGGTGTGGGGCACGACGGTGCACGCCGCCGCGACCGCCAAGGCCGAGTCGGACGCCGTCGCGGCGACGGCGCTCGCCGACGTGACCGCGCTCGCCGAGCGGTGCCTGCGCGCCGGGCTCTCGGACGCGCTGCCCGTCGTGATGCGGGTCCTCGCCGACCGCGCCGCGCTCGACACGGACGTCGGCCACCTCGCCGGCGCCCTGCCCGCCCTGGTCCGCGCCCTGCGCTACGGCGACGTGCGCGGCACCGACACCGGCGCGCTCGCCGAGGTCGCGGCGGGCCTCGCCGAGCGGGTCTTCGTCGGCCTGCCCCCGGCGTGCGTGGGGCTCGACGCGGACGCGGCGGGCGAGATACGCGGCCATGTCGACGCGGTGCACTCGGCCGTGGCGCTCCTGGAGGACGCCGGGGTGCGCGACCGCTGGCGGGGCGTGCTGCGCGTGCTCGCGGAGCGGGACGGCGTGGCCGGAGTGGTCCGGGGGCGGTGCGCGCGCGTGCTCCTCGACGAGGGCGTGCTCGGCGAGGACGACGCGGCCCGGCTGATGAGCCTCGCCCTGTCGCCCGGTACCGAACCGGCCGAGGCGGCGGCGTGGATCGAGGGATTCGTCGGCGGCGGCTCGGGCGGCGGGCTGCTCCTGGTGCACGACGAGCGGCTCCTGGCCCTCGTCGACGCCTGGCTGACGAGGGTGTCGGGCGACGCGTTCACCGACGTACTGCCGCTGCTGCGGCGCACGTTCTCGGCGTACGAGTCCGGGGTGCGGCGCACGCTCGGCGAGCTGGTCCGGCGCGGGCCGTCCGGAGGCGGCCAGGCCGCCGTCGCCGGAGGGCCGCGCGGGTTCGGCGAGGACCTGGACACGGAGCGGGCGGACGCGGTGCTGCCGGTACTGCGCCTCCTGCTCGGCCAGAGCGACGACAGCGACGACAGCGGTGGCAGCGGCGACAGCGATGACGGCGCTGACGGCAGCGTCGACGTTAACGGCGACAACGAGGTTGAGGGGGCGGTGGCATGACCCGCACGGACACCGACACGGGCACGGAGACGGACGCGCACGCGACGTGCGCGGCGGACGAGCGGCTGCGGCGCTGGCGCCTCGTACTCGGCGGGGACGAGGCGGACGGCACCGGTTGCGGCCTCACCGGGCAGGACGCGGCGATGGACGGCGCGCTCGCCGCGCTGTACGGCTCGGGCGGATCCGGCAGGCAGCCGGGCGGCGGCAGCCGGAGCGCGGGGCTCGGGGCGTCCGCTCCGGCCGTGGCGCGCTGGCTCGGCGACATCCGGACGTACTTCTCGTCGTCCGTGGTCCAGGTGATGCAGCGGGACGCCATCGACCGGCTCGGCCTGTCCGCGCTGCTGCTCGAACCGGAGATGCTGGAGGCGGTCGACGCGGACGTGCACCTCGTCGGCACGCTGCTCTCGCTCAACAAGGCGATGCCCGAGACGACCAAGGAGACGGCCCGCGCCGTCGTCCGCAAGGTCGTCGAGGACCTGGAGAAGAAGCTCGCCACCCGCACCCGCGCCACCCTCACCGGCGCCCTCGACCGCAGCGCCCGGATCAGCCGGCCGCGCCACCACGACATCGACTGGAACCGCACGATCGCGGCCAACCTCAAGCACTACCTCCCCGAGTACCGCACGATCGTGCCCGAGCGGCTGATCGGGTACGGGCGCGCGGCGCAGTCCGTGAAGAAGGAGGTCGTCCTCTGCATCGACCAGTCGGGCTCGATGGCGGCGTCCGTCGTCTACGCCTCCGTCTTCGGCGCGGTGCTCGCCTCGATGCGCTCGATCTCGACCCGGCTCGTCGTCTTCGACACGGCGGTCGTGGACCTCACGGACCAGCTCGACGATCCGGTCGACGTGCTGTTCGGCACCCAGCTCGGCGGCGGCACGGACATCAACAGGGCGCTCGCGTACTGCCAGTCGCAGATCACCCGCCCCTCCGAAACCGTCGTCGTCCTCATCTCCGACCTCTACGAAGGCGGCATCCGCAACGAGATGCTGAAGCGGGTCGCCGCGATGAAGGCGTCCGGCGTGCAGTTCGTGACGCTGCTCGCGCTGTCCGACGAGGGCGCGCCCGCCTACGACCGGGAGCACGCCGCCGCCCTCGCGGGGCTCGGCGCGCCGGCGTTCGCCTGCACCCCCGATCTGTTCCCCGACGTGATGGCCGCGGCGATCGAGAAGAGGCCCCTCCCGATACCGGACGCGACATCGGAAAAGGGTGCAGCCGCCGCGAACCGGATATGAGTACCCATCGGTAACACGGGGCTTGCGCCGCCTCCCTCGTCCCGTGCGAGGATTCGGCCACCGTGACTGTCCCGATGACTCTTCCCGCCCCCGTCGCGCGCCTGTTGGGCGCGGCGGCCGGACGGCGTGCGCTGCAACTGGCGCTGCTGTTCGGCGGGTTGCTCGTCCTCGGGATCGTGTGCGGCGGCCGGGCACAGGCGGACGGCCTGTCGGCCCCCGAAGCCTCCGGGGCGGGTTCGCTCGGGGCGGGGCACGTGACCGTACGCGAGCACGTGGCCGATTCCGCGCGGAAGCTGCGCGCGGCGACCACGCCCGACGCTGCCACCGTGTCCACCGACGCTGCCCCGGCTGCCTCCGAGGCGTCGGCCGCGACGGCGGCGCGGGAGCCGGTGGCCTCGCGGACCGGCGCGCCGCAGGCCGACCCGGAGCGCGTTCCGGCCCGGTCCGCGGAGCCCGCACCGAAGCGCGCCACCGTGCAGCACACCTCCACGACGCGCACCTCCACGACGCGCACCTCCGCGCCGCAGGCCTCCGTCCTGAAGCGCACGGGGTTGTCGGACGCCGAAATCGACGAGCCCGCCGCCCTCACCGCAGCCACCGCCCCGGCCTCCGTCCGAACGCGGCTCGCCGAGTCCCTGCGTCACCTGACGGAGCCGGTCGGGGTCGCTGTGCGCCAGGTGACGGGGTCCGTCGAGGAGTTGGCCTCGTGCGTCGTGGGCCTCGCCGAAGAGGTGCCGCAGCGGCTGACGGAGGGTGACCTCGCCGACCTGGTCGGCCTGGGCGAGCCCGCCGCGACCCGCCCCGGACCCGCCGCCACCACGCCCCAGCACCCGCAGGCCGCGGCGGCTCACGCCGACCGGCCGGCCGTGCACGACCGTTCGGCCCACGCCGCGACGAGCGGGCCGCGGGCCCACGGCGCCGCACAGTTCGGCGCCGTACAGGGGCCCGCGACGGCCGCGGCGCACGACGTGGCGCGGTCCGGGTCAGCGCCGTACATGCCGGAGCGGCCGGACGGGGTGCCGTCGGTCGGTGCGAGCGCGGGTGACGGCGGTTCGACGCGACACGGTGATCTGCACGCGGCGGCGTTCGGCGACCGCGCCCCCGTTCTGCTCGCGTCCGGCGCCACGGCGTCCGCGGGCACCTCGCCGGTGGTCGACCGGCTCCGCGACATTCCCGAATTCCCCGGCTAGGGCAGCCCTTCCCCGCCCGTGACCTGCCGCGCGGGGGCGGAACAGGTCTGCCCAGCCGTGAACTGGATTCAGTGAGTTCAGTGAATTCGAAGGAACTGACGTACCCATGAACAAGAACATCCGCCGCTCCATCGTGATAGCCGCCGGCGTCTCCGGCGCGTGGGCCCTCGGCTCCGCCGTGGCGAGCGCCGACGAGCTGCCGGTCCACTCGGTGTCCGTGCCGGACCTCGCCGGTGACACCGTCGCCGACGTGCAGTCGGACGTGCAGAACGCCACCTCGCAGGTGACCGACAAGGCCCAGACGGCCCAGACCCCCACCACCGCCGACGTCAAGGACGCCACCAGCGACGTCAAGGCCACCGCCACAGGCCACGCGGCCCACGCCCAGGAGCGCGCCGAGGAAGGCGTCGACTACCTGTTCGGCCCGCTCGACGCCTTCGCCCCGCAGCTCCAGCAGGAGCTGACGCAGGCCGCCGCCCAGGCCCCCGCCTACGCGCAGAGCACCGTGCGGGACGACGCCCACAGCACAGTCCGCGGCACCGCCCACACCGCCCACGGCGCCGTACAGAACGTGCGCACCAACACCGCCCCGGCCGTCGCCGAGACCACCGACGCGGTGCTCCCGCCCGTCGCGGCCACCGCCGTGCACGGCGTGCTCCCGGTCGTCGGCCAGGCGCTCGGCGACGTGGACACGCTGGCGGGCGGCGCGGTCGGCGACGTGACGCCGTTCGCCCAGGGCCTGGTCGGCGACAACGTGGCCCCGTTCGTCCAGACCGTGGTCGGCGACGACGTGGCGCCGCTGGCCGGCGGTGTGACCCAGGCGGTCGCCCCGTTCGCGCAGGACCTGACCGGCACCGTCACCGCGGACGCCCAGCCGCTCGCGGGCAATGCCGTCAACGGTGTGCACGGTGTCGCCGGTTCGGTCGCGCCCAGCTACCTGCCGGGCGTCTGACCGACGGAGCGACGGAGCCCGGACGACCGAAAGCCATCGGCTGGATCGCGCTCCTTTCCGTGCACGACGGCGGGTGGTCCGCATGGGGACATGACCACCCGCTGACCTGCGGCCTCACCGAGCGCACCCCCGCTCGGTGAGGCCGCGCGCGGTTTCACGACCCCGCCGCAGCGGTGCAAATAGCGTCATAAACAGGACGCTCTGTGACGGGTATCACCGCTCATGTGTGATCTGCGATTTAGAAGCCGTACCTGAGCGGCGATAACCTGCGAGACGGACATGCCGCGTACTCGGTCCCGTGTACGCCTCCCTAGTGACAGCTCGCAGCAGACGTCACGTGTGACAGCGGAGTCACGTTGCCCTTCGCGGCACGCCCACGCAGATAACGAACCGCGAGATCACTGATAGGGACGGACGCGCGTGGACCTGTTCGAGTACCAGGCGAGGGACCTCTTCGCCAAGCACGGTGTACCGGTGCTGGCCGGTGAAGTCATCGACACGCCTGAGGCGGCCCGCGAGGCGACCGAGCGGCTGGGCGGCAAGTCCGTCGTCAAGGCGCAGGTGAAGGTCGGCGGCCGCGGCAAGGCCGGCGGCGTGAAGCTGGCCGCCACCCCCGACGAGGCCGTGCAGCACGCGACCAACATCCTCGGCATGGACATCAAGGGCCACACGGTCCACAAGGTGATGATGGCCGAGACGGCTCCGGAGATCGTGGAGGAGTACTACGTCTCCTTCCTCCTGGACCGCACCAACCGCACCTTCCTCTCCATCGCCTCCGTCGAGGGCGGCATGGAGATCGAGGAGGTGGCGGCCACCCGTCCGGAGGCCGTCGCCAAGACGCCGATCGACGCCAACGACGGTGTGACCCCCGAGGTCGCCCGCCAGATCGTCGCCGACGCCAAGTTCCCGGCCGAGGTCGCCGACCAGGTCGCCGAGATCCTCCAGACGCTGTGGAAGACCTTCGTCGAGGAGGACGCCCTCCTGGTCGAGGTGAACCCGCTCGCCAAGGTGAAGTCCGGCAAGGTCATCGCCCTGGACGGCAAGGTGTCGCTCGACGACAACGCCGACTTCCGGCACGCCGACCACGAGGCCCTCCAGGACAAGGAGGCGGCCGACCCGCTCGAGGCCGCCGCCAAGGAGAAGGGCCTCAACTACGTCAAGCTCGACGGCGAGGTCGGCATCATCGGCAACGGCGCCGGTCTGGTCATGTCGACGCTGGACGTCGTCGCGTACGCCGGTGAGAAGCACGGCAACGTGAAGCCGGCCAACTTCCTCGACATCGGTGGCGGCGCGTCCGCCCAGGTGATGGCGAACGGCCTGGAGATCATCCTCGGCGACGCCGACGTCAAGTCGGTCTTCGTCAACGTCTTCGGCGGCATCACCGCCTGCGACGAGGTCGCCAACGGCATCGTCCAGGCGCTGGCCCTCCTCGAGGAGAAGGGCGAGAAGGTCGAGAAGCCCCTCGTCGTCCGCCTCGACGGCAACAACGCCGAGCTGGGTCGCAAGATCCTCTCCGACGCCAACCACCCGCTGGTGCAGCGCGTGGACACCATGGACGGCGCGGCCGACAAGGCCGCCGAGCTCGCGGCCGCGAAGTAAGGGACGAGGGAAAACCACAGCCATGGCTATCTTCCTCAACAAGGACAGCAAGGTCATCGTCCAGGGCATGACCGGTGCCACGGGCATGAAGCACACCAAGCTCATGCTCGCCGACGGCACGAACATCGTCGGCGGTGTGAACCCGCGCAAGGCCGGCACGTCCGTCGACTTCGACGGCACCGAGGTCCCGGTCTTCGGCTCCGTCGCCGAGGCGATGGAGAAGACGGGCGCCAACGTGTCCGTGCTCTTCGTCCCGCCGGCCTTCTCCAAGGCCGCCGTGGTCGAGGCGATCGACGCCGAGATCCCCCTCGCCGTCGTCATCACCGAGGGCATCGCCGTCCACGACTCGGCCGCGTTCTACGCGTACGCCAAGTCCAAGGGCGACAAGACCCGCATCATCGGCCCGAACTGCCCCGGTCTCATCACCCCGGGCCAGTCGAACGCCGGCATCATCCCGGGCGACATCACGAAGCCGGGCCGCATCGGCCTGGTCTCGAAGTCCGGCACGCTGACGTACCAGATGATGTACGAGCTCCGTGACATCGGCTTCTCGTCGGCCGTCGGCATCGGTGGCGACCCGGTCATCGGCACCACGCACATCGACGCCCTGGCGGCCTTCGAGGCCGACCCGGAGACCGACCTCATCGTCATGATCGGTGAGATCGGTGGCGACGCCGAGGAGCGCGCGGCCGACTTCATCAAGGCCAACGTGACGAAGCCGGTCGTCGGCTACGTCGCCGGCTTCACGGCGCCCGAGGGCAAGACCATGGGCCACGCCGGCGCCATCGTCTCCGGCTCCTCCGGCACCGCGCAGGCCAAGAAGGAGGCCCTTGAGGCCGCCGGCGTCAAGGTCGGCAAGACGCCGACCGAGACGGCGAAGCTGGCGCGCGAGCTGCTCAGCTGATCGCGTCCCGTACGCAGCTCAGTGGGCCCGCACCGACGACGGTGCGGGCCCACTGGCGTACGCGCTACTCCGCCTGCGGCGTGAGCCGTTCCGGCCCTCCGCTCAGCCGCTCCCGCAGCTCCTTGCGCAGCTCCAGGTCCGCCTGGGTGAGCGGCTCGGGGCCGGTCAGCGGCGGCACCCCGGCGATCGGCGACCCCGGTGCCGGGACCGGCTCGTAGTGCGTGGGCGCCACGCGTACGGTCAGCGCGGTCGCGCCGATGATGAAGACCGTGAACGCGACGGCCGCCCGCGTCCAGAACCGGGTGCGCCGCTCGCCGCCGCTGCGCACCACGGTGGAGCCGGGCGCGGTCAGCTCCTCCGAGCCCGCCAGCTCGGTCAGCCGCCGGTGCAGCTGCTCGGGGACCGCGAGGTCGGGCAGCCGCCGGGCGACCGCCTCCCGGGCGTGCAGGATGCGGTTCGCGGCGGCCGGGGTGCTGGCCTCCGTCTCCGCCGCGGTCTCCGGCAGATCCAGGCCCACGCCGTCGTACAGCAGCAGCGTGCGCCGGTACACGGGCGGCAGGCCCAGCAGTGCGTCGAGCAGCTCACGGTCGTCCGGATCGGCGGGCGGCGCCTCCGGCTGCCGGTTGCCGGGGCGGATCCCGTGCCACGGCGACATCGCGTACTCGTACGCCGCGGCCCGCACCCAGCCCGCGGGGTCCGGGTCCACGGCCACCTCGGGCCACCGCTGCCAGGCCTGCTGGAACGCTCGCTCCACGGCCTCCCGCGCCAGCAGCCTCCGCCCGGTCAGCAGATACGCCTGCCGCACGAGGAACGGCGCGGCGTGCGCGTACAACGCGTCGAACGCCTCCGCGGCGGTCCGCAACTCGGCACCGGACTCCGGCCGCACGTCCAGCGCCTGCGACACTTCAAGCCCCTGCGGCGATTGAGCAGCGGGGTCCGGGGCGGAGCCCCGAGGCGTCGGCCCCGGTGCGGCGTGCTCCTCGACCGCCGCTCCGGCACCCAGTTCCGCCAGGAGCCCCGCGTACGTCTCCCGCTTCTGACCCTTCGGGGTGGTGCGGCCGGTCTCCCAGCGGCGGACCGTCTCACGCGTCACGCCGACCCTCTCGGCGACCTCGTCACGCGTCATTGACCCGGCCTCGCGGAGCCTGCGGCGCTCCTTGGGCGGCGGAAGTGGGGTGACAGCGCCCTGCGTCATCGTGAACTCCACACACCCTTTCGCGCGATAAAGAACATAAACGTATCTTGTGCGACACATCCGGGCTTCGCCTGTTGCGCGAGGTAAGGGCGTGTCGTTGGGAGCATGGTGCGGTGACCCAAATGACCGGCCATGGACTGTCGTTGCCCCTGCTCGTGACCCGGCTGCGCGAGCGCGCCCCGGGCCCCGTGAGAGGCGCGTTGCGCGGAGCCCTCGCCGCGGGACTCGGGCTCGGGGCCTGCGCCGTTCTCGTGATGGTGCTGTGGATCAGCTCGCCGTACCCGGACAGCGGACCCGACGGCGCGCTGCACACCGCCGCGGCGGTGTGGATCCTGGCGCACGGCGCCGAGGTGATCCGGACGGACACCCTCTCCGGGGCGCCCGCGCCGCTGGGCGTCAGCCCGCTCCTGCTGCTCGCGCTGCCGCTGTGGCTGGTGCACCGCGCGGCCCGGGACGCCGCGGAGGAGGCCGAATCGGTGGCCGGTCCGTGGGCCGGGACCGCGCTCGGCTATCTGGTGGTCGGCTCGGCGGCCGCGTACTACTGCGCGGGCGGCGAACTGCGGCCCTCGTGGGTGAGCTGCGCGGCGCATCTGGTCGTGCTGACCGCGGCGGCGGCCGGGTCCGGGGTGTGGGCGGCGTACGGACGGCCGTACGGGCCGCTGCCCGCGGGGTTCCTGCGGGAGGTGGGGCCGGTCGCCGTACGGGCGGCGCTCGCCGGGGTGCTCGCGCTCCTCGCGGGCGGGGCGCTGCTCGTGGCGGTGGCGCTGGTGTGGCGCGGGGAGGCGGTACGGGAGTCGTTCGTGCAGCTCACGGGGGCGTGGTCGGGACGGTTCGCGGTGCTGCTGCTGTGCGTGGGGCTGGTGCCGAACGCGGCGATCTGGGGCGCGGCGTACGCGCTCGGCCCCGGGGTCGTGCTCGGCGCGGGGCACGCCGTGGGGCCACTGGGGAGCGCCGGAGCCGCGCAGCTGCCCACGTTCCCGCTGCTGGTGGCGGTGCCGGAGGCCGGGCCCGGGACGCCGCTCACGTGGGCCGTGGGGGCGGTTCCCGTGGTGGCGGCGGTGGTCGTGGCCGGGTTCGTGGTGGCGGGCGCCGCGGAGTGGACGTGGCGGCGGCTCGCGGGCGGGGTGGCGCTGGCCGCGGGGGTGTGCGGCGTGGTGATGGGGTGCCTGGCCGGGGGCGCGGGGGGCGCGCTGGGGCGGTCCGCGCTCGCGGAGTTCGGGCCGGTGGGGTGGGTGTGCGGGGTGGTGGCCGCGGGGTGGGTGTGCGGGGTGGGGGTGCCGGTGGGGTTGGCGGTGTGGTGGTTCCGGTTCCGCCCCCGTGCGGACCCTGAGCCGGGGGAACCGGAACCCTTGGTCTCCGCCGGGCCCGTCGAGCCCTACGACTTCTTCGACGAAGCCTCCCGCGCAAAACGCTGGTCCCCCGAATAGCCCCCGCACATGACGCCCCCCGTCGGGGCTCCGCCCCGAACCCCGCTCCTCAATCGCCGGAGAGGCTTGATTGACCCGGTCACCCGCTCCTCAATCGCCGGAGGGGCTTGATTGGCCCGCCGGAGGGGTTTGATTGGCCCCCTGGGAGGGGCTTGGTGAACCCTCCCGGGAAGCGGCGGGTGAGGATCGGATTCTTTTGAGCCCCTGCGGCGATTGAGCAGCGGGGGCCGGGGCGGAGCCCCGTGGCGTGAGGGGACGGTCAGCGTTCGCCCAGGAGGGGGACCAGCCCCTCGGGCAGAAGGTCCTCGCAGGACTCCTGCGCGGCATGCGTCAACGCATCCGCCCGACACTCGTAGTAATCGCTGTACACCAGCTTCGCCGCGAAGAACGACGCCACCATCGCCAGCGCCAGCGCCCCCGTCACGAGCCCACTGATCGCCGCCGTCGTCTGCGGCCGCCCCGACTCCACCGCGGGCGCCGCCGGCGCGTCCGGATCCGCCGGGCGGGACTTCGCACGCAGCGCGCTCACACCCCAGTACACCGCGAGGACACCGAGCAGCAGCGCCACGTACGGCCAGCTGAACAGGGCGAAGAAGAAGCCCCACATGCCGGACAGGAGCGCGTAGCGCGCACGCCGCTGGACCGGGTCTGTCGGGTCCCAGCGCATGCCGCCGGGGCCCGGCCCCTGCCCGTTGCCCTGGCCCTCCGGGCCGCCGCCGTTGCCACCGCTGCCCGGCCGGTCGCCGAAGCGCCCGCCCTGGGCGCGCCCCGGCTGCCGGTCGCTCCACTGCCCGCCCCACGGCGAGCGCCCCTGACCGGAACCGGAACCGGAGTCCGACCCCTGGTCCTGGTCCGAGCCCTCCGGGCGCCGCGGCCGCCACGGGCTGTCGGGAGCGCCCTCGGGCGGCGCCGCGAACGGGTTGTCCGCCTTGGTGGAACCGGAGTCCTGCGCGCCGTCCGACTCCTTGGACGGCGACGCCGACGGCGGCGTGGGTCGGCCTTCGCGCGGCAGGACGGCGCCGGCGGACAGCGTGAGGCGAAGGCTTCGGTCCGGCATCAGGTGTGCGTCTTCCCCTAGGTCGTCGGTCACGGGCCGCTGGCGCGGCACCACGTGGCGTTCTTCACGTCAACGTCCGATGGCCGCCCAGCGTTCCGCCGGCCGCTCGGCGTTCCGTGCCGCCGACGCTACCTGGCGTCCCGGCCCCCGTCCCGTGGGGGCCGTCGGCCGTGCCGGTATCGTTGCTGCCGGTCGGCCGCTTCGTAGGGTTCCCCGTATCGGGGAAGGCGAAGCCTTCATGCGAACGCACAAAGACGCGCCCGCACAAACCGGCCGTGCACCGTAGCTCCCCTAGAAAGGGCCCCGCCGTGGCCAAGGCCAAGCGCCTCGTCGTGCTGGTCTCCGGATCAGGAACGAATCTGCAGGCACTCCTCGACGAGATCGCGGCTCGGGGGGCCGACGCGTACGGCGCGGAGGTCGTGGCCGTGGGCGCCGACCGCACCGGCATCGTCGGCCTGGAGCGCGCCGAGCGCGCGGGCCTGCCCACGTTCGTGTGCCGCGTGAAGGACCACGCCACCCGCGAGGAGTGGGACCGCGCGCTCGCCGAGGCCACGGCCGCGTACGAGCCGGACCTGGTCGTGTCGGCGGGGTTCATGAAGATCGTGGGCAAGGAGTTCCTGGCCCGCTTCGGAGGGCGGTTCGTGAACACGCACCCCGCCCTGCTGCCCAGTTTTCCCGGTGCGCACGGTGTGCGGGACGCGCTCGCGTACGGCGCCAAGGTCACCGGCTGCACCGTCCACTTCGTCGACGACGGCGTCGACACCGGCCCGATCATCGCTCAGGGCGTGGTCGAGGTCCGCAACGAGGACGACGAAAGCGCTCTGCACGAGCGCATCAAGGAAGTCGAGCGAACGCTGCTCGTCGATGTCGTGGGGCGCCTCGCCCGTCACGGCTACAGCATTGAGGGACGAAAGGTAGTTATCCCGTGAGCGCCGAGAACAAGCGGCCCATCCGCCGTGCCCTGGTGAGCGTCTACGACAAGACCGGCCTGGAAGAGCTCGCGCGCGGGCTCCACGAGGCGGGCGTCGAGCTGGTCTCCACCGGCTCCACCGCCGGGAGGATCGCCTCCGCGGGCGTGCCGGTCACCAAGGTCGAGGAGCTCACCGGGTTCCCCGAGTGCCTCGACGGCCGCGTGAAGACCCTGCACCCGAAGGTGCACGCGGGCATCCTGGCCGACCTGCGCCTGGAGGACCACCAGAAGCAGCTCGCCGACCTCGGCGTGAAGCCGTTCGACCTGGTGATCGTGAACCTGTACCCGTTCCGGGAGACCGTCGCCTCCGGCGCCACCCCCGACGAGTGCGTCGAGCAGATCGACATCGGCGGCCCGTCGATGGTCCGCGCCGCCGCCAAGAACCACCCGTCGGTCGCGATCGTCACGAGCCCCGAGCGGTACGCGGATGTCCTCGCGGCCGTCAAGGACGGCGGCTTCGACCTCGTCACCCGCAAGCGCCTCGCCGCCGAAGCGTTCCAGCACACCGCCTCGTACGACGTGGCCGTCGCGAGCTGGTTCGCCGACACTGAGTCCAATGGCGGCTACGCCGCGGGCGCCGCCGCCGACGACTCCGGCTTCCCGGACTTCACCGGCGCCACGTACCAGCGCAAGAACGTCCTGCGCTACGGCGAGAACCCGCACCAGGGCGCCGCCCTCTACGTCGACGGCACCGGCGGCCTCGCCGAGGCCGAGCAGCTGCACGGCAAGGAGATGTCGTACAACAACTTCACGGACACGGACGCCGCGCGCCGTGCCGCGTACGACCACGAGGACCCCTGCGTCGCGATCATCAAGCACGCGAACCCGTGCGGCATCGCCGTCGCGGCGAACGTCGCCGAGGCGCACCGCAAGGCCCACGCCTGTGACCCGGTCTCGGCGTACGGCGGCGTGATCGCGGTCAACCGTCCGGTGACGAAGGAGATGGCGGAGCAGGTCGCCGACATCTTCACCGAGGTCATCGTCGCGCCCGACTACGAGGACGGCGCCCTCGAAGCCCTCACCAAGAAGAAGAACATCCGCGTGCTGCGCGCCCCGAACGGCCCGTCCGCGAAGGTCGAGACGAAGCAGATCGACGGCGGCGCGCTCCTCCAGGTCACCGACCGCCTGCAGGCCGACGGCGACAACCCCGCCTCCTGGACCCTCGCGACCGGCGACGCCCTCTCGCAGGGCGAGCTGGACGAGCTGGCGTTCGCCTGGAAGGCCTGCCGCGCCGTGAAGTCCAACGCGATCCTGCTCGCCAAGGACGGCGCCTCCGTCGGCGTCGGCATGGGCCAGGTCAACCGCGTCGACTCCGCGAAGCTCGCCGTCGAGCGGGCCGGTGAGGAGCGGGCGCGCGGCTCGTACGCCGCGTCGGACGCCTTCTTCCCGTTCCCGGACGGCCCGCAGATCCTGATCGACGCCGGCGTGAAGGCGATCGTGCAGCCCGGCGGTTCGATCCGTGACGAGCAGGTCGTCGAGGCCGCGAAGAAGGCGGGCGTGACGATGTACTTCACCGGTACGCGCCACTTCTTCCACTGATCCCGGGCCGGTACGCCCCCGTGGGCGGCGCTACGTCGAACCGCGCAGCGCCGCCCACGTGTCGGGCCCCACGATGCCGTCCACGGCGAGCCCCTTGCCGCTCTGGAACGCCCTCACCGCCGCCTCCGTGCTCGGCCCGAAGTCCCCGTCCACGCCCGCCGTGCCGACGTCGTGGCCGCGCCGGGTGAGCATGCACTGCACCTGCACGACCCGCTTGCCGCTGTCACCGCGGTCGGTCGTCTCCGTGCCGTCGTAGTACGTGCACCCGGTGATCCACGCCGGCGGCCCCGGCGCGGGCTCCGTCGTGCTCGGCGGGGGAGCGGACGCGGTGGCGGTGGCGGTCACCGTCCTGGCGCCGTCCTCGCCGCCGGCGGGCGAGCGCGTCGGCCGCTCGGAGGCGGAGGCACGGCCCGTGGCATCCGGCGTACGCACACCGCCCGCCGGAGACCGCGCAGGCGTCGCGGACGCCCGCTCGGGCGCCACGGTCGTCGCCCGCGGCCCCTCCGCCTCGACCACCCGCTCCCCTCCGGAAGGCCGCACCAGAAGAACACCCCCGACCGCAGCAACCGCGGCAACCACCATCAAGCCCCTGCGGCGATTGAGCAGCGGGGTCCGGGGCGGAGCCCCGCGACCGTGCACCGGCTCCGGTGCGGACACGGCACCCGCCCCCGGCACGGGAAACGCCCCCCGCCCCGGCAACACCGCCCCCCGCAAGTGCAGCGTCTGCTCCGCGGTGGCGTACCGCAACACCCCGCACGCCGTCTGCCGCGCCAGCAGACAGCCCCCCAACCGCTCACCCCAGCACGGCACTTGCCCATGCGCCCCCGCCACCGCCAGCAACCGCCCCGGCGTCGGCCGCCGCGCCGGATCCTTCGCCAGACAGTCCGCGAGCAGCGCCGCGAGCGCCGCGTCCGCCGCGGCGACCTCGGCCATCACCTCCGCCATCGGCTCCTCGAACGCGACCCGGTGCATCACGTCCACCCCGGTGCCGTCGCCGAACGGGGCGTGCCCGGTGAGCGCGTAGACCACCGTGCCCGCGAGGGAGAACACGTCGGAGGCGGCGGTGCACCGGCCGTCCCGCAGGTACTCGGGCGCCATGAACGCGGGGGTGCCCACCCGCGCTCCGGTCGTCGTCATGGCGCCCGCGTCGGCGGCGTAGGAGATCCCGAAGTCGATGACGTGCGCGCCGGTCGTCGTCAGGATCACGTTCGACGGCTTGAGGTCGCGGTGCACGATGCCGGCGTCGGCGAGCCCGGAGAGCGCCGAGGCCAGCTCGGCCAGCAGCCGCCAGGCGCCCGCCGGTTCGAGCCCGCCGTACTCGCGGACCGCGTCGGCGACGTTCAGCCCCGGCAGGAAGCGCGTGGCCATCCACAGCAGGGTGTGGTGGAAGCCGGTGCCGAGGAACTCGGCGGTGTGGGCCGAGCGCACGCGCGCGTGCACGGCCGCCTCCCGCTCGAACCGCCGCCGGAACCGCGCGTCCTCGGCGTACTCGGGCCTGATCACCTTGACCGCCGCGAGCCCCGGGGAGTCGTCCAGGGGGCGGGCGAGGTGGACCCGCCCCATCCCGCCGCTGCCGAGCCGCCCGAGCGGCAGGTACGGGCCGATCCGCGCGGGGTCACCGGCGAGCAGCGGCGTGGCCCCGGCCTGCGCGAGCGCGGCGGCGCCGGACGCCTGGGAGTAGGGCGGGACGGGCGGTTGCTGCTGGTCGGTCATGGACTCGATCCCCCGGTGAACTCACCGTTCCCACGGGTGCTCCTGCGCCTCCCGTGCGTAGGGCGAGCAACCTACCGCGCGGGGGGTGCCCGCCGTGGCCGGACGCGAGAAGGGCCCGCCGGCTGCGGCCGGCGGGCCCTTCTCGTCGTGCGTGTCGTCCGGCAGCGGACGCGGCGTCAGGAGTTCGTGACGACGGCGGTCTTCGCGGCCTTGTCGTGCCAGCCCTGAAGGCGGCCCGACTTGTCCCAGAACGGGGACAGGTAGACGAGCAGCGCGCCGATGTAGCAGACGAACGCGCCGACCATCGGGATCAGGTAGCGCACGAGCGCCGCGCCGAAGCCCGGCTTGGCACCGGTCTCGGCGTTGATGACGCGGATGCCGACGGCGAGCTTGCCCAGGGTGGCGCCGACCGCGGAGATCATGATCGCTTCGTAGAGGAAGACGATCGCCGCGAGGACACCCAGGACCGCGAGCATGGCGACGAACACGTTGGACGACGCGTCGTTCACGCAGGACTGGTAGTCCGACGCGTACGGGTCGCAGTCGCTGACCGACGACACGGAGCCGACGACACCGGCGACGGAGATGATGCCGTAGATGACACCGATCAGCGCGCCGTCGATGGCGCGGGCGCCGAGCCGGCGGCCCATCGAGGCCGGGGCACCGGGACCGGCCTGGGGGAAGTAGCCGCCGGGGCCGCCCTGCTGCGGGTACGCGCCGTACTGCTGCTGGCCGGGCTGCTGCTGCGGGTACCCGTAGGCCGGACCGGGCTGCTGCTGCGGGTAGCCGTAGCCCTGCTGCGGCGGGACGCCCTGCGGCGCCTGCTGCGGGTACGGGTTGCCCTGCGGCGGCTGCTGACCGTACGGGTTGTTCTGCTGCGGCTGCTGACCGTAGGGGTTGTTCGGGTCGCCGAAACTCATGGCGTGATCCTTCTCTGACGGAATGGGGACGAGCGGACCGGCGGAGGATCACTACGCTTCGCAGTCGCCTGAGCGGCAGTCCCCCCTGCCGCTGATCCGCGGCACTGCGCGGATCATGCTCGTAAACCGGACACCCATCTGTCCAGTGGGCGCCCGAGGCTGTTGTGCAAGTGCAACTTGGGCGAACCCGTGTCCCCCTGAAAGAATGGCGGCATGACCGCCCAGATTCTCGATGGCAAGGCCACCGCAGCCGCGATCAAGTCCGATCTGACCGCCCGCGTGGCGGCCCTCAAGGAGAAGGGGGTCACGCCCGGTCTCGGTACCGTCCTCGTCGGCGAGGATCCCGGAAGCCAGAAGTACGTCGCGGGCAAGCACCGCGACTGCGCGCAGGTCGGCATCGCGTCGATCCAGCGCGAGCTGCCCGCGACGGCCACGCAGGAGGAGATCGAGGCCGTCGTCCGCGAGCTCAACGAGGACCCGGCCTGCACCGGCTACATCGTGCAGCTGCCGCTGCCCAAGGGCATCGACGAGAACCGGATCCTGGAGCTGATGGACCCGGACAAGGACGCCGACGGCCTGCACCCCATGAACCTCGGCCGCCTCGTCCTCAACGAGCCGGCGCCGCTGCCCTGCACCCCGTACGGCATCATCACGCTGCTGCGCAAGCACGGTGTGGAGATCAAGGGCGCGGAGGTCGTCGTCGTCGGCCGCGGCGTCACCATCGGCCGGCCGATGCCGCTGCTGCTCACCCGCAAGTCCGAGAACGCCACGGTGACGCAGTGCCACACCGGCACCCGTGACCTGTCCGCGCACCTCAAGCGGGCCGACATCGTCGTGGCCGCCGCGGGCGTGCCGCACCTGATCAAGCCCGAGGACATCAAGCCGGGCGCGGCCGTGCTCGACGTCGGCGTCTCCCGCGACGAGAACGGCAAGATCGTCGGCGACGTCCACCCGGGCGTGACCGAGGTCGCCGGCTGGATCTCGCCGAACCCGGGCGGCGTGGGCCCGATGACCCGCGCCCAGCTCCTCGTCAACGTGGTCGAGGCCGCCGAGCGGGACGCGAACGGTGTCGGCTGACGCGGCCGGAGGCGTGGCCATGGGGACCGCGGAGGACGCCGGGGAGCCGAAGAAGGCGGGCAGCCGCCGCTTCCCGCTCTTCACGCGCGACACCGCGCGCCCGGAGGGCGGCGGCCGCGCCGCCGGCGGTGACGCGCCCGCGCCCGCCCGGCAGTGGCCGCTGATCGCCGTCCTGTCCGTGGCGGCGCTCGGGCTGCTGCTGACCGCGCTCGACGTGTTCCGCGTCGGCACGATGCTGGTGGGGATCGCGCTGCTCGGCGCGGCCGCCCTGCGCTGGCTGCTGCCGGACGTCGGGATGCTCGCGGTCCGCTCCCGCTTCACCGACATGATCACGTGCGGCGGGCTCGGTCTCGTCATCGTGCTGCTCGCGATGATGGCGCAGCCGGACCCGTGGCTGACGATCCCGTTCCTCCAGGACACGCTGCACTTCACCGTGCGCTGAACGGCCGCCGACGCGTCCCGGGCGATCCCGGGGTGCGCCGATGGTGACCCCAAGTGACGGGCGGGGCCTCCGGGTTGGAGGCCCCGCCTCCTTGTGTGGTGATCTCCGGCACGTTCGGGGGGTTTCCGGCGCGGGGCCGCCCCGCGCGCTTAGCGTGGAGATAACGGGACGCTCCCGGGCGTCCCGGACCCGGAACCGTGCGAGGGGGCACGCTCCGGACCCGGCCGAGCAACGCATGCCCGGTGCACGCTGTCGAACGACCCCGTGCGCCCCCGATCCGGGAACTGACATCCTGGCTACCCGCATCCCAATGGGTAGCCAGGGGGGGGCCGAAGCGGAACGCGCGGCGCGGGGGAACAGGCACGCGGGGGAAGAGGGGGAACAACAATGCCTCGATGGAAGGCGCTACCGGACGAACTCGACCCACAGGTCAGGGAGTTCGCCGGTCAGCTGCGCCGGCTCGTGGACCGCAGCGGCCTGGGGATCGCCGCGCTCGCGGACCGCACCGGGTACAGCAAGACGTCGTGGGAGCGGTATCTGAACGGCCGGCTGCTCGCCCCGAAGGGCGCCATCGTCGCGCTCGCCGAGGTGACCGGCACCAACCCCGTCCATCTGACGACGATGTGGGAGCTCGCGGAGCGCGCGTGGAGCCGCTCCGAGATGCGCCACGACATGACCATGGAAGCCATCCGGATATCCCAGGCGCGCGCCGCGCTCGGCGAGTTCGGGGCGCCCGCGCAGTCCACCACGACCAAGCAGGCCAAGCCGCCCAAGCAGACCGGGCGGGCGGGCGGCTCCGCCGCGACCAGGAGCCCGGACGCGCCGCTCGGCGCCGCCGCCGGTGCCCCCGGCGGCGGCGCGGGCGGCTCCGCGGCGACCGTGCCGCCGCAGGCGTCCGCGCCGCGCGCGGACCAGTTCGGACCGCCGCCCGTGCTGACCCCGCAGGAGCCCTCGCGGGGCGCCGTGCCGGGCGGCGGGAACGGCAAGCGGCGGCTGATGATGTTCCTGGCCGGAGCCCTGGGCGCGGCCCTGATCGTCGCGGTCGGCTTCTTCGTCCTCAAGGGCAAGGGCGACGACGGCGGACAGGCAGTGAAGTCGCCCTCGCCGAGCGTGAGCGCGCCCCAACTGCCCGCGGGTGTCAAGTGCGTGGGCGCGGGCTGCGGCGGCAAGGACCCGGAGGCGATGAACTGCGGCGGCGACCTCGCGGCGAACTCCACGGAGGCCGTGGTCGGCACCGTCACCGTCCAGGTCCGCTACAGCAAGACCTGCAAGGCGGCCTGGGCCCGGATCCAGGGCGCGGCCCCCGGTGACGTGGTGCAGCTCCAGAAGGGCACCACGTCGTCGAAGAAGGGCACGGTCAGCGCTTCGGACACGGACGCGTACACGCCGATGATGGCGGTCGACGCGGCCTCCGACGTCAAGGCGTGCGCGACGCTCGCGAGCGGACAGAAGGGCTGCACCGGGTGATCCGCGGCCCGTGGGGCATGGGTGCGCGCCTTCTGGGAAGGCGGACCATTACCCCCACGGGAGGTACGCAGGAGCACCCCCACTGCGGCCGCCGAAGCCTTTCTCTCCCCGGCTCGGCGGCCGTCCCCCTGTTCGGGCCTTGGCACGCGAGGGTGGGCTGTGGGGTGAGCCACATGTACCTGCGGTTCCCGTGCGGGCAGGGCGCGATAGCCTGACGAACGGATCTCTTGATACCAAGAGATCGATCAAATGACCTGCTGTCCTACGGAGAACGCCATGACCCGCACTCCCGTGAACGTCACCGTCACCGGCGCCGCCGGCCAGATCGGCTACGCACTGCTCTTCCGCATCGCCTCCGGCCAGCTGCTCGGCGCGGACGTGCCGGTCAAGCTGCGTCTCCTGGAGATCACCCCGGCGCTCAAGGCCGCCGAGGGCACCGCCATGGAGCTCGACGACTGCGCCTTCCCGCTGCTCCAGGGCATCGACATCACCGACGACCCGAACGTCGCCTTCGACGGCGCCAACGTCGGCCTCCTCGTCGGCGCCCGCCCGCGCACGAAGGGCATGGAGCGCGGCGACCTGCTCGAGGCCAACGGCGGCATCTTCAAGCCGCAGGGCAAGGCCATCAACGACCACGCCGCGGACGACGTCAAGATCCTCGTCGTCGGCAACCCGGCCAACACCAACGCCCTGATCGCCCAGGCCGCCGCCCCGGACGTACCGGCCGAGCGCTTCACCGCGATGACCCGCCTCGACCACAACCGCGCGCTGACCCAGCTCGCGAAGAAGTCGGGCGCCACGGTCGCCGACATCCAGCGCCTGACCATCTGGGGCAACCACTCGGCGACCCAGTACCCGGACATCTTCCAGGCCACGGTCGGCGGCAAGCCCGCCATCGAGGCCATCGGCAACGACGAGAAGTGGCTGGCCGAGGACTTCATCCCGACCGTCGCCAAGCGCGGTGCCGCGATCATCGAGGCCCGTGGCGCCTCCTCGGCCGCCTCCGCCGCCAACGCCGCCATCGACCACGTCCACACGTGGGTCAACGGCACGGCCGAGGGCGACTGGACCTCCATGGGCATCCCGTCGGACGGCTCGTACGGCGTGCCGGAGGGCATCATCTCGTCCTTCCCCGTCACCACGAAGAACGGCACGTACGAGATCGTCCAGGGCCTGGAGATCAACGAGTTCTCGCGCACCCGCATCGACGCGTCGGTGCAGGAGCTCGTCGAGGAGCGCGAGGCCGTCCGCGGTCTCGGCCTCATCTGAGCCCCGCCTCAGCGAAAGCCTTCGACCGCCCGCGGCGGGTCGTTTCCGACCCGCCGCGGGCGGTTTCTGTCGCTGTGGACGCGGTTTGTTGTCCGTCGTCACTCAGGGTTTCCCCAAAACCACGTGCATCGACTATCTTTCCAACCTCCATTGACAACGGGGGAGTTGGACGATGCAGGAGCCGGTGCGCGCGGAGCGGCACACGTCCAGTGAGGCCACCAGGCTGCTCAGCGCCGGGGTCTACCTGGACCAGGGGTTCCGGCGCTCGGTGGTCGGCGAACTGATCGGGAACGCCCACCGCCCGGTGGCGCCCTCGCTCGGCGTGGACGTGCTGACGGTGCTGGCGCACGCGGTGCGGGCCCGCAGCCAGGAGGTCCTCGCGGCGCTCGGGCTGCTCGCGGTGTGGGTGGGCTTCTTCCTCGTCGAGGCCGAGATGACGGGGGAGGGCAGCGACTTCGTCAGCGGCGACGCCCTCCTGTCGTCGCTGGACCGCATCGGCTCGGACCCCACCAGCCCCTCCCTGGAGGGGCTCGCGCCCTACGGGTACGCGTTCGTGTGCGCGGCGCTGCTGCTGGCCCGGCTCTTCGCGGGCCGGCGCCCCGCCCCGTACGCCCCCATGGAGCGGCAGCAGCCGCAGTCCAAGCTGGACATCGCGCGCTTCTTCGGCCGGTGGCGGCGCCGGCTCGGCCGGATCGTGATCCTGTGGGCGTGGGCCAACATGGCCGGCTACTGGATCGTGGCCCTCGGGACGATCACCGACGACCCGTTCCCGGTGATCTTCCCGGTCGCCATGGCGCTGGTCGTCTGGATCTACCGCACGCAGGTCGAGGGCGTGCTCCGCGACGAGCTCGGCCGGGACGCCTTCCTCGACAACCCGCCCGCCGTCTCCCTGCCCGACACCCCGCGCTGCCGCCGCGTCGCCCACTCCATCGCCCGCGAGCAGCACGCCCACGGCGCCCTGTACGACGCGCACCTGCCGTTCGTCGGGGCCGGGGCCCCGTACCAGCCGTGGTCCTTCGCGCTCGAACTGAAGCCGGTGGAGGGCAAGGGCCCGGCCAAGGAGCCGGCCGTGCCCGCGCAGGGCGAGGGCGCCGCGGAGCACGAGCTGACCGCCGCCCGTGTGGTGGCGCTCGTCGCCGAACCGCTGCGCAGGCTGCGCAAGGCCGCCGCTGAGCACAGCGTCGACCGGCTGCGGGATTTGGAGATCGAGGAGTTCGTCTACCTGCCCGCGGGCGTCGACCGCACCGCCGGGTTCTATCCGGCGTACGCCGGGGACGACGGCGTCGACCGGCACATCCGGGCCGCCGTCGACGAGGGCGGCGAGGGCCGCAGGCACTTCCTGCGGCTGCGGGTCGGCGCCTGGGACGAGCAGGTCGTCGTCACCGTCTTCGTACGGATCCACACGCAGGGCCGGATGCTCGTCCTCGAAGTGGCGCCGCACGTGCTCGGCCCGGTGCGCGAGGAGTTCCGCGACGTGGACGCCGTGCTCGGCCCGCTCGGCCCGTTCGACGTGGTGCGCGGCGCGCTGAAGGCGCTGTTGCTCACGCCGACCGCGATGCCGACCCTCGGCTGGTCGGCCGGCCGTACGGTCGTCGAGGCTGCCCGCACCGTCTGGGAGGCGCCGGAGCGCCGCGCGCCGGGCGCGCCCGTCACGTCCGTGCGTGAGCTGGCCAGTTCGGGTGAACTCTCGCTGTTCCAGGAGATGGACGTCAGCCGGTACGTGAAGACGATCCAGGACCGGATCGCGAGCGGGGTGCGCGACGCGCTGGAGCGCGCCGGCTACCAGACGGACCGCTTCGAGCAGCAGATCGTCAACGTCAACGAGGGCGGTCTGTTCATCAAGGACATGAGCGGCGGATACGCGATGGGCTCGGTGTCGGGAGGCGCCGTGTCGGTCGGGGACAACAGTCGGGCCACCGGAACCACCTCAGGGGAGCAGGGATGAACGGGGAGCAGGCGGAGCAGCAGTCGGGCGCGGGCAGCGGCGCGAAGTTCCAGTTCGGGCAGGTCAGCGGCAAAGCGGTGGCCATCGGCGACCACAGCAGCGCCACCAACTACGAGGCGCCGAGCGGAAAGGCGCCGGGCGACGAACTGACCGCCGCCCTCCTGGAAGCCCTGCGCGCGCTGCGCGGCGAGCTGGAGTCCGCGCCGTTCGCGCGGACCGATGCCACGCGCGACGCCGACCGCGAACTGGCCGAGGCCGAGGCGGAGATCGCCGAGACGGGGCAGGCGACGCCGGGCCTGTTGCAGCGCCTCCAGACGCTCGTCGTGCCGGGCGAGGCGGTGCTCGGACTGCTGGCCTCGGCGGCGAGTGTGGCGGAGGCCGTGCAGAAGCTCGTGGGCGCGGCGTGAGCGCCCCCGAGAAGGCCTCGGCGCAGCCGCCGACCGGAACCGCGACCGGGCCCGGCACCGCCGCGCAGGTCCCCGTCCAGGTCTACGACACCCGGCGCCAGCGCTGGGTGCAGGACGACCGGGAACTGCTCCGCCGCAGGTCCCGGCTGGTCCGCGCGCAGCGCGCGGCGATCATGTCGGTGGCCGCGGTGCTGGTCGCGTCGTCCGCCGGATTCACCGTCTGGCGGGCCGTGGAGCGGCACAAGGAGGAAGTCGCGGCGGAGCGCGCGGCGGCCTCCGCGAGCGCGTCGGCGAAGGCCGAGCGCTCGCGCGAGGCGAAGGCCAGTGCCTCCGCGTCCGCCCTCGCCAAGGACCAGGCGCTCGCCAACCCCTCCGACTCCGACATCTCGGCGAACCCGCCGTCCGGGTACGAGCGCTACGAGGACGAGCAGGGCTGGACCGCCGACGTGCCCAAGGGCTGGAAGCGCGAGGCGCAGCAGCGCGACGGTCATCCGTCGGTGGTCACGTACGAGAACAAGGACGGCTCCCGGCGCCTGATGATCTTCGGGGTGGAGGAGTCCGACCCGCTGTCGTCCGTGCAGCTCGCCGACAGCTATCTCGCGGGCAAGGAGGACGGCAAGGGCGCCAAGGACTACCGCCGCCTCGGCACGGGCGAGCTGCCGGGCACCGACCCGGACGACGGCTACGGGGCCGCCGCGTACCTGGAGTACACGTACACGGACAGTGACTCGGGCGCGGCGCGGCGCACGCTCGACGAGCGCTTCCAGGCCGCCGACGGCTATCTGTACGCGGTCACGGCGACCGGGCCCTCCTCGGGCAAGGGCGCGCCGGAGGCCAAGATGGTCAAGACGGTGCTCGCGTCGTTCTGCCCGCGCGGCACCACCTGCACCCCGGCCTGAGCCGCGTGAGGTAGCGCACTTTCGTCCGGTCTTCGTGCATGCTTTCGTCCGGCCAGGGCAGGGGCCCTCCCTGTCACCGGAGAGACCGTCGGCAAGACGTGTGCGGTGATCGGGGGACATTCCCGGAACGGAAGGCGAAGCAGGACGTGTCAGTGCACAACACCATCCATGTCGGCGGAGAGTGGCGCCCGGCCGCATCAGGGGCCTCGCGCGAGATCCTCGACCCTGCGGATGCCAAGCCGTTCGCCGTGATCGCCGAGGGCGGCACCGAGGACGCGGACGCCGCGATCGCCGCCGCCCGCCGCGCCTTCGACGAGGGCCCGTGGCCCTCGACGCCGGTCGCCGAGCGCGCCGCGCTGCTGCGCCGCGTCGCGGACCTCCTCGTCCGGGACCGCGAGAAGATCGGCCTCCTGGAGAGCCGGGACGCGGGCAAGACCGTCGAGGAGGGCCGCGTCGACGTCGACTGCGTCGCGGACGCCTTCCGCTACTTCGCCGATCTCGTCATCGGCGAGGGCGCCGGCCGCGTCGTCGACGCCGGGTCCGACGACATCCACAGCGTCGTCGTGCACGAGCCCGTCGGCGTCTGCTCGATGATCACGCCGTGGAACTACCCGCTGCTCCAGGCGAGTTGGAAGATCGCCCCGGCGCTCGCCGCGGGCAACACCTTCGTCATCAAGCCGAGCGAGATCACGCCGCTGACGACCGTCGTGCTCGTCGAGCTGCTGATCGAGGCCGGACTGCCGGACGGCGTCGCCAACCTCGTGACGGGGCCCGGGAGTTCGGTGGGCGCCCGGCTCGCCGACCACCCCGACGTCGACCTCGTCTCCTTCACCGGCGGTCTCGTCAGCGGCACCAAGGTCGCGCAGGCCGCGGCCGTCTCCGTCAAGAAGGTCGCCCTGGAGCTCGGCGGCAAGAACCCCAACGTCGTCTTCGCCGACGCCTGCGAGACCGACGAGGGCTTCGACACCGCCGTCGACCAGGCGCTCAACGCCGCGTTCATCCACAGCGGCCAGGTCTGCTCCGCCGGCTCCCGCCTCATCATCGAGGAGTCCGTCCGCGAGCGCTTCGTCGCCGAACTCACCCGCCGCGCCGAGAAGATCCGCCTCGGCCGCGGCACCGAGGACGGCGTCGAGTGCGGGCCGCTCGTCAGCGAGCAGCAGCGCGACAAGACCGAGGGCTACGTCGCCTCCGCGCTCGCCGAGGGCGCCGTGCTGCGCTGCGGCGGCAAGCGCCCCGAGGCCTCCGAAGTCCGGCCCGCCACCGGGTACTTCTACGAGCCGACCGTGCTCGACCAGTGCCACCGCGAGATGCGCGTCGTGCGCGAGGAGACCTTCGGGCCGATCCTCACCGTCGAGACGTTCCGCACCGAGGACGAGGCGGTGACCCTCGCCAACGACACCGAGTACGGCCTCGCGGGCGGCGTCTGGACCGCCGACGCGGGCCGCGCCCGCCGCATGGCGCGCCGCCTGCGCCACGGCACGGTCTGGATCAACGACTTCCACCCCTACCTGCCGCAGGCCGAGTGGGGCGGGTTCGGAAAGAGCGGTGTGGGGCGCGAGTTGGGCCCGGCCGGGCTCGCCGAGTACCGCGAGAGCAAGCACGTGTACCAGAACCTGGCGCCGAAGCCCGTCCGGTGGTTCGCGGGCTGACCCGCCCATCCGTTTCCTGAACGCCTCGGGGCTCCGCCCCGGACCCCGCGCATCGATCGCCGGCGGGGCTTGATCCCGCCGGCGCGGCTGAATGCCTTGGAGTTGAGTCATGCCCGAAAACACGTACGACTACGTCATCGTGGGCGGTGGAACCGCCGGATCGGTGATCGCGTCACGCCTCACCGAGGACCTGGACGTCACCGTCGCCGTCATCGAGGGCGGCCCCAGCGACATCGACCGCGACGACGTCCTGACGCTGCGCCGCTGGCTGGGACTGCTCGGAGGCGACCTGGACTACGGGTACACCACCACCGAGCAGCCGCGCGGCAACTCGCACATCCTGCACAGCCGCGCCAAGGTGCTCGGCGGCTGCTCGTCGCACAACACGCTCATCTCGTTCAAGCCGCTGCCCGGCGACTGGGACGAGTGGGCCGCCGCGGGCGCCGAGGGCTGGGACCACAAGGCGATGGACCCGTACTTCACGAAGCTGCGCAACAACATCGTCCCGGTCGACGCCAAGGACCGGAACGCCATCGCGAGCGACTTCGTCGAGGCCGCGCAGGCGGCGACGGGCGTGCCGCGCGTCGAGGGCTTCAACAAGGGCCCCTTCAAGGACGGCGTCGGCTTCTTCGACCTGGCGTACCACCCCGAGAACAACAAGCGCTCCAGCGCGTCGGTGGCGTACCTGCACCCGCACATGGAAGCGGGCGACCGCCCCAACCTGACGCTGCTCCTCGAGACGTGGGCGTACAAGCTGGAGTTCGACGCGTCGGGCGACGAGCCGGTCGCGCGCGGCGTGCACGTGCGCGCCAAGGACGGCGTCGAGAAGCTCATATCCGCGCGCCGCGAGGTCCTCGTGTGCGCCGGAGCCGTCGACACGCCGCGCCTGCTCATGCACTCCGGCATCGGCCCGAAGGCCGACCTCGAAGCCCTCGGCATCCCGGTCCTGCACGACCTGCCGGGCGTCGGCGAGAACCTGCTCGACCACCCGGAGTCGGTCATCGTCTGGGAGACCAACGGGCCGATCCCCGAGAACAGCGCCATGGACAGCGACGCGGGCCTGTTCATCCAGCGCGACCCGGCCGCGTCCGGCCCGGACCTGATGTTCCACTTCTACCAGATCCCGTTCACGGACAACCCCGAGCGGCTCGGCTACGAGAAGCCCGAGCACGGGGTGTCCATGACGCCGAACATCCCCAAGCCGAAGAGCCGCGGCCGCGTCTACCTGACCAGCGCGGACCCCGAGGTCAAGCCCGCCCTCGACTTCCGGTACTTCACCGACGAGGACGACTACGACGGACAGACCCTCGTCGACGGCATCAAGATCGCCCGCGAGATCGCGAAGACCGAGCCGCTGGCCGGCTGGCTCAAGCGCGAGGTGTGCCCCGGACCGGACGTCACGGACGACGAGGCGCTCAGCGAGTACGCCCGCAAGGTCGCCCACACCGTGTACCACCCGGCGGGTACCTGCCGCATAGGTGCTGCGGACGACGAACTCGCCGTGGTAGACCCCGAGTTGAAGGTCCGCGGGCTGCGCTCCCTCCGTATTGCCGACGCGTCCGTCTTCCCGACGATGCCCGCGGTGAACCCGATGATCGGGGTGCTCATGGTCGGGGAGAAGTGCGCCGAGATGCTGGGTGGTGATGCGCGATGAGCGCGACTGTGCCTTCTGTGTCCTCCGCGGGCGCCGGTGAGCGGGCCGCTTCCGGGTCCGGTTCCGAGACCGTGTTCGCTGTGCGCAACCTGTGGAAGGTGTTCGGGCCGAAGGCCGAACGCGTCCCCGGGAACGCCGAGTTGGCCGATCTGGACGCCGCCGCACTGCGGGCGCGCACCGGCTGCACGGCCGCCGTGCGCGATGTGTCGTTCGACGTGAAGCGGGGCGAGGTCTTCGTTGTCATGGGCCTGTCGGGCTCCGGCAAGTCGACCCTCGTACGCTGCCTGACCCGGCTCATCGAGCCGACGTCCGGCACGCTGGAGATCGACGGCGAGGACGTCCTCGGCATGGACAAGTCCCGCCTGCGCGAACTGCGCCGCCACCGCGCGGCCATGGTCTTCCAGCACTTCGGCCTCCTCCCGCACCGCACCGTCCTCGACAACGTCGCGTACGGCCTGGAGATCCAGGGCGTGGGCCGTGCCGAGCGCCGCGCGAAGGCCGCCGAGGTCGTCGCGAAGGTCGGCCTGGAAGGGCTGGAGTCGCGCCGCCCCGGACAGCTCTCCGGCGGCCAGCAGCAGCGGGTGGGGCTGGCGCGCGCGCTGGCCGTCGACCCCGAAGTGCTGCTGTTCGACGAGCCGTTCAGCGCGCTCGACCCGCTGATCCGGCGCGACATGCAGGAGGAGGTCGTACGGCTGCACCGTGAGGAGGGCCGCACGATGGTCTTCATCACGCACGACCTCCAGGAGGCGCTGCGCCTCGGCGACCGCATCGCGCTGATGCGCGACGGCCGGGTCGTGCAGCTCGGCACGCCCGAGGAGATCGTGGGCGCGCCGGCGGACGACTACGTCCGCGAGTTCGTACGGGACGTGCCGCGCGAGCAGGTCATGACCGTGCGGAGGGCCATGCGGCCGGCCGACGCGGACGAGGTGGACCGGGGGCCGGCGATCGGGCCGGATGCGACGGTGTCGGAGGCGATCGAGGCGGTGGCTTCCAGCGGGTTCGCGGTGCGGGTGGTGGAGGCGGGTGAGTGTGTCGGCGTGGTCGACCACGAGCGCCTCTTGAGCGTGGTCGCGGGTACGGGCCCCGCGGGCGCCACCGGCCCCGTCCCCACACCCCGGGGCTCCGCCCCGGACCCCGCGCCTCAAACGCCGGCGGGGCTGAAAGACCGGGGCTCCGCCCCGGACCCCGCTGCTCAATCGCCGCAGGGGCTGGATGGGCCCACCCCGGCTGAGCCCGAGTCGTCGGACGACGCCGCCCCCGCCTTGGGCAGTCTGCCGCCTGGGGCGGCAGGGTGGGCAAGGCGGCCCACGGTGCCGGGTGCCGATGAGGGGGCCTCGGCCACGGGTGAGTCGGAGAAGTCGGCGCAGCGCGCCGATGCGGAGGCCCCCGCCACGGGTGAGCCGGACGGGGGGACCGCACGATGACAGCCGCCGTAACGGCCGCTCCGGCCAAAAGCACGGGCGACCGCCCACACACCCTGTGGCGCAACCCCGCCGCGGGCAAACTCCTCCTCCTGGCCGTCGCCGCCGCGATCCTCGTCCCCCTGGCCCACGCCAAGTGGCACAGCGGAACCTGGCCCGCCGCCCTCACCGTGGACCTCACCGACCCCCTCGGCAACGCCACGGACTGGGTGATCGACAACCGGGACAGCCACCCGCTGTTCCTGTACTTCTTCGGCTACCTCAGCAACGCCGTCGTCCTCTCCGTCCGCGCCGTGTACCTCGTACTCCTGGCCGCCGGATGGGCCGGCGTCACCGCGGCGGCGGGACTGATCGCCTGGCGCGTCGCCGGCTGGCGCCTCGCCGCGTCCACGGCGGTCGCGTTCCTCCTCTGCGGCGTCCTCGGCATGTGGGTCCCCACCATGCAGACCCTGGCGCTGATGGTGATCGCGGTCCTCGCGTCCGTGATCCTCGGGGCGCTCCTCGGTCTCGCCGCGGGCCTGAGCGACACGATGCACCGCGCCCTGCGCCCGGTCCTCGACACCATGCAGGTGCTCCCGGCGTACGCGTACCTGCTCCCGGTCGTCCTCGTCTTCGGCATGGGCGTCCCGGCCGCCGTACTCGCCACGGTCGTCTACGCCGCCCCGCCCATGGCCCGCCTCACGGCGCTCGGCCTGCGCTCCGCGGACGGCGGCGTCATGGAGGCGGTCACGTCCCTCGGCGCGACGGCCCGCCAGCGCCTGCTGTCCGCGCGCCTGCCGCTGGCCCGCAAGGAACTCCTCCTCGGCCTCAACCAGACCATCATGATGGCGCTGTCCATGGCCGTCATCGCCTCCGTGATCGGCGCGGGCGGCCTCGGCGACCGCGTCTACCAGGCGCTCGCCTCCGTCGACGTCGGCGCCGCGCTCGCGGCCGGCATCCCGATCGTGCTGCTCGCCGTGGTCCTGGACCGGGTCACGGCCGCGGCCGGGGCGCGGATGGGCTCGCACGAGACGGCCCCGGCCCCCTGGAAGTGGGGCGTGGTCGCGCTCGGCACCGTGGCGGTCGCCCTCGTGTCCCGCTTCGTCGACCGCCTCGACTGGCCGGACGCCTGGGTCGCGAACATCGCCACCCCCGTCAACGACGCGGTCGACTGGATGACCGACCACCTCTACACCGGCGTCCCGGTCATCGGCGGCACCGCCGACTGGGCCGCGCACTTCACCACCGGCGTACTCAACCCCGTACGCGACGGCCTCACGTGGCTGCCGTGGTGGGCGGTCCTCCTGATCGTCGCCGCGCTCGCCTGGCTGATCGGTACGTGGCGCACCGCGCTCACCGCCGTCCTCGCGATGGCCGCGATCGGCGTACTGGGCGTGTGGAAGCCGTCGCTGGACACGCTGTCGCAGGTGCTCGCGGCGGTTCTGGTCACCCTCGTCCTCGGCTTCGTGATCGGTGTCGCGGCGGCCCGCAGCGAACGCCTCGAAAGAGCGCTCCGGCCCGTCCTGGACGTCTTCCAGACGATGCCGCAGTTCGTGTACCTGATCCCGGTCGTCGCCCTCTTCGGCGTCGGCCGCGCCCCGGCCGTGGCGGCGGCGGTGGTCTACGCGCTCCCCGCCGTCGTACGCATCACGACGCAGGGCCTGCGACAGGTGGACCCGGCCGCGATGGAGTCGTCCCGTTCGATGGGCGCGACGACGTGGCAGCAGCTCCGCCAGGTCCAACTCCCGCTCGCCCGGCCCGCGTTGCTGCTCGCCGTGAACCAGGGCGTGGTCCTGGTCCTCGCCGTCGTCATCATCGGCGGCCTGGTCGGCGGTGGCGCGCTCGGCTACGACGTGGTGTTCGGCCTCGCGCAGGGCGACCTCGCCACCGGCCTCGTCGCGGGCGCCGCGATCGTCTGCCTCGGCCTGATGCTGGACCGGGTGACGCAGCCCACGGGCCGCCGTACGCGCGACGGAAAGGGGGCGTGACATGCGCCGAACTCGCAAGACGCTGACGGCGGTCACGGGTGCGCTGCTCCTCCTGACGGCCACCGGCTGCGGCGCGGCCGACATGACGAAACAGGCCTCCCCGTTCGCCAACGCGCAGGGCGCCAAGACGGTGACCCTGTCGGTCCAGTCGTGGGTGGGCGCCCAGGCGAACGTGGCGGTCGCCCAGTACCTCCTGGAACACGAACTCGGCTACCGCGTGGACACCGTCCAGGTCGACGAGGTCCCCGCCTGGGACGCCCTGAGCCAGGGCCGCGTCGACGCGATCCTGGAGGACTGGGGCCACCCGGACCAGGTGCAGCGCTACGTCAAGGACAAGAAGCTGATCGAGCCCGGCGGCGACCTCGGCGTCACCGGCCACATCGGCTGGTTCGTCCCGACGTACTTCGCGAAGAAGCACCCGGACATCACGAACTGGAAGAACCTCAACAAGTACGCCGACCAGTTCAAGACCGCCGAGTCCGGCGGCAAGGGCCAACTCCTCGACGGCTCCCCGTCGTACGTCACGAACGACAAGGCGCTGGTCAAGAACCTGAAGCTGGACTACCAGGTCGTCTTCGCGGGCTCGGAGGCCGCCCAGATCACACAGATGAAGCAGTTCGCCAAGGCGAAGAAGCCGTTCCTCTCCTACTGGTACACCCCCCAGTGGCTCACGGAACAGGTCCCCATGACGGAGGTGAAACTCCCCAAGTACAAGGAGGGCTGCGACGCGGACCCGGAGAAGATCACCTGCGCGTACCCCACCACCCCCCTCCAGAAGTACCTCAACAGCGGCTTCGCCAAGAACGGCGGCGACGCGGCCGAGCTGTTGAAGAACTTCAAGTGGACGACGGAGGACCAGAACGAGGTCTCCCTCCTGATCGCCGACAAGAAGCTCACCCCGGAGGCGGCGGCGAAGAAGTGGGTGGAGGGCCACCGCTCCACGTGGAAACAGTGGCTCCCTGAGAACTAGCCACACCCAGCCCCTCAAACACCCCCCGTAACACCCGCACCGAGGCCCCGCCCGCACTCCGTGGCCGGGGCCTCGGTGCGCGCCGGAAACTGTGACGTGATGCCGCGGCGAAGTTGGGGAGAGCCGTCACAGTCCGATCGGCACCCCCGGCACAACCCGCCCGGCAGCGCCTCCGGCCGCCCCGGCCGCCCGCAGTCCGTGCACTCCATGAGTCCTCGGCGTACGGGGGCCGGGGCGGCGGCGGGGGAGACCCGGACCCGCTGCGGTGGCAGCTTGTCGCGCAGGCGGCCCGCGAGGAAGGCGCGCGGCGCGTGGACGACGGCGGGCAGACCGGCGGTCATGGCCTGCGTGAACAGTTGCGGATCCGGCTCGCGCTCCAGCCACTCGACGGCGGCCGCCTCAAGGGCGGCGCAGTCGGCGGCGGACAGCGTCAACCGCGTGTCCCGCAGCCCGAGTTGGGCAAGCCGCCGATACGCGTCGGAGCGGGCGGGCGCCGGTGGCACGGCGGCCTCGGGCTCCGGTACGTCACCGCCCAGGAACCGGGCCCACCATTCGTCGCCGCGCGCGGTCCGCGACCAGTACGTGTGGAACACCCACCGGGTCACGTCACCGTCCGCGAGCCGCCGTACGCGCCGCAGATGCCCGGCGGCGGACAACTCGTTGAGCGCACTGCGCACGGCCGCCTGCCCGTACAGGGGCTGCGCCTTGGCGAGCGTCTTCGCGTCCATCGCGGCGTGCTCGGGAAGCGCGTCGATGAAGGAGGCGAGGTAGCGGGCGCGGAGGGGGAGATGGGCGAAGGAGTCGCGCCGAAGGCGCCCCTGGTCCGGCGTCCCACGTTTCCCGTACCCCGGGCTGGCCATGGGGTGTGCGGGGGAGGGCAGGGCGGAGATAAGGTTTTCAGCAGCCACGAGATCACGTTCCTGATCTTGTCGGTCAGACCCCGGCGGGTGTTGGTAGCACCCGGCCGGGGTTGTTTGTTGCCGCGAACGCTAGAGGGTGGCAACGGTGCGTGGCAAGCCAGTCGCGGAAAGTCACGCGACCCGGTGTGTGCGGGGAGGGCGGGAGGGTGGGTTGAAGCCCAACCACCCATTCCTCAAAGGCAGAACTCGGATTTCGCGGCTCGAAGCTCAGGCGGTGCGAGCGCGCTCCGGGAAGGCGTTCCGGGCGTCCGGGGCGACCGGGGCGGCGGCGAAGCCCGGCCCTTGCGGCCCGAGCTTCGGGTCGCGGATGTGAATGCGGGGGGGGCTTCGAGGCAGTTGCCGCCCTGGTCGTCGCTGTAGCTGGACCTGAACCGCCTCAGGCGGGCGTGGGCTGGGGGCGTGCGCGAGGATCATGTCGTGGGCGCGACCGTCCGCAGCGCTGCTCCGTACATCACGAAGCTGAACATGACACTGGTCCGTGTGGTGAGTGCCTCTTGCCGTTTGAGGCGCGCGGCCACATGGCTCCGATCAGCACCTTCGCGTACTCCGGGGCCTGGGGCAGCCCTGGCACGAGCAGCGGCTCGTGCGAACTGAAGGCGATGGCGTCGCGCTCCTGCGCGATGAACTCCTGGGAGCGCTGCGGGTGCGGATCCGGTTTCAGGTACTCCTGCGCCGCGAGGATCTTGCCGCCCGCGCCGCACAGCTGGTCGGCGACTTGAAGCAGCCTGAGCGTCGGCTTGCGGCGGCCGTTCTCCATGAACTTGACGTACTCGGAGGCGTAACCGGCCTCCTTGGCGAGCACCTCGCGGTCGACGCCGGCCTCAGTGCGCCATAGCTTGATCACGCCCTCTCTGGAGGAGGAGTCGGGCCGGGGCCTGACGCTTGTGACGCTGTTCGCGGATACGTGGGGAGCAAAGGCGAGGGCGGCCGGACCGGGCAAAACGGTGTGGTTCGATCTGTCCCTGCCCCCAAGCTGACAGCAAGGTCAGAGCTCGATCGGACGGTACGCGAGTGCCTTGTCCACTACTTCTTCTGCCGTAAGTTCGGGGGTGTTGTAGTAGATCAGGTCCGTCACTCGGGGATGCGAGACGGAAGACTTCAGCTCTTCGACAAGGCGGTCCTCCTCTTCCCCGGGCAGATCCGCCTCGATCAACCGCTGGACCATGCCGATCAACTCGTCCCTAGACTTCCTCTGCCACATGACCGCTTCCTCGCCTCGTACGCGGAGTTCAGTAAATTCTCTCCGCGGATGACTGTGACGGAAAACCACGAATCCGCTGGGGAATGCCGTCACAGTCGACCGCTCGATCGTCCGCGTGCGGTCATCCGCGGGATGGGTGGGGCGTCGGTGGGCGCGACGGGTGTGCCCTCGTCGGCACTGTACGTGTACACAAACGGCGTGCTGCCCGTGCCCTCGGCGGCGACCTGGGCCGCTGCCTGCACTTCGACGAGGAGCGATTCGGCGGCTGGTGCAAGGAAATGCGCACGGCCCACCGCATCCTGATGACGGCTCGAGCAGCCCCTCGATCAACACCTCCTTCAACTGTACCTACTGGTATGTACAGTTGTGCCATGGCCAACCGTGATCGACTTCTCGGAAGCGCGAGAGCCCTGCTCTGGGACCGGGGCTACGTCGGAACCAGTCCCGCAGCGATCCAGCGGCACGCGGACGCTGGGCAGGGCAGCATGTACCACCACTTTGACGGCAAGCGAGGGCTTGCGATCGAGGCGCTCACCGAGGCGACGCGGGACATGCGGATGCGAGCGGAATCGGTTCTCGACAGTTCCGCGCCGGCGCTGGATCGGGTCATCGCCTACCTGCGCCTTGAGCGGGATGCCTTGCGGGGCTGCGCCGTCGGGCGGATGGCCCTCGACCCGGAGGTGGTCGCCGATGAGGAGCTGCGACGCCCCGTGGACGCGTTCTTCTCGTGGCTCACTGATCGGCTTCGGCAACTGCTGGACGAGGCGCAGCGGTCGGGCCGGATCGCGCCGCATCTGGCACCCGTTGACGTGGCGGCCGCTCTGGTCGCGACGATCCAAGGGGGCTACGTGCTCGCCCGTGCCCAGCAGGACCCCCGAGCGATGACGGCTTCCATCGACGGGATCACCGCTCTGCTGACCCTCCGGGAGGAATGATCGTTGTGCCTTTCGTCCGTATCGACGTGCTGCGCATGCCGTCGGCCGAACTGGAAGCAGTCGGCAACGCCGTACATCAGGCCCTCACCGAATCCCTCGGCATCCCGCTCGACGACCGGTTCCAGGTCCTGACCAACCACGACGGCGCGGCGGGAACGCTCCGACACGGCACCTACCTTGAGGTCCCGCGCGACGACGGCATCGTCTACATCGACATCACCATGCGGCGCGGCAGGACCGACGAACAGAAGAGGCAGATGTGCGAACAGGTGTGCCGGCGCCTCACGGAGCAGACGCGAGTGGCACCTCACAACGTTTTCATCGTGGTCCACGAGAACGGTGAGGCCGACTGGTCGCTCGGCAATGGTCAGGCGCAGTACCTGTAGGCGGAGCCGAAGGTGGGCCCAGATGCCGACTCGCCATCGTCATCGATGCGGGCGCCCATAGCGAGGCGGTGCTCCGCGCCGCGGCCCGTTGCACGAGCCGGTCGCGCACGGGCTCGCGTGCGGAACTCTCGTGAGCGTCAGAAACGGGCACCAGTGGAACGCCCTCGGGTTGCACGGCCATGGGTAGCGCTGAACACGAACAGCTGGAACGCTGGATGGCGGAGCGTGCCGCTTCCTTCTACTTTAGAGTCCAATAGCGGGAGCCGCGAGGAGGGGCATCTTTCGGCACCCATTTCCTCCGGTCCTCGCTCGGATCCCAGTAGGGGACGTCACCGTAGTAAATCCGATAGGCCCAATGCTCAGGGAGCTCGTGCTCGATCAGGTCTGGCCACTCCTCGAAAGATAGGTGGCCCCACTCGGAATTGATACGGGCTACCGCCTCGGAAGATGAGATATTGAAGGTGTCGGTCATTTCTTCGACGACTTCAAGTAGATATTCTCGCGCTTCGGGGGCTGTGCTCATGATGAACTCGTTCATGCCTAAAGTGTTCCTTGCATTCCGTTCGTGAGTACTTTCGCTGCCCTCTCGCCGAAGAAGGCGATTTGGTGGCCTCCGATGGCAGCATCCCGCCCTTTTCGCATGAAATCTCTGAGGTTGAGGAGCATCGGCCCCTCCACCATTTCATACCTGTGCATTGCTCCGCCGCTCCTATTGTGCCTGAAGAAGTTCGACAGTTCATCGCTGGGGCCGTCGAACGTCCTGCGCGCGAGTCCCTCGAGTTTCTCAGGAGCGATTTTGAAGTGGAGGACTGCTCCGCCGTTCTCTCCACCCAGTCGAGCGGCCCACTTCTGCGCTTGTGCAAGGTCCTCGGTTACGTAGAACCCGCCCTTCCCGAAATCCATTGCCCTACGGCTGAAGTTCGGGTTTACTCCGTCGCGAAGAATTGCCTCGGCCGCTTCTTTTGTTGTTCCGTGGTACAGGTCGCGTGGGCATGCCGAGAGTCCAAGCGGGTCGGACCATGCGTGTGGATTACTTACGTAGGAGACAGGGTTGGGTGAGGGTTCCAGTCCCATGGGGTCTGGAGAAAGGTAGCGTGCGGTCTCCGGGTCATAATTGCGGAAGTAGTTCTGATGCAGCTCCGTCTCCGGGTCGAGATATTGACCGGGGGAGCGTAGGGGGGTGTGGGCGGTTGACTTCCGGCTCCAGACCGTATTTCCCCAGAGGGTGCTCCGGGAGCGGGCGGCGATGGCTCCGGATTCGTCGAGGAGCTCGGTGGGGGTGCCGACGAGGTCGGTGACGACAGCGAAGAAGCGTTCGTCAATTTCGTCATGGCGCGCGCGAGCTGCGGTTTTCCGTTCACGTTGGATGACAGGGTGCAGCCCTCGATGGTCCCATGTGAGGGAGATCGCCGGTTGAGGTGTAGCCGGTGCGTGCGTCGTCTGTTCGCAGAGGGTTGCGCCGTCCCACGTGAAGTCGACCTGTTCCACGACCGTTTCGGCGTCCGCCGCCAGGCGTTGTTTCGCCACCCGGCGGCCCAGTGGGTCGTAGCGGTAGCGCCACCGTGTGCCGTCGGGGGTGGTGCACGTCGTCAGGCGGTCTTCCGCGTCCCAGGTGTAGTGCCAGGTGTCCGGCTTGCGGGAGAGGCGGGTCTTCTGGCGGAGGGTGGTGCGGCCCGCCGCGTCGTGTTCGTAGCGGATGTTGCCCGCGCGGGTGATGCGGGTGCCGGTGTACGCGCGTTCGCCGGTCGCGTCCTGGCCACCCGGCATGCGGTCCGGCCAGTCGGCCTGTGTCTGGTTGCCCGCGGAGTCGTAGGCGTAGGTCTCCGACCAGTTGCGGGCGCTCACCGTTGTCACGCGGCCCGCGACGTCCAGGGTGAAGCGGCGGGGGCCGTTGAGGGCGTCGTCGATGGCGGTGAGGTTGCCGTCGGCGCGGTAGGTGTAGGTGCGGTGCTGGAGACTCTCCGCGCCCGGCCCCGCCACGTCGTGTGCCGTGAGGCGGCCCAACGGGTCCCAGGTGCTGGTCAGGGTCAGCCGGTCGCCGAGCGTGCGGGTCAGTTCCTGGCCGAGGGCGTCGTGGGTGAAGGAGAGGGTGCGGCCCGAGGCCGTGAGTGCGGTGCGGTTGCCCGCAGCGTCGTACGACCACTCGCTGACGGCGCCGGTGGGCGTGGTGCGGGACGCGCGGCGGCCGAGCGTGTCGTACGTGTAGGTGACCGTCCGCCCGTTCGTCGTCTCGGACAGGGTGCGGCCCGCCGCGTCGTACGTGTACGTGAGCGTGGCGTCCGGGCCGCTGATCCGGGTGGGGCGGCCGGCCACGTCGTAGGCGTACTCCGTGAGTTCGCCGCCCACCTCCTTCGTCGTCAGGTTGCCTAGCGGGTCGTAGGCGAGGGTGATCGCCTCGCCGAGCGGTGTGGTGCGGGTCGTGAGGCGGCCCGCGGGGTCGTGGCCGTACGTCACCCGGCGGTCGTCGAAGTCCGTCTCCGCGGCCAGCCGCCCCGCCGGGTCGTACGCGTAGTCCCATGTCAGGCCCTGCGGGTTGGTGACCCGGGTGAGGCGGAGTTCCGTGTCGTGGGTGAACGTGTGGCGCGTGCCGTCGGGATCCGTGCGGGCCGTGAGGAGGTCGAAGTGGGTGTACTCGAACGTGGTGACCTGGCCCAGGGCGTCCGTGTGGCGGGTGCAGTTGCCCTCGCCGTCGTACGTCCACGCCTCGACCGTGCCGTCCGGTGCCGTGCGCCGCGCGAGCTTGCCCTCCACCGTCCAGTCCATCCACGTGCGGTGGCCGAGCGCGTTCGTGACGCGGATCGTGCGGCCGAACGTGTCGTGTTCGTACGTCGTGGTCGCGCCGAGGGGGTCGGTCACCGACAGGGGCAGGCCCGCGCGGTTCGTCGTGACCGTCGTCGTCGCTCCGAGGGCGTCCGTGATCGCGGTCAGGTGGCCCGAAGGCGCGTACGTGTAACGGGTCGTGGCGCCGGCCGGGTCGGTGACGGAGGTGGGATTCCCGCGCTCGTCGTACGTGCGGTGCCACACCGCGCCGTCGGGGGAGACCGTCGTGGTGGGCAGGCCCAGGCGCCCCGGGCGACGCTGGTGTAGTGGCCGTCCGGGCGGATCACCAGGCTCAGCCGACCCGCCGTGTCGTACACGAACCGGGTGGTCCGGCCGGTCGGGTCGGTGATTGAACGGACCTTGTCGAAGCGGTCGTACGTGGTGCGCGTCGTCGCGCCCGTCGGGTCGGTCTCCGCCACCACCTGACACTTGTCGTTGATCAGGTAACGGCTCGTGTGGCCCAGGGAGTTGGTGATCGCCGTGGTGCTGTGGCCGGTCTCCGGATCCCGGTCGCCGTACATGAACGTGTTGACCATGTGGCCTTCGGCGCCACCCTGGCTGATGCAGCGGTCCCGGTCGTCGTAGACGTAGTGGAAGGACGAGCCGTTCGTGTCGGTCCAGGACGTGATGCGGCCGAGGAAGTCGTTGCCGTAACGGGTCGGGGTTCCGGAGGAGTTGGTGACTTCGCAGAGGTGGCCCGACTCGTCGTAGCCGAACCGCACGATCTCGGTGTCCCCGCCGTCCTCAGCCGCGCCCACCAGGTGCAGGGCGGTGATCCTCCCGACGGAAGTGCTGACCCTCAGGCAGTAGCCCGCGCTGTGCGCGATCGAGGTGGGCGCGCCCTCGTCGTCGTAGGCGAAGGTGATCCACTGGCCGGTGCGGTCCGATATCTGAGCGAGCGGCGCGATGCCGTCCGGGCCCTCGACGGGGGCGTCGAACTGCCACTCGCGGCCGGACTCGGGGTCGGTGAGGGTGTAGTCGCCGTGTACGTCGATGGCCAGCGGCCAGCGCGCGCCCTCGGCCGGCAGGACGGGCAGGCCCGGCGCCGGGTGCGGGTAGGCGAGCATGGTGCCGTCGGCGCTGACGAAGATGACGCCTTCGGTGTCGACCTCCAGGCGCTGGTCGGCGGTTGACGTCCAGGTCGGGCCGAACCAGCGGCCCGCCCGCCACGACGACTCGAAGAACCGCTCGAAGGTGAGGGGCAGCAGCGCGGGCAGGCTGATGTCCGTCTGCGGCAGCAGCATTCGGCCGGTCGCGACGTCCACCGGGTCCGTCTTGCACGTGCGGTGGATGAACTTGCGGCCGAGTTCCCTGAGGCCTTCGCGCAGTCCTCCGCGCGCCGTGCCCTCGGCCGCGCCCTTGGCGCCCGACTTCACCGCACCCCGCAGCCCCGCCTTGGCGGCCCCGCCCGCGCCCTTGCCGCCGATCAGGTTCGAAAGGAAGACGCCGGCGGCCTCGCTCGGGTCGCTCTTCCAGCCCGAGCCGACGATCGCTTTCGGGAGCTGCTCGGGGTGCGAGGCGAGACCGGTCAGCCCGGCCAGCACCATCTGTTGCTGGGCCATGGCTTCGGCCGGGTGGGAGAGGTTGTAGGGGGCCACCGGGTTGAAGGTGCGGCCCAGCTTCACCATGTCGGTGAGGCCCTTGACGACGCCGCCGGTCACATGGACCCCGCTGAGCACGTCCGCCGTGAGCAGGTCCGTGCCGTTGGCCAGCAACCGATCCGTGAAGTCCGGCTTCGCCGGCGCCTTCTCCAGCGCCGCGGCCACCAGCCTCTGCGCGTCCTGACCCGCGTCGTCGCGCTGCCTGCGCGCCTCGACGAGCAGATGCTCCGCCGCCTCCCGGCCCTCCTTGCCCGGGTCGGTGAACGGCCCGGGTTTCACCGGAGTGCTGTCCGGTGCGCCCCCTTGCTCGACCGTGCTGTTGTACGCCGCGACGTCACTGTTGTAGGCGTCGACGCGGGCGTTGTAGCTGTTGATCGCGTCCTTCGAGGTCTGCTCGGCGGCCCGCCACTTCGCGATGGCCTCCTGGGCCTGCGTCTGCGCCCAGCGAACCGTGTCCCCGTACGCCTCCAGGGCCTTGGCAGCCGATTCGCAGGCGTCCGCCGCGGTGAGCCACGCCTTGGGCTGGGGTTCGAACTTCTCCCGGAACGCGTCGGCGGCACTGCCCCGCCAGTCACCCGAGTCCAGGCCGCGCAGCCCCTGCCCGACGTTCTCGAACGCGCCGGAGAAGTCCCGCAGGTGCTTCGCGGTGGCCTCGATCTTGGCCGGGCTGCCGTGGACGAGTTCCTTGGGCTCGTCGCTCTCGCCGAGATTGCGCTCGCCGACCTGCGCGCCCAGGCGGTTGGCCAGTGCCTCACCACCGTCGCGCACGTTCTCGGCCGTGCCGTCCAGGCCGACGTGGTCGAGGCCGTCGGCCACCTTGTCCGAGCCCCACTCGACCGCCCCGCCGACGGCCTTCTTCGCCGAGCCGACAGCGCTCCCGAGACCGTCGCCGACCCCGTCGATGAATCCCCCGATGCCCACGGGTCAGCTCCGCCCTTCGGGGTTCTCGGGCGCGGGAGGACCGTCCCACTGCCACTCGACGTCCGTGTCCTGCCCGGCCACCGCGGCGGCCGGGCCCAGCAGCGGAGAGGACTGCGCGTTCTGCGCCGCTTGATCCCATGCCGCCTCGGTCTGCTGCGCCCGCAGGGCGGACTCCGCCGAGAAATCCGGGTTCAAGGGCTCGGTCACCGGGCTCTTGAGCGTGTCGCTCCAGCTCTGCCGCGCCGCCTCGTCCTCGGAGAGGTACGGATTGCCGACAAGTCCGTCGTACGTCCCCTTCAACGTCGTCGAGATGTACTGCTCCTGCTCGTGATAGGCCCCGGCTGACAGTCCGAGGCCGCGCGCGAGGTCGTTCGCGTTCTGCATCAGCGACCGCACACCCCAGCTCCACTGGTCGCAGAACTCGGCGAACACCTGCGTAAGGCCGCCGTGTCCGGACTCCAGGCCGGTCAACTCCAGCTCGTCGAAGCCGCGCCCGAGGTTCGCCTCGATGTCGAAGCCCAGTTCCTTGAGCTCCGACATCGCGGCGTTGATGCCCTTGGTGACGCGGTCCAGGGCTTCCGGGTCGACCTGGTATCCGTCCCCGCTCATACGGCCGCGTCCTCGGCGTCCAGGGCGACCGCGTCCGGGACGATGCCGGTCATCGGCGGGAAGAGCACGCCGTCCGCCGACCCCGGATCCAGGGCGACTCCGCACGGAACGCCCGCGGCGCCGACCGCCTCGTCCAGCAGCCGTGCGCCCAGGATCTTCAGATAGGGCCAGTCGCGGGCGGTCGCCTCCGCACCCCGGGCCTGTACGAAGCGGGCCAGCGCTTCCTCGTGCGAGAACGCGCAGATCCAGCGCAGCCCGCCGGACTCCGCCGACCACAGTCCGTCCCGGTCGTCCAGCGGCACCAGCACCGCCGTCCGCCGGAATTCCCCCAGCAGTGCCGCGAATTCTTGCCGCGCGGCCTCTGCCGCCCCGGCCCCCCGTATGCATGGCCAACGATCCTGGCACGCGTGACTGCGCGTGAGCAACAAGTGACGGGAGCTGCCGGTGAGGTCACAGGTGCGGGTGGCGGCGCGCGCGTTCGGCGTGCGGTCAGCGCAGACCTTCCGCGATCTCCCGCACCACCCCCATCGCCCTCCGCTGCAACCCCGGCCCGAACGTGATCCGCGTCGCGCCCGACGCGCCCCACTCCCGCAGGGAAGGGCCGCCGGGTGGGGCGCCCACGTTGATCGGGCCGGCGATCGCGGAGCGCAGGGCGGGTACGGCGTCGAGAGGGGCGCCGATCGGGTACACGCAGTCCGCGCCCGCCGCGACGTACAGCCGGGCCCGTTCCACCGCCTCGGCGACCGGGTCCGGGACGCTCCTGATGAACGTGTCGACGCGTGCGTTCAGGAACAGGCGGTCGCCCGCCGCCGCGCGCACCTCCGCCAGCCAATCGGCGTGCGCCGCGGCGGACTTGAGGGTGCCGGTCGTGTGGTCGGAGTCCTCCAGGTTGCAGCCGACCGCGCCGGTCTCCAGGAGGCGTTCCACCAGTTCCTTGGGCGCGAGGCCGTAGCCGCCCTCGATGTCCGCCGACACCGGTACCGACACCGCGCGCACGATCCGGCGGACCGCCGCGAACATCTCGTCGGCGGGCGTCGAACCGTCCTCGTAGCCGAGGGACGCGGCCACCCCCGCGCTCGGCGTCGCCAGCGCCGTGAAGCCGGTCTCCTCGAAGACGCGGGCGCTCGCGGCGTCCCACGGTCCGGGCAGGACCAGCGGGTCGCCGGGGGAGCGGTCGTGGTGCAGCGTGCGGAATCCCGTGACATCGTTCGTACTCACCACGCGCGGCCCCCCACCCCAGCCACATGCCTGCTTACCACGCGCGGCCTCCCGGTTCGATGCGGCGGCTCACCATCAGTCGGTTCCAGGTGTTGATCACCACGATCGACGCGATGAGGTGGGCCAGTTCCGGTTCCGTGAAGTGCTCGGCCGCCTCCGCGTACACCTCGTCCGGGACGGGAACGCGGTCGTCCGGCAGGAGCGTAACCGCCTCCGTCAGGGCCAGGGCAGCCCTTTCCCGGCCGTCGAAGACGTCGCCCGCCTCCCGCCACGCGTTCAGGAGCGCGATGCGCTTCGCGGTCTCGCCGTTCGTGCGCACCGCGATGTCCACGTGCATGTCCAGGCAGAACGCGCACGCGTTCAGCTGCGACGCCCGGATCGCCACCAGTTCGGTGAGGGCCGGGTCGTCGAGGCCCTTCTTCGCAGCCGCGCTCAGCGCCCGCATCGCCGCGACGACCCCGGCGTCCAACTCCCGCGTGCGGAAGGTCACTTGAAGTCGCCCGGCGTGTAGTGCCCCGGCGACTGGCGGGTGGAGACGCCGAAGCGGTTCCACGCGTTGATGACCGTGATCGCCGCGATCAGCTGCGCCAGCTCCTGCTCGCCGAAGACCTTCGCCGCCTTCTCGTACACGTCGTCCGGCACGAAACCGTCGGTGAGGACGGTGATCGCCTCGGTCAGTTCGAGGGCCGCGATCTCCTTCTCCGTGTAGTAGTGCTTCGACTCCTCCCACGCGCTGAGCTGGATGATCCGCTCCACGCTCTCGCCCGCCGCGAGCGCGTCCTTGCTGTGCATGTCGAGGCAGAGCGCGCAGCGGTTGAGCTGGGAGGCGCGGATCTTGACCAGTTCGGCGATCTTGGGGTCCACGCCGGCGCGGGCCGCCGCGTCCAGCCGGACCATCGCCTTGAAGACGTCGGGCGCGAGCCGGTGCCAGTCCAGGCGGGGGGTGTGCTCGTGAACGTATGCGGGGGTCTCGGAGGGTTCGGTGGAGTTCTGAGGGGTCTGGGGGTTCTGGGGGGTTTCGTTGGGTGTCATGCTTCGAAGCCTACGGACGGAGTAGCCCAGGAGTATGGTCCATTTACGTGGAAGAATCTTGGGCCAATTCGGCATCCGGGCGAGCGCTCGGCGGCATCGACCTGCACCTCGACCGGCACTCCGCCGGAGGCGTCCGCCGCGGGCTGACCGACGCCCTCCGCGAGGCCGTACGCGGCGGGCGGCTCGCCCCCGGCACCCGCCTGCCCGCCTCCCGCGCCCTCGCCGCCGACCTCGGCCTCGCCCGCAACACGGTCGCCGACGCCTACGCCGACCTCGTCGCCGAGGGCTGGCTCACCGCCCGGCAGGGCTCCGGCACCCGCGTCGCCGAACGCCCCGCCCAGGCCCCCGCCCCGGCCCCCGTCACCCACCACGTCCCCTTCGGCGGCCACCGCTACGACCTCCACCCCGGCCGCCCCGACCTCGCCGCCTTCCCCCGCGCCGAGTGGCTGAAGGCCGCCCGCCGTGCCCTGAACGCCGCCCCGAACGAGGCCCTCGGCTACGGCGACCCGCGCGGTCGCCCCGAACTGCGCGTCGCCCTCGCCGACTACCTCGCCCGCGCCCGCGGCGTCCAGGCATCTCCGGAGCGGATCGTCGTCTGCGCCGGATTCGTGCAGGGCGCGCAGCTGCTGGGCGAGGTCCTGCACCGCCGCGGCGTGCGTGACGTCGCCGTGGAGGCGTACGGGCTCGACCTCCACCTGAACTACCTCACCCGCCCCGGCCTGCGCACCCGCCCGCTCCCGGTCGACGAACTCGGGGCCGATACCGAGGTGTTGGGCGACGAGGGTGCCGTACTCCTCACGCCCGCCCACCAGTTCCCCCTTGGCGCCGCCCTCCATCCGCGCCGCCGCACCGCCGTCCTCGACTGGGCGCGCCGCACCGGCTCGCTGATCCTGGAGGACGACTACGACGGCGAGTTCCGCTACGACCGCCAGCCCGTCGGCGCGCTCCAGGGCCTCGACCCCGACCGCGTCGTCTACCTCGGCACCGCCAGCAAGTCCCTCGCGCCGGGGCTGCGGCTCGGCTGGATGGTGCTGCCCGCGCCGCTCGTCGACGAGGTCGTCGCCGCCAAGGGGCACACCGACTGGTCCTGCGGCGTCCTCGACCAGCTCACCCTCGCCGAGTTCCTGCGCTCCGGGGCGTACGACCGTCATGTGCGCGCCGCCCGGCTGCGCTACCGGCGCCGCCGCGACCAGCTCGTCGCCGCGCTCGCCGAACGCGCCCCGGACGTGCGCGCCACCGGCATCGCGGCCGGGCTGCACGCCGTGCTCCGCCTCCCGCCGGGCACCGAACGCTCCGTGGTGCGGGCCGCCGCCTGGCAGCGCCTCGGCGTCGCCGGGCTCTCCTCCTTCAGGCATGAGTCCGCGCCCCAGGGGCAATCGGCTCCCGACGCCCTGGTGGTCGGCTACGGCACTCCGCCCGACCACACGTGGCCGGGCGCGTTGGATACCCTGTGCCGGGTCCTGCCGTAGGGCGGGTACGAAGAACGTAGGACGAACGACGGGGGAAACGTCATGAAGGACAGCAAGGACGGCGTGGAGAGCGCGGGCGGCCCGGCCGCCGCGAGCAAGGCGGTCACCCGGCGGCTGCGCTCCGGCACCGTCGCCCTCGGCGGCGTGGGCCTGCTGGCCGCCGCGCTCACCGCCTGCTCGTCGGACTCCGACGCGGACCGGCGCTGCATCGACAAGAACAGCTACAACGCGGGCAAGGGCTACAAGGTCGTCTCCGACAAGTACTGCAAGTCCTCGTCCGGCAAGTCGTCGGTCAACGGCAGCTGGTACTACGGCGGTTCGAAGAAGGGCACCCGCGTCGGCGGCGGCTCCTTCTCCAAGTCGTCCGGCGGCGGCGTCACCCGCGGCGGCTTCGGCAGCGGCGGCAAGGGCGGAAGCTCCGGCGGCTGAGCCCGGCCGGAGACACCGCGATGAAGCGACACACCATCACCCCGCGCCCCGGCTGGCAGCAGACCGTCGAGGAACAGGGGCTCATCTACCCGCTCACCCGCTACCCGGACGACTCGCTGCGCCCGTACTGGGACGAGAGCGCCTACTACGAGTTCACCCTGCCCGAGGTCGAGGCGCTGGAGGAGGTCGTCGAGGAACTGCACCGCATGTGCCTCGCCGCTGCCGAGCACATCGTGCGCACCGACCGCTTCGCCGACCTCGGCATCACCGACCCGCGGGTCGCCGCGGCGGTCGCCGAGGCCTGGGAGCGGCGCGCCGAACTCCCGTCCGTCTACGGCCGGTTCGACCTCCGCTACGACGGTACGGGCCCGGCGAAGCTCCTGGAGTACAACGCGGACACCCCCACCTCCCTGGTGGAGGCGGCCAGCCCTCAGTGGTTCTGGATGGAGGAGCGCTTCCCTGGCGCCGACCAGTGGAACTCGCTGCACGAGCGGCTGGTCGACGCCTGGAAGAAGCAGGCCGCGCTGCTCCCGCCGGGCAGCCCGCTGTACTTCGCGCACTCCTCGGCCGACGAACTCGGCGAGGACCTGATGACGGTCGGCTACCTGAAGGAGACCGCCGAACAGGCGGGCCTGGACACCGACTGGATCTCCATGGAGGAGATCGGCTGGGACAGCATCTCCGAACGGTTCGTCGACAACCAACTCCGGTACATCCGCAGCTGTTTCAAGCTGTACCCGTGGGAGTGGCTGACCACCGACGCGTTCGCCGAACACGTCCTCGCCGGCCTCGACAACGGCGGCGGCACCGGTACGACGATGTGGATCGAGCCGGCCTGGAAGATGCTGCTCAGCAACAAGGCGCTGCTGGCGATCCTCTGGGAGCTGTACCCGGACCATCCGAACCTGCTCCCCGCGTACCTCGACGGTCCCCGCGAACTCGCCGCCGCCGACGGACCGGGCTACGTGGCGAAGCCGCTGCTCGGCCGGGAGGGCGCGGGCGTCACGGTCCACCGGCCCGGCGACGCGCCCGCGAACCCCGAAGAGGCGTGCTGCTACCAGGAGTTGGCGGAGCTGCCCGACTTCGACGGCAACCGCGTCGTCCTCGGCGCGTGGGTCGTCGAGGACGAGTCGGCGGGCCTCGGCATCAGGGAATCGGCGGGGCTGGTCACGGACGAGTACGCCCGCTTCCTGCCCCACGTCATCCTGTGAGCCGCCGTCAGGCCCCCAGTACCGCCCGGAGCTGATCGAGTCCCCAGTCCAGATCGTCCTTGCCGATCACCAGCGGCGGGGCGATCCGGATGGTGGACCCGTGCGTGTCCTTCACCAGCACGCCCCGCTCCATCAGCTTCTCCGAGATCTCCCGGCCCGTACCGAACGACGGGTCGATGTCGACGCCCGCCCACAGTCCGCGCCCGCGCACCCCGGTGACCTTGCCCGTGCCGCTCAGCAGGCCCAGCTCGGCGTGCAGATGCTCGCCCAGCTCCGTGGCCCGCTCCTGGAACTCGCCGGTGCGCAGCATCGCGATCACCTCCAGGGCCACGGCGCAGGCGAGCGGGTTCCCGCCGAACGTCGACCCGTGCTCGCCCGGCCGGAACACCCCGAGCACGTCCCGGTCCGCCACCACCGCGGACACCGGCACGACGCCGCCGCCGAGCGCCTTGCCCAGCACGTACACGTCCGGCACGACGCCCTCGTGCTCGCACGCGAAGGTGCGGCCGGTCCGCCCGAGCCCCGACTGGATCTCGTCGGCGACGAACAGCACGTTCCGCTCACGGGTCAGCTCCCGTACGCCCGCGAGATAGCCGGGCGGCGGGACGAGCACGCCCGCCTCGCCCTGGATCGGCTCAAGGAGCACCGCGACCGTGTCGTCCGTGACCGCGGCGCGCAGCGCGTCCAGGTCCCCGTACGGGACGATGTCGAAGCCCGGCGTGTACGGGCCGAAGTCGGCGCGGGCCTCCTCGTCGGTGGAGAAGCTGACGATGGTCGTCGTACGGCCGTGGAAGTTGTCGGAGGCGACCACGATCCTGGCCCGCCCGTCCGGTACGCCCTTGACCCGGTAACCCCACTTCCTGGCGGTCTTCACGGCGGTCTCGACGGCCTCCGCGCCCGTGTTCATCGGCAGCACCATCTCCTTGCCGCACAGCGCGGCGAGCTCGGTGCAGAAGGCGCCGAACCGGTCGTGGTGGAACGCCCGCGAGGTCAGCGTCACCCGCTCCAGCTGGGCCTTCGCTGCGTCGATGAGCCGGCGGTTGCCGTGCCCGAAGTTGAGCGCCGAGTAACCGGCGAGCATGTCGAGGTAGCGCCGCCCCTCGACGTCGGTCAGCCACGCGCCCTCGGCGGTGGCGACGACCACGGGGAGCGGATGGTAGTTGTGCGCGCCGTGGTCTTCGGCGAGGGCGATTGCTGCGTCGGTGGCACTCACGGGATCTCCGTTCGTCGCGGCTGTGCGCTGAGCGGGTTTGTGGCCCTTTCCTATCGTCGCTCGCGATGTGGACGTGGAAACCTCGCCGCGCGGCGCGCCCGGTACTGTGAGGGCAGGGCCGTGACTGGCGCGCTGGGATGGGATCGACCATCGGGGAGCGGCCCGAGCAGTGAGTGCCGTGCGCCTGGGCCGACCCGTGAACCGACCGTGTCCGGAGGTTGCCCCCATGACCGATTCCCCGCTGACTCCCGAGTCCACCGCGTACCGCGCGGCCCTCGACGTCGTACGCGCCGTGGAGCCCCGCGTCGCCGACGCCATCGCGCAGGAGCTGACCGACCAGCGCGAGATGCTGAAGCTGATCGCGTCCGAGAACTACGCGTCCCCGGCGACGCTGCTCACCATGGGCAACTGGTTCTCCGACAAGTACGCCGAGGGCACCGTCGGCCGCCGTTTCTACGCGGGGTGCCGCAACGTCGACACCGTCGAGTCGCTCGCCGCGGAGCACGCGCGCGAGCTGTTCGGCGCGCGGCACGCGTACGTGCAGCCGCACTCCGGGATCGACGCCAACCTCGTCGCCTTCTGGGCCGTGCTCGCCGACCGGGTCGAGGCGCCGTTCCTGGAGAAGACCGGCGTCCGCCAGATCAACGACCTCACCGAGGAGGACTGGGCCGAGCTGCGGCGCGCCTTCGGCAACCAGCGGATGCTCGGCATGTCGCTGGACGCGGGCGGCCACCTCACGCACGGCTTCCGGCCGAACATCTCCGGCAAGATGTTCGACCAGCGCTCGTACGGCACCGACCCCGCGACCGGCCTCATCGACTACGAGGCGCTGCGCGCGCAGGCCCGCGAGTTCAAGCCGATGATCATCGTCGCCGGGTACTCCGCGTACCCGCGGCTCGTGAACTTCCGGATCATGCGGGAGATCGCCGACGAGGTGGGCGCCACGCTCATGGTCGACATGGCGCACTTCGCGGGCCTCGTCGCGGGCAAGGTGCTCACGGGCGACTTCGACCCGGTGCCGCACGCGCAGATCGTGACGACGACCACGCACAAGTCGCTGCGGGGGCCGCGCGGCGGCATGGTGCTGTGCGACGACTCGCTGAAGGACCAGGTCGACCGGGGCTGCCCGATGGTGCTCGGCGGGCCGCTGCCGCACGTCATGGCCGCGAAGGCGGTCGCCCTCGCGGAGGCGCGGCAGCCGGCGTTCCAGGACTACGCGCAGCGCATCGTCGACAACGCGCGGGCGCTGGCCGAGGGCCTCATGCGGCGGGGCGCCACGCTCGTCACCGGCGGCACGGACAACCACCTGAACCTCATCGACGTCGCGTCGTCCTACGACCTCACCGGTCGGCAGGCCGAGGCCGCCCTCCTCGACTCCGGCATCGTCACGAACCGCAACGCGATTCCGGCGGACCCGAACGGGGCGTGGTACACGTCCGGCATCCGGATCGGTACGCCCGCGCTGACCACGCGGGGGCTGGGCGCGGCCGAGATGGACGAGATCGCGGGGCTGATCGACCGGGTGCTCGGGGCGGCGGAGCCGGGGCGGACGAAGTCCGGGGCGGTGTCGAAGGCGAGCCATGTGCTGGAGGCGAAGCTCTCCGAGGAGATCGCCGACCGCGCCTCGAACCTCCTGGCCCCCTTCCCCCTGTACGACCGGATCGACCTCGCCTGAACCGCACGGGGCTCCGCCCCGGACCCCGCTGCTCAATCGCCGCAGGGGCTCTATTGAGCCCTTGCGGCAATGCGCGAGTGAGGCCCGGACCCATCAAGCCCCTCCGGCGATTGAGGAGCGGGGTCCGGGGCGGAGCCCCGGGGGTGGCGTGAGGTGGGACACATTGGGGACACGGACGGCACAGGACCTTTGGCCGCTGCGGAGCCGTGGGGCGCACCTGAGACAATGAGGCACATGGCCTCTGATGTTCGCCCTCGTGTGCTCTCGGGTATCCAGCCCACCGCCGGCTCGTTCCACCTCGGCAACTACCTCGGCGCGGTCCGCCAGTGGGTGGCGCTCCAGGAGTCCCACGACGCCTTCTACATGGTCGTGGACCTGCACGCCATCACCGTGCCGCAGGACCCGAAGGAGCTGCGGGCCAACACCCGGCTCGCCGCCGCGCAGCTGCTCGCCGCGGGGCTCGACCCGGAGCGCTGCACGCTGTTCGTGCAGAGCCACGTGCCGGAGCACGCCCAGCTGGCCTGGGTCATGAACTGTCTCACCGGCTTCGGCGAGGCCAGCCGCATGACGCAGTTCAAGGACAAGTCCGCGAAGCAGGGCGCCGACCGGGCGAGTGTGGGCCTGTTCACGTACCCGGTCCTCCAGGTCGCCGACATCCTGCTGTACCAGGCCGACCAGGTGCCGGTCGGTGAGGACCAGCGCCAGCACATCGAGCTGACCCGCGACCTCGCCACCCGCTTCAACGGCCGCTTCGGCGACACGTTCACGCTCCCGGCGCCGTACATCCTCAAGGAGACGGCGAAGATCTACGACCTTCAGGACCCGTCGATCAAGATGAGCAAGTCGGCGTCCACGCCGAAGGGCCTCATCAACCTGCTGGACGAGCCGAAGACGACGGCGAAGAAGGTCAAGAGCGCGGTCACCGACACGGACACCGTGATCCGCTACGACGCGGAGAACAAGCCCGGCGTCAGCAACCTGCTCACCATCTACTCCACCCTCACCGGTGCCGGTATTCCGGAACTGGAGAAGAAGTACGAGGGCAAGATGTACGGTGCGCTGAAGACGGACCTGGCAGAGGTCATGGTGGACTTCGTGACACCGTTCCGGACCCGCACCCAGGAATACCTGGACGACCCCGAGACGCTGGACTCGATCCTGGCCAAGGGCGCGGAGAAGGCCCGGACCGTCGCGGCCGAGACCCTCGCCCAGGCGTACGAGAAGGTCGGCTTCCTGCCCGCCAAGCACTGAAGAAGCCCCCTGACCAGGGGGAACCGCTGCCCGCCACACGACGACAGGAGTATGACGTGGGGACCGTAACGATCGGTGTCTCGATCGCGGTCCCGGAGCCTCATGGCAGCCTGCTCCAGGAGCGGCGCACGGGCTTCGGCGACGCCCAGGCGCACGGCATTCCCACGCACATCACCCTGCTCCCACCGACCGAGGTGGCCGCCGACGACCTGGCGGCCATCGAGGCGCACCTGGAGGAGGTCGCGTCCGGCGGCCGCCCCTTCGCGATGCGGCTGTCCGGCACGGGCACCTTCCGCCCGCTGTCACCCGTCGTGTTCGTGCAGGTCGTCGAGGGCGCCGAGGCCTGCACCTGGCTCCAGAAGCAGGTGCGGGACGCGTCCGGGCCGGTCTCCCGCGAGCTCCAGTTCCCCTACCACCCGCACGTGACCGTGGCGCACGGCATCGACGAGGCGTCCATGGACCGCGCGTACGAGGAGCTCGCCGAGTACGAGGCGTCGTGGGCCTGCACCGGGTTCGCGCTCTACGAGCAGGGCGCGGACGGGATCTGGCGCAAGCTGCGCGACTTCGCCTTCGGCACGTCGGCGCTGCCCGCCCAGACCTCCGGCCGGACGACCCGCGGGCCCCGGCTGCCCGCCCGGTAGGACCCGCTCAGACCGGCAGCCGCCGGAACACGGGGCGCGGCACGTGCCGCAGCGCCGACATCACCACGCGCAGCGTCCCCGGCACCCACACCGTCTCCGACCGGCGCCGCAGCCCCGTCTCGATGGCCACCGCCACCGCCTCCGGCGTCGTGGCCAGCGGCGTCTCCGCCCTCCCGGCCGTCGCCCTCGACCGTACGAAGCCGGGGCGCACCACCATCACGTGCACGCCCGTGCCGTGCAGCGCGTCCCCGAGGCCCTGCGTGAACGCGTCGAGGCCCGCCTTGCTGGAGCCGTAGATGAAGTTGGCCCGGCGGGCCCGCTCACCGGCCACCGACGACAGCACGACGAGCGAGCCGTGGCCCTGGGACTGGAGCGCCCGCGCGCACACGAGGCTCGCGGAGACGGCGCCCGTGTAGTTGGTCTGGGCGACCCGCACCGCGGCCATCGGGTCGTCCTCGTCGCCGGCCTGGTCGCCGAGGATGCCGAAGGCCAGCAGCACCATGTCGATGTCGCCCTCGGTGAAGAGCTTGCCGAGCGTCTCCTCGTGCGCGGCGCTGTCCAGCGCGTCGAAGGCGACGGTGCGGGTGTCGGCGCCGAGCGCGCGCAGCGAGGCCGCGGCCTCGTCGAGCGCGGGGGAGGGGCGGCCCGCCAGCCACACCGTGCGGGTGCGCCGCGCGACGAGGCGGCGGGCGGTCGCGAGCGCGATCTGCGAGGTGCCGCCGAGGACGAGCAGGGACTGGGGGGTGCCGAAGGCGTCTTTCACCGAAGCTCCAGGAGAGGGGGGTGCGTGCGGGTCACAGGCCGAGGCGGCGCGACAGGTCCGAGCGGAAGACGCCCCGCGGGTCCCAGTGCGCCCGCAGCGCGCGGAAGTCGTCGAGGCGCGGGTACATGGCGGCGAGCAGCTCGGGGCGCAGCCGGGAGTCCTCGGCGAGGTGGACGCGCCCGCCGGCGGCGGCCACCTCCTCGTCCAACGCGTCGAGGAACGCGCCGAGTCCGGGCAGGTTCGCCGGGATGTCCAGCGCCAGCGTCCACCCCGGCATCGGGAACGACAGCCAGCCCGGGTCGCCCGCGCCGAAGCGCTTGAGCACGGCGAGGAAGGACGGGCAGCGGCGCGCGGAGATCCGGCGGACGATGCGGTGCAGCGCCTCCTCCTCGCCGTACCCGACGGCGAACTGGTACCGCACGAAGCCGCCGCGCCCGTACACGCGGTTCCAGTGCGGGACGCCGTCGAGGGGGTGGAGGAACGTGGCGAGCCTCTGGAGTTCGCCGGTGCGGTGCCGGGGCGCCAGGCGGTACCGGAGCTCGTTGAACAGGCCGGCGCTCGTGCGGCCGAGGAGCCCGTCCGGCAGGAACGAGGGCGGCGCGGGCAGGCGGCCCGGACGGAAGGCGAGCGGGGCCCTGCGGGCGCGCGCGGGCAGCGCGTCGAGCGGGGCGTGCTCGGCGCGCGTGAGCACCGCACGTCCCGTCGCGGGGCCGCGCGCGAGGAGGTCGATCCGGGCGGCCGAGTAGGGGTACCGGTCGTCGGTGGCGGTCAGCCGGGCCATCAGGTCGTCGAGGTCGGTGGCCCGCTCGGTGTCGACCGACATCAACGACGTCTGTACGCCCTGGAGTTGGACCGTCGCGGTCAGGACGACCCCGGTCAGGCCCATGCCGCCCGCCGTCGCGTCGAACAGTTCGCTGCCGCGCTCCACGAGCCGCACCTGCCCGTCGGCGGTGAGGAGTTCGAAGGCGGGGACGTGGCGGGCGAAGGAGCCGCGGACGTGGTGGTCGCTGCCGTGGACGTCGGCGCCGATCGCCCCGCCGACCGTGATGTGGCGCGTCCCCGGCACGACCGGCACGAACCAGCCGAGCGGCAGCAGCACCTCCATCAGGCGGTGCAGCGAGACACCCGCGTCGCACAGCACCGTGCCGGACGCGGCGTCGATGGCGTGGATCCGGTCGAGCCCGGTCATGTCGAGGACGGCCCCGCCCGCGTTCTGCGCCGCGTCCCCGTGGGCCCGGCCGAGTCCGCGCGGGATGCCGCCCCGGCGCCCCGGCGCGGCGCAGTCCCGGACGGCGGCGACCGTCTCCTCGTAGGAGCGGGGGCGGACCATGCGGGCCGCGGTGGGGGCGGTGCGACCCCAGCCGCTGACCGGTACGGACGGCGCGGGGACGGAGCCGGGAGGGGCGGTGTCCGTGAAGGGGTCGGCAACCATGGCCTCGACCGTATCGCCCGAAGGTGCGAAGTATGCCGTAAACGTACCGCTCCATCACCGAAACGGATGATTGACAGGCTTCGGTACCGCGCGGGGGTCCCGCCGTGAACACGGCGGGCGTGCTCGCAGCGTTCCGGGGAAAGCGAACCGTGGTCTTCCGCGCGCGTCGCCTTCGCCCGGAGCCCTACGACGAAGGCAGGCTGGGATCATGGATTGGCTGAAGAAACTCCCCGTCGTCGGGCCGCTGTTCGCCCGGCTGATGCGGACGCACGCCTGGCACGCCTACGAGCGCCTCGACGAGGTCCGCTGGTCACAGCTGGCCGCGGCGATGACGTTCATCAGCTTCCTCGCGCTGTTCCCCCTGCTCACCGTGGCCGCGGCGATCGCCGCCGGCACGATGGGGCCGGACCAGCAGAAGAAGCTGGAGGACACGCTCAGCGACCAAGTGCCGGGCATCTCCGAGCAGTTGGACATCGGCTCGCTCGTCGACAACGCGGGCACCATCGGGCTCGTCGCCGGTGCGCTGCTGCTGTTCACCGGTGTCGGCTGGGTCGGCTCGATGCGGCAGTGCCTGCGGGACGTGTGGGAGCTGCCCGACCCCGAAGAGAACCCGGTCATGCGCAAGCTGAAGGACGCCGGGATCCTCGTCGGGCTCGGTCTCGCCGGCATGGTGTCGCTCGGCGCCTCGGCCCTGGCCTCCACCGCCGTCGACTGGACGGCCGACCAGATCGGCATCGACAAGGGCGGCTGGGGCGGGCTGCTGCTCCAGATCGCCGCCTTCGGGATCGCCGTCCTCGCGGACTTCCTGATCCTGATGTACGTACTGGCCCTGCTGCCCGGCGTGCAGCCGGGACGCCGGGACCTGGTCACCGCGGCGCTGATGGGGGCGGCGGGCTTCGAGCTGCTGAAGGTGCTGCTCAGCGGCTATATGAAGGACGTGGCGGCGAAGAGCATGTACGGCGCGTTCGGCACGCCCGTGGCGCTGCTCATCTGGATCAACTTCACGGCGAAACTGCTGCTGTTCTGCGCCGCGTGGACCGCGACGGGCCGCAAGGGGCTGCGCAGGGCGGAGGAGGAGCGGGCCGAGATCGAGGAGGAGAAGGCCGAGCGTGAGGAGGAGAAGGCCGAGCGCGGCGAGACCCCCGCGCCGGGGGCCTGACCCGGCCTCTCACCTCCTGCCGCTCACCCCTTGCCGGTCCGCAGGGGCCACTTCTTGCGCACCACGAACATCGCGCCCGCGAGCACCACGAGCACCCCGCCCATGACGGCGAGCGCGATCCCGACGCCGCTGGACCCGCCGGAGGTGACCGCGGCGTGCGCGGCGGGTTTGGCGGGGCCGGAGTCGCCGGGGGCCGTGGACGCCGCGCCCGCCGGTGTCTTGCTCTTCGGCTGGACGAGGTGCCCGACGGGGGAGACCTTGCCGTCGGCCGCGAAGCCCCAGTCGAGGAGCCGCGCGGTCTCCTTGTAGACGGCCTGGCTCTCCTTGGCCTTCGGGTTCATCACGGTGACGAGCAGCACCCGGTCGCCGCGCTCGGCGACGCCGGTGAACGTGGCGCCCGCGTTGGTCGTGTTGCCGTTCTTCACGCCCGCGATGCCCTTGTACGCGGGCAGGCCCACGTCGCCGGTGAGCAGCCGGTTGGTGTTCTGGATCTCGAAGCGCTCGGTCGTCTTCCCCTTCTTCTGCTTCATGGGGAACTTCGCGTCGGGCGTCGCGGCGTACTCCCGGAAGTCCTTCTTCTGGAGCCCCGAGCGGGCGAACAGCGTCAGGTCGTACGCGGACGAGTACTGCCCCGGCATGTCGTAGCCGTCCGGGCTGACGACGTGGGTGTCACCGGCCTGGAGGTCCTCGGCGTGCGCCTGCATGTCCTCGACCGTCTGCGCGACGCCCTGGTTCATCGCGGACAGCACGTGCACGGCGTCGTTGCCGGACCGCAGGAAGACGCCCAGCCACAGGTCGTGCACGGAGTACGTGAAGCCCTCCTTGACGCCGACGAGGCTGGACCCGGCGCCCATCCCCGCCAGGTCCGACGGCACCACCTTGTGCGTCGTCGTCTTCGGGAACTTGGGGAGCACGGTGTCCGCGAACAGCATCTTCAGCGTCGAGGCGGGCGGCAGCCGCCAGTGCGCGTTGTGCGCGGCGAGCACCTCGCCCGACTCGGCGTCCGCGACGATCCACGACTTCGCCGTCACGTCCTTCGGCAGCACGGGAGCGTCGCCCTGAAGGTCGACCTGCGTACCGGCCTTGCCCAGTCGCGCGCCGCCCACGGTGGACATCGACGCGGGCGGTTTGTCGTTCTTGTCCGCGTCGGTCTTGTCCGCGGCGAGCGCCGGAACCGCGGCGGCGAACGACAGGACGGAGGCGGCGCACAACACGGCGGCCCTCTTGAAGTGCGGCGTCAGCCGCGCGGCGTGGGAGTCGGACACGCTGGTGAACGTACCTGCACCCGACCCGTAAGTCTCCACCGCTGCGTCCTGTGTCCGGTTCGACCCACCCCGGCGGCGGTGCGCGAGTCCGCGCGGCGATACTGAGGGCATGAAGCTCAGCCGCCCCGTGTCCTGGTTCCTGCTCGCCTTCGGGGTGTGGAGCTGGGTCATCTGGATCACTTTCGTCAAAAACCTCGTCAAGGACGGCAGCGGCCTCGCCTTCGACGACGCCGGGGATCCGACCGCGTACTTCTGGGTCCACCTGACGCTCGCCGTCGTCTCCTTCGTATTGGGGACGGTTGTCGGGGGCATCGGGTTGCGTTCCGTCCGCGTACTGCGTCGGACTTCATAGGCGACCGGGCAGATGGTCGTCGTCTTCGTACTGGTCGCCGCTGTCGTCCTCGCGGCGTTCGCAGGGTTGCACTACTACGCGTGGCGCCGCGTCGTGCGCGACACGACCGCCAAGGGCGGCTGGGGCAGGCGGCTCGGGACCGCGGTGTTCGTGGCCGGGCCCGTGCTGATGTTCGCGGCGCTGGCCGCGGAGCGCGGCGGGGCGCCGTTCGCGCTCCAACAGGTGCTGGCCTGGCCGGGGTTCCTGTGGATGGCGTTCGCGCTGTACCTGCTGCTCGCGCTGCTCGTGGGGGAGGTCGTACGGCCGCTGCTGCGGCGCTTCCTGGAGCGCAAGGAGCCGCACGCCGTCGCCGCGCAGGAGGCGCCGGTGCGGGTGCCGGTGCCCGAACTGCGGGAACTGGAACCGGTTCAGGGGCTCGCGCCCGCGCCCGCCGCCGCGCCCACCCGGCGGCTCGTGCTCGCCCGGACCGTCGGCGCCGCCGCGACCGTGGCGGCCGCGGGGATCGTGGGCACCGGCGCGTACGGCGTGCTGAACGGGCCGACGGTCAAACGGGTCACCGTGCCGCTCGCCAAACTCCCGCGCGCCGCCCACGGGTTCAGGATCGCCGTGGTCAGCGACGTCCACCTCGGGCCCGTGCTCGGCCGGGGCTTCGCCGACCGCGTCGTCGACACCATCAACGCCACCCAGCCCGACCTGATCGCGGTCGTCGGCGACCTCGTCGACGGGAGCGTGGAGCACCTCGCCCCCGCCGTCGCGCCGCTCGCGCGGCTGAGTGCGCGGCACGGCACGTACTTCGTCACCGGCAACCACGAGTACTTCTCCGGCGCCGAGCCGTGGGTGGAGCACGTGCGCGAACTCGGGCTGCGGCCGCTGGAGAACGCGCGCGTCGACATCGGCGCCTTCGACCTGGCGGGCGTCAACGACGTCACCGGGGAGAACTACGGCGACGGGCCCGACTACGCCAAGGCGCTCGGCGACCGCGACACCTCCCGCGCCGCCGTCCTCCTCGCCCACCAGCCCGTGATGATCCACGAGGCCGTGAAGCACGGTGTCGACCTCCAGCTGTCCGGGCACACCCACGGCGGCCAGCTGTGGCCGGGCAACTTCGTCGCGGGCGCGGCCAATCCGACGCTCGCCGGGCTCGACCGGTACGGCGACACCCAGCTGTACGTCAGCCGGGGCGCGGGCGCCTGGGGCCCGCCGGTGCGGGTGGGGGCGCCCTCCGACATCACCGTGGTGCAGCTGGCGTCGAAGCAGGCGTGAACTACCCCTTCCGGCGTCGGCCCGTCGGCCGCGCCCGGCGGCGCAGCGCCAGCAGGCCGCCGCCCGCGAGCGCGGCGAGGGCCGCGGAGCCGCCGAGCGCCCAGTCGTCGCCGTGGGCGCCGGTGGCGGTGCTCGCGGCGGGGCCCGCGCCCGCCACGTGCGGCGCGCGCGTCGCCGTCCTCGGCCGCTCGCTCAGCGGCGTGGCCAGCTTGCCCACCGGGCGCACCTTGCCTGCCGCAGCGAAGCCCCAGTCGAGCAGCGCGGCCGTCTCCTCGTACACCGCCTCGTAGCCGGACTTCGGGTGCATCACCGTGACCAGCAGGGTGCGGCCTTCGCGGGTGGCGGCGCCGGTGAAGGTGTTGCCCGCGTGCGAGGTGTAGCCGTTCTTGACGCCGATGAGGCCCTCGTACGCGGTGACGCCCTGCCCGGTGAGGAGGCGGTCGGTGTTCTGGATCTGGAACGTCTTGGAGCCGCCCGCGGGGAAGTCGGCGACCCTGGTGGCGCAGTAGCCGCGGAAGTCGTCGTTCTTCAGCCCGGCGCGGGCGAACAGCGTCAGGTCGTACGCGGAGGAGAGCTGGCCCTTGTGGTCGAAGCCGTCCGGGCTGACGACGTGGGTGTCGTTCGCCTGGAGGTCCTTCGCGCGGGCCTGCATCTGCGCGACGGTCCTCGCGACACCGCCGTTCATGTTCGCGAGGACGTGCACCGCGTCGTTCCCGGAGCGCAGGAACACGCCCTGCCACAGCTGGTGCACGCTGTACGTCGTCCCGGCCTGGATGCCGACGAGGCTGGAGCCGAACGGGATGTCGGCGAGGTCCTCGGCCGTCACCTTGTGCCTGAGCGCGCTGTCGAACTTCGGCAGCACGGTGTCCGCGAACAGCATCTTCAGCGTCGAGGCGGGCGGCAGCCTGCGGTGCGCCCGGTACGAGGCGAGCACCTCGCCGCTGTCGTTGTCGGCGACGAGCCAGGACTTCGCGGCGAGCTTCGGCAGCTTCGGAGCCCCGGCCCGGTACCGGACCTGGACGCCCGAGGCCGCTGAGGCGGACGGCGCGGGCAGGGCGAGGGCCGCGGCCGCGCCGGCCCCGATACCGAGGGCGGCACGGCGGCTGAACCGTGGAGAGGACGCTGAGGTGGTGCCGGGCATCCCGTGAACGTACAGGCCAAAAGGCAGGTAAAGACCAGCGGGTCCCTACGACAGGCGCCCCAGGTTGCGCGTCATCCCCGGCAGGAAGTCGATGAACAGCTCGTGCACCTCCAGGACGAGCGGCCGGAGCACCCGGAACCGCGCGAGCGCCACGCCCCGCGTCGTGAGCCGGGCGCCGCGCTCGGCGAGCCGGCGACTGCGCTCCCGCCCCTCGGAGCTGTCGAACACCCAGTACAGGACGAGGCCCATCTGGGACAGCCACATCAACTCCGGCAGGATCTCCGCCAGTTCGGCCGGCACCTTGCTCTTGGACCCGGCGAGCACCTCCCGGTGCACGTCGATCGCGGCCTCCCGGGCGTGCTCCGACTCGGCGGAGAACGGGCTGAGCGGGGAGTCCGGGTCCGCCGCGTTCTTGAAGAACTGCGCCGCGAACTCGTGGTACGGCTCCGCGATCTCCAGCCACACCCGCAGCACGCCCGCGAGCCGCGCCTGGAGATCGGTCTCCGTGTCGAGCACGGGCCGGACCGCCGCTCGGTGCTCCGCGGCGATCCGGTCGTAGAACCCCTGGATCAGGTGTTCCTTGCCCCCGAAGTAGTAGTACGCGTTGCCGACCGAGACCCCGGCCTCCTGGGCGATGGCCCGCATCGTGGTCCTGTCGTAGCCCCGCTCCCGGAACAGCCGCATCGCGGTCTCCAGGATGAGCGCCCGCGTCTGCTCGCTCTTCGCGGGCTTGTCGGGCCTGCCGGGCTTGTCCGCGCCCTTGTTCAGGGGGGCCTGCTTCGGGGGTTCGTCTGCTGCCACGGTCCCCGAGCCTAATCGGCGGCGCGGCAGCCGCTGTCGCAGGCGGCCGGTGCCCCACCGGTCCCGGGCGCCACGTGGTACCAGCCGCCGTTCGGGTCGTACGTCCAGCCGTCCTGGCGCCGGTACGCCCCGCCCCCGGCCCGCCGGCCCTGCTGCGACTCGCGGTACTTGGCGGCGCCGAGGACCACCTGCTTGGCGAACCGCATCCCGACGGGTGTCGCCATCCGGTGGGAGGTGGCCCGGTGCTCGCGCAGCGCCCACATGCACACGATCCAGGCGGCGGGGCCCCGGTAGAGCTGGCCGCCGTCCCCGATCACGGTGATGTCGGCGAGGGTCGCGGCGTGGTCGAGGCCCGGGTAGCGCCGCCGCGCCTCGTGCGAGCCCGCCGGGACGAACTCCAGCGGGACCAGCTGCCGCTGCCTGCCGAGCCAGCCGCGGACGAACGTGCACAGCGGGCACTCGGCGTCGTAGAGGACCGTGAGCCGGCGGACCGGGGCCACCCCCGTGGCACCCCGGGCCGCCGTGCTGTCGGCCGTCGCCACCGGTGTCACGCTCCGCTCACCGGCGCGGCCCAGCCCTGCGGCGGGACGGGCGGCTGCTGCTCGCGCTCCATGACGCCGCGCCGCCGGATCTTGTTGAGCACCCACACGTTGCCCAGGTGCATCACGCCGAGCACCAGCAGGACGACGCCGAGCTTCGTGGAGAGCGCCTCGAACACCTCGCGGGTGGTCGCGAGTTCGTCGTCGCCGCTCAGGTACAGGGCGACGAAGCCGAGGTTGACCAGGTAGAAGCCCACCACCAGCAGGTGGTTGACGGCGTCGGCGAGCTTCTCGTTGCCGTGCAGCACATCGGCGAGGAAGATCCGGCCGTTGCGGCTCAGCGTGCGGGCCACCCAGACGGTCAGCCCGATGCTGACGACGAGGTAGACGACGTATGCGACGACTGTGAGGTCCATGCCCCACCCTCCTTGAACGCGTTCAAAAACGCTGACGGTCATGAACGTAGACCTGTTTTTGAACATGTTCAAGCGAGAGTTGTCCTACGTGACGGGGGCCTCAAACGGAAGGGTCAACTCCGGGCCAGTTCGGGCCTTTTGAGGTAGTCCGTGAAGCCGATGACGTTGCCCCACGGGTCGGCGAACTCCACGACGTACCCGGTGGAGGTGGAGTACGGCGGGTCGAGGAGGTCGATGCCGCGGGCGCGCAGCGCGTCGGCCGTCGCGCGGGCGTCGGGGACCTCCAGCCACAGGCGCGCTGCGGGCCACGGGGGCGGTCTGTGGCCGAAGCCGTCCTCGGCCCGCAGCAGCAGTCCGGGCGTCTCCTTGCCGGCCGCCAGAAGCGCGATCCCGGCCTCGTCGACGCGGGCCTTCACGGGGAACCCGACGCGCTCGTAGAAGGCGACGGCCCCGGCCAGATCGCCGACGGGGAACAGGACGTTGTCGAACCCGAGGATCTCCAGCTCTTGTGACATAGCGGAAGATTAGCGATCAGGCGGCCAAAACAGACGAATGCCCCGCTCCGGAAAAGGAGCGGGGCATTCGCGGGGCCTTCTGCGGCCAGGACTCAGTAGCGGCGCGTGATCAGCGCACGCTTCACTTCCTGGATCGCCTTGGTGACCTCGATGCCACGCGGGCAGGCGTCCGTGCAGTTGAAGGTCGTGCGGCAGCGCCACACACCGTCACGGTCGTTGAGGATCTCCAGCCGCTGCTCCCCGGCCTCGTCGCGCGAGTCGAAGATGAAGCGGTGGGCGTTCACGATGGCGGCAGGACCGAAGTACTGGCCGTCGTTCCAGAACACCGGGCAGGACGACGTGCACGCGGCGCACAGGATGCACTTGGTGGTGTCGTCGAAGCGCGCCCGGTCCTCGTCGGACTGGTGGCGCTCACGCGTCGGCTCGTTGCCCGTCGTGACGAGGAACGGCATGACGTCGCGGTACGCCTGGAAGAACGGCTCCATGTCCACCACGAGGTCCTTGAGGACCGTGAGGCCCTTGATGGCCTCGACCGTGATGGGCTTCTCCGGGTTGATGTCCTTCAGCAGCGTCTTGCAGGCCAGACGGTTCTTGCCGTTGATCCGCATGGCGTCGGAGCCGCAGATGCCGTGCGCGCAGGAACGGCGGAACGTCAGCGTGCCGTCCTGCTCCCACTTGATCTTGTGCAGGGCGTCGAGGACACGCTCCTTGGGGTCCATCTCCAGCTGGAAGTCCTGCCAGCTGGCCTCGTCGGAGACCTCGGAGTTGAACCGCCGCACGCGCAGCGTGATCGTGATGTAGGGGGAGTCGCCGAAGCCCGGCTCGGGGGCTCCCGCGGCGTCCGCCTTTTCCATGGTCGGAGTAGCCATCAGTACTTACGCTCCATCGGCTGGTAGCGGGTCTGGACGACCGGCTTGTAGTCGAGACGGATGGACTCGGTGCCGTCGTCGCCGACCTCGCGGTACGCCATGGTGTGGCGCATGAAGTTGACGTCGTCGCGGTTCGGGAAGTCCTCGCGGTAGTGACCGCCGCGCGACTCCTTGCGGGCGAGGGCGGAGGTCGCCATGACCTCGGCGAGGTCGAGCAGGTTGCCCAGCTCGATGGCCTCAAGGAGGTCCGTGTTGAACCGCTTGCCCTTGTCCTGGACCGAGACGTTCTTGTAGCGCTCGCGCAGCTCGGCGATCTTCTCGACGGCCGTCTTGATCGTCTGCTCGGTGCGGAACACCATCACGTTGGCGTCCATGCACTCCTGGAGCTCGTTGCGGATCACCGAGACGCGCTCGGTGCCCGTCGCGTCGCGCAGGCGCTCGACGAGGTCCACGACCAGCTGGGCCGGGTTCTCCGGCAGCTCGACGAACTCGGTCTTGTGCGCGTACTCGGCGGCCGCGATGCCCGCACGACGCCCGAAGACGTTGATGTCGAGCAGCGAGTTGGTGCCGAGGCGGTTGGCGCCGTGCACGGAGACACAGGCGACCTCACCGGCGGCGTACAGGCCCGGGACGACGGTGGTGTTGTCCGCGAGGACCTCACCCTCGACGTTGGTCGGGATGCCGCCCATCGCGTAGTGCGCGGTCGGCTGGATCGGGATCGGGTCCGTGTAGGGCTCGATGCCGAGGTAGGTGCGCGCGAACTCGGTGATGTCCGGGAGCTTCGCGTCGAGCTGCTCCGGCGGGAGGTGCGTGAGGTCGAGGTAGACGTGGTCGCCCTCGGGACCGCAGCCGCGGCCCTCACGGATCTCCGTGTAGATGGAGCGGGACACGACGTCACGGGACGCGAGGTCCTTCATGACCGGCGCGTACTTCTCCATGAAGCGCTCGCCGTCCTTGTTGCGGAGGATGCCGCCCTCACCGCGGGCGCCCTCCGTAAGCAGGATGCCCATGCGCCAGATGCCGGTCGGGTGGAACTGGAAGAACTCCATGTCCTCCAGCGGGATCCCGCGCCGGTAGCACGCCGCCTGGCCGTCGCCGGTCAGGGTGTGCGCGTTCGACGTCACCTTGAAGAACTTGCCGGTGCCGCCGGAGGCGTAGATGACCGACTTCGCCTGGAAGACGTGGATCTCACCGGTCGCGAGCTCGTAGGCCACGACACCGGCGGACTTCTTGACGCCGTCCACCTCGACGATGAGCTGGTCCAGGACGTAGAACTCGTTGAAGAACTCGACGCCCTCCTTCACGCAGTTCTGGTACAGCGTCTGAAGGATCATGTGGCCCGTGCGGTCCGCGGCGTAGCAGGACCGGCGGACGGGCGCCTCACCGTGGTTGCGGGAGTGGCCGCCGAAGCGGCGCTGGTCGATGGTGCCGTTCGGGGTGCGGTTGAACGGCAGGCCCATCTTCTCCAGGTCGAGGACCGAGTCGATGGCCTCCTTCGCCAGGATCTCGGCGGCGTCCTGGTCGACCAGGTAGTCGCCGCCCTTGATCGTGTCGAAGGTGTGCCACTCCCAGTTGTCCTCCTCCACGTTGGCGAGCGCGGCGGCCATGCCGCCCTGCGCGGCGCCCGTGTGGGACCTGGTGGGGTAGAGCTTGGTCAGCACGGCGGTGCGGCTGCGCTTCGTCGACTCGATGGCCGCGCGCATGCCGGCGCCGCCCGCGCCGACGATGACGGTGTCGTACTTGTGAATCTTCACGGTTTCGCTCGCCTCGGCTTAACGGATGTTGGGGTCGAAGGTGAAGATCACCAGCGTGCCCAGGAGGACGGTGAAGACCGTCGCGGCGTACAGCAGGCCCTTCAGCCACATGCGGGTGGTGGGGCGCTCGGCGTAGTCGTTGATGACGGTACGCAGGCCGTTGGCGCCGTGCAGCATCGCGAGCCACAGCATCAGCAGGTCCCAGCCCTGCCAGAACGGGGACGCCCAGCGGCCCGCGACGAACGCGAAGCCGATCTTGGAGACGCCGCCGTCGAGGACGAGCTGGATCAGCAGGTGGCCGAGGACCAGGACGACGAGGACGACACCCGACAGGCGCATGAACAGCCAGGCGATCATCTCGAAGTTGCCGCGCGTGGAGCGCGGGGTCTTCGAGGTGCGCTTGCGCGGCGGCTCGATGTAGGGGGCCGGGTTGTCGACGTCGTAGAGCGAGACGCCCTCGACGGGACCGACGCCGGACTGAGCGGGGGTGGTGTCAGCGGACATGTCTGGCCTCAGCTCCCGAAGAGTGCGCGGACGGCGTGGCCGAGGACGGGGTACAGGGCCCCGACCATGAGGACGATCCAGATGCCCATGACGGTCCACAGCATCTGCTTCTGGTAGCGCGGGCCCTTCGACCAGAAGTCGACGGCGATCACACGCAGGCCGTTGAGCGCGTGGAAAAGGATCGCGGCCACGAGGCCGTATTCCAGAAGCGCGACGAGCGGCGTCTTATAGGTAGCCACGACATCGTCGTACGCCTCGGGGGAGACGCGGACGAGAGCGGTGTCCAGGACGTGCACGAACAGGAAGAAGAAAATGAGGACACCGGTGACTCGATGAGCCACCCACGACCACATGCCTTCCCGGCCGCGGTACAGCGTTCCAGCCGGCACGGAAGAACCCTCCGGGAGCGGGGACTAGGGCCGCGCCGGCTTCAGTGTCGGGCGAGCCCGGCCGGGTACGGTCCACCGGCCGCTCGTCATCGTATCGACGAGTTGTCGGGACACCCGCACGGGGGCCTTATGTGTGATCAAACAGGCAATCAAACAGGCACGTACGGGCTATTGATGCCGGTTTCCCGGTCGTGCTCCCGGCTGATCCCGTGGTGGGTGAGGCGGGCGAGCCTGCCCCGGGCGAGGCGGCGCAGCTCCTCCGCGGCCAGGTCGCGCTCGTGCACCGGATCGTTGCCGAGGCGGGTGCGCAGGCCGTCGAGGAGGCGGTCCAGGCTCTCGTCGGCGGCGACGTCGTCCAGGCAGATCACGAAGGGGTGCCCGAAACGCGCCTGGTAGGCGGCGTGCGCCGCGGTCAGCGCGGTGCTCGCGGCGGCGTACGCGCCGGCCCCGGGCAGCGCGAGCTCCTCGCCTGCGAGGGCCTCGGCGATGTCGGCGGGCGTCAGGTCGTACGCCGCCTCGTCGGACGCGGCCAGCAGGGCGTCCAGGTCCGGGTACGGGCGGTGCGCGGCGACGCGGTGCGCCCAGGAATGGCTGCGGCAGCAGCCGCGCAGGGCGCGCTCGGCGCCCTCCTGCGACAGCGTGTTGAAGTGTGCGAGGCCCCTGTTCGCCGTGGGCTGGACCGGTATCGGCAGACGGCCGGGGGTGTGAAGGGGGCTCAGCGGAGGCCTCCGGCGGCGGGGCGGGTGTGGTGGTTGTGCCGTAACGGTAGTGATTTATGGCCGGGAGTGTCCGACGGATGCGCGAATTTCACTCGGACGGGAGGTTTTCGGGTGGGTGGGGTGACGGTGCGCCCGGGTGGTGGGGTTGTGCCGTTTGCCTGGCGGGTGGCGGACTCGCCGTGGTTGCGTCGCGCAGTTCCCCGCGCCCCTGACGGGGCGCCGATAGCGTCGGCGGCGTACGTATACGGGAACGGGGCTTTGCGAGGTGCGCGTGGTGAAGGAGTGGCGGGCAGTGGTGGTCGTGGCCGCCGGGAGCGTCCTGGTCGCGGGGTGCTCGGGAGGGGGCGGTTCGCCCTCCGACGGGAAGTCGGCGGCGTCCTCCTCGCCCTCGCCCACCCGCTCGTACCCGATGTCGAAGCCCGCGCAGACGATCCCTTCCGTACGGGACTTCACGCCTGCGCGCGGGCCGGGGTGGAAGCCGGACGGCGGCAAGGTCGTCGTCAAGGACGAGCGGCTGGCGGAGGAGGGCCGGCTCGTCGCGGGCGAGCTGGGGCTGAACTACGCGGGCAGCGGCAGCGCGGGGCCCGGTGACATCGAGCTGGCGCTCGGCGGGAAGAGCGGGGCGAACCCGGAGTCGTACCGGATGGCCGTCGAGGCGGGCACCGTGCGGATCACCGGGCCGAGCGACACCGGCGTGTTCTACGGGACGCGCACCCTCAAGCAGGAGGTGCACGACGGCGGCACCGCGCCGGAGGGCGTCACCGCGGACGAGCCCGCGAAGGCGCAGCGCGGCTTCAACCTCGACATCGCCCGCAAGCACTTCACGGCCGACTGGATCAAGGACCGGATCCGGGACATCGGGGACCTCAAGTACAACCAGCTGGGGCTGCACTTCTCCGACGACCAGTCCTTCCGCATCGCGTCCGACTCGCACCCCGAGGTCGTCTCCGACGAGCACCTGAGCAAGGCGCAGGTGAGGGACATCCTGAAGCTCGCCGCCGAGCGGCACATCACGGTCGTGCCGGAGATCGACTCGCCGGGGCACCTCGGCGCCGTCATCGCCGCCCACCCCGACCTGCAACTGCGGGACGCGAGCGGGGTCGCGGCGCGCGGCGCCGTCGACATCTCGAAGCCGGGCGCCGCGAGGATCGTCGACGATCTGCTGAAGGAGTACGCCAAGCTGTTCAAGGGCGCGTACTGGCACCTGGGCGCCGACGAGTACCGGGCGCTGATGAGCGAGAACCCCGAGGCGTCCTACCCGCGGCTCGCCGCCGCGGCGCGCGAGAAGTACGGGGCGAACGCCAAGGTCCAGGACCTGGCCCAGGGCTGGCTCAACGACCGGGCGAAGACCATGGCGCCCTACGACCGGAACCTGAAGGCCTGGAACGACGGCTTCTACAAGGGCGGGGTCGTCGACGCGGACCAGGGCATCGAGGTCGCGTACTGGACCGGCAAGGAGATCGGCGCCCGCGAACCCCTGGAGTACCTGGGCGAGGGCCGCAAGCTCACCAACTACAACGACGAGTACCTGTACTACGTCCTCGGGCAGCCCAACACCTTCGTCTACCCGACCGGTGAGCGGATCTACAAGAGCTGGACGCCGCGCGTGCTGCGCGGGACGAGCCCGGTGCCCGCGAAGTACGACGACCGGATCCTCGGCGGCTCGTTCGCCGTGTGGTGCGACATCTCCGGGGCGCAGACCCCGGCGCAGGTCGCGCGGGGCATCCGGATGCCGCTGCGGGCGACCGTGCAGAAGCTGTGGGACCCGGCGGAGCCCGAACTGAGCTGGTCGGAGTTCTCCGACCTGGCCGACAAGCTGGACGGCTGACCGTCCTTTTGTCGCGATCTGTCGTTCTGGTGGCGAACTCCCTTGTCCCTGTGGTGTATTCGGCCGCAGGGACGACAAGTGTGGCGTACACCGGGACGGCGGGGGAACGGGCATGGGCTACTGGGGCTACTACGTGGTCGCGAGAAGCGGGCGGCCGCTCGACACGTGCGAGGCCCTCGGCGGGGTGCGCGAGGAGCTGACGCTCCTGGAGGAGCGGGCCGCCGGCTGGCAGGTGTGGGAGTGCCCCGGCGGCGGCGAGCAGACGCGGGACGTGGGCAGCATGAACGCGCTGGCGGCGGAGACCGGGGCGCCCGCCCTGTTCGCCTACGTCATGGACTCCGTCTGCGCGGTCGTCGAGGCGGCCGGGCCGCGCAGCGGCGCCTGGACGGCGTGTCTGGGGCGGACCGCGATGGCCGGGTACATCGGCGGCGACGAGCGCCTCCTTGAGGACTACTTCCTGCCGCCCGCCGATGCCGCCGAGCGGGCCGTCGGCTGGGCCGCCGAGTGCGGGCGCGAGGTGCCGGTGGCGCCGCTCGACGAGGTGCTGCGCGCGGACGCCGAGCCGTCGGCCGAGGAACTGTTCTTCCGTTTCCTCGACCGGCTCGGCGTGGAGTGACTGTGACGTTCCTCGCAGTGACGTTCGGCGGGGTGCGGACGCAGTAAGTCCCGTAAGACTCAAGGGGAACTGCCGCGTCCGCGTCCGGAGGAGCGTTACTGCCATGAGCCTGGTGGAACTGATCGCGCAGGCCGACGAGCGGGGCCTCGCCACGAGCGGGCTCGGCTGCCTCGACCGGTGCGTGCCGCTGCTCGGCGTCGGCGCGCCCGACGCCCCCGACGAGGACGTGCTGCGCCCGCTGTGGGCGAGCCTCGCCGAGGACGGCGCCGACTGGGGCGCCCGGCTCGCGGCGGCGCGCGCCACGCTGAGCGGCGCCACCGGCGGGGGCGAGGCCGCCGAGCTGGTGCGGCGGATGCTGGGCGCCGCACCGGAGCGGGCGATGGCCGACGCGTGGCGGGAGTGGGCGGACGCCTGCTCGGTGGCCGCGCTCCAGGTGCACCGGATGCTCGACCCGGGCCGGGACACGGAGAGCGGGGTGAGCGCGCGCCGCGAGGGCAGCACCGACGGGATGTCGCCGCTGGTCGCGGCCGAACTGCGGCGCCAGACCCAGATCCTGGAACTGCTCGCCGGTGGCGGCGCGGGCGGCCTGCGCCAGGCACTCGTCGTCTCCACGGAAGGCCGCAGGGTGCTGCGCGCGGTCGTCTCCAGGCGTGCGCGAGGGCACGGCTGACGGACTGTCGGACCCGGAACTCGGGCCCGGCCGCCCCCTCCTGCGGTCGGGTCCGAGCTCTGGGGAAGTAGTGAGTAACCCATGCGAGGGCGACGGCGCAAGCGCCGGTGCAAAACGGGCGGACGGGCGGACCATGGGAGGCGATGCGCGCGACGCGGGCGCGCAGCCGCCGATGGAGGAGGCCGAGTCCCATGGCCGCAACCCGCCCCGCAGACCAGCGTCCAAACCGGCCGCCGCCCGACCCCCTGCGCTGGTGGGTTCCACGCAGGTCGCGGCGCGGCTGCTGCACCGGGTTCCGCCGCGGACCCTGATGGTGCCGGGGCTCGTCGTCGGGGCGGGCGGGCTCGCGATCATCGCGCAGGTGGGCACCGAGCCCGCGTACGCCTCGCACGTGCTGCCCGGCATGCTGCTGCTCGGGCTCGGCATGGGGACGGCGATGATGACGTCGGTGTCGCTGGCCACCGGGAGCGTCGCCCCGCAGGACGCGGGCGCCGCCTCCGCCACCTTCAACACGGCGCAGCAGGTGGGCGGTTCGATCGGTACGGCGCTGCTCAACACCATCGCGGCGACCGTCACCGCCCGCTACCTCACCGCGCACGCGACGCCCGGCGCCGACCGCCGGGAGCTGGCCGCTCGGGCCACCGTGCACGGGTTCAACGTCGCCACGTGGTGGGCGGTGGGCTCGGTGCTGCTCGCGGCGGTGGTCGCGGCGGTCGTCGTGAACGCGCCGCGCCCCGTGGGGCCGGGCGAGGCGGCGCCGGAGAGCGGGACCGCCACGGCGAAGGCCGTGGAGAACTGAGCGTTCCCCACGGCCTCCGTCGTCACAACCGGCCTGCTACGGCGCCAGGTTGGTGCCCAGTCGGGCCGTGGCCGGGGTGCCGAGCGTGGTCTTGGTGAAGTTCTCCGTGGAGGACAGCCCCAGACCGCCGGAGTTGCTCGGTACGTACGTCAGCATGCCCTCGCCGGAGTTCTCGCCCGCCGAGCCGATCACCAGGTCCGCGCGCCCGTACCCGGAGAGGTCGGTCAGGGCGACCGCCGAGCCCAGGTTGTCGTTCGACTCCGAGGAGCCGGGGACGCCGCTGGTGTCCTGCGTGACGGTGAGGGCGCCGGTGCCGGTGATCCCGGTCGACGTGCCCTTCAGCAGGATCGAGTTGCCGGCGTTGGAGCGGTTCGACGTGCGGGTGATGTCCTCGTTGGGCGCGCCCGCGAGCACGTCCGCGTAGCCGTCGAGGTTGTAGTCGCCCACGGCGATCGAGGCGCCCATCGCGTCGCCCGCCTCGGCGGCGCCGGGGACGCCGGAGGTGTCCTGGTGGACGGTCCTGGCGCCCGTGGTGGTCAGGCCGCCCGCGGTCGTCGAGGTCGCCGCGGAGCCCTTCACGAAGGTGACCTGGCCGCCGGCCGCGGCACCGGACTCGGCGGTGTACGGCTGGCCGATGGCGATGTCGTCGATGCCGTCGCCGTTGATGTCGCCGGCGCCGATGGAGCGGCCGCCCTTCAGGGAGAGCGTGGCGGCCTTGCGCAGGCCGCCGGAGCCGCCCTTGTACCAGACGACCTTGCCGATGCCCGCGCCGTCGCGGTAGTTGAGCGCGACGTCCGCGTAGCCGTCCTGGTTGAAGTCGCCGGACGCGGCGTCCGCGTAGGACAGGGTGTCCTCGGTGGTGGTGATCGAGGAGTCGGTGTCCCAGCCCTCGCCGTAGCGGGCGCTCCAGGTGCCGCCGGTGCCGGTGGACGCGGCGAACACGTCGGCCTTGCCGTCCGCGTTGAAGTCGCCGACGGCGATGGCCGAGCCGAACCTGGCGTTGGTCAGCTCGTAGCTGCCGTCGATGTTGACGCCGGTGCCGGTGGTGAATCCCGGGCCGTAGAGGATCGTGTACGCGCCGCGGTTGTCGTGGCCGGTCGTGTCGTTTTCGCCGGGCTGGCCGACGGCGATGTCGGTGTAGCCGTCGCCGTTGATGTCGCCGGTGGCGGTGGCGGCGCCGAACTCGTCGCCGGGCTCGCCCGCGCCGGGCACGTCGCCCGTCGACTGCGAGATCAGCTTCTTGCCGGTGGTCGTGGGACCTGCGGCGCTGCCGGGCACGAGGGCGATCTGGCCGCCGCTGGACCCCTTCGGGAGGCCGGCGACGATGTCGGAGGTGGCGTCACCGACGACGTTCTGGGACGGCAGCGCGTGCGAGACGCCGGGAGCGGCGGCCTGCGTCGCGATGCGGCTCAGCTTGCCGTACAGGTTCGTCCCCGGGCACGCCGTGTTGTTGGTGTCCTTGTGGCCGAAGACGCGGGGCAGGGTCTTGCTGGTGCCCTCGGGGATCAGGTTGCCCTGCACGAGCGGGCCGTTGGACGTCAGCGTCACGTTGCCGGTCGGCGAGATGCCGTACTGGCCGAACTTCCAGGCGATGACACGGGAGATCGCGTCCTGCGCGGCCTTGGTGGGCTTGGCCGTCTGGAAGTTGCCGAGGTACGAGATGCCGACGGTGTCCGTGTTGAACCCGTAGTCGTGGGCGCCGTGCACCGGCAGGTCCATGCCGCCGCTGCGGCCCTCGAATATCTGCCCGCAGCGGTCGACCACGAAGTTGTAGCCGATGTCGAAGTAGCCGTCGGCGATGTGGCTCTGCTGGATCTCGCGGAGCCGCTTGGCCGTCTGCGAGCAGGGCACCGTGTTGTCCGAGTCGACGCCGGTGTGGTGGACGACGGCGGCCTTGATCTCCGTGTCGTACTCGGGCGTGCCGTCGTAGTTGGTGCCCGCGCCCCACTGGGCCTGCGTGATGATGTGCGGCTTCACGACCGTCGAGGGGCGCGCCGTGGGCACCGGGTCCGGGCTCTCGGTGGTGGGGTCGGCCTTCGGCGAGGCGGAGGCCGTGGCCGAGTCCGACGCGGAGGCGGAGACGGAGGGGGAGGGTGAGGCGGACGTCTCGTCGGAGGCGCTCGTGGTCGGGGACGCCGACTCCACGGTGTACGCGGCGGGCTGGGGCGCGGCGCCCTTGCCCTTGAGCGGGCCCGTGCCCGCGTCGATCAGCTTCACGTCCATGCCGGAGGGCAGGCCGGAGGCCGCGCCGTCGGCGTCGACCACCCGCACCTCGACGCCGTTCGAGTCCGAGGGGGCCGGCACCGCGGCGGTCGAGCCGCGCAGCGCGGCGCGCTCGCCCTCGGAGCCGTCGGCGTCCATCGTCTCCTTCGGCAGCGTGGTCCAGCCGCTCCACTCGCCGGACGCGGCGTCGCGCGCCCGGAACTGGGCGGTGCCGTCGATCCGGTCCTTCGGGCTCTTCCACGTCACCGACACCGCGCTGAAGCGCTGCGTCGACTTCTGCGGAACGACCTTGCGGTCGCTCTTCGTCTCCAGGTTCACCGTGTGCACGGAGGCGGCCCGGTAGGTGGCCGCCGGCGCCGTCTCGGCGCCCGGATCGGCCATCGCGTACGTCACGACTCCGGCGCCGCCGACCACGACCGCCCCCATCGTGATCCACGCTCTCCGCTTGAGACTCAGCGGCTTGTACGCGTGCGATGCACGCGCGTCCGCCGCCTTTCCTCGCGAATGTCGCGGGCTCAATTGCCCCACCCCTCGATGAAGTTCACATGGACCCCGCGTGACACGCGGGTAGATGCTCTATCCAGCGAAGGACAGCCGAGAAACGTCACTGGTTGTGCTGCTGTGGCCCACGTCACCCCGTGAGGCAGTACTAGACCGCGAACATCGAGCCGCCGTCCTCGAACTCGACGACGTCCGCGGCGGCCGGCCGGCGCACCGTCAGGGGCCTGCCGTACTCGGAGAACCGGATGGCCACCGACATGGTGTCCTCGGACGCCTCCAGGGAGCGCAGGTACGGCTTGTCCCCGGCGTCCACGTACGCGATGCCCTCGTCGCCGGAGTCCGCCGTCGGCACGAGCGGGATCATCCGGCGCCCGTCGCGCCGTACGGGCTTCAGCGCCTTCGTCCCCGTCACGTCCTCGTCCGCGCCGAACTGCTGGCTGAGTGTGCACAGCGCGGCCAGCGCCTTCGCGCCCTTCGGCCCCGAGGGCGCCTTCAGGTACTTCCCGCGCATCTGCGCCGTCCGCGTCCGCATCTGCTGGGCGACCGCGGCGCCCCGGCTGTCCGCCATGGCCTGGAGCTCGCCGAGCGACGCCTCGCTGAAGCGCATGTACGCCTCCGGCTCGTCGCCCGCGAGCACGATCAGGTGCCCGCGCTGCGCCGGGCCCCCGTCGAAGCTCCCCTCGCAGTTCTGCTCGTGGTCCATCCGTACGTCGATCCGCACGTGCTGCGCGCCCCTCGTGACGTCGGCGGCCATGCGGACCGACCGGGTGTCGCGCAGCAGCCCCGCGGCGCGGCCCAACAGGCGCTCCCCGGGCGACCGTTGGAGGAACGCGAGCGGCTCGGCCGGGTCGAGGAGGTCTCCGGCCCAGGCCGCCCCCGCGTGCTCGGAACGGGCCGTGTCCCCGCCCGGTACGGTCCGCCAGCAGAACCCCGCCCCCAGCAGCCCCACGACCGCCACCGCGCTCAGCACACCCCGTACGGTCCCCACGCGACGCACGTCGCCCCCTCGTTGTTCGTCCGGCGGGCGCCGTGGATCGGCGCGCCCCGCCTTCCCCAGCGGACCGGCCGCCCCCGCTGTCACCCGGTTCACGCATGGTGCTTCTCACAGGTCCGACTCGCCCGCGCGGCACAACCGTTGGGGTGCTTCATCGGTCGGCGCGGCGGACTCCGTGGTGCGGATGTGACGTTTTCGTGGAGGTGGACGCTGATCTCGGTGGGGGGCGGTGGGCGCGGACGCGCTCGCCTCATAGGGAGTCGTGCGAAGAGGAAAGCGGTTGGGCCAGGGAGGGGAACCCCGGCGTGCGCGGGCGCACGACGAGGAGTTGGGCGCAGCCGTCGCGCGGGCCCAGGAGGGCGACGAGGCCGCCTTCGCCGTGGCCTACCGGCTGGTGCAGCCGGGACTGCTCGGATACCTGCGGGGGCTGGTGGGGGACGAGGCGGAGGACGTCGCCGCCGACGCGTGGCTGGAGATATCCCGGGACCTGGGGCGCTTCCGCGGGGACGGGGCCGGGTTCCGCGGCTGGACCGCGACGATCGCGCGGCACCGCGCGCTCGACCTGCTGCGGCGGCAGAAGGTGCGGCCCAAGCAGTCCGTCCTCGAACAGGACGTGCTCGAACTGCCCGGCCGTCACAACACCGCCGAACAGGCGCTGGAGGCGCTCTCCACGCGCGGCGCGCTCGCCCTGCTCGACGAGCTGCCGCGCGATCAGCGGGAGGCCGTGCTGCTGCGGGTCGTCGTCGGGCTCGACGGGGCCGCCGCCGCGCGGGTCCTCGGCAAGCGGCCCGGAGCGGTGCGGACGGCGGCGTACCGGGGGCTCAAGCGGCTCGCCCGGGAGCTGGGCGGGGGCGAGGCGGAGGGGCCGCGGGTGTGACGGATCGCAGGCCGCGGACGCTGTGTGAGGCGAGATGACTGACAATTCCTCGCCGTCGGTCGACCCCGACGCCCTCGACCCCGCCGCCGACCGGACCGATGTCGGCGAGCTGCTCGCCGATGCCGTGCGGGGTGGGGCGGGTGCGCTGAGCGCGGACGGTGAGCGGCGGGCGCTCGCCGCGTTTCGCGCCGCTCGGGACTCCGGGGCGTTCGACGCGGCGCCGCGGCGGCGGGACGACTGGCGGCCGCGGCGGCGACGGGTGGGGTGGTCCGTGCGGGCCGCCGCGGGGGCGTTGTTCGCGACGGTCGCGGTGGGCGGGGTCGCGGTCGCCGGGATCGGGGCGGGGGTGCTGCCCGGGGCGGGGGCCGGTGACGGTGACGGGGGGCGTACGGGGTCGGGGGGTGGTGCGCGTACGCCTTCGCCGGCGGTCACCGCGCCCGACACCCCGGTGGCCGAGGTCCCGCGGCCCACGGTTTCCCGACCGGAACGGGGGCGGGACGGTGAGGCGCGGTGCGGGGCGTACGAGGACGGGCACGGTGTACGGCGGGCCGAGCGGGCTGCGGAGGGGTGTCAGTCGCCTTCGGCGGAGGTTCGTGGGGGGAGCGGGGGGAGCGGGAGCGGGGCAAGCGGTCACGGTCACCCGCACGGGCCCGGCAAGAAGTAGCCGACGTCACGGGGCTCCGCCCCGGACCCCGCGCCTCAAACGCCGGCGGGGCTGTATGGGCGGGACGGCCGGGGTCGCCACCCCCCACAGGAGAGACCCCGGCCGCCGCGCGATACGGGTCGCGAGCGGCCCGTACTCTCTTCAGCGTCGTGGGTGCGTTTTCTGTCACACCTGCGTGGGACTCCATTGGTTGCCAGTTGTACGAACATGGACGCGAGGACGTATCAGGCCGTAGCGTTCTGGATCGCGCCGTGGCGCGCAACGCCGATGGGCAGGGCAGGGGCAGGTAGTGCTGGGGGATGACGCGGAGCTGACCGCCGCGGTGCTTGCGGCGCAGGACGGGGACGAGACCGCGTTCCGGACTGTGTACCGCACCGTGCATCCACGGCTGCTCGGATACGTACGCACGCTCGTCGGCGACCCGGACGCCGAGGACGTCGCCTCGGAGGCCTGGCTCCAGATAGCCCGTGACCTCGCCCGGTTCGAGGGCGACGCCGACCGGTTCCGCGGCTGGGCCGCCCGGATAGCGCGCAACCGGGCCCTCGACCACATCCGCATGCGGGGGCGCCGGCCCGCGATAGGCGGTGACGAGACCGAGCTGACGGGGAAGCCCGCCCTGTCCGACACCGCCGACGAGGCCATGGAGTCCCTCGCCACCGGCGACACCCTGGCCCTGATCTCCGAACTCCCGCAGGACCAGGCCGAGGCCGTCGTGCTGCGCGTCGTCGTCGGACTCGACGCGAAGAGCGCGGCGCAGACGCTGGGGAAGCGGCCGGGCGCCGTCCGCACCGCCGCGCACCGCGGCCTGAAGCGGCTCGCCGAACTGCTCGGCGCGGACGCCGGGGACGACCCCGAATCCCTCGAAGCCGTACCGGCGCCGCGGCGCTCGCGCTCCCGTACGACGGAGTCCGCAGGTGTGACGCATTCGCGTTCGCGGACGCAGAAGGACATGTGATGGCCGACGAGCAGGACAAGTGGCTGAACCGCGACGCGGCGGAGCGTCTGCTGCGCGGAGAGTCCCCGGCCGTCTCCGGCGACGCCGCCCGGCGCGCGGACCGGCTGGCCGCCGCGCTGCACGCGCTGGCCGACGTGCCGGCCGGTCCGGGAGGCGAACTTCCCGGTGAGGACGCCGCGCTGAAGGCGTTCCGCGACGCGGGCGCCGTCACGGCTGTGAACGCCAGTGTGAACGCCGCCGCTGCCTCCTCCGCCTCCGTCTCCGGCAGGCGTGGGCCGCGCTGGGGACGTCCCGCGCGGTTCGGGCTCGTCGCGGCCGTCGCCGCGTGCATGGTCGGAGGGGTCGCGGTCGCCGCGGGGACCGGGGTGCTGCCCTCTCCCTTTCGCGACGCGGACGCTCCGGCGCCCGCCGCCACCGTGTCCGCCGCCGCGAGCCCGGACCGGCCGCTCTCCTCGCCCTCGGCGAGCGTCACGGAGAACGGTGAGATCTCTCCCGGGAAGTCCCCTTCCCCTCCCTCGCCCTCTTCTTCGAACGGTGGGTCTTCCGGGCGCGGGGACGCCCCGCACGACCGCGACCAGAACGGTTCGCGTGACGGCGGCGGCCCGGCCGAACGGCAGCCGGGGCTCGGGCAGAACGCCGGCGGCAAGGGCGCGGAAGCCCTGAAGCGCGCGGTCGTCGACGGGTGCCGCAAGTACCGCGGCGGGGAGCTGAGCACCGAGGAGAAGCGGCGCCTCGACTCTGCGGCGAAGGCCGCCGACGTCAACGACCTGGGGCGCTTCTGCGACCGCGTCCTGTTCCGGGCCGGTGACTCCGTGGGCTCCGGCGCCTCCCGCACCGAGGGCTCCGGCGGCTCCGGCGGCTCCGCCGACGCCGACGTCTCCACGTTCTCGGACGGCAGGTCCGGCAGCGACGATGACGACGACGGCCGAGGCGACAGAGACCGAGGCGACGGCGACCGGGGCAACAGCTACACCACGTACGGCAGGTACGACTCCCACGGTGGCCGCGACGGCAGGGACCGTGGTGAGGGCGATGGCCGTCGTGAGGCCGGGGCGGGCCATCGGGGCGACCGCGGCGGAGCTGCCGCGGACGGCCCCCGATCACCGCGATCAAAGCGCTGACCTGCGCAAAAGCCCCCGCGGAAAATGGTTGCTCCGCAGGTGTGACGTTTTTGGGCGGCGCGGCGCAGTAATGAGTGAGCCGACTGGTCATCGGCCGCGCACGAGCCGGGGTTCCCCCCGTACCTACGGCTCAGTGCCACTGGCGCGGGTGGGACACGTTCCCCCGGTCCCACCCGCGCCGCTCACTTTTCACCAGTAGATGACGACCTTGTCGCCGCCCCGCACCTCCGCGAACAGCTTCGCGATCTTCCCCTCGTCCTTGACGTTCACGCAGCCGTGCGAGGCCCCCGCGTAGCCGCGCGCCGCGAAGTCCGCCGAGTAGTGCACCGCCTGGCCCCCGCTGAAGAACATCGCGTACGGCATCGGGCTGTCGTAGAGCGTCGAGACGTGGTGCCGGGACTTGAAGTAGACCTCGAAGACGCCCTCGCGGGTCGGCGTGTACTCGGAGCCGAACCGGACCTCCGTCGCCATCACGCGCCTGCCGTCCACCATCCACAGCAGCGTCCGGCTGGTCTTGCTGATGCACAGCACCCGCCCCTTCAGGCACCGCGGGTCCGGCTCCGCCGGGGGCTGGCCGCCCGCGGCGTACAGCTCCCACTTGCCGGGCTCGTCCGTCATCCGCAGCAGCCGCTGCCAGGTCACGGTGTCCGTCACACCGGTCTGCGGCAGCCCGCGCTTGCCCTGGAACCCCTTGATGGCCTCGGTCGTCAGGTCGTCGTACGTCCCCGAGGGCCCCGGGTAGAGCCACTGCACCTCGTGCAGCCGCGCCTGCAACTCCCGTACCTTCATGCCGCTGTCGCCGGGGGAGAGGTAGGCCGCCGGGGTCTTCGGGGCGGTGGAGGGCCTGGCGCCGGTGGAGCGGCCGGTGTCGGCGGAGGGCTCGGCACCGTCCGGGGGCTTCGCGTCGTTCGAGTCCCCGTCGTCCTCGAGCGGCGGCGGCAGTGGGTACGACGGTGACGAGGCCGGTGCCGACCGGGCCGCGCTCGGCTGCCCGCCGCCCTCCACCGCCTGCGCCTTGCACCCGGCCACCAGGGCCAGTACCCCGGTGACCGCGATCGATGAACGTAGGACAGCTGTCCGCATGATGTCCCCCGCCTGCCGCGCCGTTCTCTCCTGTCACGACTGATGCTGCCCCCGCCCGGACCGCCTCGAACTCGACGTGCCGACGACGGGCAAACGCGGGAAAGTCTGTGAGCAAGGTCCCAGCGCGGGGCCCTCCACGGGCCGCACGCCCGCCGCTACAGTCCGTCGCGAGGGTCGTTCACTACTGGCGAGTAATCGCACGTGGTCGCAAGTACGTCGCTAGTACGTCGCTAGTACGTCGCTAGTACGTCGCTAGTACGTCGCAAGTATTCGGTAAGCATCGGCAAGTCATCGCTGGAGGCACAACCATGGCGCGCGAATCCGAGTCCGGACTGCCCATCGAGCCGGTCTACGGCCCGGCGGCTCTGGAGGGCTGGGACCCGGATCAGAAGCTGGGCGAACCCGGCGCGTATCCGTTCACGCGCGGCGTCTACCCGACGATGTACACCGGACGCCCGTGGACGATGCGCCAGTACGCCGGGTTCGGCACGGCCACCGAGTCCAACGCCCGCTACAAGCAGCTCATCGCCAACGGCACGATGGGCCTGTCCGTCGCCTTCGACCTGCCGACCCAGATGGGCCACGACTCCGACGCCCCGATCGCCTCCGGCGAGGTCGGCAAGGTCGGCGTCGCCATCGACTCCATCGACGACATGCGCGTCCTGTTCGGCGGGATCCCGCTGGAGAAGGTCTCCACGTCGATGACGATCAACGCGCCCGCGTCCCTCCTGCTGCTGCTCTACCAACTCGTCGCCGAGGAGCAGGGCGTGAGCCCCGACAAGCTCACCGGCACGATCCAGAACGACGTGCTCAAGGAGTACATCGCCCGCGGCACCTACATCTTCCCGCCCAAGCCCTCGCTGCGGCTCATCGCGGACATCTTCAAGTACTGCAAGGCCGAGATCCCGAAGTGGAACACCATCTCGATCTCCGGCTACCACATGGCCGAGGCCGGTGCCTCTCCCGCGCAGGAGATCGCCTTCACGCTCGCCGACGGCATCGAGTACGTCCGCACCGCCGTCGCCGCCGGCATGGACGTCGACGACTTCGCCCCGCGCCTGTCGTTCTTCTTCGTCGCCCGTACGACGATCCTGGAGGAGGTCGCCAAGTTCCGCGCGGCCAGGCGGATCTGGGCGCGGGTGATGAAGGAGGAGTTCGGCGCGAAGAACCCCAAGTCGCTGATGCTGCGCTTCCACACCCAGACCGCGGGCGTGCAGCTCACGGCCCAGCAGCCCGAGGTCAACCTGGTGCGCGTCGCCGTCCAGGGGCTCGGCGCCGTGCTCGGCGGTACGCAGTCGCTGCACACGAACTCCTTCGACGAGGCGATCGCGCTGCCGACCGACAAGTCGGCCCGGCTCGCGCTCCGTACGCAGCAGGTGCTGGCGTACGAGACGGACGTGACGGCCACCGTCGACCCGTTCGCCGGGTCGTACGTCGTCGAGAGGATGACCGACGACGTGGAGGCCGCCGCCCTCGAACTCATGGGCAAGGTCGAGGACATGGGCGGTGCGGTCAACGCGATCGAGCGCGGCTTCCAGAAGAGCGAGATCGAGCGCTCCGCCTACCGCATCGCGCAGGAGACCGACTCCGGTGAGCGCGTCGTGGTCGGCGTCAACCGCTACCAGCTCGACGCGGAGGAGCCCTACGAGCCGCTCCGCGTGGACCCGGCCATCGAGGCGCAGCAGGCCGAGCGGCTCGCGAAGCTGCGGGCCGAGCGGGACCAGGAGGCGGTGGACGCCGCGCTCGCCGCGTTGAAGAAGGCGGCGGAGGGGGAGGACAACGTTCTGTATCCCATGAAGGACGCGTTGCGGGCGCGGGCGACGGTGGGGGAGGTCTGCGACGCGCTGCGCGAGGTGTGGGGGCAGTACGTGCCCACGGACGCGTTCTGAGCGTGGCGGCCGGTTGAGCCGCGGCGGGGCCGGGCCCCTGCCCCTGGTGCGCCGCACCGGGGGCACCGCCGCGGGGCTCCGCCCCGGACCCCGCTGCTCAATCGCCGCAGGGGCTTGAATGCCGACCGAGCCCCTCCGGCCGTTGAGGTCCTCCCGTGGGGTGTCCGGGATGCGGGCTTGGTGGGCGGGGGGTCGGACGCGCGTGCGAGACTCCAGGGATGCTGGGTGTCACCGATCTTCCGACCTATCTCGCGGGCCTCGTCCTCATCATCCTCCTGCCGGGGCCGAACTCGCTGTACGTCATATCCGTCGCCGCCCGCCGCGGCATCCGCACCGGCTACAAGGCAGCCGCGGGCGTCTGGTGCGGGGACACCGTGCTGATGACGCTGTCCGCCGCCGGTGTCGCCTCCCTCCTCCAGGCCAACGCCGTGCTGTTCGGGATCGTGAAGTACGCGGGCGCCGGCTATCTGACCTGGCTCGCGATCGGCATGATGCGCGCCGCGTGGTCGATGTGGCGCAGCCGGCGCGAGCGGCTCGCCGCCGCGGAGGCCGCCGCCACCGGTGAGGACCGGGCGCCCGCCCAGGAGCGGCCCTTCCGCCGCGCCTTCGTGATCAGCCTCCTCAACCCCAAGGCGATCCTCTTCTTCATCGCCTTCTTCGTGCAGTTCGTGGACCCGTCCTACGCCTATCCGGCCCTCTCCTTCGTGGTCCTCGGATTCTTCGCCCAGCTCGCGAGCGTGCTCTACCTGTCGGCGCTGATCTTCAGCGGCATGAAGCTCGCCGCCGCGTTCCGCCGCCGCAAGCGCCTCTCGGCGGGCGCGACCTCCGCCGCGGGCGTGCTGTTCCTGGGCTTCGCCGTCAAGCTGTCGCTGGCCAGCGCGTAACCCACCGAGCGCCGCCCCGCCTAGCGCCGCACCCCGGTCTCCGTCAGGTACCGCTCCACCCCCTCCGCCGTCTCCCCGGCCCACGCCACATATCCGTCGGGGCGGATCAGGAAGACGCCCGTGCCGTACGCCTCGTACGCCGGAACGCGGGTCGGGCGCACCACGTCGTCCGCCAGCGGCGGGAGGTCGGCGGCCGCGCCCACCGCGAGCAGCGTCCAGTGCGGCCCCCGGAACGCGTCGAAGAGGCGCACCCCGCCCCGCCGCCCGTCCGGCGCCCGGTCGCCCGCCCGCAGCGCGCCGTCCGCGAGCCCCGGGCGCGTCTCCCGGGTCAGCGTGGACTCCCGGTAGCCGATGCCCAGTTGCTGCACCTCGGCGCCGCGGCGCACGCCCGTGCCCACGGCGCCCGCGCGATGGATGCGGGTGCTGAGGCCGAGGATGCCCGCGGCGACGGGCATCCGCTCCTCCTCGTAGGTGTCCAGGAGCCGGGGCGGCGCCCCGGACAGCACGGCGGCCAGCTTCCAGCCCAGGTTGTACGCGTCCTGCACGCTCGTGTTCAGGCCCTGGCCGCCCGCCGGGGAGTGGACGTGCGCCGCGTCGCCCGCGAGGAAGACCCGGCCCACCCGGAAGCGGTCCGCCATCGCCGCCCGCGCCCGGAAGTCCGAGGCCCACAGCACCTCGGCGATGTGATCCGCCGACAGCGGCGTGCGCGTCGCGAGGAGTTTGCGCACCGCCTCCGGTGACGCGTCCACCACCGCCGACTCGTCCATGAACTGCGCCGCCAGCTGGAAGACCCGGCCGCCGTCGCCCCCGGGGCCCGTCGGCAGCGGGCAGAACGCCACCGTGCCCTCCGGCGCCTTCGGCCACACGTGCCAGTGCGTGTCCGCGAGCGGCGCGTCGTCCGTGAGGCGCACGTCCGCCACCAGCGTCGGCTTCGGGTCCACCGTCTCCCCGGTCATGCCGACGCCGAGCGCCCTGCGGACCGTGGAGCGCCCGCCGTCCGCCGCCACCACGTACCGCGCCCGCACCGCCGAGCCGTTACCGAACTCCGCCGTGACCCCGTCCTCGTCCTGCGCGAGGCCGCTGACCGCCGCGCCGAACCGGACCTCCCCGCCCAGCTCCCGCAGCCGCGCGTACAGCACCTCCTGCGTACGGGCCTGCGGTATCAGCAGGCCCTCCGGCCAGGGGACCTGCTCGGTCGGCTCGGAGCGCTCCATCATGTCCCACTCCTGGCCCGGCTCGGCGCCCTCCCAGATCCGCATCTTCGGGTACCGCGTGCCCGCCGCGTGGACCGCCTCCAGCACCCCGAGGTCGTACAGCACCTCCTGCGTGCGCGGTTGCAGGCCCTTGCCGCGCGAGCCGGGGAACGGGCCGTCGGCCCGCTCCACCAGCAGCGACCGCGTCCCGCGCCGCGCCAGATCCACCGCGAGCGCCAGCCCCGTCGGACCCGCGCCCACGATCAGGACGTCCGTCGTCTCCGTCGTCTCCGTCGTCTGCGCCGCCATCCCCACACTCTCCTTAACGTCGTTAAGTGACCCGTTCCCGAGCATGGGCTTAACGCCGTTAAACTGTCAAGCGTGGCCGACAACAAGAAGCCGAAAGAGAAGCCCGGACTCGACAAGGCGCACGTCGCCGACACCGCGCTCGACCTGCTGAACGACGTGGGGCTCGAAGGACTGACCCTGCGCGCCATCGCCAAGCGGCTGAACGTCCAGGCGCCCGCCCTGTACTGGCACTTCAAGAACAAGCAGGCGCTGCTCGACGAGATGGCGACCGTCATGTTCCGGCGCATGACGGAGGCGGGGGAGGTGCGAGAGGCCCAAGGTGCGGGCGTCACGGTGGAGTACAGGCCCCAGGAGTCCTGGCAGGAATGGCTGCTCCAGGGCAACCGGCAGCTGCGCGCCACCCTCCTGCGCTACCGCGACGGCGCGAAGGTCTTCAGCGGCTCACGGTTCACGGGCACGGACCACGGCGCGCGGATGGAGGTGGACCTGCGGCTGCTCCTCGACGCCGGGTTCACCGCCGACCAGGCCGCGTGGGCGAGCAGCACCGCGTACATGTACACGCTCGGCTTCGTCACCGAGGAACAGGGCATGAAGCCCGAGCCGACGCGCGACGAGTCGATCGTGGACATCGCCGAGCGTTCGGAGAGGCTCGGCGACTACCCGCTCGCCGCCGCCGCGGGCCCCCGGCTGTTCGCGGCGTACGACGAGCGGTTCGAGGAGGGGCTGCGGCTGATCGTCGCGGGGATCGAGGCCCGCTACGGAGTGCGCTGACCCGCCCCCGGCGCGGCCGCCCCCGGCACCGTCGCGCCCGGTGCCGGGGCGCCCGGTGCCGTCGCTCCCGGTCGCCGGTTCAGCGACCTGCGCAGCAGCGGTGTCGCCCACTCCTCGACGCAGCGGTTCAGCACCCGTGCCAGCGCCAGCATCACGCCGACCGTCGCCAGGAACGTGGCCCACGCGGGCAGTCCGGCGCCCCGGTGCAGGGCCGCGATCGTGACCCAGCCCAGGTGCTCGTGCACCAGGTAGAAGGGGTACGTGAGGGCGCCCGCCACCGTCAGCCACCGCCAGTTCGCCCAGCGCGTCCAGCCGAGGGCGATCGCCGCGACCGCCGCGAAGCCGAGCGTGACCACCGCGATGATCCCGAACGAGGAGCGGTACGAGAAGAACTCCGGGTCCGGCGCGTGCCAGGTCCGGTCGACCGCGAAGTGCTGCCCGAGCAGCCAGCTCACCGCGACGATGCCCCACGCCGTGACGTCGCGCCGGTCGCGGTGGACCAGGTACAGGCCGATGCCGCCGATGAAGAACGGCGCGTACTCCGGCATCAGGACGAGCGTCGCGAGCGGCTCGCCGGAGCCCTCCGCGAGCACCGCCGCCAGCGTCCACACCGCGCAGAACAGCACCACCCGGTGCCGCGTCGCGCCCGGCAGGACGACACAGAGCGCGAACAGGGCGTAGAAGCGCAGCTCCGCCCAGAGCGTCCAGCACACGCCGAGCACCCGGTCGGCGCCGAGCGGCTGTTGCAGCATCGTCAGGTTCACCAGCGCGTCGCTCGGCGACACCGCCTCGTACGCCACCACCGGCAGCGCGAAGACGGCCGTGACGAGGACGACGGCCACCCAGTACGACGGGAACAGGCGCGCGACCCGTGACGCGAAGAAGGAGCGCAGGGGGCGCCCCCAGCCGCTCATGCAGATCACGAAGCCGCTGATGACGAAGAAGATCTGCACGCCCAGGCAGCCGTACGCGAACCAGCCGTGCAGGTAGGGGAATTGTTCCTGCGGGGACGAGCCCCAGGCCTGGGAGACCTCGCCGTCCCGGCCTCCGTAGTGGTACGCCGCGACCATCAGGGCCGCGACGAGGCGCAGCCCGTCGAGGGCGTACAGGCGGGACGGGGCGCGCGCCGCGGGCGGGTGCGCGCGCTCGGTCGTTTCGACGGTGAGTGGGGGGAGGGTGGTGCCGGGGGAGGTCATCCGAGGGCAGCTCGCTTGAGGGTCCGGGCCCGGCGGGCCACTCTGCGTACGGTCGCGTTGCGGGGGATGAACGCGAACTGGGCGGGGATCGCGCCCGGCAGGCCGAGCGAGGTGAGACGGCGCCGCTTGAAGTAGCGCCAGGTGCGGTCGTCGAGGTGCGTGGCGAGGTAGCGCTCGGTGGTGCGGCGCAGCTCGGGGTAGATCTTGGACTGCATGGCGTAGCCGACGGCCCGCAGCAGCTCGTTCAACTCCTCGACGGGCAGCGGCTGTTCCTGCGCCTCGACCGCCGTACGGTCGGCCAGATCGGGCAGCAGCGCGTCGACGATGGTGACCGGCACCCGGTTGCTGTTCTGGTACGGCGCGAGGCGTTCCAGGAGCGTGCCGGTGCCGATGCGGGCCACCGGAATCCCGTACAGGGCGCTCGCGGTGAGCAGCGCGGTGGAGAAGCAGCCGACGACGAGGACCGGGCGCATCCGCTGGTAGAGGACCTCGGCGAGGACCGGGGTATCCAGAATGGTCAGCTCGATGCCGTGCCGCTCCGCCTCCTTCTCCAGGGTGCGCGACCAGCGGGCGGGCGCCGTCGGATGCGGCTTGAACACGACGTGGTGGTGGCCGAGCGCGGCGGCGCCGCGCATCATCCGCACGTGCAGGTCCTCCTCCTCGTCGGCCGTGAGGATGCCGAGCGCCGAGAGGTACTGGCCGAGCAGCAGCGCCGGTTCACCCGGCAGGTGCGGCAACTCGCCCGCGGAGTCGCACAGTTCGGCGAGCACCTTGAGGAAGACCTCGGTGGGCACGACCTCGGGCTCGACGTCGAACTCCGTGAGCAGCAGCGGCTTCAGACCCGGCACCAGGTCCAGGTGGAGCAGGCGCCGCACCCGCGTGCCGATCAGCGGGTCGATCTTGTTGCGGGTCGGGCCGTAGCTCATCAGGCCGTCCGCGTACACGTCGACGGGGGCGCCCGCGAAGATCTGCGCCACGGCCATCGCCGGGTTGACCTGGATGGACTCCACGGCGAGCTCGACGTCGTCGTCGCCGAGGCCCCATTCGAGCCGCAAGTACCGCTCCCACAGCGGGAGGTCGTCGCCGCGCGGCCCCCAGCCGCCGGGGTGGAAGGGGGCGATGGCCGCGTTCCACGACAGGACGCCGTCGAAGCGACCGCGCAGCCGTTCGAAGCCGGGCATCTCGTCGACGGCCGGAGTGGTCTCGGGCGTCGCCGCGTTGTTGGCGACCAGCAGCAGCGTGCGGTCCGCCGGGGCGAACCGGTCCGCGTCGAGCGCCGCGCAGAGCGTCGCGGCGCCGTACAGCGTCGAGGCCATCAGGATGCGGGTCGTCATGCCGTGACCTCCGCGGCGACCGGACGGCGGCGCAGCCGGCGCAGGCGCGTGGCCCGCTGCGTGTCCATGGAGTCGAGCGCGTCGTCGAGAACGCGCTGCGGCATGCGCTTCAGCGCGGCCGCACTGAGCGACTTCAATTTGCGGGCCACGGGAGGTTCGAACCTTTCGATGGATCCCAAGTGGTGGGAAATGATGGCGCAGTACGTACGCACGGCCTTCGGCAGCAGCAGTTCCGCGTCCCGGTCCTCGGCCGTTTCCCGCACGACCTGGTCGAATGCGCGAATGAAATCGAGCTGCCGTACGTCGCCGATCTGGGTGAGCGAGGACGAAACGCCCCGGCGATAGAAAACGCCCAGCGCACTCACCGCGGCAAAGGATTTCGCCTCGCGGTGCAGCCGCCAGATCCACGGCCGGTCCTCCGCCGTGCGCAGCCCGTCCGTGAAGTGCAGCAGCCCCTGGTCGGCGAGGCGCCGGTGGTACATGCCCGCCCACGCGTACGCGTAGTCGACGGCGGTCGAGCGGTCGGCCGGCAGGATCGCGGCGCGCGGATCCATGACGACGTTCCGCAGCCCGTGCGGGAAGCGGTGCACCGAACGGGCCCGCGCCGTGCACTGTACGTGGTCCGTGCGCACGAAGTCGCAGCCCAGGCCCTCTATCGAGGCGAGGAGTTCGGCGTAATAGCCGGGCGCGAGCCAGTCGTCGCCGTCCAGGAAGGTCAGGTATTCGCCGCGGGCCCGGTCGAGTCCGGTGTTGCGGGCGGTCGCGAGTCCTCCGTTCCGTTCGTGTCGGACGACGACCGCGCCGGGCAGTTCGCGCTCGGCACGCGCGAGAATGTCCGGTGTCTCGTCCTTCGAGCAGTCGTCGACGAGAATGAATTCGAAGTCGTCGCGTGCGTTCGCACGCAGACTTCTCAGGGTGTCGGGCGCGTATTGCTGCACGTTGTAGAACGGCACGATGACGGAGAGCTTGACCACGTCGGTGACGTTAGGCGGCGGCCCGGCATTCGTCTTGACCGGCGGCTTGATGTCAGGTGAACGAAGCGTGGCGGGACCGTGAATCGGCCTCGTCGCGGGCCCTTTCCCGAGCCGATTCGCCATTCGTCGGTGTGCTGTTAACCGTTTGTTGCACTCGGGTTGGGCCGCGGCTCCAAAAGGCTTCCTAACTTCCTCGGTGTGCCAGTGAGGAACGAAAAGCAGCTCAGGGTCGCCGTACTCGCGGACTCCGACACCCGGTGGAAGTGGGGGTCGCTGACAGCGTCCCGCATCGCCCCCGACCGTGTCGCCCTCGACGGCTTCCTGCTGCGCGGTCGCGCCACCCCGACCCCCCGCCAGCTCCGCGAGGTCGGCGTCCCCGCCGACAGCCTGCGCGAGGTCACGGCCGTCGAATTCCTGCGCGAGATGGAGTCCGCCGCCTACGACGTGGTGGTCCTCGCCCTCGTCGGCGGCGGCGTCCAGGCCGCCCTGCACGGCCTCGCCCACGCCTGGAGGGGAGCACAGCGCCGCCCCGTCGTCGTCACCGGCTACGTCGGCGTCGTCTACGAGAAGCTCGCCGACGGACTGCTCCTGCGGCACGGCGCCGACGTCGTCCTCGCCAACTCCGCCTACGACGCGGACCGCTTTCGCGCCGTCTACGAGGGCGTGGGCGCGGACGCCGCCGCCGTCACCGAGTGCGCGCTGCCCTTCCTCGGCGGCGAGCCCTACACCGGCGTACGCGACCGGTACACGGTCACCTTCGCCGCCCAGCCCTCCGTGCCGGACACCGCGGCCGACCGCGCGTACCTCCTGGACCGGATGGCCCGGCACGCCGCGGCGCACCCCGACCGCGACGTACTGCTCAAGCTGCGCAGCAGGCCCGGCGAACACACCACGCACATCGAGGAGATCCCCTACCAGAAGCTCGCGCAGCGCCGCGAACTCCCGCCCAACCTCCGCCTCGTGTACGGAAACATGGGCGAGGTCCTCGACCGTACCGACCTCCTCGTCACGGTCAGCTCCACCGCCGCCCTCGAATCCCTGCACCGGCGGATCCCGACCGTGCTGCTCACCGACCTCGGTGTGCGCGAGGCGCTCGGCAACCACCACTTCACCGGCTCCGGCTGCCTGCTGTCCTGGGACCGGCTGGACGACGGCGCGCTGCCCGAGCCCGACCCCGTCTGGCTGGCCCGGCAGGGCGTCGCCGCCGACGGCACGTACGAGCACGCCTTCGACGGGGCGCGCGCCCGCGTCGCCGAACTGCTCGGCCGCGACCGGCCCCCGCTGGCGCCGTACTACAGCCGCACCACCGCCCCCGGCTACCTGCCGCGCGTCCTCGCCCGCCACCACCTCGCGCCCGACGGCAGCCCGCTGCCCGGCGCGCCCGCCGCCGACCGCGCGCCGGGACCGGTGCGGCAGGTCGTTCGCCGGGCCGCCCGCGGCGCCTACCGGCACGGCGTGCAGCGCGTCGCTCCCGTGATCCGGCGGATGGGGGAGCTGTGAGCCCCCGCAACCCCGAACTCCCCGAAGGAGAAGCGCACATGACCGAGCCCGTGCCCGTACGCCGCGTCCTCGCCGTGATCCCCGCCCGGGGCGGCTCCAAGGGCGTGCCGGCCAAGAACCTGGCCCCGGTCGGCGGCGTGCCCCTCGTGGCCCGCGCCGTGCGCGAGTGCCTCGCCACCCGGCACGTCACCGACGTCGTCGTCTCCACCGACGACACCGCCATCGCCTCCGCCGCGCGGGACGCGGGCGCCGAGGTCGTCACCCGGCCCACCGCCATCGCCGGCGACAAGTCCAGCTCCGAGGCGGCCGTCCTGCACGCCATGGACGCCCACGAGGCGCTGCACGGCGCGGCGGTCGACGTGGTGCTGCTCGTCCAGTGCACCAGCCCCTTCCTCGTACGGGAGGACATCGACGCGGTGGTCCGCGCGATCCTCGAGGGCGGCGCCGACAGCGCCCTGACGGTGGCCCCGTTCCACGGGTTCGTGTGGCGACACTCCGGCGACACCATCGACGAGCCGCGGCCGGAGTCCGTGCGCGGCGCGGCCGTCGAGGGCGGCGTCGCCGTGCTCGCCGACCGCGTGACGGCGACCGGCGGCGGCTACGGCGTCAACCACGACAAGTCGATGCGCCAGATGCGCCAGGACCGCCCCCAGGACCTCCTGGAGACCGGCGCCGTCTACGGCATGGAGACCACCGGCTTCCGCCGCCACGAGCACCGCTTCTTCGGCCGCACCGAACTCGTGCGCACCGACCCCGCGCGCGTGCTGGAGATCGACGATCCGCACGACCTCGCCCGCGCCCGCGCGCTGGCCCCCCTCTTCGACCAGCAGTCGGCGCTTCCCACCAAGGAAGACATCGACGCGGTCGTCCTCGACTTCGACGGCACCCAGACCGACGACAGGGTGCTGATCGACTCCGAAGGACGGGAGTTCGTCACCGTGCACCGCGGTGACGGCCTCGGCATCGCGGCCCTCCGCAGGAGCGGCCTCGAACTGCTGATCCTGTCCACGGAAGTGAACCCGGTCGTCGCCGCACGGGCCCGGAAGCTCAAGATCCCGGTCCTGCACGGCATCGACCGCAAGGACCTCGCACTCAAGCAGTGGTGCGAGGAGCAGGGCATCGCGCCGGAGCGCGTGCTCTACGTCGGCAACGACGTCAACGACCTCCCGTGCTTCGCCCTCGCGGGCTGGCCCGTGGCGGTCGCCAGCGCCCATGACGTCGTGCGCGGCGCCGCACGCGCCGTCACCACCGTCCCCGGTGGCGAAGGCGCGATCCGAGAGATCGCCAGCTGGATCCTCGGCCCTTCTCTCGACTCCCTCGACAAGTAAGGAACGCAAGAGCCATGACTGCTCAGACCCCCGACTCCCGCATCCGCAGCTTCGGTTCGCGCGAGGCCGGCCCCGGCCGCCTCGTCTACATCACCGGCGAGATCGGCATCAACCACAACGGTGACCTGGACAACGCGTTCAAGCTGATCGACGCCGCCGCCGAGGCCGGCTGCGACGCCGTCAAGTTCCAGAAGCGCACCCCGGAGATCTGCACGCCGCGCGACCAGTGGGACATCGAGCGGGACACCCCCTGGGGCCGGATGACGTACATCGACTACCGGCACCGCGTCGAGTTCGGCGAGGACGAGTACCGGTCCATCGACGCCTACTGCAAGAAGCGCGGCATCGACTGGTTCGCCTCCCCGTGGGACACCGAGGCCGTCGCCTTCCTGGAGAAGTTCGACGTCCCCGCCCACAAGGTGGCCTCCGCGTCCCTCACCGACGACGAGCTGCTGCGCGCCCTGCGCGCCACCGGCCGCACGATCATCCTCTCCACCGGCATGTCGACGCCGAAGCAGATCCGGCACGCGGTCGAGGTCCTCGGCTCCGACAACATCCTGATGTGCCACGCCACGTCGACGTACCCGTCGGTCGCCGAGGAGCTCAACCTCCGCGTCATCAACACCCTCCAGCAGGAGTACCCGAACGTCCCGATCGGCTACTCCGGCCACGAGACCGGCCTCCAGACCACGCTCGCCGCGGTCGCCCTCGGCGCCACCTTCGTCGAGCGCCACATCACCCTCGACCGCGCCATGTGGGGCTCCGACCAGGCCGCCTCCGTGGAGCCGCAGGGCCTCCAGCGCCTCGTCCGCGACATCCGCACCATCGAGGAGTCCCTCGGCGACGGCGTCAAGAAGGTCTACGAGTCCGAGCTCGGCCCGATGAAGAAGCTGCGCCGCGTGCCGGGCGTCGTCGCGGAGGCGGAGATCGCCGTCGCCGCCGGTGAGCCGGTGGGCGTCTGACGGACATCGGATCGAATCGAGGGCGGCCGGGCGCGGTGGAGACCGCGCCCGGCCGCCCCGGCGCCCCTGGGAGGGCCGCAATGTCCGGCAGCAGCACGCTGTGCTTCGTCGAGAGCCCGGTACAGCTCCTCAACGTCCTGGAGTGGGCGCACCACCGGCAGGTCACGGCGACCGTCGTGGTGCTCTCGCCCACCGACCCGATGACCCGCGGACAACTGCGCCGCATGGCCGAACTCGCCCGCACCGAAGGCCACGCGGTGCGCTGGGAGGAGGCCCGCGGCGGCGCCGCCGCGCCCTTCCAGACGATCGGCGGGCTCGCGCCCTCGCTGCGCAAGGCCGACCGGATCGTCCTCGGCGACCCGTTCTCCCGCTACGTACAACTGCTGCTCACGATCACCCGCGCCGACGAGCTCGTCGTCGTCGACGACGGCACCGCCACCATGGAGTTCGTCGCCCAACTGGTGCGCGGCGAACGGCTGGTGCGCTGGCACCGGCGCGGCGGCCGGCCCGGCCCGCGCGACGTCGTCTTCGGCCCCGTCGCGGCGGCCGCCCGCCGCCGGCTCACCGGGCACGCCCGCCGCGACTCCGTCTCGGTGTTCACGTCGATGCCGGTGGACGAGGCCCCCGAAGGCGTCACGGTGTCCTCCAACGACTACGCCTGGACCCGCGCCCGCTTCGGCCCGCCCCGCCTCACGCGCGGCGCCGACATGGTCGGAACGTCCCTGGCGGAAACGGGAGTCGTCGACCTCGACCGCTACGTGGAGGCCGTCCGCGCGCTCGCCCGCGCCCACGGCGCCACCCGCTACTTCGCGCATCGCCGCGAGAGCGCCGACAAACTCCACCGCCTCGCCGCCGAGACCGGCCTGGAGATCGTCCGCCCCGACCTCCCCCTGGAACTGATCGCCCGCCGCGGCCCCATAGGCCGTACGATCCTCAGCTTCCCCTCCACCGTCGTGCACACCCTCCCCATCGCCCTCGCCGGCACCGGCGTCAAGGTCGCCGTCTGCGAGATCGACCCGTCCTGGCTCCGCCACGGCGTCTCCACCCACGCCCAGGGCTTCCTGGCCGACATCTCGGGCACGGCCCGAGGAACGGTCCGCGCGGTGTGACCACGAAACCCGGTGGCCCCCGTAGTGGCGGGCGTCGTAGCCTTGCGCCCGTGAGCAGCCCCGAGTCCGACAGACTTCGGCCGCCGGCAGTCGTCCGGTGGCCTTCCTTCCCGGTGCGTTGAGGCCCGTCCGTCCCGGACCCCGCCTCTGCCGCCGCATGCCGTAGCCACGCGGCTCAGCCACCGCACGGACCGCCGTACCGCGACCCCTTTCCTCGTTCCACGGTCCCGGAGTCCGTCGTGCCTTTCGCTCTCCATCTGCTCGCCCTCGCCGTCTTCGCGCAGGGGACGTCCGAGTTCATGCTCTCGGGGCTCGGCCCCGACATCGCCCACGACCTGGGCGTCTCACTGCCCGCCGCCGGTGCGCTGACCTCCGCCTTCGCGGTCGGCATGATCGTCGGGGCGCCGCTCACGGCGGTCCTCGCGGTGCGGTGGCGCCGCCGGCCCGCCCTCTTCGGCTCGCTGCTCCTCTTCGCCCTCGCGCACGTCGTCGGCGCGCTGACGACCAGCTTCGCCGTCCTGCTCGCCACCCGTGTCGTGGCGGCGCTCGCCAACGCCGGGTTCCTCGCGCTCGCCCTCGCCGCCGCGGTGTCGATGGTCGCCCCCGACGCCAAGGGGCGCGCCACGGCGGTCCTGCTGGGCGGCACCACTCTCGCCTGCGTCGCGGGCGTGCCCGGCGGGGCGCTGCTCGGCGGGCTCCTCGGCTGGCGCGCCGCGTTCTGGGCCGTCGCACTGATCTGCGTACCCGCGCTGATCGCCGTACCGCGGTCCGTGCCGAGGGAGACCGGGGAGGCCGGGCGCGGCGATCTGCGCGCCGAGGCGCGGGCCCTGCGCGCCCCGCGGCTGCTGACGGTGCTGCTGCTCGGCGCGCTCGTCAACGCCGCCACGTTCTGCACGTACACCTACCTCGCGCCCGTGGCCACCGGGGTGACCGGCATCGGGGAGAGCTGGATGCCCGCGCTGCTGGCCCTGTTCGGGCTCGGCGCGTTCGTCGGGGTGAACGCCGCGGGCCGCCTCTCGGACACCCGGCCGAGGCGCGCCCTCACGGTCGGCGGGGCGGCGCTGCTGCTCGGCTGGATCCTGTTCGCCCTCGCCGCGGGCAGCGTCGCCGCGACCCTCGTCCTCGCCTTCGTCCAGGGCGCCCTGTCCTTCGCCGTCGGCTCCACCCTGATCGCGCGGGCCCTCTACGCGGCGTCCGGCGCACCCACCCTCGCGGGCGGCCTCGCCACGGCCGCGCTGAACGTCGGCGCGGCGCTCGGGCCGTGGGCCGGCGGGCTGGCCATCGGGGGCGGGCTCGGACACCGGGCCGTGCCGGGCGTCAGCGCGTTGCTCGTGGCGCTCGCGTTCGTTGTGACGTGTGTCGCACGGGTGGCGCGCGGGCGGACCGCCCACGAGGCGGCCGTCGAAGGCTGAGACCCGCAGAGGCGCAGGTCGGCACGGGTCGAAAAGAGTCTTCATACCCCTCCTGCGCGATCCACATGCGCAGCGCGGCCGAGTTTCTTACCCCAATTCGGCTTAACTTTTGTTGATCGCAGGTTAGTTGGCCCCTGCATCGCCCTACTCTTCAGAGGGTGAACGAGTTGAAGTCCCGAGAGTCAGAGGCCGACCAGCCCGGGGAATCCGTGCCGGGCAGCGCACTTGCGGGTGCGCTGCCCGAGGCGCTCCGCGCCGAACTCGTCGCGTTCCGGCGCGACATGCACATGCACCCCGAGCTGGGCAACCAGGAGTTCCGCACCACCGCCGCGCTCAAGACCCGCCTCGAAAAGGCCGGGCTCGCGCCGCGCGTGCTGAGCATCGGCACCGGTCTCATCTGTGACATCGGCACGGCGAGCGGCCAGTGGGGCGCGGCGGACGGGCCGCGCGGGATGCTCGCGCTGCGCGCGGACATCGACGCGCTGCCCATCCCCGACACCAAGATGGAGTGCGCCTACCGCTCGACGGTGCCGGACCGCGCGCACGCCTGCGGGCACGACGTGCACACCACCGTCGTCCTCGGCGCCGGCCTCGTCCTCGCGGAACTGCACCGCAGGGGCGAGCTCCCGCATCCCGTACGGCTGATCTTCCAGCCCGCGGAGGAGGTGCTGCCCGGCGGCGCGCCCGACGCGATCGAGTGCGGGGTGCTGGACGGCGTACGGCAGATCATCGGCGTGCACTGCGACCCGAAGGTCGACGCGGGGCGCATCGGCATCCGGCCCGGCGCCATCACGTCCGCGTGCGACCGCCTGGAGGTCACGCTCGACGGCCCCGGCGGGCACACGGCGCGCCCGCACCTCACCACGGACCTCGTCACCGCCGCGGCCAAGGTCGCCACGGAGGTGCCGGCGCTGGTGGCGCGGCGGGTCGACGCGAGGTCGGGGCTCGCCGTGACGTGGGGGCGGCTGGAGACGGGGCACGCGTGCAATGTGATCCCGCAGCACGCGGAGCTGTCCGGGACGGTGCGGTGCCTCGATCTCGACGCGTGGCGGCAGGCGCCGGACGTGGTGCACGGGGCGATCCAGGAGATCGCGGACCTGTACCGCGCGAAGCCGGTCGTCAACTACATCCGTGGGGTGCCGCCGGTGGTGAACGATCCGGTGGTCGTGGAGCTGCTGAAGTCCGCGATGACGGCGCGCCGTGGGCCCGACGCGGTCGAGGACACCCAGCAGAGCCTGGGCGGGGAGGACTTCTCCTGGTACCTGGAGCACGTGCCGGGTGCGATGGCCCGCCTGGGCGTGAAGCCGCCCGGTGACCGGGGGTCCCGCGACCTCCACCAGGGCGACTTCGACGTCGACGAGTCCGCGATCACGGTCGGCGTCGAACTCTTCACGGCGGCGGCCCTCCTCTCGTAACGCCTCGGGGCTCCGCCGCGGGGTCCGGGGCGGAGCCCCGGCGGTTAACCGCCTCGTAACGGGGGGCGCGGCACGAATCGATAACGCCGGAGTCAAGGGCATTCCTCGGACTTTCTACGCGCGTTATGGTGCGCCGAACTGGGCGCCATACAAGGCGTGTTGGACGAATGGGGACCCCTGATGCGTCGAATACCGCGGCTGACGAAACTCGCCATCGGCGTCACCGGCCTGGCGCTCGCCGCCACCGCCTGTGGCGGCACCAGCAGCGACAAGAACAACGCGGGCGGCGAGGGCAAGGACGACCTCGGCCTCGCCATCGCCTACGACGTCGGCGGCAAGGGCGACCAGTCCTTCAACGACTCCGCCTACGAGGGCATGCTCAAGGCGAAGAACGAGTTCGGCTACAAGACCGCCGACCAGGAGCCGAAGGACGGCGAGTCCGACGACGACAAGGTGCAGCGCCTCGCGAACCTCGCGAAGGCCGGCTACAACCCGGTCGTCGGCATCGGCTACGCCTACGGCCCGGCGATGAAGGAAGCCGCGAAGAAGTACCCGAAGACCACCTTCGGCATCGTCGACTCGGTCGTCGAGGGCAAGAACGTCGCCTCCCTCGTCTTCGCCGAGAACGAGTCCTCGTACCTCGCGGGCGTCGCCGCCGCCAAGGCCACCAAGTCCGACCACGTCGGCTTCGTCGGCGGCGTCGACAACGAACTGATCAACAAGTTCGAGGCCGGCTTCGAGCAGGGCGTCAACGACACCAAGAAGGGCGTCGACATCGAGGTCCAGTACCTCGACGAGGACCCCGCCAAGGGCTTCGCCAGCCCCGACCTCGGCGAGGCCGCGGCCAACAAGCAGCTGGAGGACGGCGCCGACGTGATCTACCACGCGGCGGGCCTGTCCGGGCAGGGCGTCATCAAGGCGGCCGCCGAGGAGAAGAAGTGGGTCATCGGCGTCGACTCCGACCAGTACAAGCAGAAGACCCTCGCCAAGTACAAGCAGTACATCCTCACCTCCGCGCTGAAGGAGGTCGGTGAGTCCGTGTACTCGCTGGCCAAGTCCGTCGAGGACAAGAAGCCGCTGAGCGGAGTGCAGACCTTCGACCTCAAGGTCGACGGCGTGGGCGCCTCGGAGTCCAACCCCGAGTTCCAGAAGATCGCCGGTCTCGCCGACGCGGTCGCCGAGGCCAAGAAGGGCATCGTCGACGGTTCGATCAAGGTGCAGACGAAGCCGAAGAAGGGCTGACCCGGGCCCGCTCGGCCCGGACCGCGCGGCGCCGCCGGTGAGTCCCACCGGCGGCGCCGCGCCCGTCTTCGTATACGGCCCGGCGCACGGTCCGGTATCCGCCCTCGTATCCGGCTCGTACCCCGTCGATAACAGTCTGGACAACCAGGGTTCTCTGTCGGGTCTACGCGCGTTACTCTGCGGCGAACTCAGCGTCGGCCCCCTGCTGTTCCGGCGCTTGTACGAAGGAGCACTTCTCATGCGCCGGGTTTCCCGTATAGCGGTCGCAGGCACCGCCACCGCCTCGCTCGCCCTCGCCCTCGCCGCCTGCGGCGGCACCTCCTCGGACGCCCAGTCGTCCTCCGACGGCGGCAAGGACAAGGGCCTCGCCATCGCCTACGACGTCGGCGGCAAGGGCGACCAGTCGTTCAACGACGCCGCCTACGAGGGCCTGCGCCAGGCCAAGAAGGAGTTCGGCTACCAGGTCGCCGACCAGGAGCCGAAGGACGGCGAGTCCGACGACGACAAGACCCAGCGCCTGATCCAGCTGGCGAAGATGGGCTACAACCCGGTCGTCGGCATCGGCTACGCGTACGCGCCCGCCGTCAAGGAGGCCGCGAAGAAGTACCCGAAGACCACCTTCGGCATCGTCGACGACGCCACCGCCAAGGCGGACAACGTCGCGGACCTGGTCTTCCAGGAGAACGAGGTGTCCTACCTCGCCGGTGTCACCGCCGCCCTGAAGACCAAGTCCGACACGGTCGGCTTCGTCGGCGGCGTCGACAACGCGCTGATCAACAAGTTCCAGGCGGGCTTCGAGCAGGGCGTCAAGGACACCAAGAAGGGCGTCGAGGTCAAGGTCCAGTACCTCGACGAGGACCCCGGCAAGGGCTTCGCCTCGCCGGACCTCGGCAAGGCCGCCGCCGAGAAGCAGCTGGAGGACGGCGCCGACGTCGTCTACCACGCGGCCGGCCTGTCCGGTCAGGGCGTCATCGAGGCGGCCGCCGCCGAGAAGGCGTACGCGATCGGCGTCGACTCCGACCAGTACTCCCAGGCCCCGCTGAAGAAGTACAAGAAGTACATCATCACCTCCGCCACCAAGGACGTCGCCAAGGCGATCTTCAACCTGGCGAAGTCCGTCGAGGACGGCAAGCCGGAGACCGGCGTCGTCACCGGCGACCTGAAGTCCGGCGAGGTCTCGCTCGCCGACTCCAACCCGGAGTTCAAGAACGACTCCAAGCTCCAGGCGGCCCTGAAGAAGGCCGAGCAGGGCATCGTCGACGGCTCCGTGAAGGTGCCGGTCAAGCCCCAGAAGTAATACCTCGCGACGCCGGGCGCGGGGCGGTCGGCCCTCCTGCGGGAGGAGCCTTCTTCCCCGCGCCCCGCATCTGCGATCCTGCTCGAACTCACTTCCAGCACACCGCTGTTGGGGCGCTACGTGTGGAGAGCGACCCCCCTTCCCCAGGAGAGTGCGCCATCGCCACGTCAAGCTCCCCTCCCACCGCCGTCGCCGTAGAACTCAAAGGCATCACCAAGCGGTTCCCCGGTGTGGTCGCCAACCACGACATCCGTCTCACCGTCCACAAGGGCACCGTGCACGCCCTGGTGGGGGAGAACGGGGCGGGCAAGTCCACCCTGATGAAGATCCTCTACGGCATGCAGAAGCCGGACGAGGGCACCATCGCCATCGCCGGTGAGGAGGTCAGCTACTCCTCGCCCGCCGACGCCATCGCGCGCGGCATCGGCATGGTCCACCAGCACTTCATGCTCGCGGACAACCTCACCGTCCTGGAGAACGTCGTCCTCGGCAGCGAGAAGCTGTACGGGATCGGCGGCAAGGCCCGCCGCAAGATCCTGGAGATATCCGAGCGCTACGGGCTCGGGGTGCGCCCCGACGTCCTCGTCGAGGACCTCGGCGTCGCCGACCGCCAGCGCGTGGAGATCCTTAAGGTCCTCTACCGCGGCGCCACCACCCTGATCCTCGACGAGCCGACCGCCGTGCTCGTCCCGCAGGAGGTCGACGCGCTCTTCGACAACCTGCGCGGGCTCAAGGCCGAGGGCCTGTCCGTCATCTTCATCTCGCACAAGCTCGGCGAAGTCCTCTCCGTGGCCGACGAGATCACCGTCATCCGGCGCGGCACCACGGTCGGCACCGCCGTCCCCGCCGAGACGACCCCGAAGCAGCTCGCCGAGCTGATGGTCGGCAGCGAACTGCCCACCCCGGAGACGGCGGAGTCCACCGTCACCGACCGCCCCGTCGTCGAGGTCGACGAGCTGCGCCTCGCGGCGCCGCACGGCGGCAAGCCGCTCCTCGACGGCATCACGTTCACCATCCACGCCGGGGAGGTCCTCGGCCTCGCGGGCGTCGAGGGCAACGGGCAGACCGAGCTGATCGAGGCGCTGATCGGCCTGGAGCACGCGGACAGCGGCAGCATCAAGCTGCTCGGCGAGGAGATCACCTCCTGGGCCACCCGCAGGCGCCGCGAGTCCGGCATCGGCTACATCCCCGAGGACCGGCACCGCCACGGCCTCGTCCTGAGCGCCCCGCTGTGGGAGAACCGGATGCTCGGCCACGTCACCGAGCGGCCCAACAGCAAGGGCTTCTGGCTCGACCCGAAGGGCGCGCAGGCCGACACCGAGCGGATCGTCAAGGAGTACGACGTCCGCACCCCCGGCATCGACGTCACCGCGGCCTCCCTGTCCGGCGGCAACCAGCAGAAGCTGATCGTCGGCCGGGAGATGAGCCACCACCCGAAGTTCCTGATCGCCGCCCACCCCACCCGCGGTGTGGACGTCGGCGCGCAGGCCCAGATCTGGGACCAGATCCGCGCGGCCCGCCACGAGGGGCTCGCCGTGCTGCTCATCTCGGCCGACCTCGACGAACTGATCGGCCTCTCCGACACCCTCCGGGTCATCTACGACGGCCGCCTCGTCGCCGACGCCGACCCGGCCGCCATCACCCCGGAGGAGCTGGGATCCGCCATGACCGGTGCGGCCTCGGGCTACCTGGAGCACACGGAAGACGGTGCCTGACCATGAACACCAGTAAGCGCTGGGACGCCATCAACACGGAGCGGATCCTGCTCGCGGTGGCCGGACCGGTCATCGCGCTGGTCGTGGCGTTCGCCCTGACCGCGATCGTGCTCGCGGCGTCCGGCGAGAACCCGATCGAGCCGTTCTCGATCATGTTCGAGCAGGCGACGTTCTCCGACGTCCAGGTGCTCATCATCAATGACGCCGCGGGCCTCTACGTCGGCGCGCTCGCCGTCGCCATCGGCTTCCGGATGAACCTCTTCAACATCGGCGTCGAGGGCCAGTACCGGCTCGCCGCCTGTGTCGCCGCCATCGTCGGCGCGCACATCGCGTTCCCGGCCTTCCTCCAGATCCCGCTGCTGATCCTGTCGGCGGCCGTGACCGGCGCGATCTGGTCCGGCATCGCGGGCATCCTCAAGGTGACCCGCGGCGTCAGCGAGGTCGTCTCCACGATCATGCTGAACTCGATCGCCGCCTCGGTCATCGCGTACCTCACCCTGGAGGACGCCTTCGGCGTCGCCGTCGGCAACAACCGCACCACCGGTGAGATGGACAAGGCCGGCTGGTTCCCCGGCATCAACATGGGCGACGCGGTCGGCACCGTCTACGGCTTCGTCTTCGTCGCGATCGCCCTCGGCGTCGTCTACTGGGTGATGCTCAACCGCACCCGGTTCGGCTTCGACCTGCGCGCCTCCGGCGCCTCCGACACCGCGGCCGCCGCCTCCGGCGTCTCCGCGAAGCGGATGGTCCTCACCGCGATGCTGCTGTCGGGCGCCGTCGCCGGTCTCGCCGGTCTGCCGACGCTGCTCGGCTCGACGCACACCTTCTCCGACTCGTTCCCAGCCTCGCTCGGCTTCAACGCCATCACGGTGGCGCTGCTCGGCCGCAACAGCCCGGTCGGCATGGCGCTCGCCTCCCTGCTGCTTTCCTGGCTGTTCAACGCGGCCGACCCGCTGGACCTCCAGGGCTACAGCTCCGAGATCGCCACGATCATGCAGGGCCTCATCGTGATCGCCGTCGTCGTCTCCTACGAGGCCGTCCGCGTCTGGGGCACCCGCAGGCAGCAACAGCGCGTCGGCGCCGAACTCGCCGCGGGGCACGTCCTCACCGCCTCCGACAACAACGACAAGAAGCCGGAGGTGGCCGCCCGATGAGTACGGCTCCCGTCCTCGACAAGCCGACCGCCCCGGCGGCCCGGCGCAAGCTCAGCCTCCCGGTCCTGCTGCTGGTCATCGCGGGCCTGCTCTGCCTGGTCTCCGCGGTCCGCCTGATCACCGACGCGAACGGACTGACCTCCGTCAGCCAGATGTCGACCGCGCTCCAACTCGCCGTACCCATCGGCATGGCGGGCCTCGGCGGCCTGTGGGCCGAGCGCGCGGGCGTCGTCAACATCGGCCTCGAAGGCATGCTGATCCTCGGCACCTGGTTCGGCGCCTGGGCCGGTTACCAGTGGGGCCCCTGGATCGGCGTGATCGCCGCCCTGATCGGCGGCGCGCTCGGCGGCCTCGTGCACGCCCTCGCCACGGTCACCTTCAACGTCAACCACATCGTCTCCGGTGTGGCCATCAACATCCTCGCCCTCGGCGCCACCCGCTACCTCTCCGTCCTGATGTACGACGGGATGGAGGGCGCCACCTCCCGCCAGTCGCCCGCGGTGCCCTCGCTGGGCGAGTTCACCGTCCCCGGCCTCGCGGACGCCCTCGCCGACCTCAACAAGCAGGGCTGGTTCCTGATCTCCGACATCGCGGGCCTGCTCGGCGGCGTGATGACGGGCGTGTCCTGGCTGACCCTGATCGCGGTCCTGCTGATCCCGGCGTCCTGGTGGATCCTGTGGCGCACGTCGTTCGGCCTGCGGCTGCGCTCCTGCGGCGAGAACCCGGTCGCGGCCGAATCCCTCGGCGTCAACGTCATCAAGTACAAGTACATCGCCGTGCTGGCCTCCGGCGCCCTCGCCGGCCTCGGCGGCGCCTTCCTCTCCATGGTCTCCTCCAACTACTACCTGGAGGGCCAGACCGGCGGCCGCGGCTACATCGGCCTCGCCGCGATGATCTTCGGCAACTGGATGCCGGGCGGACTCGCCCTCGGCGCGGGCCTGTTCGGCTACAGCGACACCCTCAAGGTGCGCGGCGGCACGGAGAACACGCACGCGCTGCTCCTGCTGATCGCGATCCTGGCGCTCCTCGCGGTGGCGTGGCTGATCTGGAAGAAGAAGTACGCGGGCGCGGCCGTCACCCTGGCCGTCTCCGTCCTGCTCTTCTTCTGGTACGCCTCCACCGATTCGGTGCCGAGCCAGGTCGCCACGGCCATGCCGTACGTCCTGACGATGCTCGTCCTGGCACTCTCGGCACAGCGCCTGCGCATGCCGAAGGCGAACGGACAGCCGTACCGGAAGGGCCAGGGCACGTGACATCGGAGACGGTCGACTGGGAATCCCTGCGCACGGCGGCCCGCGAGGCCATGTCCCGCGCGTACGCCCCGTACTCGGGGTTCCCGGTCGGCGCGGCGGCCCTGGTGGACGACGGCCGCACGGTCTCCGGCTGCAACGTCGAGAACGCCTCGTACGGCCTCGGCCTCTGCGCCGAGTGCGGCCTCGTCTCCCAGCTGACCGCCACGGGCGGCGGCCGCCTCACCCACTTCACCTGCGTGGACGGCAAGGGCGACCTCCTGATGCCGTGCGGCCGCTGCCGCCAGCTCCTGTACGAGTTCGGGGGCGCGGATCTCCTGATGGAGACGGCGACGGGGGTGCGGACGCTGGGGGAGATGCTCCCGGAGGCGTTCGGACCGGAGAGCCTGAACTGACGGAAGGGCCCGCGGGGATGTCACACCCGCGGGCCCTTCGGTGTCTTCATGTCGAACGGCCGGGAAGAGCCCGACCGCCGAGGCCCCGAAGGTGGACACGATGGCCCTCCGCATCCAGAAGGCAGCACTCCCCGAGGAACTGAAGCAGGGCATGGTCGACCAGCTCGGCGCGGTCATGGAGCCCGCCGAAGTGCTCTGGCACAACCCGAAGGTCGCTCAGGACGGCCTCGGCCTCGGCCGCCAGGTCGCCCAGTGGGACGCGGCCGACGAGACCCTCAAGTCGTTCGCGCACATGGCGGTCGCGGCGCAGGTCGGGTGCAGCTGGTGCCTCGACATCGGCTACTTCCAGGCGCAGAACGAGAAGCTCGACCTGAAGAAGGCCAGCCAGGTCCCGCGCTGGCGCACCTCCGACGTCTTCACGCCGCTGGAGCGGGACGTCATGGAGTACGCGGAGGCCATGACGAACACCCCGCCGACCGTCACCGACGAGCTGTACGCGGGCCTGCTGAACACCCTCGGCCCTGCGGCGATGGTCGAACTCACCACGTACATCGCCTTCGTGAACTTCTCGACGCGCGGCAACACGGCCCACGGCATCAGCTCGCAGGGCTTCTCGGAGGCGTGCGAGATCCCGCTGGAGGCCCGCGCGTAATGGCCGAGTCGTCGTCGGACCCCTTCGTCACCCACCGCAGCCTGCTCTTCACGGTCGCCTACGAGATGCTCGGCTCGGCGGCCGACGCGGAGGACGTGCTGCAGGAGTCCTGGCTGCGGTGGGCCGAGGCGGACCGGACCGAGGTGCGCGACCCGCGCGCGTACCTCGTCCGGATCGTCACCCGCCAGTCCCTCAACCGCCTGCGCACGCTCTCCCGCCGCCGCGAGGACTACGTCGGCCAATGGCTCCCGGAACCCCTCCTGACCAGCCCCGACGTCGCGGACGACGTCGAACTGGCGGAGAGCGTCTCGATCGCCCTCCTCACGGTCCTCGAAACCCTGGGCCCCACGGAACGCGCGGTCTTCGTCCTTCGCGAGGTCTTCGACGTCCCGTACGGGGAGATCGCCGAAGCCGTCGGCAAGACCTCGGCGACCGTACGCCAGATCGCCCGTCGCGCCCGCGACCACGTGGCGGCGCGCCGGCCGCGCGTAAAGGTTGCGCGCACGGAGCAACAGGCGGTGGTGGAACGGTTCCTGACGGCCATGAGCACGGGGAATCTGCAGGCCCTGATGGAGGTCATGGCCCCGGACGTGGTGATGATCGCCGACGGTGGCGGGCGCGTGGCCGCGGCGAAGGTGCCGCTGCACGGCGTCGGCGTCGTGGCGGGGCTGCTCGCGACGGCGAAGGACCGGGTGACACGACTGGCGGCGACCCCCGTGTGGTTCAACGCCGCCCCCGCGGCCCGCCTCGAATTCGACGGCGAACCGTCAGCCATGAGCGTGGTGGTGGAGGCCGGCCGTATCACCCACATCTACGTCATCCGCAACCCGGTCAAACTGGCACGCATCGACGAGGAGGCAAACCTGTCGCGATAGCCCCGCCCGGTCACACCAAGCCCTTGCGGCGGCTGATCGTCGGGGCCCGGTCACATCAAGCCCCTGCGGCGATTGAGCAGCGGGGTCCGGGGCAGAGCCCCGTAACCGGGCCCCGGTCCGGCGGGTGGCATGAGGGGCGGGAGACCTTCACGCGAGCCGTCTATGCGCGTAGAGTCACCCTGCCGTGGGAGCGTGACAACGCCCACCGCACCGCGCCGAACCGTTGGATCCGTTGGAGGAATCGCCATGGACGTCATCTCCGTCATCCGTACGAAGCGGGACCACGGCCGTCTCACGGACGCGCAGATCGACTGGGTCGTCGACGCCTACACCCGCGGCGCGGTCGCGGACGAGCAGATGTCGGCCCTGGCCATGGCGATCTTCCTGAACGGGATGGACCGCGCGGAGATCGCCCGGTGGACCGCCGCGATGATCGACTCCGGTGAGAGGATGGACTTCTCGGCGCTGCCGCGCCCCACCGCCGACAAGCACTCCACCGGCGGCGTCGGCGACAAGATCACGCTGCCGCTCGCCCCCCTCGTCGCGGCCTGCGGCGCGGCCGTCCCGCAGCTGTCCGGCCGCGGGCTCGGCCACACCGGCGGCACGCTCGACAAGCTGGAGGCGATCCCCGGCTGGCGCGCGAACCTCACCAACGAGGAGATGATGCGCACCCTGGAGGACGTCGGCGCCGTCATCTGCGCCCCCGGCAGCGGCCTCGCCCCCGCCGACAAGAAGCTGTACGCGCTGCGCGACGTCACCGCCACCGTCGAGTGCATCCCGCTCATCGCGTCCTCGATCATGTCGAAGAAGATCGCGGAGGGCACGGGTTCACTCGTCCTGGACGTGAAGTTCGGCTCGGGCGCCTTCATGAAGGAAGCGGACGCCGCCCGCGAACTCGCCCGGACGATGGTCGGGTTGGGCACGGACCACGGCCTGCCGACGGTCGCCCTGCTGACGGACATGAACACCCCGCTGGGCCTCACCGCGGGCAACGCCCTCGAAGTCCGGGAATCCGTCGAGGTGCTGGCGGGCGGCGGCCCCGCCGACGTCGTCGAACTCACCCTCGCCCTCGCCCGCGAGATGCTCGACGCGGCCGGCCTGAAGGACGTCGACCCGGCGAAGGCCCTCGCCGACGGCCGCGCGATGGACGCCTGGCGGCGGATGATCGCGGCGCAGGGCGGCGACCCGGACGCGGCGCTGCCGACGGCCCGCGAGACCCACACCGTGACGGCGTCCGCGTCCGGCGTCCTCACCCGCCTCGACGCCATGGACGTGGGCCTCGCCGCCTGGCGCCTCGGCGCGGGCCGCTCGCGCAAGGAGGACCCGGTCCAGGCGGCGGCAGGCGTCGAACTGCACGCCAAGCCCGGCGACTCGGTCTTCGCGGGCCAGGCCCTCATGACCCTGCACACGGACACCCCCGACCGCTTCGCGTACGCGCTCGAAGCGTTGGAGGGCGCGTACGACATCGCCCCGGCGGGCACCGGTTTCACGGCGCGCCCGATCGTCCTGGAACGAATCGGCTGACCCCGGCAGATCCAGCCCCGCCGGCGTTTGAGGCGCGGGGCCCGGGGCGGAGCCCCGAGGCGTAGGAAACGGGAGGCAGGACGGGACGGCGGCCCTGCGCTCGGGTCACCCCAGCAGCGCCGCCACCACCACCAGCACCGGTACCGACGCCATCGTCGACAGCAGGATCGACTCCCGTGCCAACCGCTCGCCCACCCGGTACCGGCTCGCGTACGTGAAGATGTTCTGGGCCGCCGGGAGCGCCGACGTCACCACGACGTCCAGCAACCGCGCGCCGTGCAGACCGAAGACGAACGAGGCGAGCGCCCACGCCACCACCGGCTGGCCCACCGCCTTCAGCGCCGTCGACAGCAGCACCGGCGCCCGGTCCGCGCCCCGGCCGCCCGGCCACGAACTCCCGCACAGCGAGATGCCGAACGCGATCAGGATCGCCGGGACGGACATGTTCGCGATGAGTTCCAGCGGGTCGAAGACCGGCGACGGGACCGTGATCCCCGTGGCCGACACCAGCACCCCCGACAGCGAACCGATCGCCACCGGATTCCGGAACGGCGTGAGCAGCCGCTGCCCCCACGTCAGCCGCGCCGCACCGGACGCCGCCTCCGTCAGATCGAGCACCGTCAGCGCCACCGGCGTCACGACGAGCTGTTGGAAGAGGAGGACCGGGGCGACGAGCGAGGCGTCCCCGAGGACGTACACCGCGATGGGGATGCCCAGGTTCCCGGAGTTCACCAGCGACGAGCAGAGCGCGCCGATCGTGGTGCGGCCCGTTCCCCAGCCGCGCAGCACACCCACCGTGATGAAGATTCCGGCCATCGCCGCCGTGGAGAGCGCCGTGACCAGCAGGCTCGGCGACAGGATCACCGCCAGGTCCGCCTTGGCCAGCATGGTGAACAGCAGCGCGGGCGACGCCACATGGAACGCCAGCTTGTTGAGGACCTCCCGGCCGTTCGCCCCCAGATAGCCGCGGCGGCCGATGACGTAGCCGATCGCGATGACGATCGCGATGACCGCGAAACCGTTGAGTACCCCCTGCACACGTCAAGACTCCGTCGTGGACGGATCGCCGGTCAACGTTGATCCACTATCCGAATCAACGTGATCCAGCCCACGCGGCCGGATCCGGACGGCACCGATGAATTCCGCACCGCCGCCCGGTCATTCGTACGTGGCTGCTTCCCCTCTCCCTCCCGAGCCCGAGTCCCCTCCCGACTCCTCGCCGGTGGTGGCGCTCGCCGGACCGATCCGATCCGGCGACGCGCCCCGTCTGTGCGAGCGCGTCCGCGCCGCCCGGGACGGCACACCCGGCGCCGCCCCCACCGTCGTCTGCGACGTCTCGGCCGTGACCACCGCCGACCTGACGACCCTCGACGCGCTCGCCCGTATGCAGCTCACGGCCCGCCGCGCGGGCTTTCGGATCGTGCTCCGCGATCCGCCCGCCGGGCTCGCCGTCATCCTCGAACTCGCCGGGATGGGCGGGGTGCTGGGAGCGCCCCCGCCCGCCGGCGAACCGTCAGGCGTCGAGGTGGTCCGGGACGCCGAACAGCGGGAACCAGCGCTGCGTGTCGAGGAAGCAGTGGTACCCCGCGATCCGCCCGCCTGAGAACTCGATGACCTGGATCGCCCAGGGTGCGAAGCCCCCCTTGTCCGGATCCGGCTTGTAGTGGGCGAACGCCGGCGTCCCGTTCGACACCACCGGCAGCAGACGCGAACCCGCGCAGGACGCGCCGATCGTCGTCATGAAGCCCGTGATGTCCTCCGGGCCGCGCAGCCACAGGTCGAACGGCGGCATCGTCATGATGGCGTCCTCGGCGAGCAGCTCGGTGAGCGCCTTCATGTCGTAGCCCTCGAACGCCGCGATGTAGCGCTCCAGGAGCTTCTGCTGCTCCTCGTCGAGCGGGTTCGCCGTCGCGGAGTCCGCGGGCGGGGCCTCCGCCAGCGTCGCCCGCGCCCGCTGGAGCGCGCTGTTCACCGACGCCACCGAGGTGTCGAGCAGATCCGCGACCTCCTGCGCCCGCCACGCCAGGACCTCGCGCAGGATCAGCACCGCCCGCTGCTTCGGCGGCAGCTGTTGCAGCGCCGCCACGAACGCGAGCCGCACCGACTCCCGCGCCACGGCCGCCTCCGCCGGATCGTGCACCGTCGGCAGCACCCGCGCGTCCGGTATCGGCTCCAGCCACACGTTGTCGGGGCGGGGGTTCAGCGCGGCCTGGGCGAGCGGGGCCGCGGCCGTCAGGTCCATCGGACGGGCCCGCTTGTTCCCCGCGTTCAGCGAGTCCAGGCACACGTTCGTCGCGATGCGGTACAGCCAGGAGCGCAAGGAGGAGCGGCCCTCGAACTTGTCGAAGCTGCGCCAGGCCCGCACCATCGTGTCCTGCACGGCGTCCTCGGCCTCGAACGCCGAACCCAGCATCCGATAGCAGTACCCGGTCAGCTCGACCCGGTGCTTCTCCAGGTCGTCCAGACCTGCCTTCGTCGCGGTGTCACTCATTTCAACGCCCCCATCGCCGCTGTGAGTTCCAGCACGACGAAAGCTACCGCAGCCCACTGACAACGGCCCCCCGACCGGGAAAAAGCCCAGGTCGGAGGGTTGTCTCAGCAACAGGTGAGGCAGGCGTTCAGCGCGCCGCGACCGCGTTCCCGGCCGTCCGGTGCCGCGCGGACCGCGCCGCGTACGTCCCCCACGCCGTGATCGACACGACGCCGAGCACCGCGAGGAAGCCGAGGCCCACCGTCCCCGCCCAGCCTGCCGCGTGGAAGGCGACGGCGCCGACGGCCGAGCCCACGCTGGAGCCGATGTAGTACATGGACTGGTAGAGCGCGGACGCCTGCGCCCTGCCGTGCGTGGCCGTGTGGCTCACCGACGAGGACGCCGTGGCGTGCCCCGCGAAGAAGCCCGCCGTGATCAGCACCAGCCCGAGCAGCACGGGGACGATGTGCGGCACGAGGGCCAGCACCAGGCCCGTCAGCGTGGTCCCCGCCGCCAGGTAGAGCGTGCCGCGCCGCCCGAGCCGCCCGACCAGGCGCCCCGCCGCGGCCGAGGAGACGGTCCCCACCAGGTAGACGATGAAGATCGAGCCGACGATGCCCTGCGGGAGGGAGAACGGCGCCGCGGACAGCCGGTAGCCGATCACCGTGTAGACCCCGCCGAACACCATCATGAACAGCGCGCCGATCAGGTACAGGCGGCGCAGCAGCGGGTTCGCCAGATGGCTGCCCACGGTCGCGGCGAGGGCGCGCGGGCGCAGCGACCCCGGCGTGAAGTTGCGCGGCGTCGGCAGCAACATCCGGAACGCGACGGCGCACGCCACCGCGATCACGCCGATCACCCCGACGGCCACCCGCCAGCCCCAGGCCTGCGCCAGCCAGCCGCCGATGATCCGGCCGCTCATGCCGCCGATGGAGTTTCCGGCGACGAACAGCCCGATGGCCGCGACCAGCGCCTTCGGCCGCACCTCCTCCGCGAGGTACGCCATCGCGGACGCGGGCAGCCCCGCGAGCGCCGCGCCCTGGAGCGCGCGCAGCGTGATCAGCACGCCGAGGTTCGGGGCGAAGGGCACCAGCAGCCCGAGGAGGACGGCCACCGTCAGCGAGACGGTCATCACCGTGCGGCGCCCGAACCGCTCGGACAGCGCGCTCAGCGGCAGCACGCACACCGCGAGGGCGAAGGTCGACGCGGACACCGTCCAGGCGGCCGCGCTCGCGCTCGCGCCGTAGTCGGAGGAGATGAGGGGGAGCAGCGCCTGCGTCGAGTAGAGGAGCGCGAAGGTGGCGACCCCCGCGAGGAACAGGGCGAAGCTCATCCGGCGGTAGCCGGGGCCGCCGGGCGTCATCCGGGTGTCGGCGTTCGAGGTGCCGGCGTTCGTGGTGTCGGAGGAGGGGGCAGGGGCGGCGACCGCGTGGGTGGCGGCCGCCTGGCTATCGGCAGACGACATGCCCTGAACGTAGGACGACCAGCACTCATGCGTCCAATGCATGAACCCTTCATAATCGTTCCCATGGAGCATGAGCAGAGGTCACGGGTGCGCGTGTCACCCGCCAGTGACGAGGAAGACATCGTCGCGTTGCTCGCCCCGCGCCTCGCCCACTTCGCCGGCGTCGCCCGCACCGAGCACGTCACGCGCGCCGCGCAGGAGATGAACGTGCCCCAGTCCACGCTCTCCCGGGCCCTGGTGCGGCTCGAACGCGACCTGGGCGTCGACCTGTTCGCCCGCCACGGCCGTACGGTCTCCCTGACCCCGGCGGGCCGCACGTTCCTCGGCTCCGTGGAGCGCGCCCTCGGCGAGATCGAGCGGGCGGCCGAGTCGGTGCGCGCCGACGCCGACCCCGAGTCCGGCAAGGTCGCCTTCGGCTTCCTGCACACCATGGGTACGGAGACGGTGCCCGGCCTGATCCGCGCCTTCCGCGCCGACCACCCCCGTATCCGCTTCAGCCTCGTGCAGAACTACGGGGAGGCGATGCTGGAGCGGCTGCGCGCGGGCGAGCTCGACCTCTGCCTCACGTCACCGGTCCCGGACGCGCCGGGGCTCGTGGCCCGCCGCCTCGACGAGCAGCGGCTGCGCCTCGTCGTCCCCGAGGACCACCGTCTCGCCCGCCGCAAGCGCATCCGCCTGGCGGAGGCCGCCGACGAAACCTTCGTCACCCTCGAACCCGGCTACGGACTGCGCCGCATCTGCGACGACCTGTGCGCCGAGGCCGGTTTCACGCCCCGGATCGCGTTCGAGGGCGAGGAGGCGGAGACGCTGCGCGGCTTCGTCGCGGCGGGCCTCGGGGTCGCGCTGCTGCCGCCGCCGACGGTGCCGCGGCCGGGGGTCGTGGAGCTGACGGTGACGGGGCAGCGGGCCGTGCGGGAGATCGGCGTCGCCTGGCTCGACGGCCACCCGGACACGCCTCCCGTTGCGGCCTTCAAGAAGTTCCTCCTCTCCCGCAAGGGCCGCCTCCTGCCGGAACACACAGCCAGCCCTGCCGGGCACACTTCCAGCCCCGCCGGCGTTTGAGGCGCGGGGTCCGGGGCGGAGCCCCGAGTCGTCGGCCACGGAGCCGCCTGCTCAATCGCCGCAGGGGCTTGAAACGGTGGCCCACTCAGAGCGTGCGCCCGAACCCCGCCGCCAACGGCATCCGCAACCCCAACGGCGGCGGCGCCGCGAACGCGTCCCGCAACGGCCGGGAGAACGGCTGCCCGAACAACGCCCCCAGCGCGAAGTCCACGGCCAACGACCCCACCTCATACCGGTGCTGAGCCAGCGCATGCCCGTCGGAGTGCACCTCGAAGCGGCACACGTCACGGTTGGCCTTCTTGGCCCGTCCCGCGAGCCGGAACGACAGCTCCGGGTCCGTCCGCCGGTCGTCCGTGCCGTGCACGATCAGCACCTGGCGGCCCGCGAGCTGCTTCACCGGTTCGAGCGGCGCCGCCACATCGTCCTCCGGCAGCCAAGGGGCCAGCGCGAGCACGGAGTTGACGGCCTCGTGACCGGCGGCGTGCAGCGCGGCCCGGCCGCCCATGTCGATGCCCGCGAGGCAGATCGGTACGTCGCCGTAGCGCCGCACCACCTCGTCGGCGGCCCATTCGGCGTCCCGCGCCAGCTCGGCCTGCGTCCCGTTCCAGCCCCGGCACCGGTACTGCACGACGTGCGTCACCAGGCCCGCGTCGCGGCCCGCGCGCGTGAGGCGGCGGGCGAGCGGCCGTACGGCGGCCTGCGCCAGCGCCGACGGGCCCCGGGCCGACGTCTCCTCACCCGCGGGAAGCAGCAGCACCACGCCGCCCACCGCTCCCGGCACCGGCCCGGCCGCCTTGGCAAGCCGCGCCTCGCGGCCCTGCGTCGCTCGCTGCTGCATGACAGCACAGTGTCAGAAGCCCCGAGGCCCGCGTCCCCCCTTGGGTCACTGTTGGGTATCGACGGATCACGCCGCACCCTTTCTCCCGCTCTCCCGCCACGAGCGCCCGTTCCCACGCAACGAACAGACAACGAACCGGCGCGATCTACGCGCGTAGGAGTTAGAGTGCGGAAATGACGAGCCCGATCACCGCGAACCCCAACAGCCCCCAGGTGCCGACCTCGGAGCAGATCCGCCGCGCCCCGAAGGTGCTCCTGCACGACCACCTCGACGGCGGCCTGCGCCCCGGTACCGTCGTCGACCTCGCCCGCGAGAGCGGGTACGGGAACCTGCCGGAGACCGACCCCGACAAGCTCGGCATCTGGTTCCGGGAAGCGGCCGACTCCGGCTCCCTGGAGCGGTACTTGGAGACGTTCAGCCACACCTGCGCCGTCATGCAGACCCGCGAGGCGCTGTTCCGGGTGGCCGCCGAGTGCGCCGAGGACCTCGCCGAGGACGGGGTCGTCTACGCCGAGATCCGCTACGCCCCCGAGCAGCACCTGGAGCAGGGGCTCACCCTCGAAGAGGTCGTCGAGGCGGTCAACGAGGGCTTCCGGGAGGGCGAGCGGCGCGCGAAGGAGAACGGGCACCGGATCCGTGTGGGGGCCCTGCTCACCGCGATGCGGCACGCGGCCCGCGCCCTGGAGATCGCCGAACTCGCCAACCGCTACCGGGACCTGGGCGTCGTCGGCTTCGACATCGCGGGCGCCGAGGCCGGCTTCCCTCCCACCCGCCACCTCGACGCCTTCGAGTACCTCAAGCGGGAGAACAACCACTTCACGATCCACGCGGGCGAGGCCTTCGGCCTGCCGTCGATCTGGCAGGCCCTCCAGTGGTGCGGCGCGGACCGCCTCGGGCACGGGGTGCGCATCATCGACGACATCAAGGTGGCGGACGACGGCGGCGTCCAGCTGGGCCGCCTCGCCTCGTACGTCCGGGACAAGCGGATCCCGCTGGAGCTGTGCCCCTCGTCGAACCTTCAGACCGGCGCCGCGAGCTCCTACGGCGAGCACCCCATCGGGCTGCTGCGGAAGCTGCACTTCAGGGCGACGGTGAACACGGACAACCGGCTGATGTCCGGCACGTCGATGAGCCGCGAGTTCGAGCACCTGGTCGAGGCCTTCGGGTACACGCTCGACGACATGCAGTGGTTCTCTGTCAATGCGATGAAATCGGCGTTCATTCCTTTCGATGAACGACTCGCGATGATCAATGACGTCATCAAGCCCGGATACGCCGAGTTGAAGTCCGAATGGCTGTTCCGGCAGACCGCTTCGACCAGCGGTTCTTCCCAGAAATAGAGTTTTTGTGCGGGGCGGGGGCGCGGCTGGGAACGGGTGTTCGCGGCCGCGTTTCGGTGTTTGCGGGCGCCGCGAAAGAGTGTTTACGGTCGTGGACCGCTCATTCCCCCGTCATCGTCAAGAGGACGCTTTTCACTATGAAGCAGTTTGCTGCCAAGACCCTCGGTGTCGCCGCTCTCGGAGCCGCCTTCGCCGCCGCCGGCGCGGGTGCCGCGAGCGCCGCCCCGGCCGTCCCCGACGCCGCCGACACCGTCGGTTCCGTGACCTCCGCGCTGCCGCTCCAGGACGTGGCGTCGACGCTGCCCGCCGGTGGTGCCGAGTCCCTGGCCGCGGGCCAGAACGCGGTGGCCAGCGGGCTCAACTCGGCCACGCCCGCCGTCGAGCAGGTCACCCAGGGCGCCCTGCCCGGCGACGGTGGCGACCCGGTCTCCGGGCTGCTCGGTGGCCTGCCGATCGGCTGACCCACGCACACGCCGAAGGGGCGCACCCGCGTTTCGCGGGTGCGCCCCTTCGGCGTCTTCACGGCCGGACGCCGCGCGTCACCAGGCCTGGCGGACCTTGTTCTCGCTGGGCAGCAGGACCCACAGCGCGATGTAGAGCAGGAACTGCGGCCCCGGCAGCAGGCAGGACAGCAGGAAGATCACGCGCATCGTGGTCGCGGAGGTGCCGAAGCGCCGTGCCAGCGCTGCGCACACTCCGCCGATCATCCGTCCGTTCGTGGGGCGGGCAAGGGCGGTCATGGTGGGCTCCTTCGCGAACCTCTGGTGTGTGGTGCTTACGTATTCGAAGGTACGGCGACGAACCGGGCAAAGCGTCAGCTCACGGAGCGATGCCGACCCTGGGAATCGTCGGGGTCGGACCCTGAGCCGGCTCCTTAGGCGGCAGGGGTACGCCCTCCGACCTGCGGCGCATCCACGAGCGCAGGGCGGGCACGACCGCGAGGTACGCGAGGGCGGCGCCCACCGTGTTCAGGAGCAGCGAGTCCACGTCCACGACCTGGCCCGGCACGCCGGTCTGGAGCAGCTCGATGCCGAGGGAGATCAGCGCGGTGACGGCGACGGTGCGCACCATCGACCCCCACAGCGACACGGAGAGGCGGCCGCCCGCCACGGGCAGCAGTACGCCGAGCGGGGCGAGCAGCGCCAGGCCCTCGCCGATCCGCAGCGTCGCCTCGCGCCAGCCGAGGGCGAGGTCGGAGCGGATGCCGGCGAACGGGTGCAGGTTCGCTGCGCTGACCCAGGGGACGTCGAGGGGGCGCAGCGTGAACCAGCCGACGAAAAGGAGATGCGCGGCGAGGACGGCGATCCCTGCCGCACGGAAACGGACGGCGGCCCTGTGGCCGCCCGAGCGATGGCGCTGCACGCCCCCCTAGACGCCCCCCGCACAACGATCGGTTCCGCCCACCTCTTCCTGCCCCTCCGGCGATTGAGGAGCGGGGTTTGGGGCGGAGCCCCAAGAGTCGGGTGGGTGTCAGTTCACGGTCTTGGCGGGGGTCGGGATCAGCCCCGGCCGCGCCTTCACCGCATCCGTACAGGTGTACTCCCGCACCGAGTCGTCCTCAGGCCCCCCGAGCACCACCCGCTCATCGTCCTCGGACGTCACCGCACTGTTCGCGAACGTACAAACGATCTGCGCCAGCGCATACGGCGAAAGGTCGTCCGGCGGCGCGCTCAAGCGCAGCGCATCCGCGGGATCGCCCTCCCGCGCCCCCGACACCTTGATCCCGGGCCGGACGTCCGACGTGTACCCGGCCGTCCGCTCCTCCCCGGAGGGGTCCGCCTCCAGCTGCGCCAACAGCTCCCGCGCGACCACGACCCGGTCGGTCGACTGCCCCCGCTCCAGCGTGATCGTCCGGTCGACCGTCACCAGCTGCGACGTACAGACCAGATACACCTGCACCGGGAACTCGCCGCCCGCCTGCGCCTCCACCTCGTCCGACCCCGACAGCGCGCACCCCACGCGCGTGGGCGCCGCGCCGAAGTCGGTCGGCACCTCCGTGGGCCGGATCCCGCACCCGGCGAGCAGGGCCCCCGCGAGGCCGATCAGCCCCCACAGCCGTGCACGACGCATCACTTGGACACCCCGCCTTCCCGCGCGTCCTTGGCGTCCTCTTCCGCGGCCTCGGCCAGCGGCCCCCCGTCGAGCGGCAGGTACAGGGTGAACACCGCGCCCCCGTCCGGTGAGTTCGCCGCGCCGATGCGGCCGCCGTGGATCCGCGCGTTCTCCATGGCGATGGACAGGCCGAGGCCGCTGCCCTCCGAACGGGGCCGCGACGCGCTCGCCTTGTAGAAACGGTCGAAGACGTGCGGCAGCACGTCCACGGGGATACCGGGCCCGTGGTCCCGTACGGCGATGACGAGTTCGTCGCCCTCCGTCGTCACGGAGACCCGCACCGGGGAACCGCCGTGCTTGAGGGCGTTGCCGATCAGGTTCGCGAGGATCACGTCGAGGCGGCGCGGGTCGAGCCGCGCCGTGATGCCGCGCTCGGCGTCCAGCTCGACCGCGTCCAGCCAGGCGCGGGCGTCGATGCACGCGGTGATCTGGTCGGCGATGTCGACGTCGTCCAGGACCAGCTTCGCGCTGCCCGCGTCGAAGCGGGTGACCTCCATGAGGTTCTCCACGAGGTCGTTCAGCCGGCGGGTCTCGCTGACCACGAGCCGTACGGCCGGCTCGATCATCGGGTCGACCGATCCGGTCTCGGCGTCCAGCTCCTCCTCCAGGACCTCCGTCACGGCGGTGATCGCGGTGAGCGGCGTGCGCAGCTCGTGCGACATGTCGGCGACGAAGCGGCGCGAGGACTCGTCGCGGGAGCTCATGTCCGCGACCTTCTTCTCCAGGTTCTCCGCCGTCTTGTTGAACGTCCGTGACAGCTCGGCCAGTTCGTCCGTCCCCGACACCCGCAGCCGGGTGTCCAGCTTGCCCTCGCCGAGCCTGCGCGCCGCGACGCCCAGCCGGTGCACCGGCTTGAGCACCGTCGTGGCCGCCGCCTGCGCGAGCAGCGCCGAGCCGACGAGCGCGAGGGCGGTGGCGATGCCGAGGGACCAGGCGAGCGAGCTGAGGTCCTTGGCCTCCGGCTCCAGGGACTTGAGCATGTAGCCGGTCGGCCCGCCGTTCACCGTGGCGCCGCCCACCAGGTACGGCGTGCCGTCCTGCGTGATCCGCTGCCAGTACAGGTGGTACGCGTGCTTGTTGCCCCCGCTGATCGGCTGCTGCTTCGTCACCGCGTCCCGCAGCGACTTCGGCACGTCCGCGGTGGTGAACGCGTCCAGGTCGGAATTGCCCACGACCCGGCGGCCGTCCTCGTCCTTCGCGAGCAGCATCACGCTGAAGTGCTGGCTGCTGCCCGCCATCAGGTTCGCCGCGTGCTGCAACTCGCCCTGCGTGGGCTCCTCGGGCAGCACCGCCGCCCGGTTCTGCATCTCCTGCTTGAAGTCGCTGAGCGCCGCGTCCTGCGTGCGCGTGAGCACGGCCTCGCGATTGAGCCAGTACGCGATCCCCGACGCGGACACCGCGGCCGTCAGGGCCACGAGTGCGAACACGACGACCAGGCGCAGACGCAGACTGGTGAAGCGCAGACCGGACAGCAGTGCCTTCTTCGCCGCGGCCGCGCCCCGGAGCTTGTCGTGCGGTTTCGTCACTGAGGCGTGTCCAGCCGGTAGCCCACACCCCGCACCGTACGGATCAGGGTCGGCGACGATGGCACGTCCTCGACCTTCGCGCGCAGCCGCTGCACGCACGCGTCGACGAGCCGCGAGTCACCGAGGTAGTCGTGCTCCCACACCAGGCGCAGCAACTGCTGCCGGGACAGCGCCTGTCCGGGCCGCCTGCTCAGTTCGAGCAGCAACCGCAGCTCGGTCGGCGTCAGTTGCAGGTCCTCGCCGTTCTTCGTCACCGTCATCGCGGCCCGGTCGATCACCAACGAGCCGAACGTCGCCGCGTCGTTGGCCTCCCGCTCACCGCGCCGCAGCACCGCCCGGATCCGCGCGTCCAGCACACGCCCCTGCACCGGCTTCACGACATAGTCGTCGGCGCCGGACTCCAGGCCCACCACCACGTCGATGTCGTCGCTGCGCGCGGTCAGCAGAATGATCGGCAGTTGATCGGTGCGCCGGATGCGGCGGCACACCTCGAAACCGTCGATGCCGGGCAGCATCACGTCCAGCACGATCAGATCGGGCCGCTGCTCGCGCAGCAGCTTCAGCCCGTCCTCTCCGGTGGCAGCGGTGGCAACCCGGTGGCCCTGGCGCGTAAGAGACAGCTCCAGGGCCGTACGGATGGCGTCGTCGTCCTCGATCAGCAACAGGGAAGGCACAGGCGCCATTCTGGCCCATCAGAGGGCTTCAGTTCGACCGAGTGTGCGCGTCAGGTGCCCATCGACGCGCCCGCTTCGCCGACTCTCCACATTCGCTCCCCAAAGCAGCAGTCGCTGTGACAGGCCTGTGACAGTCGACGGACACCGCCATGAACTCGGCCCGGCAAGCTTTTGGTCATCGCGAAGGACGAACGACGCGACGCAGGAAGTATTCGGTACTCCACGACGGGGGGCGCGAGATGAACACGCTGCACAGCACCACCTCAAGCGCGGTTGTCACGCGTCTGCACGACATGGGCCGGACGGTTTCCGAGCGTCACGAGAAGTCCGGTGCCGTGAGCGGGCGGGGGTGCGCTCGCGGCACCGGGCGTCAGCACACCGGTTTCATGACGGTGGTTGACGCACGGGGGACGGTGGCCGAGGGGGGTCACGGGGGAGCCGCGTACAGGGAGGACTCGGGGGAGCAGCGCCGGACGTCCTTGTCGGAGGCCGAGTTCACGGCCTACGTCCAGGAGCGCCGCGCCTCCCTGTACGCAACCGCCTACCACCTGACCGGTGACCGTTTCGAGGCCGAGGACCTCCTTCAGAGCGCCCTCTTCTCGACGTACCGGGCGTGGGACCGGATCAGCGACAAGGCGGCGGTCGGGGGCTACCTCCGCCGCACCATGACGAACCTGCACATCAGCGCGTGGCGCCGCCGCAAGCTGAACGAGTACCCGACCGAGGAGCTGCCGGAGACGGCCGGCGACACGGACGCGATGCGCGGCACCGAGCTGCGCGCGGTCCTGTGGCAGGCCCTGGCCCGGCTCCCCGAACTCCAGCGCACGATGCTGGTCCTTCGGTACTACGAGGGCCGCACGGACCCGGAGATCGCGGAGATCCTCGACATCAGCGTGGGCACGGTCAAGTCCAGCATCTGGCGCTCGCTGCGGCGACTGCGCGAGGACGAGGTGCTGAGCTTCGGCCGCGACCAGGAGGAGTCCTTCGGCGAACTCGTCGCCTGAAGGCTGGGGGGAACGGGGGCCCTGTTCGGGGGAACGGGGCGTACCACGGGGGAGCGGTAAAGGGGGGAAGCGAGCGGGACCGGAAGGCCGGGGGGTCTTTCCGGTCCCGTTTTGCATGCACGCCGACCACACTTCGGGCCGGCCATTCGAGCCCCTGCGGCGATTGAGCAGATCCAGCCCCGCCGGCGTTTGAGGCGCGGGGTCCGGGGCGGAGCCCCGTGGCGTCGACCACGGTGCGGCCGAAAAGAACCGTTACGCGGCGCGCGCCTTCACGCAGCGCCCCGCGGCCGCCGCCGCAACCCTCCCCAACGCCTCCTCCTTGCCACACGCATGCGCCCCCAGCGCCACCTGCCGCGCCACAATCCCCCGCTCCGTCCGCATCAACCGCCACCCCCGCCGCAACAAGAACGGCACGGACTTCCGCCCCTCCCGCAGATCCCGCACCAACCGCCGCCGGAACGTCGTCACCGGCCGCCCCCGCAGACACAGCGCATCGGCGAGCACGCCCAACTCCCGGCACCGCTCCACGATGTCCGCCGCGAAGATCCCCTCCGCGACGAACAGCGGCGTCCGCTCGATGTCCAGCGTCTCCTCGCCCACCCGCGAACTGGACGCGATGTCGTAGAGGGGAACACTCGTCCGCCCCGTCGCGCACAGCGCGCCGATCGCGGCGACCGCCGCCTCGGCGTCCCACGACAGCGGCGAGTCCCAGTCGATGTCCGAAGTGCCGGGCACCAGCGGCAGCGTGGGGTCCCCCGCCTCCTTGTAGAAGTCGTCGAGGCAGAGGACGGGCAGCCCGGAGCGGGCGGCGAACGACGACTTGCCGGAGCCCGAGGGGCCCGTCAGCAGGACGACCCGTGTCGGTATCGGAGGATGCGAACTCACGAGACACCAGTGTGAGGCATCGCCGCCGCGCTGCCTCCCCCGCGTGGTGCCGTTGTGGTACGCACCACCCCAACTACCCTGTGTACCTACGTGATTACACAATCGAAGGGTTTCGGGCAGAACGCCATGGCACGACACGCAGACTCCACGACCTCGACCTCTGTGCGGCGCGCCCTCATGCGCGTCGGACTCACTGTGACCGCGGCCGGTGTGGCTGTCGGGGCGGGGGGTGCCGCGGCGAGCGCGGCGCCGATTCCGCTGCCGCAGTCGGCCGGTGACAGCAATGTCGAGGCGGCGGCCGGGGGTGTTTCCACGGCGCTCAACGCCGCCACGGCGAATGGGGTGGGGACGTTGAAGCGGATGCAGTTGGATCCGCTGGCCGGGACGGGGGTGGATCCGTTGGACAACGCGGTGGGGACGCAGGTGGCGGACTTCAAGCCGGTGAGTACGGAGGCGTTGACCGGGCCGGTCACCTCGGGGGCGTCTCTGGAGGAGCTGCCCGTGGTCGGTGCGGTGGCGGGCGTTCTGCCGGGCTGAACCTACGCCACGGGGCTCCGCCCCGGACCCCGCTGCTCAAGCGCCGCAGGGGCTTGAAGGATCGGGGCTCTGCCCCGGACCCCGCTCCTCAAGCGCCGCAGGGGCTTGAAGGATCGGGGCTCTGCCCCGGACCCCGCTGCTCAAGCGCCGGAGGGGCTGGAAAGAGCCGCGGCGCTTGAGAGAGCCGCGGCGCTTGAGAGAGCCGCGGCGCTTGAGGAGCGGGGGTCAGTAGGCGGAGCCGGACGCGCCCAGGGAGCCCGTCGGGTGCCAGACCGTTTTGGTCTCCAGGAACGTCGCCAGACGGTCCGTGCCGGGGTCGGCCGTGAAGTCCTCCACAGGCTGTGGACGGCGGACGCGCTTCAGGTTGTCCGCGGCCGCGATCTCCAGCTCCTTCGCGAGGTCCACGCCGGCCCCGGTCAGGTCGATGCCGTTCACGTCCTGGTGCGCGGCGAGCGACGGCGCGATCTCGGACGCCCTGCCGGACAGGATGTTGACGACGCCGCCGGGGACGTCCGAGGTCGCGAGCACCTCGCCGAGGGAGAGTGCGGGCAGCGGGGACCGCTCGCTCGCGATCACGACGGCCGTGTTGCCGCTCGCGATCACCGGGGCGATCACCGAGACGAGCCCCAGGAACGACGACTCCTGCGGCGCGACGACCGCCACCACACCCGTCGGCTCCGGCGTCGAAAGGTTGAAGAACGGGCCCGCCACCGGGTTCGCCCCGCCGACGACCTGGGCGATCTTGTCGGTCCAGCCCGCGTACCAGACCCAGCGGTCGATCGCCGCGTCGACGACCGCGGCGGCCTTCGACTTGCCGATGCCCTCGGCCTCGGAGACCTCGCGTACGAACTGGTCCCTGCGGCCCTCCAGCATCTCCGCGACGCGGTAGAGGATCTGGCCGCGGTTGTACGCGGTCGCGCCCGACCAGCCGCCGAAGGCCTTGCGGGCGGCGACCACGGCGTCACGGGCGTCCTTGCGGGAGGAGAGCGGCGCGTTGGCCAGCCACTCGCCGCTCTTGCCGTCGGTCACTTCGTACACCCGGCCGCTCTCGGAACGCGGGAACTTCCCGCCGACGTACAGCTTGTAGGTCTTGAAGACGGACAGACGCGTCTGGGAATCAGACATCGAGGTAGGCCTCCAGACCGTGGCGACCGCCCTCGCGGCCGAAGCCCGACTCCTTGTAGCCGCCGAACGGCGAGGTCGGGTCGAACTTGTTGAACGTGTTGGCCCAGACGACCCCGGCCCGCAGCCGGTTCGCGACGGCGAGGATGCGCGAGCCCTTCTCCGTCCAGATGCCGGCCGAGAGCCCGTACTGCGTGTTGTTGGCCTTGGCGACGGCCTCTTCCGGCGTACGGAAGGTGAGCACGGACAGGACCGGGCCGAAGATCTCGTCGCGGGCGACGGTGTGCGCCTGGGTGACGTTGGTGAAGAGCGTCGGGGCGAACCAGTAGCCGGAGGAGGGGAGTTCGCAGGGGGCCGACCAGCGCTCGGCGCCCTCCGCCTCGCCCTGCTCGGTGAGCGCGGTGATGCGGGCCAGCTGCTCGGCGGAGTTGATCGCGCCGATGTCGGTGTTCTTGTCGAGCGGGTCGCCGAGGCGCAGCGTCGTCAGGCGGCGCTTGAGCGAGTCGAGCAGCTCGTCCTGGATCGATTCCTGGACGAGCAGGCGGCTGCCCGCGCAGCAGACCTGGCCCTGGTTGAAGAAGATGCCGGTGACGATGCCCTCGACGGCCTGGTCGATGGGGGCGTCGTCGAAGACGATGTTCGCGCCCTTGCCGCCGAGTTCGAGCGTCAGCTTCTTGTCCGTACCGGCGACGGTGCGGGCGATCTCCTTGCCGACGGCCGTGGAACCGGTGAACGCCACCTTGTTCACGTCCGGGTGCGCGGTGAGCGCCGCGCCCGTGTCGCCGTATCCCGGGAGGATGTTGACGACACCCTTCGGCAGGCCCGCCTGGCGGCAGATGTCCGCGAAGAAGAGCGCGGAGAGCGGGGTCGTCTCGGCGGGCTTCAGCACGACCGTGTTACCGGTCGCGAGCGCCGGGGCGATCTTCCAGGCCAGCATCAGGAGCGGGAAGTTCCACGGGATGACCTGGCCCGCGACGCCGAGCGGGCGGGGGTTCGGGCCCAGGCCCGCGTGGTCGAGTTTGTCCGCCCAGCCCGCGTAGTAGAAGAAGTGCGCGGCGACGAGGGGGAGGTCGGCGTCCCGCGTCTCCTTGATCGGCTTGCCGTTGTCCAGCGTTTCGAGGACCGCGAGTTCGCGGCTGCGCTCCTGGATGATGCGGGCGATGCGGAAGAGGTACTTGCCGCGCTCCGCGCCCGGCAGCGCCGACCACTTCTCGAACGCCTTCCGGGCGGCCCTCACCGCGCGGTCCACGTCGGCCTCGCCGGCCTGCGCGACCTCGGAGAGGACCTCCTCGGTGGCGGGGGAGACCGTCTTGAAGACCTTGCCGTCGGCGGCGTCGGTGAACTCGCCGTCGATGAAGAGGCCGTAGGAGGGGGCGATGTCGACCACCGAGCGGGACTCGGGGGCCGGTGCGTACTCAAATGCAGATGCCATGGGTGATCAGTCCACCGTCACGTAGTCGGGACCGGAGTAGCGGCCGGTGGCCAGCTTCTGACGCTGCATCAACAGGTCGTTCAGCAGGCTGGAGGCGCCGAAGCGGAACCAGTGGTTGTCGAGCCAGTCCTCGCCCGCGGTCTCGTTCACGAGGACCAGGAACTTGACGGCGTCCTTGGAGGTGCGGATGCCGCCCGCGGGCTTCACGCCGACCTGCACCCCGGTCGCGGCGCGGAAGTCGCGAACGGCTTCGAGCATGAGCAGGGTGTTGGCGGGCGTCGCGTTGACGCCCACCTTGCCCGTGGAGGTCTTGATGAAGTCGGCCCCGGCCAGCATGCCGAGCCAGCTCGCGCGGCGGATGTTGTCGTACGTCGAGAGCTCGCCGGTCTCGAAGATGACCTTGAGGCGGGCGGCGCCCGAGGCCTCCTTCACCGCGCGGATCTCGTCGTGGACCTTCAGGTAGTCGCCCGCGAGGAAGGCGCCGCGGTCGATGACCATGTCGATCTCGTCGGCACCCGCCTCGACGGCGTCCTTCACGTCCGCGAGCTTGACGTCGAGGGCGGCGCGGCCGGCCGGGAAGGCGGTGGCGACGGAGGCGACCTTGACGTCCGTGCCCGCGACGGCGGCCTTCGCCGTGGCCACCATGTCGGGGTAGACGCAGACCGCGGCGGTGCGGGGTGCGGTGCGGTCGGTCGGGTCCGGGTTGACCGCCTTCGCGCCGAGGGCCCGGACCTTGCCCGGGGTGTCGGCGCCCTCCAGCGTCGTGAGGTCGATCATCGAGATGGCCAGGTCGATGGCGTACGCCTTCGCCGTCGTCTTGATGGAACGCGTTCCGAGCGACGCGGCGCGCGCCTCCAGGCCGACCGCGTCCACGCCGGGGAGGCCGTGGAGGAAGCGGCGCAGGGAGGCGGTGGACGAGGTGACGTCCTGGTGTGCGGGGGCGGGTGCAGAACTGGGCATGGTCACGAGGGGAGCATATCTACGCGCGTAGCGGCTTGTACAGGGTGGGTTCGCGGTTTCGGGGACCGTGGTTGCACCCCCGGGGCTCCGCCCCGGACCCCGCTCCTCAATCGCCGGAGGGGCTTGGTGGGGGCCGGGGGTTGACGGGTCGGGCACAATCGAGCCATGACGCGCAGTGAGACCACGCCCCCGCAGGTGAAGGACCGGATCTATCGGTCACCGGCCGGTATCGCCGGTGGCGTGGTGCTGCTCCTGATCGGCGCCTGGCTCGGAATCGACGCGATCGTCAACGGAAGCGGCCGCACCCCGTGGACCGCGGTCGCCGGGCTGCTGTTCGTGGCGCCGCTCGTCGTCGCGTTCACCATCCGTCCCGCCGTCTTCGGCAACGACGAGCGGATGCGCGTGCGCAACCCCTTCCGGGACGTCACCCTGCCGTGGTCCGCCGTCGCGGGCTTCAGGTCCGGGTACTCGAACGAGGTCGTCGACCAGGGCGGTGCCAAGTACCAGCTCTGGTCCATCCCCGTCTCCCTGCGCGGCCGCCGCAAGGCGCAGCGCCAGCAGATGCGCGCAGCCAAGGGCGGCCGCCCCGCCCCCGGCGTCTCCGGGCTGCCGGTGGGCGGCCCCCAGCGCTCCACGGGTGACCAGGCCATGGACGAGCTGCGCGAGTTGCACGAGGTGCGGGGTGAGGCCGGGACGGCCCAGGGCGTCGCCGCCGTGCGCTGGGCGTACGAGATCATCGTGCCCGCGGTCGTGGGCGGCGTGCTGCTCGTCGTCCTGCTCGCGCTGTAGCGGCTCCAAGATCGCCGGTAGGGCTGAAGGTGGGTGCATTGAGCCCCTGCGGCGATTGAGCAGCGGGGTCCGGGGCAGAGCCCCGTGGGCGCAACCCCGGACGGGTGGGTCAGATGCCTGCCGCGGAGGAGAGGTCCCGCTTCAGGGCCGTCAGACGATCCCGGGCCTCGGCCCGCGCCGCACCCAGGGACGCCCTGTCGGCCACCGGCACCACGACCTCCAGGTAACACTTGAGCTTCGGCTCCGTGCCCGACGGCCGCACCACCACGCGCGCCCCGTCCAGGACGTACCGGAGTCCGTCCGTGGGCGGCAGTCCGCCCTCCCCCTCGGAGAGGTCGTCCGCTCGGGACACCGCGAGCCCGGCCAGCTCCACCGGCGGCGCCTCGCGCAGCCTCCGCATCGCGTTCGCGATCACGGACAGGTCCTCCACCCGCACGCTCAACTGGTCCGTGGCGTGCAGCCCGTGCGCCAGCGCCAGGTCGTCGAGCGCGTCCAGCAGCGTACGGCCCTGCTCCTTCAGCTCACTCGCCAGTTCGGTCACGAGCAGCGCCGCCGTGATGCCGTCCTTGTCGCGCACCCCCTCGGGGTCGACGCAATAGCCGAGCGCCTCCTCGTAGCCGTACCGCAGGCCCTCGACGCGCGCGATCCACTTGAACCCGGTCAGCGTCTCCTCGTACGGCAGTCCCGCCGCCCCGGCGATCCGGCCGAGCAGCGACGACGACACGATCGACTCGGCGAGCACGCCGGTCACGCCCCGCCGCACGAGGTGCGCCGCGAGCAGCGCCCCCACCTCGTCGCCGCGCAGCATGCGCCACGCGCCACCGTCCGGCACGGCCACCGCGCAGCGGTCCGCGTCCGGGTCGTTGGCGATGATCAGGTCCGGGGCCTCGGACAGCGAGCGGGCCGTCGCGAAGGACAGGTCCATCGCGCCCGGCTCCTCCGGGTTCGGGAACGCCACCGTGGGGAAGTCCGGGTCGGGCTCGGCCTGCTCGGGCACGAGCACCGGCTCGGGGAACCCGGCGCGGGCGAAGGCGGCGAGCAGCGTGTCCTTGCCGACGCCGTGCATCGCCGTGTAGACGGTGCGGGCCGTGCGGGCGGAGCCGGGTGCCAGGACGGCGTCCGTGCGTGCCAGGTACGCCGTCAGGACCTCGTCGCCGAGGGTCTCCCAGCCCGACTCGGGGCGGGGCACGTCGTGCAGCGAGGCCACGGCGTCGATCCGCGCGGCGATCTCCGCGTCCGCGGGCGGCACGATCTGCGAGCCGTCGCCGAGGTACACCTTGTAGCCGTTGTCCCGCGGCGGGTTGTGCGAGGCGGTCACCTCGACGCCCGCGACGGCGCCCAGGTGCCGTATGGCGAAGGCGAGTACGGGGGTGGGCAGCGGGCGGGGGAGGAGGGCGGCGCGCAGGCCGGCGCCGACCATCACCGCGGCGGTGTCGCGGGCGAAGTCGGCGGACTTGTGGCGGGCGTCGTAGCCGATGACGACGACGCCGTCGGTGTGGCCCTGTGCCTTCAGGTACGCGGCGAGGCCGGCGGCCGCGCGGATCACCACCGAGCGGTTCATGCGCATGGGGCCCGCGCCGAGTTCGCCGCGGAGGCCGGCGGTGCCGAACTGGAGGGTGCCGGAGAAGCGCTCGGCGAGTGCGTCCAGGTCGGTGGCCTCGATGAGCTTGGCCAGTTCCTCGCGGGTTTCCGGGTCCGGGTCCTCAGCGAGCCAGGTCTTCGCCCGGTCGAGCGGTGTGCTGCCAGAGTCGGTCACGGTTCGCATTCCTTCGGGAGTTCTTGGCCCGCGGCGGGGTCGACGCCTCGGGGCTCTGCCCCGGACCCCGCTGCTCAATCGCCGCAGGGGCTCAATGTGGCCCGGACCGCGCTGTTCAGCCCTCGCAAGGGCTGAAAATTGGCCCGGACCCCGCTGCTCGGTCGCCGCAGGAGCTCGAGCGGGAGCTCGGATCGCCCCGGGCCCCGCCGATCGGTCGCCGCGGGGGCTCGGACGGCTTGGGTCAGATCTTGGCGAGGACCTTGGTCAGGAGGTCGCCCATGGCCGTGGCCGAGTCGCGGCCGGCCTGGAGGACCTCCTCGTGGTTGAGGGGTTCGCCGGACAGGCCCGCCGCCAGGTTCGTGACGAGGGAGATGCCGAGGACCTCGGCGCCCGCCTCCCGGGCCGCGATGGCCTCCAGGGTGGTGGACATGCCGACGAGGTCCGCGCCGAGGATGCCGGCCATCCGGACCTCCGCGGGCGTCTCGTAGTGCGGGCCCGTGAACTGGGCGTACACGCCCTCCTCCAGGCTCGGGTCGATCTCCTTGCAGAGGGCGCGGAGCCGGGGGGAGTACAGGTCGGTGAGGTCGACGAAGTTGGCGCCGACGATCGGCGAGGCCGCCGTCAGGTTGATGTGGTCCGAGATCAGGACCGGCTGCCCCGGGCGCATGCCCTGGCGCAGACCGCCGCAGCCGTTGGTGAGCACGATGGTCTTGCAGCCCGCGGCGGCGGCGGTGCGTACGCCGTGCGCGACGGCGGCGACGCCCCGGCCCTCGTAGAAGTGCGTACGGCCCAGGTAGACCAGGGCGCGCTTCTCGCCGACCTGGTACGAGCGGACCGTGCCGCCGTGGCCGGCCACGGCCGCGCCGGTGAAGCCGGGCAGCTCGGTGAAGGGGAACTCGGCGGCGGGCTCGCCCAGCGCCTCGGCGGCCGGCGCCCAGCCGGAGCCCATCACGAGGGCGACGTCGTGGGTCTCGGCGCCCGTCAGCTCGCGCAGCCGCGCGGCTGCGGCGTCGGCGGCGGCGTACGGGTCTGCCAGGACGTGGTCCGGAGTAAGAGAAGCGTTCACGCCGACGAGAGTAGCCTGTCGTTGCCTACGCGCGTAGATGTCGGAGGTCACGTCCTTGTGATCGTTGCCTTGTCGTTTCCGACGAAAGACCGCCCACGGGACCGCCCCCGGGGCCGGCGCGGAGCGCCTCAGCAGGGCCTTTTGCGCAGTTCCATCGAGTAGTCGTGCGGCGCGCCCGCCGACTCCGCCGCGTCCGCGATCTCACCCAGGTACCGCGCGGAGGGCAGCCCGCCCTCGTAACCGTTCAGTACGTACACCCACGCGGGTTCCTCGCCCTCCAGGGTGTCCACGCGGACCCGCATCCGCCGGTAGATGTCGAGACCGACGCCCTCCCAGCGGTCCATCGAGTCCTCGTCCATCGGGGCGATGTCGTACAGCGCGACGAAGACCTGCGAGCGCGGCGCCTCGACGATGGTCGCGAGCGCGCCCTCCCAGCCCATGTGCTCGCCCCCGAACGTGAGCCGCCAGCCGTTCAGCCAGCCGGTCGCGCGCAGCGGCGAGTGCGGGGCGCGGCGCGTCATGAGCCGCGCGTCGAGATTGCCGGCGTACGCGGCGTAGAGCGACATGGGACCGAGCGTACGTCAGACGGCCCACGAGTCCCGTGAGTAACCGAAGCACCCCTCTTAAGAGGGGATACGCGTTTTTCCGCTCCGCGCGGGGGCCGCACGGGGGCCCCGGCTCGGTGCGTACTTGAAGCGTGCGGGACAATGGGGCATGTGACTCGGATCGTGATCATCGGTGGCGGACCTGGCGGATACGAGGCGGCGTTGGTGGCCGCGTCCCTCGGCGCGGAGGTGACCGTCGTCGACTGCGACGGTCTGGGCGGGGCGTCGGTGCTCACCGACTGCGTGCCGTCCAAGACTCTGATCGCCACGGCCGAGGTGATGACCACCTTCGACTCCTCGTACGAAGAGCTCGGCATCATCGTCGAGGACGACACCCCCGACCCGGACTCCCCGGCCCGCGTCGTCGGCGTGGACCTCGGCAAGGTCAACCGCCGGGTGAAGCGCCTCGCGCTCGCCCAGTCCCACGACATCACCGCTTCCGTCACCCGCGCGGGCGCGCGCGTGCTGCGCGGCAAGGGCCGCCTCGACGGCCAGCAGGCGCTCGACGGCTCCCGCAAGGTGATCGTCACCGCCGCCGACGGCAGCGAGGAGACCCTCGTCGCCGACGCGGTGCTCATCTGTACGGGCGGCCACCCGCGCGAGGTGCCGGACGCGCAGCCCGACGGCGAGCGCATCTTCAACTGGACGCAGGTGTACGACCTGGACGAGCTCCCCGAGGAGCTCATCGTGGTCGGCTCCGGTGTCACCGGTGCCGAGTTCGCCGGCGCCTACCAGGCGCTCGGTTCCAAGGTCACCCTCGTCTCGTCCCGCGACCGCGTGCTGCCCGGCGAGGACCCGGACGCCGCGGCCGTCCTGGAGGACGTGTTCCGGCGCCGCGGCATGAACGTCATGGCCCGCTCGCGCGCCGCGTCCGCCAAGCGCGTCGGCGACCGCGTCGAGGTGACGCTCTCCGACGGCCGGGTCATCTCCGGTACGCACTGCCTGATGGCGGTCGGCGCGATCCCCAACAGCGCGGACCTCGGCCTGGAGGAGGCGGGCGTCAAGCTGAAGGAGTCGGGCCACATCTGGACCGACAAGGTCAGCCGTACCACCGCTCCCGGCGTGTACGCGGCCGGTGACGTGACCGGTGTCTTCGCGCTCGCGTCCGTCGCCGCGATGCAGGGCCGCATCGCGATGTACCACTTCCTGGGCGACGCGGTGACGCCGCTGAACCTCAAGACGGTCTCGTCGAACGTCTTCACCGACCCCGAGATCGCGACCGTCGGCTACACGCAGGCCGACGTCGACGCCGGGAAGATCGACGCCCGCGTCGTCAAGCTGCCGCTGCTGCGCAACCCGCGCGCGAAGATGCAGGGCATCCGGGACGGCTTCGTCAAGATCTTCTGCCGGCCGGGCACCGGCATCGTGGTCGGCGGTGTGGTCGTCGCGCCGCGCGCTTCGGAACTGATCCATCCCATCTCGATCGCGGTCGACAACAATCTGACCGTCGAGCAGATCGCGAACACGTTCACCGTGTACCCCTCGCTGTCGGGCTCGATCGCCGAAGTCGCGCGTCAGCTCCACACGCGGAAGATCGCCGAAGAGGGCTGATCATCCCCAACGGGCCGCAGGTCACGGTGAGTTGCGGCCCATGCGCGGGGCATAGGCGCGGTGGATAGGCGGTCGTTCGCGCCTATACCACTTCAGCCCTTCCTGTGCGAACAGAATCTGTAATTCGGCGCAAACTGCTGAAAGCAGACGGTCGTTGGGGTTACTGTCAGTTTCGTGTTCGCTGCAGAACGTCGTCAACTGATCCTCGAAATGGTGCGAGCCAACGGAGCCGTTTCGCTCCGTGAGCTCGCCCGCGTCGTCCAGACCTCTGAAGTGACCGTACGGCGGGACGTGCGCGCACTGGAGGCAGAAGGACTCCTCGACCGCCGGCACGGCGGTGCGGTATTGCCGGGCGGATTCACGCGGGAGTCCGGCTTTCCGCAGAAGTCACATCTCGCGACCGCAGAGAAGACGGCCATCGCCGATCTCGCCGCGGGTCTCGTCGAAGAGGGCGAGGCCATCGTGGTGGGCGCGGGGACGACCACGCAGGAGCTGGCCCGCCGGCTCGCGCGTGTGCCGGGCCTGACCGTCGTCACCAACTCGCTCCTGGTGGCGCAGGCGCTCGCGCACGCCAACCGGGTCGAGGTCGTCATGACCGGTGGCACGCTGCGGGGTTCCAACTACGCGCTGGTGGGCAGCGGTGCGGAGCAGTCCTTGCAGGGGCTGAGAGTCTCGCGCGCCTTCCTGTCCGGCAGCGGGCTGACCGCCGAGCGCGGGCTGTCCACGTCCAACATGCTGTCGGCGTCCGTCGACCGGGCGCTCGTGCAGGCCGCGTCCGAGGTCGTCGTGCTCGCGGACCACTCCAAGCTCGGTACGGACACGATGTTCCAGACCGTGCCGACGGATGTGATCACGCGGCTCGTGACCGATGAGCCGCCGGCGCATGACGACCGGGCCGCGACGGAGCTTCAGGCGCTCGCCGATCAGGGGGTGCAGGTCGCGGTCGCGGGGGCGGAGGACCCTTCCGGGGGCGGTGAGGCCGTTGCCGCGCGGCAGCAGAGGCGGGATGTGCCGTTGCCGGGGCAGCGGAGGACCCTTCCGGGGGGTGGGCATCCCTTGCGTTCGACGGCCCTCGAAGCGCCGCCGGAGCGTACGGCCCGCGTGGCGGATCTCCGCCGCCGATGACCCCACCCGGCGTCACACCCACGGGGCTCCGCCCCGGACCCCGCTGCTCAATCGCCGCAGGGGCTCAAAAACCGGGGCTCTGCCCCGCACCCCGCTCCTCAATCGCCGGAGGGGCTCAATCCCTCAAGCCCGGCGGCGATTGAGCCCCTCAAGCCCGGCGGCGGTTGAGCCCTTCAACCCCGGCGGCGGTTGGGCCTTTCGAGCCCGGCGGCGGTTGAGCCTTTTAAGCCCCTCCGGCGATTGAGGAGCGGGGTCTGGGGCGGAGCCCCAGGGGGTTATGCCGTGATGCCGCGCAGGGTGAGGCGCAGGAGGCGGTCCGCCAGTGCCGGGTCCGACGGAGTCTCCTCCGCCGCGAGGGCAATCGCATTGGTCAACTGCAGGAGGTCCGTGATGGAGATGTCCTGCCGCACCGTCCCCGCCCCCTGCGCCCGCGCCAACAACGCCTGCCCCGCCTCCCGCATGGGATCACTGCACCGCGCGAGCGCCGAACTCGCGTCCTGCGACGCCGACATGAGGGCCCGCGACAGCCCCCGGTACTCACTCGCGTGCGTGATGATCTCGCGCAGCCAGGTGACCAGCGCCGCGCACGGCTGCGGAGCGTCGAGCAGCGCCCGCGACCGGGCCAGCAGATCGTTCACCGCTTCCTCGAAGACGGCGCTCATCAACGCGTGCCGGTTCGGGAAGTGCCGGTACAGCGTGCCGATACCGACCCCGGCCGCCCGCGCCACCTCCTCCAGGGACGCCCCCGTGCCGTGCTCGGCGAACGCGATCCGGGCCTGCGCGAGCAGCCGCTCGTAGTTGCGGCGCGCGTCCGCACGCATCCGGCGCGAGCGGTCGTGCTCGGCTGTCGTCATCGGGCCTCCCTTGGCGGCTCGGGCCTTCAAGGATGCCCGATGGTCCCGCCGGGGCGGTGCGGAGGGATCGCCACCGCAGTAGCGTCGACGAAGAGGGCGCGGGCAGCAGACGTCCTGGAGCACCGCATGGACATCAGTGACACGGACCGGCGAGGAGTACGGCAGCTCCTCGGGGAGCTCGAAGAGGCCGGGGACATGGCCGAGTTGCGCGCCCGCGCCGTCAGGGGGCTCGCCCGGCTGATCCCGGCGGACGGCGCCCAGTGGTACCACTTCGCCGCCCGCGACGGCTCCGTACGGGCCCTCGCGCTGCCCGCCGAGTCCTTCCACGCCGATCCCGCCGTCATCTACGACCACCCCGTGGACCACCCGCTGACCGAACCCATGCTCGTCCTCGGCACGGGCGGCGCCTGGCGGGTCAGCGATGTCGCGGCCGACCGCGACTGGCGCCGCACCCACTGCTACAACCTGGACTTCCGCCCCTTCGGCATGCGCCGCCACCTCGTCGCCGCCGGCCGCGACGGCACCGGAGTCTCCGGGTACGCGCTGGTGCGCGGCGGCGCCGACTTCACCGAGGAGCAGCGGGACCTGCTCGCCTACGTCCAGCCCCGCATCGCCGCGGCGGAAGACCTGTTGGCCGAGCGGCAGCGGATGTACGCGCTGGTCTCCGCCGCCCTCGCGGCCGTCGGCAGACCGGGGCAGGGCGTCGCCGCGCTGGCCCCCGACGGGGCCGTGCGGGCGCTGGACGCCGTCGCGGCGGAGCTGCTGCCGCGCCTCGTCGACGACCCGCGGATCACCCACGCCGCCCGCGGCGCCTTCCGGACCCACGACGTCGACGTACGGGTGGTGGAGTGCGCCGTGCCCGACGTGCCGTGGCTCCTGCTGCTGCGCGATCTCGCGCCGGGCCGGGCCGCCGCCCGCGCGCTGGGCCTGACCGAACGCGAACACCGCACCCTGGAGCACATCGACGCCGGCCGCACCCCCGCCGAGGCGGCCCGCGCGATGGGGATCTCGCTGACGACCGTACGCGGCTACGTGGCGTCCCTGCACCGCAAGTTGAACGCCGGGCACACGGCGGCGCTGCTGCGCACGGGACGCGAGACGGGGCTCCTGCGGGAGTGAGCGCCCCTCAGAATTGACGGATGGCCCGGCCGGGGCCCGCCCCGCTTCACTGGTGGCATCCAGTGGCATTTACGGGCATCAGGGGGAACGCCATGACCGCCACACCGTCACCCGCGCACGTACCCGCCGCCTCCGCTCCGGGCGCCGCCGCCGAACGCGTCCGCCCGCTGCGGGGCCTGATGGCCGCCGTCCTCGTGCTCGGGCCGCTGCTCTTCATCGTCGCCTCGCTGCTGTCCCCGTACGACATGACGGAGGACAGGACGGCGCGGCTCGTCGCCGACATCGCCGCCAACGAGGGCCGGGAGAAGGCGGCCGCCTGGGTGTGGCTGGCCATGGGGTTCCTGATGGTCGCCGCGATCCTGCTGGCCTGCGTGTACGTGATGGCGCGCTCCCCGAAGCTGGGACTCGCCGGGCTGCTGCTCTTCGGGGGCGGCGTCATCGCCGTCAACGGCACACCCTCGTACGACTTCATCACCCTGGCCGGTCTCGACAAGGGCGTCGAGCAGAGCGCGATCGTGCGGATCATCGACGGCACCGACGGCCTGCCGATGCTGGCGGTCGCCGGGGGCTGGTTCATCGGCGGCATCGTCATCGGGGCTGTCGTCCTCGGCATCGGACTGCTGCGCAGCCACGCCGTGCCCGCGTGGGCGGCCTGGGTGCTGATCGCCTCCATGCCGGTGAACGTCGTCGGCTGGATGACGGGCGTCCCGGCCCTCGCGTACGCCGGGTTCGCGCTGCTGACCCTCGCCTTCGCCGTGCTCGCCCTGGACATCGCACGGCACGGCACCGGGTGGGTACGGCAGGTGCCCCAGGGGTGAGTCCAGGAACGGCCGAGGGCCCGTCGACCGGTGCGGTCGACGGGCCCTCGGCGGATGCCGTTGGTGCGGCGTCAGTCCTTGATCTCGCAGATCGCGGCGCCCGACGTGAGGGACGCGCCGATCTCGGCGGACAGGCCCTTGATGGTGCCCGACTTGTGGGCGTTCAGGGGCTGTTCCATCTTCATGGCCTCCAGGACGACGATCAGGTCGCCCTCCTTGACCTCCTGGCCCTCCTCGACCGCGATCTTGACGATCGTGCCCTGCATCGGGGAGGCGAGGGTGTCGCCGGAGACCGCCGAGCCGGACTTCTTCGCGGCGCGGCGCTTGGGCTTGGCACCGGCGTTGAGGCCGGTGCGGGCCAGGGACATGCCCATGCCCGCCGGGAGGGAGACCTCCAGGCGCTTGCCGCCGACCTCGACCACGATGTTCTCGCGGCCCGCCTCGTCCTCGTCCTCACCGGCCGCCGGGGCGGCGAACGGCGGAATGTCGTTGACGAACTCGGTCTCGATCCAGCGCGTGTAGACCGTGAACGGGTCCTCGCTGCCGGTCAGTTCGGGCGCGAACGCCGGGTCGGTGACGACCTTGCGGTGGAACGGGATGGCGGTGGCCATGCCCTCGACCTCGAACTCGGCGAGCGCGCGGGCGGCCCGCTGGAGGGCCTCCTTGCGGGTGCGGCCGGTGACGATCAGCTTGGCGAGCAGCGAGTCCCACGCCGGGCCGATGACCGAGCCGGACTCGACGCCCGCGTCCAGGCGGACACCCGGACCGGCCGGGCCCTCGAACTTGGTGACGGTGCCGGGGGCGGGGAGGAAGTTGCGGCCCGGGTCCTCGCCGTTGATGCGGAACTCGAAGGAGTGGCCGCGCAGTTCGGGGTCGCCGTAGCCGAGCTCCTCGCCGTCGGCGATCCGGAACATCTCGCGCACGAGGTCGATGCCGGCGACCTCCTCGGTGACCGGGTGCTCGACCTGGAGCCGGGTGTTGACCTCCAGGAAGGAGATCGTGCCGTCGGCGCCGACGAGGAACTCGACGGTGCCCGCGCCGACGTAGCCGGCCTCCTTGAGGATCGCCTTCGACGACGCGTACAGCTGCTCCAGCTGCGCGTCGTTGAGGAACGGCGCCGGGGCCTCCTCGACGAGCTTCTGGTGGCGGCGCTGGAGCGAGCAGTCACGGGTGGAGACGACGACCACGTTGCCGTGGGTGTCGGCCAGGCACTGCGTCTCGACGTGGCGCGGCTTGTCGAGGTAGCGCTCGACGAAGCACTCGCCGCGGCCGAACGCGGCGACGGCCTCGCGCACCGCGGAGTCGTACAGCTCGGGAACCTCTTCGAGGGTGCGGGCGACCTTCAGGCCGCGACCGCCGCCACCGAAGGCGGCCTTGATCGCGATCGGCAGGCCGTGCTCCTCGGCGAACGCCACGACCTCGTCGGAGCCCGAGACCGGGTCCGGGGTGCCGGCGACCAGCGGGGCGCCGGCGCGCTGCGCGATGTGCCGGGCGGCGACCTTGTCGCCGAGGTCGCGGATGGCGTGCGGCGGCGGGCCGATCCAGATCAGGTCCGCGTCGAGGACGGCCTGGGCGAACTCGGCGTTCTCCGACAGGAATCCGTAGCCGGGGTGGATCGCGTCCGCGCCGGAGTCCTTCGCGGCCTGGAGCACCTTGGCGATGTCCAGGTAGCTGGTGGCCGGGGTGTCCCCGCCAAGGGCGAAGGCCTCGTCGGCCGCGCGGACGTGCAGAGCGTCCCGGTCCGGATCGGCGTAGACGGCAACGCTCGCGATCCCGGCGTCCCGGCACGCCCGGGCCACGCGGACAGCGATTTCGCCACGGTTGGCGATGAGCACCTTGCGCACGATGGCTCCCTCCTTGCTGTGTCTTCCCGGGGACTTTCCCCATGTGCGGCGAAGCCGCGGGCCCCGGACCCCCGGCCGTGCTCGCCCGAGCCGGGGCGGTCGGCGGGTCACCATGAAGCTTGACTCACTGAAACAAGCTGAGTTTAGGGACTGCCGACACGGCGCCACGACCCGCCCTCAAGGGTGAGCTTGCCCACACGGAGTGTCACTCGGGGGTCGCTCGACCCGTGGAATCCCTTGTCGCGCCTGGATACGCGCGACCGCTCACGGCAACCCTAGCCCGCCTCTGTGGCCAAGGTCTCTGTGAGACCGCGCTGCGCCCCGTCGGCTTTCTTTGTGGAGTCCCTACGAATGGCCCAACGAATCTTTGCCTTCGCCTGAACCTCGACAGAACCCTTGTACGGAGGTTTACCCGTTAGTAGCCTCCGGGATGTCTTGACCGTACTAGCGGTAACAGTGGGCGGAAGCGGGGTGGGACCGGTGGCACGCAGGCCGGTGGCGTGGGTGGCCGCGATCGTGTTGTTCGCGGAGGCGTTGGGCATCGCCCTTCTGAACTGGTTCCTCGGCCTGGTGGTGGACCGTCAGGACATGTCGCTGGCCGGGCTGGACCCGCGGGCGATGTCGGTGGGCGCGTGGATCGCGGGCGGCCTGTTCGGGCTCTACCTGGCGCTGTGCGGGTTCGTCCTGGTGCGCGTCGCGGTCGCCGACCGGGCGCCCGCCGGGTTCGGGCGGATCCTGCTGATCAGCGCGGCCGTGGTGCACGGGCTGCTCGGCGCGTTCACGATCGGCCTCGTGGGCTGGCTCAGCTTCGTGTTCATGATGGTCGTGCTCGCCCTGCTCGTGCTGACCCTCGTCGCGTACGACCGGCACGAGCACGAGCAGGGGGAGCGGCGGCCGGAGCCGGACGCTCCCGCGCCGGGCGGGCCCGCTACTCCGCCGGCGCCCACAACTCCGTGATGCCCACGCCCAGTTCGCCCAGCAGGCGGCGCAGCAGCGGCAGCGACAGGCCGATCACGTTGCCGTGGTCGCCGTCGATGCCGTCGATGAACGGGGCGGAGCGGCCGTCCAGGGTGAACGCGCCCGCCACGTAGAGGGGTTCGCCCGTCGCCACGTACGCGGCGATCTCCGCGTCGCTCGGCTCGCCGAAGCGGACGACGGTGGAGGCGGTGGCGGAGACGTACCGGCCGGACGTCGTGTCGTACACGCAGTGGCCGGTCTGGAGCGTGCCGGCGCGGCCGCGCATCGACTTCCAGCGGGCGGTGGCCTCCTCGGCGTCGGCCGGCTTGCCGAGCGCCTCGCCGTCGAGGTCGAGCACGGAGTCGCAGCCGATGACGACGGCGCCGCCCGCCTCGGGCCGGGCCGCGACCACGGAGGCCTTGGCCTCGGCGAGGGCGAGGGCGAGTTCGGCGGGCGTCGGGGCCGTCACGGCGTCCTCGTCGACCCCGCTGACGATCACCTCGGGGGCGAACCCGGCCTGCCGCAGCAGACCGAGACGGGCGGGGGACTGGGAGGCCAGGATCAGGCGGCGTGGAGCAGTCATGCGGCTCAGGTTATCCACGGTGCCGCTACCCGAATCCCAGCATCAGGAACAGCGCGACCATGGCGAGAGCCACGACCAGCCCCGCGCGCCGCAGCATCGCCTGCGTTTCGCGGAGCTCCTCTGGGGGCTCGTCATGGGGGTCGGACCACAGCACATGTCCGATGGTGCGGCGTGCGCGAGCGGGGCGCCTGAGTACGCGTACTCAGGCGCCCCGCTGCGAAAGGACTAATTCACTCCGGCCGGTACGCGCTCACGCGGGCCAGTACGTCCGCGACCAGCTCGACGCCCCCGGCGCCGGCAGCCGGTGCCGGGCGATGCGGGAGGGGTCCGACCACGCGTCCCGGCCCGTCGCCGCGGCCGGGGCGTCCGGGACCGCCGCGGCGCGCGCCTGGACCACCGCCAGTGCGGCGGCCAGCTCCTCGGGGGTCGGATTGCCCCGTACGACCTTGATCATCACAGCGGCGCTCCTTACAGCGGGATGTTGCCGTGCTTCTTCGGGGGCAGTGATTCCCGCTTCGTGCGCAGCTGACGCAGGCCGCGCACGACGTGCGAGCGGGTGTCGGAGGGCATGACGACCGCGTCGATGTAGCCGCGCTCGGCCGCCGTGTACGGGTTGAGGAGGGTGTCCTCGTAGTCCTGGATGAGGCGCGCCCGCGTCTCCTCGACGTTCCCGTCGGCCTCGGCCGCGGCGATCGTCTTGCGGTGCAGGATGTTGACCGCGCCCTGCGCGCCCATCACGGCGATCTGGGCGGTCGGCCAGGCCAGGTTGAGGTCGGCGCCCAGGTGCTTGGAGCCCATGACGTCGTACGCGCCGCCGAAGGCCTTGCGCGTGATGATCGTGATGAGCGGGACGGTGGCCTCGGCGTACGCGTAGATCAGCTTGGCGCCGCGCCGGATGATGCCCTCGTGCTCCTGCTCGACGCCGGGCAGGAAGCCGGGGACGTCGACGAAGGTCAGCACCGGGACGTTGAACGCGTCGCACGTGCGGACGAACCGCGCGGCCTTCTCGCTCGCGTGGATGTCGAGGCAGCCGGCGAACTGCATCGGCTGGTTGGCGACGATGCCGACCGGGTGGCCCTCGACCCGGCCGAAGCCGGTGATGATGTTCGGCGCGAACAGCGCCTGCGTCTCGAAGAAGTCGGCGTCGTCCAGGACGTGCTCGACGACCGTGCGCATGTCGTACGGCTGGTTCGCGCTGTCCGGGATGAGCGTGTCGAGCTCGCGGTCCTCGTCGGTGAGCTCCAGGTCCGCCTCCTCGGGGAAGGCGGGCGGCTCGCTCAGGTTGTTCGACGGCAGGTAGGACAGCAGCGACTTGACGTACTCGATGGCGTCCTTCTCGTCGCCCGCCATGTGGTGCGCGACACCGGAGCGCGAGTTGTGCGCGCGGGCGCCGCCCAGCTCCTCGAAGCCGACGTCCTCACCGGTGACCGTCTTGATGACGTCCGGTCCGGTGATGAACATGTGCGAGGTCTGGTCGACCATGACCGTGAAGTCGGTGATGGCGGGCGAGTACACGGCGCCGCCGGCACACGGGCCGACGACCAGGCTGATCTGCGGGATCACGCCCGACGCGTGCGTGTTGCGGCGGAAGATCTCGCCGTACATGCCGAGGGCCATGACGCCCTCCTGGATGCGGGCGCCGCCGGAGTCGTTGATGCCGATGACCGGGCAGCCGGTCTTCAGCGCGAAGTCCATCACCTTCATGATCTTCTGCCCGAAGACCTCGCCGAGGGCCCCGCCGAAGACGGTGAAGTCCTGCGAGAACACGGCCACCGGGCGGCCGTCGACCGTGCCGTATCCGGTCACGACGCCGTCGCCGTACGGCTTGTTGGCGTCCAGGCCGAAGTCCGTGGAGCGGTGCCGGGCGAACTCGTCCAGCTCCACGAAGGAGTCCTCGTCGAGCAGCAGCTCGATCCGCTCACGTGCGGTCAACTTGCCTTTGGCGTGCTGCTTCTCGACCGCGCGGGCCGACCCGGCGTGGGTCGCCTCGTCGATCCGGCGCCGCAGATCCTCGATCTTGCCTGCGGTGGTGTGGATGTCGATCTGCGCTGTCGGCTGTTCCAACTCGGACATCGGGACGCGGCTCCCTGCCTGCTTCGACGCTGCTCAAGGGGGGCGGATTCGGGGACGGTTCGGGGGACGGATCACTGAAGGGGAGTGGGGCTACTGATTCGTAGCGTAGTGGCCTGAATACCGTTCAGCAGTGCGGTCTTTGCCACACCTAGGCTGGGTTGCATGACGCCGCGAGATGGTTCAGACGTACCCGCCAACCCCTGGTCCGACCTGGACCGACCCCCGCTGGGGGTGACGGGGCTGCGGAGGTCCCTCGTACGGGAAGGGGGACTGTGGTCGTCCGTGGAGGTGGTGGGGAGTACGGGGTCCACCAACACGGATCTGGTGCGGCGGGCCACGGACGGGCCCGTCGCGGAGGGCACCGTGCTCGTCGCCGAGGAGCAGAGCGCGGCACGCGGGCGGCTCGACCGGCGCTGGTCGGCTCCGCCGCGGTCCGGGCTGTTCTTCTCGGTGCTGCTCAAGCCCGGGGAACACGAGGTGCCGGTGGCGCGGTGGGGGTGGCTGCCGCTGCTCACGGGGGTCGCGGTCGCCACGGCGCTGTCCACGTCGGCCGGGGTCGACACGGGGCTGAAGTGGCCGAACGACGTGCTGCTGACGGTCGACGGCGAGGAGCGCAAGGCCGGGGGCATCCTGCTGGAGCGGGCCGGGGCCGACGCGGTGGTGCTCGGGGTCGGGCTCAACGTGTCGCTGCGCCAGGACGAGCTGCCGGTCCCCACGGCGGGGTCGCTGGCGCTGGCCGGGGCGAAGGTGACGGACCGGGAGCCGATTCTGCGGGCGGTGCTGAGGTCGCTGGAGCGGTGGTACGTGGAGTGGTGTGCGGCGGAGGGGGATCCGGGGTTGTCGCGGTTGCAGGAGACGTACGCGGCGGGGTGCGTGACGCTGGGCCGCGAGGTGCGGGCGATTCTGCCGGGGGACCGGGAGCTGGTGGGGGAGGCGGTCGCCGTGGACGGTGACGGTCGTCTCGTGATCTCCGCGGAGGGTGGGGTGCGGGAGGCGGTCGGGGCGGGCGACATCGTGCACCTGCGTCCGGCGTAGGCCGTTCCGGCCCCTCGTCGGGTTGCGGTCTCCCGTGGTTGCGCGCGCAGTTCCCCGCGCCCCTTACGCATGCGGCTGCGCCGCTGCTCCAGGGCGCCCCGGGGATGGCGCACGGAGTGCGCCTTTCAGGGGCGCGGGGAACTGCGCACCCCGGCCACGGGTGGCTCGCACCGGTATCGGCCTGGGGCGCGGCTCCCGGGCACCCGCACTCGCGCCGCCGCAACGCACGGCTCCCCGAGGGCGTGGACGGAGTGACGTGGGGCACAGGGGCTGCCGTAGAGTTGAGCGCGGTCGATACCTGACCGCGGCAGATCGGAAGGGCAGCAGGCGTGACCGTCGACGACTCGGGCTCCGGCACGGGCTCCCCCACCGACCCCGATGAGCCGGAGGGAGCCGAAGAGGAGACCGATGACCCTCTCGCCCTGCGGCTCGAAGGGCTGATCCTCGGGGCCGAGCGCAGATACACCCCGTTCCAGGCGGCCCGCAGCGCGGGCGTCTCCATGGAACTGGCCTCCCGGTTCTGGCGGGCCATGGGCTTCGCCGACATCGGCCAGGCCAAGGCCCTCACCGAGGCCGACGTCCTCGCCCTGCGCCGCCTCGCCGGACTCGTGGAGGCGGGGCTGCTGAGTGAAGCCATGGCCGTGCAGGTCGCCCGGTCCACCGGACAGACCACCGCCCGCCTCGCCGAATGGCAGATCGACTCGTTCCTGGAGGGCCTCACCGAGCCCCCGGAACCGGGCATGACCCGCACCGAGGTCACGTACCCCCTGATGGAACTGCTCCTGCCGGAGCTGGAGGAGTTCCTCGTCTACGTGTGGCGGCGCCAGCTCGCCGCGGCCACCGGACGCGTCGTCCAGGCCGGTGACGACGAGGAGATGGTCGACCGTCGGCTCGCCGTCGGCTTCGCCGACCTCGTCGGCTTCACGCGGCTGACCCGCCGCATGGAGGAGGAGGAGCTCGGCGAACTCGTCGAGGCCTTCGAGACCACCGCCGCCGACCTCGTCGCCGCGCACGGCGGCCGCCTCATCAAGACCCTCGGCGACGAGGTCCTGTACGCCGCCGACGACGCGGGCATCGCCAGCGAGATCGCGCTGCGCCTGATCGAGACGATGAGCAACGACGAGACGATGCCGGAACTCCGCGTCGGCCTCGCGTTCGGCACGGTCACCACCCGCATGGGCGATGTCTTCGGTTCGACCGTGAACCTCGCGAGCCGCCTCACGTCGATAGCGCCCCGGGACAACGTGCTGGTCGACGGCGCCTTCGCCGAGGAGCTGATCCGGATCGGCGAGGCCCCCACCTCGGAGGCGGAGGCCGCCGCCGAGGCGCAGAAGGCGAAGGAGGACGGCGAGGAACCGCCGTCGTACCGGTTCGCCCTCCAGCCCATGTGGCAGCGCCCCGTCCGCGGCCTCGGCGTCGTCGAGCCCTGGACGCTGACCCGCCGCACCTGAGACCCTTCCGTTAACCATCGTTAACGGAAGGGCGGGTCATGGGTGACGAGCGGCGGTTCGGGGAGTTCGTGGCGGTGCGGTCCCACGAGGAGGGCGCGGTCGCCGAGATGGTGCTCGACCGTCCCAAGGCCATGAACGCCGTGTCGACCGACATGGCCCGCTCGCTCACCGAGGCGTGCGACTGGCTGGCGGGGGCCGAGGGGCGCGGTGTCCGGGCCGTCGTCCTCACCTCCAGCGCCGAGCGCGCCTTCTGCGTCGGCGCCGACCTCAAGGAGCGCAACTCCCTCTCCGACGCCGAACTGCTGCGCCAGCGGCCCGTCACCCGCGCCGCGTACACCGGCGTCCTGGAGCTGCCGATGCCGACGGTCGCGGCCGTGCACGGGTTCGCGCTCGGCGGCGGCTTCGAGCTGGCGCTCGCCTGCGACCTGATCGTGGCCGACGCGACCGCCGTGGTCGGCCTGCCCGAGGTGTCGGTCGGCGTGCTCCCCGGCGGCGGGGGCACGCAGCTGCTGCCGCGCCGCGTCGGGGCGGCGCGGGCCGCCGAGCTGATCTTCACGGCGCGCCGTGTGGAGGCGGCCGAGGCGGGGGAGCTGGGGCTGGTCGACCAGGTCGTCGCGGCGGGTGCGGACCGGGCCGAGGCGTTGGCGCTGGCCGCGCGGATCGCCGTGAACTCCCCGGTGGGCCTGCGTGCCTCGAAGAAGGCCCTCCGCCTCGGACACGGTCTCGACCTGCGCACCGGTCTTGAGGTCGAGGACGCGGCCTGGCGCTCCGTGGCCTTCTCCGCCGATCGCGCCGAGGGCGTCACCGCCTTCAACGAGAAGCGCGCCCCGCGCTGGCCCGCGGAGTGAAACCCCGGGGCTCCGCCCCGGACCCCGCGCCTCAAACGCCGGCGGGGCTGTGAACAGCCCTGCCTCCGCCTCACGGAGCGTGACCGGAGGCCACCCGAAGGGGTGTGCGTAATTCACCGAAATGCCGGAATCATCCTTACGCTGGACCCGTGGCAGAGGACATCCGGCTACGCGCCGTGGTGACGCTCGCGCAGGGCATGGCCGCTGCGCGGACCCCGCGCGACTCCTGGCGGGCCGCCGCACTCGGCGCCTGCCGCGCCCTGTCCGGCAACTTCGCCGCCCTCTCCATGTGGGAACGCGAACGCGGCCGTCTCCGCGTCCTCGTCAACGTGGGAGACCTCGCGGCGGGCGAGGAGGAGTTCCCCGAGGCGGAGGCCTACCCCGTGCACCGGTTCCCGGAGATCACCGAGTTCCTGCACGAGCGGTGGGCCAAGGGCGGCGAGCCGGACGCCTGGGTCGAGACGGCCGAGGGTCCCGTGGACGGCGCCGGCTACTGCCACCAGCGGGTCGCCGCCCTGCGCCGCAGGGGCCGCGGCTGCTGTGTCGTCGCGCCGATCGTGCTGCACGGCCGGGCCTGGGGCGAGCTGTACGTCGCCCGCCCGGCCGGCGCCGCGGTCTTCGGCCGGGACGACGCCGACTTCGCCACGGTGCTCGCCGCGGTCGTCGCCGCCGGCATCGCGCAGACCGAGCGCCTGGAGGAGGCGCGGCGGCTCGCCTTCACCGACGCCCTGACCGGCCTCGCCAACCGGCGCGCGGTCGACATACGCCTCGACGAGGCCGTGGAGCGGCACCGCGCCGACGGCTCCGTGGTCAGCCTCGTCGTCTGCGACGTCAACGGCCTGAAGCGGGTCAACGACACCCTCGGGCACGCGGCCGGGGACCGGCTCCTCGAACGGTTCGGCTCCGTGCTCTCGCTGTGCGGGGCGATGCTGCCGGGGGCGCTCTCGGCACGGCTCGGCGGCGACGAGTTCTCGCTGGTCGCCGTGGGTCCGTCGGCCGACGACGTGGTGCGGGTCGGCGGCGAGATCTGCTCCCGCGCCGCCGAGCTGGACCACGGCGAGGGGGTCGCCTGCGGGATCGCGTCGACCGGGGACCCGATCGGCGAGGTCACCAGCGCGCGGCGGCTGTTCCGGCTCGCGGACGCGGCCCAGTACAAGGCGAAGGCGCAGCGCGCGGCGGAGCCGGTGGTGGCCGGGCGGGACGGCGGCCTCGACGACCCGGTGGTCCGGCTCGCGGACTCCCCGCCGCCCACGGGCGAGGGGGAGCGGCGGCGGATCAGGGGCCGGGAGCCGCGGACGTGACGGTCGCGCGGCGGTAAGGGGCCGTCCCGGAACTCGGTCGTGACATCCAGAGATTCACTGCGTACGCTCCTGAATATGGATATGCACACTGTGGTGGTGGGGACCACCGGGGTCACCGCAGCCGATGTCGTCGCCGTCGCGCGCCAGGGCGCCCGTGTCGAACTCTCCGACGAGGCCGTGGCCGCGCTCGCCGCGGCCCGCGAGATCGTCGACGCGCTCGCCGCCAAACCGGAACCCGTCTACGGCGTCTCCACCGGATTCGGCGCGCTCGCCACCCGGCACATCAGCCACGAGCTGCGCGCCCAGCTCCAGCGCAACATCGTGCGCTCGCACGCCGCCGGGATGGGCCCGCGCGTGGAGCGCGAGGTGGTGCGCGCGCTGATGTTCCTGCGCCTGAAGACGGTCTGCTCCGGCCACACCGGCGTACGCCCCCAGGTCGCGCAGACCATGGCCGACGTGCTGAACGCGGGCATCACCCCGGTCGTCCACGAGTACGGCTCCCTCGGCTGCTCCGGCGACCTCGCCCCGCTCTCGCACTGCGCGCTCGCGCTGATGGGCGAGGGCGACGCGGAGGGCCCCGACGGTACGGTGCGGCCCGCGGGCGAACTGCTCGCCGAGCACGGCATCGCCCCCGTCGAACTGCGCGAGAAGGAGGGCCTCGCCCTCCTCAACGGCACCGACGGCATGCTCGGCATGCTGGTCATGGCGCTCGCCGACCTCGACAACCTCTACAAGGCCGCCGACATCACCGCGGCCCTCTCCCTGGAGGCGCTGCTCGGCACGGACAAGGTGCTGCGGCCCGAGCTGCATGCCATCCGCCCGCACCCGGGCCAGGCCGCCTCCGCCGCCAACATGCTGGCGGTGCTCGCGGGTTCCGGCCTCACCGGCCACCACCAGGACGACGCGCCGCGCGTGCAGGACGCGTACTCGGTGCGGTGCGCCCCGCAGGTCGCGGGCGCCGGCCGGGACACCATGGCGCACGCCCGCCTGGTCGCCGACCGGGAGCTGGCGTCGGCCGTCGACAACCCGGTCGTCCTGCCCGACGGCCGCGTCGAGTCCAACGGCAACTTCCACGGCGCCCCGGTCGCCTACGTCCTCGACTTCCTCGCCATCGCCGCGGCGGACCTCGGCTCGATCGCCGAACGGCGCACGGACCGGCTCCTCGACAAGAACCGCTCGCACGGGCTGCCGCCGTTCCTCGCGGACGACGCGGGCGTGGACTCCGGCCTGATGATCGCCCAGTACACGCAGGCGGCGCTGGTCAGCGAGTTGAAGCGGCTCGCGGTCCCGGCGTCGGCGGACTCCATCCCGTCCTCGGCGATGCAGGAGGACCACGTCTCGATGGGCTGGTCCGCGGCCCGCAAGCTGCGTACGGCGGTCGACAACCTGACCCGGGTCGTAGCGGTCGAGTTCTACGCGGCGTCCCGCGGCATCGAACTCCGCGAGGGCCTCACCCCGGCCCCCGCCTCCGCCGCCGCCCTCACGGCGGCCCGCGCGGCGGGCGTCCAGGGCCCCGGCCCGGACCGCTTCCTGGCCCCGGACCTGGCGGCCGCGGACGCGTTCGTACGAACCGGTGCGCTCGTCGCGGCAGTTGAGAAGGTCACCGGCCCGCTGGGCTAGCCCTCAGGAGCGGCAAGGGGGGCGGCGCTACATCTCGTACGCCCGCCCCCTGCGGACCGAGAACGCGACGAATCCGACGCCCACGCCGAGGAACACCGAGCCGCCGACCACGTACGGCGTCGTGTCCACCTGACCCGTGTCGGCAAGCCGGAGTTGGCGGTCGGACTGCTCGGACACCACCGTCGCGGTGCGCTGCTCGTCTGCATGCGCGAAGTGCTCGGGGGTAGCCGTGGCCGTGGGAACGAACCACAGGGCGCCGAGGACGGCCGCGGCGGCGGTGGCGGTGAACAGTGATCGACGTGCGGCTGACACGGAAGCGATCCCCCCTGTGGCGCTGGCGAATTGGCCGTGTGCCACTGATGTTAGTGAAAGACGCGGGTCACAGGAAAGTCACGGGTCGGATGGGCCGTACGCTCCGGCCATGAGTACTGATGAGACGTCACGCTTTGTTCGGCTGAAGGTGGAATTGATCCTGGAGGTCGAGGACGCGGAGGCGTTGACCGGGGCCGCGTTGCAGCGGATCGCGCAGGACGAGGGGCCCGCGGAGGGCGCCGGCGACGGGGGCGAGGAGCGGGCCCGCGCGGTGAGCGCCGTGGAGGAGGACGAGGCCGAGGCGGTCGCGTATCTCGTGGATCCCTTCGATCTCGTCGCCGACGTTCCGGGGGCCGAGCTGGTGCAGGCCTCCTGGTCCAGCGAGCAGGTCGACTACGACCCCGACTCGCCGGATTGGGATCTCGACGAGGATGATGGGGACAGGGATGTGGCGGGGGACGACTGAGGGCGGCGTGTAACGGGTCCTGAATCGGGAACCCTGGGCGGCAACCGTTGTCCGGGGTTTCGTCGTCCCTGGTGAGGGGAGTTCCGGAAGTGGTCTCGCCCACATCGGCGGTTCCGTGGGAACGGGACGAACCGGTCATGGCGTTGAGTGGGGTACGGGGAGACCTGTGTGTCCTCCCGGGCCCGCTGTCGACCGTACTCGGGGCGGTCGAGGGCCGGTCATCCGGCGAAGTCGGGAAATTCGGCGACTATGGAGAAGCGTGTGATAACGGACGGTAAGCGGCGCAAGGGCCTGATGGCCGCGTCCGCCCTGCTCGGCGGAGTGCTCGTGCTGACGGCCTGTGGCGGCGGCGACAGCGAGGGCGGCTCGGGCAAGAAGGAGTCGCAGGCGCAGGCCGACGAGGCCGCGGCGAAGAAGACCTCTGAGGCCGACATCAAGATCGCGCCGAAGGACGGCTCCGACAACGCGAGCATCAACAACGCCGCGAAGGTCACCGTGAGCAAGGGCACGCTCACCGACGTCGCCATGACCACGTCGGACGGCACCGAGGTCGCGGGCCAGCTCTCGGCCGACAAGAAGAGCTGGAAGCCCACCAACCAGCTGGAGCGCGCGACGACGTACAAGATCGCCGCGGAGGCGAAGGACTCGGACGGCCGCGCGGCCCACGAGAACTCGCAGTTCACGACGGTGTCGCCGGCGAACAGCTTCATCGGCAACTTCACGCCGGAGGACGGTTCGACCGTCGGCGTGGGCATGCCCGTGTCGATCAACTTCGACAAGGCGATCAGCAACAAGGCCGACGTGCAGAGCCACATCACCGTGTCCTCCAGCAGCGGCCAGGAGGTCGTCGGCCACTGGTTCAACGACACCCGGCTCGACTTCCGCCCCGAGGACTACTGGAAGGGCGGCTCCACCGTCACGCTGAAGCTCGCCCTGGACGGGGTCGAGGGCGCGGACGGCGTGACCGGTGTCCAGCAGAAGACGGTCTCGTTCAAGATCGGGCGCAACCAGGTCTCCACGGTCGACGCCAAGACCAAGATGATGACCGTCACGCGGGACGGGAAGACGGTCAAGACCATCCCGATCTCCGCCGGCTCGCCCGAGAACAAGACGTACGAGGGTCAGATGGTGATCTCCGAGAAGTTCAAGGAGACCCGGATGAACGGTGCGACGGTCGGCTTCACGGACGACGACGGCAAGGGCGAGTACGACATCAAGGACGTGCCGCACGCGATGCGTCTGTCGAACTCCGGCACGTTCATCCACGGCAACTACTGGGGCGCGAAGTCGATCTTCGGTTCCACGAACACCAGCCACGGCTGTGTCGGCCTCCAGGACGCCAAGGGCGCCAATGACAGCAGCACGCCGGGCGCCTGGTTCTACGACAACTCGATGGTCGGCGACGTGGTCGTCGTCAAGAACACCGGCGACAAGACCGTCCAGCCGGACAACGGGCTGAACGGCTGGAACATGAGCTGGTCGCAGTGGACGGCGGGGTCCGCCGAGTAACCACGGGCCCCACCCGGCAGCGGGTCTCATTCCGTTCTCATCGAGACCTCACGCAACCCTTACAACGCCGCCATACCGTTTCGCCGCAGCGGGAGCCGGAGCGTCACCGACGCTCCGGCTCCCGCTGATTCCTGATCAAACGCCCTCTTCTGTGTGGGCCGTCATCGGCGAGGCTTCGATGTTCTTCACCTATCTCCGGCGTGAGCTGCGCCGCCGCAGAAAGGCGGCGCTCGTCGTCGCCTCCGGGCTGGCGCTCGGGATCGCGCTCGTCATCGTGGTCAGCTCGGTGTCCTCCGGCATGAGCAGGGCGCAGGACAAGGTCCTGCAGTCGCTGTACGGCCTCGGTACCGACATGACCGTCACCAAGGCGGCGAGCGCGCCGAAGTCCGGCGACGACTCGGGCCGGCCCCGGTTCGAGTTCGACGCCAAGGACAGCGGCGACGACGAGGAGCAGTCCAGCGACCGGGTGATGGTGCAGGGCTTCCAGACCCTCGCCGACTCCACCGTCACGAAGGTCGCCGACCAGAAGGGCGTCGCCGACACGGTCGGCGGGCTCAGCCTCCAGGTGATGAAGGTCAGCGGCCAGTTCACGCGCGGCCAGTTCCAGCAGGGCGGGAGCGGCGGCGGCTCGGGGGGCGGACCCGGCGGCCAGAACGGCGGCGGCGAGGGCGGCCAGTCCCAGGGCCGTGTCCAGGGCGGCGGCGCCAACTTCGACGTCAACTCCTACTCGGTCTTCGGCACCGACGTCACCCGGCAGGACCTCGGCCCGCTGACCTCCTCGAAGATCACCAAGGGCCGCACCTTCAAGACCTCCGAGACGAACGCGAAGGTCGCCGTCGTCGACTCCGCGTACGCCAAGGAGAAGAAGCTCGCCGTCGGTGACAAGGTCACCGTCAAGGGCACGAAGTACAAGGTCATCGGCGTCGCGACCGCCGACAGCGGGGACGCCGCCGCCAACGTGTACCTGCCGCTGAAGCAGGCCCAGACGCTCGCGGACAGCAAGAACAAGGTGACGACGGTCTACGTCAAGGCGACCGACTCGCAAGCGATCGACGCCGTGAAGGCGACGATCCAGAAGAACATCAGCGGCACCACCGTCACCACCTCCGCCGACCTCGCCGACACCGTCTCCGGCTCCCTGTCGACCGCCTCGAACCTCGCCTCCAACGTCGGCAAGTGGCTGTCCATCGCCGTCCTCGTCGCCGCCTTCCTGGTGGCGGGCCTGCTCACCTCCTCGGCCGTGTCCCGGCGCGTCCGCGAGTTCGGCACGCTCAAGGCGCTCGGCTGGAAGTCGGGCCGCGTCACCCGGCAGGTCGTCGGCGAGGCCGTCGTCAACGGTCTGATCGGCGGCGTCCTCGGCATCGCCGTCGGCCTCGCGGGCGCCTACGCCGTGACCGCGATCAGCCCCACCCTCTCCGCCCAGCTCGGCGGCGGCACCGGTGGCGGCGGGGGCATGGGCGGCGGCCCCGGTGGCGGCGGATTCGGCGGAGGCGGTGGCGGCGGCATGCGCCAGGCGGCCGGCGGCGGGGCGAAGACCCTCGACATCGCGCTCAGCGCCCCGGTCTCCGCCACGACCATCGCCCTCGCGGTCGGCCTCGCCGTCGCGGGCGGTCTGATCGCCGGTGCCTTCGGCGGCTGGCGGGCCTCCCGGCTGCGCCCGGCCGACGCCCTGCGCCGCGTCGAGTAGCGGCACTGGTCACGCCACCCACCTTCCGTAGTACAGGAGTTGCACCATGTATCAGCTCAAGGGCGTCACCAAGCAGTACCGGCGCGGCAAGGACACCGTCGACGCGCTCGCGGGCGTCGACCTCGCCATCGGCGACGGCGACCGGCTCGTCATCCAGGGGCCGACCGGCGGCGGCAAGTCGACGCTGCTCCAGATGCTCGGCGGGCTCGACCGGCCCACCGCGGGCAGCATCGAGCTCGACGGCACCGACCTGGCGAAGCTGCCGGAGGCGCGGCTCACCAAGGTCCGCGCCGAGTCCATCGGCTTCGTCTTCCAGTCCTTCAACCTCATCCCGACGCTGAACGCGCTGGAGAACGTCGAGACCGCGCTCGTACCGCTCGGCCTCAAGAGCGCCGAGCGGCGCGAGCGGGCCGCCGAGGCGCTGACGTCCGTCGGCCTCGGCGAGCGGCTGCGGCACCTGCCGTCGGAGATGTCCGGCGGCCAGCAGCAGCGCGTCGCCATCGCCCGCGCCCTCGTCAAGAACCCGAAGGTGCTGCTCGCCGACGAGCCCACCGGCAACCTCGACGAGTCGATGCGCGACGAGATCATGGACGTGCTGGAGGAGCGCTGGAAGGAGCACGGTCTGACGTTCGTGATGGTGACCCACGACTCGGCGATCGCGAAGAAGGCCCCGCGCCTCGCGACGATCAAGAGGGGGCGGATCACGGTCACGGAGAACGCCGCCGCCTGACCGCGACAGCCCGCCCAGGGGTGGCCGGACGACGCCGTCCGGCCACCCCTGAGGTGTCCCTGGGGCGCCCCCGAGGTGAATTACGTTCCTCGCGAATGGTTGTGCTCGACGACAAAGGTGTGCCCTTTGTCACGTGCCTCTCCAGTCCCAGATGTTTCCCAATGCCCCAATTCGCAGGCCGCCGCATCAATACACTCGCCTCCCATGTGTGAGTGGAACGTGGAGAACGGGTGCCGAATACGTCCGGCGGGTCGAGGCCGTGACGTCGGCCGCACCCTCTGATGGGGGCTCGGCACAAGCAAGCGAGGGATCCGCGGGCGCACTGGCTGCTGCTCGCCGTCACCCTGCCGGTGCTCTTCGGCGCACTCCTCTTCCAGGGCTGGACCCAGAACGAGGTGGACGGCGCCCGTACGAAGCCCGACTGCACCCGGCCCGTCCCCGCGGCCGCCTCCGGCGCCGGACCCGTCCTGTCCGTCGACGGCGACCGGGTGCGCAGCGCCTCGATGCCGCCCGGCACGGTCGCCCTCACCTATGACGGCGGGCCCAGCCCGAAGACCACACCCAAGATCCTCGCGCTGCTCAAGAAGCACCACGCGCACGCCACGTTCTTCCTCAACGGCGCCAAGGCCGCCCAGTACCCCGACCTGGTCAAGCGGATCAGGGCCGAGGGCCACGACGTCGGCTCCAACACCTACACGGGCGCCGACCTGGGCTCGTCCTCGCCGGTGCGCAGCAAGATGGAGCTCGAACTCACGCAGAGCGCGTTCGCCGGCACCGACGGTTTCCGCACCACGCTGCTGCGGATGCCGATGACCACCACCGTCGCCACGATGTGCGGCGGCGAGTGGCCCGCCGCGCGGGCCGCGTCCGAGGACGGCTACCTGCTGGTCGCCGCCGACCACTCCGGGCAGCGGGTCTCCGACGGCCTGGTGAAGCAGTTCAGCCAGACCTCCCTCGCCTACAAGGAGACCGAGAAGCTCCTCAAGGACCCCGACGCCGAGCGGTTCACCACCGTCACCGAGGGCGTGCGCACCGCGCGGCCGGCGACGAGCGAGGCGTCCGCGCCCGCGCACTGGCTCGGCACCGGCCTCATGTGGTTCCAGACCCTCGGCCGCAGCTTCGTCTCCGCCCTCTCCCTGGTCCTCGTCGCCGCCGCCGCGCTCGGCGTGCTGCGCCTGCTCGTGCTCGTCCTGTTCGCCCGCGCGCACGTCCGGCGCCTGGAGCGGTACCGCCCCGGTTCGCCCTGGCTGCGCGAGATCCGCGACCCGGTGACCGTGCTCGTCCCCGCGTACAACGAGGAGGCGGGGATCGGCGCGACGCTGCGCTCGCTGCTCGCCTCCACGCACCAGCGGCTCCAGATCATCGTCATCGACGACGGGTCGAGCGACCGCACCGTGGAGATCGCGAACGACTACGCGGCCCGCGACCCGCGCGTACAGGTGGTGTGCCAGCCCAACTCGGGCAAGGCCGCGGCCCTCAACCACGGCCTGAAGTACACCCGTTGCCCCTATGTCGTGATGGTCGACTCGGACACCGTCTTCGAGGCCGACGCCATCCAGCGCCTGGTCCAGCCGCTCGCCCACCCGGCCGTCGGCGCGGTCAGTGGCAACACCAAGGTCGGCAACCGCAAGCGTCTGCTGGGCCGCTGGCAGCACCTGGAGTACGTCTTCGGGTTCAACCTCGACCGCCGCATGTTCGAGGTCCTGGAGTGCATGACGACCGTGCCCGGCGCGATCGGCGCCTTCCGGCTCGACGCGCTCATGGGCGTCGGCGGGCTCAGCGAGGACACCCTCGCGGAGGACACCGACCTCACGATGGCGCTGTGGCGGGCCGGCTGGCGGGTGGTCTACGAGGAGACCGCCGTCGCGTGGACCGAAGTGCCCACGTCGCTGCGGCAGTTGTGGCGCCAGCGCTACCGCTGGTGCTACGGCACCCTCCAGGCGATGTGGAAGCACCGGCACGCGGTCGTCGAGGTCGGCCCCGCGGGCCGCTTCGGCCGCCGCGGCCTGTCCTACCTGTTCCTCTTCCAGGTCGTGCTGCCGCTCCTCGCCCCGATGATCGACGTATTCATGCTGTACAGCGCGCTGTTCGCGGGGGAGACCAGTACGTCCGTGGTGACCTGGGTGGGCTTTCTCGCCCTCCAGACGGTCGTCGCGGCGTACGCTCTGAAGCTCGACGGAGAGCGCAGGCGCACGCTCTGGTCACTGCCCTTCCAGCTGTTCGTGTACCGGCAGTTGATGTACCTCGTGGTCATCCAGTCCGTGGTGGCCTTCGTGGGCGGCAGCCGGTTGAAGTGGCAGCGCATGCACCGGTCCGGAACGGCCGCCGCGGCGGCCCAGCACATCGGCAGGCCGGCCGACGGCCGCGGCGTGCCGATCGCGAGGTGACGATCCTGAACCCCAGCGCCCCGACCCCGACCCACGGCGGACACGGCACGTACGACGACGCGTACGGCGGTCCCCACGCCCCCGCCGCCCCCTACGCCCCCGCCCACTCCTACGAACTCGTCGAGCACCACCCGTACGATCCGGTGCCGCCCAACGGACCGAGCGGGCGGGCCGCCGGCGGCTACAAGCGCAGCGAGCGCGAGCCCAAGCGGAAGCGCAAGCGCGGCAGGTTCGGCAAGCTGGTGCGGCTGCTGTGCCTGCTGGTGCTGCTGACAGCGCTGGTGGGAGCGGGTACGTACGTGTGGGCGGGCTCCCGGCTCGACGGCGAGGTGGACCTGGGGGCGATCCCCACCCGGGCGGCGCCCGGCAAGGGCACCAACTACCTGATCGTGGGCTCCGACAGCCGCGAGGGCCTCGGCGAACAGCAGGCCAAGGACCTGCACACGGGTTCCGAGCTGGGCTCCGAGGGCCGCCGCACCGACTCGATGATGGTGCTGCACACCGGCGCCCACGGTGCCACGCTCACCAGCCTGCCCCGCGACTCCTGGGTCACCATCCCCTCGTACGTCGACCCGAGGACCGGCGTCCACCACCGGCCGGCGAAGAACAAGCTCAACGCGGCGTTCGCACTGGGCGGGCCGGAGCTGCTGGTCCGCACGATCGAGTCCAACACCGGCCTGCGGATCAACCACTACACGGAGATCGGTTTCGCCGGGTTCGTCGGCATCGTCGACGCGGTCGGCGGGGTGCCGATGTGCGTGGACCGGCACATCGTCGACGACAAGTCGGGCCTCGACCTCGCCAAGGGCTGCCACACCCTGTCCGGCCGCGAGGCGCTCGGCTTCGTGCGCCAGCGCCACCAGGAGAAGGAGGGCGACCTCGGCCGCTCCCGCAACCAGCAGAAGTTCCTCTCCGCGCTGGCCGAGAAGGCGTCCTCGGCGGGCGTCCTGATGAACCCCTCCGCGCTGTACGGCACGGCGGGCGCGGGCCTGGACACGCTCATCGTCGACGAGTCCACGGGCATCCCCCAGCTCACCGAGCTGTTCAAGGCGATGCAGGCGGTGTCCTCCGGCCAGGGCAGGCAACTGGGCGTCCCCGTCGGCACGTTGGGCCTGGCGACGTCCAAGGGCAGCGCCATCGTCTGGGACAAACAGAAGGCCACCCGCCTGTTCACGGAACTCCGCGAGGACCGCCCCGTGACAGTGACCTCCTAGCGCGGGAGCCCCTCCCGCAGCGACGGACGCTGGCCAGAGCGGCGCGCCAGTGCTTCGCTGAGTGGATGACGACTCGATCCCGCACCATCGAGTACATCCGCTACCGCATCCCCGAGCCCCGCTCCGCCGAGTTCCTCGCCTCCTACACCCGCGCGGCCCGCGCCCTCGCCGCGTCCGAACACTGCGTGGCGTACGAGCTGACCCGCTGCGAGGAGGACTTCGAGCACTTCGTCCTGCGCATCGAGTGGACGTCGACCGAGGACCACGTGGAGGGCTTCCGCACCTCCGACCTGTTCCCCGGCTTCCTCGCCGAGATCCGCCCCTACGTGGGGTACATCGACGAGATGCGCCACTACGCGCCGACCACGGTGCACGGCACGGGTGCGGCGGAGCCGACGCTCTACGCATGGGCGGGCGGCGCGGCGGCGTTCACCCGTCTGACCACGGTCTTCTACGAGAAGGTGCTGAAGGACGACCTGCTCGGCCCGCTCTTCGCCGACCTTCCGGCCGAGCACGCGGAGCACGTCGCCCTGTGGCTCGGCGAGGTCTTCGGCGGCCCGCCGCACTACTCCGAGCGGCACGGCGGCCACAGCCACATGGTGGCGATGCACGTCGGCAAGGCCATCACCGAACCGCAGCGCCGCCGCTGGGTGAACCTCGTCCAGGACGCGGCGGACGAGGCGGACTGGCCCACGGACGCGGAATTCCGCTCCGCGTTCTGCGCCTACGTCGAATGGGGCACCCGCCTGGCCCTCGCCTTCTCGTCCCCGCAAGCGGACCGCCCCGCGGAACAACCGGTCCCCCACTGGACCTGGGGCGCGGCCCCGCCGTACAGGAAATAGCCCCTGCGGCGATTGAACAGCGGGGTCCGGGGCGGAGCCCCGAGGCGTCTACAACGCGGCCCGCAACGACTCGTCCACACCCCAACTGGCAAGCAACCGCAACGCCTCCGCCGACGCCGACCCCGGCTCCGCGTGGTACACGGACAGGAACTGCCCGTCATCGTCCGGCAAGTGCAACGTCTCGTACGCGAGCGTCATCTCCCCCACCAGCGGATGCCGCATCCGCTTCACCCCGTGCCCCTTCTCCTTCACGTCGTGCGTGGCCCACAGCCGCCGGAACTCCTCGCTCTTGACCGACAGTTCACCCACCAGCGCCGACAGCTCCGGGTCCTCCGGGTTCCGCCCCGCGTACAGCCGCAGATAGCTCACCATGTCCGTCGCCTTGGAGTCCCAGTCGATGAACAGCTCCCGGTAGTCCGGGTTGAGGAACGTCAGCCGCGCCCAGTTCCGCTCGGCCCGCGGCAGCTGCCCCCAGTCACCGAACAGCGCCGCCGCCGTCCGGTTCCACGCGAGGATGTCGGAGCGCGCCCCGCCGACGTACGCGGGCACGCCCTCCATCGAGTCGAGCAGATGCCGCAGCGCGGGCCGCACCTGCTTCTGCCGCTTCGGCATCGGCGCCTTCCGCCGCCGCGGCGTGGGCCGCGCGAGGTGGACGAGGTGCGCGTGCTCGGTGTCGCTCAGCCGCAGGGCGCGCGCGATCGCGTCGAGCACCTCCGTCGACACATTGCGCCCGTTGCCCTGCTCCAGCCGTGTGTAGTACGCCACGGAGACCCCGGCGAGCTGCGCCAGCTCCTCGCGCCGCAGCCCCGGCACCCGCCGCCGGTGCCCGGCCGTGGCGAGCCCCACGTCCTCGGGCTGGAGGCGGGCCCGCCGGGTCCGCAGGAACTCGCTCAGCTCGGCCCGCCGGTCCAGGCCGTCCGCCGCGGGTGTCCCGGCCGCATCATTGTCGTCCATAGTGTCCAGTATTCCCGTTCGTACGACGGGGAGCCTGACCCCGCCAGTAGTAGGACCAGCGAACGTACGCAAAGCGGTGACCTGCGGATTCTTTGCGGATCGGGGCGAGCCGGTAGCAGGCTTGAGGACATGACCACGACTGTTGCCGCATACGCCGCTCCGAGCGCCAAGGCCCCGCTGGAGCGCACCACCATCGAGCGCCGCACCGTCGGCGAGCACGACGTACTGATCGACATCAAGTTCGCGGGCATCTGCCACTCGGACATCCACCAGGCCCGCGAGGGCTGGGGCGAGGCCATCTTCCCGATGGTCCCGGGCCACGAGATCGCCGGTGTCGTGGAGGCCGTCGGTTCCGGTGTCACCAAGTTCAAGGTCGGCGACCGCGTCGGCGTCGGCTGCATGGTCGACTCCTGTGGCACCTGCGAGCCCTGCACCTCCGGGTTCGAGCAGCACTGCGTCCAGGGCAACGTCCAGACGTACAACGGCGTCGGCAAGGACGGCGAGCCCACCTACGGCGGCTACTCCCAGAAGGTCGTCGTCACCGAGGGCTTCGTCCTCGGCATCCCCGACGGGCTCTCCCTCGACGTGGCCGCGCCGCTGCTCTGCGCCGGCATCACCACGTACTCCCCGCTGAAGCACTGGGGCGCGGGCCCCGGCAAGAAGGTCGCGGTCGTCGGTCTCGGCGGCCTCGGCCACATGGGCGTCAAGATCGCGCACGCGCTCGGCGCGGAGGTCACCGTCCTGTCGCAGTCGCTGCGCAAGAAGGACGACGGCCTGAAGCTGGGCGCCGACCACTACTACGCGACCAGCGACCCGAAGACCTTCGAGGAGCTCGCGGGCACCTTCGACGTCATCCTCTCCACGGTCTCCGCGCAGGTCGACTTCGGCGCCTACCTGGGCCTGCTGAAGACGGGCGGCGCCCTGGTGAACGTCGGCGCCCCCGAGGAGCCGATCTCCCTCAACCTGTTCTCGCTCATCGGCGGCAACAAGGTGCTCGCCGGCTCCATGATCGGCGGCATCGCCGAGACCCAGGAGATGCTGGACTTCTGCGCCGAGCACAACCTGGGCGCCGAGATCGAGCTCATCGAGGCGAGCCAGGTCAACGAGGCGTACGAGCGGGTCCTGAACTCGGACGTGCGCTACCGCTTCGTGATCGACGCGGCGACCATCTGAGCGCCCGCACCGCTTTCATGACCTGAGAGGTCATGGCCGCCCTCCCCGGATCCCGGCAGGATCTGATCCGTACCCAGCAGATCCTGCCGGACCCGAGGGAGGGCTCTTCCATGACCGCCTACGCCATCGCCGTACTCGGCACCGCACCCGGCGCACCGCACCCCGACGTCCTCACGTACATCGAGCGCGTCCAGTCCACCTTCGCTCCCTACGGCGGCCGCTTCCTGGTGCACGGCAAGCCGGGGGAGTGGGTGGAGGGCGAGCGGCTCGGCGACATCGTGATGGTCGAGTTCCCCGACCTGGAGGCGGTCCACGCCTGGTACGCGTCCCCCGCCTACCAGGAGATCCTCCCGCTGCGCACCGAGCACCTGCCGGGCAGCCTGGTGGTCCTGGAGGGCGTCCCGGAGCAGTACGACGCGGCGCGCACGGCGGCGCTGCTCAGGGAATCCGCCGCGGCCGCACCCCCGTCAGCGTCGGAGTGACGGGCCGCAGCAGCCCGTCCGCACCGAACGAGACCCGGTCGAGGGTGGTCTCGCGGTGGGTGCCGTCCCCGTCCGGGAGCGCGAAGCGGTGGTAGGCGATGTACCAGTCGTCGGTCCCCGGCACCTGGAGCAGCGAGTTGTGGCCGGTGCCGAGGATGCCCTGCGCGGGGTCCTTCTCCAGGACGACACCGCGGTTCGTGAACGGCCCGTACGGGGAGTCGGAGGTGGCGTACCCGACGCGGTAGTTCTCGCTGCGGGTGTCGTCGATGGAGTACGTGAGGTGGTAGACGCCCTTGCGCTTGACGACGAACAGGCCCTCCCGGAAGTCCGCGAGCCCCTTGATCTGCCGCACCTTCGCGGAGTCGAAGGACACCATGTCGGCGTTCAGTGGCACCACCCACGCCGACCCGTTGCCCCAGTACAGGTACGTCTGCCCGTCGTCGTCGGTGAACGCGGCCGGGTCGATGGCCTGGCCCGCGCCGTCGGGGTTGGCGGTGATCAGCGCCTTGCCGCTGTCCTTGAACGGGCCCGTGGGGGAGTCGGCCGTCGCGACGCCGATCTTCGCCTCGGCGCAGTAGTAGAAGAAGTACCGGCCGTCCTTCTCGGCGATCGTCGGCGCCCAGGCCCGGGTCTCGGCCCAGCCCACGTCTTTGCCGAGGTCGAGGATCACGCCGTGGTCGGTCCAGTCGACCAGGTTCTTCGACGACCAGACGCCGAACGTCGTCCCGCCCCACCCGGCGAACCCGTCGGTGGTGCAGTACAGGTAGTACGTCCCGCCGAACGCCGCGATGTTGGGGTCGGCGTGGAACTTCGGCAGCACCGGCGTGCGCATCTCGACGGCCGACACCTTCCAGGCCCGCTTCTCGCCCCGGGCCGAGGTGACCGTGTACGTGACGGGGGAGCGCAGGTCGACGCGCCTGCCGCTCGCCGGGCTGATCCGGGCGCCCGGCGCGAGCGTGAACTCCGGCTTCAGAGAGCGCAGTTGCGTACCCGGCTCGACGGGCAGGACCACCGTCCCGCCCTCGCCCTCGACGACCGCGGGCACCTTCAGCGCGTCGAGCTCGACCGCGCGGATCCGGGTCGCGTTGGACGGCAGCGCGGCGATGTCGTCGGCGGACAGGGCACGGTTGTAGAGCCGTACGTCGCGCAGCCGGCCCTTGAGGGTGTGGTCGGCGGTGTACGGGGAGCGGCCGAGGAAGTTGGCGGTGGTGCGGCCGCCGCCGATGTCGCCGGGAGTGAGGTCCGCGGTGGTGTTCGTCGCCACTTCCACGCCGTCCAGGTAGAGGCGCGAGGTGGCGCCGTCGACGGTGAACGTGACGTTGGCCCAGCGCCCGCGCGGCAGGCCGGTGCCCGCGTTCGCCTCCTCCTCGCGCTTCCAGTCGCCGTCGGAGAGCCCGGCACGGAACCCCGAGTCGGTGCCGCCGCCGGTCGCGAACAGGTAGCCGTTGCCGTGGCCGGTCGAGGCGGCCGTGTTCCCGAACCCGTACAGGAAGTACGGCGTCGCCTGGTCCTCGTCGACCCACACGTCGGCGGTGACGGTGCCCGCGTCGAGCCCGGCGAGGAGGTCGTCGGGCAGCTTCACGTGCCCGCCGGCGCCGCCGAGCACCAGCGCTCCGTCGGACCAGGCGGCGTCACCGGAGGCGGTGCCGTGGTGGCCGTGACCGGAGGTGTCCTGGGCGTCGGTGGTCAGCGGCCAGTGCGCGACGAGCCCGTGTTCGTCGGCGAGCACCGGCGCGACGCCCCACTTCTCCTGGATCCGCCCGAACTCGGCCGCGGTGACCGGCAGTACGGTCCCGTGCCGCGGCGCGGCGGGCAGTCGGCGCCGCTCGACCTCGGTCCACTTCCCGGCCGCGAGGTCGTCGGAGACGAACGGGATGTAGCCGCTGCCCGTGTAGTCGTCGATGAACAGGTACCACCGGGACCCGCTGTTGGACGGGAAGACCAGCGGCCCCTCGCCCTGCGCCATCGAGCCCATGCCGATGCCCTCGGCGACCGTGTCCCAGTCCGTGTCGAGCAGGTCGGCCGCCTTCTCCTCCAGGATGAACTTGCCGTACGGCGACTGGGACGCCGACCGCTCGTCCTTCGTGAACCGGTAGTACGTCCCGCCGTCCCCGATGACCGTGGAGTCGATGACGGAGTAGCCGGGGTCGTTCCACACCCTGGCCTCGCTGAAGGTCCGGAAGTCCTTCGTCGTGGTGTACAGCATCCGGTTGTACGTGTCCGCGGTGTGCTCCGGGTCGTTCTCGGCGTACAGCTTCGACGCCCAGAACACGACGTACTCGCCGAGCTCCTCGCTCCAGTACGCCTCCGGGGCCCAGGTGTTGCCCGCGGTCTCCGGTGACACTTGTACGGACCGGGGGCCGTCCCAGGTCACGAGGTCGGTCGACTCCCACACGATGATCGACCGGCTGCCGTGCCGCTGTACGTGGTCCCAGCCCGGACCGCCGTTGATCTTCAGGTCGGTGGCGATGAGGAAGAAGCGGTCGCCTTCGGGGGAGCGGATGACGAACGGATCGCGCACGCCCTTGTCACCGATGTCGGAGGTGAGCACGGCGGCGGCGCCGTTCAGCTCCCGGAACCGCACCGGGTCGTCGCCGCGGCTGAGCGCCATGTGGATCTGCTCGCCGTTCGCGGTGCCCTCGCCGGTGAAGTAGACGAAGAGGTAGCCCTCGTACTCCCCGTCCCGGGACCGCGCGTGCGCGGCGGGGGCGGGCAGCGCGACCGCCGCGAGGGCGAGGGAACCGGCGGCCAGCAGATGACGTCGCGTCAAGGTGGCTGCGGACAGGGGGTATTGGTGGTTTCTGGTGGGCGGCATGTGTGTCAGTGAAGAGTTCTGTGGCAGGTGGGTCAAGAATTCCGACGCAGATCGGTACGAGAAATCGAAGGCCGTTCGGCATGCCGGACGGATGGAGTGAGGGCCGGGTCGGTTGCCGCGCCCGCGCCCGCGTCAGCGGCCGTCGTCCGCCCACGCCACGTCGTCCACCGCCAGGAACGGCGTCCCCGCCACCGCCGAGGGCGTCGCCCCGGTGAACGCCCGGACGTCGCGGTGCAGATGGGACTGGTCGGCGTACCCGCTCTCCGCGGCGACACGGGACGGCGGTGCGCCCGCGGCGAGGCGGTGAGCGGCGCGGTCGAAGCGGACGAGTCGGGCGGCGTGCTGCGGGGTCAGCCCCACCTGGTCGCGGAACCGGGACCACAGGCGCTTGCGGCTCCAGCCGGTCTCGGCCGCGAGCCGGTCGACCCGGACGCGACCGTGGCGGGACTCCAACAGCCTCCAGGCGTACGCCACTTCGGGGTCGGCGAAGGGGCCGTCCTGCGCCCTGAGCGCCAGCGCCCGCTCGGCGATCGCGAACCGCTCGGGCCAGGACCGCGCCGCGCGCAGCCGCTCCTGCAAGCGCTCGGCGGCGGGCCGCCCCCACAGCGCGTCGAGGTCGACCGCCTTGCCGTACGGGCCGCCGGGCGCCCCGAGCACCGCGTGCGCGAGCATCGGGGACAGGCGCACCTGGAGGCAGGCGAAGCCGCGCTCGCCCATGGCCCGCACGGTGTCGGGCGCGAGCCCGACGACCGTCCGCTCGCAGTCGCGCCGGCCGGCGCCGTCCTCGACGGACAGGGGCGTGCCCCCGAGGTTGAACACGAGGGTGACCGACGGGTGCGGAATCAGTTGCAGGTTGCGCAGCTCCGTCGCCCGGTCGCTGAACCCGGCCATGCGCAGCCCCGCGAGCCGACCGGGCCCGGCCGGTACGGCGATGTCCCACGAGGGCCGAGGCATACGATCCCCTTCTCACGTCACCGGTGGCCGGGTTCGGTCGGTGCCTGCGCGGCGGCCGCCGCGATGAACTCCCGCAGCAGCGCCCCGGTCTCCTCCGGCGCTTCCAGCATGACCAGGTGCCCCACCCCCGGCAACAGTTCGATCCGGGCTCCCGGCACGGCGCGGTACGCCTGGGCCGACGCGGGGCGCCAGCGTGGGTCGTCGGCGCCGAAGAGGACGAGCAGCGGCAGCCCCAGCGGGGCGTGGCGGTCCGGGAGGGGGCGCTGCCCCAGGTACTCCCGGTTGCCGCGCATCGTCCCGACGAAGGCGCGGTGCGTCATGGCCAGCGTCGCCTCGACGTAGGAGTCGGGGATCCCGACCGGCCGCTCGGCCGCCGCGCTCGCCGCCCTGCGCAGCGCGTCCGGTGTCCGCAGCCGCCACAGCAGCGGCCCGACGAGCGGAGCCAACAGCAGGCGTACGAGCGGGAGTTCGGCTGTCTGCGCGTGCAGGTCGGGGCCCATGGCGATGAGCGCCACGGCCGCCACCGTCCCCGGCCGCCGCTCGGCCAGCGCCGTCGCGACCATGCACCCCGACGAGTGCCCGACGACGGTCACCCGGCCCACCCCGAGCCCGTCGAGGACGGCCTCGACCCGGCGCGCCTGCTCCGGCACCCCGCAGCCGCCGGTCCGCGGCGCGGGGGAGCGCCCGCACCCCGGCAGATCGACCCGGATCACCCGGAAGGCCTCCGCGAGCGCGGGGACCACGGGGTCCCAGTGTTCGAGGGAACCCGCGCTGCCGTGGATCAGCAGCACGGCGGGCGCCTGCGAGGGCCCCGCCACCTCCACGTGAACGTCTGCCGCGTAGACCTCTGCCATGCCGCTGCCCGCCTCCCGCTGCCGTACCGCCTGGGGGACGAGCATCGCGCCGGAGGGCGCCGCCGGTATTGGACGGATGTTCCCACGCGGACAGATCCAGCCCCGCCGACCATCAAGCCCTGTCGGCGATGGGTGAGCACTATTGAGCCCCGCCGGCGATTGAGGCGCGGGGTCCGGGGCGGAGCCCCGAGGCGCAGGAACGGCACCCGGTCAATGCCGAAGCGTCGCCGGGCTCCCGCCATTCGCCTCGTACCCGGCGACGGCCAGCGCCCGGTACACGGCGTACGACGCCGCCGGATCGGGCTCGGCGGTCCACGGGATCGCCCCCACGTGCCCGTCGACGTGCACCAGCTGGTGCATCGCCTCCGACCACCGCTCGCCGCGCACCAGGAAGAACACCAGCAGGTGCCGGACGTGCGCGAGCATCGGGTCGTCGGGACGCGCCGCGGTCACCGCGAACAGGGCGCCGTGCAGCGCCTTCGTGACGACCTCGCTCTCGTAGAAGCCGCGCACCAGGTTCACGTCCGGCACGTGCTCGTACAGCGCGAACAGCGGCAGCGCCGCGAGCAGTGAGCCGCGCGGGGCGCGCGCGGCGGCCGCCTCGGCGAACGAGAAGGCCTCCTCGCGGGAGCCGTGCCACTTCTCCGTCCAGTAGCGAAGTCCGGCCAGATGCGCGCCGAAGTGCCCCGGCGCGGTGTCGAGGATCTTCAGCCACAGTTGCTCGAACTCGCTCCGGGAGTAGCCGAGTCCGCGCGCGACGGCGAGGTGCGTGATGTGGGGGACGGGGTCGCCGGGGGCGAGCAGCGCCGCCTGGTCACAGGCGTCGCGCGCCTCCTCCAGGACGATCCGCTGCTCCTCGGGGGTGCCGCCGCCGCGCCACGCCTGCTGCACCAGGAACTCGGCGAAGACCTGCGCCCCGCCCGCGTCCTTCGGCTGCTGCGCCCGCCACGCGTGCAGCCACCCGGCGCCGAGCCGCGGCGTCGCCTGCGCCTCCAGGGCGGCCGCCCCGGCGATCGCCTGCACGCGCTCCCAGCGGGTCTCGGTCTCCTTGCCGGTCCCGGCCAGGAGCTGGGCCGCCGCCGTGTAGTCCTGGCCCCGCTGCACGACCGCCATCACGTCGAGCAGGTCCTGGTCCGGCCCCGGGAGCCGGACGTCCAGGTCCTCCTGGAGCATGAACCCGTAGTCGGCCGGGTCCGCGGCGTCCGGGGAGCCCGGCGCGACCTGCCGAATCCCGCCGCGGCGGCGCATCAACTGCGTCACCACGAGCCCGATCATGACCGCGGCCATCAGCCCCCAGAGAATTCCCATATCAACAACGCTAACGTGCCGGTCCGGGCCGGGGTTCCCGACGACCTGGCGCCGGACCCGACGTGGCGACAAAAGCGCGCTGCGCGTCACCTGAGCGCCGCCGAGCGCCTACGCTCGGCCCCCATGAGCGACACGCACAGCCACAGCGGCGACGCCCCGCGCGGCTTCGAGACCACCGCCATCCACGCCGGCAACACGGCCGACCCCGTGACCGGCGCCGTCGTCCCACCGATCTACCAGGTCTCCACGTACAAGCAGGACGGCGTGGGCGGCCTGCGCGGCGGCTACGAGTACAGCCGCAGCGCCAACCCCACCCGTACCGCCCTGGAGGAGAACCTCGCGGCGCTGGAGGGCGGCCGCCGCGGCCTCGCCTTCGCCTCCGGTCTCGCCGCCGAGGACTGCCTGCTGCGTACGCTGCTCAGCCCCGGTGACCACGTGGTCATCCCGAACGACGCGTACGGCGGCACGTTCCGGCTGTTCGCGAAGGTCGTCTCGCGGTGGGGCGTCGAGTGGTCGGTGGCCGACACCAGCGACGTCGACGCGCTGCGCGCCGCGATCACCCCGCTGACCAAGGCCGTGTGGGTCGAGACGCCGTCCAACCCGCTCCTCGGCATCACCGACATCGCCGCCGTCGCGCAGGTCGCCCGCGAGGCGGGCGCCAAGCTGGTCGTCGACAACACCTTCGCGAGCCCCTACCTCCAGCAGCCGCTGGCGCTCGGCGCCGACGTCGTCGTGCACTCGATGACGAAGTACATGGGCGGCCACTCCGACGTCGTCGGCGGCGCCCTCGTCGTGGGCGACGACGCGCTCGCCGAGGACCTCGCGTTCCACCAGAACGCGATGGGCGCGGTCGCCGGGCCGTTCGACTCCTGGCTGGTGCTGCGCGGCATCAAGACGCTGCCCGTGCGCATGGACCGGCACAGCGAGAACGCCACCCGCGTCGCCGACATGCTCACCCGCCACCCGCGGGTCACGAAGGTGCTCTACCCGGGCCTGCCCGAGCACCCCGGGCACGAGATCGCGGCGAAGCAGATGAAGGCGTTCGGCGGCATGGTGTCGTTCCAGGTCGAGGGCGGCGAGGAGGCGGCCGTCGAGGTCTGCAACCGGGCGAGGCTCTTCACGCTGGGCGAGTCCCTCGGCGGCGTCGAGTCCCTCCTGGAGCACCCGGGCCGGATGACGCACGCCTCCGCCGCGGGCTCCGCCCTGGAGGTCCCCGCCGACCTCGTACGCCTCTCCGTGGGCATCGAGTCCGTCGACGACCTGCTCGCCGACCTCCAGCAGGCGCTCGACGCGTAGCGCCCGCCCCGGGGCGGTTCACCACCCCGTCAGCGGTGGAGTCGTCTTCGACGGCGGCTCCACCCACGGCCGCTGCGCCGTCGCCCACACCACGAACACGACCACGGCGACGACCAGCGCGCACCACAGCAGCCGGCTCGCCGCCCGCCGGCGCCGCAGGGCCCGGCCGCCCCTGCGCATCGCGTCCGCGCACAGCTCGGCGGGGACGACGGGCGCGGGTTCCGCGTCCAGCACGGCGCGTGCGGCCGCCTCGTTGCGCTCCTGGAGGCTCATGCGGGGGCCGCTCCCCGCAGCTCGGCGGGCGCGGGGCCGCGCGGCGGGTGCAGCACGAGCGCCAGGGCCCGCGCGTGCACGGCACGCACCCGCTCCACGGGCAGCCCGAGCAGTGAGGCCGTCTGCTCCTCGCCGACCCCTTCGAAGAGCCGCAGCACGAGGATCAGCCGCTCCTGCGGGGTGAGCCCGCCCAGCGCCCCGCCCCGCGCGCGGTGGTGGCGCCACGCGCCGCGCGCGAACCGGACGGCCAGCTCCTTGCGCGCGCAGTCGTAGGGATCCTCGCCCCGGAGCCGGTCCCAGGAGGCGTACGTTCGGCCGAGGGCGGCCGTGAGCAGCTTCCGCGCGCGCGGGTTGGTGTCCGGTGGCTCACCGGTCAGGAGTGTCGCGGCACGCAGCAGCCGCCCGGCCGCGCCCGCGACGAACGCCTCGAACTCACGGGCCCGGCGGGCGTCCCGCGACGCCTGCCGTTCTCGCACCCTTCATATGAGGCCGACCGCGGCTCCCTGGTCAAGAGGTCGGGAGCCGCTCGTGCCGTACGGGGCCGGGCCCGCTCAGCTGTCGGCGGGCGGCGTCGGCTGGCCGTGGCGCGCGGAGAGGGCTGAATTGAAGCGCGCGAGGAGCGCGCAGAACTGTTCGCGCTCCTCCGGCTCCCACTCCTGCGTCAACTGAGCCATCAGCTCTCGCCTGGATGTGCGTACCTCGTCGAGCCGGGCGGCGCCGCGCGGCGACAGCTGCAACACCACCGCACGCCCGTCCTCGGGGTGCGAGGTCCGCTTGACGAGACCCGTGTCGACGAGCGGGGCGACCTGCCGGGTCACCGTCGAGGAGTCGATCCCCATGCTCGACGCGAGCGCCTTGACGCCCATCGGGCCTTCCTTGTCGAGGCGGTTGAGCAGCAGATAGGCGGCTCGGTCCATCGAATTGCGCACCTGCCCGACCCCGCCGAGCCGGGTCTGTTCGGCGCGACGGGCGAAGACCGCCACCTCGTGCTGGAGCGTTTCGAGGAGGCCGGGGTCACCAGCGGTCGTCATGTCCATCGTTTCCTGTGGTGTGGGCATGGCCGGGGGCTCACTTCATGCGTGGGTGGTGGATTGCACTGGAATGGCCCACAGGGTACGCGGCGAAAGCGCTGGCCGTACCGGCCGTGCGCAATCCGGTCTCGGTGCGTGAGCATCCCGGGAGGCGCCCGCCGTGAGCTGCGAGACTTCCGTCATGAGCAACAACGCGTCTCACTCCTTGCCGGCCGCGGTGACCCTCGACGACGTCCGCGGCGCCCAGAAGATGCTCTCCGGGGTGGCGCGCGTGACGTCGATGGCGCACAGCCACCACCTGTCCCAGCTGGTCGGGACGCCCGTCCACCTCAAGTGCGAGAACCTCCAGCGCACCGGCTCCTTCAAGCTGCGCGGCGCGTACGTACGGATCGCGGGCCTGCTGCCCGAGGAGCGGGCCGCCGGGGTGGTGGCCGCCAGCGCGGGCAATCACGCGCAGGGCGTGGCCCTCGCCTCCTCGCTCCTCGGCGTGCGCTCCACGGTGTTCATGCCGGTCGGCGCGCCCCTGCCGAAGGTCGCCGCGACCCGCGAGTACGGGGCCGAGGTGCGGCTGCACGGCCAGGTCGTCGACGAGACGCTCGCCGCGGCGCAGCGCTACGCGGAGGAGACCGGCGCCGTCTTCATCCACCCCTTCGACCACCCGGACATCGTCGCGGGCCAGGGCACGCTCGGCCTGGAGATCCTGGAGCAGTGCCCGGAGGTGCGCACGATCCTGGTCGGCGTCGGCGGCGGCGGACTCGCGGCCGGCATCGCGGTCGCGGTGAAGGCGCTGCGGCCCGACGTGCGGGTGATCGGCGTGCAGGCGGCGGGCGCGGCCGCGTACCCGCCCTCGCTGGCCGCCGGGCGTCCGGTCGCGATCGAGGCGCCCGCGACGATGGCCGACGGCATCAAGGTGGGGCGGCCCGGCGACGTGCCGTTCGAACTGGTCTCGCACCTCGTCGACGAGGTCCGCACCGTCTCGGAGGACGCGCTCTCCAGCGCCCTGCTGCTCTGCCTGGAGCGCGCCAAGCTGGTCGTCGAACCGGCCGGGGCGAGCCCGGTGGCGGCGCTCCTGAGCGAACCCGACGCCTTCGAGGGCCCGGTCGTCGCCCTGCTCTCCGGCGGCAACGTCGACCCGCTCCTGATGCAGCGCGTGCTCACCCACGGCCTGGCCGCCGCGGGCCGCTACCTCTCGCTGCGGCTGCGCCTGACCGACCGCCCCGGCGCCCTCGCCACGCTCCTCCAGGTGCTGTCGGTGGCCGACGCCAACGTCACCGACGTGAGCCACGTCCGCACCGATCCGCGGCTCGGGCTCACGGAGGCGGAGGTGGAGCTGCACCTGGAGACGAAGGGTCCCGCGCACCGCGCCGAGGTGGAGGCGGCACTGCGGGCGGCGGGCTACACCGTCATCGACTAATTCCGTGGCGGTACGCGATACATCGCGTTAGTGTGTGGCGCGCCTCACTCCTTGCCGGGCGCGGGGAAACCGGCAAATTTACACTTTCCTCACATAGGCAGTCAGAGGTAGTCAGACGCAGTACCCACACACTGGGGGAACCGCATGCCAGGCGCCATCTACGCCGAAGGTCTCGTGAAGACCTTCGGCGACGTAAAAGCTCTGGACGGCGTCGATCTCGACGTCCCGGAGGGCACGGTCCTCGGCCTCCTCGGGCCGAACGGGGCGGGCAAGACGACCGCCGTGCGCTGCTTGACGACGCTGCTCACACCGGACAGCGGCAGGGCCGTCGTCGCGGGCATCGACGTACTGAAGCGCCCGAACGAAGTCCGGCGGTCCATCGGCCTGTCCGGCCAGTTCGCCGCGGTCGACGAATACCTGACGGGGCGGGAGAACCTGCAGATGGTCGGGCAGCTCTACCAGCTGTCCAAGAAGGCCGCCAAGCAGCGGGCCGGCGAGCTCCTGGAGCGCTTCCACCTCGCGGACGCCGCCGACCGCCCCTCGAAGACGTACTCCGGCGGCATGCGCCGCAGGCTCGACCTCGCCGCCGCGCTCGTCGTGTCCCCGCCGGTGATGTTCATGGACGAGCCGACGACCGGCCTCGACCCGTACAACCGGCAGCAACTGTGGGACGTGATCCAGGAGCTGGTCGCCGGTGGTACGACGCTGCTGCTCACCACCCAGTACCTCGAAGAGGCCGACCATCTGGCGCACGACATCTGCGTCGTGGACCACGGCCGCGTCATCGCCCGCGGCACCGCCGACCAGCTCAAGGCGCAGACCGGCGGCGAGCGCGTCGAGGTCGTCGTGCACGAGCGGGAGCACATCGCGGCCGCCCGGGAGATCCTGAGCGGCTACGGCAAGGGCGAGACCACCGTCGCCGAGCACACCCGCAAGCTGACCGTCCCGGTCACCGGCGGCGCGAAGCTCCTCGCGGAGGTCATCCGCGACCTGGACGCGCGCGGCATCGAGATCGACGACATCGGCCTGCGCCGCCCGACCCTGGACGACGTGTTCATCTCGCTGACCGGTCACATGGCGGAGCAGGCCGACGCCGACGAGCCGGTCGAGGACTCGAAGGGGGCGAGGAAATGAGCGCCTGGAGCGACTCCCTGGTCGTCGGCAAGCGGAACCTGATCCGGATGACCCGGATCCCCGAGATGATCCTGTTCGGGATCATCCAGCCGGTGATGTTCGTGGTCCTGTTCACGTACGTCTTCGGCGGCTCGATCGCCATCCCGGGCGCCGGGGTCAGTGCCGACGCCTACAAGGAATTCCTGATGGCGGGCATCTTCGCCCAGACGGTCACCTTCGCCACGGCGGGCGCGGGCGCGGGCATCGCGGACGACATGCACAAGGGCCTCATCGACCGGTTCCGCTCACTGCCCATGGCGCGCGGCGCCGTGCTCACCGGCCGCACCCTCGCCGACCTGGTGCAGACGGCGGTGACGCTGGCCGTGCTCGCGGTGGTGGCGCTGCTCGTCGGCTGGCGCACGCACGAGAACCTCGGCAAGGTCCTGGCCGGCTTCGGGCTGCTCCTGCTGCTGGGCTACGCGTTCACGTGGATCGGCGCGCTGATCGGCCTGTCGGTGCGCACCCCGGAGGCGGCGACCTCGGGCGGGCTGATCTGGCTGTTTCCGCTGACGTTCATCTCGAACGCGTTCGTGCCGGTCAACGGCATGCCGAAGGCCCTCCAGTACATCGCGGAGTGGAACCCGTTCAGTGCCACGGTGGCGGCGGCCCGCGAGCTGTTCGGCAACACGATCGAGGGCGTGCCCAAGTCGGTGACCGGTGCCTGGCCGATGGAGCACCCGGTCTGGGCCTCGCTGATCTGGTCCGTCCTGATCATCCTGGTCTTCCGCACCCTCGCGGTCCGCAAGTACCGCAAGGCGGCCTGACGCACATGAGCCGGGCCCCGCAGCATGCGCGCTGCGGGGCCCGGCTCATGTGTGGTGCGCGTCAGCCGTTGTACGGCTCCGCCTTGAGGATGCGGACCGCGGCCTTCTTGCCGTTCGGCAGCTCGTACTCGACGTCCTCGCCGACCTTGTGGCCGTTGACGCCCGTGCCGAGCGGCGACTGCGGCGAGTAGGTCTCGAAGTCGCTGCTCGCGTACTCGCGGGAGGCGAGCAGGAACTCCAGGGTGTCGTCCTCGTCGCCGTCGAACGCGATCGTGACGACCATGCCGGGCGCGACCACGCCGGTCGCCGCCGGGGCCTCGCCGACCTTGGCCTTCTCCAGGAGCTGGGTCAGCTGGCGGATGCGGAGCTCCTGCTTGCCCTGCTCCTCCTTGGCCGCGTGGTACCCGCCGTTCTCGCGCAGGTCCCCTTCCTCGCGCGCAGCAGCGATCTTCTGCGTGACTTCCTCGCGCGCGGGACCAGACAGGTACGCCAGCTCGTCCCTGAGCTTGGTGTACGCCTCCTGCGTCAGCCAGGTGACGTCTTCGCTGGTCTGGGTCACAGGTCGCTCCTCGTAGGTACTGGGAATACAAAGCATCGCCCTACCCAGAAGGATGTTCCCTACTGAGTGGGCGAAACCACGAGCCTAACAATTCAGGCGTCAAAGGGGGAGGACAAAAGGCATCAGTGTTGCGTCGGCGCAGGTCAGCCCCGCGCGACGGCCCTGCCGCGTATCGACAATCAGTCGGCGTGGCAGCCGATGAGCTCCGCCGACGTGGGCTTGCCGGTGGTGCGCAGCGTGACGACCTCGTCGATCCGGTCGGTCTTCTGGTCGAAGCGGAAGTCCGCGCGGCCCACCTCGGCGCCGTCCTCGCTCTGCGAGCGGATCGTGCAGTAGCCGCTGGTGTCGGGGTCCTTGTGGATCTCCATGTGGACCTTGACGTCGCTCTTGTTCGTGTCGAACGCGATGAGCTCGCCGCTGAACTTGCTGCCGCCGACCACGTAGTACCAGCCGAACCAGACGAGGAGCGCCGCGAAGAGGACGCCGAGCACGGTTCCCGTGATCTTCAGCTTGCGGTCGGCGCGGGCATCGGCGGAGCGCGAGGTTCCGTACCGGCCCTCGGGCAGCTGCTGCGCGGTGCTCATCCGCCAGTTCCTCTCGCGTGGCCCGATACGTGGACGGGCACCGGAATTTTCCGCCCCCCGGTTCCGTCACTATAGAAGCCGCCCACTGCATCCCTGGAACCCGGGCGCCCCATTTCTCACCGAGGAACTTGTCTTGACTGAGCAGCTGCGACTGATGGCCGTTCACGCCCACCCCGACGACGAGTCGTCGAAGGGCGCGGCCACCATGGCCAAGTACGTGTCCGAGGGGGTGGACGTGCACGTCGTGACCTGCACGGGCGGCGAGCGCGGCTCCATCCTCAACCCCAAGCTCCAGGGGGACAAGTACGTCGAGGAGAACATCCGGGAGGTCCGCCGCAAGGAGATGGACGAGGCGCGCGAGATCCTCGGCGTCAAGCAGGACTGGCTGGGCTTCGTCGACTCGGGGCTGCCCGAGGGCGACCCGCTGCCGCCGCTGCCGGAGGGCTGCTTCGCCCTGGAGGACGTCGACCACGCGGCCGGCGCCCTGGTCAAGCAGATCCGCCGGTTCCGTCCGCAGGTCATCACGACGTACGACGAGAACGGCGGCTACCCGCACCCCGACCACATCATGACCCACAAGATCACGATGGTGGCCTTCGACGGAGCGGCCGACGCCGAGAAGTACCCCGAGGACGAGTTCGGGCCCGTCTACCAGCCGAAGAAGCTCTACTACAACCAGGGCTTCAACCGGCCGCGCACCGAGGCGCTGCACAACGCGCTCCTGGAGCGCGGCATGGAGTCGCCGTACGGGGACTGGCTCAAGCGCTGGGACGACATGGCGCGGACCGAGCGCACGCTGACCACGCACGTCCCGTGCGCCGACTTCTTCGGGATCCGGGACAAGGCGCTGATCGCGCACGCCACGCAGATCGACCCCGACGGCGGCTGGTTCCGCGTGCCGATGGACATCCAGCAGGAGGTCTGGCCGACCGAGGAGTACGAGCTCGCGAAGTCGCTCGTCGAGACTTCCATCCCCGAGGACGACCTCTTCGCGGGCATCCGACACAATGCCTGATGTGAACGCGAATCTGGCATTGACCCATCTCGTCCCCCTTGCCGCCAAGGAGGTCGACGAGAACAAGGTGACTCCGGGTGTGCTCGGCTTCATCGTCTTCGCCGTGATGGCCGTCGCGGTCTGGGGCCTGATGAAGTCGATGAACAAGCACATGGGCAAGGTCGACTTCAAGGAGAAGTCCGACGAGCCCGCCGGTGCGGCGAGCGGCGAGGACTCCGGCAAGTCCGCCGCCTGAACGACGTCGGCCCCGCGCCCGAGCGGACGCGGGGCCGTCACGCGGTGCGCCGCGCGACCCCGACGTGTCATGTTCAGGTCGAGCGGCGCGCGCCCTCGGTGATCCCCATCACGTCCCGGGCGTGCCGGTTCGGCACCATGCCCAGACGCCACGCCTGCCACCCGGCGTCCAGGTCCACCCCCCGCTCCAGCAGCAGCTGGAACGCCTCCACGTAGTTCTCCAGCTTGTCGTCGCGGGCCGGATGCGAGGCCCCGGCCAGCTGGGACAGCTCCTCCTGGGCCACCGCCGTGCCCACCTCCGAACCGCCCGGCGAGGCGTACGGCAGGAGCGTGCAGCGCAGGAACGTCGCCCAGTCCTCGCCCCTGCGGTCCCCGTACCCGGCGAACAGCCGCGCCGCCTCCTCGCACAGCTCCATCGCCTGCCCGAGCCGCGCGTTGCCCGCGTCGACCACCGCCAGCTCCAGACACGTCCACGCCTCGCCGTGCGGCACGCCGATGCGCTGGAAGTCGGCGCGCGCGTCGACCAGCAGCTGCCGCGCGAACCCGGAGTTGCGCAGCGAACCCGTCTGCGCCGCCCGCTCGTCCCGGGTCACGCGCGCCGAATGGTGCCGGGCGCAGGCCAGCCCGTACACGTCGCGCATCCGGGAGAACATCGTGCGCGAACGCTCCAGCTCCCGCACCGCCTGATCGAGGCGCCCGGACTCCTCCAGGGCCTGGCCCAGGTAGTAGTACGACCACGCCTCGCCGCGCGCGTCCTCGTTCTCGCGGTGCCGCGACGCCGCCTGACGCAGCCCGTCGACCGCCGCGGACGCCTCGCCGTCGATGAGCCGGGCACGGGCCAGCTGGGTCAGCGCCCAGGCCTGGCCGCGGCCGTCACGGGTGCGCCCGTACAGGTCGAGCGCGGCCCGCAGCTCCTCCTCGGCGCGCGCCACGTCGCCCATCCGCAGGCACAGCTGCCCGAGCTGGAAGTGCGCCCAGGCCTCGCCGTGCAGCGACTCGTTCTCCCGGTGCAGGGCGAACGCGTCGGTGAGCAGGGCCAGGGACTCGCGCGGGTGGGCGCGGTCCCGCTCGACCGCCGCGAGGGCGTGCAGCGTCCAGCCGCGGTCGCCCTTCGTCTCCGGCGTCGTCTGGAGGTCCAGCGCCTCCCGCAACCGCCGCGCCGCCTCCGTGAGCTGGCCCTGGTGGTGCAGCGTGATGCCGAGGGAGCACAGCGCGCGGGCCTCGCCCGCCCGGTGGTGCGCCTCGCGGTACAGGTCGACGACCGAGGCCAGCGTCGTCCGTGCCTTGTCGAGCTCACCGAGCTGACGGGCCGCGATACCCGTGCGCCACTGGACCGAGCGCATGAGCAGACCCTGGTCGATGGAGTGCGTCAGCTCCTGGATCTCGCCGAGGCGGTAGAGATCGCCGCGCAGCAGGCAGTAGTCGCACAGCGCGCCGAGCAGGCCGAGCACCGCGTCCTGGTTGACGCCCTCCGCGTGCCGCAGCGCCGCCGTGATGAAGCTCGACTCGTCGTCCAGCCAGCGCAGCGCCGCGTCCAGCGACGTGAAGCCGTGCGGCCCGGTCTGGCCCGCGCGCGTCGACATGTTGCCGTCGACCAGGCGGATCACCGAGTCGGCCAGGTCCGCGTAGTTCTGGATCAGGCGCTCCTGCGCGGCCGTGCGCTCGGCGGGCTCCTCCTCGTCGGCGAGGCGGGCCTGCGCGAAGACGCGGACGACGTCGTGCAGCCGGTAGCGGTTGCCGCGCACGTGGTCGACGAGCCCGGCCCCGGCGAGCGTCGTCAGGTGCCGCTTCGCCTCCGTGGTGTCCGTGGCGAGCAGCGCCGCGGCCGCCGCCGCGCCGAGCGAGGCGCGGCCGGCCAGCGCGAGCCGCCGCAACAGCCGCCTGCCCTGCTCGGACTGGTCGGAGTAGCGCAGCCACAGCACCCGCTCGACCGGGTCCACCGGCCCGTACGCGGCGAGGTCGGCGGCCAGCTGACGCGTCGTACGGGGCCCGATCGCCGAGCCCGCGATCCGCAGCGCCAGCGGCAGACCACCGCACAACTCCCGTACCTCGTCGGAGGATTCGGCGTCGTACGGCCCGGCCGGGTCCTCGGCAGCCTCCCGCAGCAGCTCCTCCGCGCCCGCCGCGTCCAGCGCCCGGACCGGCAGGTGGTGGACCCAGGCGGGCGTGTCGTCACCGAGTTCGAGCGGTTCGCGGGAGGTGACGACGACGAGGCTGTCGGAGCGCTCGGGCACCAGCGTGCGCACCTGCTCGGCGCTCGCCGCGTCGTCGAGGACGATCGTCACGGGCAGCCCCGTCAGATGCTGGTGGTACAGCTCGCTGAGCCGCTTGACCTGCTGCTCCTGCGAGGACCGCTCACGGAACAGCAGCTGCTCGCGCGGCGCGCCGAGCCGGTTCAGGAGGTGCAGCAGCGCGTCCCGCGTCGGCAGCGGCGGCGTGTCCGGGCGGTCGCCCCGCAGGTCCACCACGCACGCCCCGCGGAACTGGTCGCGCAGCTCGTGCGCCGCCCGCACCGCGAGCGTCGTGCGCCCGGAGCCCGGTTCCCCGTGCAGCACCACCACGGTCGGCCGGGTCTCGGTGCTGGCGCGCGCCGCGTGCACCCACTGCGCGATCTGCGACATCGCGGCGCGACGCCCGGCGAACGGCCCCTCGGGCTCCGGCAGTTGACCGAACGACTGCTCAAGGACGCTGCGCCGCCGCGCCGCCGCGCTCTTGTCGGTCCGCCGCAGCTGCGGGCCCACCGTCTTCTTCGACGTGCCGGTGCTCGCGGCGAGCACCCGCTGCTGGTCGATGAATGGGCGGATGCCCCGCACCTCCAGCGCCGTCAGCCACTGCAACCGCAACTGCTCGGGGCCGCCCGGCTGGTTCCGCGCCCCGGCGCTGCGGCTCGCGGCGGGCAGGTGCGAGGCGGTCACCTTGACCACCGTCATCGTGGCGCCGAGCACCGCGACCGCGGCCCCCGCGCCCAGGGCCACGCCCGCCCCCGTCCCGAGGATCAGGTCGGCCAGCGAGGCGGTGACCGCGCCGACCCCCGCCACCATCAGGGGAGTGCCGCCGCGTTCCTTGGCGAACCGCTCTCCGAACGTCATCTGTCCCGCGTCGGCCTCGTCGAGGGCCCGGGTGAACGCGGCGTACTCCTCGGCTGCCGTCTGTCCCATCGCGTCGAGCGCTCCCCGCGCCCGCGACAGCAGCACCGTGCCGTCGGCACGCCCGCCGGAGCGCCGCACCTCTTCCTCCACGGCTCGTGCCAACAGCCGCTCGGCTTCCGCCCGATGGCTGTCCCGCATGTTCGGTCCCCCTCCGGTAGCGACAGTACGGGTCAAGTGTGCTGCGTATGGGGTGTCGGCGCGAGGCCCCCGGCGATCAGAGACGCGACGCGGACGGCTCATGCGCGAGGATGGGGGACATGCCGAACCGACTGGCCCAAGAGACGTCCCCCTACCTCCTCCAGCACGCCGACAACCCGGTGGACTGGTGGCCCTGGTCGGCCGAGGCCTTCGCGGAGGCGCAGCGGCGCGGGGTGCCGGTGCTGCTCAGCGTCGGGTACTCCAGCTGTCACTGGTGTCACGTGATGGCCCACGAGTCCTTCGAGGACGAGGCCACCGCCGCCGTCATGAACGAGCACTTCGTCAACATCAAGGTCGACCGCGAGGAACGCCCCGACGTCGACGCCGTCTACATGGAGGCGGTGCAGGCCGCGACCGGGCAGGGTGGGTGGCCGATGACCGTGTTCCTCACGCCGGAGGCCGAGCCGTTCTACTTCGGGACGTACTTCCCGCCCGAGCCGCGCCACGGCATGCCGTCGTTCACGCAGCTGCTGCACGGCGTGCGGGACGCGTGGACCGAGCGGCGCGGCGAGGTCACCGAGGTCGCCGGGAAGATCACCGCTGACCTGGCCGCCCGTGAACTGTCGTACGGGAACACGGAGGTGCCCGGGGAGAACGAGCTGGGGCAGGCGCTGCTCGGTCTCACCCGGGAGTACGACGCGACGTACGGCGGCTTCGGCGGCGCCCCGAAGTTCCCGCCGTCCATGGTGATCGAGTTCCTGCTGCGCCACCACGCGCGCACCGGCGCCGAGGGCGCGCTCCAGATGGCCGTCGACACCTGCGAGCGGATGGCGCGCGGCGGGATCTACGACCAGCTCGGCGGCGGCTTCGCCCGCTACTCGGTGGACCGCGAGTTCAAGGTCCCGCACTTCGAGAAGATGCTCTACGACAACGCGCTGCTGTGCCGCGCCTACGCGCACCTGTGGCGCTCCACGGGCAGCGAGCAGGCGAAGCGGGTCGCCCTGGAGACCGCCGACTTCATGGTGCGTGAACTGCGCACGAACGAGGGCGGGTTCGCCTCCGCGCTCGACGCCGACAGCGAGGACCCGGCGAGCGGCAAGCACGTCGAGGGCGCGTACTACGTGTGGACGCCCGCCCAGCTGACCCAGGTGCTGGGGGAGGCGGACGGCGAGGTGGCCGCCCGGTACTTCGGCGTCACGCAGGAGGGCACCTTCGAGGAGGGCGCCTCGGTGCTCCAACTCCCGCAGGAAGACGGTGTGTTCGACGCCGCGCAGATCGAGCGGATCCGTGAGCGGCTCGCCGACGCCCGCGCCGAGCGGCCCGCCCCCGGCCGGGACGACAAGGTCGTCGCCGCCTGGAACGGGCTGGCGATCGCCGCGCTCGCCGAGACCGGCGCGTACTTCGGGCGCCAGGACCTGGTGGACGCCGCGGTCTGCGCGGCCGACCTCCTCGTCCGCCTGCACATGGACCCGCTCGCGCGGATCACCCGCACCAGCAAGGACAACCGGGCCGGGGCCAACGCCGGGGTGCTGGAGGACTACGCGGACGTCGCCGAGGGCTTCCTCGCGCTCGCGTCCGTCACGGGCGAGGGCGTGTGGCTGGAGTTCGCCGGGTTCCTGCTCGACCACGTCCTCGACCGCTTCACCGACCCGGAGTCCGGCGCGCTGTACGACACCGCCGTCGACGCCGAGCAGCTCATCCGCCGCCCTCAGGACCCGACCGACAACGCCACGCCGTCCGGCTGGACCGCCGCGGCGGGCGCCCTGCTGTCGTACGCCGCGCACACCGGCTCCGAGCCGCACCGCACGGCCGCCGAGCGCGCCCTCGGCGTGGTCAAGGCGCTGGGCCCGCGGGCGCCGCGCTTCATCGGCAACGGTCTGGCCGTCGCCGAGGCGCTGCTCGACGGGCCGCGCGAGGTCGCCGTGGTGGGCGAGGTCGGCGGGCGGCTGCACCACGCGGCGCTCACCGGTACCGCGCCGGGCGCGGTCGTCGCGGCGGGCCCGGAGGGCGGGGACGAACTCCCGCTCCTCGCCGACCGCCCGCTGGTCGACGGGCGGGAAACCGCCTACGTCTGCCGCCACTTCGTGTGCGACGCGCCGGTGACCGACGTCGACGCGCTCCAGCGGGCGCTCGCCGGGCCGCAGGGGTAGCGCCGCCGCTCAGAGCCCGTGAACGAACCCCCGTCTGCGCTGCGACGCCCGGCACGCACGCTCGCGGCGTTGCCGAACCGCCCGAGTAGCTCCGCTACTAGGACGCTCCGGCGCCTTGCGATCGCACGCACCGGACGCCGCAGCGCCCGCCCTCCGGGCGGACGACGGGGGTTCGTTCACGGGCTCTCAGAGCCCGTGCTGCACCGTGTCGAGGGCGCGCAGTACGAGCTCGCGCAGGTCGTCCTGGTGGTCGTGCTCGGCCCAGTACATCGTGGCCTGCATCAGGGCGCCGACCAACGCCATGGCGTAGACGCGGACTTCGAGGTCGGTGGCGTCCCGGCCGGTGCGGCGGGCGATGACCCGGCACAGCAGCCGGCCGGTGGTCGACATGGACTCCATCATCCGGGAGCGCACCGCGGGCGTCTCCACCTGGAGCCGCAGGCGCAACCTGGTGACCTCGGGATCCTCGTCGGCGAAGGCGAGTTCCAGGCTGCGCTGGACGACGTGCCGCACGGACTCGACGATCGACTCGTCCTCCGGCCGCTTGAGGAGCTCCCGCTCCAGGATCGGGTCGAACTCGTCCGTGAGGACGATGTCCTCCTTGGTCGGGAAGTAGCGGAACACCGTCGACGGCGACACCTCGGCGGCCTCGGCGATCTGCTCGACCGTCGTCGCGTCGTACCCCTGCTCCGTGATCAGGCGGTACGTCGCCTCGCGGATCGCCGTCCTGGTCTTGATCTTCTTGCGCTCGCGGAGCCCGACCCTGGGCTCCGCGGGCTGCTGTGCTGACGCGGCCATGGCGCTCATTGTCAGGCATCGGCGCTGACCGGGGCCACCTCCGGTGCGGCCGCCGGGTCGGCGGCCTGTCCGGGCAGCAGTACCGCCGTCAGCAGCGCGGCGGCCAGGGCGACGAAGCCGATCACGACCAGCGCCAGATCCATGCCGTGGACGAAGGCGCCGTCGGCCGCGGCGGCGAGCGCCGGGTCGCCGAGCCGTCCGGCGACCACGTGCGCGCCGACCACCGAGTCGCGCGCCGCGTCCGCCGCAGCGTCGGGCAGCCCCGCGGTGGTGAGCCGCGCCGTGTACGCGCCGGAGACGACCGCGCCGAGCAGGGCCACGCCGAGCGCCGAGCCGGTCTGCCGCACCGTGGACAGCAGGCCCGAGCCGCGGCCGGCCCGGTCCTTGGCGAGCGCGCCCATGGCGCCGCCCATCGCGGGGATCATGGCGAAGGCGATGCCGATCCCGGCGATCGACAGCCACAGCGCCGTGAAGCCGTACCCGGAGCCGACGGTGGTGCGCGCCCCGAGGAACGCGGCGAAGGCGAGGACCACCAGGGCCACGCAGATCACCGCCCGCGCCCCGAACCGGGAGACCAGGGGCTGCGCCAGTTTCGCGGCGACGAGCATCCCGCCCATCAGCGGCACCATGCGCACGCCGGTGCCCAGCGCGTCGATGCCGAGCACCGCCTGGAGGTACTGCGGCAGCAGGAACAGCACGCCGGTGAGGATGAACATGCCGAGCGTCGCCGCGAGGGTGTTGGTGAGGAAGCCCCGGTGCGCAAGGAGGGAGAGGTCCAGCATGGGCCGGGCGCTGCGCCGCTCGCGCAGCACCAGCGCGCCGATCAGGACGACGGCGGCGAGGAAACCGCCGAGCACGACCGCGCTCGACCAGCCCTTGCCGGGGCCCTCGATGATCGCGTAGATGAGGGCGCCGAGGCCGAGCACGGTGAGCGCGGTGGAGGGCACGTCGACCTTCGGCGCGGCCGGGTCCCGGCTCTCGGGGAGCAGGAACACGCAGGCGGTGATGCCGATCGCGACCATCGGCACGTTCAGTACGAACACCGAACCCCACCAGAAGTGGTCGAGCAGCCAGCCGCCGATGATCGGGCCGAGCGGCAGGCCGAGCGCGGAGGCCGCCGAGATCGCGCCGATGGCCTTCGTCTGCTCGTCGCGCGCGAACAGCGAGGGGATGACCGACATGGCGAGCGGCATCACGAAGGCGCCGCCGACGCCCATCAGGGCGCGAGCCGCGATCACCCAGCCCACGTCGCCGGCGAGGGCGCCCACGACGGACGCGGCGAGGAAGACCCCGAGCCCGCCGATGAGCATCCGGCGCCGCCCGAACCGGTCGCCGAGCAGTCCCGCGGGGAGCATCAGCGCGGCGAACACCACGATGTACGCGTCCGCCATCCACTGCTGATGGCCCGTGGTGGCGCCGAGGTCCTCGGCGATCGTCGGCAGCGCCACGTTGAGGATCGTCGTGTCGAAACCGAGCACGAGCATGCTCGCGACCAGGGCCCCGAGGGCCCACCAGCGCCGGGGGTCGGGGCGCGGACCCGCCCCGTCAGTGACAGTAACCATGAAATGAGAGTAACTCTCAATTCACGGTCACTGTCAATGAGTGTGGCCGCGCACGAAAAAGGGCCGCGGCTCGAAGCCGCGGCCCTGAGGGGAGAGGAGGGGAGGTCAGGCGTGCTGGTACGCCACCAGCGAGATGCCCACGTAGTGCACGACGAACGCCGCCAGCGTCAGGGAGTGGAAGACCTCGTGGAAGCCGAACCAGCGCGGGGACGGATTCGGGCGCTTGAGGCCGTAGATGACGCCGCCCGCGCTGTAGAGCAGCCCGCCCACGATCACCAGGACGAGCACCGCGATGCCGCCCTTCCGCATGAAGTCCGGCAGGAAGAAGGCGGCGGCCCAGCCCATCGCGATGTAGCACGGCGTGTAGAGCCAGCGCGGGGCGCCGACCCAGAAGACGCGGAAAATGATGCCCGCCGCGGCCGCCGCCCAGATGCCCCACAGCAGCCACTGCCCCTTGGCGCCGGGCAGCAGCAGCATCGTCAGCGGCGTGTACGTGCCGGCGATGATCAGGAAGATGTTGGCGTGGTCCAGTCGGCGCAGCACGCCACCCGCACGGGGGCCCCAGTTTCCCCGGTGGTAGAGCGCGCTCACGCCGAACAGCAGGCAGGCGCTCAGGACGTAGATGCCGCAGGCGATCCGGCCCCGCGTGGAGTCCGCGAGCGCGGTCAGGAAGAGGCCCGCGACGAGCACGGCGGGGAACATGCCCGCGTGCAGCCAGCCGCGCAGTCTCGGCTTCAGCACGGAAGGCTCGACGGCGGGGACTTCGCTCTGCTCGGTGGCGACGCTCATCCGGGCATCGTACCTACGCGACCGTAGGTAACGGACCGGGTCAGTGGTGGGGTTCACAGCGAAGTGGCCATGCTCACTTCGCTCAAGTGTGAGGCCCCCTGGACAGATGGGCGTTTCGGTCGGATGATCAAATGAGTGCGGTCGGCACCGGATGAGCGCCCACTGAGCTCCAGTGGATTGGGAGGCGCAGCGTCCGGGTCGCAGCCCCCACGGGGCATCAACCTCAATACCCCTCATTTAGGAGCGATCGTGGCGCGCGACATCGCGGCTCCCTCCCTGGACACCCTCCCGACCAACCACCAGGAACTGATCTCGTGGGTCAACGAGATCGCCGAACTCACGCAGCCGGACAGTGTGGTCTGGTGCGACGGCTCCGAGGCCGAGTACGAGCGCCTCGCCGACGAGCTCGTCGCGAAGGGAACGTTCAAGAAGCTCGACCCCATCAAGCGCCCCAACTCGTACTACGCCGCTTCCGACCCGACCGATGTCGCGCGGGTCGAGGACCGTACGTTCATCTGCTCCGAGAAGGAGGAGGACGCCGGCCCCACGAACCACTGGAAGGCCCCCGCCGAGATGCGGGAGATCTTCCGGGGCAACGAGGGGAACGGGGGGATCTTCCGCGGCTCGATGCGCGGGCGCACGATGTACGTCGTCCCGTTCTGCATGGGCCCGCTCGGCTCGCCGCTCTCCGCGATCGGCGTCGAGATCACCGACTCGGCCTACGTGGCCGTCTCCATGCGCACGATGACCCGGATGGGCCAGCCGGTCCTCGACGAACTGGGCGAGGACGGCTTCTTCGTCAAGGCCGTGCACACGCTGGGCGCCCCGCTGGGCCCCGACGAGGCGGACGTGCCGTGGCCGTGCAACTCCACGAAGTACATCTCGCACTTCCCCGAGGACCGCGAGATCTGGTCCTACGGCTCCGGATACGGCGGCAACGCCCTGCTCGGCAAGAAGTGCTACGCCCTGCGCATCGCGTCCGTCATGGCGCGCGACGAGGGCTGGCTCGCCGAGCACATGCTGATCCTCAAGCTGACGCCGCCGACCGGTGAGTCGAAGTACGTCGCCGCCGCCTTCCCGTCCGCCTGCGGCAAGACCAACCTCGCGATGCTGGAGCCCACGATCTCCGGCTGGACCGTCGAGACGATCGGTGACGACATCGCCTGGATGCGGTTCGGCGAGGACGGCCGCCTCTACGCGATCAACCCCGAGGCCGGCTTCTTCGGCGTCGCGCCCGGCACCGGCGAGCACACCAACGCCAACGCCATGAAGACGCTGTGGGGCAACTCGGTCTTCACCAACGTCGCCCTCACCGACGACAACGACATCTGGTGGGAGGGGATGACCGAGGAGACGCCCGCCCACCTCACGGACTGGAAGGGCAACTCCTGGACCCCGGACTCAGGTGTCCCGGCCGCGCACCCCAACGCCCGCTTCACCACCCCGGCCGCGCAGTGCCCGATCATCGCGCCGGAGTGGGAGGACCCGAAGGGCGTGCCGATCTCGGCGATCCTCTTCGGCGGCCGCCGCGCCACCGCCGTGCCGCTGGTGACGGAGTCCTTCGACTGGAACCACGGTGTCTTCCTCGGCGCCAACGTCGCCTCCGAGAAGACCGCCGCCGCCGAGGGCAAGGTCGGCGAGCTGCGCCGCGACCCCTTCGCCATGCTGCCGTTCTGCGGCTACAACATGGGCGACTACATGGCCCACTGGGTGAAGGTCGGCGCCGGCAAGGACCAGGCCAAGCTGCCGAAGATCTACTACGTCAACTGGTTCCGGAAGAACGCGGACGGCAAGTTCGTCTGGCCCGGCTTCGGTGAGAACAGCCGCGTCCTGAAGTGGATCGTCGACCGTCTCGACGGCCGCGCCGAGGGCGTCGAGACCCCGATCGGCATCCTGCCGACCAAGGAGTCCCTGGACACGAACGGCCTCGACCTGGCCGAGTCCGACCTGGACTTCCTGCTGACGGTGGACAAGGAGGCCTGGCGCGACGAGGCCTCGCTCGTCCCCGCCCACCTCAACACGTTCGGCGACCACACGCCGACCGAGCTGTGGGACGAGTACCGCAAGCTGGTGGACCGGCTCGGCTAGCCCGAACCCGAGCGGGCCCCCGTACAACGGCGTACGGGGGCCCGCTCATGTCCGGAACCGGCCGCGGGCGGAACTCCGGCACCGGAACGCACCACGATCCCGTCACACCATCTCGACTCGGCGGGCACAGAAGGTCATTGACGACTCCTGCGGAAGCGCTTCACCATGTGAGGTCCCCGTTCGCCCAGTCTCCGTGGCAGCGCCCAGGCTGGTGCCCGACGCGTGCACGGGAGCCGCCACATGAAGAGTTCGCCCAGGGCAGCGTTATCCGGCTGGACGGCGGTGCTCGCCGTGCTGGTCACGGTCCCCGCGTCCGGCTCCGCGGCCGCGGCCCCGGACGCCACCTCGCTGCGCTACACGTGCCCCTTCCCGGTGATCGGGGACGAACCGATGACGGCGTCGGTCGTGTGGGACGCCGCGCACACCCACGTGGTCGGCCGGGCCACCCCGCGCCAGCCCATTCGGACGTCGGCGACCGTCGGCTCCCGTGTCGTGGGGTCACTCCGGTTCGTCGGCGCGGCCACGGTCGAGGGCACGGCGCGGGTGCACGCCGTCGTCGAAGCGCCGGAGGGCGATCTGCCCGTCACCGTGCCGCTCACGGTGGCCAGGACGCCGGTCGGGGATTCCGGAACGCTGACCGTCCCGGCGAGTGGCACCCTCCCGTCGTTCGTCTTCCGCCGCCCGGGTCCGGCGAAGATCGTCGTCGGCGCGATCGATCTGCGCCTGACCCCACGGAACGCCGACGGGGACGAGACGCTCGCCGGAAAGATCGACACGTCGTGCGCCCTCAACAGCGGGCAGAGCGGGTTCCTGGCGTCCTTCCGGGTCGCGCCCGCCTCGACCGGCCCGACCGCTTCCGGGAGGCCGTCCGCGCCGGGCGGATCCGGGGCGTCGGGCGCACCGGGATCGGCAGGGGGGCCGGGGAAGGCCGGGTCCGACGGCTCGGGTCCGGCGTCGGCCTCCGGGGCGGCGGGCGCGTCCGCTTCCGCGGCGGCGGGCGCGTCCGCTTCCGCGGCGGCGGGCGCGTCCGCTTCCGCGGCGGCCGCCGCGTCGGCGAAGGGGCAGGACCCTTCCGGGTCGCCCAGCGGTACGGTCCGGCCCTCGCGGTCCGGCGCTCCGGGCACCCCCGCCGCCGACGACGCCCTGACCCGCGGCGCGCACTGGCCGGTGCCGGTGGGCGCGGTCGTGGCCTTCCTCGTGGTGAGCGCGGTCGTCGCGGGGATCGGCTGGTGGGGCCGGCGCCGCAGCCGTGCGGAGGGCCCGGATGAGTGACACGGCGCGTGCCGGGGGCGGGGCCCCGGAGCCCGGACCCGCGGACAAGGACGAGGTGTCTCCCGGGACGCAGCTGAACAAGGTGAGCGACGGCGCCGTCGTCCACGGCTCGGTGTTCATGGCCCGAGACGTCTTCGGCGACGTGTACGTCCAGTCCCCGGCACCTCCCGCGACCGCGCAGGAGCCGCCGCCGACGGGCGGGCCGGGCCCGCGCGACGAACTGCGCGCAGCCGCGGAGCGGCTGGCCGAAGCCGTCGATGCCCGCTGGCGGGACGAGCCCCGGAAGCGGAAGGCCGGGCGGCAGCCGAACGCGCGGCCGCTGCCCGTGCGGTGGACGACGGCCCGCGAGCACCTGATGGACCACTGGCCCAACATCGTCCCGGGCCCGCGGGAGACGGCCGCACCGGTGGACCTGAGCGATGTCTTCGAGAACATCACCGAGACCTACCGGAAAGTGCCCTCCGGCCGGCTGGTGGTGCTGGGCGAAGCCGGCTCGGGGAAGACCGTCCTGGGCCTGCGACTCGTTCTGGAACTCCTGGAGGGCCGGCCGCCCGGCGGACCCGTCCCGGAGTTCTTCAGCCTGGGGGCGTGGAACCCCGCGGCCGAGACGCTCGGGGCGTGGCTGAGCAGTCGGCTGACCCGTGACACGACCGGTATGGACGCCGTCACCGCCGACGGGAAACCGGCCGCCACCGCCCTCGTCGAGCAGGCGATGATCGTCCCGGTGCTGGACGGATTCGACGAGATAGCCGAGGACCTCCGGCTTCTCGCGATCCAGCAACTCAACCTGTACGAAGGCCCGTTGGTGCTGACCAGCCGTACGGGCCCGTACGCCGAGGCGTCCCGCGGAACCAGGGGTCTCCAGCGCGCCGCCGCGATCGAACTGACCGCTCTCACTCCGCAGGACACGGAGAGCTTCCTGGTGCTCGGGAGCGCCCCGGCCGTCAAGTCCCAGTGGGAGGAGCTGCTGAAGGAGCTGCGCGACCGTCCCGACTCCTCGGCCCACAGCAGCCTGCGCGAGGTCCTGAGCACGCCCCTGATGGTCTCCCTCGTCCGGGACGTCTACGGCGAGAGGGCCGCCGCGGAGGACGGCGACGGACGTCCCGACCGACCGCGTCGCCCCGGGGACCTGCTCGCGTTCGGCTCTCGGGACGAGATCGAGAAGCACCTCCTGAGCAGCTTCGTCCCGTCGGCCTACGACCGGCGGCCCGGCGCCCCGAACCCGCCTCCCCGGCACTGGAGTCCCCGGCGGGTCCGGCGCTGGCTCGGGTACTTCGCCGACCATCTGCAGTGGACCGGCGGCCCCGATCTGGAGTGGTGGCGGCTCGGCACGGAGATGAGCCTGCGCGCACGGACCGCCGTGGTCTCGTTCCTGGCGGGGATGCCCTTCGCGCTGGCGACCGGGATCGGGAACATCCCCGTGAACCTGATCGCCACGTCGCACGGACTGGAGTTCGCGATCCTGCGCGGCGTGGTGGTCGGACTGCTGCACGGACTCGTGTCCGGACCGGCCTTCGGCTACGCCTACTGGCGCGCCAACACCGCGCAACGGCCGCGGCCGAGCCCCGTACGCGTCCGCCTCACCGGCCACGACAGGGCGGAACAGAGCGGGCAGTTCTTCCACCGGCTCTTCCACAACGCGCTCCTGGCCGCCCGCATCGGATTCGTCGTCGCGCTGCTCATCGTGCTCGTCGACCGGCTGCTCCTGCCGTTGCTGAACCTCAGCGACGGCCTCGGTGGCGGGTTCGTGGCGGCGGCCCGGTTCCCGCTCACCATCGGGCTGTCCGCCGGGACCGCGCTCGCGCTCATGACCTGGCTGGAGACGCCCATCGACCTGAAGAAGTCCGTCGGCTGCGTCGACCTGCTGCGGCAGAACCGGGAGAACATGTTCGCCCAACTCGCCGTCTGGGCGCTCGCGCTCGGGCTCATCGGGGGGATCACGGCCGCCTTCGTCGAGACCCCGCTGCGCAGCTTCCAGATCGGGCTCGTCTTCGGGCTCGAAGGCGCGTTCGGCGGTGGGTTCGGCTACTGCCTCTGCATGACGGCGTACGGGCAGTGGTTCGCGCTGGTCCGTGTCTGGCTGCCCCTGACGGGGCGCGTGCCGTGGCGGCCGGTGGCGTTCCTGGAGGACGCCTGCTCACGCGACGTGCTGCGGCGGGCGGGCGCCGTGTACCAGTTCCGCCACGCCCGGCTCCAGGATCATCTGGCGACCGCCCGCTCCTAGGGCCTGATGCAAACGACAGGCCCTAGGCGGCGACCAGCGCGTGTGCCTCCATGCGCTGCGCCGCCAGGATCGCGGCGGCGGTGTCGGCCCGGGAGGCCGCGACCACGAGGGCGCGGCCCGCGAGGGCGTGGGCCCGCTGGTGGAGCGCGTCGATGCCGGGCTCGTGGATGGCGGCGGCCACCGAAGCACGGACCGGCGTGAGGCCCCCGCGCAGCCGCGCCACCTGCGCGGCCAGCGCCTCCGCCGCCTCGTCCAGGTCGGCCGCCGGCGTGAGGTGGCGCAGCTCGTCCGTCACGGCGAGGAGGGCGGCCAGGTGGCCGGCGAGCTGGATGTCCAGCTCCTCCTCGCGGGAGCGGTGCGGGAATTCGCCGCTGCCGGCCGCCGTCGAGTGGACCGACTTGGTGCGGATCGGCTCGTACATGGGAGGCCTCCAGGGCATGCGTGTGAGCTTGGCCTCCATCGTACATTGGATTCTGTCTAAATTAGAACCTGTCCAAAACTGTTGACCGTCCGTGCTCGGGTCACGGCTGGCTGTACCCGTCCAGGAAGGTGCCGATCCGGGTCACGGCCTCCGTCAGCTGCCGGGTGTCGGGCAGGGTGACGACGCGGAAGTGGTCGGGCTCCGGCCAGTTGAAACCGGTGCCGTGCACCACCATGATCTTCTCGGCGCGCAGCAGGTCGAGCACCATCTGCCGGTCGTCCTTGACCTTGAAGACCTTCGGGTCGAGGCGCGGGAAGAGGTACAGCGCCCCCTTGGGCTTCACGCAGGTCACGCCCGGGATCTGGGTGAGCAGGTCGTACGCGACGTCCCGCTGCTCCTTCAGCCGGCCGCCCGGCAGCACCAGGTCGTTGATCGTCTGGCGGCCGCTGAGCGCGGCGACGACACCGTGCTGGCCCGGCATGTTCGCGCACAGGCGCATGTTCGCCAGGATCGTCAGGCCCTCGATGTACGACTCCGCGTGCGCGCGCGGGCCGGAGATCGCCATCCAGCCCACCCGGTAGCCGGCCACCCGGTACGCCTTCGACATGCCGTTGAAGGTGAGCGTCATCAGGTCGGGCGCGACGGCGGCGGTCGGGGTGTGCGTGGCGTCCTCGTAGAGGATCTTGTCGTAGATCTCGTCGGAGCAGACGAGCAGGTTGTGGCGGCGGGCGATGTCGGTGAGGCCGCGCAGCATCTCCTCGCTGTAGACGGCGCCCGTGGGGTTGTTGGGGTTGATGATGACGATGGCCTTGGTGCGGTCGGTGACCTTCCGCTCCACGTCCGCCAGGTCCGGCATCCAGTCCGACTGCTCGTCGCAGCGGTAGTGCACGGCGGTGCCGCCGGAGAGCGAGACCGCGGCCGTCCACAGGGGGTAGTCCGGGGCCGGGACGAGGACCTCGTCGCCGTCGTCGAGCAGGCCCTGCATCGCCATCACGATGAGTTCCGAGACGCCGTTGCCGATGAAGACGTGCTCGACGTCGGTCTCCACGCCGAGGGTCTGGTAGTGCATCATCACCGCGCGGCGGGCGGCGAGGAGGCCCTTGGCGTCCCCGTAGCCGTGCGCGTCCCCGAGGTTGCGGAGCATGTCCTCGAGGATCTCCGGCGGGCACTCGAAGCCGAACGCCGCCGGATTGCCGGTGTTGAGCTTCAGGATGCGGTGCCCTGCCGCCTCCAGCCGCATCGCTTCCTCGAGAACCGGGCCCCGGATCTCGTAGCAGACGTTGGAGAGCTTGGTCGACTGGATGAGCTGCATGGTCCGACTTTACGACGGTGTGTCGCGCGGCCGTGTCCTCTTCCCGGGCCTGTGGAGAGTCCGGGAGCGGCCCGGTTTCGGATGCGATGGCACCGGGTGCCGGGTGTCTTCGGAATGCAGGGCCGGGCGGTCGGCGTGGCTTTGAAGCGGCTGGTCGCGGTCGCGGGCGAGGTGGGCCACGTCACCCGGGGAGGGGTGACGCGGCCCGGACCGGTCTCAGGCGGGGGTGAGCGGGGCGGTCGCGGCGTCGAGGACGGCGCGCTCGGCGGGGGTGGCCTGCGGGATCCACTCCGGGGCCAGCGCCGCGTACGTCGTGACGTCGTGCCAGGTCCCCTGCGTGTGGAACAGCTCGCGCAGGGTGGCCTCCGGGCGCAGTCCGGCCGCGAGCATGACCTCCCGCATCCGGTGGTGGTCGGCCCGGTGACCCGCCCAGATCCGGTGCAGGCCGAGCGGGCCGAAGCCGTGGGCCATGAGCAGGCGGCCCGCCTCGTGGCCATGGCCGCGCACCGGGGCGTCGGGCAGCAGGACGAGGCTGGTGAGCATGGCGTTGCGCCCGTACTCCTCCAGGAGCAGGCCCATGGTGCCGACCATCGTGTCGTCGCCCGGGGCGCACACGGCCAGCGTGTGCTTGCGGCGCGGGTACGTGTGCGGCTGCGTCAGGACCTGGACGAAGGCGTCCTGGGCCTGGCGGGCGTCCATGCGCTCGATGCCGAGATAGCGGGTCAGGACCCGGTGCGTGTGGATGCGTTCGAAGGTGCCCAGGTCGGTGGGGCGCAGTTCGCGCAGCCAGAGCCGGTGGCCGTGGAGGTCGGGCAGACGGTTCACGCGGCCGCTCCACCGGTCTCGGGGGCCTGGGGGTGGCCGATGAGCTCTTCCAGGTCGACGTAGTAGCGCCCGGACGCCACCGGGCGGCCGAGCAGGACGCGCCGGGCGGTGTCGGTGACCAGGGCGCCGCCGAGCGTGACGCCGCTGGCCAGCTGGGGCCAGCTGGAGAGGGTGGTGCCGATCCGCTTCAGGGCGTCGGTCATGGCGGGGCTCAGCTTCTCGGCGTCGCAGATGTCGAGAAGGTGGGACAGGGTGGCGGCCGGGTCGAGGGCGCGCACCTGATCGGCGCTCAGGCCGCCGTCGCGGCCGTGGAAGAGGGGGCGGTCCGGTTCCAGGTCGAAGCGTTCGACGTCGAGCAGGCCGCGGTCGTTGGCGTCCATCAGGACCGGGATGCGGCGGGCGCGGGCGCGCTCGCGCACGGCCGTCTTCACCCAGGGGGTGTCGCACTCCTCCACGAGCAGGTCGAGCGCGTCCCCGTCCGAGCCGATGAAGGCGTCGACGGTGTCCTCGGTCAGCCCCTCGGGCCACAGTTCGATGTCGAGATAGGGGTCGGCCTCGTACATCTGGCGGGCGCACAGGACGGTCTTCGCGACGCCGAGGTCGTGCACGCCGGCCCGCAGCCGGTTGAGATTGCTCAGGCCGATGTGGTCGAAGTCGGCGAGCCGGAACGATCCGCCGACGCCCTCCATGGCGCAGGTCAGGGCCGCACTGTTGCCCACGGACAGCCCGACCACGCCGATCCGGCGGCCGAGCAGCAGCTCCTGCTCGACGCCGGTGATCTTGTCGCGGTTGCGGTCGGTGCGCACCCTGCGGAACTCCCGCTCCGGCAGGACGTGCACGAGCCGTCCGGACCACGGGTACCAGACCCAGGTCCCGTACTGGCGTGGCCCGACCCCGGCCAGCAGCTCGGCGACGGCCGCGTCGTGCGCGGGGCCGTCGGGCGCGGCGTCCGGGCGCAGGCAGCGCGCGAGCTCGGCGAGCTGGTCCCCGATGCGGTCGTGCGTCTCGCGTACGGCCCCGGAGGACCGCAGGGAGTCGAAGCGTGCCTGGTCGTGGGGGTCGGAGAGGCGCAGCAGAACGGGGCGCCAGGGGGCCGGTACGGCCGTGTCCTCCGACGCGTGCGCAGGTTCACTCACGGTTACGGAAGCGGTAGAAGTTGTCACAGTGGGTGAAATTAGCAGCGCGTGGGATCGGGTGTCGGGCGTGTCCCCAGAGGGGCGGCACGGGAACGTGTGAGCGAGGCGACCTGGTCGGGTTTAGAGCACATGTTCGAATCGGGCGGTACGGTGGAGCCATGCTTCAGGGATCGCTGTTCGATCAGGCGGAGGAGACGGCGCTCGGCCCGCTCGCCGGGGTGCGCCGCACCGTGCTCGGGGCCGGGGCCTGGATCGACGTGCTGCCGGGATGGCTGAGCGGCGCCGACCCGCTGTTCGAACACCTCGCGGGCGCCGTTCCGTGGGAGGCCGAGCGGCGGCAGATGTACGAGCGGATGGTCGACGTGCCGCGGCTGCTGAAGTTCTACGGGGCGCGCGAGACGCTGCCGCACCCCGTCCTCGACGAGGCGCGCGACGCACTGTCCGCGCACTACGCCGCGGAGCTCGGCGAGCCCTTCACCACGGCCGGGATGTGCTTCTACCGGGACGGCCGGGACAGCGTGGCCTGGCACGGTGACCGGATCGGGCGCGGGGACCGCGAGGACACGATGGTCGCGATCCTCTCCGTGGGCGCGCCCCGCGATCTGCTGCTGCGCCCGCTGGGCGGCGGCGGCCCGACCGTGCGCAGGCCGCTGGGGCACGGCGACCTCATCGTCATGGGCGGCTCCTGCCAGCGCACGTGGGAACACGCGATCCCCAAGTCGGCGCGGGCGGCGGGGCCCCGGATCAGTGTCCAGTTCCGGCCGCACGGGGTGCGTTGAGACAGATTCGGGCGGTCTGTGGACGTATCGCCGATGGCTGTTCCACAGACCCCCACAGTCCCTACACTTCGCCCTCATGTCCTGGCAGCATCACCGTCCCGGCGGCGAACCCGTCGTTCCCGAGGTCGTGTACGACCCGAATCAGGCCGCCCACGCGTACGACGGATACGGCGACCCGGCCGCCGCGCACGGCTGGCAGGAGCCCGGCGCCGAGGACGACACGGCCCCGCTCCCGCCCGTCCCGGCCACGGCCTCCGCGTCGGACACCGCCGGACGCGACCGCGGGCGCCGCCTCGGCCGGACCGGCGGCATCGCGCTCGGTGCCGGCTGCGCCGTCGTCCTCGGCGTCGTCGCCACCGGCCTCCTCGCCTCCGGCCCGTCCGACGGACAGGGCGCCACGAAACAGCGCGCCGAGCACACCGCCCCCGCCACCACCGGGCCCGCGCCCACCACGAGCGAGGGCGCGACACCCTCCGGCCCCGCCTCCGTCACGCCCTCGGGTACCGCGAGCGCGGCGCCGGAGAAGCGGCCGGACGACAGCCCGAGCCCGACCCTCGCGCCGTCGAGGGCGACGACCGCGGCCCCCACGACCACGGCGCCCGACGCCGCACCAGCCCGCGGCAACTCGGGCGACAAGCCCGGCCGGGGCAACGGCGGGCCGGGCGGTTCCAAGGGGTCCGGTTGAAGAGGTAACCCGCCTGTCCGACAGGGGAGTTGACGGCCATACGGACTGGATCCCACCTCTTGCCCGGCCGCCGCGCGCCGCAAAGAATGCGCACGGCAACCATCGGCTACGGGCGTCCCACCGGACGCCGTGAGGGGATCCACCGATGAAGAAGTCCATCGCAGGTGCCGTGTTCGCGCTCGCCCTCGTCGGCGCGGGAGCGGCACCGGCCCTCGGCGCGGACAGATCCCACGACGCGCCCGTCACCTTCGCGGGCACCGTCGCGCTCAGCAACTGTTCCGGCTCCGTCGTGCGCACCCCGCAGTCGCAGCCGGACGACCCGGCGCTCGTCCTCTCCAACGGCCACTGCCTGGAGACCGGCTTCCCGCAGGCGGGAGAGGTGATCGTCGACCAGCCGTCCACGCGGACGTTCACGCTCCTCGACGCGGACGCGGGCGAACTCGGCACGCTCCGGGCCGGCAAGATCTCGTACGCGACGATGACCGACACCGACATCTCGCTGTACCAGCTCACCACCACCTACGCGGAGATCGAGAACAAGTACCACGTGGCACCGCTGCTCATCGATCCCCGCCACCCGCGCAAGAACACCGACATCACGGTGGTCTCCGGGTACTGGAAGGAGCAGTACAAGTGCTCCGTCGACGGGTTCGCGTACCGCCTCAAGGAGTACTGGTGGACCTGGAAGGACTCGGTGCGCTACACCCCGGAGTGCCAGACCATCGGCGGCACCTCCGGCTCCCCGGTGATCGACGACCGCACCGGACGGGTGATCGCCGTCAACAACACCGGCAACGAGGACGGCGAGAAGTGCACCCTCAACAACCCCTGCGAGGTCGACCGCAAGGGCCGGGTCACCGTGCGCAAGGGCATCAACTACGCGCAGCAGACGTACGGGATCGCGCCCTGCGTCGCCCATGACAGCAAGATCGACCTGAGCCGCAAGGGCTGCGAACTGCCGGAGCCCGCCGCGTAGTTCACTTCGTGGTGCGCCGTACGGACCTGCCCGCGAGCACGTCCGTGCGGCGCCCGTCCTCGATCACGAACCTGCCGTCGACGAGGACGTGCGGAATGCCGACGGGCAGCGTGCGCGGCGCCTCGAACGTCGAACCCGCCGCGACCGTCTCCGGGTCGAAGAGGACCAGGTCGGCGCGGTAGCCCTCACGGACCAGACCGCGGTCCGGGAGCCGCAGACGGGCGGCCGGGCGGGACGTCAGGTGCGCGACCGTCTCCTCCAGGGACATGACGCCGAGGTCACGGGCGTAGTGGCCGAGGTAGTGCGGGAACGTGCCGTACGCGCGCGGGTGCGGCTTGAAGCCCTGGAGGATGCCGTCGCTGCCGCCGGTGTGCACCGGGTGCTGCATGATCGCGCGGACGTTGTCCTCGTGGCCGACGTGCTGAAGGATCGTCGAGCCGAGGTTGTCGGCGATCAGCAGGCGGCGGGCCGTGACCCAGGGGGCCTCGCCGCGTTCGGCGGCGGCCTGCGCGACCGTCTTGCCGACGCAGGAGGCGAGCGCGGGGTCGGAGACGCCGGAGATCTCGATGGTGTCCCACTCCATCGGCACGCCGTGACAGCCGTCCGCGCCGATCACCTCGACGTGGTGGCGGATCCGCTCCGCGGTCGCGTCGTCCTTCAGGCGGGCGAGCGTGGCGTCGGGACCGCCCTCGTTCGCCCAGCTCGGCAGCATGGCGACGAGGGTCGTCGCGCCCGGGGTGTACGGGTACGTGTCGAGGCTGATGTCGGCGCCGTCCGCGAGGGCCTCGTCGAGGAGGGCGAGCAGGTCCTTGCCCTTCCCCTTGTTCACGCCGAAGTTCATGGTGGCGTGGGCGAGGTGGAGGGCGCAGCCGGCGTCGCGCGTCAGCTCCACCATCTCCCGGTAGGCGTCGAGGGCGCCGGCGCCGTAGCTGCGGTGGTGGGGGCAGTAGTAGCCGTCGTACGCGGCCACGACCCGGCACAGTTCGGTGAGTTCGGCGTCCTTGGCGTACATGCCCGGGGTGTAGGTCAGCCCGGACGACATCCCCACGGCGCCCTGCTCCATGCCCTCGGCGACCAGGCGCTTCATGTGGTCGAGCTCGGCGGGCGTCGCGTCGCGGTCGTCCCAGCCGACGGCGTACATCCGGACGGTGCCCTGGGGGATGAGGTACGCCGCGTTCACGGCGGTGCCCTGGCGGTCGATCCGGTCGAGGTACTCGCCGACCGTGCGCCAGTCGAAGTCGATGTCGGAGCCGTCGCCGTTCCAGCCGGTGATCGCCTGGCGGACCTGGGCGAGGGTGCGGTCGTCGACGGGGGCGTACGACAGGCCGTCCTGGCCGAGGACTTCGAGGGTGACGCCCTGGGCGGCCTTCGCGGTGTGGTCGGGGTCGCGGAGCACGGCGAGGTCGCTGTGCGCGTGCATGTCGATGAAGCCGGGGGAGAGGGCGAGGCCGTCGGCGTCCACCGTGCGCAGGGCGGTGGGGCGGGGGCCGTCGCCCTCCGCGTGGATCTCGGCGATACGGCCATCGGTGACGACTACGTCGGCTCGGTACGAAGGGCTGCCGCTGCCGTCGATGACGCGGGCGTCGCGGATGACCAGGTCCATGGGGGTGCCTTTCTGGGTGGGTGGCGGGTGGTGCGTGCTGCGGTCCCGGGGCTCCGCCCCGGACCCCGCTGCTCAATCGCCGCAGGGGCTCCAACGATCAAGCCTCGCCGGCGTTTGAGGCGCGGGGTCCGGGGCGGAGCCCCGTGGCGTGAGGGGAGACGGGTGGGCTTCGGTCAGAAGTACGTGCGGACGTAGTCCACGACCGTGCCGTCCGCCTCCACCAACGGAATCAACTGCCACTTGTCGAAGGACGTGCACGGGTGCGACAGGCCCATCCCGAGCCAGTCACCCACCTCAAGGTGCGCCCCCGGCTCCGTCCGCACCCACCCGTGCTGGTCGGACAGACCGGTCACCGCGACCCCCGCGGCCTCCCGGACCTCGCCGGTCCGCGCGTCCCGCACCACCTGCGCCTCCGGCAGATCGATGTCGTACGCGGCGTCCCGCTTGCCCGCGTTGGTGAACGCCTGGCCCTCGTTCGGCCGCGAGACCACCTGCGCCCACAGCCGGAACGCCGGGTGCAGCGCACCCTCCTCCGGCACCCGGTTGAACGGCGTGAGGTGCCGGTAGTGGCCGTCGTCGTGCGAGACGTACGCGCCGGAGCGGAGCAACTTCAGTACGGGCAGCGACAGTTCGGGGATCTGGGCGAACACGTCCGCCACCGCGTCGAACCACGCGGAGCCACCCGCGCTGACGACGATCTCCTCGACGTCCGCGAACCGCCCCGCCTTGTCGAAGTCCGCCGCGAGCCCGACCAGCCGGCGCAGCCACGCCCGCACCCGCTCGCCGTCCGCCTCCGGCACCTCGCCCTCGTACCCGGCGACGCCCACGAGCCGCAGCCGGTCCGCCGCGGCCACCGCGTCCGCGACCGCCGCGCAGTCCGCCTCCGAACGCGCCCCGGTGCGCGCGCCGTCACCCGCGCCGAGCTCCACGACCACGTCGACCGGGCGGCCCGCACCGGCCTGCGTCAGCGCGGCCTGCATCAGCTCCACGCCGCGCACGGAGTCGACGTAGCAGATGAACCGGAAGGAGGGGTCGGTGTCCAGCTCGCGCGCCAGCCACGTCAGTGCCGCCGCGTCGACGAGTTCGTTCGCCAGGAAGATCCGGTCGATGCCGAACTCCCGCGCCACCCGCACCTGGTGGGGCACGGCGAGGGTGATGCCCCAGGCGCCGTGCTCGATCTGGCGGTGGAAGAGCTGCGGGGCCATCGACGTCTTGCCGTGCGGGGCGAACGCGAGGCCGTGCCGGGCCGAGTAGGCCTCCATGAGCGCGAGGTTGTGCTCCAGGCGCTCGGCGGAGAGGGCGAGGACGGGGGTGGTGAAGCCGTCCGTGAAGAGGTTCAGGCGGCGGGCGGCCAGCTCGCCGACCGTCGCGCCGTCCGCCTCGGGCGGCAGCCCCTTGAAGCGGAAGTCCACCCGCTCCGTCGCCAGCTTCTCAAGACGGGCGGTACGGCGCTCGACGGCGTTGTCGGCGTTCTCGGCGGTCACGGCGCCTCCTCCAGGCAGTCCGTTGCGCTATTTGCAACGGTCATTGCGTATGTCGCTTCATGCTGTCTAACATCCGATCCGATGTCGGGTCAACGAAAGCCCGGAGCCCCCGTCGCAAGGAGAGCGATCCACGTGACCGCCACCGGAACCGCAGTACCGAACGACGTCGTCGCGCTCGGCGAGTCCATGGTCACGTTCCGGCCCTCCGTCCCCGGGCGGCTCGCCGACGTGCCGTCGTTCGACCGCGGCATCGGCGGCGCCGAGTCCAACGTGGCGTGCGTCCTCGCCGCCGCGGGCCACCGCTCCGCCTGGGTCAGCCGGGTCGGCGCCGACGGGTTCGGCGACCACCTCGTCGCGGCCATCGGCGCGTACGGCGTCGACACCTCCGCCGTCCGCCGCGACCTGCACCGGCCCACCGGCATCTACTTCCGCACCGCCGGCGACCGGGCCACCGCCGCCCACGAGGTCGCCTACTACCGCGCCGGATCCGCCGCCTCCGCGATGTCCACCGCCAACCTGGACCTGGACGCGCTGCGCTCCGGCCGGATCCTGCACCTGTCCGGGATCACCGCCGCGCTCTCCGAAGGCTGCCTCGACCTGCTGCGCGAGCTGACCGCCCCGCGCGCGGGACGCCCCCTCGTCTCCTTCGACGTCAACCACCGGCCCGGCCTGTGGTCCGGCGCCGCCGAGGGCCCCGGCGTACTCCTGGACCTCGCGCGCGGCGCCGACATCGTGTTCGTCGGCGACGACGAGGCCGAGGCCGCCTGGGGCATCACCGGCGGCCCCGACGCCATCCGCGCGGCACTGCCCGAGCCCGCGCTGCTCGTGGTGAAGGGCGGCGCGGACGGCGCGGTCGCCTTCGACGCCGACGGGCGCCACGAGGAACCCGCCCCGCGCGTCGACGTCGTCGCCGCCGTCGGCGCGGGCGACGCCTTCGCCGCCGGATTCCTCTCCGCCACCCTGCGCGACCTGCCCGTCGCCGAGCGGCTGCGGCACGGCCACCTCTGGGCCGCCGCCGCCCTCACCGACCCCGGCGACCTCGCGACGCCCCCGGGCCGCGCCCGGTCGGAGCGCCTCGTCGGCCTCGACGCCGCCGCGTGGGGGACACTGCACCTCGGCCCCGGGTGGACCGAAGCCACCGACGCGGCCGCCGAGGAGGTACGTACGCCATGAGCCAGACCGTCGACCGCGCGCTCAGCATCCTGCCGCTGCTCGCCGAGGGACCCGCCGACCTGGGCCAGGTCGCCGACCGGCTCGGCGTGCACAAGTCCACGGCGCTGCGCCTGCTGCGCACCCTGCACGAGCACGGCCTGGTGCACCGCCAGTCCGACCAGCGCTACCGCCTCGGCGCCCGCCTCTTCGCGCTCGCCCAGGAGGCCGTGGAGAACCTCGACGTCCGCGAGATCGCCCACCCGCACCTCGCCCAGCTCAACGAGAAGGTCGGGCACACCGTCCACCTCGCGGTGTACGAGGAGAACGAGGTCCTCTACATCGACAAGGTCGAGAGCCGCTACCCGGTGCGCATGTACTCGCGCGTCGGCAAACCCGTCGCCATCACGGTCGCGGCCGTGGCGAAGCTGCTGCTCGCCGACCTCTCCGAGCCCGAGCGCCGCGCCCTCGCGGAGAAGCTCGACTACCCCCTGTACACGGCCCGTTCGACCCCCAACGCCGCAGCGTTCCTGCGGGAGCTGGAGAAGGTGCGCGAACAGGGCTGGGCCACCGACCTCGGTGGCCACGAGGAGTCCATCAACTGCGTCGGCGCCCCCATCCGCGGCGCGGACGGCCGGGTCGTGGCCGCCATGTCGGTCTCCGCGCCGAACGTCGTCGTGACCGCCGAGGAACTCCTCACGTTGCTCCCGCTGGTGCGCCGCACGGCGGAAGCCATCAGCCGGGACTACTCAGGCACCGCAGCCCCGACCGGAAACACCGGTAACACCCCTCCCAAGGAAGCAAGTTCATGACCGAGAAGATCGCGCTCACGCCCGCCACCCACACCACCCCGCCGGCGAAGTTCTCGCACGGCGTCAAGAAGGGCAACATCCTTCAGGTCGCCGGCCAGGTCGGCTTCCTGCCGGCCGAGGAGGGCAAGGCCCCCACCCCCGCGGGCCCGACCCTGAAGGAGCAGACCCTCCAGACCTTCGCCAACGTCAAGGCGATCCTCGAAGAGGGCGGCGCCACCTGGGACGACGTCATGATGATGCGCGTCTACCTGACGGACGTCGACCACTTCGCCGAGATGAACCAGATCTACAACGAGTACTTCGAGGAGCAGGGCCTCAAGGCCCCGGCCTCCGCCCGCACGACCGTCTACGTCGGTCTGCCCAAGGGCCTGCTCATCGAGATCGACGCGCTCGCCGTCCTGAGCTGACCGCCCTCCCCCTGCCGTAGTCCGTACGTCGTCACGGTGCGGCGCCCTCCCCACAGGGGCGCCGCACCGCGATCCCCCCTGCCCGAAAGCCCCATGCACTTACGAGGTCAACGATGTCCCCGTTCGCCCCGCTCGCGGCCGCCGCCCCCACCGAGGCCCCGCCTCACACCGGCGGCATCCTCACGTTCATCGACGGCACCGCCGGTCTGCTGACCGTCGCCTTCCTCGGGATCGTGCTGCTGCTCTTCCTGATCATCAAGGCGCGCATCCAGCCCTTCGTGGCGCTGCTCGCGGTCTCCATAGCCGTCGGCCTCGGCGCCGGCCTGTCGGTCACCGAACTCTTCGGCACCGTCCAGAAGTCCGACGCGGTCTCCACGATCGAGTCCGGCATGGGCGGCACCCTCGGCCACGTCGCGATCATCATCGGCCTGGGCACCATGCTCGGCGCGGTGCTCGAAGTCTCCGGCGGCGCCGAAGTACTGGCGTCCCGCCTCCTGAACCTCTTCGGCGAGAAGCGCGCCCCGCTCGCCATGGGCCTCACCGGCCTGATCTTCGGCATCCCCGTCTTCTTCGACGTCGGCATCTTCGTCCTCGCGCCGATCGTCTACGCGGCCGCCAAGCGCGGCGGCAAGTCGATCATCCTGTACTGCATGCCGCTGCTCGCGGGCCTGTCGATGACGCACGCCTTCCTGCCGCCGCACCCCGGCCCCGTCGCCGCCGCCGGCCTGCTCAAGGTCGACCTCGGCTGGGTCATCCTCATGGGCATCGTCTGCGGCATCCCGGCCGTGCTCGCCGCCTGGGGCTGGGCCGCCTGGATCGGCAAGCGGATCTTCGTCCCCGTACCGCAGGACATGGTCGAGGCGGCCGAGGAGGCCAAGGCCGCCCTGGAGGCCGAGCAGCGCGCCGCGGGCGTCACCCCGACCGAGAAGCCGGTCCCGCTGGGCACGGTCTTCGCCATCATCGGCACGCCGCTGGTCCTGATCCTCCTCGCGACCTTCTCCTCCATCGCCTTCGACCCGTCGACGGGCCGCTCGGTCATCGAGTTCTTCGGCCACCCCTTCGTCGCGCTGACGATCGCGCTGATGATGGCCTACTACCTGCTGGGCATCCGCCGCGGCTGGTCGCGCAAGTCCCTGGAGACGGTGTCGACGGCGTCCCTGAAGCCGGTCGGCAACATCCTCCTGGTGGTCGGCGCGGGCGGGGTCTTCGGCGCCGTCCTCAAGGCGAGCGGCATCGCGGACGCCCTCGCCGACACGTTCAACGGCATGGGCCTGCCCGTCATCGTCCTCGCCTACCTGATCTCGCTGGTGCTGCGCGTCGCCCAGGGCTCGGCGACGGTCGCCATCGTGACGACGGCGGGCATCGTCGCCCCGCTGCTCTCCGAGGGCGACTACTCGCAGGCCTTCGTCGCGCTCGTCATCATGGCGATCTCGGCGGGCTCCATCTTCGCCTCGCACGTCAACGACGGCGGGTTCTGGATGGTCGCCAAGTACTTCGGGATCTCCGAGCGGGACACCCTGCGCACGTGGACGGTCCTGGAGTCGGTGCTCTCCGTCGCCGGGTTCGTGGTGGCGCTGGTGATCAGCCTGTTCGTCTAGCCCGCACGGGGCTCCGGCCCGTTCCTGTGCCGCACCCACCCCCTGGGGGAGGTGCGGCACAGGCTTGTCCGCCATACTTCCGCCCGTGGAGCAGCGTATGGAGAACGAGAAGGTCACGCCCGTCACCGGTGCCGGCTTCGACCCGGCGTACATCCCTGGCCTGACGGCTCCCGCGCGGGGGCCCGCCACGAAGGACGCCGAGGTCACGGACGCCGAGGAGACGCCGGAGGAGGTGACGTCGACGTCCGGGGCCCAGCACGACGAGCCCGAGGAACCGGAGGCCGAGGCCGAAGCGGCCGAAGAGGCAGAGGCTGAAGAGGCCGAGCCCGAAGCCGCGAAGGACTCCGGGCCCGACGATGCCGACGCCGATGCCGAAGGCCCCGCCCTGGAGGCCAGGGACCGCCGCGGTTCCATCACCGTCGACGCGACCGGCGTCCGCTTCACGCTCGACGACCAGGAGGCCGACTTCACCTGGGACGAGATCAGCGCCGTCGAGGTCGGCACCGCGCGCAAGCGCCTCACGGTGACGGTCCACATGCCCAACAGCCGCTGGTTCCCCAACGACGTCGAGGCCCCCGACAAGGCCCGCCTCCAGGAGTGGACGGACCAGCTCGACAAGGCGCTGGACGCGTACTTCGAGGAGTAGTCACCCAGTTGGTGGTGACGCCCCTCTTGCCAGGGCGGCAGCTTTACGCACCCTTGGTGTTCATGGCGGACACCACGGGCACCCCAGGAACCGGCAACACCACCACTCTCGACTCCGAACCCCGCAAGTCCAGTTGGAAGTACATCGGCCCCGGCATCGTCGTCGCCGCGACGGGTGTCGGGGCGGGCGACCTCGTCGCCACCCTCATCGCGGGCAGCAACTTCGGCTACACGCTGCTCTGGGCGGCGGTCCTCGGCTGCCTCGTCAAGATCAGCCTCGCGGAGGCGGCGGGCCGCTGGCACCTGGCCACCGGCCGCACCCTCTTCGACGGCTGGGCGAGCCTCGGCAAGTGGACGACGTACTTCTTCGTCGTCTACGTCGTGATCTGGGGCTTCGTGTACGGCGCGGCGGCGATGTCGTCGAGCGGGCTGCCGCTCCAGGCGCTGTTCCCCGACGTGTTCCCGGCCGACTGGTCGATCAAGCCGTGGGCGATCCTCAGCGGTGTCGTCGGCCTGGTCTTCGTCTGGCTCAACAAGTACAGCGTCTTCGAGAAGGTCATGACCGTGCTCGTCGGCGTCATGTTCGTCGTGACGGTCTACCTGGCGATCCGCGTCACCCCGAACCTCGGCGACGCCTTCGCGGGCCTGCTCCCCGTCCTGCCGGACGAGAAGGACTCGATCCTCAACACGCTGGGTCTGATCGGCGGCGTGGGCGGCACGATCACGCTGGCCGCGTACGGCTACTGGGTCAACGCGAAGGGCTGGACCAACACGTCCTGGATGAAGGTGATGCGGCTCGACAACCGGGTCGCGTACATCACCACCGGCGTCTTCGTCGTGGCGATGCTGTTCGTCGGCGCGGAACTGCTGCACGCGTCGCACACGGCGATCGCGTCGGGCGACAAGGGTCTGGTCGACCTCTCGAAGATCCTGGAGGCCGAGTACGGCACGGCGACCGCGAAGCTCTTCCTCGTCGGCTTCTTCGCGACGTCCTTCACGTCCCTGATCGGCGTGTGGCACGGCGTGAGCCTGATGTTCGCCGACTTCGTCGAGCGCTACCGCCTCTCGCGCGTCGCCACCGGCCGGGAAGTGGCGAGCGGCGACCGCGAGAAGGGCTGGCCGTTCCGGGCGTTCCTGCTGTGGATGACGTTCCCGCCGATGATCCTGCTCTTCCAGGGCCAGCCGTTCCGCCTGGTCATCATCTACGGGGTGCTGGGCGCGGCCTTCATGCCGTTCCTGGCGCTCACCCTCGTCTGGCTCCTGAACTCGTCGCGCACTCCAACGAGTTGGCGCAACGGCTGGCTGAGCAACACCATGCTGACGGTCGCGGGCCTGCTGTTCGTGGTGCTGTGCGTGAAGCAGATCTGGGACCAGCCCTGGTCGGAGTTCTTCTGATCCGTACGGGCCCGGGTGCGGGCAGCGCCGCCGGGGGAGCGGCGGCGCTGCCCGCGCGGGTGACTACAGGCCGTCGACGTGCGGTCCGACGGCCGAGGACCACGCGTTGCCGGAGCTCGCGTCCCAGTTGGTCGACCAGGTCATCGCGCCGCGCAGGCCCGGGTAGGTCTTCGACGGCTTGAACGAGCCGCAGTTCGTGCCCTTGGTGAGGCAGTCGAGCGCGTCGTTCACGACGGACGGGGCCACGTACCCGCTGCCCGCCGCGCTCGACGAGGCCGGTGTGCCGATGCCGACCTGCGAGGGGTCGAGCCCGCCCTCCAGTTGGATGCAGGCGAGGGCGGTGAGGAAGTCCACCGTTCCCTGGCTGTAGACCTTGCCGTCGCAGCCCAGCATCGAACCGCTGTTGTAGTACTGCATGTTGACGACGGTGAGGATGTCCTTCACGGCCAGGGCGGTCTTGAAGTACTCGGCCGAGGTCGACTGCATGTCGATGGTCTGCGGCGCCATGGTGAGCACGAAGCCGTCGCCCGCCTTCGCGGCGAGCGACTTCAACGCCTGCGACATGTACGTGGAGTTGAGCCCGTTCTCCAGGTCGATGTCGACACCGTCGAAGCCGTACTCCTGCATGAGCGCGTACACCGAGTCGGCGAAACTGGTGGCCGAGGCCGCGTCGTTGACCTGGATGGTGCCCTTCTCGCCACCGATCGAGATGATCACGGACTTCCCGGCCGCCTGCTTGGCCTTGATGTCGGCCTTGAAGGCGTCGTCCGTGTAGCCGCCGAGGCCGGCCGAGTCGAGCGTGAAGTCGACGGCGCCGGGCGTCGTGGTGGCGTCGGCGAAGGCGACGGCGACGATGTCGTACGCGTCCGGGACGTCGGCCAGTTCCTGCACCGTGGCGCCGTTGTTGAAGTTCTGCCAGTAGCCGGTGACGGCGTGCGCGGGGACGGCGGCCGTGGAGCTCTCCGCCGCGCTGCCCGCGCTCGCGGTACCGCTCGTCGCGGCGAGACCGCCGACGGCGAGCGCCGCCGCCGTGACGGCGCCCAGCAGCACGCCGAACCGTGACCTGCTCCGATGGGAATGCGCCATTTCTTCCTCCATGTGGGGGGAGGTCTCCCGCAGCGAAGTGGGGGAGAAGTGGGGGGAGTTGAGGAAGCAGCTGCTGGGGCCCCAAGCTGGTCCAGACCATTGAGGATGTCAAGGGGTCGCGCCGACACTTCTTCGCCAACCGGGCCCGAGCCACGGCCGATCACCCCGTGAACAGTGCGAAGTGGGGTGTTGCCGGGCGGCCTCGTGGATATGGTGCTCAAGCAGCACCGCGGCATCACAGCAAGGTGCCACTGGAGGAACGCAGAGCGACGACCGGGGGGTTCACGCGTGCCGACCGCCATAGCCGTGACCGACCCCGACCTGGTCCTGGCCTCGCCCGACCGCCACACGCCGACCGCCACGGTGCTGCCCGTGGGCGAACCGCCGCAGAAGTACCCGCTGGACCGCGCGCTCACCGACGTACACGCACTGATCGAACAGCACGGCTATGTGATCGTGCTCTGCCCGGATTCCGCGCCGGAAGCGACCGTGCACCGCCTCCATTCGATCCGCTCCGTGCTGGAGACCGACCGGATGGCGATCCTCCGCCCCGCCCTGCCGCCCCTCGGACTCGCCGTCCTGGCGCTGCAATTGCGCCAGCTGTCGATCTGCGACTTCAGCCCCGGCGTCCTGGCCTCCTCGGCCCGCCTGCTCGCGCACTACGTCCACGCGGGCGCGGTGGTCGGCTCGGTGGCGAAGCTGGACCGGGTCCCGGTCTCGCTGAAGGCGCACGCGAAGTCCTGGTCGCCCAACGCCCAGTTCGCCGTGGTCGCCTCCCCGCAACCCCAGCTCCTGCGCCTGACCGGCTCCGAGACACCCACCGGCCCGGCCTTCGGCACGCGGATGGTCTACGCGGTCGGCCAGCACACCCCGGACTGGCTCACCGGCGTCCTCGCCCCCGCCTGGCGGGTGCAGGGCGTGACGCGGACGCGGCTGCCCGCGGACTCGCCGCGCTGGTGGGCGACCGGCAAGCCGGGAAGCCCCGGCCGGATCGTCGAGTTCGCCGCGGCCATCCCCGACATCTCGGTGCTCTACCAACTCGTGTCGTCCGTCCGCCGCGAGCAGTGCGGCTGGTGCGGCCTCGAACTCATCGGCGACCGCTGCGGATTCTGCTCCGCGCCCCTGGCCGTAGAGGCACCGCCCGAGGCCCCGGCCGCGCGGGGGCGCACGGCGCTGACACCGGCCGCCGGCTCGACCAGGACGGCCCTGCCACGGGCCCACCACCCATGACCCGCCCGCGTCGCCCCCGCGACCCCTCTGGCCCCCGCCCCCTACGAACGAGGTTGTCCGGTCCATGAACTCACGTCAGCGCCGCGGCGTCATACTCCTGGTCGTCTCGGCTTTGTGCGCCATCGGGGCGTTCGCCGGTGTGCTGGCGGTGATCCGTGACGTGGACTCGAAGGTGGCGCCGGAGGTGGACGCGTACGAGCTGAAGCAGGACGTGGCGCCGTACAAGCAGCTCACGGCGGACCAGTTCGAGAAGGTGCGGATGCCCGAGCGGTGGCTGTCGGAGACGGCCGTCACCGACCTCGGCGACATCCGCGGCAAGATCGCGGTCACCCAGCTCAAGAAGGGCTCGCTGCTCCAGTCCGACATGATCGTCGACCGGCCCCGCCTGGAGGCGGGCCAGCAGGAGATCGCCATCATGATCGACGCGGAGACCGGCGTCGCCGGAAAGATCAACCCCGGTGCGAAGGTCAACATCTACGCGACCTTCAAGGCCGAGAACGACAAGCAGCGCGACCAGTCGAAGGTCATCGTCGAGAACGCCGAGGTCATGGACGTGGGCAAACTGACTCCGCTCGACCAGCAGGGTGCCGGAGCGAACGACAACGACGCGCGCAGGCAGGGCGAGGCGGTTCCGATCACGTTCGCGCTGGCCGCGTCCGATGCGCAGCGGGTCGCGTACGCGGAGTCGTTCGCGACGCATGTGCGGTTGGCGCTGGTCGCGCCGGGGGCGGACGAGGAGATCCCGCCGGGGGACCGGTCGTACACGCTGGAGGGCGACAAGTGACACCGACGCCGGCCGCGCTTTCCCCACTCCGGTGGCCCACGCCCCCCGCCTCCTACGGCCCCCCGCCCCTGACGCCCCGGGGCTCCGCCCCGGACCCCGCTCCTCAATCGCCGGAGGGGCTTGGTGGGGTGGGCTCGACCGCATGGCCCGCGGCAGCTGGGGCTGTGGCGTCGGTGCGGGTATATGGAGCCCCTGCGGCGATTGAGCAGCGGGGTCCGGGGCGGAGCCCCGTGGCCGCAACGACGGTGCGGGTACACCGGGCCTCCGCGGCGATGGTGCCGGTGACGGGAGGTGGGGCGTGAGCACCAGGATTCTGCCGGCCGTCGCGGACCCGGAAACCGCCCGCGCCGTCACCACCCTCCTCTCCCAACTCCCCGACACCGACCCCGCCCCACCCGTCCCCGACGCCACCGCCCTCCTCGACACCCTCGCCTCCCTCGCCGCCGAATCCCTCGACGAACTCCCCGAAGTCGTCCTCGTCCACGAACGCATCGGCCCCGTCCCCGCCCTCGACCTGATCCGCGACCTCGTCCTCCGCTTCCCCGCGGTCGGCGTCGTCCTGCTCACCGCGGACACCAGCCCCGCCCTCCTCACCGCCGCGATGGACAGCGGCGCCCGCGGCATCGTCGCGTTCCCCCTCGGCTACGACGCCCTGGCCGAACGCGTCCAGGCCGCCGCCACCTGGTCCGCCGGCATGCGCCGCCACCTCGCGGGCGGCACCGGCACCGAACTCGTCCCCGCGGGCGGCGGCCGCGTCGTCGCGGTCGCGGGCGCGAAGGGCGGCGTGGGCACCACGGTCACCGCCGTCCAGCTCGCCCTCGCCGCGAAGGCCTCGGGCCGCACCGTCGCCCTCCTCGACCTGGACCTCCAGTCCGGCGACGTGGCCTCCTACCTCGACGTACAGTTCCGCCGCTCCGTCGCCGACCTCGCCGCGATCCGCGACATCACGCCCCGCGTGCTCCAGGACGCGGCGTTCGCCCACGAGTCCGGCGTGGACCTGCTCCTCTCCCCGGCCGAGGGCGAACGCGGCGAGGACGTCACCGACCGCGTGGCCCGCCAGGTGATCCACGCGCTGCGCGCCCGCTACGACGTGGTCGTCGTCGACTGCGGTACGCAGATGGGCGCGGCGAACACCACCGCCATCGAACTCGCCGACCAGACGGCCCTCCTCGTCACCCCGGACGTGGTCGCGGTACGCGCGGCGAAACGCATGGTCCGCCTCTGGGACCGCCTCCAGGTCCGCAAGGCGGAGGAGACCCTCACGGTCGTCAACCGGCACGCCCGCACGGCGGAGATCCAGCCGCCCCTGGTGGAACGGGTCACCGGCACGAAGACCGCGAAGACCTCGATCCCCGCCGCCTACAAGGAACTTCAGGCCGCGGTCGACGCGGGCCGCATGCAGGACCTCGACAACCGGTCGACGGTCAAGCAGGCGATGTGGTCGCTGGCGGCGGAACTCGACCTGGTCGCCACCCCCGCCCCTCCGGGGGCCGGCCGCCGGGGCCGGCGCAGGGCCGGCGACAAGGGCGCGGTCACCCTCGAATTCGCGGCGATGTTCCCGCTGATCCTCGTCGTCCTCGCCCTGATGTGGCAGTGCGTCCTGTACGGCTACACGTACTCCCTGGCCGGGAACGCGGCGGACGAGGCGGCGCGGGCCGCCACGTCGGCGTACGCCTCCGGCGGGGACGGGCAGGGGGCGTGCGACGCCGCGGGGCGGGAGCATCTGCCGGGGGCGTGGCAGGGTGCGCGGATCAGTTGCCCCGAGGGCGGCGGGGTGGTCACGAAGGCCACCGTCGAAGTCGACGTCCCCCTCTTCTTCCCCGGCGTGAACCCCGGCTGGTCCGTCAAGGGCGAGGCCGGCGCGGCAACGGAGGCCACCCAGTGACCCTCCCCCCGCCCCGGGGCTCCGCCCCGAACCCCGCTGCTCAATCGCCGCAGAGGCTCAAAACCCGACCCACCCCAGCCCGGCCGGCCCTCCCGGCGCATGAGAAGCGGGGTCCGGCCCTTTCAGCCCCTCCGGCGTTCGAGAAGCGGGGTCCGGCCCTTTCAGCCCCTCCGGCGTTCGAGAAGCGGGGTCCGGCCCTTTCAGCCCCTCCGGCGTTCGAGAAGCGGGGTCCGGCCCTTTCAGCCCCTCCGGCGTTCGAGAAGCGGGGTCCGGCCCTTTCAGCCCCTCCGGCGATTGAGGAGCGGGGTCCGGGGCGGAGCCCCGGGGGTGCGGGCACGGTGCCGGGCACACCACGACGGCTGACGCCGCGCGACGACCGCGGCGTATCCATGCTCGAATTCGCCGGCTTCCTCCCCTTCCTCCTCCTCATCGGCATGGCCACCATCCAACTCGGCCTCGTCGGCTACGCCGCCAACCAGGCCGGCTCCGCCGCCCGCGCCGCCGCCCGCGCCGAATCCCTCACCCCCGGCACCGCCCAGACCGCGGCCACCGCTTCCGCCAGCAGCTGGCTCAACCCCCAGGCGTCTGGGGGCAGGACTGGTGACACCGTCACGTGCACCGTCACCGTCCGCGTCCCCCCGGTCATCCCCCTGTTCGACGGCTGGGACCTCCGCCGCACCGCCACCATGCCCAACGACGACGAGAACGAGGGGAGCTGACCGTACCGACATGAGCCTGCGCTCCCGCGTGGTCGCCACCCGCGACCCCGCAGCCGGCGGCCCCGGCACCCCCACGTCCGCCGACCGCGACGAGGGCCTGGTCGCCGTCTACCGCACCAAACTCCTCGAGGAGATCGACCTCGCCGAGATGTCGACCCTCCAGGCCGCGGAACGCCGCGTCCGCCTGGAACGCGTCCTCGGCCACATCATCAGCCGCGAGGGCCCCGTCCTCTCCTCGACGGAACGCACCCAGCTGATCCGCCGCGTCGTCGACGAAGCCCTCGGCCTCGGCATCCTCGAACCCCTCCTCGCGGACCCCTCGGTCACCGAGATCATGGTCAACGGACCCGACGCGATCTTCGTGGAGCGCGCCGGCCGCGTGGAACAGCTCCCGCTCCGCTTCACGTCGTCCGAGCAGCTCATGCAGACGATCGAACGCATCGTCTCCACGGTGAACCGCCGCGTCGACGAGTCCAACCCCATGGTCGACGCCCGCCTCCCCACCGGCGAACGCGTCAACGTGATCATCCCGCCGCTCTCCCTCACCGGCGCCACCCTCACCATCCGCCGCTTCCCCCGCGCGTACAGCCTCACCGAACTCCTCGAACTCGGTTCGCTGGACGAGCACATGCTGATGTTCCTCGCGGCGTGCGTCCGCGCCCGCTTCAACGTGATCGTCAGCGGCGGCACCGGCTCCGGCAAGACGACGCTCCTGAACGCCCTGTCGGCCCTCATCCCCTCCCACGAACGCATCATCACGATCGAGGACTCGGCGGAACTCCAGCTCCAGCAGGACCACGTCATCCGCCTCGAATCGCGGCCCGCGAACGTGGAGGGCAAGGGCCAGATCACCATCCGCGACCTCGTCCGCAACAGCCTGCGCATGCGCCCCGACCGCATCATCGTCGGTGAGGTCCGCGGCGGCGAGACCCTCGACATGCTGCAAGCCATGTCCACCGGCCACGACGGCTCCCTCGCCACGGTCCACGCGAACACCGCCGAGGACGCCCTCACCCGCCTCCAGACGCTCGGCTCCATGTCGGAGGTCGACGTACCGTTCGAGGCGCTGCGCGACCAGATCAACTCGGCCGTCGACGTCCTCGTCCAGCTCACCCGCGCCGCCGACGGCTCCCGCCGCATCACCGAGATCGCCCTCCTGATCTCGCACGGCCGCGAGCAGTTCCGCATCGCGACCGTGACCCGTTTCGTCGCACAGCCCTACGTCTCCGGGGCCACGGACGCCGAGATCCGCCGCGTGCACGGCTACTACGAGCATCTGCCGCTGCCCCGCCCGCTCGCCGACCGGATGAACGTGGCGGGGGAGGCGGTGCCACCGGCGTTCGGCGTCGTGGAGTCCGTCGACGTACGCAACACAAGGGAGGCAACAGGATGACGACCCCCGTCCTCCTCGCCCTCGGCGCCACGGTCCTCGCCTGCGTCGTCGCCGTCGCGGGCGTCTACGCGCTGGCCTCGGGCCGGGCCCAGCGCCAGGCCCTGGTCGACCGCCTGGACACGTACCCGGCGGGCGGCGCCACGGGCCTCGGCGCGGGCGGCGGGCGCGCTCGCCGCTTCGCCGCCGTCGACCGCCGGATCCGCCGCACCCGCCTCGGCCGCTCCGTCCACCTGCGCCTGTCGGCGACGGGCCTGGACGTGACGGCGGGCGAGTTCTCCGTCTACGTCGCCGTGGTCGCGGCGGGCCTGTGGTTGATCGCGGCGACGACGCTGGCCCCGTTCTTCGGCCCGATCGCCGCGCTCGTCGCCGTCTGGAGCGCCCTGATCTTCCTGAACTGGCAGCGCCAGAAGCGCATCGAGGCCTTCATCAACCAACTCCCGGACGTCGCCCGCCTTCTGGCGAACGCGACGGCCGCGGGCCTCGCCCTGCGCACGTCGCTCGCGATGGCGGCGGAGGAGCTGGAAGCCCCCGCGGGCGAGGAACTGTCGCGGGTGGCCGACCAGTTGGCGCTGGGCCGATCCGTCGACGACGCGCTCGACGAACTCGCGACCCGCCTGCCGTCCCGCGAACTCATCGTCCTCGTCACGACCCTCGTGCTCTCCAACAAGGCGGGCGGCACGGTGGTCTCCTCCCTGCGGAACCTGACCAAGACCCTGGAGGACAGGAAGGAGACCCGCCGCGAGATCCGCACCATGCTGTCCGAGGTCAACGCGACGGCCTTCACCGTCCCCCTCCTCGGTCTCGGCTCCCTCATCCTCATCAACTCCTCGAACGACGGCGCGCTCGCGCGGGTGACCGACTCGGGCATCGGCCGCACCCTCGTCCTCGTCGCCCTCGCCCTCTACGGCATCGGCTTCTTCGTCATCCGCCGCCTCGGCCGGATCGAGGTGTGAGCGGACCATGACGACCACGATGCTGGGCATCCTCCTCGCGGCCCTGGCGGGCGCGGCGGTCCTGGGCATTTTCCTGGGCATCCGCATGTACCGGGCGGACGCCAAGGTCCCCAGCGACCTGGCCCTGGCCCTGGAAGTGGGCGCCAGCCGCGTCTCCACGACCGGCTCGGCGGTCGACCGCATCGGCATGCGGTTCGCGCCGCTGGTCCTGCGCCTGATGGGCCCGCGCCGGGTCGACGCCAAACGCCGGAAGATCGACATGGCGGGCAACCCCGGCGGCCTCACCATCGACCGCTACGCGGCGCGGCGCGCGGTCTACGGGGCCTTCGGCCTGATCATGGGCCTGATCTTCTTCTCCGCGGGCCAGACCCTCTTCGGCGCGCTCACCTTCGCCTTCGGGGCGCTGGCGGCCGACGCCCTGATCTGGCAGGCGGTACGCGACCGCAAGGAGGTCATCGACCGCACGCTCCCCGACTTCCTCGACGTCCTCGCGGTCGTCGTCTCGGCGGGCCTCGGCTTCCGCCAGGCGCTGGACCGCGTATCGGAGAAGTACGAGGGCCCCTGGGCGGACGAACTCCGCATCACCCTGCGCCAGATGGACATGGGCGTCCCGCGCCGCCAGGCCTTCGACGAGCTGCGGCGCCGCAACGCCTCCGAGCAGGTCGCCCAGTTCGTCTCCGCCCTCCAGCAGGGCGAGGAACTGGGCTCCCCGATCGCGGACACCCTGATCCAGCTCGCCACGGACATGCGCCGCACGGACGCCCAGAACTCCCGCCGCCGCGCGGCGAAGACGATCCCGAAGGCCACGATGGTGACGCTGGTCTTCATGCTGCCGGCGACGATGATCCTGATCGCGACCGGCATGTTCCTTGGTTCAGGCACGAACTTCGGCTCCGTACTGGGCCGTTGAGCGACGTGGGACGGAGGACGGCGATGACACGGAAGGCAACAGGCCGACAACTTCCGGTCAAGCGCACCCCCTTCCTTGGCGAAACCGGGTGCGGAGGGTTGCGCTTCGCGTACGTTGCGTGTGTTGATTTGGTTGCCTTGGCGAAAGCGCCGGAAGTGGTGAAAGGGGGCTCCCGTGATCAGGGACAAACTGCTCGGGGTGTGGGTGACGTGGACCGTCGCACTGGGAGAGAAGGTCCGGGGCGCCCGGCGGGATTCCGGGGCCGGGTTCGTGGAGTATGCGGGGCTGATGATTTTGATCGCGGGGATCTTCGTGGCGATCGACGGCCTGGGGCTGGACGGGATGATCTCCAACGCGATCCTGGGCGCCATCAACAACGTCCTCGGTGGCTGAGCCCTCACCTGAAAGGTGATCGGGGATCGACCCTCCCGATCTACATCTGGCTGACGGCCATGCTGCTCTTCGCCGCGTTCGCCTTCTTTGCTTTTGCCCAAGCTGCATCGACACGCAATGGCGCCCAATCGGCCGCTGACGCTGCGGCGTTGGCGGCAGCACAGGCCGATCGCGACAAGCTGATGCAAGGACTGGGCGAGGCGCTCGAAGGCGGCAAGGATGACTGGCTGGACTGGCTGAACGGCATGGACATCCAGGGCAGCGACGCGGAGGCGGCAGCCATCCAGTTGGCCGCGGCCAACGATGCTCATCTCCTGTCCGGCCCGAACGGGACAGAGGTCAACGGTTATCCGGGCTACTGGGTCGAGGCGGAGACCAACTACACCGTCGGCGACACGATCATCCCCGGCACGGAGACCAGGCGGGCAAAGGCGCGCGCGACTGCGGTGATTCAGCCACGCTGCGACGTTCCTCTCGATGCCGACCCCAAAGAGGCCCTGCAACTGACCTGTGACGACGAGACGTTGGACTTCGATCCCGAAGACTTCGACCTTGACGACCTGCCGGACGCGTCGGACCTGTTCGCCGTCCATCTGGCCGACTGACGAGAGAGGGAAGCCGCAGCGATGAACCTTCGGCGTACGACGACCACCCGCCGGGCACTTGCTGCGGCGACGATCGCGGCGGGCCTGGTGCTGACCGTGACCGGCTGCGGAGGCGACGACGACAAGGGCGAGGGGGATGCCGCGAAGTCCTCGGCGCCAGCGAGGCAGGGCAGCGACGACAAGGCGGAGTCCTCGGCGCCCTCGCCGGACAAGCCGTTGGCCGAGGTGAAGAGCGACGGACTGACGCTCGCGATCACGTCTGCGAGGCGCGACCAGGGCGGCTTTCTCACCGTTGAGGGTACCGTCACGAACAACACGGGAAAGCCGTGGGCAGTCGTCGACTGGCGCGGCGACGAGAAGGAGTTGGCGTCAAACGGCGGCTCCATGGCTGGCGCAGCGCTCGTTGATCAAGCCGGCAAGAAGAAGTACCTGGTGCTGCGGGACACGCAGGGGCGCTGTCTCTGCACCCGCTTTACGGGCGGTGTGCTCAACGGAGCCACGAAGGACTGGTACGTCCAGTTCCCGGCCCCGCCCGAAGGCACCACCGACGTCAGTCTCCAGGTCGGCAGCATGCCCCCCGCCTCCATCGAGATCACCGAGGGCGATTGACATGCCCCGACGCCACCTCACAGCGGCCGCGCTCACCGCCCTCCTCCTCACCCCCCCCACCGCCCACGCCGACGACGAACCCACCGGCGCCCCGCCCGGCAGCACCAGCACCTCACCGCCGCCGTCCGTGGACGCCAACAGCCCGGGGCTGAAGCTCGCCGACGGGGCCACGCTGGCACCGGCCAAGGTGCTGGACATCAAGTCGGTCGTCGAGGACCTGTCCGGGGACGAGCGCCGTACGGACACCAATGAGGACGTGACGTTCGCCCTCCAGGCGGAGGTCCTCTTCCCGAAGGACAGCTCGAAGCTGAACCCGGACGCGAAGTCCCGGATCCAGGCCATCGCTGACGAGATCGAGAACCAGAAGGCCAGCTCGGTACGGGTGTTCGGCTTCACCGACAACCTGGGCTCGTACGCCCACGGCCTCAAGCTCTCCAAGAGCCGAGCCGAATCGGTGCACGACGCGCTGACGGCCGCGCTGGGCGCGCGGGGCGGGAACATCACGTTCCAGGTGCGCGGCTACAGCGAGGACTACCCCATCGCGGACAACGGCACGGAACAGGGCCGCAAGAAGAACCGCCGGGTCGAGGTCTCCCTCCCCAAGTCCGACTGAGGAAGTCCGACCGAGACGAGAAAGGGGCGCCGGGTGCGCCGCCGCACCCGGCGGCGCACCCCGCCTCACCCCACGTGCACCGGCAGCCGATCCACCCCGTACACGATCGACAGCTTCCGGAACTCCAGCTCCGCCGGCTCGACCGCGAGCCGCAACTCCGGGAACCTCCGCACCAGTTGCGGGAACGCCGCCCGCAGCTCCATCTTGCCGAGCTCGGCGCCGATGCAGCGGTGGATGCCGTACCCGAACGCGAGGTGGGAGGCGGCGGGCGGGCGGTCGGGGAGGAACTCGTCCATGGAGTCGCCCAGCCGCGGATCGCGGTCCGCCGCGCTCAGCGACACGATGACTATGTCCCCCGCGGCCAGCGGCACCCCGCCGATCTCGATGTCCTCGCGCGCGAAGCGCGGGAACGCGGTCTGGACGACCGTGAGGTGGCGCAGGAGTTCGTCGACGAAGGGGGCCGCGACCGTGGCCGGGTCCTCGGCGTCGCGCAGCGCGTCGAAGTGCGCGCGGTCCTGAAGCATGATCATGGTGCCGAGGGCGATCATGCTCGCCGTGGTCTCCAGGCCACCCGTGAGCACGCCGTCCGCGAGGCCGGTCAGCTCCTCGTCCGTGATGTTCTCGCCGTGCTCGCGCACGAGCATGCCGAGCAGACCCTCACCGGGGTTGCGGCGCTGCTCCGCGACGACGCCGCGCAGGTAGTCCAGGGACTGCGAGACCGCGCCGAAGGACGCCCCGGCGCCGCCGAGCACGTCGAAGCGGGCGACCGAGAACTGCTGGAACGCGTCGCGCTCCTCGTACGGGACGCCGAGCAGCTCGCAGATGACGAGCGCGGGGACGGGCATCGCGAAGTGCTCGACGAAGTCGGCCGTGCCGTCGGGCGACTCGCGGGCCGCCTTCTCCAGCTGGGCCAGCTGCTCCTCGACGATCGCGTGGATGCGCGGCGTCAGGCGCGACAGGCGGCGCATCGTGAACTCGGGCGTCAGCAGCCGGCGCAGCCGCGTGTGGTCCGGCGGGTCGCAGAAGCCGAGGCCGCCGGGGTTGTGCTCGGCCTCGGCGCCGCCCACCCCCACCAGGTTGCGGAAGTCGTTGCTGAACGCCTTCGCGTTGCCGAGGACCTCCTTCGCCTCGTCGTAGCCGGACACCAGCCACACCGTCATGCCGGGGATCGGCAGCTTGCTGACCGGCTCGCGGTCGCGCAGCGCGCCGATCTCCGGGACCGGGTCCACACCCTCCCGGCGCAGCGGCAGCAGCGCGGCGTCGGGGAGTTTCGACAGCACCGACAGGTCGAGGCTGCCCCCCTTCTTGCGCAGCCGGGAGAAGTAGAGGCGGGTCAGCCAGGTCGCTATCGCGGAACGTACGGACATGTGCTCGCATTTCTGCGGTGAGGCGGTAGGACGGACGGGCCTGAGGGGGGTATGGGGGTTGGGGAATGCCAGTGGGGAACGCCAAGGGTACGTGCGATACCCCTGTCGTACGGAAGAGGGTCAGCCCCCCAGCGGTTCCGGGGGCTGTCCCCAGGGCAGTCGAAATACGGGTGAACCGGACGGGGCGCTGCTGACATCATGCGCACCATGACCCCCGCTCACACCCCGCATCCGGACCACCCGCACGCACACCGTTCCTACGACGACCTCGTCGCGGAGGCCGTCGCCGCGCCCACCGAGGGCTGGGACTTCTCCTGGTTCGACGGGCGGGCCACCGAGCAGCGGCCCTCGTGGGGCTACGCGCGGCTCATGGGGGAGCGGCTCGCCCGCGCGGAATCCGCCCTCGATCTGCACACCGGTGGCGGCGAGGTGCTGAACCTCGCACCGAAGCTCCCGCCCGTGATGGCGGCGACCGAGGGCTGGCCCCCGAACGTGGAGAAGGCCACCCGCCTCCTCGGCCCGCGCGGCGTGGTCGTCGTCGCCGCGCCGGACGACGCCCCGCTGCCCTTCGGCGGGGCCGCCTTCGACCTGGTCACCGCCCGCCACCCGGTGAAGGCGCACTTCGCGGAGATCGCCCGCGTGCTGCGCCCCGGCGGCGCCTACTTCGCCCAACACGTCGGCCCCAGCAGCGTGTTCGAGCTCGTCGAGTACTTCCTGGGCCCGCAGCCGGAGGAGAACCGGCGCGCCCGCGACCCGCACGACGAGGCGCGAGAAGCGCGGGACGCCGGCCTGGAGATCGTCGACCTGCGCGCCGAGCGGCTGCGCGTGGAGTTCCACGACATCGGGGCCGTCGTCCACTTCCTGCGCAAGGTCGTGTGGATGGTGCCGGGCTTCACCGTCGAGGCGTACGAACCCCAACTCCGGGCCCTGCACGAGCAGATCAGGGCCGACGGGCCGTTCGTGGCGCACAGCGCCCGGCACCTCATCGAGGCCCGCAAGCCGGGCGAGCGGTAGGCCGGGCCTGCGCAACTCTGGCCTCTACAGGCGTCTCGCGTAAGGTCCCGCCCCATGAGCCACACGCAATTCAGCCAAGCCTTTCTGTACGAGACCGAGCGGCACGCGGCGTGGGGTGGCGCTCAGCTCGAAGCCCTCATGGGGTTCCTGCCCGAAGGGTCGTCGTGGACGGCCGATCTGCCGACGTGCCGCTACCGGCAGGGCCATGTCGACCTGCGCGTCGGCGTCCTCGGCACGTACGACGCGCGTCAGCGGTCGTGGATGTGGGGCTGGGCCAACCCCGAGCTGAGCGGCACGCCGGTGGCGGCGCTCTCCCAGCAGGTGGGGCGTTTCGGCCAGAGCCACCAGATAGCCGAGTTCACGACCCAGGTGATCGACCTGTCCGGCTTCCCCGACCCCCGGCGCGCCGCCGAGACCCTCGCCTTCGCGGGCATGGGCGTGGTCGGCGCCCCCGGCTACATCGGGGTGCCCGCGAGCCCCGAGACGCAGGTCTACTTCCTGCCGGAGGACGCGCAGGTGCCGCGCGCCGCCCTCGACCCGGTCACGCTGCCGCGCACCCTCGTGCAGGCGGAGGGGCTGCTCGGCGTCGACGCCCGGCGCCTGGTCACCGGCTTCTTCGACCACCACGGGGTGGCGTACCGGGAGGACGGCGGACAGATAGCCGCCGAGCTGCCCGGCTCCGTGCCCGCCGAGATCGGCTTCGACGAGACGGGCCGCATCGCGGGCATCCGCCTCGCCCTGCACTGAACCGCGCACCGAAGCGGACGGCGTCCCGCAGGCTTCATGCCTCGTCGCGCAGCCCGAGGCGCAGGTGCTCCACGTGGAAGAGCGCCTGGTCGAGCAGCTGCGCGACGTGGTCGTCGTACAGCGCGTAGACGATCGAGCGTCCCTTGCGCTCACCGCTGACCAGGCCCAGATTGCGCAGCAGCCGCAGCTGGTGCGAGCACGCGGACTGCTCCAGACCGGCCGCCTCGGCCAGCTCCCCGACCGCGCACGGCCCCTCCTGGAGACGGGCCAGGATCCGCAGCCGCGAGGGGGTGGCGAGGGCCTGGAGGGTCGCCGCGACATCGGCCGCGCCCACGGCGTCGAGCCGCTCGCGGGTGCTGCTCTTGTCATCGATTCCATGGCCCATGGGCCTCATCGTATCCAGGTCACGGGCTTCTTCCATGGCACGCATGAAGAGGTCTTCATGTATCCCTGTATCGTGATCGGCATGTCAGCCCCCGTCCCCGCCACCACCCTGACCGAGGCCGCGGCGCCCGCTCCCGCCGCGCCGCCGACCGGCCGCGGGCCCCGCCGCACCCGCACGCCGCTGCTCGCCCTCCCCGAGGCGCGCTGGGCCGCGGCCGCCACCGTCGCCTTCCTCCTCGCCCTCCCGCTCCAACTCCTCGGCGCCACACCCTGGTTGTGGGGCCCGCTGTACGCCGTCGCCTACGCGGCCGGGGGCTGGGAGCCCGGACTCGAAGGGCTCAGGGCGCTGCGCGAGAAGACCCTCGACGTCGACCTGCTGATGGTCGTGGCCGCGCTCGGCGCCGCCGCGATCGGGCAGGTCATGGACGGCGCCCTGCTCGTCGTGATCTTCGCGACGTCCGGCGCCCTGGAGGCCCTCGCCACCGCCCGCACCGAGGGCAGCGTGCGCGGCCTGCTCGATCTCGCCCCCGCCACCGCCACCCGCCTCACGCCCGACGGATCGCAGGAGACGGTCGAGACGTCACAACTGGCCGTCGGCGACGTCCTGTTGATCCGCCCCGGCGAACGCGTCGGCGCCGACGCCCGCGTCATCGAGGGCGCCAGCGACGTCGACCAGGCCACCATTACCGGCGAGCCCCTGCCCGTCCCCAGGGCCGCGGGGGACGAGGTCTTCGCCGGCACCCTCAACGGCACCGGCGCGCTGCGCGTCCGCGTCGCCCGCGACCCCTCCGACACGGTCATCGCCCGCATCGTCGCCCTCGTCGAGGAGGCCACCCGCACCAAGGCGCCGACCCAGCTGTTCATCGAGCGCGTCGAGCAGCGCTACGCCCTCGGCATGGTCGCCGCGACCCTCGCGGTTTTCCTGGTCCCGCTCGCCCTCGGCGACGCGCTCACCGACGCCCTCCTGCGGGCCATGACGTTCATGATCGTGGCCTCGCCGTGCGCCGTGGTGCTGGCGACGATGCCCCCGTTGCTGTCGGCGATCGCGAACGCGGGCCGCCACGGAGTCCTCGTGAAGTCGGCGGTGGTGATGGAACGCATCGGCCGCACCGACACCGTCGTCTTCGACAAGACCGGTACGTTGACGGAGGGCGCCCCCCAGGTGACCGCCGTCCACCCCGAAAACCCGTACACCGAAGCGGAGTTGCTGGCTTTGACGGCCTCCGTGGAACACCACAGCGAACACCCGGTGGCCCGAGCGATCGTGAGGGCGGCGAGGGACCGCGGCCTCGACCTCCACCCCGTGGAGGGCTTCGCCTCGACCCCGGGCAAGGGCGTCTCGGGCAGGGTCTTCACCAGTGCGGGGAACCGCGCGGCCGACCCCGTCACCGTCGCCGCGGGCTCCCCGCACCACATCGGCGTCGCGCCCACGGCGACGCCCGGCACCGACGTGGCCGTCACGGTCGACGGCGCCCTCGCCGGCCGCATCACCCTCACCGACACCCTCCGCCCCACCGCACCGGAGGCGGTCCGCGCCCTCACCGCCCGCGCCGGGGCGCCCCCACTGCTCCTCACCGGTGACCACGAGCACGCCGCCCTCCCCGTCGCGGAAGCCACCGGCATCGCCCCCGGCGACGTACGCGCGGGTCTCCTGCCCCACGAAAAGGCGCGGGCGGTCCAGGAGTTGGCGGCGGCGGGCCGTACCGTCCTCGTCGTCGGCGACGGGGTCAACGACGCCCCCGCGCTCGCCGCCGCGCACACCGGCGTCGCCATGGGGCGCGGCGGCTCCGACCTGGCCCTCGAAACCGCCGACGCGGTCCTCGTCCGCGACGAACTCGGCGCGCTGGAGCGCACCGTGGCGCTCTCCCGGCGGGCCCGCCGCCTCGTCGTGCAGAACCTGGTGATCGCGGGCGTCTTCATCACCGGACTCGTGATCTGGGACCTGGTCGGCCACCTCCCGCTGCCGCTCGGCGTCGCGGGACACGAGGGCTCGACCGTCCTCGTCGGCCTCAACGGCCTGCGGTTGCTGCGTGAGCGCGCGTGGACGCGCTGAGCGACCGATCCGGATCGTTATCAGTCCGCGATCGAACCACGGGTAAAACTCACGTAAGTTCGGACCAACGGCAATTCGCGTGAGCAAAGCTGCGCGCCGGTACCGCGCAGCGGAGGGGGCTGCGCGGTGCCCGGCCGTAATCGCGCCATTCATCCGCGAGGGGTCCCGCGAGGGCCCGCCGGGGTGCCCCCGCGTCAACTCCGCGTGTGACACGGGAGAGGGACGCCGCGCCGGGAGGCGCGGGCCCCGGAAAACCGGGCCGCGGACCCTGTTGAGCCTGCTGCGGGGCGGCTTGAAAGAAACCTCCGGGCGTCGCCGGGCGACTCCGGAGCGTAGTTGTGGGGCGCCGATGCGCGCGCCGGCACTTACGAAGGGTTATGGTGGAAACCCCCCCTCGGGCCGGTCCGTCTCCCCCCCCCCCCACGGACCGGCCCGTTTTTCTTCCCCCGGTGTCGGCTGCGCGAACCCCCGCTCCCGTGACGGGAGTTCAGCGTCGGCCGTTCCAGATGTTCGTGCCCTCCGTGGAGACGGCGAACGAGTCGATTTCGGTCAGCTCCTCGTCGGTCAGCTTCGGACCGTCGAGCGCCGCCAGATTCTCCTCCAGCTGCTTCACGCTGGAGGCGCCGATCAGCGCCGACGTCATCCGCTCGTCCCGCAGCACCCAGCTCAGCGCCATCTGCGCGAGCGACTGGCCGCGGCGCCGCGCGATCTCGTTCAGCCCGTTCAGCCGCCGGACCACGTCTTCGCTCAGCAGGTTCGGGTCGAGGGACTTGCCCTGCGTCGCCCGCGAGCCCTCCGGGATCTCCTTCAGGTACTTGCCGGTCAGCAGCCCCTGTGCGAGCGGCGCGAAGGAGATGCAGCCCATCCCGGCCGCCTCCAGCGTGTCCAGCAGGCCGTCGTCCTCGGTCCAGCGGTTCAGCATCGAGTACGAGGGCTGGTGGATCAGCGCCGGAACGCCCATCTCCTTGAGCAGCCGCGCCGCTTCGGCCGTCTGCTCACTGCTGTACGAGGACACCCCCACGTACAGCGCCTTGCCCTGCTGGACGGCGGAGGCGAGCGCCCCCATCGTCTCCTCCAGCGGCGTGTCCGGGTCGAAGCGGTGCGAGTAGAAGATGTCGACGTAGTCGAGGCCCATCCGCTTCAAGGACGCGTCCAGGGACGACAGCAGGTACTTGCGGCTGCCCCACTCCCCGTACGGGCCGGGGTGCATGCGATAGCCCGCCTTGGACGAGATGACCAGTTCATCCCGGTACGGCGTGAAGTCCTGGGCGAAGATCTTGCCGAAGTTCAACTCGGCGCTGCCGGGCGGGGGCCCGTAGTTGTTCGCCAGGTCGAAGTGTGTGACGCCGAGATCGAAGGCGCGGCGCAGGATCTCCCGCTGGCTGGTGAGTGTGCGGTCGTCCCCGAAGTTGTGCCAGAGTCCGAGGGAGACGGCGGGGAGCTTCAGACCGCTGCGGCCCGTGCGCCGGTACTCCATGGAACCGTACCGATCCGCCGAGGCGACGTAAGGAGAGGTGTCGTTCATGGATACGAAGCTACGTCAGAGCGCTGACACCCCTTCGCAAGGCACCGCGACCCCACCCGCGTAGGCTTCCGCCTTCGGGGACTCCCATCTGCACGGAGGGCAAAGAGACCGTGAACCTGCGCGACAGGCTGCGCGGCCTGCTGGTCAGGCTGTACGCACGCCGGGTGGAAGGCCACCTGGACCACGCCCAGGTGCCCAAGCACATCGGCGTCATCATGGATGGCAACCGCCGCTGGGCCAAGGCCGCCGGATCCACCACCGCCCAGGGCCACCAGGCGGGCGCTCACAAGATCGAGGAGTTTCTCGGCTGGTGCAGCGAGACGGACGTCGAGGTCGTCACGCTCTGGCTGCTGTCGACCGACAACTTCGACCGGCCCCAGGAGGAGCTCGTCCCGCTCCTCGGCATCATCGAGGACACCGTGCGCAGCCTGGCCGCCGACGGCCGCTGGCGCGTGCACCACGTCGGCAACACCGACATCCTGCCCTCCGGGATGCGCAACACGCTCAAGGAGGCCGAGGAGGCCACCTCGGGGCGCGACGGAATAGTGGTCAACGTCGCCATCGGCTACGGCGGCCGCCAGGAGATCGCCGACGCCGTCCGCGCGATGCTGCTCGACGCCGCCGACAAGGGCCACTCCCTGGAGGAGGCCGCCGACGCCGTCACCGTCGACGCCATCGGCAGGCACCTGTACACCAAGGAGCAGCCCGACCCGGACCTCGTCATCCGCACCAGCGGCGAGCAGCGCCTGTCCGGCTTCATGCTGTGGCAGACGGCGCACTCCGAGTACTACTTCTGTGAAGTCTTCTGGCCGGCCTTCCGCAAGGTCGACTTCCTGCGCGCGATGCGCGACTACGCGCTGCGCCACCGGCGTTTCGGCGGCTGAACCCCGGGCAGGCGGGACGTAGGTCATCAGGAGTTAACGCACGCGTCGTCATATGCCCTTGCATGGCGGCGCGTGTTCGAGGGAATAAGCCTTCCAGGTCGGTGTCCGAGCCAAGGACACCGCATCTCAGCGGACGGCACGGGGCCGTCCGCCCGGGAGGCCCTTTGCACCAGGACGACCGTACGCACATCGGTACGGACGACGACTTGGAGGGCCGGTTCTCGGCCCGCGCGTCGCGGCCCATGAACCGGTCCCGAAAACTCCGTCGCTCCCCGACCTCATCCGAGGGGGTACGTCCTTCCGTGGTGACCAGCAACAAGCGCCTTCCCAAGCCCGACCGGCGCACTTATGTTCTCGACACCAGCGTCCTGCTGGCCGATCCGAACGCCATGACCCGATTCGACGAACACGAAGTGGTTCTTCCTGTCGTCGTGGTCACGGAGTTGGAGGCCAAGCGGCATCATCCGGAGCTGGGCTACTTCGCCCGGCAGGCACTGCGCCTGCTCGACGACTACCGGATCCGCCACGGACGCCTGGACGCGCCGATCCCCACCGGCGAACTGGGCGGCACCCTGCGCGTCGAGCTCAACCACTCCGATCCCGGCATCCTGCCCTCCGGCTACCGCCTGGGGGACAACGACAGCCGCATCCTGGCGGTGGCCCGCAATCTCCAGGCCGAGGGATACGACGTCACCGTCGTGTCGAAGGACCTGCCGCTGCGCATCAAGGCGTCGTCGGTGGGCCTCCTCGCCGAGGAGTACCGGGCCGAACTCGCCATCACGGACTCCGGCTGGACCGGAATGTCCGAGCTGACGCTGCCCGCCGAGCAGGTCGACCTCCTCTTCGAAGAGGACACCCTCTACGTCCCCGAGGCGGCCGACCTTCCCGTGCACACGGGCCTGACCATCCACTCCGAGCGCGGCAAGGCGCTCGGCAGGGTCACGCCCGAGGGCAACGTCCGGCTGGTGCGCGGCGACCGCGAGGCCTTCGGCCTCAAGGGCCGCAGCGCCGAACAGCGGATCGCCCTGGATCTGCTGCTCGACCCCGACATCGGCATCATCTCGATGGGCGGCCGGGCCGGCACCGGCAAGTCCGCGCTCGCGCTCTGCGCGGGCCTGGAGGCCGTCCTGGAGCGGCGCCAGCACCAGAAGGTGATGGTCTTCCGTCCGCTGTACGCGGTCGGCGGGCAGGAGCTCGGCTACCTGCCGGGCTCCGAGGCCGAGAAGATGGGTCCGTGGGCGCAGGCGGTCTTCGACACGCTGTCCGCCGTCACCTCGCGCGAGGTGATCGAGGAGGTGACCGCGCGCGGGATGCTGGAGGTCCTGCCGCTCACCCACATCAGGGGCCGCTCGCTGCACGACGCGTTCGTGATCGTGGACGAGGCGCAGTCCCTGGAGCGCAACGTCCTGCTGACGGTCCTCTCGCGCGTCGGGGCCAACTCGCGTGTCGTCCTCACCCATGACGTCGCCCAGCGCGACAACCTCCGGGTGGGGCGCTACGACGGGGTGGTGGCGGTCGTCGAGAAGCTGAAGGGACATCCGCTCTTCGCGCACGTCACGCTCACCCGGTCGGAGAGGTCGCAGATCGCGGCCCTGGTGACCGAAATGCTGGAGGACGGTCAGATCTAGCCCGCATAGGGCCTGTTCGTCCATATTGGCGCCGTTCGGCAAAGGCTGGAGAGCCTAGCCGGGCGGCGCCTCGGCGCGTGCTCGTTTCCGTAAATCCCTTGGGGCAAACGGGGTGTGACCTTTCACACGCGGTGGGGAATTGCCTTGCCCCACTCCCATACGGCAGAGTCACGGTCCTGTCAGGCCCCGCATACGACACTTGCGTGCCCCCAGCGGTACGAAACAACAGCAGCACCCGCTGCAACTGAACTTCATAGAGGCCGTCGTATGCCGCCCGAGCACCACGCGGCGCTCCCGTCACGGGAGTTGTCCACCGGGCCCGTGTCTCCCGTGACCCCGCAGTTCAGAGACCAGTGCCAGGGGCACGATTGCGTCCGCGACGGTCACACTCAAGCGGGCGATGCTGGAAGGAAACCGTGTGAGCCGGATCTCGGTCCGGGGATTCGCAGTGGCCTCGGCCACCGCGGTCACCACCGTCGGAGCTGTTGTGGGTGTTGCCTCGGGCAGCACCGGTCAGCCCTCGAACGAGGCTGCTGAGGCAACGGCCAGCGACGCGACCCTCCTCGCCGACATCCCTGCCGGTCAGCAGGCGCAGGTGCAGACCTCGTCGCTGAAGCAGCAGGCGCAGACGCAGGCCATCGCGGCCGACACGGCTGCGCAGAAGTCCGCTGAAGAGTCTGCCCGCAAGCAGGCCGCCGAGGACGCGGTCGCCAAGCAGCAGGCCGCGCAGGAGGCCAAGGAGAAGGCCGAGAAGGAGGCCAAGGAGCGCGAGGAGGCCAAGAAGGCCGCCGCCAGCCGCTCCGCGACCCGCGACGCCTCCGACTTCGCCACGCAGTCCTCGTACAGCGTCGCCCAGGTCCAGTCGATGGCCCGTCAGATGGTGCCGTCGGGGCAGTGGCAGTGCTTCAGCAACATCGTGGACCACGAGTCCAGCTGGAACTACAAGGCGGTCAACGCCTCCTCCGGCGCCTACGGTCTCTTCCAGGCTCTGCCCGGCACCAAGATGTCGTCGGCCGGCGCCGACTGGCAGACCAACCCGGCCACGCAGATAAAGTGGGGCCTCGGCTACATGAACGACCGCTACGGCAGCCCTTGCGAGGCATGGTCGTTCTGGCAGGCCAACAACTGGTACTGAGCCAGTAGTTCGCAACTTCACGGAGCCCCTCACCGTCCTACGGTGAGGGGCTCCGGCCGTTTCACCGGGTACGGTCGGTGCGGTCGGGGCAACACAGCTCAAAGAGGACGGATGATGTCGCGAGTTCCAGGTTGGCTCGGCCGTGTCGGCGCCGGAATCAGCAAGGTGGGCGAGCGGCTGGACGAACGCCGCGCGGAGGCCGAACGCGCCGAGGAGCGAGAACTGTCCGGTCCGCCGGACAGAGCCCCCACGGCGGGGCGGCCGGGCGCGCCGCCCGGCCACGAGGGGCACGAGGCCCACGAGAGTCACGCGGCGGACCACGTGCCCGCCCCGCCCTCCTACGCGCCCGCGGTGTCGGCCCGGCCCGAGCCGGTCGCCGCGCTGCCCTGGGGGCTGCGGGTCGCGGCCGAGGCGGGCTGGCGGTTCCTGGTGCTCGCCGGGACGCTCTGGGTGCTCATGAAGGTCATCAGCTCGGTGCAGCTGGTGATCTTCGCGTTCACCGCCGCGCTGCTCGTCACCGCCCTGCTCCAGCCGACGGTGGCGCGCCTGATGCGCAGGGGAGTGCCCCGGGGCCTCGCGACCGCCCTGACGGCCATCCTCGGCTTCGTCATCATGGGGCTCGTCGGCTGGTTCGTGGTCTGGCAGGTCCAGGAGAACATCGACCAGCTCTCCGAGCAGGTCCAGGACGGCATCGACGATCTGCGCAGGTGGCTGCTGAACAGCCCCTTCCACGTGACCGAGAGTCAGATCAACGAGATCGCGAAGTCGTTGCGGGACGCGGTCGGGGCGAACACGGACGAGATCACGTCGGCGGGCCTGGAGGGCGTCACCGTCATCGTCGAGGCGATGACCGGCATCCTGCTGACGATCTTCTCGACGCTGTTCCTGCTCTACGACGGTCGCCGCATCTGGGAGTGGACCCTCAAGCTGGTCCCGGCGCAGGCGCGTCCCGGTATCGCGGGGGCGGGGCCGCGTGCCTGGCGCACGCTGACGGCGTACGTCCGCGGGACGGTGATAGTGGCGTTGATCGACGCGATCTTCATCGGCCTCGGCATCTTCTTCCTGGGTGTCCCCATGGCGGTGCCGCTGGCCGTCTTCATCTTCCTGTTCGCGTTCATCCCGCTGGTCGGCGCGGTGGTCTCCGGTGCGCTGGCGGTGGTCGTCGCGCTGGTCACGCAGGGGGTGTTCGTGGCGGTGATGACGCTGGTCGTGGTCCTCGCGGTGCAGCAGATCGAGGGCCACATCCTCCAGCCCTTCATCCTGGGGCGGGCGGTGCGGGTGCACCCCTTGGCCGTCGTCCTGGCGGTCGCCGCGGGTGGGATGGTGTCCGGGATCGGTGGGGCGGTGGTGGCGGTGCCGTTGGTGGCCGTCACGAACACGGTGGTCGTGTACTTGCGGGCGTGGTCCCGGGAGGCGCACCTCCGGCACTCCCCGGCCCCCCACGGCTCCACGGCGGTCGACCTCGCCCCCAAATCCCCGGACGACCAGTAGCCCCATTCAAGCCCCTGCGGCGTTTGAGCAGATCCAGCCCCGCCGGCGTTTGAGCAGATCCAGCCCCGCCGGCGTTTGAGGCGCGGGGTCCGGGGCGGAGCCCCAGCCTTTTAGCCCCTGCGGCGATTGAGCAGGCGGCTCCGTGGCCGACGCCGCGGGGCTCCGCCCCGGACCCCGCTGCTCAATCGCCGCAGGGGCTTGAAGGACGCGCCTCAAGGCCGCGAGGGCTTGAGGCGCGTCATGGGGTACGGGAGCCGCCGGAGGTGTTACGCCAGCGCGTCTTCCGCGTCGAGGGTGACGGCGACCGCCTGGACGACGGAGGCGATCTTGAAGGCCTCCTGGACGACCTCGCGGTCGACCCCGGCCTTGCGCAGCACCTGCTCGTGCGAGTCGAGGCACATCCCGCACCCGTTGATCGCCGAGACCGCGAACGACCACAGCTCGAAGTCGACCTTGTCGACCCCGGGGTTGCCGATGACGTTCATGCGCAGACCGGCCCGCATCGTCCCGTACTCGTTGTCCGAGAGCAGGTGACGCGTCCGGTAGAACACGTTGTTCATCGACATGATCGCGGCAGCGGACTTCGCGGCGGTGTACGCCTCCGCCGACAGGTTCGCCTTCGCCTCGGGCTCCAGCTCACGCAGCACCCGCGGGGACCGGGCGGCGATCGCGGTCGCCAGCACCGTGCCCCACAGCTGCTGGGCCGGGAGGTCCGAGTTGCCGATGACCGAGCCCAGGTTGAGCTTCAGGTCCTTGGCGTAGTCCGGTATGGCGGACTTCAGTTCAGCGAGGGCCATGGGTCACTCACCGGCCAGCAGCGCGACCGGGTCCAGGGTCTCGTCGCCCTGGCTCCAGTTGCACGGGCAGAGCTCGTCCGTCTGGAGCGCGTCGAGGACCCGGAGGACCTCCTTCGGGTTACGGCCGACGGAGCCGGCGGTCACCATCGTGAACTGGATCTCGTTGTTCTGGTCGACGATGAAGACGGCGCGCTGCGCGAAGCCGTCCTCGCCCTCGATGCCGAGGTCACGCATGAGCTCGTGCTTCGAGTCGGCCATCATCGGGAAGGGCAGGTCCGTCAGGTCCGGGTGGTCCTTGCGCCAGGCGTGGTGCACGAACTCGGAGTCGCCGGAGAAGCCGAGGATCTGGGCGTCACGGTCGGCGAACTCCTCGTTCAGCTTGCCGAACGCGGCGATCTCGGTCGGGCACACGAAGGTGAAGTCCTTGGGCCACGCGAAGACGACCTTCCACTTGCCCTCGTAGGTCTTGTGGTTGATCTGCTCGAACTCCTGGCCCTTCTCCAGCGAGACACAGGCAGTCAGGTCGAACTCGGGGAACTTGTCACCGACAGTGAGCACGCGCTCTCCTTGCAGCTAGAAACGTCCCTTTTGGGGACTTTCCTGTGGGTTGGACTACTCATGATCGTGGCACAGGGTGCATTGATTGCGGAAATAGCTAGACTCGGTCGTGTTGATCGGAGGTGGCTATCAGTGGCCGTACCCACGGGAGGCAAGCGCAGGCAGCCGAGCCTGGCGCAGCTCAGGGCATTCGCGGCGGTCGCGGAGCAACTGCACTTCCGGGACGCGGCGGCGGCGATCGGGATGAGCCAGCCCGCGCTGTCGGGCGCCGTCTCGGCGCTGGAGGAGGTGCTCGGGGTGACCCTCGTCGAGCGTACGACGCGCAAAGTGCTGCTCTCGCCGGCCGGGGAGCGGATCGCGGTGCGGGCCAGGGCCGTGCTCGACGAGGTCGGCGCGCTCGTCGAGGAGGCGGAGGCGGTGCGCGCGCCGTTCACGGGGGCGCTGCGGCTCGGGGTGATCCCCACGGTGGCGCCGTACCTGCTGCCGACGGTGCTGCGGACCGTCCACGAGAAGTACCCGGACCTCGACCTCCAGGTGCACGAGGAGCAGACCGCCTCGCTCGTCGAGGGGCTGGGTGCGGGGCGGCTCGACCTGCTGCTGCTCGCCGTGCCGCTCGGGGTGCCCGGGGTGGCCGAACTCCCGCTGTTCGACGAGGACTTCGTCCTCGTCACCCCGCTCGACCACTGGCTCGGCGGCCGGGAGGGGATCCCGCGGGAGGCGCTGCGCGAGCTGAACCTGCTGCTTCTCGACGAGGGGCACTGCCTGCGCGACCAGGCGCTCGACATCTGCCGGGAGGCGGGCCGCGACGACGCCCCCGTCGCCACGACCGCCGCCGGGCTCGCCACACTGGTCCAGCTCGTCGCGGGCGGACTCGGTGTGACGCTGCTGCCGCGCACCGCCGAGTCCGTCGAGACCAGCCGGAGCAGCCAGCTGCTCACCGGGTACTTCGCCGACCCCGCCCCCGCGCGCCGCGTCGCCCTCGCCATGCGGGCGGGCGCGGCGCGCTCCGCGGAGTACGAGGAGCTGGCCGCGGCCCTGCGAACGGCCTTGCGGGGCCTGCCGGTCCGCGTCCTCGGCGACGGCTGAACCGGCGGCCGGGCGTCACTCCGTGCGCAGGCCCTCCGCCCGCATCATGCGGTACAGCGGAGGCAGCGACAGCAGGGTCACCGCCGCGACGAGGGCGGCCGCCACCCCGGCCAGCGGGAGGAACAGCAGCCAGTCGGTGACCGGATGGCCGACGAGCCGCAGCATCAGCCAGCCGAGCGTCAGCCCGCCCGTCACCGCGACGGCCATGCCGAGGACGACCGGGATCGCCGTCTGCCACAGCACGGACCAGGCGAGCGTCGAGCGCTTCGTGCCGTAGGCGACGAGCACCGACAACAGCCGCTTGCGCTCGCGGAGTTGCTCGATCTGCGAGACCAGCATCGACGCCGCGATGATCACCATGGTGAGGGCCGCGGCCGTGAACAGGGCCGTGCGGATGCTCGCGTACTCCTTGTCGCGGGTCGCCAGTTCGTACGTCCACACCCGCATGCCCGGGTCGACGGCGAACGCGGTGTTGCGGACCTGGTCCGCCGCGTCGGGCACGCTCTCGTCGATCTGGATCTGCGCGCTGGTCGACGCGGTGTGCAGGGTCGCCGGGTCGAGGGCGCCGGGCGTGGCGAGGATGCCGCCGTAGTACTCGCCCGCCGGGTCCTTGCGGGCGTCGACGGTGCGCACGTCCTCGGGCAGCGTCCAGTGCACCGGCTTCAGGTCGGTGCGGCCCGCGTCCTCGGGGTCGTCCACGACGAGCCGCCCGCCGGGCACGGCTACCTTCCCCAACTGCTCGTCGCTGTACGAGTCGTGGGAGCGGGTCACCCGGAAGACGTCGCCGTCCGAGCACGACCGCAGGTGGGCCAGCTCGCGCAGCGAGGGGCAGGAGCCGACGGCCAGCGAGACGGACGGGGCGTAACCGTCCGCGTCCGTCTTCGCGCCCACCAGCCCGGCCGAGGTACTGACCGTGCCGATGACCTTCTTCACGCCCTTGGTGGTCCGGAACTCCCGCACCATCCGGTCGGCCAGCGCACCGCTCGGGAAGTCGGTGTTCGCGCCGATCTGGGCGCGGTGGGGGTCCTGGCCGGTCGCACTGTTGAAGCTGTCGTTGATGCCGACGGTGAACATCTGAAGGGCGATGCCGCCGGCCACCGCGATGGTGATGCCGGAGACCGCGCGGGTGGCGGCGCCACTGTTCAACTGGAGCCTGCGGATCGCCAGTTGCCAGGGCACGGAGCCGCCCCGCAGCCTGCCGACGACGGCCTCCACCAGCCAGGGCAGTACGAGCACCAGGCCGACGAGGGTCAGCACCACACCGGCGACGATGACGGCCATGTCCAGCTGCGAGGCGCCCTCGCCGAAGCTCGACAGGAACAGGGCGAGCACCCCGGCGACGGGGACGGGCAGCCGCCACCACAGCCTGCGGCCGCGTACCCGCCCGCCCCGTACGACACCGAGCGGCTCGATCGCGACGGACCGCAGGGCGAACACCGTGACGGCGATCGCGGACAGCGGCACCGCGAGCAGCACCACCGCGGCGAGGACCGGCACCGGGGTGAAGTCGGCGGGGAACGCCGACAGCCGCCACACCTCGACGTGGGCGAACACCTGCCGCCCCGCGAAGAAGACGACCAGACCGACCGCGAGGCCGACCAGCGTGCCGAACAGCGCCTCACCGGCGGCCACCCACCGTGTCGTCCGCGTGTCCGCGCCGACGAGCCGCAGTGCGGCGAGCCTGCGGTCGCGCCGCTCGCCGCCGAACCGTACGGCGGTCGCGACGAAGATGGCGATGGGCGCGAGCAGCACCACGCAGCCCAGCAGGACCAGCAGCACCAGGGCCGGGTCGAGCGGGCTGTCGTCGCCCGCCCGCCCGAAGTCCTCGACGCGGGTGGCGCCGCGGTCGGTGCTCAGGCTCTCGCTGCCCGCGTACAGGTACAGGTCGAAGGGGTCGCTCAGGCCCGCCGCGTCGATGGTGCCGACGTCGCGGAAGTCGTAGCGCTTCCTGAGGAGTTCGCCCTCGGGGGAGGCGAGGAGGTCGCGCAGCGCGGGCGAGACCAGCATCTCGCCGGGGCCGGGCAGTTCGTCGATGCCGGGCGGCAGGGCGGGGCGCTCGCCGTCGGCGTCCAGCAGGTAGCCGCCGACCGAGACGTCCCGGTACGAGGAGCCGATGTCGAGCGTGAGCAGTGTCCGGTCGGACGGCCGCGGGCTCTCCGGGCTGTACTCGATCGAGCGGGCGTCGTAGCGGGCGTCGCGGGCGCTCGTGAAGTTCGGCACGGACGCGGCGCCCAGCAGCACGGCGACGCCGAGGCCGACGCCGAGCGCGGTGAGCAGCGTCCGGATCCAGCCCTCGCGGCCGCCGGAGAAGCCGAAGCGGACGCCGAGCGCGAGATCGCGCAGGCGGCCCGCGAGGCCGGGGCGGGCGGGCGGTGGCGGGGCGTGGACGGGGCGGTCGTCGAGGAGCGTCATCGGGCGAACTCCATGTCCCGCGCCTTGCCGTCCCGTACGACGATCTCGCGGTCGGAGTAAGCGGCGACCCGCGTCTCGTGCGTGACCAGGACGACGGCGGCGCCGGTGCTCCGGGCGGCGTCCGTGAGCAGCTCCATGACGCGCTCGCCGTTGAGGGAGTCCAGGGCGCCGGTGGGTTCGTCGGCGAACAGCACGCGCGGCCCGGTCACCAGCGAACGGGCGACGGCGACACGCTGCCCCTGCCCGCCGGACACCTCACCGGGCCGCTTGCGCGCGAGGTCGTCGACCTCCAGGCGCTCCAGCCACGCGACGGCCCGGCGCTCGGCCTCCTTGCGCTTCACGCCGTTCAGCCGCAGCGGCAGCGCGACGTTCTCGACGCACGTCAGCTCCGGGACCAGCTGGCCGAACTGGAACACGAAGCCGAACTCGCCGCGCCGCAGCGCGCTGCGCTCCGCGTCGGCCATGCCGGTCAGCTCGCGGCCGTCGTACGTGATGGTGCCGGAGTCCGGCGTGACGATGCCGGCGAGGCAGTGCAGCAGCGTCGACTTGCCCGAGCCGGAGGGACCCATGACGGCGACGACCTCGCCCGGGTGGACGGAGAACGAGGCGCCGTCGAGGGCCGGGGTCGGCCCGTACGTCTTGTGCAGGCCGGCGGCGGCCAGCAGGGAGCCGGCGGGTGCGGTGGGGGAACTCATGACGGACGGACCTCCGCGGCGAGCTTGTCGAGGCGCGCGGCGGTCAGTTCCAGCCAGCGCAGGTCGGCTTCCAGGTGGAACAGGGCGTGGTCGCAGATGAGCTGGTCGGCGAGGTCGCCCTTGCGCTTGCGGTCCGTGAGGATGCGCATGAGGCGCAGATGCTCGGAGCGCTGCGCGTCGAGGAGTTCGGTGGCGTCGCGCCGGGTCAGCAGGGCGAGTACGACCTTGGTGTAGAGGGTCGACTGGAGGTACGGCTCCGGCTTCTCCGGCGTCGCGAGCCAGCGCTGTACGTCGGTGACGCCGGCGTCGGTGATCGCGTACCGCTTGCGTTCGGGGCCGCCGCCGGTCTCGACGCCGTCGATCTCGACGAGGCCGTTCTTCAGGAGGCGGGACATGGTCGAGTAGACCTGGCCGTAGTGCAGCGGTTTGTCGTGACCGAAGGTCTCGTCGAAGGTGCGCTTGAGGTCGTAGCCGTGGCGGGGCCCTGATTCGAGCAGCCCGAGGAGAGTGTGGCCGATGGACATGCGGGTGACTATACATGGCGTGTATACGCGGTGTGTATAGCTGACGCACGGGGCTCCGCCCCGGACCCCGCTGCTCAATCGCCGCAGGGGCTTGAAATATCAAGCCCCTGCGGCGATTGAGCAGATCCAGCCCCGCCGGCGTTTGAGGCGCGGGGTCCGGGGCGGAGCCCCGTGGCGTTCAGTCGGGTTCGGCGGCCGGCGGGCGACCCCGCCTCGGTATCGGCCCCGCCGAACCCGGCAGGCGCCCCGCCTCCGCGAGCGCCTTGCGCAGCAGGAACTCGATCTGTGCGTTGGTCGACCGCAGGTCCTCGCCCGCCCAGCGCGCGAGCGCATCGTGCACGGCCGGATCGAGCCGCAACAGGACCTGTTTGCGGGGCGCGCGCGGGCTCACTGGTAGAGCGTCCCCGTGTTGAGGACGGGCTGCGCGGCCCGGTCCCCGCACAGGACGACCAGCAGGTTGGAGACCATCGTCGCCTTCCGCTCCTCGTCCAGCTCCACGAAGTCCTGCTCGGCGATCCGGGCGAGCGCGGCCTCGACCATGCCCACCGCCCCGTCGACGATCTGGCGGCGGGCCGCCACGACCGCGCCGGCCTGCTGGCGCTGGAGCATCGCCGAGGCGATCTCCGGGGCGTACGCGAGGTGCGTGAAGCGGGACTCGATGATCTGGACGCCCGCCGCGTCCACGCGCGCGTGCAGCTCGACCGCGAGCTTCTCGGTGATCTCTTCCGCGTTGCCGCGCAGCGACAGGCCCTCCTCGTCGTGCGCGTCGTAGGGGTACTCGATGGCGATGTGCCGGACGGCCGCCTCGGTCTGCGTCGAGACGAACTCCAGGAAGTCGTCGACCTCGAAGGTCGCCTGCGCCGTGTCCTCGACCTTCCAGACGACGACCGCGGCGAGCTCGATCGGGTTGCCGTACGCGTCGTTGACCTTGAGCACGGCCGTCTCGTGGTTGCGCACCCGGGTCGAGATCTTGGTCCGCGAGGTCAGCGGGTTGACCCAGCGCAGGCCGTCGGTGCGGATCGTGCCCCGGTAGCGGCCGAAGAGCTGGACGACGCGGGCCTCTCCCGGGGCCACCATGTTCAGCCCCGCCATCGCCATGACCGAGCCGACCACGACCACCAGACCGACCACGATGAGCGTCGCCTTGGTGCCCGCCGAGTCGAACCCGGTGGCGAGCGCGATCAGGCCCGCGCCGACGATCAGGCCGACGAGGCCGAGCAGCAGGGCGAGTCCGCCGCCGATGCTGTGGGCCGTGAACTCGCGTACGCGAGCCTTCGGCATCTCCGGTACGTCGGGCGTGCCGGGTGTGGCGTCCGTCTCGGACATGTTCGTCCCCGTTTCTCTGAGCTGGTCGTTCGTGGCTGGAGTGGCCCGAACGCGGTCTAGCAAAGTGATATCACTTTATCGCGCCCGGCAACCATCCGCATCCCTCGCACGTCGGTTCCCATGGGGCAGGTGCTGATTGTCACGTCCGATATGGCCGAATCAACGGAGATTCGACGTAAGTGACGGGTTAGGTTCTTGAGCCGATTCAGCACGATCGTGAGAACTGGGTTCGTACGGGTACGCGAAGGCGAATGCCCGTACTGGGACAAGAAGCGGAGCGACTGAGGTCATGGGCCGAGCGGATGCGAGGAAGGCGCGCAAGCGCGCGGCGCGGCCGTCGGGCATACGCCGCCTCTTCACCTGGAAGAAGCTCCTGGGCACGTTCTTCGGACTCGTCCTGCTGTGCATGGGCGCGTTCGCCGTCCTGTACCTGGTGATCGACGTCCCCGAGGGCAACCCCGAGGCGCAGGTGCAGAGCAACGTCTACAGGTACGGCGACGGCACGACCATGGCCCGCACCGGCAAGGTCAACCGGGAGATCGTCGACCTGGCCGAGGTGCCGAAGCCGGTCCAGCACGCCTTCGTGGCCGCCGAGAACAAGACGTTCTACACGGACAAGGGCATCGACATGAAGGGCACCGCCCGCGGCGTGCTCAACACCGTCATGGGCAAGGGCAAGCAGGGCGGCTCGACGATCACCCAGCAGTACGTGAAGAACTACTACCTCACGCAGGAACAGACCGTCTCCCGCAAGCTCAAGGAGCTGGTCATCTCGCTGAAGGTGGACCAGCAGAAGTCCAAGGACTACATCCTCGCCGGGTACATCAACACCAGCTACTACGGCCGCGGCGCCTGGGGCATCCAGGCGGCCGCCGAGGCCTACTACGGCAAGGACGCCTCGAAGCTGACCGTGGAGCAGGGCGCGTACCTCGCCGCGCTCCTCCAGGCCCCCAACCAGTACGACTGGGCCGTCGCCTCCGACACGGGGAAGAAGCTCGCCAAGGCGCGCTGGAACTACGTGCTCGACAACATGGTCGACATGCACTGGCTGTCCGCGAGCGAGCGGCAGGGCATGACCTTCGACAAGCCGGACCAGCCGAAGGCCGTCTCCGGGCTCGACGGCCAGGAGGGCTACCTCTACACCGCCGCGCGCGACGAGGTGATGAAGGAACTCAACCTCACCGAGGCGCAGTTCGACGCCGGTGGCTACACGATCACGCTGAACATCGACCGCAAGAAGCAGAAGCAGCTGGAGAAGTCGGTCCAGCAGCAGCTGAACGACAACCTCGACCGCAAGGACAAGAAGGCCGACGCGCGCGTGCAGGCCGGCGCCGTCTCCGTCGACCCGAAGACCGGCAAGGTCCTCGCCCTGTACGGCGGCGAGGGGCTCAGCGAGCACTACGTCAACAACGCGACCCGCACCGACTACCAGCCCGCCTCCACCTTCAAGCCGCTGATCCTCGCGGCCGCCCTGGAGGACGAGGCGACGACGCAGTCCGGTCAGCAGATCACCGCGGACACGATCTACGACGGCACCAGCAAGCGCCCCGTCGTCGACAACGGCGAGAAGGTCGGCTTCGCCCCGCCGAACGAGGACAAGAAGAGCTACGGCCAGGTCACCGTGCAGACCGCCATGAACAAGTCCATCAACTCCGTCTTCGCGCAGATGGGCGTCGACGTCGGCATGGACAAGGTCATGCGGGTCGCCAAGGAGCTCGGCATGGACGCGGGCGACCTCAAGCCGTACCCCGCGCAGACCCTCGGCACCATGGGCGCGAGCCCGATGGAGATGGCCGGTGTCTACGCGACGCTCGACAACCACGGCAAGAAGGTCACCCCGCGGATCGTGAAGGCGGTCTCCAAGCAGGGCGACAAGATCCCGCTGGAGGACCCCGTCGGCGAGCAGGTCATCAGCCGCGGCGCCGCCGACTCGGTGACCTCGATCCTGACCGGTGTGGTCGACGACGGTACGGCGAAGGCATCCGTGCGCGACAACCCGTCCCGCGACGGCCAGCAGGTCGCCGGCAAGACCGGTACCTCCGACGACAACAAGTCGGCCTGGTTCACCGGCTACACGCCCGACCTGGTCACCTCGGTCGGCCTGTTCGGCGAGGGCGCGCTGAAGTCCTCCGAGGCGGGGGCGCACGTGTCGATGGAGGGCGCGGGCGGACTGCCCCGCGTCGACGGCGGCAGCTTCCCGGCCCGGATCTGGGCGCAGTACACCTTCAACTCGTCCAGCTCCAACGGCAGGTTCGACCTCGACACCGACATGGGCAAGGCCGTCAAGCCGACGACGACCGCCCCGGTCACCCCGTCCGAGGAGCCCTCGACCGACCCGACGCCGAGCGAGACGGAGTCGGACAGCCCGACGCCGACCGAGTCGACGCCGAGCGAGACGCCGACGAGCGAGACGCCGCCCCCGGACCCGACGCAGACCCTCCCGGTCCCGACCGAGACCGTCTCACCGACCTGGTCGGTGGACCCGGTCGAACCGGAGAACGACGACGGGAACGGCAGGAACTGACCGGCCCCCGGGACTACTCGGGGGAGCCGAGCCAGGTGCGGGCCGCGCCCAGCAGGGCCCGCACTCCGAGCTCGATCGTCGGATCCTGCAAGGGCGCGAAGTGCGGCGAGTGGTTCACCGGGATCTCGGCGGGCAGACCGCGCGAGGCGAGGGTGTTCGCGTCCAGGCCCGCGAAGGCGGCGGGGTCGGTGCCGCCGAAGTGCCAGAACACCGAGGGCGCGCCGAGTTCCGTGCCGAACAGGCCGAAGTCCTCGCTGCCGTTGATCGGATGCGGCAGCACGAGCACGGCCTGCTCGCCGAGGACCTCGCGCAGCCCCTCGATCGTGGTGGCGGTGGCGTCGTCGCTGTTCTCCGTGACGGGGAACGCGCCGAGCGAGGTGAACTCCGGCTCCTTCGGCGATCCCGAGGCCTCCGCCTCCGCCCGGACGATCCTGCGCACCGCGGCGAGCACCCGCTCGCGCACCACCGGGTCGACCGAGCGGATGTTGAGCTTCAGCTCGGCCTCGTCCGCGATGATGTTCTCCTTCGTGCCGGCGTGGATCGAGCCCACCGTCACGACGGCCGCCTGCGAGGCGCCGACCTCGCGCGCGACCACGGTCTGCAGGCGCATCACGACGGCCGCCGCGAGGACCACCGGGTCGACGGTGGACTCCGGCATCGAGCCGTGCCCGCCGCGCCCGAAGAGACGTACGCGGTAGCTGTCGGACGCCGCCATGATCGCGCCCGGCCTGGTCACCGCGATCCCCGTCGGGAACGGGCCGACGTGCTGCCCGAGGCACACGTCCGGCGCCGGGAACCGCTCCGCGAACCCGTCGTCGAGCATGTCCCGGGCGCCCCGGCCGATCTCCTCCGCGGGCTGGAACACGGCGACGACCGTGCCGCGCCAGGCGCCCAGGTCCGCCGCGAGCAGCGCGGTCACGCCGAGCAGACACGTGACGTGCATGTCGTGGCCGCAGGCGTGCATGACCGGTACGTCGTTGCCGTCGCGGTCGGTGCCGCGGGCCTCGGAGGCGTAGGGCAGGCCGGTCGTCTCCAGGACGGGCAGGCCGTCCATGTCGGCGCGCAGCAGCACGGTCGGGCCCGCGCCGTTGCGCAGGACGCCGACGACCCCCGTGCCGCCGACGCCCTCGGTCACCTCCCAGCCGCCCTGCTCGCGCAGCCGGGCGGCGGCGATCCCGGCGGTGCGGGTCTCCTGGAGGGAGAGTTCGGGGTGCGCGTGCAGGTCCCGGTAGAGCTCGCGCAGGGACGGCAGCAGGCTGTCGAGGGTGGTGGCCGTGGCAGTCGTGGCAGTCATCGGGGCTCGCTTTCTACGTCTGGTCGTGCTGAGTCTGCGTTCCGCGCGCCCGCTTTGGCGGCGACGGGCGTGGGTTCGGGGGTGTCGGGCAGCCGCAGCGCCCGCCGGAAGTCGTGCGTGGTCTGGGGAGTGAAGCAGGCGAGGACCGCGGCGAACAGGGCGCCGACGACGAGGAAGCCGAACGCGGCGCCGAATCCGGCCGCGTCCGCGAGCAGCCCCATCGCGGTCGGCGCCACGATCCCGCCGGCCTGCCCGCCGAACGTGATCAACCCGGCCGCCGCGCCCGTCAGTTCGGGCGGCAGGCTGCGCAGCGGCACCGCGAAGATCGGCATGTAGCCCAGCGAGGCGGACGCGATCGCCACGGTCATCCAGCCGATGAACAGAGCCGTGCCGGAGGCCGTCGCCATGAGGATCAGGGCGACCGAGGAGACCGCCATGGCAGGCACCACGATCTTGCGCTGGTTGCCCTCGAAGCGGTCCGCGAGGCGGCCGCCGGCGATCACGGCGACGGTGGCCGCGCCCGCGGGCAGGATCGAGAGGGCGCCCGCCGAGGTCAGCGAGAGGCCCCGCTCGTCGTGGAGGAACGAGGGCACCCAGGTGTTGAGGCCCCACACGATGATGTCGTAGCCGAAGAACATCCCGGCGAACGCCCACATCGTCCCCGAGCGGAGCACGGTGCGGGTGCCGCCGCCCGTCTGCGGCCCGGCCGCCGTCCGCTCCCGCTCCGGCAGCCACAGCCGGACGGCCGCGTACACGAAGACGCCGACGGCGGCGACGGTGAAGAACGCCGAGCGCCAGCCGAAGTGGGCGATGAGCGGCGCGGCGACCAGCGGGGCGACGACGGCGGCCACCGCGTTCGAGGACTGCACGATGCCGTTGGCGCTCATCCGCTGGCCCGGCGTGGTCCGCTCGCTCACCGCCTTCATCGAGGCGCCCGGGAAGATCCCCTCGGCGACCCCGAACAGGAAGCGCACCACGAGCAGGATCGCGAACGAGCCCGCGAGCCCGGTGATCGCCGTGAAAGCGGACCAGATGAGCAGCGCCCAGCAGGTCACGCGCTTCGCGCCGAACCGGTCCGCGAGCATGCCGCCCGGGATCTGGCAGACGGCGTACGCCACGAAGAACACGGAGACCGCCATGCCCTGCTGGGCGCGGCTGAGGTCGAACTCCTGGCCGATCGAGGGAAGGGCCAGATTGATGACGAGACGGTCGATGTAGTCGATCAGCCAGGCGGCGAACAGCAGCGTGACCGTGATCTTGGCACCTCTGTCGAGGCGCTCACGTGCGGGACCTTGCGCGGGTGGGACCACAGGCACTCCTTCTAGAGTGGGCGTGCTGGTGTGGGGTGCGGCTCGGAAAGTGGGGACAGAATCCGGCCGCCGTGCGGGAAGGGGCCGCAATTGCAGGAAAACGGCAGCGCTGTCGAGCCGGTGCCGGAATCCGCCGCCTTCGAGGAGGCCGACCTCGCGCTCGTCGACGCCCTCCAGACCGACCCGCGTGCCCCGTGGAGCCGGATCGGCCCGGCCGTCGGCATCGACGCGACGACCGCCGCCCGCCGCTGGGCGCGCCTGGAACGGGCGGGCCTGGCCTGGGTGACGGCGTACGCGGGGCCGACGACGGCCACCGTCGCGTACATCGAGGTGACCTGTGTGCCGGGGGAGCTGGAGGAGCTGAGCGCGCGGCTCGTGCGGCTGCCCTGGGTGTTCAGCGCGGAGCACGTGGTCGGCGACTACGACCTGCTGCTGTCGATCGCGGCGTCCGACCTGCCGTCGCTGGGCCGCCGGGTCAGCGACGACCTCGGCCGACTGCCCGGCGTGCGCACCACCCGGACCCGGCTGAGCATGCGGCTCTACCAGGAGGGCAGCGGCTGGAAGGTACGGGCCCTTGCCCCGGCGGGGCGGGCGCGGCTCGGCGGGGCGGGGCCCACCGGCACCCGCGCGGCGCCGCCGCCCGCGTTCCGGCCCCGCGACGAGGTCGACCTGGCGCTCCTGCGCGAACTCGGCGACAACGGCCGCGCCGGATACGCCGAGCTGGCGGCCGCCGTCGGCGTCGGCGAGTCGACGGTACGGCGGCGGCTCGCCCGCGAACTGCGCGACCGGGAGATCGTGCTGCGCTGCGACCTGGCCCAGCAACTGGCGGGCTGGCCGGCCCTCGCCACGTACCGGGCGACCGTCCCGCACGGCGAACTCGACCGGACCGGCGCGGCGCTCGCCCGGCTCCCGCAGACCCGGCTGTGCGCCTCCGTCACCGGCTCCTGCAACCTGCTCCTGTCGGTGTGGCTCCGCGACCTCGACGGCATGGCCACCCTGGAGGCGCTGCTGGACGAGCGGTTCCCCGCGCTGCGCGTCGAGGACCGCACGGTGACACTGCGCACGGTGAAACGGATGGGGCGGATCCTGGACGACCAGGGGCGGGCCACGGGATACGTACCGGTGGGGCTCTAGACGCCGCCGGTACGCGGGGGATGCGCCGCGCGCCACGCCGCCATCGAGGCATCCCACCCGTCGCCGGACAGCGCGGTCAGCGACGCCGGGAAGAGACCGTCCTCCTCCTTGGCGATGTGCCGGTGCAGCTCGTCCGTCTCGTCCCTGAGGCGCTGCACGTCGCCGGGGTCGTTGAGGTCGAGCGTGGGCAGCAGCGCGCCGAGCTCCCGGTGCTCGGCGACGAGGGCGGCGATGTAATCGGCGTACTCCGGGTCCTCGGACATCGCCGCGAACAGGCCGTCCTCCTCGCCCTTCCAATGCGCGGCCAGCTCCCGCGCCATGGTGTCGACGAGCGTGTGCGCCGCCGCCACGTCACCGCGCTCCAGGGCCCGCAGCGCGTCCCCCGCCGCGTCGGTGACGCGCTCGTGCTCGGCGATGAACTCCTTGATCAGCGGGATCTCACGGCATCCGCAGTAGTGACACATGGCCTCATTGCAGTCGCTCGGACCCGCGCCGCGGGCGCGGTGGGCGCGGGCGCCGGGCCGCGCCCACCCGTGCGGCCCAACACCCTCGCGCCCCTTACGGCACCGGCAGTTCGAACCAGACGACCTTGCCGGTGGACAGCCGCGTCGCACCCCACCGCCGGGCCAGCCGGTTCACCAGATAGAGCCCGCGGCCACCCTCGTCCGTCGCCCGCGCCTGCCGCAGCCGCGGCAACTGCGGTACGTCGTCGCCCACTTCGCAGCGCAGCACATTGGTGCGCAGCAGACGCAGCGTCACGGGGCGCGAGGCGTAGCGCACCGCGTTCGTCACGACCTCGCTCACCAGCAGCTCGACCGAGTCCGTCAGCTCCTCCAGGTCCCAGCGGGCCAGCGCGCTGCGGGCCAGCCTGCGGGCCCGGCCGGGCGCCGCGTCCTCCGGGTCCAGGTGCCAGTACGCGACGTCGCTCGGCGCGATCCCGTCGAACCGGGCGGCGAGCAGCGCGATGTCGTCGTCCCGGTCGCCCGGTCCGAGCATGTCGAGCACCTCGTCGCACAGCGCCTCAAGGGGCGGCGGGTGGTCCGGGCCGGTCAACTGCGCGGTCGCGGCCAGCCGTTCGCGCAGCTGCTCTATGCCCGTCCACACGTCGCGCAGCCGCGACTCGACGAGCCCGTCCGTGTACAGGAGCAGCGTCGCGCCCGCCGGGGCGTCCAGCTCGACGGCCTCGAAGTCGACCCCGCCGACGCCGATGGGCGCGCCCGGCGGCACCCGCAGCACCTCGGAACGCCCGCCCAGGTGCAGCAGCACGGGCGGCGGATGACCGGCGTTGGCGATGGTGATGCGGTGCGCGACCGGGTCGTACACCGCGTACATGCACGTCGCCATGCGGTCGGAACCGAGCCGCTGGGCCTGCTCGTCGAGGTGGTGCAGGACCTCCTGCGGGGGCAGGTCGAGCCCGGCGAGGGTCTGCGCGGTCGTGCGCAGCTGGCCCATGATGGCGGCCGACGTCATCGAGTGGCCCATGACGTCGCCGACGACCAGCGCGACGCGGCTGCCCGGCAGCGGGATCGCGTCGTACCAGTCCCCGCCGACCCGGGCCGTCTCCGCCGCCGGGAGGTAGCGGGAGGCGAGCCGCACGCCGGTCGGGTTCGGCAGCGTCTCGGGCAGCATCGTGCGCTGCAACTCGTCGGCGATGTACGCCTCACGGCCGTAGAGGACCGCCTTGTCGATGCCGAGCGCGCTGTGCGTCGCCAACTGTCCCGCCACCAGCAGGTCGTCGGCGTCGAACGCGGGCCGGTCCGGGCGGCGCAGGAACACCGCCGCGCCGATCACCCGGCGCCTGCCGCGCAGAGGGGCCAGGATCGCGCGCTGCCCGCCGGGCAACACCCGCTCCGAGCCCAGCAGTTCCGGCAGCGCGGCGATCGCCGCGGGCGAGTCGGCGAACACGGGGCGCACCCCGCGCAGTACCTCGGCGAGCGCACCGCCGGTGAGCACCTCGCACAACTCGGCGGTGCCCCCGGTCAGTTCGAGCTGCGGGGAGGCCGGGACCGAGAACCCCACGCCTTCGGTGTCCGGGTCGTCCACCGCGTCGGGGATCCGGTCGGTGCGGCGCAGGCGCAGCACCATGGGGCCGGTCGGCCGCTCGTCGCCCACCGGCAGCGGCTCGCGCAGGTACACGAGGATCGCGTCGGAGAACGTGGGCACCGTCGCCCGGCACAGGCCCATCACGATCTCGTCGAGGTCCAGGCCGCGCGCGATCCGCCGGGTCGCGGCGCCGACGAAGCGCAGCCGGTCGCCGTCCCGCCGCATCGCCGTCGGCTGCCCGGCGGGACGCGGCTGCCCGGTGCGCCGGTCGGCGCCCTCCGGCGGCCCGGGGCGCACCGGCTCGGGGGAGGGGGCCACGGGCTGCGCGTGCTCGGCGTCCGGGGCGGAACCGGAGCCGCGCCGCGGCTGCTCCGGTAAGCCGCCGGAGGCCGGGGCGGAGGCCTCGCCGGAGGACGCGGAGGTCTCAGGGGTGTGCCGAAGCGCCCCGCGGGCATCGGCGGGGCGGGCCGCCGTGCCGTGGTGGCGGCCTTCGTGGGAGGTGGGGTACTCCGTCACGCGTGTCGATTCCGTCCGTCCGGGGCTGCGCGCCGTGTCACTGGCCAGTACGCCGGCAGTTGAGGAACATCTGGGGCCAGGGCCTGTCGAGGGTGGCGCCGCGACCCGTGACCTGCGGAGTGTCCCGCAGGAGAGCGGATACCCGGAACGTGCCCTCCGGGAACGGAATCCCGGCAGGCGACACCGCCGGGCGCGCGAACGCCGGGCGTGCGCGGACAGCGTGGCTCCCGGCCCTGGCGGCCGGTTCGCTCCGGCCCGCCCTCTGCGTCGTCTCACCCACGTTCACGGTCCCGCCGCCCCTCGATGACCTCGTTGACATCGTGTCAGACCTGTTGTGCGTGCCAAGAGTTGTCCGTAGAACCCGCACATTCGGACCGGTGCTCTCTCCGTGGCTGTCTTGCGGAGGACGATCCTACGGTTCCCCCATGGGGGCGCATCAAGGGTCTCATGAGGACACGTGCGCGGGCGTACGGTCCCAGTCCGCGGGGAGCGCGGGAACCGGCCACGCGGGGTCCGGGCGCCAGTGCTGCCAGCCGTCCGAGAACGGCCGCTGCCAGCCCTCGATCACCTCGATCGCGCGGCGCCCCGCGGCCCGCACCTCGGCGGCCTGCCCGGCGCTCATCAGGCCCACGGCCTGCGCCTGCGCGAACTCGTCCTCGTCGTGCCAGCGCCAGCTGCCGTCCGGATACACCGACAGGTCGAGGAAGTGGTCCTCCGAGTCGACGCCGCCGGCCCAACGGGCGCGCGGCTCCTCCAGGTTCACGTACCAATTGCGGAACCTCCAGCCCGGCTCCCAGAACAGCCACACCGACCAGGGGTCGCCGGGCCGCGCCAGCTTCAGCACACCGGTGCCGAACCAGCGGTCGCGCTGGAGCGTGCGCGGCTTCGTGTAGCGCGTGGCGAGCGGCTCGCGGTGCACGGGGGTGCCGTCGGCGAGCACGGGCTTCACGCACTCGGTGCCGGGCGCCATCCACACGGCGAGCAGCTCGTCGGTGTCCTGGACGACCGTGACCGGACGGCAGATGTGGAAGCCCTCGCCCCCGTTGGCGCGGTAGCGCCACAGGATCGGCTCCCCGGGCGCCCAGCGCCCCTCCCCGTCGGTCTTCCGGTCGTCGTCTGTCATGCGCAGATATTAGGTGCCATCGGCATACGACGCTGCGGTGCGTATCACGAATACGCCATCCGGCCACGCCCCGTTACGGGTGCGTCACCCGCAGGACATCCAGCGCCTCGTCGAGCTGTTCCTCGGTGAGGTCGCCGCGCTCCACGTAGCCGCCCTCGATGACGACCTCCCGGATCGTCTTCCGCTCCGCGAGGGACTTCTTGGCGACCTTGGCGGCCTCCTCGTACCCGATGTACTTGTTGAGCGGCGTGACGACCGACGGGGACGACTCGGCGTACTCGCGGGCGCGTTCGCGGTTGGCGGTGATGCCGTCGACGGTGCGGTCGGCCAGCAGCCGGGAGACGTTGGCGAGCAGCCGGATCGACTCCAGGACGTTCTTGGCGATGACCGGGAGCATCACGTTCAGCTCGAAGTTGCCCGCGGCGCCGGCCGCGGCGACCGTCGCGTCGTTGCCGGTGACCTGCGCGGCGACCATCAGCGTGGCCTCGGGCAGCACCGGGTTCACCTTGCCGGGCATGATCGACGAACCCGGTTGCAGGTCCGGGAGGTTGATCTCGGCGAGGCCGGTGCGCGGGCCGGAGGCGGCCCACCGCAGATCGTTGGCGATCTTCGTGAGGCCCACCGCGATGGTGCGCAGCTGGCCGCTCGTCTCCACGATGCCGTCGCGCGCGCCCTGCGCCTCGAAGTGGTCGCGGGCCTCGGTCAGCGGCAGCCCCGTCGCGCGGGCGACCTCGGCGATCACGGCGGCCGAGAAACCGGGCGGCGTGTTGATGCCCGTGCCGACCGCGGTGCCGCCCAGGGGCAGCTCGGCGAGCCGGGGGAGCGAGGCCCGCAGACGCTCCACGCCGTAGCGGACCTGCGCCGCGTAGCCGCCGAACTCCTGGCCGAGCGTGACCGGCGTAGCGTCCATGAGGTGCGTACGCCCCGACTTCACGACGTCGGAGAACTCGGCCGACTTCCGCTCCAGGGCGGCGGCCAGGTGGTCCAGGGCCGGGATCAGGTCGTGGGTGACGGCGGCGGTGGCGGCGATGTGGATGGAGGACGGGAAGACGTCGTTGGACGACTGCGAGGCGTTGACGTGGTCGTTCGGGTGCACGTCGCGGCCCAGGCGCTCGGTGGCGAGGGTGGCCAGCACCTCGTTGGTGTTCATGTTCGACGACGTGCCGGAGCCCGTCTGGAAGACGTCGACGGGGAACTCGTCGTCCCAGCGCCCCTCGGCGACCTCCGCGGCCGCCGCGGCGATGGCCTCGGCGATGTCCTTGTCGACCACCCCCAGCTCCGCGTTGACCGTCGCCGCCGCGCCCTTGATACGGGCCAGCGCCTCGATGTGGGCGCGCTCGATGCGCTGCCCGGAGATCGGGAAGTTCTCCACGGCGCGCTGCGTCTGGGCCCGCCACTTCGCGGCGGCGGGGACGCGGACCTCGCCCATGGAGTCGTGCTCGATGCGGTATTCGTCGGCGTTGGCACTCATACCGGGTACAGCGCACAAGACGGTGGGGTTGTTCCGGAAACGCCGGAACAACCCCACCGAAGAGTGCCGCGGAGTGCCGTTTACGACAGGCCGGGGCCGCGCACCGGGATGTGCGTGAAGGTCGGCTCGGGCGCCGGGTTCTGGAAGAAGTCGTTGCCCTTGTCGTCGACGACGATGAACGCCGGGAAGTCCTCGACCTCGATCTTCCAGACGGCCTCCATGCCGAGCTCCTCGTACTCGACGACCTCGACCTTCTTGATGCAGTCCTGCGCGAGGCGCGCGGCCGGGCCGCCGATGGAGCCGAGGTAGAAGCCGCCGTGCGCGTCGCACGCGTCCGTGACCTGCTTGGAGCGGTTGCCCTTGGCGAGCATGACCTTGGAGCCGCCCGCGGCCTGGAACTGCTCCACGTAGGAGTCCATGCGGCCGGCCGTCGTCGGGCCGAAGGAACCGGAGGCGTAACCCTCGGGGGTCTTCGCGGGGCCCGCGTAGTACACCGGGTGGTCCTTCAGGTACTGCGGCATCTCCTCACCGGCGTCCAGGCGCTCCTTGATCTTGGCGTGCGCGATGTCGCGGGCGACGACGAGCGGGCCGGTCAGGGAGAGGCGGGTCTTCACCGGGTGCTTGGCGAGCTCGGCGAGGATCGCGTCCATCGGCTGGTTGAGGTCGATCTTCACGACGTCGCTCGACGCGTCCTCGGAGAGGTGCTCGTCGGTCGTCTCCGGCAGGAAGCGCGCCGGGTCCGTCTCCAGCTGCTCCAGGAAGACGCCCTCGGCGGTGATCTTCGCGACGGCCTGGCGGTCGGCCGAGCAGGACACGGCGATGGCGACCGGGCAGGAGGCGCCGTGCCGCGGCAGACGCACCACGCGCACGTCGTGGCAGAAGTACTTGCCGCCGAACTGCGCGCCGATGCCGATCTTCTGCGTCAGCTCGAAGACCTTCTGCTCCAGCTCCTCGTCCCGGAAGCCGTGGCCGAGCTCGGAGCCCTCGGCGGGCACGTTGTCCAGGTAGTGCGCGGAGGCGTACTTGGCGGTCTTCAGGGCGTACTCGGCGGAGGTGCCGCCCACCACGATGGCCAGGTGGTACGGCGGGCACGCGGCGGTGCCCAGCGACCGGATCTTCTCCTCCAGGAACTTCATCATGGAGCCCTCGTTGAGGACCGCCTTCGTCTCCTGGTAGAGGAACGACTTGTTGGCCGAGCCGCCGCCCTTGGCCATGAAGAGGAACTTGTAGGCGCCGCCGTCCGTCGCGTACAGCTCGATCTGCGCGGGGAGGTTGGAGCCGGTGTTCTTCTCCTCCCACATGTTCAGCGGGGCCATCTGCGAGTACCGCAGGTTCAGGTTCTGGTAGGCGTCGTAGATGCCCTTGGAGAGCGCCTTCTCGTCCTCACCTTCGGTGAGGACGTTCTGCCCGCGCTTGCCCATGACGATGGCGGTGCCGGTGTCCTGGCACATGGGGAGCACGCCCGCGGCCGCGATGTTGGCGTTCTTCAGCAGGTCGAGCGCGACGAACTTGTCGTTGCCGGACGCCTCGGGGTCGTCGATGATGCGGCGCAGCTGCGCGAGGTGCTCGGGGCGCAGGTAGTGCTGGATGTCGTGGATCGCCTCTTCGGCGAGCTTGCGCAGCGCCTCCGGCTCGACCTTCAGGAACGTACGGCCGTCCGGCCCCTCAGCGGTGGAGACACCCTCCGAGGTCACCAACCGGTACGTGGTGGTGTCCTCGCCTTGGGGGAGCAGATCGGTGTACGCGAACTCAGGCATCTCGCCCATTCCTCTTTCGGCCGGTTGACAGCTGGCATCCGTTGGCAGCGCCAACCAGCGTAGAACCTGGTCGGGCGGCCGGGTCTGTGAGGTAAGGCTCAGTTGGCTCAGGGAGCCCCGCCACGGGGGGTGTCGCGATCTATCGCGTTTCGGTACGCTGCTGCCGTGGACCTTCAAAAGCGCCCTTCGCAGCCCGCGCCCAGTGCCCCCGCGGCGGAGCCGACCGACCTGCGCGCGTCCGACGCGGACCGCGACCGGATCGCGGACATCCTGCGCGAGGCGCTCGCGGAGGGCCGGCTGGACGCGGAGGAGCACGCCGAGCGGATCGACGGGGTCTACCGCGCGAAGACGGTGGGTGAACTGGAGCCGCTGGTGCGCGACCTGCCGGGCGCCCACGAGCCCCGCCGCCCGGCGCCCGAGGAGGGCCCCGCCCCGAGCCGCCCGGCCCCCGGCACCGTGCCGTCGGTGGCCGACGAGAACCTGGTGGCGGTGCTCAGCTCCACGACGCGCAAGGGCCGCTGGCGGGTGGGCCGCCGCACGCACGCGTACGCGATCTTCGGCAACGTGGAGATCGACCTCAGCGAGGCGATCTTCGAGTACCCGCAGGTGTACATCAAGGCGGTCTCCGTGTTCGGCAACGTGGAGGTCCGCGTCCCCGAGAACATCTCGCTGCGCGGCAGCGGCGCGGGCGTCCTCGGCAACTTCGAGGTGGACACGCTGGACGCGCGCGAGCCCGGGGCGCCCGTCGTGTACGTCGACGGGTTCGCGGTCCTCGGCAACATCGAGGCGAAGCCGAAGCGGGGCAAGCTCATCCAGAACCTGGAGAAGCACCTGCGCAAGCACTTCGGCTGACGGCGCCGACGGTCGGTCGGCGGCTTTTGGGTGCCCAAGTCCCCTATGGGGGCGGGAACTTCCGTGCGTGGGAACTCAGTGCATAGGCGTCGACACAGCGGGTAGAGCTTGCTGCATCGTCTCTCGCTCGCGAAAGCCGTCGTTAGCCGTCGTCAGGAGTAGACCGTGCTGCACCCGCCGCATCAGTCCCTGCAGGTCACCGCCGTACCGCAGCAGCGTGAGCCAGTCAGGGGCAGGGATCAGGACGCTCCATGGCACACGGAGGCCGTGTGCAGGCGCGACGAGGCGGGCCTCTTCTTCGCCCCGTCCAAGGAACCCACCGCCGCGCGTCTCGCCCGCGAGGAAGCGGCCAAGCGGGTCTGCGCCCGCTGCCCCGTACTGGTCGAATGCCGCGAACACGCCCTCCTCCAGCCGGAGCCCTACGGCGTCTGGGGCGGCCTCACCGCCGCCGAACGCCGCGTCGTCCTCGCCCGCAGGCGCCGCCGCGACGTCGAACTGAAGAAGACACCCCGCACGGTGGCGGTCTGACCGGACGCAAGCAGCCTCGCCGGCGTTTGAGGCGCGGGGTCCGGGGCGGAGCCCCGATCTTTGAGCCTCTGCGGCGATTGAGCAGCGGGGTCCGGGGCGGAGCCCCGTGGGTGCACCCCCGGACCCCCGCGACCTACTTGGCCCGGTCGAAGTCGATCGCGCTGTAGGCCCGCAACTTGCTCAACCGGTGCGTGGAGTCGATCTGCCGAATCGTCCCGGACTTCGACCGCATCACGAGCGACGACGTGTGCGCCCGCTCCGAGTCGTACCGCACCCCCCGCAGCAACTCCCCATCGGTGATCCCGGTGGCCACGAAGAAGATGTTCTCGCCGGAGACGAGGTCGTCCGTCGACAGCACCCGGTCCAGGTCGTGCCCCGCGTCGATCGCCCGCTGCCGCTCCTCGTCGTCCTTCGGCCACAGCTTGCCCTGGATCACACCGCCCAGGCACTTGATCGCGCAGGCGGAGATGATGCCCTCGGGCGTACCGCCGATGCCCAGCAGCAGATCGACGCCGGACCCCTCCCGCACGGCGAGGATCGAACCCGCGACGTCGCCGTCCGAGATCAGCTTGATGCGGGCGCCGGTCTCCCGGACCTCCTTGATGATCCCCTCGTGCCGCGGCCGGTCGAGGATGACCACGGTGATGTCCTCGGGCGCCCGCTTCTTCGCCTTGGCGACCCGGCGGATGTTCACCGACACCGGCGCGTTGATGTCCACGTAGTCGGCGGCCTCGGGGCCGGTGACCAGCTTGTCCATGTAGAACACGGCGGACGGGTCGAACATCGTGCCGCGGTCGGCGGCGGCGAGCACCGCGATCGCGTTCGGCATGCCCTTCGCGCAGAGCGTCGTGCCGTCGATCGGGTCGACGGCGATGTCGCACTCGGCGCCCGTCCCGTCACCGATGCGCTCCCCGTTGAAGAGCATCGGGGCCTCGTCCTTCTCGCCCTCGCCGATGACGACCACGCCGTTCATCGAGACGGTGGAGACGAGCGTGCGCATGGCGCGCACGGCCGCGCCGTCCGCGCCGTTCTTGTCGCCGCGGCCCACCCAGCGGCCGGCGGCCATGGCCGCGGCTTCGGTGACCCGGACGAGTTCCAGGGCGAGGTTGCGGTCCGGGGCCTCGGAGGGAACCTCGAGTTCGGACGGAAGCTGGTGATGCTCGGTCATCGAGACGCACCTTTCTGTTCCGGGATTCACCGGATTGTTCGGCTTCACCGGGATACGACGACGGCCGGACGAGGGGTTGGTATGGGGAGGACTCTATCGTCAGTCCGACAATCTGAGCAGACCGCCCCACGGATGAGCGGACCGGGCAGCCTCGTACCGCGCGAATCCGGACCTCCCGGCGGAGATCATCGGGCGACCTGCGACGATGGAACGCGTGGCAGCAAGAAACGGTAAGAAAACGGTCGGCAGCCTGGTCCTCTCGCTCGGGGTCTGTGTCGTCGCGGCCGGCGTGATCTACCTCTTCGTCCCCCACGACGACTCCGGGGAACCGCCGGTCAAGCGCGTCGACTACAAGATCGAGCTGACGACGGCCCGCCGCGCGGCCTCGTACCCGGTGGCGGCGCCCACGGGTCTCTCCGACGCCTGGAAGGCCACCTCGGTGCGCTACCAGGGGACGTCGAACGACGCCTGGCACCTGGGCTTCCTCGACCCGGACGGGCAGTACGTCGCCGTCGAGCAGTCGGCCGACAAGTCCAAGGCGTTCATCGCCGACGCGACCCAGAAGGCCGAGGCGACCGGCCGTACGCAGCGCATCGGCGGCGAGGAGTGGGAGCGCTACAAGGGCGAGAAGTACGACGCCCTGGTGCTGAAGAAGGACGACGCCACGACGGTGGTGACCGGCACGGCCGACTTCGCCCAGCTGACGAAGATGGCCGAGTCCCTGGAGATGAAGCGCGAGAAGGCGTAGGTACGCGGACATGAGGAAGGGCCCCGGGCTTCGAAAGCCCGGGGCCCTTCCTCATGTCCGTACGCGCGCGGCTCAGACGGTCGTGATGACCTGGTCCAGCTCGAGGCGGGGGGAGCGCGGGAACCAGGCGTCCTCGCCCGGCTTGCCGATGTTGACGACCATCAGCGGGGTGTGGTCGTCGTCCAGGAACTCCTTCTGGACGCCGTCGAAGTCGAGGCCGGTCATCGGGCCCGCGGCGAGGCCGGCGGCGCGCACACCGATGATGAAGTAGGCGGCCTGGAGCGTCGCGTTCAGCGTGGCGGCCTGCTCACGGACCGGGCGCTCGGAGAAGAACATGTCCTTGATCGCCGGGGCGTGCGGGAAGAGCTGCGGCAGCTCCTCGTGGAACTCGTGGTCGGCGGAGAGGATCGCGACCAGCGGGGCGGCGGCGGTCTTCGGCTGGTTGCCCTCGGCCATGTGCTTGACGAGGCGCTCGCGGGCCTCGGGGGAGCGGACCAGCGTGATGCGCAGCGGCGACTGGTTGAAGGCGGTCGGGCCGTACTTGACCAGGTCGTAGATCGCGGCGATCTGCTCGTCGGTCACCGGCTCCGACGAGAACGTGTTCGCGGTGCGGGCCTCGCGGAACAGCAGGTCCTGCGCGGCGGGGTCAAGAACGAGAGACATGAATCAACCTTCTCGGTGCGACGGTGACTGTCGAGGCGATCCGAGTCTGCCGGATCCGCCGTCATGATCGACCGTACGCCTATGAGGTTCAAGGTTCAACCAAACGCCTCGTGATGCTGTTCACAAGGCGCCTCCCGTGTCCCGCGCCGACGCCCCCGCCGCCCGCCGTCACTCCTCGTCCTCGTCGTCCCCCTCGGCCGCCTCGTCGTCGCCCTCCTCGCCCTCCTCGGCGAGCGCCGCGTCCAGGCGGGCGCGCGCCCCGTCGAGCCAGCGGCGGCACACCTTCGCCAGCTCCTCGCCGCGCTCCCACAGCGCGAGCGACTCCTCCAGGGACGTGCCGCCCGCCTCCAACCGCCGTACGACGTCGATCAGTTCGTCGCGCGCCTGCTCGTAACCGAGCGCCTCGTCGGCCGCCTTGGTCGTCATCCTGTTGTCCGTCCTCACGCTTCGTCCGCCGCGGCGGCGTCTGTGGTTACTCGTACGGTGAATTCGCCCTCGGCGACGCGGGCCCGCAGCTCCTCGTCGGCCGCCACCTCGTCCGGCGCGCGCACCACGTGCCCGTCCGGCTTCTGGAGCACCGCGTAGCCCCGCTTCAGGGTGGCGGCGGGGGAGAGCGCGACCACGCGCGCGTGGGTGTGCGTCAGCTCCGACTCGGCGCGGTCGAGGAGATGGCCGAGGGTGCGGCGGGAGCGCCCGGTCAGCGCGGCGACCTGCTCCTCGCGCTCGTCGATCATGCGGTGCGGGTCCTCTATCGAGGGCCGGGCGAGCGCCGCGGCCAGGCCCCGCTCCTCCCGCTCCAGGAGTGCCTCCACGCTGCGCCGCGCCCGGTCCCGCAGCCAGCGCACCCGCTCGTACTCCTCGCCGACGTCCGGCACGACCTTCTTCGCCGCGTCCGTCGGTGTCGACGCGCGCAGGTCGGCCACGTAGTCGAGCAGCGGGTTGTCCGGCTCGTGCCCGATCGCGGAGACCACCGGCGTACGGCAGGAGGCCACCGTCCGCACCAGCTGCTCGTCGGAGAACGGCAGCAGGTCCTCCACGCTGCCGCCGCCGCGCGCCACGATGATCACGTCGACCTCGTCCGCCGTGTCCAGCTCCTTGACGGCCTGCACGACCTGCGGCACCGCGTGCACGCCCTGCACCGGCACGTTGCGCACCTCGAAGCGGACCGCGGGCCAGCGGTGCCGCGCGTTCTCCAGCACGTCCCGCTCCGCGGCCGAGGCGCGGCCGCAGACCAGACCGATGAGCTGCGGCAGGAACGGCAGCGGCTTCTTGCGGTCGGCCGCGAACAGGCCCTCCGCGCCCAGCGCCTTCTTCAACTGCTCAAGCCGCGCCAGCAGTTCCCCGACACCCACCGGGCGGATCTCGGCGGCGCGCAGCGACAGCTGACCGCGCGGCGCGTACCACTCCGGCTTCGCGTGCACGACGACGCGGGAGCCCTCGCGGACCACGTCCGCCACCGCGTCGAACACCTGCCGGTAGCAGGTCACCGACACCGAGATCTCGTGCGACGGGTCGCGCAGCGTCAGGAACACGACGCCGGCGCCCGGCCGCCGGGACAGCTGCGTGATCTGCCCCTCGACCCACACGGCGCCGAGCCGGTCGATCCATCCCCCGATGAGCCGCGACACCTGGCCGACGGGCAGCGGGGCGTCCGCGGACGTGTTGACAGCCATGCCGAGAGCGTAGTCGCAGGCACCGACAACGCAGGTGGTCCCGGGCGCCCGTCCGACGGTCCGGTGGGCGTGGCGCCCGGGGGTGACGGGAGGGCGCTTCTAGCGTCCCTGTATGACAAAAACGACAAACGCCGTGAAGGTGATCCCCGTCGCGGGCGCCGTCGCCTGCACCGTGGCCCTCGCGGCGTTCTCCGACGCCTCCGCGGGCCTCGCGGCCGTGGCACGCGAGACGGTCTCCATCGGCAACCCCGTGGCGGGCAACAACGGCTTCGGCGTCGTCACCGAGGGCGACGCCGTCCTCGGCAGCACCGAGTCGGAGGGCCCCGTCGCCATCGGCGGCGACCTCACATACGGCCCCGGCTACAACGTCGCCCTCAACCACACCGGCTCGTACACCGCCCCCGGCGACAGCAATCCCACCGCGCTCATCGTGGGCGGCGGCATCGACTACGCCGACAGCGCGTCGGACGGTGTCCTGAAGGTGCTGCGCGACGGCTACGTGAAGATCGGCGACCTCAGCGGCAGCCGGGTCCTCAGCCAGGACAGCAACGGCGCGGCCGTCAACACCCACATCACGCGCGCGGGCGCCGCCTACGACTCGACCTCCCGCATCGAACTCACCACCAGGCAGTCCGCCGACTCGATCGCCCAGCAGCCCATGGACTTCGCCTCCCTGTTCACGACCTACCGGGCCCGCGCGCAGTCCATGGCGAGCTGCGCGAACACGGTCGAGCTGCGCGACGGCAACGACAACGTCCTGGCGGACCCCACGCGGATCCCCTCCGACGGGCAGGTCCGGGTCTCGCTCACGCAGGGGCGGACCAACGTCCTGCGCCTGACCGGCGAGCAGCTCGACGCCATCGACGAGATCACCTTCGACAACCCGCCGAGCGCCGACACCCCGTTCCTCGTCGTCGTGGACACGACGGGCACCGACTCGCAGTTCACCTGGCACACGCCCACCCTCGCGGGCGTCTCCGGCGCGCAGGCCCCGTACATGCTGTGGGACTTCCCCGACGCGACCGACATCACGATCGCCGACGGCGACGAGATCGAGGGGACCGTCTTCGCGCCCAACGCCCGGATCACCGACCTCGACCCGTCGAACATCGAGGGCGACGTCATCGCGAAGGAGCTGATCGCGGGGCCCCTCGACCCGGTCACCGGGCAGTCCGTCAACGCGGGGGAGATCCACTACTTCCCGTTCGACGCGCAACTGACCTGCGACGACCAGCCCTCGCCGTCGACCAGTCCGCCCCAGTCGCCCACGCAGGCCTCGGGAAGCCCGCACCCCTCGGACAGCGGTTCGCCGTCACCGTCGGACAGCGGCACCCCCACCCCGTCACCGTCGGACAGCGGCACCCCGACACCCTCGCCCTCCCCGTCCTCGGAGAGCCCCACGCCCTCGCCGTCGGACAGCGGGACGACGACGCCGTCGCCCTCCGGCAGCACCTCCGCCCCGGCTCCCACCCCCACGCCCACCTCTCCCGGCGGGCCCCTTGCCCACACCGGGACCGACGGGCGCCGGGCCGCCGTGCTCGGCGGGATCGCGATCGTCCTGGTGGCGGGCGGCGCGGGAGCCGTCCTCCTCGGCCGCAGGCACGGACGCGGCCGCCACTGACCGGCGTACGGGGCCGGGCACGGGCTCAGCGGGCCGCGTCGCCACCCGCCGGCGGCGCGGCCGTCGCGGTCGGTACGCCCGGCTCGGCCCGGCCCCGCTGGACCGCCAGCACCACCAGGCCGACGACCAGCCAGATCGCGCCCACCACCTGCGCCGTCCGGGACGCCTCCACGATCACCGCGACGGTGATCGCCGCGCCGATCACCGGCACCACGAGGTGCCGCCACCAGACCACGGGCCCGCCCTGGCGGCGTACCGCGAAGTACCCCACCACGCTCGCGTGCAGCAGCGTGAACGCCGTCAGGGCGCCGATGTCGACGACCGAGACGAGGTGGTCCATGCCGTCGCCCCGGCTCGCCGCCCACACCGCCGCGACCAGCGTGATCACCGCGGCGAGCAGCAGCGCCACCCGAGGCACCCCCGAGTACGTCCGCGACAGCGCCTTCGGCAGCCGCCGGTCGCGGGCCATCGCGAACAGCAGCCGCCCGGCCGCCGCCTGCCCGGCCAGCGCCGCGAACGCCGCGCCGATCGCCTTGCTCACCGCCACCAGGTCGTGCAGCCAGGTGCCCACCGACGCGTCCACGGCGTCGTAGAACGCGCTGCCCTGCTTGCCCGGATCGGCGGCCAGCTGCGCCGACGTGGTGGGTTCGAGGAGCGCCACCAGGTAGGTCTGCGCGACGAACAGCACACCCGTGAGCGCGAGGCAGAACAGCACCGCCCGCGCGACCTTCGCCGAACCCCCGGTGACCTCCTCCGCGAACGAGGCGATCGCGTCGAAGCCCAGGTACGACAGGACCGCCACGGACACCGCGCCGAGCACCGCCGACAGCGCGAACGCGCCCTGCGTCCCGTCGCCGGTCAGCGGCGACAGCCAGTCCCGCTGCGGGCCGTCCGTGGCCAGCACCACGACCGCCGAGACGACGAAGACCAGCAGGACCACGATCTCCAGCGCCAGCACCGCGAAACCGACCCGCGCCGCCGTCCGCACGCCCCACAGGTTGAGCAGCGTCGTGATCACCACCGCGATCGCCGTCCACACCCACTGCGAGACCGACGGGATCAGGGAGTTCATCGCGATGCCCGCGAAGAGGTACGCGACCGCCGGGATCAGCACGTAGTCGAGCATCGCCATCCAGCCCGCGATGAACCCGGGCCCTTTTCCGAGACCCGCGCGCGCGTAGGCGAACACCGAGCCGGCCTGCGGGGCGACCCGCACCATCTGCGCGTAGCTGAACGCGGTGAACGCCATCGCGATCGTCGCGACGACGTAGACGAGCGCGACCGCGCCGTGCGATTTCGCGTCCAGGGTGCCGAAGACGCCGACGGGCGCCATCGGGGCGATGAAGAGCAGCCCGTAGACGACGAGGTCCCGGAACCCGAGACTGCGCCGCAGCGTCGCTTCCTCATGGGTGGTGTCGGCGGACATGGAGCCTCCGTAGATCGCGCAGACTCCCAGTCTCCCCACCCGGACGATCTTTGGCGCCCTGGGGTCGCCCTTACGATGGGACACATGACTGCAACGCCTGGCTCCCGCCGCGTCCTGCTCGCCGCCCCCCGGGGTTACTGCGCCGGTGTGGACCGTGCCGTGATCGCCGTCGAGAAGGCCCTTGAGCAGTACGGGTCGCCCATCTACGTCCGCCACGAGATCGTGCACAACAAGTACGTCGTGGAGACCCTGGAACGGAAGGGCGCCATCTTCGTCGAGCAGACGGAGGAGGTCCCCGAGGGTTCCATCGTGATGTTCTCGGCGCACGGTGTCGCACCGACCGTCCACGAGGAGGCCGAGCGCGGCAAGCTCGCCACCATCGACGCCACCTGCCCCCTGGTGACCAAGGTCCACAAGGAGGCGATCCGCTACGCCAAGGACGACTTCGACATCCTCCTGATCGGGCACGAGGGCCACGAGGAGGTCATCGGCACCTCCGGCGAGGCCCCCGAGCACATCACCCTCGTCGACGGCCCCGAGGACGTCGCCAAGGTCGAGGTCCGCGACCCCGAGAAGGTCGTCTGGCTCTCCCAGACCACGCTCTCCGTGGACGAGACGATGGAGACCGTCGACGCCCTGAAGACCAAGTTCCCCGGCCTCGTCTCCCCGCCCAGCGACGACATCTGCTACGCGACCCAGAACCGTCAGCTCGCCGTGAAGCAGATGGGCGCCGACTCCGACCTCGTCATCGTCGTCGGCTCCCGCAACTCCTCGAACTCCAAGCGGCTCGTCGAGGTCGCGAAGATCGCGGGTGCGCGCGAGGCGTACCTCGTGGACTACGCGTCCGAGATCGACGAGTCCTGGCTGGAGGGCGTCACGACCGTCGGCGTCACCTCCGGCGCCTCCGTCCCCGACGTGCTCGTCGAGGAGGTCCTGGAGTACCTGAAGCAGCGGGACTACGCGGACGTCGAGATCGTGAAGGCGGCCGAGGAGTCGATCACGTTCTCGCTGCCCAAGGAGCTGCGCCGGGACCTGCGCGCGGAGGCCGCCGCCCTGGTCGGGGGAGCCGAGGGCGTCAAGGGTGCCGAGGGTGCCGGGGATTCCGCCCCCGGGAAGTGACTGTCGGTCTCCCGTCGTAACGTGGAGTCATGCAGATCTTCGGTGTGGACATCGGCGGATCCGGGATCAAGGGCGCCCCGGTCGACCTGGGGCGCGGCGATCTCGCCCAGGAGCGCCACAAGGTGCTGACCCCGCATCCGGCCACCCCCGAGGCGGTGGCCGACGGGGTCAAGCAGGTCGTGGACCACTTCGGTGACGCCCGCCCGGACCGGGTGGGCATCACCTTCCCCGGCGTCGTCACGGGAGGCTCCACGATCCGTACGGCGGCCAACGTGGACAAGTCCTGGGTCGACGTCGACGCGCAGGACCTGCTGAGCAAGAAGCTCGGCGGGCTGCCGGTCACGGTGCTCAACGACGCGGACGCGGCGGGCGTCGCCGAGATGAACTTCGGCGCGGGCCGCGACCGCAAGGGCACCGTGCTGCTGCTCACCTTCGGTACGGGCATCGGCAGCGCCCTGTTCAGCGAGGGCGTCCTCGTGCCGAACACGGAGCTGGGCCACCTGGAGCTGGACGGGCACGACGCGGAGAAGCGGGCCTCCACGAAGGCCCGCGAGGACCACGACCTCAGCTGGGAGCACTGGGCGCACCGCGTGCAGAATTACCTGGCGCACGTGGAGATGCTGTTCTCGCCCGACCTGTTCATCATCGGCGGGGGCATCAGCCGCAAGGCGCACAAGTTCCTGCCGCTGATCGAGGGCATCAAGGCCGAGATCGTCCCGGCCGAGCTGCAGAACAACGCGGGGATCGTGGGCGCGGCGATGACGGCCTCGCGCGCGTAGCTCCCCCGGAGGGGGTTACGCAGTGCGGCGGCGCGGCCCCGGCGCCTTCGACGGCGTCCGGGCCGCGGACGCGCCGGACGCCCGCCGTGCCGCCGCCCGCCGGGCCATGAGCCGCACCTTGCGTACGCTCACGAGCACCCCGGTGATGAGCGTCCCGCCGTACAGCCACACCGCGTTCATCGCGAGCGTCGTGGCGAGCCCCATGAACTGCTGCCCGAGGCCCCCGCTGCCCTCCGCGATCGGCACGATGCCGACGGCGAACGCGATCGGCACCACGACCGCCGCCGTCACCAGGTCCGCGCCCCGCACCCACACCGCCGTGAGCCCGCTGACGAGCAGGAACAGCACCCCGTAGACGGCCGGGGCGCCCCCGAACAGCAGCCGGTCGAGGAACCCGGCGGCGAGCATGGAGGCGACGCAGAACAGCGCGGTGCCGCGGCCGGTGAGGCGCGGCTGCGGGAAGCGGAACGCCCGGCGCCCGGCAGCGGGTCTGCCCGCTGCGGCGGCCCGGTACACGGTGGCGGTCCCACCGGTGTCACCGGACGTGCCGGCCGCACCGGGCGACGGCACGGCGCCGTCGTCCTCAACGCCCTGGTGGCCGCCCTGCGACTGGGGCGGCAGCGGGCTCGTGCGGCGGGGGCGGGCCTGCGGCGAACGCGTCCTGGGTTGCTCCACAAGCCCAACATAGATGCGCTTATGTGCCCAATAGCCCATGAGACACGCACTTTGGCAGACCTTGACCGACCTTGGCGCAATTCGGCCGGGTCGGGTGAGGCCGTAGACTGGTGGACTGCCCAGCCCCACACTCACTCACACCACGTACGGGAAGTCGCAACGTGTCGCTCACGATCGGAATCGTCGGTCTGCCGAATGTCGGCAAGTCGACCCTGTTCAACGCCCTGACCAAGAACGACGTGCTCGCGGCCAACTACCCGTTCGCCACGATCGAGCCGAACGTCGGCGTGGTCGGCGTCCCGGACGCCCGCCTCACCAAGCTGGCCGAGATCTTCAACTCCCAGAAGGTCCTCCCGGCCACCGTCGACTTCGTCGACATCGCGGGCATCGTGCGCGGCGCCTCCGAGGGCGAGGGCCTGGGCAACAAGTTCCTGGCGAACATCCGCGAGTCCGACGCGATCTGCCAGGTCATCCGGGCCTTCCAGGACGAGAACGTCGTGCACGTCGACGGCAAGGTCGAGCCCAAGAGCGACATCGAGACGATCAACACCGAGCTGATCCTCGCCGACCTCCAGACCATCGAGAAGGTCCTGCCGCGCCTCCAGAAGGAGTCGCGCATCAAGAAGGACATCGCCCCGAAGGTCAAGGCGGTCGAGGCGGCCAAGGAGATCCTGGAGCGGGGCGAGACGCTCTCCTCCCAGGGCATCGTCCAGGGCAGCGGCAACGAGGAACTCCTCCACGACCTGCACCTCCTCACGACGAAGCCGTTCCTCTACGTCTTCAACGTCGACGAGGACGAGCTCACGGACGACGCGTTCAAGGCCGAGCAGAGCGCCCTCGTCGCCCCGGCGGAGGCGATCTTCCTCAACGCCAAGCTGGAGGCGGACCTCGCCGAGCTCGACGAGGAGGACGCGATGGAGCTCCTCCAGTCGGTGGGCGCCGAGGAGCCGGGCCTGGCCACCCTCGCCCGCGTCGGCTTCGACACCCTCGGCCTCCAGACCTACCTCACGGCAGGCCCCAAGGAGTCCCGCGCCTGGACCATCAAGAAGGGCGCCACGGCCCCCGAGGCGGCCGGCGTCATCCACACGGACTTCCAGAAGGGCTTCATCAAGGCCGAGGTCATCTCCTTCGACGACCTCGTCGAAACGGGCTCCGTCGCGGAGGCGCGTGCGGCAGGCAAGGCGCGTATGGAGGGCAAGGACTACGTGATGCAGGACGGGGACGTGGTGGAGTTCCGGTTCAACGTGTGATCGACCAATCGCTCTAAGTTACGCGACTGGTTAACGTGCAAATTCGGGGCCGATCCCTTGGCATTTGCATGGCAGTTGTACTTGCACAGTGGCTGCGCCTGATTGGCAGTGCATCGCCTCCTCTCCCAGATGATGCGATGCACGCCAGCCCGCTTGCGGCCCCAAGGCGTCTCGTGCCGGTTGCGTCGCGTCGCCTCGTTCAGTGGAAACCGGCAGGTGCAGCTCGGCTCAACGGAGTGAGTCTCTTCCAACCGCCCCGTCCGGTTGTGTTGATGTGCGCCAGACCCTCTGGCAGGGTGCGACATCAAACGGGGAGGGACCCATGCTGAAGCAAGTCGTCGACGGCGTGCTGATCCACCAGAGTGAGTTGCTCGAGAACAACACCGTTGTCGTGCAGGGCAGGGACGGCGTGCTACTCGTCGACGCCGGGATTACCGGTGCCGAAATGACCTGCCTGTCGAACGACCTTCGGCAGCTGGGCCGGCCCGTGGTGGCAGGGTTCTCGACGCATCCTGATTGGGATCACGTGCTCTGGCACGCCGAACTCGGCGGAGCGCCTCGTTACGGTACAGCCCGCTGCGCGGACTTCATGCGGGATGTGTTGTCGAACGCGGACTGGAAGGCCGATGTTGCTGAGGGGTTGCCTCCGGAAATCGCCGAGGACACACCGCTCGACCTGTACGGCCTGATCACTGGTCTGCCTGCTGAAACCGTGCAGCTTCCCTGGGACGGCCCCAAGGTGCGGATCATCGAGCATCCGGCGCATGCCCCGGGCCATGCGGCCCTGTTGATCGAAGAACGCCGAGTTCTCATCGCCGGCGACATGCTCTCCGACGTCTTCGTTCCCATGCTCGACGACACCATTGAGCCGATTGAGGACTACCTGGTCGGGCTGGGGCTGCTCGAGGGCGTAGCGGACGACGTTGATGTCGTCATCCCCGGACATGGCTCCCTCGCCAGGGATGAGGAGGTACGCGCCAGGATGAAACTGGATCGCGCGTACGTGGAGGACCTGCGTGACGCCCGGGTGTCCAGCGACCCGCGGGTCGTATCGCCCAAACCCGGCTGGGAGTGGGCGAGCGACATCCACGAAGGGCAGGCCCGAAACCTCGCCCGACGAAGCCAGCGCGACGGGACGCCTGGCTAGCAAGCTGCTTCCGCCGCAAGACGCCCCTGTCTGTGAGCCTCTTCAGAGCTGGCGGCGCTGAACGTCTTGGATGGTCGTGCGCAACGACGAAGCTCCTGCTAGATGGGTTCTCGACCAAGATCACCCGTGTCCGCCAGGAGCTTCGCGTGCTTGTCTATCCGTCCTCGATCGACTTGTCCACCCGCACCGTGCGGTTCTTGGCCGGAGAATTGAGGGCCAGGCGCCGGAACATCGGGACGCGGTGGCGGCGGCTTCCCGTGGCACGTGAGGCCCTGCTCGCCCTGGCCCACCTGCGGTGCGGTGACAGCTACACCCAGCTCGCAGCGGGGTTCGGCGGCAGTAGTCGTCCTTCACCACGCATCAGCGTGAGGTTGGAAAACGCTCAGTGATCGCGCATTAGGCCTGGCGGTTGCGCACCTTCCGCTATGGACCTGACGGGGCTTTCGTCAATTCCTGCCGCAATCATCACTCGCTAGTGTCAATGGTGTGCAGATCTAGGGTTCATTTGTTCTCCGGTCGAGCGATCGCTCGACACGGCATACCCTGCTGAACTTCAGAGATTGAGCCTCGGAGGACAGATGGCGCCTGACGTCTTCGGCTGCGTAGCAGCGTATGTCCGTGATGTTTGCGGTGAAGGGTCGGTCTGTGTCCACGTGGATGACGCACGTGAATGTCAGATCAAACGGCACCCGAACTATTTGAAGCTCCGCTCCCGAGCTGTGGCTGCGCGAGCGGCGCGAAAACCCTCTCAGCTTTGGGAGTCAATAGTCGCCATGGGGCGTATGTCTGACGCGCGCGGCGATAACAAGTGGCGGATGATCGTTGTGGACTGCCTCGCCCCTTTCCTTCGTACGCGCTCTTGGTCGATCTCCCGACAGTTTTATTGCGATTTAGGGGACGTCCGATCGGACATGTTCGAAGCTGCCCTCGATGTTTGGGAGGGAACGGTGAGGGATGTCCCTCCTCGAGAGGTTCCGACGTTGATGGTCAAGGCGGCCATCAATGCCGCCTACGAACGTGCAAAAGTTCATGTAAGTGAAAGTTCGACCGATTACGTGGAAGACCTGTTGATGCTCGAAGAAGCTGTCACGGGTACCACGCTGAAGGCGTCTTCGATTATTCACGAAGCCGATCCGAGAGATCCCGCCGTTGCCGAGCAAATTAGGGGCGAGCGGACTGGAGCGCTATGGCAGATGTACGGCCTAGGTGAAGCTGTTAATCGCTATCACGAGGATCTTCGGGCAAGGCGTCGCCCGGGCCTGCGAGACACTCTCGCGACAGAAGCGATGTTGGCCCGCACTTGGGTTACGGGTAGTAATTACTATTACTACACCTCCGACTTTTACCCCAAATTTGTCGACCTTCCGGCTGCTGCCGAAGCGCTGGGAATCGCCAAATCTGCTGCGTATAAAATGGTGAGAGCGGGATCTTTCCCCTGCCTGACTACGCGCATGGGATGCGGTATTCAGGTGCCTACGAAAGAATTGATGCACTCGCTTTCCGTTGAGGACGTCATCGTTCACCTTGACGACGTGGAAAACGGGGCGGCCCGGGCCGGAGGAAACTAACAGTAGCTCCGAGCGGGATCACCGGTAGTCGAGTCTGTCTCCGCGGCTTGACGTGCTGGATGTGCTGGATGGGTCCCGACGGTGCTGGATGGGTGCTGGATACGATCACCTGAGGGAAAGTTTCCGCAGGTGGGAGCGCTGTGTTGAACGTTCCGGTTCAACGTATGAGCGGTCGCCGGCGACGAGCAGGGGGTGGCTCTGCTCGTCGGGGCGCGTGCGCGCCGTGTCCCGTGATCACGCCCGCAGGTACGCCAGCACCGCCAGCACCCGGCGGTGCCCCTCGGTGTCCACCGGGAGGTCCAGCTTGGTGAAGATGTTGCCGATGTGCTTGTTCACGGCCGCCTCGCTGATGAACAGGAGCTTGGCCAGACTCGCGTTGCTGCGGCCCTCCGCGATCAGCGAGAGCACCTCGCGCTCGCGGGCGCTGAGCCGCTCCAGCGGGTCCTGGCGCAGTCGGACCAGCTGCTGGATGACCTCGGGGTCCACCACGGTCCCGCCGGCGGCGACCCGTTCGATCGCGGAGGTGAAGTCGGCGACCTTGCTCACCCGTTCCTTGAGCAGGTAGCCCACCCCGGCGCCGCCCCCCGAGTCCAACAGGCGAAGCGCGTAGGAGCGTTCCACGTACTGGCTGAGTACGAGCACGGGCAGTCCGGGGTACTCCGCGCGCAGCTCCACCGACGCGCGCAGGCCGTCGTCGCCGAGCGACGGGGGCATCCGGACGTCGGTGACGATCAGGTCGGGCCGGTCGGCGCGGACCGCCTCGACCAGGCCCTCGGCGTCGCCGACGGCTGCCACCACCTCGTGACCGACCCGTTCCAGCAGCCCGACCAGGCCTTCGCGCAACAGCACGGCGTCCTCGGCCACGATCAGACGAAGCGACACGGCACCTCCACGTGCACCAGGGTGGGACCACCGGCGGGGCTCGACACCCGCACGCGGCCGTCGAGAGCGCGGACCCGGTCCGCGAGGCCGGTCACGCCGCTGCCCGCGGGGTCGAGTCCGCCCCTGCCGTCGTCCTTGATGTCGAGGACGAACAGGTCGGAATGGTAGCGGCCGTGGACGTGCGCCAGCGTGGCGCCGCTGTGTCTGGCGATGTTCGTCATGGCCTCGTTGATCACGTAGTACATCGTCGTCTCGAGCTTCCTGGGCAGTCGCTCGGGCAGCTTCAGATCCACGGTCACCGGGATCGGGAAGCGGCCCGCGTAGTCCTCGATCGCCGCGACGAGCCCGTGGTCGGCGAGGACCGGCGGGTTGAGGCCCCGGATCAGGGCGCGCAACTCCTGGTGTGCGGTCCCCAGTTGATTCTCGGCCTGGGTGAGCAGTTCGTCCTGCGCGGATCCCTCCTGGACGTCCAGGCGCATGAGGCCCAGGGTCATGCCGAGGGAGACGAGGTGCTGCTGGGCGCCGTCGTGCAGGTCGCGCTCGATCCGTACGCGTTCGGCGTCGAAGGAGTCCAGGAGACGCGACTGCGAGGCGCGCACCTCGCGCAGCTCCTCGCCCAGCTCCGTGTCCCGCGGCGCGAGGAACGTGCGGGCCATGGCCGCGCGCGCCCCGGCCCACGCGGTCACCGTGTAGGGCGAGGCGAGCAGCACGATCGCGGCGAACACCGTCCACGGCCAGGTGTCACCCGAGGTCGCGGCGATCAGCGTGGCCGGCAGCCCGAAGGAGAAGCCGAGCACGAGCAGGTCGAGCCACCAGAGGGCCGCGGCCGACACCAGGGTGAACACCAGCTCCCGCCAGGTCGCCTGTTCCTTGAGACGGGTGGCCACCCAGCCGCGCGGGCCCGGGGAGTCCGGGCGGCGGTGCGGGCCGGTCAGCCGGTCGAGGTCCACCAGACGCAGCCGCCAACGCTCCACCGTGGCCACCACGGTGGAGGCGAGGACCAGCCCGACCAGCGGTGCCGCGCCGATCAGTACGACGAGCAGGGCCAGGCCCGCGGCCAGGCCGAGGGCGAAGACGAGGACCGCCGCGGCCCCGACCAGGACGCCGCCGCTCAGATACGCGAGGGACCGCCAGGGCCAGCTGGAGGTCAGAAAGCTCAGCGGGCGCTGAGCCATGGCCTGCCAGGCCGTTGTGGGTTGCATGCGATGAACGTACCCGGGGTGCCGCGTGCCGATCTGTGCGGGAACAGGGCGCCGTCGCGTCCCCGGGGGCCTCAAATCGCCTGCTGTGCGGCGCAGTTCGGTTGTGTGGCGGCGGGTGCGTCCGTTCGTTTCGGAGCGTGGAGGTAGTGCTGGCACTACCTCGGGAGTAGAGAGCAGGCCAGTGCCCTGGGCCCTCCCGCACGGTGGAATCTCCGTATGACGACGAGCCGCACCACCGCCACCCCGTACGCGGTCGAACTCCACGGCCTCCGCAAGGTGCACGGCACCGGCGGACGCCAGGTCACCGCTCTGGACGGTGTCTCCCTCGCCTTTCCGCGCGGCACCTTCACCGCGATCATGGGGCCCTCCGGTTCCGGCAAGTCGACCCTGCTGCAGTGCGCGGCCGGGCTCGAGCAGCCGTCCGAGGGCGAGATCGTCCTCGCCGGTGCGGACATCGGCCGGCAGAACGAGAAGGAGCGCACCGAACTGCGCCGCAAGCACGTCGGGTTCGTGTTCCAGGCCTTCAACCTGGTCGAGTCCCTGACGGCCGCGCAGAACGTGGAGCTCCCGTCCCGGTTCGCCGGTCGCAAGGTCAGCCGTGAGCAGGTCGAGCAGGCGCTCGCCTCCGTAGGACTCGCGGAGCGGGCGGGCCACCGGCCCAGCGAGCTCTCCGGCGGTCAGCAGCAGCGCGTCGCCCTCGCCCGTGCCCTCGTCACCCGCCCCGACGTCCTCTTCGCGGACGAGCCGACCGGCGCCCTGGACACCGTCACCTCGCGCGAGGTGCTGCGGATGATGAGGATGCTGGTCGACCAGGAGGGCCAGACCACTCTGATGGTCACCCACGACCCCGTCGCCGCGGCCCACGCCGATGTCGTCGTCTTCCTCAAGGACGGCCGCATCGCCGACCGCATCTCCCTCGACCGCCAGGCCGGTGCGAACAACGCCGCGGCGATCGCCACCCACATGGCCCGGCTGGAGGCCTGAGAGACATGCTGATCCTCGCGAACGTACGTGAACGCTGGTCCGGTTTCCTGGGAGCCTTCGTCGCTGTCCTGGTCGGTGTGGCCCTGATCACCACCACCCTGGTCATCTACGACTCCGCCAAGGCCGAGGTCCAGCCGCGCTATGAGGGCACCGCCGCCCTCGCCCTGCCGGAGCAGGCCGTCGAGGCCGACGGCAGCCCCGAGGACCGGATGCCGTGGAGCGAGTCCGAGGCCGAGCCGCTGGTCGCCGGCCTCGCGAAGGTCCCGGGCGTCGCCGACGCCGTCGTGGACCGCTCCTTCTACGCCCAGGCGATCAAGGCCGGCAAGCCCGTCACCGACGAGGGCGCCCTGGAGTCGGGACACGGCTTCGGCAGCGCGCGCATGGCGTCGTACCAGCTGGTCTCCGGCCGGGCTCCCGCGGCCATGGACGAGGTCGTGGTGGACCGTGCGCTCGGCGCGGCGGTCGGCAGCGAGCTGACCGTCAACGTCACCCAGGGCCGCGAGCGGTTCGAGGTCGTCGGCACCGTGGACGGTCCCGGCTACTACTTCAGCGAGAAGTTCGCCGCGAAGCAGCAGCCCGGTGTCTCCACCATCGCCCTGGTCCCCGACAAGGGCGCCGACACCGGTGCGATCGTCGCCGCGGCGAAGAAGGTCGTCAAGGATCAGGGCAGCGTGGTCTCGGGTGACGGACGGGCCGAGCTGCAGCCCGCGTACATCGAGCACAAGCGCTTCCTCGGCGTCCAGCTGATCAGTGCCATGGCCATCCTGGGCCTGTTCACCACGGTGTTCGTCGTCGCCTCGATGCTGGTCCTGTCGACCGGGATGCGCCGCCGCGAGATCGGGCTGCTGCGCACCATCGGCGCCTCGCCGAAGCAGATCCGCCGCATGATCCTCGGTGAGGCCTCCGTGGTCGGCCTGGCTGGCTCGATCGTCGGCTGCGTGGCCGGTGTGGCGGCGACGCCGCTGCTGCTCTCGATCCTCCGCGGCCTGGACGTCGTCCCGCCCGGCATGCGGATCACCATCGCCGCCTGGCCGCTCCTCGTGGCCTCCGTGATCGGCATCGGTGTCAGCGTCGTCGGCGCCTGGAGCGCGGGCCGCAAGGCCGCCAAGGTCGCCCCGATCGAGGCACTGCTCGACAGCCGCTCGGCCAACAAGGGCATGGGGCGCGGTCGTTGGATCGCCGGTCTGGCCGTCCTCGGCCTCGGCGTCCTGCTCGCCATCGGCACCGCCACCTCCACCGCCGACAACCGGATCAACATGGCGATCTTCGCCACCATGACCCTGATCGTCGCTGCGGCCCTGCTGGCACCCGTGTTCGTCGGACCCGTCGGCCGCATCCTGACCGCGCCGTTCCAGCGCGGCGGCGGTGCCACCCCGGTCCTGGTCCGTGCGGAAATGGTCGCCAACCCGCGCCGCGCCGCCTCCCTGGTGGCACCGGTGATCGCTGCCGTCGGCTTCGCGGTGCTGCTCAGCGGCATGGTCGAGACGATGCGGGTGGCCTATCCGGCCGGTGAGGCACTGAAGGTCGCGGGCCAGACGATCGTCACGCCGGACGGCACTCCCGGCAACACCGACGAGGTCGTCGCCGCCAACCCGGTCGGCAAGGCCGCCCTGCCGACCCGTGCGTTCGTCGAGACGAACAAGGCGCGGAACACCGATATCGCCGGAGCGGCCACGGTCCTGGACGTACTGGGCAGCCGGGACCCGGAGTGGAACAAGCAGGGACAGGCCGTCCTCGGCGAGAAGACGGCCGGCGACCTGGGGCTGAAGAAGGGGCAGGAAGTGCCGGTGCGGTTCGCGGACGGCGCCACCGTCACGCTCACCGTCGCCGAGGTGCTGCCAGACGACCCGGCCCGCGGTGACTTCGTGGTCGCCCGTGACCTGGTCCGCGCCCACGACCCGGCCGCGCTCACCGACGACATCTTCGTCCCGGCCGACGCCAAGGCCTCGGCCGCGGTCCCGGGAGTGGCACTGCACGACGCCGTCGAGTTCGCCCTGGCCGACTACAACACCGACGCGAAGCTCACCGAGTCCCTCGCCATGATGCTGATCGTCATCGCCGTCGGCTACAGCGTGATCGCCGTCGCCAACTCCATGGCCATGGCGGCCCACGGCCGGCGCCGCGACTTCGCGGTGATGAAGTCGGCCGGTGGCACCGTCCGCCAGCTCCTGTTCACCTCGGTCGGCGAGACGACCCTGGTCATCGTGATCGGAGCCGCCCTCGGTGTCCTGGTCACGCTGCCCCCGCTCGCGGGGATGGCGGCGGGCCTGTCCGAGGCCACCTCGTCGGACGTGGGCCTGCACCTGAACTCGGGAGCCGTCGTCACCGCGGTCGTCGGCACCCTGGCGGCGGCGGTCCTCGCGGGGATCGCGGTCACCTCGAAGACCCTGAGGCGCCGGGCGGCGTGAGGCGTCGCGCCACCCCCACCCCCGCCGCCCCCACAAGTCCCAACACCACGACCGTCCCCAACGTGAACGTCTCGAACGTCGTGCGGGAGACGCCCCACGTGTCCATGAAGTCGTAGTCGATGCCGAAGAGGGACTCCAGGACGCCGGGGAAGAGGGCGGACCAGGAGCCCACCAGGATCCAGGCGTAGACGAGGACGGCGCACGTCACGAAGCCGCGGGTGCCGAAGGGGACCCGGTAGGGGCGGGGGACCTCGGGGCGGCGCAGGCGCAGCACCACCAGGGCCGGGACCACGACCAGGTACGACAGCAGGAGCGTCGTCACCGCCACCGTCAGGACCACGCCGAAGACCGCGCCGGTGTCGCCCTTCACCAGTTGCATCGCCGCGAGCATGAACAGCGTCGCCACGGCCCCGGAGAGCAGGTTCGTGCGCACCGGGGTGCCGAGCTTCGGGTGGAAGGCGCCCAGCGCGCGGCTGAAGAAGCCGCCGTCGGCCGCCGCCATCGCCTGCATCCGGTCGCTGACGATCATCCACGCGCTGCCCTGGGTGAGGAGCGCGAAGACGAACATCACGGCCGTGCAGGTGAGGAGCGGGCCCGCCGCCGGACCGTAGATGTCGAAGACCAGGCGGACGCCCTCCATGAAGCCGCCGATGCCGGTGACCTTGTCCGCGGGGACGACCGCGAGGAGCGCCAGGATCGGCAGCAGGTAGCAGGCCGCGGCGATCGTCGCCGAGCGGCCGAGCGCCGCGGGCACGTCGCGCTGCGGGTCGTGCATCTCCTCGCCCGCGGCGTTCGGCGCCTCGAAGCCCACGTAGGCGAAGAGGAGGATCGGGACGAGGGCCAGGAAGCCGGCCGTCGACGGGGTGAAGTGGGCGGTGGCCAGGCCCTGGAAGCCGTGTTCGGCGCCGTACAGGATCGCCGTGATCGTGAAGAGGGCGAGCGCCGCCACCTTCACCGCCGCGCCCGCCGTCGTGATCCACTTGCCGCGGCTGAGCGAGACGATCGCCGTGAGGATCGCGATCCACACGAAGAGCAGCTTGAACGTGTAGTCGGCGAACGTGCCCGAGCCGAGGTGGAAGACGAAGCCGTCCCACGTCTCGGCGGCCAGGAAGACCAGTGAACCGCCCAGCCAGATCGGGTTGGTGACCCAGTAGAAGAGGGTCGTGAGCGCTGCCGCCGGGCGGCCGAGCGCCAGTTTCACCCAGACGTACGGGCCACCCTCCTGCGGGAACGCGGCGCCGGTCTCGGCGAAGAGAAGCGCGTAGGGGAGCAGGAAGAACAGGGCGATCGCCGCGGTCCAGGTGGCCGCCTCGCCGCCGCCCGTCGCGATCTGGCCGATGGTGTCGAAGGAGATCACCGCGGCCACGGCCATCGCCGTGATGTCGAAGCGCCTGAGGCTGCGCCGCAGGTGCGAGTCCGGGGTGGTGGTGCCGCCGTGCTGTGTCCGTGGGTCTGCTGAGGGGAGGTTCGTCGACACGGGCAGGTCCTAGGGAGGGAGGGGGCGGGGCTGCGGGCGGTGTGCGGGTGCGGGTGCGTGGGGCCCGGTGGGGTGCGCGGCACCGGGCCCGACGGGGGTGTTACGCCTCCCGGATCTCTCCGGTCGGCGAGGTGCGCTCCAGTACGCCGCGCAGCGCCGACGCCACCTCCTTGGCCTCGGCCTCCGTCATGATCAGCGGCGGGGACAGGACCAGGCTGTGGGCGGAGTCGCGGACGATGACGCCGGTCTCGCGGCGGATCACGTCGTGCGGCATGCGGTCCGCGTGCAGGGGGAGCGGCTCACGCGTCGTGCGGTCCGCCACCAGTTCCACCGCGAGCATCATGCCCACCGAGCGGATCTCGCCGACGATCGGCAACTCGCCCAGCTGGAAGTCGAGTTCGGCGTGCAGCGTCGCGCCCATGGTCTTCGCCCGTCCCAGCAGGCCCTCCTTCTCGATGATGTCGAGGTTCGCGAGGGCGACGGCGGTCGCGACCGGGTGGCCGTTGTACGTGTAGCCCATCGGGAAGCCGTGGTCCTGGAGCAGGACCTCCGCGACGCCGTCGGCGACCATCAGCGCGCCCAGCGGTACGTAGCCGGACGTGATGCCCTTGGCGGTGACGATGATGTCCGGGGTGACGCCGAAGTGCTGGGCGGCGAACCACTCGCCGACGCGGCCGTACGCGGTGACGACCTCGTCGAAGATCAGCAGGATGCCGTGCCGGTCGAGGACCTCGCGCACGCGCGGCCAGTAGTCGGCCGGCGGGACGAGCATGCCGCCGACGCCCATGATGGGCTCGCCGATCATCGCCGCGATGTTCTTCGCGCCGATCTCCGCGATCCGCTCCTCCAGCTCACGGATGAGGAAGTCGGTGGGGTCCTGGCCGCCGTACAGGTCCGTGCGGTACGGCCACGGCGGGGTGAGGTGCGAGACGTGCGGCATCATCGGGGCGAAGCCGTCGTGGTACAGCGGGAATCCGGTGGCCGAGCCGCCGCCGTAGCCGATGCCGTGGTACGCCTTGTCGCGCGCCAGGATCCACGTGCGGTCGGTGTCGCCGCGGCGGTGGTGGTAGTAGCGGGCCATCTTGATGGCGGCCTCGTTGCCCTCGGAGCCGCCGGACGTGAAGTAGACGTGGTTCAGCGGGTCCGGCGCCAACTCGGCGAGACGGGCGGCGAGTTCGATGGCGCGGTCGTTGGAGAACTCCCAGAAGCTCGTGAAGTACTCCAGCTTCTTCATCTGCGCGTGCGCGACGTCCGCCAGGTCCTCGCGGCCGTGGCCGACCTGCGCCAGCCACAGCCCGCCGGTCGCGTCGAGGTAGCCGCGGCCCTCGCTGTCGGTGAGGCGGCAGCCGGAGCCGGACGTCATGATGACCCGCTCCTCGGCGCTGCCGGGGAGGTAGGGGTGGATGATGTGGGCGCGGTCGGCCGACAGGAGACCCTGGTGGTCCGGGTGCGTCATGGGGATGTCCTTCCGTACGTACGGGATCAGGCTGCGGGTGCCGTGAGGTCGAGGGCGGCGAGGGCGAGGGCCTTCGCCGTGTCGACGAGGTCGTCGACCTCGATGTACTCGTCGATGGTGTGGAGGGTCGGGGAGCCGTCGGGCCGGGTCGCGGTCGGGCCGAGGCAGACGGCGGGGGTGCCGGCGAGGCGGGTGAGGGTGGCGGCGTCGGTCCAGGACGGTTCGCCGAGGACGCGGGGCGCCCGGCCGAGCGAGGTGGACGCGCCCTCAAGTGCCCTGACCACGGCGTGGGTTCGGGCCACCTCGGCGGGCGGCAGTTCGGTGTCCCAGGTCAGGCGCGGCGGGTGCGCGGTGAGCCAGCCGTCGGTGGCGCAGGCGTCGCGGACGGCCGCCTCGATCTCGGCCCGCACCCTGCTCGCCCAGCCGCCCGCGTCCGCCTGCACGGGCAGGTACGTGATGTCGAGGCAGACCTCGCAGGAGGCGGGGTAGGTGACCCACCACTCGCCGCCCTTGATGGTGGTCGGCACGATCGACGGGGGCGGCAGCAGCGGGTGGACGTGCGCCGGATCGTCGGCCCAGCGTTCGCGCAGCGCCTGGAGCGCGGCGAGGGCCGGGAGGGTCTTCTCGATGGCGTTGACGGCGCCGCCCGATCGCCAGTCGCCGGGCGGGTGCTCGGCGTGCCCCGGTCGCCCCTCGACGGTCAACGTGCCGCCCAGGATGCCGCGTTGGGCGGTGACGACGTCCAGGTCGGTGGGTTCCGGGACGATCGCCGCGTCCGCCTTCACCCCGTACGCGAGGGAGGCGAGGGTGCCGGCGCCGTTCCACTCCTCGTCGGTGACGGTGTTGAGCAGCAGGTCGCCGGGGAGCCGGACGCCGAGCGCGGCGAGGGTCTCGGCCGCGACCACCATCGCCGCGACGCCGCCCTTCATGTCGCAGGTGCCCCGCCCGTACAGCCGCCCGTCGCGGACCTCGGCGCGGAACGGGTCGCTGGACCACGCCCCGCGCGGCTCCGCCGAGACGACGTCGATGTGCCCGTTGAACAGGAGCGAGCGGCCACCACCGGTGCCGGGGAAGCGGGCGACGAGCTGCGGGCGGCCGTCGAAGCCCAGGCCCTCCGGGGTCTGCGGTGAGCGCGGCAGGTCCGACGGCTTGGGCGTGACCACGTCGACCGTGGCGCCCGCCGCGCGGAGCCGGTCCGCGAGGTGGTCCTGGAGGTCGTGCTCGGCGCGCCAGCGCTCGTCGGCCGCGCCGCGCACCGTCGTGTCGAAGCCGACCAGCTCCGACGTCAGGGCCACCAGGTCGTCGCGGCGCCGGTCGATCTCGGCCAGTACGTCCCGCGCGCTCATCCGTACGTCACCCACGTCGTCTTCAGCCCCGTGTACTTGTCGAAGGAGTGCAGCGACAGGTCGCGGCCGTAGCCGGACTGCTTGAAGCCGCCGAAGGGGGTCATGGGCGACAGCGCGTCGACCGTGTTCACCGAGACCGTGCCCGCCTGGAGGGCGTCCGCCGTGCGGTGCGCGCGGGCCAGGTCGCGGGTCCAGACCGAGGCCGCGAGGCCGTACGGGGAGTCGTTCGCGAGCCGGACCGCCTCCGCCTCCGTGTCGAAGGTGTGCACCGTGAGGACCGGGCCGAAGACCTCCTCGCGGGCCAGCGGGGCGTCCGGGGCGAGCCCCGTCACGATCGTCGGGTCGACGTACGCGCCGGGCCGGTCGGGGCGGGTGCCACCGCACACCACGGTGCCGCCGGACTCGGCGACGGCCTTGGTCACGCGCACCGCCTGCGCCTCGTCGACGAGCGGGCCGAACATGGTCGCCGGGTCGAGCGGGTCGCCCGGGGCGAAGGCGGCGGCGCACGCGGCGACCCGCGCCGTGAACTCCTCGGCCACCGAACTCTCGACCAGCAGCCGCGTGTTGGCCGAGCACACCTGCCCGGAGTTGTAGGCGAAACCGGCCGCGGCCTTCTGTGCCGCCGCCTCCAGGTCGGCGTCCGCGAACACGATGTTCGGGCTCTTGCCGCCCGCCTCCGGCCACACCTGCTTGAGGTTGGACTCGGCGGCGTACGTCAGGAAGCGGCGGGCGGTCGCCGTGGAGCCGGTGAAGGCGAGCGTGTCCACGTCCGCGTGACGGCCGAGGGCCTGGCCCGCGCGCTCGCCGAGGCCGGGGACGACGTTGAGGACGCCTGCCGGGAGCCCCGCCTCGACGGCCAGTTCCGCGAGGCGCAGGGCGGACAGCGGGGACTGCTCGGCGGGCTTGAGGACGACGCTGTTGCCCGCCGCGAGGGCCGGGGCCAGCTTCCAACTGGCCATGTCCAGCGGGAAGTTCCACGGTACGACCGCGCCCACGACACCGAGCGGCACGCGCCGCACCAGCGCCAGGTTGCCGGGCGGCGCCGGGGCCACCTCGTCGTACAGCTTGTCGGCGGCCTCCGCGTACCAGGCGAACACCCCGGCCGCGCCGGGCACGTCGGTGCCGTAGGTCTCGGCGATCGGCTTGCCCATGTCGAGGGTGTCGAGGAGGGCCAGCTCACGGCCGTTCTCCTCGATGAGCGCGGCGAGCCGCAACAGGACGCGCTTGCGGGTCGCCGCGTCCCCCCGCGACCAGTCGCCCGCCTCGAAGCTGCGGCGCGCGGCCCGCACGGCGGCGTCCACGTCGGGGGTGTCGCAGGAGGCGACCTCGGCGACGGTGCGGCCGGTGGCCGGGTCGACGGTGGCGAAGGTGGCGCCGGACGCCGCGTCCTGCCACTCGCCGTCGATGAACGCCTGCGTGCGGAAGGCGAGTTGACCGGCGAGGTTCGCCCAGTCCTGGCGGGTGTACGTCATGCTGCGGGCACTCCTGTGGTGGTCGGTGCGGGTGCGGGGGTGCGGCGGCTCGTGCCACGGGCCGCGAGCAGCCAGTAGAGGGGGACGGTGACGACAAGGCCGGCGATCCAGCCGAGGTCGGTGTCGCCGAGGGCGTGGGCCAGCGGGCCCGTGTAGAGGGACTGCGCCATGAAGGGGATCTCGGCGAGGATGCCGACCGCGTAGACGGCGAGGGCCGTGACGTTCCAGCGGCCGTAGACGCCGCCGTCGCGGGCGAAGAAGGACGGCACGTCGTAGTCGCCGTGCCGGATCAGGTAGAAGTCGACCAGGTTGATCGCGGTCCAGGGGATCAGGACGTACTGGAGTACGTAGATCAGGTTCAGGTAGTTGTTCATGAAGCTGTCGGCGAGGGCCAGGGCGAGGGCCACCGACAGGGCGGTCAGCACCGCGCCGATGACCGCCCGGCCGGTGGCGCGCGGCAGCCAGCGGCTGGCGAAGGTCTGCACGGCCGTCACGGCGCACAGCACCGCCCCGTACAGGTTCATGGAGTTGGTCAGCATCGTGACCAGAGCGAAGCTCCACAGGGTGAGTTGGCCGAGCGCCGAGCCGAGGAGGTGGTTGAGCGAGGCGATCGGGTCGCCGTCGCCCGCGATGCCGATGGCCGCGCCGACCACCATCGGGATGACGCTGCCGAGGACGCAGCCCGCGTACGTGCACCACAGCGTGGAGCGGACTCCGGCGCGGTGGGCGGGCATGTAGCGGGAGTAGTCGGAGACGTAAGGGGCGTAGGCGATCTGCCAGAGCGCGCCGACCGACACCATCCCGAGGAACCCGGCGAGGCTGAAGCCGCCGAACGACAGGAAGTCCGAGGGCAGGCCGCCCGTGAAGAGGTACACGGCGCCGACGACCTGGATCGCGCCGAACGCCCACGTCGTCCACGCGCCGATCCGGTGCATCAGGCGGTAGCCGACGACCGCGACGACGAGGCTGACCGCCGCGCACAGCAGCACGCCCGCGCTCTCGCCGACCGGCGTGACCTGGCCGAGCGACTGTGCGCCCACGACCAGGTTCGAGGCGAAGAAGCCCTGGTACATGACGATCACGACGAGGACGACCGCGAGCGCGCCGACGCTGCCGAACTGGCCGCGGCTCTGGATCATCTGCGGCACCCCGAGCTGCGGCCCCTGCGCCGAGTGCAGCGCCATCAGGAAGCCGCCGCCCAGGTGTCCGACGAGCAGCGCCACCAGGCTCCAGACGAAGGAGAGGCCGAAGGCGGTCGGGGCGAGGGCGCCGGTGACGACGGTCAGCGGGCCCAGGTTGGCGCTGAACCAGATCGTGAACAGGTCCCGGGTGCGGCCGTGCCGCTCGTCCGCCGGGACCACGTCGATGGTGCGGCGCTCGATGCGCTCGGGGCCCGGGGCGGCCGTGCCGCCGTCCGGCGTCCGCGCTGGCTGACCGTCCACTGCGTCTCCGTACTCTCGGATCAGAGTTCTTTGAGCGTGGATTCAAACAATGGGTCCGGGGTCCGTCAATGGCTCGAACCGGATCCGCTTGATTTCCTTGAATGATGTAACAGAGAATTAACCGCATGGGAAAACCGGGGAGACCGAAGAACCAGACCGCGCGGCGCGAGGCGCTCGTGGACGCGGCGGGGCGGGCCATCACGGAGCGCGGGCTCGAAGGGCTGCGCATCAAGGACATCGCGGCGGAGGCCGGGATGTCGGCGGGGTCGGTCCTCTACTACTACCCGGAGCTGGACGAGCTGGTCCTGGAGGTGCACCGGGGCGCGGTCGAGCGGTTCCTCGCGGCGCGGCACGCCGTCACCGACGAGGTCGCCGACCCGGTGGCGCGGCTGCGCGCGCTGATCGCCTCCGGCCTGCCGGCCGCCCCCGACGACGCGACGCACGGGCTGCTGTACGAGCTGCACGGCCGGGCCGACCGCAGCGCCGGGCACGCGGAGCTGATGGCGTCCCTGTTCGCCAGCGAGGTGGGCCTGTACGCCACCGCGCTCGAAGTGGGCGCCGCGACCGGCGCGTTCACGCTGACCGCGCCCGTGGGGGACCTGGCGCGCAACCTGGTCGCCCTGGAGGACGGCTTCGGCCTGCACATCGTCAGCCGCAACGCCGCCCTCACGCGGGAGGAGGCGCAGCGCCTGATCCGCGTGCAGGCGCGGGCGGTGACGGGGTGCGCGGACCTCTGAGGGCGGCCGGCCGGACGACGACGGCAGGCCCTAAGGCAGGTCGGCGCCCTCCCGGACGATGTCCATCACCGCCCGCGCCCGCGCGCTCTGCGTCATGCCGTCGAGGTGGGCGATCCGCACCTCCAACGGCCTTCCGGCGTCCCGCAGTTCGAGCTCGGCCAGGTCGCCCCCGCCGTACGTCTGGCTCGTCGTGGGCCGCTGGTTGAGCACCGAGTAGCCGAGGCCGCGGGCCACCATGGAGCGCACGGTCTCGTAGCTGCGGGTGCGGTAGCGGACGTCGGGGGCGGTGCCGGTGGCGGCGACGAGGGAGCGGAAGTAGTCGCGGCTGTGCGGGAGGTCGAGGAGGACGAGCGGTTCCGCGGACAGGTCGGCGAGGGAGACGCTGCCCCGGCCCGCCAGGGGGTGGTCGGCCGCCACGATCACGTACGCCGGGGCGCGGGCGATGGTCTCGCTGCGCAGCTCCGGTTCGGTCGACAGGCCCAGGTCGTAGGTGAGGGCGAAGTCGATGCGGCCCGTAGCCAGGGCCTCGACAAGCTCGTCCGCCTCGGCCTCCAGCACGTCGATCTCGATGCCGGGGTGGCGCCGCGTGCACTCGCTGAACAGGCGCGGCAGGTAGTACGGGGCGAGGGTCACGAAGCAGCCGACCGCCACCGGCCCGGACAGCTGCGCGCCGTCGCCGCGCGCCTCCCGCTCGACCTCCCGCGCGCGGGCCAGCAGATCCCGGCCCTGCGCCCGCAGCCGCTCACCGGCGGGGGTGAGGGTGAGGCCCCGGCCCCGGCGGCGGATGAACAGCTGCACCTGGAGGTCGCGCTCCAGGTTGTGGATGGCGGCGGACACGGCGGACTGCGCGATGTGCAGCTCCGCCGACGCCTCCGTCATGGAACCGCGCTCGGCGGCGACCAGGAAGTAGCGCAGCTGGACGAGCGTGAAACCGAGCGGTGACGTCATACGAGCCCTCGTGCCGGGTGACCTGGTGTGCGCCCGACTCTAAGCCTCCTCGGCGGGGGTCTCGCAGACGTCCTCCGCGTGCAGCAGCGCCGAGCCGGCCGTCTCCTTCAGGGACAGCGCCGCGACGAGGCCGCCGACGGCGAACACCATCAGGTACGGGCCCGGCACCAGCGTGCTGCCCGTCGCCGATATGAGCAGCGTCATCAGATACGGCACGGTGCCCGCGAACAGCGCCGCCGTCACGTTGTAGGCGATGGACAGGCCGCTCTGCCGGGTGCGCGTGGGGAAGACCTCCGCCGACCACACCGCGTACGTACCGAGGATCGCGGCCAGGATCGCGCCGAGTACGAGACCGGCGATCCAGGTGCCCGCCATGCCGGTGCGCATCAGCCAGAACGCCGGGGTGGCCAGGACCAGCAGCGCCGCCGTCGCCCCGATGAACACCGGTTTGCGGCCCACCCGGTCCGACAGCGCGCCGAACACCGGCACGAGCACCAGGCCCAGCAGCGAGATGACGGTGGACAGCAGGGCCGCGCTGTCGGCGGAGTGGCCGAGGTGGTCGGTCTCGTACGTGACCAGGTAGGTGAGGACCGCGTAGAACGGCACGTGCATGGCCGTCATCAGGCCCGCCGCCTGGAGCAGCTGGCGCTTGTGGGTGCGCAGCAGTTCGCGGGCGGGGCTGCGCGGGACCGTGTCGTTCGCTTCGAGGGCCCGGTACTCGGGGGTGTCCTCGATCTTGTTGCGGATGACCACGCCGATGATGCCGAGCGGCGCCGCGACCAGGAACGGGATCCGCCAGCCCCACGAGGTGAGCTGGGCGTCGTCGAGCCCCGTGGAGAGCAGCAGGAAGACGAAGGAGCCGGCCAGGAAGCCGAGCAGCGAGCCGACCTCCAGCCAGCTCACGCCGAAGCCGCGGCGGCGGCGCGGCGCGCTCTCGGCGAGGAAGCTGGCGGCGCTGCCGAACTCGCCGCCCGCCGCGAAGCCCTGGATCAGGCGGAGCACCACCAGGAGGACCGGCGCGGCGATGCCGATCGAGTCGTAGCCGGGGAGCAGGCCGATCGCCAGCGTGGCGCCGGACATCATGAAGATGACCAGGGACAGCGTCCGCTTGCGGCCGATCCGGTCGCCGAGCGGCCCGAAGACGAGCGCGCCGATGGGCCGCACGCCGAAGGAGACCGCGAAGACGCCGAACACGGCGAGCAGCCCGGTCGTCTCGTCCCCGGCCGGGAAGAACACGGTGGCGACGGTCCCGGCGAGATACGCGTACGCCGCCCAGTCGAACCAGTGGACGAACACGCCGACGGCCCCGGCCGCGACGCTCCTGCGCAGCGTCGCGGCGTCGGCCTGGGCGGGCGGAGCCCCGGTGAGCGTCATGTCGTCGCCTCCTCGGATGCGGCGGACCGGTCCACGCCCGTCCACGCCAGCGCGACCGCCGCGTCGAGCAGCGCCCGCTCGGCGGTCGCGCCCACGCAGTACGCGGCGAACTCGTGCTGGTGGTTGGTGGCGGGCAGGGAGCCGATGCCGATGTAGGGGTGGATGGCGGGCACCACCTGCGAGACGTTGCCCATGTCGGTGGAGGCCCGGTTCATGCGCGCGGCCTGGCCCGGCGGCGCGAACTCCCGCCCCAGGGCGAGGGCGTTGGCGCGGTAGTGGGCGAGCGCCGACTCGTCCGCGCGGAACTCCGCGTACGGCTTGCTCTCCGGTTCGATCTCCAGCGCGCAGCCGGTCGCGAGGGCGCCCGCCTCGAAGGCGCGCATCACGCGCGGCTCCAACTCGGCAAGTTCGGCGAGGGTTTCGGCCCGGACGTACCAGCGGCCCGAGGCGCGCTCCGGGATGGCGTTCGGGGCGTCACCGGCGTGCGTCACGACGCCGTGCACCCGCGCGGAGGCGGGGAGTTGCTGGCGGAGCAGGCCGATGGCGACCTGGGCGACGGTGAAGGCGTCGGCCGCGTTGATCCCGGCCTCCGGGTAGGCGGCGGCGTGCGCCGACTTGCCCGTGTACGACACCTTGGAGTGGCTGACCGCGAACGGCTGCGCCTCGGCGACGTCGACCGGCGCCGGGTGCGCCATCATCGCGAGGTCGACCCCGGCGAACGCGCCCCGGTCGAGCAGCTCGATCTTGCCGCCGCCGCCCTCCTCGGCGGGGGTGCCGTAGACCTCGACGGTGAGCCCCAGGTCGTCGGCGACGGCGGCGAGGCCGAGGGCGGCGCCGATGGACGAGGCGGCGATGAGGTTGTGGCCGCAGGCGTGGCCGAGGCCGGGCAGCGCGTCGTACTCGGCGCACAGCGCGATACGGCGCGGACCGCTGCCGAAGGAGGCATGGAAGGCGGTGTCCAGGCCGAGGTACTTCGACGTGACGTCGAATCCGGCCCGGTCGAGCAGCTGCGGCACGGCGGCCGCCGCCCGGTGCTCCTCCCACGCGGTCTCCGGGTCGGCGTGCAACTGCTCGGACAGGGCGATCAGTTGCCCGGCGTGCCGGTCGACCTCCTTGCGGGCGGCGGCCTTGAGCGCACTCACCGTGCGTCCCCGGGAACGCCGTACGAGGGTGAGCTCGCCGGGTCGAGGCCGCGCGTCACGTAGTCGTCCCGCTGCGGCAGCCACACGTCGAGGAGGTCGCCGAGCCGGTCGATCGGGTCGTCGGCCCAGTCGATCCGCAGGTCGGTGACGCGCCAGCCGACGTCGGCGACGACCGCGAGGCCCGCCGAGTGCACGGGGCCCTCCTCGCCGCCCGCCGCGACGGCGGCCTTCATGGCGGCGATCAGGCGCTCCTCCAGCTCGCCGGTGGCGTCCCGGTACGCCTCCAGGAGCACGCCGGGGATGTGCGTACCGGAGAGCATGTTCCCGGCCGCGACGGCGCCGTCGGCGGTGGCGGTGGCGTACGTGCCGAGGGTGTGCGGGCCGCTGTACGCGAAGCCGGGGCCGGTGCGCCCGAGGACGGTCAACTGCCGGTAGGCGATGGTCTTCTCGTGCCGCGGGTCGCCCGTGACCCCGGCCAGGGCCCGCTCGGCGTCGCCGTGCGCGGCGAGACCGTCGAGCAGGGCCGCGCCGAGCATCGGGTCCGTGATGTTCTGCGAGGACGCCGCGCCGACGCCGGGCCGCAGATGGGCGATGCGGGCGGCGACCGCGGGGCTCGACGAGCTGCCCGCGATGCCGAACCGCTCACCGTCGCGTACCACCAGGGAGAACGTCATGCCCGCGCCTCCTTCGACTCCTCCGCGGACCGGGGGATCACGGCGATCGCGTCGATCTCGCACAGCCACTCCGGGCGGGCGAGCGCCGAGACGACGATGCCGGTGGAGATGGGGTGGACGCCCTTGGTCCAGCGGCCGACCGTGCGGTAGACGGCCTCCCGGTAGCGCGGGTCGATCAGGTAGATCGTCAGCTTGACCAGGTGTTCCATCCGGCTGCCGGACTCCTCCAGCAGCATCCTGATGTTCGCCATGGCCCGCTCGGCCTGCGCCTCCGCGTCGCCGACGCCGACGTTCTCGCTGGTGTCGAGGTCCTGGCCGATCTGGCCGCGGACGTACACCGTGTCTCCGGCGACGACGGCCTGGCAGAGGTCGTTGTCGAGGTTCTGCTCGGGATAGGTGTCGCGGGTGTTGAACGGCCGGATCCGGGTGTGCCCGCCGGCCACGATGGGGGCGTTGGCCATGGTCTTCTCCCTAGTTGGTGCCGTACGCGAGGTATCCGCGCCGGGTCGTGATGTGGTCGGCGACGTACTTCGCGTCGTGCCAGACGCCCCAGATGAAGCTCGACCCGCGCCGGGACAGCCAGGGCAGGCCCAGGAAGTAGACGCCGGGCTCGGTGGAGACCCCGCGGCGCTGGTCGGGGCGGCCGTTCTCGTCGTACACGTCGACGTCGAGCCAGCCGTAGTCGGCGGCGAAGCCCGTGGCCCAGACGATCGACGTGACGCCCGCCTCGGCGAGGTCGAGGGCGAGGCGCGGGTCGGTGACGCACGCGGGGTCGGGGCCGAGGACGTGCGCCTCGGGCTCCGCGGGCAGGTCGAGGCCGTTGCGCTCGACGTACGCGTCGGCCGCCCGCAGCAGCTCCAGGTACTTCTCGTCGCCGAGCGCGATGTTCTCGGCGAGGTCGGGCGCGAAGCGCAGCACCCCGTCCTCGTACGCGGAGGTCATGCCGAGGAGTTCGATGCCGGTGCCCGCCAGCTCGCGGAAGTCCACGGAGTGGCCGCCGCGCGCCCCGCTGACCGCGATGGTCACGTGGGCGGCGCCCTCCGGCGGCGTCGTGAGGTCCCACAGCCCGAGCACCCCGAGCCACCAGCAGAAGTCCCGGCCGCGGTACTGCCGCGGCGGACGGTCGTGCGGGCCCACGGACAGGAAGACCCGCCGTCCCGAGCGGCGCAGCTCGTCGGCGATCTGCACGCCCGACGAACCGGCGCCGACCACGAGGACGGCACCCTCGGGCAGCTGCTCCGGGTTGCGGTACTCGCTGGAGTGCAGCTGGGTGCGCACCGCGCCGTCCGGGACGATCGGCGGGATGACGGGGCGCTGGAAGGGGCCGGTCGCGGCCACCACGAACCCCGCGTCGATGGCGCCCTCGGACGTCTCGACCCGGAAGCCGGGCCCGCCCTCGCGCTTGCGCACCTTCGTCACCTCGACGCCGCACCGCACGGGGGCGTCGATCTTCTCCGCGTACCGCTCGAAGTACTCGGCGACCTGCTCCTTCGTGGCGAAGGCGTCGGGGCCGACGTCGGGGAACTCCAGGTTCGGGAAGCGGTCGTGCCAGGCGGGGCCGTTCGCGACGAGCGAGTCCCAGCGCTGGGTGCGCCACCGCTCGGCGATCCGGTCCCGCTCCAGAACGATGTGCGCTATGCCCAGGGCGCCCAGGTGCTCGCTCATGGCGATGCCGGCCTGGCCCGCCCCGACGACGACAACTTCCGTCTCTTCACTCGGCACTTGAGCCTCCACTCGGGTCGTGCGGTGGGAGCCATCCTTGGACGCGTCCGCAACCCTGTCCAACAGATGTTTCCGAGGAGAGTGATCGGTTTTTCAGATGCGTGACGCCGCGCCCCGACGGGCGGCGCCAGGCCTCAGCCAGGGGGTCGGCCGGGCAGGCTCTAGGGTCGAGCCGTGACCGCTGAGCCCGCGCAGACCCCGCCCGCCCCCCTCGACGACCTCGACCGCCGCATCGTCGCCGCCCTCCAGATCGACGGCCGGGCCTCCTGGCGGCGGATCGCCGACGTGCTCGGGGAGCCGGAGCGCAAGGTGGCGCGGCGCGGGTACCGGCTGGTGGAGAGCGGGGACGTCGCGGTGCGCGGGCTCGTGGTGCGCGGGGAGACCGTGATCCTGCGGATGAACTGCCGCCCCGGATCCGTCCGGGACGCGGCGCTCGCCGCCGCGCGCAGGCCGGACGCGATCTTCAGCTACGTCCTCGCCGGCGCCGCCGACTGCGTGGCCGAACTCCAGTGCCCGCCCGAGCAGTTGGGGCGGTTCATGCTGGACGAGGTGCCCGCGCTGCCGGGCCTGCTCCAGCAGCAGGTCTCGCCGGTCCTGCGCTACTTCCGCACCGTCCACGAGTGGTCGCCCGGCATCCTCGACGCCGCCGAGGTCGCGGCCCTCGGCGGCGAGCGGCAGGTCGACCGGGTGGGCCTCGGCGACGTCGAGCTCGCGCCCGACGAGGAGGCGATCCTGCGCGCCCTCGCGGCGGACGGCCGGTGCACGAACGACGAACTCGCCGCCGTCGCCGGGGTGTCGGTGGCCACGGCCCGGCGCCGCGTCGAGTCGCTGAGCCGCGCCGGGCTCGTCAGCATCCGCGCGGTCGTGGAGCCCGCGCTGCTCGGCCTGCCCGTGCAGGCGCTGCTGTGGATCAGGACCCGCCCCGGCGAGGTCGAGGAAGTGGGGCGGCTGCTCCTCGCGTCGCCGCTCGTGCGGTACGCGGCCGTGGTCATGGGGGAGCACCAGCTCCTGGTCGACGTGACCCAGCCGTCGAAGGCCGCGCTGCACTCCTTCCTGACCGAGGCGCCGTGGGTGCGCAGGGCCGAGGCCGTGCAGTCCCATCTGGTGGTGGAGGCATGGAAACGCAGCGGAGTGACCGTAAAGGCCAGTTAGGTGGATCTGACGTCTGAAAAGTTCATCCAGTACAAGCCATTGACTTAAACGGTCAGTCCGCCGCAGTGTGAGGGCGCACACAGTCGCCTCCCTCCCGAGGACGGTCATGCCCGTACGCCCCACCGACTCCGACACCCTGTGCGGCCTCGACGCCGTCGAACTCGCCGACCGGATGCGCCGCCGCGAACTCTCGGCACGCGAGGTCGTCGCCGCCCACCTGGACCGCATCGAGCGCGTGAACCCGGCGCTCAACGCCATCGTCACGCTCGACGCCGAGGGTGCCCTCGCGGCGGCCGGCGCGGCGGACGAACGGGCGGCGTCCGGAGCCGAGTTGGGGCCGCTGCACGGGCTGCCCATCGCCTTCAAGGACACCCACCTCACGCGCGGCCTGCGCACCACCCACGGCTCGCCGCTCTTCGCCGACCACGTGCCCGACCAGGACGAACTCCTCGTCGAGCGGATCCAGGAAGCCGGCGCCATCCGCGTCGGCAAGACCAACGTCCCCGAGTTCGCGGCCGGTTCGCACACCTTCAACCCGGTCTTCGGCGCGACCCGCAACCCCTACGACCCGACCCGCTCGGCCGGCGGCAGCAGCGGTGGCGCCGCCGCCGCGCTCGCCGCCCGCCTCACCCCGATCGCCGACGGCAGCGACATGGGCGGCTCCCTGCGCAACCCCGCCTCCTTCTGCAACGTCGTCGGCCTGCGCACCACCCCGGGCCGCGTGCCGTCGCTGCCCACGAACGACCTGTGGGAGACGCTCGGCGTCGCCGGGCCCATGGGCCGCACCGTCGCCGACGTCGCCCTGCTGCTCTCGGCGATGGCGGGCCCGGACCCGCGCTGCCCGCAGTCCCTGGAGACACCCGGCGCCGTCTTCCGCGCCCCGCTTCAGCGCGACCTCAAGGGCCTGCGCGTCGCGTACGCCCCCGACCTCGGCGGGCGCGTCCCCGTCGACCGGGAGGTGCGCGACGTCGTCGCCGACCAGGTCGGAGTGTTCGAGGCGGCGGGCGCCCGCGTCGTCGAGGACTGCCCCGACCTGGACGGCGCCGAGGAGGTCTTCCGCACCCTGCGCGCGCAGGCCTTCCGCACCGGACTCGGGCCGCTCCTGGAGACCTCCCGCGACCGGCTGAAGCCCAGCCTCGTGTGGAACATCGAGGAGGGGCTGCGGCTCACCTCCGACGACCTGGCCCGCGCCCGCACCGAACACACCCGGATCCACCTCGCGGCCACCGCCTTCTTCGACCGCTACGACGTGCTGATCGCCCCGGTCAGCCAGGTCGTGCCGTTCGACGTCGACGCGGAGTACCCCACCACCGTCGACGGGCAGCCGCAGCACAGCTACCTCGACTGGATGCGCTCCGCGTACCTGCTCACCGTCCTGGGCGCACCCGCCCTCTCCGTCCCCGCCGGCTTCACGCCGGCCGGACTCCCCGTCGGCCTGCAGATCGTGGGCCCGCCGCGCGCCGAACGCGCCGTCCTGGAAGTCGGCGCCGCCTACGAGGCCGCCACCGGACACGGCCGCCGCGCGCCCGCTCTTTCGTAGCGCTCGGCTCCCGTCCCCGGGAGCCGACTCGACTCCCCGCTGGAGCCCCGATGAGATCTCCGCACGCGCTCTGGGCCGCCGTGCCCGTCCTCGCCTTCCTCAGCACTCCGTTCCTCCCGTTCGTCAACGGACCGCACCTGTGGTTCGGCATCCCGTCCGTCCTGGCCTGGTGCCTGCTCTGGACCGTCGGCACCACGGTCGCCCTCGCCCTCGTCGACCGGGGCACGCGCGCGGGCGCCGGCTACGAGGACGAGCGCGACGAGAACACGGAGGTGGCGGCGTGAACAGCACCATGGTCATCACGGTCCTCGGCATCGTCGCCATCGCGACGGTCGGCATCTCCGGCCGCCGCGCGCCCAGCAAGGAACTGGGGGAGTGGACGGTCGCCAAGCGCGGGTTCTCCACCTTCACCACCTGGTTCCTCCAGGCGGGCGAGGCCTTCACCACCTTCAGCTTCCTCGGCCTCGCGGGCATCGCCTTCGGCGGCGGCGTCGCGGCGTCCTTCGCGGTCTGCTACCTCGCCATCAACTTCGTCCTCCAGTACTTCACCGCGCCCCGGATGCGCCAACTCGGCCAGGGCGGCGGTTACTTGACGCAGGCCGACTTCTTCGTCGACCGCTACGGCAGCCCGCTGCTCGGCAAGGTCGTCGCCGTCGTCGGCGCCGTGTTCCTGCTGCCGTACCTGCAACTCCAGATCACCGGCCTCGGCATGATCGTGCAGCTCGCCACCGGCAGCCGCACCGGCGGCAACCTGAGCATGGTCCTCGCCACGGTCCTGACCGTCGTCTTCGTCCTGTGGTCCGGCATCCGCGGCATCGCGCGGGTCGCGTACCTCAAGGACGCGCTGATGATCATCGGTCTCGTGGTGCTCGTCGCGGGCGTCGCCCTGTCGGTCGACGGCGGCATCGGCGGCCTCTTCCACACCCTCCGCGACAGCCACCCACAGCTTCTGACGCTCAATCAAGAGGGCTACGACAGCACGTTCTTCGTCACGGCCGTCATCATCTCCGGAATCGGCGGAGGGCTCGGCACCATGGCCCACCTGTGGCCGCCGGTGCTCGCCGCCCGCAGCGGCCGCGTGCTGCGCTCCAACGCGATCTGGCTGCCGCTCTACCAGGTCGCCCTCGGCATCCCCATCATCATCGGCTTCGCCGGCGTCCTGCTCGCGAAGAAGGGCACCGAACCCAACGGCGTCGCCCTCACCCTCGCCGGTCAGACCCTGCCGGGCTGGCTCGTCGGCGTGGTCGCCGTCGCCGCGGCCTCCGCCGCGATGGTGCCGTCCGCGGCCATCGTCGTCGGCATCTCCAGCCTGCTCTCCCGCAACCTCCTGAGCGTCCGCAACGAACGCACCCAACTGCGCACCAACCACCTGTGCGTGGTGGCCGCGGCGGCCCTCGCCCTGACCCTCGGCCTGACCCGCCCCGGCCTCCTCTCCGACCTGCTGCTCCTCACCTACGGCGGCCTCACCCAGCTCGCCCCCGCGATCGTCATGGGCCTGGCGAGGACCGTCCGGCTACGGGCGGTGCCCGCGCTCACCGGCATCCTGACGGGTGTCGCGGTGCTCGCCTGGCTGACGTTCGGCTCGGTCGACGTCGGCACGGTGGACACCGGCCTGATCGCGCTCGCCGTCAACATCGTCGTCACGGCCGGTGCCCAGCTCGTCGTCCGGCCGAAGCCTCAGGACACGGTCAACTCCCCGACGGACTCGGCCGATTCACCGGTCTCCGTGAGCCGCACGTAACGCCCCGGCGCCCCGGCCTCGAACGGCGCCCACGTCTTCCCGTCGGTGGACGTCTCCAGGCGGAACTCCTCGGCCCCGGCCACCTCCACCCGGTGCACGGGCCGGACGCCGCCCAGGTCCACGGTGAGCGAGGCGCCGGGCTTCGCGGGGCGCCAGGTCGTGGCCGGATTGCCGTCGACGGCGGCGCCCGCGTACTGCCCGGCCTCCTCCGACGTCGCCTCGGCGGGCTTGCAGCGGGCGGCGTCGGTGGTCGGGGCGAGGTCGGGGCGGCGGGTCGGCAGGGTGAGACCGGCGCCGGTCACGGTCTTGCGCCCGCCGGGGGTCTCGACGGCGAACGGAGCACCACCGGTGAGCCGCACCCGCGTCGCCTCGGCCCTGATCTCGACGTCGTACGTCCGCCCCCGCCACGTCAGGCCCTTGACGTTCACGCCCCGCGCGAGCTGCGACGGCAGCATCGGATCGAGCCGCACGGCGTCCCCGTCGGTCAGCCGCATCCCGGTCAGACCGTGCGTGAACACCTGGAGGAAGCCGCCCTTCCCGGTCAGGAAGTCCTGCGCGGGCGTCCCGGCGAGCGCGTCCCCCGCGCCCGCCTTCTCGCCGCGCGACTCCGAGAACGTCCCGAACGGCCCCCGGAAGAACGGCCGCGAGGCCCGCTCCAGGAACGTGTACGCCGAGCAGCCCGGCTCCCCGATCCCGGCCGCCGCCACCGCGTGCACGGAGTCCGTCATCGCCGGTCCGTCGCGGTCGGTGTGCGCCGCGTAGTGGTCGAGCGTCGCGGCCGCCGCGCCCTTCGGCATCGGCTCCCAGCCCAGCGGATACAGCAGCAGCACGGCGTCCGCCTGCTTGATGTCGGCGCCCTTGTCGATGTCGTAACCGGCGTACTGGAGGAAGACCTTGCGGTCGCGGTCGTACGGGATGCGCAGCCGGTCGGCGATCCGGTTCCACTCCGCCGGGGCCGCGGCGCCCACGAGGCGTGCGGCCTTCGTCGCGTCGCGCAGCGAGGTCGCGGCGACGGCATTCGTGTAGACGCCGTCGTCGACGCCGTTGCTGTACTCGTCGGGCCCGGCGACGTCCTTGACGGAGTACGTGCCGTCCTTCTCGTTCGGCGTGACCCGTGAACCCCAGTACGTGGCAATGCCCTTGAGCAGCGGCCACCCTCGCTCACGCAACCAGCCCCGGTCCCCGGTCGCCTGGTAGTACTGCCAGGCGGCGAGCGCGATGTCGCCCATGAGGTGGTTCTGGGTGACGCAGTGCGGCGGGTTCCAGCTCTGGCACTCCTTCCACAGCGCACCCGAACTCGCGCTCGTCCAGGGGTACATGAGCCCCTTCTGGGACGTCCTGAGCGCGTTGTCGGCGGCGGCGCCACGGGTGCGGTAGCGGTATTCGAGCACGGGCTCCGCCAGCTCGGGCCGGGTGGCCAGCAGCGAGGGGAACATCCAGGTCTCGGCGTCCCAGAACACCATCCCCGCGTAGTTGTCGCTGCTCAGACCGGTGGGCGCGATGCTGTCGCGGGCGCCGGGCCGCAGCGAGGAGAGCAGCCCGTACTGGGAGGCACGCAGCTGCTCCTGGAGGGCGCGACGACCGGGCGTCTCGATGTCGGCGGCCCACAACTGGCGCCAGGCGGCGTCGTGCCCGCGTCTGAGAGCCCGCCACCCGGCGGCCGCGGCACGCCTCGAAGCGCGCACGGCATCGCCCCGCGGGTCCTTGGACGTGAGCGCGGTGTCGACGCCGACGAACTTGGTGACGTCGTAACTGTGGCCCGCGGCGGCCCGGAAGTCGGCGGACTGCCGGCTGCCGAGGCCGCCCTCGACGCGGCGCGCGGTGTGGGTGCGGCCGGGGGAGCGGAGGGTGGAGGCGACGGCGCCCTCGGTGCCGGAGCCGTCCGTGCGGAAGCCGACCACGGCGGTGCGCTTGCCGCCGGGGCCGCTGCCGGTGCCGGTGACGCGGCGGGCGCCGCGGTCGTCGATGCGGTCGGTGACGGTGACGGTTCCCGACCAGTGAGGGGTGACGCGCAGCCGCACGGCGCCGACGTGCGGGCGGGCGCGGTCGGCGAGCACCTCGTACGTGAGGTCGGTGCGGCTGCCGTCCCGGTGCACCCAGGTGACGTCCGTACGGACGACGCCGCAGCGCAGGTCGAGAGTCTGCCGGTAGCCGGTGGTGCGGCTGCCGGGGCCGTACGTCTCGCCGTGGGCGTGGACGTCGAGGGCGGTCCAGGTGGGGAGCGCGGCGACGGCCTCGCGGTGAGCGGTGTGCTTCGGGCCGCGCCCGTAGAGCCCGGACACGAAGGCGCCGTCGTACGGGGGCGTGTACAGCGGCCACCCCGTCTTTGCGCCCTCGCCTCCGGTCCGGGCGTATCCGGTGCCGGTGGGCGGCACGCGTGCGCCGAGGTATCCGTTGCCGACGTAGGCGTGGTACGGGCTGTCCGTCTCGGCGCGGTGGCTGCGCAGGGCCCAGCCGTCGCCACCGCAGGCGGGCGGTGCGGCGTGGGCGGGTGGGGTGACGGTGGTGGTGGCGAGGGCGAGTACGGCGACGACGAGCTGCGCTGGCTTCATGGGACGAGCGTCCTGCGCGCCTCCGCGAACCCCGGGTAGCCCGCGCCGCCCCCCGCCCCTCAACCGCCGAACCGGCCCAAAGACCGGGGCTCCGCCCCATACCCCGCTCCTCAATCGCCGGAGGGGCTTGAAAGTGGTCGATCCGCGCTGAGGGGTATTTGGAGCCCCTGCGGCGATTGAGCAGCGGGGTCCGGGGCGGAGCCCCGTGGCGTTCGGCCTCTTGGGCGTTCGGGACGCGGAGCCCGCCTAGGGTCGGCGGATGAGTTACGCCACGTACTGCCCGGCCGACGGCACCCGCATCCCCACCGCCTCCCTCACCTGGCGCTGCCCCACCTGCCACGGCCCCCTGGACCTCGACTACCACCCCACCCCCAGCCCCCTCAAATCCCTCACGGGCCGCCCCAACTCCATGTGGCGCTACGCCGAATGCCTCCCCCTGCCCACCCCCGACTGCACCCTCGGAGAGGGCCGCACGCCCCTCGTCCCCCTCACCGACGGGGTGACCGCCAAGCTGGACCACCTCCTGCCCACCCTCTCCTTCAAGGACCGCGGCGCGGTGATGCTCGCCGCCCTCGCCGCCCGACTGCGCCCGCACCGCGTCATCGCCGACAGCAGCGGCAACGCCGGCACCGCCATCGCCGCCTACTGCGCCCGCGCCCGCCTCGCCTGCACCGTCCACGTCCCCGAGGGCACCTCCGCCAAGAAGCTGGAACAGATCCGGGCCCACGGCGCCCGCCTGGAGATCGTCCCGGGCGACCGCGAGGCCACCGCCCGCGCGGCGCGCGCCGCCGCCGACGAGGACGGCGTGTTCTACGCCAGCCACGTCTACAACCCGTACTTCCTGCACGGCACGAAGACGTACGTCCACGAGATCTGGGAGGACATGGGCGGCCGCCTCCCCGACACCCTCGTCCTCCCCGTCGGCAACGGCACCCTCCTGCTCGGCGCCGCCCTCGCCGTCGCCGAACTGCACCACGCGGGCCTCATCGACCGCCGCCCCGCCCTGCACGCCGTCCAGGCCGCCGCGGTCGCCCCGCTGGCCCGCGCCTGGCAGGCCGGAGCGGACGAGGTGGTCGTCGACCCCGCCCCGGCCCCCACCGCCGCCGAGGGCATCGCCATCCCGAACCCGCCCCGCGCCCGCCAGATCCTGCGCGCCGTCCGTGAATCGGGCGGCGCCTTCCACACGGTGACGGAGGACCAGATCCGGCACGCCCAACTCGACCTCGCCTCCCGCGGGCTGTACGTCGAGTCGACCAGCGCGGTGTGCTGGGCAGCGGTCCGCGAGGGCGGCGTCCCGGGCGGCCGTCACGCCGTCGTCCCGCTGTGCGGCGCGGGCCTCAAGTCGGGCCTCGCCCCCGCTCCCGACCCCGGAAACGGATGAGCGATCGAAGCGTGGTCCGATGTGTGAATGGCCCACTACCTGGGCAAAGTCGCTGCGTAAAGGCCCCCGACCTCGGAAGTCATCACATCGAGTGATTCTCTGGCCTTCGCTTGCACCGCTCAACCCACGGTTGCCACGCTGTTGCTGTCTGTCAATCTGATGGGGATCTGAGGGGACAACCAGTGACATTCGGTGAGCAGCCGGCGTATCTCCGGGTTGCGGGTGATCTCCGCAAGAAGATCGTCAGTGGTTCGCTGCCGCCGCACACCCGCCTCCCCTCACAGGCCAAGATCCGTGAGGAGTACGGGGTTTCGGACACGGTGGCCCTGGAGGCCCGCAAGGTCCTCATGGCGGAGGGCCTCGTCGAGGGCCGCTCGGGTTCGGGCACGTATGTGCGCGAGCTGCCCGTGCCGCGCCGCGTCTCCCGCTCCGGCTACCGGCCGAGCAGCGGCTCCACCCCGTTCCGGCAGGAGCAGGCCGACCCCGACGCGCGCGGCACCTGGGAGTCGCGCAGCGAACAGATCGAGGCGACGGCCCCGGTCGCCGAGCGGCTGGCGATCCGCGCGGGCGACCGCGTGATGCGCACCCAGTACGTGTACCGGGACGCGGGCGAGGCGATGATGCTCGCCACCTCCTGGGAGCCCCTCGCCGTGACGGGGCGCACGCCCGTGATGCTCCCGGAGGAGGGCCCTCTCGGCGGCTGCGGCGTGGTCGAGCGCATGGCGGCGATCGACGTGATCGTGGACAACGTGACGGAGGAGGTCGCCGCCCGCCCCGGCCTCGCCGAGGAACTGAGCGCGCTCGGCGGCGTGCCGGGACATGTGGTCGTCGTCATCCACCGGACGTTCTTCGCCTCGGGCCGACCTGTGGAGACGGCCGACGTGGTGGTCCCGGCGGACCGCTACCGCATCGCATACCACCTGCCGGTGAAGTGACGCGGCGCGCCCGATAGCCGGGCAGCCCCGTCCGGGCCGTGTGATCCCGAGTTAACCGCGCCCCCACTGCCGTAACAGGCAGGCAATCGAGCGCTGCGCCAACTTGTCATGTCCGGCTCCTAACTTCCTCCTCCGTACGCAGTTGGTATACCGCTGACGGAGGAACGGGTAGCCGCCATGACCGAGACCGCCGTATCGCAAGCAGACCCGGTACCCGGGTCATCCGCAGGAGGGCCCGACGGGCGGGCCCCCAAGCGCAGTTACGCCAAGCTCGCCGCCGACGAGTCCCGCGAGGACTACTCGCTGCGCTACGCCCCGCACTCCTACCGGCGCTGGTCGCCGACCATGGTGGCCTCCACGGCCCTCGGCGGCATCGCCTACCTCGCGGACTTCGCGATCGGCGCGTCCATCGTCTTCACGTACGGGTTCACCAGCGGCCTCGCCTCGATCCTGTGCGCGGCGACGATCATCTTCACCACCGGCATCCCGATCGCCCGCGCCTGCGCCAAGTACGGCCTGGACATGGACCTGATCACCCGGGGCGCCGGCTTCGGCTACTTCGGTTCGACGCTCACGTCCCTGATCTACGCCTCGTTCACCTTCATCTTCTTCGCGCTCGAAGGCTCGATCATGGCGCAGGCCATGCACGAGGTCGTCGGACTGCCGCTGCCCATCGGGTACTTGGTGACCACGCTGATCGTGATCCCCATCGTGTTCCGGGGGATGGGCGCGCTCGCGAAGGTGCAGGCGTGGACGCAGCCGATCTGGCTGATCGGCCTGGTCCTGCCGTTCGTGATCCTGCTCTTCCACTCGCCCGGCTCGTTCGGCGACTTCACGAGCTTCGGCGGCACCGAGGGCGCGGGCAGCGGCTTCTCCTGGGTCGGCTTCGGGCTCGGCACCGGTGTCGCGCTCTCGCTCATCGCGCAGATCGGCGAGCAGGCCGACTACCTGCGATTCATGCCGGCCAAGACGGAGGCGAACCGCAAGCGATGGAATCTGGCCGTTCTCGCGGCCGGTCCCGGCTGGGTGGTCATCGGCGCCGCGAAGCAGATCGGCGGCGCGCTGCTGGCCTTCGTGGCCCTGGAGGCCGTCGGCAAGACGCACGCCCTCGAACCCATCGCCCCGCAGGTCGAGGCGCTCAAGCCGTGGCTCGGCTCGGTCGCGCTGCCTGCCGCCGCCCTGTTCGTGGTGGTCTCACAGATCAAGATCAATGTCACGAACGCGTACAGCGGTTCGCTGTCCTGGTCGAACTTCTTCTCCCGTGTGACGCACCGTCACCCCGGCCGCGTCTGGTACATCTTCCTCAACCTCGCCATCGCGCTGACGCTGATGGAACTGAACATGTTCGCCGCCCTGAACAAGCTGCTGGGCTTCTACTCGAACGTGGGCATCGCCTGGATCGCGGCCGTCGCCGCCGACCTCGTCATCAACAAGCGAGTGGGCTGGAGCCCCAAGTACATCGAGTTCAAGCGGGCGTACCTGTACGCGGTGAACCCGGCCGGATTCGGCGCGATGGTGGTGGCCTCGACCGTCTCGATCATGGCGTTCTTCGGGCTCTTCGGTGAGTACGCGCAGGCCTTCTCCACGTTCATCGCCGCTGGTCTCGCGCTCGTCCTGTGCCCGCTCATCGCGTGGGCCACGCAGGGCAGGTACTACCTGGCGCGGCCGAACCCGGTGAACGGCCCGGACGTCGAGGTCGCCGACGTCACCGCCACCCACACGTGCGGCGTGTGCGAGACGGCGTACGAACTCCCGGACATCGCCGACTGCCCGGTCCAGTCCGGCCCGATCTGCTCGCTCTGCTGCTCCCTCGACGCCGAGTGCGGCGACGTCTGCACCAAGAAGCCGACGGGCGAGCCGGTGCTGATGCCGATGCCCACCGTGCGCACCGACTGAGACCACGATCCGGGGGCGGGGACCGAGGGGGCGCATCCACTGGATGCGCCCCCTCGGTCCGTCCTCCGCATGGTGGGCCGGTGGCTTGTTGCGTACCTCTTTGTGCCAATCCGTATCCGGTGCGTGAAGGTCAGGCGTAGGCTCGGGCATATGCGGATTGCGGTTTCCTCGAATCCGGGAGGCAGGGCGCGATGCGAGTCGGGATCGGGACGGCCAGGGAGGGGCGGGGCGCGATGAATGACAGCACGACCACACTTCCGTGGCTGGTCATCCGCGAGGACGACAACGGAAACCGCTACCGGGTGGGCCGTTACGCCACGAAGGCGGAGGCCCAGCGCATGGCGGACAGCCTCGACGAACACCGGGGCCACCAGCCGACGTACTGGGTGGAGCGGCTGGGTCAGGGGCGGAACGGCGCGGCGCTGTAGAGGAGCCGTAGGCTCCGGCGCATGCCTGAGTCACTGTCACCGACCGTCGTGGTCGCCGCGGCCCTGTACGACACGCAGGAGCGGCTGCTCGCCGCGCGGCGCAGCGCGCCGCCCGAGCTCGCGGGCCGCTGGGAGCTGCCCGGCGGGAAGGTCGAGCCGGGCGAGAGCCAGGAGCGCGCCCTCATCCGCGAACTGCGCGAGGAACTCGGCGTCGAGGCCGAGCCGCTCGCGCGCGTCCCCGGGGAGTGGCCCCTGAAGCCCGGTTACGTCCTGCGCGTCTGGCGCTGCCGCCTGTCCCGGGGAACCCCGCGCCCCCTGGAGGACCACGACGAACTCCGCTGGCTGACCCCCGACGAGGTGTGGTCCGTCGACTGGCTGGACCAGGACGTCCCGGCGGTGAAACAGGTGGTGACGACGGAGTAGGGGGCCGTCCCGCGGCCCCGCCGAGGGGCTTGCGCGCGCTTCCCGCGCGCCACTTCTACGCCGTCCGTGCCACGGCGTACCCCACTTCGCGATAGCACGCCGCTTCTGACGGGTATATCCCGATTAACCCTATGAAACCGGACAGCTGCCTCGCGGGCCAGGGAAGTGATCGGCGTGCTCCACACCGAAGGCGTTTGCGCCGAGTGGGCCTTTCCCGCCGACCCGTCGGCCGTCCGCAGGGCCCGCGACGAGGTGCGCACCCAGCTCGTGACCTGGGGACTCGACGAACTGGCGGACATCGCCGCGCTGCTGGTCAGCGAGCTGGTGACCAATTCCCTGCGGTACGCGTCCGGCCCCATCGGCGTCCGCGTCGGCTGCCCGCACGACCCCTCAGGCGTCCTGCTGGTCGAGGTCTCCGACCCGCTGCCCGACCCGCCCTGCGCCCGCACCGCCGACCCCGACGACGAGGGCGGCCGCGGTCTGCACCTGGTGGCGGAGGTCTCCCGGCGCTGGGGCACCCGGCCCGGCGGCCGCTCCGGCGGGAAGACGGTGTGGTTCGAACTCACCCTGCCGGTTGATGCGCCGCGCTCCGGTTAGGACCCGGCCAAGTGGGACAGACGCGGGGGTGAGGGGCGGGTGTGAGATGCCGTGTGTGGGCGCACCCGCACCCTGGGTACGCAAACAGTCGGTCCCGACGGGCCAAAAAGCGTCGGGACCATGGTGTGATCGTGAACACCGTGTTGCGCGGCTCCGTAGTGCTGGATACTGCGTGCAGCCGCCCCGGTGACCGGTGCCGGACGCGGTGAGCTGGAGGGGACGGTTCGCGTGAGCGAGATACCAGCGAAGAGCAGGGTGTCCGAGGGCCCCTCGGGCGCGGCGCCGACGCCGCGCGCGCAGCAGGCGCCGCGGAGCGCGGGCGCCCCCGACGCCGCGGGCACGGAGCGGCCGGAACCGACCCCGGAACCGGCCACCGCCGGACCCGGCCCTGTCGCGTCGGACCCGGCCGGATCGAGCCCCGCCGGAGCGGGCCCGGTCGCGTCGGACCCGGCCGTGGCGGACGCCGCCGGGCCGGGCGCGGTGGAGGAGCCCGAGGAGGAGCCCGGACGGGCCGACCTCTGGCAGGCCAGTCCGCCGGGCTCGATCTACGACTACATCAAGGTCGCCTCCTTCTCGATCGGCCCCGACGGCGCGATCGACCAGTGGAGCAGGCGGGCCGCCCGCCTCTTCGGGATCGCCGCCGCGGACGCCGTGGGCAAGGACCCCATCGAGGCCTTCGTCCCGGCCGACCTGCGCGAGCGCGGCCACCGCAAGATGGCGGAGATCCTGGACGGCCAGGAGTGGACCGGCGTCGTCCCGTTCCGGGTGCCGGAGCCGGCCCCGGACGAAGCAGAGCCGGAAGCGGAGGCGCCGAGCGGCACGGCCGGGGGCCCCACCGCCCTCGCCGAGGTCTACGTGATGCCGACGACCACCGAATCCGGCGAGCGCGCCGCGGTGTGCATCGTCGTCGACGTACGGACGCTGCGGCACATCGAGACGGACCTCGCCGCCTCGCAGGCGATTTTCGGCCAATCTCCCTTCGGTTTCCTGCTGTTCGGCACCGACCTCAAGGTCCAGCGCACCAACCGCACCCTCACCTCGGTCTTCGGCGGGCACGTCGACGACCACCGGGGCCGCACCGTCCACGACTACCTGCCGCGCCACGAGGCGGACCGGGTGCAGGGCGCGCTGCGCCGCGTCCTGGAGACCGGTGACGCCGTCACCGACATGCAGCTGGTCGGTCCCGCCCCGGAGTCCACCGAGCGGCGCCACTGGTCCATCAACCTCTACCGCGTGCACAGCGGTTCGGGCCGCCCCATCGGCGTCGCCGGGCTCGCCACCGACGTCACCCGCAGGCACGCCGCCGCCCGCGAGGCCGCGCACGCCCGCCGCAACCTGGCGCTCCTGAACGAGGCGGGCTCCCGGATCGGCAACTCGCTGGACCTGGAGACGACCGCCCGCGAACTCCTCGACGTCGTCGTCCCCGGCTTCTGCGACCTCGCCTCCGTCGACCTCTACCAGGGCCTCCTCGCGGGCGACGAGACGGCGCTGGTCCGGCACAGCCTCGCCGACGGCAGCGCCGAGCTGCGCAGGGTGGCCGCCGCGAGCGCCGTCGCCGACGTGCCGTTCCTCGACCTGGGCGGCGAGGCCCCCGTCAACGTGGGAGCGGTGCACCGCTACGCGTTCAACTCGCCCTGCGCGCAGGCCCTGCGCACCGCGCGCCCGCAGACCCTCCCCAACGAGCAGCGCGGCCTCGTGCAGTCCACGCTCGCCGTCCCGATGGTCGCGCACGACACGGTCGTCGGGCTCGTGCAGTTCTCCCGTACGAAGGGCAGCGAGCCGTTCAACGAGCGGGACCGGGCGCTCGCCGTGGAGCTGGCCGCGCGCGCCGCGGTCTGTATCGACAACGCGCGCCTGTACCGCCGCGAGCACGAGCGCGCGCTGATCCTCCAGCGCTCCCTGCTGCCGCCGGACGACCCCGAGGCGGCCGGCCTCGACATCGCCTGCCGCTACCGGCCGGGCAACGCCGCGACCGAGGTCGGCGGCGACTGGTTCGACGTCATCGAACTCCCCGGCCACCGCACGGCGTTGGTCGTAGGCGACGTCATGGGGCGCGGTCTGCGCGCCGCCGTCGCCATGGGCGAACTGCGCACCGCCGTAAGGACGTTGTCCCTGCTCGACCTCGAACCCGCCGAAGTGCTCAGCGCGCTGGACGAGATCGCCCGTGGTCTCGGCACGCCCGGCGGCCCCCAGCAGGGCACCCGGCAGGCCCGCACCGCGCGCTCCTTCGGCGGCGAGGACCTCTCCGAGGTGTACCTCGCCACCTGCGTCTACGCCGTGTACGACGCGGTGACCCGGCGCTGCACGTTCGCCAACGCCGGCCATCTGCCGCCGGTCCTCGTCGAACCCGGCGAGGGCGCGCTCATGCTCGACGTACCGCCGGGGATGCCGCTCGGGGTCGGCGGCGAACCGTTCGAGGAGGTCGAGGTGGAGCTGCCGGAGGGCGCGCTGCTCGCCCTCTACACGGACGGTCTGGTCGAGTCCCGCGACCACCCGCTGGACGAGGGCCTGTCCGCCTTCCGCGCCGCGCTCGACGACCCGTCCCCGGCCCTGGAGGACGTCTGCGACCACGTCCTCAACACCCTCGACACGCATCACGGCGAGGACGACATCGCGCTCCTCATGGCCCGCGTGCAGGGGCTGCCGAGCGAGAACGTCGGCGACTGGACGCTGCCGCGCGAGCCGAAGTCGGTGGGCCGGGCCCGTGAGTACGCGCGGACGCAGCTGACCGAATGGGACCTGGAACCGCTCGTGGACACGGCGGAGCTGCTGGTCAGCGAGCTGGTCACGAACGCGCTGCGGTACGGCGAGGGCGACATCAGGCTGCGCCTGCTGCTCGACCGCACGCTGGTGTGCGAGGTGTGGGACGCGGGTCTCGTGCAGCCGCGCCGCCGCCGGGCGCGGGACACCGACGAGGGCGGGCGCGGGCTCCAGCTCGTCGGGCTGCTCAGTGCGGCGTGGGGATCGCGCCGGACGCCGCGCGGCAAGACGGTGTGGTTCGAGCTGCCGCTGCCGGACGGGGAGTCGGGCCTGGCGGATCCGACGGAGGCGCTGCTCAGCCTGTTCTAGGAGCGGTCGGGGGTGCCGGGCGGGCCGCCGGTCACGGATGGTGACGCCGACCACATCCGCGCACCCCCCTTTGCATGACCATGCATCGTCATGCATACTCTTCCTATGTCCAAGGTCCTCACCTCCCTCCCGGCCGGCGAGCGCGTCGGCATCGCCTTCTCGGGCGGCCTCGACACGTCGGTCGCCGTCGCGTGGATGCGTGACAAGGGCGCCGTCCCGTGCACGTACACCGCCGACATCGGCCAGTACGACGAGCCCGACATCGAGGGCGTGCCCGCCCGCGCCAAGGCGTACGGCGCCGAGATCGCGCGCGCCGTCGACTGCAAGGCCGCACTGGTCGAGGAAGGTCTGGCCGCGCTGACCTGCGGCGCGTTCCACATCCGCTCGGGCGGTCGCGCGTACTTCAACACGACGCCGCTGGGCCGCGCCGTCACCGGCACGATGCTGGTGAAGGCGATGCTGGAGGACAACGTCCAGATCTGGGGCGACGGCTCGACGTACAAGGGCAACGACATCGAGCGGTTCTACCGCTACGGCCTGCTGGCCAACCCGAACCTGCGGATCTACAAGCCGTGGCTCGACGCGGACTTCGTGACCGAGCTCGGCGGCCGCCAGGAGATGTCGGAGTGGCTGGTCGAGCACGGCCTGCCGTACCGGGACTCGGCGGAGAAGGCGTACTCCACGGACGCCAACATCTGGGGTGCCACGCACGAGGCGAAGACCCTGGAGCACCTGAACGTCTCGCTGGAGACGGTCGAGCCGATCATGGGCGTCAAGTTCTGGGACCCGTCGGTGGAGATCCCCACCGAGGACGTCACCATCGGCTTCGAGCAGGGCCGCCCCGTCACGATCAACGGCAAGGAGTTCGCCTCCGCCGTCGACCTGGTGATGGAGGCCAACGCGATCGGCGGCCGCCACGGCCTGGGCATGTCCGACCAGATCGAGAACCGGATCATCGAGGCCAAGAGCCGCGGCATCTACGAGGCGCCGGGCATGGCCCTGCTCTTCGCCGCGTACGAGCGCCTGGTCAACGCGATCCACAACGAGGACACGGTCGCGCAGTACCACGCGGAGGGCCGGCGCCTCGGCCGCCTCATGTACGAGGGCCGCTGGCTGGACCCGCAGGCCCTGATGATCCGGGAGTCGCTCCAGCGCTGGGTCGGCGCGGCGATCACCGGTGAGGTCACGCTGCGCCTGCGCCGCGGCGAGGACTACACGATCCTCGACACGCAGGGCCCCGCCTTCTCGTACCACCCGGACAAGCTCTCCATGGAGCGCACCGAGGACTCGGCGTTCGGCCCGGTCGACCGGATCGGCCAGCTGACCATGCGCAACCTCGACATCGCCGACTCGCGCGGCAAGCTCGAGCAGTACGCGGGCCTCGGCCTCCTCGGCTCCGTCACCGGCGCCGCCCAGACCGCCGTGACCGGCCTCATCGGCACCATGCCGGAAGGCGGCGCCCAGGCCATCGCCTCCCGCGGCGAAACCTCCGCCGAGGACGAGGCCCTGGACCGCGCGGCCATGGAATCCGGCACGGACTGACTCCGTCGGTCGACCGCCAAGCAAAGGGGCACCCCGACAACGGGGTGCCCCTTTCGCGTGCGCCGTCGGGGTGCCCCTTTCACGTACGCCGTCGGCGTGCCCCTTTCAAGTGCGACGGCGGCGGCTGAGCCATTTCAAGCCCCTGCGGCGATTGAGCAGCGGGGTCCGGGGCGGAGCCCCGAGTCGTGTGCGGGCGGCACCGGGGGCCGCCCGGTGGCCGGGGTGGCAGGTGCCGCAAGGGGCCCCGCCCGATCAGCTCGTACCGCGGCGGCGGATTTTGTTGCCCAGCCACACCACCGGGTCGTACTTGCGGTCCGCCGCGCGTTCCTTCAGGGGGATCAGGGCGTTGTCGGTGATGTGGATGCCCTCGGGGCAGACCTCGGTGCAGCATTTGGTGATGTTGCAGTAGCCGAGGCCGTGGTCGTCCTGGGCGGTCGTCTTGCGGTCGAGGCCGGTTTCGGCGGCCGCGTCCAGGGGGTGCATGTCGAGTTCGGCGACGCGCATCAGGAAGCGGGGGCCGGCGAAGGCCGCCTTGTTGTCCTCGTGGTCACGGACGACATGGCAGGTGTCCTGGCACAGGAAGCACTCGATGCACTTGCGGAACTCCTGCGAGCGGTCCACGTCCTCCTGCATCATGCGGTACTCGCCGGGGCCCACCCCGGCGGGCGGGACGAAGGCCGGGACCTCGCGGGCCTTGCGGTAGTTGAAGCCGACGTCGGTGACGAGGTCGCGGACCACCGGGAAGGCCCGCAGCGGCGTCACCGTGATCGTGTCGGTGCGGTCGAACACCGACATGCGCGTCATGCACATCAGGCGCGGGCGGCCGTTGATCTCCGCCGAGCACGAACCGCACTTGCCCGCCTTGCAGTTCCAGCGGACCGCCAGGTCGGGGGCCTGCGTCGCCTGGAGGCGGTGGATGATGTCGAGGACCACCTCGCCGTCGTTCACCTCGACCGTGAAGTCCTCCAGACCGCCCCCGCCGACGTCGCCCCGCCACACCCGGAAGGCCGCCTCGTAGCTGCTCACTCGAAAAGCTCCTCTTCGGCCAGGTACTTCACCAGCTCCTCCTTCTCGAACAGGGCGAGCAGATCGGGGCGGATCGGTTCGGTCGTCTCACGCGTGAGGGTGATCTGGCCGCGCACCGGGTCCGTGGCCGCCAGGCCCCCCGTCGGATCCCGGAGCTGGCACAGCAGATTGGCGCGGCGCCACGTGCGGTCCATCGCCGGGTGGTCCTCGCGGGTGTGCCCGCCGCGCGACTCCGTACGCTCCAGGGCCGCCCGCGCGACGCACTCGCTGACCAGCAGCATGTTGCGCAGATCGAGCGCGAGGTGCCAGCCCGGATTGAACTGCCGGTGCCCCTCCACCCCGGCCCGCCGCGCCCGCACCCGCAGATCCGCGAGCCTGCGCAGCGCCTCCTCCATCTCCGCCTCCCGCCGGATGATGCCGACGAGGTCGTTCATCGCCTGCTGCAACTCCTGGTGCAGGGTGTACGGATTCTCCGGCGTGACGCCCTCCTCGGGCCCCTCCGCCGAGAACGGCCGCAGCGCCTCCGCCGCCGCCGTGTCGATCTGCTCGTCCGCCACCACCGGACGGGCGATGCGCGAGCGCGCGTACGACGCCGCGTGCAGCCCCGCCCGCCGCCCGAACACCAGCAGGTCGGAGAGCGAGTTCCCGCCCAGCCGGTTCGAGCCGTGCATACCGCCGGCCACCTCACCGGCCGCGTAAAGCCCTGGCACGCCGCGCGCCGCCGCCGTGTCCGAGTCGACGGCGATGCCGCCCATCACGTAGTGACAGGTCGGCCCGACCTCCATCGCCTCGGCCGTGATGTCGACGTCCGCCAGCTCCTTGAACTGGTGGTACATGGAGGGCAGCCGGCGCCGGATCGTGTCGGCGGGCATGCGCGTCGACACGTCGAGGAACACGCCCCCGTGCGGCGACCCGCGCCCCGCCTTCACCTCCGCGTTGATGGCGCGCGCCACCTCGTCGCGCGGCAGCAGTTCAGGGGGACGGCGGTTGTGGTCCGGGTCGTCGTACCAGCGGTCGCCCTCCTCCTCCGACTGCGCGTACTTCTCCTTGAACACGTCGGGGACGTAGTCGAACATGAACCGCTTGCCCTCGGAGTTGCGCAGCACCCCGCCGTCGCCGCGCACGGACTCCGTGACGAGGATCCCCTTCACCGACGGCGGCCAGACCATCCCTGTCGGGTGGAACTGCACGAACTCCATGTTGAGCAGCGGCGCGCCCGCGAGCAGCGCGAGCGCGTGCCCGTCGCCCGTGTACTCCCACGAGTTCGACGTCACCTTGAAGGACTTGCCGATGCCGCCGGTCGCGAGGACCACGCTCGGCGCCTCGATGACGAAGAAGCGGCCGCTCTCGCGTTCGTAGCAGAACGTGCCGCAGACCACGCCGTCCTCGTCCTTCAGCACGCGCGTGACCGTGCACTCCTGGAAGACCTTCAGGCCGGACTCGTAGTCGCCGGTCTCCTTGAAGTCCTGCTGCTGGAGCTGGACGATCTTCTGCTGGAGCGTCCGGATCAGCTCCAGGCCCGTGCGGTCGCCGACGTGCGCGAGCCGCGGGTACTCGTGCCCGCCGAAGTTCCGCTGCGAGATCCGCCCGTCCCCGGTGCGGTCGAACAGGGCGCCCCAGGTCTCCAACTCCCATACCCGGTCGGGGGCTTCCTGCGCGTGCAGCTCCGCCATCCGCCACTGGTTGAGGAATTTGCCGCCGCGCATCGTGTCGCGGAAGTGGACCTGCCAGCTGTCCCCGGAGTTCACGTTGCCCATGGAGGCGGCGATGCCGCCCTCCGCCATCACCGTGTGGGCCTTGCCGAACAGCGACTTGCAGATGACCGCCGTACGGGCGCCCTGCTCGCGCGCCTCGATCGCGGCCCGCAGCCCCGCCCCGCCGGCGCCCACCACGACAACATCCCACTGCTGCCGCTGCACTACTGACATCAGAAAAACCTCGGATCGTCGAAAGCACCGGACGCGACCAGGTACACGTAGAAGTCGGCGAGCGCCACGCTCACCAACGAGGCCCAGGCAAGCAGCATGTGACGGGCGTTCAGTTTCCCGACCCAGCCCCAGAGCCGATACCGCACCGGGTGTTTCGAGAAGTGCTTGAGCCGTCCGCCGACGATGTGCCGGCAGGAGTGGCAGGAGATCGTGTAGGCCCAGATCAGCACGATGTTCGCCAGGAAGACCAGCGTGCCGAGGCCCATGTGGCCCCACTCGTAGTTCTCGTCGCGGAACGCCAGCACCGTGTCGTAGGTGAGGATGCAGGCGACGAGCACGGCCGCGTAGAAGAAGTAGCGGTGGATGTTCTGGAGGATCAGCGGGAACTTCGTCTCGCCGCTGTATTTCTTGTGCGGCTCCGCCACCGCGCAGGCCGGCGGCGACGCCCAGAAGCCCCGGTAGTAGGCCTTGCGGTAGTAGTAGCAGGTCAGCCGGAAGCCGAGCGGGAAGATCAGGATGAGCAGTGCGGGGGACAGGCCCCACCAGCTGCCGAAGACCTCCCAGTTGGGGCCGCTCCGCATCGGCTCGCAGTTGTCCGCGAGGCACGGCGAGTAGAACGGTGAGACGTACGGGGCCGCGTAGTAGTCGGCGTTCGCGAAGGCCCGCCACGTCGAGTAGACGATGAAGGCGAGCAGCCCGCCCGCGGTCGCGGCCGGGGCCAGCCACCAGCGGTCGGTGCGCAGATGGGGCGCGGCGATCGCGGCACGCGTCCGCCCCCGGACGCCGGTGCCGCCTTCGGTATGGGGATCTTCGGTACTGGTGGGTTCCGTGCCGGTGGCCAACGAAGCCTCCGCTCGCAGGGACGGGGGACGGGAGTGGTGCGGTGGGGTGCGGTGCGGGTCAGGGTGCGTGCCGGTCCCGCGCGCCGAGCCCCTCGTCGTCCGAATCGGTCCACAGGGACGAGTCGTAGGGGGCGTCCGGGATCGTCACGAGATCCGGGCGGCGCGGCGTGCCCTGCGCCGCCGCCGTCTCGCGCAGCAGGGCGACGCTCTCGCGCAGATGCTCGGTGTCGGCACGTACCCGGCGCAGATCCGGGCCGCCCGCGACGCCTTCGAGCTGCGGCGCCAGGCGCCCCACGGCGCGTGCGAGATCGTCGACGCAGCGCTGAATAGCCGTCAAGTCGTCGTGCAGAGCCATGACTTGGCCTCACTTCCGCTGGTGCGGCGGAGATGCTCATGCGCCTGCGAGTGTCGCGCGTCACATTGCCGTTTGTGAAGGGATCCGTAAGGGATCCGTGCGGATTGCCGGTGTGCGCCGTGGTGCGCGCCCGCGTGTTCACGCCGTCCGGGCCGCATTCCTTTGGGCCGCACGGGTGGCTTCGGGGCGGCCCCTGGGCGTGTCGGGCGGCGGCCCCCGCCGGATCCACTTCAGTTGGCCGATAGATGTGATCAGCTCCATATACCGCCAAACGAGACAAAACCGGCCAGTCCCGGAGGTACCCGTGATGCCCCACGTCCTTAGGCGCCCAGGAGCCGCCGCACGCTCGGCCGCGTTCCTCGTGAGCGGTGCGCTCGCCGTGACCGCGCTCGCCGGCTGCGGTTCCGACGATCCGGCGGGCGAGCCCGCCGCCGCGCCCGACCTCGCGACGGCCGCCCGCTCCCAGGTCAAGGACGGCGGCACGCTGCGGTGGGCGATCGACGCCGTGCCCCAGACGCTCAACGCCTTCCAGGCGGACGCCGGCGCCGCCACCAGCCGGATCACCGGGGCCGTACTGCCCTCGCTGTTCCGCCTCGACGCGCAGGGCCGCCCGCAGGCCGACCCCGACTACCTGGAGAAGGCCGAGGTCATCAAGACCGAGCCCAAGCAGGTCGTGCTGTACAAGCTGAACCAGCAGGCGGTGTGGAGCGACGGCCGGGAGATCGGTGCCGCCGACTTCGCCGCGCAGTGGCGCGCCCTGTCCGGAAAGAACAGCGCGTACTGGACGGCCCACAACGTGGGCTACGACCGCATCGAGAAGGTCGAGCGCGGCAAGGACGACCTGGAGGTCCGGGTCACGTTCGCCAAGCCGTACGCGGACTGGCGCTCGCTGTTCTCGCCGCTGTACCCCAAGGACGTCATGGGGACCCCGGACGCCTTCAACGAGGGCGCCCGCCGCGCGCTGAAGGTGACCGCCGGACCCTTCGCGGTGGACAGGATCGACCGGAGCGGCAAGACCGTCACGCTGGACCGCAACCCCCGCTGGTGGGGCAGCCCCGCCAAGCTGGAGAAGCTCAAGCTCACCGCGGTCGCGCGGGACAAGCGGCCCGCCGCCCTCGCCGCCGGGAAACTGGACCTCGCCGACGTCGACCCCAAGGCCGCCGAGCGCATCGCGTACGCCGCCCGTGACAAGGGCGCCTCCGGCCCGCTCGCGCACGGCCCCGGCGCCGGTGCCACCTCCGGCGACGCGCTGCGCTCCTGGGCGCGCGCCCACAGCGAGGACTGGGAGGTCGCGGAGTCGGAGCTGGAGGCCCGCGCCAAGACCAAGAAGGCCGTGAAGAAGTACGCGAAGGAGCAGTCGAAGCTCGACGGCTTCGTCGTCCGCAAGTCGCTGGAGCCCGCCTACACCCAGCTCGCCCTGAACGGGTCGAGCGGCCCGCTCGCCGACGAGCGGGTGCGCCAGGCCGTGGCCCGCGCCCTCGACCGTTCGAAGCTCGCGGAAGGCGTGCTCAAGCCGCTCGGCCTGCCCGCGGGCGCCGTCGGCAGCCACCTCGCCCTGTCCGGACAGGCCGCGTACGCCGACAACAGCGACGCGCTCGGCACGCAGGACGCCGAGAAGGCGCAGGCGCTGCTCGCGGAGGCGGGCTGGGTGCGCGGCGGCCCGCTGGAGGAGAAGAAGGACAAGCCCCGGACGGCGGGCGGCACGGCCGACCGGGCCTCCGACACCTCGGCCGGTTCCGACGACGGCACGTACATCATGGGCGAGGACGACCAGAAGCCCGGCGACCCGGGCGGCGTCGCGGACGGCAAGCCCGCCGACGCCGCGCCCCCGCTGCTCGGCCCCGGCCCCCTCGCCGCCGCCCAGCACTCCGCGCTGCTGCACCAGGCCGACGCCGCGAAGGTCCGTTCCGCCGAGCACGAGCAGCGGCACTCGGGCGGGCACACCAACGACGCCAAGCAGGGCGTGGCCCCCGGCGCGTACGCCCCGAAGGGCACCCCCGCCCCCGAGCAGGCCGCGGCCAAGGACTCCGACGACGCCGGCAAGGGCGCGAAGGCGGGCGCCGCGGCCGGGCAGCTCGCCAAGGACGGCAAGCCGCTGACCCTGAACTTCGTGCTGCCGGCCGGGCCCGACGCCGAGCAGTTGCAGTCCGTGGCCGACCGGATCTCGGCCATGCTGGAGAAGATCGGCGTGCGCACCGACGTCACGAAGGTCGACGACGCGGACTACTTCAAGGACCACATCGCGGCGGGCGACTACGACCTGGCGCTGTACTCCTGGCCCGGCTCCGCCTACCCCGCCACCGACGGCCGCCCGATCTACGCCAAGCCGGTCCCGGCCGCCGACGGTTCGCTCACGGTCGAGCAGAACTACACGCGGGTCGGCACCGACCACATCGACCAGCTCTTCGAGCAGGCCGCCGGCGAGCTCGACGAGGAGAAGGCGCGCTCGCTGGTGCGGCAGGCCGACGAACGCATCTGGGCCGCAGCAGGATCGATTCCTCTCTATCAGCGCCCCGAGCTGGTGGCCGCGAAGGCGAACCTGGTGAACGCCGGGGCGTTCGGCTTCCAGCAGCCGTCCTACGAGGACATCGGCTTCCTCAAGCCGGGTGCCAAGGCCCACGGCGCACCCGCGAAGGATGCCGGCTGACCTGCGGTTTCACGGAGCGGGCCGCCGCCTTCCCGGCGGCCCGCACGGCCCGGCTGAGCCGGCCGTCGTCGAGCCACGTACCATGGGGTGAGGCCGTGGCGTGTCCAGCCCGGCAGGGCGTGCGTACCAAAGATGTACGTGCAGCCGACCCTTCACTCCGGGAGTACGCCGCAATATGGCCACGCGCCACGACATCCGTAACGTCGCCATCGTCGCCCACGTCGACCACGGCAAGACGACCATCGTCGACGCCATGCTCAAGCAGGCCGGTTCCTTCGCCGCGCACGCTGCCGAGTCCCTCGACGACCGCATGATGGACTCGAACGACCTGGAGCGTGAGAAGGGCATCACGATCCTGGCCAAGAACACGGCCGTCAAGTACCACCCGAAGGATGGCGGCGACGTCATCACGATCAACATCATCGACACCCCGGGCCACGCCGACTTCGGTGGCGAGGTCGAGCGCGGTCTGTCGATGGTGGACGCGGTGGTCCTGCTCGTGGACGCCTCCGAGGGCCCGCTCCCGCAGACCCGTTTCGTGCTGCGCAAGGCGCTCCAGCAGCGCCTCCCGGTCATCCTGTGCATCAACAAGACGGACCGGCCCGACTCGCGCATCGACGAGGTCGTCAACGAGACGTACGACCTCTTCCTCGACCTGGACGCCGACGAGGACCAGATCGAGTTCCCGATCGTCTACGCCTGCGGCCGCGACGGCGTCGCCTCGCTGACCAAGCCGGAGGACGGCACGGTCCCGGCGGACTCCACCAACCTGGAGCCGTTCTTCTCCACGATCCTGGAGCACGTCCCGGCCCCGACGTACGACGAGGACGCGCCGCTCCAGGCCCACGTCACCAACCTCGACGCCGACAACTTCCTCGGCCGTATCGCGCTGCTCCGCGTCGAGCAGGGCGAGCTGCGCAAGGGCCAGACCGTGGCCTGGATCAAGCGCGACGGCACGGTCTCGAACGTGCGCATCACCGAGCTGCTGATGACCGAGGCGCTCACCCGCAAGCCCGCCGAGAAGGCGGGTCCGGGTGACATCTGCGCGGTCGCCGGCATCCCCGAGATCATGATCGGCGAGACCCTGGCCGACCCGGAGAACCCGGTCGCCCTGCCGCTGATCACGGTGGACCAGCCCGCGATCTCCATGACCATCGGTACGAACACCTCGCCGCTGGTCGGCCGTGGTGGTGGCGGCAAGGGCGCCGACGCGAAGTCGAGCGTCAAGGACCGCAAGGTCACCGCCCGCCAGGTCAAGGACCGCCTCGACCGCGAGCTGATCGGTAACGTCTCGCTGCGCGTCCTCGACACCGAGCGCCCCGACGCCTGGGAGGTGCAGGGCCGCGGTGAGCTGGCGCTGGCCATCCTCGTCGAGCAGATGCGCCGCGAGGGCTTCGAGCTGACGATCGGCAAGCCGCAGGTCGTCACCAAGGAGATCGACGGCAAGGTCCACGAGCCGGTCGAGCGCCTCACGGTGGACGTCCCCGAGGAGCACATGGGCGCCGTCACGCAGCTCATGGGCGTCCGCAAGGGCCGCATGGACAACATGTCGAACCACGGCTCCGGCTGGGTCCGCATGGAGTTCGTCGTCCCGTCCCGCGGCCTCATCGGTTTCCGTACGGAGTTCCTGACGAACACCCGCGGCACGGGCATCGCCCACTCCATCCACGAGGGCCACGAGCCGTGGTTCGGCACGCTGACGACCCGTAACAACGGTTCGCTCGTCGCCGACCGCGCCGGTTCGGTCACCCCCTTCGCGATGATCAACCTCCAGGAGCGCGGTGTGCTGTTCACCGAGCCCGGCACCGAGGTGTACGAGGGCATGATCGTCGGTGAGAACTCGCGCGCCGACGACATGGACGTGAACATCACCAAGGAGAAGAAGCTCACCAACATGCGTGCGGCGTCCGCGGACTCGACGGAGAACGTCGTCCCGGCCCGCAAGCTGTCCCTGGAGCAGTCCCTGGAGTTCTGCCGCGACGACGAGTGCGTCGAGGTGACCCCGGAGGCCGTCCGCATCCGCAAGGTCGTCCTGGACCAGAAGGAGCGCGGCCGCACGGCTTCGCGCGCCAAGCACAACTGACCTGACGGCAGTCGGGCCCGGCACCCCCTTCGGGGGGCGCCGGGCCCTTTGCGTTCCGGTAAGTGGTACAGCAGCCCCGTACACCTTGCGCAACTCGATTTCGTCCGCGAACAGTTCGATAGTCGGTGCGTGATGACCGTTAGGTATGTAACGCGTCCGTTTCGCGTCCATCTATCTCGGATCGATTTGTCCAGATTTTGGAAGATGTACACATCAGATGTGATCGAACCGAGACCCGAAGGGTGTGGTCGCCAGGTGGCCCATGGCTAATAGTTATCCGCGTAGAGCTCGGGTCAATGGGTCACGCGCAGTGGGGAGCGCCGACTCACGAGCACACTGGGGCACCGGACTGCCGGCCGTCAGGGGTGGCGGCGGCGTCGAGGAGTGCCCACTTCTGCAGTGACAAGTGGACTCATGAGGAGGAACCCATGCGTGGTGCCAAGAGCGCCAAGTGGGTCGCGGCGGCCGCAGTTATAGCCCTCGGTGCGACGGCCTGTGGTGGCGGCGGCGACAGCGGCAACGACAACGCCAACCGGGAGATCGACCCGAACGGCATCGTCACGTACGCCAACGGTGAGCCGCAGAACCCGCTGCAGCCCGCCAACACGATGGAGGCGTACGGCTCCGTCACCATCGAGGCGATCTTCGCCGGTCTTGTCGACTACGACGACAAGGGCGAGATCACCATGACCAACGCCGAGTCGGTCACGCCCGACAAGGACAACAAGGTCTGGACGGTCAAGCTCAAGCCGGGCTGGAAGTTCCACAACGGCGAGACGGTCACCTCCAAGTCCTTCGTGGACGCCTGGAACTGGGCCGCCAACGTCAAGAACAACCAGGTCAACTCCTCCTGGTTCTCGGACATCGAGGGTTACGCCGATGTCCACCCCGAGAAGGGCAAGGCCAAGAAGGACACCATGTCCGGCCTGAAGGTCGTGGACGACAACACGTTCACGATCACCCTGACCGACGGTGTCCCGTACTTCCACTACAAGCTGGCCTACCCGGTCTTCTCGCCGCTGCCCAGCGGCTTCTTCAAGGACCCGAAGGGCTACGGCGAGAAGCCGGTCGGCAACGGCGCCTACAAGTTCAAGTCCTGGGAGCACAAGAAGTCGATCCAGCTCACGCGGAACGACGACTACAAGGGCCCGGACAAGGCGAAGAACGGCGGCCTGAACCTCAAGGCGTACACGTCGGACACCGCCGCGTACAACGACCTGGTGTCGAACAACGTCGACTCCATGCCGATCGTCCCGAACTCCGAGCTCGCGAACTACAAGCAGGACCTCGGCGACCGCGCGATCGAGCAGGACTACGCGGCGATCAACACGATCAACCCCGCGTTCTACGCCAAGGGCCTCAAGGACATCGACGTGAAGGTCCTCCAGGGCCTGTCGATGGCGATCGACCGCGACACCATCAACAAGACCGTCTTCTACAACACGCGCGAGTCCGCGACCGGTTGGGTCGCCAAGGGCGTGCTGGGCTACCAGAAGGACGCCTGCGGCGAGTACTGCAAGTACAACCCGAGCAAGGCGAAGGAGCTCATCAAGGAAGGCGGCGGCGTTCCGGGCAACAAGATCTCGATCCAGTACAACGCCGACCAGCCGCACAAGGACTGGGTCGTCGCGGTCTGCAACTCGATCAAGAAGGCCACGGGCGTCGAGTGCGAGGGTGACGCCAAGACGGACTTCCAGGCCGACCTGAAGGTGCGCGACGCCAAGCAGGTCAAGTCCTTCTACCGGTCGGGCTGGGTGCTCGACTACCCGTTCAACGGCAACTTCCTGCGTGACCTCTACGGCACCGGTGTCGCCGGCAACAAGGGCGACTTCTCGGACAAGAACTTCGACGCTCTGGTGAAGAAGGCCGACGCCGCCCAGACCGTCGACGAGTCCGCGAAGCTGTACCAGGAGGCCGAGAAGGAGCTGCAGAACAGCTTCCCGGGCATCCCGCTCTGGTACAACCGCACGATTTCCGGGCACTCCGAGAACGTCAAGAACATGACGTTCGGCCAGGACGGCGACCCGAACTTCAACGACGTCGAGGTCTACAAGAAGTAATCCAGCCGGGGCAGTTGACCCGTGGTGCAGGCCGGCGATCCCGGTCTGCACCACGGGCTGCTCCGCTATGGACGGAGGCACCATGGGGCGCTATGTCGCGAGGCGACTGCTCCAGATGATCCCGGTCTTTCTCGGGACAACCATTCTGATCTTCCTGATGGTGAACGTGCTGCCGGGCGACCCGGTGGCCGCACTGTGGGGCGACAAGCCGCCGGACCCGGCGCAGATGGCCAAGATCAAGCACGATCTCGGTCTCGACCTGCCGCTGTGGCAGCAGTATCTGCACTATCTCGGCAACCTGCTGCACGGTGAGTTCGGCGTGACGATCGCGGGCAACCGCCCCGTGATCGACGAGATGGCGGCCGCTTTCCCGGTCTCCATCCGTCTTGCGCTGATGGCGTTCACCTTCGAGATGGTCGTCGGCATTTTCCTCGGCGTGCTCGCCGGCATCCGCCGCGGCAAGCTGATCGACACCAGCGTCACCGTCTTCACGCTCCTGGTGATCTCCGTACCCGTCTTCGTGCTCGGCCTGCTCGGCCAGCAGATCATCGGTACGCAGCTGGGCTGGGTCACGCCCAACGTCCAGGACTCCATGAACATGGGGCAGTTGCTGCTGCCGGCGCTCGTGCTCGGCTCGCTCTCGCTGGCGTACATCGCGCGGCTCACCCGCACCTCGATCGCCGAGAACTCGCGCGCCGACTACATCCGCACGGCCGTCGCCAAGGGGCTTCCGCAGCGTCGGGTGGTCTCCATGCACCTGCTGCGCAACTCCCTCATCCCGGTGGTCACCTACCTCGGCACCGACATCGGCGCGCTGATGGCGGGCGCCGTCGTCACCGAGGGCATCTTCAACGTGCAGGGCGTGGGCAATCTCCTCTACGAGGCGCTCGCCCGTCGTGAGGGCAGCATCATCGTCGGCGTGGTGACGGTCTTCGTCTTGATCTACCTCGTCGCGAACCTGCTCGTCGACCTGCTCTACGCGGTGCTGGACCCGAGGATTCGTTATGCCTGAGAACACCGTGAAGACGCAGAAGAACGACGCCGCTGCGGTCGTCGAGGAGCCCAAGGGCGTCGTCGGCCCCACCGTCGCCGAGGCCGGTCCGGCCCCGGAGAAGCCGCGTTCGCTCGCCGCCGACGCCTGGGCGGATCTCATTCGCCGCCCGCTGTTCCTGATCTCCTCCGTGCTGATCCTGTTCCTGCTGGTGATGGCGGTCTTCCCGTCGTTGTTCAGCAGCACGGACCCGACGGCCGGCGATCTGAGCAAGCACTTCCTGGACAGGCCGAAGCTCGGCAGCCTCTTCCAGCCGGACTGGTTCGGCTACGACGCGCAGGGGCGCTCCATCTACTCCCGTGTCGTCTACGGCACCCGAGTGTCGATCATGGTCGGCGTCGGCGTGACCGTGCTGACCACGGTGTTCGGTGGTCTGCTCGGCATGCTCGCCGGCTACTTCGGCGGGTTCTGGGACACGGCCCTGTCGCGGATCACCGACGTGTTCTTCGGCATCCCGTTCATCCTCGGCGCGATGGTCGTCCTCAACGCCTTCGCCGACCGCACCGTCTGGACCGTGATCGGGGCCCTCGCCTTCCTCGGCTGGACCACCCTCGCGCGCGTCATGCGCGGCGCGGTGATCACCGCCAAGCACGCGGACTACGTCATGGCGGCCAAGGCACTCGGAGCGAGCACCGGCCGGATCCTGCGCAAGCACATCCTGCCGAACGCGATCGCCCCGGTGATCGTCGTGGCGACCATCCAGCTGGGTGTCGTCATCGTCGCCGAGTCCACCCTGTCGTACCTCGGTCTGGGCCTCGGCACCAACGACGTATCGTGGGGTGCGGACATCTCGGACGCCGTGAAGTCCATCCGGAACGCGCCGCACATCCTGTTCTTCCCGGCAGGCGCGCTCAGCCTGACGGTGCTCGCGTTCATCATGCTCGGCGACGCAGTGCGCGAAGCCCTCGACCCCAAGCTGCGCTGAGGGAGGCGTACTCGTCATGACTCTTCTCGACAAGACGGACTCGGTGCCGTCTCCGCGCGGTGCGGGCGACGACGGCGCCCCGCTGCTCGAAGTCCGCGACCTGCACGTGGAGTTCCACACCCGCGACGGTGTGGCCAAGGCGGTCAACGGTGTGAACTACACCGTGGACGCGGGGGAGACGCTCGCCGTGCTCGGCGAGTCCGGCTCCGGCAAGTCCGTCACGGCGCAGGCCATCATGGGCATCCTCGACATGCCGCCCGGCAAGATCCCCCAGGGCGAGATCCTCTTCCGGGGCCAGGACATGCTCAAGATGTCCGGCGAGGAGCGCCGCAAGATCCGTGGCGCGAAGATCGCCATGATCTTCCAGGACGCGCTCTCCTCGCTGAACCCGGTGCTCTCCGTGGGCTACCAGCTCGGTGAGATGTTCCGGGTCCACCAGGGGATGTCCAAGAAGGACGCCAAGGCCAAGGCCATCGAGCTGATGGACCGGGTGCGCATCCCGGCCGCGGCGGCCCGGGTCGGGGACTACCCGCACCAGTTCTCCGGCGGTATGCGCCAGCGCATCATGATCGCGATGGCGCTCGCCCTGGAGCCGGACCTGATCATCGCGGACGAGCCCACCACGGCGCTCGACGTGACGGTGCAGGCCCAGGTGATGGACCTGCTCGCGGAGCTTCAGCGCGAGTACAACATGGGGCTCATCCTCATCACGCACGACCTGGGTGTGGTCGCCGACGTCGCCGACAAGATCGCCGTGATGTACGCGGGCCGGATCGTGGAGACGGCGCCGGTGCACGAGCTGTACAAGCGGCCCGCGCACCCGTACACCAAGGGTCTGCTGGAGTCGATCCCGCGCCTGGACCAGAAGGGCCAGGAGCTGTACGCGATCAAGGGCCTGCCGCCGAACCTGACGCGGATCCCCACGGGTTGTGCCTTCAACCCGCGCTGCGCGCAGGCGCAGGACGTGTGCCGCACCGACATTCCGCCGCTGCTCCAGGTGACGGACCGGGACGGTGCGCAGATCGCGGGCCGCGGCAGCGCGTGCCACTTCTGGAAGGAGACGATCGATGGCTGAGCTCGGCAAGAACCTCGCCAAGAACGAGGAGCCGTCGGACGCCACGCCGAACGTCTCCCCGGTCGAGGAGATCAAGGACGCGGCGGAGGCCGAGGCGGTCGCCGCCATCGAGGCGCCGGTCGACCGCGGTGAGCCGATCCTTCAGGTGCGCAACCTGAAGAAGTACTTCCCGCTGACGCAGGGCATCCTGTTCAAGCGGCACGTCGGTGACGTGAAGGCCGTCGACGGGGTCTCCTTCGACCTGCACCAGGGCGAGACCCTCGGCATCGTGGGCGAGTCCGGCTGTGGCAAGTCCACGGTCGCCAAGCTGCTGATGACGCTGGAGAAGGCGACCGCGGGCGAGGTCTTCTACAAGGGCCAGGACATCACCAAGCTGTCCGGGCGCGCCCTGAAGGCCGTGCGCCGCAACATCCAGATGGTGTTCCAGGACCCGTACACGTCGCTCAACCCGCGCATGACGGTCGGCGACATCATCGGGGAGCCCTTCGAGATCCACCCCGAGGTGGCGCCGCGGGGCAGCCGTCGTCAGAAGGTCCAGGACCTGCTCGACGTCGTCGGCCTGAACCCGGAGTACATCAACCGGTACCCGCACCAGTTCTCCGGCGGTCAGCGCCAGCGCATCGGCATCGCGCGCGGCCTGGCCCTGAACCCCGAGATCATCATCTGCGACGAGCCGGTCTCGGCGCTCGACGTCTCGGTCCAGGCCCAGGTCATCAACCTGATGGAGAAGCTCCAGGACGAGTTCAACCTGTCCTACATCTTCATCGCGCACGACCTGTCGATCGTCCGGCACATCTCCGACCGGGTCGGGGTCATGTACCTCGGCAAGATGGCGGAGATCGGCACGGACGCGCAGATCTACGACCACCCGACGCACCCCTACACGCAGGCGCTGCTGTCGGCCGTGCCCGTGCCGGACCCGGAGGCCCGTGAGGGCCGCGAGCGCATCATCCTCTCCGGAGACGTGCCCTCGCCGGCCAACCCGCCCTCCGGCTGCCGCTTCCGCACCCGCTGCTGGAAGGCGCAGGACAAGTGCGCCGAGGAGATCCCCGTCCTGGCGGTCCCGGAGCGCTTCCGGACCTCGGACACCCCGGCCGCCCACGAGTCGGCGTGCCACTTCGCGGAGGAGAAGGACGTCGTCCACGCGGCGTGACCCACCCTTTCCGAGCCGACCGGCCCCCGCTTTTTGAGCGGGGGCCGGTCGGCTTTTCCCGTCCGTCCGCCGGTACCGGTTCCTGGAGGAACGTCATGCACGGCACGCTGCACCACATCGAACTGTGGGTTCCCGACTTCGGCCGGGCCGAGGCCTCGCTCGGGTGGCTGCTCGGGGAGCTGGGATACGCCGCCGAGCAGCGCTGGGAGAACGGGTGCAGCCTGCGGCTCGGGCCGACGTACCTCGTCGTCGAGCAGTCGTCCGCGCTGAGTTCGGACCGCCACGACCGCCTCGCCCCCGGCCTCAACCACCTCGCGTTCCACGTCGAGGACACGGAGGCGGTGGACCGGCTCGTGCAGGAGGCCGCCGGGCACGGCTGGCGGCTGATGTTCCCGGAGCGGCATCCGTACGCGGGCGGGGAGGGCCACTACGCGGCGTTCCTGGAGAACGCGGACGGGTTCGAGGTGGAGCTGGTGGCGGGGGAGCGAGGCCCTGCCCCGGGGATTGCCGAATAAACTCTGCAAAAACTCTTTTGCAGAGTGCGGGTGGCGGCCTACGCTCCCGGTATGGCCGATGAGAATCGCAAGCGCGTACTCGATCCCGAGCAGGACGCGGCGGCGCTGAAGGCGCTGACGCACCCCCTGCGCATCCGGCTGCTCGGGCTGTTGCGGCTCGACGGGCCCGCCACCGCGACCGAGCTCGCGGTGAAGGCGGGGGAGTCCTCGGCCTCCACCAGCTACCACCTGCGGGTGCTCGCCAAGTACGGGTTCGTGGCGGAGGCCGAGCACCGGGACGGGCGCGAGCGGCGCTGGCGGTCCGTGCACGCCGTCACCACGTGGAGCAACGAGGCGATGCACGGCTCGCCCGGCGCCCGCCACTTCGTCAGCGAGATGCGGGGCCGCCAGATCGAGCACCTGGGCCGCTCCCTCGCCCGCCACGAGGCGGACCTCGCCGAGGGGCGCCTCGGCACGGAGTGGGTGGAGCCCTCCGGCATCTCCGACGCCATGCCCCGCCTCACCGCCCGGTCGCTGGCCGAGCTGATGGCCACGGTCGACGCGAAGCTGGAGGAACTGGCCGAGCGGGACGCCGCGGACCCGGAGGCCGAGCAGGTCGTCCTCCTCGTGGCCGGACTGCCGCTCGCGCCGCGCGAGGCGGACGGCGCCGGCCCCGGCCCGGACGCGCCGTGAACCCCCGGATACCCGGCCCGCGCGCCGCGCGCCGTCGGTACGCCACCGTCTGCGCCCTGTTCTGGCTGCCGGTCGGGGCCGCGATCGCGCCCAAGGTGCTGCTCCTGACCGAGCGCGGGTTCGCGCTCAGTGCCATCACCGCCTTCGTCGCCGCGCACTCGCTCACCGCCGCCGCCCTCGAACTGCCCACCGGCGGCCTCTCCGACGTCCTCGGCCGCCGCCCCGTCCTCGCCGCCGCCGGCCTCCTCGACCTCGCCGCCCTCGCCCTGATCGGCCTCGGCACCACCGCGCTCCCGGTCGCCCTCGGCTGCGTGCTGCTCGGCGCCGGACGCGCCCTGTCCACGGGACCCGCCGAGGCCTGGTACGTGGACACCGTGCAGGCCGCCGAGGGCCCCGGCGCCGAACTGCGCACCGGGCTCGCCCGTGGCTCGGCCGCCTCCTCCGCCGCGCTCGCCGTGGGCACGCTGATCGGCGGCGCCCTGCCGTGGCTGCTCGGGCTCGGCGCGAACCCCGGAGCGTGGCTCACCGGGGCGACGTCCGGGTACGTGGTGCCGCTGGCCGTACCGATGCTGCTCGGCGTGGTCATCGAGGTCGGCTTCGTCGCCTACGTCCTGCTCGCCCTCCCCGAACCCCCACGCCCCCGCGCCACCCTCTCCGGCGTGCTGCGCGGCATCCCGGCCACCGTCCGCGACGGGCTGTGCCCGGCCGCCCGCGACGTGATCGTGCGCCGCGTGCTGCTCAGCGCGGGAGCGGCGGGCGCCGCCCTGTTCACCCTCGAACTCCTCACACCGGGCCGGGCCGCCGCGCTCACCGGCGCCTCCGAGTCCGGCGCCGTCGTCTTCGCGGGCCTGGCCTGCGCCGGATACGTCTGCTCCGGCCTCGGCAGCCACCTCGCCCCGCTCACCGCACGCCGCACGGGCAGCGGCGAACGGGCCGTCCTGGTGGCGCTGGGCGCGGCCGCCCTCGGCCTGCTGCTGCTCGGCGCCACCGCCGCCTTCGCCGGCCCGGCCGTCACCGTCCTCGCGGTCGCCGGGTACGCCCTGGTCTACCTGGGTCTCGGCGCGGCGGGCCCGAACGAGAACGAACTGCTGCACCACAGGGTGGGCCGCGAGGGCCGGGCGACGGCACTGTCCGTGCAGTCCCTGGCACTCCAACTCGTGGGCGCGGCCGCCGGACTCCTCATCGGCACACTGCCGCCCGGCCCCCTGCCGTGGCTGCTCGGCGGCGCCGCGCTGACGGCCGGGGCGCTGCTGTGGGTACGGCGGACCGGTCAGCGTCCGTCGTCACCGCCTGCCTTCCCGTACCGGCGGAAGTCGGCGGTGTCCACGGACCAGGGGCCGAAGGGGACCGTGTCGCCGTAGATGTACGGCTCCTTCGACCGGTAGCGGCCGTCGGCGGGGTCGGAGTGGACCTCGACGGTGCCGACGCGGGGGTCGACGATCAGGTAGTGCTCGATGCCCATGGAGGGATAGTCGGCGAGTTTGTCGCGGTAGTCGTTGTCCGGGTTGGAGGGGGAGACGATCTCGATGACCGCCAGGACCTGGGAGGCGTCGACCGCGAGGCCCTCCTCGTCCAGGGCCGCCTCCGGGATCACTACCGCGTCGGGGCGGCGCATGCGCCCGATGGCGGGATGCTCGACCTCGGGCCCCGGAACGCATGCATGGCCGGGGTGGGTGACGGGGACCTGCGAATTGAGCTGCTTGCTGATGCGCCAAACCGTCCCCTCGTGCCGCTTCGAGGGACTCATCATCGCCAGTATCGGACCAGAGGCGCCGATCTCCACGCTCCAGGAGCCCTCAAGACGGTGGGCGTACTCCGCCAGCTCCTCGGCGATCTGCCGCATCTTCGCGTAGTCCATGCCACCCACGGTAGCCGCCCCACCACCGGCCCACGCATGGGACGGAAACGGCACGAAGGCCCGCGCCGAGCGAACGGCGCGGGCCTTCTCCCCGGAGAACCGGGAGCGTCCATGGCTCGGGTCAATGGGCCGACGTTCCGGTTCCTGACGTACGGAGCCGGGCGAGGATGGGGTGGTGCCGCGGCCCCGTACCGGGGTCTTTGGGGGAAGAAGCAGTCTAGAGGGCCTTGCGGGCCCCTGGGACGGCCGCCGCGGCCGGCTCCTCCGGGTGGTGGCACGCCGTGAGGTGCCCCTCGCGGCTGCCCTCGACCCGCACCAGCGGCGGCGCCTCCGTCGCGCACACCTCCGTCGCCTTCCAGCAGCGGGTACGGAAGCGGCAGCCGGAGGGCGGGTTGACGGGCGAGGGCACGTCGCCGGTGAGGCGGATGCGCTCCACGGCCGGGGCGGCGTCGTCGGCGTTCGGTTCGGGCACCGCGGAGAGCAGCGCCTTGGTGTACGGGTGGCGCGGACCGCCGTACAGGTCGGCGCGGTCCGCGATCTCGACGATGCGGCCGAGGTACATCACGGCCACGCGCTGCGAGAAGTGCCGGACGACGGCCAGGTCGTGGGCGATGAAGACGAACGCGATGTCCAGCTCGCGCTGGAGCTCCTGGAGCAGGTTCACCACCTGCGCCTGGATCGACACGTCGAGCGCGGACACCGGCTCGTCCGCCACGATCAGCTTCGGCTCCAGCGCCAACGCCCGCGCCACACCGATGCGCTGGCGCTGGCCGCCGCTGAACTCGTGCGGGAAACGGTTGTAGTGCTCGGGGTTGAGGCCGACCGTCTCCAGGAGTTCCCGTACGCGGCGCTCCCGGCCGCCCGCGGGCTCGATGCCGTTGATCTCCATCGGCGCCGAGACGATCCGGCCGACGGTGTGCCGCGGGTTCAGGGACGCGTACGGGTCCTGGAAGATCATCTGGATCTCCGAGCGGACCGGCGCCAGCTGCTTGCGGTCGGCGTGCGTGATGTCCTGGCCGCGGTAGCTGATCCTCCCGGCGGTCGGTTCGAGCAGCCGCGTGATCAGACGGCCGGTCGTCGACTTGCCGCAGCCGGACTCGCCGACCAGGCCGAGGCTCTCCCCTCGCGCCACCTGGAAGTCGAGGCCGTCCACGGCCTGCACGGCGCCGACCGTGCGGCGGATCGGGAAGCCGCCCTTGATGGGAAAGTGCTTCGTGAGGCCGGAGACGTCCAGCAGGGGAGTCGTGTCGCTCATGGTGAATCCCTGAAATCCCTCTGTGTGTACGTCAGTTGATCCGGGCCGCGGCACTCACCGCGGTCAGCTCGGCGAAGAACTCCGAGCGCTGCTGAGCCGTCAGGTGGCACGCCGGCGCGCGCTCACCGGCCGCGTCGAGGCGCGGCTCCCGCGTGGTGCAGCGCCCGTCCGCGACCTGCTCCACGAAGGTGCAGCGCGGATGGAAGCGGCAGCCGGTCGGCGGGTTGAGCAGGCTCGGCGGGGTGCCGGGGATGGGCGACAGCGGGATGTCGACCGGGGCGGACAGGCTCGGCATCGAGCCCAACAGGCCCCAGGTGTAGGGGTGCTGGGGCCTGCGCAGCACCTCTTCCTTCGTGCCGCGCTCCACGCACCGCCCGCCGTACATCACCAGGACGTCGTCCGCGATGTCGGCGATGACCCCGAGGTCGTGCGTGATGAAGACGATCGACGTGCCGAACTCCTGCTGGAGGTCCTTGAGCAGGTCGATGATCTGGGCCTGCACCGTCACGTCGAGCGCCGTCGTCGGCTCGTCCGCGATGAGCAGCGCCGGGTCGCAGACCAGCGCCATCGCGATCATCGCGCGCTGGCGCATGCCCCCGGAGAACTGGTGCGGGTAGTCGTCCACGCGCAGATCGGGCTGCGGGATGCCGACCTTGGTGAGCATCTCCACCGCCCGGTCCCGGCCCTCCTTCTTGGAGGCCCCGGTGTGCTTGCGGTACGTCTCCGCGATCTGCCGGCCGACGGTGTGGTACGGCGACAGGGAGGCCAGGGCGTCCTGGAAGATCATGGCCATCTTGTTGCCCCGCAGCTTCTCCAGCTCCCGCTCGGAGGCGGTGAGAAGCTCCTGCCCGTCGAGGACGATCTCGCCGTCGAGGTGGGTGCGGGCGCGGTCGTGCAGGCCCAGGATCGCCATGTTGGTGACGGACTTGCCGGAGCCGGACTCGCCGACGATGCCGAGGGTGCGGCCGCGCTCGAGCTGGAAGCTCAGACCGTCGACGGCCTTGACGACGCCGTCCTCCGTGGAGAAGTGGACCCGCAGGTCGTCGACGGCGAGGAAGGGTGCGCTCATGGGTGTTGCTCCTAGGCCAGCCGCACGCGCGGGTCGATGAGGGCGTAGACGGCGTCGACCACGATGTTGAAGATGACGATCGCCGCGGCGGCCACGAGGACGACGCCGAGCAGCGTCGGCAGGTCGTTGGTGGACACGGCCTTCACGGACAGCAGGCCGATGCCCTGGAGGCTGAACGTGGACTCGGTGATGATCGCGCCGCCGAGCAGCAGGCCGAGGTCCATGCCGAAGATGGTGACGATCGGCGCCATCGCGCCGCGCCAGGCGAACCGGAAGAAGACGGTGCGCCGGGACAGGCCCTTGGCGCGGGCCGTGCGCACGTAGTCCTCGGTCAGCTTCTCGACCATCTGGGAGCGCGTCATGCGCGTGTAGTTGGCCGTCCAGATCAGGGAGAGCACGATCCACGGCAGCAGCAGCCCCTTGGCCCAGGCGGCCGGGTTCTGCGTGAACGGCGTGTACGAGGCGCGGTCCATCAGGTGCCACTGGTCGACCAGGTAGTACGTGGCGATGATGCCGACGACGTAGATCTGCACCGAGGAGGCGACCAGCGAGGCGGAGCTGGCGACCTTGTCGAGCGCCTTGCCCTGCTTGGCGGCGGCCAGCATGCCGGTGCCGACACCGAAGATCACGAAGACCACGGCGGAGCCGATGGAGAGCGAGATGGTGGTCGGGAAGCGGTCGAGGATGGTGCCGAGGACCGGCTCGCGGTTCTGGAACGAGAAGCCGAGGCACGGCGCCGGGCAGTGGCCGAACGAGGAGTAGTCGCGCCCCACGAACAGGCCCTGGAGCCAGTGCCAGTACTGCACCGGCACCGGGTCGGCGATCCCCAGGTTCTTCTTCACCAGCGCCAGCGTCTCGGGTGTGCAGACCTTGCCGCAGGCGATACGGGCCGGGTCGCGCGGGGCGGCGTAGAACAGGACGAACACGATGGCGCTGATGATCAGGAGGATCACCAGGGCGCCGATGGCGCGTCGAAGGATGAAGCGGAGCATGGCAGTTGGGTTTCCTGACGGATGCCGACAGGCCTCGGTGGGGCCTGGAAGAGGAAGGGTGGCGGGGACGCCCTGGGGGCAAGGCGCCCCCGCCGGAAGGGGTGCTCGTCAGGCCTTCACGAAGGTCTTGTAGAGCAGCGTGGCGGAGAAGTTCGGGTCGAACATCGCGCCGCCGACCTTGGAGCCGCTGATGTACCAGCGGCGCTGGAAGGTCTCCGGGATGATCGGCGCGACCTCCTTCATGATCCGCCGGTCGAGCGCGGCCCAGGCCTTGCCGGCCTTCTCCTGGTCGGTGATGGCCTCGTTCTTCTTGATGCCCTCGTCGATCCAGTCGACCTTGACCTGCGAGACGTTGTTCATGCCGTTGCCGATCGAGGCGCTGTCGAACAGCGGCTGCATCATGGTGAAGGCGGTCGGCCAGTCCGGGGACCAGCCGAACCACATGACGTCGTAGTTGTTGTCGATCTGCTGGACCTGGTCGTAGTACGTCGTGGAGTCGATCGGCTTCATGACGGGCTTGAAGCCGGCTTCCTTCAGCGCGTTCTCGATGACGACCTTGGTCTTGTCGTAGACCGGGTCCTGCTCGTACGCGTAGACGATCTTCGTGCCGAGCTTTCCGGCCTTCTTCAGCATCTCCTTGGCGCGCTTGGGGTCGCCCGCGGGCTTCTTGAGCTTGCCGTAGAGGTCGTACTTCTCGTAGCCGATGATGTCCGGGCTGAGGATGCTGGTCGCGTAGTCGCCGGCCGAGGCGCCGCCGTAGATCTTGCGGATCTGCTCCAGCGGCCAAGCGACGTTGAGGGCCTGGCGCACGGTCAGGTCGGTGACGCGCTTGCAGTTGATGGCGTAGTAGTAGCTGCCGGTGAGCAGCCCGTTGAAGGTACGTTCCTTCAGCTCCGGCGTGCTGAGCACCTTCTGCATGCGCTCGGCCGGGATGCTCTTGTAGATCGAGACGGCGTACTGGTCCTTGCCCTGGTCCGCGATGAGGCGGTCCGTGGAGTCGAGGCCCTCGACGCCGAAGGTGAACTCGAAGCCGTCCGGGTAGGCGTTGCGGATCGGGTCCGTCGCCGGGTCCCAGTGCTTGTTGCGCACCAGCACCATCGACTTGTCGGTGGTGTGCGCCTTGACCTTGTACGGGCCGCTGGAGACCGGGTTCTTGTCGTACTTCTCCTTGGTGTCCAGCTTCACCGGGGTCGCCGCGTAGCTGTGCATGGCCAGCGTGAAGTTGAAGTCCGGGCGCGCTTCCTTGAGGTGGAAGGTGATCGTCTTCTTCTTCTTGTCCGTGACGATCGCGTCCAGGTGCTTGCCCTTGTACGGACCCTCGTACTGGTCACGCCACTTGGCGTCGTCGCCGGTCAGGGCTATCTGCGCGTAGGTGGCGCCCTCGGTGATGAACGGGGCCCAGCCGCGCTCGAAGCCGTGCCGCACGTCGTCGACGGTCAGCTCGCTGCCGTCGTCCCACTTGAGGCCGTCCTTGAGCGTGAACGTCCACGTCTTGTTGCCGTCGGAGGAGGTGCCGGTGTCCGTGGCGAGGTCGCCGACGAGCTTCTGGTGCCCGGCCGAGTCGACCCTGTAGCCGGTGAGGCAGCGCGCGTAGAGCAGCGCGACCGTCGAGTTGTACGAGTAGTAGATGCGCTGCGGGTCCAGGTGCGAGAAGTCGTCCGGCGAGTAGCCGTAGATCGTGCCGCCCTTGCGCGCGCCCTTGACCTCGGGCGCCGGGCCCTGGGAGTCGTCGGCCGTGCCGATCTCGACCTTGGCGCCCGTGTACTTGGTGGCGCCGCCCGAGGCACCGCTGTTGCCGCCACCGCCGGCGTTGCCGCTGCTGCACGCCGAGAGCAGCGTGCTCGCGCCGATGGCCACGGACGTGCCGATGACGAAGTTTCTCCGCGAAAGGGACATGGCTTCCTGCCCTGGTGCTGGTTGGGTGGTGAGCTGAACGGGGGTGCGTCAGCGCTTGGTCTTGGGGTCCATCGCGTCCCGGACCGAGTCGCCGAGCAGGTTGAACGCGAGGACGAAGATCACCATCGACAGGCCGGGAATGAGCATGAAGGTGATGTCGGCCTGGTAGGTCTTGGCGGCGTTCTGGAGCATCACGCCCCAGTCCGGCGTGGGGTTGGTGAGCCCGACGCCCACGAAGGCGAGACCCGCCTCGGTGGTGACGTACATGGGGAGCGCGAGGGTCGCCTGGATCAGGATCGGCGTCCACAGGTTGGGGAGCAGCTCCTTGAAGATGATCCGCGCGGGGGAGGCCCCGGTGACCTTCGCCGCCTCCACGAACTCCCGCTCGCGCAGGGCGAGTACCTCGCCCCTGAGCAGTCGAGCCACCGACGACCAGCCGAATGCGGTCATCACCAGGATCAGACTGGTGACGGTCAGCCACACCGGGGTGTTGTCCTCCGGCGACACGAAGATCGAGATGACGACCGGCCAGAAGGCGATGAAGAACAGGGTCTGCGGGAAGGCCAGGAGGATGTCGATGACCCAGCCGACGAAGTAGTCGGTCCTGCCGCCGAGATAGCCGGCGCTGACCCCGATGACGATGCCGAGCACGGTGGTCAGGATCGTCGCGACGCCCGCGATGAACAGCGAGTTGCGGATCCCGTAGAGCAGGAACGTGAAGACGTCCCGGCCGAGCTGGGGCTCGATGCCGAACCAGAACTGGCCGCTGATGCCGCCGTTGGCCCTGACCGGGTACCCGAAGTCGTTGAGCAGCCCGCCCTGGTTCATCCCGTACGTGGTGTACGGGTCCTTGCCGTACAGCTTGGCGATGAGGGGCGCGAGGAGCGCGATCAGGACGAAGAAGCCGACCACGTAGGCCGAGACCACGCCGGTGCGGTCCCGCTTGAAGCGCCGCCAGGCGAGCTTGCCGGGGGAGAGGCTCTCGTCACCGCGGGCGGGGGACGGTATCGCCGTCCCGGAAGGTGCGTCGTCCACCACCACCTCAAGGGAGGAGGTGGCGGGGGGAGTTGGGGTCGTCATGGTGCTCCAGGCCCTGAGGGTCCACATGGGCACGGGGCGACCCGTGCGCTCAGGCGGACTTTTTCAAGGCCCAGATGTCCGGTCAATGAATTCCTGAGGTCTTGATCCCGTCTTTGAATCCTTGGCCCTGCCTTTGCTCCGCGTAGGCGGACCCCTGGCGTGACCTTGATGAAACCGGGGAGGCAAAGGGTGACTTGTGCGGGCGAATTGGGGCGACCGGTTCGATATACGGACGCGAACGTCTCGCTATGCGTACACCCCTACCCGCTCCCGCAGGATCAAATACTCCTCCCAGCGACGCTTCAGCGGACCCGGCGGACGGACCACCACACGCGCGTTGGTCACCCGCTCGCCGAGCCGGAACTGCTCCCGCGTCAGATCCAGCTCGATGCCCGACGGCAGCCGGTTCCACCAGTGGTAGCCCTCCTGCGTGCCGTCCGTCAGATACACCTCCCCGCACATCAGGTCCCCGCCGAACAGGTCGTTCACCACCAGCGCGGTGATGTCGCACTGCCCCCAGGCCGGGTTCTTGGGCGACCACCGGTGCGCCCCGTCCGGCGAGGTGGTGTCGGCGGCCCAGGCCGAGCGCAGGGCGGCGTCCAGGTCGAGCAGGGACCAGATCTTCGTCGAGGGCTCCGTCGTCATGCGCGCAGCATGCCAGCGGCCACTGACAACGCCCGGACCGTCACGCCGTCCTCCCGCGGCACGGGCATGCCCTCAGATGGGTGACACAACAGGCGTATCGGCCGCCCCGCGGGTCCAATGGGCCCAAGGCTCGTCCCCTGACCGCCCTCTGGAGGACCCTGATGCGCCTCGGCCTGCGTACCGGCGCCCTGGCCGCCGCCCTGCTGCTGGCCGTGCCCTGGCTGGCGTCCTGCGGCGCCACGGCCACCGAGTCGGGCATCGTACGGGCGAAGTGGGGAGACCCGCAGAACCCCCTCGAACCCGCCAACACCAACGAGGTCAACGGCGGCAAGGTCCTCGACATGATCTTCCGGGGCCTCAAGGTCTACAACCCCGAGACCGCCGAGCCCGAGTACGCCGTCGCCAAGTCGATCACCAGCGACGACGCACAGAACTTCAAGGTCACCCTCAAGGACGGCTGGAAGTTCTCCGACGGCTCCAAGGTCACCGCGCGGTCCTTCGTGGACGCCTGGAACTACGCCGCCTACCTGCCGAACGCGCAGATCGGCGCCGACTTCTTCGGCTACATCGACGGCTACGACAAGCTCCACCCCACCGAGGGCAAACCCACCGCGAAGAAGCTGTCGGGGCTCAGGATCGTCGACGACCTGCACTTCACGATCAAGCTCAACCAGAAGTTCTCGCTCTTCCCCGACATGCTCGGCTACGCCGCCTTCTCCCCGCTGCCCGAGAAGTTCTTCAGCGACCACGACGCGTGGCTGGAGAAGCCCTTCGGCAACGGCCCCTACGAGGTGACGAGCTACGAGCGCGGCGGCCGCATGAAGCTGCGCGTCAACGACGAGTACAACGGCACCAAACCCCGCAACAAGGGCGTCGACCTGCTCGTCTACACCGACGACAACACCGCGTACACCGACGTCGTGGCCGGTCAGCTCGACGTCACCGACGCCGTCCCCGCCGAGCAGCTCAGCAACCTCCACAAGGACGTCGGCGACCGGTACATCAACACCCCCGCCGGCATCATCCAGACGCTGATGTTCCCCATGTACGACAAGGAATGGGACACGGCCGACGCCCTGAAGGTCCGCCGGGGCATCTCGCTCGCCATCAACCGCGAGCAGATCACCGACAAGATCTTCCAGAAGACCCGCATCCCGGCGAAGGACTGGACCTCCCCGGTCCTGCGCGAAGAGGGCGGCTACAACCCCGACATCTGCGGCGACCGCTGCACCTACGACCCCGAGCAGGCCAAGCGGCTGATCGAGGAGGCCGGCGGCTTCCCGCACGGCAAGCTCGTCCTCAGCTACAACGCCGACACCGGCAACCACAAGCAGTGGATCGACGCCATCTGCAACAGCATCAACCGGGCCCTCGGCAACTCGAAGGCCTGCGTCGGCAACCCGGTGGGCACCTTCGCCGACTTCCGCACCCAGATCCAGAGCGGCAAGTTCACCGGCCCCTTCCGCAGCGGCTGGCAGATGGACTACCCGCTGATCCAGAACTTCCTCCAGCCCGTCTACACCACGGGCGCCCCCAGCAACGACGGCAAGTGGAGCGACAAGGAGTTCGACGCGCTGATCAACAAGGCCAACGCGGACCCGGACCCCGACAGCGCCATCAAGGACTTCCAGGACTCGGAGAAGATCCTCGCCGAGCAGCTCCCCGCCATCCCGCTCTGGTACCAGAACGGCACCGCCGTCTACGGCACCCGCGTGCACGACGTGAAGCTCAACCCCTTCAGCGTGCCGGTCTTCGAGGAGATGACCGTCAATGACTGACACCGCCCGCCGACCCGCGTACCCGAGGGAGGTGCCGTGGGCCGCTATGTGATCCGACGGCTGCTGCAGATGATCCCGGTGTTCATCGGCACCACGCTGCTGATCTTCCTCATGGTCAACGTCATGGGCGACCCGACGGCGGCGCTCTGCGGCGACAAGGCCTGCGACCCGGCCACCCAGGCCCAGCTGCGCGCGGAGTTCAACCTCGACAAGCCGCTGGTGCAGCAGTACCTGATCTACCTCGGCAACATCTTCCAGGGCGACTTCGGCACCGCCTTCAACGGCGACTCGGTGGCCGACCTGCTGCTGCGCGCCTATCCCGTCACCATCAAGCTGACGCTCGTGGCGATCGTCTTCGAGATCGTCATCGGCATCGGCCTCGGCGTCATCACCGGGCTGCGCCGCGGCAAGCCCATCGACACCGGGGTGCTGATCCTCACCCTGGTCGTCATCTCGGTGCCGACGTTCGTGACCGGGCTCGTCGCCCAGCTCCTGTTCGGCATGCAGTGGGGCATCGTCAAACCCTCGGTGGCGTACGAGGCGCCGATCGACGAGCTGATCCTGCCGGGCCTCGTCCTCGCCTCGGTCTCCCTCGCGTACGTGACCCGGCTGACCCGCACCTCCGTCGCCGAGAACGCCCGCTCCGACTACGTCCGCACCGCCGTCGCCAAGGGCCTGCCGCGGCGCCGCATCATCTGGCGGCACCTGCTGCGCAACTCGCTGATCCCGGTGGTCACCTTCATCGGCACCGACATCGGCGCCCTGATGGGCGGGGCCATCGTGACCGAGCGGATCTTCAACATCCGCGGCGTCGGCTACCAGCTCTACCAGGGCATCCTGCACCAGTCCTCGCCGACCGTGGTCGGCTTCGTCACCGTCCTGGTGATCGTCTTCCTGCTCGCCAACCTCATCGTCGACCTGCTCTACGCCGTCCTTGACCCGAGGATCCGCTATGCCTGAGCCCGTCACCCCGGTCACCGTCGAGGCCCACCTGACGCCCGGCACGCCCGAGGGCGGTGGCGCCGAGGGGCCCGCGCGCTCACTGTGGTCGGACGCCTGGCGCTCGCTGCGCCGCAACCCCGTCTTCATCGTCTCGGCGCTGATCATCCTGTTCCTGGTGATCGTCGCGATCTGGCCGCAGCTCTTCACGAGCGGCGACCCCAACGACTGCGACCTCGCCCACGGCCAGGAGACCGCCTCCTCCGGACACCCCTTCGGCTACGACGCCCAGGGCTGCGACGTCTACACGCGCACGGTGTACGGGGCCCGCGCCTCGATCACCGTCGGCATCTGCGCCACCGCGGGCGTCGCCCTGCTCGGCGGGATCCTCGGCGCGCTCGCCGGGTTCTACGGGCGGTGGGCGGACGCCCTGCTGTCCCGTGTCGCCGACGTGTTCTTCGGCATCCCGGTCGTCCTCGGCGGTCTCGTGCTGCTGTCCGTGGTGACGTCGACGACGGTGTGGCCCGTCGTCGGATTCATCGTGCTGCTGGGCTGGCCGCAGATCTCCCGCATCGCGCGCGGCTCCGTCATCACGGTCAAGGAGAACGACTACGTGCACGCCGCGCGCACGCTCGGCGCCTCCAACTCCCGGATCCTGCTGCGCCACATCCTGCCGAACGCGGTCGCCCCGGTGATCGTCGTCGCGACCATCGCGCTCGGCACGTACATCGCCCTGGAGGCGACGCTGTCGTTCCTCGGCGTCGGCCTCAAGCCGCCCGCCGTCTCCTGGGGCATCGACATCTCCAACGCCGCCCCGTACATCCGCAACACCCCGCACATGCTGCTGTATCCGGCAGGCGCCCTGGCCCTCACGGTCCTCGCGTTCATCATGCTCGGCGACGCGGTGCGCGACGCCCTCGACCCCAAGCTGAGGTAGCGGACCATGCCGAACACAGCCCTGCTGGAAGTACGCGACCTGCACGTCGAGTTCCGTACCCGCGACGGCGTCGCGAAGGCGGTCAACGGCGTCAACTACACCGTCGACGAGGGCGAGACGCTCGCCGTGCTCGGTGAGTCGGGAAGCGGCAAGTCCGTCACCGCGCAGGCCGTCATGGGCATCCTCGACATGCCGCCCGGCCGGATCTCGGGCGGCGAGATCCTGTTCAAGGGCCGGGACCTGCTGAAGCTCAAGGAAGAGGAGCGGCGCAGGATCCGCGGCGCCGAGATGGCGATGATCTTCCAGGACGCGCTGTCCTCGCTGAACCCCGTGCTGAGCGTGGGCGAACAGCTCGGCGAGATGTTCGTCGTCCACCGGGGGATGTCGAAGAAGGACGCGCGCGCCAGGGCCGTCGAGCTGATGGACCGGGTGCGCATCCCGGCCGCGAAGGAACGGGTGAGCCAGTACCCGCACCAGTTCTCCGGCGGCATGCGCCAGCGCATCATGATCGCGATGGCGCTCGCCCTGGAGCCCTCGCTGATCATCGCCGACGAACCGACGACGGCCCTCGACGTCACCGTGCAGGCCCAGGTGATGGACCTCCTCGCCGAGCTCCAGCGCGAGCTCAACATGGGGCTCATCCTCATCACCCACGACCTCGGCGTCGTCGCGGACGTCGCCGACAAGATCGCGGTCATGTACGCGGGCCGGATCGTCGAGCAGGCCCCGGTGCACGAGATCTACAAGGCGCCCGCCCACCCGTACACCAAGGGCCTGCTCGAATCGATCCCGCGCCTCGACCAGAAGGGGCAGGAGCTCTTCGCCATCAAGGGGCTCCCGCCGAACCTCATGAACATCCCGCCCGGCTGCGCCTTCAACCCGCGCTGCCCGATGGCCCAGGACGTGTGCCGCACCGACGTCCCGCCGCTCGCCGAGGTCTCCGAGGGCCGCCGCAGCGCCTGCCACTTCTGGAAGGAGACGCTCGATGCCGCAACACGCTAAGCACGTCAGCAAGGACGACCTGAAGCGCGAGGGCCGGATCGCCACGCACCTCCTCCACAAGGCGCAGGCCGAGAACGACTACGCGGCGCACGGCTCGCCCTCCGGCCACGAACCGCTCCTCCAGGTCCGCGGGCTGACCAAGCACTACCCGCTCACCCGGGGCATCCTCGTCAAGAAGCAGATCGGCTCGGTCAAGGCCGTCGACGGCGTCGACTTCGACCTCGGGCAGGGCGAGACGCTCGGCATCGTCGGCGAGTCCGGCTGCGGCAAGTCCACGGTCGCGAAGATGCTGGTCAACCTCGAACACCCCACGGCCGGCGTCATCAAGTACAAGGGCGAGGACATCACCAAGCTGTCGGGGCGCGCCCTGAAGGCCGTCCGCCGCAACATCCAGATGGTGTTCCAGGACCCGTACACCTCGCTCAACCCCCGCATGACGGTCGGCGACATCATCGGCGAGCCGTACGAGATCCACCCCGAGGTGGCGCCCAAGGGCGACCGGCGCAGGAAGGTCCAGGACCTGCTCGACGTCGTCGGCCTCAACCCCGAGTACATCAACCGCTACCCGCACCAGTTCTCCGGCGGCCAGCGCCAGCGCATCGGCATCGCGCGCGGCCTCGCGCTGCGCCCCGAGATCATCGTCGCCGACGAGCCGGTGTCCGCCCTCGACGTGTCGGTGCAGGCGCAGGTGGTCAACCTCCTGGACCGGCTCCAGAGCGAGTTCGACCTGTCGTACGTGTTCATCGCGCACGATCTGTCGATCGTGCGGCACATCTCCGACCGGGTCGGCGTGATGTACCTGGGGCGCATCGTCGAGATCGGCTCCGACGCCGAGATCTACGACCACCCCACCCACCCCTACACGCAGGCGCTGCTCTCCGCGGTGCCCGTGCCGGACCCGGAGGCGCGCGAGGGCCGCGAGCGCATCATCCTCACCGGCGACGTGCCCTCGCCCGCCAACCCGCCCTCCGGCTGCCGCTTCCGCACCCGCTGCTGGAAGGCGCAGGACAAGTGCGCCGACGAGGAACCGCTGCTCGCCGTGCCGGAGGTCTTCCGGGGCGGCGCCACCCCCGCGAACCACCCGTCGGCCTGCCACTTCGCCGAGGAGAAGCAGGTCGTGCCGACAGAGGAAGAGCGCCCCTGACAGTCCTTTACACACAGGCAACCCGTCCGACCCGGCACCGATATGTACGAGCGCCACAGTGTCTCGTGTACGGCCGTGCGGGTGCCGTAGAACCGGGCCGGAGCGCGCCATGTCGCTCCGGCCCGGACCCGTCTCAGGCCAGGCCGAGCGAGCGCTTCAGGAAGTCGACCTGGAGCAGCAGCAGATTCTCCGCGACCTGCTCCTGCGGCGTCATGTGGGTCACCCCGGACAGCGGCAGCACCTCGTGCGGGCGCCCGTCCGCGAGGAGCGCCGACGACAGCCGCAGGGCGTGCGCCACCACCACGTTGTCGTCCGCGAGGCCGTGCACGACGAGCATCGGCCGATGCTGCTCGGCGGCCTCGGACAGCCCGTCGTCGGTCACCAGGGAACTCTTCGCGTACGTCTGCGGGGCCACGGCCGGGTCGCCCAGGTACCGCTCCGTGTAGTGCGTGTCGTACAGCCGCCAGTCCGTGACCGGGGCGCCCGCGATGCCCGCGTGGAAGACGTCGGGGCGGCGCAGCACGGCCAGCGCCGACAGGTAACCGCCGTAACTCCAGCCCCGCATCGCCACCTTGGACAGGTCGAGCGGGAACCGGTCCGCCAGCGCGTGCAACGCCGTGACCTGGTCGTCGAGGGTGAGCGTGAAGTCGCCGTGGATCGACTTCTCGCGGCCGGGCGAGGTGCCGGGCGCGCCCCGGCCGTCCGCGACGATCACCGCGAAGCCCTGGTCGGCGAACCACTGCGAGGTCAGATGCGGATTGTGGGCCGCCACCACCCGCTGCCCGTGCGGACCGCCGTACGGGTCCATCAGCACCGGCAGCGGGCCGTCCCCCTCCTGGTACGAGGAGGGGAGCAGGACCGCGCACGGGATGCCCTCGGCCTCCGTCAGTGTCAGGCGCGGGGAGAGCAGCGGGCGTTCGGCGTGCGAGACGATGTCCGCGACGTGCTTGCCCTCGCGCTCCACGCGCGCCCGTGCGCCGGGGGAGTCCGGCGTCGCCGAGACGAGGACCGTGACGTCCCCGGAGCGGACCGCGGAGTGCGCGCCGGGCTCCGTGGAGACGCGCCGCCACCCCAGTTCGTTGACCCGGTAGACGTGCACCTCGCCGGTCTCCGGGACCTCGGCGTCGGCCCCCGCCGAGGCGGAGACGAGGACGTCGCTCTCACCCACGTCCAGGACCGCCCGCACGTGCAACTGGGGCCCGGTCAGCGGCCGTTCGCCCACCGCGAGGACCCGCGCGCCACCCTCGTCGGCGATCCGCACCAGCTGCCCGCTCGGCGACCAGCACGGCACCCCGGGCAGCAGCTCCAGCCACTGGTCGTCCTCGTCGGCGTGCACCATCCGCGTCGAACCGTCGTCCGTGTGCACGGCCAGGTAGAGCGCGCTGCGCTGGTCGCGGGCCTGCACCAGGAGCAGCGGCGCGCCGTCCGCCGACCAGTGCACGCGCGCGAGGTACGGATACGCCGTGCGGTCCCAGGTGATCTCGGTACGGGTCCCGTCCAGGCCGTACGCGAAGAGCCGCACCTCGGCGTTGGGCGTGCCCGCCGAGGGGTAGGCGACGCGGGCCGGCTCCCGGTCCGGGTGCGCGGGGTCGGCGATCCACCAGCGGTGCACCTCCGCGTCGTCGGCGCGGGCCACGAGCAGCCGGTCCGACTCGGGGGACCACCAGTGGCCCCGGTACCGGGACATCTCCTCGGCCGCGATGAACTCCGCGAGCCCGTACGTCACCGTCTCCGACTCCGGCTCGGCGAGCGCCCGGTCGTCCTCGCCCTCCGCCCCGACGACCCGCAGCGCGCCCCCGGACACGTACGCGATGTGCCGGCCGTCGGGAGAGGGGCGCGGGTCCAACACCGGTCCCGGCACCCGCAGTTCCCGCGCCGTGCCCGCGCGCAGCTCCGCCGTGAACAGTCGCCCCGACAGGGCGAAAGCGGCCAACTCGGCGGCGGCGTCCGTCGCGTAGCCCACGATGCCCGCGCCGCCCTCCCGGCTGCGCTCGCGCCGGGCCCGCTCCGCCGCCGACAGGTTCTCCGCCGCCCCGCCGAGCAGCGCCACCGGGTCGGCGGCCACCCGCTCCTGACCGCTCGCCACGTCAAGCACCCACAGCGCGTTCGCCCGATCGGAGCCGGAGGAGGACCGCAGGAAGACGACACGCTCGCCGTCCGGCGCCACCGTGAAGGCGCGCGGCGCCCCCAGGGTGAACCGCTGCGTGCGCGCGTGCTGACGGGGGAAGGTCTCGATGGTCATCCATGAAGCCTAGGGCCTGTCGTTTGGATCAGGCCGGGCTCGCGGGGGCTGGCACGCGCGCTCGCGGCGTTGTCGTCGGTTGCCGACGCTCCGCGTCGACGCCCTCCTCCGCCTTGCGATCGCACGCTTCCCCAAGCTCTCGGCTCCGCTCGAGCAGGGGAGACCCCATTGCCCCCGCTCCCTGATCCGGCCTGATCCACACGACAGGCCCTAGGAGAGAAGAGGCCCGCGCGCCCCCGTGCGCTCCCGGTCGCATCGCGTGCTCCCCAATGACGACTCATGCGCGGCGACGGATAGTTATGATCGTTAGCGCTGTGTGGGTACGAGTCCGTCGGCGACCGGATCACTTTGGAGGAGGACCGCTGTGGCACTCTCGATCTCGGCCGTGGTGCTGTTCGCGATCATCGTCTTCATCCTGATCAAGAAGTCGGGACTGAAAGCGGGACACGCCGTGGTGTGCATGCTCCTCGGTTTCTATCTGGCCAGTTCGTCCATCGCTCCCACGATCAAGGAGCTGACGACGAACGTGGCGGAGATGGTCGGCGGCATCAGTTTCTAGAGCTCACGTCCCGGCTCGGCGGCTCACGCTCCGCCCGGACCGGCCGTCGGCCCGGTGTCGGTGGGGCGTTCTAGGCTGTGAGGCATGACGGAAATGCCAGGCCGGCGCCTGCTCCTTGTGCATGCGCACCCCGACGACGAGTCGATCAACAATGGCGCCACCATGGCCAAGTACGCCGCGGAAGGCGCCCGGGTCACGCTGGTGACCTGCACGCTCGGCGAAGAGGGCGAGGTCATTCCGGACGAACTGGCGCATCTCGCGCCGGACCGGGAGAACATTCTCGGACCGCACCGGATCGGCGAGTTGGCCGCCGCCATGAAGGAGCTCGGCGTCAGCGACCACCGCTTCCTCGGCGGCCCCGGCCGTTTCCGCGACTCCGGAATGATGGGCGCCCCGCAGAACGAGCGGGAGGGCGCCTTCTGGTCCGCCGACCTCGACGAGGCGGCCGCCCACCTCGTCGCCGTGATCCGCGAGACCCGCCCGCAGGTCCTGATCACGTACGACCCCGACGGGGGCTACGGACACCCGGACCACATCCAGGCCCACCGCGTCGCGATGCGCGCCGCCGACCTCGCCGCCGAGACCGCCTTCCGGCGCGACCTCGGCGAACCGCACGCGATCGCGAAGGTCTACTGGAACCGGGTGCCGCGCTCGGTCGTGGAGGAGCGGTTCCGGTGGCTCGCCGGGGCGCTCGACACCACCCCCTTCGACGTCGCCGCCGCGGTGGACGACGTGCCGGGCGTCGTCGACGACGAGCGGATCACCGCCGAGATCGACGGACGGCCGCACGTGGAGCGGAAGGCGGCCGCCATGCGCGCACACGCCACCCAGGTCGCCGTGCCCGAGGGCCTCGGCGCCTTCGCGCTGTCCAACCGGCTCGCGCAGCCGCTGTTCGACGTCGAGTACTACGAGTTGGTGCGGGGCGAGCCCGGATCACCGTACGAGAAGGACCTGTTCGCAGGGCTCGGGACCACCGAAGGCCCGGGGAACTCCGAGGAAGTGAGCGCGTGATGAGCGGCGGCAGGAACGGGCGGGCGGCGGCGTCCAGCGGCGGGACGAACGGCGCGAAGCCGCCCGCGGGCCGGGCGGGAGCGGCGCAGGACGTCGACCTGCCGTTCGGTTTCGGCGGGTTCACCGCGGGCCGGGCGGCCGCGCTGATCGCCCTCTTCGTCCTCGGCGCGGTCGTCGCCATCGCCGGCGGCCTCGTACAAGGGGGTTGGTTCCCGGGCGGGTTGCTGCTCGCGCTCCTCGGGGCGGCCGGTCTGTTCCACGGCGGGGCGCGGCTGACGCGCGGGCGCTCAGGGGCGATCGCGCCCGCCGCGGGCTGGGTGCTCGCGGTGATCCTGCTCACCGCCAGCCGTCCGGAAGGCGACTTTCTGTTCGGCGCGGGAGCGGGCTCGTACCTCTTCCTCCTCGGAGGGATGGCTGTCGCTGTGATGTGTGCCACCTTCTGGCTGCCGGGGCAACCACCCGCGTCCGCCGCCCGACTTGGGAAGTGACGTAACACTTTGGGTCGTAGTGCGGCGCGTCCCGTTCCGGAATCGACATCGGTCACACCGTGACCCCCGGCGGCGGACAGTATGGTGGTGCGCGCCGCCGAGCAGCCCGCGCGAGGTCGAGACGGGCGGCGGAGCCAACCGGGAGAACCTGCCTTGAGCCGTGAAACTGACAGTTCGTCCTCCGGGCCCCAGGGGCGCGGCGCTGCCGCGTACCCGTCGGGCACGCCTCCGTACGGCTCGCCCGCGCAGGGCGCCACGTCCGGCGACGCCGGACCGACGCCGCCGGGCGACCAGGGCGCCCCGGAGACACCCAAGACCGAGACGACGCTGACGACCCGGATCCGGATCAACATCCCCGGTTCCCGGCCGATCCCGCCGGTCGTCATGCGGACGCCGATGAGCGACGTCAACGGCAACCCGGAGGGCCGCACCGAGCCGGCCCCCGACGCCGGACCCGCCGCTCCCGCCCCGGACGCGACGCGGGGCGGCCGCCCCGCGTACGGCGGCCAGGACACGGGCGCCGTGCCCGCCGCCCCCGAGGCGTCCGCGCCCGCGCCGCAGCGCGAGGAGAAGACCAGCGACTGGTTCGCGCCGCGCAAGTCCGCAGGCGGGACGCGCGGCGGTGCCGGTGGCGCGCTGACCGATGCGGGTACGGGTGCCGGTCCGGCGACCGGCGCGGGCCGTGCGCCCGGCGCGGGCGGTCCCGGCCCCTCCGGTCCCACGCCTCCCGCACCCGGCGCCAACCGCGGCACGCCGCCCGGCACTTCGGGCGGTTCCTCCGGCGGGTTCGACGTGACCGGTGCCGTGGCGGCCGGCCCCCTCGGGTCCGGCGGCGCGAGCGGTCCGCGCGGCGACCAGAACCGGGGCGACCTGCCGTACTTCTCCGCCAACCAGGACGCGGGCGCGCCCGGTCGCGGTGACGGCGGCCCGGCCGGCCCCACCACGGGCCCCGCCGCGGGCGACGGCCCGATGGTCGCGCCGACCGCGCCCAACCCGCTCGTCCCCGGCGCCGGTCCGACGCCGCCGCGGATGAGCGACGACACCGCGATCCTCACGCCGCAGAAGCCCGCCCCGGAACCGCCCGCGGGCGGCGGCACCCCGGGCGGCAACGTCTCCGGGGACACGCTCACCAGCGGCATGCCGGTCATCCCGTCCACCGGCGGCCCCGGCGCTCCGAAGGGCTCCGGCGTCCCCGCGTTCCGGCCGAACCAGGACGCCCCGGCGGCGCACACCCCGCCCAAGCTGCCCGACCCGGTGCAGGCCGAGCCGGCCCCGGCGAAAAAGAAGAAGGGCCGCAGCAAGCTGGTGCTGCTCGGCGCGGGCGTCGTCGGCGTGGCCGGAGTCGCGTACGGCGCGGGCCTGTTGATGAACCACTCCGACGTCCCGAAGGGCACCACCGTCGCGGGCGTCGACATCGGCGGCGGCACCCGCGACGAGGCGTCCTCCAAGCTGGAGGAAGCCCTGGGCAAGCGCACCGAACAGGCGCTGAAGCTGAAGGTCGGCGACCGGACGGTGGAGCTGGCGCCGGAGCAGGCGGGCCTCTCCTTCGACACCGCGGCGACCGTCTCCGCCGCCGCCAGCAGCGACTACAACCCGGTCTCCGTGATCGGCTCGCTGTTCGGCAACGAGCGGGTGGTGGACCCGGTCGTGCCCGTCGACGACGAGAAGCTGGCCGCGTCCCTGGAGCGGGCCGCGGGCGGCGCCGCCGCGTCCGGCGAGGGCACGATCAAGTTCCAGCCTGGCAAGGCCGTCGCCGTCTACGGCAAGACCGGCAAGGGTCTCGACGTCGCGCAGTCGACCTCCGCGGTCAAGGACGCCTACCGCGCGCAGATCGAGACCGGCTCGTCCGGCACGGTCCCGCTGGCGACCTCGACGCAGCAGCCGACGATCTCGAACGCCGAGGTCGACCGGAAGATGCAGCAGTTCGCCGAGCCCGCGATGTCCGGCCTGATCACCGTCAAGGCGGGCAACGCCTCGATTCAGTTCGGCCCCGACAAGTCGCTGCCGAAGATCCTCGGCGTGAAGGCGGTCAACGGGAAGCTGATCGAGACGTACAACCTGCCGGTGCTCAAGAAGCTCTACGGCAACACCTTCGACGGCGTCCTGATCACCCGCGGCACCGGCAAGAAGACACCGGTCCAGCCGACGGACGTGGCCCAGGCGATGGCGAAGGCGCTGCTCGGCAAGACACCGGCGGAGCGCATCGCGGAGATCCGGACGAACGCCTCGTAGGGTCCCGCCCGCGCCACACGAGTCCCGCACGACCACCGCGTCGTGCGGGACTCCGCGTCTGCGCCGCGTGTCAGTTCAGCATCGCGCGGGCCGCCCGCGCCTGCTCCCGCACCGACTCCGCCGACGTCTCGTCCACGGCCCCGACCACGTCCGCGTACGCCTCCAGCTCCACGGCCCCGTTCACGAAGTCGCCGCGCCGTACGAGGAGTTGCGCCCGCTCGTAGCGCAGGCGCGCCGGGTGCGAGGGGAGCAGCAGGGACAGCTCCACGGCCCACAGCGACACGTCGGAGCGCTCGGGCCGGGTCGCGGCCCACGCCCGGATGTTGTTGAGGATCCGCAGGACGACGTCCAGCGGATCGGCGGGCCGCAGCATCGCCGGATCGAGCGAACCGCCCGTCGCCCCGGCCACCAGCAACTGCGCGTCGGCGCCCGTCAACACCCGCCCGCCGTCGAACGGATCGGCCAGCACCTGCTCCTCCGGAGCGCCGAAACCGACCACGAAGTGCCCCGGCAGGGCCACCCCGCACACCGGGGCCCCGGCCCGTCTGGCCACCTCCAGCCACACCACCGACAACAGGATCGGCAGCCCTCTGCGACGGCGCAGCACCTCGTGCAGGAGGGACGATTCCAGGCGCTGGTAGTCGCCGGGCGCGCCGCGGAAACCGAGGCGCTCACCGAGGAGTTCGGCGCACGCGGTGGCCCAGGCGCCCGGAGTGCCCGGCCGGTACGGCAGCCGCCCGGCGAGCTCGTCCAGCTCGATCTGCACGGCGTCCATGCCCGCCTCGTCGAGCGAGACGTCGCCCTGTGCGGCCAGCAGCAGGCACAACTGCGCCAGATCGGGCCGCTCGGCCCGCGCCTCCTCGGCGAACCGGCGCCGCAGCTCCGTGGAACGGGGGGAAAGGTGGGGGGACATACGTGCCTCGTGCCCTCTCAGACCGATCGATACGGCGTCAATCGCTACCGGGTCACCCGACGCCCCGGTCCGGAGCACGGTAATGGTGGTACGTGTGGTGTGTGGCGAAACCGAGGTGGTCGTAGAGGGCGCGGGCGCCTTCGTTGTCCGCCTCGACCTGGAGCCAGGCCGCCGAGGCCCCCTCGTCGAGGGCCCGCCGCGCCAGCGCCGTCATCACGTCCGTGGCGAGCCCCCGACGCCGATACGCAGGGTCGACCTCGACGGCGGCGAACCCGGCCCACCGCCCGTCGACCACGCACCGCCCGATCGCGGCCGGTACCTCGCCCTCGCCCGGGACGGTCGCGAACCACACCGACGGCCCGGAGCACAGCACCTTCAGCGCCACCTCGCTCGCGCCCTTGCGCTGGTAGCGCGCCAGCCACGCCGGACCGGGCTCGCGGTCGAGCCGCACCCGCGGCGCGTCCGGCGCGTCCCCGATCGGCGCGAGCGCCGCGATCCGCAGCTCGGCGCTCACCTCACGCGCCCACCCGCGCGCCTCCAACTCGGCGCACAGCACCTCCTGCGCCCCCTCGGCCCCGGTCGCCGTCTGCGCGTACGCCGGAAGGCCCCGGGCCGCGTACCACTCCCGTACGCGGCCCAGTGCGGCGTCGAGCGGAAGGCCCGGGTCCCCCAGAGGGAGTACGGAGTTGGCGCGCCGCGTGAAGCCGTCGGCGGCCCTCAGCTCCCACTCGCCGAGCCGCTCGCTCTCGACCGGCCGCCAGGCCCGCGACGCGACACGCGCGAGCTCCGGATACGTGGCGGACGGCCCCCGGCGCCGGGCGGGCGCGGCCGGTACGACCTTCCCCGCGACCAGCGCGGACTCCTCGACCCGCACACCTTCACCGTTTCTTCGTGTGATGAGCAGCACACCGTCGTTCCACGATGTGAGAACACCGACGACATCGGTGAACTTGTTCCCTGCGGAATCCTCCCCGCTCACCCGTCGCACAGAGACGCGTTTCCCCACGTCAGCGCCGGAAATGCGGACTTCCAGCCGTCCGCCGGTGGTGAATTCCACAGCTCGGCCCACCCCTCCTGTTCGGATCATGCCCAGGAACGGAGATACTAGAGGCGGGCATCGACGACGCCGCGCTCCCGCGCGCCAGGCGGCGGAGCCTGCGGAGGCCCGCCAGCGCCCTATCGAGGAGGAACGACAGCGTGACCTACGTCATCGCGCAGCCTTGTGTCGACGTCAAGGACAAGGCGTGCATCGAGGAGTGCCCGGTCGACTGCATCTACGAGGGCTCCCGGTCCTTGTACATCCACCCGGACGAATGCGTCGACTGTGGTGCCTGTGAGCCGGTCTGCCCGGTCGAGGCGATCTTCTATGAGGACGACACTCCGGAGGAGTGGAAGGACTACTACAAGGCGAACGTCGAGTTCTTCGACGACCTCGGCTCGCCGGGTGGTGCCTCGAAGATGGGCCTGATCGAGAAGGACCACCCCTTCATCGCCGCGCTGCCGCCGCAGAACCAGTAACTGCGCACAGCGGTACGCACAGGCGCGGCCCCGGTCCCGTACGGCTTTCACTGCCGTACGGGACCGTGGCATTTGTCCAACCATTCCGTGAGAGAAGTGAGCTGCCAGGTGTCCGCAGTCCCGGCCCCCATCGACCGCATCCCGACGTTCCCCTGGGACAAGCTGGAGCCGTACAAGAAGACGGCCGCCGCGCACCCGGACGGCATCGTCGACCTCTCCGTCGGCACGCCCGTCGACCCGGTGCCCGAGCTGATCCAGAAGGCGCTCGTCGACGCCGCGAACTCGCCGGGCTACCCGACGGTGTGGGGGACCCCCGAGCTGCGCGACGCACTGGTCTCCTGGTGCGAACGCCGCCTCGGCGCCCGCGACTTCGACCACACGAACGTGCTGCCGGTCGTCGGCTCCAAGGAGCTCGTGGCCTGGCTCCCCACCCAGCTGGGCCTCGGCCCCGGCGACAAGGTCGCGTACCCGCGCCTCGCCTACCCGACGTACGAGGTCGGCGCCCGCCTCGCCCGCGCGGACCACGTGGTCTACGACGACCCGACGGAGCTGGACCCCACCGGCCTGAAGCTCCTGTGGCTCAACTCCCCGTCGAACCCGACGGGGAAGGTGCTCGCCAAGGACGAGCTGAAGCGCATCGTGGCGTGGGCCCGCGAGCACGGCGTCCTGATCTTCTCCGACGAGTGCTACCTGGAGCTGGGCTGGGACGCCGACCCGGTCTCCGTCCTGCACCCGGACGTCAACGGCGGCTCGTACGAGGGCCTGGTCGCGGTCCACTCGCTCTCGAAGCGCTCGAACCTGGCGGGCTACCGCGCGGCGTTCATCGCCGGTGACGCCTCCGTCCTCGGCCCGCTGCTCCAGATCCGCAAGCACGGCGGCATGATGACCTCCGCGCCGACGCAGGCGGCGGTCGTCGCGGCGCTCGGCGACGACGAGCACGTGCGGGTGCAGCGGGAGCGCTACGCGGCCCGCCGCGAGACGCTGCGCGCGGCCCTGCTCGCGCACGGCTTCCGCATCGAGCACAGCGAGGCGAGCCTGTACCTGTGGGCCACCCGCGACGAGTCCTGCTGGGACACGGTCGCCCACCTCGCCGAGCTCGGCATCCTGGCGGCCCCCGGCGACTTCTACGGCGAGGCGGGCGCCGCCTTCGTCCGCGTGGCCCTGACGGCCTCGGACGAGCGCGTCGCGGCGGCGGCGGCCCGGCTGGGCTGAGGGGCCCGCGAAGGCGCGACAGCGAGAACGGGGTGCCGGGAGCAGAACGCTCCCGGCACCCCGTCCGTGTCGACCAGGTGATCAGCCGAGCGGCAGACCCTGGACCGGCAGCCCGCCCAGGCTGTCGGTCGGCAGCCCGCCGTCGGTGGGCAGGCCGCCCTCGGTGGCGGCTCCGGCCGTCTCGCCGACCACGTCGCCCGCGCTGCCGGCCAGGCCGCCCGCGGCCTCCTGCGCGGCCGGGGTGGCGGTCTTGGCGCTCGTGCCGACGACCTTGCCCGCGGCGGGGACGGCCTTCTCGACGGCCGCGCCGCCGGTGGCGCCCGCGAGGCCGCTGACGTTCTGAGCCGCACCGTCGACGGTCTCGCCCATGTTCGCGCCGTCCAGGGCGCTCACGGCGCCGAGGTCGGCCGTGGCCGGCAGGTCGGCGGCGCTCGCGGAGCCGGCCGCACCGACCACGGGCGCCGCTCCCGCCGCTACGAGCAGCGCGGCACGGGCGATCCGGCGGGTCAGGGGGAGGGACATGATGCTCCTTAGCGGGAGAGAACGTTTGGCGTCCGGTTGCCGTGCGGCGATCGGACGCCGTGACAACAGCCCCAGGGCCCCGGGAGGTTGCGGGTCCGAAACGTAAAGGGTTCGCAATGCGTCGCATTATCGGTTGTGGGCAAAATCGGGCAAACTGTGCGCGGCGTCAACCGCTGCAAAACCCTTACAGCCCGCTGCTCACAAGGGGTTCGGGGCCGGGCCCGCGATCCGCCCGAACGAGCCCGACGCGCGTCCATCCCGCATGATCCGCGTTACCTGATCGAGTGATCGCCCGCACTACTGCCCGGTGACGATTCGCACCTCGTCGACGGACGTCGACGCCGCGGAACCGGCCGCCCGCGACGACTTCCCGTCCTTCGTCCCGGACGACGCGACCTTGCGCCACTCGTTCCCGGTCCTGCCGGAGGTCCACTCCCGGCCCGCGTACGAGACCCGCTCGATGCGCAGCGCCGACGCGTTGGCCACCGCCCACTGCGCCAGCTCCCACCCGCGCTGCCGCTCGGCGCCCTCGGCCGAGTCGACGGTCGCGGGCACGGGGACGCGCAGGGAGCTCTTGTCCGGCCCCCGCGCCGGCTCCACGTCCCGCCCGAAGTCGCGCGCGAGCGCCGCCCGTACGCGCGCGGGGTCGCCGGCGGACGCCTCTTCGCCGCCGCTCGCCCCGCCGTCGCAGGTCAGCGACGCGGCGGCGCGCCCGGTCAGCGAGGCGGCGAGCAGCGTGGCGTCCGGCTCGTGCTTCGCGTACGCCTGCGGATAGCCGCTGCGCTGGACGCGCTGCGCGGCCGCGGTCAGCGGCAGCCGCGAGTAGCCGGGGACCTTCGCCAGGTGCGCGTAGAAGCGCTCCGACGCGTACGCCGGGTCCATGATCTGCTCCGCGGTGCCCCACCCCTTCGTGGGCCGCTGCTGGAACAGGCCGAGCGAATCCCGGTCGCCGTGGCTGATGTTGCGCAGCCCCGACTCCTGGAGCGCCGTCGCCAGAGCGATCGTGACGGCCCGCTCGGGCATGCCGCGCGAGGTGCCGACGGCGGCGATCGTCGCCGCGTTCTCCGCCTGCTCGGACGTGAACTCGTACGACGCGCCCTCCCCGTTGGCCGAGACGACCACGCATTTCGGGGCCCCGCGGCCCCCGGTCGCGTACTGCACGGCCACGTACGTGGCGACCGCGAGCAGCACGACCACGGCCGCGCCGATACGGAGGAGGCGGCCGCGCCGGAAGAGAGTGGGGGGCTCAGGCACGCGTCCAAGGTACTGGAGTCCACTGACAGTCCAGCTGCCGCACGGGAAACGCCCGCGTAATAGGGTCGACGCCATGGACCGCACCTCCCTTGACCTCACGCAGGACGCCGCGCGCCTCACCGCTCAGCTGGTCGACTTCCCCTCGCCCAGTGGCAGCGAGAAGGAGCTCGCCGACGCGATCGAGGAGGCCCTGCGGGAGCTGCCGCACCTCACGGTCGACCGGTACGGCAACAACATCGTGGCCCGCACGCACCTCGGGCACGACGAGCGGATCATCCTCGCGGGGCACATCGACACGGTCCCGATCGCCGACAACGTGCCCTCGCGGCTCGACGAGAACGGCACGCTGTGGGGGTGCGGCACCAGCGACATGAAGTCGGGCGTCGCGGTGCAGCTGCGGATCGCGCAGACGGTCCGCGAGCCCAACCGCGACCTCACGTTCGTCTTCTACGACAACGAAGAGGTCGCCGCGCACCTCAACGGCCTGGGGCACGTGGCCGACGCCCACCCCGACTGGCTGGAGGGCGACTTCGCGATCCTCCTGGAGGGGACGAACGGCGATGTCGAGGGCGGCTGCCAGGGCACCCTGCGCGTCATCCTGAAGGTGAAGGGCGAGCGGGCCCACTCCGCGCGCGCGTGGATGGGCCACAACGCCATCCACGCCGCGTCGCCCATCCTGGAGCGCCTCGCCGCCTACGAGCCGCGCAAGCCGGTCGTCGACGGCCTGGAGTTCCACGAGGGCCTCAACGCGGTCCGGGTCGAGGGCTTCGTCGCCACGAACGTCATCCCGGACGAGTGCGCCGTCACGGTCAACTTCCGTTACGCGCCCGACCGGTCGATGGAGGACGCCGAGCGGTTCGTCCGCGACTTCTTCGACGGCTGCCCCATCGACGAGTTCGTCGTCGACGACCACACGGGCGGCGCCCGCCCCGGCCTCAACCACCCCGCCGCTGCCGCCTTCGTGGCCGCGGTGGGCGGCGAGGTGCGCCCCAAGTTCGGCTGGACCGACGTCTCCCGGTTCAGCGCGCTGGGCGTCCCCGCGGTGAACTACGGGCCCGGCAACCCGATCTTCGCGCACAAGATCGACGAGCGGGTCGAGACCTCGCTCATCCTGGAGGGCGAGAAGCGGCTCGCCGCCTGGCTCACCGCCTCCTGACCCGGGCGCCGCCCGATCCTCGGCTTCCCGATACACCGAGGTCCCGCGTCCGTAACCCGCGTAGACCTACCCTTGCTGGACGTAAGCGCGCGGTCACTGCGCAGGAAGGGAGCAGACGATGAGCAACCCGGAGGGCAAGCGACGTCCCGTGGAGCAGCGGACGGGGCCGGTGGTGCGCCGCCGTGACCAGATGCAGCCAGGGACGAGCGACCAGCGTCTGCTCGACACCGAAGGCCCCTCGGGGTGGGTGCACACGGATCCGTGGCGGGTCCTGCGCATCCAGTCCGAGTTCATCGAGGGCTTCGGCACGCTCGCGGAACTGCCGCCCGCGATCAGCGTGTTCGGTTCGGCGCGCACCCCGGAGGACTCCCCGGAGTACGCGGCGGGCGTCGCCATCGGCAAGGCGCTGGTGGAGGCCGGTTTCGCGGTGATCACCGGAGGCGGCCCCGGCGCCATGCAGGCGGCCAACCAGGGCGCCGTGGAGGCCAAGGGCATCTCGGTCGGCCTCGGCATCGAGCTGCCCTTCGAGCAGGGCCTCAACCCGTACGTCGACCTCGGCCTGAACTTCCGCTACTTCTTCGTGCGGAAGACCATGTTCGTGAAGTACGCCCAGGGCTTCGTGGTGCTGCCCGGCGGCCTCGGCACCCTGGACGAGCTCTTCGAGGCGCTCACCCTCGTGCAGACCACGAAGGTGACCCGCTTCCCGATCGTCCTCTTCGGTACGCAGTACTGGAGCGGCCTCGTCGAGTGGCTCAAGAACACGGTGATCGCCCAGGGCAAGGCGAGCGAGCCCGACCTGATGCTCTTCCACGTCACGGACGACGTGGAGGAGGCGATCACGCTGGTCACCAAGGAGACCGGCAAGTAGAGCGGGGTCAGGCGAGCCCTCGGCGGGCGACCGCCGGGGGCCGGTGGCCCGCGATGGACGACACCATGTCCAGCACCTGCCGCGTCTCGGCGACCTCGTGCACCCGGTAGACCTGCGCCCCGAGCCACGCCGACACCGCCGTGGTCGCGAGCGTGCCGATGACGCGCTCCTTGACGGGCTTGTCGAGGGTCTCGCCGACGAAGTCCTTGTTGGACAGCGAGACGAGCACGGGCCAGCCGGTCTCCACCATCTCCGGCAGCCGCCGCGTCGCCTCCAGCGAGTGCCGCGTGTTCTTCCCGAAGTCGTGCCCCGGGTCGATCAGCACGGACTCGCGCGGCACCCCGAGGGCGACGGCCCGCTCGGCGTACGCGAGCGTCACGTCGAGGATGTCCGTCATGACGTCCTCGTACGTCACCCGGTGCGGGCGCGTACGGGGCTCGGCGCCGCCCGCGTGCGTGCACACGATGCCCACCTTGTGCCGCGCCGCGACCTCCGCGAGCTTCGGGTCGACGCCGCCCCACGCGTCGTTGAGCAGGTCCGCGCCCGCCTCGCACACCGCGTCGCCGACCTCGTGCCGCCACGTGTCGACGCTGATGATCACGTCCGGGAAGCGGCGCCGTACTTCCGCGACGAAGCCGACGGTGCGCCGCGCCTCCTCCTCGGCGGTGACCTCCTCGCCGGGGCCCGCCTTCACCCCGCCGATGTCCACGATCATGGCGCCCTCGGACACCGCCTGCTCGACGCGGGCGAGCGCGGGCTCGTCGCGGAACGTGGCGCCCTGGTCGTAGAAGGAGTCCGGGGTCCGGTTCACGATCGCCATGATCACCGGCTCGTGCGCACCGAATTCGTGCTGGCCCAGCCTGAGCATCCCCTGTGACTCTCCTTCTCGTTCCCGGTCCGACGGTCGTCTGCGACCTTAACTGTCAGTGCGGCATGGCACGATCGAGGCCTGACGGTTGAGGGCCGCCCGGCCCGTTCGAACGCAGGGGACGGCAGACATGGTCATGTTCTTGTTTCTGGTCGCCGCGCTGGTCGTGGTGATCGCGGCGGTGACGTTCGCGGTCATCGGCGGCGGTGACGGCGGCGCGCTGCGCGACGAGCCGTCCCAGTTCTACGCGGACCCGCTGCCGCCCGACCGCCCGCTGGCCCCCGCCGACCTGGAGGCACTGCGGCTGCCCACGGCGGTGCGCGGCTACCGGATGGCGGAGGTGGACGACGCGCTGAACCGGCTGGGGGCCGAGCTGGCCGAGCGGGACGCGCGCATCACGGAGCTGGAGGCCGCCCTCACCGCGGCCCACGCCCCGGCCGGCCCGCAGCCGACCGACCGCGGCCCGGACACGGGCTACGCGCCGCCGGGAGAGTACGGGTACGGGTACGAGACGGGGGAGGGCTTCCGGTGACCGAGCCGACAGGAGGGGCCGTTCCCGGCCCCGACGGCAAGCTGCGCTGCCCCTGGGGGCTGTCGACCGAGGACTACGTGGCGTACCACGACGAGGAGTGGGGCCGCCCGGTCCACGGCGACGACGCGCTCTTCGAGCGGCTCTGCCTGGAGGCGTTCCAGTCGGGCCTGTCCTGGATCACGATCCTGCGCCGCCGGGAGACCTTCCGCGCCGCGTTCTCCGGCTTCAAGATCGCGGACGTCGCCGCCTTCACCGACGCCGACCGCGAGCGCCTGCTCGCCGACCCCGGCATCATCCGCAACCGCGCCAAGGTCGACGCGACGCTCGCCAACGCGCGCGTGCTCGTCGACTGGTCACCCGGCGACCTCGACAAGCTGATCTGGTCCTTCGCGCCGGACGCCGCCACGCGCCCCGCCCCGAAGACCCTCGGCGACGTACCGGCGATCACCGACGAGTCGACGGCCCTGTCCAAGACCCTCAAGAAACGCGGCCTCCGCTTCGTCGGCCCCACCACCGCCTACGCCCTCATGCAAGCCTGCGGCCTCGTCAACGACCACCTCGCAACCTGCACCTCCCGCCGACCACACGAAACCGCACCCACCTAACGAGGGGCGGGCCTTCGTCGCGGCTAAGAGGGGCGCGGGGAACTACGCCCACCTAACGAGGGGCGGCTCCCCGCCGCGGCGGGAAGGGGCGCGGGGAACTGCGCATCTTTGGCCACGGTGCGGCGCACACGGGACGAGGGGCGGCTCCCCGCCGCGGCGGGAAGGGGCGCGGGGAACTGCGCACGCCCAGCACGGCGCGGCGCCCACCTGACGAGGGGCGGGCCCTCGTCGCGGCTAAGAGGGGCGCATCTTTCGCTGCGCGGTGCCACGCACACCCGACGGGGACGGCACCGCGCAGCGCCCCTCACCGCCCCAAATACTCCGGCTTCTCCTTCGCGATGAACGCCCGCACCGCGATCAGGTGGTCCTCGGACGCCCCCGCCCGCGTCTGCAACTCGTCCTCCTTCTCCAGCGCCTCCGCCAGCGAGTGATCCCCGGCGAACGCCACCGACTCCTTCAACGCCGCGTACGCAACCGTCGGCCCCTCCGCAAGCACCCGCGCCACCTTCCGCGCCTCGTCCGCGAGCTCCGCCGCCGGCACGACCCGGTTCACGAGCCCGAGCTCGTACGCCTCCTGCACCTTCACCGATCGCGGGAAGAGCAGCAGGTCGGCCGCGCGGCCGGGCCCGATCAGCCGCGGCAGCGTCCACGACATCCCGGAGTCGGCCGTGAGCGCCACACCCGCGAACGAGGTGTTGAACGAAGAGGTGTCCGCCGCGATCCGGTAGTCGGCACAGAGCGCGAACCCGAACCCCGCCCCGGCCGCCACACCGTTCACCGCCGCCACGACGGGCTTCTTCATCTGGGTGAGCGCCAGCACGATCGGGTTGTAGTGCTCCCGCACCGTGCTCATGGTGCGGCCCCCGCCGTCCTCACGGTCCGCCATCAGCGAGCCGACGTGCTCCTTGAGGTCCTGCCCCACGCAGAACGCCCGGTCACCCGCGGCCGTCAGCAGCACCGCCCGTACGGATTCGTCGGCGGCAGCCGCCTGCACCGCGTCGCGGAGGGCGACCTTGGCCTCGGTGTTCATCGCGTTCATCGCCTCGGGGCGGTTCAGCGTGATCGTCGCGAGCCCGTCGCTCACCTCGTAGAGCACGGTGTCGGCCATGGGACTCCTCCTATGCGGTCGCTCAGTCGGTCCGTGCTCAGCATGACGGAGATCACGGCCCGGGGAACGCCCCCGGCGTGTGACCTGCGTCAAACAAATTCGTGCCGGGAAGGGTCCGAAGATGGCGCAGTATCGCAGTCCCCTCCCCGAATTGAGTGGTTTTGCTCAAGCGCGTTGCCTAAGCGATGCCGACCGATGTTGGTCATCGGGTCCCGCGATGCGGGATAATGGCCTGGAAGCAATGTGTTCGATGCCGGTGACGTGTGCCCACCCAGAGGGCCGTCGGCTGTGAGATGAGCTGGTTTCAGGAAGGGGAACGAGCATGGCGGCCATGAAGCCGCGAACGGGTGACGGCCCGCTCGAGGTGACCAAGGAGGGGCGGGGCATCGTCATGCGCGTTCCGCTCGAAGGCGGCGGTCGGCTCGTAGTCGAGCTGACGCCGGACGAGGCAAGTGCCCTCGGTGACGAACTGAAGAAGGTCGTCGGCTGACGCGGAAGCGACCATACCTTTTCGACTGCCTCGGCACACATCCGGTGCCGGGGCAGTCGTATGTGCAGGTGGGGGCGGGGTTTCCGAAGTCCTGACGCAGCGCTCGGAACGCCGACCCGACGCCGCCCGACATGGCCCGGCGCGGCCCGGTCCGGTCCGGGGGTCAGCGCTTGACGGCGCAGAGCAGCCCGTCGCCCACCGGCAGCACGGACGCCACGAGCTCAGGGCTCTCCCGCACGGCGCGCAGCAACTCGCGCAGCCGCACCACTTCCACCGGCTGCGGCCCCGCGTCGACGGTCCGGCCCTCGGCGAGCACGCCCTCGAAAACCACCAGGCCACCGGGCCGGAGCAGGCGCAACGATTCAGCGAGGTAGTCGAGGGACTCCATGCGGTCGCCGTCGCAGAACACGAGGTCGTAGCCGCTGTCGGCGAGACGCGGCAGCACCTCCAGGGCCCGGCCGGGGATGAAGCGGGCCCGGTTGGTGGCGAAGCCCGCCGCCCGGAACGCCTGCCGCGCGAACTGCTGCCGCTCCGGCTCGGGATCGACCGTCGTCAGCACGCCGTCGGGCCGCATCCCGTGCAGCAGATGGATTCCGGACACGCCGGTGCCCGTACCGATCTCGGCGACGGCTTTCGCCCCCACCGTGGCAGCGAGCATGCCGAGCGTCGCCCCCGCGCCGGGAGACACGGGGCACAGCCCTGCCTCGTGGGCCCGGTCACGAGCCCAGCGAGTCGCGTCGTCCTCGGCGACAAAGGCGTCGGCGAACGCCCAACTCGTCTGCCGGTTGCCGGTAATGGCCCTCTCCCGTCCCCTGGTTGCCTGCGCGTGACTTTATCCGTTGGTGGCGGGAACTCGCAGATGGGACCGCGCGTTTGAAGAGGCAGGGGGAAAGAGCAGGCCGGAGACGTGGAAGCGCGGGGGTGAACGGGATGGCGACAGCCGTGCGGGAAGCGGCCGGGGGCCGACCGGCAAATCTGAGTAAAAACGCTTATCCGGAGCTAACGGACGGGGTGGTTATGGTAGGTGCTCCACTGGACACCACCAGAGCCGACAGGGGAGGTGCGGCTGCGCCTGTGGATCGGAGAGGAGCGCTTCGGCGCCTTCTCAGGTCGGCGGGTGAGCCGAAATCCGTGACCAACACCGCTGACCGAATCCGCACCGTTGACTCCGCACAGACCGCGACCTTTGCCGCCGATGCGGAATCGCAGGCGTGGACTCCGCCCACCTGGGAGGAGATCGTCAGCACGCACAGTGGCCGCGTCTACCGTCTCGCCTACCGCCTGACCGGTAATCAGCACGACGCCGAGGACCTCACGCAGGAGGTCTTCGTCCGCGTCTTCCGTTCGCTGTCGACGTACACGCCCGGCACCTTCGAGGGCTGGCTGCACCGCATCACCACGAACCTGTTCCTGGACATGGTCCGTCGCAAGCAGCGCATCCGCTTCGACGCGCTGGGGGACGACGCCGCCGAGCGGCTGCCCAGCAGAGAGCCCTCGCCGCAGCAGGTCTTCAACGACGCGCACTTCGACGCCGACGTCCAGCAGGCGCTGGACACCCTCGCGCCCGAGTTCCGCGCCGCCGTCGTCCTGTGCGACATCGAGGGGCTGTCGTACGAGGAGATCGCCGCGACCCTCGGCGTCAAGCTGGGCACGGTCCGCAGCCGGATCCATCGCGGCCGCTCGCAGCTGCGCAAGGCGTTGCAGCACCGCTCGCCCGAGGCCCGCAAGGAGCGCCGCTCGCTCGCGTCGGCCTATGGGACGGGCGCCTTCCCCGTCCTCGGAGGAGGGGGCGCGCCCGCGTGAGTGGATCACGTCTCAATCCTGCCGAGCGCCATCAGACAGCGGCCGACGAGCACCTGGGGGACAGGCTGGCCGCACTCGTCGACGGCGAGTTGGACCACGACGCCCGCGAGCGCGTACTCGCGCACCTGGCGACCTGTGCCAAATGCAAGGCCGAGGCCGACGCCCAGCGCCGCCTCAAGAGCGTCTTCTCGCAGGCGGCCCCGCCGCCGCCGTCCGAGAGCTTCCTGGCCCGTCTCCAGGGGCTGCCCGCGGGAAGCGACAGTGACGCCGGCTCCCCACCGTTCGGGGGAGGCGGCTTCGGCAGTGGCCGGACCCTGGGCGGCGCCCGGGGCTTCGGGCAGGGCGTCTTCGACGTGGACCCCGAGCCCTTCGGCTACGCACCGTCCGCCGCGCACGCCGCCGTCCTCCCCAGTGACCAGCGCGGTTTCCGCATCCATGAAATGGGGCGTCCCGACCGGCACGACAGCGACCGGGCCTCGCGGTCCCGCCGCTTCGCGTTCGCCGCGGCCGGTGCGGTGTCGCTGGCCGCGATCGCGCTCGGCGGGGTGACGACCGCGGCGCCGATCGACGGTTCCGACGTGCGGGGTGGCGGCTCCGGCAGCAATGCCACGCCGCTGCGCAGCCAGCCCTCCGGGGCGGCGGCCGCCTCCGACTCGCAGCGCCGCAGGTCGACCCCCTCCCTGCTCGGCCAGCGCGGGGGCGCCCTCGCGGCTCCCGTGTCGCCGACGGAGGCGGGGGCGCCGCTGCTGCCCGGTGGCGGACATGCGGAGAGCGCGGGGTATCCGTTCTCGACGCCGATGCTGGCCGAGGCGGCCCGGATGTCGCCCCTGATACGTCCGGCCGTTCCCGTCGCGGCGGTCTCGGTCACGCCGCAGCCGTCCCTCTCGCCTTCCGGCGGTGAGTCCGGTCCCGGTCTCACCGCGGCTTCCGCGGCGGCGTCCACCGCGTCGTCCCGGCCGTCGTCCGTGCGCTGACGCGACCTGGTTGAATCCGGGTGGGCGGGGTGTCGGGTCCGGATCCGGTGTCGCGCGCGTGGGAGCCGGCGGTGTGGTGCCGCGGGCCAGGCTTTTGGAGTGCGGCGGGACATGGACGAGGGCAAGAAGACCTCCGGCGGTGCGGCCCCCACGCCTCGGGGCTCCGCTGCTCCATCGCCACGAGGGCTTGAGAGCCGGGACCTCGCGCAGGCCCCCGTTCCCCCGTCGCCGGACGGGCCCAACGATCGGGGCTCCGCCCCGGAGCCCGCTGCTCAAGCGCCGCAGGGGCTTGAAGTGCCTGAACCGGCGCAGGCCGCCCTTCTCCCGTCGCCGGACGGGCCCAACGACCGGGGCTCCGCCCCGGACCCCGCTGCTCAATCGCCGCAGGGGCTTGAAGTGCCTGAACCGGCGCCGGACGGTGGCGGCGACTTGGGCGAGCTGCCGCCTGGGGCGGCAGGCGCCGGTTTCGGTGGTCCAGGCGCGGTGGGGCCCTGGCGGCAGGACGAGCCCGTGCCCGCTGAGCGCCGCGTCTCGGTTCGGCGGCGCACGGTCGTGATCGGCGCCGCCGTGGTCGCACTGGTGGCCGGAGGCATCGGCGGAGCCGTGGGTGTGTTCGTCGATCGCGGCGGCGTCGGCGCGAACATCGAACTCCCGCAGGCCGACCCCGAGTCCAAGCACCGCGCCCCCGGCAGCATCGCCGGCATCGCGTCGGCCACCCTCCCCGGCGTCGTCACCATCCACACCGACGGTTCCTCGGAGGAAGGCACCGGCACCGGCTTCGTACTCGACGGCCGCGGCCACATCCTCACGAACAACCACGTCGTCTCCCCGGCGGGCTCCGACGGTGAGATATCGGTCACTTTCGCCGGCGGCCAGAGCGCCAGGGCCGAACTCGTCGGGCACGACACCGGTTACGACCTCGCCGTCATCAAGGTCGACGGCGTCCGCGGCCTGCACCCCCTGCCCCTCGGCAACTCCGAGAACGTGCAGGTGGGCGACTCCGTCGTCGCCATCGGCGCCCCCTTCGACCTGGCCAACACGGTCACCGCAGGAATCATCAGCGCCAAGGACCGCCCCATCACGGCGGGCGGCGAGAAGGGCGACGGCAGCGACATCAGCTACGTCGACGCGTTGCAGACCGACGCGCCCATCAACCCCGGCAACTCCGGCGGCCCGCTCCTCGATGCGAAGGCCCGCGTGATCGGCATCAACAGTGCGATCCGCTCGGCCGGCAGCGGCGGCCCGGAGCTGACCGAGGGGCAGTCGGGCTCCATCGGTCTCGGCTTCGCCATCCCGGTCAACCAGGCGAAACGCGTGGCGGAGGAGCTGATCAACACCGGCAGGGCCACGCACCCGGTGATCGGCGTCACCCTCGACATGGACTACTCGGGCGACGGCGCCCGCGTCGGCACGAAGGGCAACAGCGGCGGTTCGGCGGTCAGTCCGGGCGGCCCCGGCGCCAAGGCGGGCATCGAACCGGGCGACGTGATCACCGAGGTCGACGGCGTCCGCGTGCACTCCGGCGAGGAGCTCATCGTCAAGATCCGCACCCACCGCCCCCAGGACGAACTGGTCCTTACGCTCGAACGGGACGGAAAGGAACGGAAGATGTCCCTGGTGCTCGGTGCGGCCGACGGGGACTGAGCCGACGGCAGGCGGGTCCCGGCGGTCACCGGGAGCCTTGACGTTTCCCGGTGGCTACCGAATGGACAGGTGGGCCGGGTACCGTGGAGCGGGTCCGCTGCCGGACCCTGCCGAAGACCTGCTGCTGATGATCGACCGCGGGCCGAGGACACGCTAGGAGTGCAAGGTGTTCAACGACATTGGCCCACTGGAGGTCGTCACGCTCGTCGTGCTGGCCGTGCTCGTCTTCGGCCCCGACAAGCTTCCGAAGGTCATTCAGGACGTCTCGCGCACCATCCGCAAGATCCGCGAGTTCTCCGACAGCGCGAAGCGGGACATTCGTGAGGAACTGGGTCCGGAGTTCAAGGACTTCGAGTTCGAGGACCTGAACCCCAAGACGTTCATCCGCAAGCAGCTGGACAGCGACGAGCTGGGCCTCAAGGAGATCCGCAACGGCTTCGACCTGAAGAAGGAGATGGCCGAGGTCACCGAGGCGGCACACACCGTCGGTGAGCTGGACGACTCCTCTTCCTCGTCGAGCGGCGCCAGCGGTTCCGGCAGTGCCGGTCGCGTCGACATGCGGAAGCGTCCCGAGGCCGTCGACATGCGCAAGGGCCCCGAGGCGTCCCCGAAGCCGGCCGCCGCCGAGCCGCCGCCCTTCGACGTCGACGCGACCTGAACGGCCCGCCGGCCGGCCTGGACCACCGCGGCCCGAATCGCCGCGAAGGCGTCCGAAACACCTCGTACAGCCCCCGAATCACCTCGGACGCGTCCTGAACCACGCTGACGAAACCGGGTCTGCCGGACCCGGTGTGGCATCCTGCCTTGTTGTTGCGCGGACCGGACGTGAGGACGCCCGAGGGGGGCGGGCCGCTCCGGTCCGTAACCGAACGAGGAGGCGGCCGGGTACATGGAGACGACGAGTCGGGTAGGCGCGCAGGCGCCGGCCACCGAGGGGACCGGACAGGCCCCCGCGGCCCGGCGCACGGTCGACGGCTACCTGCTGGCGCCCTTCCCGTGGTACGGCCTCGACGAGGCCTTCACGGGACCGCGTTGGCTGATGCAGGTCGGCACCACGGCGGACGGTTCCGTCGAGCACGGTTCGATCGGGCACGGTGACGAGCCCTCCGTACGCAGCGAGCTCACGGAGGACAGCGAGCGGTTCGCGGTCGTCGTGACGGTCGCCGCCAATCCGGTACGGCGCACGGCCGACGGCACGGGCGTCCTGGAGGCCACGTCGGTCTCCTCGGCGGCCTGGCTCGCCGGTGTCGGACTGCTCGCGTACACCTGGCCCGTGCAGATGGACCACACGCTGCGGGACGACTGGCTGGAGCAGCAGACCGAGACGGCGTGGGTGCTCGCCGACGACCTCGCGTCGGACGACTGGGCGACGCTGACGCTGCCGGTGGACGGGGTGCCGACGTCGTTCCACTACCGCGAGTCCGAGTACGGCTGGGTGCTCGCGGGCTCCACGGAGGCCGGGGTGCACCTGGGCGCGTACGGCCGCGGCATGAGCGCGTACGGGCTCGGGTTCTCCGCCGTGAAGGACATCACGGCGCTGGAGCCCGAGGCGTAGCGCCGCGCACGACGGTGTGACGACAGAGCGGGCCGCCCCACCGGGGCGGCCCGCTCCGCGCGTTCACGCGCTCAGAACCTGTTCACGCGCTCAGATCGCGTTCACGCGCTCAGAACTTGTTGCGCGGCGTGATCCCCAGCGACATCCCCGACAGGCCCCGCTGGCGCCCGCCGAGCTTGTCGGCGATGCCGCGCAGCGCGGCGCCCGCGGCGGAGTCCGGGTCGGAGAGCACGACCGGCTTGCCCTCGTCGCCGCCCTCGCGCAGGCGTACGTCGATGGGGATGGAGCCGAGCACCGGCACCGTGGCGCCTGTGGTCTTGGTGAGGCCCTCGGCGACCAGCTGACCGCCGCCGGTGCCGAACACGTCGACCATCTCGCCGCAGTGCGGGCACGGCAGCCCCGACATGTTCTCGACGACGCCGACGATCTTCTGGTGGGTCTGCACCGCGATCGAACCGGCCCGCTCGGCGACCTCGGCCGCGGCCTGCTGCGGCGTGGTGACGACCAGGATCTCCGCGTTCGGGACCAGCTGGGCGATGGAGATGGCGATGTCACCGGTGCCGGGCGGCAGGTCGAGCAGCAGCACGTCCAGGTCGCCCCAGAAGACGTCCGCGAGGAACTGCTGGAGCGCGCGGTGCAGCATCGGGCCGCGCCACACCACCGGGGCGTTGCCCGGCGTGAACATGCCGATCGAGATGACCTTCACGCCGTTCGCGGACGGCGGCATGATCATGTTCTCGACCTGGGTGGGCTTGCCGTCGACGCCCAGCATGCGCGGCACGGAGTGGCCGTAGATGTCCGCGTCGACGACGCCGACCTTCAGGCCGTCCGCGGCCATCGCGGCCGCCAGGTTCACGGTCACCGAGGATTTGCCGACGCCGCCCTTGCCGGAGGCCACCGCGTAGACGCGGGTCAGCGAGCCGGGCTTGGCGAAGGGGACCTCGCGCTCGGCGGTGCCGCCGCGCAGCGCCGCGGCCAGCTCCTTGCGCTGCTCGTCGCTCATCACGTCGAGCGTGACCTGGACGTCGGTCACGCCCTCGACGCGGCCGACGGCCTCCTTCACGTTGTTCTCGATCGTGGAGCGCATCGGGCAGCCGGAGACGGTCAGATACACGGTGACCGCGACGACTCCGTCCGCACCGATGTCCACCGATTTGACCATCCCCAGTTCGGTGATGGGGCGCTGGATCTCGGGGTCGTTCACTGTCGCGAGTGCCTCGCGCACCGCGTCTTCCGTAGCCATGCTCCCGATACTACGGCGGGGTAACCCGCACCGGAAAAGCCCCGTCAGCGGTCGTCTACGTCACGTCGCCGCTCGTGCTCCGCCGGGAATACCGGGCCCTCCGGTGCGGAGCGCCGCTGCTCCTCCAGCTCCTTGAGGAGGTCCTGCAGCTCGGAGCGGATCCAGTCGCGCGTCGCGACCTCGCCGAGGCCGATCCGCAGGGCCGCCACCTCACGGCTCAGATACTCGGTGTCGGCGATGGAGCGCTCGTTCTGCTTGCGGTCCTGTTCGAGATTGACCCGGTCCCGGTCGTCCTGCCGGTTCTGCGCGAGCAGGATCAGCGGGGCGGCGTACGAGGCCTGGAGCGACAGCATCAGCGTCAGGAAGATGAACGGGTACTCGTCGAAGCGCAGGGCGGGCGGCGCGAAGATGTTCCACACCACCCACATGATGATGATCACCGTCATCCAGACGATGAACCGCCCGGTGCCGAGGAAGCGGGCGATGCGCTCGGAGAGCCTGCCGAAGGCCTCGGGGTCGTAGTCGGGGAGCAGCTTGCGGCGCGGCGCGCGCGGCTGGTCGAGCCGGATGCGCGGCCTGCGCGGGGTCTCGCGCTCGCGTTCCTCAGTCGGCACCGTTCACCTCCCCGGAAAGATGGAACTCCTGCTCCCGCCAGTCCTCGGGGAGCATGTGGTCCAGGACGTCGTCCACGGTCACCGCGCCGAGCAGCGAACCGCCGTCGTCGACGACGGGCGCGGCCACCATGTCGTACGTCGCGAAGAACCCGGCGATCTCGGGCAGTTGCGCCTCCGGGGACAGGGCCTGCAGATCGTCGTCGAGGATCGAGCTGACCATCGTGTACGGGGGGTCGCGCAGCAGCCGCTGGAAGTGGATCGTGCCGAGGTACTTGCCGGTGGGCGTCTCGTCCGGGGGCCGGCAGACGTAGACCTGCGCGGCGAGCGCGGGGGAGAGGTCGGGGTTGCGGATGCGGGCGAGGGCGTCCGCGACCGTCGAGTCGGGGCGCAGCACGATCGGCTCGGTCGTCATCAGGCCGCCCGCGGTCCGGTCCTCGTACGCCATCAGGCGCCGTACGTCGGCCGCCTCGCTCGGCTTCATCAGATCGAGCAAACGTTCCTTCTCGTCCTCGGGAAGCTCGCCCAGGAGGTCGGCCGCGTCGTCCGGGTCCATCTCCTCCAGGACGTCGGCGGCGCGCTCCTCCTTCAGCTTGCCGAGCACCTCGATCTGGTCGTCCTCCGGAAGTTCCTCCAGGACGTCGGCCAGCCGCTCGTTGGTGAGCGCCGCGGCGACCTCCGCGCGCCGCTTGGGGGAGAGGTGGTGCAGCACGTTGGCGAGGTCGGCGGGGCGCAGCTGCTCGAACGTGGCGAGCAGGCTCTCGGCGCCCTGGCCGTGCTCCTCCAGGGAGAACCCGTCCACGCCCGACCAGTCGACGGTCAGGGCCTCGCCCTTGGCCCGCCGGAAGGCGCCGCGCTTCGCCGAGCCCTTCCGTACGAAGACCCGGTCGATCTCCCAGTCGCGGCGCGCGGGCAGCTGCTGCACGGAGACGTCGAGGACGGTGACCTCCTCGCCGGTCTCCACGAGCCGCACGCGCCGGTCGAGCATCTCGCCGAGGACGAGCCGCTCGGTGGGCCGCTGCTCGAAACGCCGGACGTTGAGCACTCCGGTGGTGATCACTTGACCGGACTCGATGCCGGTCACCCGGGTCATCGGCAGGAAGATCCGGCGCCGCGTCGACAGCTCGACGACGAGCCCGAGCAGCCGCGGCGGTCTGCGGCCCGCCCGCAGCATCGCCACCAGATCGCGTACGCGCCCCACCTGGTCGCCGTTCGGATCGAAGACGGCGATGCCGGAGAGGTGCGACACGAAGATCCGGGGAGCGCCTCCAGCCATACCGTCGCGCGCCTCCTTCGTATGTCTTCCGTGCGTCTTCATCAGGAAATACGGCCAATTCGTGGTTCAGGCTAGCCGCTCCCTGTTCCGCGCGCCTTTGCGCGGCGGCCACCGGACCTGGACGGGTAACCGCAGATCGCGGGGGTACGCTGCCGTACCTGCCCGCGCCCAGCTGCCGTACGAGAGGTGGTCCGTCCGTGACCCTGCGCCCCCGCACCCGCCGTAGCCACAGGACACTCATGGTGGGTGTGATGTGTGCGGGGCTCGTGGTGGGGCTCGCGGCGTGCAGCGAGGAGGACCCCGACGCGGGGACGAACGGGGTCGGCAGACTGAGCCCGGCCAAGATCCAGTCCCGTACGGTCAAGGCGGCCCGCGGCGCCGACACGGTGCACGTCGCCGGCACGGTGGTCAGCGACAAGAAGACGTACAAGCTGGACATGCGCCTGCGGTCCAACGGCGGCACCGGCTCGGTGACCACCGGCGGCAGCACGTTCCGGCTGCTGCGGGTCGACGACCACCTCTACCTCAAGGCGGACGCCGACTTCTGGACGCACTCCGAGGGCGACGAGGCCGGGAGCGGGGGCGATGCCGCGCAGAAGCTCGACGGCAAGTTCGTGAAGGTCCCGAAGGGCGATCCGGCCTACCAGCGGCTCAGTACGTTCACCGACAAGAGCGTGCTGCTCGACGGGCTGCTCACGTTGCACGGGGCGCTCGCGAAGGGTGAACGGGGGTCGTCGGGCGGCGTGCGCACGATCGAGTTGACCGGGGACAAGGGGGCGGGGGGCACGCTCGACGTGTCGTTGGAGGGGGGTGCGTATCCCATGCGGCTGGAGCGGGCCGGGGGTGCGGGCACGATTCAGCTCAGCGACTGGGGGGCGGACTTCCCCCTCCGCGAACCCAGCCCCACCGAAACCGTCGACTACGGCCACTCCCTTCCCTCCTCCTGACCACGGGTGTCCTCAATCGCCGGACGGGCTGGGTGGGCTGACCCGCGCCGGGGGTGTCCTCAATCGCCGGACGGGCTGGGTGGGCTGACCCGCGCCGGGGGTGTCCTCAAACGCCGGACGGGCTGGATGGGCCGAACCGGGCCCAGGGTGTCCTCAAACGCCGGACGGGCTTGGTGAGCCGACCCGCGCCGGGGTGTCCTCAATCGCCGGACGGGCTTGATCGCGCCGGACGGGCTTGATGGAGCGATCGGCGCCGGGGTGTCCTCAAACGCCGGACGGGCTTGATGAGCGGGGCGGTCGGGTGGGTATATGGAGCCCCTCCGGCGATTGAGGAGCGGGGTATGGGGCGGAGCCCCAAGTTTTTGGGCCGGTGCGGCGGGGCCCACCCCGAAGAGGTCAGCCGCGACGCTTGCGGAGAAGCTTCGGCAGCCCCGCGGGCACGGGGTTGCGCGTCGTGGCCGGCGACCCCACGGGCACCGCGGCCAGCGACCCCTCCGCAACCGGCTCCACACCCCCACCCACCGGCTCCAACCGCACCACCCGACACTCCCGCGCCCACCGCCCGGTCATCCCCTCCGCGTCCGGCGCATTGAGCCGCTTCCCCTTCAACTCCCCGACCACACCCTCGTACGCCTCCGTCCCCGGCGCCAGCTCGACCACCGTCGCCCGCCACCCCACGAGCCGCCCGCCCTTGTCCTTGCTGCGCACGGTGACGACCGCCGACCCCCCGTCGACCAGCCCCGGCAACGGCTGCTCGCCGGGCCCGTCACCGACCAGGCACGCCGCCCCCTCGTGCCACACGTGCCACAGGGCCCGCTCGACGCCCTCGGCGCCGCGCACCCAGATCAGCCCGGACTTCTTCGTGGCCTCCTCGACGAGGGCGGCATCGAGCAGTTCAGCAGTCGTCATGCCGAGAAGCCTAGCTAGAGCCAGCCGTTGCGCTTCAGCGTCCGGTGGATCGTGAAACAGACGCCGCCGATGAGCGCGAGCACCATCGGGTAGCCGAACCGCCAGTGCAACTCCGGCATGTACGTGAAGTTCATGCCGTAGACGCCGCACACCATGGTCGGCACGGCGATGATCGCGGCCCACGAGGTGATCTTGCGCATGTCCTCGTTCTGGGCGACGGAGGCCTGCGCCAGATTGGCCTGGAGGATCGAGTTGAGCAGTTCGTCGAAGCCGATGACCTGTTCCTGGACACGCTCCAGGTGGTCGGCGACGTCCCGGAAGTACTTCTGGATGTCCGGGTCGATCAGCCGCATCGGCCGCTCGCTGAGCAGTTGCAACGGGCGCCGCAGCGGCGCGACGGCCCGCTTGAACTCCAGTACCTCGCGCTTGAGTTGGTAGATCCGTCCGGCGTCGGAGCCGCGCGGCGACCCCTTGCCGGGCTGCGAGAAGACCTCGGTCTCGACCTCGTCGATGTCGTCCTGCATCGCGTCGGCCACGGCCAGGTACCCGTCGACCACGTGGTCCCCGATGGCGTGCAGCACGGCGCTCGGGCCCTTGGCGAGCAGCTCCGGGTCGTCCTGGAGCCGGTGCCGCAGCGCGCGCAGGGAGCCCTGTCCGCCGTGCCGGACGGTGATGAAGAAGTCCCGGCCGGTGAAGCACATGACCTCGCCGGACTCCACGACCTCGCTGGTGGCGGTGAGTTCGGCGTGCTCGACGTAGTGGATGGTCTTGAAGACGGTGAACAGCGTGTCGTCGTACCGCTCCAGCTTGGGCCGCTGGTGGGCGTGGACGGCGTCCTCGACGGCGAGCGGGTGCAGCCCGAACTCGGCGGCGATACCGGCGAATTCGGCTTCGGTCGGCTCGTGCAGACCGATCCAGGCGAAGCCGCCGTCGCGGCGCACCTGGAGCTTCGCCGCGCCGGGCGTGAGGCACTCGGAGGAGGACACGCGCACCCCGTCGCGGTACACGGCGCAGTCCACGACGGCCGAGCAGGCGGCCGGATCACGCGTGGAGTCGTACGAGGCGCGGGCCTCGTTGGCGTACGGGGCGACGCTCTTGCGCAGCGAGGGACGGACGGCGGCTCGCAGGTCGCGCATCATCGACATGGGCAGGCTCCTTCGCGGGCGGGAGTCGCCGCGCGTCGGGTGGAACCACCCGGAATGAGGACGTCCTGGTCAACCGGATACCGGGACATGCTGCACGTCCACAAAGCGGGAAGCACCGCACCGACGCTGGGCGGCTTCGCTGACTGATTCGGATCGCGACGACCCGGGAGGGCGTCGATGCAATCAGGGGAACGAAGTGCTCTTCCGGCGTGCGCGGCCGGCCCGATGAACGGCCGACTGCGAATGAAGAAAGGCCTTGGGCCCTACAGGCCGGAAGAACGGGTAGTACTGCACGGTCGACTTCGATCCATGACAGCCCCACCTCCTCCGGCCGGTCCCCCGTGAGGGACGTGAACGGGTCGGTTTTCCGACGGGCTCGCGGGGGCCCTCGGCGGACACGCACTGCGTGTTGTCCCGACCAGCGGCCAAGACTATCAGCCGACTGACGAAAGCGGGCCCTGTCCTTACCCGTTGGGCGCGAGTTCTATGCTCGCGGGATGGCAGAAGTTCTTGCGCTCGTGGAGGCGCGACTCCGGACAACCCTGGGTGAACCGGACGCGCGCGCGGCGGTCACCTTCCTCGGCACCGACCGGATCGAGGTGTTGCGCTTCACAGACGGCGACCTGGTCCGCTACGCGACGCTCGGCATGTCCGCGTCCCCGATGACCGACCCGACGGCGGCTCTCGCCGACCCGGTCAAGGGCCCCCGCGCGGAACTGGTGCTCACCGTCCGCGCCGGCCTCGCCGACACCGACAAGGTCCTGCGCCCCCTCGCGGTCCTCGCCGCGTCCCCGCAGGTCGAGGGCGTCGTCGTGGCCCCGGGCGCCTCGCTCGACGTGGGTGAACCGCTGTGGCCCGCCGCCCCGTTCACCTCCGCGCTCGTCGCGGAGCCGGGCGGCCTGATCGAGGACCTGGACCTCGACGACCCGCTGGACCCCGTACGGTTCCTGCCGCTGCTGCCCATGACGCCGAACGAGGCGGCGTGGAAGCGGGTGCACGGTGCGGCCGCGCTCCAGGAGAAGTGGCTGAACAGCGGAACGGACCTGCGCGATCCCTTGCGCAGGTCCGTTTCCCTGGACTGAGAACCGGTCAGTTCGCGAAGACCGACACGCTGTCCTCGGTGGCGTGCCGCGGCTCCAGCTCCTCGGCCTCGTGGTTCAGAGCGCTCCTGCGCACCCACACCACGACCGCGCCCAGCACCGCCGTGACCGCGGCGACCACGAACGGGATGTGGATGTTGCTCCACTCCTCGATCTTCGGCGCGAAGAACGGCGCGGCCGCGGCGGCGAACCAGCGCACGAAGTTGTAACCGGCGCTCGCCACCGGGCGCGGCGCGTCCGAGACGCCGAGCGCGAGCTCGGTGTAGACGGTGTTGTTCACGCCGATGAACGCGCCGGACAGGATCGTGCAGACGACGGCCGCGGTGTGGTTGCCGTACCCGAGGACGAGCACGTCCGCGGCGAGCAGCACCAGCGAGCCGCCGAGCACCTTCAGCGAGCCGAACCGGGCCTGCATGCGCGGCGCCACGATCACCGAGAACAGCGCCAGCAGCACACCCCAGGCGAAGAACACCGCGCCCGACTTGTACGGCGTCATGTTCAGCACGAACGGCGTGAAGGCCAGCACCGTGAAGAACGTGTAGTTGTAGAAGAAGGCCGAGATCGCCGCGGACGCGAGCCCGCCGTGGCCGAGCGCCCTGATCGGGTCGAGGACCGAGGTCTTCCTCGCGGGCTTCGGCTGTTCCTTCAGGAACGCGGTGATGCAGAGGAAGCCGACGGCCATCAGCGCGGCGGTGCCGAAGAACGGGTAGCGCCAGCTGGCGTTGCCGAGCAGCGCGCCCACCAGCGGACCGCACGCCATGCCGAGCCCGAGCGCGGACTCGTAGAGCAGGATCGCGGCCGCCGATCCGCCCGCCGCGGCGCCGACGATGACCGCGAGCGCGGTCGACACGAACAGCGCGTTGCCGAGGCCCCAGCCCGCGCGGAAGCCGACGAGTTCGCCGACGGACCCGGACGTGCCCGCGAGCGCCGCGAAGACCACGACGAGCGCGAGGCCGACGAGCAGGGTCTTCTTGCCGCCGATGCGGCTGGAGACGAACCCGGTCACCAGCATCGCGATCGCGGTGATCAGGAAGTACGAGGTGAAGAGCAGGGAGACCTGGCTCGCCGTCGCGTCGAGCCCCGAGGCGATCGACGGCAGGATCGGGTCGACGAGGCCGATGCCCATGAAGGCGACGACGGATGCCCCGGCGGTCGCCCAGACCGCCTTCGGCTGACGCAGGATGCTGCCGGCACCTGCGTCGAACGTGTCCCCTTCGGCGGGATCTCCTGTACTGCTGTGGCTCATGTCGTGCCACTCCTTTGGGTTCGTCGGGTCCATCCAGCTCTGGATCGTTGCCGTTTACACATAATAAGTTAGAGCTGCTAATTAATGCAAGCTACATCTATCTTTCCTGGTCGGAGGGGACGCGACGCCGCACTCCGGACGGGTGATCGTCCTTGACGCGGCGCGGGACGGGGAGGACCGTGGGGCCCTATGAGGGGCGAACCCAGTTGCCCGAAGTGTGGTGGCCGGGTCAGGGCTCCCGGACTCTTTGCCGACTCCTGGCAGTGCGATGTGCACGGCACCGTGCATCCGCTGCAGCCCGTGATCCCGCCCAGCGTCGAGGCCCTCAGCGTCGTGGTGCACCGCGCACGGGTACCGGTGTGGATGCCGTGGCCGCTGCCCGTCGGCTGGCTGTTCACCGGAGTGGCCAACGCGGGGGACGACCGCCACGGCGGCCGCGCCACCGCCGTCGCCTGCTCCGGGCCCGGACCGCTCGGCGGCGCCGGCGAGATGGTGCTCGTCGCCGAGGAGCTGGGCGTCGGACTCGGCGCGCGCTACGCGGGCATCGACGGCCCCGACCCCGGCCCGCACATGGACGTCGCCAGGCCGCCGCAGGCCAAGGTGCTCGCCGCGGGCCGCCCCACCCCGCTGTGGCACGTGTCCGGAGCCCCCGACGACCGGGCGGTCTTCGCGGGTGAGGCGCGCGGCCTGTGGCTGTGGGCGGTCGTGTGGCCGGAGCAGACCGGCATGCTGATGTACGACGAGCTGGTGCTCACGGACCTGCGGGACGCGGGAGCCGAGGTCGACCTGCTGCCCTGCGGGGCGCTGTCGCCGCGCATTCTGAGCGCCTGAGGCGGCGGGGCGGTGCGTAAGGGGCCCGCCCCTGGTTCGGTGGTGACGGGGGTGGCGGAATCCCCGTTATCCTTGAGCGGTCCCCGTCATTCCGTCGAGCCTGGAGTACGCAGCCGTGCGCATCGATCTGCACACCCACTCCACCGCTTCCGACGGCACGGACAGCCCCGCCGAGCTGGTGCGCAACGCCGCGGCGTCCGGTCTGGACGTCGTCGCGCTCACCGACCACGACACGACGCGCGGGCACGCCGAGGCCATCGCCGCCGCCCCCGAGGGGCTGACCCTCGTCACCGGCGCCGAGCTCTCCTGCCGCCTCGACGGCGTGAGCATGCACATGCTGGCGTACCTCTTCGATCCCGAGGAGCCGGCCCTGCTCGCCGAGCGCGAGCTGGTCCGCGACGACCGGGTGCCGCGCGCCAAGGGCATGATCGCCAAGCTGAACGGGCTCGGCGTTCCGGTCACCTGGGAGCAGGTCGCGCGCATCGCGGGCGACGGCTCGGTCGGCCGCCCGCACCTCGCCACCGCGCTGGTCGAGCTCGGTGTCGTACCCGACGTCTCGGCCGCGTTCGACGAGAACTGGCTGGCCAACGACGGGCGCGCGTACGTCGAGAAGCACGAGACCGACCCCTTCGAGGCGATCCGGCTGGTCAAGGCCGCTGGCGGCGTCACCGTCTTCGCGCACCCCGCCGCCGCCAAGCGCGGCCGCACCGTGCCCGAGTCGGCGATCGCGAAGCTGGCGGAGGCCGGGCTCGACGGCATCGAGGTCGACCACATGGACCACGACGCCGCGACCCGTGACCGCCTCCGGGGCCTCGCCGCCGACCTCGGCCTGCTGACCACCGGCTCCTCGGACTACCACGGCAGCCGCAAGACGTGCGTGCTCGGCGAGTACACCACCGACCCCGAGGTCTACGGGGAGATCACGCGCCGCGCCACGGGCGCCTTCCCGGTGCCGGGCGCCGGCGGACGCCGCGCCTGACGCGCCCCCTCTGCACGGCGGCGCCGTCGCGCTCCGCTCCCGCGTGCGCGCCCGACGCGCCCGCTCCCACCCTTCCGCACCACTCTCGCAAGGCACCCTCACCGTGTTCGACGCTGCCGTCTTCGGATCCCTTTTTCTCACCCTTTTTGTGATTATGGATCCCCCCGGAATCACCCCGATCTTCCTCGCCCTCACCGCGGGCCGCCCCGCCAAGGTTCAGAAGCGCATGGCCTTCCAGGCGGTCTGCGTCGCCTTCGGCGTCATCGCTGTGTTCGGCGTCCTGGGCAACCAGATCCTGGCCTATCTGCATGTCTCCGTCCCCGCCCTGATGATCGCGGGCGGGCTGCTGCTGCTCCTGATCGCGCTCGACCTGCTGACCGGCAAGACGGACGAGCCCAAGCAGACGAAGGACGTCAACGTCGCCCTCGTACCGCTGGGCATGCCGTTGCTCGCCGGGCCCGGCGCGATCGTCTCCGTGATCCTCGCCGTGCAGCACGCGGACTCGATGGGCGACCAGGTCTCCGTGTGGTCCGCGATCCTCGCGATCCACGTCGTGCTGTGGCTGGTGATGCGCTACTCGCTGGTGATCATCCGCGTCATCAAGGACGGCGGCGTGGTGCTGGTGACCCGGCTCGCGGGCATGATGCTGTCCGCGATCGCGGTGCAGCAGATCATCAACGGCGTGACGCAGGTCATCCAGGGCTCTTGACCGCTGGCCGCTGACAGCCGACCGTCCCGGCACGGCGAAGCCCCCGTACGCACCGTGCGTACGGGGGCTTCGCTACGTGAGAGTCGTCCGACGCCGTTACGAGGCGGCCGACTCGGCCGGGCGGATGTAGAGGCGCTGCCCGATGGCGGCGGCCTGCTGAACGATCCGGTTGACGGAGGCGGCGTCCACGACGGTGCTGTCCACGGCGGTGCCGTCGACGTCGTCGAGTCGCATGATTTCGAAGCGCATGGCTTCTCCCTTCGTCTGGTCATCCTCCTGAAGGAGAACTACTCGTGCGGGCGCCGCTTCTCAGCTTGGTCCCGCCGTACGGCCGGGCGGTTGCCCGGCCGTTAAGAGTGAATTGCGCGGCCGCAGTGCCGCGCGTTCCAAGGGGTACAACGAGTTGCTCGCTGCAAACATTCCCTACGCTAAGGAAATTTTTCGAGCGGCTAATTACTCGTGCGTCAGGAGGGTGCGCGAGGGGCGGGAGAGGCGGGAAAACCGGGCTACGAGGCCGGGTGGCGGTCCCAGAACGCGGCGAGGGCGGCGGCGGTGGCGTCCGGCTGGTCCGTGTTGGGGGAGTGCTCGGCCCCCGCGATCACCGTGCGCTCGGCGCCGAGGCGCGTCGCCATGTCGTCGAGCAGCGGCACCGGCCAGGTGTCGTCCCGCTCGCCCGACAGCACATGCACGGCGAGCCCGAGCGCGCCGACCTCGTCCACCCGGTCCGGCTCCGCGCACAGCTGCCCCGCCGTGGCGATGAGCTGCGCCGGGCTGTTGCTCAGCCAGCGGCGGCGCAGGTCCTCGCCGTCGCCGCGCAGATCGGCGGCGTCCTCCGGAGCGTCCAGGCCCTGGATGGCCTCCCACACCTGCGCCATGTCCAGCGCGACGAGGGCGCTCTGGAGCAGCTTGGCGCGCTCCTGCTGGGGCGGCGTGACGGCCGCGGGGCCCGAGGACATCAGCGTGAGCGAGGCGAACGGCGCGGGGTCCTCGATCGCCGCCGCGCGCGCGACGAGCCCGCCGAGCGAGTGCCCGAGCAGATGCACCCGGCCGCTCGTGCCGCCCGTGCCGTCCGCGTCGGCCTGGAGCGCCGCCGCCTGCGCGAGCACGTCGTACGCCAACTCGCGCTGCTGGTAAGGCTGTTCGTCGTCCTTCGGACCCTCGGACTCGTACTGCCCGCGCCCGTCCACGGCCACGGTCCGGTACCCGGCCGCGCTCAACGGGGCGTGCAGCGAGATGAAGTCCTCCTTGCTCCCCGTGAACCCGGGCAGCAGCAGGGCGGTGCCCCGCACCGGACCCCGCTCCGGCTCCCCGGTGATCGCGGCGAAGTCGCCGCGGGCGGTGCGGAGGCGGTGCGCACGGGTACCGGGCGGCGGGGTGAAGGTCGCGGGCCTGCTCATGGACCGAGATTACGCGCAGCCACCGACAACGAAGGCCCGGCCCCCGCCGCTGCGGGAACCGGGCCGTTCGTCGTCGGACGGATCAGGCCTCCGGGGCCTCGACCTTCTTGCGTGTACGACGCGGCTTCGCCTCGGCCGTCGGCTCCGCCTTCTTGCGGGTGCGCGTGGCGGGCTTGGCCTCGGTGGCGTCGGCGGTGGGCTCTGCCTTCTTACGGGTCCGGGTCCGGGTCGCCGGCTTGGCCTCGGCGGCCTCCGCGGTGTCCACGGCGGCCTCCGCCTTCTTGCGCGTACGACGCGGCTTGGCCTCGGTGACCTCCGCGGTGTCGACGGCGGCCTCGGCCTTCTTGCGGGTGCGCGTGGCGGGCTTCGCCTCGACGGCCTCGGCCGTGTCGACCACGGCCTCGGCCTTCTTGCGCGTACGACGCGGCTTGGCCTCGGTGACCTCCGCGGTGTCGACGGCGGCCTCGGCCTTCTTGCGGGTGCGCGTGGCGGGCTTCGCCTCGACGGCCTCGGCCGTGTCGACCACGGCCTCGGCCTTCTTGCGCGTACGGCGCGGCTTGGCCTCGGTCGCGTCGGTCGCCTCGGCGGCCTCCACGACGGCGGGCTCGGCCTTCTTACGGGTCCGGGTGCGCGTGGCGGGCTTCGCCTCGGCGGCCTCGGCCGTGTCGACCGCGGCCTCGGCCTTCTTGCGGGTACGGGTCCGCGCGGGCTTCGTCTCGGTGGCCTCCACGGCCTCGACCGCGGCCTCCGCCTTCTTGGGCGCGCGGGTGCGCGCCGGCTTCGACTCGGCCTGCTCCGGCTCGGCGACCGGCTGCGCGGCCGCCACCGACTCGGCCGTGTCCACGACGGACGCGGCCTTCGTGCGCGTACGGCGACGGGGCTTGGCGGGGGCCTCGGCCTCCACCGTCTCCACGACCGCCTCGGCGGCGGGAGCCACCGGCGCGACCGACGGGGCGGCGCCACCGCGCGTACGACGCCGACGGCGCGGCGTGCGCGGCTCGGCGGCCTCCTCCACGGGGGCGGACGCGGGCGCGGGGGCGGCCGTGGCCTCCCCGGCGCCGACCGGCTCGCCACCGCGCGTACGGCGACGGCGGCGCGGCGTGCGCGCCGGACGCTCGCGGTCCCGGTCACGGTCGCGGTCGCCGCGGCCACCACGGCTGCCGCCGCGCGAGGACGACGCGCCGCGGCCACCGGTCTCGCCCAGGTCCTCGATCTCCTCGGCGTCGAGCCCGGCGCGCGTGCGCTCCGAGCGCGGCAGCACACCCTTGGTGCCCGCCGGGATCGCCATCTCCTCGTAGAGGTGCGGCGAGGAGGAGTACGTCTCGACCGGGTCGTTGAAGTTCAGGTCGAGGGCCTTGTTGATCAGCTGCCAGCGCGGGATGTCGTCCCAGTCGACCAGCGTGACCGCGATGCCCTTCTTGCCCGCGCGGCCGGTCCGGCCGATGCGGTGCAGATAGGTCTTCTCGTCCTCGGGGGACTGGTAATTGATGACGTGCGTGACGCCGCCGACGTCGATGCCGCGCGCGGCGACGTCGGTGCAGACGAGCACGTCCACCTTGCCGTTGCGGAACGCGCGCAGCGCCTGCTCGCGGGCGCCCTGGCCCAGGTCGCCGTGGACCGCGCCGGAGGCGAAGCCGCGCTGCTTGAGCTGGTCGGCGATGTCGGCCGCCGTGCGCTTCGTACGGCAGAAGATCATCGCGAGTCCGCGGCCCTCGGCCTGGAGGATGCGGGCGACCATCTCGGGCTTGTCGAGGTTGTGCGCGCGGTAGACGTGCTGCGCGATGTTCGCGACCGTCGTGCCCTCGTCGTCCGGCGACGTGGCGCGGATGTGCGTGGGCTGCGACATGTAGCGGCGGGCCAGGCCGATGACGGCGCCCGGCATGGTCGCCGAGAACAGCATCGTCTGACGCTTCACCGGAAGCATGTTGATGATCTTCTCGACGTCGGGCAGGAAGCCCAGGTCGAGCATCTCGTCGGCCTCGTCGAGGACGAGCGCCTTCACGTGCGAGAGGTTCAGCTTCTTCTGGCCTGCCAGGTCGAGCAGTCGGCCGGGCGTACCGACGACGACGTCGACGCCCTTCTTGAGGGCCTCGACCTGGGGCTCGTACGCACGGCCGCCGTATATGGCGAGGACGCGCACATTGCGCACCTTGCCGGCGGTGAGCAGGTCGTTGGTCACCTGCTGGCACAGCTCGCGCGTCGGGACGACGACGAGGGCCTGCGGGGTGTCGGTGAGCTGCTCGGGCGTGGCCCGGCCCGCCTCGACGTCCGCGGGGACGGTGACGCGCTCGAGGAGCGGAAGGCCGAAACCGAGGGTCTTGCCCGTACCGGTCTTGGCCTGGCCGATGACGTCCGAGCCGGAAAGGGCGACGGGGAGCGTCATCTCCTGGATGGGGAAGGGGTTGATGATGCCGACGGCCTCAAGGGCCTCTGCCGTCTCGGAAAGAATGCCGAGCTGACGGAATGTCGAAGTCTGCGTAGTCAGGGTGTTGCCTCTTCTGTGAGGTGCGGCGCGAGGCGAACGCGGGGGTCTTGACCGTGCCGGCTGGGTACACCGGACTCGAGCCGCGGTCTGCGGGATCGGGTGGACCGGATGGCGCGGGACCACTGCCGACGCTCGAGCGCTCGTGCCGCTGAGGGCCCCTCCTCAGATCCGTACGCCTTGTGACGTACGACCCGGAGGGCTGTCGGGTCGGAGCCGATCGGGCCACCGACCGGGCATCCTCATTCATGCGGCCCGTCCGAAAGTGCGCGCAAGCGCCGTGCGAAGTCGCACAGACGGCCTTGCACTCGGCGGGCTCATTACCACCATACCCCGGAATCGCGCATACGCGATGGCCGAATGGCGTACGTAGCCGTCGTCACACTCCTTGACCAGGGACTTACGCGGCAGGGAGAGCGGGCTATTGTGCGCTTCATGGAGACGCCTGACAACGCCACGCCGTCCACCGCAGCACCCCAGGAGAACCAGGGCCTCACCGGCATCGCGGCCCAGGACTGGGCCACCGCCGCCGCGGACGAGAACTATCGCGCCGCCGTCGTCGACCTGCTGGGCGCGCTCGCGTACGGGGAGCTCGCGGCGTTCGAGCGGCTCGCGGAGGACGCGAAGCTGGCGCCGACGCTGGCCGACAAGGCGGAGCTGGCGAAGATGGCCTCCGCCGAGTTCCACCACTTCGAGCAGCTGCGCGACCGGCTGTCGAAGATCGGTGTCGAGCCGACCGAGGCGATGGACCCGTTCGTCGGCGCCCTCGACGGCTTCCACCGGCAGACCGCTCCGTCGGACTGGCTGGAGGGCCTGGTCAAGGCCTACGTCGGCGACTCGATCGCGTCCGACTTCTACCGCGAGGTCGCGGCCCGCCTCGACTCGGACACGCGCTCGCTGGTCCTCGCCGTGCTCGATGACACCGGCCACGCCTCGTTCGCCGTGGAGAAGGTGCGCGCCGCGATCGAGGCCGACCCGCGCGTGGGCGGCCGGCTGGCGCTGTGGGCGCGACGCCTGATGGGCGAGGCCCTGTCGCAGTCGCAGCGGGTGGTCGCCGACCGGGACGCCCTGTCGACGATGCTGGTCGGGGGCGTGGCCGACGGCTTCGACCTGGCCGAGGTCGGCAAGATGTTCTCGCGGATCACCGAGGCGCACACCAAGCGGATGGCGGCGCTCGGACTCGCTGCCTGAGCCCGCCCCGGGGGATCTCCCGGGGCCCGGCCCCGGCGTCGCCTCAGGCGTACGGGGTCAGCTGCTGCCGCGCTCTGCCCCGGGTGGGGCGCAGCAGCAGCGAGAGCAGGGCCACCGACATCGCGACGGCGCCGACGAGCGTGGCGATCGCGTGTCCCGGCCCGAGTGCGGTGTGTGTGACGAACGCCCCGAACAGGGCGCCCATGATGCCGGTCGGCAGCACGAGTGTGCGTGACGGCAGCCTGTGCGGCAGGCGATGGCCCGCCGCGAGGGCGAGTGCCAGGCCGAGCAGTGCGGAGCCGAGAGCTTCGAGAAGCACGGTGCGGTTACCTCCCGCGCGGCTGTTGGGTGCAAATCGGTCGTAGCCGGTCTACCCCTGGCCCCCGGCATGCAACCCTCCGCATGGGGATCCCCTGTGCGCTCTCTGTGAACACGCGGCGAACGCGCGAAGGGCCTGATGGCGCGGTCGCCATCAGGCCCTTCGTGTTCCTGCTCGCGTGCTGCCGCTCGCGTGTCGGCGGGCTCTACAGCGGGCCGAAGCCCACCTTGCGCGCGGCCGGTTCACCGAGCTCGATGTACGCGATGCGCTCGGCGGGAACCAGGACCTTGCGGCCCTTCTCGTCCTTCAGCGAGAGCAGCTGGGACTTGCCGGACAGCGCCGCGGACACCGCGCTCTCCACCTCCTCGGCGGACTGGTCGCTCTCCAGAACGATCTCGCGAGGCGTGTGCAGCACGCCGATCTTGACCTCCACGGCCTTGTCCCTCCGACGATCCGTGATGTGCGCGGAAAGACCGCGCCGTACCCAGCAAAGATTAGCCCGCCCGGCCGAGGCTCCCGGCGCCCTCGAAGCACGCCAAGAGCGAACAGCCGGACGGGAACAAAGCGAGCCGTGGGCTCGGAGCGCAGCTCTCAGTGGTGCTCCGCGCCGTGCAGCGGGAAGCCCGCGATGCCGCGCCACGCGAGCGAGGTCAGCAGCTGCACCGCCGTGTCGCGCGCGACCGGGCTCGAACTGGACAGCCAGTAGCGCGCGACGACCTGCGAGACGCCGCCGAGCCCCGTCGCCAGGAGCATCGACTCGTCCTTGGACAGTCCGGTGTCCTCCGCGATCACGTCCGAGATGGCCTCGGCGCACTGCAGGCTGACCCGGTCGACGCGCTCGCGCACCGCCGGCTCGTTCGTCAGGTCCGACTCGAAGACGAGCCGGAACGCGCCGCCCTCGTCCTCCACATACGCGAAGTAGGCGTCCATGGTCGCCGCCACGCGCTGCTTGTTGTCCGTGGTGGAGGCGAGCGCCGTGCGCACCGACTGCAACAGGGACTCGCAGTGCTGGTCGAGCAGCGCCAGGTAGAGCTCCAGCTTTCCGGGGAAGTGCTGGTAGAGCACCGGCTTGCTGACACCGGCCCGCTCGGCGATGTCGTCCATCGCGGCCGCGTGGTACCCCTGCGCGACGAAAACCTCCTGGGCCGCGCCCAGAAGTTGATTGCGTCGGGCACGGCGCGGCAGGCGTGTGCCCTTGGGGCGCGCTGCCTCCGTCTGCTCGATGGCTGTCACGCCGCCTCCCAAAATCGTCCGTGTGCGGTGTGCGCCGCGACGTCATCGTACTTTTGGGTAACCAAGATGTGCGCGGTGCGAGCGCAGAATTTCACGGACCGGACAGCTGTGAAAACCGCATGTAGCGAGCCTGTGGTCGCGGCCGTGGGCACAAATGGGGCGGATTTCCCCGCCCGGACGACTCCTCCCGCCGGGACGGCTCTCCCTGCCCGGACGGGCGCCCGCGGTGCGGCGCTCACCGATAGTCGTCCTCGTCGAGCGCCACCACGCGGGCCTGCTCCGCCCGGTCCGCCTCGTTCGCGGCGTCCGGGTCGGCCCCCGTGCCGGGCTCGTCGTCCTGCTCCGGCGCGAGTTCCGTCAGCTGCTCCGCGCTGTCCGCCTCGGGGGTCTCCACGCCCGCCTCGGCGGGCCGGTGCTCCGTGAAGATCTCGGGATCGGTCGGGTCGACCGTCATCGGTGGCTCCCTTCGTCGCCTGTCCGTGCGTGGACGGGTGCCCTGATATCGAGCGTAGGAGACACCTGATCCGGACGCGATGCGACGTTTCGGGGATCTCCCGGGCGGCGACGGCGGCCGTCCTGGTGGAATCGGTGGCCGTACGGCCGTCCTCGGAGCCCCGCGCGCACGCGCCGGATCTGTGACGGCGAACACGCGATCCACAGTGTGATCGTCTCGTAACATATGTCGCATGTCTTCGACCGAGTCGCCGCGCGTGCCCCCAGTCATCGCCGCCGCGACGCCCAAGCCGGGCGCCGTCAAGGTCGAGGAGGGGGAGCGCCTGCGATCCGTGGCGCTGCCTGGACTGACGCTCTCCGTCCGCTCCCGCCCCGGAGCACGCGAGGGCCTGCCGCCCGCGCTGTACGTGCACGGGCTCGGGGGCTCCTCGCAGAACTGGTCGGCGCTGATGCCGCTGCTGGAGGAGACCGTCGACGGGGAGGCCGTGGACCTGCCGGGGTTCGGTGACTCGCCGCCCCCGGACGACGGCGACTACTCGGTCACCGGGCACGCGCGCGCGGTCATCCGCTATCTCGACGCCCAGGGCCGCGGCCCCGTCCACCTCTTCGGCAACTCGCTGGGCGGCGCGATCGCCACGCGCGTGGCAGCCGTACGACCCGACCTCGTCCGCACGCTGACGCTGGTGTCGCCCGCGCTGCCGGAGATCAGGGTGCAGCGCACGGCCCTGCCGACCGGCCTCCTCGCGGTCCCCGGCGTCGCCCCGCTCTTCACGCGCCTGACGAAGGAGTGGACCCCGGAGCAGCGCGTACGGGGCGTCATGGCCCTCTGCTACGGAGATCCGAACCGGGTGACGCCCGAGGGCTTCCGGGCCGCCGTCGACGAGATGGAACGGCGGCTCGAACTGCCCTACTTCTGGGACGCGATGGCCCGCTCCGCGCGCGGGGTCGTGAACGCGTACACGCTCGGCGGGCAGCACGGACTGTGGCGCCAGGCCGAGCGCGTGCTCGCGCCGACCCAGCTCATCTACGGTGGGCGCGACCTGCTGGTCTCGTACCGGATGGCGGCCCGCGCGGCGCGCGCCTTCCGCGACTCCCGGCTGCTCACGCTGCCGGACGCGGGGCACGTCGCGATGATGGAGTACCCGCTGACGGTCGCGACGGCGTTCAAGGAACTCCTCGCCGACGCCGAAGCGTTGAACAAGAGGCGCGGGAGCACCACCCGTTCCGGTGCCGCCGCGCGTGACGCGGCCGGGACCGACGACCACACGACATTGGGGAGCTGAGGCGGCCAGTGGGACGGCATAGCCGCCGAGGACCGGCAGACGGCGCCGAGGAGGCCGTCGACATATCAGCGGCGCCCGAGGCGCGCGGCCAGGCGCAGGCGCGTTCGGGCACCGGGCGCAGACGCCGGATGCCCGAGGGCGCGGCGACTCCGCCGCCCCCGCCGCCGGCGTCCGGCCGCGCGCCCGCTTCGGGGCACGCGACCGCTTCCGGGTATGCGTCCGCGCGCCCGGGGGCCGGGCAGGTGCGGGGCGGACACCCGGAGGCCCGGGAGTCCGGCGGCGGCTGGGGCACGGGGCCCGTGCCGCGGGTCGTCGGGCCCGTCGCGTCGGCGCGCGGCCCCGAGGAGCGGCGCGGCCCGAAGGGGCCCGACGCGTCCGCTGCGTCCGCCCCGCCTGACGCCTCGGCGCGGCAGGGCGCGGGGTCCGAGCAGGATGCGCGGCCCCGGCAGGAGTCGCGGGAGCAGGGGTTGCCGCGGCAGGAGTACATCGACGCGTTCGACGCCCCCGCGCGCGCCGGAGCGAGCGGCGGCGCGGGATCGCCTTCGGACGCCGGTCGGTACGCGGGCGCCCGCGACGCGCGTGCGGACCACGCGGATGCGGACCCGTACGCGCGCGTGACGGAGTGGGACGCCGAGCCGCCCGCGCCGCCGACGGGCAGTGCGGTTGACGACACGGGCGACGACGCGGACGGGGCGCCCGACGGCGGGCGGGAGAAGCGCGGCAAGGGCATGACCTTCACCGGCATCGCCGCCGCGGCCGTCACCGCCGTGCTCGCCGTCGTCGTCGCGGGCCAGGTCACCGACAAGGGCGACTCCGCGCGGGACGCGCAGACGCAGGCCGCCAAGGGGAGCCGCCCGCACGCCGGTTCCGCCTCGCGCACGGACGAGCGCGCCGTGCCGAAGGAGACGGCGCAGGCCGCCCCGGCGACGTACGGGCAGAAGATGGCCAAGAAGTACCCGCTCGCGACGGATCTGAAGGCCTCGGGGGCGTTCACGACGATCTCCGGCACCGACAAGGCGCCGGGCGGCGGGCAGAAGTTCCGCTACCGCGTCGACGTGGAGAAGGGGCTCGACCTCGACGGGTCGCTGTTCGCGCAGGCGGTGCAGAAGACCCTGAACGACAAGCGGAGTTGGGCCCACGACAGCGCCCGCACCTTCGAGCGCGTCTCCTCCGGGACGACGGACTTCGTGATCACGCTCGCGAGCCCGGGGACGACGGCCGACTGGTGCGCGAAGTCGGGCCTCGACACGACGCAGGACAACGTGTCGTGCGACTCGGCCGCCACCGACCGCGTGATGATCAACGCGTACCGGTGGGCGCAGGGTTCGGAGACCTACGACAAGGTGCTCGGCGACAACGCCATATACCCGTACCGGCAGATGCTCATCAACCACGAGGTCGGGCACCGGCTCGGCTTCAACCACGTGAACTGCTCCCAGGACGGGGCGCTCGCGCCGGTCATGCAGCAGCAGACCAAGTTCCTGACGTCCGGCGGGATCACGTGCAAGCCGAACCCCTGGGCGTTTCCCAAGGGTTGACGCTCGGTAGCTGTATGTAGCCAAGTGATCTCTTAGTGCGACCAAACGTCGCGCGCACGGGAAAGTTACTCCCGTTCACCCCTTTTGGTGGCGTGATGGACAACCGTCCATCACGCCACCGGCATGTCCGCATACGTTCGTCCCGCTGCGAGCCGCCAACCCAACGGCGGCTCCCTGTACGGGAGATCGGGGGTGTACGCGTGCGCATCGGACTGCTGACCGAGGGTGGTTATCCGTATGTGAACGGTGAGGCCAGACTCTGGTGCGACCGGCTTGTGCGCGGACTCGAGCAGCACGAGTTCGACATCTACGCGCTCGCCACCAGTCAGGAGCAGGAGGACGCGGGCTGGCTCGAACTGCCCCCGCAGGTCCAGCGCGTACGGACCGCGCCGATGTGGACGACGACGATCGGCGGCGAGAGCGGCGCGCGCGACGGCGTGTTCGGGCGGCGCGCCCGGCGCCGGTTCGCCGCGCTCTACCGGGAGCTGGTCGAGGCGGTGGTGTCGAGCGCCGCGGCGGCCGCTCCGGGCGAGGGCGAGGCCTCCGCTCCCACGGAGGCGGACCGTTTCGCCAACGCTCTGTACGGGCTGGCGGAACTCGCCCGTGACGAGGGCGGACTGGGTGTCTCCCTGCGCTCCGAGGCCGCCGTGCGCATCCTGGAGCGCGCCTGCCGCGCGCCCGGCGCACTCCGCGCCGTGCGCGCGGCGCGCGTGCCCGACCTGCTCGCCTTCGCCGCGCACGTGGAGCGCGAGCTGCGGCCCCTTTCGCTGGACTGGTACGAGGAGGGGGCCGGGTTCGATCCCTCGGGGGGCGTGTCGGAGGGGGTAGGGCCGGGGTCGGTGGGGTCGGCGACTGTGGGTGCGGGTGCGGGTGCGGGTGCGGGCACGGGCGCAGGTGGGGGTGTCGGGGCCGGTTCGGGTGCGGGAACGGGGTCGGGCTCGGGGACGGGTTCGGGCTCGTTCGCGGGTTCGGCTGCGGGTTCGGTTGTGGGGGCTTCGGGTTCCTCGGCGGTGTCGGCCACGGCCTCCTCGGCGCGGTTGCCCGGCGGGGGTGGGCTCGCGTCCGTCGACCTCTGTCATGCGACGTCCGGTGGCGCGGCCGCGCTGCCGGGTCTGATCGCCAAGCACTTCTTCGGTGTGCCCCTGCTCGTCACCGAGTACGGGGTACAGCTCCGGGCCCGGTATCTCGCGGCGGGCGACGCCGAGTTGAGCGCGCCGGTACGCGCGCTCCTCGCCGCCTTCCACGGACGGCTCGCCGCCGAGGTCTACCGGCAGGCCGCCGTCATCACCCCCGGCAACGCGCACGCGCGGCGCTGGCAGGAGCGGTGCGGCGCCGACCGCGCCAAGCTGCGCACCGTGCACCCCGGCATGGAGGCCGGCCCGTTCGCCGAGGTGGGCGAGCGGGAGGGCCCGGGGGATCCGGACACCCTGGTCTGGGTCGGGCGTATCGACCCCTCCAAGGACCTGATCTCCCTGCTGCACGCCTTCTCCGAGATCCGCAAGGAGGAGCCGAAGGCCCGACTGCGGATCGTCGGGGTGCCGGAGGCGGGCGGTGCGGCGGGCTCGGTCGGGGGCGCCGGTGCGGGCGCCGGGCTCGTGGACGGTGGTGGGTGGTCGGCCGACGGGTTCGGGTCCGCGAGGACGCCGGGTGGCGACGGTACGGACGCGCAGGACCCCGCGGCGGGCCGCGAGGCCGCGCTGTATCTGGGGCACTGCAAGGCCCTGGCCGCCCAGCTCTTCCCGGACGAGGCCGAGGGCATCCACGCCGTGGGTGAGAACCCCGTCTCCTTCGAGGAGTTGGGCACACCCGACGCCCCCGACCTCGCCGATGTCTACGGCTCCTGCGGCGTCGTCGTCCTGTCCAGCGTCGTCGAAGGTTTCCCGGTCAGCCTGGTCGAGGCCATGTTCTGCGGACGCGCCACCGTGTCCACGGACGCGGGCGCCGTCGTCGAGGTGATCGGCGGCACGGGGCTCGTGGTGCCGCCGCGCAACCCGCGGGCGCTCGCGGAGGCGTGCGTGGCCCTGCTGCGCGACCCCGCGCGCCGTGAACGGCTCGGCGCGGCAGCGCGTGCGCGCGCCCTCGAGCTCTTCACCGTCGAACAGAACATCACGGCATTTCACGGCATTTACCTGGAGATCGTCTCGCGCTGCCCGGTACGCCGGGACCTCGTGGACGACGCGGGCGACCCCCTGCCGTTCGCGTTCCCACCGGAGGCCCATGTACCGGGCCGCTGGACCACGTCGGCCACGGGCGACCGGGGCGGCGCATGGCTCGCGGGCCGTTCGAGCGGGGCGGCCGGAACGAGCTGGGGCGCCGATGCCGGTGGCGCACGCGAGCAGTTGGCCGGGATGACGCAGGGCTGCGGGGAGGCGGACGGATGACCGGGCGGACCGGAGAGCGCACGGGTGAGCGTGGGAACGCGCGCGCCGGTGCCGGTGCCGGTGGGGCGGCCGATTTCGACGGCGGTGGGCCTGTCGCCTTCGGCGTCAGCGGTACCGGGGGCGACGCCGATGCGCCCCGAGTACCGGTGAGCGCCGGGGCGTGGGGTGCCGGGTCGGCGGAGGCGCTGGGGTCGTCGTCGGCGTTCGACACGCTCGGCGGTGGCTCGGGCGTGGCCGACGGTGACGTGATCCCGTCCGAAGGGCGAGGCGAAACCGACGCCACCGAGGACTCCGAAGGGGAGTTGGTCCGTGAACCCGCGGCGTGGCGGTCGACCGCCACCGCGAGCGGACCCCGTGCCGCCGGGCGCGGGACGGGCGCGCGCGAGGCCGACCTGCGTGACGACGCCTCCCGTACGGAAGCGGCTCGCCGTGCCGATGTCGCGCGGATCGTCGAAGCGCACGGCACCGGTCCGCACGGTTCCGGTTCCGGCTCTGGCCGCAGCTCCGCCTTCGGCTCCGGTTCCGCCCTCAGCTCCGGCTCCGGGCTCAGCTCCGGCTCCGGCACTCGTGAAGCCGACGCCCGTCCCGCCCCGCGCCGTTCGGGTGCCGACCCGGTCAAGGGCCTGATGCACCGGCACCGCGAGCTGTGCGAGCGGGCCGTCGACCCGCTGGAGATCGCCGCCGGGCTGGAGGCCCACGGCGTGACCGACAGGACCGCCGCCCGCTTCCGCCACAAGGACGTGTTCTCGCTCGCCGAGGAGATGTACGCGCGCGTGCCGAGGGACGGCGACCCGGTGGCGCCCGTCGCCCGGACCCTCGCGCCGCCCACCGGCGTGCGGGGGCTGTGGGCCGTGCTCGCGCTGCTGCCCGGCGCCGCCTGCGCGCTCACCCTGTTCGGCCTGCACGCCACGACGGGAACCGTGCGCCTGACCGTCGGCCTCGCCGGCGCGCTCGTCACCCTCGTCGCCCTGCGCGCGACGCTGCGCCAAGGCCCCCTGCGCACGGCCGACGGCCCCACGTCCCCCGTGGCCCGGCTGTGGGCCTGCTGGCTGCTCGCGTACGCGCTCCTCGGCGACGGCCTCCTCGCCGCCGCGCTCGCCGGCGGGCCCGACGAACCCTGGGCTCCCGCGACCGCGCCGCTCGTCGCGCTCACCGTCGCCGTGGCGCCCGCCACCTGGTGTGCCCGGCTGTTCTCCGGCGTGGCCCGGCGACGGCTCGCCGCGAGTCGCGGGCTCGCCGAATTCGCCGACTCCGTACGCCCGCTGCTCCTCGGCTCCGTGGCCCTGTTCACCCTCGTCCTCGTCGCGCTCCTCGTGCTGTCCGGGGCCGTGCTCGACGAGACGGTGGACTACGCCGGGGTGGGCGCCCTCGGCGTCCTGCTTCTCCTCGCCCGCCTCCTCACCGTGCACCGCCGTACGCACGCCCCCGCCGTCGCGCTCGGTTCGGCCGTCGCCGTCGAGGCCCTGGCCGTCGCCACGGTCTTCGCCGCGCGCCTCCCGGGCTGCGACGTGCTGGGCCTGCCCGTCGAGACCGCCGTCGAAGCCGCGGGCACCGGCATCGTGCCCGCGACGGCCTGTGCCGTCGCCGCCCTCGTGCTCCTCGTGCACGCCACCCGGACCCTGACCCGGGCCTCCGCCCACGCGCACACCGACGTCCCGTTCGGCGGCGCCCCATGACCGCCACCCCCGACGTCCCGGCCGAGCACACCGCGCCACCGCGGCCCGCACTCGGCACATGACCAGCACCACCCCTCTCCCGCGGGGCCGACACCGCGGGCCCATCCGAAGACCCACGGCAACGCTCATAAGGAGAACGCCAGATGACCACCCCTCCTCCCGGAGGCGCCGGATACGCCGGATACTCCGGACCTCACGGGCAGCGCGGCATCCACGATCGGTGCGCCCCGCGCGCAGCGCGCGGAGAGCGTGGCGCCCTCGGGGCGCTCCGAGCGACCGGAGCGCGAACCCCGGGAGGCCCACGATGAGGGTTCTGCTGATCGGAGCCAACGGGTACCTCGGCCGCTTCGTCGCCGACCGTCTCCTGGCCGACCCCGCCGTGCAGCTCACCGTGCTCGGCCGGGGCGACGACGCCGACGTCCGCTTCGACCTCGCCACCGGCAGCCCCGGCGCGCTCACCCGCTTCCTGGACGCCGTCCACCCCGGAGTGGTCATCAACTGCGCCGGTGCCACCCGCGGCGGCGCCCGCGAACTCACCCGGCACAACACCGTCGCCGTCGCCACCGTCTGCGAGGCCCTGCGGCGCAGCGGCTGCGGCGCCCGCCTCGTGCAGATCGGCTGCGGCGCCGAGTACGGTCCCTCGCAGCCCGGCTCGTCCACCGCCGAGGACGCGGTGCCCCGGCCCGGCGGCCCGTACGGCGTCAGCAAGCTCGCCGCCACCGAACTCGTCCTCGGCTCCGGCCTCGACGCCGTCGTCCTGCGCGTCTTCTCGCCCGCGGGGCCCGGCACCCCGGCCGGATCCCCGCTCGGCCGGCTCGCCGAGGCGATGCGCCGCGCGATGCAGGCCGGCGACGGCGAACTGAAACTGGGCGGTCTCGGCGCGCAGCGCGACTTCATCGACGTACGCGACGTGGCACGCGCCGTGCACGCCGCCTCGCTCTCCGCCGCGCAGGGCGTGATCAACATCGGCTCGGGCCGCGCCGTACGACTGCGCGACGCCGCCGCCGTGCTCGCCCGCGTCGCCGGCTTCGGCGGCGCCCTCCACGAACTCGACGGTCCTGCCGTCGGGATGCGGACATCCGTCGCCCACCCCCGCGCCGAATCAGACCACGGGCTGCACCCGGCCCCGACCGCGTATCCGTACCCCGACGGCTGCGGCAGTTGGCAGCAGGCCGACGTACGGACGGCGCGCGACCGGCTGGGGTGGCGCCCGCGCATCAACCTCGAAGAGTCCCTCGCCGACATCTGGATGGAGGCGGCATGCCGTATCTGACCCCGACCGCGACCGGCCTGTCGAGCACCGACGTACGTCTCGGCTTCGGCATCCCCGGGTTCGCGCACCCCCTCGTCGCACCCGCGGAGTGGGCCGAACTCACCCGCCCCGCAACACCTTTGCACTGGGTTGTACTGAATGTCGCCAATGGTCCGGGCTCCCGGCCCGACCAGTACTGTCTCGACGCCGTGGCGCGGCTGCGGCGGGCCGGGGTGCGTGTCCTTGGTCACTTGGACCTGATCCACGGCGCCCGCACCTTCGGTGAGCTGGTCTCCGACGCCCACCGCTTTCTCGACTGGTACCAGGTCGACGGCTTCTCCTTCGACCGCTGCCCCACCGAGCGGGCCGCGCTCCCCGACGTCCGGCGCACCGTCACGACGCTGCGCGCCCTGATCGACGACGCGCACATCGTCTTCAACCACGGCACCCACCCGTACCCCGGATACGCCGAGAACGCCGACCAGTTGGTGACCTTCTCCGGCCCCTGGAGCGACTACCGCTGGTCCCAGGTCGCCGAGTGGACCGCCGACTATCCGCCCGAGCGGTTCTGCCACTTCGTCCACGGGATGCCCCTCGGCCATCTCGAGGAGGCGCTGCGCATCGCGCGCTGGCAGGGCGCGAGCACGATCTACTTCACCGATCACACGGACCGGGACGGCGCTGCCTACCCCTGGGAGGCGATGCCCGGCTACTGGGACGAAATCGTCTCGCGTATCGGACCTGGTGTCTCGGAATGAAGGAGGGCGTGGCAGTGTTACAGACGGAACAACCGTACGTAGATACCGACCAACGGAGTCCCCGTGTCGCTGCCACCCCTGGTCGAGCCAGCTGCTGAGCTCACCGTAGACGAGGTCCGCAGGTACTCCCGCCACCTGATCATCCCGGATGTCGGGATGGACGGGCAGAAGCGGCTGAAGAACGCCAAGGTGCTCTGTGTGGGCGCCGGTGGCCTTGGCTCGCCGGCCCTCATGTACCTGGCCGCCGCCGGCGTGGGCACGCTCGGCATCGTGGAGTTCGACGAGGTCGACGAGTCGAACCTGCAGCGCCAGATCATCCACAGCCAGGCCGACATCGGCCGGTCCAAGGCGGAGTCCGCGAAGGACTCGGTCCTCGGCATCAACCCGTACGTGAACGTCATCCTTCACGAGGAGCGGCTCGAGGCCGACAACGTGATGGACATGTTCAGCCAGTACGACCTGATCGTCGACGGCACGGACAACTTCGCGACGCGCTACCTCGTCAACGACGCGTGCGTGCTGCTGAACAAGCCCTACGTCTGGGGTTCCATCTACCGCTTCGACGGCCAGGCCTCGGTCTTCTGGTCCGAGCACGGGCCGTGCTACCGCTGCCTCTACCCGGAGCCCCCGCCCCCCGGCATGGTTCCCTCCTGCGCCGAGGGCGGCGTCCTGGGCGTGCTGTGCGCGTCCATCGGCTCCATCCAGGTCACCGAGGCGATCAAGGTCCTGGCCGGTGTGGGCGACCCGCTGGTCGGCCGCCTGATGATCTACGACGCCCTGGAGATGCAGTACCGCCAGGTCAAGGTCCGCAAGGACCCCGACTGCGCGGTCTGCGGCCCGAACGCGACCGTCACCGAGCTCATCGACTACGAGGCCTTCTGCGGCGTCGTGTCCGACGAGGCGCAGGAGGCGGCCGCCGGCGCGACGATCACTCCCAAGCAGCTCAAGGAGTGGATCGACGGCGACGAGAAGATCGAGATCATCGACGTCCGCGAGCCGAACGAGTACGAGATCGTCTCCATCCCGGGCGCCAAGCTGATCCCGAAGGGCGAGTTCCTCATGGGCACGGCCCTGGAGAACATGCCGCAGGACAAGAAGATCGTCTTGCATTGCAAGACGGGTGTCCGCAGTGCGGAAGTCCTCGCCGTCCTGAAGTCCGCGGGCTTCTCCGACGCCGTCCACGTCGGCGGCGGCGTGATCGGCTGGGTCAACCAGATCGAGCCGGACAAGCCGGTCTACTGAGCCTCTGCTCGGTCGCTGTGAGCTGATCGGACGGGCCTCGCGCACGGTGCGCGGGGCCCGTCCGTCGTCGGGGGACGGACGCCCGCGGTCAGGAGCACACCTTGCCGTCGCGCGGTATTCGACCCTCCAGGAGATACGCGTCGACCGCCGAGTCCACGCAGGCGCTTCCGGAGCCGTACGCCCCGTGCCCCTCGCCCTTCCACGTCAGCTCGACACCGACGCCCTCGCCCAGTTCATCGGCCATCCGCCGGGCCCCCTCGTAGGGCGTCGCCGGATCCCCGGTGTTGCCCACGACGAGCACCGGCGCCGCGCCGGGCGCCTTCACGTCCGGGTCGTCCCACTGACCCGGTACCGGCCAGTCGTGACACCAACCCGCCGTGTCCCAGCCCATGTACGACCCGAACACGGGGGAGATCTCGCGGAACTTCGCCAGCCGCGCCTTGGTCTCGTCCACCGTGGGACGCACCTTGTCGTCGAGGCAGGAGATCGCCCTCTGCGAATGGCTCGCCGTTCCGTAATTCCCGCTCGGATCACGGTCGTTGTACGAGTCGGCGAGCGCGAGCAGCGCGGTGCCGTCGCCCCGCTCCGCGGCCCGCAGACCCCGCGTCAGGGCGGGCCAGCTGCTCTCGCTGTAGAGGGTGACCGCGATGCCGGTGGTCGCGAGCGACGCGTTCAACTCCCGGCCGCCCGCGGTGGGCAGAGGCTTCTCGTCGAGCCGTTCGAGCAGCGCGGCGACCTCGCGCGAGCCCTTCTTTGGGTCCTTGTCGCGTGACGTGAAGTAGTTGTCCAGGGCCCGCTGGAATCCGCGCGCCTGGTTCTCCGCCTGACCGATCCGGCCGGCCGTCGGGTCGACCACCGCGTCCAGGGCGAGCCGTCCGACCTTGTCGGGGAACAAGTGGGCGTAGACGCCGCCCAGTTCGGTGCCGTAGGAGACGCCCATGTAGTGCAGCTCGTCGTCGCCGAGCACCTGACGCATCAGGTCCATGTCGCGCGCCGCCTCCGTGGTCGACACGTGCCCGAGCAGCTCGCCGGCCTGCTTGCGGCAGCCCTTGCCGAACGCGGTGGCGTCCTTCAGGTACGCCTCTTCCTCCGCCGCACTGTCCGGCGTGAGATCGATGGACTCGGCCTCCTGCGTCTCCTTGTCGCTCCGGCAGCGCAGCCCTTCACTCGCCGAGACCCCGCGCGGATCGAAGCTCACCAGGTCGTAGCGCTCGCGCAGCTTCGCGTACTGCGGGGCGAAGGCCGGCAGCAGATCCACCCCGGAGCCGCCAGGGCCGCCGAAGTTGAACAGCAGGGAGCCGATCTGCTCGTCCGCCTCACCCCGCGTCCTGGTGCGGATGAGGGCGAGGTCGACCGTGCGTCCGGTGGGCTTCGCGTAGTCGAGCGGCGCCTTGAGGGTGGCGCACTGCCAGTCGGAGCCGGGGGCGGGCGAGTCCCCGTGAGCGTCGCAGCGGCCCCAGCCGAGGCGCTGGCCGGTGAGGGACGAGGGGAGAGCCGAGGCGTCGTCGTCACCCGGCGCCGCGCCGGCCGTCCGGGAGGCGGAGGCCGACGGCTGCTTCGCGTCGGCTCTGCCGTCGCGGTCGTCCGAGCCGCTACAGCCCGTGGCCGCCCCGGCCGTCAGGACGGCGGCCGCGGCCAGCGAGAGCGCTCTGACCGGAAGCGCTCGAACGCCGTTTCCGCCGCGCGTGCGGGTACCCGCGGGCGCCCGCGAACCCTGTGCCGCCATGGCATCTCCCCCCTCAACCACCGCCGTTCGAAAGGCAGTCAAGTCATCGTAGGAGCGCCTGCCGACAACCGCTTCGGGCTGTGGACAACCCTCAGCATCACTTGCAAACGGTTCCCTCGTTCGGGGTCTTGCCACTGAGGAGATAGGTGTTCACGGCGCTGTGCACACAGCGGTTTCCGCTGTCGTACGCCCCGTGGCCCTCACCGTCGTACGTCAACTCGACGCCCACACCGTCGCCGAGCGCGTCGACCATCTTCCGCGCGCCCTCGTACGGCGTGGCCGGATCGCCGGTGTTGCCGACCACGAGGATCGGGGCGGCGCCGGGCGCGCTGACGTCCGGGTGGTCGGCGGCCCCGTCCACGGCCCAGCCGGAGCAGTTGAGCATGCCCCAGGCGAGGTAGTCGCCGAACATCGAGGACGCCTCACGGAACCGCGGCAGCTTCGCCTCGACGTCCTTCACCGTGTAACGGGGCTTGTCGTCCGCGCAGTTGATGGCGATGTTGGCGGCCTGGATGTTGCTGTACTCGCCGTCCTCGTTGCGCCCGTTCATCGAGTCGGACAGCGCCATGAGGATCTTGCCGTCGCCGTCGTACGCCTGTTGCAGCCCCTCGGTCAGGTAGTCCCAGAAGTCCTGCGAGTACAGGGACTGCGCGATTCCGTTGGTCGCCGCGGTCTGGGTGAGGTCGCGCGGGAAGATGCCCGGGATCGGCTTCTCCTCCAGCTCGTCGAGCAGCTTGGCGATCTTCGTCTTGACGTCCTGGGGCGTGTCCCCGACGGGGCAGTCCTCCTCCTGCGACGTGCAGTGCTCCGCGTAGTTGTCGAGGGCGAGCTGGAAACCCTTCGCCTGGCCGAGCGAGCCCTCCTCGGGGTCCTGCGTGGGGTCGACGACACCGTCGAACACCGCGCGGCCGACCTTCTTGGGGAACAAGTGGGCGTAGACGCCGCCCAGTTCGGTGCCGTAGGAGACGCCGAAGTAGTACAGCTTGTCGTCGCCGAGCACCTGACGCATGAGGTCCATGTCGCGGGCCGCGTCGGTGGTGCGTACGTGGGGGAGGACCTTGCCGGAGTTCTTCTCGCACCCGGCGTTGAACGTCTTGATGTTGTCGACGAGCTTCTTCTGCTCTGCCGTGTCGTCCGGCGTCGAGTCCTGTTGGAAGTACGCGTCGAGCTGCTCGTGGTTCTCGCACTCGATGCCCGCGCTGCGGCCCACTCCGCGCGGGTCGAAGCTCACGAGGTCGTAGCGGGTGCGCAGCTTCGCGTAGTCGGAACCGAAGGCGGGCAGGGTGGTGACCCCGGAGCCGCCGGGGCCGCCGAAGTTGAAGATCAGCGAGCCGATCCGCTTGTCGTCGGCTCCGCTGGACTCGGCGCGGATCAACGCCAGGTCGATCGTGTCGCCCTCGGGCTTGTCCCAGTCGAGCGGCGCCTTCATGGTGGCGCACTGCCACGCGGTCCCGCCGGGGAGCGGGGAGGGCGAGTCGCCGCCTCCCTGGGCCTCCGAAGGCGCGGGGCAGTCCTTCCAGCTCAGCTGCTGGGACGGCAGATCCACATCGTCGTCCGAGTCGCTGCCGCACGCCGCGAGCGACACGGACAGCAGGGTGGCGGAGAACAGGGCAGCGGTGCGGGACCGGGACGGAATGGGCATGCGTCCATCCTGCGGCGGGCCGGTGCGGGGCGCTCGGGCTGCGGTCTGTGCGAGTGAGGCCGGCGCCCTTCTTTTGGAGCGCTGGAGCGCTAGGGGGCAAGAGCCCTTGAGCGCTAGAGCGCGCCCTTTCTTGTCAGGTGGTTGAAGAACAGCCATCCGGGCAGGACCGGGAGCCACAGGGTGAGCAGTCGGTACAGCAGCACCGCCGGCGCGGCCACCTCCTTGGGCAGCCCGACCGCGATCAGACCCACCGTCAGGGTCGCCTCGACGGCGCCCACGCCACCGGGTGTCGGGGCGGCCGAACCGAGCGCGTTGCCGGCGAGGAAGACGACCGCGACGCTGGCCAGGCTGATCGTCTGGGTCTCGCTCCCGAAGGCGCGGATCGACGCGTCCAGGCACATCACGAAACAGGCGGTCAGCAGCAGCATGCCGCCGATGCCGGTGAGCAGCTTGCGCGGCCGTTGCAGCACGTCGAGCATGCGCGGCACGACACCGGCGAAAAGTGACCGCACGCGCGTGACGACGAATTTGCGCAGGAACGGGATCGACGTCACCACGAGGACGAGCACGGCGACGGTGAGCAGACCCGCGATGACCGTGCGGGACGGCGACAAGGAAGGCGTCTTCTCCGTCCCTGTCAGGTAACCGAAGGTCAGCAGCAGCAGGATGTGGCTGCCCATGCCGAACAGCTGGGAGGCGCCGACACTGGCGACCGCGAGCCCGGGACGCACCCCCGCGCGCTGAAGGAAGCGCGTGTTGAGTGCCACACCACCGACCGCGGCGGGCGCCACGATCTTCACGAAGGACCCGGCGACCTGCGCCGCGACGGTCCGCATGAAGGGCACCCGTTCCGGTACGAAGCCGAGCAGGCTCATCGCGGCGGCGACGTAACTGAGTGCGGAGAACAGCACCGCGAGGCCCACCCAGCCCCACTCGGCCTCGCCCACGATCGACCCGAAGGCGATGTGGGTGAGCTGCGAGAGCAGGAAGTACGCGCCGATCGCGCCCGCGATGAAACTGATCAGCGTGCGCGGCCTGATGCGCTCCAGGCGGGCCGGCTCGACGGGCGCCTGCGGCCTGATCCGCAGCACCTGGTGGCGGATCTGGGTCAGCAGATCCTCCTCGCGAGCCTCCTCCAGAGCCTCGTCGATGGCGCGCTTCTCGGCCTGCCGCTCCGCCTTCTCGGACTTCTTCTCGGACTTCTTCTCGGCCCGGACCGACACGGTGCCGGTGTCGGTGGCGGCGGCCTCCTCGACGCGTGCCTGCTTGGCCTTGCTGGACGCCTCCAGGACGGCCTCGCGCTCGCGCTGGGCCCGCTCGCGCCCGAGCCTGCGCAGTGTCGCCCTGGTGGAGCGGGTGAGCGCGATCGGCTGGAGCAGCGGCAGGCAGTCGGCGATGGCGTCGGGGCCGAGGACGCCCACGGCGGAGGCGACGGCGCGCTCGGCGCCCACCCGGAGGCCGAGCGTCGTGAGCAGCTGGGCGATGTCCATGCGGAGCACCAGGTCGCCCGCGGCGATCTCACCGCCGCGCAGATCCGTGAGGATCACCGTGCCGGAACGATCCACCAGAATCGCGTCCCCGGCGAGCCTTCGATGCGCGATCCGCCGGGACTGGAGCGCCTGCACCTGGTGCCAGGTGTCGCGCATCAGCTCGTCGGTGATCTCCTCGTCCGCCAGCGAGTCCAGGGACCGGCCGCCGACGTGCTCGTAGACGAGCATCACGGCGTCGGGGCCGAGCTCGGACGTGGCGATCAGTTTCGGCGCGTTCGCCCCGGCGGCGATCGCCGCGTAGGCGAGCAGCGCCTCCTGCTCCAGCGCCTGGCGCAGCGACTGGAGGCTGCGGCGCTGGGTGATGCCGCGCAGGGTGAGGCGGCGCCACACGCGGTAGAAGAAGCCCTGCGCCTGCTGCTCGCGGTCCACCACGGTGATGTCGAGGGGCGGGCCGTCCTCCAGGGTGACGAAGTAGCGCCGCCCCCGGTCGCCGTTCTCCGTGGTGCCCTCCTGGGCTTCCTCACGGGAGGCGCTGACGGGGTGGAAGCCCACGTGACGCAGGCCGGCGAGGAGCGTCTGCCCCGTGGGGCGCACGTTCGGGGAGCCGACGGCGTACAGCGTTCCGTAGGCGACGGTCCAGCCGATGAGGATCGTCAGGATGATCGAGAACGGTGTCGTGTAGCCGGTGACCAGCATCGCGAAGGCGTCGAGCAGCAGCACCACCCACAGCACGACGCGCCATCGGGGACGCCGCGACATGCCGACCGCGGTCATGTAGGCGATGACGGGCGCCAGGTAGCCGTGCACCGGGTCGGTCAGCGCGTGCAGGTCGCCGGGCGACACCGTGGTCAGCGCTTCCTGGATGGACCGCGGGGCCGCGCGGGCGACCCAGAGGTCGGTGGCCAGCGTCACCCCGTGCGCGAGGACCGCGGCGAGCACACCGTCGGCGATCCGCAGGCCGTCCCGTTTGATGAGCCGCTCGATGGCGAACGCGACCGGCACCAGCAGGATCGCGATGCTCGACGCGAGCCCCGCGAACTTGGTCAGCAGGTCGGGCGCCTGGCCGGTGCCCTTGTCGATGTCCTGGGCGAAGCCCGAGGTCGTCCCGTGCGCGAACGCCGCGATGGCCAGCAGTACGGCGACCGCGAGCACGCCCACGAGGAGGCGCATGAGGTCGGAGGGGCGGTGCACGCGCGCGGAGAGCAGCGGCTCGTCGCCGTCGACCTGCTCCGCGTGCGCGTCCCCCTCGGCACAGTCGGGGTCGTGCAACGGCTGCTCGTGCTTCGCTTCGGCGGCCTGCTCGGCCGCGTCCTCAGGGCGCGCCGGTGCCACAGAGGTGCCTTCCGCCTTGTCGGGGTGCACGCTCTGCTCCGTCGCCTCTTCTTGATCTCGTATCACCAGTCACCGCCCGCACGATGGTGGCATGCCGCACCGTCATAGGGGGGCATCAGGGTGCATTCGAGGAGGGAGAAGTCCTCGGCAAGCGTCTTCTTGTGCGTCTCTCCAGGCTCCCTCTCATCTCCGGGCCGCCTGTCGCACGTCCCGCCGCGCTGTCGGTGCCGTGGGGCAGGATGGACCGGATGAGCAAGGAGAGCGAACCGGCGGGAGAGCTTCCGGAGTACGCGGAGCGGGTCCTGGACGTCGCGGAGTCGATCCCGCGCGGGCGGGTCATGACGTACGGGGACGTGGCCGAATGGCTGGAGGAGGGCGGGCCGCGCCAGGTGGGGCGGGTGATGGCCCTCTACGGAGGCGCCGTTCCGTGGTGGCGTGTAGTGCGTGCGGACGGGCAGCTGCTGCCGGGCAACGAACTGCGCGCGCTGGACCACTACCGGGAGGAGGGCACGCCCCTGCGTGAGGCTTCCCGCGCCGCCGAGGGCCACGTGCCGCGTCTCGACATGAGGCGTGCGCGGTGGGACGGCCGAGCAGATGCGGAAGCTCACAGTTGACAGCTTCGGCCATCCCGCGCGCGGGTGGGGTACCGATGGCGCGTATGGGGGAAACGGGGCACGAGGGGCACTTCGGCGCTCCCGCGTCCGTTGGTGAGACCGGGCACATTCGCGTACGAGGGAACGCGGGAGAGGCGCCGGAAGCCCGGCTTCCGCCACACTCGACGGCGTAGCGTCGACGGCACCGTCGATGACAGCCACCTCCTTCACCCCATGGCCACCGCTTCGCGCGGACGGGCCTTCGACCACCAGCACACCCACCAGGACCAGCGATCCACGTGAGCTCCTCCTCGTCCACCCGGCACCTGTCGCAGCACCAGGTTCGACAGGGGCTCCCCGGTGCGTACCGACTGGTGCGTACCCCGCCGGCCCAGGTGGACCCCCCTCGTCTGGACGCACCACAGCGTGCGGTGGTTGACCACGCCCACGGACCGCTCCTCGTCCTCGCGGGTCCCGGCACCGGCAAGTCCACGACTCTGGTGGAGGCGGTCTCGGCGCGCGTCGCCAAGGGCGTCGACCCCGAGCGCATCCTGGTGCTCACGTTCAGCCGGAAGGCCGCGGTGGAACTGCGCGACCGGATGGCGCAGCGCATAGGGGCCGCGCACGCCCCGCAGGCGACGACGTTCCACTCGTTCTGCTACGCGCTGGTCCGCGCCCACCAGGACGCCGAACTCTTCGTGGAGCCCCTGCGGCTGCTGTCGGGCCCCGAACAGGACGTCGCCGTACGGGAGCTGCTCGCCGGACAGATCGACCTGGAGCAGGCCGGGCTCGGGCACGTGCGCTGGCCCGACGAGCTGCGCGCGTGCCTCACCACGCGCGGCTTCGCCGACGAGGTGCGCGCCGTCCTCGCCCGAAGCCGTGAACTGGGCCTGGGACCCGCCGCCCTGGACGCCTTCGCGCGCCGCATCGGCCGCCCGGACTGGCGGGCCGCCGCCACCTTCCTCGCCGAGTACCTCGACGTCCTCGACGCCCAGGGCGTGCTCGACTACGCGGAACTGGTGCACCGGGCCGTGCTCCTGGCGCGCCGCACGGAGGTCGCGGACCGGCTCGCCGCGCAGTACGACGCCGTGTTCGTCGACGAGTACCAGGACACCGACCCCGCTCAGGTGCGGCTGCTGCACGCGCTCGCGGGCGGGGGCCGCACCCTGGTCGCCTTCGGCGACCCGGACCAGTCGATCTACGCGTTCCGGGGCGCGGACGTGAACGGAATCCTGGGTTTCCGCGAGGACTTCCCGCGCGCGGACGGCACCCCCGCCCCGGTCGAAGTGCTCACCACGTCCCGGCGTTCCGGCGCCCGCCTGCTGGAGGCGACCCGCCGCATCACCCAGCGGATGCCGCTGTCCCGGCTGCCCGCGCACAAGGTGCGCGCCCACCGTGAGCTGACGCCCGTGCGCGACGGGGGCCGCACCGAGGTCTACACGTACCCGACGCCCGGCACGGAACTCGACAACATCGCGGACATCCTGCGCCGCGCCCACCTGGAGGACGGCGTCGCCTGGAGCGACATGGCCGTCCTCGTGCGCGCGGGCACGCACAGCATCCCGGCGGCGCGGCGTGCGCTCACGGCGGCCGGTGTCCCCCTCGACATCGACGGCGACGACCTGCCGCTGCGCCACGAGCCGGCCGTCACCCCGCTGCTGACCGCCCTCAAGGCGGTGGCGCGGGCCGACGGCCCCGAAGAGGAGTGCTGGCTCGACACCGAGACGGCCCTCGACCTGCTGGCCTCGCCGCTCGCCAGCATGGACACGGCGGATCTGCGCCGCCTGGGGCGCGCGCTGCGCGAGGAGGAGCGCGCGGCCGGGAACGCGCTGCCGCCGCCCTCGGACGATCTGCTCGCCCGCGCCCTCGCCGAGCCCGAGCGGCTCGCCCTGCACGACCCCGTCTACGCGCGCGGGGCACAGCGTCTCGGTGCGCTCCTCGCGGCCACCCGCGCGAAGCTCGCCGCCGGAGGCACCGCCGAGGAAGCCCTCTGGGAGCTGTGGAACGGCACCCCCTGGCCGAACCGGCTCGAGCGCGCCGCCCGCAGAGGCGGCGCGGCCGGACGCAACGCGGACCGTGACCTGGACGCCGTCTGCGCCCTGTTCGCCGTCGCCTCGCGCGCGGAGGAGCGCACCGGGGGCCGGGGCGCCCGCAACTTCCTGGAGGAGTTGGAGGCCCAGGACATCGCGGCCGACACCCTCGCCGGACGGGCCGTGCGCCCCGACGCCGTCCGCCTGATGACGGCGCACCGCTCCAAGGGCCTGGAGTGGCGGCTCGTCGTCGTCGCGGGCGTCCAGGAGGGGCTCTGGCCCGACCTGCGGCGCCGCGGCTCGCTCCTGGAGGCCGACCGCATCGGCCGCGACGGCCTCGCCGAACCCCTCACCCCCGGAGCGCTGCTCGCCGAGGAACGACGCCTGTTCTACGTCGCCGCCACGCGCGCGCGGGAGCGCCTCGTGGTCACCGCCGTGAAGGCGCCCGCGGACGACGGCGACCAGCCGTCCCGCTTCCTGACCGAGCTGGGCGTGGAACCCAAGGACGTCGCCGGACGCCCCCGCCGCCCGCTGTCGGTGGCCGCGCTCGTGGCCGAACTGCGCGCCACGACGGTCGACCCGCGCGTCTCCGAAGGGCTGCGCGAGGCTGCCGCGCGCCGCCTCGCACGGCTCGCGGCCCTCAGCGACGACGACGGCCGACCGCTCGTGCCGTCCGCCCATCCGTACCGCTGGTGGGGCATGTACGAGCCGACCGAGAGCAAGGTGCCGCTGCGCGACCGGGACAAGCCTGTGGTGCTCTCCGGCAGCGCCCTCGACCAGCTGGCCAACACCTGCGCCCTGCAGTGGTTCCTCGGCCGCGAGGTGAAGGCCGACGCGCCCGCGACCGCGGCCCAGGGCTTCGGCAACGTCGTGCACGTCCTGGCCGACGAGGTCGCCTCCGGGCGCACACCCGCCGACCTGGCCGTCCTCATGGAGCGCCTCGACTCCGTGTGGGACTCCCTCGCCTTCGACGCGCCCTGGAAGTCGGCCCAGGAGAAGGAGAACGCGCGCGCCGCGCTGGAGCGTTTCCTCCAGTGGCACGTCATGGACCGCGGGGGCCGCACCCCCGTCGCCAGCGAGCACGACTTCGACGTGACGCTCGAAGCGGGCTCCTACGAAGTACGCATCCGCGGCTCCATGGACCGCGTGGAGCGCGACGCCGAGGGCCGCGCCTACGTGGTCGACTTCAAGACCGGCAAACAGGCGCCGAGCGCCGCGGAGGTCGCCCGCCACCCGCAGCTCGCCGTGTACCAGCTCGCCGTCAACGAAGGCGTGGTCGACGAGGTCTTCGACGGCGCCAGGCCGCACCCCGGTGGCGCCGAACTGGTGCAGCTGCGCCAGGGCGCCCCCAAGAAGGACGGCGGCGAGACCCTGCCGAAGGTGCAGGCGCAGGAGCCCCTCGAAGGCGAATGGGTCGGCGATCTCCTCGCCACCGCGGCCGGCAAGGTCCTCGACGAACGCTTCACGCCGACCGCCGGACAGCACTGCACCCACTGCGCCTTCCGCGCCTCGTGCAGCGCGCGCCCGGAGGGCAAACACGTGGTCGAGTGACGTGCGCCTCCACTGAGGCCGAACGGGACGGCGCTGTCAGTGGTGCCGGTTAGCCTCGATGAGGTGACCACGCGCCTCACCGATCCCGAGCAGCTCAAAGAGCTCCTCGGCATCCCGTTCACCCCGGAGCAGACGGCCTGCATCACCGCGCCGCCCGCCCCGCAGGTGATCGTGGCCGGAGCGGGCTCCGGGAAGACGACGGTGATGGCCGCGCGCGTCGTCTGGCTGGTCGGCACCGGGCAGGTCGCCCCCGAGCAGGTCCTCGGTCTGACGTTCACCAACAAGGCGGCGGGCGAGCTGACGGAGCGCGTCCGCAAGGCCCTGATCAAGGCGGGCGTCACCGACCCCGACACCCTCGACCCGGACAACCCCCCGGGCGAGCCCGTGATCTCCACGTACCACTCCTTCGCGGGCCGCCTGCTGACCGACCACGGCCTGCGCCTCGGGCTCGAACCCACGACGCGGCTGCTCGCCGACGCCACCCGCTTCCAGCTCGCCGCGCGCGTGCTGCGCGAAGCGCCCGGCCCGTATCCCGCCCTCACGCGCTCCTTCGCCGACCTCGTCAGCGACCTGCTGACCCTCGACGGCGAGCTGGCGGAACACCTCGTACAGCCGGGCCGACTGCGCGCCTGGGACCAGGGGCTGCTGCGCACCCTCGAAGGCGTCAAGCTCAGCAACGCGGACCTGCGCAAGGTGCCCGAGGCGGCCGCCGCGCGGCTGGAGCTCGCCGAGCTCGTGGGGCACTACCGAGAGGCCAAGCGCACGCGGGACCTCCTCGATTTCGGCGACCAGATCGCCCTGTCGGCGACGCTCGCCGACACCCGGCCCGAGGTCGGCGAGATCCTGCGCGACGAGTTCCGCGTCGTCCTGCTCGACGAGTACCAGGACACCTCCGTGGCCCAGCGGATCCTCCTCGCCGGCCTCTTCGGCGGCGGAACGGGGCACGCGGTGACCGCGGTCGGCGACCCCTGCCAGGCGATCTACGGATGGCGCGGCGCCTCCGTCGCCAACCTCGACGACTTCCCGAGCCACTTCGCGTACGCGGACGGGCGCCCGGCGACCCGCTTCGCGCTCAGCGAGAACCGCCGCAGCGGCGGCCGCCTCCTCGACCTCGCCAACGGGCTCGCGGAGCCGCTGCGGGCGATGCACGCGGGAGTGGAGGCCCTGCGGCCCGCCCCCGGGGCCGAGGCGGACGGCGTGGTGCGCTGCGCCCTCCTGCGCACGCACAGCGAGGAGATCGACTGGCTCGCCGACTCCATCGGCCACCTCGTCGCCACGGGCACGGCGCCCGCGGAGATCGCCGTTCTGTGCCGCACCGCGACCGACTTCGCCGAGATCCAGGGCGCTCTGGTCGCCCGTGACATCCCCGTCGAAGTGGTCGGCCTCTCCGGCCTGTTGCACCTCCCGGAGGTCGCCGACCTGGTCGCCGTGTGCGAGGTCCTCCAGGACCCCGGCGCCAACGCCTCCCTCGTACGGCTGCTGACCGGCCCGCGCTGGCGCATCGGCCCGCGCGACCTCGCCCTCCTCGGGCGCAGGGCACGCTTCTTGGTCTCCCACGCGCGCGGGGGAGCGGACGACGACCCCGACCGGCGCCTGGCGGAGGCCGTCGAGGGGGTCGATCCCTCCGAGGTGATATCGCTGGCGGACGCGCTCGACACATTCCTGGAGACCTCGATCGAGGCCGACGAGGACGACGACGGGCTGCCGTTCTCCCCGGACGCGCGGGTGCGCTTCGCCCGCCTCGCCACCGAACTGCGCGAGCTGCGCCGCTCCTTGTCCGACCCCCTCATGGACGTGCTGCACCGCGTTCTCGCGGTCACCGGCCTGGAGGTCGAACTCTCCGCGTCCCCGCACGCGTTGGCGGCGCGGCGGCGCGAGACGCTGTCCAACTTCCTGGACATTGCCGCCTCCTTCGCGGCCAACGACGGCTCCGCGACCCTGCTCGCCTTCCTCGGTTTCCTGCGCACCGCGGCGCAGTACGAGAAGGGCCTCGACAACGCCCTGCCCGGCGGCGAGAACACGGTGAAGGTGCTCACCGCCCACAAGTCCAAGGGCCTGGAATGGGACGTCGTCGCCGTCCCCGGACTCGTCAACGGCACGTTCCCGAGCGCGCAGGGCCGCGAGAAGTGGACGGCGCAGGCCAAGGTCCTGCCCCACGAACTGCGCGGTGACCGTGCGACGCTGCCCGACATCGAGACGTGGGACTCCAGGGGCATGAAGGCCTTCCACGCCGACATGAAGGACCACCAGCACACCGAGGAACTGCGCCTGGGCTACGTCACGTTCACGCGTCCGCGCTCGCTGCTGCTCGGCTCCGGGCACTGGTGGGGGCCGTCCCAGAAGCGCAAGCGCGGCCCCTCGGACTTCCTCCAGGCGCTGTACGAGCACTGCGCCGCCGGTCACGGCGAGATCGAGGCATGGGCGGACGAACCTGCGGACGACGAGGAGAACCCGGCGCTCCACGAGGACGCCGCCGAGCACGCCTGGCCGCTGCCGCTGGACGAGGCGGCCCGCGCCCGCCGCCGGACCGCCGCCCACACGGTCCTCGCCCACCTGGAGCGCGTCGCCGGCTCCGAGACCGCGCACACGCACGCGCAGACCCACCCGGCCGCACTCGAGGAACCGCCCTTCGAGGACCCCGACTGGCCGCCGCCCGAGGACGACGAACCTCCGTACGACCCGTACGAGGACGGCTACGTCCCGGACGAGGGCGAGGACGCCCCCTACGACGACGGACGCGATCCGTACGCGGACGACGCGGCACTGGCCGACGACCACGCGCGCGTACCCGAGCCCACGACCGCGCGGGTCCCCGAGCCCGCAGCCGCCCACGCGCCCGAGCACGGCCAGCCGGCCCCCGCCGTTCCACACCCCGCCCCGGCCCCGGAGGCGGAGCTCACGCCCGAGGAGGCGCGCACCATCGCGTCCTGGGACCGCGACCTGGAGGCACTGAGCGGGGAGCTGCTGCGCGCCCGCACCGCCGTGCGCGACGTCCCGGTCCCGCACACGCTCACCGCTTCCCAGCTGCTGCGGATGGCCGCCGACCCGGACGCCTTCGCCCAGGAGCTGGCCCGCCCCATGCCCCAGCCGCCGCAGCCCGCGGCCCGCAGGGGCACCCGGTTCCACGCCTGGGTCGAGGCCCGCTTCGAGGAGCTGCGGCTGCCGATGCTCGACCCCGAGGAGCTGCCCGGCAGCGATGCCGAGATCGAGGACGAGCGGGACCTGGAGGCGCTCAAGGAAGCCTTCGAACGCACCCCGTACGCCCACCGCACGCCCTACCGGGTCGAGCTGCCGTTCCAGCTGGCCCTCGCGGGCCGCGTGATTCGCGGCCGTATCGATGCCGTCTACAAGAACGGTGAGGGCGACGGGGCGACGTACGAGATCGTGGACTGGAAGACGGCCCACAGGCGGTCGGCCGACCCGCTCCAGCTGGCCGTCTACCGGCTGGCCTGGGCCGAGCTGCGGGGCGTGCCCCTGGAGGCGGTGAGCGCCGCCTTCGTGTACGTACGCACCGGTGAGACGGTCCGGCCGCGCCGACTGCCGGGCCGGGAGGAGCTGGAACGGCTGCTCGCGGGGGAGTCGCAGGAGCCGGCGCAGTCCGCGGAGGAACCGCCGGACGAGCATGTTCGGGCGGGCGGATAGGCTCGTGACCATGAGCAAGCCCGTTGACAATGCCGTCAGCACCGTCCGTGCGTACGTCGAGAACCACCGTGAGGCGTTCCTCGACGACCTCGCCGCGTGGCTGCGGATCCCGTCCGTGTCCGCCCAGCCCGTCCACGCGCCCGACGTGCGGCGCAGCGCCGACTGGCTCGCCGCGAAACTGGCCGGGACGGGCTTCCCCACCACGGAGGTGTGGGAGACGCCGGGCGCCCCCGCCGTGTACGCCGAATGGCCCTCGGGCGACCCCGAGGCCCCCACCGTCCTCGTCTACGGCCACCACGACGTGCAGCCGGCCGCCCGCGAGGACGGCTGGGACACCGACCCCTTCGAGCCGGTCGTCGTCGGAAACCGCCTCCACGCGCGCGGGGCGGCCGACGACAAGGGGCAGGTGTTCTTCCACACCCTCGGCGTGCGCGCCCACCTGGCCGCGACCGGCCGCACGGCCCCCGCGGTCAACCTCAAGTTCCTGATCGAGGGCGAGGAGGAGTCGGGCTCCCCGCACTTCCGCGCGCTCGTGGAGGAGCGCAAGGAGCGACTGGCCGCGGACGCGGTGATCGTCTCCGACACCGGTATGTGGTCCGAGGACACCCCCACGGTGTGCACCGGCATGCGCGGCCTCGCCGACTGCGAGATCGAGCTGTACGGGCCCGACCAGGACATCCACTCCGGTTCGTTCGGCGGCGCCGTCCCGAACCCGGCGACCGTGGCCGCCCGCCTCGTGGCAGCTCTGCACGACGAGCACGCGCGCGTGGCCGTACCCGGCTTCTACGACGGCATCGTGGAGCTCACCGACCGGGAGCGCGAGCTCTTCGCGGAGCTTCCGTTCGACGAGGAGCAGTGGCTGCGCACGGCGAAGTCCCGGGCCACCCACGGAGAGGCCGGGCACAGCACCCTGGAGCGGATCTGGGCCCGCCCCACGGCCGAGGTCAACGGGATCGGAGGCGGCTACCAGGGCCCCGGCGGCAAGACGATCGTGCCGTCCTCCGCGATGCTCAAGCTCTCCTTCCGGCTGGTCGCCGGGCAGGACCCGGACCACATCGAGAAGGCCGTCACCGACTGGGTCGCCGAGCAGCTGCCCGCCGGGATCCGGCACACGATCACCTTCGGGGCCGCGACCCGCCCCTGCCTCACGCCGCTCGACCACCCGGCACTGAAGTCCGTCGTCCGCGCCATGGGGCAGGCCTTCGAGCAGAAGATCCGCTTCACGCGCGAGGGCGGCTCGGGCCCCGCGGCCGACCTCCAGGACGTCCTCGACGCCCCGGTGCTCTTCCTGGGGATCTCCGTGCCGTCCGACGGCTGGCACGCCCCCAACGAGAAGGTCGAACTCGACCTCCTCATGAAGGGCGTCGAAACAACCGCCTACCTCTGGGGCGATCTCGCGGAGAGCTGGGCAGATGCACACTGACTGAGGCACCCGCACCCACCTCGCCGAACCGCCCGCCGAACCACCCATCTTCACCGGGGGAGTTGGAAGCACTCGTGACCACCTGGACCGACCGAACCGCCGACCTCGCCGCAACGCGACCTCTCTCGCTCGCCGCGCCGAGCGGAATCGACCGCGCGGCTCACCACCGCCTCGACGAGGCCTGGCTCGCCGCCGCCTGGAGCCACCCCACGACCCGCGTCTTCGTGGTCTCCGGTGGTCAGGCGCTGATCGACGAGACACCGGACGGCCGGACGGAACTGGTCATGACCCCGGCCTTCGAGGCCCCCCTCACCGAGGCCCACCGCTACTTCCTGGGCACCGACGAGGACGGCGTCAGCTACTTCGCGCTCCAGAAGGACACGCTTCCCGGGCGGATGGACCAGTCGGCCCGGCCGGCCGGACTGCGCGAGGCGGGCATGCTCCTGTCGCAGCGCGACGCGGGCCTCATGGTGCACGCCGTCGCCCTGGAGAACTGGCAGCGCCTGCACCGTTTCTGCTCCCGCTGCGGCGAACGCACCGTCATCGCCGCCGCGGGCCACATCCGCCGCTGCCCGGCCTGCGGGGCCGAGCACTACCCGCGCACCGACCCGGCCGTGATCATGGCCGTGACGGACGAGCAGGACCGCATCCTGCTCGGCCGCCAGGTGCACTGGCCCGAAGGCCGCTTCTCGACGCTCGCGGGCTTCGTCGAGCCCGGCGAGTCCATCGAGCAGTCGGTGCGGCGCGAGGTCTTCGAGGAAGCGGGCGTCGTCGTCGGGGACGTCGAGTACGTCGCCAGCCAGCCCTGGCCGTTCCCCTCCAGCCTGATGCTCGGCTTCATGGCGCACGCCACGTCCTTCGACATCAACGTGGACGGTGACGAGATCCACGAGGCGCGCTGGTTCTCCCGCGAGGACCTGACGGCCGCCTTCGACTCCGGCGAGGTCATGCCGCCCTACGGGATCTCGATCGCGGCCCGGCTGATCGAGCTCTGGTACGGCAAGCCCCTGCCGAAGCCCAGCGACGCGCTCTGAGCGACCGACAAAGGCCCTGAACAGCGCAGAGCCCCCGTACCCGTGAAGGGGCGGGGGCCGTTCGCTCGGGGCCCGGCGGTTCAGGCCGCCATGGCCTGCTTGACCTGGGCCAGCGACGGGTTCGTCATGACCGACTCGGCGCCGCCCTCGGACACCACGAGGAGCGTGGGGACCGTCTGGTTCCCGCCGTTCGCCTTCTCGACGAAGGCCGCGGACTCCGGGTCGTGCTCGATGTTGATCTCGGTGTAACCGATGCCCTCACGGTCCATCTGCTTCTTCAGCCGCTGGCAGTAGCCGCACCACGTGGTGCTGTACATCGTCACAGTGCCCGGCATGTCCTCGCGCTCCTTCGGTGGCTGGGGTGCGTGTTCGCAATCAGTCGAACGTACGCGACCGGGCGACCATTCCCGCACGTCGGGCGCATTAGTACGACGAGTGGGCGCCACCTGTGGACAACGCGACGCACCCGTCCCTGGAGACCTGGCAGCATGGCGGGGTGACAGCAGCAACGCACTCCACCCTGTTCCCGCAGGTCCCGGAATCTGCCGACGCGGTGCTCGACGGGCTCGACCCCGAGCAGCGCGCCGTGGCGACGGCCCTGCACGGTCCGGTGTGCGTGCTCGCCGGCGCGGGCACGGGCAAGACGCGGGCGATCACCCACCGCATCGCCTACGGCGTCCGTGCCGGGATCCTCCAGCCCAACACCGTGCTCGCCGTCACGTTCACCAACCGCGCCGCGGGCGAGATGCGCGGCCGGCTCAGGCAGCTCGGCGCGGCGGGGGTGCAGGCCCGCACCTTCCACTCCGCGGCCCTGCGTCAGCTCCAGTTCTTCTGGCCCAAGGCGGTCGGCGGGGAACTGCCCCGGCTCGTCGACCGCAAGATCCAGCTCGTCGCCGACGCCGCGGCCGCCTCCCGCCTGCGCCTGGACCGCGGAGAGCTGCGCGACGTGACCGCGGAGATCGAGTGGTCCAAGGTCACCCAGACCGTCCCCGGCGACTACGCCGCGGCGGCGCACAAGGCGGGCCGGGAGTCGCCCCGGCACCCCGCTGAGATCGCCCAGATCTACTCCGCGTACGAGACCCTCAAGCGGGACCGCTCCGTCATCGACTTCGAGGACGTCCTGCTGCTCACCGTCGGCATCCTCCAGGACCGGCAGGACATCGCCGATCAGGTCCGCGCCCAGTACCAGCACTTCGTCGTCGACGAGTACCAGGACGTCAGCCCGCTCCAGCAGCGCCTCCTCGACCTGTGGCTCGGCGAGCGCGACAGCCTCTGCGTCGTCGGCGACGCCAGCCAGACGATCTACTCCTTCACCGGCGCCACCCCCGACCACCTGCTGAACTTCCGCACCCGCCACCCGAGCGCCACCGTCGTCAAGCTGGTCCGTGACTACCGCTCCACCCCCCAGGTCGTGCACCTGGCCAACGGAGTGCTGACCAGAGCCAGCGGGCGCGCCGCCGAGCACCGCCTGGAGCTGATCTCGCAGCGCGAGGCGGGCCCCGAGCCGACCTACGTCGAGTACGCCGACGAGCCCGCGGAGGCCGAGGGCGCCGCCCGCCGCATCAGGGAGCTGATCGACTCCGGGGTGTCCGCCGGCGAGATCGCGATCCTGTTCCGCACGAACGGGCAGTCCGAGATCTACGAGCAGGCCCTGGCCGACGCGGGCGTGCCCTACCAGCTGCGCGGTGCCGAGCGCTTCTTCGAGCGGGCCGAGGTCCGCAAGGCCCACCACGAGCTGCGCGCGGCCGCCCGCTTCGGGGACAACGACGCGGGTCTCGACGAGGCCGTGGATCTGCCCTCCCAGGTCAGAGCCGTGCTGTCCGGAGCGGGCTGGACCTCGGAGCCGCCCGCGGGATCCGGCGCGGTCCGGGACCGCTGGGAGTCGCTCGCCGCCATCGCCCGGCTCGCGGAGGACCTCGCGCGAGCCGAGCCCGCCGCGACGCTCAGCGCGTTCGTGGCGGAACTCGACGCGCGGGCGGCCGCGCAGCACGCCCCGACCGTGGAGGGCGTCACGCTCGCCTCGCTGCACGCCGCGAAGGGCCTTGAGTGGGACGCGGTGTTCCTGGTCGGCGTCGCCGAGGGCATGATGCCGATCACCTACGCCAAGACCGACGAGCAGATCGAGGAGGAGCGGCGCCTGCTGTACGTCGGGGTGACCCGCGCGCGGCGCCACCTCGGCCTCTCCTGGGCGCTGTCCCGCTCGCCCGGCGGCCGGCCGAACCGCAGGCCGAGCCGCTTCCTCGACGGGCTGCGACCGGGGTCGAAGGGCTCGGCGGGGCGCGGGGCGAGCGTGGGGCGCGGCGGCATCGAGTTCGGCACGCGCACGGGCACCCGCGAGCCGCTGGCCGGTGCGCGGCCCCGGGTGGACCGGAAGGTGGCGCGCTGCCGGGTGTGCGGGCGCACGCTCGAGGCCGCCGAGATGAAGCTGATGCGCTGCGAGGAGTGCCCGTCGGACATGGACGAGGGCCTGTACGAGCGCCTGATCGAGTGGCGGGGTCGCACGGCGGCCGACCTCGGGCAGCCCGCGTTCTGCGTCTTCACGGACAAGACCTTGATCGCCATCGCCGAGGCCGCCCCCGAGGACGCGGCCGACCTGTCCCGCATCCCGGGCGTCGGACGCCGGAAGTTTCGGACGTACGGATCCGACGTGCTGGCTATTTGCGCAGGTCAGGCGCTGGACGATCAGCCCGGGGGCGAGGATGTGGACGACTGATGCGAACTCGTCGAAAAAATAGTTTGCGCAGGCCCCAACAATCCCCATAGGTTCTTAATCACGAAAGCAGCGGCCTTCTCGAAGGCCCTGGTTCCGTGTTGTACTTGAAAGCCGTCGGACCGGTTCGCGCCGGTCCCAGAGACGCCGAGAGGAGGCGATTCCAGTGATCAGCATCAACGCCAGCTCCATCAGCACCGTCAAAATGACCGATCGCTCGGTCGTCGCTTCCTGCCTGCTCGGTTTCTCGAACCTGGGCACCGGTCTGTCTGGCGTCTCCGCCACGCGTCCGGAGTCCGTCCTGTCTCTCGCGGGTCTTCCCATTCGCGAGCGCAATGAGCGACCGACCAAGGCACCGGAAGCAGTAGCGACGGCACAGGCTCAGGCCTATGCCTTTGCAGCGGCCGGTGCCGGATTCCGGAAGCAGACGACGCAGCACCACACGATGTGGGCCTTCCGTGGGCTCGAACCCTGGAGTGATCCAGCCTGACGACGATCAGGCAGGCGCCTTCAGGGCCGCGGAACCCCATCCGGGATCCGCGGCCCTTCTGTTTTCCCGGAAGAGACAGCGATCTTCCGAGGAGCCAGAACCAAGGGGCCTCGGGACAAGAAAAGAACCCGGTACCACCGCCACCCGGCCTACCGGCCGGACGACCAGACGAGGAAAAAGACACCGTGCAACTCGAAGCGCACGCCCCGTCCGTACCGCCTTCAGGCCCTCTTTCGCCGCCCGTGTCCACGGAGGACTCCACCTTGAACCCGCTGACCGCGCTCACCGCGCTCGACGACGCCATCGAGAACCTCGACGTGCCCGTCCCCTGCCGTGCCTACGACCCCGAGGTCTTCTTCGCCGAGTCCCCGGCGGACGTCGAGTACGCCAAGTCCCTCTGCCGCACCTGCCCGCTGATGGAGGCCTGCCTCGCCGGCGCCAAGGAGCGGCGTGAGCCGTGGGGCGTCTGGGGCGGCGAGCTGTTCGTCCAGGGCGTTGTCGTCGCCCGGAAGCGGCCGCGTGGCCGCCCGCGCAAGAACCCGGTTGTGGCATGAACACCCCCGGAACGATCGACCGCCCCCTCACGCACGACCCCAAGAAGCAGGCCCCGATGAAGCCGTCCCCGAGCGAGCCCGCAGGCTCCGCGATCCCAGACTTCACCACCACCGGCGCGACCGACTCGTGCCAGAACAGGACCCGTCAGATGCAACTCGCACCAGAAGCCCTGGCTCGTGCGCATATGCACGAGAAGTTGCGTGAGGCCGAGAGCGAACGCCGGGCCTTGCGCCTGGCCGCCGCCCGCCGGATGCAGCGTCGCGCCGAGCGCGCGTCGATGCGTGCCCGGCGCGCGCTCGCCATGGCCGTCATGCAGTAACCCAGCCGTCGACACCGACTGATCGACGCCCGCCGCGACAGCGCGGCTGCTCCCTCGGGGGCCGGTCCCAGGCGGACCGGCCCCCGAGGTGCGTGGCGCCCGGCGTTCATCGGGTTGTGGAGTTATCGTCGCCGAGTGACGTCTCTTCCTGGCGGGGACTCCGCGCAGCACCCCGACCCTCGGCAGATCGTGTGCGCGCGCTGCGGCACGACAGCCCAGGAACCGCCGCTGACCTGGACCTTTTCCATCGAGGGTGGCATCCGGCGACACTTCTGCGACGCCTGCGCCCGGGAGAACATCCGGGCCATCGAAGGGCGGCTCGACTCGGACTGGTGGTGATCTGACCGACTGGCGGCAACGGGCCGAGTGGTGGTGATCAGGCCTCCGCGGCCGGCCAGTCCTCCGTCTCCGTCGGATCCTCGGCGACGAAGCCCGGCAGCCACATCTCCAGCTCGTCGCGGAGCCGCACGGTCGCGCCGAGCTGACACAGCACCCCGATCGTGCTGAGCGTCACCCGATGGATCAGCAGGTACGACGGCGGCAGGTTGAGCTGCTTGCCGAGCTGGTGGGCGGGGGAGCGGGGATCGGCTATCCGGGCCGCCTGATTGCGCATCCAGGACCGGGTGAAGGTGAACGCGTCGACGCGGGCCGGCTCGATGATCGGCAGCAGGTAGTCGAGGACCGCGTCCGGTTCCAGCTCGATCGACTCCCTGACGAAGCCCTCCTCGCAGAGCAGCTCGTAGACCGCCGCCGCCTCGCCGTCGAGCGTCCTGCGCAGGGAGGCGCCGATCGGCTCGGGCAGGCCGCCGGGCAGCCGGTCCACCGTGCCGAAGTCCAGGACGCCCAGCCGTAGGCCACCCTTCTCGTCCGGCAGCAGCCGGAAGTTGCCCGGGTGGGGGTCCGCGTGCAGCAGGCCCGTGCGCGCCGGGCCCGAGAACAGGAAGCGGGCCAGCAACTGCCCCGCACGGTCCCGTGTCTCCTGGCTCCCGCCGCCGATGACCTCGGCGAGCGGCGTTCCGTCCATCCACTCCGTCACCAGGACCTGCTCGGACTGGTGCACCACGCGGGGGATCACGACATCGGGATCGTCCTCGAACTCCTCCGCGTGCGCCTGCTGGGCCTGCGCCTCCAGCGCGTAGTCCAGCTCCTCCGACACCCGGTCGCGCAACTCGGAGATGAGCGGCTTGATGTCCATGCCCGGAATCAGCGGACCCAACAGGCGCGCGAACCGGCCCAGTTGGTTGAGGTCCGACAGCAACGCCTCGCCCGCGCCCGGGTACTGCACCTTCACGGCGACCTCCCGGCCGTCGTGCCACACGGCGCGGTGCACCTGTCCGATGGAGGCGGCGGCCGACGGCTTGTCCTCGAACTCCAGGAACAGCTCACGCCATTGCTCGCCGAGCCGCTCGTCGAGCACCGCGTGCACCGTGCGCGTCGGCATCGGAGGCGCGGCCTCCTGAAGCTTCGTCAGCGCCGCGCGGTACGGGCCCGCGACGTCCTCCGGCAGCGCCGACTCGAAGACGGACAGTGCCTGCCCGAACTTCATCGCCCCGCCCTTGAGTTCTCCGAGCACCTTGAACAGCTGCTCCGCCGTGCGCTGCTGCAGCTCTCGCCCGACGAGCTCGGCGGACTTGCCGCCGATGCGTCTGCCGATGCCCCACGTCGCCCGGCCCGCGAAGCCGATCGGCAGCGCTGCCAGCTTGGCGGTACGGGTAACCGCCTTCCGGGGAAGATCAGACATACACCCCTCCAAGTGCCGCACAGTCATGCCACGCATGCCCGGGTGCCGTAGGGCCGACAGCCATGGCTTACCCCGCCATTGTGTCGTGCGGCCCTTCCTGCACGGAGACCTCCTGCCCGTTACCTCTCTCACCCGCACCGCACGAGCACTCCGGATGGGGCCACACCGGCCGGGCGTGCCAGTCGAGCCCCGGAGCGGCCGCCTCCCAGCGCGCCCCCGTGCTCGACGGCAGCTCCCCGTCGAGAAAGGCCAGGGCGTGCGCCGCGGCGAGACCCGCCACGGCGACGGCCAGGCCCACGTCGCAGGCCTGCACCTGACGGCCGGCGCGCCCCGAGCCCCACTGGGCGAGCAGCCGGGGCCAGGTCGGATCGCGGTCCGTGCGGCCGAGCAGCAGACAGTGCGCGCAGCCCGTCCCGCCGGGCAGCACCAGGGGCCCGACCACGCCGGTGGCCTCGACCACCCCGGCGTAGAGATGGGGAATGCCGGTCGACACGAGGTCCTCCGCCGCTGCCGGGGTGGGGGAGTGGACCGCGAGCGCGTCGCGCGGGGCGATGACGACGAGCGAGAGCCGCGGCGCGTCGGGATCCGGTTCCGCGAGACGCGGGGCGGGCGCCGCGCGCCGGTCCGGGCGAGGCGGCCGGACCGGCGCCGCCGAGCGCGCCACGCGCCGCGCGGACACGTCCCGGCGCTCACCCACCGCCTCCACCGGATGCCCGCCCGGCGCCACGTCCCAGGGCTCCACGCATCCGCCGTCGCGCACCTCGACATGGCCGACGCCCGCGGAGGCGAGCACCGAGGCGACGAGCGCGCCCACCCGTCCGGCGCCTCTCACCTGGACCCGCATGGAGCGGCGGGCGGCCAGCCGCACCATCGCCTCCGCCGGTTCCGACGTCGTCACCGTCAGCGCCGCGTGATCGGGCCGGAGCCGGTCCATCACCCCCGCCCGCCTGCGCAGGTCCTCGGCGGGCGGACCGCCGCCCGTCGCGTCGTCGAGGAGCCCCGCCCCGCTCAGCCGCTCCAGGAGCGCGTCCACATGCCCGTCCGGGAGGCCCATCGTGCGCGCCTCGTCGCGCAGCAGTGGGACGCCGCGGGTGCCGTCGAGCAGGGTCAGGAAGCTGCCCGTCGCCGTGTCGACCGGGCCGAGCACCACCGCGTGCGCCGGTGTCAGGCCGAACTGCACCGTGTTCAGGTCGTGCCAGCCGCGCCGCAGGGCCGGCTTCAGGATCGGATGCATGACTGTTCCCCCGTGGTGTCCCCGTGCTTGCAGTGCCGACCGTGCTGTGCGGTGCCGGCCGTGCTGACCTGTGTCGCGCCCGCACCGTCCTCTCGTGCCCGCACCGTCCTCGTCGTGCCCGCACTGCCCTCGTGCCGAGTCGACGGCGTCGTCCCGTCGAGCGACACCGTCAGGATGCCCGGACCGTCGCGGTCGCGCGGAAAGTTGTCCACAGGCTGTGGGTGATGGTCGTACTAATCGGCGAGCGCGCCATGGGCACCGCACCGAAGACTTCCGGAGGCGGGACTTCCGCCCTGCACAGCGGGTAACGTCGGGGCGTGTCCGCCGACCCACTGCACCGTGCCACGAACACACAGCGCAGCACGACCAGCCCGCCCGCAGGCGGCCTGGGGGCGAGCGCCGTCGAGGTGCGCAGGAGCTCCCGGCGGCGCAGGACGGTCTCCGCCTACCGGGAGGGCGACCGCACCGTGGTGCTCATCCCCGCACGCATGTCGGAGGCCGAGGAGAAGCGCTGGGTGGGCGTCATGCTCGACAAGCTCGCCGCGCAGGAGAGCAAGCGGGTGCTGGGCGACGCCGAGCTGGCGGACCGCGCCGAGCGCCTGTCGGGCCAGTACCTGGAGGGCAAGGCCCGCCCCGCCTCGGTGCGCTGGGTCACCAATCAGAACACCCGGTGGGGTTCGTGCACGCCCGCGGAAGGCAGCATCAGACTCTCCCACCGCTTGCAGGGCATGCCCGAGTACGTCGTCGACTACGTACTCATCCACGAGCTGGCGCACCTGCTCGTCCCCGGCCACGGACCGCGGTTCTGGCGGCTCCTGGAGGCGTACCCGCGCACCGAGCGGGCGCGCGGCTACCTCGAAGGAGTGGTCGCGGCCGACCGCCTGCCGCACCTGCCCGCCACGCGCGGCGACTGATCTTCCCGATCCTCCCCAGGAAGAGCTTCTGTACCAGGGCTGTACCGACTTATCCCACTGTCGGAGTTTGCGGTTAGCCTGGCGCGACGCAATCACCATCGGGATGGGGGACGGTCGTTACGCATGGCCAGGGAATTCCAACGCGGCCACAAGGCCAAGATCAGTGACCTCACCGCGGGCACGGATCTGTACGTAGGTGTACAGATCACCGGTCCCGGACTGAGCTTCGACATCAGCTGCTTCGGCCTCGACGCCGAGGAACGGCTGTCCGACGACCGGTACTTCGTCTTCTTCAACCAGCCGAAGACGCCCGAGGAGTCCGTCCAGCTGCTCGGCGCGCAGGCCGGTGACACGGAGTCCTTCCGCGTCACCCTCGAGAAGATCCCCGCCCAGATCCAGAAGCTGTCGTTCACCGCGACCGTCGACGGCGCGGGCCAGATGTCGCAGATCGCCCCCGGGTACATCCGCATCGTCGCCGGTGGTGAGGAGGTCGCGCGGTATTCCTTCCACGGTGGCGAGTTCTCCACCGAGCGCGCGGTGATGCTGGGCGACTTCTACCTCAAGGACGTGTGGCGGTTCGCCGCGGTCGGACAGGGCTTCGACGGCGGCCTCGACGCGCTGCTGAAGAACTTCGGCGGCGAGGTCGCCGAGGAGGAGCCCGCCGCCGAGCCCGAGCAGGCCGCCGCACCCGGCTTCGCGGCTCCCGGTTTCGCGCCGCCCGCCCAGGCCTCCGAGCCGCCGGCCTTCGGGGCCCCGGCAGCGCCCGCCCCGCCCGCGCCCGAGCCGGCACCGCAGTTCGCCGCCCCGCCGCAGGCCCCCACGCCCCCGCCGGCCGCCGAGCCGCCGGTGCACACGGCGCCCACCATCGCGGCCCCGCTCGCCACATCGCCCGGCACGGTCCCGCCGCCCCCGACGCCGACCGCGCCGAGCCCGCAGGGCCAGCAGCCACCGCAGCAGCCGCAGTTCGGCCAGGTCCCCGGCCAGGGCAGCGCGCCGCTGCCGCCCGGCTACGGCCAGCAGCCGGGGACCCCGGCCGCACCGCAGGGTTTCGGCCAGCAGCCGCCGACGCCCCCCGGGCAGCCGGTCTTCGGCCAGGCCCCGGCCGCGCCCGGAGCCCCGCAGGGCATCCCGCAGCAGGCCGCCGCGCCGGGCGTCGCCGCCGCTCTGGAGAAGTACCGCGAGGCCCCCACGGGGCAGCGCTGGACGCCCCAGAACAAGAAGCTGATCCGTGTCGACCTCGGCGCGGGCGGCGATCAGCCCGTCCTCGCCCGCCAGGGCAGCATGGTGCTCTACCAGGGCAAGGTCGAGTTCAGCTACAAGGGCGCCGGGTTCGCCGGCCGCATCGTCGGCAACGCCACGGGCCAGGAGATGCAGCTGATGCGCTGCACCGGCCGCGGCCAGGTCTTCTTCGCGGAAGAGGCCACCCATCTGCACCCCATCGAGCTCCAGGGCGACGCGATCTGCGTCTCGGCCGAGAACGTCCTGGCGTTCGACGAGAGCCTCCAGCACGAGGTGCGCAGGATCGAAGGGCACGGCATCCCCGGAGGCGCCCTGTTCGTGCTCCAGTTCCAGGGCACGGGCACGGTCGTCGTGAAGACCCACGGCACGCCCGTCGTGCTGCCGGTGACGCCCACCACGTTCGCCGACTCCAACGCCGTCGTGGCCTGGTCCGCGGCCGCGCAGGTGATCGTCTCCAACCAGGTCCGCATGCGCCGCAACGCCTACCCCGGCGACAGTGGCGAGGGCGTCAACCTGCAATTCCGGGCCGCACCCGGCAACTTCATCGTCGTCCAGCCGTACGAGGTCTGAGGGAGCCCGTCATGAACCAGCCACTCGCGGGCTTCGCCCCGACCCCGGTCGCCGCACGCATGGAGAACCACGGCAACAACATGCTGAAGGTCGCCATGCAGACCGGCAACGACCTCTTCGCGCGCGTGGGCTCGATGATCGCCTACGAGGGCTTCGTCCAGTACGAGCCCAACCCGCCCGCCGTACGCCAGGTGGCCCGGGACTGGATCACCGGTGAGGGCGCGCCCCTCATGAAGTGCTCCGGCGACGGCCTGCTCTACCTCGCCGACTACGGCGCCGACGTCGTCGTCATCAACCTCGGCGGCGAGTCGATCTCCGTCAACGGCACCAACCTCCTCGCCTTCGACGCCCACCTCCAGTGGGGCGTGGAGCGCGTGAAGGGCCTCGCCAAGTTCACCGGGCAGGGCCTGTGGAACATCACGATCAGCGGTCAGGGATTCGTCGCCCTGACCTCGCGCGGCACCCCCATGGTGGTCGACTGCGGCCGAGGCGAGGACGAGACCTACGTGGACCCCGACGCGCTCATCGCCTGGTCGCCGAACCTGAAGGTGAAGGGCAAGCGCAGCTTCCGGGCGGCCTCGCTCATCGGGCGCGGCAGCGGAGAGGCCTACCAGATGGGCTTCTCCGGCGAGGGCATCGTCGTCGTCCAGCCCAGTGAGGACAGCACCGACCGTCTCCGAGCCCGGGGCTGAGGGGGAGCGAACACACCATGCAGAGCCCGCTTTTCGCACACACCGAGCAGCAGACCCAGGAGCGCTACGCGGTGCAGAACCCGCAGATGCTGCGGGTCACCCTGGAGGGCCACGACGACATCCTCGCCCGCAAGGGCGCGATGGTCGCCTACCAGGGACTGATGGAGTTCGACGGCGAGTACCAGTCGTCCGGCCAGCGGCGCGCCCGCGCGCACACCGGCGAGGGACTCAGCCTGATGCGCTGCCACGGCCAGGGCACCGTCTTCCTGGCGAACCTCGCCCAGTACATCCACGTAGTGGATGTCGAACAGGACGGGCTGACCGTCGACAGCAGCTACGTGCTGGCGATGGACTCGTCGCTGCACCACGAGGTCATCGCGGTGGACAGCCAGTTCGGCATCTCCGGCTCGGGCAAGTACCAGCTCAACATCACCGGGCGCGGCAAGGTCGCGCTGATGACCTCCGGCCAGCCGCTGATGCTTCAGGTCACGCCCGACCAGTACGTCAACGCCGACGCGGACGCCATCGTCGCCTGGTCCACCGGGCTTCGGGTGCAGATGCAGGCGCAGACGCATTCCTCGGGCGTCTGGCGGCGCCGGGGCAACACCGGCGAGGGCTGGGAGCTCAGCTTCATGGGCAGCGGTTTCGCGCTCGTCCAGCCCAGCGAGCTGCTGCCGCCGCAGAACGCGGCGATCGGCGGCGGTCTCGCCGCGCAGTACGGGATGGGCCAGCAGGGCGCCCGCGGCCAGAACCAGGGCAACGTCTGGAGCTGACGCTTCCATGAGCACACGTGTAAGGGGCGGTCGCCACGGCGACCGCCCCTTACACGTGCAGCTGTTCAGGACTCAGAGCCGAGCCCGCGTGGCCTCCACGAGACGGACGACGGACGTGTCGGCGACGTCCGCCACCTCGTCGTACGGGAACCAGCGCAGGTCCAGCGACTCGTCGCTGATGGCCTCCGTGGCGTCCGCCGGGGCGAGCGCCGCGTACTGCACGTCCAGGTGCTGGCTGCACGGGCCGGGGATCGGGTGCCGGTCCAGGCGGACCGGGCCGCCCGCGAGCAGCGTGAGGCCGGGGATGCCCGATTCCTCGGTCGCCTCGCGCAGGGCCGCGGCCGCGAGCGTCGCGTCGCCCGGCTCGCAGTGCCCGCCCATCTGGAGCCACATCCGCAGCTTCTTGTGGAGCGTCAGCAGCACGCGCCCGCGCTCGGGGTCGACCACCAGGGCGCTCGCCGTGATGTGCCCGGCGGTGCAGGGCTTCCACATCCCGGCGTCGCCGAAGGAGGCGAGGTGGTCCAGGTAGGCCTGGCGCAGGTCCGGCTGGTCCTCGTAGCCCTTGAGCACGAGGACCGTGTCGTCGTACAGGCTCACTTGCCGGAGTCGCCCTCGCCCTGGTCGCCGTCGCCCTTGTCGCCCCGGTCCTTGTCGTCCTCGCCCGCGCCGCCCTGGTCCTTCTTCAGGTTCGGCTTCTCGCCGGAGCCGCTCGCCGCCTCGCCGAGCATCTTGTCGATCTCGGAGAAGTCCAGCTGCTCGTCGCGGTGCACGAAGCCGTCCGGGTCGTCCAGGTCGGACGCCGTCGGCAGCATGTCCGGGTGCGCCCACAGGCCGTCCCGGCCGTCCACCCCGCGCGCGTCCGTGAGCGAGGCCCACAGGCGCGAGGCGTCCCGCAGCCGGCGCGGACGCAGCTCCAGGCCGATCAGCGTGGCGAACGTCTGCTCCGCCGGTCCACCGGTCGCACGGCGGCGGCGCAGCGTCTCACGCAGCGCGTCGGCGGACGACAGACGCGGCTTCGCGGCCGCGTGGACCACCGCGTCGACCCAGCCCTCGACGAGCGCCAGAGCCGTCTCCAGGCGGGCCAGGGCCGCCTTCTGCTCCGGCGTGTCCTCCGGCTGGAACATGCCCTGCTGGAGCGCTTCCTGGATCTGCTCCGGGTTCTGCGGGTCGAACTGGCCGACCACGTCCTCCAGCTTCGTGGTGTCGACCTTGATCCCGCGCGCGTACCCCTCGACGGCGCCGAACAGGTGCGAGCGCAGCCACGGCACGTGCGAGAACAACCGCTGGTGGGCGGCCTCGCGCAGCGCCAGGTAGAGGCGGACCTCCTCCTGGGGGACGCCGAGGTCCTTGCCGAACGCCTCGACGTTCAGCGGCAGCAGCGCGGCCTTGCCGGCCGGGGTCAGCGGCAGGCCGATGTCCGTGGACCCGACGACCTCGCCCGCGAGGACGCCGATGGCCTGCCCGATCTGCTGGCCGAACATGGCGCCGCCCATGGAGCGCATCATGCCGATCAGCGGGCCCGCCATGGCCTGCATCTCCTCGGGCAGCACGTCACCCATGGCCATGCCGACGCGCTCGGCGACCGGGTCGACGAGCTCCTTCCACACCGGGAGGGTCGCCTCGACCCACTCGGCGCGGCTCCAGGCGACCGACGAGTGCGCGCCCGAAGGCAGCGACGTCGCGTCGTCCAGCCACAGGTCGGCGAGGCGCACGGCGTCCTCGACGGCGGTGCGCTCCGCGGGGCCCACGCTGGTGTCCTTCACACCGTCCTGCGTGCCCTGCGAGACGGTCTGGCGGGCGATGTCCTTGGCCATGTCCCAGTTCACCGGGCCGCCCTCGTACGAGAGCATCTGGCCGAGCTGCTGGAACGCCGCCCCCAGGTCGTTCGGATTCATCGAGCCGAACATCGCCGCGAACGGGTTGTCCCCGCCCGCGCCACCCGGGCCGCCCGCGCCGGGCAGGCCCGGGAACCCGAATCCGAACGGGCCGGCCGGTCCCTGACCGCCACCGCCCTGCTGGTCCTTCTTCTTGCCCTCGTCGCCGTCTTCCGGCTCCTCCGGCGGAAGGCCGAAACCGAATGGGGTGTCACTCACGGGAATCCTCGGCTGGTTGGGCCGCCGGTTTCTGGGCCCGGCGGCGACTGCCCGACTACACACCCAGCGTAGACACCATGGCCGGATCGGGCCTCAGTGCTTCGCCGACTCGGTGCCTGCGGCAGGATGGATGCCTCCTGGTACGTACGCGTCATAAACGTACGTACTGAAGACAACCGCTGGAGACGCCCGGTGAGTTCCCCAGATCCGCAGGTTCGCGCAGCGCGAAACCCCTCGTCCACTTCCGCCGTACGCGGCCCCGTCGTCGCGGTCACCGGTGCCGCGTCCGGCATCGGCGCCCTGCTCACCGAGCGGCTCGCCGCGTCGGACGCCATCAAGCAGGTCCTCGCCATCGACGAGCGGCGCGGCGAGTGCACGTCCGCCACCTGGCACGTCCTGGACGTGCGGGACCCGGCCATCGCCGAGAAGCTGCGCGGCGCCGACGTCGTCGTGCACCTGGCCCTCGATCTCGACCTCGAGTCCGACCCCGCGGCCCGCACCGCGTACAACGTGCGGGGCACCCAGACCGTGCTGACCGCCGCGGCCGCGGCCGGAGTGCACCGCGTCGTCCTGTGCACCTCGACGATGGTCTACGGGGCCCTGGAGGACAACGAGCTGCCGCTCGCCGAGGACGCGGAGCTGCGTGCCACCGCCGAGGCCACCGGCGTGGGCGACCTGCTGGAGGTCGAGCGCCTCGCCCGCCGCGCCCCGCGCGCGCACCCGGGCCTCAATGTCACGGTGGTGCGCCCCGCGGTGCTCGTCGGCGGCGGCACCGACACGGCGCTCACCAGGTACTTCGAGTCGCCGCGCCTCCTGGTGGTGGCCGGTTCCCGGCCCGCCTGGCAGTTCTGCCACGTGGACGACCTGTGCAGCGCCCTGGAGCACGCGGTCCTGGAGAAGGTCGACGGAGAGCTCGCGGTCGGCTGCGACGGCTGGCTGGAGCAGGAGGAGGTCGAGGAGCTCAGCGGGATCCGCCGCATGGAGCTGCCCTCCGCCGTCGCGCTGGGCGCGGCGGCCCGCCTGCACCGGATCGGCCTGACGCCCTCCCCGGCGGGCGATCTGGCCTACACGATGTACCCCTGGGTGGTGAGCGGCAGCCGGCTGCACGACTCCGGTTGGCGACCCCAGTGGACCAATGAGGAGGTCCTCGCGGAACTCCTGGAGGAGGTCGCCGGGCGGCGCACCGTGGCGGGCCGGCGACTCGGCCGCAAGGACGCGACGGCGGCCGGTGCCGCGGGCGCGACCGTCGCGCTGCTGGGCACGGCGGCCGTGGTGCGGCGGGTCCGCAAGGCTCGGCGGCGCATCTAAGGAGCCGCGGGGGCGACTGTAGGAGGATCCAATTCACGGCTGTCAGTGGTGTGCGGCACGATGAGGGCATGGCACCCACCCAGCACGAGCACCCCGGCGAGCACGCGGCACAGGACCCCATCAAGCTGCTCGCGATCCGTGACACGCCGCTCTCCCTGGACGAGGTCTTCACGGCCGTCGGGGACGACGCGGCGGGCGGCACCGCGCTCTTCGTGGGGACCGTGCGCAACCACGACGGCGGGGCCGACGTGGACAGGCTCGGCTACTCCTGCCATCCGACCGCCGAGGCGGAGATGCGGCGCGTCGCCGAGAAGGTCGTCGCCGAGTACCCGGTGCGCGCCCTCGCGGCGGTCCACCGGATCGGTGACCTGACGGTGGGCGATCTCGCCGTGGTCGTCGCCGTGTCGTGCCCGCACCGGGGAGAGGCCTTCGAGGCCTGCCGCAAGCTGATCGACGACCTCAAGCACGAGGTGCCGATCTGGAAGCACCAGACGTTCTCGGACGGGACGGAGGAGTGGGTGGGGGCCTGCTGAGGCTCCGGTTGCGTAACCGCCCCCCTGCGGCGAGCGTTGGGACTGCGGATGGTTAATCTGCTGATACGTCAGTGGCAGTCGCTCAAGGGGTCGGGAGGTCGGCATGGCAGCACTCCTGTGGCTGCTCATCCCGGTTGTCGCTGCGGTGGCCGCCGGACTCTGGGGCATCTGGGCCGGTCGCCGGCGCCACAAGACCGGGGACGTCACGGAACTCAGCGGCTACGCGCGCTTCCGCGAGGCGATGGAGAAGTCGCACCAGGGCACCTGAAGGGCCCGGCCCCCAACGTGCACTGACAGCCTCGTCCCGTACTGTCGTTCCATGCCACGCCGCACTGCGACGATGCTCGCCTCGACCCTCATGCTGATCGCGCTTCTGTGCGCGGGGGTGCTCATCAAAGTGCCCTACGCGGAGATGTCGCCGGGACCGACGGTGAACACGCTCGCGGACCACGGCGGCGAACCCGTCATCCAGATCAACGGCCACAAGACGTACGACACGTCCGGCCACCTGAACATGACGACGGTCCGCGTCACCAGCGCCGACTACAACATGAACCTGGTGTCGGCGGTCTACGGATGGCTCGCGCACGACAGCATCGTGGTGCCGCACGACACGCTCTACCCGGACGGCCAGACCGAGCAGCAGTCCTCGCAGCAGAACGCCGAGGAGTTCAGCCAGTCCCAGGAGAGCGCCAAGGTGGCGGCGCTGCACGAGCTGGGCATCCCCGTGAAGTCCTGGGTGATCGTCTCCAGCGTCGTCAAGGGCAGCCCCGCGCAGGGCACGCTGCACGCCGGTGACGTCATCAAGGCCGTCGACGGGACCAAGGTCACCAAGCCCACCGACGTCGCCGAGCTCGTCACCAAGCACGAGCCCGGCGAGAACGTCGTGTTCACGGTCGTACCCGTGAAGGAGGCGGCCGCCGCCGAGAAGGAGGGCAAGGAGGCCACCCGCACGGAGAACGTGACGATCAAGACGGAGAAGGCGGAGGACGACCGCGCGATCGTCGGCATCCAGGCCGGGACCGACCACACCTTCCCGTTCGAGATCGACATCAAGCTGGCCGACGTGGGCGGTCCCAGCGCGGGCCTGATGTTCTCCCTCGGCATCATCGACAAGCTCACGTCACAGGACCTGACCGGCGGCGCGTTCGTGGCCGGCACCGGCACCATCGACGACGACGGCAAGGTCGGCCCCATCGGCGGCATCGGCATGAAGACCGTCGGCGCGCGCGCCAAGGGCGCCCAGTACTTCCTGACGCCGAAGGACAACTGCGCCACCGCGGCCAAGGACACCCCGGACGGGCTGACGCTCGTCGAGGTGGACACCCTGGACGACGCGATGGACGCCCTGAAGGACATCCGCAACGGCGACACCAAGGACCTGACGACCTGCTCCGCCAAGAGCTGAGCGGCTCCGCACACCGCAGCACGCGGAAGGGGCGCCACCGGGGGATTCCGGTGGCGCCCCTTCCGCGTCAGGCGGTGTCGAACTCACTCGGCGAAGGTCGCAGACAGGGCCTCGGCCAGGCCCGGCACCAGGTTCGACCCCGTGAGGACCTCCGTCGTCGCGTCCTTCTCGCGCAGCCGCAGCGCCGAGTCGCGGGTGCCGTCGCGCAGCACGCCGACCGTCATGCGGACCTCCTGGCGGTCCGGGTGCTCGGAGACCCACTTCGTCAGCTTCTTGCCGCTCAGGCCCTCCGGGACGGACGCCTCCGCGGACGGCGGCAGCATGAGCCGCTCGACCGTCAGGGCGCAGCCCGCGACGGCGTCGGGCCAGGCGATGGTGCCGAGGAAATCGTCGAGCGGCTTGCCGGCGGGAATCTCGTCCTGCTCGATCGGGGTGAGGCCGGGGGCCTCCTGCTCGCCGTCGAGCCCGAGCTGGGCCGCGAGAGCGGGTTCCTGGGCGCGCAGCGCGCCCGTGTCGACGAGGGCGAAGAGGCGAGCGGGCTGGTCCCAGCCCAGTCCGGAGGCGTACTCGTCGATCTCGAGAACGGCACGGGTGAGGGGGCTCGCTGCCATGGGAGTGTTGGACATGGTCACAATCCTGCCTCGTTCCTGCCCCGAACCGGGAACTGAGTAAAGCGTGAGTAAGTTGCATAGGTGATGGGTCCGCGATCTCGGGGGCCCGACCCACCGAATATCGAACTTCGAGGTGCGCACCTTGGCTTTCCAGATGCCGGACCGCGGCGGGGGCCCGACGGGACCGCGAATCAGAGTGGGCCGCCCCTCCAGGCGCGCCCGGACGTTGCTGTTGACGCTCGGCGTCCTGGCCGTGCTCGGCATGGCCTTCGTCATGTTCGCCGGGTTCTGGACCGACTGGCTCTGGTACCGATCGGTCAAGTTCTCGTCCGTCTTCACGACGCAGTTGTGGACGAAGATCGGGCTCTTCTTCGTCTTCGGTCTCCTGATGGCGCTCGCCGTCGGCGTGAACATCTGGCTGGCGCACCGGCTGCGTCCGCCGCTGAGCGCCATGTCCATGGAACAACAGAGCCTGGACCGCTACCGGATGGGCATCGCGCCCTTCAAGAAGTGGCTGCTGGTCGGCATCACCGCGCTGGTGGGGCTGATCGCGGGAGCGTCGGCCGCCAGTCAGTGGCGTACGTGGCTGATGTACGTGAACGGCGTGCCGTTCAACCAGAAGGACCCGCAGTTCAACATGGACGTGTCGTTCTACGCGTTCGATCTGCCGTGGTTCCGGTTCCTGCTCGGCTTCGGTTTCGCGGCCGCCGTCATCGGCCTGGTCGCCGCCGCGCTGACGCACTACCTGTACGGCGGTCTGCGGATCACCAGCCCGGGTGCGCGCGCCACGGCCGCGGCCACCGGGCACCTGTCCGTCATGCTGGGCGTGTTCGTGGCCCTGAAGGCGGTCGCGTACTGGCTCGACCGGTACGGGCTCGCGGTGAAGCAGAGCGACTTCAAGGCGACGGACAACTGGACGGGCCTCAGGTACGTCGACGCCAACGCGTATCTGCCGGCGAAGACGATCCTGTTCTGCATCGCCGTCATCTGCGCGATCCTCTTCTTCGCGACCCTGTGGCGGCGCACCTGGCAGCTGCCGGTCATCGGCTTCGGCCTGATGGTGCTCTCGGCGATCCTGATCGGCGGCCTGTACCCGGCCATCGTCCAGAAGTTCCAGGTGCAGCCGAACGAGCAGTCCAAGGAAGCCCCGTACATCAAGAAGAACATCGAGGCGACCCGTAAGGCCTACGGCATCGACAAGGCCAAGCCCGTCGACTACAAGGGCAAGGGCTCGGACGACACCGAGAAGCAGCGCGCGGAGTCCGACACCGCGGCCAGCTACCGGCTCAACGACCCGAACATCGTGTCGCCCACCTTCCAGCAGCTGGAACAGCAGCGGAAGTACTACCAGTTCCCGACGACCCTGGACGTGGACCGCTACAACGGCCAGGACACCGTGGTCGGCCTGCGCGAGCTGAACCTCGGCAAGCTCGACAAGCGCAACTGGATCAACGACCACTTCGTCTACACGCACGGCTACGGCGCCGTGACGGCGAAGGGCACGGCGACCTCCGGGGGCGCCCCGCAGTTCACCGAGTCGGGCCTGCCGACCACCGGCGACCTCGGCGACTACGACCAGCGCATCTACTACGGCGAGAAGACGACGCAGTACTCGATCGTCGGCGGGCCGCAGAAGGAGCTGGACTACGAGCAGGACGACGGCACCCAGAAGACGACGAGCTACAAGGGCAGGGGCGGCGTCAACCTCGCCAACCCGGTCAACCGCGCCGCGTACGCCGTCGCCTTCAGCGAGCCGCAGATCCTCTACTCGGGAGCCATCGGCGACGGTTCGCGGATCCTCTACAACCGCACGCCCAAGGAGCGCGTCGAGGCCGTCGCGCCGTGGCTGACGATCGACGGCGACCCGTATCCGACGGTCGTGAACGGCAAGATCAAGTGGGTGATCGACGCCTACACGACGTCGAACGGATACCCGTACGCGTCCCGTACGACGCTGGGCGACAGCACCGCCGACTCGCTCAACGAGGCCGACAGCCAGCGCGCCGTGGTGGCCCAGCAGAACCAGGTCAACTACATCCGCAACTCGGTGAAGGCGACCGTCGACGCGGGCACGGGCGAGGTCAAGCTCTACACGTGGGACGAGAAGGACCCGGTCCTGAAGACCTGGAAGAAGGCCTTCCCGGGCACGGTCGAGCCCAAGAGCGCGATCCCGGCCTCCCTGAAGGAGCACCTGCGCTACCCGCAGGACATGTTCAAGGTCCAGCGCGAGCTGCTGAGCCTGTACCACGTGACGAACTCGAACCAGTTCTACAACGCGTCCGACGCCTGGCAGGTGCCGAACGACCCGACCAAGAAGGACAACAGCGCGGTCCCGCCGTACTACCTGTCCATGAAGATGCCGGGTCAGACCAGCCAGCAGTTCTCGCTGACGACGACGTTCACGCCGAGCGGCAGGCCCAACCTGAGAGCCTTCATGGCGGTCGACGCGGACGCGACGAGCAAGGACTACGGCGCCATAAGGCTCCTCAGAGTCACCGAGGACAAGGTCGCGGGACCCGAGCAGGTGCAGAACACGCTCAACTCCTCGGGTTCGGTGGCTAACTGGGTGCGCGACATGAAGGGCGCCGACTCGACGGTCCTGTACGGCAATCTGCTGACGGTCCCGCTCGACAAGGGCTTCCTGTACGTGGAACCCATCTACGCCCAGGGCCGTAATGCCGAGTACCCCCTCATGCGCAAGGTCGCGGTCAGCTACGGCAACAAGATCGGGTTCGCGGACTCGCTGTCCGAGGCGCTCAACGAGGCGTTCGACGTGGACGGCTCCGAGCCGGCCGAACCGGAGGAACCGGGCGACGACACCTCGAAGACGCCGTCGAACTCGACGGTGAAGGAGGCGCTCGCCGACGCCGACGAGGCGTTCAAGGACGGCCAGGAGGCGTTGAAGGACAACGACTGGACCGCGTACGGCGAGGCCCAGGAGAAGCTCCAGGACGCCCTGGAGCGCGCCGAGAAGGCACAGAGCGAGGCCGACAAGGCGGCCAAGGACAAGGGCGACGACAAGTCCGGCGCCGACAAGGAGGCGGCCGGCGGCTGAGTGGTCGGGTGCCCCCTCCGCGCCGTGATACGGTTTCACACACAACGGCGCGGGGTGGAGCAGCTCGGTAGCTCGCTGGGCTCATAACCCAGAGGTCGCAGGTTCAAATCCTGTCCCCGCTACTGATGATCGAAGGCTCGGAAGCTAAGGCTTCCGGGCCTTCGGTGCGTCGGGGCCCCGTCTGTCATGGGCCCCTGGCATGTGCGAAGCATGTGCGAATGATGCTCCTCCCGAGGGGAGTTGAGCTTTCTGTGTTTCACTTGTCTCCCTGTGGGCATGTCGACAAAACGCTGAAGTGACCTCAATGGCTGCGGTATACCAGGTGTACCCGGGTTGCGGGTGGTGCGACGATGGACGTTATGGGGGACAAGGCAACTCTGTTGGAGACAGGGCGGTTTGTGCAGCCGACGGATCGGGATGAACCGGGCGAAGCTGTGGAAGAAGCACGCCAGCGGCTGGCCGCTGAGGCCGGCGACGTCGAGGCGATGAGCGTCCTCGGCGCCATGCTGCTGCGCCGCGGAGATCTCGGCGGAGCCGAGCCCTTGCTGCGTACCGCCACCGGAGCCGGTGACCGGGCCGCTGCCAACAATCTCGGAGTCCTGCTCCACCAGCGCGGATACGCCGACGAGGCCGCCGGATGGTGGCGCGTCGCGGCCGTCGCCGGATCCGCGCCCGCCGCGCACGCCCTGGGACGCCACTTCCGCGAGCGCGGCGACGAGCCCGCCGCCGAGTACTGGCTGCGCCAGGCCGCCGAGCAGGGCCACACCCTCGGCGCCTACGCCCTCGCCGACCTCCTGGAGCACCGCAGCGATGTCGGGGCCGAGCGCTGGATGCGGACCGCGGCCGAGCGCGGGCACCGCGAGGCCGCGTACCGGCTCGCCCGCGCGCTCGACCGCAAGGGCGGCACCGACGTGCTGGTCTCCGGGGACGGGAACCCGGCCGAGGAGGCCGAGCAGTGGTACCGGCAGGCCGCCGCGCGCGGGCACCGGCGGGCCGCGCTGCACCTCGGGTCGATCCTGGAGAAGCGCGGCGACCTGAAAGAGGCCGGACGCTGGTACCTGACCTCCGCCAAGGACGGCGAGGCGCGCGCCGCGTGCGCCCTCGCGTTCCTGCTGCGCGACGCGGGCGACGAGGAGAGCGCCGCCGTGTGGTGGCTGCGCGCCGCGCAGGACGGCGACGGCAACGCGGCGAACGCCCTGGGCGCGCTGCACGCGCAGCGCGGCGAGACGCAGACCGCCGAGCGCTGGTACCGCGCCGCCATGGACGCGGGCGACAACAACGGCGCGTACAACCTCGGGCTGCTCTGCGCCGAGCAGCAGCGCACGGTGCAGGCCGAGGGCTGGTACCGGCGCGCCGCCTACGCGGGTCACAAGGAGGCGGCCAACGCGCTCGCGGTGCTGCTTCTGCAGAACGGGGACGCGGTCGGCGCCGAGCCCTGGTTCTCCAAGGCGGCCGAGGCCGGCAGCGTCGACGCGGCGTTCAACCTGGGGATCCTCTACGCGAGTCGAGACGACGAGGCGGCGGCGCTCCAGTGGTACGAGCGGGCCGCGGCCGGCGGGCACACCGAGGCCGCCTTGCAGGCCGGGATCGCACGGCAGCGCGAGGGCGACGAGCAGGCCGCCGAGCGGCACCTGCGGTGCGCCGCGGGCGGCGGCAGCGCCGAGGCCGCGTACCGTCTCGCCGCGCTGCTCGACGTGCGGCGGCCGCCCGCGCCCCGGCACGAGCTGGGGGAGCCCGTCACCGAGAAGAGCGAGTGCGAGGAGTGGTACGAGCGGGCCGCCGAGCACGGGCACCGGCGTGCGCAGGTGCGGGTCGGCATGCTCGCCGCCGCGCGGGGCGACGTGGTGGAGGCGGCGCGCTGGTACCGGGAGGCGGCGGAGGCCGGATCGCGCAACGGCGCGTTCAACCTCGGGCTGCTGCTCGCCCGCGAGGGGAGCGAGCCGGAGGCGGCGCTGTGGTGGACCCGGGCGGCCGATGCCGGGCACGGGCGGGCGGCGCTGCGGCTCGCGCTGCTGTGCGCGCGCCGGGGCGACCTCGCCGAAGGCCAGAGATGGGCGTCGCGCGGGGTCGAGCTCGGCCCCGCGGAGGTCGCGGAGCGGGCGGGGCGGCTGCGGGACGCGCTGCGGCAGGAACTGTCGGCGTAACGCCGCCGGACCCGCCGCGGAAGCAATTTGCGCTGGTCGAAGGGGTGCCGTAGAGTTGTGTTCACCGACGCGGGGTGGAGCAGCTCGGTAGCTCGCTGGGCTCATAACCCAGAGGTCGCAGGTTCAAATCCTGTCCCCGCTACTGAAAGTCCGAGGCCCGGAACCAGTCACTGGTTCCGGGCCTCGGCGCGTGTGCGGCTACTGGTGGCCCACCGCCTCCTCGTAGAGCTTGCGGTTCACCGTCCTCGACTCCGGCAGCGGATCACCCTCCGCGACGCCCGCCGCCCGGTACGCCGCCTGCAACCGGTCCGTCGTACCCGAGCGGATCTCCCAGTCCATCCGCAGCGAAGGCGTCTCCTCCAGGACCTTCCGGTCCGTCTTCAGCAGCTTCGCCAGCTCCGACACGAACGCGGGGTCCTGCTTGTAGTCGCCGCGGAAGTACGTGTTGACCGTACGGATGTACGCGCGCAGGAACGCGACGCCCGCGTCCGGGTCCTTGCTGAGGAGGTTCGGGCCGAAGAGCATGCCGCCCAGCGGTTCGCCCTGGGGCTGGCCGCCGAGGAACGCGTAGCGCCGGTCGCCGTCGACCTTGCGCCAGATCGGGTCGAGGAGCCAGGCAGAGTCGACGCCGCCGTTCTGGAGGCCGGTCAGCACGTCGGCCGAGCCGAGCTGCTGGAACTGGATCCTGTCGAGGCCGCCGCCGTGCTTCCGCAGGGCGATGTTCATCGGGTACGAGGCGACCGAGCCCTTGCCGATCAGCGTGCCCATCTTCTTGCCCGCCATCCGGACCTGCGCCGCGCGCTCCCCCTTCTCGAGGCGCACCCACAGGCCGCTCTTGGACTTCGGGTCGGGGGAGAAGTTGCCGGACACCCACTTGATGTCGAAGCCGCCGAGGATGCCGTTCATGACGGCGGCCTCCGGGGCGGCCCACTGGGCGTCGATCTCGCCCTTGGCGAGGAGCGGGAGGGCGTCGGGGGTGGGCAGGACCTTCAGCGTCACGTCCAGGCCCTCCTTCTCGAACTCGCCCTTCTCGACGGCCATGGCGAGCGGCGCCACGTACTCGGCGCTCAGCGTGCCCGTCGCGATCGTCAGCTTCCGGGGCTCGCTCAGCTTGTGCGGTTCGGGTGCTCCCTTGGCGCAGCGGGCCGGTTCCCGGTCGGGGGAGCGGTCCTCCGGGTCGGTCCAGGAGCCCTTGCCGCAGCCCGCGACCGCCTTGATCGTGCGGGGCTTCGCGGCGGCGTCGGACGGGGTGTCGTGGGTGGCGCAGGACGTCGTGCCGAGGAGCAGGGCGCCGGCCACGAGCAGGGTCGTACCCATGTGTCTGGGGTGCATGGAGTCTCCGTACGAAGAAGGAGCCTTACGACAGGGTCAGGACTGGCCGCGGCCGCGGTCGCGCGGCGCCCACGGGGTGAGGAAGCGGCCCGCCAGGCGCACCAGTTCGGAGAAGACGACGCCGAGCACGGCGACACAGACGATGCCGACGAACATCACGTCGTTCTGGAAGAGGGCACGGGCGTCGAAGATCAGGTGGCCCAGGCCGTCGTTCGCGGCGATCTGCTCCGAGGCGACGATGACCAGGACCGCGACGCCCGCCGCGATGCGCGCGCCGACCAGTACGGCGGGCAGCGAGGCGGGGAGCAGGACGTGCCGGAACATCTGCCACGGGGAGGCGCCGAAGACCTGGCCCGCGTCCCGGTGGCCGGTGGGGACGGCGATGACCGCCGCCATCGTCGAGATCCACACGAAGAAGAACACCGTCGCCGCGACGAGCGCGATCTGCGGGCCCTCGCCGAGCCCGAACATGTTGAGGAAGACCGGCAGCAGGGCGAGCTTCGGGACGACGTAGAGGGCGTCCAGGAGGGGCTCGAGGGCCGCGCGGACCAGGGAGACCGAGCCCATGAGGAGACCGAGGAGGTAGCCGGAGACCGTGCCGATGACGTAGCCGGCGAGGACCCGCTGGAGGGTGGCCCACACGTCCGGCCACAGTTCGCCGTCGGCCGCGCGCTGCCAGCCGTCGGCGAGGATCGTGGACGGGGCCGGGTAGACGCGCGCGTCGATCCAGGACTGGGAGGCCGCGAGCTGCCAGAGCAGGATCAGGACGACCGGGACCGCGACCGCGAGGGAGAGTTCGAGGGCGCGGCGCCTGCGGCGGGCGCGGGCGGGGTGGAGTTCCCGCGGGCCGGGGGCGCGGACCAGGAGGTCGTCGTCCGCGGTCTTCGTCGGGGTGAGCGCGCTCATGCCGGGACCGCCTCCTGGTGCACCTCGCCGCGTAGCAGGTCCCACAACTCGCCCTTCAGGGACGTGAATTCGGGCGTGTCGCGGATCTCGCCGGTGCGGGGGCGTTCGAACGGCGGCCTGCGCTCGGCGATCACACGGCCGGGGCGGGCCGACATCACCAGGACGCGGTCGCCGAGGACGATCGCCTCCTCCAGGCTGTGCGTGATGAAGAGCGTGGTGGTGTGCGTGGTCTGGGTGAGCTCCAGGAGTTCGTCCTGGAGGATCGTGCGGAGCTGGGCGTCGAGGGCCGCGAACGGCTCGTCCATGAGGAGGATCTCCGGCTCCACCGCCAACGCCCGTGCGATGGCGACACGTTGGCGCATGCCGCCGGAGAGGGCGGCGGGGTGGGCGTGGGCGAAGTCGGCCAGGCCCATGCGGGCGAGCCAGTCGCGGGCGCGGGCGTTCGCCTCCTTGCGCGGCACCTTCTGGACGTCGAGGCCGAAGCGGACGTTGGCGAGGACCGTCTTCCAGTCGTAGATCCCGTAGTCCTGGAAGATCATCGCGGCCGGGCGGGGGTCGGCGGTGCGGATCTCCAGGGTGCCGGTGGAGGGGCGCGTGAGGCCCGCGGCGATCCGGAGCAGGGTGGACTTCCCGCAGCCCGAGGGGCCGACCACGCAGACGAACTCGCCGGGGGCGACCGTCAGGTCGAGGGGGCCGAGGGCATGGGTCGTGCCGAACGTCCTCGTGAGCGCGCGGGCTTGGAGCTTGGGATGCATGGGCCCTCCGGGGTGCGGCGGATTCTCGTGGGCGGGGGCGAGAATATGACGACCCGTCAGATTCCGGAAGGGGGTGCGTGGTCGGCTCACGCAACGCGGGCCGGGCCGGGCGGAGCGGCTCGGGCAACACGAAGGGCCCGCACCTCGCGGTGCGGGCCCTTCGGTGAAAAGGGGGGAGCTACGCCTTCGCGGCGCAGTTCGGGCACAGTCCTCGGTAGGTGACCTCGACGTCGGAGATCGTGAAGCCGAAGCGCTCCGACGAGGGGAGGGCCGTCAGCGGGTTCCCCTCCGGGTGGACGTCGCGGATCTGGCCGCACTGGTCGCAGACCAGGTGCTGGTGCGGGCGGTGCGCGTTCGGGTCGTACCGCTTGGCGCGCTTGTCGGTGGCGACCTCGATCACCTCGCCGAGCGAGACCATCTCGCCCAGTGTGTTGTAGACCGTGGCCCGTGAGATCTCGGGAAGCTTCGCCGTCGCGCGCGCGTGCACCTCGTCGGCGGTGAGGTGGACGTGATCCCCGTCGAGCACCTCGGCCACGACGCGCCGCTGCGCGGTCATGCGCCAGCCGCGTCCGCGCAGCCGTTCCAACAGGTCACTCATAAGGGCCAGCCTAACAGTCAGGGGACCTTGGCCCCGATTCGGTGTGACTTTGGAGCTTTCCTTGACTTAGACATTGTCCATTGTAGGATCAGACTCGGCTATAGCCAAGCGACAGGACGACTCGGGAAGGGCACCCAATGTCCGAGAATCAAGAATTTGTGACGGACCCCAACGCGGAAGCGGGCGGTTGTCCGGTCGCGCACGGCCGAGCGGCACACCCGACGCAGGGCGGTGGCAACCGCCAGTGGTGGCCCGAGAGCCTCAATCTGAAGATCCTTGCGAAGAACCCGGCCGTGGCGAACCCGCTGGGTGAGGAGTTCGACTACGCCGAGGCGTTCAACTCCCTGGACCTTCCGGCGGTCAAGCGCGACATCGCCGAGGTCCTCACGACCTCCAAGGACTGGTGGCCGGCCGACTTCGGGCACTACGGCCCGCTGATGATCCGGATGGCCTGGCACTCCGCCGGTACGTACCGGATCAGCGACGGCCGCGGTGGCGCGGGTGCGGGCCAGCAGCGCTTCGCCCCGCTCAACAGCTGGCCGGACAACGGCAACCTGGACAAGGCCCGCCGACTGCTGTGGCCCGTGAAGAAGAAGTACGGCCAGAGCATCTCCTGGGCCGACCTCCTGATCCTCACCGGCAACGTCGCCCTGGAGACCATGGGCTTCGAGACCTTCGGCTTCGCCGGTGGCCGCGAGGACGTGTGGGAGCCGGACGAGGACGTCTACTGGGGCCCCGAGCAGGTCTGGCTCGACGACAAGCGCTACACGGGCGACCGCGACCTGGAGGACCCGCTCGGCGCGGTCCAGATGGGCCTGATCTACGTCAACCCCGAGGGCCCCAACGGGAACCCGGACCCGATCGCCGCGGCCCGCGACATCCGTGAGACCTTCCGCCGCATGGCGATGAACGACGAGGAGACCGTCGCCCTCATCGCCGGTGGCCACACGTTCGGCAAGACCCACGGTGCCGGTGACGCCGGTCTCGTCGGCGCCGAGCCCGAGGGCGCGCCCATGGAGCAGATGGGCCTCGGCTGGAAGTCGGGCCACGGCTCCGGCAAGGGCCGCGACGCCATCACCTCCGGCCTCGAGGTCACCTGGACCGAGACGCCGACCCAGTGGAGCAACTACTTCTTCAAGAACCTCTTCGAGTACGAGTACGAGCTCACGCAGTCCCCGGCCGGCGCCAACCAGTGGGTGGCGAAGGACGCCGAGGCGATCATCCCGGACCCCGAGGACCCCTCGGTCAAGCGGCTCCCCACGATGCTCACCACGGACCTCTCGCTGCGCTTCGACCCGATCTACGAGCCGATCTCGCGCCGCTTCTACGAGAACCCCGAGGAGTTCGCGGACGCGTTCGCCCGCGCCTGGTACAAGCTGACGCACCGTGACCTCGGTCCGGTCGTCCGCTACCTCGGCCCGGAGGTCCCCTCCGAGGAGCTGCTCTGGCAGGACCCGCTGCCGGCGCGCGAGGGCGAGGTCATCGGCGCCTCCGAGATCGCCACGCTCAAGGAGCAGGTGCTGGCCTCGGACCTCACGGTCCCGCAGCTGGTGTCCGCCGCTTGGGCCGCCGCCTCCTCCTTCCGCGGCGGCGACAAGCGCGGTGGCGCCAACGGTGCCCGTATCCGCCTGGAGCCGCAGCGCGGCTGGGAGGTCAACGACCCGGAGAGCCTCGCGCAGGTGCTCCGCGTGCTCGAAGGCATCCAGGAGTCCTTCAACTCCGCCGGTGGCCGCAAGGTCTCCCTGGCCGACCTGATCGTGCTCGCGGGCTCCGCGGCCGTCGAGCAGGCCGCCAAGGACGGCGGCATCGAGATCGAGGTGCCGTTCACGCCGGGCCGTGTCGACGCCACGCAGGAGCAGACGGACGTCGAGTCCTTCTCGGCCCTGGAGCCGAAGGCCGACGGCTTCCGCAACTACGTGGGCAAGGGCAACCGCCTCCCGGCGGAGTTCCTGCTCACCGACAAGGCGAACCTGCTGACCCTCAGCGCGCCCGAGATGACCGTTCTCGTCGGTGGTCTGCGCGTCATCGGGATCAACACGGGCGGCTCGAAGCACGGCGTGCTCACCAACCGTCCGGGCGTCCTGAGCAACGACTTCTTCGTCAACATCACCGACATCGACACCCAGTGGAACTCGACGTCGGACGCTCAGGACGAGTTCGAGGGCCGCGACTCCTCGGGGCAGGTCCGCTGGACCGGCACCCGTGCCGACCTGGTCTTCGGCGCCAACTCCGAGCTGCGTGCGCTCGCCGAGGTGTACGCGAGCGACGACGCCAGGGAGAAGTTCGTGAAGGACTTCGCCGCGGCGTGGGCCAAGGTCATGGACCTGGACCGGTTCGACGTGCGCTGAGCGCCCGTGGCGCGTGACTGAAGCGTGAGTGAAGAGGGCCGGTTCCCTTCGGGGAGCCGGCCCTCTTCGGCGTGCCTAGGCGGGCAGCGGGGCGGGGTGTCGGCGGGCCGGGGCCCAGCAGCGGATGATGTCGCGGACCGAGACGATGCCGACCGGTTCCTGGCCGTCCAGCACGATCAGGTGCCGGAAGCCGCCGTGCGTCATGGCGGCGGCCGCTTCCTCCACGGACCACGCCGGTGCGGCGAAGACGACGTCGGTGGTGGTGTGCGTGCCCGCGGTCTCCAGATCCGGATTCTGGTTCTGTCCCAGGGCGTTGAGGATGTCGCGCTCGGTCAGGATTCCGATGCCGCAGCCGTCCGGGTCGAGGACGACGGCGGCGCCGACGCGGCGTACGGACATCAGCCGGGCCGCTTGGCGCAGGGTGTGGTCGGGACCGATGGTGAGGACCACCGTGCTCATGGCGTCACGGACGAGCATGGATGGAGCCACCTTCCTGTGTGAGGCACTCGCGGAACCGGGCTCGTACGTCACGAGAAACGGTTCACAAGTTCACAAGTGGGGGGACTCTCAGAGTTGCAGGTAAAGGGAGTGCCAACAAGAGGGCGCGAGAAGCGAGTTCAGGCGCGCGCGTAGCTCGGTGCGCGCTCAGACCGAAGCGCGCAGGTAGCTCAGCAGTTCCTCGTGGAGCAGGCCGTTCGACGCCGCCGCGTTGCCGCTGTGCGGGCCGGGGCGGCCGTCGAGACCGGTGTACCGGCCGCCCGCCTCGGACACCACGATCGCGGGCGCCGCCATGTCCCACAGGGAGAGCTCCGGCTCGGCGCACAGGTCGACCGAGCCCTCGGCGACCATCATGTACGGCCAGAAGTCCCCGTAGCCGCGCGTGCGCCACACGGCCCGCGTCAGGTCGAGGAACCCGTCGAGCCGGCCCTGCTCCTCCCAGCCGGTCAGCGAGGAGTACGCGAACGAGGCGTCCTCCAGCCGGCCGACCTTCGAGACGTGGATCCGCGACGCGGAGGTCAGGCTGCGGCCCGTGTACGCGCCCGCCCCCTTGGCCGCCCACCAACGGCGCTGGAGCGCCGGGGCGGAGACGACGCCGACCACCGGCTGGTAGCCGCCCTCGCCCGCCTCCATGAGCGAGATGAGCGTCGCCCAGACCGGGACGCCGCGCACGTAGTTCTTGGTCCCGTCGATCGGGTCGATGACCCAGCGGCGCGGGCCCGTGCCCTGTACCCCGTACTCCTCGCCCAGGATCGCGTCGCGCGGCCTCGCCCGTTGCAGGTTGCCGCGGATCAGCTCCTCGGCGGCCTTGTCGGCCTCGCTCACCGGAGTCATGTCCGGCTTGGTCTCGACCTTCAGGTCGAGGGCCTTGAACCGGTCCATGGTCGCGGCGTCGGCGACGTCCGCGAGGACATGGGCGAGACGCAGATCATCTTGGTAGTCGGGCATGAGTGAACAGTATCGATCGTGCTACGCCGAGTTCTACAGGGACCGATCCGACGGCGGGCCGGGCGTGCTCGGCGCGAGGCCTTGACAGTGCGTACGAGCGCGTCAACTCTGGCCACACAGGCCTGACAAACCCGGCGAACCGGGGAGGCGACGATGCCTGCAGCGCGGGAATCCCTACTGGAAGCGGCCTACACGGCGCTCGGGCGGCGGCCGTGGGGCGGAGTGCGGATGGTCGATGTCGCGGCGGTCGCCGGGGTCTCCCGGCAGACCCTCTACAACGAGTTCGGCAGCAAGGAAGGGCTCGCGCGGGCGCTCGTGCGCAGAGAGGCGGACGCGTATCTCGCCGGGGTCGACCGGGCGTTGAAGGAGGGCGGGCTCGACGCGGTCGCGGAGTGGACGGTCGCCAGCGCGCGGCGCAATCCGCTGGTGCGGGCCGCGCTGACGGGGTGCTGGAGCGAGCGGCTGCCGTCGCCGACGCTGTCCGCCGTGCCGTCCTCGTCGTCCGTGCCGGCGCAGCGGCGGGCGGACGGGCCGTTGCCGGGGCCGGGGGACTTCGTGGCGGCCGTACGGGATCGGAGCGTGGCGGCGCTCGGGGTGCCGGGGGGTGCGAAGAGTGAGGCGGAGGGGTTGGCGCGGGACTGTGAGGTCGCGGTGCGGCTCGCGTTGTCGTGCGTGATGGCTCCGCCGGGGGAGGGGGGTGCGGGGCGCCTGGTCCGCGAGGTGCTGGGCCGCCCCCGCGCCTGACCCCTACCCGTCGCGGCCCACGCCTCCCGTGAGGTGTGCCCGGCACCGTGGTGCCGCCTTGCCCACCCTGCCGCCCTTGGCGGCAGATTGCCCAAGGCGGCGCGGCGTCGGCCGGAGGGGGTGGGGAGCCGGTGGGTTGATGGAGCCTCTGCGGCGATTGAGCAGCGGGGTCCGGGGCGGAGCCCCGTGGGCGTAAGGGGGTATGGCTCAGCGGGTGGGGCCCCGTGGGCGTAAGGGCTACTGGGTCAGTGGGCGGAGCCGGAGAGTTGGAGGCCGATGACGCCGGCGATGACGAGGCTGATGGAGACGATCTTGAGGACCGAGACGACGTCGCCGAGGAAGATCATGCCGTAGATCGCCGTGCCGGCGGCACCGATGCCCGTCCACACCGCGTACGCCGGACCCACGTCCAGCTTCTTCAGCGACAACGTCAGCAACCCGAAACTGCCCAACGCGAACGCCGCGAACGCGACCGTCGGCCACAACCGCGTGAAGCCGTGCGAGAGCTTGAGGCAGACGGCGAACCCCGTCTCCAGGATCCCCGCGACGATGACCAGCAGCCACGCCATGTGATGTGCCTCCCGCGTTCCACTGATCTTCGACGATCTTGCGTCCGGCTTGGTGCGATTATGCCCTTACCGGAGCGCGGCGGCAGCAAACAGGACCGAGGTCAGTCGCCCTCGCGGCGCTCCCGTGTCGCGAGGAGCCGCCGCAGCGAGTACAGCCGCGCCGGATCCGCGTGCCCCTCCGCCACATACGCGTCGAGCGCACAGTCCGGCTCGTCGTGGCTGCACGCGCGCGGGCAGTTCTCCGTGCCCGGCTCCAGGTCGGGGAAGGCGTGGATGACGCGCGACGGGTCGACGTGGTGCAGCCCGAAGGAGCGCACACCGGGTGTGTCGATCACCCACCCCGCGTCCCCCGACAGCGGCAGCGCCAGCGCCGACGTCGTCGTGTGCCGGCCGCGCCCCGTGACCGCGTTGACGTGCCCCGTCGTACGCCGCTGGTCGTCCGGCACCAGCGCGTTGACCAGCGTCGTCTTCCCGACCCCGGAGTGCCCGACGAACGCCGTGACCTTCCCGTCGAGCTGCTCGCGCACCCGCTCCACGGCCCGGCCGTCCTCCAGCTCCTCACGGCTGGTCACGACGTAGGGGATGTCCAGCGTCCCGTACAGGTCGAGGAGCTTGTCCGGGGGTGCGAGGTCCGACTTGGTCAGGACGAGGAGCGGGTCGAGGCCGCTGTCGAACGCCGCCACCAGACAGCGGTCGATCATGCGCGGCCGCGGCTCCGGGTCGGCGAGCGCGGTGACGATGGCGAGCTGGTCGGCGTTGGCGACGACCACCCGCTCGTACGGGTCGTCGTCGTCCGCCGTGCGCCGCAGCACGGAGCTGCGGCTCTCGATGCGGACGATGCGCGCGAGCGTGTCCTTCTTGCCCGACAGATCGCCGACGACCGAGACCCGGTCGCCGACGACGGCCGCCTTGCGGCCCAGCTCGCGGGCCTTCATCGCCGTCACGGGGACGTCGTCGATGAGGACGGTGAGGCGGCCGCGGTCGACCGTGAGGACCATGCCCTCGGCCGCGTCCTCGTGCTTGGGACGGATGTTGGTCCGCGGCCGGTTGCCCTTGCGGTTCGGGCGCTGGCGGATGTCGTCCTCGTCGGTGTGCTTGCCGTAGCGGCGCATCGCGTTACGTCCCTACGCCTCGAGCATCCCGGTCCACATGTCGGGGAAGTCCGGCAGCGTCTTCGCGGTGGTCGCCACGTTCTCGATCTGCACGTCCTTGACCGCGAGGCCGATGATCGCGCCCGCGGTCGCCATGCGGTGGTCGTCGTACGTGTGGAAGATCCCGCCGTGCAGCGCCCGCGGGCGGATGTGCAGGCCGTCCGCGGTCTCCGTCACGTCACCGCCCAGCTCGTTGATCTCCTTGGTGAGCGCGGCAAGCCGGTCCGTCTCGTGCAGCCGCAGGTGCGCGACGCCGCGCAGGGTCGAGGGGGAGTCGGCGAGGGCGGCGACGGCGGCGATGCCGGGGGTCAGCTCCCCGACCTCGCTCAGGTCGACGTCGATGCCGTGGATCGCACCCGAACCGCTGAACTCCAGTCCCCGCGCGGTCAGTTCGCAGGCGCCGCCCATCTGAGTGAAGATGTCGCGCAGCGCGTCACCGGGCTGCGTGGTGTGCTCCGGCCAGTCGGGGATCGTGACCTTGCCGCCGGTGACCAGGGCCGCCGCCAGGAACGGCTGGGCGTTCGACAGGTCCGGCTCGATGGTGATGTCCCGGCCGAGCAGGGCGCCCGGGGCGACCCGCCACACGTTCGGCTCGCCGCCCGACTCCGGGGTGTCGACCTGCACGCCGACCGCGCGCAGCATGTCGACCGTCATCCGGATGTGCGGCATGGACGGCAGCGCCGAGCCGACGTGCCGGACCTCGACGCCCTGGTTGAAGCGCGGGCCCGACAGCAGCAGGGCGCTCACGAACTGGGACGACGACGAGGCGTCGATCTCGACCGGGCCACCCTCCAGGGCGCCCCCGCCGTGCACCGTCAGCGGCAGCGCGCCGGGGTTCCCGGAAACCCGATCGTCGATCCGCGCGCCGAGGGTGCGCAGCGCGTCGATCACGCCGTGCAGCGGACGCTCGTACGAACGGGGGTCGCCGTCGAAGCGGATCTCGCCGTCGGCGAGCGTGGCGACCGGCGGCAGGAAGCGCATCACGGTGCCCGCGTTGCCCACGTCGACCGTGGCCGGGCCCGCCAGACCGGACGGGATGATCCGCCACGCCTCACCGGAGCCGTCGGGACCCACGCCCTCCTCGATGCCCACGCCCATCGCGCGCAGCGCGCCCGCCATCAGCAGGCTGTCGCGGGAGCGCAGCGGGCGGCGCAGCCAGCCCGGCTCCGCGGCGAGCGCGGCGAGCACCAGGGCCCGGTTGGTGACGGATTTGGACCCCGGCACCTGGACGGTCGCGTCGACGGCTCCGCTTGCGAGGGGGGCGGGCCAGAGGGCGGTGTGGGCGGGGTTCGTGGTCATGCCTCAACTCTAGTGGGCCCCCGGGAACCCACCTGCTCACAGCCCCAGCAGCCAGCGACCCCCGCCCAGCAGTGAGCACAGTGAGACGGCGTGGAAGAAAAAGAGCCACATTCCCGCGGGTACGTGCGTGAGGCGCGAGAGCTGGTCGGCGTCCGAGTCGCCCGCGCCGCCCCTGCGGCGCTTGCCCTGGAGCTCGAAGGCGGGGCGCACGCCACCGAGGAGCAGGAACCAGACGACGGTGTACGCGAACGCGGCCTGCACCTGCGGCCCCGCGAGCCAGGAGACCAGCACGAAGGCGCCGCCCGCGACGACGACGGTCAGCACCCCGTACGCGTTCCGGATCATCACCAGCATCGCCACGAGCAGCGCCGTGGCCAGCCACAGCAGCAGCGTGATGTGGCCCTCGGAGAGCAGCGCGGCGCCGCCGAGGCCGAGCAGCGGCGGCGCCGTGTATCCGGCGGCCGCGGTCAGGATCATGCCGAGACCGGTCGGCTTGCCGCGGCTGACGGTCAGGCCGCTGGTGTCCGAGTGCAGCCGGATGCCGTCGAGCCGGCGGCCCATGAGCAGCGCGATCAGGCCGTGCCCGCCCTCGTGGGCGATCGTGATGGCGTTCCTGCTCAGCCGCCAGAGGTTGTGCGGGACGATCGCGGCGAGCGCGACGACGGCGGTGGCGATCGTCACCCACTGGTCGGGGTCGGACTGGGTGCCGAAGATCCGGTCCCAGAGGCTGGCGTCCATGTGGTTCGGCTGCTCCCGTTCGGGTTCGGTGGCGGGTCGGCATCTGGCACTGTGGCACGTATGTGCGGACGGTATGCATCGAGTCGTAGCCCCGAGGATCTCGCAGGAATCTTTGAGATCGAGCAGTGGGAGCCGGAGGAGGCCTTCGAGGCCGACTACAACGTGGCCCCCACCAAGGAGGTCTACGCGGTGCTGGACCGCCCCGTGAAAGACGCCGAGGATCCCCGTCCGGTTCGCCAGCTGCGCAAGCTCAAGTGGGGGCTGGTGCCGTCGTGGTCCAAGACGCCCGAGGGTGGCGCGCGCATGATCAACGCGCGAGCCGAGACCGTGCACGAGAAGCCCTCGTACCGGCGGGCCTTCGCCACGCGGCGCTGCATCCTGCCAGCCGACGGCTATTACGAGTGGGTGACCGCGGCCGCCGAGCGGGACCTGGAGGTCGAGGGCAGGAAGAAGCGCCCGCGCAAGCAGCCGTACTTCGTGACGCCCGCGGACGGGTCGGTGTTCGCGATGGCGGGGCTCTACGAGTTCTGGCGGGACCGTACGCTGCCGGACGAGCATCCGCTGGCGTGGTGGGTGACGTGCTCCGTGATCACGACGGAGGCGGAGAGCGGGCCGCTCGGGGTGGCGCCCAAGGAGGGGCCGAGGTCGCTCGCCGACATTCATCCGCGGATGCCGTTGATGCTGACGGCGGACCGGTGGGACGACTGGCTGGACCCGGCCCGTACGGACGTGGAGGACGTGCGGTCGTTGCTCGCGCCTCCTCCCGAGGAGTTGATGCGGGCGTATCCCGTGTCCACGGCGGTGAGCAATGTGCGGAACAACGGGGCGGGGTTGGTGGCGGAGCTGGAGGGGCCGGAGGAGGGCACGCTCTTCTGACCCGGTGCGCCAGCCGTGGCCGACGACACGGGGCTCCGCCCCGGACCCCGCTGCTCAATCGCCGCAGGGGCTTGAATGACCGGGCCCCGCTGCGCCGCAGGGGCTCAATGGGCTGGGATCGGTTGGTTCGCGAGGCACCATGGGGGCGTGACCCGTACCGAGACTGTTTCCACTGAAGCCGGTGACGCGCGCGTCACCTGGCACGTCGCCGAGGAGCCGGAGCTGGTCCTGGGGGTCAGTCACGGCGCCGGGGGCGGTATCGAGGCTCGGGACCTTCAGGCGCTCGCCGCGGCGCTGCCCGCCCACGGAGTGACCGTCGCGCTGGTCGAGCAGCCGTGGCGGGTGGCGGGGAAGAAGCTGGCGCCCGCGCCGAAGACGCTCGACGTGGGGTGGCGGGGGATCTGGCCCGCGCTGGAGAAGCCGGGACTGCCGGTCGTCGCCGGAGGGCGGAGCGCGGGCGCCCGGGTGGCCTGCCGGACCGCGCGGGAGCTCGGCGCCGTCGCCGTGCTCGCGCTGAGCTTCCCCCTGCACCCGCCGGGCAAGCCGGAGAAGTCGCGGGCCGAGGAACTGCTCGGGGCGGGGGCGCCCACGCTCGTCGTGCAGGGCGGCAACGACCCGTTCGGCAAGCCCGCCGAGTTCCCGGCGGGCGACACGTACGAACTCGTCGAAGTCCCGTACGGCGACCACGGATTCGCCGTGCCGAAGCGGGCGGACATCACCCAGGACGAGGCCCTCGTCGTCATCACCGACGCGGTCGCGAAGTGGACTCGATCACTCGTCTAGCGGTCGGGAATGTTGAGCGAGCGACCACTGTTGTGCGGACTGTCGGTGCACACAGTTCGTACGAGAGGAAGTCCGCCGCATGGGTTCAGTCGCTTGCCCCAGCCGTGCCACCGCTCCTGACCTGGAGTGGAGCGTGCTGAGCGCGGCCAAGACCGCTCCCGTTCGGGCGGCGGGCGGACCGGATCGTCGTCTATCCTCCGATTCGAGCGGGGTCTCGTTCGTCCCCGCGACGTCGCTTGAGGAGGTGGGTCCGGTCACAGGGACCGACGCAGGGACCGAGCACGGCCAGGCGGAGGAGCGCCCGGAGGGCTCCGGGACCCCCGAGATCGCGGAGAGCACCGCGGAGCGCAACGCGCGCTTCGAGCGGGACGCGCTGGAGTTCCTCGACCAGATGTACTCGGCCGCGCTGCGCATGACGCGCAATCCGGCCGACGCCGAGGACCTGGTGCAGGAGACGTACGCGAAGGCGTACGCGTCCTTCCACCAGTTCCGTGAGGGCACGAACCTCAAGGCGTGGCTGTACCGGATCCTGACGAACACCTTCATCAACTCGTACCGCAAGAAGCAGCGCGAGCCCCAGCGCAGTGCAGCCGAGGAGATCGAGGACTGGCAGCTGGCCCGCGCCGAGTCGCACATGTCGACCGGTCTGCGGTCCGCCGAGTCCCAGGCGCTCGACCACCTGCCCGACTCGGACGTGAAGCGGGCGCTCCAGGCGATCCCCGAGGAATTCCGCATCGCGGTCTATCTCGCCGACGTAGAGGGCTTTGCGTACAAGGAGATCGCGGACATCATGGGTACACCCATCGGTACGGTGATGTCCCGGCTGCACCGTGGCCGACGCCAGCTGCGCGGCATGCTCGAGGACTACGCCCGTGACCGCGGGCTCGTTCCGGCCGGTGCGGGTCAGGCGAACGAAGCGAAAGGCTCGGGCTCATGAGCTGCGGAGAGCCGCACGAGACGGACTGCGCGGAAGTCCTGGACCATCTCTACGAGTTCCTCGACCACGAGATGCCGGACAGTGACTGCACCAAGTTCGAGGTGCACTTCGAGGAGTGCTCCCCGTGCCTGGAGAAGTACGGCCTGGAGCAGGCCGTGAAGAAGCTGGTGAAGCGGTGCTGCGGTCATGACGACGTGCCCACCGATCTGCGGGCCAAGGTCATGGGCCGGATCGATCTGATCCGGTCCGGGCAGGCCACGCCCGAAGAGGGTCTGGGCAAGCCGCTCGCCTGAAGCGGCCCCGTTCACCCGATCGTGCGAATCCGGGGCCCGAGGCCCCGGCAATCCCCCTGATGCGGCGCGAGCGCCTTCCCGTGCGTCCTATTCTCCGTGAACTGGACGCCTTGGGGAGGGAGTTGGGTCATGCGGTCGGTTTCGCCGGTGGCCCGCGCGTATGTGCTCCTCACCGCCGGTGTCGCCCTCGTGTGCGCCGCGCCCGCGTTCTCCCTCGCCACGCCGTGGCTCCGCGTCGGACTGCTCGCCTGCCTCTACGCGGGCTGTGAGCAGATCGGCCGCTGCCGGCTCGTCGGGCGGCGCGCGCCCCGGGGCATGGGCACGTTCTTTCCCGTACTGCTCGCCGGGGCCTTTCTGCTGCCGCCGGCCGCCGCCGCGCTCGTCGCCCTGCCCGGCGCGCTGCTCGCGCGGGTCGAGCAGCGGCCCGTGTGGCCGCGCAAGGTGTGGCGGGCGGCCCAACTCGCGCTCGCGTGCTGGGCGTCGGCGCGGATCTTCGGCGTCCTCGGCGGGGTCGAGGCCGTGGCCGGACCCCGCTTCCCGTACGCGCTGGTGCCCGGCGGCGCCGCCGTCCTCGCCTTCTGCGCCGTCCTCACCGTGCTCGACGGGGGCGTGCTCGCCGCCGCCGAGCGGGTGCCGCTGCGCGGCGCGTGGCGCGGGCTCTTCCTGCGGCTGCTCGCGCCGGTGGTGGCGCACGGGCTCGCCGGTCTGGTCATGGCGATGATGTGGACGAGTTCCTACGGCCCCGTCGCCGCGCTGCTCGTGCTGCTGCCGATGTACATCTCCTGCTGGGTGTTCGCCCAGTACCAGCGCGAGCGGGCGGCCCACCAGGCCACGATCCGGGCGCTCGTGCAGGCCGTCGACATCAAGGACGGCTATACGCGCGGCCACAGTGAGCGGGTCGGGCAGGCGTCCATGATGATCGCGCGGGAGCTCGGGATGGCGGGGGAGCGGGTCGAGGCGTTGCGGTTCGCCGGGATCCTGCACGACGTGGGGAAGCTCGGGGTGCCGACGCGGCTGCTGCGCAAGGACGGGCCGCTCACCCCGGAGGAGCGCCAGATCATTCAGCTGCACCCCGAGTACGGGCACGAGATGGTGCGCGGCATCGCCTTCCTCGGGGAGGCGCGGGCGGCGATCCTGCACCACCACGAGCGGCTCGATGGCACGGGGTACCCGTACGGGCTCGTGGGTGCGCAGATTCCGGAGTTCGCCCGGGTGGTGGCGGTGGCGGACGCGTTCGACGCGATGACGTCCACGCGGACGTACTCGCGGGCGCGGCCCGTCGCGGTGGCGCTGGCGGAGTTGGAGCGGTGTGCGGGATCGCAGTTCGATCCGGAGATGGTGGGGGCGTTCGGGCGGGTGCTGCGGCGGGAGGGGTGGCGGCCGGTGGTCACGGCGGACGAACCGTCCCTCCCCTCGGCCCGCCGCGAGCCCGGTACGGCTGTGCCGCCGACGGCGGGGGCGAGGTGACGGCGCCGACGCCGACCACGGGTTCGGCCCGCGCCGGGGGCGTCCTGCCTGCGGGAGGCGACGCGCGCGTGCTGCCCGCACCGGGGCGCGCCCCTACGGAAGGCGCTGCCCCGTGGCCGCACCGGGGCCGGAGCCCCCGTCAAGGGTGCGCGGCACCGGCCGCCGCCTTGCCCACCCTGCCGCCCTTGGCGGCAGATTGCCCAAGGCGGGGGCGGCTGGCCGTAGGGGTGGGGAGCCGGGGTGGGGCTGATTGGTTGAGGCGGGTGCGGCCCGCCGCCAGGGCGGGGGAGCTGTGGTTGGTGGCAGATTGCCCCAGGCGGGGGCGGTTGGCCGTAGGTGGGGCTGATGGGGCGAGGTGGGTGCGGTGGGGCGGGGGATATCAAGCCCCTGCGGCGATTGAGCAGCGGGGTTCGGGGCGGAGCCCCGAGGGGTTGGGGTGGGCTCCGTGAAGGGGTGGGGGGTGCGGGGGGTGTACGGCCTGGCCCTGGCCATCGCTCTGGTCGCCCTCGGCGACACCATGTGGCACGGCGTCACCGAACGCGGAAACGCGCTGGCGTTCGGCCTGCTCGTCGCCGTGGGCGAACTGGCCCGGTGGGGCGGCCCCGAGGACCGGGAGGGCGCACCGCTCGGCGCCGCGGGCGCACTCGCGTACGCCCTGCTCGGCGAGGTCGCCGGGACCGCCACCCACCACGGCGTACCCCAAGTCGTCGCCATCGTCGTCGCGGGCGTCCTCGTCGGCTGCGTCCCCCACGTGGCACGCGGCAAGGGCGCCCCCCTCGACCACGTGGCACGCCGCGTCCTCACCGTCGGCTTCACCGCCGTCTGCTTCCAGCCGCTCTACAACCAGGGCGTCCTGGCGGAGTGGTTCGGCGACGGGGCGTACTACGCGCTGCTGATCGTCGGCCTGCTCGTCCTCACCGCGCTGTGCGACGCCGTGCTCGCCGCCGCGATGGCGCACTCCCGGACCCGCTGGCCGTTCGGGCCACTGCTGCGCGACGAACTGCGGGCCATGCCCGGGATCGGATCCGCCGTGTGCGCGACCGGCGCCGTCATGGCGCTCGCCGTCGCCGTCGTCGGGCTGTGGGCGCTGCCCCTGATCAGCCTGCCGCTGCTCCTCACCCAATTGGCGTTCCGCCGGTACTCCGTGGTCAGGGCCACGTACCGGCAGACCATCGCCTCACTGGCCCGCGCCACCGAGATCGCCGGCTACACCCCGCAGGGGCACGCCCTGCGGGTGGCGGCGCTGAGCCGGGCCGTGGGCCGCGACCTCGGACTCTCCGGGCCCGACCTGACCGTGCTCGAGTACGCCGCGCTGATGCACGACATCGGGCAGCTCTCCCTCGTCGACCCCGTCACCGAGGGCGCCACCGCCGCGCTCCCGCCCGCCCAGCAGCGCCGCATCGCGCTGCTCGGCGGCGCCGTCGTCCGGCAGACCGGTGTGGACACCCGGGTCGCCGTGGTGGTCGAGCGGCAGGCGGACCCGTACCGTGAGCAGCCGCTGATCGCCCGGATTGTGCGGACAGCGAACGCGTACGACGAGTTGGCAAGGGAACAGGGGCCTCAGGGGCCGCTCAGGGCACTGGAGAGCCTGCGCCTGGCCACGGGCCGGGACTACCAGCCGGAGGTCGTGGAAGCCCTGGCCAGAGTGGTTGCGCAGCCTGGTCTGAGCGTGGGGTCGGTTGGGTAACCCATGGGTAATGAGCGGTCGTCCGGCCGTACGTGGTTGGATGCGAAGCAAGGCAGAAAACGCAGGGAAAGCGGCGTCCGGGGGCGCAGGCCTCGAGTATCGGCAGGCGGGAATCGTGAGGATCTTCGGCAAGGGACGGCACCGGCCCTCCGCCTCCTGGCGGCAGGCCACGGATCGCGCGTTCACGCTGATCGGTGACGGCCGGTACGAGGACGCGGGGGCGCTCCTGACGCGCGCCGCGGATCTCGAGCCGTGGCTGTCCGAGTCCTGGTTCAATCTCGCGCTGCTCCACAAGTTCCGGCACGACTGGGAGCAGGCGCGCACCACGGGCCTGCGGGCCGTCGCGCTGCTGGAGAAGGAGAGCGGCGCACCGGACTGGTGGAACGTGGGCATCGCCGCCACCGCCCTCCAGGACTGGCCGCTCGCGCGGCGGGCCTGGCAGGCGTACGGGCTGAAGGTGCCCGGTGGTGCCGCAGCCGCCGGCGAGCCGACCGGAATGGACCTGGGCAGCGCCGCCGTGCGGCTCTCTCCCGAGGGTGAGGCCGAGGTCGTGTGGGGGCGCAGGATCGACCCTGCACGCATCGAGGTGCTGTCGATCCCGTTGCCGTCGTCCGGGCGGCGCTGGGGCGAGGTCGTGCTGCACGACGGGGTGCCGCACGGGGAGCGGACCACCGCCTCCGGGCACTCGTACCCGGTCTTCGACGAGATCGAGCTGTGGGCGCCGTCGCCGGTGCCGACGTGGGTGGTGCTGCTGGAGGCGGCCACTGAGGCGGACCGGGACGCGCTGGAGCGGCTGGCCGCCGACGCGGGGTTCGCGGCGGAGGACTGGTCGTCGTCCGTGCGGTTGCTGTGCCGGACGTGTTCGGAGTCGCGGATGCCGTCCGACGAGGGCGACGAGACGCACCTCGATCCGCACGACCACAGCGAGCCGGGGCATCCGGGGCCGCTCGGCCACCGGACCGACGGGCAGCTGTGGGTGCCGGAGCGGGAGTGCGGGGTGGCCGCGCCCGCATCCCTGGTGCGGGGGCTGCTCGACGGGTGGGTGGCGGACTCGCCGGACTCGCGGGACTGGCGGGACCTCGAAGAGGTCTGTTAGAAGATTGCGCGGTTCCCCGCGCCCCTGGTGGGGCCCGTACCCTGTAAAGGTTCGACCCTCGTTTTCCCAGGAAGGCATTCGTCCCCCATGGCTCAGCAGGACACCGATCAGCAGAAGGCGGGCGTGCTTCCCGTGGACGACGAGGGGTTCGTCGTCGACACCGAGGACTGCGAGGCGCGGGAGGCGGCCTACCGGGAGCGCGGTACGTCGCGGCCGATCACCGTCGTGGGGAACCCGGTGCTGCACAAGGAGTGCAAGGACGTCACCGTGTTCGACGACGAGCTGGGCCGGCTGGTCGACGACATGTTCGCCAGCCAGCGCACCGCCGAGGGCGTCGGCCTCGCCGCGAACCAGATCGGGGTGGACCGCAAGGTCTTCGTCTACGACTGCCCGGACGACGACGGCGTGCGGCACACCGGTGTCGTCTGCAACCCCGTGCTCCAGGAGCTGCCCGCGGAGCGCCGCAGCCTCGACGACTCCAACGAGGGCTGCCTGTCGGTCCCGACCGCGTACGCCGAACTCGCCCGCCCCGACTACGCGGTGGTCACCGGGCAGGACGAGAAGGGCAACGCGATCACGGTGCGCGGCACCGGCTACTTCGCGCGCTGCCTCCAGCACGAGACGGACCACCTGTACGGGTACCTGTACATCGACCGGCTGTCGAAGCGGGAGCGCAAGGCGGCGCTGAAGCAGATGGAAGAGGGCACGCCCCGCTACCCCGTGGTCCCCAACGACTGAGAACTTTCACCAATCGTACGCAAGTTGGTGCAGCGGCGTACGCGAGTGCGACGCCGAGCGGCGTCCGGTCCGGGATATCCCGGTCGGGCGCCGCTTTTTTGTGCCTGGGCACAGGCTGTCGTACGCCCGCTTGTGCGAACAGGATCAGCCGTGGGTGATCCATATTCAGTCATGTAAGGGGACGAATCGCGTAACCGGGGGTAGTGAGGGGAGCAAATACGTTCCCAGATCGGTCAGTTGTGGTGCTGAATAGAAAGCGCGGGGATACGCAACGGCGCGCGCCCGCAGTGCTTGAGGGGCGTACGCCAACACGCGGCAGAGAGGGGTTTGTACGTGCGTTATCCACAGACAGCGGTCCCAGCGGCGCTGGCGCTACCGGTGGTCGAGGACGCGTTTCCTCGCAATCTGCACCCGTATTGGCCCAAGCTCCAGGAGACAACGCGCTCCTGGCTGCTCGAAAAACGCCTGATGCCACCGGACAAGGTCGAGAAGTACGCCGACGGCCTGTGCTACACGGACCTGATGGCGGGCTACTACCTGGGCGCCCCCGACGACGTGCTGGCCGCGATATGCGACTACAGCGCGTGGTTCTTCGCCTGGGACGACCGGCACGATCGCGACGTGATCCACGGAAGGACGGCGAGCTGGCGGCGGCTCGCCGTTCAACTGCACGCGGCGACCGAGGCGCCGGAGCTCCACCTGGACCACCGGGACCCGCTGGTCGCGGGCTTCGCGGACAGTGTGCAGCGGCTCTACGGCTCCCTGAGCCGGACCTGGAACGCCCGCTTCGCCCGCCACTTCCACGTGGTGATCGACGCGTACGACCAGGAGTTCCGCAACCGGACCACGGGCACGGTCCCGACGGTCGACGAGTACATCGCGCTGCGCCGGAACACCTTCGCGCACTGGATCTGGCTCGACCTGCTGGAGCCGAGCGCGCGGTACGAACTGCCCACATGGGTAAGGAAAAATGAGGCGTTCGCGCGCGCGGCACTCGCCTGCCAGGATTTCTCTGCCTGGTACAACGACCTGTGCTCACTGCCCAAGGAACTCGCGGGCAACGAATTGCACAACCTCGGGATAAGCCTCATAAGGCACGAGGGCTATTCGCTCCCCGAAGCGGTCGAAGAAGTACGCCGAAGGGTTCAGGGAACCATAGACGATTTCCTCGCCGCGGAGCGGGAAGTGGAAGACCTCGCGGTCGTCACGGAAAACGTGGGGCCGCACGGAAAGGAACTCGCGGCGGCCGTCCGGCAGTGCGTCGGAAACATGCGGAACTGGTTCAGTTCCGTGTACTGGTTCCACCACGAATCCGGCCGCTATCAGGTCGACAGTTGGGACGACAGGGCCACCCCGCCCTATGTCACCGACACCGAAACAGGAATCACGGAACCGGAAATGACGGATCAAGTAGGTGAGCGCACGTGACCGTCGACTCCACCCTGCCGGCCCCCGTGCCGAGCACCGCGCCCGAGCAGCCGCCGCCCGCCCCCGGCGGCGCGCCGCTCCTGGGCCACGCCTGGAACCTGCTGCGCGACCCGCTCGGCTTCCTGGCCGGGCTGCGCGACGGCGGCGAGGTCGTCCGGCTGCGCCTCGGCCCGAAGACGGCGTACGCGGTGAACGACCCGGAGCTGGTCGCCGCACTCCTCAAGAGCCCCGACTTCCTGGTCGGCGGACCGCTCTGGGAAACCATGGGTGTCCTGCTCGGCAAGGGTGTCGCGACCAGCAACGGGCCGCTGCACCGACGCCAGCGGCGCGCCGTCCAGCCCGCGTTCAGGATGGACCGGATCCACAGTTACGCGGCCGTGATGGAGCAGGAGGCGCGCGCCATGGCCGACCGGTGGGAGGACGGGCAGACCGTCGACATCGGCGCCGAGGTGTTCCGCACGGCGACCCGGATCGTGGCGCGCTCCGTGCTCCAGGTCGACTCGATCGACGAGCGGGCCGACCGGCTCAGCGCCGCGCTGCACACGGTCTTCGAGGGCCTGTACCGGCGGATGATCCTCAGCTTCGGACCGCTCTACCGGCTGCCGCTTCCGGCCAATCGGCGTTTCGAGAACGCCTTGGCCGATTTGCATCGGCTGGTCGACGAGATCATCGCCGAACGCAGGGCGCAGACGGCCACTGGTTGCAATCCGGACGACCTGCTCGCGGCATTGCTGGACGACCGGGACGAGAATGGCGAACCGGTCGGCGAGCAGGAGGTGCACGACCAAGTCGTGTCGCTCGTCGTGGCCGGGGCGGAGAATGTGGCGAAGACCCTGACTTGGGTCTTTCAGTTGCTCGCCGAACACCCGGAGCACGAAAAGCGGTTGAGCGAGGAACTGTCGTCCGCGACCGGTGGCCGGCCGGTCGCTTTCGGTGACCTCAAAGAACTCGCATATATGCGGAATCTTCTCACCGAATCGATGCGAATACGCCCCGCGGTATGGATATTGACGCGGCTCGCCGCCGTCGACACCACGCTCGGTGGGTATCGCATTCCGGCCGGGGCGGACATCGTCTACAGCCCGCTCGCCATGCAGCGCGACCCGCGCGCCTTCCGTGACCACCTGACGTTCGACCCCGACCGGTGGCTGCCCGAACGCGCCGCGGACGTCACGCCCGCGGCGCACGCCCCGTTCAGCGTGGGCAACCGCAAGTGCCCCGGCGACCACTTCAGCATGGCCGAACTCGCTCTGGTCCTCGGGGCGGTCGTACAGAAGTGGCGGGTGACACCGGCCGCCGGCGCGGACGGCACGGCCCGCATAGGGATCACGCTCCAGCCCCGGCGGGCGCTGATCAAGGTGACGGCGCGGTAGGCCTACGCCACCGACCGCACCCGGAAGGTCCTCCTGAAGGCGTTGGGCGTCGTGCCCAGCGCCTTCATGAACTGGTGCCGCATCGCCGCCGCGTTGCCGAACCCGGCACGGTAGGCGATCGCGTCCACCGTCTCGTCCGTACCCTCCAGCAACTCCTGCGCGAACAGCACCCGTTGGCGCAGCAGCCAGCGGTACGGCGTCGTCCCGGTCTCCTGCTGGAATCGGCGCGCGAACGTGCGCGGCGACATGTGCGCCCGCGCCGCCAGCTCCTCCACGGTCACCGCCGCGTCCAGATTCCGCTCCATCCACGCCAGCACCTCGCCCACCGTGTCGCAGCGCGTCGCGGGCAGCGGGCGCTCCACGTACTGGGCCTGGCCGCCGTCGCGGTGCGGCGGGACGACCATGCGGCGGGCTATCGCGTTGGCGACCCCGGAGCCGTGCTCGGTGCGCACGATGTGCAGACAGGCGTCGATGCCCGCGGCCGTGCCGGCGGAGGTGATGACCGGCCCCGCGTCGACGTAGAGCACGTCCGGGTCGACCCGGGTGCGCGGGAACTGGGTGGCCAGGTCCCGCGCGTAGCGCCAGTGCACCGCGCACCGGCGCCCGTCGAGCAGCCCGGCCTCGCCGAGCACGAACACCCCCGCGCAGAGGCTGAGCACGCGCGCACCCCGGTCGACCGCCCGGCGCAGCGCGTCGAGCAGCTCCGGCGGATGGCCACGGAACCGCCGCCCCGCCGAGGGGATCGCGATGAGGTCGGCCTCCTCCAGGCGTTCGAGGCCGAACGGGGTGGAGACCGTCATTCCGGGGACGTGCGTGGAGAGCGAGGACCCCTCGGCGGAGGCCACGGCGAAGTCGTACACGGGAAGCCCGGCGTCGCCGCGGTCGAGGCCGAACACCTCGCAGACGACGCCGAGTTCGAAGGGATGCACACCGTCGAGCAGCACTGCGGCCACGTTTTTCAGCATGTCCTTCAGTGTGCCGCAGCGTTGGCAGTAATTCGAGGGTCAGTGACGGTCCTGCCACTGCCGCGCGGCGTCCCGCGGCAGCAGAGTGGAGGACATGAACACAGCGATGAACTACCTCACCGTCCTCTTCGTCTTCCTCCTCCTGGCGGCCCCGTCCCTGTACGGAATGGCCCACGACCGCCGCATCGACCGCCAGCTCCGCGCCGCCGCGGACCGCCGCACCGAGGCGCCCCCCGTCCGCTACGAGAAGGCGGCCTGACCGGGCCGCCGCCCGAAGGCCAGCAGATGCGAGCTCGCGACCAGCAGCTCCGCGTGCGCATCGGCGACCCGGGCCGCCGCCAGCGCCGACTCGAACAGCTCGGAATCCCGCGGCACTTGGCGCCCGGTGGCCGTCTCCGCAGCCTTGAGGAGCGCGTCGCCGGGCCCCTCCACCCCGTACAGCCGGACGCCCTCCAGCCCGGCGTCCCGCACCTCCGCCGCCAGCCGCTCGGCCCGGTGGAAGTACGCGAACGTGAACTCCCGCCCCTCGTTCCTCCCGGTCGCGAGCACCCGCCCCGACCGCTCCTCCCGCCCGTCGAGGTGCAACCGGCCCTGCGCGGCATGATCGAACAGCGCGGCGAACCGCTGAATCCCGGCGGCCACGACCAGCCCGCCGGGCCGCACCACCCGCATCGCCTCCGCCAACACCCGCTCCCGGTCCGCCGGTTCGGGCAAGTGGTACAGCGGCCCGAGCAGCAGCACGACGTCGTACGAGGCGTCGGACGCGCTCAGCGCACGGGCATCGCCCACCTCGACCGAGCACCCGGCGTCCGCCGCCTCCCGCCCATGCCGCTCCACGGGATCGACGAGATGCACCCGATACCCGTCCCCGCCCAGCCACCGCGCGTGCACCCCGGGCCCACCACCCACGTCGAGCACCGACGCGGGCGCGGCGGGCAGGTGCCGCCGCAACAGCTCTTGCGTACGCACGAGTTCGAGAACGCCGGCGGCGGACGCGTTCAGCGGGGCGTGTTCGTCGAAGGCGTGGGAGTAGTAGGCGAGGACGTCTTCTGGGACCTGAGGGCGTGTCATGCCATCGCAGTGTGTGCGAAGGGTGGCGAAGGACGCATCCTGATTTCGTCCACACCGCGCTGAACCTAGCGGGGTGAGGGCTGGGCCGCCGCGTCGGTGCGACCGCTGTTGTCCTCTGCCTCCGTCAGCAACCGTGCGACCAGATCCGCGGACCGGCCTGGCGGGAGCGCGTACGAGAGCAGGCGGTCGAAGAGCCGACGGTACCCCTCTACCTGTTCGGCCCCCATGAGGCAGCTGGTCTGCGGCCACTGAGGCACACATACTGCGTGCAACGGGGACGGACCGAACCGGCTGATGATGCGAAACGGGCCCCAGGCGCTGGGGTAGCCGCCGCGTGCGAACGGCACGACCTGAATGCCCAGCCCACCGCTGTCTCCCAACGCGAGCAAGTGCCTCAGCTGCCGCGCCATGATGCGGGGTGTGCCCACTGCGCGGTGGAGTACGGCCTCGTCGAGCACCCAGGTGAACCGGGCCCCTTGTGCGCGGTTCAGGACCGTGCCTCGCCGCTCGCGCAGCTCTGCCCTGAACTCGGCCTCAAGCCCCGTAATTTCAGGGTCCGAGTGCCGGTCCAGGGCATCGGCGTACTCGGGTGTCTGGAGAAGCGTGGGCAGGGTCGCGAACCCGTACTCGCGGATCTCGTCCGCGCAGTCCTCGAGTTCGATGACGTTCAGGAGGCCTGGTGGCAGCTCTTCCGCGTACATGTGCCACCAGCGGGTTCCGGGGCGTGGTCGCTCGCGGAGCAGCGTCACCAAGCTGTCGCGCACTGCCTCGTCGTGCACGCCGTAGAGATCGAGCAGAGCCAAAAGCTCCAGGCGACGGATGTTCTGACGGCCTGCCTCGATCTTCGAGAGCTTTCCTTGGGTGCCGTCGATGTGTTCCGCGGCACGACGCTGCGATATGAGTGCCTGCTCCCTCAGCCGCCTTATTGCAGCGCCGAGTTGGCGCTGTTGGACCAACGGAACCTGTTGTGTCGGCATGGCGTCCCCACCTGCGTTCTGGGCGCCCGAGCAGGTTGGCGCCCAGGTCGAGCCAGCCTACGCGCGCGGAGATGAGGGCGTCACTCGATCGAATGTATTCGCTCAAGAATGTTGCTCTACTCGGTGAACCGGCCGCAGGGTGAGTCATCTCAACCGGGCTTCCGTGGTGCGCAGTTGCGTGCTCGGCCGGCATTGGTCACCGAAAGGGGGATCGAGTGGACTCGGCTTCGTACGGGGTGGTGCATCCCGCGCTGGCGGACGCGCTGGAGTTGGGAGGCACGCTTGACGAGTGGCTGGCCGGTCGGACTCCAGTGGTCTCCTACGCTCGCGTGAGCCTCGACGTCCGCGGCGAAGGCAGGGGAGTGGGCCGACAGCACCTCAACTGTGATGCTGCGGCTGCAAAAGAAGGGTGGGCAGTGGTCTACCGCTACACCGACAGCGGTATCTCGGCGTCGGACCCCACCGTGGAACGACCGGCCTTCGTGCGGATGCTGCGAGCCCTGCGCGCGGGGCAGACCGATGAAGGCCTGGCACTGCGCGGTGTCCTCGCGGTGGAGGAGGAACGACTGGTGAGACTGGCGCGGGACGAGGCGTTGCTGCACCGTGCGCTGGCCGGAGGGTTCGACGCCTTTCTGTATCTCGTGGACGAGGGGCAACTGGTCGTTCCGAAAGCGCACTTGAGTGAGGTGGGCACCGAAAGAACCGCTCCAGCCGGACAGCGCGAGACGGAACGGATGAGCAGGAGGAGGCTGAGATCGGTCAGGGACCACGCGAGGGAGGGCAGAGGTACGGGTGGGGCTCGGCGCTTCGGATGGCTCGGCCCCGACATCGCGGCGGGGCGGCGATCGAACACGGTGCTGCACCCCGACGAGTCCCCGTACCTCCGCGAGGCCATCGATCGCGCGCTGGGCGGACAGGCGTGGACCGCGATCACCGACTGGCTCACGGCGGAGAGCGTCCGCACGGTGCGTGCAGGGCGGTGGACGGTGCCCACAGTCCAGTCGATGGTGACGAACCCGGCGATCTGCGGCTACCGCGTGATCGACGGTGGGTTGGTGCGCGACCCCCGTACCGGGGAGCCGGTGGTCGGTGACTGGCAGTCCATCGCCACCCCGGCCGAGTGGGCGAGGCTCATCGACCGTTGCGGCAGATGGCACGCACCGGGTCTGGGACGACGGGCCGTGGAGCGTACCGAGAACATCGGCGGGCGCGCACAGGCGTCGGACTCGACACGGAAGTATCTGCTCGCCGGATACCTGGTCTGCGGTTACCCAGGGCTCGACGGGGCGTACTGCGGAGCGAAGATGGGAGGCCAACCTCCCCGGGGCACGAACCGCCATCCGTCGTATCGATGTGTGGCTGCGGGTTGCCGGAAAGTGGGACGCCGGGTGGATCTGGTGGACGAGTACGTCGTGGGAATCGCTCTGCGTGCTCTGGAGGAGCGGTACGAAGGGATACTGCCCGATCTTCGGCCGTATCCCGGTGAACGGCGACTCGCGGACCTTCGAACCTGCGCGGACGGAGAGGGGCAGATCGAGGCTCTGATCCGCGACCTCGAGGAGGACCGTCGGACGTTTCTCGCGAGCCAGGCAGATGCCAACCTCCTCGCTGGATTCACCCGAGAGCGATGGCCGCACCTCGACATGCGACAACGACGCCTTGCGCTCAGGGAAGTGATCGAAGCGGTGACGATCCTGCCGATGCCCCGAGACCGCAGCAGGAACGCCCCCTTCGACAACGCGCTGGTCCAGGTGACCCTCAAGGGGCAGGGCAGCGCCGTGCGGGCTGCTCCTGGTGGGGTGTGGGAGCAGCCCGCACTGGTCTAGCGCGGCTCAGAAGTCCTCGTCGAAGCCGACCGAGCCCTCGACGGCCACCTGGTACGCCGACGGGCGGCGCTCGAAGAAGTTCGTCAGCTCCTGGACGCCCTGGAGCTCCATGAAGGAGAAGGGGTTCTCGGAGCCGTAGACCGGCTTGAGGCCGAGGCGCATCAGGCGCTGGTCCGCGACGCACTCCAGGTACTGGCGCATCGAGTCGGTGTTCATGCCCGGCAGGCCCTCGCCGCACAGGTCGCGTCCGAACTGCAGCTCGGCGTCGACGGCCTCCCGGATCATGTCGGTGATCTGCTGGTCGAGTTCGTCGTCGAAGAGGTCGGGCTCCTCCTCGCGCACCGTGTCCACCACGGCGAACGCGGCGTTCATGTGGCCCGTCTCGTCCCGGAAGACCCAGTTCGTCCCGGTCGCCAGCCCATGCAGCAGGCCCCGGCTGCGGAACCAGTAGACGTAGGCGAACGCCCCGTAGAAGAAGAGGCCCTCGATGCACGCCGCGAAGCAGATCAGGTTGAGGAGGAAGCGGCGGCGGTCGGCCTGGGACTCCAGGCGGTCCATCTCCTCGACCGAGTCCATCCACTTGAAGCAGAACTGGGCCTTCTCGCGGATCGACGGGATGTTCTCCACCGCCGCGAACGCCGCCGCCCGGTCGTCCGGGTCGGGGAGGTAGGTGTCGAGCAGCGTCAAGTAGAACTGGACGTGCACGGCCTCCTCGAAGAGCTGGCGGGACAGGTAGAGGCGCGCCTCGGGGGAGTTGATGTGCTTGTAGAGGGTGAGGACGAGGTTGTTGGCGACGATCGAGTCGCCCGTCGCGAAGAACGCGACCAGGCGGCCGATCATGTGCTGCTCGCCCGGCGACAGCTTCGCGAGGTCGGCGACGTCCGAGTGGAGGTCGACCTCCTCCACCGTCCACGTGTTCTTGATGGCGTCGCGGTAGCGCTCGTAGAAGTCCGGGTAGCGCATGGGGCGCAGGGTCAGTTCGAAGCCCGGGTCGAGCAGGTTCTTGTCCGAAGAAGAAGTGGTCATCACTGACAGGCCTCGCAGGACTCGGGGTTTTCCAGGGAGCAGGCGACCGCGTCGGGGTCCGGGGTCGCCGGGGTCGCGGTCTGGGCGGGGACGGTGCTGTTGCCGGCCGCCCGTGCGATGCGCGTCGCGGGGCGCGAGCGCAGGTAGTACGTCGTCTTCAGGCCCGACTTCCAGGCGTACGCGTACATCGAGGAGAGCTTGCCGATGGTCGGCGTCTCCATGAACAGGTTCAGGGACTGGGCCTGGTCGAGGAACGGGGTGCGGGCCGCCGCCATGTCGATGAGGCCGCGCTGGGGGATCTCCCAGGCCGTGCGGTAGAGGGCGCGTACCTCCTCGGGGACCCAGGTGAAGCCCTGCACCGAGCCGTTGGACTCGCGCAGCGCCTCGCGGGTCTGGGCGTCCCAGACGCCGAGCTTCTTCAGCTCGTCGATCAGGTACCCGTTGATCTGGAGGAACTCGCCGGAGAGCGTCTCCCGCTTGAACAGGTTGGAGACCTGCGGCTCGATGCACTCGTAGACGCCGGCGATGGAGGCGATCGTGGCCGTCGGCGCGATGGCGAGCAGGAGGGAGTTGCGCATGCCGACCGACGCGATGCGTTCGCGCAGCGCCGCCCAGCGCTCCGGCCACGTCAGCTGTACGTCGTAGTGGTCGGGGTGCAGCACGCCGCGCGCGGTCCGGGTCTTCTCCCAGGCGGGCAGCGGGCCGTTGCGCTCGGCGAGGTCGGCGGACGCCTCGTACGCGGCGAGCATGATGCGCTCCTGGATCCGCGTGGACAGGGCGCGGGCCTGCGGCGAGTCGAAGGGCAGGCGCAGCTTGAAGAAGACGTCCTGGAGGCCCATCGCGCCGAGGCCGACGGGGCGCCAGCGGGCGTTGGAGCGGCCCGCCTGCTCGGTCGGGTAGAAGTTGATGTCGACGACGCGGTCGAGGAAGGTGACGGCCGTGTGGACGGTCTCGTCGAGGCGCGCCCAGTCGATGTCCTGCGTCCGGGTGTCCACGAAGGCGCCGAGGTTCACCGAGCCCAGGTTGCAGACGGCCGTCTCCCCGTCGTCCGTCACCTCCAGGATCTCCGTGCAGAGGTTGGAGGAGTGCACCGTGTGGCCGGGCTCCGCCGTCTGGTTGGCGGTGCGGTTGGCGGCGTCCTTGAAGGTGAGCCAGCCGTTGCCGGTCTGCGCGAGGGTGCGCATCATGCGGCCGTACAGCTCGCGGGCGGGGATCTGCTTCTGCGCCTTCCCCTCCGCCTCGGCCTTGCGGTACGCGGCGTCGAACTCCTCGCCCCACAGGTCGACCAGTTCGGGCACGTCGGCCGGGGAGAACAGCGACCACGGCTGGTCGGCGTTCACGCGGCGCATGAACTCGTCCGGGATCCAGTGCGCGAGGTTGAGGTTGTGGGTGCGGCGCGCGTCCTCGCCGGTGTTGTCGCGCAGCTCCAGGAACTCCTCGATGTCGGAGTGCCAGGTCTCCAGGTAGACCGCGGCGGCGCCCTTGCGGCGGCCGCCCTGGTTCACCGCCGCCACCGACGCGTCGAGCGTCTTGAGGAAGGGGACGATGCCGTTGGAGTGGCCGTTCGTGCCGCGGATCAGCGAGCCCCGGCTGCGGATGCGGGAGTACGAGAGGCCGATGCCGCCCGCGTGCTTGGAGAGGCGGGCCACCTGGTGGTAGCGGTCGTAGATCGAGTCGAGCTCGTCGAGCGGGGAGTCGAGGAGGTAGCAGCTCGACATCTGGGGGTGGCGGGTGCCGGAGTTGAAGAGGGTGGGGGAGGAGGGCAGGTAGTCGAGGCGGCTCATCAGGCCGTACAGGGCGGCCACCTCGTCGAGCGCGCGGACGGAGTCGTCCTCGGCGAGACCGCAGGCCACGCGCAGCATGAAGTGCTGCGGGGTCTCGACGACGTGCCGGGTGAGGGGGTGGCGCAGCAGGTAGCGGCTGTGCAGGGTGCGCAGGCCGAAGTAGCCGAAGCGGTCGTCGCCTGCCGGGTCGACGAGGGCGTCGAGGCGGGCGCCGTGCACGCGGACGAACTCGGCCGTGCGGTCCGCGATCAGGCCCTCGCGGTGGCCGACGGCGACGGATTCGGTGAACCGGGTGACGCCCTGGGAGGCGGCTTCGGCGGCGATGGCGCGGGTGAGCAGGCGGGCGGCGAGCCGGGAGTAGGCCGGGTCCTCGGAGATCAGGCCGGCCGCGGCCTCCGTGGCGAGATCGCGCAGCTCGGCCTCGTCGGCCCGCGCCGAGCGCCCGCGCAGGGCGGCCGTGGCGATTCTGCCGGGGTCGGCGTCGGGGAGGTCGGCGGTCAGCTCGGTCAGCGTGCGCAGCAGCGCGGTGCCCGGGGCATCGGCAGCGGCATCGACCGTGGCTGAAGCAGGATCAGCGGGCGCGATGGTCACGTGGAGGCTCTCCCTCGCTCGGCTCGGGGCCTGCGGGGAGGTGGTGGCAGCGCGGGCGCACGGGCCCTCGTCCACCGGCCCTTTCCGCGAGGCCCGGACGTCGTCGACGCCCAAGCCGGACGGCTCGGGCGTACCGTCGACAGGTCATCGGACTCGCGCGGGCGGTTTTGTACGCCTACGCACACCGTTGCGGGACAGTTCCGGATTCGCACCGGATTCCCCTGCGGCGACAGCGAGAGCGAGCATACATGTTGTGTCGGGCTTGTGCTTCAGCCCCATATCTTGTGTGTCGGCGTGTCCGGAGGTGAGTCCGGAGGTGAGTGCGGTGCGTCACGAGGTGGGCCCGGCGCGTGACGGACCTCAGCCGTCGGACAGCTTCAACTCGTACGCCCGCAGCAGCACTTCCGGGACCGGCTCCCAGTCCCGCTCCGGGACCCGCGTGAAGCCGAGGCGCTCGTACAGCCGGTGCGAGGAGGTCGCCACGGGCTGCGTGCACAGCACCAGGGCCTGCTTCCCGGCCGCCCGCGCCCGCTCGATCACGGCCCGTACGAGCGCCTCGCCGACGCCCTTGCCGCGCGCCTCGACCGCCACCGCGAGCATCCGGAACTCGGCCTCGCCGGGGCGGGACACCTCCGCGTACGGGTGGTCGTGCGAGGGAACGTACGTGACGCCGCCGACGACCCGGCCCTCGGGGTCCTCCGCGACGAGCACCTCGGCCTGCCGTGCGCGCTTCTCGACGTCGCGCAGCTCGGCGGCGTACCAGTCGTCGTCGCCGAACGCGAGGAGGCCGCTGCCGAGATAGGCGCGGGCGCTCAACTCGCCGAGGACGTCGTACTCTTCGGGGCGCACAGTTCTGATCACGAGGTCATGGTTACGCGACGTCCGGCCGCGCCCGCAACGCTTTCCCGGAAAACGCGTCGGGCCCCTCCGCCGTGGAGGGGCCCGACGCGTGCGCGTGCGCGTCGTCAGTGGCCGGAGCCGGCGCCGACCGTCGGCAGGTCGACCTGGACGCCCTTGTCGCCCGCGTCGGCCGTGTAGTCCTCGGGGGACGTCTCGTCGATGCCGTCCGGGGCCTTGACCGCCCGCAGGACGAAGGTCATGACGACGGTGACGACGACGTTGAGGACGAATGCCGTGAGGCCGATGTAGCCGATCTCACCGATGCCGGGGATCTCCGCCGAGGAGCCGCCGAAGTGCTTCTGCGTCGGGGAGGCCACGCCGTACGCGGCGAGCGTGCCGTACAGCATGCCGACCGCCCAGCCGGCGAGCAGCGCCCAGCGGTGGAACCAGCGGGTGAACAGGCCGCCGACGAGGGCGGGCATCGTCTGGAGGATCCAGATGCCGCCCAGCAGCTGGAAGTTGATCGCGACGGTCTTGTCCATGGTGAGGACGAAGGCCAGCGCGCCCACCTTCACCAGGAGCGAGACCAGCTTGGAGACCTTGGTCTCCTGCGCGGGCGTCGCGTCCGGCTTGATGAAGTCCTTGTAGATGTTGCGCGTGAACAGGTTCGCCGCGGCGATGGACATGATGGCCGCGGGGACCAGCGCGCCGATGCCGATGGCGGCGAACGCGACGCCCGTGAACCAGTCCGGGAACATGTCCTCGAACAGCTGCGGGATCGCCAGCTGCCCGTTCTGCACCTTGATCCCGGCGGCGATCGCCATGAACCCGAGCAGCGCGAGCAGGCCCAGCATCAGCGAGTACAGCGGCAGGATCGTGGTGTTGCGGCGAATCACGTCGCGGCTCTTGGAGGACAGGGTCGCCGTGATCGAGTGCGGGTACATGAACAGCGCGAGCGCGGAGCCGAGCGCGAGCGTCGCGTACGTCCACGTGCCGGAGGAGCCCGGCGCGAGTCCGGCGACCGGCTTGCCCGCCGCCTCGTTCGCGGCGTCGAACTTGTCGCTCGCCGCGGCGAAGATGTTGTCGAAGCCGCCCAGCTTGATCGGGATGTAGATGATGGCCACCGCGATCACGAGGTAGATCAGGGTGTCCTTGACGAACGCGATCAGCGCGGGGGCGCGCAGGCCCGAGGAGTACGTGTACGCGGCGAGCACGCCGAAGGCGAGCAGCAGCGGCAGGTCCTTGATGAACCAGTTGGTGTTCTCGCCGCCGCCGACGCCCATCACGTCCAGGACGGCCTGGATGCCGACCAGTTGGAGCGCGATGTAGGGCATCGTGGCGAGGATGCCGGTGACGGCGACCGCGAGCGAGAGCCCCTTGGAGCCGAAGCGGCCGCGGACGAAGTCGGAGGTCGTGACGTATCCGTGCCGGTGGGAGACCGACCACAGGCGCGGCAGGAAGGTGAAGATCAGCGGGTACACGAGGATCGTGTACGGGACCGCGAAGAAGCCGGAGGCTCCGGCGGCGTAGATCGCGGCGGGGACGGCGACGAACGTGTACGCCGTGTAGAGGTCGCCGCCGAGCAGGAACCAGGTGATCCAGGTGCCGAACGACCGTCCGCCCAGGCCCCATTCGTCGAGCGAGGCCTCGTTCTCGGCCTTCCGCCAGCGCGCGGCGAGGAAGCCCATGACCGTGACGGCCACGAAGAAGATGATGAAGACGGTGAGCGCGACACCGTTGACGCCGCCGTTCACGCCTGGCCTCCAGCAGACTTGCGGGCACGCTGATCGCGCTGCCACAGCTTGTACGCGATCATGGTGAGCGCGGTCGAGATGAGCACCCAGAGCATCTGGTACCAGTAGAAGAACGGGATGCCGATGAAGGTCGGTTCGACCTTGGCGTAGGAGCTGACCCAGAGCATCGCGACGAACGGTGCGACCAGACAGAGTGCAATGATCACGCGGACCGGCGTGACCACCGGTTGTTTCACTTCAGGCGCATCGGACATTCGCGGACCCGTTCCCCTCGCTGATCAGAGATCCCACTTACCTCAGGTTTAACGCCCGGGAAATCTAAGCGAGAGTCTTGATCTACGGAACCCCTGTCCGGATAACGGATACGTAGACGGGCCGGTTCAGCAGCAGCGGAACCCCTGTCGCGGATCCGATTCCTGGCGGTCCGTCCGCATGCGCTCGAACTCGCGCCGCGAGGGCGCGGGCGCACCCGGGTGGGTCTCCCCGAGGTGCGCCACGTACCGCTCGTAGGCGCTCTCGTCCGTCAACTCCCGGACGAACCAGCGCACATACCTAGCCACCCGTAGCACTGCCGACGCCGGCATCGCGCGCCTCCGCCTTCTCCGCCTGCGTGGGAACGAGCCCGGCCGGGGCCACCAGCGTGGACTCGACGTACGGGGCCTCGCTCAGCTTCGACGCCTGCGGGTTCCGTACGTGCTTCACGCATACCCGCAGCGCGTCGAGGACGACCACCACGATGAGGAGCGCGAGCGCGGCCGAAAGGACGCCGTCCACCGTGGAGTTGGTGACCACGGTGTGCATGTCGTCCATGCTCTTCGCGGGCGGCAGGATCTTGCCCGCGTCGATGGCGTCCTGGTAGTTGGAGCGCTGCTGGAAGAAGCCGACGCGCGGGTCGGAGGAGAACACCTTCTGCCAGCTGGCCGTGAGCGTCACGACGACGTCCCAGATCAGCGGAACGCCGGTGATCCAGGCCCACTTGAGCCGCCCCGACTTCACCAGGAGCGTCGTGCAGACGGCGAGGGCGACCGCCGCGAGCAGCTGGTTGGAGATGCCGAAGATCGGGAAGAGCTGGTTGATCCCGCCGAGCGGCTCGTGCACGCCGACCCACAGGAAGTAGCCCCACAGGCCGACGACGACGGCGCTGGTGAGCAGCAGGCCCGGCTTCCAACTCACGTTCTTGAAGGGCTTGTAGACGTTGCCGAGCATGTCCTGGAGCATGAACCGCCCCACGCGCGTGCCCGCGTCGAGCGCGGTCAGGATGAACAGCGCCTCGAACATGATCGCGAAGTGGTACCAGAAGGAGCGCATCCCGCCGCCGGTGACCTGCGAGAAGATCTCCGAGACGCCGACGGCGAGGGTCGGCGCGCCGCCCGTGCGGGACAGCAGGCTCGCTTCCTCGACGTTCTTGGCGGCCTGCGCGAGTTCGGCCGGGGTGATCGAGTACCCGAAGTTCGCCACGGCCTGGGACGCGGACTGCACGCTGTCGCCGATGACGCCGGCGGGCGCGTTCATCGCGAAGTACAGGCCGGGGTCGATGATCGACGCGGCGACGAGCGCCATCACGGCCACCGACGACTCCATCAGCATGGAGCCGTAGCCGATCATCCGGACCTGCGTCTCCTTCTGGATCATCTTCGGCGTCGTACCGGAGGAGATCAGCGCGTGGAAGCCGGAGAGCGCGCCGCACGCGATGGTGATGAAGACGAACGGGAAGAGCGAGCCCGCGAAGACCGGCCCGTCGCCGCGCGAGGCGAAGTCGGTGACCGCGTCCATCTTCAGCGTCGGAAGCGCGACGACGACTCCGATGGCGAGCAGCGCGATGGTGCCGAGCTTCATGAACGTCGACAGGTAGTCGCGCGGTGCGAGCAGCATCCACACGGGCAGGACCGAGGCGACGAACCCGTAGGCCACCATCCAGATCACGAGCGTCGACGGCGCGAGCGTGAAGGCGTCCGCCCACGAGGACTCGGCGACCCAGCGCCCGGCGACCAGCGCGAGCAGCAGCAGCGCCACCCCGATGAGCGACACCTCGGACACCCGTCCGGGGCGCAGTACGCGCAGATAGAAGCCCATGAGCAGGGCGATCGGGATGGTCATCGCGATGGAGAAGGTGCCCCACGGCGACTCGGCGAGCGCGTTCACCACGACGAGGGCGAGCACGCCGAGCAGGATGATCATGATGGCGAAGGCGGCGACCAGCGCGGCGGCCCCGCCGAACGGGCCGATCTCCTCGCGTGCCATCTGCCCGAGCGAACGCCCGTCGCGCCGCGTCGAGAAGAACAGCACCACCATGTCCTGCACGGCGCCCGCGAAGATCACGCCGACGATGATCCAGATGGTGCCCGGCAGATACCCCATCTGCGCCGCGAGCACCGGCCCGACCAGCGGCCCGGCCCCCGCGATGGCGGCGAAGTGGTGGCCGAGCAGCACGCGCCGGTCGGTCGGGTGGTAGTCGATGCCGTTGTTGAGCCGCTCGGCGGGCGTGGCCCGTTTCGCGTCGACCTTCAGGACCTTGTACGCGATGAACTTCGCGTAGAAGCGGTAGGCGATGGCGTACGTCCCGAGGGCGGCGGCCACCATCCAGGCGGCGGAGACCTCCTCGCCGCGGGAGAGGGCGAGTACGGACCAGCCGGCCGCGCCCACGAGGGCGACCACGGTCCACAGGATGATGGTTCTAGGAGACGCGGTACGCACCGATCTGTCCTCCCCGTCCATGCGATGACGGGAGGACCGTAAGCCAGAAATGTGAGCCGCGCTACACCGCGTACGGGAAAGCGTCTACTCCGTTATGTGCGCTGCGGGGCAAGGGAATTGACGCTCATTCAGTCGGCCGCTTGAGGCGCGCCACGAACTTGTACCGGTCCCCGCGGTACACCGAGCGCACCCACTCCACCGGCCGGCCCGAGCCGTCGATCGAGTGGCGGGAGAGCATCAGCATCGGCAGGCCCACGTCCGTGCCGAGCAGGCCCGCCTCGCGCGGCGTGGCGAGCGAGGTCTCGATGGTCTCCTCGGCCTCGGCGAGCCGTACGTCGTAGACCTCGGCGAGCGCCGTGTAGAGGGAGGTGTACTTGGCGAGGCTGCGGCGCAGCGCCGGGAAGCGCTTGGCCGACAGGTGCGTGGTCTCGATGGCCATCGGCTCGCCGCTCGCGAGGCGGAGCCGCTCGATGCGCAGGACGCGGCCGCCGGCGGTGATGTCGAGCAGTCCGGCGAGGGTGTCGTCGGCGGTGACGTAGCCGATGTCGAGCAGCTGCGAGGTCGGCTCCAGGCCCTGGGCCCGCATGTCCTCGGTGTACGAGGTGAGTTGCAGCGCCTGGGAGACCTTGGGCTTGGCGACGAAGGTGCCCTTGCCCTGGATGCGTTCGAGGCGGCCCTCGACGACGAGCTCCTGGAGCGCCTGGCGGACCGTGGTGCGGGAGGTGTCGAACTCGGCGGCCAGCGTGCGCTCGGGCGGCACCGGGGTGCCCGGCGGCAGCGTCTCCGTCATGTCGAGCAGGTGCTTCTTCAGGCGGTAGTACTTGGGCACGCGTGCGGTACGGACGGGCGCCCCGCTCTCGTTCTCCGCACTGCTGACGTCGGTGCTCATGCTCCGCCTTCCCGGCTCCGGTGCCCACGCGACTCCGTGACCCCTCCTTATACCGCCCGGTGGGCGTCTGGTCTAGTCCACCCGCCGGGGTGCGGCGGACGGCCTCAACGCCCCTGCCCTGTCCGGCGGATGCGTCTCGGATGTCGTTCCGATAACGGACGCGGAGACCTTTCTCGGCCACCCTTGACAGCCCAATTGGTCTGGGCCAAGCTCCCCGTACTGGTCTACACCATTAAAGATCAGGTCCCAGTCCCATCAGCCGTATCCGCGTACACAGACGTGTGCTCGCCGTATGTCATCGCTGTGGGTGGGGGGTTGCAGGCATCCCTGAGGAGGGTGACATGAAGCGCAAGCTCATAGCGGCCGTAGGTGTCGCGGCCATGATGTCCGCGGTCGCGGCCTGTGGGGGCGGCAGTGACAGCAACGCCGGCAAGGACCCGAAGGACCGCACCGGCGACGTCACGGTCTGGCTGATGGTCGACGCGCAGAGCACCTGGCCCGAGCTGGTCAAGGACGTCAACGCGCAGTTCAAGAAGAAGTACCCGAAGGTCAAGGTCAACGTCTCCTACCAGCAGTGGGCGGACAAGGCCAAGAAGCTCGACACCGCCCTGGGCGGGGACAAGTTCCCGGACGTCGTCGAGCTCGGCAACACCGAGACCATGCAGTACATCCTCAACGGGGCGCTCGCCGAGATCGACCCCAAGAAGTACGACAACAGCGACTCGTGGATCAAGGGCCTCGCGGACACCTGTTCCTTCGAGGGCAAGATGTACTGCGTCCCGTACTACTCCAGTGCGCGCGTCGCCATCTACAACAAGGACATGCTGAAGTCGGCCACCGGCTCCGACGAGCTGCCCACCGACGAGACCGCGTTCCTCAAGGCGATGGACAAGGAGACCGCGAAGCAGGGCGCCAAGGACAAGCGCTTCTCCTCGCTGTACCTGCCGGGCCGCTACTGGTACGCCGCCATGTCCTACGTCCAGGCGTACGGCGGCCAGATCGCCACGTACGACGACGGCACCAAGAAGTGGAAGGGCTCCCTGTCCGACGCCAAGTCGCAGGAGGGCATCCAGCACTTCATCGACCTGGTGAAGAAGTACAACAAGGGCGACATCACCAAGGACGAGCAGGACCACGCCAACGTGATGGCCAACGAGAAGGCCGGCGTCCTGTACGGCAACGGCTGGGAGGCCGGCTCCGTCGTCGACGGCAAGGCCAACGGCAACCCGAAGCTGAAGGACAAGATCGCCGTCGCCTCCATGCCGGGCCCGAACGGCAAGACCCTGCCGTCCTTCGTCGGCGGCTCCGACCTCGCCGTCACGCAGAAGTCGAAGAACGCGGACCTCGCCCAGGACTGGATCTCCATGTTCACGAGCGAGAAGTCCCAGGAGGTCCTCACCTCCAAGAACGTGCTGCCCAGCAACACCAAGCAGCTCCAGCCGCTGAAGGAGAAGGCGGAGACGGAGGCCGCCGCGAACGCGGTGGAGAGCGCCTGGTTCACGCCGATCGCCCCGGGCTGGACCGCGATCGAGAAGGAGGAGGTCCTGAAGAACATGCTTCTCGACATCCTCAAGGGCAAGTCCGTCGCCTCGGCCACCAAGACGGCCGACGCGAAGATCGACGAGCTGATCAACAAGGAGTCCTGAGCCCTCGCGGCTTCGGCAGAGCTCCGCAAAGGGCTCCGAAGTGAAGGGCGGGGCCGACGCGATCGGCCCCGCCGTTACGAGAAAGGTCAGCCACGTGACTGCCGCCGACACCAAGGCCGCCGGGCCGCCGCCCCTCGTGGCGGAGAGGCCGGAAGGGGACGTCCTCGCCAAGGGGCCCCGCGGCACCGGCCGCCCACCGCGGAAGAAGGGGGCGTCGCTCCCCTACCTCCTGATCCTGCCGGCGATCGTCGCGCTGGCCGCTGTGTATGCGTACCCCCTGGTCAAGACCGTGATCATGTCCTTCCAGGACATGGGGCGGCGCGAGCTGTGGACGGGCGACAGCCCGCCGTGGGTCGGCTTCGACCAGTTCACCAACATCCTCGGCGACGCCGAGTTCTGGCAGGTCACCGTCCGCACGGTGGTCTTCATGGTGGTCTGCGTCGCGCTCACCATGGCGATCGGCCTGCTGATCTCGCTGCTGATGATGCGCCTGTCGACCTGGGTGCGGCTCACGCTCACCACCGCCCTGATCGCCGCCTGGTCGATGCCGCTGCTGGTCGCCTCGTCGATCTTCCGCTGGCTCGCCGACTCCGACTACGGCCTGATCAACACGCTCATCGCCAAGGTCGCGGGCGACGACTGGCTCGGCCACAACTGGTTCCTCGACCCGTTGCAGGGCTTCTCGGTGATCGCCGCGCTCGTCATCTGGGGCGCCGTCCCGTTCGTCGTGATCACCCTGTACGCGGCCCTCACCCAGGTCCCCGCCGAACTGGAGGAGGCCGCCCAGCTCGACGGCGCCAGCGCCCTCGGCGTCTTCCGCTTCGTCACCTGGCCGGTCATCAAGCCCGTCTTCATCATGGTCACCACGCTCTCGGTGATCTGGGACTTCAACGTCTTCGGGCAGATCTGGCTGCTGCGCGGCAACAAGCCCGAACCGGACTACGAGACCCTCGGTCTCTACTCCTTCTCCAAGGCGTTCACCTCGACGTCCTTCAGCCAGGGCACCGCGATCGCCCTGATCACCGTTCTGCTGCTCTCCGGGGTGGCCGTGTACTACCTGCGCCAGCTCATGAAGACAGGAGAGGTCGAATGAGCGCCTCCACGGCGGGGCTGCGCCCCGACCGGAAGAAGACCCGGCTCGGCTACAACATCCTCGGGCTCGTCATCGCCGTCGTCATGGCCTTCCCGGTCTACTGGCTCATCATCTCGGCGCTGCGCCCCAACCACGAGATCCGGTCCTACGACCAGACGCTGTGGCCGTCGTCGATCACCTTCGACAACTTCGCGCGCGCCGTGAAGCAGCCGAACTTCGGCACCGCGATCCAGTCCAGCCTCATCATCTCGATCACCGCCGTCGTCGGCGGCATGATCATCGCGACCCTCGCCGCGCTCGCCATCGGACGCTTCCGCTTCACCGGCCGGCGCGCGCTGCTCATGGCGATGATCCTGGTCCAGATGCTGCCGCCGACCGCGATGCTCATCCCCATCTACACCCAGCTCAACGCGATGGGCGGACTCAACGAGTACTGGGGCGTCATCGTCGTCTACCTGGTCTCCACGCTGCCCTTCGCCACGGTGATGATCCGCGGCTTCGTGGTCAACATCCCCGTGGAGCTGGAGGAGTCGGCGATGGTCGACGGGTGCACGCGCATGGGCGCGTTCCGCCGCGTCGTCTTCCCGCTGCTCGCCCCCGGCCTCGCCGCTTCCTCGATCTTCGCCCTCGTGAACGCGTGGAACGAGTACCTGTTCGCGTACATCCTGATGAACGAGGACTCGAAGTACACGCTCAACGTGTGGCTGATGACGTTCACGACCGAACGGGGCACCGACTACGGCGCGTTGATGGCCGCGTCCACGATGATCGCTCTGCCGGTGGTGGTCTTCTTCATGTTCATCCAGAAGAAGATGGCCACGGGTCTCACCTCCGGCGCCGTGAAGGGATAACGCCGCACGATGACGACTATGACACGTGGTACAGACACTCTGACGCGCGATGCCCTCACCGTCCTCCAGCCCGGCTTCACCGGTACTTCCGCGCCGGACTGGCTGCTCAGGCGGCTGGGGGAGGGGCTGGCGTCGGTCGGCCTGTTCGGGCGCAACATCCTGGGGGCCGAGCAACTGGCGGCGCTGACGGCCCAGTTGCGGGCCGAGCGCGGGGACGTCCTGGTCGCCATCGACGAGGAGGGCGGCGACGTCACCCGCCTTGAGGTGCGCACCGGCTCGTCCTTCCCCGGCAACCACGCGCTCGGCGCGGTCGACGACGTGGAGCTGACGCGCGCGGTGGCCGCCGAGCTCGGCCGCCGGCTCGCCGAGTGCGGCGTCAACCTCAACTGGGCGCCCTCCGCGGACGTCAACGCCAACCCCGACAACCCGGTCATCGGTGTCCGGTCCTTCGGCGCGGACACCGCGCTGGTGGCCCGGCACACCGCCGCGTACGTCGAGGGCTTGCAGTCCGCGGGCGTCGCCGCCTGTACGAAGCACTTCCCCGGCCACGGGGACACGGCGGTCGACTCGCACCACGACGTGCCGCGCATCGACGTGGACCTGGAGACGCTGCGGGCCCGCGACCTCGCCCCGTTCCGGGCGGCCATCGCGGCGGGCTCGCGGGCCGTGATGAGCGCGCACATCCTGGTCCCGGCGCTGGACCCGGAGCTTCCGGCAACGTTGTCGCGTCGGATCCTGCACGGTCTGCTCCGCGAGGAGTTCGGCTACGACGGGCTCATCGTCACGGACGGCATGGAGATGAAGGCCATCTCCGCCACGTACGGGATCGAGCGCGGCAGCGTCCTCGCCATCGCCGCGGGGGCCGACGCGATCTGTGTGGGCGGCGGGCTCGCCGACGACGACACGGTGCTGCGGCTGCGCGACGCGCTCGTGGGGGCGGTGCGCTCCGGCGAGCTCCCCGAGGAGCGGCTCGCGGACGCGGCGGCGCGGGTGCGGGAGCTGTCCCAGTGGACCGCGGCGCCGGCCCGGCCCGGGGCTGCGGCGGGCGATCCCGAGGTGGGCCTCGTCGCGGCCCGCCGGGCGGTCACGGTGACGCGGGGCGTGGGTGCGGCCGTGGACGGGCCGGTGCACGTCGCGGCCTTCACGCCGGTCGCCAACATCGCGGTCGGCGACGAGACGCCGTGGGGCGTCGCCGCCGAACTCGAACGCCTCCTGCCCGGCACCACGACCGGTTCCTACACCGGGGCCGACGCCGCGCGGGACGCGTTGGCCGCGGCCGGGGAGCGGAGGGTGGTGGCCGTCGTCCGCGACGAGCACCGTCACCCGTGGATGTCCCGCGCCCTGGACGACCTCCTGGCCGTGCGCCCGGACACGGTCGTCGTGGAGATGGGCGTGCCTCAGGCGGCGCCGCGGGGTGCGCTGCATGTTGCTACGCACGGGGCGGCGAGGGTGTGCGCGGTGGCGGCCGCCGAGGCCCTCACCCACCTCTGACCTGGACGTGCCCCGCTCCTCAATCGCCGGAGAGGCTGGAGGGGCGGGGCACCGGCCATCCGGACCGCCCCGGACCCCGCTGCTCAATCGCCGCAGGGGCTTGATCAGCCCACCCGCCGCCCACGCGACCGACGCCCGCGGACGGCGGGTGCCCCGCCTTTGAGCCCCTCCGGCGATTGAGGAGCGGGGTCCGGGGCGGAGCCCCGGGGGCGTACCCCCGGGTGAGCGGGGCGGCGGGCTACAGGCCCTGCCACTCCGGCTTGTTCGCGTACGTGTGCCGAAAGTAATCCGCAAGCTTCAGCTTCGACGCCGCCGCCTCATCGACCACCACGGTCGCGTGCGGATGCAGTTGCAGCGCCGACGCCGGCACCACGGACGCCACCGGCCCCTCCACGGTCGCCGCCACCGCATCCGCCTTCCCCTCACCCGTGGCGAGCAGCACCAGGTGCCGCGCCTCGAGGATGGTCCCGATGCCCTGCGTGATGACGTGCCGCGGCACCTGCGCCAGGTCGCCGTCGAAGAACCTCGCGTTGTCCGTGATCGTCTGCTCGGTCAGCGTCTTGATCCGCGTCCGCGACGCGATCGACGAGCACGGCTCGTTGAACCCGATGTGCCCGTCCGTCCCGATCCCCAGCAACTGGAGGTCCACACCCCCGGCGTCCGCCAGCGCCTGGTCGTACGCCTCGCACGCCGCCTGCACGTCGTCCGCGCTGCCGTCCGGCCCCATGAAGGACGCCTCGCTCAGCCCGAGCGGCTCCACGACCTGCCGCAGCACCGTCGCCCGGTACGACTCGGGGTGCCCGGTCGGCAGCCCCACGTACTCGTCCAGCTGGGCGATCCGCGCCTTCGACGCGTCGACCGCGCCGGCGCGCACCTGGGCCGCGAGCGCCTCGTAGATGGGCAGCGGAGTCGAGCCGGTGGCGACGCCGAGCAGCGCGTCGGGCTTGCGCCGCAGCAGCTGGGCCATGGCCTCGGCGATGAGCTCGCCACCTGCCGTGGCGTCCGGAACGATCACAACTTCCACGCTGGGCCTGCCGTTCTGGTCAGAGGGGACGGAATGACATGTGGTATAGACCAATCTAACAGAGCGCGACCCCTCGGTCAGGCCCTTCACCACACCTCTTCGACCATGCTCGGCGCTGCGCCGGAGCCCGGCACCTCGAAGCGCCCGGTAGGCGGCGCGGGCGCCCCGAGGCCACAGTGGAAGGTGTCCGGAGCCCGATCGGCCACGGCCCCGGTCCGCCGACGCACCGGAGGTGCCCGTATGACCGCCCCCGTCCCCGAGGCCGACCCCGAGCGCCCCGGTCGGATCATGACGCGCGAGATGCGCGAGCAGCCCGACGTGCTGCGCCGCCTCCTCGCCGACGGCGCCCCGCGCATCCAGGAGGTGGCCCGGAGGGTCGCCGCCCGCGCCCCCCGCTTCGTCCTGCTCACCGCCCGCGGCACCTCCGACAACGCCGCGCTCTACGCCAAGTACCTGCTGGAGATCCGCCTCGGCCTGCCCTGCGGCCTCGCCTCGATGTCCACGACGACGGCGTACGGCGCCCGCCCCGACCTGCGCGACGTCCTCGTGATCACGGTCAGCCAGTCCGGCGGCTCGCCCGATCTGGTCGCCTCCACGAAGGCCGCCCGCGAGGCCGGCGCGATCACCCTCGCGGTCACCAACAACCCGGACTCCCCGCTGGCCGCGGTCTCCGAGCACCACGTCGACATCATGGCCGGACCGGAGAAGGCCCTGCCCGCGACGAAGACGTACACCGCCTCGCTCCTCGCCCTGTACCTCTTCGTGGAGGGCCTGCGGGGCGGCGACGGGGCGCCCGCCGCCGTGCTGCCCGGCCACGCCGACCGGATCCTGGCCCGCCAGGACGAGGTCCGCGCCCTGGCGGCCCGCTACCGCTTCGCCGAGCGCATGGTGATCACCTCGCGCGGCTACGGCTATCCGACCGCCAAGGAAGCGGCCCTCAAGCTGATGGAGACCAGCTACATTCCCGCCCTCTCCTACTCCGGCGCCGACCTGCTGCACGGCCCCCTCGCCATGGTCGACAACATCTCCCCGGTCATCGCCGTGGTCACCGACGGCCGCGGCGGCGACGCCCTCCAGCCCGTCCTCGACCGGCTCCGCGGGCGCGGCGCGGACCTCATGGTGGTCGGCCCCGAGGCCCAGGTGGCCCGCGCCTCCGCCGGTTTCGTCCTGCCGACCGCCGGGGTCGCCGAGGAGGTGCAGCCGGTCCTGGAGATCCTGCCGCTCCAGCTCCTCGCGTACGAGGTGACCATCGCCCGGGGCCAGGACCCGGACGCCCCGCGCGCCCTCGCGAAGGTCACGGAGACCCGCTGACCGGGAATCGACCGGCCCGCGAATGAACCGGCGGTGTCCGGCACTCGTGCAGGGGTAGGGACGTTGAAGTGGACGAGGGACGGCCGTGACCGTCGGAGAAACCGACGAGAACAAACCTCTGCCGAGGCATGGACAGGGGAGAATGGTCTAGTCCACAATGCGTAACTGGAACTTCCGCCCTCCCCGCACAGGAGGACGGACAGAGGACCCGCCGCTCTCTGCCCTGACTGCGTCGGATCCTCGATCGGCAGCCGGGACCGCACACCTGGAAGCCGGTGCACCTGAAGGGCTGCGGTGCTAGGGGAAGGGCTGAGGGTCCCTGCCCCCGGCGCCGCGGCCCGTCGGTCTTTTCAGGCCCTGGTCTTCTCGCGCCTCCGGTCTTTTCGGGCCTTCGGCGGGTGCCGGTTAAGCTCGGCCCGTGCCCTCCATGAACGATCTCGTCCGCCAGCACACCGCCCTCGGTGCCTCCGATCTCGAGTGGCTGCATCTGCTGGTCTCGGAGTGGCAGCTGCTCTCCGACCTCTCCTTCGCCGACCTCGTCCTGTGGGTCCCCACCCATGACGGCACGCGATACGTCTCCGTGGCCCAGATGCGGCCCAACACCGGTCCGACGTCCTACCAGGACGACATGGTCGGCCACCTCGTCCCGCGGGGGCGCCGCCCCATGCTGGACGTCGCGCTCGACGAGGGCCGCATCGTGCGCGAGGGCGACCCCGAGTGGCGCGAGGAGGTCCCGGTGCGGGTGGAGTCCATCCCCGTACGCCGGGAGGGCCGTGTCCTCGGCGTCATCGCGCGGAACACGAACCTGCTGACCGTCCGCACGCCCTCGCGCCTGGAGCTGACCTACCTCCAGTCCGCCTCCGACCTCGCGCAGATGATCGCGGCCGGCACCTTCCCGTTCCCCGACCAGCAGGTCGACATGGACGCCTCCCCGCGCGCGGGCGACGGCCTGATCCGGCTCGACGCGGACGGCATCGTCCAGTACGCCTCGCCCAACGCCCTGTCCGCGTACCACCGGTTGGGCTTCCAGGCCGATCTGGTCGGCCACCACCTCGGTACGACGACGGCCGAACTGGCGCCGTCCCGCGGCCCGGTGGACGAGGCGCTCGCCAAGGTGGCCAGCGGCTGGGCGCCGCGCGAGTTCGAGATCGAGGGCGAGGAGGGCTCGATCCAGGTCCGCGCGATCCCGCTCAAGCCCAAGGGCGTGCGCATCGGTTCGCTGGTCCTGCTGCGCGACGTCACGGAACTGCGCCGCCGCGAACGCGAGTTGATCACCAAGGACGCGACCATCCGAGAGATCCACCACCGGGTGAAGAACAACCTCCAGACGGTCGCCGCGCTGCTGCGCCTCCAGGCCCGCCGCATCGGGTCCGACCGCGGCCGCGAGGCGCTGGAGGAGGCGGTCCGCCGGGTCGGCTCCATCGCGATCGTGCACGAGACGCTCTCCCAGAACCTGGACGAGCGCGTGGAGTTCGACGAGATCGCCGACCGGGTCCTCGCCATGGTGGCGGAGATCTCACCGGGCCAGGTGACGGGCCGGCGCACCGGCCGCTTCGGCATCCTGGACGCCGAGGTCGCCACCCCGCTGTCGATGGTGCTCACCGAGGTGCTGCAGAACGCCCTGGAGCACGGCTACCGCCAGGGCGACACCGGCACGGTCGAGGTCTCGGCCGTGCGCGGCGGCACCAGCAAGGAGGCCCGCCTCCTGATCACCGTTCAGGACGACGGCGTCGGCCTGCCCGAGGACTTCGACCCGAAGCGCGCGGGGAACCTGGGGCTGCAGATCGTGCGCACCCTGGTGGAGGGCGAGTTGGGCGGAACGTTCGACATGGTGCCCGCACCGGAACGCGGCACACAGGTCATCCTCGACATTCCCGTACGCAGCAGCAAATAGCGGAAGGGGGTCGGCCGCGCGGCCGACCCCGGACAGCAGTGAGCCCCGGAACCGTCGAACGGTTCCGGGGCTCACTGCTCGCGTTGCTCGGGTCATGTCCCGGGCTGAGCCTGGGGGAGCATCGGGGGGTACTGCGCGCTGCGGCTCGGGGGCGGGAGATGCGTACTCGATGTACGCGCCGCCGGGCTCAGGCTCGTACGGGGTGCGGGATCAGGCGGAGGCCTGACGGGCCCGGTTGCGAGCGGCGCGGCGCTTCATCGCGCGGCGCTCGTCCTCGCTGAGGCCACCCCAGACGCCGGAGTCCTGGCCGGACTCGAGCGCCCACTGCAGGCACTGCTCCATGACGGGGCAGCGGCGGCAGACGGCCTTGGCTTCCTCGATCTGCAGCAGCGCGGGACCGGTGTTGCCGATGGGGAAGAAGAGCTCGGGGTCTTCCTCGCGGCAAACGGCGTTGTGACGCCAGTCCATGGCTGCTACCTCTCCTTGGTATTACGTGCAGGTTGCTTGTGAATGTGAACGCTTTCACGAAACCCTCAACAAGTGAACCGGACGAACGTCACATCCGCGACGGGTGTCCGTATCTTTTGAGGAGGGGATTCGGGCTCTCTGTGGGGCCGATGTTGCGGGCCGTCCCGAGCGCCATGTAGAGATTCGCAAACCTCGGCGGCGGATACAACCCCTTCTGGAAAGTTTTTTTTGATTCCTCGGTGTCGGCTAGGTCACAGCCGTACTTCCATGGGGTGGATGCCAGCCCAAACGTTCGAGATGAAGGACTTTAGTCCCTTCCACTCACACAATCACACGCAGTGCACGGCGTACGCCTGTGAACGTCACGCTGGTTCGCAGTCCCAGGTGGTCGCCGTCCATCTGAAGGGGCAGGGGCGCCTTCGAATGCAAGGTGAAGTCGGTCAGGTCGTGGAGCGTGACCGCGTTCTTCCCGTGGGGGCCGCGTTCGGGTGTCGAAGCCAGCAGCTGGGTGCCGTAACGGGCCACCGCCGGAGTCGAGAGTTTCTTGAGTCCGAGCACGTCAAGGCCGGTGTCGAAGGACGCCTGCGGTGTCGGGTACAGCGGCCTGTTGCCCAGGAAGGACCACGGCGACGTGTTGCTGACTATCGAGACGACCAGATCCGTGACCGGATCCTCGCCCGGCCGTTCGAGCGTGATGGTGCCGTGCCGCCGGTCGGCCTCGCCGAGGAACTGGCGCACCACCTGTCGCACGTACAGGGCATGCGTCGAACGCTTGCCGCGCTCCCGCTGCTGCTCGACCCGGCCGACCACGCCCGCGTCGAAGCCGAGGCCCGAGGCGAAGGTGAACCAGCGCGCCGGCACGCCCTCGTCCTCCGTGCCCACGGTGCCCGAGGCGAGGCCCAGGCCCACCGTGCGCCGCCGGCCCTCTCGCAGGGCGTCCAGGAGCTGCCCCGTGGCCTCCACGGGGTGGTTCGGCAGGCCGAGGGCGCGCGCGAAGACGTTCGTGGAGCCGCCGGGGACGACGGCGAGGCCGGGCAGGCGGTCGAGGTCGACGCCGTTGTGCAGCAGCCCGTTCACGACCTCGTTGACCGTGCCGTCGCCGCCGAGGGCGACGACCAGCTCGATGTCCTTGCTCTCGGCGGCCTGCCGGCCGAGGTCGCGCGCGTGGCCGCGGTACTCGGTGGTGACGGCCTCGAGCTTCATCTCGCTCGCCAAGGCGTGGATGAGGACATCACGCGTGCGCGCGCTGGTGGTGGTTGCCGCCGGATTGACCACGAGAAGTGCACGCATGCAAGGCAGAGTACCCAGCGGCCTTGATCCGACCCAGACCGAGGTGGGTGTCCGGCGGGAGTCGGCACCCGTTTCCCGCGGGGTCCGGCCTTCGAAGCGGCGGTCGGTGGCGGCTACGCTGCAAAGGTGACCTCAGAGCAGAATCCCGCCCCCGAGACCCCCGAAGAAGCCGTCGGCCCGCGCCCCGTCCGGCTGACCGTCGCGGCCGCCCTGGCCGGACTCGAAGGGCTCGCGCTCGTCGTGGGCGGTGTCTACATGCTGATCGCCGGTCTCGCCGGGCACCCCGACAACCCGGAGCAGGCCGTCACCGGCGGGGTCACGCTCGTCGTGCTCGCGCTGCTGCCGCTGTTCGCCGCGCGCGGCCTGCTCGCCCGCAAGGGCTGGAGCCGGGGCCCCGCGATCATCACGCAGATCATGGCTCTGCCCGTCGCCTACACGCTGCTCCAGGCCGACAGCATGGCCATCGGCGGCGGCATCGCGCTCGCCGCCGTGGCGATCGCCGCGCTGGTGCTGCTGGTCAACCAGGAGACCACGCGCGCGCTGGGCATCCGTACGCCGGGCTCCTCGCCGCAGTAGCGCGCGAGGCGACGCGCCACGAGAAGGCGCCCGACGCGTGCCGCGCGTCGGGCGCCTTCTTCGTGTGCCGGTCGGGGTCACTCCTCGACGAGGAGCCTGTCCCGGAGCTGTGCCAGCGTGCGGGCCAGCAGGCGGGAGACGTGCATCTGGGAGATGCCGACCTCCTGGGCGATCTGCGACTGCGTCATGTTCCCGAAGAACCGCAGCAGCAGGATCCGCTTCTCGCGCGGCGGCAGGTCCTCCAGGAGCGGCTTGAGGGACTCGCGGTACTCGACGCCCTCCAGCGCCTCGTCCTCGGCTCCCAGCGTGTCCGCCACCGCGGGGGACTCGTCGTCGGTGTCCGGGACGTCCAGGGACAGCGTGGAGTACGCGTTGGCCGACTCCAGGCCCTCAAGGACCTCCTCCTCGGAGATGGCCAGCTTCTCGGCCAGCTCGTGCACCGTGGGGGAGCGGCCGTGCAGCTGGGACAGCTCCGCGGTCGCCGTCGTCAGGGCCAGGCGCAGCTCTTGGAGACGGCGCGGCACGCGCACCGCCCAGCCCTTGTCGCGGAAGTGCCGCTTGATCTCACCGACGACGGTCGGCGTCGCGTACGTGGAGAACTCCACGCCGCGCTCCGGGTCGAACCGGTCCACCGACTTGATCAGGCCGATCGTCGCGACCTGCGTGAGGTCGTCGAGGGGCTCGCCGCGGTTGCGGAAGCGGCGCGCCAGGTGCTCGACCAGCGGCAGGTGCATGCGGACGAGCTGATTGCGCAGCTCCGCGTACTCCGGGCTGCCGTCCTTCAGGGCGCGCAGCTCGATGAACATGGCCCGCGCGCCGCTGCGGTCCGTCGGATCGTGTCGGCCGTGCCGCTCACCGTGTCGCTCGTGGTCGCTCATCAATCCCGCCCGTCGCGCGTTTGATCCCCCTGAGCCCCCGCGAAGTACGGCCCCCGGGGTCGGCGCTGCCTGCTGCGCCGCGCCTGCCGCCGGGTCCGCCGCGTCCTGCGGGTGCGGCCGGGCCTGCTGCTCGGGGATGCCGGTGGTCGGCCGCTGCATCCCGCTCGCGTCGTCGGCCGGGAGATCCCGTGTGCCGCGCTTGTCGTCCCGCACCGGACCTTCCCCGTTCCTCACGTCGGGCCGGGGCCCGCGCCGCGCTTCTTGTAAAGGCTGATGGAGACGGTCTTGTCCTCGGCCACCGCGGAGTCGACCTGGCCCGCGAGGGCCGAAAGGACCGTCCACGCGAAGGTGTCGCGCTCCGGGGCCCGACCGTCGGTCGTGGGCGCGGAGACCGTCACCTCCAAGGAGTCGTCGACCAGCCGGAACACACAGCTGAGCACGGAGCCCGCGACCGCCTGCTGGAGCAGGATCGCGCAGGCCTCGTCGACAGCGATGCGCAGGTCCTCGATCTCGTCGAGGGTGAAGTCCAAACGCGCCGCGAGACCGGCCGTCGCCGTACGCAGCACCGACAGGTAGGCACCCGCAGCCGGGAGTCGGACCTCCACGAAGTCCTGATTTCCGGGGTCGCCTGCGATCTGGGACACCCTCACCTCCAAGGTGGTACAAGCACTTTCGGGCTCCGGAGGCGTCGTCCCCCGGGTGATGCGCCACTTATATCTGCGGTGACGCTACCGCGCGCCCGACTTTCCTGTCCCGGGGACCCCCGGCCCATTGCTGTCACTCATAGTAAGCCTACGGGTACGGACAGTGGCTAGAGGGTGTGCGGGCCCAATTGGAAAGAGCGGGCGCCGGGTTGACGTACCCAGGCGCCAGTGGATCGAACCCCGACGGGCCGGGGGATCCGCCGCGTCAGACCAGAATGGCGTCGACAAAGCACCAACGCCAGCTCTCACCAGGCTCGAAGGTGCGCATCACGGGATGGCCGGTCTCCGCGTGATGGGCCGTCGCGTGCTTGTACGGGGACGAGTCGCAGCACCCCACATGGCCGCAGACCAGACAGAGCCGCAGTTGCACAGGGTGACTGCCGACGGCCAGGCACTCCAAGCAGGTCTCGCTCAGAGGAGCGGGCTCGGGGTGCGGCAGTGCGGCGACGTGCGAGCACTCGTTCATGATGGCCAGGTTACGACGGGTGTCGCGAAGTGGTGCGGTGGAAGGCGGGTCATGGACGTATTGCCCCTGGTGGGTCTGGTGGCGGCGAGCGCGGCGGTGGCGGGAGCTGCCCGCAGGACGCCGGTTCCGGCGCCGCTCCTCCTTGTCGCGATCGGACTCATGGCGTCCTACGTGCCGTGGGTTCCGCAGTACGTGCTGGACCCGCACGTCGTGCTGCCGCTGATCCTGCCCCCGCTGCTGCACACGGCCGCCCTGGAGAGCTCCTACCTCGACCTCAGAGCGAACATCAGACCCGTCGCGCTCCTCTCCGTGGGGTACGTCCTGTTCGCCACGCTCGCGGTGGGCTGGCTCGCCTACGAGCTGATCCCGGACCTGCCGCTGACCGCGGCGCTCGTCCTCGGCGCGGTGATCGCGCCGCCGGACGCCGTGGCCGCCACGGCCATCGCCCGGCGCGTGGGGCTGCCCTCGCGGCTCACCACGATCCTCCAGGGCGAGTCCCTCGTGAACGACGCGACCGCGATCACCGCCTACAAGGTGGCGCTCGCCGCGGCGGTGGGCGAGGGGGCCAGCTGGGCGGGCGGGCTCTGGGAGTTCCTGGTGGCGGCCGTCGGCGGCGTCGGCGTGGGGCTGCTCCTGATGGTGCCGCTGCACTGGTTGCGCACGCACCTCAAGGAAGCGCTGCTCCAGAACACGCTCTCCCTGCTCATCCCCTTCGTCGCGTACGCGGTCGCGGAGCAGGTCGGCGCCTCCGGAGTGCTCGCCGTCGTGACCGTGGCGCTCTACCTCGGGCACCGCTCCTGGCAGGTCGACTTCGAGACACGGCTCCAGGAGGCGGCGGTGTGGAAGGTCGTCGCGTTCATCCTGGAGTCCTCGGTCTTCGCCCTCATCGGTCTCCAGCTGCGCTTCGTCCTCGAAGGGCTCGGCGAGTACAGCGTGGCGCAGGCCGTCTGGTACGCGGTCGGCGTGTTCGTCTTCGTGGTCGTGGTCCGGTTCGTGTGGTCGTATCCCGCCACCTATCTGCCGCTGTGGCTGTCGTCGCGGATCCGCGCGCGGGAGAGCGACACCGACTGGAAACGGCCGCTGATCGTGAGCTGGGCCGGCATGCGCGGCGTGGTGTCGCTGGCCATCGCGTTCTCCATCCCGCTGGTCACCGAGAGCGGGGACCCGTTCCCCGGGCGCAACCTGGTGCTCTTCCTGACCTTCACGACGGTCATCGGGACGCTCGTCGTCCAGGGGCTCACGCTGCCGCCGCTGATCAAGTGGCTGAAGCTGCCCGGCCGGGACACCCAGGCGGAGACGCTCGCCGAGGCGCAGGCGCAGAACGTCGCCTCGACGGCCGCGGAGGAGCGGGTGGACGCGTTGATGCAGGACGAGCGCAACTGCCTTCCCACGCCGCTCCAGGACCGTCTGCGCACCGTTCTGGAGCGCCGCCGCAACTCGGTGTGGGAGCGGCTCGGCCAGGCGAACCCGGTGACCGGGGAGTCCGCCGACGACACGTACCGCCGGCTCGCGCGGGAGGCGATCGCGGCCGAGCGGGAGGTCTTCGTGCGGATGCGCGACGAGCGGCGCATCGACGACGAGATGCTGCGGACGCTGCTGCGCAAGCTGGACCTGGAGGAGGCCGCCGCCTACCGGGAGGTCGACGGCTGAGCGTCGTCGAAGGGGGCGCCCGTGACCACCGCCGCGACGGTCGTCCCGCGCGCGAAGGCGCCCTCTTCGGCCAGAGCGGCGAGGGCGTACAGGGTCTTGGCGACATACAGGCGCTCGACGGGAACGCCGTGCCGGGCCTCGAAGTCCTCGGCGAACGCGGCGAGTTCCGCGGGCACGCGCGCGTAGCCGCCGAAATGGAAGCGGTCCTCCACCCGCCAGGCGCCCCGCGGTCCGCCGAACGCCGCCTCCTGCAGCGCCCGGACCTCGCCCGGGAGGAAGCCGCCCTTGAGGACGGCCACACCCAGGGCGCGCTGCTCGGGGCCCAGGCCCGCCGCGGCTCCCGCGAGGGTGCCGCCCGTGCCGCAGGCGAGCGCGACGACGTCCGCCCGGCCCCGCAGCTCCCGCCCCAGCTCCGTGCAGCCCTGCACGGCGCGCGCGTTGCTGCCGCCCTCCGGGACCACGTACGCGTCCCCGGCGCCGGCCGCCGCGAGAACGGCGGCCAGCACCTCCGGCTCGGCTTTGCGGCGATACGTCGACCTGTCGACGAAGTGCAGGCGCATCCCGTCGGCCACGCAGCGGGACAGCGACGGGTTCAGGGGGCGGTCGGCCAGCTCCTGGCCGCGGACGACACCGATGGTGGCCAGGCCCAGGAGGCGGCCCGCCGCCGCCGTGGCCCGCAGGTGGTTCGAGTAGGCGCCCCCGAAGGTGACGAGCGTGCGGCCCCCCGCCGCCGCCAGATTGGGGGCGAGTTTGCGCCACTTGTTGCCGATGAGATCCCGGTGGATCAGGTCGTCCCGCTTGAGCAGCAGACGTACGCCGTGGCGCGCGAAGCGCTCGTCGTCGACCTCCACGAGAGGCGAGGGGAGGTGAGGGCGCAGATCGGCGCCGAGGGGGCGGGGCACCCGGCCATTGTCGGACACACGGCCGGATGCCCGCCCCCGCGGGGCGCTACTTGAGCCGGTCCCCGATGCGCTTGCGCATCGACGCCATCGTGAAGCCCTTCGGATCGATCTTCCCCGGCTGCCACTCCAGGTGGCCGATGACCGAGCGCTCCGTCCAACCGTGATGACGGCAGATCGCGGCCGCCGCTCTCTCGATGGCCTCCAGCTGAACGGCCGGCCACGGGTCCTCGCCGTCGCCGAGGTTCTCGCACTCGAAGCCGTAGAAACGGCTGTTGCCGTCCGTGTTCGCCTCGTTGTCGTGCGGCAGCGCCTTCTCCGCGATCACCGCGCGCAGCACGTCGTCGTCGCCGAGCCCCGCGTGGTTCGCCCGCCCGTAGCCGACCAGATGGACGTGACCGTCCTTGGTGATGACCCCGTGGCACAGCGGCCCCGGCAGGTTCGGATGGCCCTTGCGGCAGATACGGACCGTGTTCTCGCTGCCCGACGTGACGGTGTGGTGGATCATCACTCCGTTCACCGGGCCCCAGTCGCCGACGTGATTGCGGTTGTGACTCCGCCATTCGCCGACTTCGACCACCGTCAGACCCTCGTCCTTGAGTGCGTCGATGAAACTGCTTGCGGACATGGGTGGGGCCACGGCCGCCTCCTTCGCGGGAGCGACGGCCGCCGAGTGCGCACCGTCTCGTACGGTTCGCTTGTACCGGAACCACCGTGCAGCGACCAGCCGTTCGCACAAAGTGCACATAGTTCGCGGCCTCGGCGGCCGGCTCGCTCGGTTCAGCTGCGCAGGACGCCGTCCCCGTTCGCCGCGATGTGCGACTCGAGTGCCTGGAGCGCCTGCTGCGTGGCCTGCGGGCTGCCGGTGCCCTTGCGCTCCGCGTAGTACGCCGCGCCCAGTCGCTTGAGCAGATCGCCGCCCGCGCGCTGCGCCTGCACCTCGTCCAGCTTCTGCTTGCCCTGCGTCAGGCCGCGCTGCGCCTGCTCCTTGGCCCGGTCCATGAAGCCCGCCATGGTGATCACCCTTCTCGTTCTTTACCGTTTCCTGACCAACGCGCGTCGGGATCTTCGAGTTCCGGGTGGCCACCTATGCCCCGTCGATCGGAAATCCATTCCCGCTCATTTGTGTAATGGTGCGACAGCGCTCCGTGATGAAGGCTTGTCCGTGCAGGTCAGTTCATGATCGGGAGGGCATAGCACATGTCGGTAGGCGAAGAGGTCCGCGAGCAGACCCCCGGACCGCAGAAGAGTCTGGGCACGTCCGCGGCGCGGAACCTGGCCACGACGACCAAGTCCGCGCCGCAGATGCAGGAGATCAGCTCCCGCTGGCTGCTGCGGACCCTGCCCTGGGTGGATGTGCAGGGCGGCACGTACCGGGTCAACCGGCGGCTGAGCTACTCGGTGGGCGACGGACGCATCACGTTCGTGAAGACGGGCGACGACGTCCGGGTCATCCCCGCCGAATTGGGGGAACTGCCCGTGCTGCGGGGCTTCGAGGACGAGCAGGTCCTCGGCGAGCTGGCCCAGCGCTGCACCCAGCGCGAGTACGCCGCGGGTGAGGTGATCGCCTCGTTCGGCAGCCAGGCCGACGAGGTGTTCCTGCTCGCCCACGGCCGCGTCGAGAAGATCGGCACGGGGCCGTACGGGGACGACGCGGTGCTCGGAGTGCTCGCCGACGGGGCGCACTTCGGCGAGCAGGCGCTGGTCGACCCGGACACCATCTGGGAGTTCACGGCGAAGGCGGCCACCGCGTGCACCGTGCTCACGCTGCCGCGCAGCGACTTCGAGCAGGTCGCCGAGCGCGCCGATTCACTGCGCGACCACCTCCAGCGGCTGCGGTCTCTCCCGGAGCAGCGGTCCAACACCTATGGGGAGAAGGAGATCGACCTCTCGGCCGGTCACGTCGGCGAGGCGGTGCTGCCCGGCACCTTCGTCGACTACGAGGCCGCTCCCCGCGAGTACGAACTGAGCGTCGCCCAGACCGTGCTGCGCATCCACACGCGCGTGGCCGACCTCTACAACCAGCCCATGAACCAGACGGAGCACCAGCTCCGGCTCACCGTCGAGGCGTTGAAGGAGCGCCAGGAGCACGAGCTGATCAACAACCGGGAGTTCGGCCTGCTCAGCAACTGCGAGTACGAGCAGCGCCTCCAGCCGCACGACGGCGCGCCGAGCCCCGACGACATGGACGAGCTGCTCAGCAGGCGGCGCGGCTCCAAGCTGTTCCTCGCGCACCCGAAGGCGATCTCCGCGTTCGGCCGCGAGCTCAACAAGCGGGGACTGGTACCCGAGAGCATCGACGTCGGCGGGAACAGGATCCCGACCTGGCGCGGTGTTCCGATCTACCCCTGCAACAAGATCCCGGTCACCGAGGCGCGGACCACGTCCATCATCTGCATGCGTACCGGAGAGGAGGACCAGGGCGTCATCGGGCTGCGGCAGTCCGGCATCCCGGACGAGATCGAGCCGAGCCTGTCCGTGCGGTTCATGGGCATCAGCGAGCAGGCGATCATCTCCTACCTGGTGTCGACGTACTACTCGGCGGCGGTGCTGGTGCCCGACGCGCTCGGTGTGCTGGAGAACGTCGAGGTCGGCCGGTGGCGGTGACCGGCCGCGCCCGGCCCGTGGTGTCCCCGCCGTGCGGGGCGGGTACACCCAGGGGGTACGCGCCCACCAGTAGCGGAACCGCCACCGTCCGCACCCTCTCCGGGGTGAGTCCATGACGCAGACGACGGAGACGCGAGTGGCAGCACAGCCGGCCGAGTCGGCCGCGGCGACCGGTGGTCGGACAGGAGGTGCGGGGGAGGGCCACGAGGCGCAGGAGGCCTCGGAGATCCTGGCGCAGGCCAGGGCCGCGGTCGACCCCGAGCTGCGACGGGTCGTCGAGGCGCTGCCCGGATCCATACGCCGCGTCGCCCGCTACCACTTCGGCTGGGAGCACGCCGACGGCACACCGGCCACGGGGAACGCGGGCAAGGCCGTACGGCCGGCCCTCGTCCTCGCGGCGGCGCGGGCCCTCGGTGGGCGGCCCGAGCGGGCGGTGCGGGCGGCGGCGGCCGTGGAACTGACCCACAACTTCACCCTGTTGCACGACGACGTGCTGGACCGGGACACCACCCGCAGGCACCGCCCCACCGCGTGGACGGTGTTCGGGGACGCCGACGCGATCCTCGCGGGTGACGCCTTGCAGGCCCAGGCGCAGCGTCTGCTCGCCGCGGACGACCACCCCGCGGGACCGGCCGCGGTCGCCCGGCTCGCGGCGTGCGTCGTGGAGTTGTGCGAGGGCCAGGCCGCGGACGTCGCCCTGGAGGCGCGGGACCCCGCGCAGGTGACCCTGCCGGAGACGCTCGCCATGGCGGAGGCCAAGACCGGGGCGCTGCTCGGCTGCGCGTGCGCGCTGGGCGGGCTGTACGCGGGGGCCGGCGAGGAGGAGGTCGAGGCGCTCGACGCGTTCGGGCGCTGTGCCGGGCTCGCGTTCCAGCTGATCGACGACGTGATCGGCATCTGGGGCGACCCGGCCCGCACCGGCAAACCGGCCTGCGCCGACCTCGCCGTGCGCAAGAAGTCCCTGCCCGTGGTCGCGGCGCTCGCCTCCGGCGGGGCAGCGGCGCGGGAGCTCGCGGCGCTGTACGGGGCGCCGGGGCCGGAGAAGGAAGGAGTGGCGGAACTGGAGAGGATCGCGTTGGCCGTGGAGCGGGCCGGTGGGCGGGACTGGGCGCAGGCGCAGGCCGCGGACCACATGTCCCGTGCGGTGGACCGCCTGTCGCAGGCGGTGCCGGTGCCGGAGGCGGCGGACGGTCTGCTGTCCCTGGCGGAATTCGTCACGCGTCGCGGCTACTGAGGCCTGTCGGCGGGGGGCCGTGATCGGTTGCGGTGCCCCGCCGGGGGTGCCGCGGGCAGCGCCGAGTGTGCGTGCTCCGCCGTGCGGCGGGGGCGCTGGAGCGGGGCTGAGGCCGTCGCCGGATGTGCGCCGCACCGGGGGCCGCCTTGCCCACCCTGCCGCCCTTGGCGGCAGATTGCCCAAGGCGGGGCGGCGTCCACCGGAGGGGGTGGGGTGGGCTGGTCGTGGGGGTGGGGTGGTCGAATAGGGTGCCAACTAGTTTGCTGGGCGGCTGAGTTGGTGAGGGGTTGGCGATGGGTGTGGGGATACGGCGGGCCGGGGAAGCGGATCGCGACGACGTGGTGCGGCTGCTCGACGCGGCGTTCATGGACGACCCGGTCAGCGGCTGGGTGTTCCCCGACGAGGAGCGGCGGCGGGAGCGGCACGCCGGGCTGATGGGAGTGTTCACGGACGCGACGTTCGCCGAAGGGTACGTCGACCTGACCGAGGACGGTTCGGCCGTCGCGCTGTGGGTGGACATGCCGGACGGACCGGCGGACGAGGGCGGGCAGGACATGCCCGCGCAGGTGCGGGCGGCGGTCGACCCCGACAACGTCCGGGTGGAGCAGATCGCCCGGTGGACCTCGCAGGCGCACCCCGTGGGCCGGGCGCACGCCTACCTGTGGATGATCGGCGTCACGCCCGAGCGGCAGGGCCAGGGGCTCGGCACCGCGCTGATGGCGCCGGTCCTCGACCGCTGCGACCGGGAGGGGCTTCCGGCCTACCTGGAGGCCAGCAGCGCACGCGGCCGGGCGCTGTACGAGCGCCTCGGCTTCGTCCTCACCGGAAACGCGATCGAGCTGCCGGACGGACCGACGATGTGGCCCATGTGGCGTGAGCCGAACGCCGGATCGAGCCCCTGCGGCGATTGAGCAGCGGGGTTCGGGGCGGAGCCCCGAGACGTGGGCCGGTCGACGCCGCAGGCGTGTGAGGTAGGTGCGGGCCGGGCGGGGGCCCGGAAGGTGTCAGTCGTCCGTGAAGCTCGCGAAGTAGGTCGCTGCCATGTCCTGCGCCCCGTGCCCCTGCTCGGACGCGCGGCGGAAGCGTTCGCGGCTCGCCGCCACCGCGTCCATGCGGATGCCCGCGCGTTCGGCCGCGGCGAGTACCAGGCCCGCGTCCTTGGCCGCGTTGTCCACCGAGAAGCTCGGGGTGTAGTCGGCTTCGCGGATGGCGGCGGACTTGTTCTGGAAGTAGGCGTTGTCCAGCGGCCCGCCGGTGACCACGTCCACCACGTCGCCGGGGTCCACACCGAGCCCCTGCGCCAGGGCGAGCGCCTCGCCGACGCCCGTGGTCAGCGCGATCACCCAGGAGTTGAGGGCGAGCTTGAGGCGGCTGGCGGTACCCGGCGTGCCGTCGCCGACCCACACCGTGCGGGAGCCGACCGCGTCGAAGAGCGGCTGGACCGTCTCCCGGACGGTCTCCGGGCCCGCCGCGAGCACGATCAGCTTGCCCTGTTCGGCGGGCTGCCGGGTGCCCTGGACGGGCGCGTCGACGAGGAGGAGTCCGGCGCGGGCCGCGTACTCGGCGAGCTCGTCGATGCCCTCGCCGACGGTCCCGGACTGCACCCACACGGTGCCGGGCTTCACGGTGGCCTCCTGGATCACCTCCAGGGTGCGGGGCCCGTCGGTCAGGACGGTCAGGACGACGTCGGCGTCCCGGACCGCGTCGGCCGCGCTGTCGGCGACCGCCACCCCGTCGGCGGCCAGCGGTTCGGCCTTCGCGCGGGTCCGGTTCCAGGCCCGGACCGTGAACCCGGCGCGGGCCAGATTGCGGGCCATGGGCGCGCCCATCGTCCCGGTGCCGAGCACGGCGACGACGGGGCGGGCGGCGGACGGTGCGGTGCTGGTCATGAGCGAACTCCCTGGGTGGGTGCTTCCTCCGTGCGAGTGGTCCCGCCCTCAGACGCTAGCCCGGATCGACGCCTCCATCGCGGTCACGAACGCGTCCCGTGTCGCCTCGTCCAGCAGGTCGAGCGAGAGGTACGGGTTGAGGTCCTCCAGCTCCACGAGGAGCAGCCCGCCGTCCGGGGCGCGGCAGGCGTCGACGCGCTGGATGCCGTGCGGCAACGTGTTCCACTCGATGAAGGAGCGGGCGAACGCGCGGTCCGCGGGCGTCGGTTCGTACGGGCGCAGCTCCCAGCGGCGCGCGGGATCGGGCGCGTACAGGGCGTACATCAGCCGGTCGTCGACGAAGTAGAAGGAGACCTCGTAGGCGAAGTCGACGCGCGGCTGCACCAGCAGGCCGCCGTCCGCGTAGGGGAGTCCGGGCAGGTCGGCGGCCGATACGAAGCGCAGGCCCACCGAGTCCGCGCCCAGCTTCGGCTTCGCCACGTACGCGTCGGCCTCCGGCAGCCGGTCCAGGTCGGCGGCCCGGTCGACCGTGGGGATGACCGGGTGACCGGCCGCGGTCAGGTCCACCAGGTACTGCTTGCCGGCCATGTCGGCGCGCCCGGTCAGCGGGTTGTAGACGTTCGCGCCGCGTTCGAGGGCCCGCGCGCGGAACGCGTCGTACGCCTCCTGGTAGCCGAGCACCGGACCGCTGTTGCGGACCACGACGGCGTCGAAGCCGTCCATCAGCGCGGCCGCGTCCAAGGGGTGGCACAGGGCGAGGTCGAAGGCCGAGCGCAGCCGGGACGTGAGGTGGATGTCCTCGTCGCAGTAGCGGCGGCCCTTGGCGGGATACGCGAGATCGGTGACGTAGAGGACGCGGGGGCGCGGAGACAAGGCGGGGACTCCGGAGGTGGTGCCGAGGGGCCGGGCGGGGCTGGTGCGCCGAAGGGGCCCGGCCGAGCGCGTTGGCTCGGACGGGCCCCTTCGGGAAGTTCACGGACCTGCGGGGGTGCACCGCCCGCCGGTCGCTGAAGTGAACGCGGCCAGGGTCAGGCCTTCTTGGTCTCCCAGAAGATCTTGTCGATCTGGGCGATGTAGTCCAGAGCCTTCTGGCCCGTGGCCGGGTCCGACGAGCCCTTGGCGGCCGAGAGGGCCTTCAGGGTGTCGTTGACCAGCTGGTGCAGCTCCGGGTACTTCTCGAAGTGCGGCGGCTTGAAGTAGTCGCTCCACAGCACCGAGACGTGGTGCTTGGCGAGCTCGGCGCGCTGCTCCTTGATGCCGATGGCACGCGTCTGGAACTGCGGGTCGTCGTTGCCGGCCATCTTCTCCTGGACGGCCTTGACCGACTCGGCCTCGATGCGGGCCTGGGCCGGGTCGTACACGCCGCAGGGGAGGTCGCAGTGAGCGCTGGCCTTCACCTTGGGGGCGAACAGGCGGGAAAGCATGTAGCTGTTCCTTCCTCGTGATCGTCTTCTCGGGTGCGACATTACTCCGTGAGCAACGGCTTTTCTCGGGTGCCCCCGGCGGCTTAGGACAAAAGTCCTGGGTGGGACCGGGACCCGTGCGTCTGGTGGAGGATGGGACCGTGAAGGGCACCGGGCCTGCGGGCCGGCGGAAGCAGCGGTGGGAACCGGGGAGGTTTTCTGATGCCCGAGGCGGTCGAGGAGATGCGCGAGGCGAAGGTGCCGTTTCAGATCATTGAGGTGGAGGGGCCGTCCATGGTTCCGACGCTGTACCCCGGTGACTGGATGCTGGTGCAGCACGGCGCGCGCGTGCGGGCCGGTGACGTGGTCGTCCTGCGCCACCCCTTCCAGCAGGACCTGCTGGTGGTGAAGCGGGTCGCCGAGCGGCGCGAGGGCGGCTGGTGGGTGCTCGGCGACAACCCGGGCGCCGGCGGCGACAGCACCGTGTACGGCGTGGTGCCGGACGAGCTGGTGCTCGCGAAGGTGCGCGGCAGGCTGCGGCGCCGCAGGCCGTGGGCCGAGGGGGAGGGTCAGCGCTCGGTGTCGGCCGTGCTGTCGTGGGTCCTCTCGGCGGTGCGCCCCGTGCTGTCGGACCGGTCGGCCTCCAAGCGCTTGCGGGCGCGGTAGGCGGCGACGTTGGCGCGGGTCGCGCAGCGGTCCGAGCAGTAGCGGCGCGAGCGGTTGGTGGACGTGTCGAGGTAGGCGTTGCGGCAGGGCGTCGCCTCGCACAGGCCGAGGCGGTCCACGCCGTACTCGGTGAGGTGGAAGGCGAGGCCCATCGCGGCGATCGCGGCGTAGCCCGCCGTCGCGTTGGACGGGTGGTCCGCCAGGTGCAGGTGCCACAGCGGGCGGCCGTCGTCGTCGCGGTGGTTGTGGCCGGAGATCTGCGGGCTCACCGGGAACTCCAGGAGCAGCGAGTTCAGCAGGTTCACCGCGAGTTCCTCGTCGCCGCCGTCGGCCGCGTCGAACACCGCGCGCAGCCGCCCCCGTACGCCTCTGAAGCGGGTCAGGTCCGCCTCCGTGGCGCGGCGGGCCGCCTCCTTGTTGGCGCCGAAGAGCTCGCGCACCGCCTCCACGGAGGTCAGGGAGTCCTTGCTGCGCTCCGGCTCCTCGGTGTTGACGAGGCGCACGGCGTAGTCCGAGTAATAGGCCAGTTCCACTTGTAGTCCTTACCGGGGCGCTCTATCGTCGTCTGAAGCGAGGGTAATACTCGCTTCCGGGTTAAGGGTATTACGGGAGGCTGCATGTCCGAGACCGTCGCCAACACTCGTACCACCGACTGGCGGGCCTGGCAGGAGAGCTGGGACCGGCAGCAGGAGTACTTCATGCCGGACCGCGAGGAGCGGTTCCGGGTCATGCTCGACATGGTGGAGGCGTTCGCCGGGCCCGAGCCGCGGGTGCTCGATCTCGCGTGCGGCACGGGGAGCATCACGGACCGGCTGCTGAAGCGGTTCCCCGGGGCCACCAGTGTCGGTGTCGACCTCGATCCGGCGCTGCTCGCCATCGCGCGGGGGACGTTCGAGGGGGACGAGCGGGTCGCGTTCGTGACCGCCGACCTCAAGGATCCGGGGTGGACCGGGGCGCTGCCGCACGACACGTACGACGCGGTGCTCACCGCCACCGCCCTGCACTGGCTGCACTCCGAACCCCTCGCGACGCTCTACGGTCAGGTCGCCGGGCTCGTCCGCGACGGCGGCGTCTTCATGAACGCGGACCACATGATCGACCAGACGACGCCGCGGATCAATGCGGCGGAGCGGGAGCTGCGGCATGCGCGGATGGGCTCCGCCAAGGCCGGTGGGGCGGTGGACTGGGCGCAGTGGTGGGAGCTCGCCGCGGCGGATCCGGTGCTGGCCGGGCCGACGGCCGAGCGGTTCGAGATCTACGGGGAGCATGCGGACGGGGACACGCCGTCGGCGGCCTGGCATGCGGAGGCGCTCCGCGCGGGTGGGTTCGGGGAGGCGAGGGTCGTGTGGGCGTCGCCGTCCGATGCGATGGTGCTGGGCGTGAAGTGAGCCCCCGCGGCGAGGGCGTTGCGGTCGCGGGGCGCTGCCCCGGACCCCGCTGCTCAATCGCCGCAGGGGCTTGATGTGGGGCGCTGCCCCGGACCCCGCTGCTCAATCGCCGCAGGGGCTTGATTGGTGCACTGTTGGGCTCTAACGCCCGGCTCTACAGCACCTTCGACAGGAACGACTGGGTGCGTTCCTGTCGGGGGTTGGTGAGGACCTCGCGGGGGTCGCCGGATTCGACGACCACGCCGTCGTCCATGAAGACCAGGCTGTCGCCCACCTCGCGGGCGAAGCCCATCTCGTGGGTGACGACGACCATCGTCATGCCGGACTCGGCGAGGTCGCGCATGACGTCGAGGACCTCGCCGACCAGCTCGGGGTCGAGCGCGGACGTCGGCTCGTCGAAGAGCATCAGCTTCGGTTCCATCGCGAGCGCGCGGGCGATCGCGACGCGCTGCTGCTGGCCGCCGGAGAGCTGCGAAGGGTAGTTGCCGGCCTTGTCGGCGAGGCCGACGCGGTCGAGCAGCTCCTGCGCCTTCGCGCGGGCCTCGGACTTCGACTGCTTCTTGACCTGGACCGGCGCCTCCATGACGTTCTCGAGGGCCGTCATGTGCGGGAAGAGGTTGAAGCGCTGGAACACCATGCCGATGTCGCGGCGCTGCAACGAGACCTCCCGGTCCCGCAGTTCGTACAGCTTGTCGCCCTGCTGCCGGTAGCCGACCAGGTGCCCGTCGACGTAGAGCCGGCCGGCGTTGATCTTCTCCAGGTGGTTGATGCAGCGCAGGAACGTCGACTTGCCCGACCCCGACGGGCCGATGAGGCAGAAGACCTCGCCCTGCTTGACCTCCAGGTCGATGCCCTTGAGGACTTCGACGTTGCCGAAGGACTTGTGCACGCCCTCGGCCTTGACCATCGCGTTCACAGGTCATCGCCTCCAAGCGGACAGCGAAAGCATGTTGGCCTTCACCTTCTGCCACGGTGTGTTCGGCAGCTGCCGCGACGTGCCCCGCGCGTAGTAGCGCTCGATGTAGTACTGGCCGACGCTCAGGATCGAGGTCATGACCAGGTACCAGGCCGCCGCGGTGAAGTACATCTCCACCGGCGCGCCGGACTGCTGGCCGATGTCCTGGGCGTAGCGGAAGAGTTCGTTGAACTGGACCGCCGCGACGAGCGAGGTGGTCTTCAGCATGTTGATGAACTCGTTGCCGGTCGGCGGCACGATGACCCGCATCGCCTGCGGGATCACGATGCGGCGCAGCGTCTTGGAGTGGCTCATGCCGAGCGCGTGGGACGCCTCGGTCTGGCCCTCGTCGACGGACATGAGGCCCGCGCGGCAGATCTCCGCCATGTACGCCGCCTCGTTGAGGCCCAGGCCGAGGAGGGCCGTGAGCAGCGGCGTCATGAAGGACGACCAGTAGTCCTTGTAGATCGGCCCGAGGTTGATGTACTCGAAGACCAGGCCCAGGTTGAACCAGATGAACAGCTGGACCAGGACCGGGGTGCCGCGGAAGAACCAGATGTAGAACCAGGCGATCGAGCTGGTCACCGGGTTCTTCGACAGGCGCATCACGGCGAGGGTGATGCCGCCGACCACGCCGATGAGCATCGACAGGATGGTCAGGAGCAGGGTCTTGCCGACGCCCGTGAGGATGCGGTCGTCGAAGAAGTACTCGGGGACCGTGCCCCACTGGATCTTGCCCTGGCCGAACGCGTAGACGATCGAGCCGAGGAGCGCGAGGGCCACGACCGTCGCGATGTAGCGCCCGTAGTGCCGGACGGGGATCGCCCTGATGGCCTCCGGCGAGGCCGCGGGCGGCGGCGTGTCCTCGGGGCCGCCGCCCGTCTTCTCTATGTCAACTGACACGGATCTTGCCTTTCAACGACTTCACATGGACGGTTCGTGCCGTCACTTGCCGCCGTTGACAACGGCGGACTTCACGGCGCCCGCCTCGACGCCCCACTTGGCGATGACCTTGTCGTACTCGCCGTTCTTGATGATCGCGTCCAGCGCGGCCTTGAGGGCGTCGCGCAGTTCCTTCTGGTCCTTGGAGACGGCGATGCCGTACGGGGCGGCCTCGACCTGGTCGCCGACGATCTCGAAGTCCTTGCCGCCGCCGGAGGTCTTCACCGCGTACGCGGCGACCGGGAAGTCGGAGGAGCCGGCGTCCGCGCCGCCGGAGCGCAGGCGGGTCTGGGCCTGCTGGTCGTCGTCGAAGGACTGGATGCCGAGCTTCTTGCCGGACGGGCACTTCTTGGCCTGCGACTTGGCGAGGTCGTGGGAGACCGTGCCGCGCTGCACGACGATCTTCTTGCCGCAGAGGTCGTCCCAGGTCTCGATGGACTGGGTCTTGCCCTTCGGGGTGTAGATCGAGACGCCCGCGTTGAAGTAGTCGACGAAGTCGACGCCCTCGCCGACCTTCTTGCCGGTGTCGGAGTCGACACCGTCCTGACGGTCCTTGGTGTCGGTCATGGCCGACATGGCGATGTCGTAGCGGTTCGACTTCAGGCCCGTGATCAGGGTGTCGAACGTGCCGTTCTGGAACTCGAACTTCACGCCGAGCTGCTTGCCCATCGCCTTGGCGAGGTCGGGGTCGATACCGATCGCCTTGCCGGACTTGTCCTTGAACTCGACGGGCGCGTACGCGATGTCCGAGCCGACCCGGATGACGCCCTTGTCGCGGATCTCCTTGGGGAGCTTGTCGGCGAGCGGCGCCGAGTCCGAGCTCTTGGTGCTCTCGTCGGACTTCGTCTGGTCACCGCAGCCGGTCAGCAGCAGAGCGCCGGCGACCGCGATCGCGCCGACCGCGGCTATCCGGGACTTCGCGGACTTCGCGGTCGTGCGCTGAGTGGTGCTTGCGGTCATGGTTGGTTCCTCCGGCCGGGAGTGGGAGTTGCCGAGCTGGTCGCCTTGGCACGCGCCTTCGGGTGTCGCGACCTCGTGTGATGAGGCATCTTGCCATTCGGACTCGGCTGTTCAGGGGGTCAGCCATGTCAAAATCGGATAACAGGTGACTCAAGACGGCCAACATCCGCGCGCATCACGGTGCATGGAGGCCACATCTTCTGCGGATCCGGCGCGCGACGGCCGGAGGATCTCCTGTGCCGCGCCCGCTGTCTCACCATTCGGTCGGACTTCCAGGGCTTTGGGCGGCCGACCTGCGGACTTGTCCAGATATTCGGCTATGAGTCATGTCACCGAGGCGTGATCGATCACGGGTGGGCTCGTGCCCGGCACGGTCCGTCAGGTAAGAAGGATCCTTACACCCCTCATCCGGGGCTCAGGGCGCGCGTGCGGCGCGCCCGTCGTGTACGTGCCCATGGGCCTGCCCGCAACAGGGTCGTCCGGCGCGCACACGGTGCCCGCCCGTTCCTCAATCAGGGACGGATCCACCCTCAACCTGTGCAACACATGACTTAAGGGGTCAGAAAAGTGGCAGCGGAGATCGTCAACCCTCGCAGCGACGCGAGTACCGGCAACGAGGGCTCCGACGAGCCCTTCGATCCGGCCTTCGCGCTGCACCGTGGCGGCAAGATGGCCGTGCAGGCCACCGTGCCGGTCCGCGACAAGGACGACCTGTCCCTGGCGTACACGCCCGGCGTCGCGAAGGTGTGCAGCGCGATCGCCGAGCAGCCGGAGCTCGTCCACGACTACACGTGGAAGTCGAGCGTCGTGGCCGTCGTGACGGACGGCTCGGCCGTCCTCGGACTCGGTGACATCGGTCCCGAGGCCTCCCTCCCGGTGATGGAGGGCAAGGCCATTCTCTTCAAGCAGTTCGGTGGCGTGGACGCCGTGCCGCTCGCGCTCTCGACGAACGACGTCGACGAGATCGTCGACACCGTCGTGCGCCTCGCCCCGTCCTTCGGCGGCGTGAACCTCGAGGACATCTCGGCCCCGCGCTGCTTCGAGATCGAGAAGAAGCTCCAGGAGCGCCTCGACATCCCGGTCTTCCACGACGACCAGCACGGCACCGCCGTCGTCACGCTGGCCGCGCTGAAGAACGCGGCCCGGCTCAGCGGGCGCACGCTCGGTGAGCTGCGCGGCGTGATCTCCGGCGCCGGCGCCGCGGGTGTCGCGATCGCGAAGTTCCTCCTGGAGGCGGGTCTCGGCGACGTCGCGGTCACCGACCGCAAGGGCATCGTCAGCCGGGACCGCGAGGACCTCACGCCGGTCAAGCGCGAGCTCGCGGAGATCACCAACAAGGCGGGCCTGTCCGGTTCGCTGGAGGACGCCCTCGCGGGCGCCGACGTCTACATCGGCGTCTCCGGCGGTACGGTCCCCGAGCCCGCGGTCGCCTCCATGGCGAAGGGTGCCTTCGTGTTCGCGATGGCCAACCCGACCCCCGAGGTGCACCCCGACGTCGCGCACAAGTACGCGGCCGTCGTGGCGACCGGCCGTTCGGACTTCCCGAACCAGATCAACAACGTGCTCGCGTTCCCCGGCATCTTCGCCGGTGCGCTCCAGGTCCGGGCCTCCCGGATCACGGAGACGATGAAGATCGCGGCGGCCGAGGCGCTGGCCGCGGTGGTCGGGGACGAGCTGTCCGCCGAGTACGTGATCCCGTCGCCGTTCGACGAGCGCGTGGCGCCGGCCGTGACGGCGGCGGTGGCCGCCGCCGCCCGTGCCGAGGGCGTGGCGCGCCGCTGACACCGGGCGCGTTTTTCGGTCGAGGCCCCGCCGTTCGGCGGGGCCTTTTCCGTGTCCGTGGCTACGGGACGTGTGTCACAGGCGGCGGTGGTTCCGCGCGCTGGGCACGGCGCCTATCGTCAAGGTCATGTTCGCCGCCTACGCTGCCCGCATCGATCGTGATCAGCCGCTGAACGGCCTGGAGTTGGGGGAGCGGCCCGCCCCCGGGAACCGGCCCGGCTGGACCACCGTGAACGTCAAGGCCGCCTCCCTCAACCACCACGACCTGTGGTCCCTGCGCGGGGTCGGCCTGGGGGAGGAGTCCCTGCCGATGATCCTCGGCTGCGACGCCGCCGGGATCGACAGCGAGGGCAACGAGGTCGTCCTGCACTCCGTGATCGGCCAGAGCGGATACGGGGTCGGGCCGCGCGAGAAGCGCTCCATCCTCACCGAGAAGTACCAGGGCACCTTCGCCGAGCAGGTCACCGTGCCCGAGTGGAACGTGCTGCGCAAGCCGAAGGAGCTCTCCTTCGAGGAGGCGGCCTGCCTGCCGACCGCCTGGCTCACCGCGTACCGGATGCTCTTCACCAACGCCGGGGTACGTCCCGGTGACTCGGTCCTCGTGCAGGGCGCGGGCGGCGGGGTCGCGACGGCCGCGATCGTGCTCGGCAGGGCGGCGGGCCTGCGGGTCTTCGCGACCAGCCGTGACGAGGCGAAGCGGAAGCGGGCGCTGGAGCTGGGGGCGGTCGAGGCCGTGGAGACGGGGGCGCGGCTGCCGGAGCGCGTCGACGCGGTGATCGAGACCGTGGGCGCCGCGACCTGGTCGCACTCCGTGAAGTCGCTCAGGCCGGGCGGGACGCTGGTCATCTCGGGCGCGACGAGCGGGCCGAACCCGCCCGCGGCGGAGCTGAACCGGATCTTCTTCCTCGAACTCAAGGTCGTCGGCTCCACGATGGGCTCCAAGGACGAGCTGGAGGACCTGCTGTCCTTCTGCGCCGCCACGGGGGTCCGGCCGGTGATCGACGAGGTGCTGCCGCTGGACAGGGCGCGGGAAGGGTTCCAGAAGATGGCCGGGGGCGACTTGTTCGGGAAGGTCGTACTGACAGTCTGAGCCGGTGAGGGGAGGGGCGTTGCGGCGATGGGCCGGGCGCCCCTTTTTTCTGCCCCGGTTGTCAACCGGGGTTGACGATGAGAGCCGCGTCAACCTACATTGACACCATGACCGAGGCAACGGATCTCGCCGAGCAGGCGGGGGCCCGCGATCCGCGGGTCGGGCTGCGAGCGGTCGCCGCGCTGCGGCGGCTCCTTGAGCAGCTGGAAGCGGTACAGGTGCGCAGTGCGCGCAATCAGGGCTGGTCGTGGCAGGAGATCGCGGCCGAACTGGGAGTCAGCCGGCAGGCCGTGCACAAGAAGTACGGGAGGCGATGACGGTGTTCGAGCGGTTCAGCAAGGGTGCGCGGGACGTGGTGAAGGGGGCCTTCGCGCACGCCGAGCGGGAGCGGGCGGAGAGCGTCGACGAGGGCCACATGCTGCTCGCGCTCCTCGACGGCACCGGGACGCGCGGCTCGTTCGCGCTCGGTGCGCTGGGGGCGGGTACGCAGGAGCGGCGTACGTCGATGGGGCGGGCCCTTGCGCTCGCCCGGCGCAGGGCGGGCCTTTCGCGGGCCGACGCGGAGGCGCTGGCGGGGCTCGGGGTCGACGTCGAGGAGATCGTCGCGCGCGTCGAGGAGGCGCACGGCGAGGGGGCGTTGACCGGTGGGCGGCGGGTCGGTGGGCGGCGGCGGACGCTCACGCGTGAGGCGAAGGGGGTGCTGGAGTCGTCCCTGCGGATCGCGCTCGCGCATCGTGACCGGGTGATCGGTGACGAACACCTCCTCCTGGCGATTGCCTCCCGGCCGGGGGTCGGGGCGGAGGTGCTGGCGGAGCACGGGGTGCGGGTGGAGGGGTTGGAGCGGGTGCTGTACGGGGGCGGTGAGGCGGCGGCCGGGTGAGGGTCCCTGTGCGGGGCCCTGTGTGGGGTGCGGGTGCGGTGCCGGGGGTCCCGGTGCCGCGCCGGGGTGGGGGCCGCCCGAAGGTGCTGCCCGCACCGGGGTGCCGCCTTGCCCACCCTGCCGCCCTTGGCGGCAGATTGCCCAAGGCGGGGTGGGGTGGGGTGGCGCATTGCTCAAGGCGGGGCGGGGTGGGGTGGCGGATTGCGCAAGGCGGGGCGGGGTGGGGCGGCGGATTGCCCAAGGCGGCGAGATTTCCGCCCGTCCGCCGCCGTGCATTTCCAGCCCCTCCGGCGTTTGAGGAGCGGGGTCCGGGGCGGAGCCCCGGGGTGTGTGGCACGGGTGGGCGCCCCCGTTATCCCTTCGGGGAGCGGAGCGTGGACGCGATGTGGGTGGCGGCCTCCGTCAAGTGGGTGCGGATCGACCGGAGTTGCGCGTCCGTGACGCCCCCGTCGCGGGCCGAGTCGCGGATGTCGTCACGGAACCGGTCCAGGAGCCGGTCCAGGTCACGCGCCGGGTCACCCGTGGCGTCCTCCGACGCCCACGACGGCACGTAGTCGACCGGCACCTCGTCGGACGGCGGCCGGTACTGGGGCTCCGCCGGCTTCCCCCAGGACTTGCCGAACTCGCCGAACTCCTTCGCCAGTTCGGTCAACCCCTCCCGCACCCCGGTCGGCCAGTCGCCCCGCGTGAAGTGGTCCTGCACCTGGTCCTGGACGCGCCGCGCCATCCGCTGGAAGTCCTCCGCGGCCTGCGCCCGCACCTGGTCCTGCGTCTCCTTGGCCTGCCGCCGTGCCCGCTGGGCCTCCTCGCGGGCGCGACGGCTCTCGTCCTTCGCGCGCCGCGCCTGCTCCTTCCACTCCTGCTTGGCGCGCCGCACCTCCTCCTTGGTGGTGCGCCACGCCTCCTTGTCCGTGAAGTCCGTGAAGTCGGAGGCGCCCGCCCGGTTCTGCGACGCGGCCGCCCGCACCTCGCGGCGCAGATCGCCCGCCGCGCCCCGCACGTCGTCCCGGATCTCCGCCGCCAGCTCGGCGACGGACTCGCGGATCTCCAGCTCCAGGTCGGCCAGTTCGCCGCTGCGGTCCGCCAGCTCGGCCCGGCCCGCATCGGTGATCGCGTAAACCTTCCGGCCGCCCTCCGTGGTGTGCGTGACGAGGCCCTCGGACTCCAGCTTGGCCAGGCGCGGGTAGACCGTGCCGGCCGAGGGTGCGTACAGGCCCTGGAAGCGCTCTTCCAGCAGGCGGATGACCTCGTACCCGTGGCGCGGCGCCTCGTCGAGGAGCTTCAGCAGGTACAGGCGCAGGCGGCCGTGGGCGAAGACGGGAGGCATGTCAGAGCACCTTCTTGTCGGAGGGGCCGGCGGCGTCCTGCGGGCCGGGGGTGGCGTCCTGCGGGGCCGGGGCGGCATCGCTCCCGGCGGGGCCCGGTGGCTCCTCCTCGGAGGGCGGCCTGCGCAGCAGGGCGATCGAGCCCGAGACCGTCGTCGCCTTGAGCTTGCCGGTGCCCGCCCCGAGGCGACCGGTGATCTTGTGGGCGCCCCAGGCGCCGGACACCCGCAGGTCCTCGAACGCGTTCGACACCGCGCCGCTCGCCGTGTTCGCCTCGACCTCCGTGTCCGCCGGGTGCGGGATACGGATGGCGATCTCGCCGGAGATGCTGGCCAGGCTCACGTCCGTGGGCCCCGACGGGTCCAGGTCCACGATCATCGAACCGCTCACCGTGTCCGCCTTCACGAAGGAGCCGGAGCCCTCGACGACGGTCAGGTCCCCCGACACCGAGTTGAACCGCAGGTCGCCGGTGACCGCCTGCGCCTCGACGCCCCCGGAGACCGTGCTGGTGCGCACCGGGCCCGTGACGCCGACGAGTGTCGTGTCACCGGTGACGCCCTTCACCTCCGTCGACCCCTCCAGGCCGGAGACGACGGCGCCCGCGCCGACCACGCCGACCTCGACCCGGGTCCCGGCCGGGACCGCGAGCGAGACGACCGCGCTGCGGTGCCACTCCTTGCGGTCGAGCCACTTGAGGAAGCCCTTCCAGGGCAGGTCGTCGTACCCGACGGTGAGGGTGCCGTCCTGCTGCGTCACCCGCAGCGGGGGCCCCTCGATCTCCGAGACCTCAAGGCGGGCCGCGCCCTCGGTCGTCCCCACCACGTTCACCGCGCCGCTCACGACACGTACCTGCAGCGCCGACACCGGCTCGTCGAAGACGAGTTTCCGCGGCTCCGCGACGGACCACTCGGGCATGGTGCGACCTCCTCGACGCTCGGGAGCGAACGCGCCATATCGCGTCCTCCGTCAAACACGATATATCGCGGATCCGGGAAGTCAAGACTGTCGCGGAAGTTCCCCTCCGTCACCCCTCCCGGGCGGTCATGTGCTGCGGAAACGCCCCGGATTGCCTAGTTTTGAGGTCATGTCGTCCGTCGAACCCGCCGGTGCGCTGCTCCTCTGCCGCGCCGAACCGACCGTCGTGGCCCCCGCCGCCCAGCTGCTGCGCGAGCGGATGCTGCTCACCCGGTCCGGCCCCGAGTGGAGCGTCCTCGTGCCCGAGACGAAGCCGTGGCTGTCCCTGGAGGACGGCGGCGGCGAACCCGTCGACCGGGTGCTCGGCGGCTGGGCGGGCGCGCTCGCCGTCGGCGCGACCTGGCCGGTGCTCGCGCTGTGGTGGGACGCCGACCGCAGCGGATTCACGCTGGCCTCGGGGTTCCGCCGCCCCGTCGGCTACGAGTGGCTCGCGAACGGCACCCCGGTCGGCGAGGGCGAGGCGCTGCGCACCTTCGCGGCCCGCCTGGGCCTCGACCCCGTACTGGACCTCCAGGCCCTCGAAGCGCTCGCGAAACCCGACAGCGAGGCGGACGCGCGCGCCCGCATGCTCGGCCTCCTCGCCGTCCTCGACCGCGCCGGACTCGTCCTGCCCACCGGGCTGACCCCGGGCGAACCCGCCGACCGGCTGCGCGAGGTCGCGCGGATCCAGCCGGACGCGCGGCAGATCACCTGGTCCGGCTGGCGCGACGCCGTGCACGCCGAACTCGACGTCGTGGAGGCCACGAGCGTCGGCCCCTGGCTGCGCGGCCCCCGCGCGCGCTGGCTCGCCGCCGCCCAGCTCGCGGCCGGGCTGCCACTGACCGCGTACGGCCTGCGGCGCCGCAGCGGCGGCTGGATCACCGCGGGGTCGCTGCTCCTGCTGCACGGCACGCTCGGCTTCGCGTACGACAAGCTCCGCGCGGGGCGGGACTGAGGGCTCCGCGCGGGACGCGGCTGATCAGCTCCGCGCGCGGGAAGCGACCGGCCGGCGGCCGCGACCCGCCCTGCGCACCGCCGTCGGGGGCGCGACCCGCCCTGCTCCTACTCCTCGTCGTCGTCCTCGTCGTCGAGCCGTGCCAGCCACGTGGCGAGGCGCTCCACCGGTACCTCGAAGTCCGGGTTGAGGTCGACGAACGTTCGCAGCTGCTCGGCGAGCCACTCGAAGGTGACCTCCTCCTCGCCGCGCCGCTTCTCCAGCTCTTCGATGCCGCGGTCCGTGAAGTACATGGGGCTGTTCTCCTGCGTGCGAAGCCCGCGCGGGTGCGCGGGCGGGGTGTGACTGCTCACCCAGCCTATGGGGACCGCGGGCATCACGGCCTGCCCGAGGGGTAGCCCCCGCCCAAGCTGGGAAGGACCCTTGTCCCGCAAGGGGAGGTCACGGGGGAACGGGGAACGGGGGAGCGGTATGGAGCAGGAAGTGACCAGGGTCGCGCGGATCGCGCTGCCGGACGGGACGCCGGTGTGGGCCCGGATCTCCGGGTCGGCCGAGGAACTGGGCGTGCGGAGTGGTGAGTTGTCGTTCTCCGACACCGGGTTCACGGACCGCGTGGAGGCCGGCGTCGAGAGTCTGCACGGGCTCGTGACCGGGGTCGCGCGCTCCCTCGCGGGTCCGCTGCGCGCGGTGCGCCCCGACGAGGTGAGCGTCGAGTTCGGCGTCGAGCTGACCGCGAAGGCGGGCAAGGTCGTGGGGCTGCTCGCGGACGGGGAGGCCAAGACGGCCATCAAGGTCACGCTGACCTGGAACGACGGCCCGCCCGACCTGGAGAACCCGCAGGATCCGGCCACCCGCGCGGCCACGCCCCCCGGCGCCCCGCCGGCCACGCCACCCGCCCCTCGCGCGGCCACGGGCGCATCACCCGGCGCCACGGCGCACGGCGGAGGCGATCCGACCGTCGCCGGGGCGGGGGCATGACACCGGGGTACGACGGGGGCGCATCGGGCAAGCGGGATGCTGCCCTCCTTGCACTGCGTGAACTCGTCATGGCGTCGACCGTGCGCATTCATCGCACGGGCGCCGGGTATGCAGCGGACGGACCCGAAAGCTTCGTCGGGAGCGGCTTCTTCGTCGCCCCGAACTGGGTGCTGACCTGCGCACACGTGGCGCGTGGCCAAGAAGGGGGCGAGCTGGCGGTGGCCTACGAGACCGGACCGGGACGCGGCACGTCCCTCGTCCCCGCGGAGGTCGTCGCCTCGCTCCCCGAGCACGTCGAGCGGGCGGTGCCCGGCAAGTGGCCCGCCCCCGACCTCGCCCTCGTGCGCCTGCGCGGACCCGTCGACCACGAGTGCGCCTACGTAGCCGAGCGGCCTGCCTCGTACTACAGCGAGGGGGAGGTCTTCTACGCCGGCTGGACCGTGGTCGACGGACGGTTGTGCCGCCTCGACGGGCCGATCTCCGTGAAGGGCACCATCGGCGACTGGTCGTCCGGCGTGCAGCTGCGCCTCGGGGAGAACGACCTGCCGTACGGGATCTCCGGCGGTCCGGTCGTCGATCCGGTGCGCGGCGAGGTCATCGGCGTACTGAAGTCGCGCGCGGAGCACGGGCGCGGGGGCACGTCCATCGGGATCGAGCAGCTGCGCACGCTGCCGGTGCCCGGGGAGGCGGTGCGGGCCGAGCACGACGACCTGTACCAGGCCGTGTGCCACGCCCACGACCGCTACCACCGGGACCGCCAGCGGCAGTCCCGCTCCGACCGCAACACCTGGGCCGACGTGCAGCACCGGCTCGGCGCGCGGCCGGGACGGACGCTGACCGCGGGGGAGCGCGTCCAGCTCCTCGGCCGCCTCGCCGACCTGCCGCCGCCGGTCAGCACGCGCAATCTGCTCGACGTCCTGGACTCGCTCCCGGAGTACGAGGGCGGCACCCCGCTGCCGTCGCCGCGCGGCTGGCGGGACGGGCTCGGGGCCCTGTACGAGGGCGCGCACGACGACGGTGTGCGCGGGCTCGTGCTCGACTACGCGATGCGGGTCCTGGCGGCCGAGCGCCCCTTCGTCACGCCGGGCACGACGGACGCCGAGGACGCCCTGTGGGACTGGGTGCGGCACGCCGCCGAGGGCGGCCTCGACGGGGCGCGCAGGCGGCGCCTGGAGAAGCAGTGGATCGAGTGGACGCGCTCGGGCCGGTCGCGCGGCCCCGTCCGGTCGCACGGGACACCGGGGGAGCCGGCCGCCGCGCGCCCGTACGCGCTGCTCGAACTCGTCGAGCGGGGCTGGGAGCGGGAGCACTGGGACTGGCAGCTGTACGTCGCCCGGCCCGACGGCGCGCGGGAGTGCGTGGGGTACGGGGAGCGCACCCCGACCGACGCCCTGCCGGAGCGGCTCGCCGGGCCTTTCACGGAGGCCTTCCGGCAGTGCGACGAGCCGGGGTGGCCCGCGGTGCTCCAGGTCGTGCTGCCGCACAACCGCCTCGACCTGCCGGTGGACGGCTGGCGGCCGCGGCCCGACGAACCGCCGCTCGGGGTGCGCGGCCCCGTCGTGCTGCGCTGCGGGGACCGGGACCGGCTGACCGGCGAGCGCGGGTTCGCCGAGTTCGGCCCGGCCGCGCCCGAGTCGGACGCGGACCGCGCGGACCGCTGGCGCTGGCTGCACGCGCACGGCGCGCGGGCGGAGATCCTCGACTGCGACGAAGGGATGCCCCAACCGGTGCCGGAGAGCCCGGAGTTGCGCAATCTGTCGCCCGGATCCGTACCAGTGATGTGTCGCTATGGAGAGCACCGCTACGAGGACGACGCGGAGGCGCTGGCCCGGATCCTGCTGGGCGGCTTCGGCGTGGCCCTGTGGCGCCGGGGCCCGGCCCGCTCGGCGGCGGTGTGCGGGGAGTTCCACCGCGGCGCCGTCGTCACCATCGCGGACGCGCGCGGGGCACGGCAACTGCCGGAGCGCGTGCACGAGTTGCGCAGAAAGCTGCTGGCGAGTCGTACGGAGGCGTACTGGGCCGACGGCATCGCCCTGTTCTACGACGACCCGGACCAGCCCCTGCCGGGCACCGGCGAACTCCTGGAGGCGCCGTGACGCCGTCGCGCGCTCGCGCCGAAGGGCCCTTCAGGCCAGCTCGCCGCCGAGCCCTTACAAGCGCCACCAACCATCGATACCGTGAGGCACGTCCCTTCGGCTGCCCTGCTGGACGAGTGACGACGAGGACCGGATCATGACCGAATCCAGTGAGTGGCTCATCTACCGCGGCGCCGGTGAACCCCACGAGGGCCTGGACCGGCTGCCCCCGCCGCCGCCCTGGCGGGACTTCTCGGGGCGGTCCGCCACGGACGCGGCGGCCGGGGCCGACGGCTCCGAGGACCGCAGGCTCGGCGCGCACCGCCACCTCGCGGAGCTGCACCGGCCCGGCGCCGAGGAACTGGAGATGATCAACGCGGCGCTGTATCTGCGCCGCCCCCTGCTCGTCACGGGCAGCCCCGGCGCGGGCAAGAGCACGCTCGCGCACTCGGTGGCGTACGAGCTGGGCCTGGGCAACGTACTGCGCTGGTCCATCGTCAGCCGGTCCACGCTCCAGGACGGGCTCTACCACTACGACGCCATCGCCCGCCTCCAGGACGTGCAGATCGCGGCGCAGGGCGGGTTCGGGTCGGCCGGCGGCTCGCCGGGGGCCGTCGAGGGAATCGGGAGCTACATCCGGCTCGGGCCGCTGGGCACCGCGCTGCTGCCTTCGGCGACGCCGCGCGTGCTGCTCATCGACGAGCTCGACAAGAGCGACATCGACCTCCCGAACGACCTGCTGAACGTCCTGGAGGAGGGCGAGTTCGCGATACCCGAACTCGAACGGGTCGCCGACCGGTTACCGGACGGCGAGGCCGAGGTCCTCACCGCCGACGGCGTGAAGGTCCGCGTCCGCGACGGCCGGGTGCGCTGCAACGCCTTCCCGTTCGTGGTCCTCACCAGCAACGGGGAGCGCGACTTCCCCGCCCCGCTGATGCGCCGCTGCATCCACCTCGAACTCGGCAGGCCCGACCACAACCGCCTCGCCACCTTCGTACGCGCCCACCTCGGCGACGAGGCGGCGCGCGCGGGCGAGGACCTGATCAATCGCTTCCTGGAGCGCTCGCGCAGCGAACTCCTCGCCACGGACCAGCTGCTGAACGCGATCTACCTCACCGACGCGGCCGCCCCCACCAGCCGTGAGTCCTTCGCCGACCTCCTGATCCAGCGACTCGACCGCCCGAGGTGAAGCGGTGACTCCCGACGCGACGGCGCGTCAGGGTCCCGGGGCGCCCTCGGAGACCGGACGCCAGGGCGGCGACCCCGTCGCCGGACTCGTCGCCAGGCTGCGGCGGACCGGCCTGGACCCCGACGCCGAAGGTCTCTGCGACGCGCTGTGGCTGGCCCGGTACGCCCGGCCCCCGGGCGCCGCGCCCGGCCATGACCCGGAGCCCGGCGGACGGCCGCCGCGCGCCGACCCGCGGCCGGCCACCGTGCCGGACACCCCGCACCCCCCGCCGTCCGACCGCGCCCCGGAACACCCGGCGCCCCAGGTGTACGGCGAGGGGGGCGACCGGCGCGTCGCCCTGTACCCCGTGCCGCGCTCCGGTCGCGGCACCGCGCGCGCGGGCGGCCGCACCGCCCCGCTCCCGGTCGGCGTGCCCGCCGCGCCCGCCTTCCCCTCCCCGCTCGAACTCCAGCGCGCCCTGCGGCCGTTGCAGGGGTACCGGAGCGCCGCGCCGCCGCTGCGCTCCGTGCTCGACGAGACCGCGACCGCCGAGCGCACCGCGCGCGCGGGCGGCCTCGTCCTGCCGGTGTTCCGCGCGGTGACCCGCGCCGACGCCCGGCTGCACCTCGTCATGGACGCCTCCTCGTCGATGCGCGTGTGGGACCGGATGTTCGAGGAACTGGAGCAGGTCTTCGGCCGGCTGGGCGCCTTCTGGGACATCCAGGTCAGCTACCTGCACGAGGGCCCCGACGCCGAGGCCGCCGTCAGCCGCAGCCCCGAGCTGTACGCGGCGCCCCTGCACTCCGCCGACCGGCTCAGCGACCCCTCCGGGCGCCAGGTCACCGTCCTCGTCAGCGACTGCGCGGGCCCGCTGTGGCGCAGCGGCCGCGCCCACCGCCTCCTGCACCAGCTGGCCCGCCAGGCCCCCGCCGCCGTGCTCCAGCCGCTGCCGCAGCGCATGTGGAACCGGACCCGGCTCCCGGTCACCTACGGGGAGCTGAGCCGCGGCGAGACCCTGGGCGGCGCCGCCGCCCTGCGCGTGCGGACCGCCGCGGGACCCGCGGCGCAGGCCCGCGCGGGCGCCCTCCCGGTGCCGGTGCTGCCGCCGGAGCCGGTGGCGCTCGGCACCTGGGCGCGGCTGCTCGCGGGCGCCGGCGCGGGACCGGTCGCGGGCGCCGTCGGCTGGGTCAGGGCGGACCAGCGGCCGGCCTCGGCGGGCCGTCAGGCGCAGCGGCCGTCCGTGCTCGAACTGGTCTCCCGGTTCCGCTCCACCGCCTCACCGGACGCGAGCCGGCTCGCCGGGTTCCTGGCGGCGGCCCCGCTCTGCCTGCCGGTGATGCAGCTCGTGCAGCGCACCATGCTGCCCGGCTCCGGCCCCTCCGAGCTGGCCGAGGTGCTGCTCAGCGGGCTGCTCACGCGGGCCAAGGAGGACCACGGGGGCGGCAGCGGCGACGGTGTGCAGTGGTACGAGTTCGCGCCCGGCGTGCAGGAGGCGCTGCTGGGGCCGCTCGGCAGGGACGAGGCCGTGCTCGTCCTCAAGCACTGCTCCGAGTACATCGAGGCCCGCTTCGGCAAGGGCGGCCCCAACTTCCCGGCCCTCGCCCTCGCCCAGCTCGGCGACGGCTCCGACGAGCCCGAGGGGCCCGACGCGGTCCGCCGCCCGGGAGGCAGCGGCTACCGGACACCGGCCACCGTCGACGGCGACAACGGATACGGCGGGCCGGGCGGCCCCGACCTGGTCCCGCAGCCCTTCGCCGAGGTCGCGGCCCGTGTCCTGGAGCGCTTCATGCCGCTGCCCGAACAGTTCGCGCCGTACGGCAGCCAGGGCCACGAAGGACTCACGGAAGCACCGCCCACCCACCCCGCCGTCACCCGCGCCCGCGCGCTCGCCGAGCGCTTCGACAGCGAGCGCATGGTGCAGGACCTCATCGACGCCGTGCAGCTGCTGCGCGGCGCCACCGAGCACGAGTCGCCCGCGGAGCGGGACTTCGAGCTGTGGGCCGAGTACGCCCACTGCGTGCTGCGCCTGTGGGAGGTGCAGGGCGGCGCGGAACTGCTGCGGGAGGCCGAGCGGGCCGCCGAGCGGGCCGCCGCCCACCCGCACGCGCTGCGCGAACGTGCCGTCCTCGCGCGCGTGCTCGCCACCGCCGCCACCGACCGCCGTCGCCGCGGCGACCGGGGCGGCGCGCTCGAACTGCTCCGCAGGGCCGACCGGGAGTACGCCGTGGCCTGCTCGGCCCCCGACCTCGCGGAGCAGGAGGCGCTGCGGCTCACCCTGGAGCGGGTCGCCGCCCTGGACGCACAGTGGCGCCTCGGCAGCGACAGCGCGCTGCTCCAGGGCGCCGTCGGCATGCTGGAGGCCTTCGTGGACACCTGGCCCGACCGCCGGCACCCGCCGGAACTGCCGCTCGCGCACGGCCGCGTCCTGCTCCGCCTCGCCGGTACCTCGGCCGACGGCGAGCAGGCCGTCAAGTACGCGGAGCAGGCCGCCGGTTCGCTGCGCACCGCCCTGAACAGCGAGGCGGAGGACCCCGGAGGGGTGCCGCGGGTGCGGGTGCTGCTCGACCTGGTGGACGCGCTCCTCGTGACCGGTGACGCCCTCGACGAGGCGGCGGCGCGGGTCGACGAGGCCCTCGCGGCCGCCCGCGACCAGCGGCTGCGCGCCGCCGTCCTGCTGCGTGCCGCACGCGTCGCGCGCGCCCGGCACGCCGAGTCCGGCGACCCGCGCGAACTCCAGCAGGCTGCCCGCCACTTCGAGCAGGCCGCGCACTGGATGCCCCGGGACTCCGCGGCGCACGCCGACGCGCTCGCCGAATGGGGCGAGGTGCTGCTGCTCCGGGCGGGCGCCGCGCCGTCGACGCCCGCCGAGCAGGACGCGCTGTCCCGGGCCGTCCGGGTGCTGCGGGACTGCCGCGCCCAGACCCCGGCGGGCAGCGCCCGGCTCGCGCACCGCCTGCTGCTGCTCGGCCGCGCCCTGATGCTGCGCTACCGCGCGCGCGGGGACCGCGTCGACCTGCGCGAGGCCGAGCACCTCCTCGGGCTCGCCGCGTCGGAGGCGGACGACCATCTGCTGGCCGCGCGGAGCTGGCTGGAGCTCGGACAGGTGCAGTTCGAGGTGTTCCGCAGCCTCGGCCGCCCGGCCCGCCTCGACGAGGCCGTCGACGCGTTCCGGTACGCCGCCGAGTCGGCCCGCGGCGCCGAGCGGGAGGCCGATACCGACCGGCTCCGCCAGGAAGCCGTCGTACTCGGCGCGCAGGCACACCACTTGCGGGGTATGTCCTACGAAGCGGCGGCACGCCCGCGCGCCGCCCGGGAGGCCTATCGGGCGGCCCGCGGCGAGTGGGCGAGGCTGCCGGACGACACCGTGACCGGGGGCGGGCCCACGGCGGAGCAGACCGCGCAGCGCCTCGCCGCGCTCGACTGACACCGGCCCGTCGTCGGCCGGGAAAGAGGGGATCGCATGGACGCACAGGACGTACGGGACGCGCACCGGGAACCGGCCGAGCCGGGCCCGGACCTCACCGAGCTGAGCCTCGCCGAACTGCGCACGGCCCAACACCCCGTGCTGGACGAGGTGTTGACGGACCTGCGCGAGCGCGCGGAGCGGCCCGGTGAGATGCTCTGGGGCTTCAACAGCGCCCTCTGAAGCCCCGCGCCCACGCGGGGAGCCGCTTTCGGTCGCCCCGCGCGAGCGAACCGGACAACGTTGAACCCACCACGTTTGTGCCGCGCGCCCCACTGGGAAGGCGCCCCGTACGCGCGAGCCCGTCCTGCGGGCGCACGGCATGGGGGGTACCGGAGTGGCTGGAGTCTCCACGGACGCCGTCACCGCACGGGCACCACGACAACGGACGTTCCCCTTCCGCCAGTTCATCGTGAAGGTGCACGGCCGCTGCAACCTCGCCTGCCGCTACTGCTACCTGTACGAGGGGCCCGACCACACCTGGAGCACCCGCCCCGCCGCCGCGTCGCCCGAGGTCCTCGACCGCACCGCGACCCGGATCGCCGAGCACGCGCGCGTACACGAACTTCCGCACCTCTCGCTCGTCCTGCACGGCGGTGAACCGCTCCTCGCGGGCGCCGCCGTCCTCGGCCGGTTCACGGACCTGGTCCGCGAGCGGGTCCCCGCGGGGTGCGCGGTGCACTCCGTCGTCCAGACCAACGCCACCCTGCTCACCGAACGGCGCCTCACCACCCTCGCCCGGCACCGGGTCCGCGTCGGCGTCAGCCTCGACGGCGGACTGCCCGCCCACAACGCCCGCCGCGTCGACCGCGCGGGCCGCCCGTCCTGGCCCGCCGCCACCCGCGGGGCGCGCCTGCTCGCCGAGCGGTTCCCCGACACGTACGCCGGGATCCTCGCCGTGATCGACCCCGCGCAGGACCCCGTGGAGACGTACGAGTCGCTGCTCACGCTCGGCCCGCCCGCGCTCGACCTGCTGCTCCCGCACGGCAACTGGTCGGCGCCGCCGCCCGGTTGGGAGCCCACCGGGACCGTGTACGGCGGATGGCTGTGCGCGGCCTTCGACCGCTGGTGGGACGCGGGACACCGGGAGACCCGGGTCCGCCTCTTCGAGGAGTGCCTCGCCCTGCTCCTCGGCCTGCCCTCGGCCGTGGAACCGCTCGGCCTCGGCCCGTTCGAGGCCGTCGTCGTGGAGACCGACGGCTCCATCGAACAGGTCGACTCGCTCAAGTCCGCCTACGACGGCGCCGCGTGGACCGGGCTCGACGTCTTCCGGCACGACTTCGACGCGGCGCTCGCCCACCCCGCCGTCGCCGCCCGGCAGGCGGGCGCCGCCGCGCTCGCCGCCGACTGCCGGGCCTGCCCGCTGCTCGACGTCTGCGGCGGCGGCCAGTACCCGCACCGCTACCGCGCGGGGCACGGGTTCGCGAACCCGTCCGTGTACTGCGCCGACCTCCAGCGCTTCATCCGTCACGTGGCGTCGCGGGTCACCGCGAGCGCGGTGCCCGGCGCCCACCCCGAAGGGGACCACCCGTGATGCTCCCGGCGATCCCGGACCACGCCCTCACCGAACTCGGCCGCACCGAAGGCGGCCCCGAGGCCCTCGCGCTGCTCGTCCGTGCCCAGGACACCCGCAGGCTGCTGATGCTGCGCGCCGTGCTCGACGCCACGGCCGACGCCGACCCCCGGCTCTGCCCGGTGCCCGCCCGCAGGCGCCTCAGGGAGGACTGGGCGCTGCTGGAGGCGGCGGACGCCACGACCCGGCGGCCCGCCGACTCACCGGCCCGCGCCCGCGTCCTGCACCCGCTGGTCGGCCCCTGGGCGCAGCGCTGCCTGATCCTGCTGCGCACCGACCCCGCCCGCCCCGGAGCGCTCAAGCGCAGCCGCGAACTCGCCCGGGAACTGGCCCACTTCAGCAACCTCGCCGCCGCGTCCGCCGTCCGCGCGGGCCTCCCCTTCACCGCCCGCCTCACCGCCCGCGACGGCCTCCTCGGACTGCCCTCGCTCGGCGCGCTGCACACCCCGGAGCCCGACGGCACGCCGTACGACGTCACCTTCGAGCACGGCCGGCTGACGATCCGCGGGCGCGGCGCCGCCCCCGTGTGCGTCCGCCCGGAGCGCGGCACCGGAGCCTGGTCCGACGACCCCGCGTGGACGCCCGCCCACACCCTCCCCGCCCTCACCACGGGCGCCGAACCCACCCCGCTCGACGACCTCGACCCCTACCGCGGCGCCGAAGGAGGCACTCACTACCGGGGCGCGGGCGGACCCGCGACCCTCGACGACGCCGCCCGCAAACGCTGGCTCCAGGCCTGGTCGGGCACCGCCGTCGAACTCCGCCTCGGCGGCGAGCAGCGCCTCGCCGAGGCCGTCGCGCTGCTGCGCTGCCTCGTCCCGCTCGACACGCCGCCCGGCGCCGACCCCTACGACGCCACGGCCGGCACGTGCAGCGGCACCCGGCGCGAGGCCTTCGGCGCCGTCCTCAGCAGCACCCCGCCCACGGCGCCGGTGTTCGCCGCGACCCTCGTCCACGAACTCCAGCACACCAAGCTGCTCGCGGTCGCCGACCTCGTGCCGCTCCACCGGGCGGGCGGCGCCGCCCGCTACTTCGCGCCGTGGCGCCCCGACCCGCGCCCCTTCGACGGCCTGCTCCAGGGCGCGTACTCGCACCTGGCGCTCGCCGACTTCTTCCAGCGGCGCGCACTGAGCATCGGCAGGACCGCCGAGCGGGAGTCCGCCTGGGCGGTGCACGCCCGCTGCAAGGCGCAGGTGGGCGCCGCGCTCCCGGCCGTCGTCGGCTCGACCGACCTCACCCCGCAGGGCCGGCGCTTCGTGGACCGCATGGTCGCCACCTACGAGCGGCTCGACGAGCACCCGCCGCCCCGCGGCCACGCCGCCCGCGCGCGTGCCTACGTGGATGCGGCCCGCACCCTGTTCTCGGCACGCCGGATGCGTTCAACGGGGTGATTTTTGCTGCCAGTTGGGGCGAAGATCGGGGCATGAGCGTGAAGGAATGCCGGTACGTCGCGCGGAGGCCGCTCAGGCCCGTCCCGACCCTGTCGCGGTGGCGTGCCGAGGTTCTACCATTACGTGCCGGGAGGCCGCTGAATGTCTGCAATCCGTAGGCCGGTCGGATCCACCGGCAAGGGGGCCGGGAAATCCACGGTCACCATCAGCTTCGCCGGCTTCAACCGGGCCTGGGCGGCCTGGATCGGAGACCGGCTGGAGCGGCGCGGCCTGCGCGTCGTCTACGCGCGCTGGGACTCCCGCGCCGACGTTCCGCTGGCCGACCTGCTGAGCGACCTCAGGCTCGCCGAGGGCCGCGTCCTCGTCATCGTCAGCGAGTGGTACTTCCAGCTCGGCCCGCGCACCCACGAGGAGTGGAACGCGGCGCTGCGGCAGATCGTCGCCCCCGACGCCGCCCGGTTCGCCGCCGTCTCCGTCACCAACGCGACGCTGCCCACGGCGACCACCGTGCTCGCCGCCACCCAGCTGATCAACATGGGCGCCGACGAGGCGGAGCGCCGCCTCCTCGACCGGCTCGACCTGCCGACCGACCCGCTGCCGGAGCCCGCCGCGGGCGAGCGGCGCGGCCCGCGCTTCCCCGCCTCCATGCCCGAGGTGTGGGGCGGAGTGCCGCGCCGCAACACGCGCTTCACCGGCCGCGAGCCGCTGCTCAACGACGCGTACCACCTGCTCCAGGGCGCCGAACCCGGCGCGGGCGTGCTCACCATGCACGGCATGTCAGGCGTCGGCAAGACCCAGCTCGCCGCCGAGTACGTCTACCGCTTCGGCTCCGAGTACGACGTCGTGTGGTGGGTGAACGCCGAGGGCCGGGTCACCTACCGCCGCCTGATGGCCGAACTCGCCCCGAAACTGGGCCTGTCCACCGGACCCGAGTACGGCGAGCGGCTGCGCGCCGTCCGCGACTCGCTGCGCCGCGGCGACCCCTACGGACGCTGGCTGCTCGTCCTCGACGGCGCCGACGAACCGGACCAGATATGGGACCTCGTGCCCACCGGCCCCGGCCACGTCCTGATCACCTCCCGCAACCCCGAGTGGAGCGAGCACAACAGCAAGCTCCTCGAAGTGCCGATCTACGACCGCGACGAGTCCGTCGCGTTCATCCGGCGCCGCGCGCCCCGCCTGAGCGAACCGGACGCGGACCGGCTCGCCGCGGCGCTGGAGGACCTGCCGCTGCTCCTCGACCAGACGGCGGGCTGGCTCAACGACTCGGACATGACCGTCGAGGAGTACATCGACCTCCTGGAGGGCGGCATCGACCAGGACGTCGTCCGGGTCTCCGCCGACTTCCCGCTCTCCTTCCAGACCGCCTGGTCGATACTGCTCAACAAGCTGCGCGAGACCGTCCCCGAGTCCGTCGACCTGCTGCGCCTGTGCACGTTCTTCGCGCCCGGCTTCATCCCCGTACGCCTCCTGCGGGAGATGCCGCACGACGAACTGCCCGAGCAGGTGGCCGGGTTGCTCAACGATCCGCTGCTGTGGAACAAGGCGATCAACCAGCTGCGCCAGTACTCCGTCGTCCGCCTGGAGTCCCACGAGACGGGCGGCGACGAGTCCTCGGCCTCCGGCGAGTCCCTGTACCTGCACCGCATGGTCCACCAGATCGTGCACAAGGACATGCCCGACGAGGACCGCCGCGAGTTCATCGACGTCGTCCGCAAGGCGCTCGCCGCCGCCGACCCGGGCCGCGCCACCGACACCCGCCTGTGGGACGAGTACGCGGCGATCGTGCCGCACCTGAAGTACGCCGACGTCCTGGAGAGCACGGACCGCAAGGTCCAGAACATGGTGCTCAACTGCCTGCGCTACATGTACTTCACGGGCGAGTACGTCTCCGGCATCAAACTCGGCGAGCGCGCCCTCGCCACGTGGAAGCGCCGCCTCGGCGACACCCACCAGCGGGTCTGGGACCTCACGTACCACCTGGCCAACCTGTTGCGCGCGGCCGGCGAGTACGAGCGCGCCGAGGAGATCGGCAGGGCCGCCGCCGACCACCTCCTGGTCGAGCGCGGCCCGCAGGACCTCGACTACCTGCGCGCCAACATCGGCCGCGGCGCCGACCTGTGGGGCCTCGGCCGCTACGAGGAGGCCCGCGAGCTGTACGACTGGCTGTACCCGGCCTACCGCGAACTCCTCGGCGAGCAGGACTCCCGCACCCTCAACGCCCTGAACAACCTGGGGTTCGCGCTGCGCCTCCTCGGCCGCTACAAGGAGAGCCTCGACATCGACCGGCGTACCCTGGAGGCCCGCCGGCTGCTCCTGAAGAACCGGCACCCCTGGGCGCTGTTCTCCGAGATCCACTACGCGACGAACCTGCGCCTGCTCGGCCGCTACACCGAGGCCGAGTCCATGCAGGCCAAGAACGTCCGCGAGTACCGCATCGTCATGGGCGGCGACAACCCGCAGACGCTCCTCGCCGAGCACAACCTCGCGCAGTGCCTGTACCGGCTCGGCGACCACGGCCGGGCGGGCCCGCTGTTCACCCGCGTCCGCGAGCGCTACGAGCGGCAGCTGGGGGACAACGACCCGCAGACCCTCGCCGCGGCCGTCAGCCACAGCTGCTTCACCCGCGAGCACGGCGACATCGACCAGGCGCGGGAGACGAGCGAGTACGTCCTCGCCCGTTACGAGGAGAAACTCGCCGAAGGCCACCCGTTCATCGCCGGGGCCCGCTCCAACCACGCGCTGATCCTGCGCAGCGTCGGCGAGCGCGACCAGGCGCACGCGCTGATCGAGCAGGCCATGACCGACATGACGGCCGCGGTCGGCGACCACCACCCGTGGACGGTGGGCTGCGCCGTCAACGCGGCGGCGCTGCGCAACCTCGTCGGCGACACCGAGTCCGCGGCCGCCCTGAGCAAGTCGGCCGCCGCCCGCGGCGCGGAGACCCTCGGCCGGACGCACCCGCTCACGCTCACGGCGCGCGTCGCGCACGCGGCGGACCTGCGGGGCCTCGGCGACCGCCGGGAGGCGGAGAAGACCGAGCAGGAGGCGCTCTCCGACCTCGCCTCCACCCTCGGCCCGCAGCACGTCCACACCCTGTCGGCGCGGGCCCGCAACAGGCCGTACTGGGACTTCGAGCCCCAGGTGACCTGAGCGCCGCCCGCACCCGAAAAGGCCGAAGGCCCGGCCCCCTCGGAAGGGGGCCGGGCCTTCGGCTTCGTTCGCCGGACCTTCGGGGCTACGCCTCGAAGACCTCGCGCACCAGCTGCTCCTGCTCGGCCTGGTGGCGCTTGGCCGAACCGACCGCCGGGGACGAGCTGTGCGGCCGCGAGATGCGGCGCAGGCGCTCACCGTGCGGCACGTCGGCGCCGACGGCCAGGTCCAGGTGGTCGATCAGGTTGAGAGCGATGAACGGCCAGGCACCCTGGTTCGCCGGCTCCTCCTGCGCCCACAGGTACTTCTCGGCGTTCGGGAACTTGGCGATCTCGGCCTGGAGCTCGGCACCCGGCAGCGGGTACAGACGCTCGACGCGGATGATCGCGGTGTCCGTGACGCCGCTCTTCTTCTTCTCGGCCTCGAGGTCGTAGTACAGCTTGCCCGACACGAAGACGACCTTCTTGATGGCCTTCGGGTCCGTGGCACCGGCCTCGACCTCGGTGTCGCCGATGACCGGACGGAAGCCGCCCGTCGTGAACTCCTCCACCTTCGACGCGGCGGCCTTGAGGCGCAGCATCGACTTCGGGGTGAAGACCACCAGCGGCTTGTGGTGCGGGTTGTGCACCTGCCACCGCAGGAGGTGGAAGTAGTTCGACGGCAGCGTCGGCATGGCGACCGTCATGTTGTTCTGCGCGCACAGCTGGAGGAAGCGCTCGACGCGGGCCGAGGAGTGGTCCGGGCCCTGGCCCTCGTAGCCGTGCGGCAGCAGCAGCGTGACGCCGGAGGTCTGGCCCCACTTCTGCTCGGCGGCCGAGATGTACTCGTCGACGACGGTCTGCGCGCCGTTGACGAAGTCACCGAACTGCGCCTCCCACATCACGAGGGACTCGGGGCGCGCCAGCGAGTAGCCGTACTCGAAGCCCATGACCGCGTACTCGGAGAGCAGCGAGTCGTAGACGTTGTAGCGGGCCTGGTCCGGCGACAGGTAGAGGAGCGGGGTGAAGTCCTCGCCCGTCTTGTTGTCGATGAGGACCGCGTGGCGCTGACCGAAGGTGCCGCGGCGCGAGTCCTGGCCGGACAGCCGGACCGGCGTGCCCTCCAGGAGCAGCGAGCCGAGGGCGAGGGTCTCGCCCATGCCCCAGTCGATCGTCCCGTCCTCGATCATGGTGGCGCGGCGCTGGAGCTGCGGCAGCAGACGCGGGTGCACCGTGACGTGGTCCGGGATGTTGACCTGGGACTCGGCGATGCGCTTGACGACCTCCTGGGAGATCGCGGTCTGCACCGGCACCGGGAACTCGGCCTGCGGCTCCGGGACTTCGGTGGCGGTCGGGTGCGAGACGGCCTCGCGGACCTCCGTGAAGACCTTCTCCAGCTGGCCCTGGAAGTCCTGGAGCGCCTGCTCCGCCTCTTCCAGGGTGATGTCGCCGCGACCGATGAGGGACTCGGTGTAGAGCTTGCGCACCGAGCGCTTCTTGTCGATCAGGTCGTACATCAGCGGCTGCGTGAACGCCGGGTTGTCCGACTCGTTGTGACCGCGGCGGCGGTAGCAGATGAGGTCGATGACGACGTCCTTGTTGAACGCCTGGCGGAACTCGAAGGCCAGACGGGCAACGCGGACGACGGCCTCGGGGTCGTCGCCGTTCACGTGGAAGATCGGCGCCTCGATCATGCGGGCCACGTCCGTGGCGTACATGGAGGAGCGCGACGACTCCGGGGCGGCGGTGAAGCCGACCTGGTTGTTGATGACGATGTGGACCGTGCCGCCCGTGCGGTAGCCGCGCAGCTGCGACATGTTGAGCGTCTCGGCGACCACACCCTGGCCCGCGAAGGCCGCGTCACCGTGCAGGGCGACCGGCAGGACCGTGAAGTCCGTGCCGCCCTTGTTGATGATGTCCTGCTTGGCGCGGACGATGCCCTCGATGACCGGGTCGACCGTCTCCAGGTGGGACGGGTTGGCGGCCAGCGAGACGTTGATCTGCTCGCCGTCCAGGCCCGTGAAGGTGCCCTGGGCGCCCAGGTGGTACTTCACGTCGCCGGAGCCGTGCATCGACTTCGGGTCGAGGTTGCCCTCGAACTCCCGGAAGATCTGCGCGTACGACTTGCCGACGATGTTCGCCAGGACGTTCAGGCGGCCGCGGTGGGCCATGCCGATGACGACCTCGTCGAGGCGGGCCTCGGCGGCGGCGTCGATGACCGAGTCGAGCAGCGGGATGACGGACTCGCCGCCCTCCAGGGAGAACCGCTTCTGACCGACGTACTTGGTCTGGAGGAAGGTCTCGAAGGCCTCCGCCGAGTTCAGCCGGCGCAGGATGCGCAGCTGCTCCTCGCGCTCCGGCTTGGCGTGCGGCCGCTCGATGCGGTCCTGGAGCCAGCGGCGCTGCTTCGGGTCCTGGATGTGCATGAACTCGACGCCGGTGGTGCGGCAGTACGAGTCGCGCAGGACGCCGAGGACGTCGCGCAGCTTCATCATCGACTTGCCGGCGAAGCCGCCGACGGCGAACTCGCGCTCCAGGTCCCACAGCGTGAGCCCGTGCTCGGTGATGTCCAGGTCGGGGTGCTTGCGCTGCTGGTACTCCAGCGGGTCGGTGTCGGCCATGACGTGGCCGCGGACCCGGTAGGAGTGGATCAGCTCGAAGACGCGGGCGGCCTTGGTGACGTCGTCGTCGTGCGACGCGTCGATGTCCTTGAGCCAGCGGACCGGCTCGTAGGGGATCCGCAGGGCCTTGAAGATCTCGTCGTAGAACTCGTTCTCCCCGAGGAGGAGGTTCGCGACGATGCGCAGGAACTCGCCGGAGGCGGCGCCCTGGATGACCCGGTGGTCGTAGGTCGACGTGAGCGTCATGACCTTCGAGATGCCGAGCTTGTTCAGGGTGTCCTGGGACGTGCCCTGGAACTCCGCCGGGTAGTCCATGGAGCCGACGCCCATGATGACCGACTGTCCGGGCATCAGGCGCGGGACCGAGTGGACGGTGCCGAGGCCGCCGGGGTTGGTCAGGGAGACCGTGACACCGGTGAAGTCGTCCATGCCGAGCTTGCCGTCGCGGGCACGCCGGACGATGTCCTCGTAGGCCTGCCAGAACTCGAAGAAGTTCAGCGTCTCGGCCTTCTTGATGCCGGCGACGACGAGCTGGCGGTCGCCGTTCGGCTTCACGAGGTCGATGGCCAGACCGAAGTTGATGTGCTCCGGCTTCACCAGGGTCGGCTTGCCGTCCTTCTCCTGGAAGGAGTAGTTCATCGACGGCATGGCCTTGATGGCCTGCACCATCGCGTACCCGATCAGGTGCGTGAAGGAGATCTTCCCGCCGCGGGCGCGCTTCAGGTGGTTGTTGATGACGATGCGGTTGTCGAACAGCAGCTTCACCGGGACCGCGCGCACGGACGTCGCCGTGGGGACCTCGATGGACTTGTTCATGTTCTTCGCGACGGCGGCGGCGGGACCGCGCAGCGTCACGAGCTCGGGGCCGGCAGGGGCCTCGGTCGTCACTTCTTCAGCCTTCTTCGGTGCGGGGGTGGCGGGCTTCGCGGCCTGAGCGGGCGCGGCGGCCGGCTTCGGCGCGGTGGGCGCGGCCGGAGCGGCGGGCTTTGCGGGCGCGGCGGCAGCCTGTGCGGGAGCTGCGGCTGCGGGCTGCGCGGGGGCTGCCGGGGCCTGCGCCGCGGGCGCGGCCTGGGCGGCGGGCTTCTCGGCCGGCTTCTGGGTCGTCGCGGCCCCCGCGGCCGCGGCACCTGGCTTGTAGTCGGCGAAGAAGTCCCACCAGGCTCGGTCTACCGAATTCGGGTCCTGGAGGTACTGCTGATAGATCTCGTCGACGAGCCACTCGTTGGGACCGAAGGCGGCGGCAGGGTTTTTACCCTGCCCGGCTTGGTCGGTCTCGGTGGAGATGCTCGAGTTACTGGGGGACTGTGGCGACACGGCGGTAACCGCCCTCTTCCGCTTCTCACAAGGTGATGGACAGCGGGAATAAAGGCTACGCCTCCAAAGACGGGACGTGCAGACCGGGCCGGTGATCCGTCACGTAAGTCACACCGGAAGCCGTGTTTCGGGCCGTGAAATGGCGGGAAACAACCGGGGTTTCGGTACGTTCGGATGCGCGCCGGGCGTGTTCGTGTACGCCGGGCGCGCTCTTGACCCCTGCCTGACCGAAACCCTACGTCAACTTTGCGTTCCGGGCTCTCCCGGAAGAGTGACCTTGATCCGGCAGCCCCGAGCGGATTCGGCCACCCGGATCCGGCCGCCGTGCAGTTCCACGGCCCAGCGGGCGATGGCGAGGCCGAGGCCGGTGCCGCCGTCGCCCTTGTCGCCCGTGGCGGCGCCCTGGTTGAAGCGCTCGAAGACCTTGTGCCACTCGGACTGCGGGATGCCGGGGCCCTCGTCGAGGACTTCCAGTTCGAGCGAGTCCGGGTAGGGGCCGCGCCGGGCGAGCACGGTGACCCGGCCGTGCTGCGGGGAGTGCTTCACCGCGTTGTCGATGAGGTTCGCGACGACCTGGTGGATGCGCTCCGGGTCCGCGTGCGCCGTCAGTTCGGGCGGTGAGACGTCGAGGTGCAGATGGACGTCCGTACGCGTGTGGGTGCCGGAACCGGAGGCGATGCCGGCGCGCTGGGAGACCGCCATGTTGGCCTCCTTCAGGACGCCCGACAGGTACGGCCACACCTCGAAGCGGCGGGTCTTCAGCGGCACCGCGCCGTTGTCCAGGCGGGACAGGTCGAGCAGGGTGTCGACGAGCCGGCCGAGCCGCTCCGTCTGTTTCAGCGCCGTGCGCATCGTCTCGGGGTCCGCGGCCATGACGCCGTCCACGACGTTCTCCAGCACCGCGCGCAGGCCCGCGATGGGCGTGCGCAGCTCGTGCGAGACGTTGGCCACCAGCTCCTTGCGCTGCTGGTCCTGCGCCGCCAGCTCGTCGGCCATGCGGTTGATGGTGACCGCGAGGTCGCCGATCTCGTCGCGCCGGCCCGCGCCGCGCACCCGGCGCGAGTAGTCGCCGTTGGAGATGAACCGGGCCACCGTGTTCATCTCGTCGAGCGGGGCGGTCAGCGAGTGCGCCACGAACTGCGTGATCAGCAGTGTCGCGATGATCGAGAACACCGTGATGAAGCGCAGCTCGGTCGCCGTGTACATCGCCACCATGAGCAGACCCGTGGTGATGAAGACGGAGACGACGACGAGCGTGCCCAGCTTCGCCTTCACGGAGAAGGGGCGCAGGCCGCCGGACGCCCAGTGCGGATTGAAGGACGGCCGCAGCGGCCGTCCGCCCGCCGTCGTCCGGTCACGGTCCCCGGCGCTCACGGGTTCGGCGTCTCCAGCGCGTAACCCACGCCGTGCACGGTGCGGATGCGCTCCGCGCCGATCTTCCGGCGCAGTGCCTTGATGTGGCTGTCGACGGTGCGGGTGCCGGAGGCGTCCGCCCAGTCCCACACCTCGGCGAGCAGCTGCTCACGGGAGAGCACCGCGCGCGGGGTGTTCGCCAGGCACACGAGGAGGTCGAACTCGGTGGGCGTGAGGTGCACGTCCTCGCTGCGCACGCGCACGCGGCGCTGCGCGTGGTCGATCTCCAGCTCGCCGAGCCGCAGTATGCCGCTGCGCGGCGTCGTGGCGGCGAGGGCCGCCCGCTCCACGCGGCGCAGCAGCACGTGCACGCGCGCCGCCAGCTCCCGCATGGAGAACGGCTTGGTCATGTAGTCGTCGGCGCCGACGCCGAGGCCGACCAGCATGTCCGTCTCGTCGTCGCGCGCGGTGAGCATCATCACCGGCACGGGCCGCTGGGCCTGCACGCGCCGGCAGACCTCAAGGCCGTCGAAGCCGGGCAGCATGATGTCGAGGATCAGCAGATCGGGCTGCCAGGCCTCGGCCGTGTCCACCGCCGCCGGACCGTCCTGCGCGGTTTGCACGAGGAATCCCTCGGCGCGCAGCCGAGCGGCGATGGCGTCGACGATCGTCGGATCGTCCTCGACGACCAGGACCCGCCGTTGGGCTCCCTGAGTCGTCGTGGTGGTGTTGTGGGAGGTGTGTGTCTGCTCCATCGCCCCGCCCCTGAATGCGCGCCGTCGTGACGCGCTTGACGCTTGAATGATCGGGTTTCGGACGTCAGCGTACGGGGAGTTACCGCCGGTCGGCTACGTGGGCCTCGTCGCGAGGTGCACCACGTCGGGGACGCCCCGGACAACGGGGATCTCTTCGGTGCGCACCGCCTGGAATCCGGCATTCCGCAAGGTTTCTTCGAAATTTGCTGACGGCTGTGCGGACCATACGGCGAGAACCCCGCCCGGGTCGAGTCGGTCCCGGCAGGTGGCGAGGCCTGCCGGGGAGTAGAGGCCGTCGTTGTCCTCGGTGACGGTCCAGTCCGGCCCGTTGTCGATGTCGAGGCAGAGCGCGTCGTACGTCTCCGTGGTCGTGCGCAGGTGGGCGACGAGGTCGGCCTCGACGATGTCCGTCCGGGCGTCGGCGAGGGCCTCGGCGGACAGGGTCCGCAGCGGCCCCGTGCGGTGCCAGCCGACGATCGCCGGCTCGCGCTCGACGACGGTGATCCGGCCCCAGCGCGGGTTCGCGGCCGCGTGCGCGAGGGAGAAGCCGACACCGAGACCGCCGATGAGCACCCGCGGCCCCTCCCGGTCGCCGAGAGCGGCGAGCGCCGAGTCGACGAGCCGCCGCTCGGAGCGGCCGTCGGACGTGTCCATCAGGAACGTGCCGTTGGCGATGATCTGGAGCAGATCGCCGTGACGGCGCAGGACCACCTCGCCGAAGGGGCCTTCGCGGCGGTCCAGGACGACGGGAGGATCGGGGTCGAGCTGAGTCGTCATGGCCGCCATTGTGGCCGACGGGCGGGGCGCCGCGCGGGGTTTTCTGTGGCCCACGTCTCACGTGGCGCTGGTCACTCCTCGGCCCGCGTACTTCGCGTTCGTCAGCGGCGCCTCGATCCGCCACCCCACGGACTCGTACAGGAGTCGCCCCTCGGGGGTGCACGCCAGGACGGCGTGGACGGCGCCCTGGGTGCGGGCCGTCTGCTCAAGGGTGCCCATGACCACCCGCCCGAGCCCCTTGCGGCGGTGCCGCTCGGACGTCTCGATCTGGTCGACGACGGCGCTCGCCCCGGTCGGGGCGACCTGGCCGCGTGCGGCGAAGGCGCCCTCGGTGTCGGTGAGCAGGACGCGGGTGACGCCGGCGCGGGTCCAGATGTGCCGGATGTAGCCGTCCGGCGCCGGGGGCACGGGGGTCGGGGCGAGGTCCGTCGACATCAGGAAGTCGTCCGCCCCGTACGGCTCCCACTCCGGGCCGAGCCACGGCAGTACGCGCGCGGGGTCGGCGAAGACCTTCAGGTGGGTGCCGCGCCCGCGCGTCGCCCCGGCCACCTTGCGCACGGTCTCCTCGGTCACCGTCTCGTTGGCGGCACCGACGACATGGCGGCTCACGTGCTCAGGCAGGCCCACGTGAATCGTGTAACCCCAGGGCTCGACGAGCGGGGGAGCGGTCCCGCGCGAGACCACCCAGCCGTCGACCCAGTTCCGTACGAGTTCCTCGCCGCGCATGCCCGTCACGCTCCCCAATGTAAGGGTCATATTTCCCAGGCGCTTATTACATCGCGCGTGTCGTCGCGGCCGGAAGGCGTGATCGCTGACAGCGAACGCCCTTCTCGGAACATCTGAAGGTCGCCAAGCATTGAGTCGACATAGCTCAACTTGACTGCCGAAGGGGAGATCATGGCTTCGACGTCCAACCCGCTCACCCTGCCCGTGCTGCCCCTCGACGACGAGGTCGTACTGCCGGGAATGGTGGTGCCCCTGGACCTGAACGACACCGACGTACGGGCCGCGGTGGAGGCCGCGCAGGCCGCCGCGCGCACTGGAACCAGCAAGCCGAAGGTTCTGCTTGTTCCACGGATCGACGGCACGTACGCGAACACCGGCGTGCTCGGCACCGTCGAGCAGGTCGGACGCCTCGCCGACGGCGACCCCGGCGCGCTGATCCGCGGCGTCGGCCGCGTCCGCATCGGCGCGGGCACCACCGGTCCCGGCGCCGCCCTGTGGGTGGAGGGCCTGACCGTCGAGGAGGAGGTGCCGGACCCGCTGCCCGGCGCCGTGACCGAACTGGTCAAGGAGTACAAGGCGCTCGCCACGAACTGGCTGAAGAAGCGCGGCGCCTGGCAGGTCGTGGACCGCGTCCAGGCCATCGACGACGTCTCCGCGCTCGCCGACAACTCCGGCTACTCGCCGTTCCTCACCACCGCCCAGAAGGTCGAGCTGCTCGAAGCGGCCGACCCGGTGAAGCGCCTGAAGCTCGCCACCCAGCACCTGCGTGACCACCTCGCCGAGCAGGACGTCGCCGAGACCATCGCCAAGGACGTCCAGGAGGGCGTCGACAAGCAGCAGCGCGAGTTCCTGCTGCGCCGCCAGCTCGACGCCGTGCGCAAGGAGCTGCGCGAGCTGAACGGGGAGAAGGACGAGGGCGAGGAGTCCGACGACTACCGCGCCCGCGTCGAGGCCGCCGACCTCCCCGAGAAGGTGCGCGAGGCCGCGCTCAAGGAGGTCGACAAGCTGGAGCGGTCGAGTGACCAGTCGCCCGAGGGCTCCTGGATCCGCACCTGGCTCGACACCGTCCTCGAACTCCCGTGGAACGAGCGGACCCAGGACGAGTACGACATCCAGGGCGCCCAGTCCGTCCTCGACGCCGAGCACGCGGGCCTCGACGACGTGAAGGAGCGCATCACCGAGTACCTCGCCGTGCGCAAGCGCCGCGCGGACCGGGGCCTGGGAGTCGTCGGCGGCCGCCGCGGCGGCGCCGTGCTCGCGCTCGTCGGCCCGCCCGGCGTCGGCAAGACCTCGCTCGGCGAGTCCGTGGCGCACGCGATGGGCCGCAAGTTCGTCCGCGTCGCGCTCGGCGGTGTCCGCGACGAGGCGGAGATCCGCGGCCACCGGCGTACGTACGTGGGCGCGCTGCCCGGCCGTATCGTGCGGGCGATCAAGGAGGCCGGGTCGATGAACCCCGTCGTCCTCCTCGACGAGATCGACAAGGTCGGCTCCGACTTCCGGGGCGACCCGGCGGCGGCGCTCCTCGAAGTGCTCGACCCGGCCCAGAACCACACCTTCCGGGACCACTACCTGGAGGTGGAGCTGGACCTGAGCGATGTGGTCTTCCTGGCGACCGCGAACGTCCTGGAGGCCATCCCGGAGGCCCTGCTCGACCGCATGGAGCTGGTCCGGCTCGACGGCTACACCGAGGACGAGAAGGTCGTCATCGCCCGCGACCACCTGGTGCCGCGCCAGCTGGAGCGTGCCGGGCTCGACGCCGACGAGGTCGTCATCGGTGACGACGCGCTGCGCAGGCTGGCCGGCGAGTACACGCGCGAGGCGGGCGTGCGCAACCTGGAGCGGTCCGTCACACGGGTGCTCCGCAAGGTGGCCGCGCAGCACGAACTGGGCGACCGGGAACTGCCGTTCACCGTCGGCGCGGACGACCTGCGCGGACTCATCGGGCGCCCGCACCACGTGCCCGAGTCGGCGCAGGACCCGGCCGAGCGGCGTACGTCCGTGCCGGGTGTCGCGACGGGGCTCGCGGTCACGGGGGCCGGGGGTGACGTGCTCTTCGTGGAGGCGTCGCTGGCCGACCCGGAGACGGGCGCGGCGGGGCTGACGCTCACCGGCCAGCTGGGCGACGTTATGAAGGAGTCGGCGCAGATCGCCCTGTCCTTCCTGCGCTCGCACGGCGCCGAACTGGAGCTGCCCGTCGCCGACCTCAAGGAGCGCGGCGTGCACATCCACTTCCCGGCGGGCGCCGTTCCCAAGGACGGGCCGAGCGCGGGCGTCACGATGACGACGGCGCTGGCGTCGCTGCTGAGCGGGCGGCTGGTCCGTACGGACGTGGCGATGACCGGTGAGGTGTCGCTGACGGGGCGGGTGCTGCCGATCGGCGGCGTCAAGCAGAAGCTGCTCGCGGCGCACCGGGCGGGCGTCACGACGGTGATCATCCCGAAGCGGAACGAGGCCGACCTGGACGACGTCCCGGCCGAGGTCCTGGAGAAGCTGGACGTGCACCCGGTGAACGATGTGCGCCAGGTGCTGGAGCTGGCGCTGGCTCCCGCGGCCACCGGGGCGGAGGTTCCCGTCGCCGCCTGAGCCGCACCGGCGTCGAGGACGCGGGGCTCCGTCCCGGAGCCCCGCGTCCTCGATCGTCCAGAGGGCTGGACCGGGCTCAGCCGTTGGCGAGCGCCACGACGCGGTCGAGGGCGCCGTTGAACTTGTTGTGGTCGCCGACCGTCGGGCCGGACGAGGTGTACTGCCACATCGTGTAGTAGCCCCAGCCGGCCGGGAGCGTGCCGACGGTGGAGGCGTAGCGGGCGATCCACAGCGGGTTGTTGGCGGCGAAGCCGCTGTAGTTGCCGGTGCACTGGGTCCACCAGCTGGTCGCCGTGTAGATGACGGCGTCACGGCCGGTGCGGGCCTTGTACTGGTTCAGGAAGTCCCGGATCCAGGTCACCATGGCGCTCTGCGTCTTGCCGTAGCAGGCGGCGCCGTACGGGTTCCACTCGATGTCGAGCGCGCCCGGCAGCGTCTTGCCGTCCCTGGACCAGCCGCCTCCGTGGTCCACGAAGTAGTTGGCCTGCGTGGCGCCGCTCGTCGTGTCGGGCGTCGCGAAGTGGTACGCGCCGCGCACCATGCCCACGTTGTACGAGCCGTTGTACTGCTGCGCGAAGTACGGGTTCGTGTAGTACGTGCCTTCGCTGGCCTTGGTGTAGGCCCAGCGCACGCCGCTGTTCCAGAGCGTCGACCACGCCACGTTGCCCTGGTGGCTGGAGACGTCGACGCCCTCGGTCTGGGTCGCGGCGATGGAGTTGGTCGGCGGCAGGGAGCCGACGCCGTCGTGCGCGGCGACCCCCATGCCCATGTACGCCTCGCCGCGGGCCGGTCTGTCGGCGGCGTGGGCCGCGCCCGGCAGGGCGAGGAGGAGGGAGAGCGCCGCGAGCAGGGCGCCGGTGATTCCCAGACGGGAACCGCGTCTGCGACGGTTGAGGACAGGTCTGTGCACGGGCATGAGCGGCCTCCGAGAACGACGTGGGGTGACGTGCGGTGGCGCCGGTGCGCTTGATGGCGTGAACCCTGACGGGTGTGCGTGCCGGGTACGGCAGCGGTAAAACGCTACGCACGTAGACCCCGGGAGGGAAGAGGGGCCGGTGTGTGCCGTTGGTCTACTCCTGCGAAATACTGGGGGAACTGCGGCGACGGCCGTGGTGGGCGAAAACTTTCAGAGAAAATCTGGTCATGGGTACTGACGTGCGCGAGGACGGAAACGACGGGCGGCGGGACGCGGAAGGCGCACCGCGACCCGGCACCGCGCCCTCGCCGGTGGACGGCGAGTTCCTGGCGCTGGAGCGGGAGTTGACCGTCTTCCTGCGCCGGGCCCGCGCCAACTCCGGCGAGATGGCCCGCGAGGTCCACCCCGACCTGGAACCGGCCGCGTACGGGCTCCTGGTGCGCCTCGCCGAGTGCGGGGCGCAGCGGGCCACCGAGCTCGCCGCGTACATCGGCGTCGGCAAGGCCACGATGAGCCGCCAGCTGCGCGCGCTGGAAGAGCTCGGCCTCGTCGGCCGCGAACCGGACCCCGCGGACGGCCGGGCCTGGCTGGTCTCCCTCACGGAGTACGGCAGCGAGCACTTCCGGCGGGTGCGGGACGCGCGGCGTATGCGGTACGTGCGGCAGCTGGACGGGTGGGACCGGCGCGAGGTCGCCGAGCTGGCGCGGCTGCTGCATCAGCTGAACGCCGGGGCCGAGTAGTCCCGCGACGTCGGAGCCCCTCCGGCGATCGGGGAGCGGGGGCCGGGGCGGGGCCCCGGGTCACAGCGCCACGTACGCCAGCGTCGCGTCGTCGTGGACCTTGCCGCGCCGCAGATACGTGCGCGACGCCTCGTCCGCGTCCTCCAGCGCCCGCACCCGCGACACCACCGCCTCCACGCCCTCCTTGCGGACGAGCGCGAACAGGTCCGCCCAGCCGCCCTCGTGGAACGTCTCCACCCACCGGGTCACCCCGTCCGTCATCGCGGCCAGCGCCCGCACCTCGGCCCGGGGGAGCGTGCCGGTCACCGCGCGCCGTGCCACGGACGGGTCCGCGGCGGCGGTGAAGAAACCGCCCTCCTTGTTGCGCACCGTGGCGTCGGCGACCTCGTTGGAGACGAGGTGGGCGCGCGGGACCCGGTCGAGCCGGTCGTCGAGGTGCGCGGTGACCGCCCCGTCCGGGGCCTCGACGAGCAACGCGGAGTCGGAGAGCACCAGATGCTCCACCCGCTCGTCGTCCCAGCGGGCGACGACGACGGTTGCCTGAGGCGTGCGCGGGTGAGAAAGGTCACATGTGTCGCGGTGGGCGTCGGCGGTCCGGGCGATCGCCTCGCCGAGCGTGTCAAGCAGGCTCATATCCCGGCGTGAAACGGACAGTTCGGCCAGTGCCCCGCCGAGGTGCGCGGTGAACCACGGGACCGAGTGCCGGCAGCCGTCGTCGCCGGGCGGGGGAGTGACCCCGTCGAGCACGATGAGTGATCCCCCATGCCCCGTGGCCGGTGCGGCTACCGATACCCAGTCCTCGTTCGGTCGGTCGGGGGTGCCCGGCTCGGTGGTCAGTTCGATGCGCATGCGGTCAGTCTGCATGAGGCGCTCTCACCAGGGCGTGAGGCGCCGCGAGTTGGCGGGTGGCGGCCGGAAGAACCGGGCTGAGCGCCGGGTTTGTGCGGAATGATCGCTTCCGTCGGGGGTGTGGCGGGGCATCTTGCCAAAGGCTGTGGAAGACGTCCAACCCGCGCGCGGTTGACGCAGGGTGATCTCCGCCAGGGAACTTGCTCCCCAACTCCCGCTCGATGTTCACTCCTTCGGGTGGCGGGCGAGGTGATGGGCGCCCCCTGCTCACCGGCACTGGAAGGGTCAGGAGCCAGGCCAGAGGGGCACCAGTGTTGACGCGGCGTCACCCGGGCCCATGGGTAGGACGAGTCAGGAATGCGAGCATCAGTGGGGAACACCTCCGGCGGTAATGGGGCCAGTGGGCTGGGTGTGACGGGTGGTGTCGGCCCGGGGGGACCGGGTGTTTCGGGCTCCGCGGATGCCGTGGCCGCCGCGCCGGGGCCGACGTCGCGGGGCGCTGCCCCGGACCCCGCTGCTCAAGCGCCGCAGGGGCTTGAAGGTGCCGCCGCGCCGGGCTCGACGACGCGGGGCTCCGCTGCTCAAGCGCCGCAGGGGCTCCAGAGTGCTGCGCCCAAGCCTGCCGATACCCCCAACCGTGGGAAGCGCGTGCGCGTGCGGAGTCGGTTGATCGTGGCCGTCGCCGTGGTCGCCGCCGCCGTGATGGGGGCCGGGGCTCCCGTCGTCATCGGGGCCTCCGACCGCGTCGGGGAGTCGCAGACGCTCGTCGACGACGCCCAGCGGACCCAGAAGGCGCTCTCCCTGTCGTACGCGCTCGCGGACGAGCGGGACGAGGTCACCCGGTACATCGCGGCGGGCCGCCCCAAGGGCCAGGGCCTCAGCGAGGAGCGCGGGGCCCGGGTCGACCGGCAGGTCGACGAACTGCGCGTGGACGCGCCCGCCGCCCTGCGCAAGGACCTCGACGAGGTCGCCGCCGTCCGCCGCTCCGCCCTCACCGGCAAGGGTTCCGCCCTGGAGGCGCACACCGCGTACTCCCGCGCCATCCGTGAACTGCACTCCCTCGCCGAGGACCTGGCGGAGCGCATACCGCTGCGCGCGGGCTCCGGAGCGTACGCGCTCGCGGATCTGGACCGCGCCGTGGAACAGGCCTCCGCCGCGCGGGGCCTGCTGCTCGCCGCGCTCGCCGTGCCGCGCACCACGAACAGCCGGATCAACCCGGCCACCGGCCTGAGCGAGAACGTCGTCGGCCAGTCCGACGCCGCCCGCGCCCAGCGCGACGCGCTCAGCGCCGAGGGCCAGCGCGCCCGGGTGCGCGAACAGGCCGCGCTCGACGACTTCCACGACTCGGGCACGACCGCGTCCGTCGGCGCGTACGACTCCACCGTCACCGGCCCCGACGCCACCCGCGCCGAGGCGTACCTGAAGAACCTCGCCGACGCCCCGACGCTGAGCGAGACCGAACTCGGCTACAACACGAAGAACGTCGAGGACGCCCTCACCGCCCGCATCGACCTCATGCGCGGCGCCGAGGCCGCGCTCGGCGACCAGCGGATCAAGCGCCTGGAACAGCTGCGCGACGACGACGTCACGGCCCTGGAGATCCGGATCGCGCTGGTCGGCGCCTGCCTGCTCGTCGCGGTCGGCGTCGCCATGGCGACGGCCCGCTCGCTGACCCACCCGCTCGCCGCGCTGCGCATCGGCTCCGCGCGCGTCGCGGGCGATCCGGCCACCGAGGAACCGGTCAAGTACAAGGGCCGCAACGACGAGTTCGCCCAGGTCGTCGACTCCATCAACGCGCTGCACGCGCACGCCGTCGCGCTGGGCAGCCGCATCGGCACCCTGGAGTCCGACCGCAAGCACCTCGTCGGCGAGCGCCAGCGGATGGCCGACGAGCGGGACCGGCTGCGCGCCGAACTCGCCGACGCCGCCCGCAAGCTGGACCGCGTCAAGCACTCGATACACGGCACGTTCGTCAACCTGGCGCTGCGCACGCTCGGCCTCGTCGAGCGGCAGCTGGGCATCATCGAGGGCCTGGAGGAGCGCGAGCAGGACCCCGACCGGCTCGCCACGCTCTACAAGCTGGACCACTCCGCGACCGTCATGCGGCGGCACAGCGAGAACCTGCTGGTCCTCGCGGGCACCGAGCGCGGTCAGCAGCACACCGGCTCGGTGGCGCTCGTCGACATGGTGCGCGCCGCCGTCTCCGAGATCGAGCGCTACGAGCGGGTGCGCATCGCCGCGCTGCCGCCGCACGCCCACATCGCCGGATTCGCCGCCGACGACATCAGCCACCTCATCGCCGAACTCCTGGAGAACGCGACGTCGTTCTCGCCGCCGGACGCCTCCGTCGAGGTCTCCGGCTGGCTCCTGGAGAGCGGCTCCGTGATGCTCTCCGTGCAGGACGAGGGCATAGGGATGACCGACGACCGGATGCGCGAGCTGAACACGCGTCTGTCCTCGTTCACCGCCGAGGAGGCCCACGACCCGGAGGACGTCGACGGGTTCGGGCTCGGCCTCTACGTCGTCGCCCGCCTCGCGGTGCGGCACGGCGTACGGGTCCGGCTGCGCGAGCAGAAGCAGGGCGGGGTCGCGGCGGTCGCCGTGCTGCCCGCCTCGCTCTTCGCCGCGGCGCCCGCGGCCTCGGTGCCGCCCCCCGTCCTGGTCCCCGGCGCGGCGCCCGCGGTGCGGCTCGCGGGGTCCGAGGCGGAGGCCAACTCCAATGAGCTGTACGGCCGTACGGTGGCGGAGCCGCCGGCCGGCGACCCGCTGATCGAGGCGGCGGAGCACGCCGTGCGCGAGGCGGCCGAGCCCTCGACGGAGGCGCCCGCGGAGACGCCCATGGAATCGACCATGGCGCTCGGCACCCCCGTACCGCCGGAGCCGGAGCTGGAGTCCGAGCCCGAACCGGAGGCCGAGCCGGAGCCCGCGTCCGAACCCGTCGTGGCGCAGGAGTCGTCCGCCCCCGAGGAGGCCCTGGCCCCCCTCGCCCCCGAGGAGACCCCGGCCGCCCCCGCCCCCACGGCCGACCTCCCGCACCAGCGCCCGCCGCACGACGAGCAGGAACAGCCCGCCGCGCACCCCGAGCCCGAGCCCGAGCCCGCCCCCGAGGCCCGGCCCGAGCCGGCCGAGCGCGTCACCGCCAAGGGCCTGCCCAAGCGCACCCCGAAGGTGGCCGCCCCCGCCGCCGCTCCGAAGCCGCGCAGCGGCTCCGTCGACGCGGAGGCGCTGCGCCGCAAGCTGGGCGGGTTCCACCGCGGCGCCACGGAGGGCCGCCGCGACGTGACGGCCGAGCTCGCCGAGAACCCGAGACGTAAAAGAGAAGCCGAGGGGGACACAGCCGAGGAGGCAAGCAGTTGACTGCGCCCACCCCTGCACTCAACGGACTCAAGGGAATGAACGGGAACGGTCTCAGTAACGAGGCACGCAATCTGCACTGGCTCCTGACCGACCTGGTCGAGGAGGTGCCGGCGCTGCAATCCGTCGCGGTCGTCTCGTCCGACGGGCTGCTCCTGCTCTCCTCCGACCCCGGCCGGCACGCGGCCGCCGCGGACGCGGAGCAGAGCAGCGGCCCCAAAGGGTCCAGCGCCGACCTGGCGGCCATCGTCGCCGGGCTCGGCTCGCTGACCATCGGCGCCGCCAAGCTCATGGACGGCGGCGGCATCAAGCAGACGATGGTCGCGATGGACGAGGGCAGCCTCTTCGTCATGTCGATCAGCGACGGCTCGCTGCTGGGCGTGCACGCGTCCGCGGACTGCGACATGGGCGTCGTCGCGTACCACATGGCGCTCTTCGTGGGCCGTGCCGGGCACGTCCTGACGCCCGAACTCCGCAGCGAGCTGCGCCAGTCGATGGAGGCCACCCGATGACCCCCGGCACGCCGAGCAGTGCTCACAGTACGAACGGTGCCAGCAAACTCCCCACGCGTGGCGGGGACCGCAGGCCCGCCCGCGTGCGCCCCTACTCCCTGACGGGCGGCCGTACGCGCTTCGGCCATGTGCTGCTCGTCGAGACGTTCATCGCGAGCACCGCGGCGATCGAGGGGCCCGAGGAGCGGCCGGAGCTCGGCAAGGGCGGGCTCGCCGGCATCATGCCGGAGATGCGGGCCATCGTCGCGCTGTGCCGCCGGATGCGGACCGTCGCGGAGATCGCCGCGCTGCTCAAGATGCCGCTCGGCGTGGTCCGCGTGCTGCTCAGCGACCTCGCCGACCAGGGAAAGATCCGTGTATACGGAACAGGACACGGCCCCGGACAGCCGGACCGGGCGCTCCTCGAAAGGGTGTTGAGTGGACTCCGCCGCCTCTGAACTGCTCGGCGAACTGCCCATAGAAGAAGAGCAGTTGCAGGCCTGGCAGACGGACAGAACCCGGGCCCCCGTCGCCACGAAGATCATCGTGGCGGGCGGCTTCGGCGTCGGCAAGACGACCCTGGTGTCCGCCGTCTCCGAGATCCAGCCCCTCGAGACCGAGGCGCTGATGACCCAGGCGAGCGAGGACACCGACGACCTCACCGCGACGCCGGACAAGACGACGACCACCGTCGCCATGGACTTCGGCCGCATCACGCTCGACGACGACCTGGTCCTGTACCTGTTCGGCACGCCGGGCCAGCAGCGGTTCTGGTTCATGTGGGACGACCTGGTGCGCGGCGCGATCGGCGCTGTCGTGCTCGCCGACACCCGCCGTCTGAAGGACTGCTTCCCCGCGCTCGACTACTTCGAGAGCTGCGGGCTGCCGTACATCGTGGCCGTCAACCACTTCGACGGTTCGGAGGAGTTCGCGACCGACGACGTCCGCGAGGCGCTGACGGTGCCGCCGCACGTACCGGTGCTGATCATGGACGCGCGGCGCCGCATCGCGGCCATCGAGACGCTCTTGGCGCTCGTCGGCCACGCGCTGGACGTCACCCCCGAGTAGTCGCGGTGGCCGCGGTCGTCGCGCGTACGATCGGCAGCCGCCAGGCCCGCCCCCCACACACCACCATCAGCAGTTACGGCAGTTAAGGCAGTCTCATATGTCGCGGAAGATACTCGTCGTGGGAGCCGGCCAGTCCGGTCTCCAGCTCGCCCTCGGCCTCCAGACCCAGGGGTACGAGGTCACCCTGATGTCGAACCGCACCGCCGACGAGATCCGTTCCGGACGGGTCATGTCGACGCAGTGCATGTTCCACACGGCGCTCCAGCACGAGCGCGACCTCCAGCTCAACTTCTGGGAGTCGCAGGCGCCGAAGATCGAGGGCCTCGGTGTCTCGGTCGCGGCGCCCGGTTCGCACGACCCGGGCCCCACCCAGCGGGCCATCGACTGGGTCGGCCGGCTCGACGGCTTCGCGCAGTCCGTCGACCAGCGCGTGAAGATGGCGGGCTGGATGGACACGTTCGCGCAGCGCGGCGGCCAGCTGGTGATCCACGGTGCGGCGGTCTCCGACCTCGACTACTTCTCGCGCACGTACGACCTGGTGCTGGTCTCGGCCGGCAAGGGCGAGCTGGTCTCGATGTTCGGCCGTGACGCCGAGAAGTCCCCGTACACGGAGCCGCAGCGCGCGCTGGCCGTCGCGTACGTGCACGGGCTCGGGGTCCGCCCCGAGCACCCCGACTTCGACGCGGTCCGCTGCAACCTGGTGCCGGGGGTCGGCGAGCTCTTCGTGATGCCGACGCTCACCACGTCCGGGCGCGCGGACATCCTCTTCTGGGAGGGCATCCCCGGTGGGCCGGTGGACGCGTTCAAGGGCATCAAGGACCCCTCCGAGCACCTGGCGCTCACGCTGGAGCTGATGGAGAAGTTCACGCCGTGGGAGTACGCGCGCGCCACGAAGGTCGAACTGACGGACGCGAACGGCACGTTGGCCGGCCGGTACGCCCCGACGGTCCGCAACCCCATCGGTCGGCTGCCGGGGGGCGGGGCGGTGCTCGGCGTCGCCGACGTGGTCGTCGCGAACGACCCGATCACGGGCCAGGGCTCCAACTCGGCGTCCAAGTGCGCGGCGTCGTACCTCGCGTCCATCGTGGAGCACGGTGACAAGCCGTTCGACGAGGACTGGATGCAGTCGGCGTTCGACCGGTACTGGGACACGGCGCGGCATGTCACGAAGTGGACGAACACGATGTTGCAGGCGCCGCCGGAGCACGTGCTCAACCTGATCGGTGCGGGTATGCAGTTGCAGCCGGTGGCCGACCGTTTCGCCAACGGGTTCAACGACCCGTCCGACTTCGAGAACTTCTTCTACGAGCCGGAGAAGACGAATGCGTACCTCGGGTCGCTGACCAACGCGTAACCCCTCCGGGGGCTTTCGGACGACGGCGTTACGGCCTCGGAGCTCCGCCCCGGCCCCCGGCTGCTCAATCGCCGCAGGGGCTTCAATTGACCCCATCGAGCCCCTGCGGCGATTGAGCAGCGGGGTTCGGGGCGGAGCCCCGAGGGTGTCACCGGGTCGCCGCGTAGCCCGTGTCGTCGCCGTCCATCGCCCCGGAGGGGATCGGTGGGGGCTCGTAGGTGGGGAGCGGGGGCTCCTCGGGGTCGGGGCGGACCGCGCCGAGGAGGGGGTTCGAGGCGATGGGGGAGACCTTGACCCGGGTGCCGGGCCGCGGCGCCTGGACCACCATGCCGTCCCCCAGGTACAGCGCCACATGCGTGGCCTTGGGGAAGTAGACGACCAGGTCACCCGGGCGCAACTCCGACACCGGCACCCGCGGCAGCGTCGCCCACTGCTCCTGCGACGTCCGCGGAACGCCCCGCCCCGCCCGCGCCCACGCCTGCGACGTGAGCCCGGAACAGTCGAAGGACCCGGGCCCCTCCGCACCCCACACATACGGTTTGCCGATCTGCCGCACCGCGTACGCGAGCGCCTCCGCGCCCGCCTTCGACGGCGCCCTCCCGGCGGAGCTCAGCGCCCCGGACGCCATGAACGCCCGCTGCGCCTCCGCCGTCCCCTGCTCCTCCAGCCGCGCCAGCTCGGCGAGCTGCCCGGCGGTGAGCGAGGCCAGCAGCGCCTCGACCTCCCGCAACCGCTCGCGCACCGCGTCCCGGTCCTTCTTCTGCCGCTCCGCGACCCGCAGCCGCGCGTCCAGCGCCCCCCGCGCCCTCGTCGCCAGCGCGTCGGCCTTCTTCTCCCGGCCCACCAGCCGGTCCACGGTCGCCTGCTGCTCACGCGCGGCGCGCCGCAGCACACGGCCCTGGTCGAGCGCCCGCTGCGGATCGCGCGCGAGCAGCAGCCGTACGTAGGGGGAGATGTCGCTGCGGGCCTGGTACTGCTGGCGCGCCAGCCGCCCCGCGTCGAGGCGGCTGCCGGACAGCGAGGACCGCGCGGCGGCCAGCTTCCGCGCGAGGGCGTCCGCCTCCTCGCGGCGCTCCTTGAGCGTCTCCTCCGTCGCGTTGTACGTCTCGGTGGCCTCCTCGGCCTCCTGGTACAACCGCTGGAGGTCCGCGAGGAGTTCGGCGACCGAGCGTTCCCCGCCGGGTTCCGGGACGGGGGCCGGCGCCGCGCTCGCGGGCATCGGTACGAGCAGCGCCCCCGTGACGGCCACCGTGCACACCCACCGCACCAGCCTGCCTGACACCTGATCACCTCCGGTACGGGGCAACCCCTGTGCCCCGCACCGTGTACCTGAACAGAACGGCGCCCGGCCCACCCGTCGGGCTGCTCGCTTCGGCCCAACGCCGCCACCCGTCCGGTGCCCGCCCGGCGAGCCGCCTTTACGCCTCCGTGGACCCGCCGTCCGCCTTGGACCAGGGCCACCGAACGCGCCGCTCCGCCCGCCCGTCGGGCGCGAACACGTACCGCCACTTCGCCACGAGCCGGACGCCCTTCCCGCCGGGCTCGGCCTCCCGCAGGTACACGAGCACGGTGTCCGGACCGCCGTCGGCGCCCGGCACCGGCACCCGGTACACCTTGGGCGGATTCCCGGTGGCGGTCACGAGCACCGGCAGCACCCGCCCGTCGAGGGGCCCGCCCACAAAGGGAATGTCTTCGCTCTTCACCCCACCAGTGTCACGCAGCCCCGCCCGCGCCGGTCACGCGCACCCACGCGGTCGCGCACCCCCGTGCCGGGGCCGCCGCTCAGAGCAGATGCCCCGCCCCGGCCACCACCGGCAGCACTCGCCGCGCCAGCTCTCCCACCGGCCCCTCCGGTCCTTCCAGCGCGAGCGCGTACCGGACCACGTCCGCCGTCTGGGGGTCCCGGCCCGCCGTCGCCGTCAGGACCGCCATGAACTGGTCGACCAGTCCGTCGCGCAGCTCGTCCCGCGGCGGCTGCTTGCCCTCGTCGAGCCAGATCAGGGAGGCCGCCTCCACCGCCGTGATCCACATCCGGACGGTCATCCGCAGGCGCGGCCCCGGCACGGCCTGGCCGAGGTGGCTGAGGATGTGCTCGGCCGCGGCCCTGCGCACCCCGTCCACGATCGCCGTCGTCCGGGAGGTCTCCACCACGCTGCCGCCCTGGAGCAGCGCCGCGAACCCCATGTCGTGCTGGTCGACGAAGCCCAGGTAGCGGTCGAGCGCGCGGGTCAGGCGCGCGGTCAGCGGACCCTCGGGAGGCTCGGCGAAGCACTGCTCCAGGTCGTCGGCGGCGGAGCGCAGCGCGGCCTCGTACAACTGCTGCTTGCCGCCAGGGAAGTAGCGGTAGACGAGGGGACGCGAGACCCCGGCGACCTCCGCCACGTCGTCGAGCGAGACCTCCTCCGGCGCCCGGTGCGCGAACAGCGACAGCGCCGACTCGAGAAGCTGCGCGCGCCGCTCCTCCACACGGAGCCGTTTGTAGGCGGGCGTACCGGTGGCCGAGGTCATGCCCCGAAGCGTAACCGCCACCGCGCGCCTTCCGTCTAGGGCCTGTCGTTTGGACCAGGCCGGGCTCGCGGGGGCTGGCACGCACGCTCGCGGCGTTGTCGTCGGTTGCCGACGCTCCGCGTCGACGCCCTCCTCCGCCTTGCGATCGCACGCTTCCCCAAGCTCTCGGCTCCGCTCGAGCAGGGGAGACCCCATTGCCCCCGCTCCCTGATCCGGCCTGATCCAAACGACAGGCCCTAGGCCAGAAGTCCCGAGGACCGCCACATCCGGCGGCCGACGCCGCGCAGGACGCCGATGTCGTCGAGGAAGTCGGTCAGCCGCTTGGCGCCGGACTGCATGACCTCGCGGCGGTGGCCGCTGGCCTTGACCTGCGCCATCGCCTCCTTCTTGTCGAGGCCCACGTTCGCGTACACCTGCGGGTTGATGAAGGCCACCGAGAAGACCCGGGCGAACTCGCCCGACGTCAGCCGGGTGAACTCCTGCGACCAGCGCGGCGCCGTGACCATCTGGCGCCGCAACTCCTCGCGCGCGTACCGGACATGGCGCGCCTCCTCCACGACGTGGATGCGCGTCACGCCCCGGACCAGGGTCTGCACGCGCTCGTCGGGGAACGTCAGACGCTGCATCCAGTCGAGGACCTCCTCGCCGAGCAGCGTCGCCGTGAACGAGCCGGGTGTCGTGGAGATCGTCTTGAAGAGGCGACCGAGGTTGTGGTGGACGGGCGCCACCGGGTACCACGGCGTCTCGCCCCGCGAAATCAGACGCGCGAACATCTTCGAGTGCCGGCACTCGTCCTCGATCTCCGTGAGGGCGTACCGCACGTGCGCGCTCGTCGCCGCCTTGTCGTAGACGTGCCGGACCAGCAGCTGCATCAGGATCAGCTCGAACCAGATGCCGAGCGAGGCCAGCGCCGCCGCCTCGTGCTGGGAGAGGAGGATCCGCTGTTCCTCGCCCATCCGCTTCCACAGCGGGGTGTCGTACAGCGACACCAGCTCGGGCGGCCAGAACCACTTGCCCTCCTCGAAGGGCGCGTCCCAGTCCAGCTCCTCGTCCGGGTCGAAGGAGTGCTTGGCGGAGGACGCGAGCAGTCGCTCGGCCACCTGCTCCCGGTCCTTGAGCAGGCCGAGCGCGTCCCGCAGCCCGGCCAGCGCGTCGGTCTCCGTCATGGTCGTCATGGGGTCCCCACATCGTCGTACGGGTTACCTGTGGTCACGCCTGCATCCGTCCTTATGAGACTGCGCGTCAGCAAGCCCGTCAATCCCTTTCGCACGACTACGCACGACTGCGCACGACTTGTTGACCCCGCGTCTACCACCGTGTGAGCCTGCCAGCATGGCGACGCATGAGCTGTACACCAAGGCCCCGAACGGGTCCAACTGGCAAGTACCGTCCGCCAGTTCGGCCCGTCTCAGCTGGGAGTACGACGAAGGGCGCGACCGGCTCCTGTCCCTCTACCAAAAGGGCAAGGACAAGCAGTGGGACGGCGCCAAGCGCATCGACTGGGACCTGGAGGTCGACCCCTACGACCCCCTCGGCACCCCCGACGACGTCCTCGCCCTCTACAACACCCCGTACTGGGCGAAGATGAACGACAAGGACAAGGCCGAGCTGCGCAAGCACTCCGCCTCCTGGCAGTTCAGCCAGTTCCTGCACGGGGAGCAGGGCGCGATGGTGTGCGCCGCCCGGATCGTGGAGTCCGTGCCCGACCTCGACGCCAAGTTCTACTCGGCGACGCAGACCATGGACGAGGCGCGGCACGCGGAGATCTACGGCCGCTTCCTGCACGAGAAGCTCGGCATGCTGTACCCGATCAACGACAACCTCCAGTCGCTGCTCGGCGACACCCTGCGCGACTCCCGCTGGGACATGCCGTACCTCGGCATGCAGGTCCTCATCGAGGGCCTCGCCCTCGCCGCGTTCGGCCTGCTCCGCGACACCACCGACAAGCCGCTGCCCAAGCAGATCCTCGCGTACGTGATGCAGGACGAGGCCCGGCACGTGGCGTTCGGGCGGATGGCGCTGCGCGACTACTACAAGCAGCTCACCGACGCCGAACTGCGCGAGCGCGAGGAGTTCGTCATCGAGGGCTGCTACCTGATGCGCGACCGGCTGCGCGGCATCGAGGTCCTGGAGAACTTCGGCGTCCCCAAGGCCGACGCGGAGAAGTACACGGAACAGTCCGAATTCCTGGCCATGTTCCGCCAGTTGCTGTTCTCCCGCATCGTCCCGTGCGTCAAGGACATCGGCCTGTGGGGCAAGCGCCTCCAGCAGGCCTACGTCGACATGGGCGTCTTCGACATGGGCAACGCCAACCTCGACCAGCTCATGGCCCAGGACGAGGAGATCGCCGAACAGCTCGACGCGCAGCGCTTCGAGGCGGAGGAGCAGGCGCGGGTCGCGGAGGTGGACGAGGCCGTCAGGGCGGGCGCGGCGGACTGAGCGCACCGCATGCGATAGCTTCTGCGACGTGTCCACGCCACCTTCACCGTCGCCGCAGCAACCGGGCCCGTACGGGCAGCAGCCCGGCCCGTACGGTCCGCCGGCCGGCCCCTACGGCCAGCAGCCCCCGCCCTACGGTCCGCCGCAGCAGCCTCCCCACCCCGGCTTCCCGCAGCAGCAGGGGCCCCAGCCGTACCCCGCTCCGTGGGGCGCGCCGCCCCCTCCGCCGAAGAAGCGGACCGGGCTGATCGTCGGGATCGTGGCGGGCGTCGTGGTGCTGGCCGTCGCCGGGATCGGCGCGCTCGCCTACATCGGCAAGAGCGTGAACGACAGCTTCCCCGAGGCCGAGTACCGGCTGACGCTGCCGAAGACCGTCCTCGACGACGAGTACGAGCTGGCCCAGGACCTGTCCGCGTCGAAGGGCTCGCAGGTCGAGGAGGAGGCCGACGGGGCCTGGGACGCCAAGGACGTGAAGGCGGTCGTCGGGCAGTACACGCTCGGCGGCGACCAGAGCAGGGGCGCCCTCGTCGTCTCCGGGATGTACGGCCGCTTCAAGAACACCGACGAGGCCCGCGACAGCATGATGAAGGGCGCGAGCGAGTCCGAGAACGCCACGGTCGCGGTGCGGCCGAAGGACTTCCGCCCCGCAGGCGCCGACATCACCGTCACCTGCCAGGTCCTCACCCAGTCCAACGCGGGCAGCAGGGTCACCATGCCCATGTGCGCCTGGACCGACGACAACACCGGCGCCTCGGTCGCCGAGATCACCGCGCGGACCACGACGCAGGACCCCGAGGACGTCGACCTGGCAGCGGCCGCCGAGCGGGCCGTCGAACTGCGCGAGGAGCTCAGGCAGCCGATCGGCTGACCCCCCGGTGCCCGGCTCAGGAGTCCGAGTCGAGCACGGCCCGCATCACGGACCTGGCGATCGGCGCCGCACTCCCGCCGCCACTGATGTCGTCCCGGTTCGCGGCGGCGTCCTCGACGACCACCGCGACCGCGACCTCCGGCGTGGCCGCGTCCTTCTCCTTGGCGTAGGAGATGAACCACGCGTACGGCGTCCCCTCGTTGTTCTCACCGTGCTGCGCCGTCCCGGTCTTGCCGCCCACCGTCGCCCCGGAGATCTTCGCCCCGGTCCCGGTGCCCTCGGAGACCACGTCCTCCATCATCGTCTGCAACTGCGTCGCCGTGTACGGGGACATGGCCTGCTTGTACGTCTCGTTCCCGGTCTGCGAGACGGTGTCCCCGTCGCTCGTCGTGGTCCGGTCGACCAGGTGCGGCTTCATGAGCGCGCCCCCGTTGGCGACGGCCGAGGCGACCATCGCCATCTGGAGCGGCGTCGCCGCGGTGTCGTACTGGCCGATCGAGGAGAGCGCCAGCTGCGCGTCGTTCATGTCGGTGTCGAAGTTCGACTTCGCGGCGGTCATCGGCACGTCGATGCCGCTGTCGTTGAAGCCGAAGTTCTCCGACATCTTCACCATGTCGGAGAGCCCGGTGCGCACCCCGAGGTTGGCGAACACGGTGTTGCAGGAGACCCGCAGCGCGTACTCCAGCGTCGCGTCCTCGCACGCCGCCGACGAGGACTCGTTCGTCAGCTGCGTGGTGGTGCCGGGCAGCGTGTACGGGGACGGGGTGTCGGTCTCCGTGCTGATCCCGTCGACCACGCCGTTCTCCAGGACCGCGGCGGCGGTGACCACCTTGAACGTGGAGCCGGGCGGATACGTCTGGCGCAGCGCCCGGTTGAGCATCGGCTGGTCGTCGTCCTTGTTCAGCGCGGTCCACGCGTCGGTCGTGGTGGAGCCAGTGCCGGCGATCGTCCCGGGGTCGTACGAGGGGGTGGAGACCAGCGCCAGGATCTTCCCGGTCGCCGGGTCGAGCGCCGCGACGGCGCCCTTCTTGCCGCCGAGCCCCGCGTACGCGGCCTGCTGCGCGCGGGCGTTGATGGTGGTGCGCACATTGCCGCCGGGGTCCTGGGTGCGCGAGATCTCGTTCCAGAACGGGACGGGCGACAGCATCGGGTCGGTGCCGGAGAGGATGTCGTCCTCGGCGCTCTCCACGAACGTCGTGCCGTACGTCTGCGAGGCGTAACCGGTCACGGGCGCGTACAGCGGCCCGTTCTTGTACGTCCGCTCGTACCGCAGCGACTCCCCGGTGTCCTGGGAGCCGGTCACCGACTTGCCCTGTACGAGGATGTCGCCGCGCGGCTGGTCGTAACGCTGGATCGTGGAGCGGCGGTTGGCCGAGTTGTCGTCGAGGGACTCGGCCTGGAAGAACTGGACGCGGGCCGCGTTGATCAGCAGCGCGACCAGCAGGACCAGGCAGAAGACCGAGGCCCGGCGGATGTACTTGGTCACTTGGCGCCCTCCACGGTGTCCGAGGCGTGCTCCGGGGACTCGGGCAGCAACTGGCTGCGCGCCCGGTCACTGACGCGGATGATGATCGCGACGATGATCCAGTTGGTGACGAGCGACGAACCGCCCTGCGCGAGGAACGGCATCGCCATGCCGGTCAGCGGGATCAGCCCCATCACGCCGCCCGCGATGACGAACACCTGGAGCGCGACGATCGAGGCGAGCCCGATGGCGAGCAGCCGGCCGAACGGATCGCGCAGCGCGAGCCCCGCCCGGTAGCCGCGCTCCACGAGGAGGGCGTACAGCAGGAAGATCGCGGTGAGCCCGGTGAGGCCCAACTCCTCGCCCGCCGTGGCCAGGATGAAGTCGGACTTGGCGGCGAAGCCGATCAGGATCGAGTGGCCGAGGCCGAGCCCGGTGCCGAGCATGCCGCCCGCCGCGAACGCGAAGAGCGACTGGGCGAGCTGGCCCGCACCCTCGCCCGCGTCGATGGAGGCGAAGGGGTGCAGCCAGTCCTCGACGCGGCTGTGCACATGCGGTTCGAAGGAGGCCACGAAGAACGCGCCGACGGCCGCGAGGACCAGCCCGATGGCGATCCAGCTGCCGCGGCCCGTCGCCACGTACAGCATGATCACGAACAGTCCGAAGAACAGCAGCGAGGTCCCGAGGTCGGTCTCCAGGACCAGGACGCCGACGGTCATCAGCCAGATCACCAGGATCGGCGCGAACACCCGCATCGTCGGCAGCTGGAACCGCCAGATGCGCTTGCCGGTGTACGCCAGCGCGTTGCGGTTGGCCGCGAGGTAGCTGGCGAAGAAGATCGCGAGCAGGATCTTGGCGAACTCGCCGGGCTGGATGGAGAAGCTGCCGATCCGGATCCAGATCCGGGCGCCGTTCACGGCGGGGAAGAAGATCGGCAGGATCATCAGGACCAGGGCCGTGACCACGCAGATGTACGCGTACCGCTGGAGGACCCGGTGGTCGCGCAGGAAGAGCACGGTCAGGATGAACAGGGCCACGCCGAGCGTCGACCAGATCAGCTGCGTGGGCGCCGCCTGGTCGCTCGGGGTCTCCAGGTCGAGCCGCCAGATCAGCACCAGGCCAAGTCCGTTGAGCAGCACCGCGATCGGCAGCACCAGCGGATCGGCGTACGGGGCGCGGAAGCGGACCACGAGGTGCGCGACGAGCGCGAGGGCCCCGAGCCCGGCGCCGTAGCTCGCGGCGCCGCCCGGGACCCGGCTGTCCTTGGCCAGCCCGACGTCGATGTAGCCGTAGACGCTGAGCAGCACGGCCACCACGAGCAGGGCCAGTTCGGTGCCCCGGCGCCGGGGGACGCGTACAGCGGGCACCGAGGAGGGCGCGGACGTACCCGATCCGGTCATACCGGGAACGTAGCAAGTGAATACCAGATATCCGGTTATGTCGGCTCTGGCGGTTTACGGCAGTGCGGGTGTGGGTGCGGGGGGGCGTCAGCACCAGCGCGGCACGGCTCCGATGTTCGCGATGTACTTCGCCGAACCCCACGCCCACGTGCCGTCGGTGAGCAAATACCAGTACGAGTTGCCGCCGACGTTGCCGCCCGAGGTCTTGCAGAAGATCGTGACGACCGCCTTGTACGGCTCGGAGCGCACGACCTTCGCGCCGCGCGTCGGGGCGTCGCGCAGCAGCAGCCCGGACTTCGCCGTGACGCGGCCCTTGTAGATGGGCGGACGCTCGCCGGAGGCCGCGCCGCTGTCGGCGACGGCGGGTGCGGCGGCGGTGGTGACGAGGGCGGCGACGGCGGCGATGCCTATGCCGAGGCGGGCGGTGAGCGTCATGGGGATCCTCCTGGTGGGGCGGGGGAGAGGCGGAGAGGGGGCCGGTCGGACCGAAGGCGGTCCGACCGGAATATGCCGGTTTCCGGCTTTCACCCTAGAAGCGACACATAACGCACGCAAAAGGTCACTCTCCGCTACGGGGCTCCCGCCTCGCCCTCCTCGTACGGCAGCGTCAGCGTCGCCACCGCGCCACCGTCCGGCGCGTTCGTGAACTCCAGCCGCCCGCCCAGGACTTCGGCCTGTCCGAGCGCGATCGTCAGCCCGAGCCCGTGCCCGCGCGCCCCGCCTTCGGTGCGGAACCGCTGCGGGCCGTGCTCCACGAGATAGCCGGGATAGCCCGCGCCGTGGTCGCGCACCGTGATCACCGGCCCGTCCACGGTCAGGGTGACGGGCGCGGCGCCGTGCCGGTGCGCGTTCGCCACGAGGTTGCCGAGGACCCGTTCGAGCCGGCGCCGGTCCGTGACGACGCAGACGTCCCGCACGAGCTCCACCTCGGTGGCCGGCCCGGCGCCGTCCCGGGGCGGCTCGGACGCGGTTGGCCCGTCGGCCCCCGCCAGGCGGACCACCCGCTCGGCGACCGGGCCGAGCCACGTCGCGTCCAGGTCGAGGCGTTCGCTGCGCGCGTCGAGGCGGGAGATCTCCAGCAGGTCCTCGGTGAGCGTGCGCAGCGCCGCGACCCGGTCCCGCACCAGCTCCGTGGGCCGCCCCGGCGGCAGCAGCTCGGCGGCGGCGTGCAGCCCGGTCAGCGGCGTGCGCAGCTCGTGCGCGACATCGGCGGTGAACCGCTGCTCGGTCAGGATCCGGGCCTGCAACGAACCGGCCATGCTGTCGAGCGCGCCCGCGACGGCGGCCACCTCGTCCTGGTGCCGCCCCGGCTCCTTCGTCCGCGGATCGTCCACCCGCGCGTCCATGTCGCCCGCGCTGATCCTGCGCGCCACCCGCGCCGTCGCGTGCAGCCGCCGCGTCACCCGGGTCACCGCGAACGCGCCGACCAGCAGCGTCGCCCCGATCGCGAGCGCCGACGAGGTGAGGATCGCCCGGTCGAGCCCGTCGATGGTGCTCTTGCCCTGCGTGAAGTCCACCCGCACCGCGAGCGCCCGCCCCCGCTCACCGGCGCCGGTGGCCGCGGGGCCCGCCGCCCACACCGTCGGCCGCGTCCGGTCCGCGGAGACCATCGTGCCGCGCTGCCCGCGCGCGGCGAGGGCGCGCAACTCGCCCGGCAGCCCCGGCGGATCGAGGCCCGCGCCCGGCGCGAGCCGGCCCCCGGCCTCATACCGGCTGGTGGCGGACTTCAGCAGGGTGAGCGCCCGTTCGCGGGCCTGGCCCACCGTCCGGTCGGTGACCGAGACGTGCACGAGGACGCCGAGCAGCGCGGCGAGCGCGCAGCACATCACGGTGATGAACACGGCCGCCTTCCACGTCAGGGACGCGGTCCAGGCGGGCAGCCGCGGCAGCCGGGCCGTCACGAGCGGCTCGGGGCGGGGGAGTCGGACGGCCCGGGGCTGGAGCCGGTACTGGCGCCGGTGCCGGTGCGCAGGATCTCGTCGCGGGTGGGCAGCATCGCCTTCTGGTGCTCGTCGTACGACCAGGACGTCCGGTACTCGTAACCGGGCAGATCGGCGGCGGCCCGCACCACGATGTTCCGGCCCGCCAGATGCACGTTGATGACGGCGTCTTTGTCGTCCATGATCTGGGTCAGCCTCCCGCCGCCGTACGTGTACGTCTGCAAGTAGGCGAGGCGGCGCGGGGCCCGCACGGCGACGAGCAGATCGTCCCGGCCGTCGCCGGTCAGGTCCCGGTAGTACGCGTCGAGGACGGGACAGTCGTCGTCCCCGGAGTCGGGACAGGCGGCGACGGCGTCCGCGATGTCCTTGTAGTCGTCGGGTGCGGCGGCGATCCGGGCCCGCACGATCGCGACCGGGTCGGCCCGGCGCAGCGTCCCGCCCGGCACCTCGACGCCCTTGACCACGGCGGTCTCCCCGGCGCCGTAGTCGTCGGCGGCCCGCGTCGCGGCCGGCAGCGTCGGCCACAGCCGCTCGGGTCCGACGGCGGTCGGCGTCGGACCCGCGCTCTCCAGGCCCCCCGAGTCCCCGCAGCCGGCGCACAGGAGCGCGGCGGCGGGCACGGCGAGTGCCACGAGACCGAGGCGCCTGACCGTCACTGCACTCCTGCCTGCCGGGACGAACGGGATGAGGTGGCTGCTTTCGTCATCATGCCGGTCCTGCGGGCTTATTGCCCTGCGGCCGGGCTTGCTGCTCCCATGGTCGTGGGGTGATGGGGCATGAGCGGACTGCGCGTCATACCGACCTGGCGGCACGGCCAGGAGTGGCTCTACGTGTGCGGGGACGACGGCCGGAGCGTCGCCTGGTACGACCGGGACGCGGGCCGGGTCAACCTGCTCAGCGAGTCCCGCAGGGAAGACGTCCTGGACGTCCTGCGCCCCTTCGTCGTCGGCAGCGTCACCGTCGGCCCGCCCCCGGTGCCCACCCCCGCGGAACTGGCCGGGCTCGCCCTCCACCCCGACGACGACCTCGCGCCGAACCGGCCGGGGGAGGCCCTCATCATCTCCCTGGACCGCGACCCGGGACCGCAGCGCCGCCTGCGCACCGACCCCCGCCGCAAGGCGCTCGCCGCGCAGGTCCGGATCGGCGAGGTGCTCGACGTCCTGGAGGGTGCGGGCTGGCGGGTCCTGCACTCGGTACCGCTGCCCGGCGGCGCCCGCATCCACCACCTGCTGATCGGTCCGGGCGGCCTGTTCGCCCTGCACGCGCTGCCCGCGCGCGGACGCCGCGTGCGGATCGCCGACCCCTGGGTGACCACGGGCCGCGGCGAACCCCAGCCCCTGCTGCGCCGCCTGCGCGCCGACGCCTCCCGCGCCACGTTCGCCCTGACCGCGGAGGTCCGCGCGGCCCTGGCCCTGGTGTCCCCCTCGACGGTCGACATCCCCGCCCCACCCCGGGACGTCCACGTCTTCACCGACACCGACCTCCCCTCCCTCACCCACACCCCCGCCCTCCTCAAACCCGCCGACGTGGAAGCCCTCCACGCCATGGCCCGCACCCGCACCACCTGGACCCACGTCTGACCCGGCCCGCACTTCAAGCGTCTCCGGTGGCCGGTGGCCGGGGTGCCGACGCCTGAGACGCCGCGCCCACCCATTTCGAGCCCTTCCCGGCGCCCCACCTCAAGCCCGTCCGGCGCCCCATTTCGAGCCCGTCCGGCGACGCATCTCAAGCGCGTCCGGCGCCCCATTTCAAGCCCTTCCCGGCGCCCCATTTCAAGCCCCTCCGGCGATTGAGGAGCGGGGCCCGGGGCAGAGCCCCGCGACCGCAACGCCATCCGCCGCAACCCGAACCCCGCCGGACGGCTCACGGCACCACACCCCCCCGCCCCACCCCCATCTCCCGCAACAGATCCCCCGCCCGCCCCACCCGCTCAACCACATCCCCCACCAAGAACACCAACTCCTCCGCCCGCCGACACCCCTCCACCTCCTCCCACCCCACCGGCGCCGAAACCATCGGCACCCCCCGCGCCCGCACGGTGTAAGCCACCGCCGTCGTCTTCGCCGCCGCATTCTGACTGTGGTCCACGAACACCTTCCCCTCCCGCAGACTCCGCGCCATCCGGTGCACCACCAGCCCCGGCATCCCCGCCTCCGCCTCCCGCGCCAACCCCTTCGCGTACGCGCTCACCCGCTCCGACGCCGTCGGCACCACCGGCACCAGCAGGTGCAACCCCTTCGACCCGGACGTCTTCGCGTACGCCCGCAACCCGTCCCGCGCCAACCGCTCCCGCAGCCACAGCGCCACCTCACAGCACTGCACCACGTCCGCCGGCGCCCCGGGGTCCAGGTCGAACACGATCCGGTCCGCCTGCCCGGGGGCATCCGCCCGCCACTGCGGGGCGTGGAACTCGGTCACCAGGTTCGCCGCCCACATCAACGTCGGCAGGTCCTGGACGAGGATCTGCCGCGAGACCCCGTCCGACCGCTCCACCTCCGCCGTCTTCACCCAGGAGGGGGTGCCCGGCGGCACGTTCTTGGCGAAGAACCGCTGCCCGTCCGGCCCGTCCGGAAAGCGCAGGAAGGACACCGGACGGTCCCGCACCTGCGCGAGCAGCGGCTCCGCGACGGTCGCGTAGTAGTGCAGCAGCTCACCCTTGGTGAACCCGGAGGCCGGATACAGCACCTTCTCCAGGTTGCTGAGCGTGATCCGCCGTCCCTCTACTTCTGTGATGGGCGCCATACGGTAATACTCTGGCAATCACGTACGAAGCACCCATCAACCCACCAAACGGCGCGAACCGAGAACCGGGAGGCAAACCGTGCGCTCCATATGGAACGGCGCCATCTCCTTCGGCCTGGTCAGCATCCCGATCAAGCTGGTCAACGCGACCGAGAACCACTCGATCTCCTTCCGCCAGATCCACCTGGAGGACGGCGGCCGCATCCGCTACCACAAGGTGTGCGAGCTGGAGGACAAGGAAGTCACGAACGACGAGATCGGCAAGGGGTACGAGGACGCCGACGGCTCGATCATCCCGATCACCGAGGACGACCTGGCCCAGCTCCCGATCCCCACGACGAAGACCATCGACATCGTCTCCTTCGTGCCGGCCGAGCGGATCGACCCGCTCCAGATGGGCACGGCGTACTACCTCCAGGCCAACGGCGTCCCGGCCGCCAAGCCGTACACGCTGCTGCGCGAGGCGCTGAAGCGGAGCAACAGGGTGGCGATCGCCAAGTTCGCGCTGCGCGGCCGCGAACGGCTGGGGATGCTGCGGGTCGTCGACGACGTCATCGCGATGCACGGCCTGCTGTGGCCGGACGAGATCCGCTCCCCCGAGGAAGCCGCCCCCGACACGGACGTCAAGGTCCGCGACGCCGAACTCGACCTGGCGGACGCCCTGATGGACACGCTCGGCGAGGTCGACCTGGACTCGCTGCACGACGACTACCGGGACGCCGTCGAGGAGATGATCGCCGCGAAGTCCTCCGGCGACGAACCGGCCGAGCCCCGCAAGAAGTCGGACAGCGGCGGCGGCAAGGTCATCGACCTCATGTCGGCCCTGGAGAGCAGCGTCCGCGCGGCCAAGAAGGCCCGCAACGAGGGCGAGGACGCCAAGGTCACGGACCTCAAGTCCCGCTCCAGCACACCCAAGAAGAAAACAGCGGCGAAGAAGACGACCGCCAAAAAGACGACTTCGGCAAAGAAAAAGCCGACGCCCAAAAAGAAGACGTCGGCCTAACCTTCCCAGCCCCGTTCAAGCCCCTGCGGCGATTGAGCAGCGGGGCCCGGGGCAGAGCCCCGAGTCCGCAACCACGTCACCCGCCACCACGGAGCGGAGCGTCACCGCCCTCGTTTGAAGGCCCACTCCATCTTCGGCTCCATCACGAACCGGAACATCCGCTGCACGGGCGTCGTGCACAACACGGTGATCAGACTCGCCGCGAGCAGCGTCACCACGACCTGCCCCCACGGGGTGTGCACCCAGCTGACCTCGTACCAGTCCCAGAAACGGGACCCCTTGGCGACGAAGCCGTGCAGCAGGTAGCCGTACAGCGTGCCCGCGCCGAGCGCCGTGAACCACAGCTTGCGGCCCGGCACCCACGCGAAGAAGCACGCGGTGAGAATCACCGAACAGCCGAACATGGCCAGGGTCATGACGATCCCGGTCCAGCCGGGCGCGCCCAACTCCTGCGCGCTGTCCCGGTGGTACGTCCACGCCGCCGTCATGCGCGGAGCGGCCCAGTACGCGAACACCAGGGCGGCCGCGAACACCGGCACCGCGATGATCCGCGCCTCCTTGCGGCGCACCAACTGGAAGTGCTCCGGCTTCAGGCACAGACCGAGCACGAAGAACGGCAGGAACTGCAACAGACGCTGCATGTCCAGGTCGTCACCGATGCTCGGGGAGACGGAGGCGAGCGCGGCGATGCCGAGCGCCACCGGCAGCGGCCAGCGGATCGCCTTCCAGATCGGCGTGGAGAGCCGCCACACGAACAGCGACACCAGGAACCAGGTCAGGTACCAGGGGTCGAGCAGGCTGAAGTCGTAGCCCGGATCGTCACCCGCGTACCGCTTGAAGAGGGTGTAGAGAACTTCGAACACCACGTACGGCACGGCCACACCCGTGATCAGCCGCTTCAGCCGACCCGGGCTCGCGTCGAACGACCGCGAGAAATAACCGGAGATGACGATGAACGCCGGCATGTGGAACGTGTAGACGATGATGTAGAGGGCGGACGCCGCCCGACTGCCGTCGCGCAGCGGCTCCCAGGAATGCCCCATCGCGACCAGGACGATCGCCAAGTACTTGGCGTTGTCGTAGAACGCGTCACGCGCCTTGCCGGATTTCTTCGGCGCGGCGGCGGCCGGGGTGGCCGCCTGTCTCCCGGAGGGAGTGCTCGCGGGTGCGACGGCGTCCTGCTGCGCGGGCAGCGGGGCGCGATGAGCCGCGAGCTGTACCGGTTCGCTCACGATCCCTCCCGTTGGGAACCCCGACTGCCGGAAACGCATCTTCCTGGATTCGTGAGGTTCAAGTGGCTGCGAGACATCGACCGCACCGTAGTCATCCGGTGGTGCAGGAGTAAACCTGGATCGGGTCCGCGTGGCGGCTCTCACAGTTCTGAGCAGGAGTGACGATCACTCAGATGGTTTCCGCGCCGGTCTCCCTAACGAGAAGTCGACAACGGCCGAAATCGATCGCCGGGGGTCATCCGCCGAGCCCGCTCTCCGCGACGCGCAACAGCAGTCCGTGCAGCGTCTCGCACTCCTCCGCGTCCAGCGGTGCGAGCAGTTCGCCGGTCACCCGCAGCCCCGCCTCGTCCGTGCCGCGCAGGAAGTCCCGCCCCTCGTCGGTGAGGACCACGATCCGGCTGCGGCGGTCGCCGGGCGAGGCCCTGCGCTCGACGAAGGCGGCCTTCTCCAGGTCGTCGACCAGTCCCACGATCGCGCTCGGGTCGTAGCCGAGCCGCGCGCTCAGTTCGCGCTGCGGGGCGCCCTCGCCCGTGGCCAGGAAGCGCAGCACCGCGTAGTGCCGCAGGCGCAGACCGGACTCCTGGAGCGAGGCGTTGAACAGCTGTCCCGAGCGCAGCCCGAGCCGGTACAGCAGATAGCCCGTGTCGGCGTGCAGACCGCGCATCCATGGCTCGTGCGCGTCGATCGGGGCGGGGTCCATGCGAGCTCCAGGGTTCGGTGGTCCGGCGGTGCGGCCAGTCTGACGCATGCCGGGGTCGGCAACAACTATTGACGTCACCAATTATTGCTCTTAGCTTCCTTCTTGCCCTGCCCGTACGTGTCCGGTTCACCCGGCCCACCCCGCAGGGCTCGCCGACGAAGGGACCCCGTACGTGTCCATCGATCTCACCGGCAAGGCGGCCGTCGTCACCGGCGGCGGCCGCGGCCTCGGACTCGCCTACGCCCACGCACTGGCCGCCCACGGCGCCTCGGTCGTCGTCAACGACATCGACGAGACCCTCGCGCGGGCGGCCGTGGAATCCGTCCGGGAGGCGGGCGGCACGGCCGTCGCCGAGGTGGTCCCGGTCGGCACCGCCGAGGCCGCGGACCGCCTGGTGGCGCGGGCGGTGAGCGAGTTCGGCCGCCTCGACGTCCTCGTCACCAACGCCGGCATCCTGCGCGACAAGGTGCTGTGGAAGATGACCGACGACGACTTCGACGCCGTCGTCACGACCCACCTCAGGGGCACCTTCACCTGCGCCCGCGCCGCCGCCGTCCGCATGCGCGAACAGGGCGAGGGCGGCACGCTCGTCCTCGTCGGCTCGCCCGCCGGGCAACGGGGCAATTTCGGCCAGACGAACTACTCCGCCGCGAAGGCCGGCATCGCCGCCATGGCCCGTACGTGGTCGATGGAGCTGTCCCGGGCGAACATCACGGTCAACGCGATCGTCCCGGTCGCCGCCACGGCCATGACGGAGACGATCCCGGCCTTCGCCCCGTACGTCGAGGCCCTGCGCGGCGGCGAACCGCTGCCGTCCTTCCTGCGCAAGGGCGAGGGCTTCGGCACCCCGGAGGACTGCGCGGCCCTCGTTCCCTTCCTCGCCTCGGACGCGGCCCGCTCCGTCACCGGCCAGGCGATCGGCATCGGCGGCGACCGCCTCACCCTCTGGTCGCACCCGCAGGAGATCCGGTCGGCCTACGCGGACGGGGGCTGGACCGCGGACGCACTCGCCGAGGCGTGGCCTACGTCGGTCGGCGCCGAACTCCAGACGGTCGGCATCCCGGCCCCGAAACTCCCGGGGGAGTGACAGCCATGAACATCGACGAACTGACGGCGATCGATGTCCACACCCACGCGGAGGTGTCGTCGAAGGAGAAGGGGAGGTCCTCCCTCGACGACGACCTCCACGAGGCCTCGTCCGCGTACTTCAAGACCGAGGGCAACCGGAAGCCGACCCTTGAGGAGATGGCCGCCTACTACCGCGAGCGCCGGATGGCCGCGGTCGTCTTCACGGTCGACGCCGAGTCCGCGACCGGCACGCCGCCGGTCCCCAACGAGGAGGTCGCCGAGGCCGCCGCGGCGAACCCCGATGTCTTCATTCCCTTCGCCTCGATCGACCCGTTCCGCGGCAGGGCGGGCGTGAAGCAGGCCCGCCGCCTGGTCGAGGAGTACGGAGTGAAGGGCTTCAAATTCCACCCTTCGATCCAGGCCTTCTTCCCCAACGACCGCGCGGTCGCCTACGACCTCTACGAGCTGATCGAGGAAACCGGCACCATCGCCCTGTTCCACACCGGCCAGACCGGCATCGGCGCGGGCGTCCCGGGCGGCGGCGGCATCCGCCTGAAGTACTCCAACCCGCTGCACGTGGACGACGTGGCGGCCGACTTCCCGCACCTCAAGATCATCCTGGCGCACCCGTCGTTCCCCTGGCAGGACGAGGCCCTCGCCGTCGCGACCCACAAACCCGGGGTGCACATCGACCTCTCCGGCTGGTCCCCGAAGTACTTCCCGCCCCAGCTGATCCAGTACGCGAACTCGCTGCTCAAGGACAAGGTCCTCTTCGGCTCCGACTACCCGGTGCTGACACCCGACCGCTGGCTCGCCGACTTCGCGAAGCTCGGGATCAAGGACGAGGTGCGCCCCAGGATCCTGAAGGAGAACGCGGCCCGCCTGCTGGGACTCACCAAGCCCTGAAGGGGATCGATCGCTATGCGCAACGAGGGACTGGGGTCATGGCCCGCCCGCCGAGCCCGCAAGACCCCGCACCGCACGGCCCTGATCCACAACGGCACCACCCACACCTACGCCGCTCTGCACGACCGCACGACCCGCCTGGCACACGCCCTGCGCGCCCGGGGCGTGCGCCGCGGCGACCGCGTCGCGTACCTCGGCCCGAACCACCCCTCGTACCTGGAAACGCTGTTCGCGACGGCCGTCCTGGGCGCGGTCTTCGTCCCGCTCAACACCCGCCTGTCGCCCTCCGAACTCGCCTACCAGATACGGGACTCGGGAGCGGGAACCCTCCTGTACACGGGTAATGCGGAATCCGCCCGAGAGCTCCCGACCCCGCTCACGCTCGAGGCCGAGGGGGAGACGTACGAGACCCTGCTCGCGACGGCGCCACCGGAGCCGATCGACGAGAAGGTCACCGGCGACGACGTCTGCCTGATCATGTACACCTCGGGCACCACGGGCCGCCCCAAGGGCGCCATGATCACGCACGCCAACATCACCTGGAACGCGATCAACGTCCTGGTCGACCACGACCTGGTCGCGGACGAGGTCGCCCTGGTCTCGGCGCCCCTGTTCCACACGGCGGGCCTGAACATGCTGACGCTGCCGGTGCTGCTGAAGGGCGGCACCTGCGTCTTGTCACAGGCCTTCGACCCGACGGAAACGCTCGACCTGATCCCCCGCCACGGAATCACGTTCATGTTCGGCGTCCCGACCATGTTCGACCTGCTGACCCGCCGGCCGGAGTGGCCGACCGCCGACCTCTCCTCGCTGCGCCTCCTGACCTGCGGCGGCGCCCCCGTCCCCCTGCCCCTGATCGCGGCGTACCAGGAACGCGGCCTCACCTTCCTCCAGGGCTACGGCATGACGGAGGCGTCCCCCGGCGCCCTCTTCCTCGACGCGGAACACGCGGTGAGCAAGGCGGGCTCGGCCGGGGTGCCGCACTTCTTCAGCGACGTACAGGTGGTGGGACCGGACCTGACGCCGGTGGAAGTCGGCGAGACCGGCGAGGTACTGGTGCGCGGCCCACACGTGATGCCCGGCTACTGGGGCCTGCCGACGGAGACGGAAGCGGCCTTCTCCGACGGCTGGTTCCGCACGGGGGACGCGGCCCGCGTGGACGCCGACGGCTACGTCACCATCGTCGACCGTTTCAAAGACATGATCATCTCGGGCGGCGAGAACATCTACCCCGCCGAGATCGAAGCGGCCCTCCTCGCCCACCCCGACGTGGCGGAGTGCGCGGTGATCGGCGTCCCCGACGAGAAATGGGGCGAGGTCCCCCGAGCGATCGTCGTCCCACGCCCCGGCTCGACCCCCGACCCGGCCACCCTCCTGGCCTCCCTCACGGACCGCCTGGCCCGCTACAAGATCCCCAAATCCCTGACGCTGACGCACGAACTGCCCCGCACGGCCTCAGGAAAACTCCTCAAGTCCCGCCTCCGGGAAACCTACGCACAGAACGCCTGACGAACATGCCCCTCACGGCCAACGGCCTGAGCAGCGGCACGGACCTCGGCACGAGCGACTGGCTGGAGCCCACCCAGGACCGCATCGCCACGTTCGCCGACGCGACGGACGACCACCAGTGGATCCACGCCACCCCCACCCACGCCGCATCGGCCCCCTTCGGCACCCCCATCACCCACGACTCCCTGCTCCTCTCCCTCTTCATCCCCCTCTTCACGTCCCTCCTGGACGTCGCCAACGTCACCACCAAAATCAACTACGGCCTCAACAAGGTCCGCTTCCCGTCCCCGGTGAGGTCCGGCGCCCGCATCCGCCTGTCGGCGAAGGTGGCATCGGTGGAGGAGGTTCCCGGCAACGGCGCCCAACTCACGATCGACGGCACGCTGGACATCGCCAACTCCCGGAAACCGGCCGCGGTCCTCCAGTCGGTGTCGCGGTTCTACGAGTGAGTGGGGGGCGTCAGACCTTGATGACGGTGATGCGCGGTCCGCACAGCGCCGCGAGATCCTCCGGGTCCGAGGTGAGCACGGTGACGGGCCCCGGAGCGGCGAGGGCGGTCGCGCCGAGCATGGCGTCGATGGCGTACTTGTGCCCGTGAAGGCCGGCGTCGCTGAGCAAGGCGGCGGCCTGGCGCGCGAGTACATCGGTGACCGGCTCCACGACGAGTCGGGAGAGCGTCCACTCCAACGCCGGGCGATTGACGCGCGGGTGGACGACTTCCACCAGAGTGGCGGCCGAGGTGATCACACGCAGATCGTCCGCGCGTGCCAGGGCGAGCCAGGCGGTGACCGCGCGATCGCGCAGCACGGCCTTGGCGAGCCCCTCACTGTCGAGCACGAGCGTGCCGCCCGGTGTCGCAGGAGAACGCGTCACGCCGCGCCCGCCGCATCGCCGCTCTGCTGAGTCCGCGCCTCGTGCAGCTGCTCGCGCAGGGCCTGCACCTCTTCGTCGGTGATGGGACCGTGCTCGGCCTCGGCGACATGAATGAGGTCGTTGAGATTGTCCCGCTCGATCTGCCGGGCAACGGCAGCGGCAACGTACGCGGACAGCCCGGAGGGCCCGCTGTGCGCACGAGCGGCTTCGGCGATGTCCCGCGGCATGGTGATCGAGTACTTCTGGGTAGGCTCGGCCATGCTCCTTATGCTACCGCTCATGCCACCACGACTCTCACGCTTGCGGGCCCGCCCAGATCCGCCCTGCTTGCACCGGAGTTGGGCCCGGAGATGGCTGCACACGCAAAAAGACCCCGAACTCAGCGACGAGGCTGAATTCGAGGTCTTCGGACACCTACTGCGAGGTGCCCCCGGCAGGATTCGAACCTGCGCACACGGCTCCGGAGGCCGTTGCTCTATCCCCTGAGCTACGGGGGCGTGCGCCGCGCGGTGCGTGGCGACGGGTAGAACACTACCAGCTCCTTTGAGGTACTCAGGAACGGGTTATGGCATGGGGGACGGCGGGGTTCGGGTCGCCTGTAGGGGGCGGAAGTGGGGAAAACCCGGACGCGGTGGCCGGTGTCGACCTACTCTCGAGTTGTGCCAGGCGCGTCCGGCCGAGTCCTTGTCGTGGACGACAACAAGGTCATTCGGCAGCTGATCAGGGTCAATCTCGAGCTGGAGGGCTTCGAGGTCGTGACCGCGGCCGATGGTGCCGAGTGTTTGGACGTGATCGACCAGGTGCGGCCCGACGTCGTCACGCTCGACGTCGTCATGCCTCGCCTCGATGGACTGCGTACCGCCGCGCGGCTGCGCAGTGACCCGCGGACGAGTGCTCTGCCCGTCGTCATCGTCAGTGCCTGCACCCAGTACGAGGTCGCGAGCGGGCTCGACGTCGGGGTCGACGCGTTCCTCGCCAAGCCCTTCGAGCCCGCCGAACTGGTGCGTGTCGTACGGCAGTTGAGCGAGACGGGGCGTGTGGAGCACCCGGGAGTCCCGGGAGGCCCGGGAGCCTCCGCCTCCGGTGTGTCCCGTGCGGGTGACCGGCTCGGGTGCGCCGCCGACGACCCCGAGCAGGCCCCCCGCACCGCCGACGCCTGAGCGCTCCCGCCACCCCGGCCACCGCCACCCGCCCCACCGGGCATCACGCACCCTCGCCGGCCCCCGCCCCCGTCCGCATCCCGGACCTTCCGGGAAACCGACTCGCCTACCCACCCCCCTCCTCCCATACGCTTGTCCCGTGACCCCCGCCGAGCTCTCCCGCACCGTCCTGCGCGCCGTACGTCGCGCGGTCGACGACGGTGAGCTCGACGCTGCCGTGTGCGCGGCCGAACCGCGGGTCGTCGTCGAGCGGCCGCGGCCCGGTGGGCACGGGGACTACGCCACCAATGTCGCGCTGCAACTCGCCCGCCCCGCCGGTCGGCCCCCGCGGGACGTCGCCGAGATCCTGTCCCGGCGGCTGGGGGAGAGCCCCGGCATCGCGGACGTCGCCGTCACCGGGCCCGGCTTCCTCAACGTCAGCCTCGAAGCGGCCGCCCCCGGCGAGCCCGTCGCCCGCATCCTGCGCGCCGGCCGCCGGTACGGCTTCGCCGACGCCCCGGGTGCCGCCGCCCCGCAGCGCGTGCGGCTCCACGCCCCCCACGAGGTGCGCGCCGTCGTCGTCATGGACACCGTCGCCCGCCTCCTGCGCTCCCAGGGCGCCGACGTACGGACCAGCTGCGCCGCCCGGCCCCGCCCCGAGTGGGTCGACGTCCTCGGCGTACGCGTCGACGCGTACGACACCCCGGCCACCTCCGGCGCCCACCCCGGCACCGGCGACGCCTCAGCCACCCGCCACGTCGACGCCGACCACCCCCCACCCACCCCCGACGTCGACATCCGCCCCGTCCCCGCCCCCGCCGACCCCCTCCCGCTCGGCCGGGACGCCGCCCGCTGGGCCCTGCTGCACCCCGCCGCCCACGACCGGCCCCGGATCGGCGGCGCGTACGACGAGGAGCACCTCGCCCAGCGCGCGTCCAACCCCCTCTTCCGCGTCCAGTACGCCCACGCCCGCACCCGCGCCCTGACCCGCAACGCCGCGCAGCTGGGATTCACCGCCGTCCCCGGTGACGTACTCGCACACGAAGCCCCGGAGCAGGCCCCCTCCACGGAGGACACCTCCACACCGCCCCGCCCCGCGCAGGACCTCCCCGGCCTGGACGACCTCCTCGCCGCCCTCGCCGACCACCCCCGCATCCTGCGCTCCGCCGCCCGGCACCACGCCCCGGATCGGCTCGCGCGGCAGCTCGTCCAGGTTGCCGACGGCTTCATGGCCTCGCTGCACCCGGCCGTGCTGCCGCAGGGCGAGGAGAAACCCTCGGCCGCCCACCGCGCCCGGCTCGCGCTCGCCGAAGCCGTCGGGACGGTGCTCGCAGGCGGCCTGACCCTGCTCGGCATCGACGCCCCCGCCCATGTCTAGAGACATGACCCGAGAACAGATAGTGAGCGACCCGCAGTCATGAGCCGTTCCGCACACCCCGCAGGCCCCCGTCACGCCGACGTGCTCCCCGAGGGGCACTGGACCGCCCCGCCCGCCGACCTCAACGCCCTCGACCCCAAGGTGTGGGCGCAGACCGTGGCCCGTACCGGCGACGGCGGAGTCAGCGTCGGCGGTGTCGAAGTCGCCCGGCTCGCCGAGGAGTTCGGCACCCCGGCGTACTTCCTCGACGAGGCCGACTTCCGCGCCCGGTGCGCCGCCTGGCGCGACGCCTTCGGGCCCGACGCCGATGTCTTCTACGCCGGCAAGGCGTTCCTCAGCCGGGCCGTCGTGCGGTGGCTGGACGAGGAGGGGCTCAATCTTGATGTCTGCTCCGGTGGTGAGCTCGCCACCGCGCTGTCCGCAGGCATGCCCGCCGAGCGCATCGCCTTCCACGGCAACAACAAGACCGAGGAGGAGATCAGCCGCGCGGTCCAGGTGGGCGTCGGGCGGATCGTGCTCGACTCCTTCCAGGAGATCGTCCGCGTCGCCCACATCGCCGACGGCCTCGGCAAGCGGCAGCGCGTGCAGATCCGCGTGACCGTGGGCGTCGAGGCCCACACCCACGAGTTCATCGCGACCGCCCACGAGGACCAGAAGTTCGGGATCGCGCTGGCCGACGGGCAGGCCGCCGAGGCCGTGCGGCGCGCGCTGAAGCTCGACGGGATCGAGCTCATCGGCATCCACTCGCACATCGGGTCGCAGATCTTCGACATGGCCGGCTTCGAGGTCGCCGCGCGCCGCGTCGTCGGGCTGCTCGCCGAGATCCGCGATGAGCACGGCATCGAGCTGCCCGAGATCGACCTCGGCGGCGGCCTCGGCATCGCGTACACCAGCGACGACGACCCCCGCGAGCCGCACGAGATCGCCAAGGCGCTGAACGAGATCGTCACGCGCGAGTGCGAGGCCGCGTCCCTGCGCACGCCGCGCATCTCCGTCGAGCCGGGGCGCGCCATCGTCGGGCCGACCGCCTTCACGCTCTACACCGTCGGCACCGTCAAGCCGCTCGAAGGGCTGCGCACCTACGTCTCCGTCGACGGCGGCATGTCCGACAACATTCGTACGGCGCTCTACGACGCCGAGTACACCGTCGCCCTCGTCTCGCGCCGCTCCGACGCCGAGCCGATGCTGGTGCGCGTCGTCGGCAAGCACTGTGAGAGTGGCGACATCGTCGTGAAGGACGCGTTCCTGCCGTCGGACGTCGCCGCCGGCGATCTGATCGCCGTGCCGGCCACCGGCGCGTACTGCCGCTCCATGGCCAGCAACTACAACCACGCGCTTCGCCCGCCCGTCGTCGCCGTCCGCGACGGTGAGGCCCGGGTGATCGTCCGCCGTGAGACGGAGGAAGATCTCCTGCGTCTCGACGTCGGATAAATGAAATCTACGTCTCACGATCCGGACCCTGGGCTGAAACCCCGGTTCGGTGGGTGAGACTGGTCCCACCGCAGAAATACGTAGTAGTAGAGGAAACGAGGTCGCATGATGCGTACGCGTCCGCTGAAGGTGGCGCTGCTGGGCTGTGGGGTTGTCGGCTCAGAGGTGGCGCGCATCATGACGACGCACGCCGACGACCTCGCCGCCCGGATCGGTGCCCCCGTCGAACTCGCGGGTGTGGCCGTGCGGCGGCCTTCCCGGGTGCGCGAGGGAATCGATCCGGCACTGGTGACCACCGACGCCACCGCGCTCGTGAAACGCGGTGACATTGATGTCGTGGTCGAGGTCATCGGTGGGATCGAGCCCGCGCGGACCCTCATCACCACCGCCTTCGAGCACGGCGCCTCCGTCGTCTCCGCCAACAAGGCGCTCGTCGCCCAGGACGGCGAGGCGCTGCACGCCGCCGCCGTCGAGCACGGTGAGGACCTCTACTACGAGGCTGCCGTCGCCGGTGCGATTCCGCTGGTCAGGCCGTTGCGGGAGTCGCTGGCCGGCGACAAGGTGAACCGCGTTCTCGGCATCGTGAACGGGACGACCAACTTCATCCTCGACGCCATGGACACCACCGGCGCCGGCTACCAGGAAGCGCTCGACGAGGCCACGGCCCTCGGGTACGCGGAAGCCGACCCCACCGCCGACGTCGAAGGGTTCGACGCCGCCGCCAAGGCCGCGATCCTCGCCGGTATCGCCTTCCACACCCGCGTCCGCCTCGACGACGTGTACCGCGAGGGCATGACCGAGGTCACCGCCGCCGACTTCGCGTCCGCGAAGCAGATGGGCTGCACCATCAAGCTGCTCGCGATCTGCGAGCGGGCCGCCGACGGCCGGTCCGTCACCGCGCGCGTGCACCCCGCGATGATTCCGCTTTCGCACCCGCTGGCCTCCGTGCGCGGCGCGTACAACGCCGTCTTCGTCGAGGCCGAGGCCGCGGGCCAGCTCATGTTCTACGGGCCCGGCGCGGGCGGTTCGCCGACCGCGTCCGCCGTACTCGGCGACCTCGTCGCCGTCTGCCGCAACCGCCTCAATGGCGCGACGGGACCCGGCCAGTCCGCGTACACACAGCTGCCCGTCTCGCCGATGGGCGATGTCGTGACGCGGTACCACATCAGCCTCGACGTGGCCGACAAGCCCGGCGTTCTCGCGCAGGTGGCGACGGTCTTCGCCGAGCACGGTGTCTCCATCGACACCGTGCGCCAGTCGGGGAAGGACGGCGAGGCCTCCCTCGTCGTCGTCACCCACCGCGCGGCCGACGCGGCCCTCACCGGGACCGTGGACGCGCTGCGTCAGCTCGACACCGTGCGCGGTGTCGCCAGCATCATGCGTGTTGAAGGGGAGTAGCAGGGATGACCGGAATGACCCACCAGTGGCGCGGCATCATCGAGGAGTACCGGGACCGGCTCCCGGTGACCGACACCACGCCGGTCGTGACACTGCGCGAGGGCGGCACGCCGCTCGTCCCCGCGCAGGTGCTCTCCGAGCGCACGGGCTGTGAGGTGCACCTGAAGGTCGAGGGCGCCAACCCGACCGGGTCCTTCAAGGACCGCGGCATGACCATGGCCATCACCAAGGCCAAGGAGGAGGGCGCGAAGGCCGTCATCTGCGCCTCCACCGGCAACACCTCGGCCTCCGCCGCCGCGTACGCGGTGCGCGCCGGCATGGTCTGCGCCGTGCTCGTGCCGCAGGGCAAGATCGCGCTCGGCAAGATGGGCCAGGCCCTCGTCTACGGCTCGAAGATCCTCCAGGTCGACGGCAACTTCGACGACTGCCTGAACCTGGCCCGCGCCCTCTCCGAGAACTACCCGGTGGCGCTGGTCAACTCGGTGAACCCGTTCCGCATCGAGGGCCAGAAGACCGGCTCGTTCGAGATCGTGGACGCCCTCGGCGACGCGCCCGACATCCACGTCCTCCCGGTCGGCAACGCCGGCAACATCACGGCCTACTGGAAGGGCTACAAGGAGTACGCCGCCGACGGCGTCTCCTCCCGTACGCCGCGCATGTGGGGCTTCCAGGCCTCCGGTTCCGCGCCGATCGTGCGCGGCGAGGTCGTCAAGGACCCCTCGACGATCGCCACCGCGATTCGCATCGGCAACCCCGCCTCGTGGCAGCACGCGCTCGCCGCGCGCGAGGAGTCGGGCGGCTTCATCGACGAGGTGACGGACCGTGAGATCCTGCGCGCCTACAAGCTGTTGGCCTCGCAGGAGGGCGTCTTCGTCGAGCCCGCGTCCGCCGCGTCGGTCGCCGGTCTCCTGAAGGCGGCCGAGCAGGGCAAGGTCGACAAGGGCCAGAAGATCGTCTGCACCGTCACGGGCAACGGACTGAAGGACCCGGACTGGGCCGTCGCCGGCGCCCCGCAGCCGGTCACCGTTCCGGTCGACTCCGCGGCGGCCGCCGAGCGCCTCGGCCTCGCCTGACCTTGGCATCCTGCCCTTTACGCCGGGCTGACACCTCGTCAATTGGGCGTTTCGGCACAGGGGGTGCACAGGGGGCTTACGACACGCATCGTGCGCCTCCTGTGCGCCCTATGTCGCCACTGAACCTTCCTTCGATAGTCTGTATCGAACCCGCCCACCGCATATGCCGTGGTGCGGCCGCTGTTCTGTCGATCGCGGCCCGGGTGTCGACCTACGCATCACCAGACATCGACGCATCACAAGACATCGGACGTTTCCGAAACATCCCGCAGCTCAAGGAGAGTCATCCAGCGATGGCCGGTCCTGCTTTCCGCGCCGCCGCCGTAAGGGTGCGCGTTCCCGCCACCAGCGCCAACCTCGGCCCGGGTTTCGACTCGCTGGGCCTGTCGCTGGGGCTCTACGACGACGTGGTCGTCAGGGTCGCCGACTCCGGGCTGCACATCGACATCGCGGGCGAGGGCTCCGAGACCCTGCCGCGCGACGAGTCCCACCTCCTCGTACGGTCGCTGCGCACGGCCTTCGACGCCCTCGGCGGACAGCCGCGCGGCCTCGAGATCGTCTGCGCCAACCGCATCCCGCACGGCCGGGGCCTCGGCTCCTCGTCCGCCGCCATCGTGTCCGCCGTGGTCGCCGCACGCGCCGTGACCATAGGCGGCAACGCGCTGCTCGACGACGCGGCGCTGCTCGAACTCGCCACCGAGATCGAGGGCCACCCCGACAACGTGGCCCCGTGCCTGCTCGGCGGCTTCACCATCGCGTGGACGGAGACCGGCGCGGGTCGCGCGGTCCGTCTCGACGCGGCTCGTTCCATCGTTCCGGTGGTTTTCGTCCCCGGAAAGCCCGTCCTCACCGAAATGGCGCGAGGACTGCTGCCGCGCACCGTCCCCCATGTGGACGCAGCGGCGAACGCGGGCCGGGCGGCCCTGCTCGTAGAGGCCCTGACCAGGCGCCCCGAGCTGCTGCTCCCGGCCACCGAGGACCGTCTGCACCAGGAGTACCGGGCGCCCGCGATGCCGGAGAGCGCCGCACTGGTGGAGCGGCTGCGGGCCGACGGGGTACCCGCGATGATCTCCGGGGCGGGGCCGACGGTGCTCGCTCTGGTGGAGGAGGAAACGGCCGACAAGGTCGCCCGGCTTGCCGGAGAGGGCTGGGCGGCGAACCGCCTCGCCCTCGATCTCGACGGAGCGAGCGTGCTGCCGCTTGGCTCCTGACACCCGGTTGCCGGATTACGAGAGGGGGAATATTTGTTGGATCCGGTAGTGTTAACCTCAAGTCTGCACCCGGCCCTACCATGGCGAGGTGCTGTGTGTCCCCGTCAGGGACAACCATTCTTCCGGGAGCCTCCCCAGCGATTCCGTGCATCGTCCTCGCATGTCGAGACGCGGCGCTGAAGAGTGGCGAGCACGCTCCGGAACCGGCGTGACCGAGCCGCGTGACACAGAAATCCAGTGCACCCGCGGAATCGGGCAACGTCGTCACCACCGAATTCTTCCGCCTCATCGGCGGACAACCGCCCCGGCACGGTCCGTACAGGCAGGACCACCGCCGGACAGCACAACCGGTCGCCGAGCCAGACAGGCCGACGTCCGCTCCAGGGAAGGACCCTTCGTGAGCGACACCACCGATCTGATGGGCGTGACTGCCGACAGCTCCGCTGCCGCGCCCGCCGCGTCCTCTGCGGACGCCTCTGCTGCGCCCGCCGCCGGTGCTTCGGGCTCCCGGCGGCGCCGCGGCACCGGCCTTGACGGCATGGTGCTGGCCGAGCTGCAGCAGGTCGCATCGGGCCTCGGAATCAAGGGCACCGCGCGCATGCGCAAGAGCCAGCTGATCGAGGTCATCAAGGAGGCGCAGTCGGGAGGCGGCAAGTCGGCCGCCCCGGCGAAGAGCGCCGAAGCCGCCGAGACGAAGCCGAAGCGGCGGGCCACCTCGAAGGCCCGCACCGGCGAGGAGTCCGCGGCCGACGCCGCGCCCGCGAAGTCGGGTGTCAAGGCGGAGAAGGCCGAGGCGGCCGACGCCAAGGCCAAGAAGGCCACCGCCCAGCAGCAGATCGAGATCCCCGGCCAGGGCGCCGGCGACGAGCAGCCGGCCGGTGAGCGTCGTCGCCGTCGGGCGACCGCCGACGCGGGCAGCCCGGAGACGGTGACCGCCGAGGCCAAGGCCGACACCCGCCAGCAGGACAAGCAGGACGGCGGCGACGGCAACAAGAGCGACGGCGGCCAGGACGGCAACAACGGCCACGAGGGCCGTCGCGACCGCAGGGACCGCCGTGACCGCGGCGACCGCGGTGAGCGTGGCGACCGTGGTGACCGCGGTGGCCGCGACCGGGACCGCCGCGGCGGCAAGGGCGACGACCAGGGCGGCAACAACCAGGGCGGCGGCCGGCAGCAGCAGGGTGGCGGACGCCAGGACCGCAACAACGGTCCGCAGGACGACGACGACTTCGAGGGCGGCCGCCGCGGCCGCCGGGGCCGTTACCGCGACCGCCGTGGGCGTCGCGGGCGCGACGAGGGCGGCTTCGGCAACGAGCCGCAGATCTCCGAGGACGACGTCCTGATCCCCGTCGCGGGCATCCTCGACATCCTCGACAACTACGCCTTCATCCGTACGTCGGGCTACCTCCCGGGCCCCAACGACGTCTACGTCTCCCTGGCCCAGGTCCGCAAGAACGGCCTGCGCAAGGGCGACCACGTCACCGGCGCCGTGCGGCAGCCGAAGGAGGGGGAGCGCCGCGAGAAGTTCAACGCGCTCGTCCGCCTCGACTCCGTCAACGGCATGGCGCCCGAATCCGGGCGCGGGCGGCCGGAGTTCAACAAGCTGACGCCGCTGTACCCGCAGGACCGGCTCCGTCTGGAGACCGACCCGGGTGTGCTGACGACGCGCATCATCGACCTCGTCGCGCCGATCGGAAAGGGCCAGCGCGGCCTGATCGTGGCCCCGCCGAAGACCGGCAAGACCATGATCATGCAGTCGATCGCCAACGCGATCACGCACAACAACCCCGAGTGCCACCTGATGGTCGTCCTCGTCGACGAGCGTCCGGAAGAGGTCACCGACATGCAGCGGTCGGTGAAGGGCGAGGTCATCTCCTCGACCTTCGACCGTCCCGCCGAGGACCACACCACGGTCGCCGAGCTCGCCATCGAGCGCGCCAAGCGCCTCGTGGAGCTGGGTCACGACGTCGTCGTGCTGCTCGACTCGATCACCCGCCTGGGCCGCGCGTACAACCTCGCCGCCCCGGCCTCCGGCCGCATCCTGTCCGGTGGTGTCGACTCGACGGCCCTGTACCCCCCGAAGCGCTTCTTCGGCGCCGCGCGCAACATCGAGGACGGCGGCTCGCTGACCATCCTCGCCACCGCGCTGGTGGACACCGGGTCCCGCATGGACGAGGTGATCTTCGAGGAGTTCAAGGGCACCGGCAACGCCGAGCTCAAGCTCGACCGCAAGCTCGCCGACAAGCGCATCTTCCCGGCGGTGGACGTCGACGCGTCCGGTACCCGTAAGGAAGAGATCCTGCTCGGCAGCGACGAGCTGGCGATCACCTGGAAGCTGCGTCGCGTGCTGCACGCGCTCGACCAGCAGCAGGCGATCGAGCTGCTGCTCGACAAGATGAAGCAGACGAAGTCCAACGCGGAGTTCCTGCTCCAGATCCAGAAGACGACGCCGACGCCGGGCAACGGCAACGACTGACGCTTCACCGCGATCCACGGGCTGGGCCCCGCCGCTGCACGCGGCGGGGCCCAGCCCTTTTTCCGTCCGATCGGTGCTGGTCGGACCGTTTCCGGGTACTCGGAGTCCGGAGACCTTCACCACATGTATAAGGGTCTGTGCCTTCTGTGAAGCATGCGGCACATGGTTATGAAAGCGCAGGTGAGAGCCGTAAAGGCCGTTGGTCCCCCTACGCTCCGTCGCTGACTCGCCCCGGAGCGCGCACAGGCGTCTGTGCAACCCTTCTTGGCGGTCCGCCGTCACACCGAGTGAACGACATGGCGGACCGAAGCTTTGGCAGCAGACGAACCTGCGAGGAGTTATGCCGGACCGTGACAGCAAGCCCGGGCGCCACCGCGCCAAGGGCACCCGTCGCAAGCCCCGCAGTGGGCGCAGCAAGGCGCTGCGCGCCGCCGCGTGGAGCGCCGCGGGCATCGTCGTCCTCGGCGGCACAGGCCTTGGCTACGTCTACTTCCACCTCAACGGCAACATCAAGAGCGTCGACATCAACTCCCAGCTGGGCACCGACCGCCCCGAGGACGTCGACGACGGCTCGCAGGACATCCTCGTCCTCGGCTCCGACAGCCGCGCGGGCAAGAACGAGAAGGTCGGCGGCGGCGCCGACGAGGGCTCCGCGCGCTCGGACACCGCGATGGTCGTGCACATCTACAAGGGCCACAAGAAGGCCAGCGTCGTCTCCATACCCAGGGACACGCTGATCGAGCGGCCCTCGTGCACCGACAAGGACGGCACCGAGCACCCGGCCCAGAGCGAGGCCATGTTCAACTCCGCGTACTCGACCGGTGGCGCGGCCTGCGCCGTGAAGACCGTCGAGTCGCTGAGCGGAATCCGGATGGACCACTACGTCGAGGTCGACTTCAGCGGCTTCCAGCAGCTGATCGACGACCTCGGGGGCGTCAAGGTCACCACCACGAAGGCGATCAACGACCCCGACAGCCACCTGAACCTCTCCGCCGGCACGCACACCCTCACCGGCGAGCAGTCGCTCGGCCTGGTGCGCACCCGGCACGGCGTCGGCGACGGCAGCGACCTCGGCCGCATCCAGCTCCAGCAGGCGTTCATGAAGGCCCTGATGGACCAGATCAAGTCGGTCGGTGTCTTCACCAGCCCGAGCAAGCTGTACGCGCTCGCGAACACCGCCACGAAGACGGTGACCACGGACTCGCAGCTGGCCTCGGTCAAGGACCTCACCTCGTTCGCGAGCGGCCTCAAGGGCATCGGCTCCGGCGACATGAACATGGTGACGCTGCCGGTCCAGTACGACCCGAACGACGCCAACCGCGTGCTGCTCGACGAGACCAAGTCCGACCAGGTCTGGAAGGCGCTCAACGCCGACAGGGCCATCCCGAAGTCCGCCACCGCGGACTCCGCCAAGGGCTCCGCCGACGACGTCGTGAAGTAGCCGTGACGGCGCCGGGAAGCGGCCGGGAATAGTTCGGGGCCCTCCCCGGTTTTGGGGGATACGGCCAGTCCTGGCAGACTGGTACGTCGGCCCCGGTTCACGCTCCCGCATCCCGCGTCAGCGACCCGGAGCCCTCCATGAACCTAGGAGACACCTTGAAGCGCGACATCCACCCCGAGTACGTCGAGACGCAGGTCTCTTGCACCTGCGGCGCGTCGTTCACCACCCGCAGCACGATCCCGTCCGGCACCGTCCGTGCCGAGGTCTGCTCCGAGTGCCACCCGTTCTACACGGGCAAGCAGAAGATCCTCGACACCGGTGGCCGTGTGGCCCGCTTCGAGGCCCGCTTCGGCAAGGCTGCAGCTGCCAAGAAGTAGCGAAGCTCCAGCGCCGGTCCACGGTGCCCCTGTTTCCGCGGGGGCACCGGGACCGGCGCTTTGCGGTGCAGCCCCTTTTGACCCCCCGTAACTGCAGGAGCCGGAGATGTTCGAGGCCGTCGAGGAACTGATCGGTGAGCACGCCGATCTGGAGCAGAAGCTCGCGGACCCCTCGGTCCACGCCGACCAGGCCAACGCGCGCAAGCTCAACAAGCGCTACGCCGAGCTGACCCCGATCGTCGCCACGTACCGCTCCTGGAAGCAGACCGGGGACGACATCGAGACGGCGAAGGAGTTCGCCGCCGACGACCCCGACTTCGCGGCCGAGGTCAAGGATCTGGAACAGCAGCGCGAGGAGATCACCGAGAAGCTGCGCCTGCTCCTCGTCCCGCGCGACCCGTCCGACGACAAGGACGTGATCCTCGAGATCAAGGCCGGCGCCGGCGGCGACGAGTCCGCGCTGTTCGCGGGCGACCTGCTGCGCATGTACCTGCGCTACGCGGAGCGCGTCGGCTGGAAGACCGAGATCATCGACGCCACCGAGTCCGAGCTGGGCGGCTACAAGGACGTCCAGGTCGCCGTGAAGACCAAGGGCGGCAACGGCGCGACCGAGCCCGGCCAGGGCGTCTGGGCCCGCCTCAAGTACGAGGGCGGCGTGCACCGCGTGCAGCGCGTGCCCTCGACCGAGTCGCAGGGCCGCATCCACACCTCCGCCGCCGGCGTGCTCGTCACGCCCGAGGCCGAGGAGGTCGACGTGGAGATCCACGCCAACGACCTCCGCATCGACGTGTACCGCTCCTCGGGCCCCGGCGGCCAGTCCGTCAACACGACCGACTCCGCCGTCCGGATCACGCACATCCCCACCGGCGTCGTGGCTTCCTGCCAGAACGAGAAGTCCCAGCTGCAGAACAAGGAGCAGGCGATGCGTATCCTGCGCTCCAGGCTCCTCGCGGCGGCGCAGGAGGAAGCGGAGAAGGAGGCCGCGGACGCCCGTCGCAGCCAGGTCCGCACCGTCGACCGCTCCGAGAAGATCCGCACGTACAACTTCCCGGAGAACCGCATCTCGGACCACCGCGTCGGCTTCAAGGCCTACAACCTGGACCAGGTGCTCGACGGCGAACTCGACCCCGTGATCCAGGCGTGCGTCGACGCGGACTCGGCCGCGAAGCTCGCCGCCGCGTAACCCCCACTCGTACGACCACAGCTCAGCCCGGAGGACCAGCGTGCAGCAACATATTGGGGGGCGACCCCCAAACCCCCGCAGCGTGCTGCTCGCGGAAGTGGCCCAGGCCACCCAGCGGCTGGCCGACGCCGGCGTGCCCTCGCCGCGCAACGACGCGGAGGAGCTCGCCGCCTTCGTGCACGGCGTCAAGCGGGGCGAGCTGCACTCCGTCAAGGACGCGGACTTCGACGCCCGGTACTGGGAGGTGACCGCGCGCCGCGAGGCCCGCGAGCCGCTCCAGCACATCACCGGCCGCGCCTACTTCCGCTACCTGGAACTCCAGGTCGGCCCCGGGGTGTTCGTGCCGCGTCCGGAGACCGAGTCGGTCGTCGGGTGGGCCATAGACGCCGTCCGTGCGATGGACGTCGTCGAGCCGCTGATCGTCGATCTGTGCTCCGGCTCCGGCGCCATCGCGCTCGCGCTCGCCCAGGAGGTCCCGCGCTCGCGCGTGCACGCCGTGGAGCTGTCCGAGGACGCCCTCAAATGGACGCGGAAGAACGTCGAGGGGTCCAGGGTCGACCTGCGCCAGGGAGACGCCCTGGAGGCCTTCCCGGACCTCGACGACCAGGTCGACCTCGTCATCTCCAACCCGCCGTACATCCCGCTCACCGAGTGGGAGTACGTGGCGCCGGAGGCCCGCGACTACGACCCCGACCTCGCCCTGTTCTCCGGCGAGGACGGCCTCGACCTCATCCGCGGCATCGAGCGCACCGCCCACCGTCTGCTGCGCCCCGGCGGCATCGTCGTCATCGAGCACGCCGACACCCAGGGCGGCCAGGTGCCGTGGATCTTCACCGAGGAGCGGGGCTGGGCGGACGCCGCCGACCACCCGGACCTCAACAACCGGCCGCGGTTCGCGACGGCCCGCAAGGCGCTGCCGTGAGCGCCTCCCGTCCTTCCCCGCTTTCCCCGACCTACGAATTCGAGCAGTACGCAGAGCAGGAGGCCCGCTAGATGGCACGGCGTTACGACACCAACGACGCAGTCGACCGCGCTACCGGTCTGCGTGAAGCCGCCTCAGCCGTCCGCCGCGGCGAACTGGTCGTGCTGCCCACCGACACCGTGTACGGCATCGGCGCCGACGCCTTCACGCCGGAGGCCGTCGGTGACCTCCTGGAGGCCAAGGGCCGCGGCCGCAACATGCCGACGCCCGTCGTCATCCCGTCCCCGAACACGCTGCACGGGCTCGTCACGGACTTCTCCGAGATGGCCTGGGAGCTCGTCGACGCGTTCTGGCCGGGTGGCCTGACCCTCGTCGCCAAGCACCAGCCGTCGCTCCAGTGGGACCTCGGCAACACCCGCGGGACCGTCGCGGTGCGCATGCCGCTGCACCCCGTCGCCATCGAACTGCTCACCGAGGTCGGCCCGATGGCCCTGTCCTCGGCGAACCTGACGGGCCACCCGTCCCCCGAGAACTGCGACGACGCGCAGAACATGCTCGGCGACTCCGTCTCCGTCTACCTCGACGGCGGGCCGACGCCCGGCAACATCCCGTCGTCCATCGTCGACGTCACCGGCAAGATCCCGGTCCTGCTGCGCGAGGGCGCGCTGACCGCGGACGAGCTGCGCAAGGTCGTACCCGACCTCGAGGTGGCGAATTGACAGCCCCTGAGACGGGGCGTGGCATAGGCAACGGGTACGTACGCACGCCGGCGCTCCCCGGCGACACCTTCCGCATCCTCCACGTCAGCACCGGCAACGTGTGCCGCTCGCCGATCACCGAGCGGCTGACCCGGCATGCCCTCGCGGACCGGCTCGGGGCGCCGCTCGCGGGCGGGCTCATCGTGGAGAGCGCGGGCACGTGGGGCCATGAGGGCGCGCCCATGGAGGCCAACGCGGAGACGGTCCTGGCCGACTTCGGCGCGGATCCCTCGGGGTTCGTCGGCCGTGAGCTCCTCGACGACCACGTCATAAGGGCGGACCTGGTCCTGACGGCGACCCGTGACCACCGTGCGCAGGTCATCTCGATGGGGCACAGCGCCGGGCTGCGGACGTTCACGCTGAAGGAGTTCACGCGGCTCGTGCAGGCCATAGACCCGGCCACGCTGCCGGATCCCCTGGAGGCGGGCGTCGTCGAGCGGGCCCGTTCCCTGGTGCGTGCGGCGGCGGCTCTACGCGGGTGGCTGTTGGCGCCCTCCGTGGAGGCGGACGAGGTCTACGACCCGTACGGGGCGCCCCTGCCGTTCTTCCAGTCGGTCGGCGGCGAGATCCAGGAGGCCCTGGCCCCGGTGGTGACCGCCCTCACGGGCGTCCGTAAGTAGCCGTCTCCCTACGCCACGGGGCTCCGCCCCGGACCCCGCTGCTCAATCGCCGCAGGGGCTTGATGTGCACGGCCCACGCTCGAAGCGCAAGGTGCGCACAATCAGCCCCGCCGGCGTTTGAGGCGCGGGGTCCGGGGCGGAGCCCCGTGGCGTGATGTCGGGCGGGCGGAACCGGGCGGATCTACATTGGAAGGCATTCACCTCCCCGACGCGAGGCCCGGAGCCGACCATGCCGGTGATGACAGAACCCGCAGCCATAGCGGAGCTACAGCGGCAAGACCCCGAACTCGCCGAGATCCTCCTCAGCGAGACCGCCCGCCAGGCGGACTCCCTCCAGCTCATCGCCGCCGAGAACTTCACGTCCCCCGCGGTCCTCGCCGCCCTCGGCTCCCCCCTCGCCAACAAGTACGCGGAGGGCTACCCGGGCCACCGCCACCACGGCGGCTGCGAACTCGTCGACGTCGCCGAGCGCCTCGCCGTGGACCGGGCGAAGGCACTGTTCGGCGCCGAGCACGTCAACGTACAGGCGCACAGCGGCTCTTCGGCCGTCCTCGCCGCGTACGCCGTGCTGCTGAAGCCCGGCGACACCGTCCTCGCCATGGGCCTCCCCGCGGGCGGCCACCTCACGCACGGCTCCCCGGCCAACTTCTCGGGCCGCTGGTTCGACTTCGTGCCGTACGGGGTCGACCCGGAGAGCGGGCTCATCGACTACGAGGAGGTGCGCGCGGCGGCCCGTGCCCACCGGCCGAAAGCCATCGTGTGCGGCTCGATCTCGTACCCCCGGCACATCGACTACGCCGCCTTCCGCGACATCGCCGACGACGTGGGCGCCCACCTCATCGCCGACGCCGCGCACCCCATCGGCCTGGTCGCCGGGGGAGCAGCCCCGAACCCGGTCCCGTACGCCGACATCGTCTGCGCCACCACGCACAAGGTGCTGCGCGGCCCCCGCGGCGGCATGCTGCTGTGCTCGGCGGAGCTCTCCGACCGCGTCGACCGGGCCGTCTTCCCGTTCACCCAGGGCGGCGCCCAGATGCACACGATCGCCGGCAAGGCCGTCGCGTTCGGGGAGGCCGCGCGCCCCGCCTTCACCGCGTACGCCCACCAGGTCGTCGCCAACGCACGGCTGCTCGCGGGCGCACTCGCCGCGGAGGGCTTCGGCGTCACCACCGGCGGCACCGACACCCACCTGCTGACCGTGGACCCGGCCCCGCTCGGCGTCCAGGGCCCGGCGGCGCGCGGCCGGCTCGCCTCGGCGGGGATGATCCTCGACACATGCGCCCTGCCGTACGAGAACGGGCGCGGCCTGCGCCTCGGCACCGCCGCCGTCACCACCCAGGGCATGGGTGAAGCGGAGATGGCGCGTATCGCCGTGCTCCTCTCGGGTGTCGTACGCGGCGCCGTTGACGCCCCCGCGGTCCGCGAAGAGGTGCGCGACCTGGCCGGAAGATTCCCCCCGTACCCCGCCTGGAACGGGGTAGGCGAGCCACGAGACACCCCTTGAGCCGCACCAGTACGTCCCCGGAACCGTCACCCGTGCAACCATCGTCGCTACCCGGAAGTCCCCAACCCTAAGCACGCGAGACTAGGGTGTGGGGCTGAGATGGCCAGCGATACCTGTGGGGAAGCCCGTGCGTGAATACCTGCTGACGCTCTGCATCACGGCCGCGGTGACCTATCTGCTCACAGGCCCGGTGCGGAAGTTCGCGATCGTGGCCGGCGCCATGCCGGAGATCCGTGCACGTGACGTGCACCGGGAACCCACGCCGCGGCTCGGCGGTATCGCCATGTTCTTCGGCCTGTGCGCGGGCCTGCTCGTCGCCGATCACCTGACCAACCTGGACAAGGTCTTCGAGTCGTCGAACGAGCCGCGGGCGCTGCTGTCCGGGGCGGCTCTCATCTGGCTGATCGGCGTCCTGGACGACAAGTTCGAGATCGACGCCCTCATCAAGCTCGGCGGCCAGATGATCGCCGCGGGCGTGATGGTCATGCAGGGCCTGACGATCCTGTGGCTGCCGATCCCGGGTGTCGGGACGGTGTCCCTCACCCAGTGGCAGGGGACGCTGCTCACCGTCGCGCTCGTCGTCATCACCATCAACGCCGTGAACTTCGTCGACGGCCTCGACGGCCTCGCGGCGGGCATGGTCTGCATCGCCGCCGCGGCGTTCTTCCTGTACGCGTACCGGATCTGGTACGGCTACGGCATCGAGTCCGCGGCACCGGCCACGCTGTTCGCGGCGATCCTCATGGGCATGTGTCTGGGCTTCCTGCCGCACAACATCCATCCGGCCAGGATCTTCATGGGCGACTCGGGCTCCATGCTCATCGGCCTCGTCCTCGCGGCCGGCGCGATCTCCATCACGGGCCAGGTCGACCCGGACGCGCTCAGGCTGAACCTCGGCGGCTCGACGCGTGACACCACGCACGCGATGCTCCCGGTCTTCATTCCGCTGCTGATGCCGCTGACGATCATCGCGATCCCGTTCGCCGACCTGGTGCTCGCGATCGTGCGCCGCACGTGGAACGGGCAGTCGCCGTTCGCCGCGGACCGCGGCCATCTGCACCACCGGCTCCTGGAGATCGGTCACTCGCACTCCCGCGCGGTGCTGATCATGTACTTCTGGTCGGGCCTCATCGCCTTCGGCGCGGTCGCCTACTCGGTGCACTCCGCGTCCGGGATGTGGGTGATGCTCTCCATCGTGGCGCTGAGCTTCGTCGGCCTCGTGCTGCTCCTGCTGCCGCGCTTCACGCCCCACGTGCCGCGCTGGGCCCAGCACTTGGTGCCGCCGCGCTACCGGCGCCCGGACCCGCGCACCGCGTCGGCGGACGGGGCGGAGGAAGCCGCCGAGCCGTCCGAGAGCGCCGAGGGCGAACCGGACCGTGGCCGGATTCCGGCGGGTGTCAACGGCGCGACCGCGATCGGCGCCCGTTCGCGCTTCACGGATCGGCGTAAGGCCGGATCGTCCCGTTGACGCGGAGAGCCCGACACCTGAAATGGGCTCAATACCAGACATGTTGACGTCGCGGGCGCACAGACGCGCAGAATCCCCCTCACGTGTGACGGTTAGCACACCTTCTAGGTAAAGACCGCATCAAATAGTTTGTGATACCGTTCACGAAGCCGGGGGAAGGACCGAAAGGCCGTAGTGCGACGGCCATTTGGCCCGAATCGGACTACTGAATTCCCGGACTACGCTCGTCCATGACGACACCCTGCCCCACACCAGTAAGCGGAGTTGCCGCCATGCCGTCCAATGACGCACGGACCCTTCTTCACACCGTCGTACCCACCGCCGCCGCGGGCGTGATTGCCGCGGTGATCAGTGGTGTGGTTGCGGGCGGCAAGGGGGCCATCGGTGCGCTGGTCGGTGCTCTGGTCGTGATCGCCTTCATGGGCCTCGGGCAGGTCGTGCTGATCCGCACGGCAAAATCGCTTCCGCAGCTGTTCCAGGCGATGGGGCTGATGCTCTACGTCGCCCAGCTGCTGCTGCTCATGATCTTCGTGGCCCTCTTCAAGGACACGACCCTGTTCAACCCCAAGTCCTTCGCCGTCTCTCTGGTCGTCTCGACCGTTGTGTGGATGGCGGCCCAGGCCCGTGCCCACATGAAGGCCAAGGTTTTCTATATCGACCCCGAGGCGGCGCCCGGTTCCAAGGGGACCGGGACCAGTGAGAAGGCCGAGAAGTCCGGGTCGTCGTCGTGAGAGGTAGGGCCGGGATAAGCGCCCGTTCGTCGGGCTGCTATCGTCCGGTGCCAACTGCGGCATCGCTGGCGCGGGCACGAGAGCTGACGCCTGCACGATCGCGAGGCTCACTGCCTGCCCGCCGCCCCCACACCCGAAACACCAGACCGGTGCCGATCCGCGGCTGCGCGCCGCACCGACACAACGAGGTTGCCGTACTTATGCGTCACGCCGAAGGAGCCCGCGGTGAGTGCTGACACGACCCAGCTCGCCTTTGACTGGAGCTGTCGGATCATGTCCGACAACGGATGCGGCTTCCCGGCACCGGGCCTGCACTCCTTCCTGTTCGAACCGATCGCCGATTTCGGCTGGTTCTACTTCAACAAGGTGATGCTGCTCGCCCTGCTCACCACGATCGTCATCTGTGTTTTCTTCTTCTTCGCGTTCGGCCGCTCCAAGGTCGTCCCGGGCAAGATCCAGATGATCGGTGAGGCCGGCTACGACTTCGTGCGCCGCAACATCGTCTACGAGACGCTGGGCAAGCGCGAGGGCGAGAAGTACGTCCCCATCATGGTCTCGCTGTTCTTCTTCATCTGGATCATGAACGTCTGGTCGGTCATTCCGCTGGCCCAGTTCCCGGTCTCGTCGGTCATCGCCTACCCGGCGATCCTCGCGGCCATCGTGTACCTGATCTGGGTTCCGCTGACCTTCAAGCGCCACGGTTTCGTGGGTGGTTGGAAGAACATCACCGGCTACGACCCGACGCTCGGCCCGATCAAGTGGCTGGTCTCGTTCATCGAGTTCTTCTCGAACCTGCTGGTCCGCCCGTTCACGCACGCGGTCCGACTCTTTGCGAACATGTTCGCGGGTCACCTGATGCTGGTGATGTTCACCGTCGCCTCCTGGTACCTGCTGAACAGCTGGATGATCCCGGCCGCCGGTGTCTCCTTCGTCATGACCATCGCCATGGTCCTCTTCGAGCTTTTCGTCCAGGCCGTTCAGGCGTACGTCTTCGTCCTCCTGGCCTGCACGTACATTCAGGGCGCTCTCGCCGAGCACCACTGAGCCCCACCCGTCCAACCACCCCAGGTCGTCCGGTGGCCAACCCCCACCGGTTCGTAAAGAAAAGGAAGTAACGGCATGTCCGCGTCCATCGAACTCGCCGCTGGCGTCACCGGCTCCCTCGGTTCCATCGGTTACGGTCTCGCCGCGATCGGCCCCGGCATCGGCGTCGGCATCGTCTTCGGTAACGGCACCCAGGCCCTGGCCCGCCAGCCCGAGGCCGCCGGCCTGATCCGCGCCAACCAGATCCTCGGCTTCGCCTTCTGTGAGGCGCTCGCCCTCATCGGCATCGTTATGCCGTTCGTGTTCGGTCAGTAATCACCGCTACTGACTGACACTTTCGACGAAAGGCACTGATGTGATCGCCAACCTGGTTGCACTCGCGGCCGAGGAGAAGCAGAACCCGCTTCTCCCGCCCGGTCCCGAGCTGCTCGTCGGCACCATCGCCTTCGCCATCGTCTTCTTCGTCTTCGCGAAGAAGCTCCTTCCGCGCATCAATCAGACGCTGGAAGAGCGCCACGCGAAGATCGAAGGCGGTATCGAGAAGGCCGAGGCGCTTCAGACCGAGGCCCAGAGCGTGCTCGAGCAGTACAAGGCTCAGCTCGCCGAGGCCCGGCACGAGGCCGCGCGGCTGCGCCAGGAGGCGCAGGAGCAGGGTGCCGCGCTCATCGCCGAGATGCGTGCGGAAGGCCAGCGGCAGCGTGAGGAGATCATCGCCGCCGGTCACTCCCAGATCGAGGCCGACCGCAAGGCCGCCGCTCAGGCGCTGCGTCAGGACGTGGGCCAGCTGGCCACCGACCTGGCCGGCAAGCTGGTCGGCGAGTCCCTCGAGGACTCCGCCCGGCAGTCGCGCACGATCGACCGCTTCCTCGACGAACTCGAAGAGAAGGCAGAGGCTGCTCGATGACCGCCCACGGAGCGAGCCGCGAGGCCCTGGTCGCCGCGCGCGAGCGTCTGGACGCGCTGACCGACAACACGTCGGTCGACGCCAAGGCGCTCGCCGGTGACCTGGCCTCGGTGACCGCGCTGCTTGACCGCGAGGTCAGCCTGCGGCGGGTCCTGACCGACCCGGCGCAGGCCGGCGAGGCCAAGGCCGAGCTCGCGAGCCGCCTGCTCGGCGGCCAGGTCGGCGGCGAGACCGTCGACCTGGTGTCGGGCCTGGTCCGCTCCCGGTGGTCGGCCTCCCGCGACCTGGTCGACTCCCTGGAGGAGCTGGCCAACACCGCGGACCTGACCGCGGCGCAGAACTCCGGCGACCTCGACGACGTCGAGGACGAGCTGTTCCGGTTCGAGCGGATCGTCGGCTCCAACCCGGAGCTGCGCGCCGCCCTGACCGACAAGTCGGCCTCGGCCTCGGCCAAGGGCGACCTCGTGAAGCAGCTGCTCGACGGCCGGGCCAAGCCCACCACCGAGCGGATCGTCGGCCGTCTTGTGACCGCGCCGCGGGGACGTAGCCTGGAAGCGGGACTCGAGTCCCTCTCCAAGCTCGCCGCCGAGCGTCGCGAGCGCATGGTGGCGGTCGTCACCACCGCGGTGCCGCTGAGCGACGCACAGAAGCAGCGCCTGGGCGCGACCCTGGCGAAGCTCTACGGGCGCCAGATGCACCTGAACCTGGACGTGGACCCCGAGGTCCTCGGCGGGATCAAGGTGCAGGTGGGCGACGAGGTCATCAACGGCTCCATCGCGGACCGCATCGAGGAGGCCAGCCGCCGTATGGCCGGCTGACCGCACACCACCTCAACACGTACGACTACGGCCCTAGTTGGGCCGTGCAGAGGATTCCTGGGGGCTGACCCCAGACCCCCCAAGAACACTTCGGGCCCAACAAGGAGAGCAGGGAACCCAGATGGCGGAGCTCACGATCCGGCCGGAGGAGATCCGGGACGCGCTGGAGAACTTTGTCCAGGCGTACAAGCCGGACGCGGCCTCGCGCGAGGAGGTCGGTACGGTCACCCTTGCCGGCGACGGCATCGCGAAGGTCGAGGGCCTTCCCTCGGCCATGGCCAACGAACTGCTGAAGTTCGAGGACGGCACCCTCGGACTCGCGCTCAACCTGGAAGAGCGCGAGATCGGCGCCATCGTCCTCGGTGAGTTCAGCGGCATCGAGGAGGGCCAGCCGGTGCAGCGCACGGGCGAGGTCCTGTCCGTCGGCGTCGGCGAGGGCTACCTCGGCCGCGTCGTCGACCCGCTCGGCAACCCGATCGACGGCCTCGGCGAGATCGAGACCACCGGTCGCCGCGCCCTCGAGCTGCAGGCCCCGGGCGTCATGGCCCGTAAGTCGGTGCACGAGCCGATGGAGACCGGCTACAAGGCCGTCGACGCGATGACCCCCGTCGGCCGTGGTCAGCGTCAGCTGATCATTGGTGACCGCCAGACCGGCAAGACCGCCCTGGCCGTCGACACGATCATCAACCAGCGCGACAACTGGCGCACCGGCGACCCGAAGAAGCAGGTCCGCTGCGTCTACGTCGCCATCGGCCAGAAGGGCTCCACCATCGCCTCCGTGCGTGGTGCGCTCGAAGAGGCCGGCGCGCTGGAGTACACGACCATCGTCGCCGCCCCGGCGTCCGACCCGGCCGGCTTCAAGTACCTGGCGCCGTACACCGGCTCGGCCATCGGCCAGCAGTGGATGTACGACGGCAAGCACGTCCTCATCATCTTCGACGACCTCTCGAAGCAGGCCGACGCCTACCGCGCCGTGTCCCTGCTGCTCCGCCGCCCGCCGGGGCGCGAGGCCTACCCGGGTGACGTCTTCTACCTGCACTCCCGTCTGCTCGAGCGCTGCGCCAAGCTCTCGGACGACATGGGCGCCGGTTCGATGACGGGTCTGCCGATCGTCGAGACGAAGGCGAACGACGTGTCGGCGTTCATTCCGACCAACGTCATCTCCATCACCGACGGCCAGTGCTTCCTTGAGTCCGACCTGTTCAACGCCGGCCAGCGTCCGGCCCTGAACGTCGGTATCTCGGTGTCGCGTGTGGGTGGTTCCGCCCAGCACAAGGCCATGAAGCAGGTCTCCGGCCGCCTCCGTCTGGACCTGGCCCAGTACCGCGAGCTGGAGGCGTTCGCCGCCTTCGGTTCCGACCTGGACGCCGCGTCGAAGTCGCAGCTGGAGCGTGGACAGCGACTGGTCGAGCTGCTGAAGCAGGCTCAGTACCAGCCGATGGCCACCGAGGACCAGGTCGTCTCCATCTGGTCGGGCACCACCGGCAAGATGGACGACGTGCCGGTCGCCGACATCCGCCGCTTCGAGAAGGAGCTTCTTGAGTACCTGCACCGCAAGGAGCAGGGCCTCATGACCTCCATCAAGGAGGGCGGCAAGATGTCGGACGACACGCTCTCGGCCGTTGCCGACGCCGTTGCCGACTTCAAGAAGCAGTTCGAGACCTCGGACGGCAAGCTTCTGGGCGAGGACGCTCCGGCCGTCAACGTCTCCAAGTGACGTAAGGAAGGGACCTGACTCATGGGAGCCCAGCTCCGGGTCTACAAGCGTCGCATCCGATCCGTCACCGCGACCAAGAAGATCACCAAGGCGATGGAGATGATCGCCGCCTCGCGCGTCGTCAAGGCGCAGCGCAAGGTGGCGGCCTCCACGCCCTACGCGACCGAGCTCACGCGCGCGGTCACGGCGGTGGGGACGGGGTCGAACACCAAGCACCCGCTGACGACCGAGGCCGAGACGGCGACCCGCTCCGCGGTTCTCCTGCTCACCAGTGACCGCGGTCTGGCCGGCGCCTTCAACGCCAACGCGATCAAGGCAGCCGAGGCGCTCACGGACGAGCTGCGGGCCGACGGCAAGGAGGTCGACACGTACATCGTCGGCCGCCGTGGTCTGGCCCACTACAACTTCCGCGAGCGCAAGGTCGTGGAGTCGTGGTCGGGCTTCACCGACGAGCCCACGTACGCGGACGCCAAGAAGGTCGCGGCGCCGCTGATCGAGGCCATCGAGAAGGAGACGGCGGAGGGCGGCGTGGACGAGCTCCACATCGTCTACACCGAGTTCGTCTCGATGATGACGCAGACGGCCGTCGACGGTCGGCTGCTGCCGCTCAGCCTCGAAGAGGTGGCGGAGGAGTCCAAGGCGTCCGGCAAGGGCGACGAGATCCTTCCGCTGTACGACTTCGAGCCGTCGGCGGAGGACGTCCTCGACGCCCTGCTGCCGCGCTACGTCGAAAGCCGTATCTACAACGCGATGCTCCAGTCGGCTGCCTCAAAGCACGCCGCCACGCGCCGCGCGATGAAGTCGGCCACCGACAACGCGGGAGAGCTGATCAACAACCTCTCCCGTCTTGCCAACGCGGCCCGCCAGGCCGAAATCACCCAGGAAATCAGCGAGATCGTCGGTGGCGCCAGCGCCCTGGCCGACGCGACCGCGGGGAGTGACAAGTAATGACCACCACTGTTGAGCCGACCGCTCCTGCTGGCGTGGCCACTGGCCGCGTCGCGCGGGTCATCGGCCCGGTCGTCGACGTGGAGTTCCCCGTCGACGCGATGCCGGACATCTACAACGCCCTGCACGTCGAGGTCAACGACCCGGCGCAGGACGGCGCGAAGAAGACCCTGACGCTCGAGGTCGCGCAGCACCTCGGTGACGGCCTGGTCCGCGCGATCTCCATGCAGCCCACCGACGGTCTGGTCCGCCAGGCCCCGGTGACCGACACCGGCAACTCCATCACCGTGCCGGTCGGCGACTTCACCAAGGGCAAGGTCTTCAACACCCTCGGCGAGGTCCTGAACGTCGACGAGCAGTACACGGGCGAGCGCTGGGGCATCCACCGCAAGGCTCCGAACTTCGACGAGCTCGAGTCGAAGACCGAGATGTTCGAGACCGGCATCAAGGTCGTCGACCTTCTCACCCCGTACGTCAAGGGTGGAAAGATCGGCCTCTTCGGCGGTGCCGGCGTCGGCAAGACGGTGCTCATCCAGGAGATGATCTACCGCGTCGCCAACAACCACGACGGTGTCTCCGTGTTCGCCGGTGTCGGTGAGCGCACCCGTGAGGGCAACGACCTCATCGAGGAAATGGCCGACTCGGGCGTCATCGACAAGACCGCGCTGGTCTTCGGTCAGATGGACGAGCCGCCGGGCACCCGTCTGCGCGTGGCCCTCGCGGGTCTGACCATGGCGGAGTACTTCCGCGATGTGCAGAAGCAGGACGTGCTGTTCTTCATCGACAACATCTTCCGCTTCACGCAGGCCGGTTCCGAGGTCTCCACGCTGCTCGGCCGCATGCCGTCCGCGGTGGGTTACCAGCCGAACCTCGCCGACGAGATGGGCCTCCTCCAGGAGCGCATCACCTCGACGCGTGGTCACTCGATCACGTCCATGCAGGCCATTTACGTGCCCGCGGACGACCTGACCGACCCGGCCCCGGCGACCACCTTCGCCCACCTCGACGCGACGACGGTGCTTTCCCGTCCGATCTCCGAGAAGGGCATCTACCCGGCCGTGGACCCGCTGGACTCGACGTCCCGCATCCTCGACCCGCGGTACATCGCGGCGGACCACTACAACACCGCGATGCGCGTCAAGAACGTCCTTCAGAAGTACAAGGACCTTCAGGACATCATCGCGATCCTCGGTATCGACGAGCTCGGCGAGGAGGACAAGCTCACCGTCCACCGCGCCCGTCGTGTGGAGCGCTTCCTGTCGCAGAACACCCACGTCGCCAAGCAGTTCACCGGCGTCGACGGTTCGGACGTTCCGCTGGACGAGTCGATCACCGCGTTCAACGCGATCATCGACGGCGAGTACGACCACTTCCCGGAGCAGGCGTTCTTCCTGTGCGGTGGCATTGAGGACCTCAAGGCCAACGCCAAGGAGCTCGGCGTCTCCTGAGCCCCGTAGCTCAGGGAGGGCCGGGGGTATGTCCCGGCCCTCCCACCACGCCCACTAGACTTTGAACCGACACCCGGCAGCGAGTGCCGCCGGGTGGTGACCCGAGGAGCCCACCTTGGCTGCTGAGCTGCACGTCGAGCTCGTCGCCGCGGACCGCAGTGTCTGGTCCGGCGAGGCCACCCTGGTCGTCGCGCGTACCACGTCCGGCGACATCGGCGTCATGCCCGGTCACCAGCCGCTGCTCGGTGTGCTGGAGTCGGGGCCCGTGACGATCCGCACGACGGACGGTGGCACGATCGTGGCGGCTGTCCACGGCGGTTTCATCTCGTTCGCCGACAACAAGCTGTCCCTGCTGGCCGAGATCGCCGAGCTTTCGGACGAGATCGACGTCCAGCGGGCGGAGCGGGCGCTGGAGCGCGCGAAGGGCGAGGCGGACGCCTCGGCCGAGCGTCGTGCCGACGTCCGACTGCGTGCGGTGGCGGCGCGCTGAATCCAGCGAGCCCAGTGACGTACCTCAGCCGCGGCCCAGGCCGGAGATAATCTCCGGACCGGGTCGCGGCTGAGGCGATCTACAACTGTTTTGCTGTTCCGTTATCGGTCGAGAAGCGAGGAGGTCGGTGAAGATGGTCCTCGTTCTCGTGCTGTGCGTAGTCGCGGTCGTCGTACTCGTGGTGGTGGGGTTGGTCGCCTTCGGGGTGCGGCGGCGGCTCATTCAGCGGTCGGGCGGTACGTTCGACTGTTCGTTGCGGTGGGACGCGCCGGCGCCGGATGCGGTGGACACCTCCGGCAAGGGGTGGGGGTACGGCATCGCCCGCTACAACGGGGACCGGGTGGAGTGGTTCCGGGTGTTCTCGTACGCGCCGCGGCCCAAGCGGATCCTTGAGCGGGCGGCGATCGAGGTGACCGGGCGGCGGGCGCCCGAGGGGGAGGAGGAGCTGGCGCTTCTCTCCGATGCGGTGGTGCTCGCGTGCACGCATCGCGGTACGCGTCTTGAGCTCGCCATGAGCGACGACGCGCTCACCGGTTTCCTGGCGTGGCTGGAGGCGGCGCCTCCCGGCCAGCGGGTCAACGTGGCGTAGCCCCCCTGCAAAGACGTCCTCAATCGCCGGACGGACTCCGCATCACATGGAGAAGCCGGGCGCACGGGGGGCGTTCCCGTGGGCCCGGCTTCGTTCGGGGGTTACTTCAGGCCGGAGTTGATGGCCGTGACCAGTTCGCCGTTGGCGGTGTCACCCGAGAACTCCCAGAAGAACGCGCCGCCCAGGTTCTGGGACTTGGCCCACGCCATCTTCGAGGCGATCGTCGCGGGCGTGTCGTACGACCACCAGTCGGACCCGCAGTGCGCGTACGCCGTCCCGGCCACCGTGCCGTTCGCCGGACACTTGGTCTTGAGGACCTTGTAGTCCTCGATGCCCTGCTCGTACGTGCCGGCCGCCGGGCCCGTCGCCGTACCGCCCGGCTCCTTCTGCGTGACGCCGGTCCAGCCGCGGCCGTAGAAGCCGATGCCGAGCAGCAGCTTGGACGCCGGGACGCCCTGCGCCTTCAGCTTGGCGATCGCGTCGGCCGAGGTGAAGCCCTGCTGCGGGATGCCGGAGTACGAGGTGAGCGGGGAGTGCGGGGCGGTCGGGCCCTTGGCCGCCCACGCGCCGAAGAAGTCGTAGGTCATGACGTTGTACCAGTCGAAGGACTGGCCGGCGCCCGCGTAGTCGTTCTTCTCGATCTTGCCGCCCGCCGAGGCGTCGGCGGTGATCGCCGCCGTCACGAGGTTCTGCGAACCGAACTTGGAGCGCAGCGCCGTCGACAGCTTCTTCAGGGCGTCCTGACCCGACGTGTCGCACGTCAGACCGCACGCGTTGGGGTACTCCCAGTCGATGTCGATGCCGTCGAAGACATCGGCCCAGCGCGGGTCCTCGACCAGCTTGTAGCAGGAGTCGGCGAACGCGGCCGGGTTCTTGGCGGCCTCACCGAAGCCGCCGGACCAGGTCCAGCCGCCGAACGACCAGAGGATCTTGATGTTCGGGTGCTTGGCCTTCAGCTGGCGCAGCTGGTTGAAGGCGCCGCGCAGCGGCTGGTCCCAGGTGTCGGCCTGGCCGGAGACGGAGTTGGCGGCCGTGTAGGCCATGTCCGTGTCGGCGTAGGCGTCGCCCATCGTGCACTTGCCGCCCTGGACGTTGCCGAAGGCGTAGTTGATGTGCGTGATCTTCGACGCCGAGCCCGACGTCTCCAGGTTCTTGGGGTAGTACTGGCGGCCGTAGACGCCCCAGTTCGTGAAGTAGCCGAGGTTCACCTTGCCGCCGGTGCCCGGCTCACCCGGGTCCGTGCCGCCCCCGGTGGTGCGCACCTTGACCGAACCGGACACCGGGCCCGTCTGGTCGGCGGTGTCGCGGGCCTGGACCGTGTACGAGTAGTCCGTGCCGGCCTTCAGCCCGGTGTCGGTGTACGACGTGCCGGTCACCGTGGCGACCTTGGCCCCGTCGCGCAGCACGTCGTAGTTCTTGACGCCCTTGTCGTCGGTGGCGGCGGACCAGGTCAGCTTGGCCGAGGTGTCGGTGATGCCGGAGGCGGTCGGGGTGCCGGGCGCTGAGGGTGCCGCGTCGCCGGGGACGTCGCCGCCGTCGCAGGAGGCGCCGTTGAGCTTGCAGCCGGTGGGGGCGCCGGAGCCGGAGCCGTTGAAGCCGAAGGAGACCGAGGCGCCGGGGGCGAGCGTCCCGTTCCAGGAGAGGTTCTTGGCGGTCCAGTGGTCGGCGGAGTTGGTGACGCTCGCGTCCCAGGCCGAGGTCACCTTGGTGCCGGAGGGGAAGTCCCACTCGACGGTCCACGAACTGACCGACGTGGTACCGGAGTTCTTGATCGTCCACTTGCCCTCGAAGCCGCTGCCCCAGTCCTGGGTCTTGGCGTACGTGGCGGTGACGGCGGTGGCCTCGGCGGCGGCGTGGGAGGGGGTGGCGAGGCCGACGAGTGCGGCGGCGGGCAGTGTGAGCGTCGCGAGTGCCGCGGTCGCTCTGTGCCGAAGTCTTCTTCGGGGTACGTCGGTTGAGTGCATTCGGTGCTCCTCGGGTGGTCCGGGGTCCGTGATGGGGGTGGAACCCTGCGACGCCCATGAGCACCGGAAGTGGGGGGTGTGCTCACCGCAGTGCGGCGAGAATAGAAAGGTCTGGACCAGCGGTCAAGGTCTAAACCAATCACGGCTTTCGGCCAACTTCGCGCGCCAGCACCGCGGCCTGCACCCGGCTGCGCAGATTCAACTTGCCGAGCAGGCGGCTGACATGGGTTTTCACCGTGGCCTCGGCCATGTCGAGCCGGCCCGCGATCTCCGCGTTGGACAGGCCCTCGCCGAGGCGGTCGAGCACCTCCCGCTCGCGACGCGTGAGCGTCTCCAACTCCGGTGGAGGAGCGACCGGTTCGGCGCCGGAGGGCCGGGCGAACTCGGCGATCAGGCGGCGGGTGACCGCGGGCGCGATCAGGCCCTCGCCCCGTGCCACCGCCCGGACGGCCGACAGCAGGTCCTGGGCGTCGGTGTTCTTCAGCAGGAACCCGGCCGCCCCCGCGCGCAGTGCCCCGAACACGTACGCGTCGAGGTCGAAGGTGGTCAGGACCAGCACGTCGGCCAGCCCCTCCTCGACGACCGCGCGCGTGGCCGACACCCCGTCGAGACGCGGCATCTGCACGTCCATCAGGACCAGGTCGGGCCGCACCTCCCGGGCCAGCTCCAGCGCCCGCTCGCCGTCCTCCGCCTCGCCCACGACCTCGATGTCGGCCGCGCTGTTCAGGATGAGCACGAGCCCGGCCCGTACGGCGGACTGGTCCTCGGCGACGAGTACGCGGATCACTCGGTGACTCCTTCCAGGGGGAGGCGGGCGCGCACCCGCCAGACCGTGCCGTCCGGGGCGCCGGGCCCCGCCTCGAACGTGCCGCCGAGCAGCGCCGCCCGCTCCCGCATCCCGACGAGCCCGGCCCCGGACCCCGGCGCGCGCGGCCCGTCGCCCCGCTCCCCGCGCGGGCTGTCGATCCGCACCTCGACGCATCCGTCCGTGCGGTCGACGGCCACCGTGACGCGGCCGGGCCCCGCGTGCTTGAGCGCGTTCGTGAGCGACTCCTGCACGATGCGGTACGCGGCCAGGTCGATCGGCGCGGGCAGGCCGGTGACGGCGCCGGACACGGCGAGTTCGATGTCGAGGCCGTTCGCGCGGGACTGCTCGACCAGCGCGGCGAGGCCCGCCAGGGTGGGCGCGGCGGCCGGTTCGGTGCCCTCGCCCGCGTCCCGCAGGATGCCGATGAGGCGGCGCATCTCGGCGAGGCCGTCGACGCTGTTCTCGCGGATCGTCCGCAGCGCCGTACGCGTCGTGTCCGGGTCGTCGAGGGAGAGCGCGGCCGTGGAGTGGATCGCGATCGCCGACAGATGGTTCGCCACCATGTCGTGCAGCTCGCGGGCCATCCGCGCGCGCTCCGCCGTCACGGCCTGCGCCCGGTCCATCTCGGCGAGCAGCGCCGTCTGTTCGGCGCGCAGCCGCTCGGCCGCCGCCTTGTCCCGGTGGCCCCGCATCAGCACGCCGGTCGCCGCGGGCCCGAACGAGACGACTCCGGCGGCCACGCCGACCAGCACCGCCTCGGGCTCCTGCCACCAGGCCAGCAGGCCGAGCGTGGTGACGGCCGTGAGCAGGCCTGTGATCACCGGGAGGCGGCGGGCCGTGCCGGGCGTGCCGTACAGCGCGGCGGCGTACACGAGGTCCGTGAACATCAGCAGCGTGGCCAGGCTGCCCTGGGTGCACTGGTCGAGGACCAGGGCGCCCGTCCCGGCGAGCAGGGCGAACCGCGGCCGGGTGCGGCGCAGCAGTTCCAGGGCCGCCATGACGACGAGCGGGACGAGCAGCCACGCGCCGTCGAACAGCCGCCCCGTGTTCATGCCCAGCCCGATCCCCCACAGCACGAGACCGCCGAGCAGCCCCACGGCGGCGATCAGGACGTCGTCGCGGTGCGGGCGGGGGAGTGCGCGGTGCATGCCCCCATCCAACACGTACGGCCCGGTCCGGGCATGGTGCCGGGGGACGAGCGGGGCGGCGGCGCCACTACATCGAAGGATGCAGTCCCACTTCGTCATGCACGACGACGATCACGGCCCGTCCGGCAGGGAGGCTGGAAGCGGGGAAGGGGAAACCGAGAGGAGCCCACCGTGATCGTCACGCTGATCGTCGTCTGCGAGATCGGCTTCTGGGTGCTGCTGGCCGCGGGTCTATTCGTCCGTTACGCCCTGGGCATGCGCCGGGCGGGCCTCGCGCTGCTGCTGCTCGAACCGCTCTTGGAGGTCGTCCTCCTCGTCGCCACCGCCGTCGACCTCAAGAACGGCGCGGACCCCAGCTGGAAGCACGGCCTGGCCGCGCTCTACATCGGCTACACCGTCGGCCACGGCCACCGCACCGTGAAGTGGCTCGACGGGCACGCCGCGCACCGCATCGGCGGCGGCCCGCCCCCGCCGAAGCCGCCCCGCTACGGCATGGCGCGCGCCCGCCACGAGGGCCGGGTCTGGCTCGGCTCGGTGACGGCCGCCGCCGTCGCGAGCGGCCTGCTGCTGCTCGCCATGTGGTACGTCGACGACCCCGGCCGCACCGGCTCGCTCCAGAGCTGGACGTGGGTCGCCTGGCGCGCGGCGGGCATCCACGGCCTGATCGCCCTGTCGTACGCGATCTGGCCGAAGAAGGCACCGGCGGAGCTGCCGGAGCGGGAGCGGGTGGGCTAGCGCTCGCCGCCCGGCACCCACAGCACGTCCCCGACCTCCTTGTTCGCGATCCGCGCCAGGATGAACAGGAGGTCGGAGAGGCGGTTCAGGTACGTCGCGGTGAGCGGGTTCATCGTCTCGCCGTGCACCTCCATCGCGGCCCACGTCGACCGCTCCGCGCGCCGTACGACCGTGCATGCCTGGTGCAGCAGCGCGGCGCCCGCGGTGCCGCCCGGCAGGATGAACGACCGCAGCTTCTCCAACTGCTCGTTGAAGTGGTCGCAGTCCGCCTCCAGCTTGTCGACGTAGAACTGCTCGACGCGCAGCGGCGGGAACTCCGGGTTCTCGACGACGGGCGTGGACAGGTCGGCGCCCACGTCGAACAGATCGTTCTGCACGCGCACGAGCACCTTCACCACCTCCTCGTCGAGGCCGCCGAGGGCGATCGCCGTGCCGATGACGGCGTTGGCCTCGTTGGCGTCCGCGTACGCCGAGATCCGCAGATCGGTCTTGGCGGTACGGCTCATGTCACCGAGGGCGGTGCTGCCCTTGTCTCCGGTACGGGTGTAGATACGCGTCAGATTGACCATGCGACCAGCCTAGTTACGCCACGGCCGCCCGGAAGCCGCGTGTGCCGACCGTCACGGCGAGCGCCGCGAAGGCGAGCGCGACCAGCACTCCGTAGAGCATGTTCGCCGTCGCGTAGTGACCGACGTACGCGTCCCGCATCGCGTCCACGAGGTAGCGCAGCGGCATCACGTGCGAGAGGCCGTCCAGCCACCCCGGCGCGAGCGCCATCGGCAGCATCAGGCCGGACAGCAGCATCGACGGCATCGTGACCGCGTTGATGACGGGTCCGAACTCCTGCGGCGTCCGGGCCCGGAAGGCGAGCGCGTACGAGAGGGAGGCCAGGGAGAGCGTCAGGAGCGCCACGAAGGCGAAGCCGACGAGGATGCCCGCGAGTGGCGCCCGCAGGCCCATCGCCAGCGCCACGAGCACGAGCAGTACGGCCTGGAGGAGGAACAGCGCGGTGTCCCGCAGGACGCGGCCGAGCAGCAGCGCGAGCCGGCTCACGGGTGTGACCTGCATCCGCTCCACCACCCCGTGGTGCTTCTCCATGATGATGCCGAAACCGCAGAACGCCGCACCGAACAGGGCGAGTTGGAGCAGCAGCCCCGGTACCAGGACCTGCCATGAGCTGCCCGCGGAGGCGAGCGGGAGGCCGGTGAGGAGCGGGCCGAACAGCAGCAGGTACAGCAGCGGCATCAGGATGCCGAAGAGCATCTGGAAACGGGAGGAGAGGGTCTGGCGGGCGTAGCGGCCGAAGATGATCGCGGTGTCGGAGGCGAGGGTTCTCATGTCGCTCACACCGCCACCGGGGCCGTGTCCACCGGCGCCGGTCCGCGCCCGGTGATCGCCAGGAAGGTGTCCTGGAGGCTCGCGTCGGCCGCCCCGCCGTACCGCAGCTTGAGCGCGTCCGGCGTGCCCTCGGCGGCCACGACGCCCTTGTCCACCACGACGATCCGGTCCGCGAGTGCGTCCGCCTCGTCGAGGTAGTGCGTGGTGAGGAAGACGGTCGTACCGAACTCGGCGCGCAGCCGCCGCACCAGGTCCCACAGGTCGGCGCGGCTGCCCGGGTCGAGCCCGGTCGTCGGCTCGTCGAGGAAGAGCACCTCGGGTCGGTGCACGAGCCCCATCGCGATGTCGAGGCGGCGCCGCTGCCCGCCGGAGAGCGCGGCGGTCCTGCGCTCCATCAGGCCGGCGAGGCCGAGCTCGGCCGCCAGCTCATCGGCCCGCGCCGCCGCTCGCGGCTTCGTCAGGCGGTACAGGCGGCCCTGCGTGACCAGCTCCTCGCGTACGGAGACGGTCGGATCCACGCCGCCGGACTGCGCGACGTAGCCGACCGCGCGCCGCACACCCGCCGGGTCCCCCACGAGGTCGTGACCGGCGACGGTGGCCGCGCCGCCGCTGGGCGCGAGCAGGGTGGTGAGCATGCGCAGGGTCGTGGTCTTGCCGGCGCCGTTCGGACCGAGGAGGCCGAGGATCTCGCCCGGCTCGACGCGCAGGTCGATGCCGCGGACCGCTTCCACCGGCCCCTGTTTGGTCTGGAAGGTCCGGGTGAGTCCGGACGTGCTGATGACTGCCATGCGAGCCAGAAAAACAGAGTCACTGAAATTTTGCAATGCCCCCAAAATTTCAGCGAGGCCAGGAAGCCGTAGACTCGATCCATGGCTGAAGGGCTCAGGGAGCGGAAGAAGCGGCAGACCAGGCAGTACATCTCGGACGTGGCGACGGGCCTGTTCCTGGAGCGCGGCTTCGACGCGGTGACCGTCGCGGAGATCGCCGACGCGGCGAACGTCTCCGTGAACACCGTCTACAACTACTTCCCGGCCAAGGAGGACCTGTTCCTCGACCGTTCCAAGGGGGTCGTCGACCGCATGTCGCGGTGGGTGCGGGCCCGCGACGTGGGGGAGTCCGCGGCCGTCGCCGTGCTGCGTGAGCTGCGCGCGGAGGTCGAGTCGGTCTCACCGCGCGTCGGCCTGATGGACGGCTACAGCGACTTCATGCGCGTGGTGCAGGCGGCGCCCGCCCTGCGCTCCCGGCTGTGGGCGATCCAGCAGGAGGTCCGCGACAACCTCGTGGAGACACTGCGCGAGGAGACCGGCGCCCAAGAGGACGACCTGCTGCCGGACCTGGTCGCGGGTCAGATCGACTGGGTCCACCAGACCGTCATGGGCAGCATCGGGCGCCGCATGGTCGCGGGCGGCGCCCCCGCCGAGGTGTCCCGGGAGATGCTCGACGTGCTCGACGAGATCGAGGAACTTCTGAGCGCCAAGGTGCTCAACTACGCCGTACGGGACGCCTGATGGGCACGGATGATCGATCAATGCGCCGTGCCGGTGTGATGTCCGTCATTCGAGACGTGACGCGCATCTCTTAGCGGTCACACGGCCGCTGTCGGGCGCTAGTGTCCGCCGAAGAGCAACGTAAACAGCGATTTGTGCGGGCGCGCGGGACGCGCGGTTAGGGGACACGTACGTGGCAAGGAAGCTCGCGGTCATCGGAGCCGGCCTCATGGGGTCGGGCATCGCGCAGGTCTCCGCCCAGGCGGGCTGGGACGTCGTACTGCGGGACGTCACCGACGAAGCGCTCACGCGCGGCACCGACGGGATCAAGGCCTCGTACGAGAAGTTCGTCGGCAAGGGCAGGCTCGACGCCGCCGACGCCGAGGCCGCGCTCGGCCGCATCACCCCGACCACCGACCTCGACGCGGCCGCCGACGCGGACATCGTCGTCGAGGCCGTGTTCGAGAAGCTCGAAGTGAAGCACGAGATCTTCCGCGCGCTCGACAAGATCGTGCGGGACGACACCGTGCTCGCCTCGAACACCTCGGCCATCCCGATCACCAAGATCGCGGCGGTGACCGGGCGTCCGGAGCGGGTCGTCGGCGCGCACTTCTTCTCGCCGGTGCCGATGATGCAGCTGTGCGAGCTGGTGCGCGGCTACAAGACGAGCGACGAAACCCTCGCCACCGCGCGGGAGTTCGCCGAGTCCGTCGGCAAGACCTGCATCGTGGTCAACCGGGACGTGGCCGGGTTCGTGACGACCCGTCTCATCTCCGCCCTCGTCGTCGAGGCCGCGAAGCTCTACGAGTCGGGGGTCGCCACCGCCGAGGACATCGACGTCGCCTGCAAGCTGGGCTTCGGTCACGCGATGGGGCCGCTGGCCACCGCCGACCTGACCGGCGTCGACATCCTGCTGCACGCGACCGAGAACATCTACACCGAGTCGCAGGACGAGAAGTTCGCGCCTCCGGAGCTGATGCGCCGGATGGTGGACGCCGGTGACATCGGACGCAAGAGCGGGCAGGGCTTCTACGAGCACGGCTGACCGCACACCTGATGCCATGTCACCCCTCGGGGTGAATTCGGTATCGGTTCGCTTACAGACGGCAACTTTCGGCCCCCGCGGCACGTCAGTTGCAGTGACATACATAGATCACCCGGATCACATGAACAGCTGAGTAGCGGCTCAGTACCGGGCCGCCGTACTCCCGACCACGCCGAGCACTTCTGTATTTCCCACGGGGAGCGCATATGTACATCAGGGGCGACCACGCCGAGCTGGTCGTCGGGGGCCGCCTCGACGTCCGCAGCGCGGCGGACGCCCGTACGGTCCTGCACACCGCCGTCGACGACGGAATCGGCGATCTGGTGCTCGACCTGTCCGAACTCGACTCCTGGGACGCGACGGGCCTCGGCGTCATCATGGGCGCCCACCGGCGCGCGGGACGCTGCGGGCGCCGGCTCGTACTGCGCCGTGTGCCGCCCCAGATGCAGCGCCTCCTCGTCGCCACCCGGCTGCACCGGATCCTGGCCATCGAGGGCGGCATCGGCCTCGAGTCCCTGCCGCGCGTCTGACGCAACGATCGCGCGGCCGGACCGGAGACCGCGCGTCCCGACCGGAAGCCGCGCGTCCCGACCGGAACTCACGCGTCACCACCGGACGTCGCGCCTCCGAACGGGAATGCATACCTCCGAACCGGAAGGTATGACCCCGCAAGGTGTGAATCACTCATTCCGGCGGGAACCGCCCGCAATCCTCACGAGACTGTGACGTCTCGGGCGGCGCGGTACCTCCCGGCTTCGTAGATACTGAACGAAGGTCTAAGGTTCGGTCGCCCGCCACAAAAGACGAACCCGAGGCGCGGGCACCGGACCAGAAGCGACAGCGCAGTGTGCACAGGCCGGGAGGGGCAAGCGGCACACGACGCTTTTGGGGGGCTTTGACCATGGACCCGATGAACCGGGGACCGGAAGATTCCAGCCAGGACCGGCACGACCAGACGGCGGACAGCGGGCCGCGCCAGCGCCCGCCGCGCGACCCGCTGACGCCCGACTTCGGTCAGCCGTTGCCCGCCCTCGCCAGGGCCGTACAAGTGGTCTCCGGCGACTACCTGCTGACCGTCAATCCCGTCGACGGCAGCGAGATCGAACCCTGCCCGCCCGGCGAGCGCCCGGACCGGCCGGCCAAGTACGACGCCACGGAGCGCGCGGCCCACGCCCGCGCCGCCCGCCCGCCGCTGCCCCCGGGGCCCGCACAGCCCCAACTGCCGCTCCTGGAGCGCCAGGAGGAGCGCGAGCGGCTGGTACGGCTGCTGGCGCGCGGCCGCTCCGTACGGCTCACCGGGCCCTCCGGCTCGGGGCGCACGGCGCTGCTGGACCGGATAACCGAGGACTGCGCCGACATCGCGCCCGACGGCGTCGTCCGGCTCTGCGGCCACCGGCGCTCCGTAGAGGACCTGCTGTACGACCTGTTCGCCGCGGTCCACGACGCGCCGCTGCACCGGCCCGACCGCGCCCTGCTGCTCGAACTCGTCCACGAGGTCGGCGCCGTCGTGATCCTGGACGACCTGGAGTTCGGCGGCGCCGCGCTCGACGAACTCCTCGAAGCGACGCCCGAGTGCGCCTTCCTGCTGGCCGCGACGCCCGACGTGCCGGCGCCGTCCGCCGCATCGCACGCCGAGGAGGTCTTCCTCGCCGGGCTCGGCCGCGGCGGCGGACAGGAGCTCCTGGAGCGGGCCGTCGGCCGGGTGCTCACCGACGAGGAGGCCCAGTGGGCCGCCGACCTCTGGTTCGAGTCCGAGGGCCTGCCGCTCCGCTTCGTCCAGGCCGGCGCCCTGCTGCGCCAGCGCGACCAGCTGCGCGTCGACCCGGAGGCCTTCGACGCGTTCGGCTACTACGAGGGCCCCGGCGCGGCCCCCGTCGACGCGCCCTTCGACACCGCCGACGGACACGACGTACCGCTGCCCGCGCTCGCCGAGGCCGCGGCGCCCGCCGCGCTGCTCGCGTCCCGGCTCAGCGGGTCGGCCCGCGCCACCCTGGAGTTCGCGGTCGCCCTCGGCGGCGAGATCCCGCACCAGGCGCATCTGCCGGCCCTCATCGGGAACACGCACGCCGACGCGGCCCTCGCCGAACTCGTCTCCTGCGCACTCGTCACGCCCGTCGGCGGCCGCTACCGCCTCGCGGCCGGGGTACGCCAGCAGCTGGAGGCCGCGGGCTACGGCACCGACACCGCCGCCCGCGGCAGCACCGCCGCCCAGCACTACGCCTGGTGGGCCGCCCACCCGTCGGTGGGCCCCGAGCGGGTGGCCGCCGAGTCCGACGCGGTGCTCGCCGCCCTCGCGGCGACGACGGCGCAGGACGTGTCCGTGGAGCTGGCCCGCGCGGCCGCGCCCGCCTTCGCCGCCGGGTTCGCCTGGACCGCGTGGGAGCGGACCCTGCGGGCCGGCCTCGAAGCGGCGCGCGCCACGGGAGACGTGTCGGAAGAGGCGTACTTCCACCACGAGTTGGGCGTCTTCGCGCTCCTCGGCGGGCAGCTCGACCGGGCCCGCGTGGAGCTGGAGGCCTCCATCGCGCTGCGCGGCGCCGTCGCCGACAAGCGCGGCACGATCGCGGGGCGCCGGGCCCTCGCCCTGGTCACCGACCGCTCCGGCGGCGCGACGGCCGGGGAGGAAGTGCCGGACGCGATGTACGAGGAGTCGGCGTCGCCGCCCGGCGGTGTCGCCGCGTTCGGGCTGCCGCCCCAGACGCCGGGCCAGTCCGAGACGCTGGTGGCCCGGCAGGCCTCCCCGGGGCCCGCCCCGACGGTGCTCGGCAACAAGCCGCCCACCCGCAAGTCGGTGACCGGCGGCGCCCGGCGCAATCTGGTGGCGGCCGGTGCGGGCGCGCTGCTCGCGGCGGTGCTCGGTACGGTCGTCACGCTCGGCGCCACGTCGGGCAACGACGACGAGCCGTCGAACAAGGTCAACACGAACCCGTCGGCGACGGCGGGGGAGAACGGCGGGGAGCTGGGCGCCGACGAGGCGGCGGACGACGACAAGTCGAGCACGGCGCCGACGGACCCGGGCGCGGACGGCATTCCGAACACGTCGGACGACCCGACCCCGTCGAGCGGCGCCACGGACGAGCCCTCGGACGACGCGAGCGGCTCCACGACCCCGGACGACCCGACGAAGTCCCCGAGCAAGTCGCCCTCGAAGTCCCCGTCCAAGTCGCCGACCAAGTCCCCGTCGAAGACACCGACCCCGACGCCGACGAAGCCGCCGACCTCCAGCCCGCCGCCGTCCCCGTCGACCACGCCGCCGACGACGCCGCCGGAGACCCCCGACACCTCGGACTCGGCCAGCGGCCCGATCACGACGACCCCGTCCACCACGACGGCGACCACCACGTCGACCGCCTGACCTCTGCTCCTCAAGCGCCTCCGGCGTGTGAGGAGCGGGGTCCGGGGCGGAGCCCCGAGGCGTCGGCCACGGGGCTCCGCGGCCTCAGAAGAGCCGCAGCTTGTCGTCCTCGATGCCCCGCATGGCGTCATAGTCCAGCACGGCGCACCCGATCCCCCGATCCGTGGCGAGCACCCGCGCCTGCGGCTTGATCTCCTGAGCCGCGAACACCCCCCGCACGGGCGCCAGATGCGGATCCCGGTTCAACAGCTCCAGATACCGTGTGAGTTGCTCGACCCCGTCGATCTCACCCCGCCGCTTGATCTCCACGGCCACCGTCTGCCCCTCGGCATCCCGGCACAGGATGTCGACCGGCCCGATCGCCGTCATGTACTCGCGGCGAATGAGCGTGTAGCCCTCGCCGAGCGTGTCGATACGGTCGGCGAGCAGCTCCTGGAGGTGCGCCTCGACGCCGTCCTTGATGAGCCCGGGGTCCACCCCGAGCTCGTGCGAGGAGTCGTGGAGGATCTCCTCCATCGTGATGATGAGCTTCTCGCCCGCCTTGTTGATGACGGTCCACGTGCCCTCGTCCTCCCCGCTGCCCTCCTTCAAGGTGCACGGCGGCGACATCCAGTTGAGGGGCTTGTAGGCGCGGTCGTCCGCGTGGATCGAGACGCTGCCGTCCGCCTTCACGAGGATGAGGCGAGGGGCCGACGGAAGATGGGCGGTGAGCCGGCCCGCGTAGTCCACGGAGCAACGGGCGATGACGAGACGCATGGTCGGCAACGCTACTCGACACACACCGGTGGACGCACTTCTCCCTCTCGCCTCCCGTCACCGCTCCACCTGAGCCCCGAGGCGGCGCCCCTTTAATTCCAGTAAGCACGCGTTCGGCATTGGCCGGTTGTGTACGAACGAATCCCCCTACGCCCTGTTGCCGTTCGGACACGTTCCCTACCGTAGAAGACAGGAGGTCGCGGCGCGTGCACGCTCCGTGTTCCACGGGATCATGCGCGCCGAGGCCCTCTGCCCTGTCCGTCAGCCCCCGCTCCCCGGGGGTGCGAGAGGAGAACCCATGTCGCTCGACGTCTCACCGGCACTGTTGGATCAGGCCGAGCGAGGCGAGGTTGACGAAAAGGACTTCGTCGACTGCGTCCGGACCTCCCTGCCATACGCGTGGGAGATGATCAGCTCCCTGGTGGCCCAGCTGAAGGTCGACGGCGGAGACTTCGCCGACAACCAGACGCCGCCCCCGGACGAGCAGGCACGTGGACAGCTTCTGCGTGCGCTCGCGAGTGACGCGATACGTGGAGCGCTGCAGAGGCACTTCGGTGTCCGCCTCGCGTTCCAGAACTGCCACCGGGTCGCGGTGTTTCCGCAGGACCCGTCGGTGGACGAGACGCTCGCCCGCTTCACCTCGGCTCGCAACCAGCTGCTCAACCAGTCACCGGAGCTGCGTGACTGCTGAGTGCTGAGGGCGTGACAGCCTTGCCTGCCGTCCCGTATGCGGGAGGTGCATCTGTACGGGTCGGCAGGCGCCGAGGCGAACGCCCCACGGACTCAGGCGAGTTGAGGAAGCACCTCGGCCCCGAGGCGCCGGACGTTCTCCTCCGTCGCCGAGAGATCCCCCGAGCCCTCGACGAGCAGGGCGAACCGGGTGATCCCCGTCCGCTCCGAGGTGGCCGCCAGCCGGTCCGCGCACACCTGCGGGGTGCCGACCGGATGGAGCGAGCACAGCAACTCCGTGTAGGCGTGCGGATCACGCATCGCGCGGGCCCTGCCGTCGACCGTCACATGGGCGTCAAGACCCTGCTTCAGCCAGCCCGGCATCGCCTTCAGGAGTGTCTCGGCCGCCTCCGACTCGCTGTCACCGATCTGGGCGACACCGGCGGAGACGTGCGCCGCCGCGTAGACCTCCTCGACCGAGCGGCCCGCCTCGCGCGCGCAGCGCCGCCACAGGCCGACCATCTCCGCCTTCTCCGCGTCCCCGATGTGCATGCCGAGCAGCATCGGCAGACCCCGCTCGGCGGCGAGCCGCACCGTCTTCGGTGACGTGCAGGCAACAACCACTTCCGGCCCTTCCTGGGCCGCCCCGCCGATCGCCTCCGTGGGGCGCGGGACGACCGGGACCTCACGGAAGTCGAAGCGCCCGCCCGTCCCTCCGACCCGCTCGTCGCGCAGCCACCTCAGGAGCAGATCGAGGGACTCCGGGAAGCCCTCCTCGTACGCCTCGACGCCCGCCCCGAAGACCTCCAGGTCCACCCAGGGCCCGCCGCGGCCGACGCCGAGCGAGAACCGGCCGCCGGACGTGACGTGCAGCAGCGCCGCCTGCTCGCCGAGGGCCACCGGGTGCGCGGTCGGCAGCACACTGACCGCCGTGCCCACCCGGAGCGTGCGGGTGCGGCCGAGCAGCAGCGCGGCCAGCGTGACGGCCGACGGGCAGGTCCCGTACGGCACGAAGTGGTGCTCGGCGAGCCACACCGAGTCGAGTCCTGCCTCTTCGGCGACCTCGGCGGACCGCACCGCGCGGTGCAGTGCCTCCCCCTGACCCTGACCGGGAAACTGAGCGGCCAGTACAAACGTTCCTACGCGCATCGCACTCCTGCCTTTCTTGGCGCCGGCGCGGGCACTCCCCCTGAAGGCATTAACGGCTGGCAAGTGCCAAAGACACGGCCTCGCAAGAAGATTGGCGGATTTTCCGGTCGGTCCTGCGGCGGGCCCCGGCCGGAGGATCTTCGGGTACCCCCTGACCTTCGGCGTAGGCTGGAGAGGTCCTCCTGCTTCCGTTCCCACACACCGAGGTGAGACGTGTCTCCGCGCCGCAACCGTCCGAAGGCAGGCGGGTCCTCCAGCAACAGCGGCGGCAGCGGCGGCGCGGACGAGGGGCGGCGCTACGGCGGCTTCCAGTCCGCGGAGAGCTGGCAGGGCGAGCAGTGGAGCGTGCGCCACGTGGCGGGCGCGAGCGCGGCCGGCAAGACCTACCGCTGCCCCGGCTGCGACCAGCAGATCCCCTCCGGCGTCGCGCACGTGGTGGCCTGGCCGGAGTACGGGGGAGTGGACGACCGGCGGCACTGGCACAAGGCGTGCTGGAACGCGAAGGACCGCCGCACCACGAAGGTGCAGCGGTCCAGGAACGCTCCGCGGTACTGAGCCCCGGCGGATCCGCCGATACGGCTACACGTCGCGGTTGTTGATCGACAGGAACGCGCCGCCGAGCGCCACCGCGGTGACCCCCGCCATGATCCACAGCGGCTCCCAGCCCGTCGGGCCCGAGTTGCCGGTCACGGACTGGTCGTAGAGCACGGCGAGCTGGCTGGGCACCGAGTACTCCAGCAGGGCCTGCTGGAGGTCCTTGAGCGACTCCGCGAACATGAAGATCGCCATGACCAGCGGCAGCAGCACGACGCCGACCATGATGGTGATCGCGCCCGCCGAGTGCCGCACCAGCGTGCCGACGGCCAGGCCCAGCAGGCCGAGCAGCGCGACGAACAGGCCGACGCCGAGCGTCGACTTCACCCACACGCCGCCGCCCGGCGAGTCCGAGCCCACGATCCCGACCTGGAGCGCGCCGACGAGCGCGGCGAACACCGTGGTCAGCACGGCGACGAGCACGAAGAAGACGATCGCCTTGGCGGCGAGCACCCGGCTCCGGCTGGAGCAGGCCGTCATCGTCGTACGGATCATGCCCGTGCCGTACTCGGAGGCGATGGTGAGGACGCCGAGCGTCATCACGCAGATCGTGCCGAGCAGCGTGCCGAAGAAGCCGAGGCTGAGCACCTGGTCGCTGTCCGGCGCCGCGCCGTCGTCCGCGGCGACCACGGCGGCCGAGCCGAGCCCGAGGCCGACCATCAGCACGATCATCACGCCGAGCGTCCACATCGTGGAGCGCACGGAACGGATCTTCGTCCACTCCGAGGCGAGCGCGTCGCCGAGGTGCGCCTTGCGGATCGGGATGGGCGAGGCGTACGAGGCGCCGGGGGCGGCGAAGGGCGGGTGCGGCGTGCTCATCGGGCGTCCTTGTCCATCGGCGGGGCGGTCGGGGCCGGGGCGGCGGCCGGGCTCGGCGGCGCGGCGGGCGGGGCCGCCGGAGCGGCGGCCGGGGCGTTCGCGGGCGGCATGGGCGCGCTCGGCGGGACCGCGGGGGCGCCCGCCGGCGGCAGCGGGGCCGCGTACGGGTTCTGGTCCGCGACCGGCGGCTGGACGGGCGCCTGGGGCGGCGGCGGGGCGTACCAGCCCGGCTGGTCCTGGCCCGGCACCGGCATCTGGCCGGGCGGCATCATCCCGGGCGGCAGCGGCTCGTGCAGCCCCGCGCGCTGGTCGGCGGTCGAGCGGTAGTCGACGGCGCCCTGTGTCATCCGCATGTACGCCTCCTCCAGCGAGGCCTGGTGCGGCGACAGCTCCCACAGCCGGACGTCCGCGCCGTGCGCCAGATCACTGATGCGCGGCAGCGCGAGACCCGTCACGCGCAGCGCGCCGTCCTGCTCCGGCAGCACCTGGCCGCCCGCCTCGGTCAGCGCGGCGGTCAGCTTCTCGCGCTGCTGCGGCTCGCTGTCGGGCGTACGGACCCGGGCGAAGCCCGCGGAGTTGTGCGCGATGAAGTCCCGCACGCTCATGTCGGCGAGCAGCTGCCCGCGCCCGATCACGATCAGGTGCTCGGCGGTGAGCGCCATCTCGCTCATCAGGTGCGAGGAGACGAACACCGTGCGCCCCTCGGAGGCGAGTGTCTTCATCAGGTTCCTGACCCAGAGGATGCCCTCGGGGTCGAGTCCGTTGACCGGCTCGTCGAAGAGCAGCACCTGCGGGTCGCCGAGGAGCGCCGCGGCGATGCCGAGCCGCTGGCCCATGCCGAGCGAGAACCCCTTGGACCGCCGCTTCGCCACGTCCTGGAGCCCGACGACACCGAGCACCTCGTCCACCCGGCGGGCCGGGATGCCGGAGAGCTGGGCCAGGCTCAGCAGATGGCTGCGGGCCGTCCTGCCGCCGTGCACGGCCTTCGCGTCGAGCAGCGCGCCGACCTGGCGCGGCGCGTTCGGCAGCTTGCTGTACGGATAGCCGCCGATGGTCACGTGACCGGCGGTCGGCCGGTCGAGACCGAGGATCATGCGCATCGTCGTGGACTTGCCCGAGCCGTTGGGCCCGAGGAACCCGGTCACGGTCCCCGGCCGCACCTGGAAGGAAAGGTTGTACACGGCTGTCTTCGCGCCGTAGCGCTTCGTCAGGCCGACTGCCTCGATCATTCTCCGCACCCATCGGAAGGATCTGAGAGTTTCAGGACGTCGGGGCAGACGCCCCCGTAAGGGTTAGGAGGGTATACGCGCGCTGACGGTTCCTGCCAAGAGTGAGCAAAGAGTCAGAAGGGGCCGGAGGGGGTCGTTCCGCCCGCGCGCAGCAGCCGGGTGCCCCGTTCGCGTACGGAGGGCGAGGCGACGGCCCGCCGCACCCAGTCCCGCGGGGTCGGGCCGAGCAGGGCGGCGAGTTCGGCGGAGGCCGCCATGAGCGCGCTCAGCAGCCCCGCCTGGTCGACGCCGCCGGCCCGGGGAGAGCCGGTGGCCGGGTCGACGAGGACGCCGTGCTCACCGACGTACATCTGGAGTCCCGGGACGGGCGCCCCGGGGACGGGGACGCGGCGGTAGTTCGGCAGTTCCGTGGCGTCGACGGCCTTCAGCTGGGCCGCGTCGAGCCAGGAGACGACGAGGCTGCGCTCGGCCCCCGGGTCCGGGTACGGGGCCGCCGCCACGTACCCGTTGCGCCCGATGTGCGCGGAGCAGCCGACGCCGATGCCGCGGACGGTGACCGGGACCATCGGCACGGCCACTTCGAGGCCGAGCCGGTCGAGCTTGTGCGCGACCTGGGCGGGGGAGGCGTTGGAGCCGACGGCGAGCACGGGGGTGCGGTCCGCGCTCCACCGGGGCAGCTCGCGCTCCACGTCGAGGTCGAGGAGCCGGTCGCCCAGGAGGAGGGACGGGGCGGTGACCGGGCGGCCGGGGTAGCTGAGCGGGACGAGGGCGGGGACGGTGTCGTAGCCGAGCAGGGCCAGGGTGCGGCTGGGGTCGATGGGCGCCATGGGGCCGCAGATTAGGGCAGGCACGCGGGTCTGTCCCGTACAAGGACGAGTGCCGTGGGTGGACGGACCCGTCCTGTACGGAGCCCTTCTACGCGTCCCGCTTCTTCAGCAGCACGTATCCGACGATCAGCGCCACCGCGACCCACACCAGCAGGATCCCGAGCCCGCCCCACGGACCGTACGGGGTGTCGTCGCCGGGCGTGTCCACCACCTGCATGATCTTCGTGCCCGCCTGGTCGGGGAAGTACTGGGCGACCTTCTTCGTCGCGGAGACGCTGCCGAGGATCGGCGAGACCAGGAAGAAGAACGGCATCAGGATGCCGAGCGAGAGCATGGGGGAGCGGAGCATCGCCGCGACGCCCATGGAGAACATCGTCATCAGCGTCATGTAGACGGCGGCGCCGAACACCGCGCGCAGTACGTTCGGGGCGCCCAGGTCCGTGTTGTGGTCGCCGAGCATCAGCTGGCCGAGGAAGAACGACGCGAAGCTGGTGACCAGCGCGACGGCGAGCGCGAGCAGCGCGGCGACCAGGATCTTGGAGAAGAGGAACGTGCCGCGCTGCGGGACCGCCGCGAGCGAGGTGCGGATCATGCCGGTGCTGTACTCGCTGGCGACGACCAGGACGCCGAAGACCACCATGGCGAGCTGGCCGAGGGTGAGGCCGGAGAACGAGATGAAGGTCGGGTCGAAGGTCAGCTTGTCCCCGGTCGACATCTTGTCGAACTCGTTGCCGGTGAAGGCGCTGATCAGCATGCCGAGCCCGACGGAGACGAGCACCGCGAGGCCGAGCGTGAGGGCCGTCGAGTTCACCGACTTGATCTTGGTCCACTCGGAGCGGAGGACCTGGGCCGCGGCCATCTCAGGCCTCCTTCTTGCCGTCGTCGGGCTGCTGCCAGCCCTGGCCCCACTGCGCCTGGGGCTGCGGCTGCGCGGGGGCGTCCGTGTGCGCGTGGTACTCCACCGACTCCGCGGTCAGCTGCATGAACGCTTCCTCCAGGGAGGCCTGCTGGGGGCTCAGTTCGTGCAGGACGATCTGGTGGCTCGCGGCGAGTTCGCCGAGTTCCTCGGAGGAGTGGCCGTCCACCTCCAGCGTGCCGCTGCCGGCCTCCACGACCGTGATGCCGGACCGGTGCAGCAGGTCGAGCAGGCGCTCGCGCTGCGGGGAGCGCAGCCGTACGTAGGCGCGCGAGTTCTGCCGGATGAACTCCGGCATCGACATGTCGGCGAGGAGCCGGCCCTGGCCGATGACCACCAAGTGGTCGGCGGTGAGGGCCATCTCGCTCATCAGGTGGGAGGAGACGAAGACGGTACGGCCCGCTGCCGCGAGGGACTTCATCAGGTTGCGGATCCAGTGGATGCCCTCGGGGTCGAGCCCGTTGACCGGCTCGTCGAACATCAGGATCTGCGGGTCGCCGAGGAGCGCGCCGGCGATGCCGAGGCGCTGGCCCATGCCGAGCGAGAACCCCTTCGCCTTCTTCTTCGACACCGCGGTCAGGCCGACGGTGTCGAGCACCTCGTGGACGCGGCTCTTGGGAATGCCGTTGGACTGCGCCAGGCACAGGAGGTGGTTGTAGGCGCTGCGGCCGCCGTGCATCGCCTTCGCGTCGAGCAGCGCGCCGATGTGGCGCAGCGGGTCCTTCAGCTGGGCGTAGTGCTTGCCGTCGATGCGGACGTTGCCGGCGGTGGGGTTGTCGAGGCCGAGCATCATCCGCATGGTGGTGGATTTGCCGGCACCGTTGGGGCCCAGGAAGCCGGTGACGATTCCTGGGCGGACGGTGAAGGTGAGGTTGTCCACGGCGGTCTTCTCGCCGTATCGCTTGGTCAGCCCCGAGAGCTCGATCATGCGGCCACGCTAAAACGCGGCAAAGCCCCCGGCCACTTGTGGGTGACCGAGGGCTCTTAAGCCTCGCCGGCGATTGAGGCGCGGGGTCCGGGGCGGAGCCCCGTGACCTCGCCCCCGCGGCGCCGTGGCTGGCCCCCGGGGCTCCGCCCCGGACCCCGCTGCTCAATCGCCGCAGGGGCTTGATGGAGCCGAGCGCCGCAGGGGCTCGATGGGCCTAGCGGGACTGCTGCGCCGGCACTCCGCGGGAGATGGGCTCGTCCTCCGCCGGGGCGCCCGCGGCGGCGACCGCCGCACCGGTGAGCGTGGCCAGCATCTCGCGGACGTTGGTCAGCTGCGCGTTGATCGAGTCGCGGCGGTTCGTGAGCGCCGCCAGCTCGCGCTCGGACTCGCTGCGGATACGGTCCGCCTTCGCGTTGGCGTCCGCCACGATGTCCTCGGCCTGACGCTGCGCCGTCTCCACCGTCTGGCGGGCGCGCCGCTCGGCGTCCGTACGGAGCTTCTCGGCCTCCAGGCGGAGCTGCTCGGCACGGTGCTCGATCTCGGCGAGGCGCTTCTCGGCCTTGGCCTGACGCGAGGCCAGGTCGCGCTCCGACTGCTCGCGTCGCTTGGCCAGGTTCGTCTCGAAGTCGGCGGCGGCCTGGGCGGCCTTCGCGCGCGTCTCCTCGAAGAGGGCGTCGGCCTCCTCGCGCTTGGACTGCGCGTCCTTCTGCGCCTCGGTGCGCAGCGCGGTGGCCTCGCCCTTGGCCTTCTCGACGATCCGAACGCCCTCGTCCTCGGCCTTGGCCTTGCGCTCGGCGGCGAACGACTCGGCGTCGTTGCGCACCTGCTGGGCCGCGGACTCGGCGAGCTCCCGGTGCTGCTCGGCGGCCCGGCGGGCCTCTTCGCGCAGGTCCTTGGCCTCCTCCTCGGCGAGGCGGAGGATCTTCTCGACGCGGGCGCCGAGGCCGGCGTACGACGGCTCCGCGTCGTTCACCTGCGCCTGCGCGTTCTGCGTCTCGAGGTGCAGCTCCTCGATGCGCTTTTCCAGAGCAGTGATACGGGCAAGAGCGCTGTCACGATCGGAGACGAGCTTGGAGATCCGTTCGTCCACCTGAGCGCGGTCGTACCCACGCCGCACAAGCTCGAAGCCGTAGGGGGAAGTGTCGCTCATGGGGTTCCTGTCGAATGAGACCGGTGAGGTGATAGGGGGAATCCTAGGGGGCGTAGCGGCGTGTCACCGTGCAGATGCCGGTTTGATCAGGCTTCAGCTCTAAAATGTCACCCCTTTTGAGTGGCGTGAAGTCGGACTGCTTGCCAGGGCAAGGGCCAAAGGTCCTTGGTGGGCGCGGCCGTTGGCCGAATCGCTAGCTCTCGGAGCTTTTGCCACTCGATCGTGTGGCACCCGCGGCTGCCCCGGCCTTGACGCCCCCGTCCTTGCCTCCCCCGCCGGACGGAGCCTCAAAACTCTCCAACGCCTCCAACACGTCCTGGACACGGGAGATCTCGGCATTGATGTCCTCGCGGCGCCTGACCAGCACGTCGAGGTCCCGCTGGCCCTTTTCGAGCATGGCGGTCGCCTCCTCCTCCGCGTCCGCCTTGATCTTGTCCGCCTCGCGGGAGAGCTCGGCCTTCTTCTGCTCGGCTTCCTTGAGCAGCCCCTCGGCCTTCTTCACCGCGGCGATACGGACCTTGCCGGCCTCCGAATTCGCGTCGCTCAGCAGCTCCTTGGCCTTGGCCTGGGCCTCCGTGAGCTGCTCCTCGGCGGCCTTGATCAGGGCGTCGCAGCGCTCGCCCGCGCTCTTCATGGCTTCCGCGGACTCGCGGCGCGCGTGCTCGTGCAGCTCCTCGATCTCGGACGTGATCCGGTCGCGCAACTCCTCGGCGCGCTCCCGGATCTGCGTCGCGTCCCGGCGCGCGCCGACGAGCAACTCGTCGGCGTCCGTACGGGACTTCTCCACGATCGAGTTGCCCTCGACGGTCGCCTCGGAGACCAGGCGCTCGGCCTCCGTGCGGGCCGCGCCGACCATCGTGTCGGCCTGCGCCTCGGCGTCGGCGGTCGTCTTCTGCGCCGTCTCCTGCGCCTCGCGCGTCAGCTTGTCCGCCTCGGTCGCGGACTCCGTGATCAGCTTGTCGACCTGCTCCGCGGCCTCCGTACGCCGCTTGTTGGCGTCCTTGCGGGCCTCGTCGAGGGTGCGCTCGGCCTCCTCGCGCGCGGCCGTCGTGATGCTCTCGGCCTCCGCCGCCGCGTCCGCCTTGACGCGCTCGGCGTCGGTGCGGATCCGCTCCGCGTGCGCCTGCGCGGAGGCGACCGTCTCGGCGGCCTCGGCGCGCAGCCGCTCCGCGTCTCCGGTGGCGTCCGAGATCAGCTTCTCGGCCTTGGCCACGGACTCGGTCCGTACGCGCTCGGCCTCGGCCCGCGTCTCGTTCGTCAACTGCTCGGCGGCGGCCGTCGATTCGGCGCGCAGCCGCTCGGCCTCCGAGGTCGCGTCGCCGACGAGGTTCTCGGCCTCCGCCGTGGCGTCGCCGACCAGCTTCTCGGCCTTCGCGGTGGACTCGGCGCGGACCCGCTCCGCCTCCGCGTTGGTCTCCGTCGTCAGGCGCTCGGCCTCGGTGGCCGCCTCGGTGATCAGCGTGTCGGCCTGCGCCGCCGCGTCGGACCGGATCCGGTTGGCGTCCTCGCGGGCGTCCGCGCGGGTGCGCGAAGCGTCCTGGTCGGCGGCCGAGCGCAGGTCGGAGGCCTCCGTGCGGACCTGCTGGGCGTGCTCCGACGCGTCCGTGCGCAGGCGCTCCGCCTCGGCGAACGCCTCCGCGACGGTGCGCTCCGCCATGGCCTTGGCGGCCTCCGCCTCGGCGGTGGCCTCGGAACGGACCCGGTTCGCGTCCTCGGTGGCGCGCTCCCGCTCCGCGTAGGCGTCGGAGCGGACCCGGTCGGCCTCCTCCTGCGCCTCCGTGCGCGTGCGCTCCGCCGCGTGCTCGGCGGCGGACCGCAGCCCGGTGATCTCCTCCTGGGCCTGCTCCTGGAGCCCGGCCACGGAGTCGCGCACCTGCTGCGCCGTCTGCTCGGCGGTGGAGACCATCTCGGTCGCCCGCTGGTCCGCCTCCTCGACCAGGCGGACGGCCTCGGTCTGCGCCTCCTCGACGCGGGCGCGCGCCACGGCGAGCAGTTCCTCGCTCTGCTCGCGGGCCCGCTCGCGCTCCTGGTCGGCCTCCTCGCGCGCGCTGCCGAGCGTCTCCTCGGCCTCGCGGCGGCGCCGGGCCGCCTCCTCCTGGGCGGCGGCCAGCGTCTCGGCGGCCTCGGCGGCGATCCGCTCGGCCGCGGTCTGCGCCTCGGCGCGGATCCGGTCGGCGGACTCCTGCGCCTCCGTCTTGAGGCGCTCCGCCTCGGTGGCGGCCTCGGTGCGCAGCCGCACCGCCACGTTCTCCGCCTCGGAGCGGGTCGTCGACGCGTCCGCCGCGGCCTCCGTGCGCAGCCGCTCGGCCTCCGCCTCGGCCTGCGCCTGCACCGTACGGGCGCGCTCGGTGGCGTCGGCGCGCAGCCGGTCGGCCTCCTCGGCGGCCTCGCGGCGCAGCGTCTCGCCCTGCTCCCGCGCCTCGTTCAGCGCCGTCTCCGACGCGGTCAGGCGCTCCTCGGCCTCCGTGTGCAGGCGGGTCAGCTCGCGGGCCGCCTCCTCCTGCTTGGCCTGCATGGCCCGCTCGGCCTCGTCCTTGAGCTCCTGCGCCGCGCGCTCCGCCTCGGACCGGGTGGCCTCGGCCTGCTCCTCGGCCTCGGTGCGGTAGCGCTCGGCCTCCGCGCGTGTGCGCTCCAGGGTCTCCTCGGCCTGCTTGCGCAGCGCCGTGGCCCGCTCGATGGCCTCGGTGCGGACGCGCTCGCTCTCCGTCGCCGCGTTGCCGCGCAGCTCGTCGGCGTCCGCCTTCGCCTTGGCGAGGAGCTGCTCGGCGGTGCTGGCGGCCTCCTCGATCTGCTGGACGGACTCGCGGCGGGCCTCGGCCCGGATCCGCTCGCCCTCCTCGACGGCCTCGGCCCGCAGCTGCTCGGCCTCGCCGCGCAGCCGCCGCGCCTCCTCCTGGAGCTCGACGGTCTTGGCGCGGTACTCCTTGGTGTCGTCCTTGGCCGCGCCCTTGAGCTCGGCGGCCAGGTCGTGCGCCTCCGCGCGCAGCCGGTCCGCCTCCGCCTCGGCCTCGGCGCGCAGCCGCTCGGCCTCGTCGGCGGCGGCCTTCGTCGTCGCCTTGGCCTCTTCGGACGCCTTGTTGAGCACGTCCTCCGCGGTGCGCGCGGCCTTCGCGAGCTCGCCCGCCGTCTCCTCGGCGGTGACCGTACGGGCCTTCTCCTTGGCCTCGGCGATCAGCTTCTCGCCCTCGGCGCGCGCGTCGGCGACGACCTGCTCGGCCTCCGACTTGGTGGCCTCGGCCTCCTTGGTGGCCTCCTGCACGAGGCGGGCCACCTGCTCCTTGGCGGTGCGGGTGCGCTGCTCGTTGGTCGACTCGGCGCTCGCGAGCTGCTTGGTCGCGGCGTCCCTGGCCTCGGCGAGCACCTTCTCGGCCTCGGCGCGGGCCTCGCGCAGCGCGGTGTCCGCCTCGGCGATCTTCTGCTCGGCGGCGCGGCTCAGCTCGCCGGCCCGGCGGCGGGCCTGCTCGGACTCCTCGCTGGTCGACGTACGCAGCTGCTCGGCGTGGTCGGTGGCTTCCTGTGCCTGCGTCGACGCGGCGTTCAGCAGGCGCTCGGCGTCCTGGCGCGCGCGGGCCAGGATCGACTGCGCCTCGGCGCGCGCCTCCTCGGCCTCGGAGGTGAGGCGCCGGCGCGCCTGCTCGGAGACCCGCTCGGCCTCGGCGCGGGCGGCGGCGAGCGCCTGATCGGCCTCGGCGCGGGACTCGTCGAGGAGGCGGCGGGCCTGCTGCTCGGTGCGGGCGCGCAGCTGCTCGGCCCACTGCACGTTCTCGTTGACGTGCGTCTCGACCGTGCGGCGGCGCTCGGCGAGCTCCTGATCGAGCTGCTGGCGGCGGTTGACCGCCTCCGTGTGCAGCTCGGACTGGAGCCGGGACTGCTGCTCGGCGTGCTCCTGGAGGATGCGCTGGGTCTGCGCGCGGGCCTCGCGCAGCTCGCGCTCGGCGTCGGCGCGCAGCTGGTCGGCCTGGATCTGCGCGTTGCGCAGGAGCTGCTCGGCCTGGTAGCCGATGTCCGACCCGTCGTAGGCAGGCCGGGACGCGAGGCTGCGGCGCGCCTCGTGCAGCTTGGCGCGCAACACCTCCACCTGGTAGCCGAGGTCCTCGGCGTGCTGGACGGCCTTCTCCCGCTCGGTCTTCAGCCGGTCCATCTCGGCTTCGAACCGCGAGAGATGGTCGGTCTCAGCCGGCCGTCGGCCGTCCTGGCTCTCGTAGCCCCGCACTGCGCGGTCCCATCCGTCCCCTGGTCGCAAGTACTTCCTTACGAGCCTCGTCCATCCCGCGAACGAGGCCCCCGGGGAATGGTGTCAGATCGAATTCGCCGGTGCTGTCGGACCGTTCCGGCTGATGCCTTCGCCGTCCGATGTGCTCCGACCCTCGTCCCCCGATACCCGGACCCCGGCCCACGACCGGCCGTTGGAGACGGCAGCCGCCCCACAACCCTACCGGGCCCACTATGTGGAGGTCAGTGCTCCGCCGACTCCTGGGGCGCAGCGGTGACGAGTTCGGTCAGGACGCCGTGGCAGTCCTTGGGGTGCAGGAACGTGATGCGCGAGCCCATCGACCCGCGTCGGGGCTCTTCGTAGAGGACGCGTACGCCCTTGTCCTTGATGTCGGCGGCGTCCGCGTCGACGTCGGCCGTGCCGAAGGCGATGTGGTGCACGCCCTCGCCGTTCTTGGCCAGCCACTTGCCGACGGCGGAGTCGTCGCGGGTCGGTTCGAGCAGCTGGAGGTAGGAGGCCCCGCCGTCGGAGGTCTCGTTGATCTTGAGCATGGCCTCGCGCACGCCCTGCTCCTCGTTGACCTCGGAGTGGAAGACCTCGAAGCCGTACGTCGCCCGGTAGAACTCGACGGTCTTGTCGAGGTCGAAGCAGGCGATCCCGATGTGGTCGATTCGCGTCAGCATGCTGTCAGTGCAGCGCGCTCGGAGTGGTTACGCAACGTGCGCGCGATCACACTCGCGCGGCGATGACGCGGGCAGTACCGGTCAGTACCTTTCTTGGTAAACCCTCGTTCACTCCTCATCTCCAAGGGGCCGTGCCTCATGTCAGGAACGACCGGTACCACGTCAGTGATCGTCGCGGGCGCGCGGACGCCCATGGGCCGACTGCTCGGCTCGCTCAAGTCCTTCTCCGGAGCCGACCTCGGCGGCTTCGCGATCAAGGCCGCCCTCGACCGTGCGGGGATCGGTGGCGACCAGGTGCAGTACGTGATCATGGGGCAGGTGCTCCAGGCCGGGGCAGGGCAGATCCCGGCTCGCCAGGCCGCCGTCAAGGCGGGCATCCCGATGAACGTCCCGGCGCTCACCATCAACAAGGTGTGCCTGTCCGGTCTCGACGCCATCGCGCTCGCCGACCAGCTCGTTCGCGCCGGCGAATTCGACGTGGTCGTGGCCGGTGGCCAGGAGTCCATGACGAACGCCCCGCACCTCCTGCCGAAGTCCCGTGAGGGCTACAAGTACGGCGCCGTCGAGATGCTCGACGCGATGGCGTACGACGGGCTGACGGACTCCTTCGAGAACATCCCCATGGGCGCCTCGACGGAGAAGCACAACACCCGCCTCGGCATCGCCCGTCCCGAGCAGGACGAGATCGCCGCGCTGTCGCACCAGCGGGCCGCCGCCGCGCAGAAGAACGGCACGTTCGAGGCGGAGATCACGCCCGTCGAGATCCCGCAGCGCAAGGGCGAGCCGGTCCTGTTCAGCAAGGACGAGGGCATCCGCGCGGAGACCACCGCGGAGTCCCTCGGCAAGCTGCGCCCGGCCTTCGCCAAGGACGGCACGATCACCGCCGGCACGTCCTCGCAGATCTCCGACGGTGCCGCCGCGGTCGTCGTCATGAGCAAGACGAAGGCGCAGGAGCTGGGCCTGGAGTGGATCGCCGAGATCGGCGCGCACGGCAACGTCGCGGGACCGGACAACTCGTTGCAGTCGCAGCCGTCGAACGCGATCCAGCATGCCCTCAAGAAGGAGGGCATCGGCGTCGAGGACCTCGACCTCATCGAGATCAACGAGGCGTTCGCGGCGGTCGCCGTGCAGTCAATGAAGGACCTCGGGGTGTCCTCGGAAAAGGTGAACGTCAACGGCGGGGCGATTGCCCTGGGTCACCCGATCGGGATGTCCGGCGCGCGCATCGTGCTGCACCTCGCGCTCGAACTGAAGCGGCGCGGCGGCGGTGTCGGCGCGGCGGCGCTGTGCGGTGGCGGCGGTCAGGGTGACGCGCTGGTGGTGCGGGTACCCAAGGCGTAACGCCTTTCGCAGGCGTCTTACGTCGTCGTCGGTGTACGGGAACTGGTGAACGGAGCTGTGATGCAGGACGTCCCCACGCTGGTCGCGCAGGCGAGGGAGGGCAGGCCGCGGGCCGTGGCCCGGCTGATCTCCCTGGTGGAGGGGGCGTCCCCGCAGCTGCGCGAGGTCATGGCCGCGCTCGCGCCGCTCACGGGCGGGGCGTACGTGGTCGGGCTGACCGGGTCGCCGGGTGTCGGCAAGTCGACGTCGACGTCGGCGCTGGTGAGCGCGTACCGGCGGATCGGCAAGCGGGTCGGCGTGCTCGCCGTCGACCCGTCGTCGCCGTTCAGCGGCGGTGCGCTCCTCGGCGACCGGGTACGGATGTCGGAGCACGCCTCCGACCCCGGGGTCTACATCCGGTCGATGGCGACGCGCGGTCACCTGGGCGGGCTCGCGTGGGCCGCGCCGCAGGCGATCCGGGTCCTCGACGCCGCAGGGTGCGACGTGATCCTCGTCGAGACGGTCGGCGTCGGCCAGTCCGAGGTGGAGATCGCCTCGCAGGCGGACACGAGCGTGGTGCTCCTCGCGCCCGGGATGGGTGACGGGATCCAGGCGGCCAAGGCCGGGATCCTGGAGATCGGGGACGTGTACGTGGTGAACAAGGCGGACCGGGACGGGGCGGACGCCACGGCCCGCGAGCTGAACCACATGCTGGGTCTCGGTGAGTCCCGGGCTCCCGGGGACTGGCGGCCGCCGATCGTGAAGACGGTCGCGGCGCGCGGCGAAGGGGTCGACGAGGTCGTCGAGGCGCTGGAGAAGCACCGGGCGTGGATGGAGGAGCACGGGGTTCTCGCGGAGCGGCGGGTGGCGCGGGCGGCGCGGGAGGTCGAGACGATCGCCGTGACGGCGTTGCGGGAACGCATCGGCGATCTCTCCGGCGACCGTCGCCTCGGCGCCCTCGCGGAACGCATCGTCTCCGGCGACCTTGACCCTTACCGGGCGTCGGACGAACTCGTGGAGGGCCTCACGGGACGCTGAGCGCGGCCGGCGGGTGGGGCGCCCCGACGCCACCGTCCTGGTTACGCGGCATCGTGCTCGGCCTACCCGCACCGTGGCCGTGCCCACCGCCCCCATTGCGCCACACCGTGGTGCCGCCTTGCCCACCCTGCCGCCCCAGGCGGCAGACTGCCCAAGGCGGGGCGCGGCCGACCGCCATGGGTGGGGAGCCGGGGGCGGCGGCGGATTGCCCGAGGCGGGGTGCGGCCCCACCGCTATGGGTGAGGAGCCGGGGCTGGCGGCAGGTTTTCCGAGGCGGGGTGCCGGGGGGTGCGGTAGCCCGCCCTGGGGGGGGGCGGGCGGGCTGACCGGGGGTGGGGAATTTGAGCCCCTGCGGCGATTGAGCAGCGGGGTCCGGGGCGGAGCCCCGTGGCGTGAGGCGCGCTCCGCGGGGGAGCCCCGTGGCGTGAGGCGCGCCCCGGCGGGGTGTCAGTCGTCGTCGGACGAGCGGTCCGGCGTCACGGAGGCCGAGGTGAAGGACACGTGCCAGTCGGCCTGCGTCCCGTCCGCCGACGTCGTCTCGACCTCCCACACCTTCACCGCCCCGTCGTCATCCGCGTCCACCGACGTGACCGTCCCCTTCGAGGCCGCGGCCCGCGCCGCGTCCTCCGCCGACGTCGACGCCCCCTTCAGCATCGCCCCGACCCGCGCCGCGCTGTCGTCGTCGTCCCCGTCGTCGTCCCGCTCCGTGTGGGAGCCGAGCACCTTGCCCGTACCGGGGTCGACCTCGACGTGCTGCCACTTGTTCCCGGAGCCGATCACGTCGACGTCCCAGACCAGCCGCCCGTCGTCGGAGTCGAGGTCCGCACCCACGGCCGTGCCGGACGTGTGCTTCAGCGCGGCGGCGATCGCGTCCTCGGCGGAGACCTTCGCGCCCTTCGCCTCGTTCGCGTCCTCCTGCTTGTCGCTCACACCGTCGTCGTCCTTCACCTTCACCGACGACTTCGACGCCACCGACTTCGGCGAACCCTCGTCGTCGGCGACCGCGACCGCGGTGGCCGTGCCCGCGCCGAGCACGGCGACGACGGCGATGGCGGAGATGACAGTGGTACGGCGCTTCATGAGCTTCTCCCGTGACTGAGGTGTCCGGCGGGCGGCGCCTTCCGGCCGCCCTGTCCGTCCTTCGGGAAACACACTGCCCGGACGACCCTGAAGCCCCGCTGAAGAACCCTGAAGCCTTCTTCAGGTTCGACCTGCGACCCTTGCCCACATGCGCCCGCCCGTCACCCACCACCGCCCTGCTCGAGACGCTGCGCGTCGCCCCTCCCGACTCTTGATCGTCGAGGACGAAAAGCGACTCGCCCTGTCGCTCGCCAAGGGCCTCACCGCCGAGGGCTACGCCGTCGACGTGGTCCACGACGGACTGGAGGGCCTGCACGCCGCGAGCGAGTCGCCGTACGACCTGGTCGTCCTCGACATCATGCTGCCCGGCATGAACGGCTACCGGGTCTGCGGAGCCCTGCGCGCCGCGGGCAACGACGTGCCGATCCTGATGCTGACCGCGAAGGACGGCGAGTACGACGAGGCCGAGGGGCTCGACACCGGCGCCGACGACTACCTCACCAAGCCGTTCTCGTACGTCGTCCTCGTCGCCCGGGTGAAGGCGCTGCTGCGGCGCCGCGGCAGCAGCCGGAGCGCCAACCCGGTGCACACCGTCGGCCCGTACGCCGTCGACACCGCGGCCCGCCGCGTCACCCACGCCGAGAACGGTGAAGTCCCGCTCACAGCGAAGGAGTTCGCGGTCCTTGAGCAGCTCGTGACCCGGGCCGGCGAGGTCGTGTCGAAGGGCGAGATCCTCGACCACGTCTGGGACTTCGCCTACGAGGGCGACCCGAACATCGTCGAGGTGTACGTCAGCGCCCTGCGCCGCAAGCTCGACGCCTCCCTGATCCGCACGGTGCGCGGCGCCGGATACCGCCTGGAGGCCCCCCGATGAGGCGCCCCTTCGGCTCCGTACGGGCCCGCGCCGCGCTCGCCGCGACCCTCGTCGTCGCGGTCGCCCTCGTCGCGGCGGGCGCCACCGTGCTGCTGTCGCTGCGCGGCAACCTCACCGAGCAGGCGGGCGGCGCCGCCGACTCCACCGCCCGCCGCGTCGCCGGCCTCCTGGCCACCGGCACCGCGCCCGGCGACCTCGACCTGGACGACGAGGACCCGGTGCAGGTCGTCGACGACGACGGCAGGGTGGTGGCCGTCTCCGAGGACCTGGAGAAGGTCTCCGGCACCGGCGTGCGCGACGTGACGCCCGCCGCGGCGCGCCCCGAGGACGACGGGGACGAGGACGGAAGCGACGACAAGCGGGACGCCAGCGTCTCCGACCAGACCGACTACACGGACGGCAGCGCCACCATCGACGGCGACAGCGCCGACTACCGGTTCGCCGCGGTCGAGGTCGAGGACACCGCGTACGGGGATCTGACCGTGTACGCGGGCGGCTCGCTGGACGCCGAACAGAGCGCGGTGAACACGGCGTTGACGTCGATGCTGATCGGCTTCCCGGTGCTGCTCGTCGTGGTCGGCGGTGTCACCTGGCTGGTGACCCGGCGCGCGCTGCGGCCCGTGGAGGGCATCCGCGCCGAGATGGCCGCGATCACGGCGTCGCAGGACCTGGGCCGGCGGGTGCCGGAACCGGACACCCACGACGAGGTGGCCCGGCTCGCGGGCACCACGAACGAGACGCTCGCCGCCCTGGAGGCCTCGGTGGAGCGCCAGCGCCGTTTCGTCGCCGACGCCTCGCACGAGCTGCGCAGCCCGATCGCCTCGCTGCGCACCCAGCTCGAAGTGGGCGCCGCGCACCCGGAGTTGCTCGATGTCGACGGCGCCGTGGAGGACACGGTGCGGTTGCAGGAGCTGGCGGCCGACCTGCTGCTGCTGGCCCGCCTCGACGCGGGCGAGAAGCCGGGCGGCGGCGAGGTCGACCTCGCCGCGCTGGTGCGCGAGGAGGTGTCGCAGCGTGTGGGCGACCGCGTCCCCGTGCACGTGGAGGCCGCGGAGGTGCCCCAGGTCAGCGGCTCGCGCGGTCAGTTGGCGCGGGTGCTCGGCAACCTGGTGGACAACGCGCAGCGGCACGCTCGCGCCGCGGTGCGCGTCACCGTGCGCGCCGACGCGGAGCGGGTCGTGCTCGGCGTCGCCGACGACGGCGCCGGGGTTCCGCGGGGCGAGCGGGAGCGGATCTTCGAGCGGTTCGTACGGCTCGACGACGCCCGCTCCCGGGACGGCGGCGGGGCCGGACTCGGCCTCGCCATCGCCCGCGACGTGGCGGCCCGGCACGGCGGCACGCTGACGGTGCGCACCGCGCCGGAGGGCGGCGCGCTGTTCGAGCTCGCGCTGCCCGCCGACCGGTTCGTGCCGCCCGCCGCCTAATAGCTCACGGTTTGCCGCGTTGCGATCGCAGGTGTTCGGCGATGGGGGAGAGGGCCTGGCGCAGATGGCCCAGCTCCTCCGGTGAGACGAGGTCCACGAAGTGGCTGCGGACGGACGCCACATGGTGCGGGGCGACCTTCCGCATGGTCTCCATGCCGTGATCGGTGAGCACGGTGTACAGGCCCCGGCGATCCGACTCGCAGTTCTCGCGGCGGACCAGCCCGGCGTTCTCCATGCGGGTGATCTGGTGCGACAGCCGGCTCTTGGACTGAAGGGTCGCGGCGGCGAGGTCGCTCATCCGCATCCGCAGATCCTCGGCCTCGGAGAGGTTCACCAGGATCTCGTAGTCGTTCATCGTCAGGCCGAAGGGCTGGAGATCCTTCTCCAGCTGATAGTTGAGCAGTCTGTTGACCTCCAGGTGGGTGCGCCAGGCGCACTGCTCCTCATCGGTCAGCCACGGCGTGGCCGTCTCGGTCTCCATGAAATCGATTCTACCTAAGAAGTTGAAAGGTGAACGAATGTGGGGGGTGACACACTACGCACTCGCGTTCGACGTCACACTCCGCAGATTACCGCTCACAGCCCGAAGCGGCGCTGGAGGTCCCCGAGCTGTCCGGGAAGGCGCGGTGCCTGTGGCTGACCCGTGGAGGTTCCGTGTCCGCCGGGAACTCCCGCCTGGTGAGGCACGTCACCCACGGCCTGTTCGGGCATCAACGACTCGCTGGACTGGAGCAGTACGGTCCCCGCGCCCACGAACTCGAACTGGTGCTCCTCGCCGGAGACCCCGCCGATGCCCGTCATCGCACGTAGACCGCCGATCACGCCCGTCAGATAACCGTGGTCGTAGTGATGGCAGGGCGACGGACAGTCGGCCCAGCCGACGAGCGCCTGCGGGTCCACCCGGATCGGCGGCTCCATGAACACGACCGGACCATTTGACGCCGCGACGAATTTGCCGGTGCCAATGAGTGTGAGGAAGCCGGGAACGATCGATTGCTTCAGCGAGAGAGTTGGCTGAAAAGCGAGCAGGTTGCCCGCGCGGATCGTCAGGTTTCCGTCATCGAGGTCGTACGAGTTCACGTCGAAGGCCCGGTCCGCGAGCAGCATCTTGCCGCTGCCCTCCGCGACCACCCAGTCGCTCGCGTGCAGCGGCGAGTGGAACGAGGCGCGCACGAGCCGGTCGAGCCGGCCGTGCCCGATGCCGTTGAAGTCGATCCGCCCGTAGTAGGCGATCATCTTCCCCTTCTGCAGGAACCACTGGCTGCCGCTCAGCTCCACGCAGAAGGTGTACGCGTTGACGTTGTCGTCGACCGGCAGCGTCGCCGGGTCGTGCACGATCGGGCCGGTCACAGCTTCTCCTCCGATGCCTGGACGTACACTGCACCGCTGCCGCTCAGCTCCAGCTGGAACGCCTCGCCGCTGCCGCGCCCCACCATGTCCCGCCAGCCCAGGGCCGTGGACAGCTTGTTGCGCACGTCGCCGTGGTGCGCCACGTACGCCTGCGGGTCGACGTGCACCGACCGCCCCGGCGTGATCGGCAGCTCGATGACCCCGCCGTGCGCCATCACGGCCACCGATCCGTGCCCCTGAAGCGTCGTCGTGAACAGGCCCTGCCCGGTCACCTGGCCGCGCACCATGCCCATCACCCCGCCCTGCGAGCCCATGAACATGGTCCCCTGCCGCAGCGCCCCGTCGAAGGCGAGCAGCCGGTCCGCCTCCACGTACAGGGTGTCGCCGGAGAGCGTGATCACCTGCACGTGGTGCCCGCCGTGCCCGAACAGCACGGTGCCGCTGCCCTCGACCGTCATCAGCGGTGTCGCCTCGTTCGCGACCCGCCGCCCGATCATGGACATCAACCCGCCCTGCCCGCCCTGGGTGTTGGGGGTGAAGGAGACGTCTCCCTGGTAGGCGAGCATCGCGCCGCGCTGGCTGTAGAGCCGCTGGCCGGGCACCACGGTCGCCTCGACCATCCTCGAATTGATCTCCCGGAACCCCGGTGCGGCCGCCGTCGTCATCACACGTCCCCCGCGATCGTGTTGCGCTCACTGGGCTGCACGTAGACCAGCCCGTCGCCCTCGAAAAGGATCTGGAAGGCCTCGCCGCCGCCCTCGCCCAGGAATGTGCGGAAGCTCACCCCGGACTGGAACGACTGGTGCAGGTTGCCCTGGTGCGCGATGTACGCGCCGGGGTCCACGGTCAGCGGGTAGTCCCGGCTGACCCGGAGCACCACGGCCGGGCCCTCGCTCATGATCGCCGCCTGCCCGTGCCCCTCGACGGTCGTCGTGAACAGGCCGTTGCCCTGGGAGGCCCCGCGTACGCCGGTGAAGGAGGTGCCGGTGCGCAGCCCGGCGTCCGTGCACAGCAGATTGCTCGACTCGACGTACAGCTTGTCGCCGTTCAGCCCCACCAGGTTGATCTCGCTCGCCCGGTCCGCGAACCAGCAGGTGCCCTCGCCCTTCACCTCCATCACGGTCATCTGTTCGCCGGTGATGCGGCGGGTCACCATGCCCCGGATCCCCTCGCCGCCCCCGCTCAGCTTCTTGAACGCCATCCGGCCGTCGTAGGCGACCATCGAGCCGTTCTTCGCCTTCACGCTGTCGCCGGTCATGTCGACGGCCAGCACTTTGCTGCCCTGCAGTCGGAACGTAGCCACGGGGTCGAAGGTAGCCGCCCACGGGAGCCCGCCGACAGGCCCCCACCGGCGCGATGCCACAATGGGGAAACGCTTGTGCGCACATTCACAAGATCATCGACCGTCCGCCCGCTCAGCCGAAGGTGCACCCGTGGACCTCAAGACCGCCTCCGCCCTCCGACGACTCCGCCTGGTCTCCGCCCCGGAGGCCGTCTCCTTCCTCCTGTTGCTGATCTGCTCGGTCCTCAAGCGGACGACGGACTTCAACGCGGTGCCCGTGATGGGCGCGGTCCACGGCTTCCTCTTCGTGCTGTACGTGATCTTCTGGCTCGACGCCTGGAACCGCGCGAAGTGGAGCTTCGGCACCGCCGCGCTCTACTTCGTCCTCTCGGTCCTGCCCACCGGCGGCTTCTTCGCCGAGCGCCGGCTCAAGCGTGAGGCCGAGGCGGCGGTCATGGCCACCCGCGCCCGCCAGGAAGGCGTGGTCAACGCATGATCGTCGCCTTCTCCGTGACCCCGCTCGGCGTCGGTGAGGACGTCGGCAGCTACGTCGCCGACGCCGTCCGCGTGGTCCGCGAATCCGGCCTCCCGAACCGGACCGACGCGATGTTCACGTCCGTCGAGGGCGAGTGGGACGAGGTGATGGCGGTGATCAAGCGCGCCGTCGCCGTGGTGGAGGAGCGGGCGCCGCGGGTGTCCGTCGTCATGAAGGCGGACATCCGCCCGGGTGTGACGGACGGTCTGACGTCGAAGGTCGACACGGTGGAGCGCCACCTGTCCGAGTAGCCGGTCACGCCGCAGCGGCCCGATGCCCCCGTGGGGTGTCGGGCCGCTCGTGCGTACGGCCTCACTCGTACGCCCTCTCCTGGTCGACACGCCCGGGAAAGTCCCTTTTTGTGGGGGTACCGAAACGGTCGATCACCAGATCCTGGAGGGCACGTGCGGCCTGACGAGGGCTATGACTACGACACCTACAGCAGGCTCGCCGGCCCGCTCACCGAGCCGTCGGAGGACGGCGGCTACCGGGTGCAGTACACCTCGCTCCTCTCGAACGAGCCGCACCGAATACGGGCCGTCCTGCTCATGACGCTCGCGCCCCTGCTCACCGGGGCACTCCTCGTGTACCTGGTGTGGCCCAGCCACTGGGTCGAACGGGAGGGCGGCGACCGCTGGATGGTCTCGCTCGACATCGTGATGCTGCTCGCGATCGGGTTCATCGAGCTGTTCATGCTCGTCAACGTCGTCTCCATCGCCCACGCCACGCTCGTCGCCCGGGACCCGGTCCCCGTCCGTCCCGAACCCGGCACCCGCGTCGCGTTCCTCACCACGTACGTCCCCGGCAAGGAACCCCTGTCGATGGTGCGCGCCACCCTGGAGGGGGCCGTGCGCCTCACCCACGACGGGCCGCTCGACGTATGGCTCCTGGACGAGGGCGACGACGCCGCGGCCAAGGCCCTGTGCGCCGAACTCGGCGTCCGGCACTTCACCCGCAGCGGCATCCCCGAGTGGAACCAGGCCAAGGGCCCCCACAAGGCCCGTACCAAGCACGGCAACTACAACGCCTGGCTCGCCGCGCACGGCGACGGCTACGACTTCTTCGCCTCCGTCGACACCGACCACGTGCCGCACCCGGAGTTCCTGGAGCGGATGCTCGGCTACTTCCGCGACCCGGACGTCGCCTTCGTCGTCGGCCCCCAGGTCTACGGCAACTACGACTCCCCGGTCACCAAGGCCGCCGAGTCCCAGCAGTTCCTCTTCCACGCGCTCATCCAGCGCGCCGGGAACCGCTACCGGGCCCCCATGTTCGTCGGCACCAACAACGTCGTACGGATCTCCGCGGTGAAGCAGATCGGCGGCCTCGTCGACTCCATCACCGAGGACATGGCCACCGGCTTCGAGATCCACCGCCACCGCAACCCGGACACCCACGAGCGCTGGCGCTCCGTCTACACGCCCGACGTGCTCGCGGTCGGCGAGGGACCCGCCTCCTGGACGGACTTCTTCACCCAGCAGACCCGCTGGTCGCGCGGCACCTACGAGACGCTGTTCCGCCAGTACTGGAAGGCCCCCGGCTCGATGCCGCCCGGCCGCCTCTTCTCGTACTCGATGATGCTCGTCTACTACCCGATGACGGCCGTCAACTGGCTGCTCGGCGTGTTGAGCTGCGTCCTGTTCCTGTGGTTCGGGGCCAGCGGCACGCAGGTGTCCGCGTCCGTGTGGCTGATGCTCTACAGCGACGCCGCCGCCCTCCAGGTCGGGCTCTACCTGTGGAACCGGCGGCACAACGTCTCCCCGCACGAACCCGAGGGCTCCGGCGGCCTCGCCGGCATGGGCATGTCCGCGATCTCCGCGCCCATCTACCTCAAGTCGCTCGGCGCGGCCCTGCTCGGCCGCCCCAGCCGCTTCGTCGTCACGCCCAAGGGCGGCGACGCCAGCGCCGACCGGCCGCTGACCTTCCGCATCCATCTGATCTGGGCGGGCGTGCTCGCCACCTCGCTCGCGGCGTCCGTCGTCCTCGACCACACCCACGTCGCCATGCGCACCTGGGCCGTCCTCGCCCTGTGCATCGCGCTCGCCCCGCCCGTCGTCTGGTACGCCTCGCAGCGCCGGGCCGCGGCGGCACAGGCGGCGGCCAGGGCCGAGTTCGAGCCGACGATCACCGTGCAGCCGGTCTCCAGCACGTCGACCTCAGGAGGGAACTGACCCATGCCCTACAGACCTTCGCGCCGGATGAAGAAGACCCTCCTCGGAGCGGGCGGCGCCGTCCTCCTCGTCGGCCTGAACGCCCCGGCCGCCTGGACCTTCGCCAGCGAGCAGTACGAGGACTGGAAGATCGCCCAGCCCGGCTACAAGGCCACCTACGGCTCCTGGTCGCAGGTCGACATCCCCGAGGAGTTCCGCACCAACGCCATCCACGCCGCGCTGCTGCACACCGGCAAGGTCCTCATCGTGGCGGGCTCCGGCAACGAGCAGAAGAAGTTCGACGCCGGCTCCTTCGACACCGTCCTGTGGGACCCGAAGGCCAACACCTTCAAGAAGATCCCCACCCCCGCGGACTTCTTCTGCGGCGGCCACGCCCAGCTCCCCGACGGGCGGCTCCTGGTGGCGGGCGGCACCGCCCGCTACGAACTGCTCGACGGCGAGGTCGAGAGGGCCGGCGGCGGCATGCGCGTCAAGAACGAGAGCCCCGACAAGGCGGTGCACCTGAAGAAGGGCACCACGTTCCGCTCCCCGTCCGGCGTCGAGTACGTCTCCAAGTTCGACGTGACGGTGCCCAGGGCCCAGCGCACCTTCGACAAGAAGCGCAACGCGGCCGGCGTCATGCAGCCCTGGAAGACCAAGGTCAAGGCGAGCGAGGCCCGCGTCTTCGTCGAGGCCGCGCGGCCCGGCGAGGAGCACGTCACCGAGGACGACGCTCAGTACGAGATCGAGGGCCTGCGCGGCAAGGACGCCGACAACACGTACGGCCTCTCCGAGAAGATCACCATGGACAAGCAGGACTTCCAGGGGATCAAGGAGGCGTACGAGTTCGATCCCGTCGCCGAGCGGTACGTGCCGGTCGAGCCGATGACGAAGGCCCGCTGGTACCCGACGCTCGTCGGCCTGGAGGACGGCAAGGTGCTCGCGGTGTCCGGGCTCGACGACGTCGGCGTCATCGACCCCGGCGACAACGAGATCTACGACCCCGAGACCAAGAAGTGGTCGATGGGCCCCAAGCGGTACTTCCCGACCTACCCGGCGCTGTTCCTCACCAAGGGCGGCAAGCTCTTCTACCCGGCCTCCAACGCCGGTTACGGGCCCGCCGAGAAGGGGCGCGTCCCCGGGCTGTGGGACCTGAAGACCAACAAGTTCGAGAAGGTCCCCGGACTGACGGACACGGACCAGACGGAGACCTCGTCCTCGCTGCTGCTGCCGCCCGCGCAGGACCAGCGGTTCATGATCCTCGGCGGTGGCGGCGTCGGCGAGTCCAAGAAGTCGACCGCGCGCACGGCCGTGGTGGACCTGAAGAAGGAGAACCCCTCCTTCAAGGACGGGCCGCAACTCCCGCAGGGCACACGCTACTTGAACTCGGTCATCATGCCGGACGACTCCGTCTTCACGACCAACGGCTCCGAGGACTACCGCGGGCGCAGCGCCAGCAACATCCACAAGGCGCAGTTCTACGACCCGCGGGCGAACGCCTTCCAGGAGGCCGCCGCGCCCAAGGTCGGCCGCAACTACCACTCCGAGGCGCTGCTGCTGCCCGACGGCCGGGTCGCCAGCTTCGGCTCCGACCCGCTCTACGACAACCAGCAGAACACCAAGCTGGGCCACTTCGAGCAGCGCATGGAGATCTTCACGCCGCCCGCGCTGCACCGGGGCGGGGACCAGCGGCCCGTGCTGGGCGCGGGCCCGAAGGACGTGCCCGCGAGCGGGAAGGTCACCTTCCGCACGAAGGACGCGGACGGGATCGTGAAGGCGCGGCTCATGCGGCCGTCCGCCGTGACGCACACGACGGACGTGGAGCAGCGCTCGATCGCGCTCGACGTGACGAAGTCCGAGGGGGCGGTGTCGGTGGACGTTCCGAAGGACCGCACGCTGGTCCCTCCGGGGTGGTACATGCTGTTCGTGTCGGACGCGGACGGGGTGTCGTCCGAGGCGAAGTGGGTTCAGGTGAAGTGAGTTCCGCCGGTCCGGGGATGCGCTCTCGGGGCGCCGCCCCGGACCCCGCTCCTCAATCGCCGGAGGGGCTGGACCGGGCCAGGCCCAGCGCGTAGTCCGCCCACCACGTTCCGGCGGCCGGGCCGCCCCGGCAGGTGCCGTCGGACTCACCGGGCCGCTTCACCCACAGGTTCGCGTCGATGAGGGCGTCGCCCGTCTTCGTGGTCGGGGCGGAGCCCAGCGCGCGGCCGGGCGGATTGCACCAGGCGTCGCCCTGGCCGTCCCCGTAGGGCCCCGCGCCGTTGCGGCTCGTGTCGACGACGAAGTGGGCGCCGTCGAGGAGCCCGGAGAGCCGGCGGCCGTAGGCGGCGCTCGCCTTGTCGGTCTGGAAGTTGGAGACGTTGAGGGCGAACCCGTCCGCCTTCTCCACCCCGGCCCGCCGCAGCGGCTCCACCAGTTTGTTCGCGTCGGGGATCCAGGCCGGGTTCCCGGCGTCGACGTACACCTTTGTGTTCGGCTGCCGCTTCAGCCGGTCGATCGCCGCCGACATCAGCGCGTACCGCTCGTCGTCGTACTCGGCCGGAGTGCACCCGTCGACGATGTGCCCGAGCGCGTCCGGTTCGAGGACGACGAGGGCCTTGGCGTCGCCGATCCCGGAGGCGAACGCGTCGATCCACTGGTGGTAGAAGTCCGCGCTGTGCGCCCCGCCCGCCGAGTGCTGCCCGCAGTCGCGGTGCGGAATGTTGTACGCGACCAGCACCAGTGTCTTGTCCGCCTTCGTGGCCTGCGCCGCCGCCTCGGCGATCGGCTGCCGCGGGTAGTCGCCCGGCGCCCACATGGCCTGCGGGTGCGCGGCGATCCGCTCGATCAGCGCGGCGTCGGAGCCGCGGCCCCGGCTCTTCCACTCGGCGACCTGGTCGGCGGCGTCGGAGTCCGGGTCGACCCAGAACGGGGAGGTGTCGGTGACGGAACTCGACGGCGCGCTCTGCCGCGCGGGCTCCGCGGCGGAGTCGCGGCCGCCGCCGGTGCTGCCCGCGCCGCCCCCGCCGCCGTCCGAGCAGCCGACGGTGACGGCGGACAGCAGCAGCGCGGCGGTGGTGACCGCGAGGGTGCGGGCGGGTGTGCGGACGGACGGGACGGGCATCCTGCCCCCAGGCTCGGAGCGTGCGAAACGGTATCGATCGGCTTTATCAGGTCAATACCGGGCAATCGTTACACAGGGTTGTCGATTCCCCGCGCATTAGCGGGCCCGGCCCACTCCGGCCCGTCCCGCCGCGCCCTTCACGCGCCCTGATCGCCCGTCACGAGCGCGCTGCCCAGCGGCGTCCGCTCGTACAGCACCTGATGTCCGTGCCGCCGCGACGTCAGCAGCCCCGCCCCGCGCAGCGCCGACAGATGCGCCGACACCGACGAGGGCGCGCGGCCGAGCCGATGCGCGAGCGCGCTGGTCGACGCCGGTTCGGCGAGCGCGTCCAGGACGTCGGCGCGGCCCCGGCCCAGCAGGTTCGCCAGGGCGTCCGGGGTGCGCGCGGCCGGTGCGGACCACAGTGCGCCGACGCCCCGCGCCGGGTACGCGACGGTGGGCTGCCACGGCGGTTCGAAGCCGCTGACCACGTCGGGCCAGCAGAAGACGCTGGGGAGGAGGACCAGGCCCCGGCCGTCGAGGTCCCGGCGGTGCTCGCTCGCGCGGGCGGTGAGCGTGAGCGTGCCGGGCTCCCAGTCCACCCGCGGATGCAGCTCCTTGAGCAGCCCTTCGAGCCCGACCTCGGCGAGGCGCCGCGAGTGGTGGGCCACGTCCGCCTCCAGGAGCGCGCGCAGCCGCGGCCACTCCGGCTCGACCAGCGCCTGCCAGGCCAGCTCCAGCAGATCCGCCAACTCCCTTACGGCGCGCGCCGGTTCGGCCGCCAGGGCGCGCCCGAGCGGGGACCGCGCGGCGCCCGGTGTGCAGGCCAGCGACTGGGTGATGCCGCGCAGCGCCTCGTCCGGAGCCGTCGCCCGCAGCGCGGCGATCTCCTCGTCGAACGTGGCGGCGGGCCCGATCGGCGGCGGCCCGAGGAAGTCCGGGGTGTGCCCGCGCTGCGGCATCAGCAGCCACACCGGCGCCAGATCGAGCCCCTCGGCGGCGGCGCGGACTCGGCGCAGCCACGGCAGGTGGTACCCGTGCCGGTCCGGCCTCTTGAGCGTGCGGATCGCCTCCTGCGTCTCCCACAGCGGCGAGATCGCGAACCGGCACCGCAACAGGTCCTCCCGCCCGAACCTCAAGTGCAACGGCACCCCGCCACCCCTCCCCGGCCGGAACATTCGCCCCTCGCCGAAACACTACGACCGCCCGCGAACGGACGGCAGCCTGCGCCCATGACCACTGACCGTCGGGGCGCCTCACCCGCCGACCCGAACACCACGGACCCGAACACCGCCGACGCGGACGCCGCCGCCCCGGACACCTCCGACGAACGCACCGGCTACACACGCCTCTTCCGCATCGCCGAGTTCCGCGCCGTGTTCGTCGCGCACGCCGCCTCCCTGCTCGGCGTCGTCGTCGCCGAGATCTCGCTCACCGTGCTCGTGTACGGGCTGACCGGGTCGCCGTTGCTGAGCGCGCTCACCTTCACGCTCGGGTTCCTGCCCTACCTCGTCGGCGGGACGCTGCTGTCCGGGATCGCGGACCGGTTCCCGGCGCGGCGGGTGCTCGTGGGGTGCGACCTCGTGTGCGCCGGGTGCGCGCTGCTGATGGCGTTGCCCGCCACCCCGGTCGGGGGACTGCTCGCGCTGCGCTGCGTCATCGCGCTCGTCTCGCCGGTGTTCAACGGCACCCGCATGGCCACGCTCACCGACGTGCTCGGGGACGGCGACCTGTTCGTGCTCGGCCGCTCGCTGCTGCGCATCGTGTCGCAGAGCGCGCTCCTCGTCGGCTTCGGTCTCGGCGGCGTCCTGCTCACGGTCGTGACCCCGCGCGGCGCGCTCACCGTCACCGTCGTCACGTTCCTGTGCTCGGCGACCCTGCTCCGCCTCGGCACGAAGGCGCGCCCCGCGCGGGAGCGGGACCGCGACAAGGAGGGCGCGCTGCTGCGGTACTCCCTCGCCGGCGCCCGGCAGGTCCTCGGCCACCGCCGCATCCGCGCCCTGCTGCTCCTCCTGTGGCTGCCGCCCATGTTCGTCATCGCCCCGGAGGCCCTCGCGGCGGCGTACGCGGACGAGATCGGGGCGGGGCCCGCGGCCGTCGGACTCCTCATGTGCGCGATGGCCGTCGGCACCGTCGCGAGCGAACTCGCCGCGGGCTCGCTGCTCTCCCCGTCGGCCCGGTCCCGCATCGCGCTGCCGCTCGCCTCGGTGACCCTGCTGCCGCTCGCCGGCTACGCCCTCGTGCCCGGCACCGCCTGGGCCGTCGTGATCCTGCTGCTCGCCGGGGCCGGGTCCGCGTACACCCTCGGTCTCGACCGCTGGTTCGTGGAGGCGGTGCCCGAGGAACTGCGCGGCCGGGCCATGACCCTGCACAACGCGGGCCTGATGACCATTCAGGGCGTCGGCACCGCGCTCGCCGGTGCGGCCGCCGAGATCGTCGACGTGTCCACCGTCGTCGCGGGCACCGGACTCCTCGGCGCCCTGTGCTGCACGGCGCTCGCCCTGGAGGTGCGGGCGAGCGCCCGGACCCGCGGACCGGGCCGCGGCCCAAAGGCCGAGACGGGGCTGACCGGCATGTGACTGCCCGGTAAGGTCGGGTGCGTGCCGAAGCCCCTCTCTCTCGCCTTCGATCCGATCGCCCGCGCCGACGAACTCTGGAAGCAGCGCTGGGGGTCCGTCCCGTCCATGGGCGCGATCACCTCGATCATGCGCGCGCACCAGATCCTGCTCGCCGAGGTCGACGCGGTCGTCAAGCCGTACGGGCTCACGTTCGCGCGCTACGAGGCGCTGGTCCTGCTCACCTTCTCCAAGGCGGGCGAGCTGCCGATGTCGAAGATCGGCGAGCGGCTCATGGTGCACCCCACGTCCGTGACGAACACGGTCGACCGGCTCGTGAAGTCCGGCCTCGTCGACAAGCGTCCCAACCCCAACGACGGGCGCGGCACGCTCGCCACCATCACGGAGAAGGGCCGCGAGGTCGTCGACGCGGCCACCCGCGACCTCATGGCGATGGACTTCGGCCTCGGCGTCTACGACGCGGAGGAGTGCGGCGAGATCTTCGCGATGCTGCGGCCCCTGCGGGTGGCCGCGCACGACTTCGAGGACCAGTGACTGGCCCAGTGACGAGGGCCACTGGGGCCGCTTCAAGATCGAGCAAAACGGGCGGTTAGGCTCGACCCATGAAGAAGAGCGTGCTGACCCGCTACCGGATCATGGCCTACGTCACCGGTGTGCTCCTGGTCCTCCTGTGTCTCGGCATGATCGCCAAGTACGCGCTCGGCATGGACGGCGCCGCCGACGTCACGCGCGTCATCGCCATCGCGCACGGCTGGCTGTACGTCCTCTACCTGGTCTTCGCCTTCGACCTGGGCTCCAAGGCCAAGTGGCCGGTCGGCAAGCAGCTGTGGGTGCTGATCGCCGGCACGATCCCCACCGCCGCCTTCTTCGTGGAGCGCAAGATCTCCGCGGAGCTCGACGCCAAGGTCGCGGCCGACGGCACGAACCTCGCCAAGGCGTAACCCGCCCGGTTCCGGCAACTCCGCGCGCGCCCGTTCCCTACGGGTGCGCGCGTTTTTCGACCGCGAGTGTACGTTCGTACGCCTCGCAGTGTACGTTCGTACGCATGCCCACGGACCACTTCGCCGACGACCCGCGCAGCAACCTCGAACGGATGCTCGCGGGCGACCTCTACATCGCCGACGACCCGGAGATCGCCACCCGCCAGCGGCGCGCGATGCGGCTCGCCGCGCGGTACGAGGACGTCTTCCTCGACGACCACGGATCGGCGGGCGAGGTGCTGGCCGAGCTGCTGGGCTCCGTCGGCGAGGGCGTCGAGGTGCGGCCGCCGCTGTACGTCGACTACGGCAGCAACATCAGCATCGGCGCCCGCACCTTCGTCAACTACCGGCTCACCGCCCTCGACGTCGCCGCGATCACCATCGGCGAGGACTGCCAGATCGGCCCCGGCGTCCAGCTCCTCACGCCCACCCACCCGGTGGAGCCCGGCCCCCGGCGCGACAAGCTGGAGGCCGCGCTGCCCATCACCATCGGCGACAACGTGTGGCTCGGCGGCGGTGTCATCGTCTGCCCCGGCGTGACCATCGGCGCCAACAGCGTGATCGGCGCGGGCGCCGTCGTCACCCGGGACGTACCGGCGAACGTCGTCGCGGTCGGCAACCCCGCCCGCCCCGTCCGCGAGATCTGAGGGGTACGGCCATGGCCACCGGACAGGCGGACCCGCGGCGCCGCGAGCGGATCCTCGCCGCGACCCTCGACCACATCGCCGACGAGGGCGTCGCCGGGGTCTCGCACCGGAAGATCGCCGCGCGGGCCGGGGTGCCGCTGGGCTCGATGACGTACCACTTCGCCGGCATCGACGACCTGCTGCGCGAGGCGTTCACGGGGTTCGCCGACCACATCGTGGCGGTGTTCGAGCGGCACCTGGCGGGCGTCGGGACGCCGGACGAGGCGCGCGACGCCGTCACGGAGCTGATCCACGCGCTCTCCGAAGGCCCCCGGCGCGACCTCGTGCTGTCCCAGGAGCTCTACACCCTGGCCGCCCGGCGCCCGGAGTACCGGGAGCTGACGCGGGCATGGATGGCACGCAGCCGGGAACTGCTCGGGCGCCACTTCGACCCGGTGACCACGCGCCGCCTCGACGCGCTCATCGAGGGCCTGGCGCTGCACCGGTCCCTGGGCGACGCCGAGGCGTACACCCGCGAACTGACCGGTGAGGCGGTGCGGCGCCTCACGGTCGAGTAGACCGCCTGTGGGGGCACGGACCTGACACCGTGTCCCCACAGGCACGTACGGCCCCGAGGAGCATCCGCGCATGACCGCCACCCCGTCCCGCCCCGCGCACCACCCGCTGGTGGGCGCCGCCCGGCGGCTCGCCGACGACGTCCTCGCGCCCGCCGCCGAGGCCCACGACCGCACCGGCGTCACCCCCGGGGCGATCGCCGCGGTCCGGGCCTCGGGCGTGCTCGGCGTCAACGCGCCCAGCGCGTACGGGGGTTCGGGTGCGCCCGCCGCGGTCGGGCGGGAGATCGCGGAGATCCTGGCGGGCGCGTGCTGCTCGACGTTCTTCGTGCAGGCCCAGCACCACACTCCGGTACGCGCCCTCGCCACGGGCGCCGAGGCGCCCCGCGCGCGGTGGCTGCGCCGCCTGGCCGGGGGCGAGGCGCTCGCGGGCATCACCTTCTCGCACCTGCGGGCCTTCCCGGAGCTGCCGGTGCGGGCGATCCCGCTCGCAAGCGGCGGAGTGCGCTTCGACGGGCGGGTGCCCTGGTACACGGGCTGGGGCCTGAACGACGTGTTCCTGCTCGGCGGGGCGACCGAGGACGGCGAGGTCGTCTTCGCGGTGGCGGAACCCCGCGAGCAGCCGGGCCTGGCCCCCACCGAACCGCTGCGGCTCGCCGCGCTCACCGGCACCCGCACCGTCGGCCTGGTCCTGGACGGCTTCACGGTGGCGGAGGAGGACGTCGTCGTACGGCAGCCGTACGAGGAGTGGGCGCGGGAGGACCGGCCCAAGAACACCAACACCAACCCGGCCGTCTTCGGTGTCGCGCGCGCCGCCCTCGACCTGCTCGACGCGTCCGGCGACGCCGGGGCGAAGGAGACGGCGGGCGTGCTGCGCGAGCGCCTCGACGCGGCGCGCCGGGACGCGTACGCGCTGGTCGACGAGGTTCCGGCGGGGGAGCGGCTGGGGGACCGGCTCGCGGTGAAGACGCGGGCGTACGACCTGATGCGGGCGGCGACGACGGCCGCGATCGTGGCCGGGGGCGGGCGTGCCTTCGGCCTGTCGGCGCCGGCCCAGCGGCTGGCCCGTGAAGGGCTGTTCCTGGTGGTGCAGGGGCAGACGGCGGAGGTGCGGGCGGCGCATCTGGCGGCGCTGCGGGCCTGAACGGGGCGGAGGCCGGGGCGGATCGGCCGCCGTGGCCCATCGACATTTAGTAGGACGTCCAAGTAAATTTGACGCATGGACGCTGACGCGATCGAGGAAGGCCGCCGACGCTGGCAGGCCCGTTACGACAAGGCCCGCAAGCGGGACGCGGACTTCACGACACTCTCCGGGGACCCGGTCGAGCCGGTCTACGGGCCGCGGCCTGGGGACACGTACGAGGGCTTCGAGCGGATCGGGTGGCCGGGCGAGTACCCGTACACGCGCGGCCTGTACCCGACCGGGTACCGGGGGCGGACGTGGACCATCCGCCAGTTCGCCGGGTTCGGCAACGCCGAGCAGACCAACGAGCGCTACAAGATGATCCTGCGCAACGGCGGCGGCGGGCTTTCGGTGGCCTTCGACATGCCCACGCTGATGGGGCGCGACTCCGACGACCCGCGCTCGCTCGGCGAGGTCGGGCACTGCGGCGTCGCGATCGACTCGGCGGCCGACATGGAGGTCCTGTTCCGGGACATCCCGCTGGGCGACGTCACGACGTCGATGACGATCAGCGGCCCTGCGGTCCCCGTCTTCTGCATGTACCTGGTGGCGGCGGAGCGGCAAGGGGTGGACCCGGGGGTGCTGAACGGCACCCTCCAGACCGACATCTTCAAGGAGTACATCGCGCAGAAGGAGTGGCTGTTCCAGCCCGAGCCCCATCTGCGCCTGATCGGCGACCTGATGGAGCACTGCGCGCAGGCCATCCCCGCGTACAAGCCGCTGTCGGTCTCCGGGTACCACATCCGCGAGGCGGGTTCGACGGCCGCGCAGGAACTGGCGTACACCCTCGCCGACGGCTTCGGCTACGTGGAGCTGGGGCTGTCGCGCGGCCTGGACGTGGACGTCTTCGCCCCGGGCCTCTCCTTCTTCTTCGACGCGCACGTGGACTTCTTCGAGGAGATCGCCAAGTTCCGTGCCGCGCGCAGGATCTGGGCGCGGTGGATGCGGGACGTGTACGGGGCGAAGAGCGAGAAGGCGCAGTGGCTGCGGTTCCACACGCAGACGGCCGGGGTCTCGCTGACGGCGCAGCAGCCCTACAACAACGTCGTGCGCACGGCGGTCGAGGCGCTCGCCGCGGTCCTCGGCGGCACCAACTCCCTGCACACCAATGCCCTCGACGAGACGCTCGCGCTGCCGAGCGAACAGGCGGCGGAGATCGCGCTGCGGACGCAGCAGGTGCTGATGGAGGAGACCGGGGTCGGCAACGTGGCGGATCCGCTGGGCGGTTCCTGGTACGTGGAGCAGCTCACCGACCGGATCGAGGCCGACGCGGAGAAGATCTTCGAGCAGATCAAGGAGCGCGGCCTGCGGGCGCACCCGGACGGGCGGCACCCGATCGGGCCGGTCACGTCCGGGATCCTGCGGGGGATCGAGGACGGGTGGTTCACGGGCGAGATCGCGGAGTCGGCCTTCCGGTACCAGCAGTCCCTGGAGAAGGGCGAGAAGCGGGTCGTCGGGGTCAACGTGGCGGAAGGTTCCGTCACCGGTGACCTGGAGATCCTGCGGGTCAGCCACGAGGTCGAGCGCGAGCAGGTCCGGGTGCTCGCCGACCGCAAGGGCGGGCGCGACGACGCGGCGGTCCGGTCCGCGCTGGACGCGATGCTCGGCGCCGCGCGCTCCGGCACGAACATGATCGCCCCGATGCTCGACGCGGTCCGCGCGGAGGCGACGCTCGGCGAGATCTGCGGGGTGCTCCGCGAGGAGTGGGGCGTCTACACGGAACCGCCGGGCTTCTGACCGGGCGCTTTCAGCGCCGGTGCCGGTACCTCAAGCCCCTGCGGCGATTGAGCAGCGGGGTCCGGGGCGGAGCCCCGGGAGCGGAGGGTGGACGGGGCGAAAGACTGGGGCGCTGCCCCATACCCCGCTCCTCAATCGCCGGAGGGGCTTGAGCAAGTGATCTTGGGGTAGGCGCGCGCACGCCAAGTGCCGCGCCCACCCCAGGAGTTACCGTGCCCCGCCCCGCAACCACCCTCGCCGCCGCCACCCTCACCCTCCTCACCGGCATCGCCATCGGCACCACGACCACCGTCAGCGCGAACCCCCCGGCGGAGCCCAAGGTGCAGAACCGCTTCGACTCCCTCGGCGCCGACGTCCGCGCCGCGAAGCTCCCCTCCGGCCGCACCGCCCACTACACCGACTCCGGCCCCGCCACCGGCACCCCCGTCCTCTACATCGGCGGCACCGGCACCAGCGCCCGCGCCGTGCACATGACCGACTTCATGCGGACCACCAGACAGGACCTGGGCCTGCGCATGATCACCGTCGAGCGCAACGGGTTCGGCGACACCGACTACGACCCGAAGCTCGGCAAGGCCGACTACGCCGAGGACGCTCTCGCGGTCCTCGACGAGCTGGGCGTCAAGAAGTTCAAGGTGATCGCGATATCCGGCGGCGGCCCCTACGCCGCCGAGATCGCCGCCAAGGCCCCTAACCGGGTCAGCGCCCTGCACCTCGCCGCCGCCCTCCCGCCGTACGGCACGAAGCCCGCGTACTGCGGCCTGTCCGACGAGCAGCTCACCGACGCCGTCAAGGACCAGATCAAGGACCCGCGCGTGTGGTGGGCCTTCCCCGACGACAGCCCCGTCAAGTCGATCCCCGGCTTCGCCGACACCGCGTACGAGGAGGGGGCACGGACGTACTACCAGCGCGGCCAGCTGGCCGACCCGGCGCCGCAGGTGCACGAGCAGCGGCTCTACTGCGACCGGCCGGGCCCGGACCTGTCGAAGCTGACGGCGCCGGTGTTCCTGTACCACGGGGACAAGGACACGACCGTGCCCGCGAGCACCCTCAAGGCCTGGCGCGACAACCTGCCGGACGCGGCGAAGGTCAGGACCCGGACGTACGCCGACACCGGGCACGACGTCCAGTACCGCCACTGGGACCAGATCCTGGTCGACCTGGCGGGCCGCTCCGACCGCACCGTGGTCTGCCACGACAAGCGCACCCGCGCCCTGCCGGCGACCGAGGCCGACGCCCTCGTCGCCAAGAAGCGCGCCACGCTGGGCAGTTGCGCCTGGAACACCAAGTAGGCCCCAGGGCCTACCGCGCCGCCGCCGCGAGCCCGCCCAGGAGCAGCGCCGTGAACCGCCGCACCCACTCCCCGTCCGCCGGTTCCGCGCTCACCAGCGTGCGGTGCACCACCGCCCCCGCCGCCACGTCGTAGATGAGGTCCGCCGTGGCGGCGGCGGCGGCCGGGTCGGGGGCCGGGGGGAGTTCGCCGCGGCGCTCGGCCCGCGCCCGCCCCTCCAGCACGAGCCGCTTCTGGCGGTCGACGATCGACGTCCGGATCCGGTCCCGCAGCGGAGCGTCCCGCGTGGACTCGGCGACCACGGCCATCAGCGCCGTCTTCGTCTCGGGCCGCCCCAGGATCGCCGCGAACTGCCGCACCACGCCCTCCACGTCGGCGGCGAGCGAACCCCGGTCGGGCAGTTCCAGCTCGTCGAAGAGGACCGCGACCGCGTCCACGACGAGCTCGCTCTTGCCCGGCCAGCGGCGGTACAGCGTCGTCTTCGCGACACCCGCCCGCGCGGCCACGTCGCCGAGCGTCAGCTTCGACCAGCCGAGCTCCACCAGCGCCGCCCGCGTCGCCTCCAGAATCGCCTCGTCCGCCGCGGCGGAACGCGGACGCCCCGTCCGTACGTTGGGGGGACAGGGGCTGGACGAGTCGGGCGGCGTGCGGCTCTGCATGGTCGTTGACCATACCGGCGGGTACGGCCGAAAGATCGCGTGAGGCAGATCACCGGTTGATCACCGGGGCCCTGTTCCCGCGTCCCGCCCACGGCAGTTACGCTACGAGTCGTAGCGAAAGCTGCGGGATCTCGTACGACCGCCTCGGATCTGCACCCCTGGGCGAGCCGGACGAGCGGCAACCACAAGGCGCCAGGTGGGGACCCGGCGCCGACCATCAGGCCGAGTCCGCTCCGTGCCTCCAGATGCGTCTCGCATTCCGGCGGGAGGCCGCGGAGCCGGACCCGGCCCACAACCGTCCGCGGAGGGGGGAGACTGTACGCATGCAGCCACGGAACATGTCCATGAGCGGAGTCGTCGATCTCGCCGCGGTGAAGGCGGCCCAAGAGGCCAAGGCGAAGGCGGAGCAGGCGCGCGCCGAGCAGGCCCGGCAGGGCGGCGGCGGAGCCGTACCGCCGTCGAGCCTGGTCATCGACGTCAGTGAGGCGGACTTCGAGAGCGCCGTGCTCCAGCGGTCCACCGAGGTGCCCGTCGTCATCGACTTCTGGGCCGAGTGGTGCGAGCCCTGCAAGCAGCTCAGCCCGTTGCTCGAGCGGCTCGCCGCCGAGTACAGCGGCCGCTTCGTGCTCGCCAAGATCGACGTCGACGCCAACCAGATGCTGATGCAGCAGTTCGGGGTCCAGGGGATCCCGGCCGTCTTCGCCGTGGTCGCCGGCCAGGCGCTGCCCCTCTTCCAGGGCGCCGCCCCGGAGGCCCAGATCCGCGGCACCCTCGACCAGTTGATCCAGGTCGCCGAGGAGCGCTTCGGTCTCACCGGCATCCAGGTCGACCCGGCGGCGGAGGGTTCCGCCCCGGTCGCGCAGGAGGCCCCGGCGGGCCCGTACGACGCGCTCCTCGAGGCCGCCGTGCAGGCGCTCGACGCCGGAGACCTGGACGGCGCCGTGCAGGCGTACAAGAACGTCCTGTCCGACGACCCGGGCAACACGGAGGCCAAGCTCGGCCTCGGCCAGGCGCAGCTCCTCCAGCGCGTGCAGGGCGTCGACCCGCAGCAGGTGCGCAAGGACGCCGCCGAGAAGCCCGGCGACGTGCAGGCGCAGATCGCGGCGGCCGACCTGGACCTGGTCGGCGGACATGTCGAGGACGCCTTCGGACGGCTCGTCGAGACGGTGGGGCGCACCGCGGGCGAGGACCGGGACGCGGCGCGTGTACGACTGCTCGAACTGTTCGAGGTTGTGGGCGCCGACGATCCGCGCGTGACGACCGCGCGTACGGCTCTGGCCCGCGTTCTTTTCTGAGTCGTCAGTGACCAGTCGTTAAACACTGCGGCTTGTGACGCCGGAGTGAAAATTCTGTCCCGAGGGACGCACAGCGGCCGCGCTTTACCAAAACTTGGTAATCGCGGCCGCTGTTACTTGAAGTAACGCGGACGCGATCTTCTGTCCGGATCCGTCCCGGATTCAACCTGTATGGAAACTCGCTTGACGGCACCCTGAGTTGTTGTTCGGACTCGCTCCGTCCGTGTTCGGTTATCCGTCCGTTACCCGCGAGTAACGAACCCCCTTGTGTCCGGGCCGCGAATGCACCACGATCGGGCACGCTCGGTCCTCTCCCCACCGTCCGGCAGCCATTCGAGCGGCGGGGTGCATGGGTCCCCACCGGGCGGTCGACGGCGAACCAAGGGGAGCGCCGGCGGTCTAGGACAGGGGGGTCTCAGCCGTCCGGCTGGGCCTGTCCGGCAGGTTGCGCGTGATGGCTCAGGTGCGACCAGTGGTTGTCGCTCGGGGGTGATCGCCGGTGATCAGGGTGCGGAACAGACCATGCACTCCCGATGCGGGCGCTCTCCTTCCCGAGGACGTAGCACTTCTCCCATCCCTGCCCGGCTGAGCCGCCCTCAAGGGGCAGTCAGGGCCGGAGATGTACGTCCGAGAAGGAGGAACAGTCATGAAGTCCGTGACTCGTGGCGGAACCAGATGGAAGCGGTTCGCCGTAGTCATGGTGCCGAGCGTCGCGGCGACTGCCGCGATAGGCGTGGCCCTGTCCCAGGGTGCGCTCGCGGCATCGTTCAGTGTGTCGGGTCAGTCGTTCAAGGTGACGGCCGACTCCCTCGACGGCAAGGGTTTCGTCCAGTACGGGGCCATCGACTCCGGCAAGACGGGCAACCACCCGGTCGCCGTCGTCGGCATGAAGTCCGCGAACATCAACAACCTCTGCCAGTCGGTGGTTGTGCCGGTTCCGGTCTTCGGCGACGTGTCGATGAAGCTGTCCGCGGGCAGCAACCCGTCGGCTCCCGTCGAGGCCAAGACCCTCTACATCGACGCCGATGACCTGAAGGCCGACGCGACCTTCAAGAACATCGACATCGGTGTGGCGGCGGGTGACGCCAAGAAGGGCCCCGGTATCCACCAGGGCGACAAGGCCGACCCGAACTCGTTCGCCCAGCAGGCCGACTCGGTGCACTTCGAGAACGTCCAGCAGCGCGCGTGGGCCACCACGGCCGGCACCTTCAAGCTCTCGGGCCTCAAGATGAGTGTCAAGAAGGGCAAGCACGAGTGCTACTAGGCCCCGAGGGCCCGAACCTGGGCCGGGGTCTTGGCACTTGATGTGCTGAACGGCCGGGCGCGGGGACACTCGCACTGACGCGGGACCGTCCCCGTGCCCGTCTCCGGACAGCCACCATCACCACAGATCAACGCCTTCCCGAGGAGCTGTACGACATGAGCGCCGAAGCGCACGCAGGACTGGGCCCCAAGCTTGGTCGGATGCGCCAATCGTTCCGAGGGTGGCGCGGTCAGCGCCCGTTCTGGGGCGGCCTGCTGGCAATGCTCGGCGGCCTCCCGATCATGTACTTCCCGTACGCGAACCTCACGCTCGGCAACATGACGATCAAGATGGCGACCACGGCCGGTGCCGGTTCGCTCATCATCGGCATCCTGCTGGTCGTGCTCGGCCTGACGATGTGGTTCCAGCCGCACTCCCGTGTGTTCGCGGGTGTCGCGGCGATTCTTCTCGCCCTGGTCTCCCTCGTGGTGTCGAACTTCGGCGGCTTCGTCATCGGTTTCCTGCTCTCGCTCGTCGGTGGTGGCCTCGGCATTGCCTGGGCACCGGGTGAGCCGCAGCAGGAGGACTCGGCCCACAACGGCGGTGACCGGACCGCGTCCCCGGACGCGGCGCCGGCCGCACCGCCGATCGCGGGAGCCACCTACCAGGTCGCGGGCGCAAATGACGACGTGTCAGGGACGAGCCCGAACAACGGGACGAACGGGAGGCACCGTGCCGGCTGACGAGGTGCAGTACGAGGGCTCCGCCTCGGAGCCCCGTGCGAGAACCGGGCCGCGGCATGCGGCGCGGCGGCATGCGGCACCAAAGAAGCATCTGTTCACCAAGATGCACATGCCCGCGGGCAAGGCTGTCGCGCTCGCGGCCATGCCCACGGCCGTGCTGATGGGTCTCGGCCTGACGCCGACGCTCGCCGCGGCCAAGGACAACCCGACGAAGTTCTCGGTCGACGACTACAAGGCCTGCGCCGACGCCCTCGAGTCGGACAAGGACGCCACGTCCGACGAGGAGGCGAAGGACAAGACCAAGGAGTCGGCCACGCCGACCCCGTCGCCGTCCGCCTCGGAGTCCAAGGACAGCGACGAGAAGAAGGCGGCCACGCCGACTCCCTCGCCGTCGGCGTCCGCCTCCGAGGAGTCGGCCGACGACGACAAGGCCGGCGAGGACACGGCCACGCCGTCCCCCTCGGCGTCCGAGACCAAGAACCCCCTGGACCCGCTGGGCCTCGGTGACGCGCTCAAGAAGGCGTTCACCCCCGACGACCAGGAGTCGGAGAGCGCGACCCCGTCGCCGTCCGCGTCGGAGTCCTCGGGCGGTCTGCTCAAGGACACCACCGACAAGGTCGACGACACGGTCAAGGACACCACCGACTCGGTCAAGGACACGACCGACAAGGTGGGGGACACGGTCAAGGACACCACCGACAAGGTCGGCGAGACGACCGACAAGGTGGGGGACGCGGCCAAGGACGCGACCGAGAACGTGGGCGACCCGCAGGGCACCGGCGACGTTCCGGAGAACTGCCCGAAGGCCACGGACGCGGAGGGCGCGAACGAGGACACCCCCGCCCAGCTCCCGGACAAGACCTGGAAGCTGGAGGCCAGCTCGCTCCTGCTCAAGGGGGCGGACTACAAGGGCCTGGTGGACGTCCGGATGGCCGACGGTTCGACCAAGCGCGTCATGAAGTACGTCATCTCCAAGGGCACGGACATCGGCGATCTGCACCAGATCGCCCCGGGCCCCGACGGGAAGTTCTTCCACATCCGTTCGGACAAGGGCTCCACGTCCACCATCCGCGACGGACAGACCACGATGTACACGGAGGAGCTCTCGGGCAATCTGTTCGGGCTCATCCCCATGACGTTCAACGCCAAGAACCCGCCGCCGCTCAACCTGCCGACCCTGTTCTTCACGAACGTCAAGGTCACGCAGGCCTCGCAGTTCGGCGGGACCCTGCACGTGCCCGGTCTGCACACCACGATCGAGAACAGCTGACCGGCACGCCTCACAGCCCGTTCGGGAGCCGCACACGGCAAAGGGCGCCCCCTCCAAGGGGGCGCCCTTTGTCATGCGCTCATGTGCTCGGGCACGCGGTGACGCGTCAGTCGCGCTCGCCGCCGCCCAGGTGGTGCACCCGGACCATGTTGGTGGTGCCGGGGACGCCGGGGGGCGAACCGGCCGTGATGACCACCGTGTCGCCGTCGTTGAAGCGGTTCAGCTTCACCAGCTCGGCGTCGACCAGGTCGACCATGGCGTCCGTGTTGTCCACGTGCGGCACGACGTGCGACTCGACGCCCCAGCTCAGCGAGAGCTGGTTGCGGGTCTCCTCGTCCGTGGTGAACGCCAGGATCGGCTGCGCGGCGCGGTAGCGGGACAGGCGGCGGGCCGTGTCACCGGACTTGGTGAAGGCGACCAGCGCCTCGCCGTTCAGGAAGTCCGCGATCTCGCACGCGGCACGGGCCACCGAACCACCCTGCGTACGGGGCTTCTTGCCCGGCACGAGCGGCTGGAGGCCCTTGGAGAGCAGCTCCTGCTCGGCCGCCTGGACGATCTTCGACATCGTCTTGACGGTCTCGATCGGGTACGCGCCGACCGAGGACTCGGCCGACAGCATGACCGCGTCGGCACCGTCCAGGATCGCGTTCGCGACGTCGGAGGCCTCGGCGCGCGTCGGACGGGAGTTGGTGATCATCGACTCCATCATCTGGGTCGCGACGATCACCGGCTTGGCGTTGCGGCGGCACATCTCCACGAGGCGCTTCTGCACCATCGGGACCTTCTCGAGCGGGTACTCGACGGCCAGGTCACCACGGGCGACCATGATCCAGTCGAAGGCCGCGACGACGCCCTCCATGTTGTCGACGGCCTGCGGCTTCTCGACCTTGGCGCCGACGGGGACGCGACGCCCCTCCTCGTCCATGATCTTGTGGACGTCCTTGACGTCGTTGGCGTCGCGCACGAAGGACAGGGCGACCATGTCGCAGCCCATCCGCAGGGCGAAGCGGAGGTCCTCGATGTCCTTCTCGGACAGGGCCGGGACGTTCACCGCCGCGCCGGGCAGGTTGATGCCCTTGTGGTCGGAGATGACACCGCCCTCGACGACGATCGTCTTCACGCGCGGCCCGTCGACCTCGACGACGCGCAGCTCGACGTTGCCGTCGTTGATCAGGACCTGGTCGCCCTTGGAGACGTCGCCGGGCAGACCCTTGTAGGTCGTGCCGCAGATCGACTTGTCGCCCGGGACGTCCTCGGTGGTGATGGTGAACTCGTCACCGCGCACCAGCTCGACGGGGCCCTCGGCGAAGGTCTCCAGGCGGATCTTCGGGCCCTGGAGGTCGGCGAGCACGCCCACGGCGCGGCCCGTCTTCTCGGCGGCGGCGCGAACACGGTCGTAGCGACCCTGGTGCTCGGCGTGGGTGCCGTGGCTGAAGTTGAAGCGGGCCACGTTCATGCCGGCCTCGATCAGCGAGACGAGCTGCTCTTCGGAGTCGACGGCGGGGCCCAGCGTGCAGACGATTTTGGAACGGCGCATGGGGGCGATCCTATCGGTTTGTTTCGCTACGGAATATTCCGTCTGGTGGAATCTACAAATGGGCGGGCGGGCGCTCAGTCGTTGCGTCCTCGGACGAGTTCGTAGGTCTGCTGCGCGATCTCCAGCTCCTCGTCGGTCGGCACCACGGCGACGGCCACCCGGGCGTACTCGGGCGAGATGAGCCGCGGCTCGTCGGAACGTACGGAATTGAGCTCGCCGTCGACCGCGAGACCCAGCTCCTCCAGGCCCGCGACCGCAGCCTCGCGCACCGGCGCCGCGTTCTCGCCGACCCCCGCCGTGAAGGCGATCGCGTCCACCCGGCCGAGCACCGCGTAGTAGGCGCCGATGTACTTCTTCAGGCGGTGGACGTAGATGTCGAAGGCGAGCCGCGCCTCCTGGTCGCCCTCGTCGATGCGACGGCGGATCTCCCGCATGTCGTTGTCGCCGCAGAGCCCGATCAGGCCCGACTTCTTGTTGAGCAGGTCGTCGATCTCGTCCGCGGACATCTTGCCCACCCGCATCAGATGGAAGATGACGGCCGGATCGACGTCTCCTGAACGCGTACCCATCACGAGCCCCTCAAGCGGGGTCAGCCCCATCGATGTCTCGACGCAGCTCCCGCCGCGCACCGCCGAGGCGGAGGCGCCGTTGCCCAGGTGCAGCACGATGACGTTGACGTCCTCCGGGGCCCTGCCCAGCAGCGCGGCCGTCTTGCGCGAGACGTACGCGTGCGAGGTGCCGTGGAAGCCGTAGCGCTGGACCCGGTGCTCGTCGGCGGTCTTCACGTCGATCGCGTAGCGCGCGGCGGACTCCGGCATCGTCGTGTGGAACGCCGTGTCGAAGACCGCGACCTGCGGCAGGTCCGGGCGCAGCGCCTGGGCGGTCCGGATGCCCGTCAGGTTCGCCGGGTTGTGCAGCGGCGCCACCGGGATGAGCCGCTCCACCTCCTTGAGCACCGCGTCGTCGACGACGGTCGGCTGCGTGAACAGCTTGCCGCCGTGCACCACGCGGTGGCCGATCGCGGCCAGCTCGGGGGAGTCCAGGCCGAGCCCGTCCCGGGACAGCTCCTCGGCGACCGCCTTGAGCGCCTCCTCGTGGTCGGCGATCGGCCGGTTCTGCTCACGGGTGTCCCCGCCGGTGGCCAGCGGCGTGTGCTTGAGCCGGGAGGTCTCCTCCCCGATGCGCTCGACCAGGCCGACGGCGAGGCGGGCCTGGTCCGCCATGTCGAGGAGCTGGTACTTCACCGACGAGGAGCCGGAGTTCAGGACGAGGATGCGAGTCGCTGTCACGGGTACTGCTTTCGATGGGGTGGTGGGGGGATCAGTTGGCGGGGGTCTGGGCCTGGATCGCCGTGATGACGACCGTGTTCACGATGTCCTGCACGAGGGCGCCGCGCGACAGGTCGTTGACCGGCTTGCGCAGACCCTGGAGGACCGGGCCGACGGCGATCGCGCCGGCCGAGCGCTGCACGGCCTTGTACGTGTTGTTGCCCGTGTTGAGGTCCGGGAAGATCAGCACGCTGGCCTGGCCCGCGACCTCGGAACCGGGCAGCTTGGTGGCCGCGACGCTGGGCTCCACGGCGGCGTCGTACTGGATCGGGCCCTCGACCCGCAGGTCGGGCCGCGCGCCCTTGACGATCTCCGTGGCCTCGCGGACCTTGTCGACGTCGGCGCCCGAGCCGGAGGTGCCGGTCGAGTACGACAGCATCGCGATCCGCGGGTCGACGCCGAACTGGGCGGCGGTCGCGGCCGACTGGACGGCGATGTCGGCGAGCTGCTTGGCGTTCGGGTCCGGGTTCACGGCGCAGTCGCCGTAGACGAGGACCTTGTCGGCCAGGCACATGAAGAAGACGGACGACACGATCGCGGCGTCCGGCTTGGTCTTGATGATCTCGAACGCGGGCCGGATGGTCGCGGCCGTGGAGTGCACGGAGCCGGAGACCATGCCGTCGGCCAGGCCTTCCTGCACCATCAGCGTGCCGAAGTAGTTCACGTCGGCGACCACGTCGTGGGCCAGCTCCGGCGTGACGCCCTTGTGGGCGCGCAGCGCCGCGTACGCGTCGGCGAACCGTTCCCGCAGCGGCGAGGTCTGGGGGTCGATGAGGTCGCTGTCGGCGAGGTCGACGCCGAGGTCGGCGGCCTTCTTGCGGATCTGCTCGACCGGTCCGAGGAGGGTCAGGTCGCAGACGCCGCGGCGCAGCAGGACGTCCGCGGCGCGCAGCACGCGCTCCTCGGTGCCCTCCGGGAGGACGACGCGGCGCTTGTCCGAACGGGCCTGCTCCAGCAGCTTGTGCTCGAACATCATCGGCGTGAGGCGGTCGGAGGACGGCGCCTGGATGGTCCGCAGCAGCCCGGCCGTGTCGACGTGCTTCTCGAAGACGCCGAGCGCGGTCTCCGCCTTGCGGGGCGTCGCCGCGTTCAACTTGCCTTCCATGGCGAACAGTTCGGCCGCCGTCGGGAAGGAGCCGCCCGCCACCGCGACCACCGGGGTGCCCGGCGCGAGGCGCTCCGCGAGCTTGAGGACGCCCTCGCCGGGCTGCTCGTTCAGGGTCAGCAGGACGCCCGCGATCGGCGGGGTCCCCGCGCTGTGCGCGGCGAGCGCGCCGACGACCAGGTCCGCGCGGTCCCCGGGGGTGACGACCATGCAGCCCGGCGTCAGGGCGTTGAGGAAGTTCGGCAGCATGGCGCCGCCGAAGACGAAGTCGAGGGCGTCGCGGGCGAGCCCCGAGTCGTCACCGAGCAGCACCTTGCCGCCCAGGGCGTACGTGATCTGGGCGACGGTCGGCGCCGCGAGCGCGGGCTCGTCGGGCAGCACGTAACAGGGCACGGGCAGCCGGTTGGCGAGCTTGTCGGCGATCTCCTCGCGGTCCGCCGGGGTCACTCGGTTGACCACCATCGCGAGGACGTCGCAGCCCAGGCCGTCGTAGGCGCGGTAGGCGTTGCGGGCCTCGGCGCGCACCGATTCCTCGGTCTGCTTCTTGCCGCCGACGACCGGGATCACGGAGGCGCCGAACTCGTTGGCGAGCCGGGCGTTGAGGGCCAGCTCGTCCGGGAGCTGGGTGTCCGCGAAGTCCGTGCCGAGCACGAGGACGACGTCGAAGTCGCGGGCCACCGCGTGGAACCGGTCGACGAGCCGTGAGACCAGCTCGTCGGTGCCCTGCTCGGCCTGGATGGCGGAGGCCTCGTGGTAGTCGAGGCCGTACACGGTCGCCGGGTCCTGCGACAGCCGGTAACGGGCCCGCAGCAGGTCGAAGAGCCGGTCGGGGCCGTCGTGGACGAGCGGTCGGAAGACCCCCACCCGGTCGACCTGTCGGGTCAGGAGCTCCATGACCCCCAGCTCCACGACCTGGCGGCCGTCGCCGCGGTCGATCCCGGTCACGTACACGCTGCGCGTCACGCGTGCTCTCCGTTTCCCTCGTGGTCCTACGCGTCCGAACCCGGGTTTTCCGGGCCGATCCGGTCTCCTTCGGGTCAAAAAAAGGCCCGTAATGAAACCCGTGCCCTCTTGACAATACCTCCGGCGGTGGCTAGGTCGCCCGCCGGACAAAAGGCCCTTCCCACAGGGTCCACGTGCCCAGGAAGCCCCTCCCGAAGCTCCCCGCGCGGCCGAGCGCGAGCGCGCCCCCTCCGGGAGCGTGGAACAATCGACAACGCTCACCGACGTACCAGCAGCGAGCAGGAGACACAGCACGATGCGTATCGGAGTTCTCACCGCAGGCGGCGACTGCCCTGGCCTGAACGCCGTGATCCGGTCGGTCGTGCACCGCGCCGTCACGCACTACGGCGACGAGGTGCTCGGCTTCGAGGACGGCTATGCGGGTCTCCTCGACGGGCGATTCCGACCGCTCGACCTCAACGAGGTCAGTGGCATCCTCGCCCGGGGCGGCACCATTCTCGGCTCTTCGCGCCTGGAGCGCGACCGTTTCCGCGCAGCCTGCGAGAACGCGAAGCAGCTCGCCGAGGAGATCGGCTTCGACGCCCTCATCCCGATCGGCGGCGAGGGCACGCTCACGGCGGCCCGCATGCTGTCCGACGCCGGGCTGCCGGTGGTCGGCGTGCCGAAGACGATCGACAACGACATCTCCTCCACCGACCGCACCTTCGGCTTCGACACCGCCGTCGGCGTCGCCACGGAGGCGATCGACCGGCTGAAGACGACCGCCGAGTCCCACCAGCGGGTGATGGTCGTCGAGGTCATGGGCCGGCACGCGGGGTGGATCGCGCTGGAGTCCGGCATGGCCGGCGGCGCCCACGGCATCTGCCTGCCGGAGCGGCCCTTCGACCCGTCCGACCTGGTCAAGATGGTCGAGGAGCGGTTCTCCCGCGGCAAGAAGTTCGCCGTCATCTGCGTCGCGGAGGGCGCGCACCCCGCCCCCGGGACCATGGACTACGGCACGGGTGAGATCGACCAGTTCGGCCACGAGCGCTTCCAGGGCATCGGTACGGCCCTCGCCTACGAGCTGGAGCGCCGCCTCGGCAAGGAGGCCCGCCCGGTCATCCTCGGCCACGTCCAGCGCGGCGGCACCCCCACGGCCTACGACCGCGTGCTCGCCACGCGGTTCGGCTGGCACGCGGTGGAGGCGGTGCACCGCGGCGAATTCGGCAAGATGACGTCCCTCAAGGGCACGGACATCACGATGGTCCCCCTCGCCGAAGCCGTCACCGAACTCAAAACGGTCCCCAAGGACCGCATGGACGAGGCGGAGTCCGTCTTCTAACCCGCGGGCCAATCAAGCCCCTGCGGCGGGTGAGCCCATCAAGCCCCTGCGGCGTTTGAGCAGCGGGGTCCGGGGCGGAGCCCCGATCTTTCCAGCCGCGTCGCCGCTCACCCCCGGGGCTCCGCCCCGCACCCCGCGCCTCAAACGCCGGCGAGGCTGGAAAACCGCAAGCCCCGCCGGAGGCTCACCGCACCCGGATCCGGGACCAGAACTCGTCCAGGATCCGGTCCAGGAACAGCCTCCCCGCCTCCCCGGACTCCACGGAGGTCCCCCCACCCCAACTCAACGTCGCCGCCATCAACGCCTGATACTCCAAATGCATCTCGTGCAGCACATCCTCCAACTCCCTGCGCTGCACCGCGACCAACCGCGCCACCGGCCGCACCGCCCCCTGCCACCGCGTCCGCGCCGCATCCCGCAACAACTCCGCCAGCTGCGCGTCCCGCCCGGTCACCGTCGACAGCGCCCGCGGCCCCAGCCGCAGCGTCTGCGCGAGCGCCGTCGCCTGCCGGTCGTTGCCCTGCCAGTCGCCGGTCTCCTCCATCCGCAGATACGAATGGATCTCCATCCCGACCGCCCGCGCCACGTCCTCCGGCGCCAGCCCGTGCGCGAGCCGATGCTCCCGCAGGGTCCTCGGCGCACCGATGAGTTCGCTCGGCGAGCACCACAACGCCCCGGCGAGCGCGGTGAGTTCACCGGCCGACGGCGTCCCCTCGCCGCGCTCCCAGGCGACGATGAGGTCCGGCGTGACGTGCGCGAGCCCGTAACTCGCGCGCATGCCGTACGCGACGTGCCCCGGCGCCATCCCGAGCGCTTCGCGCAGCCGTCGGGCGGCGGGGGCGTTGAACGGTGGTGTCGGCTGGTTGGACGTGACCTCGTGCTGCACGGGCACAAAGTAGGGGGTCACGGGGCGCTTGGCTACGGTCCGTGCGTTCCGCGTGACAATTTGGTACCTGTTGACGGAACTTGAGGCCCGTCCGACTCATGCACAAGGACGAGACCGCTCACCCCTTCACCGCCCCGCCGAGCGCGAACCCCCCGCCGAAGCGCCGCGACACCAGGACGTACAGCAGGACCACGGGTGTCGAGTAGATGATGGAGAACGCGGCGAGCTGCCCGTACACGACGGTGCCCCGGTTGCCGAAGAAGTCGTTGATGCTGACCGAGGCCGGCATCTGGTCGGGGGAGAGCAGCAGCATGAACGGGACGAAGAAGTTCCCCCACATCATCGCGAACGCGTACACGGTGACGACGGCGACGCCGGGCCCCATCAGCGGCAGCACGATCCGTACGAGCCCCTGGAAGGTGTTCGCGCCGTCCGTCCAGGCCGCCTCCTCCAGCTCCTTCGGCACGCCGTCCATGAAGTTCTTCATCAGCCATACGGCGAACGGGAGTTGGGACGCGGCGAAGAAGTAGATGGTGCCGGACATCGTGTCGATCAGGTTCACCTGCACGAACAGCGCGTACACCGGCACCATGACCGCAGTGATCGGCAGGCACGTCGCGAACAGCGTCGTCGTGAGGAACGGTGTGTTCAGCCGCGAACGGTAGCGGGAGAGCGGATACGCGGCGAGCGCCGCGCAGCCGACCGTGAGGGCCGTCGCGCCGCCGCACAGGATCAGCGAGTTGAGCAGCGGCGTGAACGTGACGTCGGGCGTGAGCACGTCGTCGAAGTTGCCGAACGTGAACCGCTCCGGCCACTTCACCCGCAGATTCGCCCCCGCGTCGACCGACGACAGCACGACCCACGCCAGCGGCAGCGCGAAGGCGAGCGCGACGACGAGCAGCGCCGTGTCCGCCGTGAGCCGCCTACGGATACGGGTCTTCACCTCAGGTCTCCTCCGTGCGCAGCAGCCGCATGTACACCAGCGAGAACAGGGAGCCGACCACGAGCAGCAGCAGCGCGACCGCGGTGCCGTAGCCGATCATGGACTTCTGGAAGGCCTGCTCGTACATGAACAGGGGGAGGGTCTGGCTGTCGTTGCCGGGCCCGCCGCGGGTCATCACCCAGATCAGGCCGAAGACGGACAGCGTCTGGAGGGTGTTCAGCATCAGGTTCGTGCCGATGGAGCGGCGGATCATCGGCAGCGTGATGTGCCACAGGCGCTGCCAGGTGTTCGCCCCGTCCACCTCGGCGGACTCGGTGACCTCCGTCGGGATCTCGGAGAGCGCCGCCGAGTACACGAGCATCGAGAAGGCGGTGCCGCGCCACACGTTCGCGAACGACACCGCGAGGATCGGCAGGGTGAACAGCCAGTTCTGGCTGGGCAGTTGGAGCCAGTCGAGGATCGCGTTGAGGGTGCCCTCGCGGCGGAAGAAGGCGTACAGCAGGAAGCCGGCGACGACCTCCGGCAGCACCCACGCCGCCACCACGACGGCACCCGTGAGGCTCCGGACCGGCTTCGACGCGCGCCGCATCAGCGCCGCGAGCGCGAGGCCCAGCGTGTTCTGCCCGACGATCGACGACAGGAACGTGAAGACGAGCGTCAGCCACACGGCGTTCAGGAACGCGTCGTCCTTGAACGCCGTCGTGAAGTTGTCGAAGCCGACGAAGGACGACTCCGCCTGGCCGGTCAGCTGGAGGTCGGTGAAGGCGATGTAGGCGCAGTACGCGATCGGCCCCGCGAGGAACAGGGCCATGACGAGGGTCGCCGGGGCGATCGGTACGAGCCGGAGGACGGTTCTGCGACGTTTCACGCTGGTGCTGCTCTCTCCCTCAACTCCACTGCGCCTAGGGCTTCTTGACGACCTTCCCGTCCGCCGCCGTCCTCACCTGCTCGTCGTACGTGGCCGCCGCCTCGTCGACCGACGCGTCACCGGTCGTCACCGACTCCATCGCCTCCTGGATCGCCGTGGAGACCTTCGGGTACGCCGGGTACGCGGGCCGGTAGTGGGTGCTCGCCACGAGGTCCGTGAAGAACTTGATGCCGGGCTGCGCCTTCACGTACGCGGGGTCGTCGGCGACGTCCTTGCGGACCGCGATGCCGGAGTTGGCGATGTACCAGCGCTTGGCGTTCTCCTTGGTCTGCATCGTCTTGACGAAGTCGAAGGCGAGGTCGGGGTTGGCCGCCTTGGACGGGATCGCCCAGGTCCAGCCGCCGGACATGGAGACCTTGCCGGGCGCCTGCCCTTCTTGCGTGGGCATGGGGGCGAGGCCGAGCTTCTGCGACCACTCGGGCCACTCGTGCCCGCTGCCCTCGATCCAGTCCTGCGGCAGCCAGGAGCCGTCGAGGTTGATGCCGAGCTTGCCCTCGGGCAGCAGCTCGCCGCGCACCCGCGTCGGGAAGTTCGGATCGAGGGCGTCGGAGACGTCGGGGCCGAGCTTCTCCTCGAACACCGTCTCCACGAACCCGAGGCTGTCCTTGAACGCCTTCGAGCCGGTGACCCACTTGCCGCTGCCCTTGTCGTAGAGCGGGTCGGCGGCCCCGGACCCGGTCCCGTACAGGAGCATCTGGAAGCCCTGCATGGTGGAGGCCTCGCCGGCGGGTTTGCCGGTGTAGACGTTCAGCGGGGTGACGCCGGGGACCTTCTTCTTGACGGCGCGGGCCGCGTCCAGGACCTCGTCCCAGTTCTTCGGCTGCCACGGCAGCGCGATCCCGGCCTTCTTCAGGATCGCCTTGTCGTACCAGAGGCCGCGGGTGTCGGTGCCGTCCGGAACGCCGTACGTCTTGCCGTCCCTGGCCTTCGCCGCGGTCTTCGCGGTGTCGACGAACTGGTCCCAGTCCGCCCACTTGTCCAGGTACGGGTCGAGGGGCTTCAGATACCCGCTGGCGATGTCGGAGTTGATGAGGAAGGTGTCCTCGTAGACGAGGTCGGGGGCGGTCCTGGGGGAGCGCAGCATCTGCTGGAGCTTGGTGTAGTACTCCGCGTCCGGGGCCTTGATCGGGACGAACTCCACCTTCTTGCCGGGGTTCGCCTTCTCGAACTTCTTCTTCATCGCGGCCAGGTAGTCGTCCATGACCTTGACCTTGTTGTCCATGGACTGCTTGAAGGAGACCTTGATGGTGTCCGAGTCGCTTCCGGAGCCGCCGCCGCAGGCGGTGAGCGTCGCGGCGGCCAGCAGGACGGAGACGGTGAGGATCGGGGCGGTGGGGCGCACGGGCACGACCTCCTACGAAGCATCGCGGGCATCGTTGTCACGCGGGGCTGCACGTGAACGTAAGCGCGGCGCCGATCAGGGTCAATGGGTTGTGCAAGTTAGGTAAGGCTAAGCTAAGTTAATCTTCGGGTGGCGTCGCAACGCCCCCATCCGTGAAGGAGATTGACGCAGCATGCCTCGAATCACTCCCAGGCTCCGCCGTTCCGCCGCCGTCGCCGTGGCCCTCGTCGCGGGCGCCACCGCGGCCCAGACCGGCACCGCGAGCGCCGCCCCCACCGGCCCGGCCGCCGCCTCCGCCCCCGTCACCAAAGGCCTCTACCAGTCGGCGTACTCGGAGCGGAACCACGCCCTGTGGACGACGTCGGCCGTGGGCCGCCCCCCGGTGACCACGTCCGCGCTCACCAAGCTCGACCCGAAGACGCTCAAGGTCGAGGCGACGTACACCCCGCCGGTCACCGACGCCGCCACCGGCGCCGTCGAGGCGGTCTACGGCATCGCGGTCGACGACGAGCACAACACCGTGTGGGTCACCAACACCCGCAACAACTCGGTCGCCGTCTACAGCCAGAAGAACGGCGCCCACCTCGCCACCCTCCCGAACGTCGCCCACGCCCGCGAGATCGTCGTCGACGACAAGCACGACACCGTCTGGGCGAGCGGCTTCGGCGACGGCAGCGTCGTCGGCTTCGACAGCCGTACGTTCGCCGAGAAGAAGCGCGTCACCGTCGAGGGCGCCGGCCCGACCGGCCTCACCGTCAACGAGCGCACCGGCACGGTCTACGCCGCCGACCTCACCAACGACCAGCTCATCGAGGTCACCCGCGGGTCCGACGAGCCGCGCCTCATCCCGACCGGCGACGGCCCGATCTCCGTGGCCCTCTCCAAGAACGGCCGCACCGCCTACACCGCCGACAACACCGCCGGCACCGTCTCCGTCGTCGACCTCGACAAGGGCCTGGTCACCAAGTCCGTCGCGACCGGCGCGGGCACCCTCTCCGTCGCAGCCGACGACCGCTCCGGCAAGCTCGTCGCCGTCAACCGCACCGACGCGACCGCCACCGTCGTCGACCCCCGCAAGGGCTCCGTCGTCAAAACGGTGAGCACGGGCGCCAACCCGAACCACGTCGAGATCGCGCGCGGCACCGCGTACGTCGTCGACAAGTCGGGCACGGGCCCGGCCGGCGAGGACCTCCTGACGAAGTTCGCCGTACGGAAGTGAGCGCCGCCGCGCGCTACTTCCAGGTGTAGACGAGCTCCGGCCGGCCGACCTGCCCGTACTGCGGGCTGCGCACCGCCCGGCCGGAGTCGACGAGGTGCTCCAGATACCGCCGGGCGGTGATCCGCGAGATCCCGATCGCCTCCGCGGACGCCGCCGCGGTCATGCCCTCCGGCACCTCCCGCAACGCCTGCGTCACCCGCTCCAGGGTCGGCGCGCTCAGCCCCTTGGGCAGCGCGGCCGGAGCCGGCGAACGCAGCGTGGCGATCGCCCGGTCGACCTCGTCCTGGCCGGACGCCTCGCCGGTCGTCGCGCGGTACTCGGCGTAGCGCACGAGCCGGTCCCGCAGCGTCGGGAACGTGAACGGTTTCAGCACGTACTGCACGACCCCGAGCGACACGCCCTCGCGGACCACGGCCAGGTCCCGCGCCGACGTCACCGCGATGACGTCCGCCTGATGCCCGGCCGCCCGCAGGGACCGGGCGAGCGCCAGGCCGTGGCCGTCCGGCAGGTGCAGGTCCAGCAGGAGCAGATCCACGGGGTTGCGGTCCAGGAACCGCTTGGCCTGCGCCGCGGAGTGCGCCTTCCCCACGGGCCGGAACCCGGGCACGCGCCCCACGTACAACGCGTGCGCATCCGCGGCGACGGGATCGTCCTCGACGACCAGCACCCGAATGCCCCGCTGCACACCACTCACGACTTCCCTCCCTCACGGAACTGCCCACACCCTGCGACTCCGGCAATCTCAGCCCCGCCGCCGGTCCCGGCACTTCCAGCCCGCTCGGGGAAGCCGGCCTCGCCGCCGGTCCCGGCATTTTCAGCCCGCTCGGAGAAACTGGCCTCGTCGACGGTCCCGGCAATCTCAGCCTCGCCGGCGTTTGAGGCGCGGGGTCCGGGGCGGAGCCCCGAGTCGTCGACCCCGGAGGGGGTTGCGGCCACGGGGCTCCGCCCCGAACCCCGCTGCTCAATCGCCGCAGGGGCTTGAGGGGGCTCACCCGCCCCGGAGGCATGACGCGGCACCCGCACCGTGAACTCCGCCCCACCCCCCACCGCCCGCCCCAACTCCAGAACCCCACCACACCGCGCCAACGCCTGCCGCACAAGCGCCAGCCCCAACCCCCGCCCACCCGCCGCCGCCGACGGCTTCGTCGACCACCCCCGCTCGAAGACGGCGTCGACGTGCTCCGGGTCGACCCCCGGCCCCGTGTCGGACACCCGCAGCAACAACCCCTCGTCCCCCGTCCGCGCGGTCACCGTGACCCTCGCCCCGGGCTCCCCCTGCGCCGCGTCGACCGCGTTGTCGACAAGGTTGCCGAGCACGGTGACCAGGTCCCGCGCGGGCAACGCCTGCGGCAGCAACCCGTCGTCGATCCGCGTGTCCGCCGACACCACCAGCTCCACCCCGTGCTCATTGGCCTGCGCCGCCTTCCCCAGCAGCAACGCCGCCAGCACCGGCTCACTCACCGCACCCACGACCTGGTCCGTCAACGCCTGCGCCAGCTCCAGCTCCGCCGTCGCGAACTCCACGGCCTCCTCCGCCCGGCCCAGCTCGATCAACGACACCACCGTGTGCAACCGGTTCGCCGCCTCGTGCGCCTGCGACCGCAACGCCCGCGTGAACCCACGCTCGGAGTCCAACTCGCCCATCACCGACTGGAGTTCGGTGTGATCCCTGAGCGTCACGACGGTGCCCCGCCGGTCCCCGCTCGCCACCGGCGACGTATTGACGACCACGACCCGGTCGACCGTCAGGTGCACCTCGTCGACCCGCGGCTCGGCGGCCAGCAACGCCCCCGTCAACGGCGCCGGCAGCCCCAGCTCGGCCACGGACCGCCCCACCACGTCGTCCCCGACACCGAGCAGCACCCGCGCCCCGTCATTGATGAGCGCCACCCGCCGCTGCCCGTCCAGCATCACCAGCCCCTCACGCACCGCGTGCAGCGCTGCCTGGTGATACGCGTGCATCCGGCTCAGCTCGGCGGCGTTCATCCCGTGCGTGTGCCGACGTAGACGGGCGTTTATGACGTACGTACCAATACCGCCGAGCACGAGCGCGGCCAGCGCCACCCCCGCCACCGCGAGCACCTGCCCCCGCGCCCGCTCAGTGATCACGTCGACCGTGATGCCGGCGCTGACCAGCCCGACGACCCGGTGCCGCCCCTCGTCGTACACCGGCGTCACCACCCGCACCGACGCCCCGAGCGTCCCCGTGTACGTCTCCGAGAACGTCCGTCCCTTCAGCGCGGGCCCGATGTGCCCGAGGTAGCGCTCCCCGATCTGCCGCTCGTCGGGATGCGTCCACCGGATCCCGTCCGGATCCATGATCGTCACGAAGTCGACGCCCGTGTGCCGCTGCACCTCCCGCGCGTACGGCTGCAACCGCGCCGTCGGATCGACGGCCCCCGAGGCCGCCTCCCGCACGGACTCCGCGTCGGCGACCGCCCGCGCCGTCGCCGTGGCCTGCCGCCGCGCACTGCTCTCCGCCTGCCCCCGGTCACTGAGATACGTGAAGAGCGCACACCCCGCCACCACGACGGCCACCAGCACGACCTGCATCGCGAAGAGCTGGCCCGCGAGGCTGCGGGGACGGGGGAGACGCATGCGGAACAGTCTGCCTCCACGTATAAGCACGAACTAAATGAACGGAAGGGTGACGGTACTCACCGAGCAGAGAGATAGTCGCCAGGATTCGCAGGGCGTGAGCCGCACGACCTGGTACGCCGACGTCGTCGTCAGGAGGAACCGTGGCCGGGACAGAGACCACAGGGCCAGCCGCACCAGCGAAGCGGGACCGCACCCACTATCTCTACATCGCCGTGATCGTGGCCGTGCTGCTCGGTATCGCGGTCGGCTTCATCGCACCCGACTTCGCCAAGGAACTCAAGCCCATCGGCACGGGCTTCGTGAACCTGATCAAGATGATGATCTCGCCCATCATCTTCTGCACCATCGTCCTGGGCGTCGGCTCGGTCCGGAAGGCCGCGAAGATCGGCAAGGTGGGCGGCCTCGCCCTCGGCTACTTCATCGTGATGTCGGTCGTCGCCCTGGCCATCGGCCTGATCGTCGGCAACTTCCTGCACCCCGGCGACGGCATGAACCTCACCGAGGCGGTCAAGGGCGCCGGCCACACCGCCGCCGAGGAGGCCAGCGAAGGCCCCGTCGACTTCATCCTCGGCATCATCCCGACCACCATGGTCTCCGCCTTCACCGGCGACTCCGTCCTCCAGACGCTGCTCGTCGCCCTCCTCGTGGGCTTCGCGCTCCAGGCCATGGGCCGCTCCGGCGAGCCGATCCTGCGCGGCGTCGAGCACATCCAGAAGCTCGTCTTCCGGATCCTCGGCATGATCATGTGGGCCGCCCCCGTGGGCGCGTTCGGCGCGATGGCCGCCGTCATCGGCGAAACGGGCGTGGACGCCCTGAAGGCCCTGGCCACCATCATGGTCGGCTTCTACATCACGTGCGCCCTGTTCGTCGGCATCGTCCTCGCGGCGATCATGCGCCTGGCGACGGGCTTCAACATCTTCTCGCTGCTCAAGTACCTGGGCCGCGAGTTCCTCCTCATCCTCTCGACATCGTCGTCGGAGTCGGCCCTGCCGCGCCTGATCGCGAAGATGGAGCACCTCGGTGTCTCCCGCCCGGTCGTCGGCATCACCGTCCCGACCGGCTACTCCTTCAACCTCGACGGCACCATGATCTACCTGACCATGGCGTCGATCTTCATCTCCGACGCCATGAACCAGCCGATGTCCGTCGGCGAACAGATCGGCCTGCTCCTCTTCATGATGATCGCGTCGAAGGGCGCGGCCGGCGTCTCCGGCTCCGGCATCGCCGTCCTCGCCTCCGGCCTCCAGTCCCACAAGCCGGGCCTGGTCGACGGCGTGGGCCTGATCATCGGCATCGACCGCTTCATGAGCGAGGCTCGCGCCCTCACCAACTTCGCGGGCAACGCCGTCGCCACGCTGCTCATCGGTACGTGGACGGGCGAGGTCGACCGGGACCGCGTGAAGAAGGTCCTCGCCGGTGACCTCCCCTTCGACGAGCGCACCCTGCTCGACTCCGCCTCCGACTCGGACGCCGACAAGGACGTACCCGAGCCGCGCGACGGCGGATCGAAGGAGCCGGTAGGCGCCTGACCTCCCCCTCCCAGGCGCCTACCAAGGTGCGGGGCCCGGTGCGATCCGTCGCACCGGGCCCCGCTTTTGTGCCGCGGAGGGACGTGGCGTAGAGTCCTGCGAGTTGCCCAGCCACTGGGCGACACCCCCCAACCTTCAGCATGATCTCCCACCGGGAATGATTTCGGCGTGCCCGAATTCAATTCCGAACCCCGATTGGCTTCGGGGCCGGGGAATCCGCTAAAGTCTGGGACGTCGGAACGGCCCAACAGCCGCGAGGACAAACCCAACTGACTGGGAATCAGGCCCGAAAGGATCTGATAGAGTCGGACTCGCCGGAAAGCCGAAAGGCCGGAAAGCGAAGCGGGACCGAGGAAATCGGCCGGTTAAACGGTCTGATAGAGTCGGAAACGCACAACAGCAAGACCGAAGGGAAGCGCCCGGAGGAAAGCCCGAGAGGGTGAGTACAAAGGAAGCGTCCGTTCCTTGAGAACTCAACAGCGTGCCAAAAATCAACGCCAGATATGTTGATACCCCGTCTCCAGCATCCGCTGGGACGAGGTTCCTTTGAAAAGTCCTTCTTCGGAAGGCACACAGCGAGGACGCTGTGAACGGTCGGATTATTCCTCCGACTGTTCCGCTCTCGTGGTGTCACCCCGATTACGGGGAAACATTCACGGAGAGTTTGATCCTGGCTCAGGACGAACGCTGGCGGCGTGCTTAACACATGCAAGTCGAACGATGAAGCCCTTCGGGGTGGATTAGTGGCGAACGGGTGAGTAACACGTGGGCAATCTGCCCTTCACTCTGGGACAAGCCTTGGAAACGAGGTCTAATACCGGATAACACTCTCCTCCTCCTGGGGGTGGGTTAAAAGCTCCGGCGGTGAAGGATGAGCCCGCGGCCTATCAGCTTGTTGGTGAGGTAATGGCTCACCAAGGCGACGACGGGTAGCCGGCCTGAGAGGGCGACCGGCCACACTGGGACTGAGACACGGCCCAGACTCCTACGGGAGGCAGCAGTGGGGAATATTGCACAATGGGCGAAAGCCTGATGCAGCGACGCCGCGTGAGGGATGACGGCCTTCGGGTTGTAAACCTCTTTCAGCAGGGAAGAAGCGAAAGTGACGGTACCTGCAGAAGAAGCGCCGGCTAACTACGTGCCAGCAGCCGCGGTAATACGTAGGGCGCAAGCGTTGTCCGGAATTATTGGGCGTAAAGAGCTCGTAGGCGGCTTGTCACGTCGATTGTGAAAGCTCGGGGCTTAACCCCGAGTCTGCAGTCGATACGGGCTAGCTAGAGTGTGGTAGGGGAGATCGGAATTCCTGGTGTAGCGGTGAAATGCGCAGATATCAGGAGGAACACCGGTGGCGAAGGCGGATCTCTGGGCCATTACTGACGCTGAGGAGCGAAAGCGTGGGGAGCGAACAGGATTAGATACCCTGGTAGTCCACGCCGTAAACGGTGGGCACTAGGTGTGGGCAACATTCCACGTTGTCCGCGCCGCAGCTAACGCATTAAGTGCCCCGCCTGGGGAGTACGGCCGCAAGGCTAAAACTCAAAGGAATTGACGGGGGCCCGCACAAGCAGCGGAGCATGTGGCTTAATTCGACGCAACGCGAAGAACCTTACCAAGGCTTGACATACACCGGAAACGTCCAGAGATGGGCGCCCCCTTGTGGTCGGTGTACAGGTGGTGCATGGCTGTCGTCAGCTCGTGTCGTGAGATGTTGGGTTAAGTCCCGCAACGAGCGCAACCCTTGTTCTGTGTTGCCAGCATGCCCTTCGGGGTGATGGGGACTCACAGGAGACCGCCGGGGTCAACTCGGAGGAAGGTGGGGACGACGTCAAGTCATCATGCCCCTTATGTCTTGGGCTGCACACGTGCTACAATGGCCGATACAATGAGCTGCGATACCGCAAGGTGGAGCGAATCTCAAAAAGTCGGTCTCAGTTCGGATTGGGGTCTGCAACTCGACCCCATGAAGTTGGAGTTGCTAGTAATCGCAGATCAGCATTGCTGCGGTGAATACGTTCCCGGGCCTTGTACACACCGCCCGTCACGTCACGAAAGTCGGTAACACCCGAAGCCGGTGGCCCAACCCCTTGTGGGAGGGAGCTGTCGAAGGTGGGACCGGCGATTGGGACGAAGTCGTAACAAGGTAGCCGTACCGGAAGGTGCGGCTGGATCACCTCCTTTCTAAGGAGCATCTAGGCTGCCGGGCTTGCCCGGTGGTCCAGGGCCATTACGTCGGCAAATGTTCGACGGTGGTTGCTCATGGGTGGAACGTTGATTATTCGGCACACTTGATCGTCTTCTCCTACCAGTACTGCTCTTCGGAGCGTGGAACGTTGAGGGAAGCGGCGAGGGTGTCGGGCACGCTGTTGGGTGTCTGAGGGCACGGGCTTGTCCCGAACCTCGATGCCGGCCCCGGTAAAAATCTGCTTCGGCGGGTTGTGACGGGTGGTTGGTCGTTGTTTGAGAACTGCACAGTGGACGCGAGCATCTGTGGCCAAGTTTTTAAGGGCGCACGGTGGATGCCTTGGCACCAGGAACCGATGAAGGACGTGGGAGGCCACGATAGTCCCCGGGGAGTCGTCAACCAGGCTTTGATCCGGGGGTTTCCGAATGGGGAAACCCGGCAGTCGTCATGGGCTGTCACCCGCTGCTGAATATATAGGCAGTGTGGAGGGAACGCGGGGAAGTGAAACATCTCAGTACCCGCAGGAAGAGAAAACAACCGTGATTCCGGGAGTAGTGGCGAGCGAAACTGGATGAGGCCAAACCGTATACGTGTGAGACCCGGCAGGGGTTGCGTGTGCGGGGTTGTGGGATCTCTCTTCCATCGTCTGCCGGCGATGGGACGAGTAAGAAACCGTTGATGTAGGCGAAGGACATGCGAAAGGTCCGGCGTAGAGGGTAAGACCCCCGTAGCTGAAACGTTAGCGGCTCGTTTGAGAGACACCCAAGTAGCACGGGGCCCGAGAAATCCTGTGTGAATCTGGCGGGACCACCCGTTAAGCCTAAATATTCCCTGGTGACCGATAGCGGATAGTACCGTGAGGGAATGGTGAAAAGTACCGCGGGAGCGGAGTGAAATAGTACCTGAAACCGTGTGCCTACAAGCCGTGGGAGCGTCGGAACCAAGCTTGCTTGGTTCTCGTGACTGCGTGCCTTTTGAAGAATGAGCCTGCGAGTTTGCGGTGTGTTGCGAGGTTAACCCGTGTGGGGAAGCCGTAGCGAAAGCGAGTCCGAATAGGGCGGTATAGTAGCGCGCTCAAGACCCGAAGCGGAGTGATCTAGCCATGGGCAGGTTGAAGCGGAGGTAAGACTTCGTGGAGGACCGAACCCACCAGGGTTGAAAACCTGGGGGATGACCTGTGGTTAGGGGTGAAAGGCCAATCAAACTCCGTGATAGCTGGTTCTCCCCGAAATGCATTTAGGTGCAGCGTCGTGTGTTTCTTGCCGGAGGTAGAGCACTGGATAGGCGATGGGCCCTACCGGGTTACTGACCTTAGCCAAACTCCGAATGCCGGTAAGTGAGAGCGCGGCAGTGAGACTGTGGGGGATAAGCTCCATGGTCGAGAGGGAAACAGCCCAGAGCATCGACTAAGGCCCCTAAGCGTACGCTAAGTGGGAAAGGATGTGGAGTCGCAGAGACAACCAGGAGGTTGGCTTAGAAGCAGCCACCCTTGAAAGAGTGCGTAATAGCTCACTGGTCAAGTGATTCCGCGCCGACAATGTAGCGGGGCTCAAGCGTACCGCCGAAGTCGTGTCATTGCAGCAATAGGGCCAACGCCTGCTGTGATGGGTAGGGGAGCGTCGTGTGCCGGGTGAAGCAGCACCGGAAGGTAGTTGTGGACGGTTCACGAGTGAGAATGCAGGCATGAGTAGCGATTCACACGTGAGAAACGTGTGCGCCGATTGACTAAGGGTTCCTGGGTCAAGCTGATCTGCCCAGGGTAAGTCGGGACCTAAGGCGAGGCCGACAGGCGTAGTCGATGGATAACCGGTTGATATTCCGGTACCCGCTGTGACGCGAAAGACATCGAATCCAGTGATGCTAAGGCCGTGAAACCGCCGTCCTCGTCTTTGACGTGGTTCGGAGTGGTGGAGCCGCCGGTCCAAGCTGGTAGTAGGTGAGCGATGGGGTGACGCAGGAAGGTAGTCCAGCCCGGGCGGTGGTTGTCCCGGGGTAAGGGTGTAGGGCGCTGTCTAGGTAAATCCGGACAGCTTGTGCCTGAGACCTGATGCCGAGCCGATTGTGGTGAAGTGGATGATCCTATGCTGTCGAGAAAAGCCTCTAGCGAGTTTCATGGCGGCCCGTACCCTAAACCGACTCAGGTGGTCAGGTAGAGAATACCGAGGCGTTCGGGTGAACTATGGTTAAGGAACTCGGCAAAATGCCCCCGTAACTTCGGGAGAAGGGGGGCCACGTCTGGTGATGAGTCTTGCACTCTGAGCTGGGGGTGGCCGCAGAGACCAGCGAGAAGCGACTGTTTACTAAAAACACAGGTCCGTGCGAAGCCGTAAGGCGATGTATACGGACTGACGCCTGCCCGGTGCTGGAACGTTAAGGGGACCGGTTAGTCACATTTCGGTGTGGCGAAGCTGAGAACTTAAGCGCCAGTAAACGGCGGTGGTAACTATAACCATCCTAAGGTAGCGAAATTCCTTGTCGGGTAAGTTCCGACCTGCACGAATGGCGTAACGACTTCTCGACTGTCTCAACCATAGGCCCGGTGAAATTGCACTACGAGTAAAGATGCTCGTTTCGCGCAGAAGGACGGAAAGACCCCGGGACCTTTACTACAGTTTGATATTGGTGTTCGGTTCGGCTTGTGTAGGATAGGTGGGAGACTGTGAAGCGGCCACGCCAGTGGTTGTGGAGTCGTCGTTGAAATACCACTCTGGTCGTGCTGGATGTCTAACCTGGGTCCGTGATCCGGATCAGGGACAGTGTCTGATGGGTAGTTTAACTGGGGCGGTTGCCTCCCAAAGGGTAACGGAGGCGCCCAAAGGTTCCCTCAGCCTGGTTGGTAATCAGGTGTTGAGTGTAAGTGCACAAGGGAGCTTGACTGTGAGACCGACGGGTCGAGCAGGGACGAAAGTCGGGACTAGTGATCCGGCGGTGGCTTGTGGAAGCGCCGTCGCTCAACGGATAAAAGGTACCCCGGGGATAACAGGCTGATCTTCCCCAAGAGTCCATATCGACGGGATGGTTTGGCACCTCGATGTCGGCTCGTCGCATCCTGGGGCTGGAGTCGGTCCCAAGGGTTGGGCTGTTCGCCCATTAAAGCGGTACGCGAGCTGGGTTTAGAACGTCGTGAGACAGTTCGGTCCCTATCCTCTGTGCGCGCAGGAATATTGAGAAGGGCTGTCCCTAGTACGAGAGGACCGGGACGGACGAACCTCTGGTGTGCCAGTTGTTCTGCCAAGGGCATGGCTGGTTGGCTACGTTCGGGAGGGATAACCGCTGAAAGCATCTAAGCGGGAAGCCTGCTTCGAGATGAGTATTCCCACCCACTTGATGGGGTAAGGCTCCCAGTAGACGACTGGGTTGATAGGCCAGATCTGGAAGCCCGGTAACGGGTGGAGGTGACTGGTACTAATAGGCCGAGGGCTTGTCCTCAGTTGCTCGCGTCCACTGTGTTGGTTCTGAAACCACGAACAACCGTCGTAGTCATGGGCCACGACTCCGGTTGTCAGTTTCATAGTGTTTCGGTGGTCATAGCGTGAGGGAAACGCCCGGTTACATTCCGAACCCGGAAGCTAAGCCTCACAGCGCCGATGGTACTGCAGGGGGGACCCTGTGGGAGAGTAGGACGCCGCCGAACTATTTTTAGATGGGAAAGCCCGGACCGGGATACGGTCCGGGCTTTTCTGCGTTTAGGGTCGGCGGCAATTACTGCGTCGCGGTGCGCAGGCACGTGCGCAGTTCTTCCAGTGCTTCGGGATTTCCCGTCGCCCCTACCGTCTCCTGGCGGTTCCACAGAACCCGCAGCAGTGCTGCTGGGCGGCCGCTCAGGGTGGCGTCCACGGTGGGTCCGCCGGTGCCCTGCTGGGTGCCCTGCACGTCCTCGACGACGAAGCGGGGGCCGGGGCCCGTGTGGATGCGCCAGGCCCTGGGGGTTGTCGGGGACTCCGCGATCACCTCGAACGTGCGGCCCGGTGACGCGGCCAGGGGTTCCCTGAAGTAGTCCGACCACTCGGCGACCGCGTACGCGGTGAAGACCTTCAGGAGTTCGTCGATGCCGTCGACGGCCAGGTCGTCCGGGACCGGGGAGACCGGTTCGCCCGCCGCGAGTTCGGCGTCGATGCGGTGGACGACCGTCTCCTGAGCCATGCGGCGGATCCAGAAGCCGACGGTCTGGTCGGGGGCGTACCAGGTGCCGGCAGGGTCCTCGGGGCTGCGGGCCGTCAACTCCGCACGCAGTTCGGCGTAGGCGCGGTCGAGCAGGGCGAGCGGCTCCTCGTCGGCCGTGCCCTTCGGCGGCCACTCCGGTTCGGTGCCCGGGGCCGCCGTCCGGACGGCCTCCGTCTTGTGGGCGTAGACCTGGCCCACGTGGCGCGTCAGGTCGGTGAGGGTCCAGCCGGGGCAGGTCGGGACCTCGGCGGTCGCCGGGCCCGCCGAGGCCGCGGCCCGCAGGCGCTCGAAGTCGGCGGCCAGGCAGTCGAGATAACGGGGTACGGACAGCGGCGTGCGTACGTCGTTGGTCATGGGCGCAACTTAGCGTCCGGCACTGACAATGACCCCTGCCTTTTCGGTGCGGGCTGAGTACGTGACGTGAGTACGCGCACTCAGGTGCCGGGGCCGCGGGGTGCCTTGGATGGGGGTATGACTTCCGAACTCGTGGTCGACTCCGTCGCTCTGTCCGCGCCGCGCTCCCGGTCGTGGGTGGCGCCGCTGGTGTCCAGCGTGATCACGCTGCCCGCGGCGTTCTTCGCCTACGTGGTCGCCGCCGCCTCGCAGATGGCCTGCGACGCGTGTTCCGGTGCCGCGGCCGTTCGGTTCGAGGCGAGTGCGGAGTGGGCGTTCACCGTCTTCGGGTGGGGGCTGACCGTTTCGCTGCTGACGCTCGCGACGGCGTGGCTGCTGCCGTGGGAGGGCCGGTTCGCGAGCCGGCGGCTCGGGTTCGCGCTGGCGGCTCCGTTCGCCGTCGCGGTGACGCTCGTGCTGTACCTCGTGCTCGTCGACTGGCCTTGACGTCAGCGGCAAGGTCTACCGTCTCTCGTATGCGCATCGGAGAGCTCGCCGCCCGCGCCGGTACGACGACGCGGGCGCTCAGGTACTACGAGTCGCGCGGGCTGCTGCCCGCGCGGCGCGGCAGCAACGGCTACCGGACCTACGACGACGCTGATCTGCGGGCGTTGCGGCAGATCCGTACGTTGCAGGACTTCGGGTTCGACCTGGAGGAGACCCGGCCGTTCGTGGAGTGCCTGCGGGCCGGTCATCCGGAGGGTGACTCGTGCCCCGCCTCGCTGGCCGTGTACCGGGGCAAGGTGGCCGAACTCGATGCGCTGATCGGCGAGTTGACCGCCGTACGGGAGAAGGTCGGTGCGCAGTTGGCGCGTGCCGAGCAGGCCATGGAGGCGCTGGCCGGGGCGCAGGAGACCGGGCCGCGCTGTGAGCTGGGAGAGGGCGCATGACGTTGCGTGTCGTGACCGAGGCGGACTTCGAGGAGCAGGTGCTGCGGGCCGGGCGGCCCGTGCTCGTGGAGTTCACCGCGCAGTGGTGCGGGCCGTGCCGGCAGCTGGGGCCGGTACTCAAGGCGATCGCGGAGGAGGAGCGGGAGCGGCTCGACGTCGTGGCGATCGACGTCGACGCGAGTCCCGGAACGGCTGTGCGGTACGGGGTGCTGGGGACGCCGACGCTCATGGTGTTCCAGGGCGGCGAGCCGGTGTGGTCGCGGGTCGGGGCCCGGTCCAAGCGGAAGCTGCTGGAGGAACTGGAGCAGCTGGAGGGCGTGGGTTGATTGCGGCCGGCGCGGTCCCGTCGGTTCCGAACCCGTAATTGGAATTCAGCCCCGCCCGGGGTATATTCGGTGTTTCTGTGTGCCCACAGAAAAGGCCCCTCACTGGGGGCCAACAAAAACCACGGTACCGGGCAGGGAGTTGTTTTGTCAAGCCGGGACAGCCTGGAATTGCAGAAAGAACAGGAATACATCGACGCGCTCTACGGGCGCGTCGATGAGCTGCGTGGCGTCGCCGCGGACTCGGTCCGGGACGCGATCACCCCGGTGGGAACCGGTCAGCAGGCCCGCCTCGAGCGGGACCTGCTGGTCGTCGAGAGGTCCGGCCTGCTGGCCGCGCTGAATGCCGTCGAGGGCTCGCTCTGTTTCGGGCGTATTGATCTCAAGAGCGACGCCGAAGGCGACGGTGCCGTGCATCACATCGGCCGTATTGGAATTCGCGCCGACGACACCGAACGTACGCCTCTGTTGATCGACTGGCGGGCTCCCGTCGCCCGGCCTTTCTATCTCGCGACCGGGCATACGCCGATGGGGCTGCGCCGGCGCCGTCACCTCACGCTCGAGGGGCGTACGGTCACCGAGCTGCACGACGAGATCCTCGACCTCGACGACTCCGAGCGCACCGGGTTCGAGGACCCGACCGGTGACGCCGTGCTGCTCGCCGCCCTGAACTCGGCCCGCACCGGCCGCATGGGCGACATCGTGCAGACGATCCAGGCCGAGCAGGACCGCATCATCCGCCACGAGCACCAGGGTGTGCTCGTCGTCGAGGGCGGGCCCGGCACCGGCAAGACGGCTGTCGCGCTGCACCGTGCCGCGTATCTGCTGTACGAGCACCGGGAGCTGCTCGCCAAGCGGGCCGTGCTGATCGTCGGGCCGAACCCGGCGTTCCTGAAGTACATCTCCGAGGTGCTGCCGGCCCTCGGTGAGACCGGGGTGCTGCTGGCGACCGTCGGGGAGCTGTTCCCCGGCGTGCACGCCACCGCCAAGGACACGGCGCGCGCCGCCACGGTGAAGGGGTCGGCCGACATGGCCGAGGCGCTCGCGCTGGCCGTCACCGACCGGCAGCAACTGCCGGAGCCCGGTGCCCCGTTGGTGATCCCGCACGACGACGGCGACCTCATCCTCGACTGGGAGATCGCCTACGAGGCACGGCAGGCCGCCCGCGACACCAAGCTGCCGCACAACCTGGCCCGGCCGCACTTCGCGTTCCGCATCATCGACGCGCTCACCGAGCAGCTCACCGAGCGGATCGGCGCGGACCCCTACGGCGGGCCGAACTTCCTCGGGCCCGACGACATCGCCCAGCTCGGCAAGGGGGTCGCGTCGAGCGCCGAGGTGCATGCGGGCATCGAGTCGCTGTGGCCCACGCTCACGCCGCAGGGGTTCGTCGCCGACTACCTGGCCGAGCCCAGTCATCTGCCGGAGGACGACGCGCGGGCCATCCGGCGCGTGGACGCGGGTGACGACGCGTGGACCGTCGGCGATGTGCCGTTGCTCGACGAGGCCGCGGAGCTGCTCGGGTACGACGACAGTGCCGAGCGGGCCGCCGCGGAGGCCGCGCGGCAGGAGCGGATCGCGTACGCGCAGGGTGTGCTCGACCTCTCCAGGGGCTCGGAGACGTACGAGTTCGAGGACGAGGACGAGTCGGAGGTGCTCGCCGCGCACGACATCGTGGACGCGGACCGGGTCGCCGGGTGGTACGAGGAGGAGGACCACCGCAGTGCCGCGGAGCGCGCCGCCGCGGACCGGACCTGGGCGTTCGGGCACATCATCGTCGACGAGGCGCAGGAGCTGTCGCCGATGGCGTGGCGGCTGCTGATGCGGCGGTCGCCGACGCGGGCGATGACGTTGGTCGGGGATCCCGCGCAGACGTCGGAGGAAGGTGGCGTCGGGGCCTGGGCGGACATCCTCGCGCCGTACGTCGAGGACCGGTTCGAGCACACGCGGCTCGGCGTCAACTACCGGACGCCGTCCGAGATCATGGAGGTCGCGGCGGCCGTGCTGCGGGAGTCGTACCCGGAGTACGAGGCGCCGTCGTCGGTGCGGTCCACCGGGGAGCGGCCGTGGGGGGTGCGGGCGGAGGATGTCGTCGAGGCCACCGCCAAGGCCGCCGTCGAGCGGATCCCCGAGGAGGGGCGGCTCGCCGTGATCGCGCCTCGGCGGCTTCATGAGGCGTTGGCCGCGAGGTTGCCGGGGGTTGAGGCCGGGGGTGAGCCCGACCTCACGCGGCATCTCGTGCTGTTGGATCCGCGGCAGGCCAAGGGGTTGGAGTTCGACCGGGTGATCGTGGTCGAGCCGGGGGAGTTCGGGGTGAGTGATCTGTATGTGGCGCTGACTCGGGCTACGCAGGATTTGGGTGTGGTGTATGCGGGGGCCGTGCCGGCGGCGTTGCGGGGTGGGCTTGCGGAGGTGAGTGCCTGACGCCTCGGGGCTCCGCCCCGGGCCCCGCTCCTCAAGCGCCGGAGGGGCTCCAAAGGATCGGGGCTCTGCCCCGGGCCCCGCTCCTCAAGCGCCGGAGGGGCTGGAAAGACCTCAAGCGCCGGAGGGGCTGGAAGGGCCGGGTGGGTCAGGGGGTTAGCCAGATTGTGGACAGTGGGGGGAGGGTGATGCGGAGGCTTGAGGGGTGGCCGTGGTGGGGGGTGTCGTCCGGTTTGAGCGGGTCGCGGTTCGTCACGTCGCCGCCGCCGTAGCGGGCGGCGTCCGTGTTCAGGGTCTCGTGCCAGGCCGCGATGTCGTCCGGTACGCCGAGGCGGTAGTCGTGGCGGACGACCGGGGAGAAGTTCGAGACCGACAGGAGCGGGGTGCCGTCGGCCGCGTGGCGGAGGAAGGCGAAGACGTTGTCCTCCGCCGCGTCGCCGACGAGCCAGGAGAAGCCGGCCGGGTCGGTGTCCCGCTCCCACAGCGCCGGGGTGGCACGGTAGTTCGCGTTCAGGTCGCGGGTCAGATCGCGGACGCCCCGGTGGTCGGGTTCCGCGCCGTAGCCGGGATCGAGCAGCCACCAGTCGGGGCCGTGGGCTTCGGACCATTCGGCGCCCTGGGCGAATTCCTGGCCCATGAAGAGGAGTTGTTTGCCGGGGTGGGCCCACATGAAGGCGAGGTAGGCGCGGAGGGTGGCGCGTTGTTGCCACCAGTCGCCGGGCATTTTGGAGACCAGGGAGCGTTTGCCGTGCACGACTTCGTCGTGGGAGATCGGCAGGACGTAGTTCTCGCTGTAGGCGTAGACCATGGAGAACGTCATCTCGTGGTGGTGGTGCTTGCGGTGCACGGGTTCGTGGGCGAGGTAGTCCAGGGAGTCGTGCATCCAGCCCATGTTCCATTTGAGGCCGAAGCCGAGGCCGCCGAAGCCGGTGGGGCCGGTGTGGTGGGTGGCGCGGGTGACGCCGTCCCAGGCGGTGGACTCCTCGGCGATGGTGACGATGCCGGGCACGCGGCGGTAGAGGGTGGCGTTCATCTCCTGGAGGAAGGCGACGGCGTCGAGGTTCTCGCGGCCGCCGAACTGGTTGGGGGTCCACTGCCCGGCCTGGCGGGAGTAGTCGAGGTAGAGCATGGAGGCGACGGCGTCCACGCGCAGGCCGTCGATGTGGAACTCCTGGCACCAGTACAGGGCGTTGGCGACGAGGAAGTTGCGGACCTCCTTGCGGCCGTAGTCGAATTCGAGGGTGCCCCAGTCGGGGTGGGCGGCGCGCAGCGGGTCCTCGTGCTCGTACAGGGGGCGGCCGTCGAACTCGGCCAGCGCCCAGGCATCACGGGGGAAGTGGGCGGGCACCCAGTCCATCAGGACGCCGATGCCGGCCCGGTGCAGGGCGTCGACGAGGTGTTTGAAGTCGTCGGGGGTGCCCAGGCGGGCGGTGGGGGCGTAGAAGCCGGTGACCTGGTAGCCCCACGAGCCGCCGAAGGGGTGCTCGGCCACCGGCAGCAGCTCCACGTGGGTGAAGCCCAGGTCGGCGACGTAGGCGGGCAGTTGCTCGGCGAGCTGGCGGTAGGTCAGGCCGGGCCGCCAGGACGGCAGGTGCACCTCGTACACCGAGAACGGCGCCTGGTGCACCGGACGCGCGCCCCGCTGCTCCAGCCACGCCTCGTCACCCCACGTGTAGTGCGAGGCGTGCACCACCGAGGAGTTGGCGGGAGGCTGCTCCGTGCGGGTCGCCAGCGGGTCGGCGCGCATGGTCTTGCTGCCGTCGGGGCGGGTGATCTCGTACTTGTACAGCTCGCCCTCGCCGATGTCCGGGACGAACAGCTCCCAGACGCCGGACGATCCGAGTGAGCGCATGCTGTGCGCCGCGCCGTCCCAGTAGTTGAAGGTGCCGACGACGCGGACGCCGCGCGCGTTGGGGGCCCACACCGTGAAGCGGGTGCCCTGGACGCCCTGGTGCTCCATCGGGCGGGCGCCGAGCGCCGTCCACAGCTCCTCGTGGCGGCCCTCGTTGATCAGGTGCAGGTCCAGGTCGCCGAGGGAGGGGAGCAGGGCGTAGGCGTCGGCGATCGTCTGCGTCGTCTCGTCGTACGTGATCTCCAGGTGGTACTCGGGCGGGATCTCGCGGAGTTGGAGCAGGCCGGAGAAGAAGCCCTCGCCGTCGTCGTGGAGGTCGGCGTGGAGGCCCTCCGGGGTGGTGACGGCGACGTGGGTCGCGTAGGGGCGGCAGGTGCGGAAGGCGATGCCGCCGTGGGTGGGATGGGCGCCGAGCACGCCGTGGGGGTTGTGGTGGGTGGCGGACTTGAGGCGTGTGCGGTCGTCCGGGGGGACGGGGGCGGAGGGTGTGGTGGTCGGGGGGCGGGTCACGGTCGGGCCTCCTTGGGCGCCATCTTGTGGTGTGTGCGTGTGGTGGCGTGGCGGACGGGTGGTGGTGCCGCTTCTTTGAGGTCGCCCCCTCCTGAAAGATTGCGCAGTTCCTCGCGCCCCTTAGTGCGACTCCTCAGCCAACCGTTCCAGTGCGGCCAGCGGGACTTGGAGCCAGTCCGGCCTGTGCCGTGCCTCGTAGAGGGCCTCGTAGACGGCCTTGTCGGTTTCGTAGGCGCGGAGGAGGGCGGGGGAGCTGCGGGGGTCGGTGCCGGAGACTTCCGTGTAGCCGTCGCAGTACGCGGCTCGGCAGGCCGTGGCCCAGTCCGCCTGCCAGGGGCGGTAGGTGCGGGCCGCGTAGTCGAAGGAGCGGAGCATACCGGCGATGTCGCGGTGGACGGGGTGCGGCAGGCGGCGTTCGGCCAGGGGGCGGGACGGTTCGCCCTCGAAGTCGATCAGCTTCCAGGCGCCCGACGGTTCGCGCAGGCACTGGCCCAGGTGCAGATCGCCGTGGACCCGCTGCGCCTGCCAGGTGTGGCCCCGCGCGCCCAGGTCGGCCAGCGCGTCGAAGGCCGAGCGCAGGCCGTCGACGTAGGGGAGGAGGGACGGGACCTGGGCTGCCGTGGTCTCCAGGCGGTGGGTCATGGAGTCGGCCAGCTGGTCGATGTGGGCGCGGGTGTACGTGACCGTGGGCAGCGCACGGGCCAGCGCCGTGTGCACCTCGGCGGTGGCGCGGCCGAGGTCGCGGGCCTGCGCGGTGAAGTCCTGCTGATTGGTGAGGTGCTTGAGGGCGAGGTCCCAGCCGTCGGCCGCGCCCTTGAGGAAGGGCTGGAGGAGGCCGAGGGTGGCGGGTTCCGTGCCGGGGGTGCCGTTCGACTCGAACCAGGCGACCGGCGCCGGGACCCGGTCGCAGGACTCGCGGGCCAGGGCCAGCGGGAGTTCCAGGTCGGGGTTGAGGCCGGGGGTGACCCTGCGGAACAGCTTGGCGATCAGGGTGTCGCCGTACACGACCGAGGAGTTGGACTGCTCGGCGGTGAGGGGGCGGGAGGCCAGGTTGCGCGGCACCTCGCCGTGCGGGCCCCGGTGGAAGCGGAGGGCGCCGAGCGCGCCGGGTATTCGGAGCCGTTCCAGCAGGACCGCGGCGCGCCGGGGGTCCTGGAGCGCCTCGTAGGCGGTGCGGCCGGCGAGCGGCCCCTGGGTGATGTGGCCGATCACCGCGGGCGCCAGGTGCGGGGCCGCGGCCTCGGCCGTGCCGATCAGCAACTGGTAGCAGTCGCCGGGGCCCTCCTCGTCGGCCGGTGGCTGGTGGGCGCGGACGAGGAGGTGCAACAGGGCCGCGTCCGGCAGCAGTTCGGTGACCGCGTCGAGGGTGAAGCCGGTGACCGGTCGGCCCTTGCCGGCGAACCAGCGCTGGCGCGGCAGCCATTCGCGCAGCAGCGGGTCGAGCGACATGAGCGGGTCCACCGGCTGTGCGGTGGGCCGGGTTGCGGCTTCCGACATGGCGTCGCGTCCTTTCCCCGGGATGCCGGGCGACGCGGCGGATCCCGGGTGCCGTGATGCTGTCCAGGGAGTTGTCCGGAGTGGGGGACGTGCCGGGTATGCGGGGAAGAGTGCCCAGGGCGGGGCGGTGAAAACCGCCCCGCCCTCTCGCTACTCGCCGTTCTCGTGACGCAGCCTGAACCAGTAGAAGCCGTGTCCGCCGAGGGTGAGCAGGTAGGGGAGTTCGCCGATGGCGGGGAAGCGGACGCCGCCGATGAGTTCGACGGGGTGGCGGCCGTTGAAGGCCTGCAGGTCGAGTTCGGTGGGCTGGGCGAAGCGGGAGAAGTTGTGCACGCACAGCACCAGGTCGTCGCCGTACTCGCGCAGGAACGCGATCACGGCCGGGTTGGAGGAGGGCAGTTCGGTGTACGAGCCCAGGCCGAACGCCGGGTTCTGCTTGCGGATCTCGATCATGCGCCGGGTCCAGTGCAGCAGCGACGACGGCGACGACATCGACGCCTCGACATTGGTGACCTGGTACCCGTAGACCGGGTCCATGATCGTGGGCAGGAACAGCCGGCCCGGGTCGCAGGAGGAGAAGCCGGCGTTGCGGTCCGGGGTCCACTGCATCGGGGTGCGCACCGCGTCGCGGTCGCCGAGCCAGATGTTGTCGCCCATGCCGATCTCGTCGCCGTAGTACAGGATCGGGGTGCCGGGCAGGGACAGCAGCAGCGCGGTGAACAGCTCGATCTGGTTGCGGTCGTTGTCGAGCAGCGGGGCCAGGCGGCGGCGGATGCCGATGTTGGCGCGCATCCGCGGGTCCTTGGCGTACTCCGCGTACATGTAGTCGCGCTCTTCGTCGGTGACCATCTCCAGGGTCAGCTCGTCGTGGTTGCGCAGGAAGATGCCCCACTGGCAGCCCGACGGGATCGGCGGGGTCTTGGCGAGGATCTCCGAGACCGGGTAGCGCGACTCGCGGCGCACCGCCATGAAGATCCGCGGCATGACGGGGAAGTGGAAGGCCATGTGGCACTCGTCGCCGCCGGAGGCGGCGTCGCCGAAGTAGTCCACGACGTCCTCGGGCCACTGGTTGGCCTCCGCCAGCAGCACCACGTCCGGGTACTGGGCGTCGATCTCCTTGCGGACCCGTTTGAGCATCTCGTGGGTGGCGGGCAGGTTCTCGCAGTTGGTGCCCTCCTCGGCGTAGAGGTAGGGGACCGCGTCCAGGCGGAAGCCGTCGATGCCCAGGTCCAGCCAGAAGCGCAGGGCGGCGAGGATCTCCTCCTGCACGGCCGGGTTCTCGTAGTTCAGATCCGGCTGGTGGGAGAAGAAGCGGTGCCAGTAGTACTGCTTGCGCACCGGGTCGAAGGTCCAGTTCGAGGCCTCGGTGTCGACGAAGATGATCCGGGCGTCCTCGTACTGCTTGTCGTCGTCGGCCCACACGTAGTAGTCCCCGTAGGGGCCGTCCGGATCCGAGCGCGACTGCTGGAACCATTCGTGCTGATCACTGGTGTGGTTCATGACGAAGTCGATGATCACGCGCATCCCGCGCTGGTGCGCGGCGTCCACGAACTCCACGAAATCGGCCAGATCACCGAACTCGGGGAGGACCGACGTGTAGTCGGAGACGTCGTAACCGCCGTCCCTGAGGGGGGACTTGAAGAAGGGCGGCAGCCAGAGGCAGTCCACGCCGAGCCACTGGAGGTAGTCCAGCTTCGCGGTGATGCCCTTCAGGTCGCCGACGCCGTCGCCATTGCTGTCCTGGAAGGAGCGGACCAGCACCTCGTAGAAGACGGCGCGCTTGAACCAATCAGGGTCCCGGTCCTTCGCAGGGGTGTCCTCGAAGGTGTCCGGGACGGGTTCATTCATCATCATGGTGTGGGTGACCCTCCGAATCCCATGTCCCGTCTGCTCCTGAGAATTCATCGCGGCGTGGCCGGTCGCGTGAGGACGAGGATGTGCGCGGGCGCCCGGCCGGGCTCCAGGCGCACGTAGTTCGTCCTGCCCCAGTGGTAGGTGTCGCCGGTGAGTTCGTCGCGCACCGGCACGGATTCGTGCCAGTCGAGCCCCAGGTGCGGCATGTCCAACGACACCGTCGCTTCCTGGGTGTGGTGCGGGTCGAGGTTCACGACCACCAATACCGTGTTCGAGCCCTGTGCGGATGCGGTGGTCTTGGAGTACACGAGCACCGCGTCCTTGTCGGCCTCGTGGAAGTGCACGTCGCGCAGCGTGCGCAGCGCCGGGTTGCGGCGGCGGATCGCGTTGAGCGCGGTGATCAGCGGGGCGATGGTGCGCCCCTCCCGCTCGGCCGACTCCCAGTCCCGGGGCCGCAGTTGGTACTTCTCCGAGTTCAAGTACTCCTCGCTGCCGGGCCGCAGCGGGGTGTTCTCGCACAGCTCGTAGCCGCTGTAGACGCCCCACGTCGGCGACAGCGTCGCCGCCAGCACCGCCCGCAGCTCGAACGCCGGACGGCCGCCGTCCTGGAGGAAGGCATGCAGGATGTCGGGGGTGTTGACGAAGAAGTTCGGCCGCATGTACGCCGCCGTCTCGCCCGCCAACTCCCGTACGTACTCGGTGAGTTCGCCCTTGGTGTTGCGCCAGGTGAAGTAGGTGTAGGACTGCTGGAAGCCGACCGCGGCCAGCGTGCGCATCATCGCCGGCCGCGTGAACGCCTCCGCCAGGAAGATCACGTCCGGGTCGGTGCCGTTGATCTGGGCGATCACCTTCTCCCAGAACACCACCGGCTTGGTGTGCGGATTGTCGACCCGGAAGATCCGCACCCCGTGGTCCATCCACAGCCGCAGGATCCGCACCGTCTCCGCCACCAGACCGGGCAGATCCCTGTCGAAGGCGATCGGGTAGATGTCCTGGTACTTCTTCGGCGGGTTCTCCGCGTACGCGATCGTGCCGTCCGGACGGTGGTGGAACCAGTCCGGATGCTTGTCCACCCACGGATGATCCGGCGAGCACTGCAACGCGAAGTCGAGGGCCACCTCCATCCCCAACTCCCGCGCCCGGCCCACGAACGCGTCGAAGTCCTCGAACGTGCCCAGATCCGGATGGATCGAATCGTGCCCGCCCTCCGGCGAACCGATCGCCCACGGCACCCCCACGTCATACGGGCCCGGCGACAGCGAGTTGTTGGGCCCCTTGCGAAACGTCGTCCCGATCGGGTGCACCGGCGGCAGGTACACCACGTCGAAACCCATCGCCGCGATCGCCGGCAACCGCCGCGCCGCCGTCCGGAACGTGCCACTGACCGGCGGCTCACCCGCCCGGACCACCGCCCCCTCCGAACGCGGAAAGAACTCGTACCAGGACCCGAACAGGGCCCGCTCCCGTTCCACCAGGAGGGGCAGCCATGCGCTGCGTGTCACCAGTTCGCGCAGCGGGTGCCGGGACAGGGCCTGCCGTACGTCGGGGGCGAGGGCGGCGGCGAGCCGGGAGGCGGCGGGTCGGGCGCTGTCGCGCAGGATCGCGGCGGCGTCCGCGACCGGGGAGCGGAGCGGGGCGGGGACGCCCTTCGCGGCGCGCTCGTACAGCAACGCGCCCTCCTCCAGGACGAGTTCGGTGTCGATGCCCGCCGGGATCTTGATCTTCGCCGCGTGCCACCACGTCGCCACGGGGTCGCCCCACGCCTCGACCCGGAAGGCCCAGCGCCCCATCGCGTCGGGGGTGACGTCGGCGCCCCAGCGGTCGGTTCCGGGGCTCAGTTCCCGCATCGGGGTCCAGGGGCCGGTTCTGCCGTCGGGGCCGCGCAGCACGACGTTCGCGGCGACGGCGTCGTGGCCCTCGCGGAACACGGTGGCGGTGACCGGGAAGGTCTCGCCGACCACGGCCTTGGCCGGGCGGCGGCCGTGCTCGACGGCGGGGCGCACGTCGAGTATCGGTATGCGGCCGATCGTGGCACGCGTTTTTGCGGGAGTGGATCGTTCTGCGGGCATGACCGCTCCTGTCCGCGAGGATTCGGGGGGTGCGGAAATCAGATTCGGGGAGAGGGCCGTGCGGTGAAGCCGTGCGGCGTATCGGGGGAGCCTTCCACGCTCCGACGGCGGGCAATCCGGTGTCGTACCAACTACTCGTCACTACTCGCGCGTAAGGGAACACATAGGACCGGTCCCGCCGAAATCGACGGGACCGGGTCATGAACTCTCCTTCGTCCTAGGGGTTGTCGACCTGGAGCAGTTTGTTCGGTGAGCCGAGGCCCGCGCCCGTCACCTTGCCGGTCGCGGCCCGCTCGGTGAGCGCCTTGCTCACCTCGGCGGGCGAGGCCCCCGCGTGGTCCGCGAGGTACAGTGCGGCCGCGCCCGCGACGTGCGGCGAGGCCATGGACGTACCGGAGAAGGTGGCCTTCCCCGAATCGCTCGCGTAGGAGGCGGACGTGATGTCCACTCCAGGGGCGAACAGGTCTATTCGAGTACCCCAGTTCGAGAATTTCGCACGTGCGTCCTTCTTGTCGCTCGCGCCGACCGTGATCGCTTCCTTCACACGGGCGGGGGAGTACAGCTCGGCGGGCATGCCGTCGTTGCCCGCGGCGATGGTGTAGGTGACGCCGGAGGCGATGGAGTTGCGTACGGCGGCGTCGAGTTGGGCGTTCGCGAAGCCGCCGAGGCTCAAGTTGGCCACGGCCGGTTTCTGCGCGTGCTTGGTCACCCAGTCGATACCGGCGAGGACCTGCGCCGTGGTGCCGGAGCCCTCGTCGTCGAGGACCCGTACGGCGACCACGTCGGCCTGCTTGGCGACGCCGTACGTCTCGCCCGCGACGGTCGCCGCGACGTGCGTGCCGTGCCCGTTGCCGTCCTGTGCCACGGAGTCGTTGTCGACGAAGTCCCAGCCGCTGGTGGCCCGTCCGCCGAAGTCGCGGTGGGTGGCGCGGACACCGGTGTCGATGACGTAGACGTGTGTTCCGCTGCCCGCCGACTCGGGCCAGGTGTACGACTTGTCGAGCGGCAGATCGGTCTGGTCGATGCGGTCCAGGCCCCACGACGGCGGGTTGCTCTGCGTGTGCTCCATGGTGACCTGGGTGTCCTGGACGACGGATGCGACGTCGCCGTCGGCCGCGAGCCGCCTGGCCTGCCCCTCGCCGAGCGTCACCGCGTAGCCGTTCAGCGCCTTGCTGTAGGTGTGGCGTATTTTCGCCCCGTACTTCTCCGCGAGATCCTTGCCCGCGGTGGACGGGGCCCTCGTGTCCCCCTTCAGTGTCACGATGTAGCTGCCCGCTATGGAGCCGGGTTCCCCGGCGCCGGATATCCGTCCCTGAGCGGGGGCGGCGTCCGCGGGCAGTGTGATGGCCGAAAGCACCGCGACCGTGGCGGCCGCGGTGAGCCCGCCGGCCCAGCGCGTCCGTCGCTTCCGCGTCACTCGCACGGTCCCTGCCATGGATGAGTTCCCCTCCTCAACTCGGCGCGGTGTCACGCCAGTTGGCAGCCTCTCGTGCGGTGTGAAGCGCCACAAGGAGGTACGAGGTGGCGGAATCGGCCATATCGGTCGTGGCGGTCCTGGGCGTGAGTTGCGGCGTTTTTCGGTCGTCCGCGTGCGGAGGCCGGACCTCCGGGCGCGGCGCGCACCGGTCTGGCGCCGCGCACGGCCGCGGCCGATGATGAGGCCGTGTCGATCATTCACCGCACCACACTCACGCCCACCAAGCTCGAACTGCTCGCCGAGTGGCTGCCGCGGCAGCCCTGGTACCGGGGCGACGGCGCCCCGGAGCTGGCGAAGGCCGGCGGATTCCGTCTCGACGACCCGGCCGGGGACGTCGGCCTGGAGTTCATGGCCGCGACGGACACGTCGGGCCCCGAGCCGGTCACCTACCACGTCCCGATGGCCTACCGCGGAGCCCCGCTGGAGGGTGCCCCGGACGACGCGCTCATCGGCACCACCGAGCACGGCGTGCTCGGCAAGCGCTGGGTGTACGACGGGGCCCAGGACCCCGTCCTCCTCGCCCAGCTCACCGCACTGCTGAAGGGCGAGGTGCCCGCGCACGCGCAGAGCATCGACGGCGCCCTCGACCCGGCCGTGCACGCCCGGCTCACCGGCGACGCCGCCCGACCCGAGATCGTGCGCGTCCTGGAGGCGGGGGCGAAGGCGCCGGACGGGGCGGTCGGCGAGGTCTCCGCCGAGTGGCTCGCGGAGGACGAGCGGCGGGTCCGTGGGGTTTTCGTAGTGGTTCGGGGCGACTGAGGACCTCTGGGCGCCGCGTGCCTCTGGGTGATCATGAAATCTGACATCGTGGGACGGCCGCCGACGACCCGCGGCGGCATCTTCCCGTACCGACGTCCGAACGGTTTGGATGTGGTTTTTTGATCTGGGGGACAACACGCATGACAGCGACCCGACGTCCGCGACGGCTTGCACGCATCCTCACGGGGGCCGCCCTCGCGGTGGGCGCGCTCGTCGGCGCGGCCGCCGCACCGGCCGCCGCCCATGACCCCAACCCCGAGGCAGCCGTCACCTATCAGGACACCGGCGGCGGCGTCGGCGTCCGTGTGGCGCTGACCCAGGGCCCCGAATTCCTCGGCGAGGTCCGCTTCGACCCGGCCCGGCAGCAACTGCGGATCCTGGACGCCACGAACGACGGCGACACGTTCTACGTGCACGTCTCCTCCACCCGGGGCGGTGTCACCCACAACCTGGGCACCTACTCCGCGCCCGGCAGCGAGGCCCCCGTGGACTCCGTCGTGAAGGACTTCGACGTTCCCCGGGGCACGCCCCTGGACATCGAGGTGTACGACGACGCCGCGCTCACCGACTACATCGGCGGGGCGCGCGGCACCGGAGCGGCGATCGCGTAGCACGCGCCCGGGGCCTGTCGTTCGGATCAGGCCCTGGCAGCGCGCCGCGGGCCACGCGCAGGAGGCGCCGTGGCCCGCGGCCCGTTGTGGCGGCTACCGTCGGGGACACGACAGGCGTACTCCGCGCGACCGCAGAGGTGAGCACGTGAAGGCCATCCGTCGATTCACCGTCCGCCCCGTCCTGCCCGAACCCCTCGCCCCGCTGCACGACTTGGCGCGCAACCTGCGCTGGTCCTGGCACGCGGGAACCCGTGATCTGTTCGCCGCCGCCGACCCCGAGCGCTGGGCCGGGTCCGGCGGCGACCCGCTGCGACTCCTCGGCAGCGTCCCGCCCGAGCGGCTCGCCGCGCTCGCGTCCGACGAGGACTTCCTCGCGAGACTCAGCGAGGTCGCCGACGATCTGCGCGGCTATCTGCACGACGACCGCTGGTACCAGGACCAGGGCGGGCGCACCCGGCTCCCCGCCGCCCTCGCCTACTTCTCGCCGGAGTTCGGCATCACCGCCGCGCTGCCGCAGTACTCCGGCGGCCTCGGCATCCTCGCCGGCGACCACCTCAAGGCCGCGAGCGACCTCGGAGCGCCGCTGATCGGCGTAGGACTGCTGTACCGGCACGGCTACTTCCGGCAGTCCCTGTCGCGGGACGGCTGGCAGCAGGAGACGTACCCCGTCACCGACCCCAACGAGCTGCCGCTGGCCCTGCTGCGGGAGCCCGACGGCACACCCGTGCACCTCGCGCTCGCCCTGCCCGGCGGGCGGCGGCTGCTCGCACGGGTGTGGCAGGCGCAGGTGGGCCGGGTGCCGCTGCTGCTGCTCGACTCGGACGTCGAGGAGAACGACGTCCACGAACGCGACGTGACCGACCGGCTCTACGGCGGCGGCAGCGAGCACCGGCTGCTCCAGGAGATGCTGCTCGGCATCGGCGGGGTGCGTGCCGTACGCGCGTACTGCCGGCTCACCGGGCATCCGGCGCCCGAGGTCTTCCACACCAACGAGGGGCACGCCGGTTTCCTCGGCGTCGAGCGGATCGCCGAACTCGCCGAGCAGGGACTCGACTTCGACGCGGCCCTGGAGTCCGTGCGGGCCGGAGCCGTGTTCACCACCCACACCCCCGTCCCCGCCGGCATCGACCGCTTCGACCGGGAGCTCGTCGCCCGCCACTTCGGCGCCGAGGCCGAGCTGCCGGGGCTCGACGTGCAGCGCATCCTCGGCCTCGGCATGGAGACGTACGCGGGCGGGGACCCCAACGTCTTCAACATGGCCGTGATGGGCCTGCGGCTCGCCCAGCGCGCCAACGGCGTGTCCACGCTGCACGGCTCCGTCAGCCGCGACATGTTCGCCGGGCTGTGGCCCGGCTTCGACGTCGAGGAGGTGCCGATCGCCTCCGTGACCAACGGGGTGCACGCGCCGACCTGGGTCGCCCCCGAGGTGTACCGGCTCGGCGCCCGGCAGATCGGGGAGCGGCGCACCGAGGACGCCCTCTCGGTCGGCGGCTCGGACCGCTGGGACGCCGTCGGCGAGATCCCCGACCGGGACATCTGGGAGCTGCGCGGCGAGCTGCGCCGCCAGCTCGTCGACGAGGTGCGCGGGCGGCTCGCCGCGTCCTGGCGTCAGCGCGGCGCGGGCGCCGCCGAACTCGGCTGGGTCGACGGCGTCCTCGACCCGAACGTCCTGACCATCGGCTTCGCGCGCCGCGTCCCCTCGTACAAGCGGCTGACCCTCATGCTGCGCGATCCGGACCGGCTGATGCGGCTGCTGCTCGACGAGGAGCGGCCGGTGCAGATCGTCGTCGCGGGCAAGGCGCACCCGGCCGACGACGGCGGCAAACGGCTCGTGCAGGAACTGGTGCGGTTCACCGACGACCCGCGCGTGCGGCACCGCATCGTCTTCCTGCCCGACTACGGCATGGCGATGGCGCAGAAGCTGTACCCCGGCTGCGACATCTGGCTCAACAATCCGCTGCGCCCGCTGGAGGCCTGCGGCACGTCCGGCATGAAGGCCGCGCTCAACGGCTGTCTCAACCTGTCGGTCCTGGACGGCTGGTGGGACGAATGGTTCGAGCCCGACTTCGGCTGGGCGATCCCCACGGCCGACGGCACGGCCACCGACGAGCACCGCCGCGACGACCTGGAGGCGGCGGCGCTGTACGAGCTCCTGGAGGACCGGGTGGCGCCCCGCTTCTACGAGCGGGGCCCTGAAGGGCTGCCCGACCGCTGGATCGAGATGGTCCGCCAGACCCTCACCCACCTCGGCCCGAAACTCCTCGCGGGGCGCATGGTCCGCGAGTACGTGGACCAGCTGTACGCCCCCGCCGCCGAGGCCGCGCGGGCGCTCACCCCGGACGCCGCGCGGGACCTCGCCGCGTGGAAGGCGCGGGTGCGGGCCGCCTGGCCGGGCGTCACCGTCGACCACGTGGAGGCCTCGGCGGGCGGCGCCGAACTGGGCGCCACGCTCGGCCTCCATGTCCGCGTCGCCCTCGGCGCGCTGGGCCCGGACGACGTCGAGGTGCAGGCCGTCGCCGGCCGCGTCGACACCGAGGACCGGATCACCGAACCGACGACGGTCCCGCTGAAACCGGTCGGCGGGCCCGACGGCGAGGGGCGCTGGGCGTACGAGGGACCGCTCGCCCTGGACCGCAGCGGGCCCTACGGGTACACGGTGCGGGTGCTGCCCGCGCATCCGCTGCTCGCCTCGGTCGCGGAGACGGGGCTCGTGGTGGTGCCGACGGAGGCGACGGGGGAGGGGGCCGGGGTGCTGATGCGGTGAGCGCGCGGCCGGGGCGGACACCGCGTGCCCGCCCCGACCGCCCTGCCGTGAGGACTACTTGACGTTCACGGCCGACCAGGCGGCGGCGACCGCCTTGTACTCGGCGGAGTCCGCGCCGTACAGGTCGGACGCCGCGCTGAGCGTGCCGGTGCGGGCCTGCGCGTAGTTCGTGCTCGACGTGAAGTACGTCGTCAGGGACTTGAACCAGATCTTCTCGGCCTTGTCCCGGCCGATGCCGGTGACGGTGGAGCCGTCCGAGGTCGGCGAGTCGTAGTCGACGCCGTTGATCGTCTTCTTTCCGCTGCCCTCGCTGAGCAGGTAGAAGAAGTGGTTGGCGATGCCGGACGAGTAGTGGACGTCCACGTTCCCGGCGCCGGACTTCCAGGCGTCGAGGGAGTTGCCGTCCTTGCTGGGCTTGTCCATGTAGCGCAGCGGCGAGCCGTCGCCGTTGATGTCGATCTTCTCGCCGATGAGGTAGTCGCCGACGTCCTCGGAGTTGTTCGCGTAGAACTCCACCGAGGTCCCGAAGATGTCGGAGGTCGCCTCGTTCAGGCCGCCGGACTCGCCGCTGTACGTGAGGTTGGCGGTGGCCGAGGTGACGCCGTGGCTCATCTCGTGCGCGGCCACGTCGATCGAGGTGAGCGGCTTGGCGTTGCCCTCGCCGTCGCCGTACGTCATGCAGAAGCAGCTGTCGTCCCAGAACGCGTTGACGTACGCGTCGCCGTAGTGGACCCGCGAGTAGGCGCCCTTGCCGTCGCCGTTGATGCCGCTGCGGCCGTGCACCGACTTGTAGTAGTCCCAGGTCACCTGGGCGCCGTAGGCCGCGTCGACACCGGCGGTCGCGGCGTCGTTGGTCGTGCCGTCGCCCCACGTGTCGTCGGCGTCGGTGAACAGCGTGCCCTTGCCGGACGAGCCGTGCTTCAGGTCGTACGTGGAGTGCCCGCCGCGCGTCGCGTCCGTGAGCGAGAACGAGGAGCCGGAGCCGCTCGTCCCGATCTCGACGCTGCCGCTGTACTGGGACTCGCCGGTGCCGGTCCTGATCTCGTCGTACGCGAAGATCTTCTTGCCGGTGGCCGCGTCCGTGACGACGTGCAGGCGGCTGGGCGTGCCGTCCTTCTTCGTGGACGTGACGACCTTCTCGTAGGCGAGTCTCGGCGTGCCGGAGGCGGCCCAGACGACCTTGCGGGCGCCGGACGGGGCGGCCTTGAGGGAGGCGCCGGAGGTCGCCACGTCGATCGGCTTCGAGGTGGCGCGGGTGACGCCCTCGCGCTTGCCCGCCTTCGTCTCGTGGACGACGAGGTCGCCGCCGAGGACGGGGAGGCCGTCGTAGGTGCGCTCGTAGCGGGTGTGGGTCGTTCCGTCGCGGTCCTTGACCACGTCGCGGACGACGAGCTTCTCCTTGGCGCCGAGCTTCAACTCGGCGGCCGTTTGCGCCGTTTCGGCGCTCGCGTCCTTGATCAGGCCGGCGCGGGCCGAGGCGCTGAGAGCCAGTGGGGTGGCTCCCGGGGCGGACGGCTGGGCGGCGGCGCCGGTCGTGGTGAGGGCGCCGGTGAGCAGGGCGCTCGCGGCGACGGCGGTGGCGATGGACAGGGTGGTGCGCCTGGATATGTGGGGGGTCACGAAGAAAGCTCCTTGTGTGATGTGGGGGGGTGAGCTTTGCCGTGCGGGTGGTGCGGGTGGTGCGGGACGACTGTGACAGTTGACAGCTGTACGTGTCATGTACGCGATCGGATGTTGGCCGGAATTCGTCCGTTGAGCGAAAAGTGACGCACGCAATGCGAACGCGAACGGGCGTGCCGCACCGGGGAGTCGAACCACCGGTGCGGCACGCCCTGTCTCGCGTTGCGGGCCTACGGGAACGTCAGCTTGAAGCTGTTGATGTAGCCCGTGTCCTGCTGTCCGAGGTCCTGGACCTTCAGCTTCCAGGTGCCGTTCGCGGTCTCGGCGGAGGCGTTGACCGTGTACGTGGTCTGGATGTTGGGCGTCGGGTCGTACGCGGAGCTGTGCAGCCGGTACGTCCTGCCGCTCGGGCCGACCAGGTCCACCTGGAGGTCACCGCTCCACGTGTGCACGATGTCGACGCCGACCTTCAGCGTGGACGGGGCCGCGCCGCTGACGCCGGAGACCGTGACGGACGAGGTGACGGCCGCGCCCGGGTAGTCGGGGATCGTCACGTTCGCGTCGTTGGTGAACGTCTTTCCGGTGCCCGGGTCGCCGCCGCCGGAGCGGGCGCCCACGGCGACCCCGGCCCACGCGTCCTGCACGGCCTTGTACTCGGCGGACGTCGTCCCGTACAGCTCACCGGCGACCGCGAGGGTGCCGGTGCGGGCGCCCGCGTAGTTCGTCGTCGACGTGAACTTCGTGGTCAGCGCCTTGAACCAGATCAGCGCCGCCTTGTCGCGGCCGATGCCGGTGACCGGGAGGCCGTCGGACGTCGGCGAGTTGTAGGTGACGCCGTTGATCGTCTTCGTGCCGCTGCCCTCGCTGAGCAGGTAGAAGAAGTGGTTCGCCGGGCCCGAGGAGTAGTGCACGTCGACCGAGCCGATGCCGGAGTACCAGGCGTCCTTGGACGCGCCGTCCTTGCTCGGCTTGTCCATGTAGCGCAGCGGGGTGCCGTTGCCGTTGATGTTGATCTTCTCGCCGATGAGGTAGTCGCCGACGTCGGAGGAGTTGTTGGCGTAGAACTCCACGGTGGCGCCGAAGATGTCGGACGTCGCCTCGTTCAGGCCGCCCGACTCGCCGGAGTAGTTGAGGCCGGCGGTGTTCGACGTGACGCCGTGCGTCATCTCGTGCGCGGCCACGTCGATCGACGTGAGCGGCTTGGTGTTGCCGCTGCCGTCGCCGTACGTCATGCAGAAGCAGCTGTCGTCCCAGAACGCGTTGACGTACGCGTTGCCGTAGTGGACCCGGCTGTACGCGCCGACGCCGTCACCGCGGATGCCGCTCCTGCCCTGCACGTTCTTGTAGTAGTCCCAGGTCAGCGCGGCGCCGTAGTGGGCGTCGGCGGCGGCCGTCTCGGCGTTGGACGCGGAGCCGTTGCCCCATACGTCGTCGGCGCCGGAGAAGAGGGTGCCCGTCCCGGACGTGCCGCGGTTGAGGTTGTACGTCTTGTGGCCGCCGCGGGCGGTGTCGTTCAGCGTGTACGAGGAGCCGGACTGCGCGGTGCCGAGGGTGACGGTGCCGCTGTACATGGTGTTGCCCGTGCCGGTCTCGATCGCCTGCCACTCGTGGAGCTTCTTGCCGGTGCTCGCGTCGGTGATGACGTGCAGCTCGTTCGGGGTGCCGTCGTGCTGCAGCCCGCCGACCACCGTCTCGTACGCGAGGGTGGGCTGCCCCTTCGTCGCGCCCTGGCCGAGCCAGACGACCTTGCGGGGGGCCTTGTCGGCCTCGGTCCGCTTCGAGCCGTCCGCCTTCGCGAGGGCGAGGGCCTGGGTCTCGGCCTTGGCGGGCCTCACCGAGGGTGTGGTGTCGACGTTCTTGAGTTCCGCCTTGGACGCCTTGGTGACGTCCTGCGTGGTTCCGGCCTTCGTGGCGTCGACGACCAGGTCGCCGCCGAGGACGGGGAGGCCGTCGTAGGTGCGCTCGTAGCGGGTGTGCGTCGTGCCGTCCTTGTCCTGGAGCACGTCCCGGACGACCAGCTTCTCGTTCTTGCCGAGGCCCAGGTCCTTCGCGGTGCCGGCCTTCGTCGCGTTCGCCTCGCGGAGCAGCTCGGCGCGTTTGGCGGGGGTGAGCTTCGCGGGGAGCGAGCCGGGGTCGGCGTCCGCGGCGGGCCGCGCGGTGCGGGGCGCGTCGTCCGCGTCCGCGGTGGCCGGGAGGGTCTGGAGGGTGACCGTCAGGAGGGCGGCCATGGTGCCGGCGGCGAGAGCGGTTGCCGTGGTCCGGCGGCGGGGCGAGCCGGGTCTGTGGGAGGTGGTGTTCTTGCGCAACGCGGAACTCCTTCTGCATGACCGCGGGTTGGCGGTCAGTGGGGAACGGGCGGAGGGTGTCCGACCGGGCAGAGCGCAGTGCGGAGTGGTGCGGTTGGGAGAGTGGCACCGTGGGGGGTCGGTTGTCAGGGGCCGGTCAACATGTTGGCCGGAAATCGTTCGTTGACCGGTGGGTGGCGTTCGTTTCCCGGTGACGTGGTTGCGCCCACGGGGCTCCGCCCCGGACCCCGCTCCTCAAGCGCCGGAGGGGCTGGAAAGATCGGGGCGCTGCCCCGGACCCCGCTCCTCAAGCGCCGGAGGGGCTGGAAAGGATCGGGGCTCTGCCCCGTGCCCCGCTCCTCAATCGCCGGAGGGGCTGAAAGATCGGGGCTCTGCCCCGGACCCCGCTCCTCAAGCGCCGGAGGGGCTGGAAAGCAAGCGCCGGAGGGGCTGGAGATGGAGACCGCCGCCGATGCGCCTGGTTGAGTCGGTCTATTGAGCCACTCCGGCGATTGAGGAGCGGGGTGCGGGGCGGAGCCCCGGTAGTTGGAGCCTCTGCGGCGATTGAGCAGCGGGGTGCGGGGCGGGGCCCCGAGGGGTTAGCCGGTGAGGCTGGTGCGCCAGGCTCGGTGGAGGGTGGCGAAGGTGCCGGTGGCGGCGATGAGCTGGGAGGGCGGGCCGTCCTCGGTGATGCGGCCGGACGCCATCACCAGCACCCGGTCCGCGATCTCCACCGTGGAGAGCCGATGGGCGATGACCACCGCCGTACGCCCGCGCAACACCGTACGCATGGCGCTCTGCACCGCCCGCTCCCCGGGAATGTCCAGCGAACTGGTCGCCTCGTCGAGGATGAGCACCGCGGGGTCCGCCAGCAACGCCCGCGCGAACGCGACCAGTTGACGCTGGCCCGCCGAGATCCGCCCACCCCGCTTGCGGACATCCGTGTCGTACCCGTCGGGCAGCGCCACGATGAAGTCGTGCGCGCCGATCGCCTTCGCGGCCTGCTCGATCTCCTCGCGGGACGCCTCCGGGCGGCCGATCGCGATGTTCTCGGCGACCGTGCCGGAGAACAGGAACGCCTCCTGGGTCACCATCACCACCCCTCGCCGCAGCTCCGCGTGGGACAGCTCGCGCAGGTCCACCCCGTCGAGCAGCACCTCACCGTGCGAGGGGTCGTAGAAGCGGGCCAGGAGCTTGGCCAGGGTCGACTTGCCCGCTCCCGTCGAGCCGACCACCGCCACCGTCTGGCCCGCCGGCAGCGTCAGGTCGAAGCGGGGCAGCACCTCGCCGCCCGTGCGGTAGCCGAACGAGACCGACCGGAACTCGACCTCGCGGCCCGGCTGTTCACTCGCCCGCTCCGGCAGCGGACGCGGCACGGCCGGTTCCGGTACCGAGGGCGTCTGCACCAGCAGGCCCGCGATCTTCTTGAGGGACGCCGCCGCGCTCTCGTACGCGTTGAGGAACATCGCGAGGCGGTCGATCGGGTCGTACAGCCGCCGGATGTAGAGCACCGCCGCCGCCAGCACGCCCAGTTCGAGCGTGCCGCCCGCCACCCGGTACGCGCCCCACAGCACCATGCCCGCCACCGCCGTGTTCGCGAGGAGCCGGGAGCCGACGACGTAGCGCGCCATCTCCAGCATCGCCGTGCCGTTGGACCGCTCGTGCCGGTGGTTGAGCTGCGCGAAGTGCTCGTCGTTCGCGCGCTCGCGGCGGAAGGCGCGCACGGGACGGATCCCGTTCATGGTCTCGACGAACTTCACGATGACCGCGGCGATCGCCGAGGAACGCTCCGCGTACGCCCGCGCCGCCCGCTTCCGGTACAGCCGGATCAGGACGTAGAGCGGGCCGAACGACAGGGCCGCCACCGCCCCGATGCCCAGGTCGAGCCAGAGCAGCATCGCCGTGATGTAGAGCGATCCCACGATGACGTTGACCAGCTCCTGGAGGCCCTCGCTGAGCAGTTCGCGCAGCGCCTCCACGTCCGTCGTGGCCCGCGAGATGACCCGCCCCGACGTGTACCGGTCGTGGAAGTCCACGCTCAGCGCCTGCGCATGCCGGAAGATGCGGCCGCGCAGGTCGAGCAGCACGTTCTGGCTCACGCGCGCCGAACACCGGATGTACGCGTACACGAACGCCGCCGACCCGGCCGCGCACAGCAGGAAGCCCGCGCCGACCGCTACCAGCGGCCCGTAGTCGTGCGCCCGGAAGGCGGGGACGGCGCTGTCGATGGCGTACGCGACGATCAGCGGCCCGGACTGCACGGCCGCCTGTTGCAGGAGCAGGGCGAGGACCGTGAGGGCCACCATGCGGCGGTGCGGCGCGAGCAGCGAGCGCAGCAGGCCGCCCGTCGCGCCGGCCGGGGTCGGCAGGTCGTCCTGGTCGAAGGGGTCGCCGGAGGAGCGCGGCGGTGCGTCGTCGGGGCGCTGGGCCTTCTCCTTCGGGCCCGTCCTGCCGTTCGGCTTCGCGGTCGTCGTCATGCGCGCTCCGTCTCCGTCACCGTCTCCGTACCCGTCTCCCCGGTGGGCCCGCCCGACATCAGGTGTCTGTACTCGGCGTTCGTACGCAGCAGTTCGTGGTGGGTGCCCACCGCCGTGATCCGGCCCCCGGACAGCAGCGCCACCCGGTCGGCGAGCAGCACCGTCGACGGCCGGTGCGCCACCACCAGCGCCGTGCTGTCGGTGAGCACCCGGCGCAGCGCCGCCTCCACCGCGGCCTCCGTGTGCACGTCGAGCGCGGACAGCGGGTCGTCGAGGATCAGGAAGCGGGGCGCGCCCACGACCGAGCGGGCCAGGGCGAGACGCTGGCGCTGGCCGCCGGACAGGCTCAGGCCCTGCTCGCCCACCTCCGTGTCGATGCCGTCCGGCAGGTGGCGCACGAAGTCGGCCTGCGCGACGGCGAGCGCCTGGTCCAGTCGTCCGGGCTCCGCGGGCCCGGAGGCGCCCATCAGGACGTTGTCCGCGACCGATGCCGAGAACAGGGTGGGCTCCTCGAACGCCACGGACACCAGCGCGCGGAGTTCGGCGTGCGGCATCGCCGTGATGTCGCGGCCGTCGAGTGTGATGCGGCCCGCCGTCGGGTCGTACAGCCGGGGCACCAGGGCGGTGAGGGTGGTCTTGCCGCTGCCGGTCGAGCCGACCAGGGCCATGGTTTCGCCCGAGCGGATGTGCAGGTCGATGTGGGTGAGGGTGGGGGTGGAGTGGGCGGGGGCGTCCGGGTAGCGGAAGGTGACGCCCTCGAACCGCAGGCCGTCGCGCTCGCGCGTGGTTGCGGACGCGGGGCTCCGCCCCGGACCCCGCTGCTCAAGCGCCGCAGGGGCTGAAAGATCGGGGCTCCGCCCCGGACCCCGCTCCTCAATCGCCGGAGGGGCTTGATTGGCCGGGCCGTGCTGGTTCAGCACCTGTCGTTCCGGGGGCGTGTCCATGACCTCGAAGTAGCGGCGCGTCGCCGTCGCCGCCTCCTGGCTCATCGCGAGGAGGAAGCCGATGGACTCGATGGGCCAGCGCAGGGCGAGTGCCGTGGAGAGGAAGGCGACCAGGGTGCCCGCCGACAGGGAACCGTCGGCGACCTGGACCGTGCCGAGCACCAGGGCCGCGCCCAGCGCGACCTCGGGCAGCAGGGTGATCGCCGCGAGGATCCCGGAGAGCAGCCGGGCCTTCGTCAGCTCGGTGCCCCGCACCGTGGCCGCCAGGTCGCGGAACGCCCGCGCCTGGCTGCGGTGCCGGCCGAAGCCCTTGATGATCCGGATGCCGAGGACCGACTCCTCGACGACCGTGGTCAGATCGCCGACCTGGTCCTGGGCGCGGCGCGAGGCCCGCGAGTAGCCCTCCTCGAACTTGTAGCAGAACGCGATCAGCGGCAGCGCCGGGGCGAGCAGCACCAGGCCGAGCCCCCAGTCCTGGACGATCAGCAGGGTGAGCCCGGCCAGGATCGTCACGCCGTTGACGATGAGGAACGTCAGCGGGAAGGCCAGGAACATCCGCAGCACCATCAGGTCCGTCGTGCCGCGCGACAGCAGCTGGCCCGACGCCCACCGGTCGTGGAAGGAGACCGGGAGGCGCTGGAGATGCCGGTACAGATCGGCCCGCAGCGCCGCCTCCACCCCCGCGAGCGGCCGCGCCACGAGCCATCTGCGCAGCCCGAACAGCAGCGCCTCCGCGATGCCGAGCCCGAGCAGCACCCCGGCGCCCAGCCACACCCCGCCCGGATCGCGCTCGGTCACCGGGCCGTCCACGATCCACTTCAGGACCAGCGGGAAGACCAGGGCCAGGCACGACGCGAGCACGGCCACGACGGCCGCGCCCGCCCACCGCGCCCGCACCGGACGCACGTACGGCCACAACCGCAACAGCGTCCGCACGGCGGAGAGTTGACCGGTCGTCTCTGTGGTGGCACGTGTAGTCGTCGGCATCAGGAGCGAGCCTACGGTTCGGCACTGACAACGCCCACCGAGTTTCGGCCCGGGGCCCGAGCGGCGGGCGCCGCCCCGGAGTCGTACCCTCCATCAACCGATCGGTTGATACGGGGTCGAGCGCGTCGGCCGATGCCCGGACCCGGCCCGCGCGGCGAGTCTTGATGCCATGACGACCACCACAGCACCGCTCATCGAGGTCACCGGGCTGCGCAAGACGTACGCCGGGCGGGCCGTCGTCGACGGGGTGTCCTTCAGCGTCGGCGAGGGCGAGATCTTCGGCATCCTCGGGCCGAACGGCGCGGGCAAGACCACCACCGTCGAGTGCGTCGAAGGGCTGCGCGCCGCCGACGAGGGGCGCGTGCGGGTCGCGGGTTTCGACCCCGTACGCGACCACGCCCGGGTCACCGGAATCCTCGGCGCGCAGCTCCAGGAGAGCGAGATCCAGCCGAAGCTGACCGTCCGCGAGGCCCTGGAGCTGTACTCCGCGTTCTACCCTGACCCGCTCGACTGGCGGCCGCTGGCAGAACGGCTGCGCCTCACCGACAAGCTCGGCACCCGGTTCGCCAAGCTCAGCGGCGGCCAGAAGCAGCGGCTGTTCATCGCGCTCGCCCTCGTCGGCAACCCGCGGGTCGTCGTCCTCGACGAGCTGACCACCGGGCTCGACCCGCGTTCGCGCCGCGACACCTGGGAGCTCATCGAGGAGGTGCGCGCGGGCGGCGTCACCGTCCTGCTCGTTACGCACTTCATGGAGGAGGCGCAGCGGCTCTGCGACCGGATCGCCGTGATCGACCAGGGCCGGGTCGCCGCGCTCGACACTCCGGCGGGGCTGATCAGCCGGGCCGCCGGGTCGACCGTCATCTCGTTCACGCCGTCCGCGCCGCTCGACGAGCGGGACCTCGCCGGGCTGCCCGCGGTCACCTCCGTGGATCACAAGGACGGCCGCGTGACCCTCACCGGCACCGACGACACCGTCACCGGGCTCCTCACACTGTTCGCCCGGCAGCACGTCACCGCCCACCAACTCCGGGTCTCCGACGCCACGTTGGACGACGCGTTCCTCGACCTCACGGGAGTCGGCCAGTCATGAGCACCGTCACCGCGCCCACCACCGCCGCCGCCGTCCCCGCCGAACGGGCAGCAGTCAACCGGGCCGTCCTCAAGGCCGAGTTCACGCTCTTCCGGCGCGAGGCGGGCAGCCTCGTCGGGATCCTGCTCTTCCCCGTCGCCCTGCTCCTGATCCTCGGCTCCATCCCGTCCTTCCGGGAGGCCGACGCCGGGCTCGGCGGCATCCGGCTCGTCGACGCCTACGTGCCCGTCACCGTGCTGCTCGGCATGATCGCGGGCGGCATCCAGTCGATGCCGCCGATCATCACCGGGTACCGCGAACGCGGCATCCTGCGCCGCATGTCGACGACGCCGGTGCGGCCGACGGCCGTCCTCGGCGCGCAGATGGGCATTCACGGCGTGGCGATCCTGGTCTCTGTCGCCATCTGTCTCGCCGTCGGCCGGATCGTCTTCGACGTGGCGCTGCCCCGGCAGGCCGCCGGCTATCTGCTCGCGCTCGTCCTGTCCGTCGTCGTCTCCCTCGCCCTCGGCGCGCTGATCGCCTCCCGGGCGCGTACGACGAAGATCTCCAACGCCATCGGCTCGGTCGTCTTCTTCCCCGCGATGTTCTGCGCGGGCGTGTGGCTGCCGGTGCAGGCGATGCCGGAAGCGCTGGCCCGCATCGTGGAGCTGACACCGTTCGGCGCCGCCGCGCAGGCCCTGAACCAGGCCGCGGCGGGCGACTGGCCGGCCTGGTCGCACCTGCTGGTGCTCGCCGTCTGGGCCGTGGGCCTGACCGGCGCGGCCGCGCGCTGGTTCCGCTGGGAATGACCGTGGAGGCGGGCGCGGTCGCGCAGACTGGGGACATGGACGAGCGGGATCAGGGGGGGCCGGGCCTCGGGCGCGGCGGCAACGGGCCGGCCGGCCCGGGGACCGCCGACGGCCGGGCGGCCCGGACCGGAGCCGACGACGACCTGGCGCGGCTCGACCCCGGCACCGCCGAGGTCGAACAGCGCTGGCGCGCCTTCCACCGGTTCTCCCCGTACGTCCTGCTCGCCGTCAGCACGGTGATGGGCGTGGCGAGCAACAGCGCCTTCGGCGTCGGCGCCGCGGGCTGGTGGACGATGGGCGGGCTCGTCGCGGGAGCCGTCGCCCTGGAAGCCGTCGCCCTGCGCATCGGGCTCGCCCGCCGGGCGCCCTCGGTGGTGGGGTCCGTCTACTACTGGGTGCGCTGGGCGCTCGCCTTCTGCCTCACGTGGCTCAACCCGCTGTTCGCGTTCTACGCGGCCATCGGCTACTTCGGCGCCGGCCGGTTCCTGCTGCCCCGCCTGGTCAAACCGGGCCTCGCCGCGTCCGCGCTGATCCTCGCCGGATCGCAGTCGGGCGGGCTCCCGCCGCGGAACGGCGCGCAGTGGGCCCTGTTCGGCGCGCTCCTCGCGGTCAATCTGGGCCTGGTGGCGGCCATGGTCCACCTCGACACGAAGGAGGGCGAGCGCTCCCTCGCCCAGATCGCCACCATCGCCGAGCTGCACCGCACCAACACGGCGCTCCAGGAAGCGCTCGACGAGAACGCCGCGCTGCACGCCCAACTCCTCGTCCAGGCACGGGAAGCGGGCGTCGCCGACGAGCGCCGACGGCTCGCCGCCGAGATCCACGACACCATCGCCCAGGGCCTCACCGGGATCATCGCCCAGCTCCAGGTCGTCGCGAACACGGACGACCGGGCCCTCGCCCGCGAGCACCTCGACCGAGCCGCGGGCCTCGCCCGGCACAGCCTCGGCGAGGCCCGCCGCTCCGTGCACAACCTGGCGCCCGCCGCCCTCGACGACGCGACGCTCGGCGAGGCCCTGAAGAAGACCGTCGCCGACTGGTCCGCCCGCACCGGCGTCCGCGCCGACTTCACCCTCACCGGCACTGCGGAGCCGCTCCACGAGGAGATCGAGGCGAGCCTGCTGCGGATCGCCGAGGAGGCCCTGTCCAACGCCGCCCGGCACGCGGCCGCCACCCGCGTCGGCGTCACCCTGTCCTTCATGGCGGGCGAGGTCACCCTCGACGTCCGCGACGACGGCCGCGGCTTCGACCCGATCGGCCTGCCCGCCCGCACCGGCAGCGGCGGCTTCGGCCTCGACGGGATGCGGGCCCGCGCGGAACGCCTCGCCGGCGGGGTCACGGTCGAGTCGGAGGAAGGAGGCGGCACGGCGATCTCCGCTCACGTACCGTTGGTGCGCCATGACCAGTGACCCCGTCATCACCCTCCTGATCGTCGACGACCACCCCGTCGTACGGGACGGTCTGCGCGGCATGTTCGAGTCGGCCCCCGGCTTCACGGTGCTGGGCGAGGCGGCGAACGGGGTGGAGGCCGTCGCCCGCGCCACCGCGCTCGACCCCGACGTGGTCCTGATGGACCTGCGCATGCCCGGCGGGGGCGGCGTCGACGCGATCCGCGAACTGGGCAGGCAGGGCGTACGGGCCCGCGTCCTGGTCCTCACCACGTACGACACGGACTCGGACACGCTGCCCGCCATCGAGGCGGGGGCGACGGGCTACCTCCTCAAGGACGCCCCGCGCGAGGAACTCTTCACCGCGGTACGCGCCGCCGCCGACGGCCGCACGGTCCTGTCCCCGGCGGTGGCGTCCCGCCTGGTCACGGCCGTGCGGACCCCCGCACCCGCCGTGGACGAGACCCTCTCGGCGCGCGAGCGCGAGGTCCTGGTCCTCGTCGCGAAGGGCACCTCGAACAAGGAGATCGCCCGCGAGCTGTTCATCAGCGAAGCCACGGTCAAGACCCACTTGACGCACGTGTACGGCAAGTTGGGCGTGAAGGACCGCGCGGCGGCGGTGGCGGTCGGGTACGACCGGGGGATTCTCGGCTGAGGTGTGGCTGCGGCCGGGGGTCCGGGGGTTGTCCCCCGGGGATTGCAGTATCAGTGAGGCGACGGTGAAGACCCACTTGACGCACGTGTACGGCAAGTTGGGCGTGAAGGACCGCGCGGCGGCGGTCGCGGTCGGGTACGACCGGGGGATTCTCGGCTAGCAGCACCCCGGGGCGCGTCCCCATACTGGAAGGTATGAGCACCGGCTCCCAGGAGTTCGTGCGCGCGACGCCACGGCCCGGCGGGCCGATCGTCTCGGCGGTCGGCTACCGCACGCGGGGTCTGCCTCCCGCGCTCCACCGCGGCCTGCCCTCCCCGTACCTCACGGTGATCTTCACCCTCGACGAGCCGGTCGTCGGCGGTCACACCCCGGAGCAGGCCACGGGCCCCGACGCGGTCCGCACGGACATCGTCGTCGGCGGCCTGCACCAGAGCCCCGCGTTCATCGCGCAGTCCGGCACCGAGGCCGGCATCCAGCTCGCGGTGCACCCGCTGGCCGCCCGCGCGCTGCTCGGGGCTTCGGCGGCCGAGCTCGCGGGACCCGTGGCGATCGAGGGCACCGACGTCCTCGGCCGGTCCGCCGCCCTCGTACGGGAGGAGCTGGTGGGCCTGGACGGCTGGCGCGCCCGTTTCGACCGTCTCGCCGACTACCTGGCGCGAGCGGCGGACGACGACCCGCTCGTTGGCGTACGCCCCGAGGTCGCCGAGGCCTGGACGTGGCTCGCCCGCCACCGCGGCGCCGGCACCCTGCGCGGTCTCGCCGCCCACGTCGCCCTCAGCGAGCGCCGCCTCACCACGCTCTTCCGCGCCGAGACGGGCCTCGGCCCGAAACAGGCGGCCCGCCTGATGCGCTTCCAGCACGCGAAGGCCGCCGTGGTCCGCGCCGTGGCGGCCGGCGCCCCACCCGACCTGTCCCGCGTCGCCGCCGAGCACGGCTACTGCGACCACTCCCACCTGGTCCGCGACTTCCGCCAGTACACGGGCCTGAGCCCGACGGGCTGGATCGCCGAGGAGTGCCGAAACATCCAAGCCGGGGGCCACGCCAACGGCGAAGAATCGACGCCATGAACACCACACAGAGCACCCCGCAGACCCCGCGCGAGCCCGCCGTCTGGCCGACCCTCTCGGCCAACGACGCGCCCGCCCTCATCGACTTCCTCGTCGACACCGTCGGCTTCCTGCGCACCGCCGTCTACGAGGACGGCGGCCTCGTCGCCCACGCCCAGCTCGACTGGCCCGAGGGCGGCGGCATCATGCTCGGCTCCCTCAAACCGGACGCCACCGATGCGGACTGGTGCCTCAGGCCGGGCACGTTCGGCGCCTACGTCGTCACGGACCAGGTCGACGAGCTGTACGCCCGCCTCGTCGACGCGGGCGTCAAGATCCTCCGCGAGATCGCCGACCAGCCCTACGGCAGCCGCGAATTCGCCATCACCGACCCCGAGGGCAACAAATGGTCCTTCGGCACGTACCGGGGCGAGCCCGCGCCCCGATAGGGGTGCGGGGAACCGCGCACACCCCAGCTACCCGGCCACGCGCAGCAGAAGTACCGACCGCGCCCCCACCTCCACCACCGCCCCGGCCTCGTGCACCACCCCCGGCGGGGCACCCTGCGCCTCCTCGCCGGTGTCCACCACCACCTCGTACGAACCGGCCCACGGCTCACCCGGCAGCACGAACGGCTCGGGCAGGGCTCCCGCGTGCAGGATCGCCAAGAAGCTCTCGTCCCGTACCGGCTCGCCGCGCGCGTCCCGTCCGGGGATGTCCCGCCCGGACAGGTACATCCCCACCGTGGCGGCGGGCGCGTACCAGTCGCCCTCCGTCATCTCGGTGCCGCGCGACGTGAACCACGCCAGGTCGCGCAGCCCGTCCGCGGAGGCCGCCCGGCCCGAGAAGAAGGCGCGGCGGCGCAGCACCGGGTGCGCGTGGCGGAGCGCGACGAGCCGTGACGCCAGTTCGAACAGCTGGCGGCACCCGGGGTCGTCGAGCAGTCCCCAGTCGACCCAGCTGATCTCGTTGTCCTGGCAGTACGCGTTGTTGTTGCCGCGCTGCGTGCGCCCGAACTCGTCGCCCGCGACCAGCATCGGCACCCCCGTCGACAGCAGCAGCGTCGTCAGCAGGTTGCGCAACTGCCGCCTGCGCAGGGCCCGGACGTCCTCGTCGTCGGTCTCGCCCTCCACGCCGCAGTTCCAGGCCCGGTTGTCGTGGGTGCCGTCCCGGTTGCCCTCGCCGTTCGCCTCGTTGTGCTTGCGCTCGTAGGAGACCAGGTCGCGCAGCGTGAAGCCGTCGTGCGCGGTGATGAAGTTGACCGAGGCGTACGGGCGGCGCCCGCCCCACGCGTACAGGTCGCTGGAGCCCGACAGCCGGTACCCCAGGTCCCGTACGTCCGGCAGCGCGCCGCGCCAGAAGTCCCGTACGGCGTCGCGGTAGCGGTCGTTCCACTCGGTCCACAGCGGCGGGAAGGCCCCCACCTGGTAGCCGCCCGAGCCCACGTCCCACGGCTCCGCGATCAGCTTCACCCGCCGCAGCACCGGGTCCTGCGCGATCACCGCGAGGAACGGCGACAGCATGTCGACGTCGTGCATCGAGCGGGCCAGCGCCGCCGCGAGGTCGAAGCGGAACCCGTCGACGCCCATCTCCGTGACCCAGTAGCGCAGCGAGTCCGTGATCAGGCGCAGCACGTGCGGCTGGACGACGTGCAGCGTGTTCCCGCAGCCCGTGTAGTCGGCGTAGCGCCGGGCGTCGTCCTGGAGGCGGTAGTAGCCGCGGTTGTCGATGCCTTTGAGCGAGAGCATCGGGCCCAGCTCGCCCGCCTCCGCCGTGTGGTTGTAGACCACGTCGAGGATGACCTCGATCCCGGCGTCGTGCAGCGCCCGCACCATCCGCTTGAACTCGCCGACCTGCTGCCCGCCCGTCCCGGAGGCCGCGTAGCCCGCGTGCGGGGCGAAGTAGCCGATGGAGTTGTAGCCCCAGTAGTTCTTCAGGCCGCGGCGCAGCAGATGGTCCTCGTGCGCGAACTGGTGCACCGGCAGCAGCTCCACCGCCGTCACCCCCAGCCGCACCAGGTGCTCGATGGCGGCGGGATGCGCGAGCCCCGCGTACGTCCCCCTCAACTCCCGCGGTATGCCGGGGTGTTGGCGGGTGAAGCCGCGTACGTGCAGCTCGTAGATGACCGAGTCCGCCCACGGCGTCTTCGGCCGCCGGTCGTCCACCCACTCGTCCCCGTCCGCGTCGTCGTGCACGACCACGCCCTTCGGGACGTACGGCGCCGAGTCCCGGTCGTCGCGCACCGTGTCCGCGACGTGCTGCTGGGGCCAGTCCCGTACGTGCCCGTAGACCTCCGGCGGCAGCCCGAACTCGCCGTCCACGGCCCGCGCGTACGGGTCGAGCAGCAGCTTCGCCGGGTTCCAGCGCGCCCCGGTCCACGGGTCCCAGCGGCCGTCCACCCGGAACCCGTACCGCTGCCCCGGCAGCACGCCCGGTACGAAGCCGTGCCAGATCTCGTGCGTCAACTCGGTGAGGGGTGCCCGGCGTTCGCGGCCCGCCTCGTCGAAGAGGCAGAGCTCGACGGCGTCCGCGCCGCCCGCCCACAGCGCGAAGTTGGTGCCCGCGACGCCGTCGGGGCCCACCCGGTAGCGGGCGCCGAGCGGCACGGGCGTGCCCGGCCACACCGGCTCCAGCGGCGCGGCGCGCTCCCGTTCGCGGACGTGTCCGGCGAAGGGGGCGGGCAGGGGTGGCCTGCCGTTGCCCGTCCTGCTCGTCCCCGGCGCGCTCTGAACTGCCTCCTGCTCGGGTGCGCTCGACACCTGTCAGCCTCCCGCGGCTCCACGACTGATGCGCTCCAGGGCGTGCGGCGTCCCGGTCGCTCCCCTGCGCCCTCCCCACTGTTCTGCCCAGAGCTTCGCTCGCACTCACGTTTCCCCAGCGGGGGGCACGTCGTTGGGCTGGCGTGAGAACAGCTGTGAGGCGTGCGCGGCACGCAGGGGCGACACTGGCCGCCGTACTGACATGGGCGGGACTGACCGGCGCGCTGGCCGGATGCGAGTCGGACACGACATTCGACAAGCCGCGCTCCGCGAAGGAACTGATCCGGGTCACACCCGACGACCGCACGAAGGGCGTACGGGAGCACCAGAAGCTCCAAGTGACCGTCCCCGAGGGCCGGTTGGAGTCCGTCAAGGTCGTCCGCGTCCAGGACGCCCAGGAGCAGACCGTCCCCGGCCGGCTGGAGCGGGACGCCAGGCGCTGGCGCCCCACCGGCCCCGGCGCGGACCGCCTCGCGCTCGCCGCGCAGTACAAGGTCGACGCGGTCGCCGTCGACGGCCACGGCCGCCGTGTCGCCCGGCACACCACGTTCACGACGTACGTCCCCGACAAGCGCTTCATCGGCTACGTCACGCCCGAGCACCGCGCCACCGTCGGCACCGGGATCATCGTGAAGGTCGCGTTCAACCGGGAGATCCGGGACCGGGCCGCCGTCGAGCGGGCGATCAGGGTGACCGCCCGGCCCGCCGTGCGGATCGCCCCGCACTGGTTCGGCCGGACCCGGCTCGACTTCCGCCCCGAGAAGTACTGGAAGCCCGGCACCAGGGTCACCGTCGACCTCGGCCTGCGCGACGTGCAGGCGGCGCCCGGTGTCTACGGCCTCCAGGACAAGGCGTTCACGTTCACGGTGGGCCGCAGTCAGGTCAGCGTGGTGGACGCGGCGGCCCACACGATGCGGGTGCGCAGGGACGGGAAGGTGGTGGACACCCTGCCGATCACCGCGGGGGCGCCGCGCTCGACGACGTACAACGGGAAGATGGTCGTCAGCGAGATGCTCGACGTCACCCGCATGGACAGCCGCACCGTCGGTTTCGGCGGCGAGTACGACATCCCCGACGTGCCGCACGCCATCCGCCTCACCGACTCCGGCACGTTCCTGCACGGCAACTACTGGTCGGGCGGCGTCTTCGGGAACAGCAACGTGAGCCACGGCTGCGTGGGCCTGCGCGACGTCAAGGGCGGCAGCTCGCAGACGCCCGCGGGCTGGTTCTACGACCGCACGCTCATCGGCGACGTGGTGGAGGTCAGGAACAGCGCCGACAAGACGGTCGCGGCCGACAACGGTCTGGGCGGCTGGAACATGAGCTGGGCACGCTGGAAGGCCGGGGGAGCGGCCGCGCGATAGCCGCGCGCCCCCTGGGTGACGAATCAGCCGAAATTCACGCCTCCCGCACGGCGTTGGGACTAAACGGTGACATCTCTGGGGATCCGTTTTCCCAGGTCGTGTGGTTATCTTTCGCAGTGCGCGCAAGCGCGGCAGTGCGGGCCTTGGGGGCAAGGCCGTGCGAGGGGAGAAAGATCTTGAACGGGCGACGACCGATATCTGCGGTTCTGCTGGGGGCGGCACTTTTCATGGTCACCGCGTGCGGTGGCGGCGATTCGGACTCCGGGGACAGCAAGGGGAAATCCGAGAAGGCGGCGGCGAACAAGCCGTCGAGGGCCGTGGTGAAGGTGGAACCCAAGAGCGGCGCCGACGACGTCGCGACCAGCGGGGCGCTTCAAGTCACGGCGGACAAGGGCAAGTTGACCGAAGTGAAGGTCGCCGACACCAAGGGCAACGAGGTGCAGGGCGACATCGCCGCCGACGGCGCGAGCTGGAAGCCCGCGCACCACCTCGCGGCATCGACCGAGTACAAGGTGCACGCGGTCGCGAAGGACAAGGACGGCCGCGAGTCCGCCAAGGACTCCACGTTCACCACGCTCACCCCGAAGAACACCTTCATCGGCACGTTCACGCCGGAGGACGGTTCGAAGGTCGGCGTCGGCATGCCGTTCTCGGTGCGCTTCTCGCGCGGCATCACGCACCCCGAGGACGTCGAGAAGGCGATCTCGGTCAAGGCGGAGCCGTCCGTCCCGATCGAGCCGCACTGGTTCGGCAACGACCGCATCGACTTCCGTCCCGAGGAGTACTGGGCGAAGGGCACCGAGGTCACCGTCAAGATGAACCTCGACGGCGTCGAGGGCCGGCCCGGTGTCTACGGCAAGCAGGTGCGGACCGTGAAGTTCACCGTCGGCCGCAGCCAGATCTCCACGGTCGACGTGAAGACGAAGATGATGACGGTCAAGCGCGACGGCAAGACCATCAAGAAGATCCCCGTCACCACGGGCAAGCCGGGCTACGAGACGTGGAACGGCAAGATGGTCATCAGCGAGCGGCTGCGGGTGACCCGCATGAACGGCGAGACGGTCGGCTACGGCGGCGAGTACGACATCAAGGACGTCCCGCACGCCATGCGCCTCACCGACTCCGGCACGTTCATCCACGGCAACTACTGGGGCGGCGACGCCTTCGGCAACTACAACGCCAGCCACGGGTGTGTGGGGCTGCGCGATGTGCGCGGGGGCTACGACAAGAAGATCTCGGCGGCGTGGTTCTTCAACAACTCGATGACCGGTGACGTCGTCGAGGTCAAGAAGTCCCACGACAAGAAGGTCGACCCGGGCAACGGCCTCAACGGCTGGAACATGTCCTGGGCGGACTGGAAGAAGTAGAGCCTCACCGGCGTGGCGGTCCGGGGCTCTGCCCCGGACCCCGCTGCTCAATCGCCGCGAGGGCTGCAAAGGTACGCTGCGCCGCATGACCGTTCACCTCGAAGTAGCCGACGGCGTGGGCACCATCCGCCTGGACCGCCCCCCGATGAACGCCCTGGACATCGCCGTCCAGGACCGCATCAAGGAACTGGCCGAAGAGGCCACGGCACGTGACGACATCCGCGCCGTGGTGGTCCGCGGCAGCGAGAAGGTGTTCGCGGCCGGCGCGGACATCAAGGAGATGCGGGACATGGACCACGCGGCCATGGTCACCCGCTCCCGCGGCCTCCAGGACGCCTTCACCGCGGTCGCCCGCATCCCGAAGCCGGTCGTCGCCGCGGTCACCGGTTACGCCCTCGGCGGCGGCTGCGAACTCGCGCTGTGCGCGGACTTCCGGATCGCCGCCGACAACGCCAAGCTCGGCCAGCCGGAGATCCTGCTCGGTCTGATCCCCGGCGCGGGCGGCACCCAGCGGCTCTCCCGGCTCGTCGGCCCGTCCAAGGCCAAGGACCTGATCTTCACGGGCCGCCAGGTGAAGGCCGACGAGGCGCTCGCCCTCGGCCTCGTCGACCGGGTGGTCCCGGCCGCCGAGGTCTTCGACGCCGCGAACGCCTGGGCCGGACGGCTCGCCAAGGGCCCGGCCATCGCGCTGCGGGCGGCCAAGGAGTCCATCGACGCGGGTCTGGAGACGGACCTCGACACGGGCCTGGCCATCGAACGCAACTGGTTCGCAGGCCTGTTCGCCACCCAGGACCGGGAGACCGGGATGCGCAGCTTCGTGGAGGACGGGCCGGGCAAGGCGAAGTTCGCCTGACGGCCTTCCGGGCGGCTCCCGACGGGGTGTCAAATGCCGCGCGGGCAAGCGGAGTTGATCAGGTACCTCGTTCGGGGAGCATTATCCCAGTCTTAAGCGAACCTTAAGAGATCCTGTTCGCAGCCGATCAACCGCGGCGCATTTCGCGGGAGTCGCCGCAGGTCAGCACGGGCGAGCAAGGCTCTGTACTGCCATAGGCATATGCCTGAACGGCCCTCCGGAACGAAGTGTTCCGGGGGGCTTATTCCGTCGGAACGGCCCCACGGGGCGCCCCCTGCCCTCATCATGGAGGCATGGCGGGGCTTGAGGGTGTGGAACAACCGCGGCGGCACGCGGGTGCGACCGCGGCGCGCTGGTCTCCCGCGGTCGAGGACGAACACGCCCTGCGGGCACTGGAGTTGTTCGGAAACCCGGCCGAGGCGGAGGTGTCCCTGCCGTCGCGTCCCGAATCGGCCGCGACCGCACGGCGGCTCGCACAAGTGGTGGTGCTGCGGCACTGGGGACTCTCCCCGAAGATGACCGAGGACGCCGTCCTGCTCGTCTCCGAACTGGTGGGGAACGCGGTACGGCACACCGGCGCCCGCCACTTCGGACTGCGCATGCTGCGCCGCCGCGGCTGGACCCGCATCGAGGTGCGCGACCCGTCCCGCGGTCTGCCGTGCCTGATGCCGGTGCACGAGTTCGACATCTCCGGGCGCGGCCTCTTCCTCGTCGACAAGCTCTCCGACCGCTGGGGCGTCGACCTGCTGCCGCGCGGCAAGACGACCTGGTTCGAAATGCGCGTCGCCGACCGCTGAACCCACCGCCTTCACCGTGGCCTCGGGCGCTGGGCTTGAGTCTCCACCCACTGGAAGGCCCAGACTCCTCCACATGATCGACGACGGCCCACGGCTGCTCACGATCGGACAGCTGGCCCGCCGCACCGGCCTCACGGTGCGCACCATCCGGTTCTGGTCCGACGAGGGCGTCCTGCACCCCGTGACCCGCAGCGAGGGCGGCTACCGGCTCTACGACGCCGAGTCCGTGGCCCGCCTGGAGCTGATCCGCACCTTGCGCGAGCTGGGCCTCGGCCTGGACGACGTCCGGAAGATCCTCTCCGGCGAGCGCGACCCGGCGTCCGTCGCCGCCGCGCACGTGGCGGCGCTCGACGCGCAGATCCAGGTGCTGCGGCTCAACCGGGCCGTGCTGTCGACCGTCGCCAAGCGGAATTCGAGCGCCGAGGAGATGGCCTTCATGAACCGGATGGCACGACAGTCCACCGCCGAACGCAAGCGGATCATGGACGAGTTCGCCGAGGAGATGCTGCGCGGCCTGGACACCGTCGACCCGGCGGTCCAGGAGCGGATGCGGGGCATGAGCGCGGGCCTGCCGGACGACCCGACGCCCGAGCAGGTCGACGCCTGGGTGGAACTCGCCGAACTGCTCCAGGAGCCGGACTTCCGCGCCCGGATGCGGCAGGCCACCGAGTACAACGCCGCCGACCGCACCCCCGACGACGCGGCCGGCGCCTCCATGCGGTTCCTGCGCACACTGATCACTCTCGCGGGCGACGCGGTGCGCGCAGGCATCGACCCGGCCTCACCCGAAGCGGAACCGGTGCTCCGGGAACTGCTCGGCGACGCCGACCGCTCCGCCGTCCTCGACCGGCTGCTCGCCACGACGAACGACAAGGTGGCCCGCTACCGGGAACTCCTCGGTGTCCTCAAGGGCGGCCGCCCCGAGCAGCCGCACCGTGAGGAGTTCGCCTGGGTACTCGCCGCACTCCGCGCCAGGACGGCCAGCTAATCTGACCCCCGTCAACACGGCAGTGAGCAAACGAGGGGTGACCCGGTGGCGGACATCGAAGAAGCACGCAAGGCGTTCGAGCGGTTCGACGCGGACGGCGACGGCTTCATCACGGCGGCCGAGTACAAGAGCGCCATGGCGCAGATGGGCGACTTCAACGTCACGGACTCCGTGGCCGAGGTCCTCATCGCCGGACAGGACGCCAACGGCGACAAGCGCCTCTCCTTCGACGAGTTCTGGGCGAACCTGAACAAGTGACCCCGACGCCCACTGGGGCGTGCGCCCGCCGCACGCCCCAGCGACGCGTTCAGGCCCCGGCCGCCCACTCCTTCATGGCGGCCTTGGTCCCGAAGTCGGCGATGTTCTTGTCGAGGGGGCTGTCGGTGTACTGGTGGATGGTCCAGTCCGCCTGGATGCGGGGCCTGCCCGCGGTCACGTAGTCGGCGATCCAGAGGCCGTCGCCGGCGTAGGACGTCGTGTCCACATTGAGCCAATAATTGCGGTTGCAGTACAACATGACGCGGTGGTTGGGGCGCAGGCGCTTCACCTCGCGGATGAACTTGTCCTTCTCCGCGTTGCTCGCGTGCGTTCCCTCGCCGGTCGTCTCCCAGTCCGCGGCCAGCAAGTCCCCTGCTTTCTCCGGGGCCTTGCTCACGAAGTACTCGGCCTGCGCCGTGATGTTCCCCGGCCACAGGAAGTGGTAGAAGCCGACCACGCACCCGGCGTCGCGGGCCCGCTTCGTCTGCGCGGCGAGGCGCGGATTGACGTAGGAGCGCCCTTCCGTGGCCTTGACGAAGACGAACGAGACGCCGTCCGTGTCGAACGTGGACTGGTGCGAACTGACGTCGATGCCGCGGATCATGCGGGCCTCCGGGTCGGTGGTGCGACGAGGTCGAACTCTCATCGTTCCCGGTCCGGCACGTCATGACGCGGGCTTTGCGGGATCAGCGGCTGTCCGTCATGCCGCCCGTCACCGTGACGACCTCGCCGACCGTGTAGCTGGAGTCCGCGTCGGAGGCCAAGTACACGTAGGCGGGGGCGAGTTCCTCCGGTTGGGCGGCGCGGCCCATCGGGTCGGAGGTCGAGCCGAGGTCTGCCAGGTAGTCGTCCGGGAAGCGTTGGCCGGAGAGGTTGAGGACCGTCCAGGTCGGGCCCGGGGCCACGACGTTGGCCCGGATGCCGCGCTGCGCGAGATGGCTGGCGATGGACTTGGTGAAGATGATCTGGGCGCCCTTCGTCGCGGCGTAGTCCATCATCATGTCGCTGCCCTTGAGGCCCTCCTCGGAGGCCGTCGCGATCACCGCGTCCCCGTGGCCGAGGTACGGGAGCGCGGCCTGGAGGAGGTGGAAGTAGGCGTACATGTTGGTCTTGAAGGCCAGGTCGAACTCCTCGAAGTCGAGGTCTTCGAGGCTGTTCTGGCTGTTGAGCCGTGCGGCGTTGCTGACCAGGACGTTGAGACCGCCCAGCTCGCGCACGGTGGCCTCGACCGTCTCGTGGCAGACGGCCGCCTCGCTCAGGTCCCCCGGCAGCAGCAGGCAGCGCCGTCCCTCGGCCTCGACCGCCTTTCGGGTCTCCTCGGCGTCCGGCTGCTCCTGCGGGAGGTGGCCGATGGCGACGTCCGCGCCCTCGCGGGCGTACAGCACGGCGACCGCCCGGCCGATCCCCGAGTCACCGCCGGTGATCAGGGCGATCCTGCCGTCGAGCTTGCCGGAGCCGCGGTAGCGGGGTGCCAGGTAGTTCGGGCGCTGGCTCATCCGTGACTCCAGCCCCGGGCGCTCCTGCCGTTCCCACGCGTACGGCGGGGTCGGCTGGGCCTCCTCCTGGGCAGGCGGGGTGTTCTTCGGGTGGTCGGTCACCGGGCTCGCCTCCTTGAGCCGGGGGATGCGCTGACCCCACCCGTGTCCCTCACCAGCAGGAAGCGAAACGGACACCGCCTGTCGCGGCTACCTCCGGCCACATTTTTGGCCCGCGCTTTGCCCGCCCGGACGCAACTGACGGAGGCCGGGCGACTGTCTGACAGTGAGCTGGGCCCCCTAGGGGGTACGCGGAGTGGACCCGGGAGAGCGGAGCAGGTCGTGGGACGGCGCAGGGGCAGTGGCATAGGAATCGCGCTGATGACGGTCGCGGTGCTGGTGGGCACGAGTGCCTGCGGCGGCGGTGGCGGCGCGGACAGGGCCGAAGGGAAGGCGTCGGGGAAGGCGAGCGCGAGCGCCAAGCCCTCACCGGACAAGCCCAAGGGCCCGCCGATGCTCCTGGAGACGATCACTCCGCAGACCGGCGCCGAGGTCGGCGTGGCCATGCCCGTCTCGGTGGTGTTCACGAACCCGGTGGCGGCGAAGGCCCGCGCCTCCGTCGAGAAGCACATGAAGGTGAGCACGTCGCAGCCGGTCGAGGGCGCCTGGCACTGGTTCGGCGACAAGCGCGCCGACTGGCGGCCCAAGGAGTACTGGCCCTCGGGGACGAAGGTGAAGGTCGACGCCGACATGAAGGGCGTCAGCAACGGCAACGGCCGCTACGGCGTGCACGGTTACACGCACACCTTCACCGTCGGCGCCGACGTGCGCGCCGACGTCTCCGTCACCGGCCACACCCTGAAGGTGACGAAGAACGGTTCGGCTCTGCGCACCCTGTCCATCAACGCGGGCAGCGCCGAGTACCCCACGTGGAACGGCACGATGGCCGTGATCGACAAGCAGAAGAAGGTCCACATGACCTCCTGCTCGATCGGTATCAGCTGCGACAAGGGCAGCGCCGACTACTACGACCTCACGCTCCCCTGGGACGTCCACCTCACCCAGTCCGGCACCTACGTCCACTACTCGACCGGCGACCCGAACCCGGGCAGCGGCAGCGCCCGCGGCTCGCACGGCTGCGTGCACCTGTCGATCGGCGACGCGAAGTGGTTCTACCAGCAGGTGAAGCAGGGCGACCCGGTGACCATCACCGGCTCCCCGCGTGCCAAGGCCCCGGCCGACAACGGCTACGCGGCGTTCAACCTGAGCTGGGACCAGTGGCTCCAGGGGAGCGGCTCGGGGGCGGGGACGACCGCGGCCCTGTAGCCGCCGCGGGCCACCTGCCGTCGCGGGTTCTCGGCATTCTTCTCGTTGCTCACGCGCGCAACGGTGGCCGCAGTGGTTGTTTCTCTTCGCAGCCGAAGATTTCCGGACGGTCAAGGACTGAAGTTCAACTGCATATGTGGTTCGGGGCGGGGTACTGGGGCTGAGCCCCGGAAAACGCTGTGAACACATCAACTGCTGAACTTGAGCGAAGGGAATCCTGATGATTCTTGTCGGACTGATCCTGCTGATCATCGGCCTGCTGGTGGGCATGGGCCTGCTGACCACGATAGGTGGAATTCTTATCCTGGTCGGCGCGATCCTCTGGATTCTCGGGGCCACCGGCCGTGCGGTCGGCGGCCGCAAGCACTATTTCTAGATGCTTCTCGATCTTCAACTGTGCAATGCGGCCGAACGGCCGGTAGTTCTCCGTGAATTACCGGTCCGGGATGCTATTCCGCGATGCCCGGTGAACGACCTTGTTGTCGTCCACCGGGCATCGCGTGTGTTCCGGCACGTTCTCGCGCTCAGCGCTCGATGAGGTTCAGCGCTCGATGATGTTCAGCACTCGATGATGTTCACCGCGAGCCCGCCCCGCGCCGTCTCCTTGTACTTGACCGACATGTCGGCCCCCGTGTCCCGCATCGTCTTGATGACCTTGTCCAGGGACACCTTGTGCGAGCCGTCGCCGCGCAGCGCCATCTTGGCGGCCGTGACGGCCTTGACCGCCGCCATGCCGTTGCGCTCGATGCACGGGATCTGGACGAGGCCGCCGACGGGGTCGCAGGTCAGGCCGAGGTTGTGCTCCATGCCGATCTCGGCCGCGTTCTCGACCTGCTCGGGGGAGCCGCCGAGGGCCTCGGCGAGGGCGCCCGCCGCCATCGAGCAGGCGGAGCCGACCTCGCCCTGGCAGCCGACCTCGGCGCCGGAGATGGAGGCGTTCTCCTTGAAGAGCATGCCGATGGCGCCCGCGGTGAGCAGGAGGCGGACGACGCCGTCCTCGTCGGCGCCGGGCACGAAGTTCACGTAGTAGTGCAGGACCGCCGGGATGATGCCGGCCGCGCCGTTCGTCGGGGCGGTCACGACGCGGCCGCCCGCCGCGTTCTCCTCGTTCACGGCCATCGCGTAGAGGGTGATCCACTCCATGGCGTGGGCCACGGGGTCGCCCTCGGCGCGCAGCTTGCGGGCCGAACTCGCGGCGCGGCGGCGGACCTTGAGGCCGCCGGGGAGGATGCCCTCGCGGGACATGCCGCGCGAGACGCAGGACTGCATGACGCGCCAGATGTCGAGGAGCCCGGAGCGGATCTCCTCCTCCGTGCGCCACGCCTTCTCGTTCTCCAGCATCAGGGCCGGGATGGACAGGCCGGTCTCCTGCGTGAGCCGGAGCAGCTCGTCGCCGGTGCGGAAGGGGTACTTCAGGAGGGTGTCGTCGGGAACGATCGGGTTCTCGCCCTCGACGGCGTCCTCGTCGACGACGAAGCCGCCGCCCACCGAGTAGTACGTCTTGGTGAGCAGCTCCTGGCCCCCGGCGTCGTACGCCCACAGCGTCATGCCGTTCGCGTGGTACGGGAGGGCCTTGCGGCGGTGCAGGACGAGATCGTCGTCGTAGGAGAACGGGATCTCGTGCGCGCCGAGCAGGTTGAGGAGACCTTTTTCCTTGATCGTCTCGACGCGTTGGTCCGCCGTCTCGACGTCGACGGTGCGCGGGGAGTCGCCCTCCAGGCCGAGCAGCACCGCCTTGGGGGTGCCGTGCCCGTGCCCGGTCGCGCCCAGGGAGCCGTACAGCTCGGCGCGGACGGCGGAGGTGTGGGCCAGCAGGCCCTCGTTCTTCAGGCGCCGCGCGAACATGCGGGCCGCGCGCATCGGGCCGACCGTGTGCGAGCTGGACGGGCCGATGCCGATCGAGAACAGGTCGAAGACCGAGATGGCCACGGTGGGACTCCAATGATGGGTGGTAGACGCCGTTGTCTGCCGGACGAGCAAGAGTGCGGTGGAAGCGGCCGGGGCACCGCGCTCACTGTTTCCTTCTGGTTCCAGTGTGCGTGGTGCCCCGGTAGGACGTATGTACGCAAGGGTACGTAATCCGGGCCGAAGGGCCGTGGCTGCTACAGGCCCGGGTACAGCGGGTGCTTGTCGGCCAGGGCGGTCACCCGGGCCTTGAGCGCCTCCGCGTCGTACGACGGCTGGAGCGCGAGCGCGATGACGTCGGCGACCTCGCGGAAGTCGTCGGCGCCGAAGCCGCGCGTGGCCAGTGCGGGCGTACCGATCCGGAGCCCCGACGTGACCATCGGCGGGCGCGGGTCGTTCGGGACCGCGTTGCGGTTGACCGTGATGCCGACCTCGTGGAGGCGGTCCTCGGCCTGCTGGCCGTCGAGCTCCGACTCGCGCAGGTCGACGAGGACCAGGTGCACGTCGGTGCCGCCGGACAGGACGTTGACGCCGGCCGCGCGGGACTCCGCGGTCGTCAGCCGCTCGGCGAGGATCCGGGCGCCCTCGATCGTGCGCTGCTGGCGCTCCTTGAAGCCCTCGCTCGCCGCGACCTTGAAGGAGACGGCCTTGGCCGCGATCACGTGCTCCAGGGGGCCGCCCTGGAAGCCCGGGAAGACCGCCGAGTTCAGCTTCTTCGCGAAGTCCTTGGAGCGGGCGAGGATGATGCCGCCGCGCGGACCGCCGAGCGTCTTGTGCGTCGTGGACGTGACGACGTCGGCGTACGGGACCGGGTTGGGGTGCAGGCCCGCGGCCACGAGGCCCGCGAAGTGCGCCATGTCGACCCAGAGGTACGCCTCGACCTCGTCGGCGATGCGACGGAACTCGGCGAAGTCCAGCTGGCGCGGGTACGCGGACCAGCCGGCGATGATCACCTTCGGGCGGTGCTCCTTGGCGAGCCGCTCGACCTCGGCCATGTCGACGAGGCCGGCGTCGTCCACGTGGTACGGGACCACGTTGAACTGCTTGCCGGAGAAGTTCAGGCGCATGCCGTGCGTGAGGTGGCCGCCGTGCGCCAGGTCCAGGCCGAGGATGGTGTCGCCCGGCTTGGCGATGGCGAAGAGGGCGGCCTGGTTGGCGGAGGCGCCCGAGTGCGGCTGCACGTTCGCGTACTCGGCGCCGAAGAGCGCCTTCACGCGGTCGATGGCGATCTGCTCGGTGACGTCGACGTGCTCGCAGCCGCCGTAGTAGCGGCGGCCGGGGTAACCCTCCGCGTACTTGTTGGTCAGGACCGAGCCCTGGGCCTCCATGACGGCGGCGGGAGCGAAGTTCTCCGACGCGATCATCTCAAGGGTCGACTGCTGGCGCTTCAGCTCGGCGTCGACCGCTACGGCGACCTCGGGGTCGAGCTCGTGCAGGGATTCGTTCAGAACGGACTTCTCGGTCATGGTGCGGGTCAGCTCCCGGAGAACTCGGTGTACTCGTCGGCGGAGAGCAGGTCCTTCGGCTCCTCGGCAAGGCGGACCTTGAACAGCCAGCCACCCTCGAAGGGGGCCGAGTTGACCAGCGCCGGGTCGTCCACGACGTCCTGGTTGATCTCGGCGACCTCGCCGGTGACGGGGGAGTACAGGTCGGACACCGACTTGGTGGACTCCAGCTCGCCGCAGGTCTCACCGGCGGTGATGGCGTCGCCGACCTCGGGAAGCTGGACGAACACGATGTCACCGAGCGCGTTGGCCGCGTGCTCGGTGATGCCGACCGTCGCCACGCCGTCCTCGACGGCCGACAGCCACTCGTGCTCCTTGCTGTAACGCAGGTGCTGGGGGTTGCTCATGATGAGAATTCTCCTGTACGCGGGAAGGTGCCGGTGACGGCGGGGCTGCTGGGCGGTGCTGTGAGGCTTACTTCTGGCGCTTGTAGAACGGCAGGGCCACGACCTCGTACGGCTCGTGCGAGCCGCGGATGTCGACCCCGACGCCCGCCGTGCCCGGCTCCGCGTGCGCGGCGTCCACGTACGCCATGGCGATCGGCTTGCCGAGCGTCGGGGACGGGGCGCCGGAGGTGACCTCGCCGATGACTTGGCCGTCGGCGACGACCGACATCCCGGCGCGCGGGACGCGGCGGCCCTCGGCGATCAGGCCGACGAGCTTGCGGGGCGGGTTGGCCTCGGCCTTCGCGGCGGCGTCCTTCAGGGCGTCGTGGCCCACGAAGTCGTCCCCGTGCGAGGTCTTCTCGAACTTCACGACCCGGCCGAGGCCGGCGTCGAAGGGGGTGAGGCCGGTGGTCAGCTCGTGCCCGTACAGCGGCATGCCGGCCTCCAGGCGCAGCGTGTCCCGGCAGGACAGGCCGCAGGGGATCAGGCCGTGCTCGGCGCCCGCCCCGGTCAGCGCCTGCCACAGCTTCTCCGCGTCGGCGGGCGAGACGAACAGCTCGAAGCCGTCCTCGCCGGTGTAGCCGGTGCGCGCGATGAGCGCGTCCACGCCGGCGACGGTGCCCGGCAGGCCCGCGTAGTACTTGAGGCCGTCGAGGTCGGCGTCCGTGACGGACTTCACGATGGCGGCGGAGTTCGGGCCCTGCACGGCGATCAGCGCGTACGCGTCCCGGTCGTCGCGGACCTCGGCGTCGAACCCGGCGGCGCGCTCGGTGAGGGCGTCGAGGACGACCTGGGCGTTGCCCGCGTTGGCGACGACCATGTACGTCGTCTCTTCGAGCCGGTAGACGATCAGGTCGTCGAGGATCCCGCCGTCCTCGCGGCAGATCATGGTGTAGCGGGCGCGGCCGGGGCCGACGGAACCGATGTTCCCGACCAGGGCGTGGTTCAGCAGGTCCACGGCTCCCGGCCCGGTCACCGTGATCTCGCCCATGTGCGACAGGTCGAACAGGCCGGCCGCGGTGCGCACGGCGTGGTGCTCGTCGCGCTCGCTGGCGTAGCGCAGGGGCATGTCCCAGCCGGCGAAGTCGGTCATAGTGGCGCCGAGCGAGCGGTGCAGGGCGTCCAGTGCGGTGGTGCGGGTCATGGGTGGTGTGCTCCCGGTGGCATGACGGCGGTGGCGGGGTCTCGGATCTCGTACGAGACGCGAGGCGCCCTCCCCATCTGTCATCGGAACCTGAGAGGTTCGCCCCGGAGGGCTTGCACCTTGGGTGGGGTCACGTCACAAGCGTGACCCACTTTTCAGATCTGCCTCGCCCGCGCGGTACGGGGCCTGAGAGATTCAAGGGAGGAACTTGCTCCTTCGGCGTCCGGGTACTCGATCGTCCCCGGAACTCTCCCGCGCGGATTCAAGCGGCCGGTATGCAGTTGCGCGCACATCATTGCATGCCCGGCCAACGGGGAAAGCCCTTGAGGGGCATTACCTTCTCTTTACACTTGAGGGGCAAGGCTGACGTGACCGGAACGGGGAGGACGATCACGGTGCACAAGGCAGTGGCGGGGGCTTATGGGGTTTCCGCGCCCGCGGTGGCGGGCGTGCGGATTCCCGGCCAGCGTTCGGTGCGGGACCTCCGGGGGCGGCGCGGGCACACACCGCGCAGACTCGCGTTCGCGGCGGGCGACCTCGTGGTGATCTCCGGACTCCCGGGCAGCGGCAAGTCGACGCTGATGCGGCGGGCGGTCACCGTGGTCCGGATCGACTCCCAGGACACCCGCGAGCGCTGGGCCGCGCGCATGCCGCGCTTCCTGCCGTACGCGCTGTACCGCCCGGTGGTCCGCGTCGCGCACTACGCGGGGCTGCGCCGGGCCATGCGCTCGGGCGCCAGCGTCGTCGTGCACGACTGCGGTACGCAGGCGTGGGTGCGCCGCTGGGTGACCCGCACGGCGAGACGGCGCGGCGCGGGCGTCCACCTGATGCTCCTCGACGTGCCCGCGGACACGGCCCTTGAGGGGCAGCGGGACCGCGGCCGCGGGGTGTCCCGGTACGCGTTCGCGCGGCACCGCCGGGCGGTGGGCGCCCTCGTCTCCTCGACGGAGCGGGGGGATCTGCCGGCCGGGATGGAGTCGGCGGTGCTGCTGGACCGGGCGGCGACGGAGGCGCTGGGCGGGATCACGTTCAGCGAGTGATCGCCGAGGCGTACGAGTTTTCGGTGACCGTCAGGGCGTACGCGTATCGTCGGCCCCGCGCGGGACGACGTCGCGTGCGGGAAGAGCAGCGCGCAGAACAGCAGAGGTTGATGGCAGTCATGGAGTTCCCAGGGGCCCCCGAGCCGGGGCACGGTCACGCCGAGGGGCAGGAGGGTGCGTTCTCCCATCCCGCGCAGGGCTGGCCCGCCAACGAGTTGGAGCAGGTGCTCGCCGCGGCCCTCGGCGAGGGGGCCTCAAGCTCGGCGGGCGCGCGGATCGTGGAGGTCCTCGGCCGCAGCCCTGTCTGGATCCCGCTGCCCAAGGGCGGCTCGAACGCCAGCCGGGACCTCGACCTGCCGAGCCTGGAGATCGAGGGCCAGGCCTACGTTCCCGTGTTCAGCTCCGAGCAGCAGTTCATGGCGGTCACCGGCGGCCGGATGGACTGCACGGTGGCCCCGGCCGTGGAGTTCGCGCGCGGGCTGCCGCCGCAGGTCGGCATCGCCGTGAACCCGGACGGCACGGTCGGCGTGCCGCTGCCGCCGCCGGCCGTGGCGGAGCTGGCCCGCAGCGGCCGCACGCCGCTGGACGGCCCGGCGACGGGGGGCCGCGTGGTGCTCTCCGAGCCGGACTGGCAGGTCGACCCGGTCGACTTCCTGGCCGTGGTCCGCGAGGAGTTCGAGGCGCTCGGCACGGTGCTGAGCGCGCGCCGCTGCCTCGCCGCCGTGGAGGACGCGGAGCCGTCCCTGTTCATCGGTGTGGAACTGACGCAGTGGGAGGGCTCCGCGCGCGATCTCCCGCTGGACGCGCTGGGCCGGGCGCTGGGCCGGACACCGGTGCCCTGGGCGGTGAACCTGGTGTTCCTGGACGTCACACAGGACCCGGTCGCGGACTGGTTGCGTACGCATGTACGCCCGTTCTACGTACGAGAAGGGTGACCACGTCCGTCAAGTCGGTGTCAGTATCGCCGCTTAAGCTGGTTTCATGACGTGACCGGTCGGCGCTTCGCTTTCCGGCCACGTGTGGAACACGGACGTATTGAAGAGCCGAAGGGGCGGTTACGGGTGAGTGCGTCGGGCACGGCCGCGGCCGGACAGGTCGAGCACATGCTGCGCCAGGTGACGCCGGGACGCTACGACGCGTACGAGGCGCTCCTCAAGGCCCTCGCCGACCCCGCGGCAGGCCAGGTGTGGATGCTGCTCTGGCACGGCCAGGCCGGCTCCCCGGACGCCCAGTACGGGAACATGGAGGTGGACGGCTTCTCCTACGCCCCCTGCGTCACCTCCGCCCAGGAACTCTCCGCCTCCGGCTGGTCGCGGGCGTACGAGGTGGTCAGCGGGGTCGACGCCGCGCGCACGCTCTACCCGGACCATTACGGCCTCTGGCTCAACCCGCACGCGCCGGGCGGCGGCGTCGGCATTCCCTGGCTCGACCTGCGGCGCATCGCGGGCGGCCTCGACCGGCAGCCGGCGGGGCCGCTGCGGCTCTCGGAGCCGACGATCGAAATCCCCCAGTTCTACGCCGTTCTGACCCAGAACGCCCACCGCACCACGGCGATCCGCTCCCTGCGCCGCGCCTGGGTCCAGCCGACGCTGGGCGCGCCCTATCTGGCCATCGGCCTGGACGTCTACGACACGTCTCCGGCCTCCGTGGACGCCGTCCGCGCGATGATGCAGCAGTCCATCCCGGCGGTGCCGGAGGGCCTTCCGGTGTCCACGGTCGCGATGTCGGACGAGTACGACCCGGTGGCGATGTGGCTGCGCCAGGCCCGTCCGTTCTACGACCGCGAGGCCCATGCCGCGCCTCCGGCTCCGGCGGGCGGTGGTTACGGCTACCCGCCGCCGCACGGCGCGACGTACTGAAAAGCTGTCCTCAAACGCCGGACGGGCTGGATCTTTCCAGCCCGTCCGGCGTTTGAGGACAGTCCTTATGCCCGGTTCCGCACCAACTCGCCCGGTCAAAGGCGGAGTTCGTCCCCCGCGTCCCAACTGCCCACCGTCCGAACCCCGTTCACCCCAGTTCGGATAACGGAACACCCCAGCAAGCATCACGGTTAGGCATCCTTTCGCCGTCAAGTCTGGCAACAGATCACACCCAGGTTGAAGACTCCCGCTCCAAGGGGGCTTCGCCTCTGTGTACGACGGACTGAACCACGCCGCCACAGCGGCAAGTGCGGGCCGGTCACCGCCGGTTGAGAGGGGTCCCTGCCACGATGACGGCACCATTGCACGACACGAGCGCGGAAGCGGAGCCGAGCGCACCGGTCGAGCCTGCCAAGGGAGAAGGAGCCCGCAAGGTCGAGGGCCGCTCGCTCAAGCAGATCGCCTGGAACCGGCTCAAGCGCGACAAGGTCGCCCTCGGCGGTGGCATCGTTGTCGTCTTCCTGGTCCTGGTCGCGATCTTCGCCCCGCTCATCGTCAGTCTGCTCGGCCACCCGCCGAACGAGTTCCACCAGGACAAGCTGGACCCGCTGACGAACCTGCCGCAGGGCGCGCTCGGCGGCGTCAGCAGCGACTTCCTCTTCGGCCTCGAACCGAACAAGGGCCGCGACGTGTTCAGCCGGATCGTCTACGGCGCCCGCATCTCGCTGCTCGTCGCGTTCCTCGCGGCGATCGTCGCGGTGTTCCTGGGCACGCTGTTCGGCATCGTCGCCGGCTACTTCGGCGGCTGGGTCGACGCGGTGATCAGCCGCGTGATGGACGTGCTGCTCTCCTTCCCGCAGCTGCTCTTCATCATCTCCCTGGTCTCGGTGCTCCCGGACGACCTGCTCGGCCTGACCGGCAGCGGGGTGCGCATCGCCGTACTGGTCCTCGTCATCGGATTCTTCGGATGGCCGTACATCGGCCGCATCGTCCGAGGACAGACGCTCTCCCTGCGGGAGCGCGAATACGTCGAAGCGGCACGGTCGTTGGGCGGTGGCTCACGGCACATCCTCTTCCGCGAACTGCTGCCGAACCTGGTCGCGCCGATCGTCGTCTACATGACCCTGATGATCCCGACGAACATCCTCACGGAGGCGGCGCTGAGCTTCCTGGGCGCCGGTGTCCGGCCGCCCACGGCCTCCTGGGGCGGCATGCTCCGCGACGCCCTGGAGACGTACGAGCACGACCCGATGTTCATGGTCTTCCCGGGCGTGACGATCTTCATCACCGTCCTCGCGTTCAACCTCTTCGGCGACGGGCTGCGCGACGCCCTCGACCCGAAGGGCACCCGGTAACGCCGCGCGCGTCCGGCGTCACACGTCCAAACCGGCTTCACCGAACTGCGCCTGCATCACCGGCAGGCGGCTCGATTCCATGGTTCTCCGGCAGGTGTCCGGGACCGCGATCTCGGAGGTTACGAGAAAATGCCCACAGGTTCCTCGAAACGACGGCTCGCCGCCGGTGCCGCCCTCGTGGTCGCGGCTCTGGTGTCGACCACGGCGTGCGGTGGCGGTGGCGACGACGAGTCCAACGGCTCGTCGAAGGGCGCCGGTTACGACGCGGCGTACAACAAGATCGCCAACCCTTCGAAGAAGAAGGGAGGCACGCTGCGCATGGTCGGCAAGCAGGACCTGGACTCCGCCGACCCGCAGCGCGCCTACTACGGCATGTCGTGGGACTTCATGCGGTTCTACACGCGCCAGCTGGTGACCTACGCGCCCAAGCCGGGGGCCGCCTCCACCGAGCTCGTCGGCGACCTGGCCAAGTCCACCGCCAAGATCTCGGACGACGGCAAGACGTACACGTACGAGCTGCGTGACGGCATCACCTGGGAGGACGGCTCGCCGATCACCTCCAAGGACGTCAAGTACGGCATCGAGCGCATCTGGGCGACCGACACCATCACCGGTGGCCCGCAGTACCTGAAGCAGAACCTGGACCCCAAGGGCGAGTACAAGGGCCCCTACAAGGACACGTCCAAGGACAAGCTGGGTCTGAAGTCGATCGAGACGCCGGACGACCAGACCATCGTCTTCAAGCTGCCGAAGGCCAACGGTGACTTCGAGCAGTTCCTCGCCATGCCGACCGGCTCGCCGGTCAAGCAGGAGAAGGACACGAAGGCCAAGTACACCCAGCGCCCGTTCTCGGCCGGCCCGTACAAGTTCCAGTCGTACAAGGCCAACAAGAAGATCGTGCTGGTCCGCAACGACAAGTGGAAGAAGGCCTCGGACCCGGTCCGCGCCGCGCTTCCCGACAAGGTCGACGTGACGATCTCCGCCAACCTGGAGGAGAACGACAAGCGCCTGATGGAAGGCGACTACGACGTCGACCTGAACGGCACCGGCATGACCCAGTCGGGTCGCGTCACGGCCGTCCAGGACCACAAGGACAACGTCGACAACATGCGGACCGCCTTCGTCCGCTACGTCGCCCTGGTCCACACCGCCAAGCCCTTCGACAACGTCCACTGCCGCAAGGCCGTGTTCTACGCGACGGACTTCGCGGGCCTCCAGCAGACCCGCGGCGGCAAGCTGGCCGGCGGCGACATCGCCAACTCCACCCTGCCGAAGTCCATCAAGGGCCACAGCGACTACGACCCGTACGGCGTCCTCGCCCGCAAGGGCAAGCCGGACGCGGCGAAGGCCAAGGCCGAGCTGAAGGAGTGCGGCAAGCCGAGCGGCTTCTCCACGAAGATCACCGCCCGTAACAACAACCCGGGCGAGGTCGACACCGCCGAGGCGCTCCAGGAGCAGCTCGCCAAGGTCGGCATCAAGGTCGAGGTCGATGCCCTGGACGGCGCCGAGACCGCCTCGATCACCGGTTCGCCGAAGGTCGTCAAGTCGCGCGGCTACGGCATGATCATGAGCGGTTGGGGCCCGGACTTCCCGTCCGGCCAGGGCTTCGGCCAGCCGCTGTGGGACAGCCGGTTCCTCTCGGAGACCGGTAACTACAACGAGTCCCAGATCAAGGACAAGAAGATCGACAAGATGTTCGACGACGCGATCGCGGAGACGGACCCCGACAAGGCCGGGCAGATCTACGAGAAGCTCGACAAGCGGATCCTCGACGAGGCCGACTGGATGCCGTTCATCTACGAGAACAACATCACCTGGCGTGGTTCCCGTCTGACCAACGTCATGATGGCCGACGCCTTCAGCGGTCGCTACGACTACGCCTCCCTGGGCGTCGTCAAGTAACACCCCCGCCGGGGAGCGGAGTCGCTCCGCTCCCCGGCCCCCTCCTGCTTAGCCGCCGAAACCCGCCAGTCCGAAGGGCAGGTGATGGCCCCGGGCGGCGGACGTGGACTCCCACAAGGAGCCGACGGACGCCGCCGGGCCGCGCACAGTGCTTGCTTATCTCATCCGGCGCCTGTTCGCCGTAGTCATCATGGTGCTCGTCGTTCTGCTCGCGACCTTCACCATCTTCTTCATGCTGCCCAAATGGGCGGGTCAGGACATCGCCGTCCTCTTCGCCGGCAAGTCGTCCGGAGCCGAGCAGCTCGCGGGGATCCGGATCAAGCTGGGCCTCAACGACCCCCTGCTCGTCCAGTTCTGGGACTTCGTCAAGGGCATTCCGCTGGGGCGCGACTACGCCAACGGCAGTGACGTGACCCACTGTTCGGCGCCCTGCTTCGGCTACTCCTTCCGTACGGAGGTCCCCGTCTGGGACACCCTGAAGGACGCGCTCCCGGTCACCGGCGCGCTCGCGCTCGGCGCCTGCGTGCTGTGGCTGATCGGCGGCGTCGCCACCGGCGTCGTCTCCGCCCTCAAGCGCGGCACCGTCTGGGACCGCGCCGCCATGACCACCGCCCTCGCCGGCGTCTCCCTGCCGGTCTTCTTCACCGGCATGGTCGCGATGGGCATCTTCGTGCACAGCCTCGGCTGGGTGAAGATCGCCGACTCGCTCTCCACGGAGGACTCGATCGGCACCTGGTTCGAGACGCTGATCCTGCCGTGGATCGTGCTCGCGTTCCTCAACGCCGCGATGTACGCCCGGCTCACCCGCGCCACGATGCTGGAGATCCTCGGCGAGGACTACATCCGCACCGCGCGCTCCAAGGGCCTCGGCGAGCAGGCCGTCATCACCAAGCACGCGCTGCGTTCCGCGATGACGCCGATCCTCACCGTCTTCGGCCTCGACCTCGGTGTGCTGCTCGGCGGCGCCGTGCTCACCGAATCCACCTTCAACCTGCCGGGCCTCGGCCTCGCGGCGGTGCAGGCCATCAGCAACAAGGACCTGCCGGTGATCCTCGGCGTGACGCTTGTCGCGGCCCTCGCGATCGCCGTCGCCAACCTCGTCGTGGACCTTCTGTACGCCGTCATCGACCCGCGAGTGAGGCTGGGATGACCACCGAACCGAACAAGACCGGAACGGCGGTCGGAGCACCCTCCGAGGTGGTCTCCGCCTCCGGCGCCCCCACCTCCTTCCTCGAGGTCCGCGACCTCAAGGTGCACTTCCCGACCGACGACGGCCTGGTCAAGTCCGTCGACGGGCTCTCCTTCAAGCTGGAGAAGGGCCGCACCCTCGGCATCGTCGGCGAGTCCGGCTCCGGGAAGTCCGTCACCTCGCTCGGCATCCTCGGCCTGCACACCACCGGCCAGTACGGCCGGCGCAAGGCGCAGATCAGCGGCGAGATCTGGCTGGACGGCACCGAGCTGCTCACCGCCGACCAGAACACGGTGCGCAAGCTGCGCGGCCGCGACATGGCGATGATCTTCCAGGACCCGCTGTCGGCCCTGCACCCGTACTACACGATCGGCCGGCAGATCGTGGAGGCCTACCGGGTCCACCACGACGTCGACAAGAAGGTCGCGCGCAAGCGGGCCATCGAGATGCTCGACCGGGTCGGGATCCCCCAGCCGGACAAGCGGGTCGACGCCTACCCGCACGAGTTCTCCGGCGGTATGCGCCAGCGCGCCATGATCGCGATGGCGCTGGTGAACAACCCCGAACTCCTCATCGCCGACGAGCCGACCACGGCCCTCGACGTGACGGTGCAGGCGCAGATCCTGGACCTGATCCGCGATCTCCAGAAGGAGTTCGGCTCCGCCGTCATCATGATCACGCACGACCTCGGTGTCGTGGCGGAGATGGCCGACGAACTGCTGGTGATGTACGGCGGCCGCTGCGTCGAGCGCGGCACCTCGGAGCAGGTCTTCACCACGCCCCAACACCCGTACACCTGGGGCCTGCTGGGCTCGATGCCGCGCATCGACCGGGACCAGACCGAACGGCTCACCCCGGTCAAGGGCTCCCCGCCCAGCCTCATCAACCTGCCGAGCGGCTGCGCCTTCAACCCGCGCTGCCCCTACGCGGACGTGCCCAAGGACAACATCACGCGCACCGAGCGCCCCGAGCTTCGCGAGGTCGGCTCCGGCCACTTCTCGGCCTGCCACATGTCGGCCGACGAACGCGAGCGGATCTGGAACGAAGAGATTGCGCCGAAGCTGTGACGGACGCCAAAGGACCTGAGACCGACATGACGCCCTCCTCGCCCCCCTCGATCCCCCAGCAGGCGACGACCTCTCCGGAGCCCGCGGTCGGCGAACCGCTGCTCAGGGTCGACGGCCTCGTCAAGCACTTCCCGATCCGCAAGGGCCTGCTCAAGCGGCAGGTCGCCGCCGTGCAGGCGGTCGACGGGATCAGCTTCGACGTCCGCGCGGGGGAGACCCTCGGCGTCGTCGGCGAGTCCGGCTGCGGCAAGTCGACGATGGGCCGGCTCATCACGCGGCTGCTCGAACCCACGGGCGGGCGCGTCGAGTTCGAGGGCCAGGACATCACGCACCTGAGCACCGGCGGCATGCGGCCGCTGCGCCGCGACGTCCAGATGATCTTCCAGGACCCGTACTCGTCGCTGAACCCGCGCCACAACATCGGCACGATCGTGGGCGCCCCGTTCCAGCTCCAGGGCGTCAAGCCCGAGGGCGGCGTGCGCAAGACGGTCCAGGAGCTCCTGGAGAAGGTCGGGCTCAACCCCGAGCACTACAACCGCTACCCGCACGAGTTCTCCGGCGGCCAGCGCCAGCGCATCGGTATCGCGCGGGCGCTGGCGCTGCGGCCCAAGCTGGTGGTGGCGGACGAGCCGGTCTCCGCGCTCGACGTGTCGATCCAGGCGCAGGTGGTCAACCTCCTGGACGACCTCCAGGAGGAGCTCGGCCTCACGTACGTGATCATCGCGCACGACCTGTCGGTCATCCGGCACGTGTCGGACCGGATCGCGGTGATGTACCTCGGCAAGATCGTCGAGCTGGCCGACCGGGACGAGCTGTACGCGCGGCCGATGCACCCGTACACCAAGGCGCTGCTGTCGGCGGTTCCGGTGCCGGACCCCAAGCGCCGCGGTGCCAAGAGCGAGCGCATCCTGCTGCGCGGCGACGTCCCCTCGCCGATCGACCCGCCGACCGGTTGCCGTTTCCACACGCGGTGCTGGAAGGCGACGGAGCTGTGCCGGACGACCGAGCCCCCGCTGATCCCGCTCGCCTCGGGCCACCAGGTCGCCTGCCACCACCCGGAGAACGCGGCGGATCAGGCTCCGCAGGACACGGTGTTGTTGACGGAGGCGAAGGAGGCGATCGACGTGATCACGGTCCCCGAGACGGTGGACGCGGAGCCTTCGGACGACCCGAAGACGGACTAGCCCGACCCGCGGCTCCCGCCCCACCGCACGGGGCTCCGCCCCGGACCCCGCGCCTCAAACGCCGGCGAGGCTGGATATGCGCACTTCGCGCCGAGACTTTCGGCGCGAAGTGCGCCATTGAAGCCCCTGCGGCGATTGAGCAGCGGGGTCCGGGGCGGAGCCCCGTGGCGTCACCCCCGTGTCGGCGCATATGGCCCGATGGGGTCATGTACACGACCACCTTCGAGCGGCAGCATTCCGCTGTCCGTCACACCGGAACCCGCTCGAAGGGAACCGCCCATGGCCCTCTCCCGTTCGGCACGCCTGGCCGCGCTCACCGTCGCCGCCGCCTCCTTCTGCCTGATCGCCGCCGTCCCCGCCCCCACCCCCGGCTCCGACGGCATCGGCGACCCGTACTTCCCGCAGCTCGGCAACGGCGGCTTCGACGCCCGCCACTACGCCCTCGACGTCGACTACGACCCCGGAACCGACCGCCTCGACGGCCGGGCGACCCTCACCGCGCGCGCCACCCAGAACCTCTCCCGCTTCGACCTCGACCTGCAGAAACTGACCGTCACCAAGGTCGAGGTGAACGGCAGACGCGCCGAGTTCACCCGCAGCGGCGACGAGTTGCGCATCACTCCGCGCGCCGCGCTCCGCAAGGGCAACACCTTCACCACGACCGTCACCTACGGCGGCGTGCCCGAACCCCTCAGCGGCCCCATCGTCTTCGGCTCCGACTACGGCTGGATGAAGACCGCGGACGGCGTCTTCGTCGCGTGCGAGCCGAACGCCGCCTCCACCTGGTTCCCGTCCAGCGACCACCCCTCCGACAAGGCCACGTACGACATTCGCATCAAGGCGCCCAAGGGCCTGACCGGAGTCTCCAACGGCCGTCTCGTCGACACGTACGACACCGACAAGGGCACCCGGACCGTGCACCACTGGCGCGAGACCAAGCCCATGGCGACGTATCTCGCGACCGCCACCATCGGCGACTTCGACGTGAAGACCGGCACCACCCCCGGCGGCACCCCCATCTACGTGGCCATCGACCCGGTCCTCGCCAACAGCAACAACGTCGACGTGTACGCGGTCACCGCCGAGGCCACCGACTACTGGTCGCAGGTCTTCGGCCCGTACCCCTTCGAGGAGACGGGCGCGATCGTCGACGACATGCCGCAGGCCGGCTTCTCCCTGGAGACGCAGACCAAGCCGATCTACTCGGCCGTGCGCTCCGAGTCGACGATCGTGCACGAGCTGGCGCACCAGTGGTTCGGCGACTCCGTCTCGCCGAAGCAGTGGGACGACATCTGGCTCAACGAGGGCTTCGCCACGTACTCCCAGTGGCTGTGGACCGAGCACAAGGGCGGCGCCTCCGCCCACGACTCCTTCCTCGCCGGCTACAACGCCCGCCCCGCCGACTCCGCGTTCTGGCAGGTCAAGATCGGTGACCCGCAGCGCGACACGATGTTCGCCTCCGCCGTCTACCAGCGCGGCGCGATGACGCTCCAGGTGCTGCGCGAGCGCATCGGCGACAAGGCGTTCTTCAAGCTGTTGCCGAAGTGGACGCAGGCGAACCGGTACGGCAACGTCGAGACGTCCGACTTCATCGCCCTCGCCGAGCGGGTTTCCGGGCAGCAGCTCGACGACCTCTTCGACACCTGGCTGTTCACGACGGGCAAGCCCAGCCTGTAGAAGGCCCGGACGCGCGGCGGGTAAGAATGTCGCGTGCTCCAGGAACTGTTCAATCCCTCCGTCCAGCATTGGCTCGACCTCATCGGGATCTTCGTCTTCGCGATCTCCGGCGCCCTGATGGCCGTCCGCAAGAACTGGGACGTCTTCGGGATCGCCGCGCTCGCCGAGGTCACCGCGCTGGGCGGAGGGCTCTTCCGCGACCTGGTCATCGGGGCCGTGCCACCGGCCGCGTTCACCGACATCGGCTACTTCACGACGCCGCTGATCGCCGCCGCGCTCGTCTTCTTCCTGCACCCGGAGGTCGAGCGCACCCAGACGGCCGTGAACGTCTTCGACGCGGCGGGCCTCGGCCTGTTCTGCGTCACCGGCACGACGAAGGCGTACGACTACGGGCTCGGGCTCACCGCGTCCGCCGCGCTCGGCCTCGCCACGGCGGTCGGCGGCGGTGTGCTGCGCGACATCATCGCCAACGAGGTGCCCTCGCTCGTGCGCTGGGACCGCGATCTGTACGCGGTGCCCGCCATGGTCGGCGCCGGGATCGTCGTCACGTGCATCAGCCTCGACGCGCTCGACGCCTTCACCAGCGCCATCGCCGTCCTCACCGCCTTCGTGCTGCGGCTGCTCGCGATGCGCTACCACTGGCGGGCGCCCCGCGCGTGGAACCGCAGGTCGGCCGGGGTGGAAGTGACGGAGGAGACACCGTAGGCCCCGGGCGGGCCGCCCAAAAAGCTACCGCTCAGTAATTACCTGTTGTACGTTTCCGGGTATGGCAGACGCAGTATCCACGCAGGGCCGCCCGGCGACCATCGGCGACAGCGAGTTCGACCGCGACACGGCCGTCACCCGGCGCGCGGGCGAGCCCGGTGTCTACGACATCGACCTCTCCGCGGGCTGGACGATCATCAACGCCCTCAACGGCGGCTACCTCCTCGCCGTGCTCGGCCGCGCCCTCGCGGACGCGCTGCCGCACGACGACCCCTTCACGATCTCGGCGCACTACCTCACGGCCTCCGCGCCCGGCCCCGCCGTGATCAGGACCGACGTGGCCCGCACCGGCCGCACCCTCTCCACCGGCCAGGCCTCCCTCTTGCAGTACGCGGAGGACGGCAGCGAGGTCGAGCGGATCCGGGTCATCGCCAGTTACGGCGACCTCGACACGCTCCCCGACGACGTCCGCACCAGCGCCGAGCCGCCCGTCATGCCGGCCATCGAGCAGTGCTTCGGCGCGGGTGACGCCCCCGAGGGCGCGCCCGCCGTCCCCGGCAGCTCGGCGATCTCCGACCGGCTGCACCTCAAGCTCGACCCGGCCACCCTCGGCTGGGCGCTCGGCGCGCCGTCCGGCAAGGGCGAGATGCGGGCCTGGTTCGGTCTCGCCGACGGCCGCGACATGGACCCGCTGTCGCTGCTGCTCGCGGTGGACGCGCTGCCGCCGACCGCCTTCGAGATGGGCCTCATGGGCTGGGTGCCGACGGTCGAGCTGACCGTCCACGTGCGCTGCCGCCCGGCGCCCGGACCGCTGCGCGTCGCGATCACGACGCGAAACCTGGCGGGCGGCTTCCTGGAGGAGGACGCCGAGGTCTGGGACGCGAAGGACCGCCTGGTGGCCCAGTCCCGCCAGCTCGCGCGCGTACGCCTCGCCTGATCCGAGCTCCCGGGTCCGAGGACGCTACGACCGCAGGAACTCACCCAGTACGGCGGTGAGTTCCGCGGGTGCGTCCTCCTGGACGAGGTGCCCCGCGCCCTCGAAGATCCGCAGCTCGGCGCCGGGGATCAGCTTGGCCAGCTCGTGCGCCCGCGCGACCGGGATCCAGGTGTCCTCGGCGCCCCAGCCGACCAGGACGGGCAGGTCCAGCTCCCCGTAGCGGTCTTGGATGTCGTCGGTGGCCGCCCCCGGCGGGTTCTGCTCGATCTGCCGGTAGAACGAGTCCTGCCCGGCTTCGGTCAGCCACGGCTCGACCAGGCGGGCATGGGTCGCGGGATGCAGACCCGGGTGGCTGCACGAGCTGATGTAGCGGCGCACGAGCGCCTCGTGCAGCTCCGTGGGCAACTGCCGGTAGACGTCGCCGTGTTCGACGAAGTGCCGGTACGTGGGGGAGCCCCACGGCCGGATCGCCACCGGGTCGATCAGCGCGAGCCGCGCGTACGCGGCCCCGTGCAGCAGACGCGCGCGCAGCGCGATCGCGCCGCCGAAGTCGTGCGCCACGACCGCCGGCGCCCGCCCCTGCCCGGTGAGGCCCCAGTGGTCGAGCAGCTCGGTCAGGACGCGGGCCTGGGCGTCGAGCGAGAGGTCCTGCCCGGCGCGCATCTCGGAGGCGCCGTACCCGGGCAGATCCCATACGTGCACGTGGTGGCGGTGCGCCAGCGCGCGGGCCGGTGCCCGCCAGACGTACGACGAGAACGGCGTGCCGTGCACGAGGACGACGGGCGGCGCGTCGGCCGGCCCGAGGGACGTCCAACGGATCTCGCCGGACGAGCTGGAGAAGCTGCGGTCGAGGTTCCAGTCGGCTGCTGTCATGACCGTAACGCTAGTTGCTCATGACGCGTCGAGCCAGTGTTTTCTGCCGACGCTGACCAGGCGCAGCTGGCGCTCGGCCCGGTCCACCACGCGACCGAAGTCCTCGGTGTCCGTGCCGAGCAGCAGCGATGCCGTCACGAGCATGTGGTCGACGTACAGATTGGCCAGCATCGTCAGGTCCTCACGGCTCCAGCCCGCCGCCTCCGGGTCCTGGCCGAGCGCCTCCCGCACCTCTTCGGTGAACTGCCCGAGCTGCTCACCGATCGCCTCGCGGACCCGCTGCACGCCACCGTGCCGCTCGCGCGCGATAAAGCGGACGTGTGCGGGGTACGCGTGCACGTGACGGGCGATCAGCTCGATGGTGCGCGTGATGCGTTCGTCGCTGTCCCAGGTCGCCGTCAGCACGTCGCGGATCACCGCGTGCAGACTGCCGAGCGCCTCCTCGACCAGGGCCACTCCCAGTTCGGCCGTGCTGTCGAAGTGCCGGTAGAACGCGGTCGGAGTCATGCCCACGGCGCGCGTGACCTCGCGCAGGCCGAGGCTGCTGAGGCTCTGGTCCTCCAGCAGTTCCAGCGCCGCGTCCAGGAGCGCCTGTCGGGTCTTCAGCTTCTGTGCCTGACGGCTGCCGGGAGTGTGACTCATGTCATCCAGTTAACAACTGTTCTCTGTAATGGGGAAGTCGTCCCGCGAGCTAGACTCGTCAGTCAGTGAACAGTTGTAACCCTACTTTTCGAGAGGCTCCCATGCTGTTCCTCGTAGCGGCCCTCCTCGTGCTCGGCTTCGCGCTCGGCACCGTGGCCCACGCCCCGCTGCCCATCACGCTCGCCGCCGCCGCCGTCATCGGCGTCTGGCTGGCCGTCTTCACGGTCCGCGAGCGCCACGCGCGCCGCCGGCAACAGCACTGAACCGTCAGCAGTTCACGCACTCAGGGGGTATCACCGTGCAACTCACCGCAGACCCGCAGACCAGCGCCCGCCCCGTCGGCCGTCGGGACACCGACGGCATGGCCGTCGCCTCGTTCGTGCTCGGCCTGGTCGGACTGCTCGTCATGAACGTCTTCCTCGGCCCCGTCGCGATCGTCCTCGCGTCCCTCGCCCTGTGGCGCGGCACCGAACGCCGCGGCCGCGCCTTCCTCGGCCTCGGCCTCGGCATCGCCGACCTCGTCGTACTCGGCGCCCTGATCGCCGCGGACGGCACGATGTCCTGGAGCATCGCGGGCTGAGCCGCACGCGGCGGCCGGAGCGCCGCCGAAGGCTCGTAGAATCGAGCCCACCATGGCATACCTCGACCACGCCGCGACCACGCCCATGCTCCCGGAGGCGGTCGAGGTGATGACCGCCCAGCTCGCCGTCACCGGCAACGCCTCGTCCCTGCACGCCGCGGGGCGCCGCGCCCGGCGCACCGTCGAGGAGTCCCGCGAGACCCTCGCCGAGTCGCTCGGAGCCCGGCCCAGCGAGGTCGTGTTCACCTCGGGCGGCACCGAGGCCGACAACCTCGCCGTCAAGGGCCTGTACTGGGCGCGCCGCGCGGCCGACCCGGCCCGCACCCGGGTCCTGTCCAGCCCCGTCGAGCACCACGCCGTGCTCGACGCCGTGCACTGGCTCGCCGAGCACGAGGGCGCGACGGTGGAGTACCTGCCCGTCGACGCGTACGGGCGGGTGGGCGCCGAAGCGCTGCGCGAGGCGATCGAGCGGAACCCCGACGACGTCGCGCTCGCCACGGTCATGTGGGCCAACAACGAGATCGGCACGATCCAGCCGGTGCGCGAACTGGCCGACGTGGCAGGCGGGTTCGACATCCCGCTGCACGCCGACGCGGTGCAGGCCTACGGGCAGATCCCGGTCGACTTCGCCGCCTCCGGGCTCGCCGCGATGACCGTCTCGGGCCACAAGATCGGCGGCCCCTACGGCATCGGGGCCCTCCTGCTCGGCCGCGAGTACACCCCCGTCCCCGTGCTGCACGGCGGCGGCCAGGAGCGGCACGTGCGCTCCGGCACGCTCGACGTCCCGGCGATCGCCGCCTTCGCCACGGCGGGCCGGATCGCGACCGAGCGGCGCGAGTGGTTCGCCCGCGAGATCGGCGCGCTCCGGGACGCGCTGGTCACCGCGGTGCGCACGGCCGTCCCCGAGGCGATCCTCGGCGGCGACCCCGCGCCCGGCGGCCGGCTCCCCGCCAACGCCCATTTCACCTTCCCCGGCTGCGAGGGCGACTCCCTGCTCCTGCTCCTGGACGCGCAGGGCATCGAGTGCTCCACGGGCTCGGCCTGCACCGCGGGCGTCGCCCAGCCCAGCCACGTACTGCTCGCCACCGGCACCGACCCGGACCTCGCCCGCGGCACGCTCCGCTTCTCCCTCGGCCACACCACCACGAAGGCCGACGTCGAGGCGGTGGCGAAGGCGATCGGGCCCGTCGTGGAGCGGGCGCGGTCGGCGGGGCTGACGTAATCGCCGCCCGCTCTCAGGCCTTCGTCGAGCCCTCCCGCGCGTATGCCGCCCTCACCAGGCGTATGTACCGGTCCCAGTCCCAGTGCGGACCGGGATCGGTGTGGTCGGTGCCCGGCACCTCGACGTGCCCGATGATGTGCTCCCGGTCCACCGGCATGTCGTAGCGCCGGCAGATCCGGGCGGTCAGCCGCGCCGACGCCTCGTACATCTCGGCCGTGAAGTCCTCGGGCCGGTCCACGAAGCCCTCGTGCTCGATGCCGACACTGCGCTCGTTGAAGTCCCGGTTCCCCGCGTGGAACGCGACGTCCAGCTCCCGGATCATCTGCGCGATGTGCCCGTCCTGCCGGACGACGTAGTGCGCGGCGGCGCCGTGCCACGGATCCTTGAAGACCCGCAGCGCGCTCTGGTAGCTGCCCTGCGTGACGTGGATGATCACCCGGTCGACGCGGAAGTCGGAGGGGCGGTCCGCCCGCCGCCAGTTCGCCGCGGCCGCCGCCACCCACTCCGCGCCCTTGAAGTCCACCTCGCCGGCCTTGCGCGGCTTGTCGACGCCCGGCACCTGCCACCACATGCGCGCGAGGTCGCCGCGCGCGAGCAGTCCGACACCGACGGCCGACGCGGCCCCGCCGATGATCAGGGCCCGACGGCTGATCCCGCGGTCGCGATCCCCGCCCTTGCCGGCCCCGGCTCCCTGCTTGCCCATATGACGCCCCCGTCAGTCCCGTACGAGATCCACAACGGATGTCCGAGCGATTCGGTTCCCGCGGGCCCGTACTCTGTTAGTGCTATGACTTCGCAGACCTCGATGCTCCCCGCCGACCGCCCCCTCCGCGTTCTCGCCGCCATGTCGGGAGGCGTCGACTCCGCCGTCGCCGCGGCCCGCGCCGCCGAAGCGGGCCACGACGTGACCGGCGTGCACCTCGCGCTCTCCGCGAACCCGCAGTCGTTCCGTACGGGCGCCCGCGGCTGCTGCACCATCGAGGACTCCCGCGACGCGCGCCGCGCGGCCGACGTCATCGGCATCCCGTTCTACGTCTGGGACCTCGCCGACCGCTTCCGCGAGGACGTCGTCGAGGACTTCATCGCCGAGTACGAGGCCGGCCGCACGCCCAACCCGTGCCTGCGCTGCAACGAGAAGATCAAGTTCGCCGCGCTCCTCGACAAGGCCCTCGCCCTCGGCTTCGACGCGGTCTGCACGGGCCACTACGCGCAGGTGATCGTCAACGACCGGGGCGAGCGCGAGCTGCACCGCGCCGCCGACATGGCCAAGGACCAGTCGTACGTGCTGGGCGTCCTCGACGACCGCCAGCTCGCCCACGCGATGTTCCCGCTGGGCGACACGGAGACGACCAAGGAGGAGATCCGCGCCGAGGCGGAGCGCCGCGACCTCGCCGTCGCCAAGAAGCCCGACTCGCACGACATCTGCTTCATCGCCGACGGCGACACCCAGGGCTTCCTCGCCAGCCGCCTCGGCAAGGCGGAGGGCGACATCGTCGACGAGGCGGGCGCCAAGCTCGGCACCCACGAGGGCGCCTACGGCTACACCATCGGCCAGCGCAAGGGCCTGCGCATCGGCACGCCCGCCCCCGACGGCAAGCCGCGCTACGTCCTGGACATCTCCCCGGTGGACAACACGGTGACGGTGGGCCCGGCCGCCGCCCTCGACGTCACGGCCCTCACGGCGATCAAGCCCCGCTGGTGCGGCGCGGCGCCGACCGGCCCCGGCACGTACACCGCCCAGCTCCGCGCGCACGGCGGCGAGACCGAGGTGTCGGCGGAGCTGGTCGACGGCGAGCTGCGGGTCCGCTTCACGGAGGCCGTCCGCGGCGTCGCCCCCGGCCAGGCGATCGTGCTGTACGACGGCACGCGCGTGGTGGGCTCGGCGACGATCGCGACGACGCAGCGGGTCACCGCGGGCGTCTGAGACGTCAGCCCCGGCCCTGAAGGTAGTACTGGAGCACGGCTCCCAACTGGCCGCACCACTCGGCCGCCAGCGCCTTCTTCCGGGCGTGCACCGGGCAGGTGTAGACGGCGCCGTCCGACATCGACGCCGTGAGCACCACCCCGGACGGCAGCGGCTGGAAGTGCGCCGTGCGGACGTGCGACCAGGGCAGGTCGATGGCGTGCGGCCCCTGCTCGAAGTGCAGCCCGTCCGCGTCCACGACCACGCCGTTGAACTTGTCGGCGGCCACGAACTCCGGTCCGCCGGGGCCCGCCGGGGGAGCGGGCGGGGCCATCGGCGCCTGGCCGGGCGGCGCGGGCGCGTGGCCGGGCGGCGGCGGTGCGAAGGGTGGCGGCGCCGCGCCGAACCCACCCGTCGGAATGCCCTGCTGTCCGTCTTCGTGAGCCATGCCAGCCTCACCCTCCGCCCTGCGCCGTGTACCTCCTCATTCGACCACGCGCGCGTGGTTACGCGGCATCCACCTGCGTCTCGTAGAAGCACAGGTGGTCCTTGATGGCGGCGACCTCGGCCTTCGGCTCCGGGTACGCCCACACCAGGTCGGGTGCGCCGGGCAGCGACCAGTAGGAGGCGTCGCCCTTGAAGGGACAGTGCGTCGTCGTGTCCGAGGGGGTGAGAAGCTCGGTCCGCACGTCCTGCGGCGGCAGGTAGTACCGCACCGGGCAACCGGTCTCCTTCAGGACCAGCGGGCGCGTGCTCTCGGCGAGCACCTGCCCTGCGTGGACGACCCGCACGTGCTGCGAACCCTGCTCGACGGTGATCTCGTGTCCTTGAGTCATGGGTGTGTCAGCGCTCACAGCGGTCGAGTTCTTCCCGTTCATGGCGGGCCGTACCGTGGACGCCATGAACATCTGTGTCTTCCTCTCCGCCGCCGATCTCGACGAGCGCTACACCCGGCCCGCCCGCGAATTCGCCGAACTGCTCGGCAAGGGCGGCCACACGCTCGTGTGGGGCGGTTCGGAGAGCGGGCTCATGAAGGTCGTCGCCGACGGGGTGGCGGCGGCCGGCGGCGGGCTCGTCGGAGTCTCCGTGGACTTCCTCGCGGCCAAGGCGCGCGCCGTCACCGCGCCCGACGAGATGGTGATCGCCAAGGACCTCGCGGAGCGCAAGGCGCTGCTCCTCGCGAAGGCCGACGCCGTCGTGATCATGGTGGGCGGCACCGGCACGCTCGACGAGGCCACCGAGATCCTGGAGCTGAAGAAGCACGGCAAGACCGACAAGCCGATCGTGCTGCTCAACTCCGAGGGCTTCTACGACGGCCTGAAGGAGCAGTTCCGGCGCATGGAGGACGAGGGCTTTCTCCCGCTGCCCCTCACTGACCTCGTGTTCTTCGCCGAGGAGCCGGTCGGGGCGCTGGCCTACCTGGAGGAGTCGCAGGGCGTCGAGTAGTGCGAGCATGGCGGGCATGGCTACCCATGTGATCACCGGCGCCGGTTCCGGAATCGGCGCCGCCGTCGCCCGTCGACTGCACGAGCGCGGCGACGAAATCTACGTGCACGCGCGCGACGCGGGCCGCGCCAAGGAGCTCGCCGCCGAGTTCCCCGGCGCGAAGACCCTCGTCGGTGACCTCTCCGACCCGGACAAGCTGTCCTGGGCCTTCTCGCACCAGACGCTGCCCGACCGGATCGACTCGCTGCTGCACATCGCCGGCGTCGTCGACCTCGGCAAGGTCGGCGAGCTCACCCCGAAGTCGTGGCGCCACCAGCTCAACGTCAACCTCATCGCCCCGGCCGAGCTGACCCGTCACTTCCTGCCCCAACTCCGCCTCGCCCAGGGCCACGTGCTGTTCGTGAACTCCGGCTCCGGCATCCACGCGGGACCGGAGTGGTCCGCGTACGCCGCCTCCAAGCACGGACTGCGGGCTCTCGCGGACTCGCTGCGCAAGGAGGAGCACGACAACGGCGTGCGCGTCACCTCCGTCTACCCGGGCCGCACCGCGAGCGCCATGCAGGCCAAGGTGCACCAGCAGGAGGGCAAGGAGTACGACCCGTCGCGCTGGATCGACCCCGAGTCCGTCGCCACGACCATCCTCATGGCCCTCGACCTGCCCCGCGACGCCGAGGTCAACGACCTGACGGTGCGACCGGGGCGCTGACGCACCGCCCGCCCGGCGGCCGTCGTTACGTACCCTTCCTGGGTGGATGAAAAGAGCGACTTCAGGTGGGGGCCGGCCACGGGTGTCGGGTCGATGCCCGGTGGTGACGCGCGCGAGGCCGCCAAGACGGTGACCGGCAGCTTCGAGGGGCCCGAGCAGGGGATGCCGTACCTCGCGGAGCTGCCCGCGCGCGGGCCCGGCGCCGACATGATCGGCCGGACGGCCGGGCTGCTGGTCGATCTCTACGCGCGCGTGGAGCCCAGCGGCTGGCGGATCGGCGACCGGCCGGGCCGCGACACCAAGCGGGCCCGGTCCTGGCTCGGCGAGGACCTGGACGCGCTGGAGGAGTTCACGCAGGGGTACGAGGGGCCGCTCAAGGTCCAGGCCGTCGGGCCGTGGACGCTCGCCGCCGCACTGGAGCTGAGGAACGGGGAGGCCGCCCTCTCCGACCTCGGCGCCTGCCGTGACCTGGCCGCCTCCCTCGCCGAGGGCCTGCGCGCGCACCTCGCCGACGTCCGCCGCCGGGTGCCCGGCGCCCGGCTGATGCTCCAGCTCGACGAGCCCTCGCTCATCGCCGTGCTGCGCGGGCAGATCAAGACCGCCAGCGAGTACCGCACCCACCGCGCCGTCGACCGCCAGCTCGTCGAGAGCACGCTGCGGGACGTCCTCTCCGTGATCGAGGACGGGCCGCGCCTCGTCCACTCCTGCGCCCCCGACGTGCCGTTCGCCCTCCTGCGCCGGGCCGGGGCGGACGCGGTCTCCTTCGACTTCGCGCTGCTCACGGAGCGTGACGACGACGTGATCGGGGAGTCCGTCGAGGGCGGCCTGCGACTCGTCGCCGGTGTCGTGCCCGGCGTGGACGGTCCATTGTCAGACCCTGCCGGTAGCGTCATGGGTGTCAGGACGCTGTGGCGCAGGCTGGGGCTGAATCCGGGTTCGCTCGCGGACTCGGTGGTGCTCACGCCGTCGTGCGGTCTCGCGGGTGCCTCGCCCGCGTACGCCCGTGCGGCGCTCGCCCACTGCGTCCGGGCGGCGAGATCACTCGCGGACAACCCTGAGTGACCGTGGACGAAGGCATACGGGAGGACGAGACGGTGGCTGACGCACTGCAGAGCGAGAGCACGGTGCCCGCCGAGGCGCGGGACGAGCACGCCCAGCTGGCCGAGCAGATCGAGGAGCACCGCTTCCGGTACTACGTGAACGACGCTCCGGTCGTCTCCGACGCCGAGTTCGACAAGCTCCTGCGCTCCCTGGAGGCGCTGGAGGAGGCCCACCCCGAGCTGCGCACCCCGGACTCGCCGACCCAGAAGGTCGCGGGGCAGTACGAGACGGAGTTCACCTCCGTCGAGCACCGCGAGCGCATGCTCTCGCTCGACAACGCCTTCGACGACGAGGAGCTGGCGGCCTGGGCCGACCGCGTCGCCAAGGACGTGGGCGCGCCCGGCTACCACTTCCTGTGCGAGCTGAAGATCGACGGCCTGGCGGTCAACCTGACGTACGAGGACGGGCGGCTGACCCGCGCGGCCACCCGCGGCGACGGCCGGGTCGGCGAGGACATCACGCCCAACGTCCGCACGATCTCCGACATCCCCAACCGCCTCAAGGGCGACAACATCCCGCCGCTCGTGGAGATCCGCGGCGAGGTGTACTTCCCGATGGAGAAGTTCGAGGAGCTGAACGCCCGGCTCGTCGAGGCCGGCGACAAGCCCTTCGCCAACCCCCGCAACGCGGCGGCGGGTTCGCTGCGCCAGAAGGACCCGCGCGTCACGGCGACGCGTCCGCTGCACATGGTGGTGCACGGCATCGGCGCCCGCGAGGGCTTCGACATCGACCGCCTCTCCCAGGCGTACGGCCTGCTGCGCGAGTGGGGCCTGCCCACCACCAAGTACAGCAAGGTGGTCGACGACCTCGAAGGCGTACGCAAGTTCATCGCGTACTACGGGGAGAACCGGCACTCCGTCGACCACGAGATCGACGGCGCCGTCATCAAGCTCGACGAGATCCCGCTCCAGGGCCGCCTCGGCTCCACGGCGCGCGCCCCGCGCTGGGCCATCGCCTGGAAGTTCCCGCCCGAAGAGGTCAACACCAAGCTGCTCAACATCCGCGTGGGCGTGGGCCGCACGGGCCGCGTGACGCCGTACGCGCAGGTGGAGCCGGTCACCGTGGCGGGCTCCGAGGTGGAGTTCGCGACGCTGCACAACCAGGAGATCGTCAAGAAGAAGGGCGTGTTCATCGGGGACACGGTCGTCATCCGCAAGGCCGGAGACGTCATCCCCGAGATCCTCGGCCCCGTCGCCGACCTGCGGGACGGCAGCGAGTACGAGTTCGAGATGCCCACCGAGTGCCCTGAGTGCGGCACCCCGCTGCGGGCCATGAAGGAGGGCGACATCGACCTCCGCTGCCCCAACGCCCGCACGTGCCCCGCCCAGTTGCGCGAGCGCCTGTTCTACCTGGGCGGCCGCCAGTGCCTCGACATCGAGAACTTCGGGTACGTCGCCGCCGCCGCGCTCACCGGCCCCCTGGAGCCGGAGCAGCCGCCGCTCACCGACGAGGGCGACCTGTTCGACCTCACCATGGACCAGCTGCTTCCCATCAAGGCGTACGTCCTCGACCCGGACAGCGGGCTGCCCAAGCGGGACCCGAAGACGGGCGAGGAGAAGATCGCGGACATCTTCGCCACCAAGGCGGGCGAACCGCGCAAGAACGCCGTCTCCATGCTGGAGAACATCGAGGCCGCGAAGCAGCGCCCGCTGGCCCGCGTCATCAACGGCCTGTCGATCCGGCACGTCGGCCCGGTCGCCGCCGAGGCGCTCGCCCGCGAGTTCCGCTCCATCGATCGCATCGACCAGGCCACCGAGGAGGAGCTCGCCGCCACGGACGGCGTCGGCGGGATCATCGCCGCTTCCGTGAAGCAGTGGTTCGCCGAGGACTGGCATCGGGAGATTCTGCGGAAATGGCGTGACGCCGGTGTGAGGATGGAGGAGGAAGGTGCGGGCGAGGACGAGGGGCCGCGCCCCCTCCAGGGCCTCACCGTGGTCGTCACCGGAACGCTCCAGCACTTCACGCGGGATGGCGCAAAAGAAGCCCTCCAGACCAGAGGCGCCAAGGTCACGGGTTCCGTTTCGAAGAAGACGTCCTTCGTCGTCGTGGGGGACAACCCCGGTTCCAAGTACGACAAGGCCATGCAGGTGAAGGTTCCGGTTCTGGACGAGGACGGCTTCGCGGTCCTGCTGGAACAGGGCCCGGACGCCGCCCTCGACGTGGCGCTGCCCGCGGAGACGGAGACCGCCGAGTAGCGGCCCGGGGTCACTCGAACGGCGCATACCAGACGCACGCGGAACGCCGGGGTCATTCGGGCAACCGTCCTCGGGCGCGTCCGTCTGGTGCCCGTGGAAGCCTTCTGCGGCCTACTGTTGAGGTGTGCGCCTGCCGAGTCCTGCTGCGGATGGGGCAGATCCCCGCTCACTGGAAGCGAGGAGAGCGGGCAGTGGACGGAGAGTGCCGTCGGCAGTGAGAGGGACGGGAATGGAACCGACCGAGAGCGCCGCCCCGGACTCGACGCTGCGCCCGCGCCGACGCGCGCGGCGCTATCCGGCAGCGCGCACCGGCCACGGCGACGGGGTCGACGGCGACGCGAGCGGTCACGGGGAGAACAAGCGCGGTGGTGTGGTGAACTGGCGCAAATGGTGGCGCGGGGGCGTGCTCGCCCTCGGCGCCGGCCGGACGGGCGAGACGTCGGCCCCGGTCGCGGACAGGCGCGCGTCCGGCGCCCAAGTGGCGGGCCACGAAGGCCTGGTGGGGCCGGCGACGACGGGCCGCCCCGCGGCCCCCGGGACGCCGTCCGCCGCGAGTGACCTCACCGCCCGTGCGGACCAGGGCAGTTCGGCCGAACCGCGGGACCGGGCGCTGCCCGCCGCCCCCGCCCTGCCCGAACTGCCGGGCCGTCCGCCGAGGATCCACCACGCGCCCGCTAACGGCCGGCCGGTGCCCCTGCGGCCCGCCGACGGCCGCCCCGGAAACCACCGGCCGGGCGAGCACCCGCCCGTCGACCACCACGGCCGGGCCGTCGACCCGAACCACGCCGACGCCCGCCCGCGCCCCGCGATACCGGTCCGGCCGGGCACCGCCACGCCCCGTACGCCACTGCCCGGGACGGCACCCGCGGGCGGCCACGTCGGCATGGCGACGCCCGCGCGCAACCAGCACCAGCTCGCCGGGCAGACCGAGACCTCGCGGGCCGCGCTCGTCCCGCTGCTGCCCGGCATGGTGGTGGCGCTCGCCGCCGTGGTGCTCGGCGCCGGTTTCTACTGGGCGTTCGCGGAGGGGCACGCGCTCTTCCCGTCCGGCGCGGTCGGCTGGTGCCTCGCCATCCTGACCGGGATCATCGTCGGCCACCTCGTGGCGCTCGGCCGCGACCGCTGGTGGGGCGGCACCGGCTCCGGCGCCGCGCTCACCCTCGCCGTCCTGCTGCTCTACGGCTGGGTGCCCGCGGGCATGGTCAGCCTCACCGTCGTCGTCCTCGTCGGCATCGCCCGCAGACACTGCTGGCGCCAGGGACTGCTGCACGGCGCGATCGACATCCTCGGCATCGGGGCGGGCGCCCTCGTCCTCGCCGCGTTCGGCCGCGTGCCGTCCGTCGAGACGCCGTGGAAGCCCGAGACGTGGACCGTCTCCACCGTGGCCCAGGTCGCCCTCGCGGCGATCGCGTACCTGCTGATCACGCGCGCCCTGCTCTGGTACGTGCACGCGCCGCCGCACTCGGGACTGCCGACCGTGGCCCGCACCGCGCTCGTGCGGCAGGGACTCGTCGCCGTCGCGCTGCTCGGGATCGCGCCGCTGATCTGCGTCGTCGCCGTCGCGCTGCCGGTGCTGCTGCCGCTGTTCGCGATCCCGCTGATCGCGCTCGACTCCACGCTGTGGATCGCGCGGGCCCGCGCCGAGGAGCAGCTGCGCGACCCGCTCACCGGCCTGCCGAACCGGCAGTGGCTCCTCGAGCGCACCTGGTCCGCGCTCGACGACGCCGAGCGGATCGGGGTGCGCAGCGCGCTCATGCTGATCGACCTCGACCGGTTCCGCTCGGTCAACGACACGCTCGGGCACCTCGCCGGAGACCGGCTGCTGCTCCAGATCGCGGACCGGCTGAGAGCGGCCCTGCCGCGCGGTGCGGAGGTCGCGCGGCTCGGTGGCGACGAGTTCGCCGTGCTGCTGCCCGTGGCCGACTCCACGACGTCCGCGACGCGGGTGGCCCGCAACCTCGTGGCGACCCTCGGTTCCCCCCTCGACCTGGACGGACTGACCCTCGTACTGGAGGCCAGCGCGGGACTCGCCGTCTTCCCCGACCACGCGCTCGACGCGGAGGGGCTGCTGCGCCGGGCCGACGTCGCGATGTACCAGGCCAAGCGGGACCGCACGGGCGTCGAGGTGTACGAGTCGAAGCGCGACTCCAACACCCCCGACCGGCTCGGTCTCCTCGGCGACCTGCGGCGCGCGCTGGACGCGGGCGAGGTGGAGCTGCACTACCAGCCGAAGGTCCGGTTCGACGGGCAGGTGGCGGGTCTGGAGGCGCTCGTACGGTGGGTGCACCCGGAGCGCGGAAAGGTCCCGCCGGACGAGTTCATCGCCATCGCCGAGTCGTCCGGGCTGATGCCGCATCTGACCGAGTACGTCCTGGAGACCGCGCTCGGACAGGTCGCGCGGTGGCGCGCGCAGGGGCTGCACGTGCCGGTCGCCGTGAACGTGTCGCCGCGGGACGTGCACACGCCCGGGTTCGCGGGGGCGGTCGCCGCGCGGCTCGCGCGGCACGGGGTGCCTGCCGGATCGTTGCAGCTGGAGATAACGGAGCACGTGCTGCTGGAGGATCCGCAGCGGGCGGCGGACACGCTGGCGGGGCTCACCGGGCACGGCGTGAAGATGTCGCTCGACGACTTCGGTACCGGGTACTCGTCGCTCGTGCACCTGCGGCGGCTGCCGGTCAGCGAGCTGAAGATCGACCGGTCGTTCGTGGCGCGGCTCGCGGTGGACAACGAGGACGCGGAGATCGTGCGGTGCACGGTCGACCTGGCGCATTCGCTGGGGTTGCTCGTGGTGGCGGAGGGCGTCGAGGACGACGAGACGTGGGAGCGGTTGCGGGACCTGGGGTGCGATGCGGTGCAGGGGTGGCTGGTCGCCGCGGCGATGCCGCCCGACGAGACGACGGCCTGGCTCCGCGCCCGCGGTGACCGTGGCTGGCGCCCCCCGGCAGCCCTCCCGGCCACCCAATCCGACGACCTCGGCCCCCTCACCTGACCGCCCCCGAGCCGCGCACGCCACCCGTGGCTGAGGTCGCGCAGTTCCCCGCGCCCCCAAGATGGCGCGCGGAGTGCGCCCCTCAGGGGCGCGGGGAACTGCGCGACGCCAACCCCGTGTGACGCGCACCGGGGGCCGCGCCCGGAAACCCGTTCTCGGGCATGGGTCCGCGACCCATAGGATTGGGGTCAAACCGAGAACACGCACCCCGTGAGGATCCGCATGCCTGGCATCACGCGCGAGGAGGTCGCCCACCTCGCCCGGCTGGCGCGTCTGGAGCTGAAGCCCGAAGAGCTCGACCACTTCGCAGGCCAGCTCGACGACATCATCGGCGCGGTCGCCCGCGTCAGCGAGGTCGCCGACCAAGACGTACCGCCGACTTCGCACCCGCTGCCGCTGACGAACGTCATGCGCAAGGACGAGGTCCGTCCGTCGCTCACCCCCGAGCAGGCGCTGTCCGGCGCCCCGGCCCAGGAGCAGCAGCGTTTCAAGGTGCCGCAGATCCTGGGGGAGGACTAACCCATCATGACGGACATCATCAAGCTCACCGCCGCCGAGATCGCCGCGAAAATCGCGTCCGGCGAGCTCACCGCCGTCGAGGTCACCGAGGCCCACCTGGCCCGCATCGAGGCCGTCGACGAGAAGGTGAACGCGTTCCTGCACGTCGACCGTGAGGGCGCCCTGAAGCAGGCCGCCGCCGTCGACGCCAAGCGCGCCGCGGGCGAGAAGCTCGGCCCGCTGGCCGGCGTCCCGCTCGCGCTGAAGGACATCTTCACCACCGAGGGCATTCCGACCACGGTCGGCTCGAAGATCCTCGAAGGCTGGATCCCGCCGTACGACGCCACGCTGGTCAAGAACCTGAAGGCCGCCGACGTCGTCATCCTCGGCAAGACCAACATGGACGAGTTCGCCATGGGGTCGAGCACCGAGAACAGCGCGTACGGCCCCACCGGCAACCCGTGGGACCTCACCCGCATCCCCGGCGGCTCCGGCGGCGGCTCCTCCGCGTCCCTCGCCGCGTACGAGGCCCCGCTCGCCATCGGCACGGACACCGGCGGCTCGATCCGCCAGCCCGCCGCCGTCACCGGCACCGTCGGCGTCAAGCCGACCTACGGCGGCGTCTCCCGCTACGGCATGGTCGCGTTCTCGTCCTCCCTCGACCAGGGCGGGCCCTGCGCCCGTACGGTCCTGGACGCGGCGCTGCTGCACGAGGCCATCGCCGGGCACGACCCGCTCGACTCCACGTCCATCGACGCCCCGGTCCCGGCCGTCGTCGAGGCCGCGCGCAACGGCAGCGTGCAGGGCATGCGCGTCGGCGTCGTCAAGCAGTTCCGCGGCGAGGGCTACCAGGCCGGTGTCGTGCAGCGCTTCGACGAGTCCGTCGAGCTGCTGAAGTCGCTGGGCGCCGAGGTCGTCGAGCTGGACTGCCCCTCGTTCGACCTGGCCCTGTCGGCGTACTACCTGATCGCGCCGTCCGAGTGCTCCTCGAACCTCGCCCGGTTCGACGCCATGCGTTACGGCCTGCGCGTCGGTGACGACGGTTCGCACTCCGCCGAGGACGTCACCGCGCTGACCCGCGAGGCCGGCTTCGGCGACGAGGTCAAGCGCCGCATCATCCTGGGCACGTACGCGCTCAGCTCCGGCTACTACGACGCGTACTACGGCAGCGCCCAGAAGGTGCGCACGCTGATCACCCAGGAGTTCGAGGCCGCGTTCGAGCAGGTCGACGTCATCGTGTCGCCGACCACGCCGACCACCGCCTTCCCGATCGGCGAGCGCGCCGACGACCCGATGGCGATGTATCTCGCGGACCTCTGCACGATTCCGACCAACCTCGCGGGGAACTCGGCCATGTCCCTGCCCTGCGGCCTCGCCCCCGAGGACGGGCTGCCGGTCGGCCTGCAGATCATCGCCCCCGCGATGAAGGACGACCGCCTGTACAAGGTGGGCGCCGCCGTAGAGGCCGCATTCGTGGAAAAGTGGGGACACCCGCTGCTTGAGGAGGCTCCGTCGCTGTGAGTGCCATGGCAAAGAAGGCCAAGAACTTCAAGAAGTCCAAGACCGGCGTCTATGTCTCGCTGGCCAGCACCGCTTTCGGCGCGATCAGCGTCGCGAAGCAGGCGAAGATGGCCCGCAACGACAACGACACCCTGCGGCTGATCGACGCCGCCGTGTCCGCCGCCGCCATCGTCACCGGTATGGCGATCCTCTACCGGGAGCTCAAGCGCCTGGGCGACGACGACGTCCTGCTGGGCTGAGAGGGAAGTTTCAGAAATCGTGACTGCCACGACCACGTCCGAGCTGATGGGGTACGACGACGCGCTCGCGTCGTACGACCCCGTCATGGGCCTTGAGGTCCACGTCGAGCTCGGCACCAAGACGAAGATGTTCTGCGGCTGCTCCACCGAGCTGAAGCAGGACGCCAACAGCCAGACCTGCCCGACCTGCCTCGGCCTGCCCGGTGCCCTGCCGGTCGTCAACGAGATCGGCGTCGAGTCGGCCATCAAGATCGGCCTCGCGCTCAACTGCTCGATCGCCGAGTGGTGCCGCTTCGCCCGGAAGAACTACTTCTATCCGGACATGCCGAAGAACTTCCAGACCTCCCAGTACGACGAGCCCATCGCCTTCGACGGCTACCTCGACGTGCAGCTGGAGGACGGCGAGGTCTTCCGCGTGGAAATCGAGCGCGCCCACATGGAGGAGGACACCGGCAAGTCGACGCACGTCGGCGGTGCCACGGGCCGCATCCAGGGTGCCTCGCACTCGCTGCTCGACTACAACCGCGCGGGCATCCCGCTCATCGAGATCGTCACCAAGCCCATCGAGGGCGCCGGCGAGCGGGCCCCCGAGGTCGCGAAGGCGTACGTCGCCGAGCTGCGCGAGGTCATCAAGGCGCTCGACGTGTCCGAGGCCCGGATGGACAAGGGCCAGATGCGCTGCGACGTGAACCTCTCCCTGCGTCCCCACGGGACCAAGGAGTTCGGTACGCGCTCCGAGACGAAGAACGTGAACTCGCTGCGCAGCGTCGAGCGTGCCGCGCGGTACGAGATCCAGCGCCACGCGGCCGTGCTGTCGTCGGGCGGCACCATCGTGCAGGAGACCCGTCACTTCCACGAGGAGGACGGCTCCACCACGTCGGGCCGCATCAAGGACAACGCCGAGGACTACCGGTACTTCCCGGAGCCCGACCTGGTGCCCGTCGCCCCGGCCCGCGAGTGGGTCGAGGCGCTGCGTGCCGAGCTGCCCGAGCTGCCGCTCGCCCAGCGCAACCGGCTGATCGAGGAGTGGGGCATCAGCTCCCACGACATGCAGTCGATCCGCAACGCCGGGGCCATCGGCCCGATCGTCGCCACGATCAACGCCGGTGCCGACTCGACCTCCGCCCGCAAGTGGTGGATGGGCGAGCTGGCCCGCTCCGCGAACGACCAGGGCGTCGAGCTCGGCGCCCTGCCGATCACGCCGGAGCAGGTGGCCCGCGTGTCCGAGATGGTCGCCGCGGGCGACCTCAACGACAAGCTGGCCCGCCAGGTCATCGACGGTGTGCTGAAGGGTGAGGGCACGCCGGACGAGGTCGTCGAGAAGCGCGGCCTGAAGGTCGTCTCGGACGAGGGCGCGCTGTCCACGGCCGTGGACGAGGCCATCGCGGGGAACGCGGCGATCGCGGACAAGATCCGGGGCGGCAAGGTGGCTGCGGCCGGTGCCCTGGTCGGGGCGGTCATGAAGGCGACCCGGGGGCAGGCCGACGCGGCGCGCGTCAAGGAGCTGATCCTGGAGAAGCTGGGCGTCTCCGACGGGTGATCGGGGTGGGGCGGCGGTGCACCGGGGAGTCGGAGCGCCGCCGCCCTTCCATGTCCGACGCCGCGGGGCTCCGCCCCGGACCCCGCTGCTCAATCGCCGCAGGGGCTTGAAAGTGGGGGCTTGAACATCTCGATCGTCGCAGGGACGTGACCGTGCTCGTCTCCCTCGCCCTTCTCGTCGTCACACTCGTCTTCGCCGTCCTGCGCCCCCGCGGGTGGCCGGAGGCGGTCGTTGCCGTGCCCGCGGCCGGGGTGGCCGTGCTCACCGGAGTGGTGACACCCGCGCACGCCTGGTCGGAGACGCGGGAACTGCTCCCGGTCGTCGGGTTTCTCGCCGGGATCCTGCTGCTGGCTCAGCTCTGCGCCGACGAGGGGTTGTTCAAGGCCGCGGGGGACGCGGTCGCCCGCGCCTGTCACGGCAGTCCGAAGCGGATGCTCGGCGGGGTCTTCGTCGTGGCGGCGGGCATCACCGCCGTACTCAGCCTCGACGCCACCGTCGTCCTGCTCACCCCGGTCGTGTTCGCGACCGCGACCCGGATCGGCGCGCGCCCGCGGCCGCACGTCTACGCGAGCGCCCACCTCGCCAACTCGGCGTCCCTCCTCCTCCCCGTCTCCAACCTCACGAACCTGCTGGCCTTCGCGGCGAGCGGGCTCACGTTCACGCGGTTTGCGGGGCTGATGGCGCTGCCGTGGCTGGTGGCGATCGGGATCGAGTACGCGGTGTTCCGGCGCTGGTTCGCGGCGGACCTCGCCGCGCCCGCGCACGAGCCGGACCCCGCGGAGGAGACCGGCGTCCCGCTGTTCACGCTCACGGTGCTGGCGCTCACCCTCGCCGGATTCGTCGTCACGTCGTTCGTCGGGATCGAGCCGCTGTGGGCCGCCTTCGCCGGTGCGGCGGTCCTGGCCGTGCGGGCGCTCGCCCGGCGCCACACCACCCCGGTCGCGCTCCTCAAGGCGGCCAACCTGCCGTTCTGCGTCTTCGTCCTCGCGCTCGGCATCGTGGTCAGGGCGGTGGTCGACAACGGGCTCGGCGACGCCGTGGCCCGCTTCCTCCCCGACGGTTCCTCGCTGGCCGCGCTGCTCGCGGTCGCCGGGGTCGCGGCGCTGCTGTCCAACGTGATCAACAACCTGCCCGCGATCCTCGCGCTGCTGCCGGTCGTCGGCCCGATGGGGCCGGGCCCCGTCCTCGCCGCGCTCATCGGCGTCAACCTCGGGCCCAACCTCACGTACGTCGGCTCCCTGGCCACGCTCCTGTGGCGCCGCATCGTCCACGAGCACGGCACGGAGCCCGAACTGGGCGAGTTCACACGGCTGGGGCTGCTGACGGTTCCCGCGACGGTAGTGGCGGCGACGGTGGCCCTGTGGGCAGGTCTGGCCGTGCTGTAAGGCCTGGTTCCGCCGTTCTGTGAGTAAGGACACGAAAGCGACAAAGGATCACTTCGGCCTGCAAGAGTGGCTCGCCATTGCTCATGTGTTCTTTGCGGTCGGTACACGCACCAAGCGGATGTTCCCGGTCAAAGATCCACGAATGACTCAGGGAGCACGTCCATGGCCGCACTCGCCCGCTGGTGTGTCAGGCACCGGCTCGTGGTCGTCCTTCTGTGGCTGCTCGCCCTCGGAGGCATGAGCTCGGCCGCCGCCGTCGCCGGATCCGCGTACTCGAACGACTACGAGGCGCCGGGCACCGAGTCGGGGCACGCCACGCGCCTGCTCGACGAGAACTTCTCCGGCCTCGGCGGCGACAGCGACACCGTCGTGTGGCACATCGACGGCTCCACCGTGCGCGCCGACGACGTCGAGAAGACGATGACGAACACGCTGGACGAGATCGCCGACCTGCCGGGCGTCGCGTCCGTCACGTCCCCGTACACGGCCGGGGGCGCGGGACAGATCAGCGCCGACGGCGCCACCGCGTACGCCACGGTCACCTTCCACGAGCAGGCCGACGACATCCCGGTCTCCCAGGCGCAGGCCCTCGTCGACACCGCCGAGGACGCCGAGACGCACGGGCCCGACGGGCTCCAGGTCGAGCTGGGCGGCAGCGCCGTCGCCCTCACCGAGTCGACGTCCGGCCACCTGTCCGAGGTCATCGGCGTCGTCGTCGCCGCCGTCGTGCTGTTCCTCGCCTTCGGCTCGCTCGCCGCCGCCGCGCTGCCCATCGCCACTGCGCTGGTGAGCGTCGGCACCGCGTACGCGGGCATCGTGCTGCTCGGGCACGCCATGACCGTCGCGGACTTCGCGCCGATGCTCGGCATGCTCGTCGGGCTCGGCGTCGGCATCGACTACGCGCTGTTCATCGTGACCCGGCACCGCAAGGGGCTGAAGCGGGGCCTGCCGGTGGCCGAGGCCGCCGAGCGGGCCGTCGCGACCACCGGACGGGCCGTCGTGTTCGCGGGTGCGACCGTGTGCATCGCCCTGCTCGGCATGCTGATGCTGGGCCTGAGCTTCCTCAACGGCGTCGCCATCGCCGCCTCCGTGACCGTGCTGCTCACCGTCGCCGCGTCCGTGACGCTGCTGCCGGCGCTGCTCTCGTTCATCGGCACGCGCGCCCTGTCGCGGCGCGAGCGGCGCCGGCTCGCCGCACACGGGCCGGAGCCCGAGCTGCCGACCGGGCTCGCCGCCCGCTGGGCCGCCTTCGTGGAGCGCCGGCCCAAGCTGCTCGGCGCGCTCGCCGTCGCCGTGATCGCGGTGCTGTCGCTGCCCACGTTCTTCCTCCACCTGGGCACCTCCGACCAGGGCAACAATCCGGCGAGCAGCACCACCCGACAGGCGTACGACCTGCTCGGCGAGGGTTTCGGACCGGGCGTGAACGGACCGCTCACCCTCGTCACCGAGGTCGACGGCGCCCAGGACAAGGCCGCGCTGGCCGAACTGACGGGCGAGCTGCGGCACACCGAAGGCGTCGCCTCCGTCTCGCGCGTCACGTACAACGCCGACGACAGCGCCGCCTACCTCACCGTCGTACCGACCTCCTCGCCGCAGTCCGAGCAGACCAGCGCACTCGTCGACCGCCTGCGCGCGGACGTCGTCCCGCAGACCGGCCTGGACGTCCAGGTCGGCGGCGTCACCGCGAGCTACGACGACTTCGCCGAGGTCATCGTCGGCAAGCTGCCGCTGTTCGTCGGCGTCGTGGTCGGGCTCGGCTGCGTACTGCTGCTGCTCGCCTTCCGGTCCGTCGGCATCCCGCTCAAGGCCGCCGCGATGAACGTCGCCGCCGTGGCCGCCGCCTTCGGAGTCGTCGTCGCGATCTTCCAGTGGGGCTGGGGGAGCGAACTCCTCGGCCTCGGCAGCTCCGGGCCGATCGAACCCTTCCTGCCGGTGATCATGGTGTCCGTGCTGTTCGGGCTCTCCATGGACTACCAGGTGTTCCTCGTGAGCCGGATGTACGAGGAGTGGCTGGAGACCGGCGACAACCGGCGGGCCGTGCGGGTCGGGCTCGCCGAGACCAGCCGCGTGATCAACTCGGCCGCCGTGATCATGATCTCGGTCTTCCTGGCGTTCGTGCTCACCGGGGACCGGGTGATCGCGATGTTCGGCATCGCGCTCGCCGTGGCCGTCGCCGTCGACGCGTTCATCCTGCGGACGCTCCTGGTCCCCGCCCTGATGCACCTGCTGGGCGGCGCCAACTGGTGGCTGCCCGCCTGGCTGGAGCGACGCCTTCCGCGCCTGAGTATCGAGGCTCCCGAGTGCCGCGCCGACGCGGGTGCGAGGATCCCGGTGCAGCGAAGGACTGCCGATGCCGACGTGTTGCTGAAGGAGCCCGATGTACGCGATCCCGCTGGGTGAGGAAAAAGCCGAACTGCGCCCCCTGGAGCCCTGGCACGCCGAGGAGTTCCTGACCCACCTGGACCGGGGCCGGGAGTTCATCGGCCGGTTCATCCCGTTCGGCCAGGACGCCCGCGACACCGACGGAGCCCGCGCGCTGCTCCAGCGGTACGCCGACAAGCGCGCCGCCGACAGCGGCAGCCTGCACGGCATCTGGCTGGACGGGACACTCGTCGGCGGCGTGCTCTTCCGGCTCTTCGACGCGGCCGCCGGTACCTGCGAGGTCGGCTGCTGGCTGGAGCCCGCCGCCACCGGGCGCGGACTCGTCACGCGCGCGGCCCGGGTGCTCATCGACTGGGCCGTCGACGAGCGCGGCATCCACCGGGTCGAGTGGATCGCCGCGTCCGGCAACACGCCCAGCACCAGCGTCGCCCGCAGACTCGGCATGCGCCGCGACGGCGTGCTCCGCGAGGCGTTCCTGTACGACGGCGTACGCCACGACGAGGAGATCTGGTCCGTGCTCGCGCCGGAGTGGCGCAGCGCACGCGACGCGCACAGGGGACGTTAAGACGCCTCTCAGACTCCACCCCTACCGTGCCGTGCATGACTACGAAGACTGAGGCACAGCGCGACGCCGAGACGCGGGAGGAGGGCACGGAGGCCACCGCCCCCGAGGCCACCGAGGAGAGCACCACGGAGGCCAAGGACGTCGAGGCCACCCAGGACGCCGACGCCGCCGGTGCCGCCGACGACGGGACCACCGACGACGCGGCCGCCGAGGCCGCGGCGGAGGCGGAGCTCGAAGCCCTCGCCAAGGCCGAGGCCGACAAGCCGACCGGCGTCGGCCAGGGCGCGTGCGCCATCGCCTCCGTGGCCCTCGGCATCGTCGCCCTGAGCGGCAACTGGCTCGGCACCGTCGCCTCGGCCCGCCAGCAGCTCATCGGCCAGCTGAACACCGCGTCCAACGCGAGCATCGCCAAGCAGGTCTCCGCGGTCTACGGAGAGGCCTGGCACTCCGCCGCCCTCGTCGGCGGCGCCTTCTCGCTCGTCGCCCTGCTCGTCGCGGCGGCCGTCCTGGCCCGCCCCGCGTTCGGCGCGCCCGGCAAGCCGCAGGCTCCGTGGATCAAGTCGACGGCCTGGGCCGGACTCGCGGTCGGCGTCATCGGCCTGCTGCTCGCCGTCGCCAAGTACACCGACCTCATCATGGGCCTGCCGAGCACCAGCTGAGGCCACCCCCACCTGCGGCACGAGCCGCCTAAGGCACCCCGTGGGCCGCGTCTAAGGAGGCGCGGCCCACGAACATGCGGCACTCTCCCGATGTGCCGCACCCCCCTGGGAGACGAGAGTCGAGGCATCACGTCGAGGCCTCGCGAAGAACGCTCCGCGAGAGCCGCAGCGATCGTCACCAGGGAGACGACATGTTCGAGTACGAACTCCACCAGCTCCGCTCCGCCGAACTCATCGAGCGCGCCGACCGCTTCCGCCTCGCCCGCTCCGTCCGTACGCAGGCCAAGGCCCGCCGCGCGGAGCGCCGGGCGCACGGCGGCCAGGACGCGGAGGGGCGGGTGAGCACCGAGCGCGCCCGTGGACGCCGCGCGCCCCGCACCGCGTGAGCGCCGCCGCCGGGGTCGGCGAGGCCGAAATCCTCGCCGCCCTGTCAGGCCCGTGTGCGATGCTCAGCGATGTGGAGACCCGGTCCGTCAGCCCGGTGTTCGTCGGCCGCGCCGATGAACTGGGCGTACTGAACAAGGCCCTTGCCCGGGCCGAGGCCGCCGAGCCGCAGGCGCTGCTGCTCGGCGGCGAGGCAGGTGTGGGCAAGACGCGGCTCGTCGAGGAGTTCGGCGCGGCCGCCCGCGCGCGGGGCGCCGTCGTCGTCACCGGCGGCTGCGTCGAGATCGGCGCCGACGGGCTGCCGTTCGCCCCCTTCTCCGCCGCCCTGCGCGCCCTGCGCCGGGCACTGCCCGCCGAACTGGCCGCGGCGGCCGCCGGCCGCGAGGAGGAACTGGCGAGGCTGCTTCCCGAGTTGAGCGACCAGGACGGCCGGGGCTTCGACCGCCGCGGCGACGAGAGCGCCACCGCCCGCCTCTTCGAACTCACCGCCCGGCTCCTGGAGGGCGTGGCGGCCGAGCACACCGTGGTCGTCGTCCTCGAAGACCTGCACTGGGCGGACGCCACCACCCGCCACCTGCTCAGCTACCTGTTCCGTACGCTGCGCGGCGGCCGCCTCGCCGTCATCGCCAGCTACCGCGCGGACGACGTGCACCGCCGCCACCCGCTGCGCCCCCTGCTCGCCGAGCTCGACAGGCTGCGCACCGTCACCCGCATCGACCTCGGCCGCCTCAGCCGCGACGAGGTGGCCCGCCAGGTCGCCGGAATCATGGCGGCGGAGCCCGAGCCCGCGGTCGTCGACGACATCTTCCGCCGCTCCGACGGCAACGCGTTCTTCGTCGAGGAACTCGCGGTGTCCGCCGCCGAGGGCCGCGCCACGGGCCTGACGGACTCGCTGCGCGACGTCCTCCTCGTCCGCGTCGAATCGCTGCCCGAGACCACCCAGCGCGTCGCCCGGATCTGCGCGGAGGGCGGCTCCACGGTCGAGTACCCGCTGCTCGCCGCCGTCGCCGGGCTCGGCGAGGACGAGCTGATCGAGGCGCTGCGCGTCGCCGTCGGGGCGAACATCCTGCTCGCCTCCCCGGAGGGCGACGGCTACCGCTTCCGCCACTCGCTGGTCCGCGAGGCCGTCAGCGACGACCTGCTGCCCGGCGAGCGCTCCCGCCTCAACCGCCGCTACGCCGAGGCCCTGGAGGCCGACCCGGCGCTGGTCCCCGCCGACGCGCGCGTGACGCGCCTGGCCAGCTACTGGTACCACGCGCACGACGCGGCGAAGGCCCTGCCCGCCGTCCTCGACGCGTCCGTGGCGGCCCGCCGCAGGCACGCGTACTCCGAGCAACTGCGCCTCCTGGAGCGGGCGATGGAGCTGTGGGACGCGGCGCCGCGGGAGATCCGCGCCGGCCTGCGCGCCGGCGACCACGCCATCGCCTACTCCGCCGGCGACCGCGACCCCGCCGTCACCCCGCTCGACTACCTGGACCTGCTGTCCGAGGCCGCCGTCGCGGGGCGTCTGTGCGGGGAGCGCGAGCGTGCGCTCAAGATCGGCAGGCGGGCGCACCGCATCCTGGAGGAGGCCGAGGAGAGCGGCCGGGCGGATCCCCTGCGGGCCGCGTGGTTCCACATCCAGAACTCCAAGATCGTCTCCCATGTCGGCCGCGGCGACGGATGGGACGAGATCGCCACCGCGCAGGAGCTCGTCCGCGGCCTGCCGCCGTCCGCCGTGCACGCCGAGGTCCTGGTGAACGTGGCCGCCTGGGGCATGCTGCACAGCCCCGGAGCCACGACCCTCGCCGCCGCCGAGCGGGCCGTCGAGTACGCGCGCATGGTCGACGACGCCGAGGAGGTCGAGCTCCACGCGCGGCTCGTGCGCGGCGGACTCCTCGTGGACACGGGCGCCGTCGAGGAGGGCCTCGCCGAGATGTACGACGTCCGCGAGCGCTCCTTCGGGCACGGCCTGACCGCCCGCCTCGTCAACGTCAACGTCAACCTGCCGTCCCACCTGGAAGGCGTCGGGCGGTCCGCCGAAGCCGTGCGCGTCTGCGAAGAGGCCATCGATCTGTGCCGCCGGTACGGCCTCGCCGACAACAAGGGCTGGGTCCGGTCCAACCTGGCGGAGTCCCTCGTCTCCCTCGGCCGCTGGGACGAGGCGTCCGAGGTGGCCGACTGGGTGAGCCGGCGCTACGGCCTCAGCGACAAGCCCCGCGGCAGCGCGTGCGCGCACCTCGCGGTGATCGCGCTCGGCCGCGGCGCCCTCCAGGAGGCCGCCGGCCACCTCGACGCGGCCAACGGCTACTACGGCGCGCACGACCCGCAGCCCCAGTACTCGCTGCCCCGCGCCCACCTCGCGCTCGCGCTCGCCGCAGCGGAGGGCCGCGTCCTCGACGCCCGTGCCGTACTCGACCGGCTGGTCGAGGCGGGCCTGCCGCACTCCATGCACCGCTACCTGTGGCCCCTCCTGCGCACCGCCGCGGCCGCCGAGGCCGACGCCCGCGGCCTGCCCGCTGCCGACGCCGGGCGCGCCGCGGCGATCGACCGGATCAGGGCCGCCGCCGAGCGCCAGGCCACCTTCGTCCCGGTCTGGCAGGCGTACGACCTGTGGGTGCGCGCCGAGCTGCTGCGCGCGCAGGACCGCGACACCCCCGACGACTGGGCCGCCACGGTCACCGCATTCGACCCGCTCGACCGCCCCCACGACCTGGCCCGCGTCCGGCTCCGCCTCGCCGAGTCGCTGGTCGCGCGGGGCGCCGAGGACGACCGCGACCGTGCCACGGAGCTGCTGCGCCGCGCCGGGGCCGTCGCGGACCGCCTCGGGGCGCGCCCGCTCGCCGAATCCGTCGCGCTGCTCGCCCAGCGGGCCCGCCTGACCCTGGCGGCCGACGCGCCGCGGCGCAGCGCCCCGGCCGACGCCGCCGAGGAGTTCGGCCTCACGAGCCGCGAGCGGGACGTGCTGGGGCTGGTCGCCGCGGGCCGCAGCAACCGGCAGATAGCCGAGGAGCTGTTCATCTCGCCGAAGACGGCCAGCGTCCACGTCTCCAACATCCTCGGCAAGCTGGGCGTCGCGGGCCGCGGCGAGGCGGCGGCCCTCGCCCACCGCCTGCACCTCCTCTCGGCGCAGGGGGCTCCCGTACGCTGACGGGGAGGGCCCGGTCGGGCCCCGCCGTCTGGAGGCGCCGTGTTCAACATGTTCGAGGAACTGTTCGCACCCGGCCGCAAGCACACCAACGACGAGCGCAAGCGGCTGGAACTGACCCGCGTCGACCTCAACGACGGCGACCCGGGCCGCGGCCCGATAGACCTCACCTCGGGCAAGGTCGTGGTCCGCCCGCCTCAGGCGCAGACCCGGGCCCCGGAGCCGGAGGCGGCTTCCGACTCCGACGAGGGCCTCAGCTGACCTTCAGCTCCAGGATGCGGTCGTCGCCCTTCTCCGGGGTGCCGCGGGTGTCCGTCTCGCTCGTCACCAGCCACAGCTTGTCGCCGCCCGCCGGGACCACCGTGCGCAGCCGTCCGTACTCGCCCTCCAGGAACGCCTGCGGGTCGTGCGCGGCCTTCGTGCCGTCGAGCGGGATGCGCCACAGCCGCTCGCCACGCAGCCCGGCCATCCACACCGATCCCTTCGCGTACGCGATCCCGCTGGGCGAGGCCTCCGACGTGCGCCACTGGGCGACGGGGTCGTGGTACTCGTCGCCGTCGCTCCTGCCCTCGGCGTCCGGCCACCCGTAGTTGTCGCCCGCCACGATGTGGTTCAGCTCGTCCCAGGTGTCCTGCCCGAACTCGGAGGCCCACAGCCGCTTGTCCGCGTCCCAGGCGAGACCCTGCACGTTGCGGTGCCCGTACGAGTACACGGGGGAGTCGTCGCCGAACGGGTTGTCCGGCGCCGGGTCGCCGTCCGCCGTGAGCCGCAGGATCTTGCCGCCGGGGGAGTCCTTGTCCTGCGCCAGCTCCGTCTTGTACGTCTCGCCCGTGCCCACGTAGAGCAGCTCGTCGGGGCCGAACGCGATCCGCCCGCCGTTGTGGTTGGTGCCCTTGGGGATGCCCCGGAACACGGTGTCGGGAGCGCCCAGCTGCTCCCCGGCGGGCTTCTTCTCGTCGTACATCATCCGTGCGATGCGGTTGTCCGACTCGGTCGTGAAGTACGCGTAGACCATGTGGTCGGAGGCGTAGTCGGGGGAGAGCGCGAGGCCGAGGAGCCCGCCCTCGCCACCGGCGGCCACCCCCGGCACCTCGCCGAGGACCGTTTTCTTCCCGGTCTCCGTGTCGACACGGGTGATCGTGCCCTCGTCGCGGGAGGAGACGAGCAGACCGTCCTCGGGCAGCGGGGCGAGCCCCCACGGCGACTTGAGCCCCGTCGTGACCGTGCGCTCGACGCTCACCGAACCCTTCGCGGGCGGCACGTCCTTCTTCGGTGACGAGGAGCCCTTCGACCCGCTCGCGCTCGGCGCGGACGTCTCGCCCTTGCCCGGCGGGGTGCCGTCACCGGAGCTGCACCCGGCCGTGAGCAGGAGCGCGGCACAGGCGGAGAGGGCCAACGCGGGCCGCACTGCTGGTCGTTGCACGATCAGGATCCCTTCGACACGAAGCTCTGCCGTTCACACACCGCTCTACCGTTCAAACACCGCACACGCCGCTCAGGTTCCCGAACCCGCCGCACCGAACCGCAGCACCGAACCCGCCGCGCCGGAGCGGGGCCCCGCTCAGTCCCACGAGCCCTGCGCCGCCGGCAGTCCCGCGATCTCCGACAAGTCCGCGGGCGTCAGCCGCAGTTCGGCCGACGCCGCGTTCTCCCGCGCCCAGCGCTCCTGCTTGGTGCCCGGAACCGGCACCACGTTCTCACCCTGCGCCGACACCCAGGCGAGCGCCACCTGGGCCGGTGTCACCTGCGCCCCGTGCCGCGCGGCGACCCGGCGCAGGCCCGCTACGATCGGCTGGTTCGCGGCCATCATCTCGGCGGTGAAGCGGGGGTGGCGGGCCCGGACGTCGTCCGGTTCGAACCCACTGCCGGGGGTGAGCGTGCCGGTCAGGAAGCCGCTGCCCAGCGGCATCGCCGCGAGGAACCCGATGCCGCGCGCCGCACACCACGGCAGCAGCGCGTCCCGCGCCTCCGGCGACCACACCGACAGCTCGGCCATGACCGCGCTCACCGGGAACACCTGTTGCACCCGCTCCAGCTGGCGGATCGTTTCGGCATGCACCGCGGCCCGCGCGCCCCGGCCACCGCGCCGTGCCGTCCGCGCACCCACCGCGCAGAACCCCAGCGACCGCACCTTGCCCGCGCCGACCAGCTCCGCCATCGCGCCCCACGTCTCCTCGACGGGCACCTCGGGGTCCGCGCGATGCAGTTGGTACAGGTCGATGACATCGGTCTGGAGCCGCCGCAGCGACGCGTCGCAGGCCCGCTTCACATAGCCCGGCCTGCCGTTGGCCACGATGTGCTGCTCGCCGACCAGCAGCCCCACCTTCGTCGACACGAAGGCCTCCGCCCGCCGCTCCTTGAGCACCCGCCCCAGCAGCAGCTCATTGGTGAAGGGCCCGTACATGTCCGCGGTGTCGACCAGGCCGCACCCCCGGTCCAGAGCGGCGTGCAGGGCACGCAGTGACTCCTCGCCGCGCTGCCGCGAACGGGTGTACGCCCAGCTCATCGGCATGCAACCGATTCCGACGGCGCCCACGTCGAGGCCCGTCGTACCGATCGCCCTGCGCACATCTGCGGCGTTGTCGTCAATCACCATCGCTCCGCGATGCCTCAATCCTCCGCCTTGCAGCTGCACGCACCAGCCCCCGCTTACCCGCACCGATCCATGACGGCCGCTCGTACGCGACCTGATCCGCCGGACAGACCCTGGCCCCTCCCGACGAGGTCCCCAACCTAACCTCTGTACCTTCACGTGCCTGACATAGCCTCCTGACCATGACTGGTGACGTGTGGCTGCCCTTCCCCGCCGACGAGATCCCGGGCCTCCCCGACGGGCTCGACTACCGCTTCTGGAACGGTGAACCCGACTTCCCGGCCGACCCCACCGCGTGCGCGTACTACGTCGTGCCCTACATGAAGCCGCAGGGCGTCGGCGTGCGCCCGCTGCCGGAGATGACGTCCGTACGCGCCGTGCAGACGCTCTCCGCGGGCGTCGACCACGTGCAGAGCGGCCTGAAGTACCTGCGTCCGGGCGTGCAGTTGTGCAACGCGCGCGGGGTGCACGACGCCAGCACCGCCGAACTCGCGCTCACGCTGATCCTCGCCTCCCTGCGCGGCATCCCCGACTTCGTGCGCGGGCAGGACCGCGGCGAGTGGCGCGGCGGATTCAGGCCCGCGCTCGCCGACAAGCACGTGCTCGTCGTGGGGTACGGAGCCATCGGGTCCGCCATCGAGGACCGGCTCACTCCGTTCGAGGTCGCGCGGGTGACACGCGTCGCGCGCTCCGCCCGTACAACGGAGCGCGGCCCCGTGCACCCGCTCGCCGAACTGCCGGAGCTGCTGCCCGAGGCCGACGTGGTCATCCTGGTCACGCCGCTCACCGAGGACACCCGCGGCCTCGTGGACGCCGAGTTCCTCGCCCGCCTCAAGGACGGTGCGCTGCTCGTGAACGTCAGCCGCGGCGCCGTCGTCGACACCAAGGCACTCCTCGCGGAACTCGACACGGGCCGCATCACCGCGGCCCTCGACGTCACCGACCCCGAACCGCTGCCCCAGGAGCACCCGTTGTGGCAGGCTCCGGGTGTGCTCATCTCGCCGCACGTGGGTGGCCCCACATCCGCCTTCCTGCCGCGCGCCAAGCGCCTCCTCGCCGCCCAACTCAACCGGTTCGCGGCGGGGGAGCCGCTCGAGAACGTCGTGCTCACCATCGACTGAACCGTCCGCCCCACGGCCAACTCCCGGGCCGCCGCGCACCGTTCCCGGGCACGCTGTGCGCCCGTCCGAATGCACCCCGTGCCCATTCCGCGCTCGCATCGTGCCTGGTCGTCACGGAGAGTAGAGGAACTATGTCCCTGAGTGACGAGACTGGTGTATCGTCCCGACTGGGGCAGCGCCGTGCCAGCACGCGGCGCCGGGGATGAGTGACGGACTGCGAGGGGGGCGACGGGCGATGCACGGCCTATGGGCGAACGATCCGACGCGGCGGGGCCGCCGACGGCGGTCTTGTACGGTGACCCGCGCTCCGATGCGGGGCCGAAGTCCGGGCTGCCGCAGGACACATGCGCATCGGACCGGCCCGCGCGGCGGCCGCAGAAGGCATCCGCAGGCAGGGCAGCGAAGGCGGGACGTGGGGGTCGCCCCGCTGACCGAGGCGGCCCGGTGAGTACGCACCCCACGCCGACGACGGCCCTGGGCGCCTCGATGTACTCCGGCGGCCAGGCCCCCTCCCGCGCGCCCCAGCGCGGCGGTGCGGGGGTCCAGTTGTTCCTCGCCGTGCTGTGCGCCGGATACGCCACAGGCTCCGCGCTCGGCTGGGGCTCCGACCGACTCGCCCTGATCATGGGTGACTTCGGCCTGAGCCTCGCGGCCGCGATCGCCGCCGTGTCGAACTTCGTGTACGCGCGCAGCAGGCGCAGCCGTTTTCGACCCGCCTGGCTCCTGTTCGCGTTCTCCTCGCTCATGGCGAGCTTCGGCAACGGGGTGTGGGGCTGGTACGAGGTCGTCCTGCGCGCGCCGGTGCCGACCCCGAGCTTCGCCGACCTGTTCTTCCTCTGCTTCGCGCCACCCGCCATCATCGGCCTGCTCGTGCTGGCCAAACGGCCCGTGACCAAGGCCGGCTGGATCTGCCTCGGGCTCGACGCGTGGCTGATCGCCGGGTCCCTGATCACGCTCTCCTGGAGCCTGGCCCTCGCGCACACGGCCGAGTTCGAGGGCCAGAGCGTCACCCGCACCGCGCTCTCCCTCGCGTACCCGCTGCTCGACATCGCTCTGGTCAGCATGGTGCTCGCGCTGCACTTCCGCCGCTCGCCCGGCAATCGCACGGCGGTGAACACGGCCATCGGGGCGCTCGCGCTCACCGTGATGTGCGACGCCCTGTTCACCTCGCCGCTGCTGCACGCCAGTTACCGCTCGGGCGAGATCCTCGACGCCGGCTGGTTCGCCGGGTCCCTGCTGCTCGCCTACGCGCCGTGGGTGGGGACGCGCAGCGGCGAGCGGGACGAGGACCGCGCGCCCGCCCCGGGCAACCGCTACCAGGTCAGCTACACGCGCCCGATCTCCGGCTCGCTCGCCGCGCTCACCCCGTATCTGGCCGCCGCGGTCTGCACGTTGGGGATCCTCTACAACGTGCTCAACGGACACCGGGTGGACCGCGTCGTGCTCTTCACGGCCTGCACCGTCGTCCTGGCCCTCGTCATGCGCCAGGGCATCATGCTGCTCGACAACATCACGCTCACCCAGGAACTGGCGCAGAAGGAGAACCACTTCCGCTCCCTGGTCCAGGGCTCCAGTGACGTCATCATGATCGCGGCGCCCAACGGGATACTGAGATACGTCAGCCCGGCCGCCGCGGGCGTCTACGGACGCGACGCGGAGGAGCTCGTCGGTTCCGAACTCGCCTCGATCATCCACCCCGAGGACCTCGGGCGTGTGATGCACGAGGTGCGCAGATTCCTCGCCGCGAGCCAGGTCGAGGAGCCCACCACGCGCATCGAATGCCGTTTCCGCTCCGGCACCGGAGCCTGGCTGAACGTGGAGTCCACGATCAACCGCCACCACGGCGGTCTGATCCTCAACAGCAGAGACGTGACCGAACGGGTGCGCCTCCAGGCCCAGTTGCAGCACAATGCGGAGCACGACCCGCTGACCGACCTGCCGAACAGGTCGCTGTTCACCAAGCGGGTCGGACAGGCCCTGTCGGGGCGGCGGGCCGGCGATCTGGGCACCGCCGTGCTCTTCATCGACCTCGACGGCTTCAAGCAGGTCAACGACACGATCGGCCACCAGGCGGGCGACGAACTGCTCGTGCAGGCGGCAAGAAGGCTGGCCGACTCCGTGCGGTCTTCAGACACCGCGGCCCGTCTGGGCGGTGACGAGTTCGCGGCATTGATCGTCGGTGACGGCGGTCGGGATCACACCGCCAGAGAACAGCAGATCTACGAGCTGGCCGACCGGCTCAGAATCGCCCTGTCCCAGCCCTACACGATCGAGGGGCGGGAGGGGGTGCGGGTCGCCGCCTCCATCGGCGTCGCCTTCGCCGAGCCGGACATCACGGCGGGCGAGCTGCTGCGCAACGCCGACCTGGCGATGTACCGGGCGAAGGCCGCGGGCAAGGGCCGCGTCGAGCTGTACGCGCCGCAGATGCAGGCCGACGTCGTCCGCAAGGCCGAGCTGGCCACGCGGCTCCGGTCGGCCTTGCACGAGGGCGAGTTCGCGCTGCTCCACCAGCCGATCGTGTCGCTCGACGACGGCCGGATCACGGCGGTCGCCGCCCAGGCCAGATGGCGCAGCGCACAGGGCATCCTCTTCACGCCCGCCGAGTTCCTGCGGGTGGCCGACGACAGCGAGCGCACCGCCGAGCTCGGCCGCTGGATGCTGGAGGAGGCCGTCGAGCAGGCCGCCGAGCGCGGGCACAGCGGGCATGCGACACCGGTCGCCGTCCGGATCAGCGCGCGCAGGCTCCTCGACCGGGCCATGCCGCTCGGCTCGATAGAGGCGCTGCTGACCCGGCACGGGCTGCCCTCCGGCGCGCTCATCATCGAACTGGCGGACAGCGACCCCAGAGTGCCGCTCGACGAGCTGGAGCGGCGTCTGACGGCTCTGCGGCGCCTCGGTGTCCGGATCGCCCTGGACGGGTTCGGCAGTGGCTATGCGGCCATCACGGCGCTGCGCCGCCTCCCGGTCGACGTACTGAAGCTGGACCGCTCGCTCATCGAGGGCGTCGTCGAGTCGGCGCGGCTGCACAAGATCACCAGTGGGCTGCTGCGGATCGCCGGGGACCTCGGGCTCAGCTCCGTCGCGGACGGCGTCGACCTGCCCGAACAGGTGGCGGCGCTGCGCTCGATGGGGTGCACGCACGGGCAGGGCATGGCGTTCTCCGGGCCGCTCGACGAGTACCGGCTGCGCCGGGCGCTGGTCCTCGGGGAGTACCCGGTGCCCGCGGGGCCCGGAGAGCCGGTGTTCGCGGGCGCACCCGCGCTGCGCTCACATAATGAGACGGCTGTCCCACCCACTTGACAGGCCATGTGCGCCGGGGGGAGGGTCAGTGCCATGCGCACCCGAATTCTCGTACTTGGAAAGCGCGTCGGCTGAAGCTGGGACCACTGGTTCGAACACCGGAAACCCAGCGACCGCACCCGGCGCGCTCCCCTCGCTTGCCTCACGGCACGAGGGGTTTTTTGTTGCACGGGTGCCGGTTCAGCTCCACCGCCGACCGCCCGACAAACTCGTAAGACCCTGCACAACCCTCGCAAAAACCCTCAGCATCGAGAAGAGAATGCCGATGACCGAGCAGGCCACCGGGGCCAGCCAGCCGCAGCCGCGGCCCCGTTCCGGAGGACAGCAGTCCGCGCCCGTCGAGCACGTCACGGGTGCGAAGTCCCTCATTCGCTCGCTTGAGGAGGTCGGGGTCGACACCGTATTCGGCATCCCCGGCGGCACGATCCTTCCGGCGTACGACCCGATGATGGACTCGAGCCGGGTGCGCCACGTGCTCGTCCGTCACGAGCAGGGTGCGGGCCACGCGGCCACCGGTTACGCGCAGGCCACCGGCAAGGTCGGCGTCTGCATGGCCACGTCGGGCCCGGGTGCGACGAACCTGGTGACGCCGATCGCCGACGCGATGATGGACTCGGTGCCGCTCGTCGCGATCACCGGCCAGGTCGTCTCCAAGGCGATCGGCACGGACGCCTTCCAGGAGGCGGACATCGTCGGCATCACCATGCCGATCACCAAGCACAGCTTCCTGGTCACCAAGGCCGAGGAGATCCCGCAGGCCATCGCCCAGGCCTTCCACATCGCCTCGACCGGCCGTCCGGGCCCCGTCCTCGTGGACATCCCGAAGGACATCCTCCAGTCGCAGACCACCTTCTCGTGGCCGCCGCAGCAGGACCTGCCCGGCTACCGCCCGGTGACCAAGCCGCACGCCAAGCAGATCCGCGAGGCCGCGAAGCTGATCACCAACGCGAAGCGGCCCGTCCTCTACGTCGGTGGCGGCGTCCTCAAGGCCCGCGCCACCGCCGAGCTGAAGATGCTCGCCGAGCTCACCGGAGCGCCCGTCACCACCACCCTGATGGCGCTCGGCGCATTCCCCGACAGCCACCCGCTGCACGTGGGAATGCCGGGCATGCACGGTGCGGTCACCGCCGTCACCGCGCTGCAGAAGGCCGACCTGATCGTCGCCCTCGGAGCCCGCTTCGACGACCGCGTCACCGGCAACCTGGACAGCTTCGCGCCGTTCGCCAAGATCGTGCACGCCGACATCGACCCGGCGGAGATCGGCAAGAACCGCGCCGCCGACGTGCCGATCGTCGGTGACGCCCGCGAGGTCATCGCCGACCTGATCCAGGCGGTCCAGAAGGAGCACAGCGACGGTCACGCCGGCGACTACAGCGCCTGGTGGAACGACCTCAACCGCTGGCGCGAGACCTACCCGCTCGGCTACGACCAGCCCGCGGACGGCTCGCTCTCCCCGCAGCAGGTCATCGAGCGCATCGGTGAACTCGCCCCCGAGAACACGATCTTCGCGGCGGGCGTCGGCCAGCACCAGATGTGGGCCGCGCACTACATCCAGTACGAGAAGCCAGCCACCTGGCTGAACTCGGGCGGCGCCGGGACCATGGGCTACTCGGTCCCCGCCGCGATGGGCGCCAAGGCCGGCGCCCCGGACCAGACGGTCTGGGCGATCGACGGCGACGGCTGCTTCCAGATGACCAATCAGGAGCTGACCACCTGCGCCCTGAACAACATCCCGATCAAGGTCGCCATCATCAACAACGGCGCCCTCGGGATGGTCCGCCAGTGGCAGACGCTGTTCTACAACCAGCGCTACTCGAACACCGTGCTGCACGCGGGCCCGGACGGCGAGACCCCGCCCAACAAGGGCACCCGCATCCCGGACTTCGTGAAGCTCAGCGAGGCCATGGGCTGCTACGCCATCCGCTGTGAGCGCCCCGAGGACCTCGACAAGTGCATCGAGGAGGCGAACTCGATCAACGACCGCCCGGTCGTGGTCGACTTCATCGTCCACGAGGACGCCATGGTGTGGCCGATGGTCGCCGCCGGCACCTCCAACGACGAGATCATGGCCGCCCGGGACGTCCGCCCCGACTTCGGCGACAGCGAAGACGACTGAGAGCCGCAGGAGAAGGAACCAAGACCATGTCCAAGCACACGCTCTCCGTCCTCGTCGAGAACAAGCCCGGTGTCCTGGCCCGGATCACCGCCCTCTTCTCGCGCCGCGGCTTCAACATCGACTCGCTCGCCGTCGGTGTCACCGAACACCCCGACATCTCGCGCATCACCATCGTCGTGAATGTCGAATCGCTCCCGCTCGAACAGGTCACGAAGCAGCTCAACAAGCTGGTCAACGTCCTGAAGATCGTCGAGCTCGAGCCCGACTCGGCCGTGGCCCGCGAGCTGGTGCTCGCCAAGGTCCGCGCCGACAACGAGACGCGCTCGCAGATCGTCGAGATCGTCCAGCTCTTCCGCGCCAAGACCGTGGACGTCTCCCCGGAGGCCGTCACCATCGAGGCCACCGGATCCAGCGACAAGCTCGAGGCGATGCTCAAGATGCTGGAACCCTTCGGCATCAAGGAGCTCGTCCAGTCCGGCACCATCGCGGTCGGCCGCGGCTCGCGCTCCATCACCGACCGGAGCCTGCGGGCGCTCGACCGCACCGCGTAGCTCGCATAGCGAGACCCCCGAACCTTCCTTCCGCACCCCGCCGTACGGTGGGACGCAACACCAGCACACCAAGGAGAACCCCAGTGGCCGAGCTGTTCTACGACGACGATGCCGACCTGTCCATCATCCAGAACCGCAAGGTCGCGGTGATCGGCTACGGCTCCCAGGGCCACGCCCACGCGCTCTCGCTGCGCGACTCGGGCGTCGACGTGCGCGTCGGTCTGCACGAGGGCTCGAAGTCCAAGGCGAAGGCCGAGGAGCAGGGCCTGCGCGTGGTCACGCCGTCCGAGGCCGCGGCCGAGGCCGACGTCATCATGATCCTGGTCCCGGACCCGATCCAGGCCCAGGTCTACGAGGAGACGATCAAGGACAACCTGAAGGACGGCGACGCGCTGTTCTTCGGCCACGGTCTGAACATCCGCTTCGACTTCATCAAGCCGCCGGCCAACGTCGACGTCTGCATGGTCGCCCCCAAGGGCCCGGGTCACCTGGTGCGCCGCCAGTACGAGGAGGGCCGCGGCGTTCCGTGCATCGCGGCCGTCGAGCAGGACGCCTCGGGCAAGGCGTTCGACCTCGCCCTCTCCTACGCGAAGGGCATCGGCGGCACGCGCGCCGGCGTCATCAAGACGACCTTCACCGAGGAGACCGAGACCGACCTCTTCGGCGAGCAGGCCGTTCTCTGTGGTGGCACCGCCGCGCTGGTCAAGGCCGGTTTCGAGACGCTGACCGAGGCCGGCTACCAGCCGGAGATCGCGTACTTCGAGTGCCTGCACGAGCTGAAGCTCATCGTCGACCTCATGTACGAGGGCGGCCTGGAGAAGATGCGCTGGTCGATCTCCGAGACCGCCGAGTGGGGCGACTACGTCACCGGCCCGCGGATCATCACGGACGCCACCAAGGCCGAGATGAAGAAGGTCCTCGCCGAGATCCAGGACGGCACGTTCGCCAAGAACTGGATGGACGAGTACCACGGCGGTCTGAAGAAGTACAACGAGTACAAGACCCAGGACGAGAACCACCTCCTGGAGACCACCGGCAAGGAGCTGCGCAAGCTCATGAGCTGGGTGAACGACGAGGAGGCGTAAGCCTTCCGACAACGGGCCGCGGCCGAGCCGCGGCCCGTTGTCCATTCCGTCCAGCCTCGGACGAGTGATCCTTCCGGGGAGGCGCAAGACGCCCTCCCCAGCGCCACTACACTGCTGACTACATTCGCGTTGGGCCCACAGCGTCGTGCGTCTTCCACGCGGCAAGCACCCTCCACCGCCTGCGGCCGTCGGGACGGCCGTCCGCATTGGACCTGTGAGGACTCACGTGAGCACTGCTGCCACCGGCAAACCCGTCGTACTCATCGCCGAAGAGCTGTCGCCCGCGACGGTCGACGCCCTGGGCCCGGACTTCGAGATCCGCCAGTGCAACGGCGCGGACCGGGGCGAGCTGCTCCCGGCCATCGCCGACGTCGACGCGATCCTGATCCGCTCGGCCACCAAGGTCGACGCCGAGGCGATCGCCGCCGCGAAGAAGCTGAAGGTCGTCGCGCGAGCCGGCGTCGGCCTCGACAACGTGGACGTCTCCGCCGCCACCAAGGCCGGCGTGATGGTCGTCAACGCGCCGACCTCGAACATCGTGACCGCCGCCGAGCTGGCCTGCGGTCTCCTGATCGCCACCGCGCGCAACATCCCGCAGGGCTCGCAGGCCCTCAAGGGCGGCGAGTGGAAGCGCAGCAAGTACACGGGCGTCGAGCTCGCCGAGAAGACGCTGGGTGTCGTGGGCCTGGGCCGCATCGGTGCCCTCGTCGCGCAGCGCATGTCCGCGTTCGGCATGAAGGTCGTCGCGTACGACCCGTACGTGCAGCCCGCGCGCGCCGCGCAGATGGGCGTGAAGGTGCTGACCCTCGACGAGCTGCTCGAGGTGTCCGACTTCATCACCGTGCACCTCCCCAAGACCCCCGAGACCCTCGGCCTCATCGGCGACGAGGCGCTCCACAAGGTCAAGCCGAACGTGCGGATCGTCAACGCCGCGCGCGGCGGCATCGTCGACGAGGAGGCGCTGTACTCGGCGCTCAAGGAGGGCCGCGTCGCCGGCGCCGGCCTCGACGTGTACGCGAAGGAGCCCTGCACGGACTCCCCGCTGTTCCAGTTCGACCAGGTCGTCTGCACCCCGCACCTCGGTGCCTCCACGGACGAGGCGCAGGAGAAGGCCGGTGTCGCCGTCGCCAAGTCGGTGCGCCTCGCGCTCTCCGGTGAGCTCGTGCCGGACGCCGTGAACGTCCAGGGCGGCGTCATCGCCGAGGACGTCAAGCCGGGCCTGCCGCTCGCCGAGCGCCTCGGCCGCATCTTCACCGCCCTCGCGGGCGAGGTCGCGGTCCGCCTCGACGTCGAGGTCTACGGCGAGATCACCCAGCACGACGTGAAGGTGCTCGAACTCTCCGCGCTCAAGGGCGTGTTCGAGGACGTTGTCGACGAGACGGTCTCCTACGTCAACGCCCCGCTGTTCGCGCAGGAGCGCGGCGTCGAGGTCCGCCTCACCACGTCGTCCGAGTCGCACGAGCACCGCAACGTCGTCACCGTGCGCGGCACCCTCGGCGACGGCCAGGAGGTCTCGGTCTCCGGCACGCTGGCCGGCCCGAAGCACCTCCAGAAGATCGTCGCGGTGGGCGAGTACGACGTGGACCTGGCGCTCGCCGACCACATGGTCGTCCTGCGCTACGAGGACCGTCCGGGCGTCGTCGGCACGGTGGGCCGTGTTCTCGGCGAGGCCGGCATCAACATCGGCGGCATGCAGGTCTCGCGCGCCGATGTCGGCGGCGAGGCCCTCGCGGTCCTCACCGTGGACGACACCGTTCCGCAGAACGTCCTGAACGAGCTGGCCGCCGAGATCGGCGCCACGTCGGCGCGCTCCGTCAACCTCGTCTGAGGTCCGACGGCTTTACCGAACACGGCTGAGGGCCGGGTCACCCACGGGTGGCCCGGCCCTCGTGCGTTCAGCCGGAGGCGCTGGTCTCCGGTGCGATCAGACCCTCGCGGTAGGCGATGCCGACGGCCTCGGTGCGGCTGGACGCACCCAGCTTGGCGAGGATGTTCGAGACGTGGACGCTCGCCGTCTTGCCGCTGATGAACAGTTCCTCGCCGATCTGCCGGTTGGTGCGGCCCCGGCCCAGCAGCCGCAGCACGTCGCTCTCCCGGGCGGTCAGCGCGGCGATGCGCTCCCCGGCGGCGGGGGCGTCGGAGAGGCGGCCCCGCCGGATCAGGGTGTCCAGGGCCTCGCGCAGGGGCACGGCGCCGAGCCGTTCGGCGGTGTCGCGGGCCGCGTAGGCCTGCTCGGCGGCCTCGTCGCGGCGGTCCGCGGTGAGCAGCGCCTCCGCGAAACGGTGGCGGCACCGGGCCAGTTCGTACGGCTCGCCGTAGCCGAACGCCGTCACGACGCGGTCCCAGGCCGCGACGTCCGGGCCCGTGGCGGCGCGGACCGCCTCGGCCTCGGCGCGGGCCAGCCAGGCCAGGCCCTCGGGGCCCTGGTCGGGAACGTCCCCGCCGTGGGCCGCCGTGTCGCGGGCCAGCTCCACCAGTTCGGCCGCGGTCCCCGCCCAGCGCTCGGCGGTCGCCGCGTCGCCGGTCAGGCGGGACTGCTCCGCCGCGTCCGCGACCGCCGACAGGGCGAGCGCGGCGAGCCGGACCACGGCGTCGGGCCGCCCGGAGCCGGTGGAGTCCGTGAGCGCGTCGACGGCCGTGTGCAACTGCCGTACGGAGCCTTCGGCGTCGCCGCGCTGCGCCGCCGCGTCGGTCAGCACGATGTTCGCGACGAGCAGCGCCATCCAGTCGGCGGTGCCTTCGCCCTCGTACAGGGCGTTGGCTCCGGCGACGGCCGCGTTGAGGTCGCCGCGCGCCAGCGCGACGTAGAGCGCGGGCGCGGTCGCGAACGCCCCGGCGGCCGGGAGGAGTTCGGCGTCGGCGGCGGCCGCCCGCGCGCACTCGTCCCAGCGGCCCAGCGTGTAGAGCAGCAGGGACTGGAGGTAGCGCAGCTCCAGGGCGTACGGGGACGAGAGCAGGCCCGCGCGGCGGGCGCCGTCGAGGCCCTCGCCGAGCCAGGTGAGGCACTCGTCCAGGGCGCCGGACTCGTAGGCGCCGACGGCGAGGTTGTAGAGGGCGCGCATCTCCACCGGGAGGTTCCCGGAGGTCCTGGCCAGTGCCAGGGCGTCGCGCAGCCGCTCGCGGCCCCGCGGGGTGCCCCGGTCGTGCGGCTCCAGGCCGACCAGTGACACGAGCAGGTCGGCCTGCGCGTCGGTCAGGCGGAGCCGCTCGGCGACGTCGAGGGCCTGCCGGGCGACGCGCTCGGCGTCCGCGTCACGGCCCACGTACCGGGCCGCCATGACGTGCGTCGCCGCCGCCCACACCCAGGTGTGCGACGGCGGGTCGGCGGGGATCAGGCCCAGTGCCTCGCTGCTGTACGTGAACGCGGCCTCCGGGTTGTCGATCCGGATCAGGTTGCCCGCCAGGGTGTAGCGGACCCGGGCGGCGACCTCGGAATCGGCGTCCGAGCCGGTGCTCGCGAGGGCGGAGCGGGTGAGCTGGACCGCGCGGTGCGGCTCCCCGGCTCGCGCGGCGGCCGCCGAGGCGCGCAGCGCGAGCGTGATCGTGTCGTGGTGCTCGGGGCGGGCGGCCGCGTCGACCACGGCCCACAGTTCGAGCGCGGTCTCCAGGTGGCGCAGCTCCTCGGCGGGCGCGCCGACGCGCTGGGCGTGGTCGGCGGCCTCGATCGAAGCGGTCAGCGCGTCGCCGAGGTCGTGGCTCTCGCGGGAGTGGTGGGCGCGCTCCGCGGCCCGCTCCGGCGGGCGCCCGCCCGCAGCGAGGAGTTCGGCGAAGAGCCGGTGCAGCCGGATCCGCTCGCCGGGCAGCAGGTCCGCGTACACGGCCTCGCGGATGAGGGCGTGCCGGAAGGAGTACGTCGCGTCGTCGCCCGGCAGCAGCAGTTGCCGCCCGATGACCTCGCGCAGCACCGACTCCAGCTGCTCCTCCGGGAGTTGGACGGCGTCGCGCAGCAGGTCGTGCCCGACGCGGCGGCCCGCGACGGCCGCCGTGCGCAGCACCTGCTGGGCGCTGTCGGTCAGCTGCTCGACCCGGATGAGCAGCACGTCGGCGAGGCCGCCCAGCGCGACCGGGCCCTCGTCGCCGGGCAGCGCGGCGAGCAACTCCTCGGCGTAGAAGGCGTTTCCCTCGGCGCGGTCGACGATGCGGCGGACGGTGCTGTCGGCGACGGGGCCGGGATGCTGCGCGCGCACGAGCCGGGCGACATCGGCGTCGGGGAGCGGCCGCAGGTCGAGGCGGTCGACGGTGGGCAGCCTGATCAGCTCGGCGAGCAGCGGCCGCAAGGGGTGGCGGCGGTGCAGGTCGTCGGTGCGGTACGAGGCGAAGAGCGTGAAGTGGCGGGGCCGGCCCTCCTGCGCGGGCCGTCGCCGGGCGCCGCGGCTGAGCAGGAAGCGGAGCAGGTCGCGGGAGGACTGGTCGGCCCAGTGCAGATCCTCGACGACGAGGAGGAGCGGGGTCAGTTCGGCCAGGTCCGCGAGGAGTCCCGCGACGCCCTCGAAGAGCTGGAGCCGGCCGCCGGGGTCCGGTGCGGCGCCGGTGCCGGAGGCGGCGCCGAGCAGCCGGTCCACGGCCGGGTACGCGGCGAAGGCCGGGGCGAGCCGCTTGTCGGCGGCGGCCGCGCCGAGGATCTCCGTGAACGGCAGGTACGGCAGGCCCACGTCGCCCAGGTCCACGCAGTGGCCGGTCAGGACGGTCGTCCCGGTGGCGGCGGCGTGCGCGGCGGCCTCCGTCAGCACCCGGGTCTTGCCGACGCCCGCGTCCCCGGCCACGAGCACGGCCCGCGGTTCACCGGCCTCGGCCCGCCCCAGCGCACCGGTGAGCCGGTCCAGTTCGTCCGCCCGGCCGATCAACGGCGCCCCGAATGTCTGTTCCACGCGCCCATCCTGGCACGGCCCGGCCGACGCCCTCCCGGAGAAGACCGAACGCACCACTCCGCGACCATCGGCGGCAGCCGGCGTCACCGTCCTTTGGGGGACCCGCCGCTCCGGTGGCGGACGAAGGCGAGCGTGGCGTGGGGCTCGCCGGGCGCGGGGGACCGGACCCAGGGAGCCGCCTCGAAGCTGTGCAGGCGACCCGCCGTCAGCGCGAGCCGGGGGAGGCCCACCCGGTACAACCCGGCCAACGCGTCCAGGGCACGGACTGCCGCGCTCACCTGTTCCTCCTGGGCGGGGCCAGGTCCGGTGCCGGGGCCGGTGGCGGGAGTGGTGGTGGCGGTGGCCGTGGTGAAGCCGAGCCGTTCCGGGGCCAGTTCGGCGGGTATCTCGCCGGAGCGCGACTCGACCATGCCGGCGCGCGCGGTGAAGCCGTAGAGCGGCTTGCCGTCCCGCGCGGCCGACACGTGCAACGTCACCCGGCCCCAGCGCTGCCCGCACCACACCACGATCGCCCGGCGTCCCCCGGCCGACGCCGCGAGCGCGGGGGAGACGAACCGCTCGGCCAGGTACGAGGCCGGCGGGTCCTCGTCGATCCCGAAGCTCCACCCCGGCCCCGCCCGCCCGACCCGCAGCAGCACCAAGTCCTCGTCCGACGTGAAGGAACGCTGTGCGGGGCGGTGGTGGCGGCGGACGTCCCAGGCGCGCAGCGGCGGCGTCAGGGTCGCGCCGGGGGCGGCGCCCAGCAGCTCGGGCAGGGCGTCCGGGGCGGCGCCCTCCACCAGCACGAACCGGACGTCGCCCGGCTGGTTCGGCCGCAGGCCGGGGCGCACCACCCAGGAGAGACCGTCGGGCTCGGGCTCCGGCTCGGGTGCGGTAAGCGGTTCCGGTACGCGGCGCGGTTCCCGGGCGGGCTCACCGGCCGCGTCGCGCTCGTCCCCGCGCGCGGTGGCCAGCAGTTCGAGTCGGCGCTCGGCCGTCAGCGCCGGGGCGAGGAGCGGGTCGGCGAGCAGTCCGAGCGGGGCGAGTTGGTCCGGGCCGAGGGGCCGCCACGACGGCAGGCCTTCGCGGAGCAGTCGCCAGGCCGTCGTCGTATCGCCCCAACGGGCCGCCTCACGCGCCGCGTTCACCGCCTCGCCGAAGGCGCCGCCGGGCCGGTACTCGTAGGTGCCGTCGAGCATCCGACGGAGTAGGTCGGCGGCGGCTTCGGCGGTGTCGGGGAAGATGCCGGGGTTGGCGTGGTGCCAGCCCGCAGGGTCGGAGCCGCGCTGCCCGACGGCGAAGTGGGCCGCCGCCAGGGGCAGCAGATCGGTGAGGTATCCGGGGTCCGCGGGATGCGACGGGACTCCCGGCGCGCCGCCGCCGCGCACCGTTTCGAGCTGCCGCAGCATCGACGCCGCCCCCGGTCGCCCGTACCGCGCAGCCTCGCGCAGCAGCCCGGCCGCCTCCTCGTGCCGCCCCCGCAGCGCGGCCGTGCGGGCGCGGTCGACGGCGGCGTCCTGAGCGCGGGTGGTGTCGTTGGCGAATCCGGTTCCGGCCTCGGCCGCGAAGCGGTGGAACTCCTGGTGCATGGCCACCATGAACGCCGCGAACGACGGGTACCTGTCGGGGTCCGCGGCCCGCCAGGAGGCCCAGGTGCGGACCGCCCATTCGCCGTCCGGGCCCACGTCCTCGGGGTCGAGCAGGACGAAGACCATGTCCGACTCCGCGTCCAGCCGGAGCGCGCGCGACCAGAGGCCGACCTGGGCGCGGACCTCCGGCGTGTTGCCCTCCTCGCCCCAGAACGTGTCGAAGTCGGAGCCGAGGCCCATCGCGTCCTCGTGCCAGTGCGCCTGCTCGGTGCCCGCGAGGCGCCACACGAAGTTCCCCGCGTGCTGCCAGCCGTCGCTGATCCGCAGGAACTCGCGGTACGACGGCGGAAGTTCACGTCCCAGCCGACGCTCCAGCGCGGTGATCCGCTCCTGCGGCGCCGGGTCGAAGCCGAGCCACCGGTCCCGTACCGACTCCTCGTCGTCCGCCGACAGGTCCACCGCGTCGCGCCGTGCGTCGGACCACTCCTCGCTCCACCGCCCGAGGAAGCGCCGCCAGTCGAAAGTCGTCTCGTCCATGTCGCGGATCCTGGCACCCGCCACTGACAATCGCGGCGGACATCGGCAACGGGCGGGATGCCGGGGCCCGTTGAGAGCCACGGCACCCCGCCCGTTGCCGATGTCCGGCCCCGGTGTCCGACTCAGGCGACCGGTTCCGTCGTGCGGGCGTTGGTGGCGTCGGGAGCGTCGGCCGCCCGCGCGGCCTCGCCCGGCCGTACCCGCAGCAGCCACAGCGCGAGACCCGCCCCCGCCAGCAGCACCGCCATCGCCGTGCACGAGGCCCAGAACATGCCGTCCACGAAGGCGGTGCGGGCCGCGTCGACCAGGCCGGGGACGGTCACCGCCTCGCCGAGCGTTTCGGGGGCCCCGGCGGGGAGTCCCGCCTGGAAGGCCGCGGTGCCGACCGAGCCGAGCACCGCCATGCCGAGCGCCCCGCCGAACTCCTGGCCGGTCTCCAGGAGGGAGCCCGCCGTCCCGGCCTTGTCCACGGGCGCCGCGGCCAGCGCCAGATCGGTGACGACCGAGGCCACGGAGACCACGCCGCAGCCGATCAGGGCGGCACCGGCGAGGACCAGCGCCAGGGAGTCCGTACCCGCGAAGGACATCAGGGCGAAGCCGGACGCCGTGATCAGGAAGCCGGACGCCACGACGAACCGCTTCTCGACCCGCTGGGCGACCGTCGCCGCGAAGGGCGCCACGCCGCCGATGAGCAGGGACGGCGCCAGCGACCACAGGGCGGCCTTCAGCGGCTCGTAGCCGAGCACCGACTGGAGGTACTGGGTGGTGAAGAACGCCGAGCCCATCATGGAGAACATCACCAGGGTGTTGAGCGCGATGCCCGTCGCGTAGATCCGGTTGGTGAACAGCGAGCGGCTCAGCATCGCGTACGGGACGCGTCGCTGGCGTTGGACGAACAGGGCGCCGAAGACGAACCCGGCGGCCACGAACAGCAGTTGGCGTGCTTCGAAGCCTTCGGAGGCGATCTGCTTGAGGCCGTAGACGACGGGCAGCACCGTGGCCATCGACAGCGGCACGGACAGCAGGTCGAAGCGGGCCGACGGGTTGGGGTCGCGGCTCTCCGGCAGCAGGAACGGGCCGACCAGCAGAAGCAGCAGCATCGCCGGCACGTTGACCAGGAAGACCGAGCCCCACCAGAAGTGCTCCAACATGACGCCCGACATCACCGAGCCGAGGGCGACGCCGCCGGCCATCGCGCCGGACCAGATGCCGATGGCCTTGGCCCGCTGGGCGTCGTCGGTGAACAGCGTCCGGACGATGCCCAGGGTCGACGGCATCAGCGTCGCCCCGCCGATCCCCAGCAGCGCGCGTCCCGCGATCAGCGCCTCGGCGCTCGGTGCGTAGGCCGCGAGCACGGAGGCCGCACCGAAGGCGGCGGCGCCGATGAGGAGGAGCTTGCGGCGGCCGATGCGGTCGCCGAGGGAGCCCATGGTGAGCAGCAGGCCGGCCAGGACGAAGCCGTAGATGTCGAAGATCCACAGCTGCTGGGCGGCGCTCGTGTGCAGTTCCTGGCTGATCTCCGGGACCGCGAAGTAGAGCACGGAGACGTCCATCGAGACCAGGAGCAGAGGAAGCATCAGGACGGTGAAGGCCGCCCACGGATTGGCCCCGGCCCGGGGCCGCGGGTTCGTCGTCGGTGTCATGAGAGGGAATGTACGGCTGTCTTATACGCGTGTCTAGAACGACTGTATAAGACAGCCGTTTGAATTCCGGATAGGGTGACGGCATGGGACACCGTGAGGATCTGCTCGAAGGCGCCAAGCACTGCCTGCTGGAGAAGGGGTTCGTGCGCACGACCGCGCGCGACATCGTCAAGGAGTCCGGGGCGAACCTGGCGTCCATCGGCTACCACTACGGGTCGAAGGACGCGCTGCTCGCGCAGGCGTATCTCGCGCTCGCGGAGGAGTCGGGCGGCGCCTTCGACCTGGACTTCACGACACCGGCCGGCACCCTCGAACGCTTCCACGAGGTGTGGGCCAACGTCATCGAGAGCTTCGGCAAGCCCGGCACCATGTGGCACCTGGGCATGGAACTCGTCGCGATGGGCGACAAGCTGCCCGCCGTCCGGGAGATCGTCGCGAAGGCGCAGAGCGAGGGCGGCCGCGGGGTCATCCCCGCGTTCATGGGCGGGGACGAACCGCCCGCCGACCACCCCAGCGTCGACACCCTCGGCAAGCTCTACATGACGCTGATGACCGGGCTCATCGCCGAATACATGCTCGACCCCGAGAGCGCGCCCAGCGCCGAGGAGCTCACCGAGGGGATGCGCAGGCTGATCACGGCCGCGCACCCCTCACAGGCGTGACGCCTTCGGGTCCCTCACAGGCGTGACGCCTTCAGGCCCATGTGCAGCAGCAGCCGGTCCTCGCCCTCGTCCAGGTCGAGGCCGGTGAGCTGCTCCACCCGCGACAGGCGGTAGTACAGGGTCTGGCGGTGGATGCCGAGCGTCGCCGCCGTGCGGCCAGCCTGGCCCGCGCAGTCGAGGAACACCTCGGCGGTGTGCGCCAGTTGACGGTGGGCCGGGGCCAGCAGCGGGGCCACCGCCGGGTCGTGCGCGGCCTCCGCGGGGAGCGCCGTGAGCAGCCGGTACGGGCCGATCGACGACCACTGCGCGTCCGGGCCCAGGCGCGGATCGGCCAGCGCCGCGCGGGCCGCGGCCGTCGCCTCCTGCCAGCCCGTGGCCAGCTCGGCGAGGTCGTCGCGCGGCGCCCCGATCCCCGAGGCCACCCCCACGCCTCCGTCCGCACCCGCACCCGCCCCCGCGCGCGCCCGCAGCTTCCCGGCCGCCGTCAGCGCCGGCGCCAGCGCCTCCCGCGAGCGCAGCCGCACCAGCAGCGCGAGGCACTGCCCCGTCACCCCCCACGGCACCGTGCACAGCGCGTCCGCCGCCGGGATGGTGCGCACCGACGGCGCGTCGTCGGGGTCGGCCGAGGGCCACGGCGCGACGCACACCACCGTGTGCAGCCCGTCCGCCCGGCTGCCGAGCGCCGTCCGCAGCGCCGCCACCGCCATGTCCCGCTGCCAGCCCCGCTCCGCCGTCAGCACGGAGTGGAACTCGCGGGTCAGGTCCGCGCCCGCCTGCGCCTCGTCGGCGAGCTGCGCCCCGATCCGGCCCGCCACCTCCATCGCGGCATCGAGTTGCTCGGGCGTGGGACCCGGATCGTCGTCGAGCAGCCATACGTAGCCGAGGACGAAACCGTGATGGCGTACGGGAAGACAGATGCGGCCGCGATAGACGCCGGCCTCCGGGGTCGCCGGGATCCGGACCGGTTCCTTGGCGCTCGCGATGCCGAAACCCTCGAACCAGGTGCGGACCGCCGAGGTCGAGCCGCGCGTGAGGATCGAGCGGGTGCGCACCGGGTCGAGCGCCGTCTCGTCGAACTCGGTGTCGCTGTCGGTGACCTGCGCCCCGAACGCGATGAGCCGGAAGTCCCGGTTCTCCAGGGTCGCCGGGGCGCCGAGCAGCGCCGAGATCTCGTCGACCAGGTCCTGGTAATCGCCTTTCACCCCGCCATTCTCGCCCATCCCACCGGCCTCTTCATACAGATGTCTGAGGTGGGAGCCACAGATGCGTGACAGCTGTCGATGGCACAGGATCGGAGGGATCCTTAGATTTCACGGTGGTTCCGCGTGCCGTTCCCGCTTTGCGGTGGTACGGCATATTTCTCAACTCATGCTTCGTGGAGGTGCCCCGTGCTGGCTCCCTTGATCCTCGCCGCGTCGCGCAGCGACAAGATGCGCGCCTTTGTGTCGGCGGCGCCGGGCACCAAGCAGGTCGTCGACCGTTTCATCGCCGGTGAGTCGGTCGACCAGGTCGTGCCGATCATCGAGGACGCCGCCGCCAAGGGTCTTGAGGTCACGCTCGACGTCGTCGGTGAGGACATCACCACCGTCGAGCAGTCGCACGCCGCGCGGGACGCCTACCTCCAGCTGATCGAGCGCCTGAAGGAGCTGGGCCTCGGCACGAAGGCCGAGATGTCGGTGAAGCTGTCCATGTTCGGCCAGGCCCTCCCCGACGGGCACGAGCTGGCGCTCGCCAACGTCCGCCCGGTCGTCGAGGCCGCCGCCGCGATCGGCACCACCGTCACCCTCGACGCCGAGGACCACACCACCCTCGACTCGATGTTCGCCATCCACGAGGAGCTGCGGAAGGACTTCCCGCAGACCGGCTGCGTCATCCAGGCCTACCTCTTCCGCACCGAGGACGACGCCCGCCGCCTGGCCGCCGCCGGCAGCCGCGTGCGCATCGTGAAGGGCGCCTACAAGGAGCCCGCCGAAGTCGCGTACCAGGACAAGGCCGAGATCGACAAGGCGTACGTGCGGATCATGCGCATCCTCATGGAGGGCGCCGGGTACCCGATGATCGGTTCGCACGACCCGCGACTCGTCTCCATCGCGCAGGAGCTCGCCCGGCAGGCAGGGCGCAAGCTGGACGAGTACGAGTTCCAGATGCTGTACGGGATCCGCAGCGACGAGCAGCTGCGACTCGCCGCCGAGGGGCACCGCATGCGTGTCTACACCGCGTACGGCACCGACTGGTACGGCTACTTCATGCGTCGCCTGGCGGAGAAGCCGGCCAACCTCCTCTTCTTCGCCCGCTCGATCCTCACCAAGGGCTGAGCCTCCCTCTCGCAGGGCCCACCGCTTCCCCCGACGACTCCCCGACCCCCCGAAGGAGATACGGACTCATGACCTTCGACGCCGTGACCCAGGTCCCCGCCCCGGTCAACGAGCCGGTGCACGGCTACGCCCCCGGATCCCCGGAGCGCGCCCGCCTGGAGGCCAAGCTCAAGGAGCTGGCCGACAACCCGATCGAGCTGACCTGCACCATCGGCGGCGAGCGTCGGATGGGCGGCGGCGAGCGCTTCGACGTCGTGCAGCCGCACAACCACAAGGCCGTCATCGGTACGTATGCCAACGCCACCGAGCAGGACGCCCAGGACGCGATCGACGCCGCCCTGGCCGCCGCCCCGGCCTGGCGCGCGATGTCCTTCGACGACCGCGCCGCGATCATCCTGCGCGCCGCCGAGCTGCTGTCCACGAAGTGGCGCGAGACGATGGCCGCGTCCACGATGCTCGGCCAGTCGAAGACCGCCCAGCAGGCCGAGATCGACACGCCCTGCGAGCTCATCGACTTCTGGCGCTTCAACGTCCACTACGCCCGCAACCTGCTCGCCGAGCAGCCGCCGGCGAACTCCACCGGTGTGTGGAACCGCATGGACCACCGCCCGCTGGAGGGCTTCGTCTACGCGATCACGCCGTTCAACTTCACGGCCATCGCGGGCAACCTGCCCACCGCCCCCGCCCTCATGGGCAACGTGGTGGTCTGGAAGCCGTCCCCGACGCAGACGCACGCCGCCGTCCTGCTCCTCCAGCTCCTGGAGGAGGCCGGTCTTCCGAAGGGCGTCATCAACCTGGTGACGGGTGACGGTCTCGCGGTGTCGGAGGTCGCTCTCAACCACCGTGACCTGGCCGGTATCCACTTCACCGGTTCGACCAAGACCTTCCAGCACCTGTGGAAGACGGTCGGCAACAACATCGAGAAGTACCGCACCTACCCGCGGCTCGTCGGCGAGACCGGCGGCAAGGACTTCGTCGTCGCCCACCCGAGCGCCGACCGCGCCGTCCTCAAGACGGCCCTGACCCGCGGCTCCTTCGAGTTCCAGGGCCAGAAGTGCTCCGCGTCGTCCCGCGCGTACATCCCGGCCTCGATCTGGAACTCCGGTTTCAAGGAGGAGTTCGTCGCCGAGGTCGACGGCATCACCATGGGTGACGTCACCGACCTGTCGAACTTCATCGGCGCCGTCATCGACGAGCGTTCCTTCGCCAAGAACAAGGCCGCGATCGACCGCGCGAAGTCGGACGACTCCTGCACGATCGTCGCCGGTGGCACCTACGACGACTCCGTCGGCTACTTCGTGCGCCCGACCGTCATCGAGTGCACCGACCCGGCCAACGAGGTCTTCACCACCGAGTACTTCGGCCCGATCCTCGCGGTGTACGTCTACGAGGACGACCAGTACGACGCCATGCTGGAGCAGATGGAGTCGGCGTCGGACTACGCGCTGACCGGGTCGGTCATCGCGAACGACCGGGCCGCCGCGGCCCACACGATGGAGAAGCTGCGGTACGCCGCGGGCAACTTCTACATCAACGACAAGTCGACCGGTGCCGTCGTCGGCCAGCAGCCCTTCGGCGGTGGCCGCGCGTCCGGCACCAACGACAAGGCTGGTGCCCCGCAGAACCTGATGCGCTGGACGCTGACCCGCGCCATCAAGGAGACGTTGGTTCCGCCGACGGACTACACGTACCCGCACATGGGCTGACCGCCCCTGCGACGGTGCCGCCCCCGGTCGAGGTTCCGCCTCGGCCGGGGGCGGTTCACGTGAACCACCCCTACGCCTCGGGGCTCCGCCCCGGCCCCCGCTGCTCAATCGCCGCAGAGGCTCCAAAAGATCGGGGCTCTGCCCCGCACCCCGCTGCTCAATCGCCGCAGAGGCTCAAAATACCCGGACCGCCGCCATACCCATGGTGCGCACACACGGAGCCTCGCCGGCGATTGAGGCGCGGGGTCCGGGGCGGAGCCCCGGTCTTTTGGAGCCCCTGCGGCGATTGAGCAGCGGGGTCCGGGGCGGAGCCCCGTGGGCGCAACGGCGGGGTCGGTCAGGGGACGGTCAGGACGAGTTTGCCCTGGGTGTGGCCCGAGGCGATCAGTTCGTGGGCCTTGCCCGCTTCCTCCAGGGGGAGGACCGCCGATACGTGGGGGCGGACCCGGTTCGCCGCCATCAGGGCCGCGACCTTGCGAAGGGTGGCACCGGAGGGCTGGACGGAGACGGGGGCGAAGCGGGCCCCGCGGGCCTCGGCGTCCTCCTGGGTGACGCCGGGGTCCCACAGCACCGCCGAGACAAGGAGCCCGCCGGCGCGCAGGGTGACCAGGGTGCGGGGACCGTAGTCGCCGCCGATCAGGTCGAACGCCACGTCGACGTCGCGCACCGTGTGGGCGAAGTCCTCGGCCGTGTAGTCGACGCACTCGTCGACCCCGAGGTCGCGCAGGAAGTCGTGCTTGTCGGCGCGGGCCGTCCCGATCACGTACGCGCCCTCCGCCTTGGCGATCTGCACCGCCACGTGTCCGACGCCGCCCGCCGCCGCGTGCACAAGCACCCGGCGGGCCGGCCCGATCTGCCCGGTGTCGACGAGCGCCAGCCAGGAGGTGAGCGCCGCCGCGGGCATCGCCGCCGCGTGGACGTGGTCGACGTTCCCCGGCTTCGGCGCCAGGTGTTCGGTGCGGATCACGACGTACTCGGCGTACGCCCCGCCCCGGATCATCGCGAACACCTCGTCGCCGGGCCGGAACTCGGTGACGTCCTGGCCCGCCGCCTCGACGACGCCGGAGACGTCCCAGCCGAGCGTGAACGGCGGATCGCCGAAGAATCGCGTGGTGCCGGAACGCACCATCCGGTCCACCGGGTTCACGCCGACCGCGTGCACCCGGACGAGCACTTCACCGGCGAGCGGCTCGGGCCGCTCCGCCTCCACCACTTCGAGCACCTCGGGTCCGCCGAAACGGCGCTGACTGATGACGCGCATGGTGGGACTCCTCCCCAGGGCCCGCCGGGCCACCGCGACCCGGGCGGGTACGGCACCCATCGTGGGGCGTGCGCGGCGGCCGCGCCATGGCCCGTCCCACCCCGGGAACGTACTCGGCCATGGCCTGTGGCCGCTGTGACCAAAGGGGCTGAAGGGGCGGGGGAAGTGAGGCCCGTCTCAGATAGTAGGAAGTCCGAGTAATTGTGGAGACAGAAGCAGAGACCTGTCCTAGCTTTGTAGGAGCCGAACGTCTCGCCCGATCCGGCGAATGGCGGCCGCGAGCCGAGCACCGCGCAGGCAACCCCTGCGGCTCACCGCTCCCCGCCCCTTCCGGCGCCTCGAAATCCCCATGGGTGTGCGCTCGTTCCGCGCGCCCCGATGTGATCTCAAGGAGTCGATCACCATGGCCACTGCGACGCCCGTCCGCCGCCGAGTCCGTCACGTCTCCCCGTCGAGCGAAGCCGACCGGCACGCCGCCAGGACCGCGGCCGCCGCCCTCCAGCGCGCCCTCGACCGCAGGGACAACGGCGGGGAGACCGGTCACTGAGACCGGCCCCCCTCGAAAGCCGCTTCACGAACCGCGCTTCACCTCGAAGTGGTCGATGCGCTCGCCGCTCTCGGCCAGCGCCGACACCGTCATCCGGTCCTTCTCCACCTCCACCGCGAGGAACGAGAAGCCGGTGTACCGCACCCGGGACCACTCCACGGTGTCCGGGTCGGGCAGGCGTGACTTCGTCCAGTGGAAGGTGACGATCGACTCGCGGTCGACCACGTTGCCCTCGTAGCTGTCCTTCACGCCCGGTCCGAAGCCGTAGAGGTCCTTGCCGGCGCCGCCCGCGGTGACGTACACGATGCCGTCGCGCGTCGGATCGGTCGACGCGCCGACCGGCACCGGCTTGCCCACCTCTCCGTTCCCCGCGCCCCGGATCGCGTCCGTGCGCTCGTAGACGTGGTTGTGCCCGTTGATCACCAGGTCCACCTGGTGCTTCGCGAACAGCGGCACCCACGCGTCGCGCACCCCGCCGTCCGAGGCGTGCGTCGACGTCGAGTACGCGCAGTGGTGGAAGAAGACGATCACGAAGTCGATCTCGTCGCGCGCCCGCAGCTCACCGAGGCGTCTGTCCAGCCACGCCGTCTGCTTCCCGTCCGTGTACCCCTTGTTGGCGGTGATCTCGTACGAGACGTCGTTCGCGTCGAGGGCGACCACGCCCACGTTCCCGTACGTGAAGGAGTAGACGCCCGGCGCGTTGCGCGGGTCCGGGCCGTTGTCCGGCAGTGACCAGCGGGCGCTCTGGCCGCCGTAGCCGTTGGGGGAGTACCAGGCCTCCATGTCGTGGTTGCCGGTGGTCACCATCCACGGCACCGACTTGGCGACCGTCTCCGTCTGCGCGAGGAACTGGTCCCACACCCGCGCGTCGTACGTGTCCGAATCCTTGCCGTGGCCGGTGGTGTCGGCGTAGCAGATGTCGCCCGCGTGCAGATGGAAGGACGGGTTCTGGCCGAGGATCACCTGGTCGTTGGCGAGCGCGTCGTAGCTCACCCCCTGGTCGCCGAAGGCCGTGAAGACGAACGGCCGCGGGGCGGCCGGCGCGGTACGGAAGGTGCCGAGGGTGCCGAGGCGCTCCGCGTCCGCCGGGTCGAAGCCGTCGTGGCCGACGCCGTAGTAGTACGTCGTGCCGGGCTCCAGGCCGTCGAGCGCCGCGTGGAGGTAGTGCTGCTCGACCTCCGGGAGCTTCTTCGACAGGGCGGGGGTGCGCAGGGCGCGGACCTCCGCCGGGATCTTCCGGCTCAGCTCCCAGGGCTTCAACCCGACCCGCAGGTACGGGTTCTTGACCGGGAACGGCACCTGCCACGCGATCCGCATCTGCGTCTTCGGATCGGCGCCGAAGGCGAGGTGCCGGCCGAAGGGCGCGACGAGCGAACCGTCGACCTGTGCGGCGGGCGCGCGGGACGGCAGCAGCGGCGTCGCGTACGCCCCGCCGGCCGCGCCGCCGCCGAGCAGGGCCGCCCCGCCGACCGTGGCCGCGGCTCCCGTCAGGGCGCGGCGCCTGCTGAACCTCGTCCGCAGGTACTCGTGCTGCTCGGGCATGCTCATGCGCCGGGCGAGGTGTTCGGGGATGCCGACATGTGGGGTGTCGTTGGCAGGCGTCATGGAAGGGAACTTCCCAGTAACCTCCAACTCCCGCCATACGTACGGGTGAACAACTTCTGGCCGCCAGGAGACCGGGCCCCGTCCGCTGTCCGGATCGTGGACGCCGTGTGTCATCCCATGGGACGGAGGGGTACGGTGCTCGCATGTCTCGCAGCATCAATCTCGCAGTGATCCCCGGTGACGGCATCGGCCAGGAGGTCGTGGCCCAGGGTCTCAAGGTCCTCTCCGCCGTCCTTCCGCAGGATGTGAAGCTGGAGACCGAGGAGTACGACTTCGGCGCCAAGCGCTACCACGCGACCGGTGAGACCCTCACCGACGCCGACCTCGACTCCCTCAAGAAGCACGACGCCATCCTGCTCGGCGCCATCGGCGACCCGTCGGTGCCGTCCGGCGTCCTGGAGCGCGGCTTCCTGCTCAAGCTCCGCTTCGCGTTCGACCACCACGTCAACCTGCGTCCGTCGAAGCTCCTTCCGGGTGTCTCGACCCCGCTCGCGGGCGAGCCGGACATCGACTTCGTCGTCGTCCGCGAGGGCACCGAGGGCCCGTACACGGGCAACGGCGGTGTGATCCGCAAGGGCACGGCAGCCGAGGTCGCCACCGAGGTCTCCGTCAACACCGCCTTCGGTGTGGAGCGTGTGGTGCGTGACGCGTTCGCCCGCGCCCAGGCCCGCCCCCGCAAGAAGCTCACGCTGGTCCACAAGAACAACGTGCTGACCTTCGCGGGCCACCTGTGGACGAACATCTTCAACAAGGTGGCCGAGGAGTTCCCCGAGGTCACCACCGACTACATCCACGTCGACGCCGCGACCATCTACCTGGTCACCGACCCGGCCCGCTTCGACGTGATCGTCACCGACAACCTCTTCGGCGACATCATCACCGACCTCGCCGCGGCCGTCTCCGGTGGCATCGGCGTCGCGGCCTCCGGGAACATCAACCCGAGCCGTGAGTTCCCGTCCATGTTCGAGCCCGTGCACGGCTCGGCCCCGGACATCGCGGGCCAGGGCAAGGCCGACCCGAGCGCCACGATCCTCTCGGTCGCCCTCCTCCTGCGCCACCTCGGCTACGAGACCGAGGCCGCCCGCATCGAGACCGCGGTCTCCGCGGACCTCGGCGAGCGCGGCGACGCCGTGCGCTCCACCGACGAGATCGGTGACGCCCTCGTCGCCCGAGTAGTAGCCGGCTGACCCGGCGCTCACCATTACGGCAGCAGCCGCCGGGTCGCACACCGCGCCCGGCGGCTGTTCCTGTGCGGCCCCTGGGTGCGACCATCAGCCTTGGGCCGCTTCACGCACCCGTATCCACCTGGGTCCGTTTCGACCACACCCGTCCTCGCGAGATAATCGAACGCGGGGCCGCGATGTACGTGGAAGCTCGGACGTCCTAGTACCAGGAGTGCAGGCGTGAACGCGGTCCGTCACAACCAACGGTGAAGGACACGCAACCATGACGACGCCCACGATCGAGCTCAAGCCCACCGCCACCCCGCTGTCCGCCGCACAGCGCGAGGAGATCCTGGCGAACCCGGGATTCGGCCGCCACTTCACCGATCACATGGTGACGGTCAAGTGGACCGAGGGGCGGGGCTGGCACGACGGGCAGCTGGTGCCCTACGGACCGCTCTCCCTCGACCCGGCCACGAACGTCCTGCACTACGCGCAGGAGATCTTCGAGGGCCTCAAGGCCTACCGCCGCCCCGACGGCTCGGTCGCCACCTTCCGGCCCGACATGAACGCCAAGCGCTTCCAGCACTCCGCCTGGCGCCTCGGCATGCCCGAACTGCCGGTCGAGACCTTCATCGAGGCCTGCGACCTGCTCGTCCAGCAGGACAAGGACTGGGTGCCCGCGCACGGCGGCGAGGAGTCCCTCTACCTGCGCCCGTTCATGATCGCGACCGAGGTCGGCCTGGGCGTGAAGCCCGCCAACGAGTACCTGTTCATCGTCATCGCCTCGCCCGCCGGCGCGTACTTCTCCGGCGGCGTGAAGCCCGTCTCCATCTGGCTCTCCGAGGACCGCGTCCGCGCCGTCCCCGGCGGCGTCGGCGACGCCAAGACCGGCGGCAACTACGCGGCGTCCCTGCTCGCGCAGGCCGAGGCCGCCGCCAAGGGCTGCGACCAGGTCGCCTACCTCGACGCCGTCGAGCACAAGTGGGTCGAGGAACTGGGCGGCATGAACCTGTACTTCGTGTACGGCAACAAGATCGTCACGCCCACCCTCACCGGTTCGCTGCTCGCGGGCGTCACCCGTGACTCGCTCCTCCAGGTCGCCCGCGACCTCGGCTACGAGTCGGAGGAGCGCCGCGTCTCGATCGACGAATGGCAGGCGGCCACGGAGTCCGGCGAGCTGACCGAGGTCTTCGCCTGCGGCACCGCCGCCGTCATCACGCCGGTCGGCACCGTCAAGCGCGAGGGCGCCGAGTGGCAGCAGTCCGGCGGTGAGGCCGGCGAGGTCACGATGAAGCTGCGCAACGCCCTGCTCGACATCCAGCGCGGCACCGCCGAGGACAAGCACGGCTGGATGCACCGGCTCGGCTAGGACGTCCGGCGGTCCGGCCCCCGCCCCGCGCTCGCGCGGGGCGGGGGCCGACGCATGTCCGGGGCCCGGTCAGTCCCCGTCGCCCGACCCGCCGGACCGGCCGCCCGAACCCTTCCTCGCCGCCTGGCCCAGCGCGCCGAGCACCATCAGCAGGACCTGCGCGCAGCGCAGCAGCGCCGCGCCGGTGTACTTGGCAGCGATGACCGCCTTCGTCCGTGCGGGGGATCTCGTGGTCTCCGTCATGCCACGCATGGTCCCACTCCCCGGCCTGCCCCGTCCTTTGAATCGCGATCCATGTGCTCATGCCCTCGCGCCACCCGGACCCCCGGCCTCCTGATGCGAAGGGTTTAGAGTGGCGTTCTAAGAACGACGAGGAGGTGTGACGGCGTGCGACTGACCCCCACGGAACGCGACCGGCTGCTGCTGTTCGGTGCCGCCGAGCTCGCGCGGGCCCGCAAGGCGCGCGGCCTGCGGCTCAACGTGCCGGAGGCGACCGCCCTGATCGCGGACACCGTCTGCGAGGCGGCCCGCGACGGGAAGCGGCTCGCCGAGGCGATCGAGGCGGCCCGGTCCGCGCTCGGGCCCGAGGACGTGCTGCCGGGCGTCGCCGACGTGGTGACCGAGGTGCACGTGGAGGCGGTCTTCGACGACGGCTCGCGGCTCGCGGTCGTGAGCGACCCGATCGCTACCGGAGAGGACTCCGGCTCCCTGGGCGCGGACGCCCCCGGCGCCCTCCTGCCGGGGCCCGAGCACGAGGACCCGCGGGCCGTCCTCACGCTCACCGTCACCAATACGGCGACCGTCCCCGTCTCCGTCACCTCCCACTTCCACTTCTTCGAGGCCAACCCGCGCCTGGACTTCGTACGGGAGCGGGCCTACGGGATGCGGCTCGCGGTGCCCGCGGGGTCCTCGGTGCGGTTCGGGCCGGGGGAGACGCAGGAGGTCGGGCTGCTGCCGATCGGCGGAGCCCGCGTCGCCATCGGGTTCGCGGGCCTCGTCGACGGGCCGCTGGACGCGCCGGGCGCCAAGGACGAGGCGCTGCGCCGCGCCGCCGCCTGCGGATATCTGGGCGTATCGAGCGAGAAGACCGAGGAGGACGAGCGATGAGCCGCCCCGGAGGGCACCCCGCCGAAGCCCGCCGGCTGACCCCGTACGAGTACGCGGGCACGCACGGGCCGCGCGCCGGAGACCGCGTCCGGCTCGGGGATTCCGGGCTCACCATCCAGGTCGAGTCCGACTCCCAGAGCTACGGGGACGAGTTCCTCGCCGGATTCGGCAAGACCGCGCGCGACGGACTGCACCTGAAGGCCGCCGCCGTCCGCGACACCTGCGACATCGTGATCAGCAACGTCGTCGTGATCGACGCCGTGCTCGGCATCCGGAAGGTCTCCATCGGCATCCGCGAGGGGCGGATCCACGCCATCGGGCGGGCCGGCAACCCGGACACGATGGACGGCGTCGACGTCGTGGTCGGCACGGGCACGACGATCGTGTCCGGCGAGGGCCTGATCGCCACCGCCGGAGCCGTCGACACCCATGTGCACCTGCTGTCGCCGCGCATCATGGAGGCCTCCCTCGCCTCCGGCGTCACCACGATCATCGGCCAGGAGTTCGGCCCCGTCTGGGGCGTCGGGGTCAACTCGCCGTGGGCGCTGAAGCACGCGTTCTCAGCCTTCGACGCCTGGCCGGTCAACATCGGCTTCCTGGGGCGGGGTTCGTCCTCGCACGGCGCCCCGCTCGTGGAGGCGCTCGCCGAGGGCGGCGCCTGCGGGTTCAAGGTGCACGAGGACATGGGCGCGCACACCCGCGCGCTCGACACGGCGCTGCGCGTCGCCGAGGAGCACGACGTCCAAGTCGCCCTGCACAGCGACGGGTTGAACGAGTGCCTGTCGGTCGAGGACACCCTGAAGGTCCTCGAAGGCCGCACCATCCACGCCTTCCACATCGAGGGCTGCGGCGGCGGCCACGTACCGAACGTCCTGAAGATGGCGGGCGTCCCGAACGTCATCGGGTCCTCCACCAACCCCACCCTCCCGTTCGGCCGGGACGCGGTCGCCGAGCACTACGGCATGATCGTCTCCGTCCACGACCTCAAGACGGACCTGCCGGGCGACGCGGCCATGGCCCGCGACCGGATCCGCGCCGGGACGATGGGCGCCGAGGACGTCCTGCACGACCTGGGCGCCATCGGCATCACCTCGTCGGACGCGCAGGGCATGGGCCGCGCGGGCGAGACCGTGCGCCGTACGTTCGCCATGGCCGGGAAGATGAAGCGGGAGCTCGGCGACCCGGGCGTCGGCCACGACAACGACCGTGTGCTGCGTTACATGGCGAAGCTGACCGTCAACCCCGCCATCGCGCACGGCCTCGCGCACGAGATCGGCTCCCTGGAGCCCGGCAAGATGGCCGACATCGTCCTGTGGTCGCCCGAGTACTTCGGCGCGAAGCCCCAGCTCGTCCTCAAGTCCGGCTTCCCCGCGTACGGGGTGGTGGGCGACCCCAACGCCGCCACCGACACCTGCGAACCCCTCGTCCTCGGCCCGCAGTTCGGGGCGTACGGGGCGACGGCCGCCGAGCTGTCGGTCGCCTTCGTCGCGCAGGCAGCCGTCGACGACGGTCACGACACGATGCCCACCCGCAGGCGCCGCGTCGCCGTGCGCGGCACGCGCGGCATCGGCCCGGCCGACCTGCGCCTCAACTCCCGCACGGGAGCGGTCGACGTGGACCAGCGCACGGGTCTGGTCACCCTCGACGGCGATCCGATCCGCTCGGAACCGGCCGAGTCCGTCTCCCTCAACCGCCTCTACTTCCTGTAAGGGATCAAGCCCATGACGTATGTGATGCCGCCCGAGTGGGCCCCGCACGAGCGCACGTGGATGGCGTGGCCGGGCCCCAACCCCACCTTCGCGGACGACGGCGAGCTGGCCGGGGCGCGCGCCGCCTGGGCGTCGGTCGCGAACGCCGTGCGCGCGCACGAGCCGGTGACGATGGTCGTCGGTCCGGGCCAGGAGGCGTCCGCGCGTGAACTCCTGCACCCGTCCGTGGAGTTGACCGAGCGCGACCTGGACGACGCGTGGATGCGCGACATCGGCCCCACGTTCGTGAAGCACACGGAGTCGGGCGAACTGGCCGCCGTGGACTGGACGTTCAACGGCTGGGGCGCACAGGACTGGGCCCGCTGGGAGCACGACTCCGCGGTCGCCCGGCACCTCGCCGGCCTCACCGGCGTGCCCGTCCACTCCTCGGTCCTCGTCAACGAGGGCGGTGGCCTCCACGTCGACGGCGAGGGCACGGTGCTCCTCACCGAGACCGTGCAGCTCGACCCGGACCGCAACCAGGGCTGGACCAAGGAGCGCGTCGAGGCCGAGATCCACGCCCGCCTCGGCACCACCAAGGCGATCTGGCTGCCGCGCGGACTCACCGCCGACTACGGGGAGTTCGGCACGCGCGGCCACGTCGACATCGTGGCGGCGTTCGCGGCGCCCGGCGTCGTCCTCGTCCACTCCCAGCGGGACCCGGCGCACCCGGACTTCGAGGTGAGCCGCGAGATCATCGGCGTACTGGCCGGACAGACGGACGCGCGGGGCCGCGCGCTGGAGATCGTCGAGATCCCGGCCCCGACGGTCCTCACCGACGAGGCGGACGGCGGCTGGGTCGACTACTCCTACATCAACCACTACCTCTGCAACGACGGTGTCGTGCTGTGCGGCTTCGACGACCCGAACGACGAGCAGGCGGCGGCCATCTTCCGAGGGCTGTTCCCGGACCGGAAGGTCACCCTCGTCGACGCCCGCACGATCTTCGCGGCGGGCGGCGGCATCCACTGCATCACCCAGCAGCAGCCGGTCGCGGGGGCCTGAGCATGACCGGGACGCAGCGCAGGCGCACCCCGGCGCCGCCGCGCGAGGACGTGCTCGCCGCGACCATGGCGATGATCGCCGAGCACGGCCTGGAACGGCTGACGATGGCCGCGCTGGGCCGGGCGGTCGGGATGAGCAGCGGGCATCTCGCGTACCACTTCGGCAGCAAGGACGAGTTGCTGCTGCGCACGCTGGAGTGGAGCGAGGGGCGGCTCGGCGCGCGGCGCCGGGAGGCGCTGGTCGCGGGCGGCAGCGCGCGGGACCGCCTCGACGCGTACGTCGACCTGTACGTGCCGGACGCGCCGCGTGACCCGCACTGGACGCTGTGGCTGGAGGTCTTCAACCGGTCGCGGAACGCCGACGACGACGCGCGCGCCCGGCAGGCCGCCATCGAGGGGGCCTGGCACCGCGACCTCGTGGCGCTCCTCGCCGAGGGCATCTCGCGCGGCGAGTTCCGGACCCTCGACCCGGACCGCTTCGCGACGCGGCTGCGGGCGCTGCTCGACGGCTTCGCCATCGCGGTGGCGATCGGCCTGCGTACGGACCGGGCCGAAGTCATGGCCCACGTACGGGAGTTCCTCGACGAGGGCCTGCGCGCGGACAGGTCCTAGAGGGTGAACCTCAGCGGGGTGCCGGGCGCCGCCTGGGCCGCGGCGGCGAGTGCCGGTTCCGGGACGACGGCGATCACCGGGTAGCCGCCGGTGGTCGGGTGGTCGTGCAGGAACACCACGGGGCGCCCGTCCGGCGGCACCTGCACGGCCCCGAGGACCATGCCCTCGCTGGGCAGCTCGCCCTCCAACGCCCGTTCCAGGGACGGCCCTTCGGTGCGCAGGCCGATCCGGTTGCTGTTGCCGGAGACGGTGTACGTGGCGGTGCGGAAGGTGCGGTGCGCGCTCTCGGTGAACCAGTCCGCCCGGGGGCCCGGTCGTACCGGCAGGACGAGTTCGGCCGGGGGCGCGGGCCAGGGGGCGGCGGCCGGCAGCGCGGTCGGCGGGGGGCCGGGTGGGCCGACGGGGAGCACGTCTCCCGTGCGCAGCGGGGCGGGGCCGAGGCCCGAGAGCAGGTCGGTGGCGCGGCTTCCCAGCACCGGGTCGACGGCGAAGCCGCCGGCCACGGAGACGTAGGACCGGACGCCGGTCCGGGCGGGGCCCACGTCGAGGGTCGCGCCCGCGGGGACGTGGACGGGGGTGCCCCAGGGGGCGGGTGCGCCGTCGACGGTGACCGGGCAGGGGGCGCCGCCCACGACGAAGGTGGTGGCCCGGTCGGGGCGGAGCGCGCATCCCGTGAGGGTGGTCTCCAGGGCGGCGGTGCCCTCCGGGTTTCCGAGGAGGCGGTTGGCGAGGCGGAGTGCGGGGGCGTCGAGGGCGCCCGAGCGTGGTACGCCCAGGTGGGCGTGTCCGATCCGCCCGAGGTCCTGCACGGTGGTCAGCGCCCCACCCCGCACCACCTGCACCTTCCCCCTCACAGCGCACCCCCCGCACGCCCAACCCCGGGGCTCCGCCCCGGACCCCGCTGCTCAATCGCCGCAGGGGCTTGGTGTGTCGGGTCCTGCTGCTCAGTCGCCGCAGGGGCTTGCTGTGACGGAGCCGCCGTGCTCGACGCCGCGGGGCTCTGCCCCGGACCCCGCTGCTCAATCGCCGCAGGGGCTTGATAGGACTCGCCGAGCGTTGCCGAGGGGTGGTTCCTTTCAAGCCTCGCCGGCGTTTGAGGCGGAGCTGACCGTGTCGGGGGGTGGGGCGCATCGAGTGGGGCCGGCGATGGAGGCGTGCCGGTCGGGATGTCGAGCCTCGCCGGCGTTTGAGGCGCGGGGGCCGGGGCGGAGCCCCGGGGGTTCGGCCCCGTGGGGGTGAAGCGGACGAGGGTTCCGGGGGAGAGGAGTGCGGCGGGGGACCGGGCCACGTCCCACAGGACCCCGGGCCCGGCCATCGTTCCGATCAACTGCCACCCACCCGGCGTCGCCCGCGGATACACCGCCGAATACGCCCCGGCCAGGGCAACCGCCCCCGCGGGAACCCGCGTCCGCGGCGTCGCCCGCCGCGGCACACGCAACTCCTCCGGCAGCCCGGCCAGATATCCGAACCCGGGCGCGAACCCGCAGAACGCCACGCGATACGTGTACGACGCGTGCACCTCGCCCACCTCGTCCACGCGCACACCCCACAACTCCGCGACCTCCGCGAGGTCGGGCCCGTCGTACGTGACGGGAATCGTCACCACGTCGCCGTCCGCGACCGCCCCCACTTCCACGTCCCACGCGCCCAGTTCGCGCGCGAGCGCCTCCGGCTCCGCCACCCCGTCGAGCAGCACGGTCCGCGCCCCCGGCACGATCTCCCGCACCGGCGGCAGCGCCCCCGCCCCCCGCCTGCGCAGCAACTCCGCGTGGAACGCCCCCGCCTGCTCGGCGTCGGCGAACTCCACGAGCAGCGCCTCCCGCCCGGCGGGCCGCACCACGGGAGCCACGGCCCCGCTCACGCGAACGCCCCGACCTTGACCCCGGCGTCCTCGAGCGCCGCCCGCACGCGCGCGGCGATCCGCGCCGCACCGGGCGTGTCACCGTGCACGCACAACGACCGCGCGGCGACGGCGACATGCGACCCGTCGACCGCCTCCACCCCGCCGTCCACCGCGAACGCGACGGACCGGCGCACCACGGCGTCCGCGTCCTCGACCACGGCATGCGGCTCACGGCGCGGCACGAGCGTGCCCTCGGGGGTGTACGCACGGTCGGCGAACGCCTCGCGCACGCCCCGCAGCCCCGACTCCTCGGCCGCGTGCAGGAGTTGGGACCCGGGCAGTCCCAGTACCGGCAGCTCCCCACCGGCGAGGCGGACGCCCTCGACGACGGCGCGGGCCTGCTCACTGTCCCGTACGGTCCGGTTGTAGAGCGCCCCGTGCGGCTTCACGTACGCCACCTCGGCACCGGCCGCCTCGGCGAACACCCGCAGCGCCCCGATCTGGTACGCCACCTCGGCCGCCAGTTCGTCCGGCGGCACGTCCATGGCGCGCCGCCCGAAACCGGCGAGGTCCCGGTACGAGACCTGCGCCCCGATCCGTACCCCGCGCTCGGCGGCGAGATCGCAGACCCGGCGCATCACGGCAGGGTCGCCCGCGTGGAAGCCGCAGGCGACATTGGCGCTGGTCACGACGGAGAGCAGGGCCTCGTCGTCGGTGAGGGTCCACCGGCCGAAGCCCTCGCCGAGGTCGGCATTGAGGTCGATGACGTCCTGATCCTGGATCACCGTCTCAACGTAGAGGATTGTTCAACGATCCGACAAGGGTGAAGATTCTTTCCGGTGGCGGGCCGGACGCTGTCACGAGAAGGGCCGGAAGTCCGAATTCCGGAACCTCTTGTTAGATCGTTGAACGATCCTCTAGGGTCCGTGCATCCCTCATCCATCAGTGCGTCCCTCATCGAAAAGGCCGCCGCATGATCGTTCTGCTCGGTGTGCTCGTGGTGATCCTCGGATTCGTCACGCGCCGCAATCCCGTTCTCGTGGTCGGCGTCGCCGGCATCGTCACCGGGCTGCTCGGCAAGATGAACCCGTTGGAGATCCTCTCCGCCTTCGGGAAGTCCTTCGCCGACAGCCGCTCGGTCACCGTCTTCGCCATCGTGCTCCCGGTGATCGGTCTCCTGGAGCGCTACGGCCTGCGCGAGCAGGCCCGCAACCTCATCGGGAAGCTCGGGAAGCTCAGCGCGGGGCGGTTCCTCACCGCCTACCTGCTGGTCCGCCAGGTCACCGCCGCCTTCGGCCTCAACAACCTGGGCGGTCCCGCGCAGGCCGTGCGCCCGCTCGTGGCCCCCATGGCGGAGGCCGCCGCCGAGCGCACCGCCGGGGCGAAGCTGCCGGACCGGCTGCGCGAGAAGGTGCGTTCCTACTCCGCGTCCGCCGACACCGTCGGCGTCTTCTTCGGCGAGGACTGCTTCATCGCGATCGGCTCGATCCTGCTGATCACCGGCTTCGTGAACTCGACGTACCACGAGCACCTCGAACCCACCGAACTCGCGCTGTGGGCCATCCCGCTGGCCGTCTGCGCCTTCGTCATCCACGGCGCGCGGCTGCTGCTCCTCGACCGGCAGCTGGAGCGCGAGATGGCGCTCGCCGGCGCCGAGCACGACCTGCCGCTGCCGAAGCAGACGCCCGGTGACGCCGGGAAGGAGACCGCCAAGTGATCAAGGTCGAGTGGCTGTACTGGCTGATCGGTCTCGTCTTCGTCGTCATGGCCGTACAGATGGCGACGGACCGCACCAACCCCAAGCGCTGGACCTCGGCGGCCTTCTGGGGCCTGCTCGGACTGACCTTCCCCTACGGCACCGGGGTCGCGGGCGGCTCCACGACGCTGCCCGCCGAACCCCTCGGCGTCGCCGTCCTCGTCCTCATCGGCCTCGCCGGGTTCAACCTCATCGGCAAGGGCACCCCGGTGACGACGACGGACAAGGAGCGCGAGGCGTCGGCCCGGCGGCTCGGCAGCAAGCTCTTCATCCCGGCGCTCACGATCCCGCTGGTCGCCATCGTCTGCGCCTCCTTCCTCGACGAATCGGGCCTGTTCGAGACCGGTCAGGCCACCCTCCTCGGGCTCGGGCTCGGCTGCGTCGTGGCGCTCGTCGTCGGGATGCTGGTCACCGGCGAGCGCCGGATATCGACGCCGATCCACTCCGGGCGCTCGATGCTGGAGGCGATGGGTTCGGCGCTGCTGCTCCCGCAGCTGCTCTCCGTCCTCGGCTCGATCTTCGCGGTCGCGGGGGTCGGCACCCAGGTCGGAAAGATCACGAACGCGGTGCTGCCGGACGACTCCAAGTACCTGGCCGTGGTCGCGTACTGCGTCGGCATGTTCCTGTTCACCGTCATCATGGGCAACGCCTTCGCCGCGTTCCCCGTCATGACGGCGGCGATCGGCTGGCCGGTGCTCATCGTGCAGATGGGCGGCAACGAGCCGGCGATCCTCGCGATGGGCATGCTCGCGGGCTTCAGCGGAACGCTCGTCACGCCCATGGCCGCCAACTTCAACATCGTCCCGGCGACGCTCCTCGAACTGAAGGACCAGTACGGGCCGATCAAGGCGCAGCTCCCGACGGGCTTCGCGCTCCTCGGCTGCAACATCGTGATCATGTCGCTGTTCGCGTTCTAGGAGGTCGCAGGATGACTCGGGTGCTGCTCACCGGGTTCGAACCGTTCGGCGGGGAGTCCGTGAACCCGTCGTGGCGGGCGGCGGAGGCCGTCGCCGCCGCCCCACCGGACGGCCTGACCGTCACGGCGGTCCAACTCCCGTGCGTCTTCGGTGAGTCGCTGACCGCGCTGCGGGACGCGGTGACCCGGGCCCGGCCCGATCTGGTCGTCTGCCTCGGCCAGGCGGGAGGCCGCCCCGGCGTCACCGTCGAACGCGTCGCCATCAACGTCGACGACGCCCGGATCCCCGACAACGCCGGGGCCCAGCCCATCGACGTCCCGGTGGTGCCGGGCGGACCGGCGGCGTACTTCTCCACCTTGCCGGTGAAGGCGTGCGTGGCGGCGATGCGGGAGGCGGGGGTGCCGGCGGCGTTGTCCAACACGGCCGGGACGTTCGTGTGCAACCACGTGGCGTACGGCCTCGCGCACCTGCTGGCCACGGAACTCCCGGGCGTGCGGGGCGGGTTCGTGCATGTGCCCTGGGCGCCCGAGCAGGTCACGGACGGCACGGCGCCGTCCCTCCCGGTCGAGACGGTCGCGACGGGCCTCCGCGCGATGCTGCTCGCCGCGGTCACCACCCACGACGACCTGCGGATCACCGAGGGCGCCACCCACTAGCAGGGGCGCCCCGCGCCCCGAAAGGGGCGCGGGGAACTGCGCGAACGCAACCACAAGCGGAACCGCACCCGGCAACGCCCCCGCACCCCGCGCCCACTCACCCGCCCCCACCCCACCGAAGGATCACCCCATGCCCACCCCGGAGGAAACCGCCCGACTGGCGGCAGCCAACGTCACTCGCGAGTACCCCAACTTCACGGCCCACCTCACCACCTCCCCGGCCGACAACCCCCGCCCGAGCGACCTCCACCCCGCCTTCTACGGCGCCTACGACTGGCACAGCGCCGTCCACATGCACTGGCTGCTGCTCCGCACCCGGCCGGAGGCCCACGCCGACGTACTCGACCGCCACCTCACCCGCGAGAACCTCGCCCGGGAAGCCGCATACCTCCTGGCCCGCCCGAGCTTCGAGCGCCCCTACGGCTGGGCCTGGCTCGTCGCGCTCGCGGCGCAGTGCGACGGCACGCGATGGGCCGACGCCTTCGAACCCGCCGTCGACGCGGTCGACCGCCTCCTCACCGACTGGCTGCCGAAGGCCACGTATCCCGTGCGCCACGGCAACCACCCCAACAGCGCCTTCGCCCTCGGCCTGATCCTCGACACGGGGGAGCGCGCGGGGCTGCCGCACCGCACCCTGGACGCCGTACGGGACCGCCTGCGCGACTGGTTCGCCGACGACCACGACGCGCCCGCCCACTGGGAACCCTCCGGCCAGGACTTCCTGTCGCCGGCCCTGACGGAGGCCGACGCGATGCGCCGCGTGTTCGACGACGCCGACGCGTTCGCCGCCTGGCTCGACCGCTTCCTCCCGGCGCTCGCCACCGGCGCGCCCTGCGCGCTGCTCGACGTACCGGTCGTCTCCGACCACTCCGACCCGCAGATCGGGCACCTGCTCGGCCTCGCGCTCTCCCGTGCCGCGTCGCTGCGCGCGATCGCGAACGCGCTGCCCGAGGGAGCCGTCCGCGAGCGGCTCGCGCAGGCCGCGCGGGAGCACCTCGACGCGGGTCTTCCGGCCGTCGAGAGCGGCGACTTCACGACCGACCACTGGCTCGCGACGTTCGCCGAACTCGCCCGTGAACAGTATGAACGCAAGTAAGTGCGATCGTTGTCACTTACGCCCTTGCCCTGAGCACGACAGGTCGCGCATCGTGCCGATCATGGAACGACAGCAATGGAAGAAGATCCTGGTCGGCTCGGCCGGGAACATGGTCGAGTGGTTCGACTGGTTCGTGTACGCCAGCTTCGCGACGTACTTCGCGGGGTCCTTCTTCCCCAGCGGCAACCCGACCGCCCAGCTCATGAACACCGCCGGCATCTTCGCCGTCGGCTTCTTCATGCGCCCCGTGGGCGGCTGGCTGCTCGGCCGGGTCGGTGACCGCAAGGGCCGCAAGGCGGCGCTGACGCTCACCGTCACCCTCATGTCGGCCTCGGCCGTCCTCATCGCCGTCGCGCCGACCTACGCGGTGGCCGGGTACGGCGGCGCCGCGGTGCTGCTGATCGCCCGCCTGCTCCAGGGCCTGTCGGTCGGCGGCGAGTACGCGGCCAGCGCCACCTACCTCACCGAGGCGTCGGCGCCGGAGAAGCGTGGCTTCGCCTCCAGCTTCCAGTACGTGTCGATGACGGCGGGCCAGATCGTCGGCCTCGGCCTCCAGATCCTGCTCCAGCGCACGATGTCCGACGACGCGCTGCACAGCTGGGGCTGGCGCATCCCGTTCATCATCGGCGCCCTCGGCGCGGCGGTCATCTTCTACCTGCGCCGCAACATGCTGGAGACCGACGTCTACGAGGAGTCCGCCGACGCCGACGCCACCGTGGGCGGCGACGACAAGGGCACCCTCAAGGCGCTGTGGGCGCACAAGCGCGAGGCGTTCCTCGTCATCGCGCTGACCATGGGCGGCACCGTCGCGTACTACACGTACACGACGTACCTGACGAAGTACCTGTCGAACTCCGCGGGCCTGAGCAAGGAGACGGCGACGCTCGTCTCGTTCTGCGCGCTCGTCGTCTTCGCCTGCCTCCAGCCGGTCGCGGGCGCGCTCTCCGACCGGATCGGCCGCCGCCCGCTCCTGATCACCTTCGCGGTCGGCTCCACCTTCCTGACCGTGCCGATCATGACGCTGCTCCAGCACGCGGGCTCGTTCTGGCCGGCCCTCGGCCTCTCCCTGCTCGCCCTCGTCGTCGTCACGGGCTACACGTCCATCAACGCGTGCGTGAAGGCCGAACTCTTCCCGACCGGCATCCGCGCCCTCGGCGTCGCCCTCCCGTACGCCATCGCCAACGCCCTCTTCGGCGGCACCGCCGAATACGTGGCGCTCTGGTTCAAGAACGCGGGCATCGAATCCGGCTTCTACTGGTACGTCGCGGGCTGCGCGGCCGTCTCCCTGATCGTCTACCTCTCGATGCGCGAGACCCGCGACATCGACCTGAACCGCGTCAAGGCCGAGGCGACCGCCCCCGAGAAGGCCGAGCGGGTCGCCTGACGCCTCCGGCGGCGTCAGATCCCGAGCCGCCGCGCGATCCCGTCGAGCACGCAGTCGAGCCCGAACTCGAACTCCCAGGCGGGGTCGTCCTTGCGCGTCGCTGACAGGGTGTACGCGCGGTAGTTCGGGTAACGGCCGCTCTCCATCAGGTAGTTCATCTGCGGGGCGAGCGCCTGACGGGTCTCGTCCCCGCTCTTCCAGTCGTGCTGCTCGCGGTACTGGCGCAGCGCGATCTCGGTCTGCGTCGCGCCGTGCACGAACGCGCCGACCGCCCGGTGGGCGGCCACCATCGAGTCCGCGTCGAGGTCCTTGCCGGCCAGCGCCCTCAACTGGCGCTCCGCCACGGCCATCCGCGCGGGGGTGAGCTGGGCTCCCGGCAGCGGTGTCTGCCCGAGCCAGGGGTGGCGGAGCATCAACTCCCGCGTCTGCAAGGCGAAGGAGCGCAACACCTCACGCCAGTCGGTCACGTCGTCGGGCACGGTCAGCTCGGCGGAGACCCGGTCGAACATCAGCGCCCACAGGTCCTCCTTGCCGGAGACGTGCCGGTAGGCCGCCATGGGCGCGACGCCCAGCTTGGTGGCGAGGCGGCGCATGGTGACGGCGGCGCCGCCCTCCTCGTCGGCCAGCTCCACGGCCGCCGCCGCGATCCGCTCCAGGGTCAGCGCCGCGCGCCGGGCCGGTGCGGGCCGTTCGAGCCGCTCCCAGAGCGAGGGCTCGACGAGCCGACCCTCCTCGTCCCCGGTCTTCTTCCCTGCCGCCACGCTCCGGCTCCTCCCGCTCACGATTGTGTACATCGTATCGCCAGTGGACGCCGTACACATCGGTGTGTACGTTGTACGCGAATGAGTACGCCGTACACATCGTGCGCATCCAGGGGGTTCGCCATGTCCGACACCACTCCGCTCCGCGTCGCCGTCCTGATCGGATCCACCCGCGAGGGCCGGTTCGCGCCCGTCGTCACGCGCTGGCTCGCCGGGCAGCTCGGACAGCGTGCCGATCTGCGCGCCGATGTCGTCGACCTCGCCGAGACCCCGCTGCCCACCGTGCTGCCCGCTTTCGGCGAGGAGCCGCCGCCGGGCACGAAGGAGGCGCTCGCCCTCGTCTCGCCGCGCCTCGCGGCCGCCGACGCGTTCGTCCTCGTCACGCCGGAGTACAACCACAGCTTCCCGGCCGCCCTGAAGAACGCGATCGACTGGCACAACCAGGAATGGCACGGCAAGCCGGTCGCCTTCGTCTCGTACGGGGGTCTGTCCGGCGGCCTCCGCGCGGTCGAGCAACTGCGTGTGGTGATGGCCGAGTTGAACGCCATGTCCATCCGCAACACGGTCAGCTTCCACAACGCCTGGGGCGCCTTCGACGCGGAGGGGCGCGTCGACGATCCCGTCGTGGACGCCGCCGCGAAGTCGATGCTCGACCAGCTGACGTGGTGGGCGCAGGCGCTGCGCGACGCCAAGTCCGTCCGCCCGTACGCGGTTTGAGGGCGGCCATGACGACACTCATGGAGAAGGCGGCCGAGGAGCGGGCGACGCCCTCCCGGTTCGTGATCGCGGGCCTGCTGCTCGGCATCGTGCTCGCCACGCTGGACGGCACGATCGTCGGCACGGCCCTGCCCGTCATCGTCGACGACCTCGGCGGCCTGGACCAGCTCTCCTGGGTGGTGACCGCGTATCTCCTGGCGGCGGCCGTGACCACCCCGCTCTGGGGCAAGATCGGCGACCTCTACGGCCGCAAGGGCAGCTATCTCGCCTCGGTCGCCGTCTTCCTCGCCGGATCGGTGCTGTGCGGACTCGCCCAGGACATGGGCCAGTTGATCGCGTTCAGGGCGGTGCAGGGCATCGGCGCCGGCGGCCTGTTCGTGGGCGCGCTCTCGCTCGTGGGGACCCTGCTCGGCCCGGCCGGGGCCAGCCGCTCGCAGTCCGTCATCGGCGTACTGCTGCCCGCCGCGATGATCGGAGGGCCGCTGCTCGGCGGCTTCCTCACGGACCAGCTGAACTGGCGGTGGGTGTTCTACGTGAATGTGCCCGTCGGGGCCGTCGCGCTCGCCGTCGTCGGGGCGGGCGTGCGCTTGCGCTCGACGCGGGTGCGGGCACGGGTCGACCTCGCGGGCGCCGCACTGCTCACCGCCGCGATCCTCGCCCTGACGCTGCTGGCGTCCTGGGCCGGGACGGCGTACGCCTGGACATCGCCCCGGATCGGGGCGCTCGCGCTGGTCTCGGTGGCGGCCGTCGCGGGGTTCGTCGCGGTGGAGCGCCGCGCGGCCGAACCGGTGATCCCGCCCCGCCTGTTCCGCGACCGCAGCTTCGGCGTCGCGCAGGTGCTCAGCTTCGTCTCCGGGGCGGCGATGCTCGGGGCGGCCACCTATCTGCCGCAGTACATGCAGCACGTGCGGGGGATGTCGTCGACGGGCAGCGGACTGCTGCTGCTCCCCCTGATGCTCGGCATGATGGGCGCCCAACTGACCATCGGACGCCGGGTGGGCAACGGCGGCCGCTACCGGCACTACCCGATCGTGGGCGGCGTCCTCGGGACGGCGGGCGCCCTGGCCCTGCTCCTGCTGGACACCGGGACGGCGGCCTGGGTGGCGTCCGCCCTGACCCTGCTCCTGGGCATCGGACTCGGCTGCCTGCTCCAGCCGTCCCTGCTGATCACCATGAACAGCGCCGAGCCCCGTGACATCGGCGCGGCCAGCGGGACCCAGACACTGCTGCGGACCGTCGGAGGCTCGCTCGGCGTCGCGGTGCTCGGGTCCGTGTTCGCCGGGCGGGCGCACGGCGGCACCGACCCGGCGGGGATCGTCGCCGGGCTGCACGGCGTGGCGGTCGGCACGGCGGTGCTGTGCGCCGTGGCCCTCGGGGCGGCGCTCCTCGTACGGGAAGTGCCGCTGCGCACCCGGCCGGAGGGGGCCGGGCCCGAAGCCGACCGGGCCGCCTGACCGCATCGTGAGACCACGGCCCGGCATCCGGCCGGGCTGTGGCAGACTGCCGCCGTGCTCTCGTTCGCCATGATTATTGGCAGCAGGCGCGCCGGTCCGCAGTGACCGCCTCGTACGACCCGGTACAGGTGGACACCGTCGTCCTCGACCCGCGCGCAGACCTCTCGCACCCGCGAGGGGTTTTTCTGTTTCTGGCCCACCCACAGCCAGGCGGAGTGCGCGAGGGATCATAGATGGACGGTGGAGCCGGTCATTCCGGTAGACCGAGAATCCCCATCAGGAGCCAGATCAGCATGAGCAGCAGCCTCAGTGAACGTCCCAGTGCACAGCCCACTGAACTCGACGATTCCTTCCACGTCTTCGACACCACGCTGCGCGACGGCGCGCAGCGCGAGGGCATCAACCTCACCGTCGCGGACAAGCTGACCATCGCACGGCACCTGGACGACTTCGGCGTCGGCTTCATCGAGGGCGGCTGGCCGGGCGCCAACCCCCGCGACACGGAGTTCTTCGCCCGCGCGCGCGAGGAGATCGACTTCAAGCACGCGCAGCTCGTCGCCTTCGGCGCGACCCGCAGGGCCAACGCCAAGGCCAGCGAGGACCCGCAGGTCAAGGCGCTCCTCGACTCCGGCGCCCCCGTGATCACGCTCGTCGCCAAGTCCCACGACCGGCACGTCGAACTGGCCCTGCGCACCACCCTCGACGAGAACCTGGAGATGGTCCGCGACACGGTCTCGTACCTGGTCGCCCAGGGCCGCCGGGTCTTCATCGACTGCGAGCACTTCTTCGACGGCTACCGCGCCAACCCCGAGTACGCGAAGGCCGTCGTCCGGACCGCGCACGAGGCCGGTGCCTCCGTCGTCGTCCTGTGCGACACCAACGGCGGCTTCCTGCCCGCGCAGGTCCAGGCCGTCGTCTCCACCGTCCTCGCCGACACCGGCGCCCGGCTCGGCATCCACGCCCAGGACGACACCGGCTGCGCCGTCGCCAACACCCTCGCCGCCGTGGACGCGGGCGCCACCCACGTCCAGTGCACGGCCAACGGCTACGGCGAGCGCGTCGGCAACTCCAACCTCTTCCCGGTCGTCGCCGCCCTGGAGCTCAAGTACGGCAAGAAGGTCCTCCCCGAGGGCGCGCTGCGCGAGATGACCCGCATCTCCCACGCCATCGCCGAGGTCGTGAACCTCACCCCCTCCACGCACCAGCCCTACGTGGGTGTCTCGGCCTTCGCCCACAAGGCCGGCCTGCACGCCTCCGCCATCAAGGTCGACCCGGACCTCTACCAGCACATCGACCCCGACCTCGTCGGCAACCACATCCGCATGCTGGTCTCCGACATGGCGGGCCGCGCCTCCATCGAGCTCAAGGGCAAGGAGCTCGGCGTCGACCTGGGCGGCGACCGCGAACTGGTGGGCCGCGTCGTCGAGCGCGTCAAGGAGCGCGAGCTCCAGGGCTACACGTACGAGGCCGCCGACGCGTCGTTCGAGCTGCTGATGCGCGCCGAGGTCGAGGGCAGGGAGCGCACGTACTTCAAGGTCGAGTCCTGGCGCGCGATCGTCGAGGACCGCCCCGACGGCAGCCACGCCAACGAGGCCACCGTGAAGCTGTGGGCCAAGGGCGAGCGCATCGTCGCCACGGCGGAGGGCAACGGCCCGGTCAACGCCCTCGACCGCGCGCTCCGCGTCGGCCTGGAGCGCATCTACCCGCAGCTCGCGAAGCTGGAGCTGGTGGACTACAAGGTCCGCATCCTGGAGGGCAAGCACGGCACGTCCTCCACGACCCGCGTCCTGATCTCCACGTCCGACGGCGCGGGGGAGTGGTCCACGGTCGGCGTCGCCGAGAACGTGATCGCGGCGTCGTGGGGCGCGCTGGAGGACGCGTACACGTACGGGCTGCTGCGGGCGGGCGTCGAGCCGGTCGAGTAGCCGCCTTCAGCCTCTCCGGCGATTGAGGAGCGCAGGAGCGGGGTCCGGGGCAGCGCCCCGAGGCGTCCACTGAGTTAGCGTCGAGGGTATGAGGCCCTACCTCGCCGCCCTCGCCGCGCCGCTCCTCGCCCTGGGCGCCACCCTCGCGGTGGCGCCTCCCGCCTCCGCCGCCACGGACGTGTCCACCGTGGCGGACGCCCTGGAGAAGAGCCCTGTCTACGTCGCCCCGGGCGCCGCGGACGGGCTTACGTCCGCCGACGTCGACGCCCTCGCGGACAAGATCAAGGACGCCGACAAACCCGTGATGGTGGCGGTGCTGCCCGCGGACTTCCCCAAGCAGGACCTCTTCACCGACCTGCGGACGAAGACGGGGATCGTCGGCGTCTACGGGGTGCGCCTCGGAGAAGCGTTCGACGTGAAGGCAGACCGCCAGGTGATGTCGCAGAACGCCGTGGGCAACCTGGCGCGGTCCGTCCAGGGCGAACCCGCCAAGCAGCAGCTCGACGACTACGTCGACACGGCCGTCCGCACCGCCAAGGGCTCCGCCCCCGACAGCTGGAACGCCGGCGGCGCCGACGACGGCGTGCCCGTGGGCGCGCTCATCGGCGTCGGCGCGGTCGTCGTCGCGGGCGGCGCGGGCGCGTACGCCCTGGTCAGGCGCAACCGGCGCAGGCGCGAGGAGGAGCAGCGGGAGGCCCTCGAAAAGCTGCGGGTCGTGGTGGACGAGGACATCACGGCGTTCGGCGAGGAGCTGGAGCGCCTCGACTTCCACCCGGCGGAGGCCGGCGCCGACGACGCGATGCGCGCCGACTTCGAGCGCGCGCTCGACGCGTACGAGAAGGCGAAGCGGTTCATGGCGGCGGCCCAGCGCCCCGAGGAGGTGCGCGGGGTGACGCAGGCGCTGGAGGACGGCCGGTTCTCGCTGGCGCTGCTCGCCGCCCGCCGCGAGGGCCGCGCGCTGCCCGAGCGCCGCTCGCCGTGCTTCTTCGACCCGCGCCACGGCCCGTCCGTCGAGGACGCCGAGTGGACGCCTGAGGGCGGTGCGCCGCGCCAGGTCCCGGTGTGCGCGGCGGACGCGACCCGCCTGAAGGACGGCGACCGGCCGCTGGTGCGCACGGTCGACGCGGGAGCGGGCGAGCGCCGCCCGTACTACGACGCGGGTCCGGCGTACGGGCCGTGGGCGGGCGGCTACTTCGGCGGCGGCATCCTGCCGGGCCTGCTGGTCGGCACCGTGCTGGGCTCGATGATGGCGTCCCCCGCCTACGCGGCGGACTACGGCGCCGGGTACGGCGACTTCGGCGCGGACGCGGGCTACGACGGCGGCGACTACTCGGGCGCCGACTTCGACTCGTCCGACTTCGGCGGCTTCGGCGACGGCGGAGGCGGGGGCGACTTCGGCGGGGGCGGCGGCGACTTCGGCGGCGGGTTCTAGCGCCCGCCGCCGCCCCCTGGCGGCTCAGCGACGCAGCGCGGCCGCGCCCGCGTACCGGGCGCTCGCTCCCAACTCCTCCTCGATACGGATGAGTTGGTTGTACTTGGCGGTGCGGTCGGAGCGGGACAGCGAGCCCGTCTTGATCTGGCCGCAGCCCGTGGCGACGGCCAGGTCCGCGATCGTCGTGTCCTCCGTCTCGCCCGAGCGGTGCGACATGACGACGGTGTAGCCCGCGCGGTGCGCGGCGTGCACGGTGGCCAGCGCCTCCGTCAGCGTCCCGATCTGGTTGACCTTCACCAGGACCGAGTTGGCGACACCGGTGGCGATGCCGTCGCGCAGGATGGTCTCGTTCGTGCAGAACACGTCGTCGCCGGTGAGCTGGCAGCGGCCGCCGACCCGCGCGGTCAGGTCCCGCCAGCCCGCCAGGTCGTCCTCCGCCATCGGGTCCTCGATCGACACGACGGGGTACGAGTCGATCAACTTGACCAGGTAGTCGGCGTGTTCGGCCGGGGTGCGCCGCACGCCCTCCCCGGCGTAGTCGTAGGCGCCGTCGCGGAAGAACTCGGACGACGCCGGGTCCATGACGAGGCCGATGTCCGTGCCCGGCCGGTACCCCGTGCGCTCGACGGCGGCCACCACGAAGTCGAGGGCCTCCTCGGCGGTCCGCAGCGCGGGCGCGAAGCCGCCCTCGTCGCCCACGCCGGTGGAGTGCCCGGCGGCGAGCAGGTCGCGGCGCAGGGTGTGGAAGATCTCCGAGCCCATCCGCACGGCCTCGGCGAAGGTCTCCGCGCCGATCGGGGCGACCATGAACTCCTGGAAGTCCAGCGGATTGTCCGCGTGCGCGCCGCCGTTGACGATGTTCATCATCGGTACGGGGAGCAGCCGGGCGTCGGCGCCGCCGAGGTAGCGGTAGAGCGGCAGCCGGTGGGCGGCGGCCGCGGCCTTCGCGGTGGCCAGGGAGACCCCGAGGAGCGCGTTGGCGCCGAGCCGGGCCTTGGTGGGCGTGCCGTCCGCCGCGACGAGGGCGGCGTCGAGCCCCGCCTGGTCCTCGGCCTCGCGCCCGACGACGGCGTCCGCGAGCTCCGTGCCGACGTGTCGCACGGCCCGGTCGACGCCCTTGCCGTGCCAGCGGGCCGGGTCCCCGTCACGGAGTTCGACGGCCTCGCGGGCGCCGGTCGAGGCGCCGGAGGGGACCGCGGCGCGGCCCAGCGAGCCGTCGGCCAGTTCCACGTCCACCTCGACGGTGGGGTTGCCCCTGCTGTCGAGGACGCGGCGGCCGGTGACGGAAGTGATGGCGGTCATGGGAGTGGGTGTCCTTCCCCGTGCGCATATGTGCGCCGGGGCCCGGCTGCGGCGACGGTGGCGCGGCCCCGGCACCGAAAACTCTACAGCAATGCTGTGCAGTCGTGCTGATCAGTTCTGCTGTTCAGTGTGGCTGTCCAGCCGCGCTGCCCAGCCGTGCTGCACAGCGCGGCTGCTCAGAGCCGCTGCGCAGCAGTGCTGCGTTAAAATCCGGTATGCCCCTCCCGGAATCCGCCGCCGTCGCCGCCGAACTCCGCACCGCGATGGGAAAGCTCACGCGGCGCGTGAAGCTCGAGGACCAGATGCCGCTCGGTCAGGTGGCCGTGCTCGGCGCGCTGGACCGCAGCGGCGCGCTGACCACCAGCGAACTGGCGGCCGATCAGCGCGTGCGCCCGCAGTCCATGGCCCGTGCCGTCGGGCTGCTCATGGAGCAGGGGCTGCTCACCCGCCGTGCCCATCCGACCGACGGCCGGAAGAGTCTGGTCGAGCTGTCGGCCGCGGGGCGCGCCCTTCTCGAGGAGGAGCGGGAGCGCCGGGCGGATTGGCTCGCGCAGGCGATCGAGGCGGAACTGTCGCCCGCGGAGCGGGAGTTGCTGGCGAAGGGGATCGGCCTGGTGGAACGGCTCGCGGCGCACTAGCCCCGGCGCCCGCCTTCGGCACCTGCGTCCCCTCGCCGAACATCCACCGCGACAGGGCCACCCGCAGCCGCAGCGAGGCCGTGGCCCGGCGGCGTACGCCGTGCTCGTCCGTCCGGGGCGGCGGCTCCAGCGCGGCGGGCTGCTCGTGCTGGGTGAGCCGGTACGACTCGGCCCGCTCCAGCGGCTCGTGGACCTCCACGTACTCGCCGTGCGGCAACTGTTTGATCCGCCCCGTCTCCCGCCCGTGCAGCACCTTCTCCCGGTCGCGCCGTTGCAGCCCGAGGCAGATCCGCTTCGTGACGACGAACGCGAGCACCGGCCCGGCGAACAGCGCCACCCGCGCGAACCAGGTGATGGCGTTCACGGAGAGGTGGAAGTGCGTGGCCCACAGGTCGTTGCCGCCCGCCGCCATCGCCACGAGGAACCCGGTGAGCCACGCGACGCCGAGGGCCGTACGCACCGGGCGGTTCCGCGGCCGGTCCAGCACATGGTGCTCCCGCTTGTCGCCGGTGACCCACGCCTCCACGAACGGATACACCCCGATGAGCACCAGCCACAGCGGGAACGCCAGGAACGGGATGAAGACGCCGAGCGCGAGCGTGTGCCCGCCCACCACGATCTCCCACCCCGGCATCACCCGCACCAGACCCTCCGCGAACCCCAGGTACCAGTCCGGCTGGGCGCCGGTGGAGACCTGGTCCGGCCGGTAGGGCCCGTACACCCAGACGGGGTTGATGGACGCGACCGCCGAGATCAGCGCCACGGCGCCGAACACCAGGAAGAAGAACCCGCCCGCCTTGGCCACGTAGTTCGGGAAGAACGGCTCGCCCACGACGGTCCGTTCGGTCTTTCCGGCCCCCGGGTACTGCGTGTGCTTGTGGTAGAAGACCAGGATCAGGTGGAGGACGACGAGCACCGCCATGATGCCGGGCAGCAGCAGGACGTGGATCGAGTAGAAGCGCGCCACGATGTCGTCGCCGGGGAACTCGCCCCCGAACAGGAAGAACGACAGATACGTCCCGACGACCGGGATCGCGAGCGTCATGCCCTCCACGAGCCGCATGCCGGCGCCCGACAGCAGATCGTCCGGGAGCGAGTAGCCGAGCAGCCCCTCGAACAGGGCGAGGAACAGCAGGACCCAGCCGAACAGCCAGTTCAGCTCGCGCGGCTTGCGGAACGAGCCGGTGAAGAAGTGCCGCATCATGTGCACGAACATCGCCGCGATGAAGATCAGCGCCGACCAGTGGTGGATCTGCCGGATCAGCAGCCCGCCCCGCACGTCGAAGCTGATGTCGAGCGTGGAGGCGTACGCCTCCGACATCCGGATGCCCTTCAGCGGGACGTAACTGCCCTGGTACGTCACCTCGTTCATCGACGGATGGAAGAACAGCGTCAGATAGACGCCGGTGAGGATCAGGATGAGGAAGGTGTACAGGCAGATCTCGCCCAGCATGAACGACCAGTGGTCGGGAAACACCTTGCGCAGGTACGAGCGCCCGAGACCGTGGATCCCGAGCCGCCCGTCGGCCCAGTCGGCGAGGCGTTCACCCTTGGCGGGGGCGGGTGCGCGGCGTTCGGTTGGTGCGGACATCAGGCTCCTCCCGTGACTGCTCGCTGAGGAGACGGACGGGGGTGGCCGGGTTGTGACACGGGACGGCCGGAAAGTGGTGCGGGTCACACGGGCGGGGTCAGCCGCGGCTCAGTGTGCGCGTCACCCCGGCGAGCAGCGTCGTCGTCAGCAGCCAGCCGACCGCGATCAGCGTGTACGCCAGGCCCTGCACGCCCGTTTCGGCCCAGTGCCAGGCGCCGCGCTGGCCGAGACCGCCGACCGGGATCAGCAGATCGAGCGTGTACGCGACCGGGTTGAAGGGCGCGCCCTCGCCCCGCTTGTTCGGCACGGGGGTGTGCGCGTGGAAGACGAGCGTGCCGAAGAGGGTGAGCAGCACCAGCCAGATCCCGGCGATCCACGGCCGGTACCCGTAGCCCACCGTCACGTCCAGCAGCAGCCCCCAGGCCCGCCCCAGCGGGCGCCGCGCGGAGCGCCGCTGCCGTTCCCGCGCGAGCAGGACCCGCCGGGCCTCGTCGTCCTGCCCCTGCCTCCGGTAGTGCGCGGCGAGTTGCTCGTACGGCTGCGGGGCGAACACGGGCTGGTGGCTCAGCCAGGCGAGCCGGTTCCCGGTGTCCTCGCGCCGGCTGTCGGAGGTCGCCTCCAGCCAGTCGTACGTCAGCCCGTCGAGCCCGAGCGGCCGCCGCCAGGTGGCGGGGCGGTCCTGGATGCGGGTCGCGCGGGCGTTGCGCAGGTTCACGCCGCCGGCGGGGGGCCGGGCGAACCGCAGGTCCAGCGCCTCCACCTGGGCGCCGACGCACATCAACGACGAGCCCTCGCCGCGGAGTTCGGCCTCGTGGAACGAGAGCAGGTCGTCGATCCGCGCCCCGCGCAGCCGGACCCGGCCGTCGACCCTGCACCCCATCTGCATGCGGACCGTCGAGGCGTGCAGCCCGTCCCCGTTGAACGCCACCGTGTCGGCCTCCGGCACCACGATCCGGGCGCCGCGCAGCCACAGACCGCCCGGCAACTCGGCGCCCGGCAGCAGGACCTGGCCGTGGGCGACGAACCCGCCCTCGCAGAAGACGCCGCCCTCCATCACCAGACCGCCCGCGTTCAGGGCGATCTCCTCCTCCGCCACGAGACGGGCCCGGTCGAGCCGCAGCCCGCCCGCCACATGGGCGTGGACGAGGTTCACCGCGCCGCGCCGTCCCCCGGTGACGGTCGAACCGCGCAGGTCGAGGCGCCCGCCCATGCGCGCTGTCGGGGCGTGGAACCCGGGCAGCTCGCAGTCCGTCACGGTGAACGCGAGCGTGCTCGCCGCCTCCAGCGTCAGCGGCTCGTCGAACCGGCAGTCCTCGAACCGTACGAGCCGTTTGATCTCGGCGCCGTCGAGCGCGAGGGCGCCCGTGACGTGAGCGCCCCGCAGTACGTACGGTGCCGGGCCCGCGCCCTCGTCGAGGATCTCCCGTCGGACGGCCTCGGCGTCGACGCTCCGTTCAGGGGTGGGCGGCATGGGGCGCAGCATGACACACGGGGCGCCGCGCGTGTGCCGCGGGCGCGACCTCGAACGGGGCGCCCCGGAAACGGAGTTGGCGGCCACGGAGTCCGTGACCGCCTCAACTCACCGATCCAGCCGGCCCGGCCTCCGCGGCCGGTGCGGAAGGCCGGTTCAGGCCTCCTTGATCGCCGAGATGTCGAAGTTCAGCTTGATCTTGTCCGAGACGAGGACGCCACCGGTCTCCAGCGCGGCGTTCCACGTGAGGCCCCACTCCGAGCGGAGGATCTCCGTCTTGCCCTCGAAGCCCACGCGCTCGTTGCCGAACGGGTCCTTCGCGGCGCCGTTGAACTCCAGGTCGATGCTGAGCGGCTTGGTGGTGCCGAGGATCGTCAGGTCACCGGTGATGCGGTAGTCGTCGCCGCCCAGGGACTCGGCGGACGTGGACCGGAACGTCATCGTCGGGAACTCGTCGGTCTTGAAGAAGTCGGCGCTCTTGAGGTGACCGTCACGGTCGGCGTTGCCGGTCTCGATGCTCGTCATCTGCACGTCGAAGGAGGCCGTCGACTTCGACGGGTCCGAGCCGTCCAGGTGCAGCGAGCCGGTGAAGTCGGTGAAGCTGCCCTTCACGTTGGTCACCATGGCGTGCCGGGCGACGAAGCCGAGCGTGGTGTGCGCGGGGTCGACGGTGTACTCACCGGTGAGCGCGGCGAGGTCCGGGCTGACCGGCGCGGCGGTGGCAGCGGCGGCGGGGGTGGCGGTGGACTCGTTCTTGCGGCCGAAGATGCCCATGACGTGCTCCTTGGGGACGGGCGGCACGGGGGTGCCGGGTGGAGTGGTGCGCTGATGTTGAACGTTGAACCATCAACTGGCTACGACTGTAGCGCGATGAAGTTCAACTTTCAACATCAAACGGTACGTGCTTCTTCGATTACAGCCCGACACGCCGTATGTCGCCCTTTCGGGCGTGCGTCTCACGCCTGCCCGCGGGTCGGTGTGAGGCGGGTCTCAGGGGGTGGCTTTGTTTGACGTCTACAAGACGGACCCGTGCTGAGCAGTCACTTCGGCCCTCTCTTGGCGAGGTTCTGTTCAGGGCTACCAGGAAAACGGGCCGGAGACTGTACGGAGTCGACGGACCGTTTTCCCCTCTCCACTTCGTAAGGTCACTACATGACCGTTTTGGACGACACCGCCTCGAACCCGGGTGACGAGCCCACCGACGCCCGCGGGCGGGTGGCCGAGCTGCACGCGATCCGTGCGCAGGCGCTGGCCGGACCGAGTGAGAAGGCGACCGCGGCCCAGCACGCGAAGGGGAAGCTGACGGCGCGCGAGCGCATCGCGCTGCTTCTGGACGAGGGTTCGTTCAACGAGGTCGAGCAGTTGCGGCGGCACCGGGCGACCGGGTTCGGCCTGGAGGCGAAGAAGCCGCACACCGACGGTGTCATCACCGGCTGGGGAACGGTCGAGGGCCGCACGGTCTTCGTGTACGCGCACGACTTCCGGATCTTCGGCGGGGCGCTGGGCGAGGCGCACGCCACGAAGATCCACAAGATCATGGACATGGCGATCGCGGCGGGTGCGCCGCTGGTGTCGCTGAACGACGGTGCGGGCGCCCGGATCCAGGAGGGCGTCTCGGCGCTGGCCGGGTACGGCGGCATCTTCCAGCGCAACACCAAGGCGTCGGGCGTGATCCCGCAGATCAGTGTGATGCTGGGCCCGTGCGCGGGCGGCGCGGCCTACAGCCCGGCGCTGACGGACTTCGTGTTCATGGTCCGTGAGACCTCGCAGATGTTCATCACCGGCCCGGACGTGGTCAAGGCGGTCACGGGCGAGGAGATCACGCAGAACGGTCTGGGCGGCGCCGACGTCCACGCCGAGACCAGCGGCGTCAGCCACTTCGCGTACGACGACGAGGAGACCTGCCTCGCCGAAGTCCGCTACCTGCTCTCCCTGCTCCCGCAGAACAACCGCGAGAACCCGCCGACGATCGAGTCCGACGACCCGGCGGACCGTCGCGGCGACGTCCTGCTCGACCTGGTCCCGGCCGACGGCAACCGCCCGTACGACATGACCAAGGTGATCGAGGAGCTCGTCGACGACGGCGACTACCTGGAGGTCCACGAGCGCTGGGCGCGCAACATCATCTGCGCCCTGGCCCGGCTCGACGGCCAGGTCGTCGGCATCGTCGCCAACCAGCCGCAGGCCCTGGCCGGCGTCCTGGACATCGAGGCGTCGGAGAAGGCCGCGCGCTTCGTCCAGATGTGCGACGCCTTCAACATCCCGATCGTCACGCTCCTCGACGTCCCCGGCTTCCTGCCCGGCGTCGACCAGGAGCACGGCGGCATCATCCGCCACGGCGCCAAGCTGCTGTACGCGTACTGCAACGCCACGGTGCCCCGTATCTCCCTCATCCTCCGCAAGGCGTACGGCGGCGCGTACATCGTCATGGACTCCCAGTCCATCGGCGCCGACCTCACCTACGCCTGGCCGACCAACGAGATCGCGGTCATGGGCGCCGAGGGCGCGGCCAACGTGATCTTCCGCCGCCAGATCGCCGAGGCCGAGGACCCCGAGGCCATGCGGGCGCGCATGGTCAAGGAGTACAAGTCCGAGCTGATGCACCCGTACTACGCGGCGGAGCGCGGCCTCGTCGACGACGTGATCGACCCCGCCGAGACGCGCGAGGTACTGATCCGCTCCCTGGCCATGCTCCGCACCAAGCACGCCGACCTGCCGTCCCGCAAGCACGGCAACCCCCCGCAGTAGGAGACCTGCCACATGTCCATGCCTGACATCCGTGTCGAGAAGGGCCACGCCGAGCCCGAAGAGGTCGCGGCCATCACCGCGATCCTCCTCGCCCGCGCCTCCGCCCAGCCCGCCCCCGCCCCCGCCCCCTCCCACCCCGCCCGCCAGCCCCGCGCGGGCTGGCGCCGCCTGGAGCGCGAGCCCGGCTTCCGGGCGCCGCACAGCTGGCGCTGAGACTCTCACCGAAGTCACCGAAGTCACCGAAGGACCGGCACCCCCGCGAGGGTGTGCCGGTCCTTCGGCGTTCAGCGGCGCTTCAGGCGGATGCCGGGGACATTCGGCTCGGTGGGGGAGAGGGGGGTGGTCCCGATGACGCGGACCAGTACGGTGCGGCGGGTGGAGGGGCGGGCCAGGGAGGCGAGCGAGACAGTGGGAGCGTCGTCGGCCGGGCGGCAGCCGTGCAGGATCACCTCGCGCAGGCGGGGCAGCGCGGCGATAGGGCTCAGGTCACGAGGCAGGACGCACCCGCGCAGGTCCAGCTTGGCCACGGAGGAGGGCAGCGCGCCGTCGATCGGCAGCCAGCGACTCAGGTCGAAGCCGTAGAGGATCAATGAACGCAGTCCGGGATGAGCGGCTCCCAGTTCCTCCAGACCCACGGGGTGCCCCGAGCCCTGGAGCAGCAGGAAGGTCAGCGGCCGCGGGACGAGGAGCGGTGACAGGTCCGTCCCCGGTGGGAAATGGCCGAGTCCCAGACTCGTCAGACCGGAGGGCAGCGGGACATCTGCTGCTGGGGGCAGTTCCGGCCAGAACTGCAGTTGCAGATTCTCCAGCTCCGGCAGGTCGGCCACAGGGGAGACGTCCGTCAGGGGCACGTCCCCCCAGAGCGAGAGATTGCGCAGCGTCGGCCGCTCCCGCAACGGTGAGAGGTCGCTCTCCCCGCGCAGCGACGGAAGCCACAGCCAATCCAGCTCTCCCAGCGCCCGGCTCTCGGCCAGTCCGTGCGGGAACGGGTACTGGACGGCGACCATTCGCGCCTCGCGCAGCTTCAGCACCACCGGCCATTGGCCGGCGTGGGTCAGGGAGAGCCAGGTCCGATCCAAGGGAAGCGCGGCCAGCACGCGCCGCGCGAACTCCTGCGGGTCGAAGTACTCCCACGCCCCAGCCAGTGCCCTGTGCACCTGAGGGCGCGGGTCCTTGGTGTACTCGACGAGCAGATCGAGTGCGGGCGCCCCGCCGATGAGGGCCGCGGTGCGGATCGTGGCTGTCGCGATTCCAGGGGGCAATCCGTCCAGCGACTCGGGCAGCCTGCGTGTCAGGGAAGCCCCGACGGTCGCCAGTGAGGTGGCATCGGAGTGGCGCCTCGGCGGCAGCAGCGAATCCTGCGCCGCGTCGAGCTGTTCGAGGAGCTGCGTCGGCACGGTCGTCATCGTCTCCAGACACGCGGCGGCCAGCAGCCGCAACGTCCGCCGGTTCCGGGGCTCGGCCCGCGCCCGGTCCAGGACGCCCCCGACCAGTTCGACCCGCTGGCGCTGGTTGGCGTGACCGGCGGCAAGCACCACTGTCTCCCGCCACAGATCCAGATGCGCCCGCTCAACGAGATTGCCCATGCGGTCCTGAGCCGCGGCCTCGGCGGCGGCCAGATACTCCTGGAACGTACGGTGCATGAAATCCACCCAGCCCTCGGCGGGTGCGCGCAGCACCCCGGAGCGGGCGATCAAGTGGTCGAGCACGGCACCGGGATCGACGTTGTCGAGGTGACGCATCGAGCGCATCACCAGGTTCACGTGCACGACGGCCACATCGTGGGAGATCTCGCTGCGGTTGTTGTCGGAGAGCCGCCAGGCCAGCGCCCGCAGTATGTGAACCTTGTCGGTGAGGCTCAGCGGCAGCGCGCCCGCGCTGGGCACGCCCCGCTCCGCGTCCCGCCGCTGTACCAGGGTCTCCAAAGCGACCTGGTACAACTCCATCCGGTTCCGGGGCAGTTGGCGGCGACGGCTCAGGTGCAGCGCACACAGCAGAGCCGCGACCAGTGGCGTCCCGGCCAGCGCCTGGAGGTGAGCGCGGTCCTGGACGCTGGTGAGCAGGGACCTTTCGTAGAAGGGGAGTTCGTCGACCCGGCACGGCAGCCGGTCCCCGCTCGCCGCCACCGCCTCGTGCCACTGCCGGACGAAGGCCACGAGATCGGACGGCCGCATCCGGTTCAGCCGCAGCGTCTTGAAGTCCTGGGCGCGCAGCCAGTCCCAGCGTGCGGCCGCCGGACGCGAAGTGACGACCACGCGGTTGTCCGGGTAGGCCAGGAGCAGTGCGCGCAGCCACTGCCTGACCCGGGCCCGGTCCTCGGAGAGCAGTTCGTCGACACCGTCCACGAGCAGCAGCACCCGGCCCGCGGCGAGGTGTCGGTCCATCCACGCGGACGGCATGTGTCCGGTGAGCGGGCCCGCGACCGAGTCCAGCAGCTCGTCCGGGCGGGGCAGCGGCCGGCCCGCGTACCGGCGCAGCTTCACCAACACCGGCACCAGGCCGTTCCAGCCGTCGAGTTCCCCGGTGAACACGGAACGGGCGGCCGTCACCGCCAACCAGCGCAGCAGCGTCGTCTTGCCCGAGCCCGCCTCGCCGCGCAGCAGTACTCGCCGATGCGGACGCAGTGCCGCTTCCACGCCCTGGCCCTGCCCGGCCTCCTCGGCCTCGACCCAGGCCCCCGCTCCCGTACGCACCGATCGGCCGGGGCGCGGCGCGGCGGGCCCGGCCTCGTCACCGGCCCTGAGACTGACGTACGCGACCGAGAGCCGCGCCCTGGGCATCGCCTCGGCGGCGAAGCTGAACAGCTCCATCTCGTCCAGGGACGCGGCCACCAGCTCCAGGTACTCCCGCAGGAAGGCGTCGTCCTCGCCCGAGCCCTCGGGCGCGTACAACGAACGGGCGGGCAGCCGTTCCAGGATGCGGCTCACCTCGGTGCCCAGCGAGGTGGTGCGCCCCAGCAGTTCCGTGACGGCCCGCTCCGTGTACTGCGGCAGCCGCCGCAGGATCCGGACGTAGCAGTCGCAGCACTCCGCGAACACCAGGTCGTGAAAGCGGGCGGCCGCCTCGTCCAGGCCGGGTGGGGCGGGGTGCGCGGCGTGCAGGGCGCGGGCGAGGCGGACGGGGTCCGCGTCGGAGCCGATGACAGCCGCGTCCGACAGATCGGCGTGCGCGAAGGTGTCCGTGACCGCGTCCAGCGCTGACCGCCGTCCGGCATCGGTCAGCTCGCGGAACTCGTGGGCGAGCAAGGGCTCCAGACGCGCGGCGACGGCGTCCGCCATCTGCTCGAACTGCCGGTCCACCGCCCGCTGGGCGCGCATCCCCGGGACCCGGGCGCGGACGAGTTCGCTCAGTTCGGCCCGGCTCTCCCGCTCGCGCCGCCGCGGCGCCAGCCACATTCCGAGGGCACGGGTCGCCACCACCCGGCCCACCCCGATCGCCGCCGCCTCCACACTCATCGCAGCCCCCCCGGCACCGACAGCACAGAGCTGCATTGTGGCGCGCGGCCGGCCGCCGGTGCCCGGACAACGCGAAAGCCGGGGCCCCGTGGGACCCCGGCTTTCGCGTGGAACGGTGAACGGCTACCGCAGCCGCGCCATCAGCGCATGCTCCACCAACGTGATCAACGTCGACTTCGCGTCGGCGCGGTGCCGGGCGTCCGTCGTGATGATCGGGGTGTCCGGGCCGATCTGGAGGGCCTCGCGGACCTCGTCCGGGTTGTACGGCTGGCTGCCGTCGAAGCCGTTGAGGGCGATGACGAAGGGCAGGCCGGAGTTCTCGAAGTAGTCGACCGCGGGGAAGCAGTCGGCGAGGCGGCGGGTGTCGACGAGGACGACCGCGCCGATCGCGCCGCGCACCAGGTCGTCCCACATGAACCAGAACCGGTCCTGACCGGGCGTACCGAAGAGGTACAGGATCAGGTCCTGGTCGAGCGTGATGCGGCCGAAGTCCATGGCGACCGTGGTGGTCGTCTTGTCACCGGTGTGGGTCAGGTCGTCGATGCCCGCGGACGCGGACGTCATGACGGCCTCGGTGCGCAGCGGGTTGATCTCGGAGACGGCGCCCACGAACGTCGTCTTGCCGACGCCGAAACCACCCGCCACCACGATCTTCGCCGATGTGGTGGAGCGGCTTGGAGCAGCCGGCCCTCCGCTAGAGCTTGCGAAGTCCACTGAGCACCCTTTCGAGCAATGTCACGTCTGGCTGGCCGCCGGCGCTCTCGTCGCCGCCGGGCTGATGGATGGCGACCAGTCCCGCCTCCGCGAGGTCGGCGACGAGAATCCTGGCCACACCGAGGGGGATCGTGAGGAGCGCCGAGATTTCGGCGACCGACTTGATCTCTCGGCACAGATTGCAGATCCGCTGGTGCTCGGGCAGTTGGCCCTGCAACTGGTGCGGCTGCGCGGTCGTGTGCACCAGCGCCTCGATGGCGAGCTGGTACCGCGGCCTGGTGCGACCGCCCGTCATGGCGTACGGGCGCACCAGCGGGTTGTTCTTGGCGGCGGGTGCGGGATTCGCGTCGGGACGCGGCTGCGGCTGCACAGGCTGGATACGGGGCGCGGGCGGCTGGTCGTAGGGACCGGGCTGCCGGGTCGGCCGGGCGTGGTTCGCCGAGGACGGGGAGGACGGGAAGTTGTACCGGTTCTGCGACCCGTCGTCGCCCATGCCTGCCTGGCCCTGCCCGTGGCCGTGACCGTGGCCGTAGGGCGGCCACTGGGCCGACGAACCGCTCGGGGGTGTTGCTGAACCAGACACGAACTTCCTCCTCCGACTGCGCTGGGCACCATCACTGTGGAGCCGCGTCCCGAAACCTTACGGCCCCGGGACGCGAATACGCACTGCCTGTCTGTTAGTTGAGAAGGCTTCCCTGAAGCTCCGCCCGCAGGTCCGGGGTGAGAACCGAACCCGCACGGTCGACAAGAAGGGCCATCTCGTACCCAACGAGGCCAATGTCCGCCTCGGGGTGTGCAAGGACGGCGAGAGAAGAACCGTCCGAGATGGACATGATGAAGAGGAATCCTCGCTCCATCTCCACAACGGTCTGGTTCACCGGGCCGCCCTCGAAGATGCGGGAGGCGCCCGCGGTCAACGAGGTCAGACCCGACGCGACGGCCGCCAGCTGGTCGGCACGGTCACGGGGGAACCCTTCGGACATCGCCAGAAGGAGTCCGTCGGCGGAGACCACCACCGTGTGGGACACCCCGGGGGTGTTGTCCACGAAGTTGGTGATCAACCAGTTCAGGTTCTGTGCCGCCTGGCTCATCGGGCTCACACTAACGCTCCTGGTTGTAGGTGCTGTCAGGACCGAAGCCCTGGCCGTTCGTATCACTGCTGCCCTCACTGCGTCCCCGCTGCACGCCGCGACGCAGGTTGCTGAGCCTGCCCCGGACGTCCTCGGGGGCGCGGGAGACCTGTGGGCCGCCCTGCGGCGTCGACTCCGCCGTGCCCTCGACCAGATTGGCCTTGGGCACCCGGCGCGGCAGACCGGACGCGGTGACGCCGCCCGCCTTCGGCTTCTTGAGCTGCTCCGCGCGTTCCCACCGGGCGTCGTTGGCCGAACGCCAGCTGGTGTCCTCGTCGGAGCGGGGCTCGGGCTCCTGCGGCCGCGCGGGCTCGGGCTCCCGGAGGGCTCCGCCGCCGCGCCGCGGGAGACCGGCGTCGGTCAGCGCGTGGGGGGCGGAGGGGGCCGGTCCGGTCGGTTCCGCCGGGGCGGCACCGTGCCCGTCGAAGCCTACGCGTTCCTGGTCCGCCGCGGCAGTGCCCGGAGCGGATTCCGCTTCGGGGCCGAACGGGCCCTGGAAGTCGGACCGGTAGTCGCGCTGGGCCTGCCAATCGGCCTCCGGCGCGGGCCGGTCGAACGGGTTGTACGACTCCCGCGACACTTCCGCATAGTCGTCCTGCGGGCCGTAACCAGGGGCGAATCCGTCCGGCTGCCCGCCCTCGTGGGAGGGCTGCACGGGGACGAATCCGTCGTAACCGCCCTGCTGCCGGTCGTCGTAGCCGACCTGGTGCTCGTCGTAGACGTCCTGCTGCGGATCGTCGTAGCCGATCTGCTGGTGGTTGTCGTACGGGGCCTGCTGGGTGTCGTACGCGTTCTGATCGGCGAAGGGCGGACGGTCCTGCTGCGGCTGCTGTGGCTGGAACTCGTCACGGAACAGCGGGCGGTCCTGAGGGGCCCGGTCCGTGTCGTGCTGCTGGGCCTCCAGGGCCGCGCGGCGCTCCTCGCGCATGAGGGAGCGGCCGACCGGGTCCAGCTCGCGGGCGTCGTCCGGGACGTCGTAGCGGCTGTCGTCGAAGCCGAGCTCGGCGGCGGTCCGCAGCGGGGCGTGCTCGAAGGCGGCCTGCTTCGGGATCATCGTCGAGACGGTGAACTCGGAGTCCAGCGGCTGGTCGGCGCCGCCACCGTGGGTGATCACCTCGGGGAGCATGACCAGCGACGTCGTCCCCGCCTGCTCGCCCGAGGGGCGCAGCTGGACGCGGATGCCGTGCCGGTCGGAGAGGCGGCCGACCACGAACAGGCCCATGCGCTGGGAGATCGCGGCGTCCACGGTCGGCGGGTTGGCCAGCTTGTGGTTGATGTCCGCGAAGTCCTCGGCGGTGAGGCCGATGCCCTTGTCGTGGATCTCGATCATCACGCGGCCGTCGGGGAGACGGGTCGCGGTGACGCGGACCTTGGTCTGCGGGGAGGAGAACGTCGTCGCGTTCTCCAGCAGCTCGGCGAGCAGGTGCACGAGGTCGGTGACCGCACGGCCGTGGATCTCGGCCTCGGGGACGCCGGCCAGCTCGATGCGCTCGTACTGCTCCACCTCGGAGGTGGCGGCACGGAGCACGTCGACGAGCGGGACGGGCTGGTCCCAGCGGCGGCCGGGCTCCTCGCCCGCGAGGACCAGGAGGTTCTCGCCGTTGCGGCGCATACGGGTCGCGAGGTGGTCCAGGCGGAAGAGGTTCTCCAGCTGGTCCGGGTCGGCCTCGTTGTTCTCCAGGTCGGTGATGAGGGTCAGCTGGCCCTCGATCAGCGACTGGTTGCGGCGCGACAGGTTGGTGAAGATCGCGTTGATGTTGCCCCGCAGCAGGGCCTGCTCGGCGGCGAGCCGGACGGCCTCACGGTGCACCTGGTCGAAGGCGCGGGCGACCTCGCCGATCTCGTCGGTCGTGGTGATCGGGATCGGCTGGACGCGGGTGTCGACGCGGCCCGGCTCGGTGCGCGAGAGCTGGTCGACCAGCGACGGCAGGCGCTGCTCGGCCACGTCGAAGGCGGCGGTGCGCAGCCGGCGCATCGAGCGGGACATCTGGCGGGCCATCTGCCCGGCGAGCAGGAACGCGGCGAGCAGGGCGACCACGACGGCGGCACCGATGATGATCGCCTCGCGCTTGGCGGCGGCGGCGATCCCGGAGGCCTCGGTCACGGCCTTGTCCGCGAGATTCGACTCGATCGTGCGATAGGCGTCGAACTTCGCGGTGTTGACGGCCCACCAGTTCTCGGGCGTGACGCCCTTCTGGGCGAGCGCGAGCCGCGCGCTGGGCTGCGTGCTCGGCAGGCCCACGACGGCCGCCACCATCCTGGTGTTCTCCGGCGGCGCGACGTACGACGGGTCCTTGGCCTTGGCCGCGGCCGCCTGCTTGGCGCCGTCCGACTTCAGCTTCGCGATCGTGTCCTCGAGCTTCTGGAGGTCCTCGGCCGTACCGCCGCCCTTGTACTCCTCGATGGCGATGTTCTCGAGGTAGGCGTAGGAGCCGAGCGCGGTGCGCTGACGGCTCAGGTTCGTGGTGCCGGGGCCCGGCTTCACCAGGAGGTGCATGCCGATGGACCGCTCCAGCGAGAGCGCCGCCTTGGTCAGCGAGATCGCGTAGACGGTGCGGCCGTAGCTGGTGATGTTGCCGGTGCCGAGGCCGAGCTCGTTGGCGAACTCCATCAGCGGGTGCTGGATGGCGACGTAGCCCTCTTCGGTCTGCACGCCCGGCAGCTTGGAGGTGTACGCGGCGGCGCGCAGCTTCTTCAGCTGCGGCTCGACCTTGGTGAACTGCGCCATGCGGCGATCGAGGCCCGCCTTGTGCGGCATGTTCTCGGCCGCGGCGTGGAACTTCTCGGCGGCGGCGTCGGTGGCCTCACGGGCCGCCGTCACCTTCGGGTCGTCCGTCTTGCCCTGGAGGAGGGGCGCGGCGGAGATGTCGCGCTCCTCGATGAGGCGGTTGCCGTACGTCAGTGAGGCCTGCACGAGACGTGCGGTGTTCTCGGCGTCCTCGGCCTCCTGCCAGGTGGCGATCGAGTTCGACACCTGGAAACCGCCCATGACCAGACCGACGACCACGGGTATGAGCAGGATGGCGTTCAGCTTGGTGGGTACACGCCAGTTACGCGGCGACATCCGGCCACCCGACGGTGCCGGCGCCGGTGCCTCGGCCGCCGGTGCGGTCCGTGCCGCTTCGCGCGGCGGCGGGGTGAAGTTGCCCCGCGCCGATGCCGGCTCGGGACTGTTCTTGCTTCGCCTCACTCGACCAACAACCTCTCGGCGTCGGCACCTACGTTGTGCCGCTGTATGTCTCCCAGGCCCATTCCTACTGGGCAGTTCAGCGCATTCCAGCACGTCAAGAGGCGCACTTCCAAACAGTCGGAAGCGGAACCTCCGCGTGACGCACACCCCAGATAAAACGGTCATAAAGAGCGAGCCCCGCCAAAAGGCGGGGCTCTTGTGAGCGCAGTGGAACCGGGTGTGCGCGACGTGTGTCGGTGCCCTGGGAATTCTCTTTCGAAACGTTATGAACAGCGCGGCCCGGCGTGTCAAAGGCCACAGGGGCCGCCGACGGGGCTACGGCAACTGCCGTACGGATCTGGCCACTTGGTGACCGAGATCCGACCGCTCCTGAAAGGTGCCGATCATCGCGCCGGATGCCGCGCCCGCTACTTCAGGCGCGCCATGAGCGCGTGCTCGACCAGCGTGATCAATCCGCTCTTCGCGTCCGCGCGGTGCCGGGCGTCGGTCGTGATGATCGGGGTGTCCGGGCCGATCTGGAGCGCCTCGCGCACCTCTTCGGGAGCGTACGGCTGGTGCCCGTCGAAGCCGTTGAGGGCGATGACGAAGGGCAGGCCGGAGTTCTCGAAGTAGTCGACGGCCGGGAAGCAGTCGGCGAGGCGGCGGGTGTCGACGAGGACGACCGCGCCGATCGCGCCGCGCACCAGGTCGTCCCACATGAACCAGAAGCGGTCCTGGCCCGGCGTACCGAAGAGGTACAGGATCAGGTCGTCGTCGAGCGTGATGCGACCGAAGTCCATGGCGACCGTGGTGGTCGTCTTGTCACCGGTGTGGGTCAGGTCGTCGATCCCGGCGCTGGCGGAGGTCATGACGGCCTCGGTGCGCAGCGGGTTGATCTCGGAGACGGCACCCACGAACGTCGTCTTGCCGACGCCGAAGCCGCCGGCCACCACGATCTTCGCCGAGGTCGTCGCGCGGGCGGTTCCCACGGAACCGTCAGAGCTTGCGAAGTCCACTGAGCACCCTTTCGAGCAGAGTCACGTCCGGCGCACCGCCGTTGGCCTCGTCGCCGCCCGGCTGGTGAATGGCGACGAGCCCGGCCTCGGCCAGGTCCGCGACGAGGATCCGGGCCACACCCAGCGGCATCGAGAGCAGCGCCGAGACCTCGGCGACCGACTTCACCTCGCGGCACAGGTGGCAGATGCGCTGGTGCTCGGGCAGCAGCGTCACCAGGGCCGCCGGGTCGGCGGTCGTGCTCACCAGCGCCTCTATGGCGAGCTGGTAGCGCGGCCGGGTCCGGCCACCGGTCATCGCGTAGGGACGGACCAGGGGCTGGTCGCCCTCGTGACCGTACCCGGCGTGGGCTGTCGCGCCGTACGGGTCGTGGGAGTCGGTGGGCGGGGTCATGGATCCTCCGGGCGGGACGACAAGTGCGGGGGCCTGCCGTCTGAGGGTGGGCCGGTGGGGGGATTGTGACGGCGGAACTTCGCATGTGCGGATTGCGTGCGCTTACTGGATTCCGGGGCTGCCGATGCAGCAGACTGCGGGGACGGCCGGGTTACCGGCCGTTACCCGCCTCAGTGCAACAGGCTGCCCTGGAGTTCTGCGCGCAGGTCGGGGGTGAGCACGGAGCCCGCCCGGTCGACCATCAGCGCCATCTCGTAGCCGACGAGGCCGATGTCGCAGTCGGGGTGCGCCAGCACGGCGAGCGACGAGCCGTCCGAGATGGACATGATGAAGAGGAATCCTCGCTCCATCTCCACGACCGTCTGGTTCACCGGGCCGCCCTCGAAGATCCGGGACGCGCCGGCCGTGAGCGAGGTGAGACCCGACGCCACGGCCGCCAGCTGGTCCGCGCGGTCCCGCGGGAACCCCTCGGACATCGCGAGCAGCAGCCCGTCCGCGGACACCACGACCGTGTGTGAGACACCCGGTGTGTTGTCCACGAAGTTCGTGATCAACCAGTTCAGGTTCTGTGCCGCCTGGCTCATCTGGCTCAACTAACGCTCCTGCTGGTGAGTGGGGCGGGGGTAGCTGCCGGTGTTGCCGGCCTGCCGCCCCTGCTGGATGCCCCGACGGAGATTGGTCAGCCGACCGCGCACGTCGTCGGGCGCGCGCGAGACCTGAGGTCCGGCCTGAGTCTGCTGCTCCTGGGCCGTGCCCGCCACCAGGTTCGCCCTCGGCACACGGCGGGGCAGACCGGAGTGGGTGACGCCGCCCGCGGCGGGCTTGCGCACCCGCTCGGCCTGGCGCATCAACTCGTCGTTCGGCGACTGCCGCCAGTTGACCTCGGACGGGTCGGGGGACGCGGCGGGCCGGGCGGGCGCGGAGGCCTGGGCCCCCGGACGCTGCGGCAGCCCCTGCTCAAGGCGGCCACCGGGGGACTGCGTCCCCTGGTTCCGGCCCTGACCGTTCTGGCCCTGGTTCTGGCCCTGGCCCTGACCGTTCTGGCCCTGGCCGTGGAACCAGTTGGTCTCCAGCGTGTCGTACAGCGGCGTGCGGCCGTCACCGCCCGACGCGTCGCCCGGCGGCAGGAAGTCCTGCTGCGAGGGCTGCTCGGGGATGCCCTGGTCCTGCATGCCGTTGCGCTGCGGCGGCTTCGGGGGCGTGAACTCGAACTGGCCGGAGTTCGAGCGCCCCTGGGGCTGCGCGTACTGGCCCGTGCTCGACGGGTCGTTCTGGGAGCGGTTGTACTGGCCGGCGCCCGACGGGTCCTGGGACCGCGGGAACTGGCCGGAGGACGGATCCTGCGCGGGCGGGAAGCCACCGGCGTCCGAAAGGCCCTGCGGCTGGGCGTACTGCCCGGTGGCCGAGGGGTCCTGGACGCGCGGGAACTGGGCGGTGCCCGACGGGTCGCCCCCCGGGCGGTCGAAGCCACCGGTGTCCGAGGGGCCCTGGGGCTGCGCGTACCGGCCGGTGCCGGAGCGGTCGCCCTGCGGCTGGGCGTACTGCCCGGTCGCCGACGGGTCCTGCACGCGCGGGAACTGGGCGGTGCCCGGGTCCTGCGGGCGCCGGCGGCGGCCCGTGTTCGACGGGTCGCCCTGCGGACGCTCGAACTGGCCCGTGCCGGACGGGTCCTGACGGCCCGTGAGACCGCCGTCCCGGAACCCGTTCGCCGGACCGCCCGTGCCCGGGTTGCCGGCGTCGCCGCCGCGCGGACCGAAGACGTCGGACCGGACGAACTGGCCGGAGTCCTGCGCCGGTCCGCGACCGCCCTGGCCGGGCTGCCCGGCGGGCGGGCCCTGCCGGTCGTCGCGGACGCGCGGCATCCGGGCCGTCGAGTCCGGCTCGTCGTGCTGACGCGGCGCGTCGAGGTTCGGCTGCGCGTTCTCGTCGCCCCAACTCGGCGTACGGGGCTGCGGGTTGCCGCCCGGCAGCTCGGCACGCGGGCCACCGCGCGGAGGCAGCACCGGACGGCGCCGGCCCTGCGGCTCGTTCGGGTCGCTGTGCGTGCGCTGCTGCGGCGGAACGGGACCGCCGGGGGCCTGCCCCTTGCTGAACGCGTCGGCACCGGAGGGACCGGACTGAGCGGAAGGAGCCGACGGGCCCGAGGGAGCCATGGGGCCGGGGCCGGAAGGACCACCCGGAGCCTGCGGCCCGCCGGGACGTCCGGGCAGCGCCGCGCGCGGACCACCCGCACCGGCACCGACCTGCGGCCGCCCGGCACCGGACGCGCCGGAGCCGCCACCGAGGAGACCGCCCGGAGCGCCGGATCCGCCGGGCGCCTGACCGCGCCGCGCGGCGGCGACACCGGCCGCGGCCTGCGCGGCGGCGGGGCCACCGGAACCACCGGGGCCGCCCGGCTTGCCGCCGGGCTTCCTGCCGCCCTGCGCGACGTCCACGGGGAGCATGACCAGCGCGGTCGTACCACCGGAGTCGGAGGGGCGCAGCTGTATGCGGATGCCGTGGCGCTGCGAGAGGCGGCCGACCACGAACAGACCCATGCGGCGGGAGACCGACACGTCCACGGTGGGCGGCGAGGCGAGCCGCTCGTTGATCGCGGCGAGGTCCTCGGGGGAGAGGCCGATGCCGGTGTCGTGGATCTCGATCAGGACGCGGCCGTCGGGCAGCGCGTGACCGGTCACCTTCACCTTGGTCTGCGGCGAGGAGAACGAGGTCGCGTTCTCCAGCAGCTCGGCGAGCAGGTGCACGAGGTCGTTGACGACGCGGCCCGCGACCTCCGTGGCGGGCACGGCCGCCAGTTCGATGCGCTCGTACTGCTCCACCTCGGACGCGGCGGCACGCAGCACGTCGACGAGCGGAACGGGCCGGGTCCAGCGGCGGCCGGGCTCTTCACCGGCGAGAACGAGGAGGTTCTCGCCGTTGCGGCGCATGCGGGTCGCGAGGTGGTCGAGCTTGAACAGCGAGGACAGCTGGTCGGGGTCGGCCTCGCGGGACTCCAGCTCGGAGATGAGCGAGAGCTGACGCTGGATGAGGCCCTGCGAGCGCCGCGAGAGGTTGGTGAACATCGCGTTGACGTTGCCTCGCAGCAGCGCCTGCTCGGCGGCGAGGCGGACCGCCTCGCGGTGCACGTCGTCGAAGGCCGCGGCCACCTTGCCGATCTCGTCGCGCGAGTGCACGCCGACCGACTCCACGGACGTGTCGACGTCCTGCGGGTCGGCCTCGGAGAGCTCCTTGACCAGCTCGGGCAGGCGGTCCTGGGCGACCTTGGTGGCGGTGTCCTGGAGGCGGCGCAGCGAGCGGATCATGGACCGGGCCACGACGAAGGCGCCGACGAGCGAGACGCCGAGCACGAGCAGGATCAGCGCACCGTTGATGATCGCCGAACGCTCGGAGGCGTTGCGCAGCTCGCGGGCCTGCTGCTCCATCTGGTTGAGCAGCGTCAGCTCGATCTTGGACATCTCCTGGATGCGCGTGGTGTCCGCGTCGATCCAGTCCTTGTACGAGCGCTTGTCCTGGGACTTGATGCCGTCGGTCTTCTGCAGCACGCGGTTCGCGTACGTGTCGGCGGCCTTGATCGTGGAGTTGTTCTCCTCGATCGGCTTCAGCAGCTCCTGCGCGTCCACGGGGCCGTACACGGCCTTGAACGACTGGATCTGCGACTTCTGGTTCTCCAGCGCCGCGAGACCGTACTGCCGGTCGGTCTCGGTGAGCTTGCCGAAGCGGGAGCTGTTGGGCGGCAGGGCGGCCGCGATGATGGCGCGCTGCTCGGAGGCGTACTCCTTGGCGGAGGAGAAGGCCGCCAGCGCGCGCGTGCGCTGGATCATCTCCGGGCTGCTGGTCGCCTGCGCCATGTCCGTGGACAGCGAGAGCAGCTCGTTGATGATCCGGCTGTAGGCGTCGACGGTCTGCGAGGCGTTCGACTGGTCGCTGTACGCCTCCTGCCGGATCTTGCCGAGCTGGATCAGCTCGCTGGCGATCTGCACCGCGTGCTCGCGCACGCCGTTGAGGCTGCCGGCCTCGCCGTCGGACTTGATGTCCGTGGTGCTCTGCAGGAACGAGGTCTTGGCGCGGGTGGTCTTCTCCCGCGTCGACTTGACGCTGAAGTCGCTCGCCGACGAGCCGTTCGACAGCGGGCCCGCCGCCTGGTCGCGCTCCTCCTGGAGCGCCGACGCCAGCTCGGTCGCCTGCTTCGTCATCTCGGTCAGCAGCTTCATGTTGTCGAGCTGCTGGATGTCGTTCAGCGATTCGGCGATGCGCAGCGCGCCCAGCGAGGTCGCCGCGACCACGGGGAGCGCGAGCAGCGAGACGAGGCGCGTCGAGATGCGCCAGTTGCGCAGCGCCATCCGGGAGCCGGGCCCCGTGGGCACCTTGGGCTTCGCCGCGGACGGCGTGGAGGCACCCGGAGCGCCGCTCCGGCCGTCGCCCTCCGAGGTGTCGACGGACGCGGTGCGTCCCGGGTTCTGAGCGTGCGGGGGCCGGGTGCCGCCGGCTATCGGACCGGTCCCGCCGCGCGGCTCCGGCTCCGCCGCAGCGCTGCCATCCCTGTTCTTACGTCCCTGCACTAGCGTCGCAACCTCTGGACCAGGCGCCCCGCCCGCATGCGCGGACAAGGCGGTGTCGGCGTCGTTCGGGGGGCGACCTGAAACGTCCCCCTGTGGTCGTGAGTGACCGGCGCTGGCTCCCCCTACCGCCACTGTTCGGCGCTGCGATGCGCCCGTGCGCGCCGGTTCTGTACCTGCGGCGGTCCACGCGATTCCAGCACAGTGCAGGATCTCCAACAAGGCCCGAGGGGTACCCCGCGGTCTCTGTGACGCGGTGTGAGTGCAGGGTCACGAGACGTAGAAAGTGATCTAGATTAAACCGGGCATTGCGGTGCTTTCCGTGTGTGACTCGGGAGTGTCCCAGTCGCCATGATCGGGAGCGGAATGGTGACTTCAGGCATGCAATGTCCGTTTCGCGCGCGAGGGTTCACGTTCCGATCCGCCCCTTTTGCGAGCGCTTCCGTGAGCAAACTCACACGCCGATGATCACAACTTCCGGACTTTCGGAGGGATTCGGATGTTTAGCGCCGCTGGAGCTCTGTGTATGCCAGATAGTTCGGGATTTTCGGACCGGCCGACCGGTCCGCCGCGACGTATCGTGGTCACTCCGCACCCCGTCTCACCGAGAAGGTTCCAGAGCGCAGCCATGAAGACGATGATGTTCCAGAACATTGCCAACCCGCGGCGCACGACGCTGGCGCACCTCGCGGACGCCGAGGAGATCCAGGCCGCGCCGGCCGTCCCGGAACACTCGGCGACGCTCCCCACCAACACGGCCAACCCCAAGCGCACCATCCTGATGGTCGCGCCGGAGACCGCCCCGGCGGCCTAACCACCACAGCGACGGCGCCTGCCCCACCGCGTTAGCCTGGTCCGGTCACATCCCACCCGGGCCCAACGCAGAAAAAAGGGGCGCAGCAAACCGTGCGCATCGCCAGATTCTCCATCGACGGGAACGTCGCCTTCGGCGCGGTCGAAGGCGACAAGCCTGACGAGCTCGTCCTCGACATCATCAAGGGCATCCCGTTCACGGACTTCGAACTGAGCGGCACGAAGGTCCCGCTCAACAAGGTCCGGCTGCTGCCCCCGGTGCTCCCGAACAAGGTGATCGCCTTCGGCCGCAACTACGCGGAGCACGCGAAGGAACTGGGCAACGAGGTCCCGGACACCCCCTTCGCCTTCTTCAAGCCGTCGACGTCGGTGATCGGCCCGGACGCCGAGATCCAGTACCCCGGCTTCTCCGAGGAACTGCACCACGAGGCGGAGCTCGCCGTCGTCATCGGCCGTCTGTGCCGCGAGGTCCCGCGCGAGCGCGTCAAGGACGTCATCTTCGGCTACACGGCCGCCAACGACGTCACCGCCCGCGACGTGCAGAAGCGCGAGAAGCAGTGGGCGCGGGCCAAGGGCTTCGACACGTCCTGCCCGCTGGGCCCCTGGGTCGAGACCGGCCTCACCCTGGAGCAGGCCTCCGACCTCACGGTCCAGTGCACGGTCAACGGCCAGCAGCGCCAGCTCGGCCGCACGTCGCAGATGATCACATCCATCGAGGACCTGATCGTCAACATCTCCGAGGCCATGACGCTGCTCCCCGGCGACGTCATCCTCACGGGCACCCCGGAAGGGGTCGGCCCGCTCAGCGTCGGCGACGAGGTCGCCGTCAGCATCGAAGGCATCGGCACTCTCACCAACAAGGTTGTCAAGCGTGGCTAGCGCACCCGTACGCGTCCGTTTCTGCCCCTCGCCCACCGGTAACCCCCACGTGGGCCTGGTGCGCACCGCCCTGTTCAACTGGGCCTTCGCGCGCCACCACCAGGGCACCCTGGTCTTCCGCATCGAGGACACCGACGCGGCCCGCGACAGCGAGGAGTCGTACGAGCAGCTCCTCGACGCGATGCGCTGGCTCGGCTTCGACTGGGACGAGGGCCCCGAGGTCGGCGGCCCGCACGCGCCGTACCGGCAGTCGCAGCGGATGGACATCTACAAGGACGTCGCGCGCAAGCTCCTCGACGCCGGGCGCGCCTACTACTGCTACTGCTCCACCGAGGAGCTGGACGCCCGCCGTGACGCGGCCCGCGCCGCCGGCAAGCCCTCCGGCTACGACGGCCACTGCCGCGACCTCACCGCCGAGCAGAAGGCCGCTTACGAGGCGGAGGGCCGCAAGCCCATCGTCCGCTTCCGGATGCCCGACACGAAGATCACGTTCAACGACCTGGTCCGCGGCGAGATCAGCTACGAGCCGGAGAACGTCCCGGACTACGGCATCGTCCGTGCCAACGGCGCGCCGCTCTACACGCTCGTCAACCCGGTCGACGACGCGCTGATGGAGATCACCCACGTCCTGCGCGGCGAGGACCTGCTCTCCTCCACCCCGCGCCAGATCGCCCTCTACTGGGCGCTCAAGGACCTGGGGATCGCCCAGCTGGTCCCCGAGTTCGGCCACCTGCCGTACGTCATGGGCGAGGGCAACAAGAAGCTGTCGAAGCGCGACCCGCAGAGCAGCCTCAACCTCTACCGCGAGCGCGGCTTCCTCCCGGAGGGCCTGCTCAACTACCTCTCCCTCCTCGGCTGGTCCCTCTCCGCCGACCGCGACATCTTCTCCATCGACGAGATGGTGGCCGCGTTCGACGTCAAGGACGTCCAGCCGAACCCGGCCCGCTTCGACCTCAAGAAGTGCGAGTCGATCAACGGCGACCACATCCGCCTGCTCGACCCGAAGGACTTCGCGGAGCGCTGCGCCCCGTGGCTGCGGGCCCCCTTCGCGCCGTGGGCCCCGGAGGAGTTCGACGAGGCGAAGTGGGCGGCCATCGCGCCGCACGCCCAGACCCGCCTCAAGGTCCTCTCCGAGATCACGGACAACGTGGACTTCCTCTTCCTCGCCGAGCCCGTCTTCGACGAGGCGAGCTGGAACAAGGCCATGAAGGAAGGCTCCGACGCCCTCCTGCGTACGGCCCGCGAGAAGCTCGACGCGGCCGACTGGGCGTCCCCCGAGTCCCTCAAGGAGGCCGTCCTGGCCGCCGGCGAGGCCCACGGCCTCAAGCTCGGCAAGGCCCAGGCCCCGGTCCGCGTCGCCGTCACCGGCCGCACCATCGGCCTGCCCCTCTTCGAGTCCCTGGAGATCCTGGGCAAGGACAAGGCGCTGGCCCGCATCGACGCGGCCCTGGCCAAGCTCACCGCGTAACCACGCGCGCGCAGGCACGAAAGACCCGGAAGCGATCCGCTTCCGGGTCTTTCGCGCTTACGGTCGAGACATGCCGCACAGCACCGCCATCAAGGCCATCGTCTGGGACATCGATGACACGATCTTCGACTACGCGAACGCCGACACCGTCGGTATGCGCGAGCACCTCACCGTGGAGGGGCTGCTCGACGGCTTCGGGAGCGTCGAGGAGGCGCTCGTGCGGTGGCGGGCGGCCACGCGCCAGCACTGGGCGCGGTTCGAGGCGGGGGAGAGCGACTGGGAGGGGCAGCGCCGCGACCGGGTGCGCACCTTCGTGGGCGGCGCGATGGCGGACGACGAGGCCGACGGGTGGTTCGCCCGTTACCTCGCCCACTACGAGGCGGCATGGGCCCTCTTCCCGGACACCGTCCCGGCCCTGGACGCCCTCGCCGCCGGCTACCGGCACGCGGTGCTGTCCAACTCCTCGCTGCACAACCAGGACCGCAAGCTGCGTGCCCTCGGCGTGCGCGACCGGTTCGAGGCCGTCCTGTGCGCGGCCGAACTCGGTGTCGCCAAGCCCGAGGCGGCCGCGTTCCACGCCGTCTGCGAGGAGCTGGGCCTCGCGCCCCACGAGGTCGCGTACGTCGGTGACCAGCCGGACACGGACGCCCGCGGAGCGGTCGACGCGGGCCTGAGCGGGATCTGGCTGGACCGCGCGGGACTCGGCGGCCGGCCCGAGCTCGTGCGCATCACCGGCCTCGATCAACTGCCCGCACTGCTGGCTCGGGATACCCGTTTTGGAGCGCAGTCCACCTTCGGGTAATGTTCTTTCTGCGCCAAGGGGAGCGGGCCGAAAAGCCCGGGACCCGGAAGCGCAAGCCAAGCAAGATCCCCCTCGGGGGTTGTGCTTCGGTGGCCTATGGTGTAATTGGCAGCACGACGGTTTCTGGTTCCGTTAGTCTAGGTTCGAGTCCTGGTAGGCCAGCTCGCAGAGCTCATCTGCACACGTGGATATGGCATCCACAAAGCCCCCGTTGTGTAGCGGCCTAGCACGCCGCCCTCTCAAGGCGGTAGCGCCGGTTCGAATCCGGTCGGGGGTACAGATCCTTCCCGCGGGGACGGCCTGGGTAGCTCCCACCGACTCTGATGCAGGATCGCTAGGGCCCCCGTTGTGTAGCGGCCTAGCACGCCGCCCTCTCAAGGCGGTAGCGCCGGTTCGAATCCGGTCGGGGGTACGCATTGAGTTCGCAGGTCGCAAGGCCTTGAACTTCAGTGGTCTATGGTGTAATTGGCAACACTACGGTTTCTGGTACCGTCATTCTAGGTTCGAGTCCTGGTAGACCAGCTCGACCACGTAAGTGGTCAAGGCCCCCGTTGTGTAGCGGCCTAGCACGCCGCCCTCTCAAGGCGGTAGCGCCGGTTCGAATCCGGTCGGGGGTACGCGAACGAAGAAGGCCCTTCCCGAATGCGGGAAGGGCCTTCTTCATGTGTGCGCGCAGGACGCGGGAGTTGACGTTCCGCAGGGACAACTCCGGCCGGTCGCTGCGGCGTTGGAGCGACCGGCCGGGAACGGGCAGGGGTGCGGAAGGAGTTGAGCGCGACCGGATCAGCCGGTGCGGCGCAGGGCCTCGGAGAGGCGCCCCGCGGCGTCGATGACGGCCTGGGCGTGCATCCGCCCCGGGTGGCGCGTCAGACGCTCGATCGGGCCGGAGACCGAGACCGCTGCCACGACCCGGTTCGAGGGGCCGCGCACCGGCGCCGAGACGGACGCGACGCCCGGCTCCCGCTCGCCGATCGACTGGGCCCAGCCGCGGCGCCGTACGCCCGACAGGGCCGTCGCCGTGAAGCGGGCGCCCTGGAGGCCGCGGTGCAGGCGCTCCGGCTCCTCCCAGGCCATCAGGATCTGCGCGGACGAACCCGCCTTCATCGTGAGGGTCGAGCCCACCGGAACTGTGTCCCGCAGGCCGGAGAGCCGCTCCGCCGCGGCGACGCAGATGCGCATGTCGCCCTGGCGGCGGTAGAGCTGGGCGCTCTCGCCCGTGACGTCCCGCAGGTGCGTGAGCACCGGGCCCGCCGTCGCGAGGAGACGGTCCTCGCCGGCCGCCGCCGAGAGTTCCGCGAGGCGCGGGCCGAGAATGAAACGGCCCTGCATGTCGCGCGCCACCATGCGGTGGTGCTCCAGGGCCACCGCCAGGCGGTGGGCTGTGGGTCTTGCCAGTCCGGTGGCCGCGACAAGGCCTGCGAGGGTCGCGGGTCCGGACTCCAGGGCGCCCAGGACAAGGGCTGCCTTGTCCAGAACGCCGACGCCGCTACTGTTGTCCATGCGTCGATACTCCCGTCTCACTCTGTGAAACGCAAGTTCAATTTTCCGTGGAACTTGCCACCCTGTACGTCACACCGGCCCGTGGACCAAACGGGCCCGGCCGCCGGCGTCCGGTACGAGGGGTACGGGCGACGGCGATCCGAAATCTCTAGTTGGGCCGGCGCACCTCAAGCCGGCCGGAGGGAAAGCGATGGGTAGGACACTCGCGGAGAAGGTCTGGGACGACCACGTCGTCCGGCGCGCCGAGGGCGAGCCCGATCTCCTCTTCATCGATCTGCACCTGCTGCACGAGGTGACCAGCCCGCAGGCCTTCGACGGCCTCCGCCAGGCGGGCCGTCGGGTGCGGCGCACCGACCTCACCATCGCGACCGAGGATCACAACACCCCGACCCTCGACATCGACAAGCCGATCGCCGACCCGGTCTCGCGCGTGCAGCTGGAGACGCTGCGCAAGAACGCCGCCGAGTTCGGGGTGCGCCTGCACTCGCTGGGCGACGTCGAGCAGGGCGTCGTGCACGTGGTGGGCCCGCAGCTGGGCCTGACCCAGCCCGGCACCACCGTGGTGTGCGGCGACTCCCACACCTCCACCCACGGCGCCTTCGGCGGCCTGGCGTTCGGCATCGGCACCTCCCAGGTCGAGCACGTGCTGGCCACGCAGACGCTGCCGATGGCCCGCCCGAAGACCATGGCGATCACGGTCGAGGGCGAGCTGCCCGAGGGCGTCACCGCCAAGGACCTGATCCTCGCGATCATCGCGAAGATCGGCACCGGTGGCGGCCAGGGCTACATCCTGGAGTACCGCGGCTCGGCCATCGAGAAGCTGTCGATGGAAGCGCGGATGACCATCTGCAACATGTCCATCGAGGCCGGTGCCCGCGCGGGCATGGTCGCCCCCGACGAGACCACCTTCGCCTACCTGGAGGGCCGTCCGCACGCGCCGAAGGGCGCGGACTGGGACGAGGCGGTCGCGTACTGGAAGACGCTGAAGACGGACGACGACGCGGTCTTCGACGCCGAGGTCTTCATCAAGGCCGACGAGCTGTCGCCGTTCGTGACCTGGGGCACCAACCCCGGCCAGGGAGCGCCGCTTTCGGCGAACATCCCCGACCCGGCTTCGTACGAAGACGCTTCGGAGCGCTACGCCGCCGAAAAGGCCCTGGAGTACATGGGGTTGACCGCCGGGCAGCCGCTGCGCGAGGTCAAGGTCGACACCGTCTTCGTGGGCTCGTGCACGAACGGCCGCATGGAGGACCTGCGGGCCGTCGCCGAGATCCTCAAGGGCCGCAAAATCGCCGACGGCGTACGGATGCTGGTCGTGCCGGGTTCGGCGCGGGTGGGCCTGCTGGCCGTCGAGGAGGGCCTGGACAAGGTCTTCAAGGAGGCCGGCGCCGAGTGGCGGTACGCGGGCTGCTCCATGTGCCTGGGCATGAACCCGGACCAACTCGCGCCCGGCGAGCGCTCCGCGTCCACCTCCAACCGCAACTTCGAGGGCCGGCAGGGCAAGGGCGGCCGCACCCACCTGGTCTCGCCCCAGGTCGCCGCCGCCACCGCCGTGCTCGGCCACCTGGCCTCGCCCGCCGACCTGTCCGACGCCCCTGTCGCCGCTGGAGTCTGATCAGTCATGGAAGCATTCACCACGCACACCGGCCGGGCCGTCCCGCTGCGCCGCAGCAACGTCGACACCGACCAGATCATCCCCGCCCACTGGCTCAAGAAGGTGACGCGGGACGGGTTCGAGGACGGACTGTTCGAGGCCTGGCGCAAGGACTCCGAGTTCGTGCTCAACCGGCCCGAGCGCGAGGGTGCCACCGTCCTGGTGGCCGGCCCCGACTTCGGCACCGGCTCCTCCCGTGAGCACGCCGTGTGGGCGCTGCAGAACTACGGCTTCAAGACCGTCATCTCCTCCCGCTTCGCGGACATCTTCCGCGGCAACTCCCTGAAGAACGGTCTACTGACCGTGGTTCTCGACCAGAAGGTCGTGGACCAGCTGTGGGAGCTGGTGGAGAAGGACCCGCAGGCCGAGATCACCGTCGACCTCCAGGAGCGCGAAGTGCGCGCCGAGGGCGTCACCGCCTCCTTCGAGCTCGACGAGAACTCCCGCTGGCGGCTGCTCAACGGCCTCGACGACATCAGCATCACGCTGAAGAACGAGTCGGACATCGCCGCCTACGAGGCGAAGCGCCCGGCCTTCAAGCCGCAGACCATCCAGGTCTGAGTCCGGCCGGATCCCCGTCGGATCCGCAGCCCGACAAGGCTTATTCAGGCCACATCAACAGGGCCCCGTACCCCCAATCGTGCACCGGTTGGGGGTACTTCTGTGTCGGGCCCCGACCCCCCTCGGACGGCCCTCGCGGGCGGTCTCCGCGGCCCCTCAACTCCCTTGAATGACAGGGGTGTTCCCGGGGTACGCGTGGATCGGTGCCGCTCTGGGCGGACCCGCCGCGCAAGGCTCCAGAAGGGGCCTGTGAGGCGGGAGTTGCACCCTGCGGAGGCGACAACTCGCCCCAGATGGCACAATCTGTGCATGGAACACGACGGCCAACTCCAGCTGTACGCGGCGGTCGCGAACCAACTCAAGGAAGCGCACTCCCGAGTGCGCGCACTGCAAGTCCCGGAGGGCGTACGGATGGCGCTGACCCGGAAGCTGCTGGCCGTGACGGCCGCGGCCAAACACGATCTCGCCGGTGCGGCAAGGCGTCTGGAGCGATTCATGGCGGACCTCGACGACTTCGAAGAGGGCTCCATCACTGAAGAGGAACTCTGAGACTGCCTAGTTCGTTGCGGCACAAGGGTGATTAGCCCGTTTCGCGTTTGATTTGCGGTATATATCTGCCTAACGTGCGAAAAAGCCGGTGCGAAAGAGATTCGCTCGGCAATGTCTCCGAAGGGGAAGACGTGAACAAGGCGCAGCTCGTAGAAGCCATTGCCGACAAGGTCGGTGGCCGTCAGCAGGCCGCTGACGCCGTCGACGCCGTACTCGACGCCATCGTCCGTTCCGTGGTCAGCGGTGACCGTGTCTCGGTCACGGGCTTCGGTTCGTTCGAGAAGGTCGACCGCCCGGCCCGTTACGCCCGCAACCCGCAGACCGGGGAGCGCGTCCGGGTGAAGAAGACCTCGGTTCCGCGTTTCCGCGCGGGCCAGGGCTTCAAGGACCTCGTCGCGGGTTCGAAGAAGCTCCCGAAGAACGACGTCGCGGTCAAGAAGGCGCCCAAGGGCAGCCTGACCGGCGGTGCTTCGGCGACGGTCAAGAAGGCCGCGGCCAAGAAGACCACCGCCAAGAAGGCCGCCGCGAAGAAGGCCACGCCAGCGAAGAAGACCACGGCGAAGAAGACCACCGCCACGGCCAAGAAGGCCACGGCGAAGAAGACCACGGCGAAGAAGGCGACCGCCACGGCCAAGAAGGCGGCTCCCGCCAAGAAGGCCGCCACCACCGCCAAGAAGGCCGCCCCCGCCAAGAAGGCCACCGCGAAGAAGACGGCGCCCGCCAAGAAGGCCACGGCCAAGAAGGCTCCCGCCAAGAAGTCGACGGCGCGCAAGACCACCGCCAAGAAGGCCACCGCCCGCAAGAAGTAAGTCGCTTCTCGGGCGTACGCCACCTGGTTGCTCACGCGTCGGGCCGGGCTCCCTTCGGGGAGACCGGCCCGCGGTGTGTTCCGGCAGGTGTTCCGGGCGGCCGGCGCAGGCCTCAGAACGTCTGCAGCGTCACCAGCGTGATCCGCCGGGGGTCGGCCGCGCCCGGGGTCTCCTGGACCTCGATGCGCACCCGCTGCCCCGGACGCAGCAGCCGCAGGCCGCCCGCGTCGAAGGCGGCGGCGTCGAAGGGGACCGGGGTCCCGTCGTCCAGGAGGACGCTGCCGGAACGGGTCTGGGAGTCGTACGTGTACGCGGTGGCCTGCATACGGGCAGCGTACTCAGTGGGGGTCCGCGGACGGGATCGCGTCCGGGATCAGGAGCCCCGCCGCGGCCTGTGCGGTGTGCGGGCCGACGCCCAGGGACAGGGCCGCGCGCAGGTCCTCGCCGGTGTCGACGTCCTGACGCACGGAGTCCACGCCCGCGAGGGGGAGTTCCGCGGCGCCGGACGCGGTGTGCCGGGCGCGCGACGCCCCGCCGAATGCGGGGCGCAATTCCGTTCCGGGAGCCGCGGACAAGAGCGTGGTGCCGATTCCGGCGGCATCGGGCAGAAAAGCGCGGGGAAATGCGGCGGCCGACGCGAGAACACGGGCCAATTCCGGGGGACGCAGAGCCGGCAGATCCGCGTTCAGGGCCGCCACCGCCGCGGCCGGGCGCGCGGCGCGCACCGACGCCGCCCCGTGCGCGAGAGCGGCGTTGAGGCCCGCCTGCGGGGCGTCCGGTACGACGTGGGCGCCGAGCGCCGCCAGTTCGCGTTCGGCGCGCGGGTCGTCCGTGACGACCACCACATCCCGTACCGCCGCGCAGGCCCCGGCCGCGGCGACCGTGTCCTGGGCGAACGCCAGGGCGAGACCTGGGCGCAGGGCGTCTCCCGCTGTCGGGGTCAGCCTGCTCTTGGCCCGCACCAGCGGTTTCAGCGGTATCACCAGGGTCCACTGCACGCGCCCATTGTGACCTGTGCATGAGGTGCGGCCGTCCGGGCGGGCGTACGGTGTTCTCGACAGACCGGTGGGTCGGGGCGACACTTGTGCGGCCCCCAGGCCCCCTTAGAGGAAGGTGTCCGAGTGTCCCGCCGCAGAATCGGCTTCTGGTACCGCTTCGCCGCGGTCCTCTGCAAACCACCGCTGGTGGTTCTGTTCAAGCGGGACTGGCGCGGAATGGAGAACATTCCGGCCGACGGAGGCTTTATCACCGCGGTCAACCACAATTCGCATCTGGACCCGTTCCTCTACGCCCACTTTCAGTACAACACCGGACGGGTGCCGCGTTTCCTCGCGAAGCACGGCCTCTTCAAGAAGGGGTTCGTGGGCGCCGCGATGCGGGGCACCGGACAGATTCCCGTCTATCGCGAGTCCACGAACGCGCTGAGCGCCTTCCGTGCCGCGATCGACGCGGTGGAGCGCGGTGAGTGCGTGGCCTTCTATCCCGAAGGAACGCTCACGCGCGATCCCCAACTGTGGCCGATGACCGGTAAGACGGGTGTCGCTCGAGTGGCGTTGCAGACGAAGTGTCCGGTGATTCCGGTCGGCCAGTGGGGTGCCACCGAAGCGCTCGCGCCGTACTCCAAGAAGCCGCATTTCTTCCCGCGCAAAACGCACCATGTGCTCGCCGGTGAACCCGTCGACCTCTCCGCGTACTACGACCGGGAGATCACGCCGGAGCTCCTCAAGGAGGCGACCGAGGTCATCATGACCGCGATCACCGCCGAGGTGGAGGAGCTGCGCGGCGAGAAGGCGCCGCAGAAGCGTTACGACCCGCGCGAGGCGCGCATCGAGCAGCGCCGCAAGTTGCAGGCGGGCAAGGAAAGTTCGGCCACGAGCGGTACGAGCGGTACGACCGAGGAGAGCAGCAAGTGACCCGACCCGTGAAGGCCGCCGTCTTCGGCACCGGCTCCTGGGGCACCGCCTTCGCGATGGTGCTCGCGGACGCGGGCTGCGACGTCACCCTCTGGGCCCGCCGCGCCGAACTCGCCGAGGCCGTCAACTCCACGCGCACGAACCCCGATTACCTGCCCGGCGTGGAACTGCCGGAGAACGTGCGGGCCACCCACGACCCGGCCGAGGCCGCGGCGGACGCCGACTTCACGGTGCTCGCGGTGCCCTCGCAGACGCTGCGCGGCAACCTCGCCGAGTGGGCGCCGCTGCTCGCCCCCGACACCGTCCTCGTGTCGCTCATGAAGGGCGTCGAGCTCGGCTCGGCGATGCGCATGAGCGAGGTCATCGAGGACGTCACGAAGGTCGGCCAGGACCGCGTCGCGATCGTCACCGGACCCAACCTCGCGCGCGAGATCGCCGCCCGGCAGCCCGCCGCCGCGGTCGTCGCCTGCCGCGACGAGGAAGTGGCCCAGCGCCTCCAAGTGGCCAGCCACACCCCGTACTTCAGGCCGTACACCAACACCGACGTGGTCGGCTGCGAGCTCGGCGGCGCCGTCAAGAACGTCATCGGGCTCGCCGTCGGCATCGCGGACGGCATGGGCCTCGGCGACAACACGAAGGGCTCGCTCATCACGCGCGGGCTCGCGGAGACGACCCGGCTGGGGCTCGCCATGGGCGCGGATCCGCTGACGTTCTCCGGGCTCGCGGGCCTCGGCGACCTGGTGGCCACCTGCTCCTCGCCGCTCTCGCGCAACCACACCTTCGGCACCAACCTCGGCAAGGGCATGACGCTCCAGGAGACCATCGCGGTCACCAAGCAGACCGCCGAGGGCGTCAAGTCCTGCGAGTCGGTGCTCGACCTGGCGCGCCGCCACGGCGTCGACATGCCGATCACGGAGACCGTCGTCGCCATCGTCCACGAGGGCAAGTCGCCGGTCGTCGCGGTGAAGGAGCTCATGTCGCGCTCCGCCAAGCCGGAACGACGCTGAGCGACGAGTCGACGGCAGGTCTACGACAACTGTGCGACCGGGGCTCTGCGGGCGCTGACTCTCGTACTACCAGCAGGTACGCTCAACGCGATATGAGCAGCGAGAACCTCCCCCAGAGCCCTGCCTCCTCCGCCGGTGGGCCCAAGCCGCGTGTGGCCGTCGTCTTCGGTGGCCGCAGCTCCGAGCACGGCGTGTCCGTGGTCACGGCGGGTGCCGTGCTGCGCGCCATCGACCGCTCCACGTACGACGTGCTGCCCATCGGCATCACGCGCGAGGGGCGCTGGGCGCTGACGGCGGACGACCCGGAGCGGATGGCCATCACCGACCGCCGGGTGCCGGACGTCGCCGACCTCGCCGAGTCGCCCGAGGGCGGCGTGGTGCTCCCGGTCGACCCCGGCTCCCGCGAAGTCGTCTACAACGAGCCGGGATCCGTGCCCAAGGTGCTCGGCGAGGTCGACGTGGTCTTCCCCGTGCTGCACGGACCGTACGGCGAGGACGGCACCATCCAGGGCCTCCTCGACCTCTCCGGCACCCCGTACGTGGGCTGCGGTGTGCTCTCCTCTGCCGTCGGCCAGGACAAGGAGTACATGAAGCGGATCTTCACGTCCTTCGGGCTGAAGGTCGGCCCGTACCTGGTGATCCGGCCGCGTGAGTGGGAGCGGGACCAGGAGGGCGCCCGGCGCCGCGTCGCCGACTTCGTCGGGGACCACGGCTGGCCGCTGTTCATCAAGCCCGCGCGCGCGGGTTCGTCGATCGGCATCACGAAGGTCGACTCCTTCGAGGGGCTCGACGAGGCGATCGAGACCGCCCGCGAGCACGACCCGAAGGTGATCGTCGAGGCGGGCATCGTCGGGCGCGAGATCGAGTGCGGTGTCCTGGAGTTCGAGGACGGGCCGCGCGCCTCCGTGCCCGCGGAGATCCCGCCGGCCGACTCCCACGCGTTCTACGACTTCGAGGCGAAGTACATCGACTCCGCCGCCGGGATCGTGCCCGCGCCGCTGAGCGAGGAGCAGACCGCCGAGGTGCGCCGGCTCGCCGTGGACGCCTTCGAGGCCATGTCCTGCGAGGGCCTGGTGCGCGCGGACTTCTTCCTCGACGAGGACGGCGAGTTCGTCATCAACGAGATCAACACCCTGCCGGGCTTCACCCCGATCTCCATGTACCCGCGGATGTGGCAGGAGACCGGCGTCGGCTACCCGGAGCTGGTGGACCGTCTCATCCAGGCGGCGCTGCGCCGCTCGACGGGGCTGCGGTAGTCACCCCGACCGAAGGACTCTCTAGTCGGCGATCCCTTCGGGGATCGCCTTCTTGATGGGCTTCGCCAGGTCCACCAAAGAGCCCGCCCCGCTCCTGGCGACCTCGTCCTGGGGAATCGTCACCTCGACGTAGGCGAGGCGGCCGCCCGTCGTCATCCGCTGCGCGCCGCCGTCGAGTTCCTCCGCGACCCAGCCCACTCCGTCGATCGTCGCCGTGTTGCTGTCCGCCTTCACCGCCGCGTCGGGCCACGGCACGCCGCAGCGCAGTATGATCGCGGGGCTTCCCCAGGCAGCGGTGAGTTCCGAGTCCGGCTCGGGGTCGTTGCGCGTCAGTCCGTCGATCTTCTCCGGCAGGGCCTTGTCGAGGTCCCGGCACAGCTCGGCGGCCTTCGCGTCCGGCGTGGGAACCGCGGCCTCGGGTGCGTCGTCCGTCGCGGTACAGCCCGTGACGGCGATCAGCAGAAAGAGCGAGGGCACCACTATGGACAGGCGGCTGAGTCGGCCATGACGGAGCCGGTGACGATATGACTTCACCGGCACAGGGTAGACGGGGGCTACAGGTGGACGACCGGGCAGGTCAGAGTGCGCGTGATGCCGTCCACCTGCTGGACCTTGGCGACCACCATGCGGCCCAGCTCGTCGACCGTGTCGGCCTGCGCGCGCACGATCACGTCGTAGGGGCCGGTGACGTCCTCGGCCTGGATCACTCCTGGAATCTTCCCGATCAGCTCGGCGACGGTCGACGCCTTGCCTACTTCGGTCTGGATCAGGATGTACGCCTGTACCACGGAACCTCCAGGGCGGCCGCGAGGATCATCACGAGGATCATGTGGGGAGAAGGGACGCCACGGTATCGCGTCCCCTCTCGCCGCGGGGAGACCCGGTGGGGGCCGTGGCGCCCGACGGATGTGGAAGACAGGCCCGTGACAAAAACCGTACCCATGACAGACACGACCCGCGACCGCAAGCGGACCGGGGCAAACGGCCCTGGCGGCCGCCGGCGGACCGGGGCAGAAAGGGCAGCGCGCGCATGAAGGGCACCGTCGGCGAGTTGGGGGAGTTCGGCCTCATCCGGGAACTGACCTCGCGGCTCACCACCACCCCGGCCGTACGCATCGGTCCCGGCGACGACGCCGCCGTGATCGCGGCGCCGGACCGCAGGGTCGTCGCGAGCACCGACGTCCTGCTGGAGAACCGGCACTTCAGGCGCGACTGGTCCACCGCGTACGACGTCGGGCGCAAGGCCGCCGCGCAGAACCTCGCCGACATCGCGGCCATGGGCGCGGTGCCGACGGCGCTGCTGCTCGGCCTCGTGGTGCCCGCCGAACTGCCCGCGTCCTGGCCCTCGGAGCTGATGGACGGGCTGCGCGACGAGTGCCAGGTGGCCGGTGCCGCCGTGGTCGGCGGCGACGTCGTGCGCGGCGACACGATCACCGTGGCGATCACCGCGCTCGGCGACATGCGGGGGCACGACCCGGTGACGCGCGCCGGGGCGCAGCCCGGGGACGTGGTGGCCGTGACCGGCTGGCTCGGCTGGTCCGCCGCCGGGTACGCCGTGCTCTCCCGCGGCTTCCGCTCGCCGCGCGCCTTCGTGGAGGCGCACCGCCGCCCCGAGCCGCCGTACGAGGCGGGGCCCGCCGCGGCCGGGCTCGGCGCCACCGCCATGTGCGACGTGAGCGACGGGCTCATCGCCGACCTGGGCCACATCGCCGAGTCGAGCAAGGTCCGCATCGACATCACGTCCGGGAAGGTGGACGTGCCGTCGCAGATGAACGACATCGGCCAGGCCGTCGGCGTCGATCCGTTGCAGTGGGTGCTGTCCGGGGGAGAGGACCACGCGATCGTGGCGACCTTCCCGCCGGACGTGAAGCTGCCCGCGCGCTGGAAGGTGATCGGTGAGGTGCTGGGCCCCTCCGCGATGCCTCAGGTGACCGTGGACGGGGCGTCCTGGACGAACCAGGGCGGCTGGGACCACTTCGGCGACGGCGGCGCCGGGGGAGAGATCGAGTAGGCGCGGCGGGCCCACGAGAGCGGGCATACGAAAAGGACCGGTTCCCGAGGGAACCGGTCCTTTTCGAGCAACCAGCGAAGGTGGCCGCGCTAAGCGTTACGTCAGCGCGAGACCTTGCCGGCCTTGATGCACGAGGTGCAGGCGTTGAGGCGCTTCGGCGTCCCGCCGACCACGGTACGAACGCGCTGGATGTTCGGGTTCCAGCGACGCGGGGTACGGCGGTGCGAGTGCGAGATGTTGTTGCCGAAGCCCGGCCCCTTGCCGCAGACGTCGCAGTTGGCAGCCACGGGTCACTCCAAAGACTTCAGATGCACTTACGGTTGATCCCGGCATGCCGGGATCAGGATCGGAGGATCTGAGTGGCGGTGCCAGGGGATGGCCCGACGGATATCGGGCAACCCGAGCAGCATACAACGGCTGCGTCGGTAGAACGAAACCACCATGGCTGGTGGGACCCCCTGGCCGGGCTCCGCACCAGCTCGGAGCGGGGGTGCGGACCGGATTCCGGACCGGGCCCTCTTTCCGGACGGTCACCTTCCGGGGTCTACTCTGCGTTGCCAGTCCAGCTGCTCGAGGAGGAGGCGCAGGTGCCGCAGGTGCTCGACGTGATCGCGGTGCGCGCCTGGTGCTCACTGGCCCTGGAGGCGCTCGGCCGTGACCGCGCGGAGATCGACGCGATCAACGTGTATCCCGTCGCCGACGGGGACACCGGCACCAATCTGTACCTGACCCTGGAGTCCGCCCACCAGGCCGTCGAGGCGGTCTTCGACGGTCTCGAGGCGGGGCCCGAGCCGTCCGCTCCCGCGCTCCCCGAGGTGATCCGCGCCATGGCGCACGGCGCCCTCATCGGTGCCCGCGGCAACTCCGGGACGATCCTCGCGCAGCTGCTGCGGGGGATGGCCCAGGTGCTCGCCGCCGACGGGGTGGGTGAGGGAGATCACGCTGCGGGGGCCGACGCGGGCAGGGTGCGGCTCGCCCTGGGCCGGGCCGCCGAGTCCGCGCGCGAGGCGGTCGCCCGCCCCGTGGAGGGCACCGTCCTCACCGTGGCGGCGGCTGCCGCGGAGGCCGCCGCCGGAGCCGACGGGGACTGCCGCGACATCGTCCGCGCGGCCTACGAAGGCGCGTGCGTGGCGCTCGACGCGACGCCGGGGCAGCTCGCCGCCCTGAGCAGTGCCGGGGTCGTGGACGCGGGCGGGCGCGGGCTCGTCGCGGTGCTCGGCGCGCTGAGCGAGGCGGTCTCCGGGGAGGCGCCCGTACGGCGACGCGGCGCGGGCGGGCACGCGCGCGTGGAGCCGGTTCCCGACGCGGCGCTCGAATGCCCCGAGGAGGACGGCGCCGCGGGGCCCGCCTTCGAGGTCATCTATCTGCTGGAGGCGGACGACCGGGCCGTGGCCCGGCTGCGGACCCGGCTCGACGCCCTCGGGGACTCGCTCGTCGTCGTGGGCGGGGACGGCCTGTGGAACGTCCACGTGCATGTCGACGACGCGGGCGCCGCCGTGGAGGCGGGCGTCGAGGCGGGCCGGCCGTACCGCATCCGCATCACGCACTTCGGCGCCGGCGACGTGCACGCCACCCATGCCGCGCCCCGGGAGCGCGCCCAGCGGGCCGTCGTGGCGGTCGTCCCGGGCGACGGACTGGCCGGGCTCTACCGGGAGGCGGGCGCCACGACCGTGCCCGACCGGCCCGGCGAATCGCCCGCGAGCGGGGAGCTGGTCGAGGCGATACGGCGGGCCCACGCGCGCGAGGTGGTGCTGCTGCCGAACGACGCGGAGCTGCGGCACACCGCCGCCGCGGCGGCCGAGCAGGCCCGCTCCGAAGGTCTGCGGATCGCGCTCATTCCGACCCGCTCGGCGGTCCAGGGCATCGCGGCGCTCGCCGTCCACGAGCCCGACCGGCGCTTCGACGAGGACGTCGTGGCGATGACGTCGGCCGCGGGGGCGACCCGGTACGGCGAACTGACCGTGGCCGAGCGGCAGTCGTGGACCATGGCGGGCATCTGTCAGGCCGGCGACGTGCTGGGACTGATCGACGGGGACGTGGCGGTCATCGGCGCCGAGGTGCGGGACACCGCGCGCACGGTCCTCGACCGGATGCTCGCGGCGGGCGGCGAGCTCGTCACGCTCGTCCTCGGCGAGGAGGTCTCCGACGAACTGGCGGCCGGCCTCGAACAGCACGTGCGCGAGACGTACCTGGCCGTGGACACGGTGGTGTACCGCGGTGGCCGGCAGTCGGCGCTGATGCTGATCGGCGTCGAGTAGGCATGCGCCGCGCGGCGTCCGTCAGCGGATGCCCTCGCGGCGCAGGGTGGCCGCCAGTTCGCCCGCATGACGGTGGAGGGTCTCCGCGACGCGGGTGAGCTCCTTCTCCGTGGCCCGGGACAGCGGCATCGAGCAGCTGATCGCGTCGGTGGCCGGGATGCGGTAGCCGACGCAGGCCGCCACGCAGCACAGGCCCGCGGTGTTCTGCTCCCGCTCGATCGACCAGCCGCGCACCCGGCTCTCCTCCAGCTCGGCGTGGAGCGCGGTGCGGGTGGCCACCGTGGCCTCGGTCAGCTGCCGCAGCCGCTCGTCGGGGAGGATCGCGTCGACCTCGGCGCGGGTGCGTTCGGCGAGCAGGGCCTTGCCCAACGACGTGGCGTGCGCGGGCAGTTGACGGCCCACGCGGGACACCAGGCGCTTGGGTTCGGTGACCTCGCGACTGGCCAGGTAGATGACGTTGGGGGCGTCCAGGCGCGCGTAGTGCACGGTGTAGCCGGTCTCGGCGCGCAGGCTCTCCAGCTGCTGCACGGCGAGCGGCAGCGCCGGGTCGCGGTCGAGGTAGGCGGTGCCGGCGAGCAGGGCGCGCGGGCCGATGCCGTACGTCTGCTCGCCGTCGGAGGTCTCGATCCACTTCAGCGTCGTCAGCGTGCGCAGCAGGGCGTACAGGCTGGAGCGGGGGTAGCCGGTCCGCTCCTGGAGTCCGCTCAGGCTGAGGCCGTCCGCGGACTCGGCGAGCGTCTCCATGATCCGCGCGGTGCGCTCCGCGGACTTGACCAGGCCGCGGCCCGACTCGCTGTCCGCCGGGCCCAACGAGGCTTTGTTCGCTGCCACTTCTACCCCCCCTGAACGTCCGGATCATCGTAGGCGACGAGGTGGCCGGAGCCCCGCGGCCCGGACCGCGAAATCACATACGCAAGTCTTGTCCACGTACGTGGACGCGTGTCAGGATCCGGGCATGCCTGACACTGAGCAGCACCGGATCGCCGAGGTTCGTGTGACACCGGTGGCCTTTCGTGACCTTCCCCTCCTCAACTCCGTCGGCGTGCACGAGCCGTTCGCGCTGCGTTCCGTCGTCGAGGTGGTGACCGACAGCGGGCTGTACGGGCTCGGCGAGTCCTACGGAGACCTGCCGCACCTGCGCCGCCTGGAGCGGGCCGGACGGCATCTGGTCGGCATCGACGTCTTCGACCTCAACGGCGTGTGGCGCGCGGTCGGCGCGTCACTGGCCGCCGACAGCGGGGAGGGCGGTCATGGGATGAGCGGGATGGTGACCGACAGCTCCCTCGCCGACCGCGTCGTCTCGCCCTTCGAGGTCGCCGCGCTCGACCTCCAGGGCAAGGCCGTCGGCCGCCCGGTGAGCGACCTGCTGGGCGGCGCCGTCCGCGACCGCGTCGCCTACAGCGCGTACCTCTTCTACAAGTGGGCCGGACACCCCGGGCAGGACGACGACGAGTGGGGCGCCGCCCTCGACCCGGACGGGCTGGTCCGGCAGGCGCGGCGCATCATCGACCGGTTCGGGTTCGGCGCGATCAAGCTGAAGGGCGGCGTCTTCCCGCCCGAGGAGGAGATCGAGGCGGTCCGCGCGCTGCGTGCCGCCTTCCCGGACCTGCCGCTGCGGCTCGACCCCAACGGGGCCTGGAGCGTGGCCAGTTCCGTCAAGGTGGGGCAGGAGCTCGACGGCGTCGTCGAGTACCTGGAGGACCCGACGCCCGGCATCGCGGACATGGCCCGCGTCGCGCGCGAGGTGTCGATGCCGCTCGCCACCAACATGTGCGTGGTGGCCTTCCACCATCTGCCGCCCGCCGTGCGGCAGGGCGCCGTCCAGGTGGTGCTCTCCGACCACCACTTCTGGGGCGGGCTGCGCAGGTCGCAGCGGCTCGGCGCGATCTGCGAGACGTTCGGCATGGGTCTGTCCATGCACTCCAACTCGCACCTGGGCATCAGCCTCGCGGCCATGACGCACCTCGCCGCCGCCACCCCGAATCTCGACTACGCCTGCGACACCCACTGGCCGTGGAAGGACCCCGCCGAGGACGTCGTGGTGCCGGGCGCGCTCACCTTCGAGTGCGGCGCGGTCGCCGTGCCCACCGCCCCCGGGCTCGGCGTCGAACTCGACCGCGACGCCCTCGCCCGGCTGCACGAGCAGTACCTCACCAGCGGCATCCGCGAGCGCGACGACACCACCTACATGCGCCGCTTCCACCCGGAGTTCGACCCGACGGTGCCCCGGTGGTGAGCCCCCGGCTCCACGTGCTGGTCACCGAACCCGTCATGGGCCGGTTCGAGGACGTGCTCACCGAAGGCGGCGCGCACCGCTGGACCTTCGCGTACGGCGACGACCCCGCGGCCCGCGCCGCCGCGGCCACCGCCGACGTCCTCGTGTGCTCCGCCGCCGACCGGGCCCTGCTGGCGTCGATGGAGCGGCTGCGGCTGCTGCACGTCACCGGGGCCGGCTACGACAGGATTCCGCTGGACGCGCTGCGGCCCGGGGTGCGGGTGGCGAACACCTTCCACCACGGCCGCTCCATCGCCGAGCACGTGGTGATGGTGTCGATGATGCTGCTGCGCGACGTCGCGCGCGGCGAGCGCGACCTGCGGGCCGGAGTGTGGCGCAACGCCGTCGTCGACCGGACCTACCCCTTCGGTGGGGTCCTCGCGGGACGCACCCTCGGCGTTCTCGGCATGGGCGAGATCGGCGGCGAAGTGGCGCGGCTCGCGGGCGCGTTGGGCATGCGGGTGCGTACCGTGCGCCGCGATCCGGGCGCGCCGCCGCCTCCCGGGGTGGACCTGGAATGGGTGGGCGGGCAGGACCGGCTGCACGAGATGCTGGGCGCCTGCGACGTGGTCGTGGTGACGGTGCCGCTGAGCGAGGAGACGCGGGGGCTCGTGGACGCCGCCGCGCTCGCCGCGATGAAGCGGTCCGCCGTGCTCGTCAACGTGGCCCGGGGCCCGGTCGTCGACGAGAAGGCGCTGCACGCGGCGCTGGGCGACGGCACCATCGCCGGGGCCGGGCTCGACGTGTGGTGGCGCAATCCGCGGGAGGCCGGGGCGCCGCCGCCCTCGCACCTGGACTTCACCGGGTTCGGCAACGTGGTGCTGACGCCGCACCAGTCGGGCCACACCGAGGAGACGTTCCGGGGCCGGGCCGAGGACATCAGGGCGAACGTGGCGGCGCTGGCGGAGGGCCGGCCGCTGCGCAACCTGGTGCGGGGCTGACGGCCGCACCGGAGGTCACACCAGCTGTTCGCCGATCAGCAGCACCGCCCCCAGCGCCGACACCCCGATCGCGGCCCACCGCAGCCGCCGGGCGTCCATGAACCGGTTGACGTAGCGCGACAGCACGTAGCCGAGGACCGGCGCGGGGGCGAGCACGGCCGACATCGCGAGCGTGTGCGCCCCGATGGAGCCCGTGGACGCGAGGGTCACCACGGAGAGCACCGAGCCGATCAGGAAGAACCCGCTCATGGTGCCGCGCAGCACCGGCGCGTCCTTGCCCTGCCACACCAGCGCCATCGGCGGCCCGCCGATCGACGTCGCGGTACCGAGCAGCCCGGACGCCGATCCGGCGAGGACGAGCGTCGGCCGGTGCGGGCGCGGGGCCCAGCCGAAGCAGGTCAGTACGGTGCCGAGCAGGACGACGGCCGACAGCAGCAGGGCCAGGCCCCGCGCGGGCAGCGCCGCGACCAGCAGCGCCCCCGCGACGGTGCCCGGCACCCGGCCGACCAGCGCCCAGCCCGTGCCCCGCAGATCGATGTGCTGCCGCTCGGCCACGGTCACGAGCAGGGTGAGCAGGCCCGCCTGGATGATCAGCGTGCCCGGTACGAGGGACGGGTCGACGACGGCGACCACCGGCGCGGCGAGCATCCCCATGCCGAAGCCGATGGACGCCTGGAGACAGGAGGCGACCACCACCGCGACCGCGACGACCAGATAGCCGGTGAGCGTCACTGACCCTCCCCGCCGGACACCACCAACTTTGCCGGGTCCTCCAGCGGATGGAAGCAGGCCGCCGTGTGTCCCGGGTCCCGCGGGTCGACGGCCTCGTCGGGCGCCGCCGAGGCGCACGCGTCGGTCGCCTTCCAGCAGCGCGTACGGAAGCGGCAGCCGGACGGCGGCGACAGCGGGGAGGGCAACTCGCCCTGGAGGATGATGTGTTCGCGGCGTCCGCCGGCGTCCAGCGAGGGCGCGGCCGACATCAGCGCGGAGCTGTACGGGTGCAGGGCGCGGCGGAAGACGGACTCCGTGTCGCCCTGTTCCACGACGCCGCCCAGGTACATCACCATCACGCGGTCCGCGACGTGCCGGACCACCGACAGGTCGTGGGAGATGAAGAGGTAGCTGACGCCGAGCTGCCGTTGCAGGTCGTTGAGGAGGTTGAGCACCTGCGCCTGCACGGACAGGTCGAGCGCGGACACCGGCTCGTCGCAGATGATCACGTCGGGGGAGAGGGCCAGCGCGCGGGCGATGCCGATGCGCTGGCGCTGGCCGCCGGAGAACTCCTGCGGGTAGCGGTGCTCGTCGCCCTTGCGCAGCCCGACGAGGTCCAGCAACTCCCGTACGCGGGCGGCCCGTTCGGCGGCCGTGCGGTGCAGGGAGCGGTGGGTGCGCCACGGTTCGCCGATGATCTCACCGGCCGTCATCCGGGCGTTGAGCGAGGCGAACGGGTCCTGGAACACCATCTGCACGCGGCGCCGCCACGCAAGCAGCTCCGCCCCCTTCAGCGCGAACGGGTCCACGCCGTCGAAGCGGACGCTGCCGCCGTCGGGCCGCTCCAGCATCAGCAGCGTCCGGGCCAGCGTGGACTTGCCGCAGCCCGACTCCCCGACGAGGCCGAGGGTCTCGCCGCGCCGCAGGTCGAAGGAGATGCCGTTCAGGGCGCGCAGTCTGCGCCCCTTGCCGGCGCCCTGGACCTGGAACGTCTTGGTGAGGTCGCGTACGTCGAGCAGGGGCGCGTCGTTCATCGGTTCACCTCGTCGGAGAAGTGGCAGGCGGCCGTGCGGCCCGGCGCGACCTCGGCCGGTTCGGGGCGCCGCGCCCGGCACAGGTCGCGCGCCAGCGGGCAGCGGTCCTGGTAGACGCAGCCGGACGGAATGGAGTGCAGGTCCGGCGGGGCGCCGCCGATGGACCTCAGGTCCTCGCCGCGGGCGGCGTGCACCGGCACCGAGTCCAGCAGGCCCTTCGTGTACGGGTGCCGGGGCGTGTCGAAGACCTCGCGCACGGGCCCGGACTCCACGACGCGGCCCGCGTACATCACCACGACCTCGTCGGCCTGCTCGGAGACGAGCGCCAGATCGTGGGTGATCAGGACGACGCTCATGTCGCGTTCCTCGCGCAGGTCCCGCAGCAACTGCATGATCTGCGCCTGCACGGTGACGTCGAGCGCGGTCGTCGGCTCGTCGGCGAGGAGCACCGACGGGGACAGGGCGACCGCGATGGCGATGAGGAGGCGCTGGCGCATGCCGCCGGAGAACTGGTGCGGATAGGCGTCGACCCGGCTCTCCGGCTCCGGGATGCCGACCCGCGCCATCAGCTCGATCGCCTCCTTGCGGGCCTGCTTGCGGGACATGCCGCGGTGGATCCGGAACGGCTCGGCGAGCTGGGTGCCCACCGTGTAGACCGGGTTGAGGGCGGTCAGCGCGTCCTGGAAGACGATGGCCAGTTCGGGCCCGGCGAGCGCGCGCCGGGTCCGCTCGTCGGCCGCGACCAGGTCGGTGCCGTCGAGCAGCACCCGGCCCCCGCTCACCTCGGCGGCCGGGGCCAGCAGCGACACCACGGCCTGCGCGGTCATCGACTTGCCGCAGCCCGACTCGCCGAGCAGCGCGAGCGTCCGGCCGCGCCGCGCCCGGAAACTGACGTCGTCCACGGCGCGCACGGTGCCCCGCGGGGTGCGGATGTCGACGCTGAGGCCGTCGACCTCAAGGGCCGTGGCGGTGGTGGTCGCGGTCACGACTGGGCCTCCTGGGGAGCCGGGGCGGAACGGCGGCGCGCCGTGCGGGGCAGCGCGAGGCGCCAGCGCTGCGCGGGGTCGGTGGCGAGCCGCGCCCACGAGGCGAGCACGGTCGCGGACACCGTCGTGACGACGATGGCGAGACCGGGGAAGAACGTCAGCCACCAGGCGCTCTGCAAGTACGTGCGCCCCTGCGAGACCATCAACCCCCAACTGACGTCCGGCGGTTGGATGCCGATGCCGAGGAAGCTCAGCGAGGACTCGGCGAGCATCACGTAACAGAATTCGAGCGTCGCGAGGGTCAGCAGCGTCGGCAGCACGATCGGGAAGACGTGCCGGCGGATGATCGCCCCGCTGGACGTGCCGAAGGTGCGCGCCGCGTCCACGAACAGCCGGCTCTGGAGCTCGGAGGACTCGGAGCGTGCGGTGCGCAGATAGACCGGGAGCCGGGTGAGGGTGAGCACCAGCACGAGGTTGGCGATGCTCGGCGAGAAGACGTACAGCACGACGACCGCCATGAGCAGCGAAGGGAAGCTCATGATGACGTCGGCGATCCGCATCGCGACCGTCTCCCGGCGCCCGCGGTGGTACCCCGCCCACATGCCGATCACCGAGCCGACGGCCAGCGCGAGCAGTACCGAGGGCACGGCCACGCTGAACGTGGTGCGCGCGGCGACGACGAGCCGGGCCAGCATGCTCTGGCCGAGCGGGTCGGTGCCGAGGACGCCGAGCCAGCCGTGGTCGAGGGTGAACGGGGCCTGGTTGGCGTTCTTCAGGTCCTGGTCCGTCGCGGCGTCACCGAGCAGCGGCGGGCCGAGGAGCGCGGTGAGCGCGATCAGGACGAGCAGGACGGCGGCCACGGTGGCGACGCGGTCGCGCAGCAGCATGCGCCACAGGGGGACGTGGCTGCCGCGGGGCGGGGCGGGCGCCGTCTCCGGCTCGGCGGGCACGGTGTCCGGCGCGGGCTTGTCGATCGAGGTACTCACGGCGTCCTCCTCAGGCCGTCGCCGTCTCGCGCACGCGCGCGTCGAGCAGCGCGTAGCAGACGTCGATGCCGATGTTGAGCGCGAAGATGGTGATCGCGGTGATCAGCACCGCGGCTTGGAGCACCGCGAAGTCGCGGCCCAGGATGGAGTCGATCATCAGCTTCCCGATGCCGGGCCAGCCGAAGATGGTCTCCACCACCACGGCCCCGTTGACCAGCGACACGGCCAGGTCGCCCGCCACGGTGAGCGCGGGAGCGGCGGCGTTGCGCAGCGCGTGATGGCTGACCACGCGGACGCTGCCGGCGCCCTTGCTGCGTGCCAGCCGCACGTACGGGGCGGAGAGCGCGGAGACCATGGCGCCGCGCACCACCTGGGTGAGCACGCCGAGCGGCCGGATCACCAGCGTCGCCACCGGCAGCACCCACGACAGCATGCCGTCGCTGACGCCCGAGGTGGGCAGCACGCCGAACGTGACCGCGAAGATCCACACGCCGGTGATCGCGAACCAGAAGTCGGGGACGCTCGCGGCGGTCATGGACAGGAACGAAGAGACGCGGTCCGCGAGGGAGTTGGGCCGGAAGGCGGCCCAGCTGCCGATGACCACCGCGCCGATCACGGCGATCAGCATCGTCGCGAAGGCGAGTTGCAGCGTGGCGGGGAAGGCCCGCAGCGCCATCGTCGCGGCGGACTCCCCGGTGCGCAGCGACTCACCGAAGTCGAGCTGGAACACCCCGCCGAAGTAGTCGGCGATCTGCTGCCAGATCGAGTCGTCGAACCCGTTGCGCGCGGCGAAGTCGGCGCGCTGGGCCGGGGTGGCGGACTCGGGCAGGTACAGGGACGACGGATCGCCCGTGAGCCGCGCGAGGACGAACACCCCGAGGAGGACGGCGACCAGCGGCAGGATGCTGGTCAGCGTGCGTCGTCGAAGAAAATGGAACATCGCTGTCCCTTGGTTGAAGGAAGACCGTGGGCGTGCCGATCAAGCCCGGGTGGGTCGATCAAGCCCCTCCGGCGATTGAGGAGCGGGGTTTGGGGCAGCGCCCCATGCCGTGGGCTCAGTCGCCGCGCTCGAACTCGGCGAGCCGCATCTCGTCCCCGGTCGCGGAGTTGGGCCGGTACCGCACCCCGTCCGCGAGCGCGACGATCCCGTACATGTGCGCCACGTACGCGTACTGCGTGATCTCGTCCGGCTCCTGGGCGAAGATCCGGCCCAGTGCCTCCTGGCGCTCGTCCCTGGTGAGGGCCTCGGCCGCCCGGATCCTGCGGTCGAACGCGGCCGTGCCGCCGGAGCTCTGGAACCCCTTGCTGAGCAGGTACTGATCCATCGTGAACGCCGCGTCACCGGCCTGGTTCCCGTGCTGGACGAGCAGCAGGTACGGCCCCGTGTCCTTGGGGAACGGCCGCTCCTGGAACTCCGTGCTGCCCGCCGTGTCCTTCATCTGGATCTTGACGTTGAGCCCGATCCCCGCCAGCTCGTTCTGGATGACCTGCACGGTCTCGTCGACCTTCGGGAAGAGCGCGGTCCGGCTGATCAGCCGGATCTGCTTCCCGACGTCGACCCCGTCGGCCTTCGCCTCCGCCAGCAGCCTCTTCGCCTTGGCGAGATCGGTCGGCCAGGGCTTCAGCCCCTTGTCGAACCCGGTGATCCCGGCGGGCACGAGCTGGGCGGCGACCTTGGCGTCGCCCTGGTAGAGCGATTCGACGATGCCCTTGCGGTCGATCGCGTAGTTGATCGCCTTGCGCACCCGCTCGTCGTTCAGCGGCGCCTCGCCGAGCTGCATGCGCAGCGCGGTGGTCTCGTTGTTCGGATACGTGACCGCGGTGTCGCCCGCCCCGTCCTGCGGGCCGAGCGACGTGGCCACGTCCGCCTCGCCGCCCGTGACCATGGCGGCGCGGACGCTGCCTTCGGGGCGCCACTGGTAGAGGGCCTTGCGGTAGTCCGGGGCCTTGCCCCAGTACCGCTTGTTGGCGGTGAGGGAGAGCCGCAGTCCCGGCTCCCAGTCGGCTATCCGGTACGGGCCCGTGCCGATCGGCTCGCGCACCTTCTTCTTCGCGTCGGTGGACGTCGGCACCATCTCGATGAAGGACAGGCGCAGCGGAAGGATCGGGTCCGCCTCGGGTGTCGTCACCTTCAGGGTGTGCGCGTCGGGCGTCGACAGCTTCACGTCCATGTCACCGAAGACGTAGCCCTCGACGTTGCAGCCGAGCTTCGAGTTGACCGCGCGGTCGATGGAGTACGCGGCGTCCTTCGCGTCGAACCGCGAGCCGTCGCTGAACCGAACGCCCTCGCGCAGGGTGTACGTCCACGCGGTGGCGGAGGCGCGCTTCCAGGAGGTCGCGAGTTTCGGCCGCAGCTCGCCCGAGTGCGGATCGCGCTCGGTCAGCGGTTCGGTGATGTTGGAGCGCACCACCACTCCCGTGGAGGTCAGCGAGGACTCGCAGGGTTCGAGGGTGGGCGGCTCCTCCGGCAGTACGACGCGGAGCGTGTCCTTGCCCGCCGTCACCGACGCGCTGTTGGCCACGGTGCAGGCGCTGGCGGCGAGCGTGCAGACGAGCGTCGAAGCGAGAGCTGCCCGCCGGCGGAGCCTGACGGCTCGGGCCCGACCGGGGAGGGGAACAGGGGGCATGGGGCTTCCTCCACCGCGACAGACATTACGCCTGTCCACGGATGTAGACGCCGTTTCAATTTGTGGACGCACGGTAAGTGTGGGTTCTGAGACACGTCAAGAGATTGCGCAGGCGCGGGAGTGGGGAGTGCGTCGAGGGCCCGGTCGAGGACCCACAAGACCAGCCGTATGCATATGTGGACGGCATTCCTATCCGTGATCGAGGTCTGCTAGCTTGCGGCCAGCCGACCTCACCCGCCACGACCCTGGAGATCCCCATGGCCCGTTTCTCGCCCGACGATCTGCGCCGCGTCCTGGGCTCCGGTCTGCTGTCCTTCCCCGTCACCCACACCACCCCCGACCACGCCTTCGACGAGCCCGCCTACCGCGCCCACCTCCAGCGCCTCACCGGCTACGACGTGGCCGGACTCTTCGCCCCGGGCGGCACCGGCGAGTTCTTCTCCCTCAGCCACACCGACGTCGACGCCGTGCTGCGCGCGACCGTCGCCGAGGCCCCGGACGGGCTGCCGGTCATCGGGGCGGCCGGATACGGCACGGCCATCGCGGTCGAGATGGCGCGGCGGGCCGAGGCGGACGGCGCCGACGGCATCCTGCTGCTGCCGCCCTACCTCACCGAGGTCGGCCAGCAGGGGCTCTACGAGCACGTGGCCCGGGTCTGCGAGGCCACCTCGCTCGGCGTGATCGTCTACCACCGGGCCAACGCCCGCTTCACCGCGGAGACGGTCGACCGGCTGGTCGCGCGGTACCCCCACTTCATCGGCTTCAAGGACGGCGTCTGCGACATCGACCTGATGGCCCGGCTGCACGCCGAGCACGACGAGCGCCTTGTCCTCATCGGCGGCCTCCCCACGGCCGAGACCTACGCGCTGCCGTACCTCGAACTCGGCGCCACCACCTACTCGTCCGCCATCTTCAACTTCGCGCCGCAGTGGGCCTGCGACTTCTACGCCGCCGTGCGCGCCCACGACAAGGCGCAGGTGTACGACCGGCTGCGCGAGTTCGTCCTCCCGTACATCGCCCTGCGCGACCGGGCACCCGGCTACGCGGTGTCGATCGTCAAGGCGGGACTCACCGTCTCCGGCCACCCGGCGGGCCCCGTACGGCCGCCGCTCACCGACCTCACCGAGGCCGAGCACGAGGAACTCGCGGCGCTCGTGAAGAAGGTGGTCTGACATGACCGGCGCGCCAACGGGCCCCGTCGTCACGGCACTTCGCGTCGTACCGGTCGCCGGTCACGACAGCATGCTGCTCAACCTCAGCGGCGCGCACGGCCCCTACTTCACCCGCAACATCGTGCTGCTCACCGACTCCGACGGCCGCACCGGCGTCGGCGAGGTCCCCGGCGGCGAGGCGATCCGCCGCACCCTCCAGGACACCGCCCCGTACGTCGTCGGCGAGGCGCTGGCCCGCTACCGGTCCGTCCTGCGCGCCGTCGGCGCCGCGTTCGGCGACCGCGACAGCGGCGGGCGCGGCCTCCAGACGTACGACCTGCGCACCACCGTGCACGTACAGACCGCGCTGGAGGCCGCCCTCCTCGACCTGTTCGGGCAGGCCCTCGGCCTGCCCGTCGCGGAACTCCTCGGCGAGGGACAGCAACGCGCCCGGGTGCCCGTCCTCGGCTACCTGTTCTACGTCGGCGACCGCACACGCACCGACCTGGCGTACCGCTCGGAACCCGACGCCGCCGACGCCTGGAGCCGACTGCGCCACGAGGAGGCGCTCACGCCCGAAGCGGTGGTCGCGCTCGCCGAAGCGGCCAGGGAGCGCTACGGATTCGCCGACTTCAAGCTCAAGGGCGGCGTGCTGCCCGGCGAGGAGGAGGCCGAGGCCGTCACCGCGCTCGCCGAACGCTTCCCCGACGCCCGCATCACCCTCGACCCCAACGGCGCCTGGCCGCTCGCCGACGCCGTCCGGTACGGGCGCGCCCTGCGCGACGTACTCGCCTACGCCGAGGACCCCTGCGGCGCCGAGGGCGGCTACTCGGGCCGCGAGGTGATGGCCGAGTTCAAGCGCGCCACGGGACTCACCACCGCCACCAACATGATCGCCACGGACTGGCGGCAGCTCGGCCACGCGGTGCGCGCGGGAGCCGTCGACATCCCGCTGGCCGACCCGCACTTCTGGACCATGGCGGGCTCCGTCCGCGTCGCCCAGCTGTGCGAGGCATGGGGCCTGACCTGGGGCTCGCACTCCAACAACCACTTCGACATCTCGCTCGCCATGTTCACCCACGCCGCCGCGGCGGCCCCCGGCGAGATCACCGCCATCGACACCCACTGGATCTGGCAGGACGGCCAGCGGCTCACCACCGACCCGCTGCTCATCCGGGACGGCGGCATCGACGTGCCGACCGCGCCCGGCCTCGGCGTGCGCGTCGACCACGAGCGCCTGGAGACCGCGCACGAGCTGTACCTGCGCGAGGGCCTCGGCGCCCGCGACGACACGGTCGCCATGCGGTTCCTCGTCCCCGGATGGCGATTCGACCCCAAGCGACCGGCCCTGGACCGCGCGCCGGAAGCGACGACAGGAGTACCCGCATGACCCCCACGCCCACCCCCGCACCCACCGGCCGCGTCCTCGCCGTCGGCTCCCTCAAGCCCTCCCTCGCGCAGACCCTGAGCACCACGTACGACGCCCTCGTCCTTCCTCCGGAAGGACCGGAGCGCGCAGCCTTCCTCGACCGGTACGCGGACGAGATCGGCGTCGTCGTCACCTCCGGCCGGGCGGGCGTCGGCACCGAGCTGATGACCGCGCTCCCGCGCCTCGGCGCCGTCGTCAACTTCGGCGTCGGCTACGACACCACCGACGTCGTACTCGCCCGGCAGCGCGGCATCCTCGTCAGCAACACCCCCGACGTGCTCACCGACTGCGTCGCCGACACCGCGCTCGGACTGACGCTCGACGTACTGCGCGGCCTCAGCGCCGCCGACCGGTACGTGCGCGCCGGCCGCTGGCCCGGCGAGGGCCCCGTACCGCTGGCGCGGCGGGTGAGCGGGGCCCGGGTCGGGGTGCTCGGCCTCGGGCGGATCGGACAGGCCATCGCCACCCGGTTCGCGGCCATGGGGTGCCCGATCGGCTACCACAGCCGCCGGGAGGTGCCGGGCGTCGACTACGCGTACGCGGCGACACCCGCCGAACTGGCCGCCTCCGTCGACGTCCTGGTGGTCGCCACGTCCGGCGGCGCGGCGACCAGCGGCCTCGTGTCCCGCGCCGTCCTGGAGGCGCTCGGCCCCCAGGGCTACCTGATCAACATCGCGCGCGGCAGCGTCGTCGACGAGGAGGCGCTCGTCGACCTCCTGACCACGGGCGGCCTCGCGGGCGCGGGCCTCGACGTGTTCACCGACGAGCCGCACGTGCCCGAGGCGCTGCTCGCCCTCGACAACGTGGTGCTCACACCGCACCTGGCCAGCGGCACGGTGCAGACCCGCGAGGAGATGGAACGGCTGACGCTGGACAACCTGGCCGCGTACCTGGCGCACGGGAAGCTGGTGACGCCGGTACCGGAAGCGGCCTGAGGCGGCCGGTGAACCCGGCCGAGACCGGACAGGGACACGGGGCGGGACGCGGCCGGATTCCGGGAGGCGTTCGGCCATTGTCAGTGGCGTGGTGTGCAATGGATCTCGTGCCCGCGCTCGAAGAACCACTGAAGAAGGTGCTCGGCCCCGCCACCGCGAAGGTGATGGCCGAGCACCTCGGCCTGAACACGGTCGGTGACCTGCTCCACCACTACCCGCGCAGATACGCGGAGCGGGGCGAGCTCACCCGCCTCGCCGAGCTGCCGCTGGACGAGCACGTCACGGTCGTCGCCCAGGTCGCCACCGCCCGCATCCTGAAGTTCAACGGCGGGCGGGGCCAGCGCCTCGAAGTCACCATCACCGACGGCAGCGGCCAGCTCCAGCTCGTCTTCTTCGGCCGCGGCATCCACAAGCCGCACAAGGACCTGCTGCCCGGCACGCGCGCGATGTTCGCGGGCAAGGCATCGGTCTTCAACCGCAAGATGCAACTGGCGCACCCCGCCTACCAGTTGCTGACCGCCGAGTCCTCGGAGGACGCCGCCGAGACCGTCGGCTCCTGGGCCGGTGCGCTGCTGCCGATCTACCCGGCCACGGCCAAGCTGGAGTCGTGGAAGATCGCCAAGGCGGTCGACCTGGTGCTGCCCAGCGCGGGGGAGGCCGAGGACCCGCTGCCGGAGTCGCTGCGCGAGGGCCGCGGCCTGGTCCCGCTGCCCGAGGCCCTGCTCAAGATCCACCGACCGCAGGTGAAGGACGACATCGCCGCCGCGCGGGACCGCCTGAAGTGGGACGAGGCGTTCGTCCTGCAAGTGGCCCTCGCCCGGCGCCGCTTCGCGGACACCCAACTGACCGCCGTCGCGCGCGCGGCGAAGCCGGACGGCCTGCTGACCGCCTTCGACGCGAAGCTCCCCTTCACGCTCACCGACGGCCAGCAGAAGGTCTCCAAGGAGATCTTCGACGACCTGTCCACCGAACACCCGATGCACCGCCTGCTCCAGGGGGAGGTCGGGTCGGGCAAAACGATGGTGGCGCTGCGCGCCATGCTCGCCGTCGTCGACGCGGGTGGCCAGGCCGCGATGCTGGCGCCCACCGAGGTCCTGGCGCAGCAGCACCACCGGTCCATCACCGAGATGATGGGCGAGCTGGCCGAGGGCGGGATGCTGGGCGGGTCCGAGCACGCCACCAAGGTCGTCCTGCTCACCGGCTCCATGGGCATGGCCGCCCGCCGTCAGGCCCTGCTCGACCTGGCCACGGCCGAGGCCGGGATCGTCATCGGCACGCACGCGCTGATCGAGGACAAGGTCCAGTTCGACGACCTGGGGCTGGTCGTCGTGGACGAGCAGCACCGCTTCGGCGTGGAGCAGCGCGACGCCCTGCGCTCCAAGGGCAAGCAGCCCCCGCACCTCCTCGTCATGACCGCGACGCCGATCCCGCGCACGGTCGCGATGACGGTCTTCGGCGACCTGGAGACCTCCGTCCTCGACCAGCTCCCGGCCGGCCGCTCGCCGATCGCCAGCCACGTCGTCCCGGCGGCCGACAAGCCGCACTTCCTGGCGCGCGCGTGGGAGCGCGTACGCGAAGAGGTGAGCAACGGACACCAGGCGTACGTGGTCTGCCCCCGCATCGGCGACGACGAGGACGAGAAGGGGGCGAAGGGCAAGGCCACGAAGCAGTCCGCCGAGGACGAGGCGGAGAAGCGGCCGCCGCTCGCGGTGCTCGACGTGGCCGAGGAGCTGGCGCGCGGCCCGCTCCAGGGCCTCAAGGTCGAGGTCCTGCACGGCCGCATGCAGCCCGACGACAAGGACGCGGTGATGCGCCGCTTCGCCGCGGGGGAGACGGACGTCCTGGTGGCGACGACCGTCATCGAGGTCGGCGTGAACGTGCCGAACGCGACGGCGATGGTGATCATGGACGCCGACCGGTTCGGCGTCTCCCAGCTCCACCAGCTGCGCGGTCGTGTCGGCCGTGGCTCGGCGGCGGGCCTGTGCCTGCTGGTCACCGAGATGCCGGAGGCGAGCCCCGCGCGCGCCCGCCTCGGCGCGGTCGCCGCCACGCTCGACGGCTTCGAGCTCTCCCGCATCGACCTGGAACAGCGCCGCGAGGGCGACGTCCTGGGCCAGGCCCAGTCCGGCGTGCGCTCCTCCCTGCGGATGCTCGCCGTCATCGAGGACGAGGAGATCATCGCGGCGGCGCGCGAGGAGGCGACCCGCGTGGTCGCGGCCGACCCGGAACTGGACGCCCTCCCCGGCCTCCGCACGGCCCTGTCCGCCCTCCTCGACGAAACCCGCGAACAATACCTCGACAAGGGCTGAACGCCTCCGACGGAAGCGCGGCCATTTCCAGCCCCTCCGACGGAAGCACGGCCAAATCAAGCCCCTCCGGCGATTGAGGAGCGGGGTCCGGGGCGGAGCCCCGTGGCGTGGGGGCGGTGCCGGTCGACAGGCGCCGGGTGACGGTGGCCTGACAGACTGGACCCGCAGCGACAGCACACTCGTACGGAAGACAAGGACGTAGCGCGATGACCCGCGTGATCGCCGGAACGGCCGGCGGACGCCGCCTCACCGTCCCCCCGGGCAACGGCACCCGCCCCACCTCCGACCGCGCACGCGAGGGCCTCTTCTCCACCTGGCAGGCACTCCTCGGCGGCAGCCTCACCGGCACCCGCGTCGCCGACCTCTACGCCGGCTCCGGCGCCGTCGCCCTGGAAGCCCTCTCCCGCGGCGCCTCCCACGCCCTGCTCGTCGAGGCCGACGCCCGCGCCGCCCGCACCATCCGCGACAACATCCGCGCCATCGGCCTCCCCGGCGCCGAGGCACGTACCGGAAAAGCGGAGCAAATCGTCGCGGGCCCGGCCCCCACCACCCCGTACGACCTGGTCTTCCTCGACCCCCCGTACGCCGTCTCCGACGACGATCTTCGGGAGATCCTGCTCACACTCCGCACGCGGGGCTGGCTCGCGGACGAAGCGCTCGTCACCGTTGAACGCAGCACCAGAGGCGGCGAATTCCGGTGGCCGGACGGCTTCGAGGGCCTGAGGTCCCGTCGCTACGGCGAAGGCACGTTTTGGTACGGTCGCGCCGCCTTGAACACCACCCTCACGTGCGACGACGCACGATGACCGGACCGGAGAGCGAGGGACATCCCGTGCGCCGCGCAGTCTGTCCGGGGTCGTTCGACCCCATCACCAACGGCCACCTCGACATCATCGCCCGAGCCTCCAAGCTCTACGACGTGGTGCACGTCGCGGTGATGATCAACCAGTCGAAGCAGGGCCTGTTCACCGTCGACGAGCGGATCGAACTGATCCGCGAGGTCACCGCGGAGTTCGGCAACGTGGAGGTGGAAGCCTTCCACGGCCTGCTCGTCGACTTCTGCAAGCAGCGCGACATCCCGGCCATCGTGAAGGGCCTGCGCGCCGTCAGCGACTTCGACTACGAGTTGCAGATGGCGCAGATGAACAACGGTCTGTCCGGCGTGGAGACCCTCTTCGTCCCGACCAACCCGACGTACAGCTTCCTGTCCTCCTCCCTGGTAAAGGAGGTCGCCGCCTGGGGCGGTGACGTATCGCACCTCGTTCCGCCGCGCGTGCTCGAGGCATTGACCGAGCGCCTCCCCAAGAAGTGACACGCACGCGCCAGTTGGGCTTACAGTCGCCTTGTCCGTCTCCAACAACCCTCTGACTAGACGAGAGAGTGGCGAGCACACGGTGGACGTGCAGAAGAAGCTCGACGAGATCGTCGCCGCGGTCGGCGGCGCCCGTTCGATGCCCATGTCGGCCTCGTGCGTGGTCAACCGCGCCGACCTCCTCTCGATGCTCGAAGAGGTGCGCCAGGCGCTGCCCGGCTCCCTCGCGCAGGCCCAGGAGCTCATCGGCGGCCGCGAGCAGATGGTCGAGCAGGCCCACGCCGAGGCCGAGCGCATCATCGACAGCGCGCGGGCCGAGCGCGGCACCCTGATCGCCGACACGGAGATCGCCCGCAGCGCCCAGGCCGAGGCCGACCGGATCCTCACCGAGGCCCGGCAGGAGGCCGAGGAGGTCCGCGCGGAGGCCGACGACTACGTCGACTCCAAGCTGGCCAACTTCGAGGTCGTCCTCAACAAGACGCTCGGCTCGGTCGGCCGCGGCCGCGAGAAGCTGCTCGGCACCGGACCCGGTGTCGACGCCGACGGCTACGAGGACGAGGACGCCCCCGAGCGCAGCCACGACCCGGAGACGCTGCGCCGGGACGCGGACAGCTACGTGGACACCAAGCTCGGCGCCTTCGAGGCGGTGCTCGCCAAGACCCTGGAGGCCGTCGGCAAGGGCCGCCAGAAGCTGCACGGCCGGATCGCCAGCGACGACCTGGGCACGCTGGCCGCGGACGTCGAGGGCCAGGCGCACACCAGCGACGCCGACTACCTCGCGGGCCTCGCCGAGATCGGCACCCAGGACCAGCGGGGGACCGCGTCCCAGGCGCCGCCGGTCCCGCAGATCCCGGCCCAGGCCCCGGAGCCCGCGTACGCGCAGCAGGACCAGGACCCGTACGGCACCTTCCAGCAGCAGCCGTACGGCCAGCAGGACCCCTACGCGGCGTACCAGCAGGACCCGTACGCGTACCAGCAGCACCAGCAGCAGGATCCGTACGCGTACCAGCAGCAGGACCCCTACGGGTACCAGCAGCACCAGCAGGACGCCCAGAACCACCACCAGCAGCATCAGCCGCAGGCCCAGGACAGCGCGCTCGACGAGACGAGTCTCTTCGACACGAGCATGATCAGCCTGGAGCAGATGCGGCAGTACGAGCAGGGGCGCTGATCAGGGGCAGGGGGCAGATTGGGCCGTGAGCGAAAGGTCCAGTACCCTGGTTGTTCGGTCGCGCGTACACGTGCGTTCCGAGCTGCCCGGAAAATCGGGGCGGCAACCCCCCATGAGCTTCGAAGAACGAAAGCAGGACCAGCCCTGAGCACGCACCTCGACCACCGCAACCCGTTCGTGTTCGATACGCACGAGCTGGGTCGGCGTCCTGGTGCCATGCAGCGGCTGTCCCGCACGATCGGCGCTCCCAAGGAGTTCGGTCTCCTGGGGGTCATCGAGGTGCCGGAAGGCGCCCCGGTGGAGCTCGACCTCCGTCTTGAGTCGGTCATGGAAGGTGTGCTTGTCACAGGCACCGCCCGTGCATCGGCCGAGGGGGAGTGCGTAAGGTGTCTGGAGCCCGTCGTCCAAGAGGTCGACGCGGATTTCCAGGAGATGTTCTCGTACCCTGACGCCGACGACCGGGGCCGTCCCAAGGACGACGCCGGCGACGACGCCGAGGACGACGAGGACAGGCTCTTTCTCGAGGACGGTCTTTTCGACCTCGAGCCCGTGCTGCGTGATGCGGTGGTGCTCGCACTGCCGATGCAGCCGGTGTGCCAGGAAGACTGCGAGGGTCTGTGCTCCGAGTGCGGAGTGCGGCTTTCGGACGAGCCCGGCCACCACCACGACGCCGTCGACATCCGTTGGGCGGCTTTGCAGGGACTCGCTGGCACCATCCAGGACGGCGAGAAGGACGAGATGAGCGGCGCCGAAGCGGAAGCGGGCGTCGACGAGAAGCAGGAGAAGTAGCCGTGGCTGTTCCGAAGCGGAAGATGTCGCGCAGCAACACGCGCCACCGCCGGTCGCAGTGGAAGGCTGCGGTCACCCCCCTGGTGTCGTGCGAGCGCTGCCAGGAGCCCAAGCAGCAGCACATCGCGTGCCCGTCTTGCGGCACCTACAACAAGCGCCAGGTCCTCGAGGTCTGAGCGGCTGGTGAGAGGCACAGTGTCGAGCCCCAAGAAGGCGGATGACGCCAAGAAAAAGGTGGACACCACAGCCTCGTCCCACACGCTTCTGGAAGGGCGGCTCGGGTACAAGCTCGAGTCCGCCCTTCTGGTGCGTGCGCTGACACACCGTTCGTACGCGTACGAGAACGGCGGCCTGCCGACGAACGAGCGCCTGGAATTCCTGGGCGACTCGGTGCTCGGCCTCGTGGTCACCGACACCCTCTACCGCACCCACCCCGACCTGCCGGAAGGCCAATTGGCCAAGCTGCGGGCCGCGGTGGTCAACTCGCGTGCGCTTGCGGAGGTCAGCCGCGGGCTCGACCTGGGCTCCTTCATCCGGCTCGGCCGGGGCGAAGAGGGCACGGGCGGCCGGGACAAGGCGTCCATCCTCGCCGACACCCTTGAAGCGGTGATCGGCGCGGTCTACCTGGACCAGGGTCTGGACGCGGCGGGCGAACTCGTCCACCGTCTCTTCGACCCGCTGATCGAGAAGTCCTCGAATCTGGGAGCCGGCCTGGACTGGAAGACCAGTCTCCAGGAGCTGACGGCGACCGAGGGGCTCGGTGTTCCCGAGTACCTGGTCACCGAGACGGGTCCCGATCACGAGAAGACCTTCACTGCTGCCGCCCGCGTCGGAGGCGTCTCGTACGGCACCGGCACCGGCCGCAGCAAGAAGGAAGCGGAGCAGCAGGCCGCTGAGTCCGCGTGGCGTGCGATTCGCGCCGCGGCGGACGAGCGGGCGAAGGCTGCGGCGGTCGACACGGCCCCCGGAGCGTAATCGCTCCGCTTCCTGAGCCCGCTCCCACCCCACCGGTGCGAGCGGGCTTCGCACTTCCCACGCCACGGGGCTCCGCCCCGGACCCCGCTCCTCAATCGCCGGAGGGGCCCGACAACGGAGGACCGTCGTGCCAGAGCTGCCCGAGGTGGAGGTCGTCCGGCGCGGGCTCGCGCGGTGGGTGGCGCACCGGACCGTCGTGGAGGCGGAGGTGCTGCACCCGCGCTCCGTACGCCGCCACATCGCCGGTGGCGACGACTTCGCGTCCCGGCTGAAGGGCGTGACGATCGGTGAGCCGAGCCGGCGCGGCAAGTATCTGTGGCTGCCCCTGGAGGACTCCCGCACCGCCGTCCTCGCCCACCTCGGCATGAGCGGCCAGCTCCTCGTGCAGCCGCACGACGCCCCCGACGAGAAGCACCTGCGGATCCGGGTGCGGTTCGCCGACGACCTGGCGACCGAGCTGCGCTTCGTCGACCAGCGCACCTTCGGCGGGCTCTCCCTGCACGACACCGACGAGGCCGGCCTGCCCGACGTCATCGCGCACATCGCCCGCGACCCCCTCGACCCGCTCTTCGACGACGCCGCGTTCCACACCGCGCTGCGCGCCAAGCGCTCCACCATCAAGCGGGCCCTGCTCGACCAGTCGCTCATCAGCGGCGTCGGCAACATCTACGCGGACGAGGCGCTGTGGCGCTCGAAGCTGCACTACGAGCGCCCCACGGCCGGTTTCACGCGCCCCCGCACGGCCGAACTCCTGGGCCACGTACGGGATGTGATGAACGCGGCGCTGAGCGTCGGCGGCACCAGCTTCGACTCCCTCTACGTGAACGTGAACGGGGAGTCCGGCTACTTCGACCGCTCGCTCGACGCGTACGGACGCGAAGGGCTGCCGTGCCGCCGGTGCGGAACGCCGATGCGGCGCCGCCCGTGGATGAATCGGTCCAGTTACTACTGCCCGAAGTGCCAGCGGCCGCCGCGAGCGGTGGCGTAGGGGACGCAAGGGGGACGGGGCGGCCTCAGTAGCCGAAGTCCTGCGTCCACCAGGGGCCGCCCGAGCCGAAGTGCACGCCCACGCCCAGGGTCTTGAAGTCGCAGTTCAGGATGTTCGCCTTGTGGCCGGGGCTGTTCATCCAGGCGTCCATGACCGACTGGGCGTTGGCCTGGCCGCGCGCGATGTTCTCGCCGCCGAGATCGGTGATCCCGGCCGCCTTGGCCCGGTCCCAGGGCGTGTCCCCGTCCGGGTCCGTGTGGTCGAAGAAGTCCCGCGCGGCCATGTCGTCGCTGAACGCCGTGGCGAGCGCGGTGAGGCCGCTGTCCGACGTCACGGGGGAGCAACCCGCCTTGGAGCGCTCCTGGTTGACGAGGGCGAGGACCTGCGCCTGGGCCGACTTCTCCGACGCGCTCGACGAGCCGCCGGCGCTGCCCGCGGGCGCCTTCGTCTTGGCCGGGGCGGCCGGAGCGGCGGTGGAGGGGCTCGCGCTCTTCGTCTTCGTACCGCTGTCGCCGTCGGAGGAGGCGGACGTCCGCTGCTGCTTCGACGGCTCCTTGGACGGGGCGGCGCTCGACGCGGACCGTGACGGCGAGGCGGACGGTGTGGCCCGCTCGGTGTCCCGGCTCGCCGAGGACGGCTCCCGGTCGCCGACCGGCCCGTCCGTGCTGCCCTGCGCCGTGACGTCGGGGGAGTCGGCGGCCTCCACCGTGCTGCCGCCTCCGTCGCCGCCGAGCTTGAAGCCGCCGCCGCCCGGTATCAGGCCGGTGGTCACGGCGACCGCGCCCATCGCGACCGCCGCGGAGGCGCCGAGCAGGCCGGTGCGCAGCGGCACCCCGTCACGCTTCTTGCGGCGGCGGGAGCTGCCCGCCTGCGCGGGCGACGGGGTCGGCGAGGGGTACGCCGCGTACCCGTTCGCGTAGTCGCTCGCATGCGGGCGTCCGGCGGCGGAGCGTCGGTGGCGTCCCATGTCCTGGCCTTCCTGGATCCTCGCGGTCGTCACTGTGGCGCATGGTTCTCACCCGTACGAGTGAGTCTCAGTGGTCGGCGACGGTACCCCAACTCCCAAGGGCGCGAAGTGCTCCGAGTGCTTTTGGCCGGTTAGCGTGCACCCATGAACGAAGAAGTACGGATCACCGCCTGGGTGCGCGGACGCGTCCAACGTGTGGGTTTTCGGTGGTTCACTCGTGCACGTGCGCTGGAGATCGGCGGCCTGAGTGGTTTTGCTCTCAATCTCGACGACGGGCGTGTTCAAGTCGTCGCCGAAGGACCGCGCGAGGCGTGCCAGCACTTGCTCGACTGGCTCCACGGCGACGACACACCCGGCCGGGTCGACGGTGTGACTGAGATCTGGGACACGCCCCGGGGCGGCTACGAGGGGTTCGCCATCCGCTGAGCCGTCACCGGGGTCCGGCCCGGGGGAGGGGCTCGGAAGGTGCCGGGGACAACTGCCTGAGACGGAAATGCCCTGGTGGTTGCCAAGAACGGGTACTCGTGGGAGGCTCCCGAGCGACGGATGATCTCTACGCCCCCGGGCCCGGACGTGAGGCCGCACCGCAGGTTCTGCGGCGCGAGGCCCCCGGTTTGCCCGCCAATACGGGGCGTGATCGTGTTGACCGTCAAACTTTTTGGTGAGACTCTGGAAGTCCCCGCGCACCTTAGCTGTTTGGCATGTAAGAACGGCAGCAAAACAAGAAGTGCCAAGCACCGCGGGTGCGATTCCCTCACGACCCACACCGCTTCGGTCGGTCACTCAGTGTGGAGGACCATCCATCATGGCAAAGGCGCTTCTCGGTTACGTCGGCGGCAGCGACCCGCGACTCCTCGCCGAGATGCGACGGCTCCAGCAGCGCGTTCAGGACCTCGAATCCGAGCTCGGTCGGATCCAGGCCGAGAACGACGCGCTCGCGGCTGCCGCTTCTCACGACGCTCACTTCGAGGTCGACGTACCCCAGGCGGAGCCTGCGCTCACCTGACCACCCCCAGCGACGTAGGTGGTCGGGCCGCCCCGTAACCAGGCCGCTCAACAAGTTGTGCAAGGGACGCTTCGGCGTCCCTTCTTACTTCCGGCCCGCTCTTTCCGGCCGCTCCCGCTCCCGGACCGCCTTCTCGGCTCTCCGGCGCTCCCGCGCACCGGATTTCGCGACACTCGGCCTTGACGTTCTCTACGTCTGATGTGCCCTGCATGTTCATGCGTGAAACCGCGGGTTCATGGAGTGAGACAGGGGTGCCGGGTAGAGTCCGACGGCGTGCACCTCAAGGCCCTGACCCTGCGCGGGTTCAAATCGTTCGCCTCGGCCACCACGCTGCGGTTCGAGCCGGGCATCACCTGCGTCGTGGGTCCCAACGGTTCCGGCAAGTCCAATGTCGTGGACGCGCTCAGTTGGGTCATGGGCGAGCAGGGCGCCAAATCGCTGCGCGGCGGCAAGATGGAGGACGTCATCTTCGCCGGCACCACCGGGCGGCCACCGCTCGGCCGGGCCGAGGTCTCGCTCACCATCGACAACTCCGACGGCGCGCTGCCCATCGAGTACGCCGAGGTCACCATCACGCGGATCATGTTCCGCAACGGCGGCAGCGAGTACCAGATCAACGGCGACACGTGCCGACTCCTCGACATCCAGGAGCTGTTGTCGGACTCCGGCATCGGCCGCGAGATGCACGTCATCGTCGGACAGGGCCAGCTCGACGGCGTGCTGCACGCCGACCCCATGGGCCGCCGCGCCTTCATCGAGGAGGCCGCGGGCGTCCTCAAGCACCGCAAGCGCAAGGAGAAGGCGCTGCGGAAGCTGGACGCGATGCAGGCCAACCTCTCGCGCGTACAGGACCTCACCGAGGAGCTGCGGCGGCAGTTGAAGCCGCTCGGCAGGCAGGCCGCCGTGGCGCGGCGCGCCGCCGTCATCCAGGCCGACCTGCGCGACGCCCGCCTCCGGCTGCTCGCCGACGATCTCGTGCGGCACCGCGCGGCGCTCAGCGCCGAGGTCGCCGACGAGGAGGAGCTGAAGCGGCGCAAGGGCGCGGCCGAGGAGGAGCTGAAGAAGGCGCAGCTGCGCGAGGGGCACCTGGAGGACGCCGTCCGGCAGTTGACGCCCCGGCTCCAGCGGGCGCAGCAGACCTGGTACGAGCTGTCGCAGCTCGCCGAGCGGGTGCGCGGCACGGTCTCCCTGGCCGACGCGCGGGTCAAGAGCGCCACCGCCGCGCCCGCCGAGGAGCGGCGCGGCCGTGACCCCGAGGACCTGGAGCGCGAGGCCGCGCGGGTGCGGGAGCAGGAGGCCGAGCTGGAGGCCGCCTTGGAGGCGGCGCAGATCGCCCTGGACGAGACGGTGTCGCACCGCGCGGACCTGGAGCGCGAGCTGGCGGTCGAGGAGCGCCGCCTCAAGGACGTCGCGCGGGCCATCGCCGACCGGCGCGAAGGGCTCGCCCGCCTCCAGGGCCAGGCCAACGCGGCGCGTTCCCGCGCCGCCTCCGCCCAGTCCGAGATCGACCGCCTCGCCTCCTCCCGCGACGAGGCGCGGGCGCGGGCCGTCGCCGCGCAGGAGGAGTACGAGCAGCTGAAGGCCGAGGTCGACGGGCTCGACGCCGGTGACGAGGAGCTCTCCGCCCGCCACGAGCAGGCCAAGGCCGCGCTCGCCGAGGCGGAGGCCGCGCTGACGGCCGCGCGGGAGGCCGCCACGTCCGGGGAGCGCAAGCGCGCGGCGCTCGCGGCCCGCCACGAGGCGCTCGCGCTCGGACTGCGGCGCAAGGACGGCACGGGCGCGCTGCTCGGCGCGCGCGACCGGTTGACGGGACTCCTCGGCCCTGCCGCCGAACTCCTGTCCGTGACCCCGGGCTACGAGGTCCCGGTCGCGGCCGCCTTCGGCGCGGCCGCCGACGCTCTCGCGGTCACCACCCCCACGGCCGCCGCCGAGGCCATCCGCCTCCTCCGCAAACAAGACGCGGGCCGCGCCTCCCTCCTCCTGACCTCCGACCCCCCATCTCCGCCACCACGGGACGCCTCCACCCATCAAGCCCCCGCGATGCGGGACGGCTCCACCAATCAAGCCCCTCCGGCGATTGAGGAGCGGGGTCTGGGGCAGAGCCCCAGCGGTGCAGCGCAACCCGGAACCCGCACCCCACAACCCGCCGCGGAACTCGTCCACGGCCCCGCCGAGTTGCTCCCTGCCGTCCACCACCTCCTCCACCGCATCGTCGTCGTAGGAACACTCGAAGACGCCGAAGACCTCGTGTACGCCCGGCCCGACCTGACCGCCGTCACCGCCGAAGGCGACCTCCTCGGCGCCCACTTCGCCCACGGCGGATCCGCCGCCGCCCCCAGCCTCCTGGAGGTACAGGCCTCCGTCGACGAGGCCGCCGCCGAGCTGGAGGAACTGGCCGCCCAGTGCGAGGCCTGGGCCGAGGCCCAGCACACCGCCGCCGAGCGCCGCACCGAATGCGCCGCCCTCGTCGAGGAGTTGGGGCAGCAGCAGCGGCTGATGGAGCGCGAGCGCTCCGGCCGCGCCCAGCAGCTCGGCCGGCTCTCCGGCCAGGCCCGCGGCGCCGCGGGCGAGGCCGAACGCAGCGCCGCCGCCGCGGCCAAGGCCCAGGACGCGCTGGAGCAGGCCGTGCAGGACGCCGAGGAACTCGCCGAGCGCCTCGCCGTGGCCGAGGAACAGCCCGCCGACGAGGAGCCGGACACCTCCGTGCGCGACCGCCTCTCCGCCGACGGCGCCAACGCCCGGCAGACGGAAATGGAGGCCCGCCTCCAGGTCCGTACGCACGAGGAGCGCGTCAAGGGCCTCGCGGGCCGCGCCGACTCCCTCGACCGGGCCGCCCGCGCCGAACGCGAGGCACGCGCACGCGCCGAGCGCCAGCGCGCCCGCCGCCGCTACGAGGCCGCCGTCGCCGAGGCCGTCGCCTCCGGCGCCCGGCAGCTGCTCGCGCACGTCGAGGTGTCGATCACCCGCTCCGACGAGGAACGAACCCTGGCCGAGCGGGCGAAGGCGGCGCGCGAGCAGGAGCTGGCCGCCGAGCGCTCCCGCGGCCGCGATCTGAAGGAAGAACTCGACAAACTCACGGATTCGGTCCACCGGGGCGAGGTACTAGGAGCGGAGAAGCGGCTGCGGATCGAGCAGCTGGAGACCAAGGCTCTGGAGGAACTGGGTGTCGAACCGGCCGGGCTCGTCGCGGACTACGGTCCGGACCAGCTCGTGCCGCCCTCGCTCCCCGCCGAGGGCGAGGAGCTGCCGGAGGACCCGGAGCACCCGCGCAACAGGCCCCGCCCGTTCGTCCGTTCGGAGCAGGAGAAGCGGCTGAAGTCCGCGGAGCGCGCGTACCAGCAGCTCGGCAAGGTCAACCCGCTTGCCCTTGAGGAGTTCGCGGCGCTGGAGGAGCGCCACAACTTCCTCAGTGAGCAGCTGGAGGACCTGCGCAAGACCCGAGCCGACCTGCTTCAAGTGGTGAAGGAGGTCGACGAGCGGGTCGAGCAGGTCTTCACGGAGGCCTACCGGGACACGGCGCGCGAGTTCGAGGGTGTCTTCAGCCGGCTGTTCCCCGGTGGTGAGGGACGGCTCGTCCTGACCGACCCGGAGAACATGCTCACCACGGGCGTCGACGTCGAGGCCCGGCCGCCGGGCAAGAAGGTCAAGCGGCTCAGCCTGCTCTCGGGCGGCGAGCGCTCGCTGACCGCGGTGGCCCTCCTGGTCTCCATCTTCAAGGCGCGGCCCAGCCCGTTCTATGTGATGGACGAGGTCGAGGCCGCCCTCGACGACACCAACCTGCAACGCCTGATCCGGATCATGCAGGAGTTGCAGGAAGCCTCGCAGCTCATCGTGATCACGCACCAGAAGCGCACGATGGAGGTCGCGGACGCGCTGTACGGCGTCTCCATGCAGGGCGACGGGGTGTCGAAGGTCATCAGCCAGCGGCTGAGCTAGCCGCCGCGCGCCGAGCGCGGTCACCACCTCCACCGGTCATGTTCAAGTCTTGAACACATAACGACTCTCCCATGCCTGAAATTCACAGGACCCGAAGTATTGACTTCAAAACATGAAGGCATAGTCTCTGCAACGTTGCTTTTACCTTCAGGTGGTGGGCGGCGTGAACTTGTGCGCCACTGGAATCGCATCTGAAGGGCTCGCCCCCACCCCCGGCAGCGAAGCCGGTGGCCCGAGGAGTACATGTGACCAGCAGTGCGGCACCAAAGTCCGGAGCCCGGGAAGCCAGGCCCGAGCATCTGAGCCATGTCATCTTCATCGCGGCCGCGGCCGCGATGGGCGGTTTCCTCTTCGGCTACGACAGCTCGGTGATCAACGGAGCCGTCGAAGCCATCCGCGACCGGTACGACATCGGTTCTGCCGCGCTCGCCCAGGTCATCGCCATCGCCCTGATCGGCTGCGCCATCGGCGCCGCCACCGCGGGCCGCATCGCCGACCGCATCGGCCGCATCCGGTGCATGCAGATCGCGGCGGTCCTGTTCACCATCAGCGCCATCGGCTCGGCGCTGCCCTTCGCGATCTGGGACCTCGCCTTCTGGCGGATCATCGGTGGCTTCGCCATCGGTATGGCCTCGGTGATCGGCCCGGCGTACATCGCCGAGGTCGCCCCGCCCGCCTACCGCGGCCGGCTCGGCTCCTTCCAGCAGGGCGCCATCGTCATCGGCATCGCGATCTCCCAGCTCGTCAACTACGCGCTGCTCCAGGCCGCCGACGGCGACCAGCGCGGCAAGCTGATGGGCCTGGAGGCCTGGCAGGTCATGCTCGGCGTGATGGTCGTCCCGGCCGTCATCTACGGTCTGCTCTCCTTCGCGATCCCCGAGTCGCCGCGCTTCCTGATCTCCGCCGGCAAGACCGAGCGTGCCAAGCAGGTCCTCGAAGAGGTCGAGGGCAAGGAGATCGACCTCGACGCGCGCGTCGCCGAGATCAAGCACGCCATGCACAGCGAGCACAAGTCCTCCTTCAAGGACCTGCTCGGCGGCAGCTTCTTCTTCAAGCCGATCGTCTGGATCGGTATCGGCCTCTCGGTCTTCCAGCAGTTCGTCGGCATCAACGTCGCGTTCTACTACTCCTCGACGCTGTGGCAGTCGGTCGGTGTCGACCCGACGGACTCGTTCTTCTACTCGTTCACGACGTCGATCATCAACATCATCGGTACCGTCATCGCGATGATCTTCGTCGACCGCATCGGCCGCAAGCCGCTGGCCCTGATCGGTTCGGTCGGCATGGTGATCGGTCTGGCCCTGGAGGCCTGGGCGTTCAGCTACGACCTGGTGGACGGCAAGCTGCCGGCGACGCAGGGCTGGGTGGCCCTGGTCGCGGCCCACTTCTTCGTCCTCTTCTTCGCCCTGTCGTGGGGTGTCGTCGTCTGGGTCTTCCTCGGCGAGATGTTCCCGAACAACATCCGCGCCGCCGCGCTCGGTGTGGCCGCCTCCGCCCAGTGGATCGCCAACTGGGCGATCACCGCGAGCTTCCCGTCGCTGGCCGACTGGAACCTCTCCGCGACGTACGTGATCTACACGATCTTCGCCGCGCTCTCCATTCCCTTCGTGCTCAAGTTCGTCAAGGAGACGAAGGGCAAGGCGCTGGAGGAGATGGGCTGACCCAGGCCCCTCCCCGAGAACCCGGGGAGATGGATTCAAGTCCCCGCTGCCATCTCCCCGTTGCCGTCACTGCCCCGGCTGAAGGACCTACGACTGGTCCTTCAGCCGGGGCAGTACGTTTTCGCAGTACAGCTGGAGACTGCGGCGCCCCTCGTCCAGCGGCATCCCGCCGGAGAGCGGATGCAGGATGTAGCTGTCGAGCCCCAGACCCGCGCACTCGTCCGGCGTCAGCACCCGGTACACACCCTCGGCGCGCAGCTCCTCGACCGTCCGCGCCCCCGACTTCACCGCCGACTTGATGTCCCCCGACTGCCACGAGGCGTACGTCCGCGCCTCGTGCAGGAAGTGCTCGCCGTACGTGGCCCAGGTGCGGTCCGGGTCCTCGGACAGGTGGAGGAGCGGGGTCTGTTCGCCGGGCATCATGGTCCAGCCCTCGGTGCCGTACTCCTTCAGCTTCTCCTGGTAGTACGACTCCAGCTCCGGCAGGTGCGCGCTGGGGAAGAACGGGAGGCCGAGGCGGGCCGCCCGGCGCGCGGCCGCCTGCGAGGAGCCGCCGACCAGGAGCAGCGGGTGCGGCTGGGTGAACGGGCGCGGCGTGACCCGGACCCGGCGTCCGCGGTACTCGAACTCCTCGCCGGTCCACGCCTTCAGCAGCGTTTCGAGCAGCTCGTCCTGGAGCCTGCCGCGCCGCTTCCAGTCGACGTCGAACTGTGCGTACTCCTCCGGCCGGTACCCGATCCCGGAGACCGTCACCAGGCGGCCGCCGCCGACCAGGTCCAGTACGGCGATGTCCTCGGCGAGGCGGAGCGGGTCGTGCAGCGGCCCGATGATGGCGGAGACGGTGACCGCGATGCGCTGGGTGGCGCCGAGGACGGCGCCCGCGAAGGTGAAGGGCGAGGGCAGCCAGTTGTTGGCGACGCCGTGGTGCTCCTCGGTCTGGACCGTGTCGATGCCCTGTTCGTCGGCGTAACGCGCCATCTCCACGGACGCCTGGTAGCGGGCGGCGAGTGTCTCGGGCGTGCCGGCGGGGTCGACGAGGTTGAACCGTACGACGGATACGGGCATGAGAAGTCCCCCTTCACACGGGCACGCGGGCTCTGGTGAAGGGGGACGGTAGCTGACGGGGCGTCAGGAAGCCATGGCCTCGGCGGCCTCGGGCGCGTCCGGAGCCGTCGTGGTGTCGGCCGGCTTGGGCAGCGCCAGGTACAGCAGGCCGGAGACGACGATCGTGACGACCCAGCCGAGGCCGTACTCACCGATGAAGTTGTTCGTGGCGAGCGGCCCGGAGAACCAGGTCGACGACGTGAACAGCAGACCGACGACCAGGCCGACCGCCCAGGCCACGCACGCGGCGGGGGAGAAGCCGGCCTTGTACCAGTAGGCGCTGGTGCGGGTGGTGTCGATCAGGGCCGCACCGTCGTAGTGCCCCCGCGTGAACATGTCCGCGCCGAAGACGCCGACCCAGGCGGAGAACGCCACGGCGAGCAGCGACAGGAAGGAGATGAACGAGCTCATGAAGCTCGTCGCCACCAGCATCAGGATCGCGCCGAAGACCAGCGAGATCACCGCGTTGATGGAGACGGCCCAGTGCCGCGGCACCTTGAAGCCGAGGGTCTGCGCGGTGAACCCGGCCGAGTACATCGACATGGCGTTGATCAGCAGCATGCCGACCAGCGCGATCAGCAGGTACGGCACCGCGATCCACAGCGGCAGGATCTCGCCGAGGAAGGAGACCGGGTCCGCCGCGTCGGCCAGGTCCGGGGTGGAGACCGCCATCACGGCACCCATCAGGACCATCGGCAGCACGACGATTCCGGCGCCGCCGATCGAGTTCCCGATGATCCCCTTGGCGGAGGCGGTGCGCGGCAGGTAGCGCGTGAAGTCGGGGGAGGACGGGATCCAGCTGACGCCACCGGCGGCGATCATGCCGATGCCCGCGACCATCAGCGACGTCTGCCCGGCGGGCCGCCCGAAGACCTCGGACCAGTCGGTGTCGATGACCAGGTAGACCAGCACCAGCACCGAGAAGACGCCGAAGAGGTACGTCGCGTACTTGTTGCACATCTGCACGACGTTGATGCCGAGGCCCGAGATCGCGAACGTGGCGCAGACGAACAGCAGCAGGGTGAGGATCACCAGGAAGTTGTTCTGCTTGATGCCGAACAGGATGTCCAGGACGGTGAGCACGGCGTACGCGCCGGTCACCGCGTTGATCGTCTCCCAGCCCCAGCGCGCGATCCAGATCAGCGAGCCCGGCAGCAGATTGCCGCGCTGGCCGAACACGGCCCGGGACAGCGCCATGCCGGGCGCGCCGCCGCGCTTGCCCGCGATGCCGATCAGGCCCACGAGCCCGTACGACACGATGGGTGCCGCGATGGCGACGACGATGGCCTGCCAGAAGTTGAGCTCGTACGCCACGACGAGGCTCGCGCCCATCGTGAGCAGCAGCACGCTGATGTTGGCGGCGACCCAGGTGGGGAAGAGCTCGCGGGTCCTTGCGGTGCGCTCGGCGTCCGGGACGGGCTCGATGCCGCGTGTCTCCAGGGCGCCTTCGGCTTCGGCGGTCTTGCTCATGCGGTGGGGTTCCGTGCCTCTCGCTCGGCTCCGTCGTGCGGGGACGACGAGGGCCGGTGGGGGGTGACGTGATCGCGATGGACTCTACGCGCGTTGATGCGGCGACTGCCATCGTACTTTAGTCCGAGTCGAACCCGTCAGGGCCCTTTGTCCCTTGGAGGAAGGTACGAACACGGCCTGAACGGGGCCCATGACTGATACTGGACGGGTTATGGAAACCGTCATCCTTGCTGTAGTCATCGCCGTGGTCGTGCTCGGCGCGCTCGGCGGGCTCGTGGTAGGCAGCCGCCGTAAGAAGCAGCTGCCCCCGCCCCCGCCGGCGACGCCCGACATCACCACCGCCCCGCCCACCGAGCCGCACGTCGGCGAAGAGGCCGAGACGCCGCGCGACGAAGCGCGGCGCACCATCGAAGAGGTCGACCTCCCGACCGCCGAACCGGCGGTCGGGAGGTCGCCCGAGGCTCCGGCCGTCGAGGAGCCCGCCGCCCCCGAGGTCGAGGTTCCGGAGCCGACCGCGGGCCGCCTGGTGCGGCTGCGGTCCCGCCTTTCCCGGTCGCAGAACGCGCTGGGCAAGGGCCTGCTCTCCCTTCTGTCCCGCGAGCACCTCGACGAGGACACGTGGGAGGAGATCGAGGACATCCTGCTCACCGCCGACGTCGGTGTGCAGCCCACCCAGGAGCTGGTCGACAACCTGCGCGAGCGCGTCAAGGTGCTCGGCACGCGCACGCCGGACGAGCTGCGCGCGCTGCTCCGCGAGGAGCTCCTGAAGCTCGTCGTCCCCGAGTTCGACCGCTCCGTGAAGACGGAGGGGCTCGCCACCGAGGGCACGACCCCGGGCATCGTGATGGTCGTCGGCGTCAACGGCACCGGCAAGACCACCACCACCGGCAAGCTCGCGCGCGTGCTTGTCGCCGACGGCAAGAACGTGGTCCTCGGCGCCGCGGACACCTTCCGCGCGGCCGCCGCCGACCAGTTGCAGACGTGGGGCGAGCGGGTCGGTGCGCGCACCGTGCGCGGGCCCGAGGGCGGCGACCCCGCCTCCATCGCCTTCGACGCCGTCAAGGAGGGCATCGAGGAGGGCGCCGACGTCGTCCTCATCGACACCGCCGGGCGGCTGCACACCAAGACCGGGCTGATGGACGAGCTCGGCAAGGTCAAGCGGGTCGTGGAGAAGCACGCGCCGCTCGACGAGGTGCTGCTGGTGCTCGACGCGACGACCGGGCAGAACGGGCTGGTGCAGGCCCGCGTGTTCGCCGAGGTCGTCGACATCACGGGCATCGTGCTGACCAAGCTGGACGGTACGGCCAAGGGCGGCATCGTCGTGGCGGTGCAGCGGGAGCTGGGCGTGCCGGTGAAGCTCGTCGGACTCGGTGAGGGGCCGGACGACCTGGCGCCGTTCGAGCCGGAGGCGTTCGTGGATGCGCTGATCGGCGAGTAAACGCTTCGCCTCGGTGCGGGGAGGCCGCGGTCGTGCTGCTCTCTTTTGGGCGGCGCGGCTGCGGTTTTTTCTGTGGTCCCGTTCTTTTGCGCAGTTCCCCGCGCCCCTGAGGGTGCGCCCCTACCGGGGCGCTCGGTGGGCCACGTACGCCAGGGTGCCCAGCAGCAGCCGGGCCTGGGGCGGTTGGTTGGCCGTGTCCAGGGACGGGGGGCGCAGCCAGGTCGCCGGGCCGAGGCCGCCGCGGTCGGAGGGCGGGACGGTGATGTACGTGCCGGTACCGAGGGCGTGCAGGTCGAGGGCGGCGTCGTCCCAGCCCATGCGGTAGAGCAGCGCGGGGAGTTCGGCCGCGGCGCCCGGTGCCACGAAGAAGTGGGCGCGGCCCTCGGGGGTGGCGACGACCGGGCCGAGCGGCAGGCCCATGCGCTCCAGGCGGATCAGCGCCCGGCGCCCCGCGGCCTCCGGCACGTCGATGACGTCGAAGGCCCGGCCCACCGGCAGCAGCACCGCAGCACCGGGGAACCGGCTCCAGGACTCGGTCACTTCGTCGAGCGTGGCACCCGCGGGGACCACCGCCGACGGGTCGAGGGGATGGGCCCCGGGGGTCGGGCAGCCGGCCCTTCCGCAGGAGCAGGCGGAGCCGGCGGCGCGGGCGCCGGGCACCACGTCCCAGCCCCAGAGGCCGGTGAACTCCGCCACCGTGGTGCACTCAGAAGCGCGGCCCGACGTGCGGCCGCGGCGACGTGTGCCGGTGCGCATCTCGCGAATGCCGCCGATCGTGAAGCCCATGCCCCCTCCAACACATCCTGCGCGCCGGTGGTTACGCGGCGGAACGGGATCGTTACCCAATGCGCACGACATCCCGACGGGTCGGAGCCCAGTCGCACTCGGGGTGGTGCGCCCCGTATCGCGCGCCCCCGTCCACCCTGTTCCGCCTACTTCCGGCTGTCCTGTGTCAAGTGAATCGTGTGGGGCCGCCGCTGAGTTCATTCGAAGGGGTGGCGAATGGTGGCGTTTCCGGGTTCGCCCTCGCCGGAGGGGTGATCGTAGGATTACTTTCAGTGCACGAGCCCTGAGGGTCACGCACCCGTGGGTATGCCGGAGGCAAGTCGGTTTCCTGTTCGAGGAGTGACAACTGCCGGACGGGAAGCGGTATTTGACGGCATCCTGGTAGGGCTTGCGGGCAAGGGTGTGGACAGGACGGTCGCCGAGAGTGGCCGGCGCGCGTGCACACAGGTCTTAGAGGGCTTCAGGGATGGGGGCGTTCCAGTGGGCGGCAGCGGCGGTGGCGTCACGAACGCCGAGAAGCGCCCGAACGAGCTGCTCGGTTCGTGGTTCGTGCGCAGCGGCTGGTCCAAGGGCGAGCTGGCGCGGCAAGTGAACCGGCGGGCCCGGCAGTTGGGTGCGAACCACATCTCCACGGACACCTCGCGGGTGCGCCGGTGGCTCGACGGGGAGAACCCGCGCGAACCGATCCCGCGGATCCTCAGCGAGCTGTTCTCCGAGCGCTTCGGCTGTGTCGTCGCCGTCGAGGACCTCGGCCTGCGCGCCGCGCACCAGGCGCCCTCGGTGTCCGGCGTCGACCTGCCCTGGACCGCCCCGCAGACCGTGGCGCTCATCGGCGAGTTCTCGCGCAGCGACCTGATGCTCGCCCGCCGCGGCTTCCTCGGCAGCTCCCTCGCGCTCGCCGCCGGCCCTTCGCTCATCGAGCCGATGCAGCGCTGGCTGGTGCCCACCCCCGGCGCGACGGCCAGGCCCGAGCCCGAGCCGGTCACCCAGCGCCGGGGGAACCGGCTGTCGAAGCCGGAGCTGGACCTGCTGGAGTCGACCACGGTGATGTTCCGCCAGTGGGACGCCCAGTGCGGCGGCGGCCTGCGCCGCAAGGCCGTTGTCGGCCAACTCCACGAGGTGACCGACCTGCTCCAGGAGCCGCAGCCCGAGGAGACCACGCGCCGCCTGTTCAAGGTCGCGGCCGAACTCGCGGAGCTGGCCGGCTGGATGAGCTACGACGTGGGCCTCCAGCCCACCGCCCAGAAGTACTTCGTGCTCGCGCTGCACGCCGCCAAGGAAGCGGGCGACAAGCCCCTGGGCTCGTACATCCTCAGCAGTATGAGCCGCCAGATGATCCACCTCGGCCGGCCCGACGACGCGCTCGAACTCGTGCATCTCGCCCAGTACGGCAGCCGTGACTGCGCCAGCCCCCGGACGCAGTCCATGCTGTATGCGATGGAGGCCCGCGCGTACGCGAACATGGGGCAGCCCGGCAAGTGCAAGCGCGCCGTGCGGATGGCCGAGGACACCTTCACCGACGCCGACGACTGGGACGACCCGGATCCCGACTGGATCCGCTTCTTCTCCGAGGCCGAACTCCACGGCGAGAACAGCCACTCGTACCGGGATCTCGCCTACGTCGCCGGCCGCAGCCCCACGTACGCGTCGATGGCCGAGCCGCTCATGCAGCGCGCCGTCGAGCTGTTCGGGAAGGACGCCGAGCACCAGCGTTCGTACGCGCTGAACCTGATCGGGATGGCCACGGTGCACCTGCTCCAGAAGGAGCCCGTGCAGTCCACGGTGCTCGCGGGGCAGGCCCTGGAGATCGCCAGGAAGGTGCGCTCGGAGCGGGTCAACACCCGCATCCGCAAGACTGTCGACAATGCGACGCGGGACTTCGGTGATGTCGCCGAGGTCATCGACCTGACCGAACAGCTCGCGCTCCACCTGCCCGAGACCGCCGAAGCGGCGGTCTGACGGCGGGGGAGCACCCCCTCAGAACCCCGGCCGCGGCCACCCGTCCCGAAACAGCCCGACTCGGCTCCCCTACGCCAGGTCATCGAGGACGGAGGCCGCGGCCGGCTTGTTCTCGGCCTGCTTGGTTGCGTCACGATAACGATCGACCCGGACGCATTCCGGCATTTCATCCACCCGTAACACCCGCGACCTCTTCGTCACTGCGGCGAAACATCGAGGGGCCTCCACGGAAACCGCGCTGAGCCAATCTCTTGGCTCATAACCGGCCCACCCCTCATGACCGCTCAGGCTTCGCCCGCACGGGGCCGTACCAACGACGAGGAGACGCCGATGGCATCAGCCATCACGCTGGCGGCAGACGCACCCACGCTGTCGCCCGCCAACACAGGCTTCATGCTGATCTGTTCCGCCCTGGTAATGCTCATGACGCCGGGCCTGGCCTTCTTCTACGGAGGCATGGTCCGCGTCAAGAGCACCCTGAACATGCTGATGATGAGCTTCATCAGCCTCGGGATCGTGACGATCCTGTGGGTGCTGTACGGCTTCTCCGTCGCGTTCGGCACCGACAAGGGCTCGATCATCGGCTGGGACGGCGACTTCGTCGGGCTCAGCGGGATCGGGCTGACCCAGCTCTGGGACGGCTACACGATCCCGGTCTACGTCTTCGCGGTCTTCCAGCTGATGTTCGCGATCCTCACGCCCGCCCTGATCAGCGGCGCGCTCGCGGACCGCGTGAAGTTCAGCGCCTGGGCGCTGTTCATCGCGCTGTGGGCCACGATCGTGTACTTCCCCGTCGCCCACTGGGTGTGGGGGACCGGTGGCTGGGCCTTCGAGCTCGGCGTGATCGACTTCGCCGGCGGTACGGCCGTGCACATCAACGCCGGTGCCGCGGCGCTCGGCGTGATCCTCGTCATCGGCAAGCGCGTCGGCTTCAAGAAGGACCCGATGCGGCCGCACTCGCTGCCGTGGACGATGCTCGGCGCCGGTCTGCTCTGGTTCGGCTGGTTCGGCTTCAACGCCGGTTCGTGGCTGGGCAACGACGACGGCGTGGGCGCGCTGATGTTCCTCAACACGCAGGTCGCGACCGGCGCCGCGATGCTCGCCTGGCTGATCTACGAGAAGATGCGGCACGGCGCGTTCACCTCGCTCGGCGCCGCCTCCGGTGCCGTCGCCGGTCTGGTCGCCATCACTCCTTCCGGTGGTTCCTGCTCGCCGCTCGGCGCGATCGCCATCGGTGTCGTCGCCGGTGTCCTGTGCGCCATGGCCGTGGGCCTGAAGTACAAGTTCGGCTACGACGACTCGCTCGACGTCGTCGGCGTCCACCTGGTCGGCGGCGTCGTCGGCTCCCTGCTCGTCGGCTTCTTCGCCACGGGCGGCGGCCAGTCCGACGCGGCCGGCCTGTTCTACGGCGGCGGCCTCGACCAGTTCTGGAAGCAGTGCGCCGGTGTCGGCGGTGTCCTCGCCTACTCCCTGATCGTCTCCGCGGTCCTCGCCTTCGCCCTCGACAAGACCATGGGCATGCGGGTCGAGGAGGACGACGAGGTCTCCGGCATCGACCAGGCCGAGCACGCCGAGACGGCGTACGACTACAGCGGTGCCGGCGGTGGCGCCCTGGCCCGCCAGGCCGTCCCCGCGCCGTCCGCCGCTGCCGCCCAGGACCCGAAGAACACGAAGAAGGTCGACGCATGAAGCTGATCACCGCGGTCGTCAAGCCGCACCGGCTCGACGAGATCAAGGAAGCCCTCCAGGCCTTCGGCGTCCAGGGCCTGACCGTGACCGAGGCCAGCGGCTACGGCCGTCAGCGCGGCCACACCGAGGTCTACCGTGGGGCCGAGTACACCGTCGACCTGGTACCCAAGATCCGTATAGAGGTCCTGGTCGAGGACGACGACGCCGAGCAGCTGCTCGATGTCGTCGTGAAGGCGGCGCGGACCGGCAAGATCGGTGACGGAAAGGTCTGGTCGGTCCCCGTCGAGACCGCCGTGCGGGTCCGCACCGGAGAGCGTGGACCGGACGCGCTGTAACGGATCATTCATGGACGAATCGGGAGTCGCCGGGTGACGAGCGTGAACGACGTACGTGCTGAATCAGAGGATTCCGGACCCGGCGGCTATGCGGCGGCCCGACTGCGCCTCCTCCAGGGGGACGCGCGGTCCGGGCCGCCGCGCCGTGCCGCCCTCGCCGAACTCACCGACGACTGGCTCGTCGGGCTCTTCGGCGCCGGAGCGCCGGGCGTCTCGCTGGTGGCGGTCGGCGGCTACGGGCGCGGCGAACTCTCGCCGCGCAGCGACCTCGACCTGCTCCTGCTGCACGACGGCTCGGCGGACGCCGACGAGGTCGCGGCGCTCGCCGACCGCATCTGGTACCCGATCTGGGACCTCGGCCTCGCCCTCGACCACTCCGTGCGGACGCCGTCCGAGGCGCGCAAGACCGCGGGCGACGACCTCAAGGTGCAGCTGGGCCTGCTCGACGCCCGGCACATCGCCGGTGACCTCGGCCTGACGGCGGGCCTGCGCACCGCCGTGCTCGCGGACTGGCGCAACCAGGCGCCCAAGCGGCTGCCCGAGCTGCGCGAGCTGTGCGAGGAACGGGCCGCCCGCCAGGGCGAGTTGCAGTACCTGCTCGAACCGGACCTGAAGGAGGCGCGCGGGGGCCTGCGGGACGCCACCGCGCTGCGCGCCGTCGCCGCGTCGTGGCTCGCGGACGCACCCCGCGAGGGCCTCTCCGACGCGCGGCGCCGGCTCCTCGACGTACGCGACGCCCTGCACCTGGCCACCGGGCGCGCCACCGACCGGCTCGCGCTCCAGGAGCAGGACCAGGTCGCCGCCGAACTCGGCCTGCTGGACGCCGACACGCTGCTGAGGCAGGTGTACGAGGCCGCGCGCACCATCGCGTACGCCAGTGACGTCACCTGGCGCGAAGTGGGGCGGGTACTCAAGTCCCGGTCCGCCAGGCCCCGGCTGCGGTCCCTGCTCGGCGGCGGGAAGGCCGCGCCGATCGAGCGGTCGCCGCTCGCCGAGGGCGTCGTCGAGATGGACGGTGAGGTGGTGCTCGCCCGCGCCGCCAAGCCCGACCGCGACCCGGTCCTGCCGCTGCGCGCCGCCGCCGCGGCCGCCCAGGCCGGGCTGCCGCTGTCGCTGCACGCGGTGCGCCGGATGGCGGCCGCCGCCCGGCCGCTGCCCACGCCCTGGCCCGCCGAGGCGCGCGAACAGCTGGTGACCCTGCTCGGCGCGGGCCGCCCCACCGTCGAGGTGTGGGAGGCGCTGGAGGCCGAGGGGCTGATCACGCGGCTGATCCCGGACTGGGAGCGGGTGCGGTGCCGACCGCAGCGCAACGCCGTCCACACCTGGACGGTCGACCGGCACCTCGTCGAAACCGCCGTGCGCGCCGCCGAGTTGACGCGCCGCGTGCACCGGCCCGACCTGCTGCTCGTCGCGGCGCTGCTGCACGACATCGGCAAGGGCTGGCCGGGGGACCACTCGGTGGCCGGGGAGATCATCGCGCAGGACGTGGCCGCGCGAATCGGCTTCGACCGCGCCGACGTCGCCGTGCTCGCCTCCCTCGTCCGCCACCACCTGCTGCTCATCGAGACCGCCACCCGGCGCGACCTGGAGGACCCGGCGACCGTACGGTCCGTCGCGGACGCGGTCGGCTCGACCGGCACGCTCGAACTGCTGCACGCGCTGACCGAGGCCGACGCGCTGGCCACCGGGCCCGCCGCCTGGTCGTCCTGGCGCGGCTCCCTCGTCGCCGACCTGGTCAAGCGGGTCTCCGCGGTGCTCGCGGGCGACGAACCGGTCGACCCGGACGACGCCGAGCCGACGGCCGAGCAGGAGCGGCTCGCGGTGGAGGCCCTGCGCACCGGCGGCCCCGTGCTGGCGCTGCGGGCACAGACCGACGCCGTACCGACCGAGGCCGAGGGGTCCGCCGAACCGGAGCCGCTCGGCGTCGAGCTGGTGATCGCGGTGCCCGAGCAGGACGGGGTGCTGCCGGCCGTCGCCGGGGTGCTCGCCATGCACCGGCTGACCGTGCGCACGGCGGAGCTGCGGGCGCTGCGGCTCAGCGAGGTGGAGGGCGACGCACTGGTGCTGAACTGGCGCGTCGCCGCCGAGTACGGCTCCCTGCCGCAGGCCGCACGGCTGCGCGCCGATCTCGTACGGGCCCTCGACGGCTCGCTCGACATCGCGGCGCGGCTCGCCGAGCGGGACGCCGCGTATCCGCGCAGGCGCGGCGTGGTGGCGCCGCCGGCCCGGGTGACGGTGGCGTCCGCGGGATCGCGGCGGGCGACGGTGATCGAGGTGCGGGCGCACGACGTGCCGGGGCTGCTGCACCGCATCGGGCGGGCCCTTGAGGGGTCCGGGGTGCGGGTGCGTTCGGCGCACGTGTCGACGCTGGGCGCCAACGCGGTCGACGCGTTCTACGTGGCCGGGGGTGACGGCAGGCCGCTGGCTCCGGAGGAGGCGGTGTCCGTGGCGCGCGGCGTGGAGGAGTCGCTGCGGGGGTGACGGGGCCGGGGTGCGCGCACCCCGGCCCCGTGGGCGTCACTTTCCGATGAAGCCGTTGGCGCGCAGGAAGTACAGCGCGGCCTGGTCGGCGCTCCTGCCCTCCAGGTCGACCATTCCGTTGAGCTCGATGACGGTCTCCTCGGTGAGCGCGTTTCCGAGCTTCTTCGCCAGCTTCGCGAGCTGGGGGTACTTCCTGGCGGTCTCGTCGCGCACGGTCAGCGCGGCCAGCTCCGTCGTGAAGTGCCCCTTGTCGTCGTCCAGGACCTTCAGGTCCAGGGACTTCAGGCGGGCGTCCGTGGTGAACACCTCGGCGAACGCGCAGGGGCTGCCCTTGGCGACGTTCACGAAGTTCAGCGCGAACGCGTTCTGGTAGACCTGCGGCGCCGGGAAGGTCAGCTGGTACGGGCTCTGTTCCAGCGCCGACAGCTCACGGTCCAGGAACTCCGAGGCGCCGCACAGCGTCGCCTCCTGCGGGTGCTCCTTCGTCAGCTCCGCCAGGTCGCTGATCGAGTCGACCTTCCCCGCGGGGCCCGGGGCGTCGGCGGCGCGCGCCAGTGCGTACTGGTCGCCGAACTTCGCCGGGCCCAGCCACTTGATGCCGTGCTTCTTCAGGTCCTCCTGAGAAGTCGCCCTGAACTGTGCCGCGCTGCCCCGCACCGGCTTGTCGTGCTGGAGGAACTGGGTCCAGCCGGTGCCGGAGTAGTCCCAGTACAGGTCGACGTCGCCGCTCTTGAGGGCGCTGCGCACGATCGTCGTGCCCTGGAGGCCGGTCTGGTCCGTGGTCTTCGCCCCGGCCGCCTCCAGCGCGTACTTCGTGATCTTGCCGAGGATCAGCTGCTCGGTGAACTCCTTGGAGCCGACCTTGAAGTGCGCGCCCTTGAGGTCGACGTCCTTGGCGATCGAACCGCTTTCGAGCTGCTTCTGGCTCGCCTTGCGCGGCAGGCCGCCGGAGTCGTCGGCGCCCGTGTCCGTACAGCCGGTCAGCGCGGCGCCGCCGAGCAGGGCCGCGCACAGGGCGAGGGACACCGGCCTGAATCGCTTGTGTGTGGTCACTTCTCTCCCAGGTCCCTTCTCACAGACCGCGCGGACGCAGCACGTTCTCGACGATCCCGGCGACCCAGTCCACGAGCAGCGCGAGCACGGCGACGAGGACACTGCCGGTGATCAGGACCAGGTTCCGGCTGGAGTTGATCCCGTTGGAGATCACGTCCCCGAGACCGCCCGCCCCGATGAACGTCGCGAGCGCGACCGTGCCCACCGTGATCACCAGCGCCGTACGGATACCGGCGAGCATCACCGGTACCGCGAGCGGCAGCTCGATCCGGCGCAGCACCTCCCACTTCGTCATGCCCATGCCCCGGGCGGACTCCAGGATCGACGGGTCCACCTGTTGCAGACCCGCGATGGTGTTGCGCAGCACCGGCAGCACCCCGTACGCGACGAACGCGATCAGCGCGATCTGCGTGACGCCGAGGCTGACGAAGGCCACCGCGAGCAGCACGATCAGGCCGAGCGAGGGCAGCGCCTGCCCGATGCTGGCGAGCGCGAGCACGGGTCCGGCGAGCGGGCGCGCCCAGCGGCGGGTCAGCAGCACGCCGAGCGGGATGGCGATCACGAGGATCAACACCGTCGCGGCGGCGGTCAGTTCGAGGTGGGTGAGGGTGCGGCTGAGCAGGTAGTCCGTGTTCAGGCTGCGCAGCTCGATCTGGTCCTTGTCCTGCCCGGAGACGTACCAGGCGAGGAGCGCGAGGACCACGGCGAGGGCGAGCGGGGTGAGGGCGAGACGCCACAACGGCGGCAGGACGCGGGTGCGTTCGGCGCTTCTCGGTGCGCCGGGAGCGTCCTCGACGAGTGCCTGGGTCACGGCCGGGCCCCCTGGAGCAGACCGGAGCCGCCGTCGGTGTGGATCAGCGTCCGCAGCGTGTCCAGGGAGACGACCCCGCGGTAGCGGCCGGCGTCGTCCACGACCGTCAGCGCGGACGCGTTCACGGCGAGCAGCTCGTCGAGCGCGTCGTACAGGCTGGTGGCCGGGCCGAGCGGGGAGATCAGCGGCAGCCGCGAGCCACCGCCCGATGGCAGCCAGCCGACGGGGTGGCGGTCCTCGTCCAGGACCACCACGAACGCGTGATCGCTGTCGGCGGCCGCGGCCTGCTGTTCCTCGGCGCTCGCCGACTCGGCGACCGTGGGCCACAGCGGGACGTCGACGTTCCCGAGCCGGGTGAGGGAGAGGCGGCGGACGGCCGCGCCCGAGCCGATGAAGTCGGTGACGAACTCGCTGGCGGGCTCGGCGAGGATCTTCTGAGGGGTGTCGTACTGGACGACGTTGCCGTGCTCGGCGAAGACGGCGATCTTGTCGCCCATCTTCACGGCCTCGTCGATGTCGTGGGTGACGAAGACGATCGTCTTGCGCAGCTTGGCCTGGATCCTCAGGAACTCGTTCTGCAGCGCCTCGCGGTTGAGCGGGTCGATCGCGCCGAACGGCTCGTCCATCAGCATCACCTGCGGGTCGCCGCCGAGCGCGCGGGCGACGCCGACGCGCTGCTGCTGACCTCCGGAGAGCTGCTTCGGATAGCGGCCGCGGTACGTGTCCGGGTCCAGGCCCACCATGTCGAGCAGCTCGTCCACGCGCGCGTGGACGCGTTTTCTGTCCCAGCCGAGCAGGCCGGGCACGGTGGCTATGTTCTGGGCGACCGTCCGGTGCGGGAAGAGGCCCGACTGCTGGATCGCGTAGCCGATGCGGCGGCGCAGCTCGTGCACCGGGATCTTCGTGACGTCCTCGTCGCCGAGGTGGATACGGCCCGAGGTCGGCTCGATCAGCCGGTTGATCAGCTTCATCGTCGTGGTCTTGCCGCAGCCGGAGGGGCCGACGAAGACCACGATCCGCCCCTCGGGGATCTCCAGCGTCAGATCGTCCACGGCCGGACGCTCCTGTCCCGGGTAGGACTTGGTCAGCCGGTCGAGCCGGATCATCGGGTGACCCCCTTCGGAGTGGTGAGACGGTTCAGCAGGGCGAAGAGCAGATCGAAGAGCAGGGCCAGGACGACGATGGCGAGCGCGCCCTCGAGCGTCAGATAGACGGCGTACGGGGTGCCCGCGCTGGCGAGTCCGTCGAGGATGAGCTTGCCGAGACCGGGGCCGTTCACGGCGGCGGCGATCGCGGCGATGCCGAGCAGCATCTGCGTCGCGACGCGCAGGCCGGTGAGGACGACGGGCCAGGCCAGCGGGAACTCGATGGTGGCCAGCACCTTCAGCCGGGTCATGCCCATCGCGTGCGCGGACTCCACGATCGCCGGGTCCAGCTCGCGCAGACCGACCACGGTGTTGCGTATGACGGGGAGCAGCGCGTAGAGCGTCAGGGCCACGACCGACGGTCCCGTGCCCAGGCCGAGCGGCGTGATCAGCAGGCCGAACAGCGCGTACGACGGAATCGTGAGGAGCAGTCCGGCCGCCCCGAGCACGGCGGCGCGCGGCGCCCGCGTCCGGTAGGTGAGGACCGCCACCGGCACCCCGATGAGCACCGCGAGGGCGAGCCCTTCGAGGACGAGCAGGGTGTGCGCGAGCGCGGCGTCGAGCACGTCGGGCCAGTTGCCCTGGAAGTAACCGAGGAAGTTCACGCCGGCCTGCCCTGGGGCGCGGGTGTTCTACGCACCGGCCGCGGCGGCCGGTGCGTGGCGGGGGAGGTCATCTGCGAGCTCCTGTTCACGTCGGGGTGCGTGCGGCGGTGCGCCGCACGGCTGCTGGTGGCGGTTCCGGGCGCGACCGGGCACGCCCCGGCCCGGGGCGAAGGTGAGGGGCGGCTTCGAAATCGGAGGGCGCCTACCCGGTCCGGCGGCGCTGATGTGCGTCGATTTACGAAACCGTTGGGCCCGTAATTATGGCGAACGCGCAGGTCACGCACGGATGGCCGCAGCGGATATCGCGTCTTATGCGCGGTTTTTTCGTATGTCGGTGCGGTCCACGCGGCGCTTCAGGACCGGGCCACTGACCACGGCCGCGCGGGCGGATACCCTGGAGGGCGACCTGTCCGTAAAGCCACCCGACCCGAGGATTCGCGACCGCCGTGTTCGACACTCTCTCCGATCGCCTCGCAGCGACATTCAAGAACCTCCGCGGCAAGGGGCGCCTCAGCGAGGCGGACATCGACGCCACGGCGCGCGAGATCCGGATCGCCCTCCTGGAAGCCGACGTGGCCCTGCCCGTCGTCCGCGCCTTCATCAAGCAGGTCAAGGAGCGCGCGCTCGGCGCCGAGGTCTCCCAGGCGCTGAACCCCGCCCAGCAGGTCATCAAGATCGTCAACGAGGAGCTCGTCGGCATCCTCGGCGGCGAGACCCGCCGGCTGCGCTTCGCCAAGACCCCGCCCACCGTGATCATGCTCGCGGGTCTCCAGGGTGCCGGTAAGACCACCCTGGCGGGCAAGCTCGGCCGCTGGCTCAAGTCCCAGGGGCACTCGCCGCTGCTCGTCGCCTGCGACCTCCAGCGCCCCAACGCCGTGAACCAGCTGAGCGTCGTCGCCGAGCGCGCCGGCGTCGGCGTCTACGCCCCGGAGCCGGGCAACGGGGTGGGCGACCCCGTGCAGGTCGCCAAGGACTCCATCGAGCACGCCAAGGCGAAGGTCTACGACGTGGTGGTCGTCGACACCGCCGGTCGTCTCGGCATCGACGAGGAGCTGATGCGGCAGGCCGCGGACATCCGCGACGCCGTCAGCCCCGACGAGATCCTCTTCGTCGTCGACGCCATGGTCGGTCAGGACGCGGTCAACACCGCCGAGGCCTTCCGCGACGGCGTCGGCTTCGACGGCGTGGTGCTCTCCAAGCTCGACGGTGACGCCCGCGGTGGTGCCGCGCTCTCCATCGCGCAGGTCACCGGCAAGCAGATCATGTTCGCCTCCAACGGCGAGAAGCTGGACGACTTCGACGCGTTCCACCCGGACCGCATGGCGTCCCGCATCCTCGGCATGGGCGACATGCTCACGCTGATCGAGAAGGCCGAGCAGACCTTCTCGCAGCAAGAGGCCGAGAAGATGGCCTCGAAGCTGGCCTCCAAGAAGGGCCAGGACTTCACGCTCGACGACTTCCTGGCCCAGATGGAGCAGGTCAGGAAGATGGGCTCCATCTCGAAGCTGCTCGGCATGATGCCGGGCATGGCCCAGATGAAGGACCAGATCGCCAACCTCGACGAGCGCGACGTCGACCGCACGGCCGCCATCATCAAGTCGATGACGCCGATCGAGCGCCAGGAGCCGACGATCATCAACGGCTCGCGCCGTGCCCGTATCGCCAAGGGTTCCGGTGTCGACGTCAGCGCGGTCAAGAACCTGATCGAGCGGTTCTTCGAGGCCCGCAAGATGATGTCCCGCATGGCCCAGGGCGGCGGCATGCCGGGGATGCCCGGGATGCCGGGCATGGGCGGCGGTCCCGGCCGGCAGAAGAAGCAGCCGAAGAAGGCCAAGGGCAAGCAGCGCTCCGGCAACCCGCTGAAGCGCAAGCAGCAGGAGCAGGAGGAGGCCGCCCGGCGCGCGGCCGCCGCCGAGGCGGGCGGCGCGCTCGGCCTGCCCGGCGCGGGCCAGCAGGACGGCAAGTTCGAGCTGCCCGACGAGTTCAAGAAGTTCATGGGCTGAGCCCACCTCGTCGCTCATGTAAGGGGCGCCCGCCACGGCGGACGCCCCTTACGCATGTCCACGAGTGGCGGGCCTGCGGCAACTGTGCGGTCATGGGCGGAAGGCCTGGGGCCGTGACCGCCCCGGAGAACGGCAGGCCACAGGAGGCGAGGCAGGCGTGGCGAACCCGGTACCCCCGCGTGATCGGACGGATCAGCCCTGGCGTTCCGAGGGCGCGCCGCCGCCACCGCCACCGCCGAACCCCAAGCGCAAGATGCCCGGCGGCTGGGGCAGCCTCATCCTGACGGCCCTGATCGTCTACCTCATCGCCAACCTGGTGCTGTCGTTCTTCAACGAGGGCGACGAGCCCACCGTCTCGTACACCGAGTTCAGCAAGCAGGTGGCCGACGACAACGTCAAGAAGATCTACTCCAAGGGCGACGCGATCCAGGGCGAGCTCAAGAAGGAGCAGAAGACCCCGGACGACAGCGACAGCAAGCGCGAGAACTACACCAAGTTCACGACGCAGCGCCCGTCCTTCGCCGACGACGACCTCTGGGCCGACTTGGAGAAGCACGACGTCACGGTGACGGCCGAACCCGTCGTCCAGGAGCGCAGCTTCCTCTCCAACCTGCTGATCTCGCTCGCCCCGATGCTCCTCCTCGTCGCGCTGTGGGTGTTCATCGCGCGCCGCATGAGCCAGGGCATGGGCGGCGGCGCGGGCGGCATGCTCGGCCGCAAGCAGCCGCCCAAGCCGGTCGAGCTGGAACCCGGCAAGAAGCGCACCACGTTCGAGGACGTCGCCGGCATCGACGAGGTCGCGGGAGAGCTGGGCGACGTCGTCGACTTCCTCAAGAACCCCGACGACTACCGCACCATGGGCGCCAAGATGCCCCGCGGCGTGCTCCTCGCGGGCCCGCCCGGCACCGGCAAGACGTTGCTCGCGCGCGCGGTCGCGGGTGAGGCCGGGGTGCCGTTCTTCTCGGCCTCCGCCTCGGAGTTCATCGAGATGATCGTCGGCGTCGGCGCCTCCCGCGTGCGCGAGCTGTTCGCCGAGGCCCGCAAGGTCGCCCCCTCGATCATCTTCATCGACGAGATCGACACCATCGGCCGGGCCCGCGGCGGCGGGGGCGGCGTCGGCGGCCACGACGAGCGCGAGCAGACCCTCAACCAGATCCTCACGGAGATGGACGGCTTCAGCGGCTCGGAGGGCGTCATCGTCATCGCCGCCACCAACCGCGCCGACGTCCTCGACCCGGCGCTGACCCGCCCCGGCCGCTTCGACCGCATCGTCAACGTCTCGCCGCCCGACCGCGGCGGCCGCGAGTCCATCCTCAAGATCCACACCCGTGGCATGCCGCTCGCCCCCGACGTCGACCTCGCCCAGGTCGCCCGGACGACGCCGGGCATGACCGGCGCCGAACTGGCCAACCTGACCAACGAGGCCGCGCTGCTCGCGGTCAAGCGCAAGCAGAAGCAGATCAACCAGACCGACCTCTCCGAAGCGCTGGAGAAGGTCCAGCTCGGCGCCGAGCGGCCCCTGGTGATGCCCGACGAGGAGCGCCGCCGCACCGCGTACCACGAGAGCGGCCACGCCCTCCTCGGCATGCTCCGGCCCGGCGCCGACCCCGTCCGCAAGATCACGATCGTGCCGCGCGGCCGGGCCCTCGGCGTCACGCTCTCCACTCCGGACTCCGACAAGTACGCGTACACGGAGGAGTACCTGAGGGGCCGCATCATCGGCGCCCTCGGCGGCATGGCGGCCGAGCACGTCGTCTACGGGGTCATCACGACCGGCGCCGAGAACGACCTCGAACAGGTCACCAACATCGCCCGCGGCATGGTCGCCCGCTGGGGCATGAGCGAGAAGGTCGGCCGCCTGTCCGCCCTCCCGAACGACGCCCAGCAGGCCTACGGGCTGTCCGCGGCCCCCGACACCCTCGACACCATCGACGGCGAGATGCGCCGCATCGTGGACGAGTGCTACGAGGAGGCGTGCCGGCAGCTGCGCGACAACATGGACAAGCTCGACGCGCTGGCCTCCGCGCTCCTGGAGAACGAGACGCTGGAGGAGGCCGACGCGTACCGCATCGCCGGCGTCACCCGCCTCACGAAGGACTGATCAAGCCCCTGCGGCGATTGAGCAGCGGGGGCCGGGGCGGAGCCCCGTGGCGTGGAGGGTCACCGGGTCCGGGCGATCAGGTAGCGGAAGACGTTCGGCATCCACACCGTGCCGTCGCCGCGCACATACGCCTGGAGCGCCTCCGACACCTCCTTGTCGACCTGCGCCGGGTCCGTCGCCCCCACGGCGGCGTCGAACAGGCCCGTGGACATCAGCCCGCGCACCGCGCTCTCGGCGTCCGCGTACCCGAAGGGACAGGCCACCCGCCCCGAACCGTCGGGCCGCAGCCCCGCCCGCTTCGCGACGTCCTCCAGGTCGTCCCGGAGGGCGGGACGCCAACTGCCCGTACTGCGCAGCGGGTCGGCGAGCCGGGTGGCCACCCGCAGGACGGACGACGTGGCGCAGCGCTCCGGTGGACCCCAGCCGGCCAGCACCACGGCGGCGCCCCGCTCCGCCATCGGCGCCACACGCTCCAGGCGCGCGGAGAGCCCCTCGGAGTCCCCGTCCACACAGCCGATCGGCTGGAAGTCGGTGATCACGCTGTACGGGCCCCCGCCGGGCTCCGTCGCGGTGAGGTCCGCGACGTCGGCCGTCGTGAGCCGCGCGTCCGCCGCCTCGCCCGACCGCGGCGCGCCCTCGGGCAGCAGCCGCTCCTTGGCCAGGGCCAGGCGCTCGGGCTCCGCGGGTTCGACGCCGGTCACGGCCGCGCCGCGCGAAGCCGCCATCAGGAGGGCGAGTCCGGAACCGCAGTCGAGCCCCAGGAGCCGGGTACCGGGACCGACCTCAAGGCGCTCGTACACCGCTTCGTAGAGCGGCACCAGCATCCGTTCCTGGATCTCCGCCCAGTCACGCGCGCGTGCGCACAAGTCCGACCGCGGCGCGGGCGCCGCCTGCGGGAACTGCCGCCGCACGAGCGTAGGTGTCATCGAAAGTGCCCCAATCAACCGAGAGATGCCGAGAGTTGTCGCTGTGCTGTCCGGCCGTCCGCGTGGTGTCCGGCCGCGTGCGCGCGCTGCTCGCACTCCCCCCGTATGCCAGGGAACTCCGCAACGTCCGTCACGTCTAGGGGGTGTTTGGCAGGCGCGGCGACATTGCACGCGTGCACCGTCGTGCGCCCCCAAGGGGTCATATGACGGGTGCACACGGGCATCCGGGCGAAAAGGACTCGAATGCCCCGCGGCCCGCGCCGTAGCATCCGCGACATGGCCACAACCCGTGTTCTCACGCCCCGGTCGGAAGACTTTCCGCGCTGGTACCAGGATCTGATCACCAAGGCCGAACTGGCCGACAACGGTCCGGTGCGCGGCACCATGGTCATCCGACCGTACGGCTACGGCCTGTGGGAGCGGATGCAGCGGGAGATGGACGACCGCATCAAGGAGACGGGCACGCAGAACGCGTACTTCCCGCTCCTGATTCCGCAGTCCTACCTCACCAAGGAGGCCGACCACGTCGAGGGCTTCGCGCCCGAGCTCGCCGTGGTCACGCACGGCGGCGGCAAGGAGCTGGAGGAGCCCGCCGTCGTCCGCCCCACCTCCGAGACGATCGTCAACGCCTCCTTCGCCAAGTGGGTGCAGAGCTACCGGGACCTCCCGCTGCTCATCAACCAGTGGGCGAACGTCGTCCGCTGGGAGCTGCGGCCCCGTCTCTTCCTCCGTACGACGGAGTTCCTCTGGCAGGAGGGCCACACGGCGCACGCGACCTACGAGGATGCGCGCGACTTCGCCGCGCGCATCCACCGGGACGTCTACGCCGACTTCATGGAGAACGTCCTCGCGATGGACGTCCTCCTTGGGCGCAAGACGCCCAAGGAGCGCTTCGCCGGCGCCATCAACACGCTCACCCTCGAAGGGATGATGGGTGACGGCAAGGCCCTCCAGATGGGCACCAGCCACGAACTCGGCCAGAACTTCGCCAAGGCCTTCCACACCCGCTACCTGTCCAAGGACGGCGCGGAGGAACTGGTCTGGCAGACCTCCTGGGGCTCCACGACCCGCATGATCGGCGCCCTGGTGATGATGCACGGAGACGACAACGGACTGCGCGTACCGCCCCGCCTCGCGGCCACCCAGGTCGTCGTGCTCGCCATCAAGGGCGACGAGGCCGTGCTGACCAAGGTGCGCGAAATCGGCGCCCTTCTTAAGAAGGCGGGAATCCGGGTCCACGTGGACGACCGCACCGACGTCCCCTTCGGGCGCCGCGCCGTCGACTGGGAGCTGAAGGGTGTGCCCGTACGCGTGGAGATCGGGCCCCGCGACCTGGAGAACGGCACGGGGATGCTCGCCCGGCGCATCCCCGGCGGCAAGACCTCCGTCGCCCTGGAGGCCCTGACCGCGGTGCTGCCCAAGATCCTGGACGAGGACCAGGCGCTGCTGCTCGCGCAGTCACGCGAGCGGCGGGAGCTGCGCACGACCGACGTGACCACGGTCGCCGAGGCCCTGGAGGCGACCTCCGCGGGCGGCTGGGCGCGCATCCCGTGGGCCACCCTCGGCGAGGCGGGCGAGAACGAGCTGGCCGGTCACGGCGTCTCCGTACGGTGCCTGATCACACCGGAAGGGGCGGTGCCGGACGCCGACGACGCGGCCGGTAACGTCGCGGTCGTGGCGCGCGCGTACTAGGCGCGGTTGCCGGGAGGGCGCGCGCCGAGGGCGTACATTCCACTACGCACCACCTTGGTGCGAGCTGTGAGCCTTCTCCGCAGATCGGCGCACCCGCCCTCGTCGGGACGCATCAGCGACAACTGACTGGTACGTGCAAATTATTTGGGATGCCCCGGAATAGGAACACGGAGGCACCTCGGCTCGTTGTCACGACGTGAGCACGACACCACCTGTTCTCGCCGCAGAGCTGGCAGGGGCGTGGGCCGACATTCAGCGGCACCACTCCGAGCTGCCGGATCTAGCCGCGCCCGAATCCCTGATCGGCGAGTCGTCGTCCGCCTGTGGACGCGAGCTCTCCTTCGAGCGACTCCTTCACGAAGCAGTCCACGGCATCGCAGCCGCGCGCGGAATCCGCGACACCTCGCGCGCCGGCCGCTATCACAACCGCAGATTCCTGGCCATCGCCGAGGAGTTGGGCCTCGACCATCCCGAGGAGCCGCACCCCAGCAGCGGCTTCTCGCTGGTCACGCTCAACCCCGAGGCGAAGCAGCGCTACCGGCAGACGATCGAGCGGATCCAGCGCGCCCTCAAGGCGCACACCGTGGCGACCGCCGCGGACACCAAGCGCAGCTTCCGCGGCCCGGCCGCGCGGCACGGCTCCTCCGGGGGCGGCGTCCGCGTCAAGGCGGTCTGCGACTGCGGGCGCAACGTCCGCGTCGTGCCGTCGGTGCTCGCGCAGGCCCCGATCATGTGCGGCGGCTGCGGGAAGCCGTTCCGTATTCCGGAGGTCGTCGGCGTCGCGGCGGGCTGAGTGGCTCTCCTGGTGGGGGCGGTCGGGGGGATTCGGCCGCCCCGGGGACGTGTGGCACAATGGCTAGCTGTACTCGACAGTCGCACAGGACCCCTCTCTCCTCCGGCTGACGCGTCCATCGGGCACTCGGGTACCGCAACCCCACGCGGCAATCTCGCCGTGCCCACCCACGTCAAGACCAGGAGACACCACTCCCGTGGCAGTCAAGATCAAGCTGAAGCGTCTGGGCAAGATCCGTTCGCCTCACTACCGCATCATCGTCGCCGACTCCCGCACCCGCCGTGACGGCCGTGCGATCGAGGAGATCGGTCTGTACCACCCGGTGCAGAACCCCTCGCGCATCGAGGTCGACTCGGAGCGCGCCCAGTACTGGCTGGGTGTCGGCGCGCAGCCGACCGAGCCGGTCATGGCCATCCTGAAGCTCACCGGTGACTGGCAGAAGCACAAGGGCCTGCCCGCCCCGGAGCCGCTGAAGGTCGCCGAGCCGAAGGCCGCCCGCCCCTCCTTCGAGGCGCTGGCCACCGAGGACGAGCCCAAGGGTGAGGCCATCACCCAGAAGAAGAAGGCTGAGAAGAAGGACGAGGCCGAGGCCGCGTCCGAGTCGACCGAGGCCTGAGCATGCTCGAGGAGGCTCTTGAGCACCTCGTGAAGGGCATCGTCGACAACCCCGACGACGTGCAGGTCGCCTCGCGCAACCTGCGCCGGGGCCGCGTCCTCGAGGTCCGGGTACACCCCGACGACCTCGGCAAGGTGATCGGCCGCAACGGCCGCACCGCGCGCGCCCTGCGAACCGTCGTGGGTGCCATCGGCGGCCGTGGTGTCCGCGTCGACCTCGTCGACGTCGACCAGGTTCGCTGAGAAAAGTTGAACACCGGCTCGGGCCGGGGAGGGCTTACGAGCCGTCCCCGGCCCGATTCGTTTGTGCCCCGTGGTGGGCTGACAGGAGAGTTTCGGACGTGCAGTTGGTAGTGGGGCGCATCGGCCGCGCCCACGGCATCAAGGGCGAGGTCACCATCGAGGTGCGCACCGACGAGCCCGAGCTGCGGCTCGGTCCGGGCGCGCGGCTCGGCACCGACCCCGCGTCCGCGGGACCGCTCACCATCGAGTCCGGCCGGGTGCACAGCGGCCGGCTGCTGCTGCGCTTCGAGGGCGTACGCGACCGGACCGGCGCCGAGGCGCTGCGCAACACGCTCCTGATCGCCGAGGTGGACCCCGAGGAACTGCCCGAGGAAGAGGACGAGTTCTACGACCACCAGCTCATGGACCTCGACGTCGTCACGGTCGACGGCACCGAGGTGGGCCGGATCACGGAGATCTCGCACCTGCCCTCGCAGGACCTGTTCATCGTGGAGCGCCCCGACGGCAGCGAGGTCATGATCCCGTTCGTCGAGGAGATCGTCACCGAGATCGACCTCGAGGAGCAGAAGGCGGTCATCGACCCGCCGCCGGGCCTCATCGACGACCGCGCCGAGATCGCGTCCTCGCGCGAAGAGGGGGACGAGTCCGCATGAGGCTCGACATCGTCACGATCTTCCCCGAGTACCTGGAACCGCTGAACGTCTCCCTCGTCGGCAAGGCCCGCGCGCGTGGCCAACTCGACGTCCACGCGCACGACTTGCGGCAGTGGACGCACGACCGGCACAACACGGTCGACGACACCCCCTACGGCGGCGGCCCCGGCATGGTCATGAAGACCGAGCCGTGGGGCGACTGCCTCGACGACGTGCTCGCCGAGGGGTACGAGAGCGGGGCCCAGGGGCCCGTCCTGGTCGTCCCCACGCCCTCCGGGCGCCCCTTCACCCAGGAACTCGCCGTGGAGCTCTCCGAGCGCCCCTGGCTGGTCTTCACGCCCGCCCGCTACGAGGGCATCGACCGCCGCGTCATCGACGAGTACGCCACCCGCATGCCGGTCTACGAGGTCTCCATCGGCGACTACGTCCTCGCGGGCGGCGAGGCCGCCGTCCTCGTGATCACGGAGGCCGTGGCGCGGCTGCTGCCCGGCGTCCTCGGCAACGCCGCCTCGCACGAGGACGACTCCTTCGCGCCCGGCGCCATGGCCAACCTCCTCGAAGGCCCCGTCTACACCAAGCCCCCCGAGTGGCGCGGCCGGGACATCCCCGACGTGCTGCTCAGCGGCCACCACAGCAAGATCGCCCGCTGGCGGCGCGACGAGGCGCTGCGCCGCACCGTGCGCAACCGGCCCGACCTGATCGAGCGCACCGACCCCAAGGCCTTCGACAAGAAGGACCGCGAAATGCTCTCGATCCTGGGCTGGGGCCCCCGTCCCGACGGACGATTTGGGCCGACGCCCGGGGTCGTGGAAGAATAGGCCGCTGCTGTACGTCCAGCCTGCGCCCCTGCCACAGGGGGAACGACGCAAGGCCCGACGCGATCAGCTACCGAAACTCATCGCATACCTCCCGTCGATGACCTGTGGCATCGACGAAGAAAGCAGACGATCATGTCCAACCTGCTCGACTCCGTCGATGCCGCTTCGCTGCGCAGCGACGTCCCGGACTTCCGTCCCGGTGACACCGTCAACGTGCACGTCCGCGTCATCGAGGGCAACCGCTCCCGTGTGCAGCAGTTCAAGGGCGTAGTCATCCGCCGCCAGGGCGCCGGTGTCCGCGAGACCTTCACGGTCCGCAAGGTCTCCTTCTCCGTCGGCGTCGAGCGCACCTTCCCGGTGCACACGCCGATCGTCGAGAAGATCGAGCTCGTCACCCGTGGTGACGTCCGCCGCGCCAAGCTGTACTACCTCCGTGAGCTGCGCGGCAAGGCCGCGAAGATCAAGGAGAAGCGCGAGAACTGAGCCGCTCGGCGCCCCCAGGGGGCGCCGGCGCATCTCGCCTGCGGAGTCCAGGGAGCGGCCGGATAGCATCTGGCCTCGATGGACACCACAGCACAGCACGAGGAGCGCGACCGTTCCTCCGAGCCCCACGAGAACACCTCACAGGGCGAGGAGGGCCGGTCGCGCTCCTCTTTGCTGTCCGGGGTGGCCGACTGGCTGCCCGGCGGCCGCATCACCCTGTCCGTCCTGCTGTGCCTGGCGTTCCTGCTGGCGTTCACCGTCTTCGTGATGCAGCCGTTCCAGATCCCCAGCGGCTCCATGGAGAGCACATTGAGGGTCGGGGACCGCGTTCTCGTAAATAAGTTGGCGTACCGTTTCGGTGCCGAGCCGACCCGCGGCGATGTGGTCGTCTTCGACGGCAGTGGGTATTTCGGAGAGGGCGACTACATCAAGCGCGTCGTGGGCACCGGGGGAGACCACGTGGTCTGCTGCGACAGCAAGGGGAGGGTCGAGGTGAACGGGAAGTCCGTGGACGAGCGCTCCGTGCTGCACGCCGGGGACAAGCCTTCGGCGGTGCCCTTCGACATCGTGGTTCCCGAGGACACTCTCTTCCTGCTCGGCGATCACCGCAGCGACTCCCGTGACTCCCGCGACTACCTGGGCGCGCCGGGCGGCGGCTTCGTCCCCGTGGACCAGGTGATCGGCAGGGCCGAGTGGATCGCCTGGCCGACCGGACACTGGCACTCCTTGTCGCGTGAGGACATCTACGCGCGCGTGCCCGCCGCCGGCGGCGCCCATGGGTAGGCGCGGCAAGTCCCGCAGTCACCACGGCGACGAGCGGCTGCCCACCGGCAGCAGGCCCACCAGCGGCCCCGCACAGCCCGGCCGGGCCGAGCGGCGCAAGCTCGCCCGCAAGGTGAAGCGGCGCCGCAGGCGCTCTGCCCTCAAGGAGATACCCCTCCTCATAGGCGTGGCCCTGGCCATCGCCCTCGTACTGAAGACGTTCCTCGTGCAGGCCTTCGTGATCCCCTCGGGCTCCATGGAACAGACGATCAGGATCGGCGACCGGGTCCTGGTCGACAAGCTCACCCCCTGGTTCGGCGCGCAGGTGCAGCGCGGTGACGTCGTCGTCTTCAACGACCCGGACAACTGGCTGAAGCAGGAGGCCGTCCAGAAGAAGAACGCCCCGGTCGGCGTGAAGCAGGTCAAGGAAGGCCTGACCTGGATCGGGCTGCTGCCCTCCGACGACGAGCGGGACCTCATCAAGCGGGTCGTCGGCGTCGGCGGCGACACCGTGAAGTGCTGCGACAAGCAGGGCCGCGTCACGGTCAACGGGACTCCGCTCGAAGAGCGCTCCTACATCCACCCGGGGAACGCCCCCTCAAAGTTCGACTTCTCGGTGAAGGTGCCCGAGGGGCGACTGTTCGTGCTGGGCGACCACCGGGCCAACTCGGCCGATTCGCGCTACCACTTGAACGACAAGAACGACGGCTTCGTGCCGGTCGACAACGTCGTGGGACGGGCCCGCTTCATCGGCTGGCCGATCGGGCACTGGGCCTCGCTGGAGGAACCGACGACCTTCGCCGCCGTGGCCGACGCGCAAGGGGACGGGTCGACCACAGCCTCAGGAACGTCGCATAGGGTGGCCTCCACGTACGGTGCCGGACCGGGCTCGAACGCTTCGGATTCGGACGGATTTATCCCCCTCCCGACCCCTGCGGAACTCCCGCTCGTTATGGGAGTGGTGGGCCTGCATCGGATACGGATCAGGCAGCGGCACGGAGTGAGGAGTGGATGTGGGGGACTTGGCGGTCGGCGCACGGTCAGGGCATGGTCCCGAAGAGGAGCCCGGACGAACCGACGGCGCGGCGGGTCCGGGTCCCGAGGGTCCGGCCCCGGAGACGGGTGACGGCTCGACGGCCGCTCCCGCGAGCGACACGGCAGAGGGCGGCGCCGAGCGCGGCGGGCCCAAGAAGCAGCGTTCCTTCTGGAAGGAGCTGCCGCTCCTCATCGGTATCGCTCTCGTCCTGGCGCTGCTGATCAAGACCTTCCTGGTCCAGGCGTTCTCGATCCCGTCGGCGTCGATGGAGAACACGCTGAAGATCGGCGACCGGGTCCTGGTCGACAAGCTCACCCCGTGGTTCGGCTCGGAGCCGGAGCGCGGCGAGGTCATCGTCTTCCACGACCCGGCGGACTGGCTGGCGGGCGAGCCGACGGCGGAGCCGAACGCGGTGCAGACGGTGCTCAGCTGGGTGGGTCTGATGCCGTCGGCCGACGAGAAGGACCTCATCAAGCGCGTCGTGGGCGTCGGCGGCGACACCGTCGAGTGCAACGGCACGGGCCCGCTCAAGATCAACGGCAAGGCGCTGAACGAGCCGTACGTCTACCCGGGCAACACCCCGTGCACCGACGACAACGCGGGTGGAACGTTCAAGGTGAAGGTTCCCGAGGGCAAAGTTTGGGTCATGGGTGACCACCGCCAGGACTCCATGGACTCGCGCTACCACCAGAACGACAAGAACGACGGCTTCGTGCCGGTCGACAACGTCGTAGGACGCGCCATCGTCGTGGCCTGGCCGCCCACGCACTGGTCGACGCTGCCGGTGCCGGACACCTTCGACCAGTCGGGCCTGGGCGCCGCGGCGAACGTCGTTCCGGGCGCGCTCGGACTCGCGGGTGCGGCGCCTCTGGTGCTGTGGCGCAGGCGCAAGATCAACCAGCGCGTTACCGAGGGGAACACCAGGGTTTCTGGGACTGGTAGCGCGGGGTAGTGTGCCGTCCCAGATCGCCGATCTTCTGTGGTCCGCGCCGTTCCGGGGCCGGTTCGACGAGATCGATTTCTCCGAACCGGGGGAGCAACTGGGATGAGCAGGACGCGTCGTACGAATGAGGGCCACGGCAAGGTCGGCAGCGCGCTGTCCGGCATAGCCGTGGCCCTCGGCTGTGTGCTCTTCCTGGGAGGGTTCGTCTGGGGCGCCATCGTGTACCAGCCGTACACGGTGCCCACCGACTCCATGGACCCGACGATCAAGGCGGGCGACCGTGTCCTCGCGGAGCGGATCGACGGCAGTGACGTCAAGCGCGGTGACGTCGTGGTCTTCCAGGAAGCGACCTGGGGAAACGTTCCGATGGTCAAGCGCGTCGTCGGCGTCGGCGGTGACAAGATCGCCTGCTGCACGGACGACAAACTGACGGTCAACGGCAAGCAGATCGACGAGCCGTACCTCCCCAAGGGCGAGAGCGCCTCGCTCACCGGCATCAAGACCACGACCGTCCCGCAGGGCCGGCTCTTCCTGCTCGGCGACCACCGCTCGGACTCGATGGACTCCAGCATGCACCTGGGCGACAGCGAGAACGGCTCGGTGGAGCGCGGCGCCGTGCAGGGCCGCGTGGACGCCCTGGCGTGGCCCATGGCGGGCATGCAGAAGCCCACCGGGTTCGAGGCGCTGCCGGGCGGCATCTCGCAGCCGGGACCGGTGAAGACGATCCTCGCGGCCATCGTGGTGGGCGCCGTGCTGGTGCTCGGCGGGGCGGCGTACGGCCCGATCGCGAAGCGTGCGCAGCGCTCGCGCGGCCGGACCCCGGAGCCTGCCCGTGCCTGAACTCGGCCAAGAACTGCGCAGGGTCGCCCGGGTCGTCCTGCTCGACCCCGAGGGGCGGATCCTGCTGCTACACGGGCACGAGCCGGGCGACCTGGCGAACGACTGGTGGTTCACGCCGGGCGGCGGTCTGGAGGGCGACGAGACGCGTGAGGAGGCCGCCCTGCGGGAACTGGCAGAGGAGACCGGCATCACCGACGTCGAACTGGGGCCTGTGCTGTGGCAGCGGATCTGCTCCTTCCCCTTCGACGGCCGACGCTGGGACCAGGACGAGTGGTACTTCCTGGCCCGTACGAGCACGCCCTCCGCGGGACTCGGGGAGATCAACGAGACGGGCCTGACCGACCTGGAGCGACGCAGCGTCGTGGGAGCGCGCTGGTGGACGTGCCGGGAACTGGTCGAGGCGCATGAGACGGTGTATCCGACCAGACTCGCCGAGCTGCTGACGCGGCTGCTCGACGAAGGTCCCCCGGGCCGGCCCGAGATCCTCGACACGGAAATCGTCTAGAGGCGCACGAGGCTGGCGCACAATAGGGGGACGCACGGCTGAAGGGGAACATGCCATGAGCGCCGAGGACCTCGAGAAGTACGAGACCGAGATGGAGCTGAAGCTCTACCGGGAGTACCGCGACGTCGTCGGTCTGTTCAAATACGTGATCGAGACCGAGCGGCGCTTCTACCTCACCAACGACTACGAGATGCAGGTGCACTCGGTCCAGGGTGAGGTGTTCTTCGAGGTGTCGATGGCGGATGCCTGGGTCTGGGACATGTACCGGCCCGCTCGATTCGTGAAGCAGGTCCGGGTGCTCACGTTCAAGGACGTGAACATCGAGGAGCTGAACAAGAACGACTTGGAGCTTCCGGGCAGCTGAGTCGGCCGGGCGGTGACCGAGTCGGCCGGGTGACGGGGTTTTCCACAACCCGTAGGTAGTTCACCAAGATCCACTTCTGGTTCGCGCACACGTCAGCGTGGGTGCCGGAGGTGGTGCGACGTGAACGCACGGGGAGCACTGGGGAAGTACGGCGAGGATCTGGCCGCGCGGCGGCTGACCGAGGCCGGGATGACGGTGCTCGCGCGCAACTGGCGCGCGGGCAGGTCGGGCGAGATCGACATCGTGGCGCGCGACGGCGACGCGGTCGTCGTGTGCGAGGTCAAGACCCGCAGGAGGCAGGACGGCGCCGCCGGGGCCTTCGAGCACCCGATGGCCGCGATCACGCCGGTCAAGGCGGCCCGGCTGCGCGATCTCGCCGAGCGCTGGGTGCAGCAGCACGGGGGAGCGCCACCGGGCGGCGTCCGCATCGATCTCGTCGGCGTGCTGCTGCCCGACCGCGGAGCGCCCCGCGTCGAGCACGTGCGGGGGGTCTCCTGATGGGATTCGCGCGTACGTGTTCCGTGGCCCTGGTGGGCGTCGAGGGCGTCGTCGTCGAGGTGCAGGCGGACCTGGAACCGGGCGTCGCCGCGTTCACCCTCGTCGGGCTGCCCGACAAGAGCCTGGTGGAGAGCCGTGACCGGGTCAGGGCCGCCGTGGTCAACTCCGGGGGCGACTGGCCGCAGAAGAAACTCACGGTCGGGCTCAGCCCGGCGTCCGTGCCCAAGAGCGGTTCCGGGTTCGATCTCGCTGTCGCGTGCGCGGTCCTGGGCGCGTCCGAGCGGATCGACCCACGGGTCCTCGCCGACATCGTGATGATCGGGGAGCTGGGTCTGGACGGGCGGGTGCGGCCGGTGCGGGGCGTACTGCCCGCCGTGCTCGCGGCCGCCGACGCCGGTTACGAGCAGGTCGTGGTCCCCGAGTGCACGGCGGGGGAGGCGGCCCTCGTGCCGGGCGTCTCCGTCCTCGGCGTCCGCAGCCTGCGCCAGCTCATCGCCGTGCTGACGGACGAGCCGGTGCCCGAGGAGGACGCGGTGCCCGAGTCGGGGCGGCCCGATCCGATGCTCGCCGGCCTCAGCATGCCGGGCAGCGGCGTCGGCACGGGCCTCGGCGGCTCCGCGCACGACGGGCCGGGGCTCGACCTCGCCGATGTCGTCGGGCAGCTGTCCGCCCGCACGGCGATCGAGGTCGCGGCGGCCGGCGGACACCACGTGATGCTGTCCGGGCCGCCTGGTGCGGGCAAGACGATGCTGGCCGAGCGGCTCCCCGCCGTCCTGCCGCCCCTCACCCGCGAGGAGGCGCTGGAGGTCACCGCGATCCACTCCGTGGCCGGGATGCTGCCCCCGGGCAGGTCGATGATCGACACCGCGCCCTACTGCGCCCCGCACCACTCGGCGACCATGCAGTCCCTGGTGGGCGGCGGGCCCGGGGTCGCCCGGCCCGGAGCGGTCTCGCTGTCGCACCGGGGCGTGCTCTTCCTCGACGAGGCCCCCGAATTCAGCGGCAAGGCGCTCGACGCCCTGCGGCAGCCCCTGGAGTCGGGCCACGTGACGATCGCGCGCAGCGCCGGGGTGGTGCGGCTGCCCGCGCGCTTTCTCATGGCGCTCGCCGCGAACCCCTGCCCGTGCGGGCAGTACCGGGCGCTGGGCGGTGAGTGCGACTGCCCGCCGGCCACGGTCCGCCGCTACCAGGCCAGGCTCTCGGGACCGCTGCTCGACCGCGTCGACCTCCGCGTCGAGGTGGACGCCATCACGCGCAACGAACTCGCGGGATTCGGGCCGCGCGGCGAGAGCACCCGGACCGTCGCCGACCGGGTGCGGGAGGCCAGGCAGCGGGCGGCTGCCCGATTCGCCGACAGCCCGTGGCGGCTCAACAGCGAGGTGCCGGGCCACGCCCTGCGCACCCGGTGGCCCGCGGCTCCCGGCGCCCTGGACGAGGCGGAGCTCGACCTGGAGCGCGGCTTCCTCACCGCGCGCGGGCTCGACCGGGTGCTGAGGGTGGCCTGGACCGTGGCCGACCTCGCGGGCCGGGACCGCCCGTTCGCCCAGGACGTGGCACTCGCGCTGCAACTGCGGACCGGGATCTCGCGCGGGGTGCCGATGACGATCGGGGCGGGGGTGTGACGGGGGCGGCCTTCAAGCCCTGGAGGCATCACGGTCGGGCAAGCCGCTGCGGCGGCTCGGGTTTTCAAGCCCTGTGTGGGTCCGGGCCCCGCGACGGGGCGATGTGGAAGGGGGACGGACGTGGTGGGTGTCGGGGTCGGTGAGGAAGTGCGGCTGGCGCGCGTGCGGTTGACGCGGATCCTGGAGCCGGGCTGGGAGGTCGCCGGGCGGTGGTTGCGGGAATTCGGGCCGGTGGAGACGGTGCGGCGCATCGAGGCGGGGGAGAGGGAGGGGCCGCTGCCCGGCGTGCGGTCGGGACGCTGGGCGGGGCTCGTCGCGCGGGCCGCGGAGACCCCGGCCGCTGGGCGGGACCTGGCGCGGGCGGCGGCCGGCGGGGCCCGGTTCGTGTGCCCGGGGGACCCCGAGTGGCCGGGACAGTTGGACGACCTGGGGGACGCGCGGCCGATCGGGCTGTGGGTGCGGGGCGGGCCGAACTTGCGGATGTGGGCGCTGCGGTCGGTGGCCGTGGTGGGCGCCAGGGCCTGCACGGACTACGGGGTGCGGGTGGGCGCGAGCCTCGGCGCCGGGCTCGCCGAGCGCGGCTGGGTCGTGGTCTCGGGCGGGGCCTACGGGGTGGACGCCGCCGCGCACCGCGGGGCCCTCGGGGTGACCGGGGCGACGGTCGCCGTGCTCGCCTGCGGCATCGATCGGGTGTATCCGCGGGGGCACGCCCAGTTGATCGACCGGGTCGCGGAACAGGGACTCGTGATCGGTGAGTTGCCGCCCGGCGACCACCCGACGCCCAGCAGATTCATCCTCCGGAACCGGGTGATCGCGGCCCTCACCAGAGGGACCGTCGTCGTCGAGGCCGCCTACCGCAGCGGAGCACTCGGCACGGCCCGCTGGGCGCAGCGTCTCGGGCGCCACGCGATGGGCGTTCCGGGGCCCGTGACCAGCAACGTCTCCGCGGGAGTCCATGAACTGCTCCGGAAGGAAGCGGTGCTCGTGACCGACGCCGAGGAAGTCGTCGAGCTGGTCGGGGAGATGGGCGAGCTCGCGCCGGAGCGGCGCGGTCCGGTGCTGCCCCGCGACCTGCTGCCGCCCGCCGCGGCCCAGGTGCTCGCCGCGCTGCCCGCGCGCGGGGTGTGCACGGCGGCGGAGGTCGGCCGGGACGCGGGCACGACCGAGGACGAGACGATCGGGAGGTTGTACGAACTGCGCTCTTTGGGGTTCGTCGAACGACACGGTGGAGGCTGGCAGTTGACACGCCAGGCGATCGAATCTGTCTTTCCGCCAGGGGAGGTGCCGTGACGCGTTGCGTTGCGCCGTCCGGATGACCCCCCGATGGCCTTGGCAATTGCGGTAGTTGACGCTCCGGCCCGGTCGGCCGGAGCGACGGAACCGGCCACGTGAGTCGACGAAGGGAACGTATCTGCGCAACGGCGATCTCGCACCCTTCGCACACTGCGACGCTCCAGTCACGCTACGCTCACCAGGATCCGGGTTCGTCCCCTCCATCCGGAATCAGGCAGGTAGCTCGGCACCAGTCATCACCAGACAGGCAGCACGGCATCTTCACAGGCAGAGCGATCACAGCGACCAGTACGTCAAGCACCCTCGGTTTCCTGGGTACGCAGCAGCAGAACGGCACAAGGCGGCGCATGCCACAACACACCTCCGGGTCCGACCGCGCGGCGGTACCGCCCGCCGCGCGCGGCTCCAGCGTGCGGCCTCCGGCTCCCTCCTCGCTCGAGGAGCTGTGGAGGTCGTACAAGGAGACGGGCGACGAGCGGCTGCGGGAGCAGCTGATCCTGCACTACTCGCCGCTGGTGAAATACGTGGCGGGCCGGGTCAGTGTGGGGCTGCCGCCCAACGTGGAGCAGGCGGACTTCGTCTCGTCGGGCGTCTTCGGGCTCATCGACGCGATCGAGAAGTTCGACATCGAGCGGGAGATCAAGTTCGAGACGTACGCGATCACGCGGATCCGCGGCGCGATGATCGACGAACTGCGCGCGCTCGACTGGATTCCGCGGTCCGTGCGGCAGAAGGCGCGCAACGTGGAGCGGGCCTACGCCACGCTTGAGGCCCAGCTCAGGCGCACCCCCTCGGAGAGCGAGGTGGCCGCCGAGATGGGGGTCGCGCTCGAGGAACTGCACGCGGTTTTCAGCCAGTTGTCGCTGGCGAACGTGGTGGCGCTGGAGGAGCTGCTGCATGTCGGCGGCGAGGGCGGCGGGGACCGGCTCAGCGTCCTGGACACGCTGGAGGACCACGCCGCGGACAATCCGGTGGAGGTCGCCGAGGACCGGGAGCTGCGGAGGTTCCTGGCGCGGGCGATCAACACGTTGCCGGAGCGGGAGAAGACCGTCGTCACGCTCTACTACTACGAGGGTCTGACGCTGGCCGAGATCGGCAATGTGCTGGGGGTCACGGAGAGCCGGGTCAGCCAGATCCACACGAAGTCCGTGTTGCAGCTCCGGGCGAAGCTCGCGAGCTTCGGGCGCTGACTTCCGTGCGGTTCGCGGGCGCTGTTTTCGGGCGCCGGTCGGCTCCGGTCGGGCAGTGCGGGGTGCCGGTGGCTCCCGTCCCGGGCGGCATCTTCGTAAAGTGGAGACGTGCCTAGGATTCGAGCGGCCTCCGTGGCCGAGCACCGGTCGATGCAGCGCGGCGCCCTTCTGGACGCGGCGCGTTCCCTGCTGTCCGAGGGTGGGACGGAGGCGTTGACGTTCCCCGCACTCGCGGAGCGGACGGGGCTCGCGCGTTCGTCCGTCTACGAGTACTTCAAATCTCGGGCGGCCGTGGTCGAGGAGTTGTGCGAGGTCGACTTTCCGGTGTGGGCCGCTGAGGTCGAAGCCGGGATGGCGCGGGCGGACACGCCTGCCGGCAAGGTCGAGGCGTATGTGCGGGAGCAGCTGGCGCTGGTCGGGGACCGGCGGCACCGGGCCGTGGTCGCCATCTCCGCGAGTGAGCTGGACGCCGGGGCGCGGGAGAAGATCCGGGCCGCGCACGGGGGGCTCGTGGCGATGATCGTCGAGGCGCTCGGGGAGATGGGGCACGAGCAGCCGCGGCTGGCGGCGATGTTGGTGCAGGGGGTTGTGGATGCGGCTGTGCGGAGGATTGAGCTGGGGGCGGCGGAGGAGCCGGGCGTGATCGTGGATGCGGCCGTGGGGATGGTGTTGCGGGGCGTTCGGGGCTGAGGTGTGGCGGTGTGGGGCGTCCGCCGCTGGACCCCCGGGGCTCCGCCCCGGACCCCGCTCCTCAATCGCCGGAGGGGCTTCAAGTGCGGCGGCGATCGCCGGAAGGGCTTCAAGGGCGGTGGCGATCGCCGGAGGGCCCTGGGAAAAGGTCGCGATCACCTGAGGGAACCGAGAGAAGTGGGGCCCAGGACTGGGGGCGGCCAGGTCCAGACCGGTAGCAGTCTGGAGGGGGTGGTCGTGAGGAGGGACGGGGGGAGCAGGGTCAGGGGGTTCAGGTAGGTCGGGCCGCGGCGCAGGCCCCAGTGGAGGCAGGACGGAGCCGTCGGCGGGCAGTGGGTCGTGGGGAGTTGGAGCGTGGCGATCGGCTCGCCCGCCGTGACGTCGTCGCCCTTGCGCACCGTGGGCGTCACCGGTTCGTACGTCGTCCGCAGCGGCGGGTCGCCCGTGTCGGCGAGGTCCACCGACAGCACGCCCCGGCCCGCGACCTCGCCCGCGAAGGCGACCCGGCCGTCGGCCACCGCGCGTACGGGGGCGCCGATGGGGGCCGCCAGGTCGACGCCGCGGTGGCCCGGACCGTAGGGAGTCGCCGGAGGTGCCCAGGCGCGGACCACCGGAGGCCGGTCGCCCACCGGCCAGAACCGGGCGTCCCCCGCCCAGGCCGGCAGTGCCGGGATGCCCAGCGCGGCGCCCAGCGCCACCATCACCGTGAGTAGTTTTCGCATGACGCTCAGGTTCCTCCGCGGAGCGCCTCCGCGCGGATCTTGGCCGGGAAACGTGGACTACCGAGCGGTTGTGGACAGCGGCGTCACCCGGTACCTCGCGGGTCCCGTACACTTCATGTGGCGATCCGGCCCACCGGATCGACTTCGCACGCCCCGACACCGGGTCTCACCGGCCTCGTGTCAGTGGCCTATCGGTCCCGTACGGACAGCTCGCAGAGCGCGGACGTACGCGGCAGGCACACGCAGTGGGCGTCAGGAAACAACCGAGAAAACACAAGGAGTACGGCCATGGCCGTCGTCACGATGCGGGAGCTGCTGGAAAGCGGCGTCCACTTCGGTCACCAGACCCGTCGTTGGAACCCGAAGATGAAGCGCTTCATCTTCACGGAGCGCAACGGCATCTACATCATCGACCTTCTCCAGTCGCTGTCGTACATCGACCGCGCCTACGAGTTCGTCAAGGAGACCGTCGCCCACGGTGGCACGGTCATGTTCGTCGGCACGAAGAAGCAGGCGCAGGAGGCCATCGCCGAGCAGGCGACCCGCGTCGGCATGCCCTACGTGAACCAGCGCTGGCTGGGCGGCATGCTCACCAACTTCTCGACCGTCTACAAGCGTCTGCAGCGCCTCAAGGAGCTCGAGCAGATCGACTTCGAGGACGTCGCCGCGTCCGGTCTCACCAAGAAGGAGCTTCTCGTGCTCTCGCGCGAGAAGGCCAAGCTGGAGAAGACCCTCGGCGGTATCCGCGAGATGTCCAAGGTTCCCAGCGCCGTCTGGATCGTGGACACCAAGAAGGAGCACATCGCTGTCGGCGAGGCCCGGAAGCTCAACATCCCGGTCGTCGCGATCCTCGACACGAACTGTGACCCCGACGAGGTCGACTACAAGATCCCGGGCAACGACGACGCGATCCGCTCCGTCACCCTGCTCACCCGCGTGATCGCCGACGCCGTCGCCGAGGGCCTCATCGCCCGTTCCGGCGTGGCCACGGGCGACCAGAAGCCGGGCGAGAAGGCCGCGGGCGAGCCGCTCGCCGAGTGGGAGCGCGACCTGCTCGAGGGCGAGAAGAAGGCCGACGACAAGGCTGAGGCCAAGACCGAGGAGAAGGCCGAGGAGGCCGCCCCGGCCGCCGAGGCTGCCGCTCCCGCCGAGGCCGCTCCGGCCGCGGACGCCGAGAAGGCCTGACCCGTACGGGACTCGGTTTCATGAGGTGACGGCGGGGGTCGGCTTCGGCCCCCGCCTTCACCCGTGAACCGCCAGCTTTCGTCCTCGGACTTCCGTCCTCAGCCTTCCGAAGACCGCTTCCTTCTGAAGACTGCTCCAGACTTCGTAGAGAGAAAAACAGGATCATGGCGAACTACACCGCCGCTGACGTCAAGAAGCTCCGTGAGCTCACGGGCGCCGGCATGATGGACTGCAAGAAGGCGCTCGACGCGGCCGACGGCGACGTCGACAAGGCCGTCGAGGCCCTGCGCATCAAGGGCCAGAAGGGCGTCGCCAAGCGCGAGGGCCGCTCCGCCGAGAACGGTGCCGTCGTCTCCCTCATCGCCGACGACAACACCTCCGGTGTCCTCGTCGAGCTGAAGTGCGAGACGGACTTCGTCGCCAAGGGCGAGAAGTTCCAGGCCGTCGCCAACGAGCTGGCCGCGCACGTCGCCAAGACGTCCCCCGCCGACATCGAGGCGCTGCTCGCCTCCGAGATCGAGGCCGGCAAGACCGTCCAGGCGTTCGTCGACGAGGCCAACGCCAACCTCGGCGAGAAGATCGTCCTGGACCGCTTCGCGCAGTTCTCGGGCGCGTTCGTCGCCGCCTACATGCACCGCACCATGCCCGACCTGCCCCCGCAGATCGGTGTTCTGGTCGAGCTGGACAAGGCCGACGCCGAGCTGGCCAAGGGCATCGCGCAGCACATCGCCGCGTTCGCCCCGAAGTACCTCTCCAAGGAGGACGTGCCGGCCGAGGTCGTCGAGACCGAGCGCCGCGTCGCCGAGGAGACCACCCGCGCCGAGGGCAAGCCGGAGGCCGCGCTCCCGAAGATCGTCGAGGGTCGCGTCAACGGCTTCTTCAAGGAGGCCACGCTGCTCGGCCAGCCGTACGCCCTCGACAACAAGAAGTCCGTCGAGAAGGTCCTCCAGGAGGCCGGTGTCACCCTGAAGCGCTTCTCGCGCATCAAGGTCGGCATCTGAGTCCGTACCGCGACCGACGCGAGACCCCGCTAGGGTCGACAGCAGTCGCCCGCGTACATCCCTGTGCTTGGGGTGTACGCGCCGGGTGACCGCAGTTGTGACGAGGAGGCCATTGCCGCGCATGGGATGCGAACCACCCCACCGGCAGTGGCCTTCTTCGTATGTGTGCCAAGCAAAAGAGGCGAGAATCCCATGACCACCACCCAGGCCGACACTGCCGATACAGGCGACAAGAGCGACGAAGGCAAAGGCGCGGGGCGCTTTCTGCTGAAGCTTTCCGGCGAGGCGTTCGCCGGGGGCGGGGGTCTGGGCGTCGACCCCGACGTGGTGCACGCCATCGCCCGTGAGATCGCGGCCGTCGTACGCGACGGCTGGCAGATCGCCGTCGTCATCGGCGGCGGCAACTTCTTCCGCGGCGCCGAACTCCAGCAGCGCGGCATGGACCGCGCCCGCTCCGACTACATGGGCATGCTCGGCACGGTCATGAACTGCCTGGCCCTCCAGGACTTCCTGGAGAAGGAAGGCATCGACTGCCGCGTGCAGACCGCCATCACCATGGGGCAGGTCGCCGAGCCGTACATCCCGCTGCGCGCCGTACGGCACCTGGAGAAGGGCCGCGTCGTCATCTTCGGCGCCGGCATGGGCATGCCGTACTTCTCCACCGACACGACCGCCGCGCAGCGCGCCCTGGAGATCGACGCCGAGGCGCTGCTCATGGGCAAGAACGGTGTCGACGGCGTCTACGACTCGGACCCGAAGACCAACCCCGAGGCCGTCAAGTTCGACGCGCTCAGCTATGGCGAGGTCATCACGCGCGACCTCAAGGTCGCCGACATGACCGCGATCACCCTGTGCCGGGACAACAAGCTCCCCATCCTCGTCTTCGAGCTCCTCACCTCGGGCAATATCGCCCGTGCCGTCAAGGGTGAGAAGATCGGGACCCTCGTGGGCGAACAGGGCAACCGCGCCTGACCCCCCTTCAGTCCCCCGGGGAACCCCGTGTCCTTGGAGGTCCCCGAGGGATGGACAATGTCCTGCCGGTCGGACACCGTGCAGGAAAGACATGCGACGTAGCCGACCGTGCCCCGTGCCCGGCCGGGCCTCACTCAAGACACGCAGGAGCAAGTGGTGATCGAAGAGACCCTCCTCGAGGCCGAGGAGAAGATGGAGAAGGCCGTCGTTGTCGCCAAGGAGGACTTCGCCGCGATCCGCACCGGTCGTGCGCACCCGGCGATGTTCAACAAGATCGTGGCCGACTACTACGGCGCGCTGACGCCGATCAACCAGCTCGCCTCGTTCTCGGTGCCCGAGCCGCGGATGGCCGTGGTGACCCCGTTCGACAAGAGCGCGCTGCGCAACATCGAGCAGGCGATCCGCGACTCCGACCTCGGCGTCAACCCGAGCAACGACGGACACATCATCCGAGTGGTCTTCCCGGAGCTGACCGAAGAGCGCCGCAGGGACTACATCAAGGTCGCCAAGGGCAAGGCGGAGGACAGCAAGGTCTCCATCCGCTCCGTGCGCCGCAAGGCCAAGGACACCATCGACAAGGCGATCAAGGACGGCGAGGTCGGCGAGGACGAGGGCCGTCGCTCCGAGAAGGAGCTCGACGAGCTCACCTCGAAGTACGTGGCCCAGGTGGACGAGCTGCTCAAGCACAAGGAAGCCGAGCTGCTCGAAGTCTGAGCGAGCGCGGAAGATCGAGGTTCGAGGAATCCGTGAACGACTCTTCCTGGGGGGCGCCGACCGGGCCCGGACACTGGGGCCCGACCGACGGCCCCGGGCCCGCCCGCGGCCAGGACCCCGCGTCTGGGCAGGACCCCTCGTACGGTTCGTACGGGCAGGCATCGGCGTACGGCCAGGGCCTGCCGTACGAGGCCTCGTACGACCCGTCGTCGTACGACCCGCCGTCGTACGAGCAGGAGCCTCCGTACGGCCACGGAGCGTCGTACGACCAGCGGGCGTCGTACGAGCAGGGCCCGTCGTACGAGCACGGGCCGTCCTACGGCCAGGGGCCCTCGTACGAGCAGGGTCCTTCGTACGAGCAAGGGCCGTCGTACGAGCAGGGGCGCGCTCCGGCGGGTCCCGCGTATGAACGGCACGCGGTCGATGAGACTCGGCCCATGCCCATCGTGCCCGATATGCCTGATACGCCTTCTGGTGACGGAAGGGACGGCGACCAGGACGACCGGGGGGCCGCTCACCTGAGTGGTCCCCTCTTCCGCGACGAGACGCCGCAGGAGCCGGTGCCGGGAGCGGCGCGGCAGCAGCCCGTGCAGCCGGCCGCTTCCGCGCAGCCCGAGCCGCCCAAGAAGAAGAGCGCGGGCCGGGACCTCGGGGCGGCCATAGGGGTCGGCGTCGGGCTCGGCGCGGTGATCATCGCCTCCCTGTTCATCGTCAAGGCCGTGTTCGTCGGCGTCATAGCGGTCGCCGTCGTCGTCGGCCTGTGGGAGCTGACCTCGCGGCTGGAGGAGCGCAAGGGCATCAAGGCGCCGCTCGTGCCTCTCGCCGTGGGCGGCGCGGCCATGGTCGTCGCAGGTTACGTGCGGGGCGCCGAGGGCGCGTGGGTGGCGATGGCGCTGACCGCGCTCGCGGTGCTCGTGTGGCGGATGACGGAGCCGCCCGAGGGGTACCTGAAGGACGTCACGGCGGGGGTCTTCGCGGCCTTCTACGTGCCGTTCCTCGCGACCTTCGTGGCGATGATGCTCACCGCGGACGATGGGGCGTGGCGCGTGCTCACGTTCCTGATCCTGACCGTCGTCAGCGACACCGGGGCGTACGCGGTCGGCTGGCGCTTCGGCAAGCACAAGCTCGCGCCGCGCATCAGCCCCGGCAAGACCCGTGAGGGCCTGGTCGGCGCGGTGTCGTTCGCGATGGTGGCGGGCGTGCTGTGCATGCAGTTCCTGGTCGACGACGGCACGTGGTGGCAGGGCCTGGTCATGGGCGCCCTCGTCGCGGCCAGCGCGACCCTCGGTGACCTCGGCGAGTCCATGATCAAGCGGGACCTCGGGATCAAGGACATGGGCACGTTGCTGCCGGGGCACGGCGGCATCATGGACCGCCTCGACTCGCTGCTGCCGACGGCTCCCGTGGTGTGGTTGCTGCTGGTGCTGTTCGTCGGGTCGAGCTGACCCCGGAGCCTCGCTCCGGCCGGGCATTTTCCGAAGGCGGGCCCGTCGTCCACAGGACGACGGGCCCGCCTTCGTTCTGTCCGCGCCGCGGGCACTGACCGGGCTCATCGGGTACCGCGCCGAGGCGGTCTGCGCCGTCCGCCCGTCCGACGGCGGCGGCCGACGGGTCAGCGTGGGCGTACTGGAAATGGCGCGCATCCCCGACACCACCACGACGGACGAATGAGCCCCCGTCAGTAACCGGACGGGGGCTCTTCGTATAAGTGTGCGCGTCACTTGTGAAGACCTGTTCGCGAAGGTGGTCGGGTTCGTTGAGGGGGGCTTGCGGGCGTTCTTTACGCTCAAGTAACAACATGCCTCATGAACATTTTCGGTCGCAGCTTCACATCCCGGCGCGCAGAGGGATCCGCTGCTCCGGGGGCCGCCGGCACCGCACTGCTCGATCCTGCCGGTCTCGACCCCGCCATGGCGGCGCTCACCGGCGAGTGGATGGTCGACCCCGCGCACAGCAGGATCGGGTTCTCCGTGCGGCACGCCATGGTGACGACCGTGCGCGGCGCCTTCACGCAGTACGAGAGCCGGCTGCACTTCGACGGCACCGATCCGTCCCGTTCCTACGCGGAACTCGTCCTCGCCACCGCCAGCATCGACACGGGCGTCGAGCAGCGGGACGCCCACGTGGTCGGCCGCGACTTCCTGGACGCCTCCCGGTTCCCGCGGATGTCCTTCAAGAGCACCGCCGTGGAACTGGCGGAGCCGGACGTCTACCGCATGCACGGCGACCTCACCATCAAGGACGTCACCCGCCCGGTCACTCTGGAGCTCACCTACATCGGCTTCGTCACGGACGCCTTCGGCGACGAACGCGTCGGCTTCGACGGCACCACCACCATCAACCGCACCGACTGGGGCCTCACCTACAACGCCCGCCTCGCCCAAGGCGGCAACATGGTCAGCGAAAAGGTCCGGCTCCAGTTCGACATCGCGGCCATCCGCACGCCTGCGGGCCGCTGAGGCCGCGGGGCGGGGCGTCGACCAGGGCACGTGCGCACGTGCGTGACCGTCCGGTCGGCGCGCGGGGTGTGCGGAAGCGGGTAACGTCAACCCGTGACCGACAGCAAGAACATCAATAACCCCGTGGGCCAGGGCGGCGGCCAGCGCAAGAAGCAGTCCCGCGCCGAACGGCAGAACAACGGCCCGCACCGCAACCTCGACCGCCGGCTCGCCGCCGACCAGAAGGCGGAGCTGGTGCGCAAGATGCGCGAGAAGACGGGCGCAGCGGAGGGCTCTGGGCGGGCGGACGACGACACCGCGCAGGGCTGAGGCGCCACCGGAAGCCGTCCCCAAGTCGCTCAGCAGTGGCCTGCCGCCCCCCGTCGGTGACGGGGGGCGTGACCGCGACAGGTCACCGGTGAATGTCTGCGACACTGGTAACGCTATGCCTAAGCCCGGAGAACTAGCGGTGACCCGGCATCAAAAAGGCCCCCGACCTGCGCGTTTGGCGCGGATCAGGGGCCTGTTTTGGCTTACTGGGCCGTGTCTGGGCCGTCTGGCTCAGGAGGCGGCGGCAGGAACATCCGGTCCACGGCGTTCCGAGTGCGCTCTTGGCTCGACGGCATCAGGTGCGCGTACACGCGGAGCGTCAGCGCCGGGTCGGTGTGGCCGAGGTACTGGCTCACGGCCTTGATGCTCTCTCCGGCGTCGAGGAGGACGGACGCGTAGAAGTGCCTGAGCGCGTGCATGCCGTGCTCGCGGGCCGATACGTACCTCCCATCGGGCCCGGCGTCCGGGATGAGCCCAGCGAGCGCCAGAGCGGGCTTCCAGACATGGGTGTTGAAGTTGCTGCGCCACACGATCCCGTTCGCCTCGTTCGTGAACAGGAGACGGGCCGTCACCTTCGGTCCGTCGGGCTTCCGCCACGGCAGCGTGATCTCAACCGGCTTGAAGGCGTCCATGTGGGTGCGCAGTGCCTCAGCGACGTACGACGGCAGCGGGACGTCACGCTCCTTGCCGCACTTGGGCGGGGCGAACACGGCCTGGCCCCGGATGAGCTTCACCTGGCGGACCACGTGCAGGATGCCTGCCTCGAGGTCGATGGTGTCTTCGGCGAGACCCACGATCTCTCCCTGGCGGAGTCCGCATCCGGCGCCTGTGTCCACCATGGCCTGGTAGCGCTGGGAGAGTGCTGCGCGAACCGCCTGCACCTGTGTGGGCAGCCACGGGACGACGCGGCGGCGCTCGGCAGTCGGCGGGCGTACGGACTTCGCAGAGCACGGGTTCCGGGGCAGGAGGCCGTCGTCCACGGCCGCGCTCAGGACGGCACGGACGTCGCCGTAGATATTGCGTGCGTAGGCGCCGCTCACGGCCGGGTTGGCCTCCAGGGCGCTCGTGAGCTGGCGGATGTGCTCGGGGCGGAACGAGTCCAGCGGGCGCGTGCCGATGACCGGGAACGCGTGCAGGCGTAGCCGCTGCTCGGTGACGATCTGGCTGGACACGTCAGAGGTGTGAGCCTTGAGCCACTTCTCGGCGTACTTCTTGAAGGTGATCCGGGCGGCCCGAGGGTCGATGTAGTTGCCGCGCGACATGTCCGACGCAATGTCGGTCAGCCACTGCTCGGCGAGCCGCTTCTGACGGTCCGGGAAGCTCTTGGACTTCTCGGTGCCGTCCGGGCCGATGTAGCGGGCGCGGTAGCGGAGGCCGAGGCCGTGGCGGTCGCTCTTGGCCTTGACGGGCTTGCCGTTCGGGCCGGGCTCGGTCTTGTACCAGCGGTCTTGGATGTGTCCGGCCATCAGGCGGCCACCTCCATCTGCGACTTGACCCACGTGCGGATGTCCTCGGGGTCGAAGCGAAGGTGCCGGCCGACGCGGAAGCCCTTCGGTCCGGTGCGCTTGCGGCGCCACTGGTAGACGGTCTCGACCGGGACGGCCAGGAGCTCGGCGACGTCGACCGGGGTCAGGTAGCGCTCGGGCAAGGCGTGCTGCATGGTCACCACTCCTTCTCGTCTGCGAGGTCGGTCAGGGCTTCGCGGGCTGTCTCGCGGTTGAGTTGGAGGCCGCGGGCGATGGTGGCGGCCAGGGCGGATTCGCCGGGGGTGTGGCCGTGGCCCGCGTACTGCCAGTCGGCCAGGACGAGGACGGTGTCCGGCTCGTACTCGGGGTTGCCGAGGGCTTCGCGTTCCTGGGCGGCGCGGAAGTCGGCGCGGGCCTGGCGGAGTTCGCCGAGGGTGGTCGAGTAGCGGCGGGACTTCGAGGAGAAGTGGCCTCGGAAGCCGAGCATGTGGGCCCAGGCCCAGAGGCGGCGGTCCGGGTAGAGCGGGTCGAGGTGCTTGCACGCTTCGATCAGGCGCCGGGTGTGGTCGGGGACCTGGTGGCGGTCGAGTTCGGAGAGTTCGCCGATGCGGCGGTCGAGGGTGCCGGTGTTCTCGGCGGCCTTGGTGGCGTACTTGGCGACGTAGGCGGCGACAGCCTGTTCGGTGATGTCGGAGCCGTCGCCGAACGCCTTGACCGGGCGGACGTCGAGTTGGGTGCCCCAGCGGAAGGTGCGGGCCGGTTCGTCCTCGGCGGCCGGGATCGAGACGGACGTGTAGCTGTGGGAGGCGGCGGCCTGGATCGCGTCGGCGAGGAGCGTGACCGTGGCCCAGGACGGCGGCGGGGTCTCGGGGCCTTCCGGGCCGTCGATGCGGATCACCGCGTGGAAGTGCAGGGCGCCGCGCTTCTGGAACTCGGCGACCTTGCCGTACGAGAGGCGGGCCGACTCCTTGAGTTCGCGCTGGGTGACTCCGGCACGGGCGGCGATCTCGCGCCGCAGGCGGGTCGTGAAGCGCATCCACAGGTCGCCCGCGTGGTTGTTGAAGAGGACGGCGGCGGCGTAGTCGTACGTCGTCGGGTCGAGGGCCGTGCCGAGGGCGGGGTCGTCGGTGGCGTGGCGGGTGCCGCAGCGGCAGGTGCCGGAGTCGGGGCTGTTGTGGACCGGGCCGAAGGACGGGGCCGTGAGCGTGGCGAAGACGCGGGGGTGGTCGCGGACCGTGGAGGGGATGTCGCGGCGGTCGTCTCCGGCCAGGCCCGCGCGGATGAGGTGGTATGTGTCGCCCGCGTACGTGAAGGCGCAGGAGGGGCAGCGGGATGCGCGGCGGTTGCCGCAGGCGACGCGGAGACGACCACCCGGCTCGGTCTCGGTCGAGTAGTGGTGCAGCGTCTCGCCGGTGGTCTTGTCCTTGGTGAGGGTCCAGCCGGTGAGGTGGATGGGGTCGGAGCATCCGCCGGTGCGCTGGATCTGGTCCTGCCAGCGGTCGAAGTCGGCGGCCGAAGCCACCCTCAGCAGGTCGCCGAGGGTGGTCGGGTCGAGGAGCGTGTCAGGCACGGGCGCCCTCCCGCGCGGTGCTGGTGCGGAGGACGACGAAGCCGGTGCCGTCGCAGGCCGGGCAGTCGGCGGTGATGGTGCGCAGGTGGCCGTTCCGGTCGCGGCCGCCGAGGGTGATGGCGACGGAGGCGAAGCCGTCGCAGGCGGCGCAGATCCGGGACGGGCGGCGGGTGCGGTGCGTCATGCTGGGGGTTCCTTCCGGTTCTTGGATCGGTTGGGGCATGGCTCCCGGGCGGTGGAGACTTGGCGGTTTCAGGCCGCTCGGGGGCCGGTCAGCGGCGCTTGTGCTCGGAGTTCATGAGCGAGCGGATGACGAGCGCGGTGATGGCGGTCGATCCGGCGGTGATGGCGACGGCCAGGAGCAGCGAGACCAGGACGGTGCCGAGGACCAGGACGACGCCCGTGCCGCCGACGACGAGGGTGATCAGGGCGCCGGGCGTGAGCTGGACCGTGGGGCGGGTCGAGGTCGGAGGCTGGGTCGTTACCGGGGTGGGCTGAGACTGCGTGATTGCCGTGGGCTCGGCGACGGCGGGCGGGGTGACCTGGCCGGTTGGGACGGGCATGGTCGGGACCTTGGGGCGCAGCATCGGGACGTACTCCCTTCCGTGGGCGGTTACTTGACGGCGGTGTCGATGACCGGGGCGAGGACGCTGTCGGCGAGGAGGTAGCCGCCCAGGAGCAGGAGGGCGACGAGCCACCAGGGCGGGCGCATGAGCTTGATGCCGACCAGGCCGACGCAGGCGACGAAGAACCAGAGCGGGACGTCCATGGCGGTCTCCTCAGCGGACGCGGCAGCGGTGGGTGCGGGCGGCGAGCTGGGCGGCGGACTGGCTGGAGTAGTCCGAGGACCAGCCGCAGCGGTCGGCGGTGCAGACGGCCGCGTGCTTGGTGCGGCCGTGGCGGTCGCGGTGGGTTCCGACCTGGACCGGGCCGATCTGCATCACCGAGTGGAAGTGGTCGCGGGCGGGCATGGTGGTTCTCCTTTCGGGTCAGGTGAGTTGGGCGGCGATGGCGTCGGCCAGCTGGGGCGGGACGCCGAGGCGGGAGCGCAGGGTGTCGGGGTCGATGGCAGCGCCGGTACGGGTCCGGTGGTCGTCGGCGACCTTGCGGGCGTGGGCGACGAGGGCGGCCGGGACGGCGGGAGCCGGTTCGGCGGGCGGCGGGGCCGCGGGCTCGGTGGAGGCGGCCGTTAGTGCCGGGGCTTCCTCGGCGGCCGGAGGCTCTACGCGCTCAGGGGCCGGGGTGGTCGGCTGCTCGAATTCGGGCTCGGGCTCGGGTGCCGGCCGAACCGCTTCCTGCTCGTCCTCTGCGGGCGCGGCCGTGTGGGCCAGGAGCGTGCCGCCGAGGAAGGCGATCGCGGGCCACCCGGCGACGCCGATCCGGAGCCAGGCGGGCGGGTGGTCGACGTCGAGGAGTCCGGCGGTGGCGACGTTGGCGCCGAGCGAGGCGAACAGCGCGACAGCGAACCAGGACCAGGCGAGCCGGGACCGCCGGTCGCTCCGAAGTCGACGCCAGGCGGCGACCAGGAGCAGGTCGACGCTGACCGGGTAGGCCCAGGCCTTCCAGCCGTCTTGTCCGGCAGCGGCGGCCAGGTCGTGGAGGTGGGCGAAGGAGAGGGCTCCGGCGATGACGGCCTGGACGAGGACGGCGTCCGGGCGAAGCGTGGTGCGGGCCGTCACCGGTCAGCCCTCCGAGGCGTCGTCGCTGCCGTCGTACGGCATGGGCGGCAGGACCCCGATCGGCAGGGACAGGGCGAGCGCGGGGGCGATGACCTCGACGAACGCGGCGTCGGTCTCGTAGCGGCGCTCGTACAGGTCGAGTGCGCCGAGGAGGGCGGCGGTGCGGGCGAAGTCCTCGTTGGCGTCCATGGGTTGGCCTCCTGTTTTCGGCATGGGCGGGGTAGGGACGTGGCGCGGGGCGGTCGCGCCGACCGTGGAGCGGTGGGGAGTCAGGCCGTGACGGTGGCGGCCTTGGTGAGCGAGACGGACGCCGGGGCGGGCGCGGGCACGGCGGGCCGGAAGGCGGCGAGCGCGGGCAGGTCCGGGGTGCGGTCGGCGTGGGCGTTGCAGAGGTTCACGGCGGCGCGCAGCGAGGTGTGCGGGGCGCGGATGCGGGCCCAGCCGCCGGTCGAGTCACCGGCGACGGCGATGCCGGGGGTGTCGGGCGAGATCTGGATGGCGGCGAGTACGGCGTCCGGGGAGATGTCGCCGAAGGCCATGTTGGCGCTGGTCTCGTCGTTGACGCGGTGGGCGGTACGGCCGGTGAGCTGGGCGCGGAGCATCGTGATGCCCTTGCCGAGTTCGGAGCCGAAGCGCTGCCCGCAGATCTCCAGATAGATGCCGGCCGCGCGGCCGAGCTGGGCGAGGCGGACGAGGGCGGTGACGATGCGGTCGCGGCGCTTCTCCTCGTCCTTGCTGGCGTACAGGGCGAGTTCGGCGACCTCGTCGACCAGGACGACGACCGGGGTCGGGCGCAGATCGGCGGGCAGGTCCCAGATGTCGGCGGCGATCTCCGCGTCCGGGACGCCGACGCTGATGCGCTGTTCGGCGCGGATGAGCTGGTAGACCTCCTGCATGTGGTCGACGAGCGCGTCGAGGAGTTCGAGCGCGGTGTCCGGGTCGTCGGCGAGAGCCGAGAACCGGCGGGCGAGCGGGAAGAGCTCCACGCCCTGCTTGCAGTCGATGCCGACCAGGGCGACGTCGAGCGGGGCCAGGCCGCACACGAGATTGCGCTGGTAGACGGACTTGCCGGACTCGGTGGCGCCGAGGGTGAGGCCGTGCGGAACGGCCCGGTAGTCGCGGTAGTGGATCGAGCCGTCCTCGCGCAGCGCGACCGGGACACGGAGCGGCGACGAACCGGCGGCGGTGCTGGGCGCGGGCATCTGCACCCGCTTGAGCACGTCGTAACCGGTCATCCGCAACTCGACGACACCGGCGCGAAGTTCACGGGAGGCGACGCCGTGCATCCCGAAGGAGTGGCGGAGCCGGTCCGTGGCGGCGGAGAAGTCGAAGGCGTCCTGTCCGGGGCGGAGCTTGAGCCGCAGGACGAGGCCGGTCCGGGTGGGACGCAGCCGCAGGATGCGCGGCGAACGGGACTCGGGCAGAGGCCGGTTGGCCAGTCGGGCGAGTGCGAGGCGCCAGCGCGACGGCGGGACCGTGAGCCCACAGGCCTCCATCACCGAGGCATAGCGGACCAGGAGCCGCAGCGACGCAAGCACGGCGCCGAAGCAGACCCAGTACCAGGCGGGGCGCCGCCACCGCAGAAGACCTGCGACGGCGGCCACCACCAGGAGCACGACGATGAACTCGCCCATGATCAGGCCGCCTTGGCCGTGGACGCGTTGGCGGCGAGCGAGGTGACGGCGACGGCGCGGAAGGCGATGCCGTGCCGCTTCTGCCCGTTGAACTCGTTCTCCCACGGGCGGGCGATCAGGCCGGTGAGCGCGACGGGCGTACCCATTGTCAGCTCCTCGGAGACGCCGGTCTCGGGAACGGTGACGGACAGGATCTCCACCTGGTCGTTGGCCGCGAACATCACGTCCACGGTCATCAGCTTGCCGCCGGTCTCGACGTCCAGGGCGACCTCACCAGTCTTGCGGTCCTTGACCTTGACCTGCGGGGTCTTGGCGACCATCACGGTGGCGGCGGAGGTGTCGACGGGGATCTGACGCACAGAGATCACTCCTATGTAGGGGCTGGACTCCGTCACTCATGTACATGAGTGACATGAAGAAGAGTGCAACACTCCTATACATGAGTCAACCCGCCGCGACAGAAAAGTCACGACGGGCTGCGGATCAGCGAGGGTGCGTCAGTCGGCGGCAGGGATCCGGTACTCGAAAACGAACTGGTCAGCGGCCATGAGGGTGTCGCAGACCTCGACCACGCGGCCTTCGGTCGTACGGGCCTCACGAATCAGGTGGATCACCGGGGAGCCGGGGCTCAGCGCCAGTTCGGACGCCTCCGCCTTGGAGGCCGGACGCCCTTGCAGCGTCTCGACGAACTCCGCGAACTCGTGCCCGTGGTCTTCGAGTCGGGCGTAGATGCCGCCCCCGCCGGGGTTCTCGGCGAACAGCTCGGGGATGTCCTTCACGACGTCCCACGGGAGGTACGAGGAAGCCGTCTCGACCGGGGTGCCGTTGCGGAAGTAGAGCCGTCGGCGAGCGAGGACCTGGGTGCCGGCCGGAACGCCGAGACGTTCGGCAGCATCCTCCGGGGCCTCCATCGGGCCGATGTAGAGCACGCTGACCTTCGCCGTGGCGCCGGACTGTGCGGACTCGGCGAGGTAGGCGGCCTTCCCGCCCTGGCGGTGCGAACGCCGGAAACGATCGGAGGAGCGCAGCCGTACCGGCGGCCGGTCCTTCACCATCGAGCCCTTGCCGTGCCGGGTCTCCACGAGCCCGCTGGCCCGGACCTCGACCATCGCCTTACGAATCGTGCCGCCCGAAACGCCGTAGCGCTCGACCAGCTCTGACTCGCTCGGCACCAGCTCACCAGGCTTGATGACTCCAGCCCTGATCTGCTGAACCAGATCCTCAGCGATCCGCACGTACTGAGGGACGGACCTCCCCTCTCCCACTGCAGTTCCCATAGTCCTTTTCTTCCTCCTATGCTCCTGTACATGAGTAACAGCGCCAAGGAAGGCCAGTCAACGCCACTGCACTCCGTGTCCGTAGCCGGAGTGGTGGTCCGCGATGACGGCCGACTGCTGGCCATCCGGCGCGCGGACAACGGCACGTGGGAGCTCCCGGGCGGCGTGCTCGAACTCGAGGAGACCCCGGAGGCAGGCGTACGCCGAGAGGTCTGGGAAGAGACCGGCATCCACGTCGAGGTGGACGAGCTGACCGGCGTCTACAAGAACACCACCCGAGGCGTCGTCGCTTTGGTGTTCCGCTGCAAGCCCGCGGGCGGCGAGGAGCGCACGTCGGACGAGTCCACGGCCGTGGAATGGCTGACGCCTGACGAGGTCAGCGAGTTCATGTCCGAGGTCTACTCGATCCGGCTCCTGGATGCCCTCGACGGGGCAGGTCCTCATGTCCGAAGCCATGACGGCAAGCGGCTGACGCCAGCGCGATAGAACTTTCCCTACTTCATCAAGACCGGCTGCGCTCCGCTCCGCCGGGCGCGCTTCCCGGCTCCGCTGCCCTTCGCGCTCATGCCTTCGGCCCGCGCTACGGGCGCTGCGCCGACGCGCGCCCACATGGTTGGGGCCGGGGCTGTGAAGCGGACGAATCGCACGGCTCAACTCGCGGTCAAAGACGGTGCCTCCGGCGGGGGATCGGCCGGCACCGGGAGCCGGGGGAAACGCTGCCGGGTGCGGGTCCGTGGGTGGTTGCGAGGGCTCCCATCCCGTCCACCGTCGACCCAGGCAAAGCCGAGCAGACGTGGCCCCTGGTGTCCAGGTCGTTCGTACAGTGGCGCGCTCCACCTGGACACCAGGGGCCACGCCCGCTCCACTGCGTGTGGGTCGACGGCGGACGGGATGGGAGCTGGGGTTGAGCTGCTAGGCCAGTAGGCAACCAGCCCCCGATAGATGAAGCTCCACAGTGCTCCCAGCCTTGGAGTTCATCAATTCAAACAGGGAGAGCTACTTTCGGCCGGTTCCGCGTGCCCATCGTTGACGAATCGCAGGCTGCAACGCGAGGTAGGCACGATAGGCATCTCTTGGAGATGTTCCGTCAGTCCTGGAGCGAAAAAGCTCAAAGCAGTTGTTCATCAGTTGCTTGTCGGTGTCCCAGTTCCCCCTCAACAGATTTCCCTTTATCCATTTTTCAATTGTTTCCTTGTAAAGCGTCAGGTTGAATTCGCGAACGGCGCTAGTGCAGATCAGTGCGATTTTTTGCAGATGGGCGAAATCTAGGATGATCTGAGTGGTTTCTTCTTTTTTGCTTAGGCCGAGCGCCCTCGCATTACCTCGACTGAGCACACCATGCGAATGCACACTGGCGTGGCGAATGTGGCAAACGACATCAAAGTTGGCGAGAGCGATTCCGAGAGAGCTGTTTGGCTGCCATGAAAAGCCAAGCAGGGTGTTGCTCTTTTTCTTGATCTCCGATTCGCTAGCGAAGCTAACTCCCTCAAACAACCCCATTCCCAATTTACTGGCGCCATAATAATCGACGGCCCCCATGGCGATCATTTGATCGGCGACCTTTTCCCTTACGATCGGGCACGTATTTATCAACCCCAAAAAGATTGACCTAAAGTAGGATTCTGTTCCGGTCACGATCCCAAGAGCCAGCAGCCTTCCCAGGGTGTCGTTTCTTGAGAGTTCCTCAGGTAAGCCGAGTCGAAGGACGTCGCCCAAGCTGCCGTAGAAGGCATCAATGGGGCTGTTGTTCGCCTCTGCTTTCACGCAGCAAGTCGTGAATTTCGTGTCGGTGCTTTCGGGAGGGAGGTTTACTTTCTCCCAGGCGGAGTTTGTCATGTTTCTGCTAGACACTGACAAACTCCTGGGCGTAGCGCTTAATCCTTCTTGCCCAAACGGGGCCGATGTGGGGTACCGCGCGAAGTGCGTTCTCCTCGTCAAGTAGGAGGTCATTCACCGTACGGATCTCGGTGTGCTTTAGTAGCCCGTCCAGCTTCTTTTTGGTGAGTGGAAGGTTGTCGATCGGAGATTTCAACAACTCTTCGTAAATTGAAGCGGTCCTGAGTTGACGACCACATTTCATGCAGAACTGTGCATCCTCGGAGAAACGAGGAGCCCCACAGTTAGTACACGGAAGCAGGTCTAGAGTGCACCTGTCGGTGTAATCTTCGCCGAGCACATTGGCGGGCTGCAATCTCGAAAAGGCATGCGCATCGCGGGCCATTAGGGCCGACACGACATCTGATACAGCGAACGCTCTTCCCAGGCTAAGCGCGTTACCCTCAATCAGAACTGCGTAGTGGACCATGTACCGATGGAAAACCCCCTTCACGCCTCGCGAAACCGTATGGGCGTCGCGAAGAAGGCCGGAGTACTCAAGCATGGAAACCATTCGTGTGAGCTTGGCGTCCATGGGTTCGTGAAATGCAATTACTGTCGCTTTAGACCTATCTCGTCGACTGGAGTTGAAGCTTTGGAGGTGACGTACCGCGCCAGCCTCAAGCTCCCGTCCGAATTCCACAAAATGCCTATATCTGGGAAGCTTATCGGCGAGCGTACTAAAGATCTGTCGGACAGATGCTGCGTGATCAGAGATAGCGGCTTCGGCCATTTTTCGCGTTGGAGTGTGAGTCTCGTCTTCTTCAACTCCCAGAAGTTGTGAAAGCATTACCAGGAATCCGCGAGGCAAGCCGAACGAAGCTAGTGCCAAATAGTCAATTAGCTCATCGCGCCCTCTCAACTTCTTCAAGTGCGAGGGAGGGATACGGCGATCGACGATCTCGCGCATGAGTGCCAGATATCCGTCCTCGTCGGGGCGGAGCCAGGACTCGACGAGTTCGGCCTCGTGGCCGACATGAAAGTTAGGGGAGTAGCTCGTGATCCCTGGATACACGGCTGCTTTCGCCGAAACGATTCGCGACCTGAGTCCCCGGAAAATCTCAAAGAATTCCCGTTGCTGCTCTGGCGAGAAGGCATGCGCGGCATCATCCAAAAGTAGGATGCATCTCTTCAGTCCGCTTTCTCGGGTCCATGCCTCCAGAGCGTGCAGCAATTCCGTAGGAGTTGTGTATGCGTCCGGAATTTCGGTTGTCGCTCCGGCTTCAAGAGCCTTAATGTACTCCTTTGCGTCAAGTGTCAATTCCGCCAAGGTTGGCGGAATGTCTCGGTGGCACTCTTCGAAGGAGTCTCTGACGCCGATAGCAATCTTGAGCAGCACCCATTGTCGAAACAGTTGCAGGGCGTTCGCCGAATTGTGAAACAGGGGTTCCAGGGCTAGTGATCTGCTGTAATTCACGTAGACGCCTAGGTGTGACTCTCCTTCCTGCAATTCAAAGTAGGCTCGTCGCAGGAGCGTGGATTTCCCGCATCCGCGAGGGCCGATCAATAGCTTGGCCCCTGGCCCTTTGAGTTTCGAAAGGATTGTTCGATCTGCTTTAGTCTCGGCAGTCCATGCTGCTAGTTCAGCCTTTGAGAGGTATTCGGCGCGTTCTTCGAATACGTTCGCTGTCAGTGATTCGTGAAGATTTTCCATTGCTTCCTAACGTCTGAATGGGTTGCAGTGTTGCAATGTTTGCTGTGAGAGCGGGCGCCAAAATATAGAGCACTGTGCTCGCAGGTGAATTATTATCGCCCGGATCGGGCGTGGGGCGCAATGGCGGGCGGACCGGTTGGGAGCTTCTGTCGTCACTCGGGTATGGGTTCGCGTTCACAAGCCTCGGGTTTGCTGAAGCAGATAGAGCGCAGGCGCGACATGGCGCTGGCTGTGGACGCACTGTCCGATCTCGCCGAACCGCAGAACCGAAGCCAAGCCGTCATCGTTTACCGAGCTGTACGCGAAGCCGCCGATCACACGGAGCGGATCACGAAGTGAGCGATCATAGGAAACTTCTCCACCTGGAGCTTCGGATCAGAAGCTCGCGGTCAGCCCAGGCTGGTGCCATGAGGACGCGCAGGCGTTGGCAGTGGGCCAAACTTCAGGTGTGAAGCCTGCCCGCTGCTGTCCGGCTCGCTGGTCGGGCCATAGGTGGGTTGAGCGTCTTGGGCCGTCTATGGGCCGTCCGAGGGGGCTCAAGGAGGACGAGTAGTGACCACCGATGACAGGGGCCACGGGCCTTGGGCCCAGGTCACCCCCGCGCATCTGCGACACTGGAACCGCTATGCCTAAGCCCGGAGAACTCACGTTCGTCGCCCCCCGCGGGGCCAAGAAGCCGCCGCGGCACCTTGCTGATCTTTCGCCTGCGGAGCGGAAGGAGGCTGTTGTCGCGATCGGGGAGAAGCCGTTTCGCGCCAAGCAGCTGTCGCAGCACTACTTCGCGCGGTACGCGCACGATCCCGCGGAGTGGACCGACATCCCCGCGGGGGCGCGGGAGAAGCTGCGGGAGGCCTTGCTGCCGGAGCTGATGACCGTCGTGCGGCATCTGTCGACCGACAGCGACACGACGCGCAAGACGTTGTGGAAGCTGTTCGACGGGACGCTCGTCGAGTCCGTGCTCATGCGGTATCCCGACCGCGTGACGATGTGCATCTCGTCGCAGGCCGGCTGTGGCATGAACTGCCCGTTCTGCGCCACCGGGCAGGCCGGGCTCGACCGGAACCTGTCGACCGCCGAGATCGTGCATCAGATCGTCGACGGGATGAGGGCTCTGAGGGACGGCGAGATTCCTGGGGGGCCGGCCCGGCTCAGCAACATCGTGTTCATGGGCATGGGCGAGCCGCTCGCCAACTACAAGCGGGTCATCCGCGCCATCCGCGCGCTCACCGACCCCGAGCCGGACGGGCTCGGGCTCAGCCAGCGCGGCATCACCGTGTCGACGGTGGGGCTCGTGCCCGCCATCAACCGGTTCACCGACGAGGGGCTCAAGTGCCGCCTCGCCATCTCGCTGCACGCGCCCGACGACGAGCTGCGCGACACCCTCGTCCCCGTGAACACGCGGTGGAAGGTGCGGGAGGTGCTCGACGCCGGGTTCGAGTACGCGGCCAGGTCCGGGCGGCGGCTGTCCATCGAGTACGCGCTCATTCGTGACATCAATGATCAGGCGTGGCGGGGTGACCGGCTCGGGCGGATGCTCAAGGGGCGGCCCGTGCACGTGAACCTGATTCCGCTCAACCCGACGCCGGGCTCCAAGTGGACCGCCTCCCGGCCCGAGGACGAGAAGGCCTTCGTCGAAGCGATCGCCGCACATGGTGTGCCCGTGACCATTCGGGACACCCGTGGGCAGGAGATCGACGGGGCGTGTGGACAGCTGGCCGCCACCGAGCGGTAGCCTGGCCTCGAACAACAATTTGTATATTCCGACAGGGGAGCGCCACAGCGCTGAGAGTGCGGTACGCCGCAGACCCTCTGAACCTCGCCCAGGTCATTCTGGGTAGGAAGTTCGGTCATCACTCAAGCTGTTGCGCCCTGCCCGGAGACCGTCAGTGGTCCCCGGGCAGGGCCGCGTCTCTTCCTGGACCCCCAGGAGGAAAACCAGTGGGCAAGAAGAAGACCTGTGTGGCCGTTGCCGTCGGGCTCGGCCTCGTCAGCCTGTCCGCGTGCGGGTCGTCGTCCGACGGTTCGTCCGGCAGCGGCGCGTCCAAGACCGTCACCCTCGTCAGCCACAGTTCCTGGGCGGTCTCCAAGGACGTGCTCGCCGACTTCGAGAAGACGTCCGGCTACGACGTGAAGGTCCTGGAGGACGGCGACGCCGGCGAAGCCGTCAACAAGGCGATCCTGTCCAAGGGCAACCCGCAGGGCGACGTCTTCTTCGGCGTCGACAACACCCTCCTCTCCCGCGCGCTCGACAACGGCCTCTTCTCCTCGTACGAGGCCAAGGGGCTCGACGAGGTGGAGGAGCGGTATCAGCTCGATCAGAAGAAGAAGCGGGTCACTCCCGTTGATACCGGGTCCCTTTGTGTCAATTACGACAAGGCCTACTTCGAGAAGCGTGATCTTGCGCCTCCGGCCTCCTTCGCCGATCTCGCCAAGCCCGCCTACAAGGACCTCCTCGTCACCGAGAACGCCTCGACCTCCTCCCCGGGGCTCGGGTTCCTGCTCGGCACCGCCGCCGCGTACGGCGACGACGGCTGGCAGGCGTACTGGAAGAAGCTGAAGGCCAACGGCGTCAAGGTCGTTGACGGGTGGGACCAGGCGTACAACGAGGAGTTCTCGGGGTCCGCCGGCGGGAAGAAGGCCGGGGGCGAGCGGCCGCTCGTCGTGAGTTACGCCTCCTCGCCGCCCGCCGAGGCCGTGTACTCCGACCCGCAGCCGAAGACCTCGCCCGTCGGTGTCGCCAAGGACACCTGCTTCCAGCAGATCGAGTTCGCGGGGCTGCTCGACGGCGCGCGGAACGAGAAGGGCGGCAAGGCGCTGCTCGACTTCCTGGTCTCCAAGGAGTTCCAGGAGGACATGCCGCTCAACATGTTCGTCGACCCGGTGACCAAGAACGCCACGGCGCCCGCCGACTACACCAAGTACGCGGTGAGGATCGACGACCCCGAGACCATGAGCCCGCGCAAGATCGCGGACAACCGTGACGACTGGGTGAAGTCGTGGACGTCGCTCGTACTGAAGTAGCGGCCCCCCGGCAGCGGGGCAACGCGGCGCGGCTCGGGCTCATGGCCCTGCCCGTCGTGTTCTTCGGGCTCTTCTTCGCCTACCCGGTCGTCGCCATCGTCGAGCGCGGGCTGCACACCGACGGCGGCTGGCAGGCCGGGCGGATCCTGGACGTGCTCGGGCAGTCGGACATCCGGCACGTCCTGTGGTTCACGGTGTGGCAGGCGCTCGCGTCGACCGCGCTGACGCTGCTGATCGCGCTGCCGGGGGCGTATGTCTTCGCCCGGTTCGAGTTCCCGGGCAAGCAGGTGCTGCGGGCCGTCGTCACGGTGCCGTTCGTGCTGCCGACCGTCGTCGTGGGCACCGCGTTCCTCGCGCTCGTCGGGAACGGAGGGCTGCTCGACGAGGTCTGGGGCGTCCGGCTCGACACCACCGTGTGGGCGATCCTGCTCGCGCACGTCTTCTTCAACTACGCCGTGGTCGTACGGACCGTGGGCGGGCTGTGGGCGCAGCTCGATCCGCGGCAGGAGGAGGCCGCGCGGATGCTCGGGGCCTCGCGGTTCGCGGCGTGGCGGAAGGTGACGCTGCCGGCGCTCGGACCCGCTGTGGCGGCGGCCGCGCTGATGGTCTTCCTGTTCACGTTCACGTCGTTCGGTGTCGTGCAGATTCTGGGCGGGCCCGGGTTCTCCACTCTTGAGGTCGAGATCTATCGGCAGACCGCGCAGATCTTCGACCTGTCCACCGCCGCTGTGCTGACCATCGTGCAGTTCGTGGCCGTCGGGCTGATCCTCGGCGTGCACGCGTGGACCGTGCGGCGGCGGGAGAGCGCGCTCAGGCTGGTGGACGCCGCGCAGGCGTCGCGCAGGCCGCGCGGGGCCGGGCAGTGGACGCTGCTCGGCGGTGTCCTGGTGTCCGTCGCGCTGCTGATCGTGCTGCCGCTCGGGGTGCTCGTCGAGCGCTCGCTGGACGCGCCCGGTGGGTACGGGTTCGGGTACTACCGGGCGCTCACCGACGCCGACGGCGGGACCTTCCTCGTACCGCCGATCGACGCGATCGGGAACTCGCTGGAGTACGCGCTCGCCGCCACCGCCATCGCCGTGGTGATCGGCGGGCTCGCGGCGGCGGCGCTGACGCGGCGTGCCGGGCGGCTCGTGCGCGGGTTCGACGCGCTGCTGATGCTGCCGCTCGGGGTGTCCGCCGTGACCGTCGGGTTCGGGTTCCTGATCACGCTCGACGAGCCGCCGCTCGATCTGCGGTCCACGTGGATCCTGGTTCCGCTCGCGCAGGCGCTCGTGGGGGTGCCCTTCGTCGTACGGACGATGCTGCCGGTGCTGCGGGCCGTCGACGGGCGGCTGCGGGAGGCGGCGGCCGTGCTCGGGGCGTCGCCGCTGCGGGCGTGGCGGGAGGTCGATCTGCCGATGGTGCGGCGGGCGCTGCTGGTCGCCGCCGGGTTCGCCTTCGCCGTCTCGCTCGGCGAGTTCGGGGCGACCGTGTTCATCGCGCGGCCCGACAACCCGACGCTGCCGGTGGCCGTGGCGCGGCTGCTGGGGCGGGCCGGTGACCTCAACTACGGGCAGGCGATGGCGCTGTCGACCGTCCTGATGGTGGTGTGCGCCGCCGCCCTGCTGGTGCTGGAACGTCTGCGGCCCGCCAAGGCCACGACCGGGGAGTTCTGATCTGATGCCGCTGCTGGAGCTGGACCACGCGACCGTACGGTTCGGTGGGCGCGCCGTGCTCGACGAGGTGGGCCTGGAGGTGGCCGAGCACGAGATCGTGTGCGTGCTCGGGCCCAGTGGCAGTGGCAAGTCGACGCTGCTGCGGGCCGTCGCCGGGTTGCAGACGCTCGACGGCGGGCGGGTGGTGCTCGGGGGCGCGGATCAGGCCGGGGTGCCCGCGCACAAGCGGGGGGTCGGGCTGATGTTCCAGGACCACCAGCTGTTCCCGCAGCGGGACGTGGGGCGCAACGTCGCGTTCGGGCTGCGGATGCATGGGGCGGGCAAGGGCGAACAGGCCGAGCGCGTACGGGAGTTGCTCGCGCTCGTCGGGTTGCCGGGCGCCGAGCGGCGGGCGGTCGGTTCGCTGTCCGGTGGTGAGCAGCAGCGGGTGGCGCTGGCGCGGGCGTTGGCGCCGAGGCCGAGGCTGCTGATGCTGGACGAGCCGCTCGGGCAGCTGGACCGGTCGTTGCGGGAGCGGTTGGTCGTCGAACTGCGGGAGCTTTTCGGTGAGTTGGGGACGACGGTGCTGGCGGTGACGCACGACCAGGGGGAGGCGTTCGCGCTCGCCGACCGGGTCGTGGTGATGCGGGACGGGCGGATCGCCCAGAGTGGTACGCCTCTTGAGGTGTGGCAGCGGCCGGCCGACGAGTTCGTGGCGCGGTTCCTCGGGTTCGACAACGTGGTCAATGCGACGGTGACCGGGGTGGTGGCGGACACGGCGTGGGGGAAGGTGCCCGTGCCGGAGGGCTCCGCCCAGGGGGAGGGGAAGGTGTTGGTGCGGCCGGCGGGGGTCGGGCTTGTCGCGTCCGACGAGGCGCAGCTGAGGGGGACGGTCGTCGGTCGTACGTTCCGGGGGACGCATGTGGCGTTGCGGCTTGAGGTGGAGGGGGCGCCGAGGTTGGAGGCGGTCTGTGCGTTGCGGGTGGCCCCCGGGGTGGGGGATGTGGTGGGGGTCGCGTTCGACGCGGGCGAGGTTGTGGTGCTCGGCGCCTAGCCGGTGGGCGCGGTCGGCCGTGCCGTGGTGGACCCCCGACGAACGTGCTGCCCGCACCGGGGTGCCGCCTTGCCCACCCTGCCGCCCTTGGCGGCAGATTGCCCAAGGCGGGGCGGCGTCCACCGTAGTGGGTGGGGAGCCGGGGTGGCGGTGGATTGCCCAAGGCGGGGCGGGGTTGGCCGCCTCGGGTGGGGAGCCGGGTGGCCGTAGCAGTAAGCCCGTCCGGCGATTGAGGACGGTTTTTGAGGTGGCTCGGTGAGGGGGAGGTCGACCGTTCGGGTGGGCCGAACGGTCGACCCGGAAATTACTTCTGGGTGGCGCCCTTGCGGCGCAGGGCGAAGACGACGCCGCCGCCCGCGACGACCAGGAGGGCCGCGATACCGGCGATCACCGGCGTGTTGCTGCTGGCACCGGTCTCGGCCAGGTCCGAACTGCCCGCGGGGGACGCGGAGTTGCTCGGCGCCGGGGCCGCCGCCTCGGTGGTCTCGGGCGCCGCCGGCGCCGAGGTGCTGGGCGCCGCGGACGCCGGGGGCGTCGACGGGGGCGTCGACGGCTTCTCCGTGGCGCACGCCTTCGCCGGCGCGGTCACACCGCCGGCGATGTCGTCGTCGACGTTGAAGCGGTCGGTCTTCACGTGGACGCGGTAGGTCGCGCCCGGCTTCCAGTCCTCCTTGAAGGTGATCGTGACACCTTCCTTGGAGCCCTTCACGACCTGCGAGCCGACCTGTTCCTCGGCGCCGCCGGACGTCCGGAAGACGGTGACGGTCGCCGGGGTGCCGGAGGAGTCCACGTCGGTGACGGAGATGACACCCTGCTCGCCGTCGCAGACGGCCTTGGCGGTGAACTCGCTGATGTCGCACGCCGAGGCGGAACCCGCGACGCCGAGCGTCAGGGCCGTCGCGGCGGCGGCCACACCGGCGAAGCGGGCCGCTCTGGAGGAGATGCGAGAAGATATGCGGGGGGCTACGGACACGTTCGTCCTTCACGGGATGACGTAATGGGAGGGGGCGTGGCCCGGTGCGGACGCACCACGAATGCTCAACACCCCCACGGTCCCCTCACGTTTATCTGCGTCAGTGACGCAGCGTCAATACAAGGACCCCGCCAGGGAGTCAGGCTTGACCTGTCCTTGACCCGAGGCGCAGCACCGCGTCCGCCGCCTCCTCGACCGTGTCCACGAGCGCGATGCGGTCCTCCATCGACCGCTCCCGCGCGAGCGCCTGGAGGAGTGGCCAGGTGGGGAGCCGCTCCGTCCAGTGGGCGCGGTCGACGAGGACCATCGGGGTCGGTTCGCCGCGCGACTCGTAGTAGTTGGGCGTCGCGTTGTCGAAGATCTCCTGGACCGTGCCGGCCGCACCGGGCAGGAAGATCACGCCCGCGTTGGAGCGGGCCAGCAGGCCGTCCTCGCGGGTGGCGTTGGCGAAGTACTTCGCGAGGTGCGAGGCGAACGGGTTCGGCGGCTCGTGCCCGTAGAACCAGGTCGGGATGCCGACCGAGGCGCCGCCCTCCGGCCAGCGGTCCCGGACCTCGAAGGCCGCCCCCGCCCAGTCCGTGATCGACGGGGTGAACGACGGTGACTTCGCCAGGAGTTGGAGCGCCTCGTCGAGCATCGGGTCGCCGAAGGGCGCCGCGTACGCGCCCAGGTTCGCCGCCTCCATCGCCCCGGGACCGCCCCCGGTCGCGACGGTGACACCGGCGCGGGCGAGCGTCCGCCCGAGCCGGGCCGCCCCCGCGTACGCGTCCGTGCCGCGCGCCATCGCGTGCCCGCCCATGACGCCCACCACCCGCGCCCCGACGAGGAGTTCGTCGAGCGCGTCGGAGACGGAGTCGTCGTGCACGGCGCGCAGCATCGACGCGAAGACGTCGCCGTCGGCCTTGGTCCGCTGGAACCACTCGTACGCGCGGGCGTCGGGGGTGGCCTCGTAGCCACCCTCGGACGACAGGCCCTCGAAGAGTTCGTCGGGGGCGTAGAGGTGACCCCGGTACGGGTCGAAGGGGAGGCCCGGGACCGGCGGGAAGACCAGTGCGCCGCGGGCTCTGACCTCGGCCGCCGCGCGCTCGTCCATGGGGCAGCCGAGGAATATGGCGCCCTCGACATCGGCGCCGAGCAGTTCGTCGGTGCGGGCGGTCAGGTCGACGGCCTGCACCCGGTGTCCGGTGAGAGCCCCGTGCCCGGCGACCACCTCGTCGAACTCCGCGAGCGTCTCGATCTCGCGGTCGGAGGTGGTGCCGGGCACGTGGGGCTCGGAGGATGCGGATGCGGAGGGGTTCGCTGGAGTCGGCTGCACCCGCCCATGCTAAGCAGGGGCCCGCGCAGGCCCTTTGGTCAGCCCTCGACGGCCGTCGGGTCCATCCACATGACCTCGAAGGTGTGCCCGTCGGGGTCGTCGAAGGCCCGCCCGTACATGAAGCCGTGGTCCTGCTTCTCACCGGTCTCGGAGCCGCCCGCGGCGATCGCCCGGTCCACGAGCTCGTCCACCTTCTCGCGGCTCTCCGCACTCAGCGCCAGCAGCGTCTCGCTGCTGGTCCGGGAGTCCACGATCTTCTTCTTCGTGAACTGCGCGTACTTCTCCTTCGCGAGCAGCATGACCACGATGTGGTCGCTGATGACGATGGAGCTGGTGGTGTCGTCGGAGAACTGGGCGTTGCGCTCGTAGCCCAGCTCCGTGAAGAACTTCGTGGACGCCTCCACATCGCTCACGGCCAGGTTCACGAAGATCATCTGCTGGTACTCGCTCATGAGGTGTCCGTCGCCTTCTCGCTCAGTCGGTCGGTGTCGTCCGTACGAACAGATAGACGGTCAGTGTCGGCAAAACTCATCGCGCTGTCAGCGGAGCCGCCGAAAGTTGTGCGACGACCCAGGTCAGCGGACCGAACACGGCGAGCAGCACGCCGGTTCTGAGCGCCGCCGCCCCGCGCAATGCCGTGGCCGGCGCCCCGATCCGCAGCAGCGCCTCCGTGGTGTGCCGCCGCGCCCGGCGGGCCTCGAAGGACGCGGTCGCCAGCGTCGCCACGGCGCAGCCCACGACCAGCACCGCGCCGAGCGTCGCCAGCGGCCCGACCCCGGACGCCCGCGCCGGGCCCCCGTCGCCGCCGTACAGCGTCACCGCCGCGACCGCCCCCGAGGCCACCGCGCAGACCACGCCGAGCGGCCGGCCGATCCGCCGCGCCTCCTCCATGAGCCCCCGGCCCGCAAGCAGCCGCACCGCGGACGGGCGTACGGACTGGAGCGCCCGGCCGCACAGGTACGTGATGCCGGGACCGGCGAGCGCCAGGCCGAGCGCGGTCAGTGTCCACCCGGCGAGCACCCCGGTGGGGCTGCCGGTGAGACCGCCCGGCAGCCGGGACCCCGCGGCGCCGCGCGCGCCCGCCGCGTACGTCTCCACGGCGAGACCCGCCGCGAGCAGCGCGAAGCCCCACGGCAGCCCGGTCGGCGCCGTGGCCGGTTCCGCCGGTTCCTCGGTGTCCTTGACCGGCGCCGTGAGCCGCGGGCGCAGCGCGAGGGCGCTCGCCGCGGACGCCGTGAGCGGCACCCAGGTCAGCAGCGTGAGCACGGCGGCGAGCGGCAGCGGCCGGTCGGCGGCGAGCAGCCCGCGGGCCGCGCCGTCGAACGGCAGGCCCGTGAGGTCGCCCCGCAGGTGCAGGAAGAACAGCAGCGCCAGCATCGAGCCGAGCGTGCAGGCGATGGCCGTGGAGATCGCGGCGAGCAGGGTCAGCCGGGCCGGGCCGAGGCCCACCGCGGACAGGCCCGCGCGCGGCTTCGTACCGGGGTCGGAGCGGGCCACGGCGACCGCGAAGTACACGGTCGCGGCGAGTGGCAGGACGCACCAGGCGAGGCGCAGCAGCGAGTTCGCCGCGCTGTCGGGGTGGGCGAGGGCGTGGCCGAGCGTGCACAGGAGCAGGAAGCCGGTGCCCGCGGAGGCGGCGGCGACCAGGAGTCTGCGCAGCTGGGCCGTCGGGTGCGCGCCGCGCGCTAGACGGAGAGCGAGCACGCGGCCCGGCCTTCCCCTTCGGGGGCCTTCTCGGGCAGCTGCACGGTGTGCACCCGGCGCCCGTCGAGCAGCGCCTCCGTACGGTCGGCGAGGGCGCCCACCTCGGAGTCGTGCGTGGCGAGGACGACGGTGATGGCGTGCGAGCGGGCCGCGGCGGTGAGGGTGCGCAGGATGTGCGCGTGGTCGGCGCGGTGCAGGGTCGCGGTTGGCTCGTCGGCGAACACCACGCTCGGGGCGTGCGCGAGGGCGCGGACGATGGCGACGCGCTGCCGCTCGGCCACGGTCAGCGCGTGCGGGCGCTTGCGGGCGAGGCGGCCGACATCGAGCCGGTCCAGCCACTCGTGGGCGGTGGCCTTGGCGGCGCGGCGGGGGGTGCCGCGGAGCATCAGCGGCAGCGCCGCGTTCTCCCACACGTTCAGTTCGGGAACGAGGACGGGCTCGGGGTCGATCCAGCCGAACCGGTCGCGGCGCAGCCGCTCCCGGACGAGGGGGCCCATCGTGTGCACGGGCGCGCTGTTGAACCAGACCTCGCCCTGCTGCGGCAGGAGCTGGCCGGAGAGGCAGCGCAGCAGGGTGGTCTTCCCGCTGCCGCGCGGGCCGGTGACGGCGAGGATCTCGCCCTCGCGGACACCGAGCGAGACACCGGTGAGCGCGGGGGAGCCGCTGTCCGATCCGCTGTGCGAGTAGTGCAGGGCACGCGCCCACAGCACGTCGTTGTCCGGCGGGGCCACCATGACGTACACCTCGGTTCTGATCAGTTGCCTTCCCCCTAACGGGGGAACGAAGGCGGGGCCGATCGGTCACTGGGCACGGTAAGGAGGCGCGGGGGCGGGCCGGAGAAGGGCACGGCCCGGTCGCGTCCCATCTCACTCGGATGGGTGCGACCGGGCCGTGTTTCAAGCCAAGAGGCGTTCCGTGGCCGCCCTGGCTCGGGCCTTGCCTTGGAGCAGGGCTCAGATCTTCGTCCAGGCCTCCATGAGGACCTGGCGGATGATGCCCTCGATCTCGTCGAAGGTGGCCTGGTCGGAGACGAGCGGCGGGGAGAGCTGGATGACCGGGTCGCCACGGTCGTCGGCGCGGCAGTACAGGCCGTACTCGAAGAGCTTCTTGGAGACGAAGCCGTAGAGCACGCGCTCCGACTCCTCGTCCGTGAAGGTCTCCTTGGTGGCCTTGTCCTTCACGAGCTCGATGCCGTAGAAGAACCCGTTGCCGCGGACGTCGCCGACGATCGGCAGGTCGTTCAGCTTCTGGAGCGTGTTGAGGAAGTTCGCCTCGTTGTCCAGCACGTGCTGGTTGAGGCCCTCGCGCTCGAAGATGTCGAGGTTGGCGAGACCGACGGCCGCGGAGACCGGGTGGCCACCGAACGTGTAGCCGTGCAGGAACGTGTTGTCGCCCTTGTAGAACGGCTCGGCGATGCGGTCCGAGACGATCGCGGCGCCGATCGGGGAGTAGCCCGAGGTCATGCCCTTGGCGCAGGTGATGATGTCCGGGACGTAGCCGAACTTGTCACAGGCGAACATCGTGCCGAGGCGGCCGAAGGCGCAGATGACCTCGTCGGAGACGAGCAGCACGTCGTACTGGTCGCAGATCTCGCGCACGCGCTGGAAGTAGCCGGGCGGCGGCGGGAAGCAGCCGCCGGCGTTCTGCACCGGCTCCAGGAAGACGGCCGCGACCGTCTCCGGGCCCTCGAAGAGGATCTGCTGCTCGATCTGGTCGGCGGCCCAGCGGCCGAAGGCCTCCGGGTCGTCGCCGTGGATCGGGGCGCGGTAGATGTTCGTGTTCGGCACCTTGTGCGCGCCCGGAACGAGCGGCTCGAAGGGGGCCTTGAGGGCGGGCAGACCGGTGATGGACAGGGCGCCCTGCGGGGTGCCGTGGTAGGCGACCGCGCGCGAGATGACCTTGTACTTGAGGTTGTTGCCCTTGAGCTTGTGGTACTGCTTCGCCAGCTTCCACGCGGTCTCGACGGCCTCGCCGCCACCGGTGGTGAAGAAGACCTTGTTGAGGTCGCCCGGAGCGTAGTGGGCCAGGCGCTCGGCCAGTTCCACGGCCTTGGGGTGGGCGTACGACCAGATCGGGAAGAAGGCCAGCTCGGCGGCCTGCTTCGCGGCGACCTCGGCCAGCTCCTGCCGACCGTGACCGGCCTGGACCACGAACAGGCCGGAGAGGCCGTCCAGGTACTTCTGGCCCTTGTCGTCGTAGATGTAGGTGCCCTCGCCACGCACGATGGTGGGAACGGGCGCGTTCTCGTACGACGACATGCGCGTGAAGTGCATCCACAGGTGGTCGTACGCGGTTCGGCTGAGGTCCTTGCTCACGGCTATCGGGTTCCCCACATATAGGTCTGCTTCTTGAGCTTCAAGTAGACGAAGCTCTCGGTGGAGCGCACTCCGGGGATGGCCCGGATGCGTCGGTTGATGACCTCCAGAAGGTGGTCGTCGTCCTCGCAGACGATCTCCACCATCAGGTCGAACGAGCCCGCGGTCATCACGACGTACTCGCACTCCGACATGGCCGTCAGCGCGTCCGCCACGGGATCCAGGTCACCCTCGACGTTGATGCCGACCATCGCCTGCCGTCTGAAGCCCACGGTGAGCGGGTCGGTGACGGCGACGATCTGCATCACGCCCTGATCGAGCAGTTTCTGGACGCGCTGGCGCACGGCCGCCTCGGAGAGGCCCACGGCCTTTCCGATGGCGGCGTACGGGCGCCTGCCGTCTTCTTGGAGCTGTTCGATGATGGCGAGGGAGACGGAGTCGAGCGGCGGGTTGCTGCCGTTCCTCGAACTGGGTCCCTTGGGGTCTGCGCTGCGACTGGCCACGGCCTCACTGTGCACGAGGACTCGACAGTTCCGCAACCCTGGATCGATGAAATTCGTTGTCTACGGGCCTCATCATCACTGATTCCGTAGTTCACGGGGGGTGGGGGGTGTCGAAAACGTCGGTCTTCCGACTAGGGTGGGTGTCTCAAGCTTTGGACAGCGAACAGGTAGGAGGGCCGGCAGTGAGCACGAGTGAGCTGCGTCGTCTGCGTAACTACATCGACGGTGAGTTCCGGGACGCCGCCGACGGACGGACCACCGAAGTGGTCAACCCCGCCACGGGCGAGGCGTACGCGACCGCGCCGCTGTCCGGGCAGGCCGACATCGACGCCGCCATGGCCGCGGCCGAGGCCGCGTTCCCGGCCTGGCGCGACCTGGTGCCCGGCGAGCGCCAGCGGTACATCCTCAAGATCGCGGACGCCTTCGAGGAGCGCGCCGAGGAGCTCATCGCGGCCGAGGTGGAGAACACGGGCAAGCCCATCGGGCTCACCCGCTCGGAAGAGATCCCGCCGATGGTGGACCAGATCCGCTTCTTCGCGGGCGCCGCGCGCATGCTGGAAGGCCGCGCCACCGGCGAGTACATGGAGGGCCTCACCTCCATGATCCGCCGCGAGCCGATCGGCGTCTGCGCGCAGGTCGCGCCGTGGAACTACCCGATGATGATGGGCGTGTGGAAGTTCGCCCCGGCCCTCGCCGCGGGCAACACGGTCGTCCTCAAGCCCTCGGACACCACCCCCGCGTCCACGGTCCTGATGGCCGAGATCATCGGCTCGATCGTCCCCAAGGGCGTCTTCAACGTGGTGTGCGGCGACCGCGACACCGGCCGCATGATGGTCGAGCACAAGACCCCGGCGATGGCCTCCATCACCGGCTCCGTGCGCGCCGGCATGCAGGTCGCCGAGTCCGCGTCCAAGGACCTCAAGCGCGTCCACCTGGAGCTCGGCGGCAAGGCCCCCGTCGTCGTCTTCGAGGACACCGACATCGCCAAGGCCGTCGAGGAGATCTCCACGGCGGGCTTCTTCAACGCCGGGCAGGACTGTACGGCCGCGACCCGCGTCCTCGTCCAGGAGGGCATCCACGACGAGTTCGTGACCGCGCTCGCCAAGGCCGCCGCCGACATCAAGACCGGCATGCCGGACGACGAGGACGTGCTCTACGGCCCGCTCAACAACCCCAACCAGCTGAAGCAGGTCTCCGGCTTCATCGACCGCCTCCCGGCGCACGCCAAGGTCGAGGCCGGCGGCCACCGCGTCGGCGAGACGGGCTACTTCTACGCGCCGACCGTCGTCTCCGGCCTGAAGCAGGACGACGAGATCATCCAGAACGAGGTGTTCGGCCCGGTCATCACCGTCCAGTCCTTCACGGACGAGGAGCAGGCCGTCGCCTACGCGAACGGCGTCGAGTACGCCCTCGCCTCCTCCGTCTGGACGAAGGACCACGGCCGCGCGATGCGGATGTCCAAGGTCCTCGACTTCGGCTGCGTGTGGATCAACACGCACATCCCGCTGGTCGCCGAGATGCCGCACGGCGGCTTCAAGAAGTCCGGCTACGGCAAGGACCTGTCGTCGTACGGATTCGACGACTACACGCGGATCAAGCACGTCATGACGTCGCTGGACGCGTGAACCTCACCTACGGCGAGGTCGGCGCGACCCTGACGGAGGGCGGACTTCCGTCGGGGTACGGCCACGTGGACCGCCGCGTCCGGATCGGCTCGGGGCAGGAGTGCTTCGAGCGGGCCGGGGCGGCGGTTCTCGCGTGGGGCGCCCAGCGCGGCGCCGGGATGAAGGTGATGCCCGGCGACGACGCCCGGGAGGGCGCGGACGTGCGGCTGCGGTTCCTGTGGCTGCGGATCCCCTGCCGGGTGGTGCGCGTCGTACGGGACGCGTCGCGCATCGGCTTCGCCTACGGAACGCTGCCCGGCCACCCGGAGTGCGGCGAGGAGGCGTTCCTCGTCGAACGCGACGCGGACGACGCGGTGTGGTTCCGCGTACGGGCGTTCTCGCGGCCGGGGCGGTGGTACGCGCGGTGGGGCGGGCCGGTGGCGCGGGGCGTGCAGAAGTGGATGACCGGGCGGTACCTGCGGGCCATCGCGGGGTGACGCGGGGGGCGGCGTGGCCGCGCGGGGGCGTGCGGTTGTGCGCGAGCGTGAGGGTGTGCGTGAGCGGGCGGTCGTGCGCGGGCGGGCGGTCGTGCGCGGGCGGGCCCTCGGCCCCCTCCGCCGGCTCCCGCCCGCGCACGGCTCCCCCTCCGTCGGGTCAGGCGGTGCGGGCGTAGTGGCCCGCCCCGGTCACCGGTTGCTTGTGCCATGTGCCGTCGCCCGGACGCTTCGGCGGCGTCGGCGGCCGTTCGCCGTCCGGGAACGGGTGGCCGTGCTTCGGGAAGGACACGCCCGCCTCCTCCAGCGGGCCCTTGCAGGCCTTGAACGCCTTCCGGAAGGCGGCGGAGTCCAGGGCGGGCGCCTTGCCCCCGCGCACCCGCATCATGACCGTGAACGAGACGCCGCCGTCGCCGTCCTTCGCGGCGTGGAACGACGGAAACGTCTTCTGGCCGTGCTCGCGCATGCACGCCGCGAACGCGTCGTTGGCCTCGTTGAGGTCGTCCGGCGCCTCGTCGGTGGGCTGGTAACCGATGGCCGGTCCGCCGCTCCTCGGCGGCTTCGGCGGCGTGTCGCCTCCGGTGGCCGCGGCCTGGGTCGCGGTGACCGCGCCCAGGGCGACGGCCGAGATCAGCGCGCCGGCCGCGAGGACGCGGTGGCGGCGGTGGAGCGTGGGTGTACGCATGCGGGTTCCTCCTGATGGGCGGCTGGTTTCGCGCAACTCACTTCACCGGTACGGCGGTTACGGCACGGGAACGCCCGCCCTTATCCCCGCGTAACCGGGCCGCCGCCACACTGACGCCATGCGTGTGCTGGTGGTCGAGGACCACGAAGAGCTCGCCGAGACCGTCGCCGCGGGGCTGCGCCGCCAGGGCATGGCCGTCGACGTGGCGCTCGACGGGGACACCGCGCTGGAGCGGGTCACCGTGCACGGCTACGACGTCGTCGTGCTCGACCGCGATCTGCCGGGCGTCCACGGCGATCAGGTGTGCCGGGTGCTCGCGGCGGGCCAGGGGCGCGAGCGGGTCCTGATGCTCACCGCGTCCGGCGCCGTCGCCGACCGGGTCGCCGGGCTCGGCATGGGCGCCGACGACTACCTGCCCAAACCGTTCGCGTTCACCGAACTCGTCGCGCGCGTACGGGCGTTGGGGCGGCGTGCGACGCCCGCGCTGCCGCCCGTCCTGGTCCACGGGGACCTCCGGCTCGACCCGGGGCGCCGCGAGGCCGTCCGCTCCGGTCGGCAACTCCCGCTCAGCCCGAAGGAGTTCGCCGTCCTGGAGCTGCTGCTCGCGGCGCGCGGCACCGTCGTCTCCGCGGAGGAACTGCTGGAGCGGGCCTGGGACGAGGCCGCCGACCCGTTCACCCAGACCGTGAAGGTGACCGTCAGCAGGCTGCGCCGCAAGCTCGGCGACCCGCCGCTCATCGAGACGGTCGACCGGGCCGGGTACCGGGTGTGAGCGGCGCCCGCCCGGCCGGGAGGCTGCCCGGCGGCGGCAGCGTCCGATGGCGGCTCACGCTGCTCTACAGCGGCCTCTTCGTGCTCGCGGGCGGCGTACTCCTCGCCTTCGTGTACGCGTTGGTGGCCCGGACGCCGGACTGGTCCCGGGTGCGCTCCGGGGTGCGGTCCACCGACGCGGTCGTCCCGCCGCACGTCGACGGCCCCGCCCTGCGGGCCGTCGTCGAGCAGAGCCTCGAAGCACAGCGCGAAGGGCAGCTGCACCGGCTGCTCATCGAGTCGGGCATCGCCCTCGGCCTCATGGCGCTCGCCTCACTCGTGCTGGGCTGGCTGGTCGCCGGGCGGGTCCTCGCCCCGCTGCGCACCATGACCCACAAGGTGCGCCGGATCTCCGCCGACGACCTGCACCAGCGGCTCGCGGTGGGCGGCCCGCGCGACGAACTGGGGGACCTGGCCGACACGTTCGACGCCCTGCTCGCTCGACTGGAGGGAGCCTTCGAGGCGCAGAAGAGGTTCGTCGCCAACGCCTCCCACGAACTGCGTACCCCGATCACGTTCCAGCAGGCCGTCGTCGACGTGGCGCTCGACGACCCCGACGCGACCGCACAGGCGCTGCGCGCCGCCTGCCGCCGCGTGCGCACGGCGGCCGAGGAACAGGAGCGGATCATCGAGGCGCTCCTGATGCTCGCGCGCAGCCAACGCGGCCTGGAGACACGGGAGTACGTGGATCTCGCCGACGTCGTACGGGACGTGCTGGCGTCGGCCGGCGGGGGAGTGCCCGTGCGCGCCGCCCTCGACCGGGCGCCGCTGCTCGGGGACCGGCGCCTGGTCGAACGCCTCGTCGGCAACCTGGTCGACAACGCCGTGCAGCACAACTCCACTGATCGGCACGGACGTTGGGTGGCCGTGTCCACGCAGTGGCGCGACGGGCTCGCCACGCTCCACGTCCACAACAGCGGCCCGCACGTCCCCGCCGACCAGGTCGACTCGCTCTTCGAACCGTTCCGCAGGCTCGGCGCCGAACGCACCCGGCGCCGCGAGGGCCTCGGCCTCGGCCTGTCGATCGTCGCCGCCGTGGCGCGGGCCCACGGCGGGCATGTACGGGCCCGGCCCGGCGGGACGGACGGCGGGCTGAGCGTCGAGGTCGGCTTCCCCGGCGCCCACGCCTCGTCGCGGCACTCGACGCGGTAGGCCCCGTCGCCGCGCGTCCGCACACCGTGCGGGGTGTGGCCGCGCCGCCCCGGGACGTGGGCCGGCCGGTGAACATCGACAGGGTGTCGGGCGGGGGCCGGGCCGCTCGACGCAGCGTCCATTGAGGGCCCAAGGAGCCTGCGGGCAAGCTGAGTTCGTGCGATCGAACTCCATGACCCCCCATGTCACCCGCCGCTCCCTGTTGCGCGCCCTCGGCGGCGGCGCCACGGCCACGGCCCTCGGCGCCCTCGCCACCGGCTGCGGGGTGCCCGCCGCGTACGTCGCGGAGGGGGACCGCGGCGCCAAGGACCTGTCCGCCGACGACAAGCGGCTGACCTGGGCGAACTGGCCGCTCTACATCGACGTGGACGATGCGAACCCGTCCCGGCGGCCGACCCTCGACGCCTTCGAGGAACGGACCGGGATCCAGGTCAAGTACACCGAGGAGATCAACGACAACGACGAGTTCTTCGGGAAGATCAGCCCCTCCCTGATGAACCACCAGAAGACCGACCGCGATCTCATCGTCATCTCCGACTGGATGTGCTCGCGCTTCGTACGCCTCGGCTGGGTCCAGGAGATGGACCGGGCGCACCAGCCGAACGTCACCCGGTACCTCGACCCGCTGCTGCGTTCACCCGCCTTCGACCCCGGCCGCAAGTACACCGTGCCGTGGCAGTCCGGCATCACCGGCATCGCGTACGACAAGCGGCGCCTCGGCCGCGAGCTCCAGCACGTCTCGGACCTCTGGGCGGACGACCTGAAGGGGCGCGTCACCCTGCTCTCCGGCCTCGACGAGTCCTTCGCGCTCCTCATGCAGGGCAACGGCGTCGACATCACCCGGTGGACCGCCGACGACTTCGACCAGGTCTGCGAGCAGGTCGAGAAGCTCGTGCGGGCGAAGCACATCCGCCGCTTCACCGGCAACGACTACATCAAGGACCTGGCCGGCGGGGACGTCCTCGCCTGCCAGGCGTACAGCGGCGACATCATCCAACTCCAGGCCGACAACCCGGACATCGAGTTCGTCGTCCCCGAGGAGGGCGCGGAACTCTGGGCCGAGTCCCTGATGATCCCCAACCTCGCCGACCACAAGGCCAACGCCGAGCGCCTGATCGACTACTACTACCGGCCGGAGGTCGCCGCGGAGCTCGCCGCGTGGGTCAACTACGTGTGCCCGGTGCCCGCGGCGCGCGATGTGCTCGCCTCGTCCAAGGACAAGGAGACGGCCGCGCTCGCCGAGGACCCGCTGATCTTCCCCGACGACCGGATGCGCTCCCGGCTCGCGATAGCCCGGGACATCAAGCCGGCGGAGCGTACGGAGTTCTCGAAGCGGTGGAACAGGATCGCGGGGCTGTGAGCCGCCGGGGTGCCGCTCAAGTCGTACGCGGGTGTGTGGGCGGTCAACACCACCGCGCCGACGCTGCGGGACACCTTCACCGACCCGGACGGCGACAAGGTCAACGGCACCTTCCAGGTCCGCACCAACGCCTTCGACGGCACCCACTACCTTGGCGGGCCTCGGGGATTCGCCTCCACCTTCCGCATGTTGGACATGGACGGCTGCTGGGTCGACATCGACGGGTTCCAGGACTGCGACAGCAGCGCTGACGTGATCAAGTGCGCTCAGCGATCGTGACGCGTGAACCGTAAGGAGTGACAGGCGAGTGCGGGGTCCGTGTGAGCGGGCCCCGCACTCGCCTGTCGGACCCGCTCACACGGGCCGCCACCCGTCCTGGAGACGGCTCTTCACGAGGTCCGGTGCCTCGGCGTCGACCCAGCCCAGACCGTCGCCGGAGGGGGAGCGCAGCGGTGTCTCGCCCTCCGTCACCCGGCATGCCGTCCCGGTCGCCAACGCCCGTGCGGCATCGGCGAGATACTCGGCGACCGTGCACCCGGAAGGATCCAGCGTGCCCGCGTCCGTCCATGTGCCCAGGGTCCCCTCCGCATCGATCCACATCCCGGACATGTCGGAGTCGGTCACCTGGGACAGGAACGGGACGTGGCGGCGCGGATCGGCGGGGTCCGCGTACATGCTCACGTGCTCGGCCAGCTCAACGACCCGTTCGAGCGGGAGCCAGGCGAGCCCGCCGGGAAGAAAGCACACGGCATTCTGATAGCGCCAGAAAGGGTCGGCCGGATCCGCTGGAACGTCCTGCGGGTAGTCGGCGAAGTGCTCCGGCTCGTGCACTCCGTCATGAAGGAGGTACAACGCGCGTACCCCCGTGGGGAGGGCGGTCCCCAACTCGTCCTCGACGGCCGCGATCTCGTTCTCGGACGCGGGCGGACGGAGCATGCTGTGGGACAGCGGTGCCACGCGCGCGAGTTCGGTCTGGAACCGCTCCCAGGCCGACCTCGTATCTTCTGCGTTCATGATCGGCCACCCTATGAAAAGGAAAACCGAGATGAAGGCCGAACGGTGAGCGCGGGCTCCCCGGCCGTCACGAGCCCCATGGACTGCCGGGAATTCGCCGCATAAGGACGGGGCGATACGGAAAGAGTGCGCGGGCATCCTCGACGAGCACGGGCGGCTGATCCGCTGAGCGCGACCGTGTTGCCGCCGCTGGGAAGTGAACCCTCCTGCGGTACGGAGCGTGTCCTGTTGTGGAGAATACGTGAACGCGAACCGCTCATCGTCCACCGCCAGCCACCGACGGAGGAACACCATGGCCGACTCCGCGCACCTCCCCTCCCGCCGCACCGTCCTCACCGCGACCGCCGCGGTCGCCCTCGCCACAGCCGTGCAGGGCGGCAGTGCGGAGGCCGCCGCCTGGCCCACCGAGTTCCCGCTGCCGAACGGGTTCCAGCCCGAGGGCATCGCCGTCGGGCGCGCCCCGTACGCGTACATGGGCTCCCGCGTCGACGGCCGGATCTTCCGCGTCGACCTGCGCACCGGGCGCGGCGGCGTGCTGTGGCCGGGCGCCGCCGGGCTCGTCTCGCTCGGCATGAAGGTCGACCACGACGGGCTCCTGTACGTGGCCGGGGGCCCCGGAGGCGTCGCCAGGATCATCGACACCCGCACCGGAGCGCTCCTCGCCACCCACCGATTCACCGAGCCGAGCGGCCACTTCATCAATGACGTCGTCCTGACCCGGGCCGGTGCCTGGTTCACCGACTCGCGCGACAGCAACCTGTACCTCCTCAACGGCGACGCCGTACGCGGGCTCCCCCTGAGTGGCGACTGGGAACTCGTCCCCGACGCCACCAACGCCAACGGCCTCGTCCCCACCGCCGACGGCCGCGACCTGATCGTGGTCAACTCCGTCCAGGGACGCCTCTACCGCGTGGACACGAAGACGGGGCACGCCGCGCTCGTCGAACTGGTGGGCCTGCCCGACGTCGTCAACGGGGACGGGCTGGTGCGCATCGGCTCCCTCCTGTACGTGGTCCAGAACCGGCTCAACCGGATCGCGGTGCTGCGCCTCGACAAGCGGGAGACGAAGGCCACCCTCGTCCGCTTCCTCACCGACCCCCGCTTCGACGTCCCCTCCACCGCAGCCCGCCACGGCGACCGCCTCTACCTGGTCAACGCCCGCTTCACGACGCCGCCGACGCCGGAGACGACGTACAACGGGGTTGCCGTGAAGCTGAGTTGAGGATGCGGAGGCCGTTCTAGAGTGGGGCCATGGGTGACGAGGGTTCGGTCGGGGCGGCGGTGACGCTGGGGCTGTTCGCCGCGTGGGCGGTGCACGACACGGAGGAGGTGCTCGCCGCGCCCCGCTGGCTGCGGCGGCATCTGCCGGAGCTGCGCGAGCGGTGGCCCCAGGTGCCCGAGCGGGTGTGGCGGTCCCTGGAGGGCGTCGACGAGCGGGAGTTCCGTGCCGCCGTCGGCGTGATGGCCGGGATCGTCGGAGCGGGCGCCCTCGCCGGATGGGCGAGCGGCGGCCGCTCCGCGACGTATCAGGCGATGCTCGACGGCTTCGGCCTGCACGGCCTCGTGCACCTGGCGCAGGCCGCCGCCGTCCGCGGCTACACCCCGGGCGTGGCCACGACGCCCACCCTCGTCGTGCCGTTCGCCCTGTGGGCGCGCCACCGGCTGCGCCGCGCCGGGGTGCTGCGGCCGACCCGGGGCCGGGACCTCGCCGCCGGCCTGCTGTGGGCGGGGCGGCGACGGCGGTGTCGCACGGGGTGGCGCGGCGGCTGGTCGGGAAGCCGGGAAGCGACGTCAGGAAGCGTTCCTGACGGACGCCGCGATGATGCGCTCGGCGACGGGGTTCATCTCCTCGCCCTTCGCGTCCGTGGCGTTGACCGAGTAGACGACCGTGCGGGACAGGTCGCGGGTGGCGGCGACGCCCGTGCCGTAGCCGTAGCGGGAGCCGGACTTCCCCCAGTACACCTGGCCGTTCAGCTCGATCCGTTGCAGGCCCGCGCTGTACGTGGCGTCCTTGACGCGGGCCGGGGTCCTGAACATCTCCTTCAGCTGCGGGGCGGGCAGGATCCGGCCCTGGAAGAGGGCGGTGATCAGGCGTTCCAGGTCGGCGGTCGTCGAGATCATGTCGCCCGCCGCCGCACGGTCCGCCTGCACCCACTCGGTGACGTCCACGAACGCGCCGTCCACCAGCTGGTAGCCGCGGTTGTGCGGGCCCTGGATACGGGGGTCGGTGCCGGGGAACGACGTGTCGCGCATGCCCGCCGGGCGCAGGACCAGCTCCTGCGCCGCCTGTGCGTAGGAGCGGCCCGTGACCTTCTCCAGCAGGAGGCCAAGCAGCGTGTAGTTGATGTTCAGGTACTGCTGACGGGTGCCCGGCGCGAACGCGGGGCCCTTGGCGAGCGCCGACGTCATGACCTCGGTGGGCGTGATGACGTCGAAGCGGTGCGCGTACTGGTCCTCGAACGCGTTGCCCCAGCCGTCACCGGGCTGGATGCCGCTGGTGTGGTTGAGCAACTGCCGTACGGAGATGGGGTGTTTGAAGGGCGTGTCGTGGAAGAGGGCGGGGAGGTAGTGCTGGACGGGGCGGTTCAGGTCCAGCCTTCGTTCGGCGGCCAGGCGCAGGACCGCCGCCGCTGTCACCACCTTTGTCGTCGAACCCGCCCGGAACCGCGCGTTCTCCAGGGCCTTCTCCCGCGTCCGCAGATCCCGTACGCCCGCGGTCCCGTGCCAGGAGCCGCCGGTGCCGCCGATCCGGACGAGGGCGGCGGTGGCGTCGTCGTCCGGCAGCCCGGTGAGGGCGGCGGTGAGGGCCTGGGCGTCGGGGGCGGGGGCCGCGTTGGATGTCACCGGGGCCGGGTGGGCCTGGGCCGCCGGTGCGGCCGCGGCCACGGTGCCGAGGGCGAGTGCGAGGGCGGTGGGCAGGGCCAGGGTGAGGGCGGAACGACGCTTCAAGGGGGCCTCCTGGTGCGGAAGTCGACCCGAGTGGGCCGACGTCGACCATCCTCGGTCGCGCGTCGGCCGGGCGGCTCGTCCCACCGAACGAGTCCGACCCCGGGCCGTGCCCCGGGCGCCCCCCTAGGGGGCGTTCGTCAGCGGTCGTCCGGGCGCAGGGACGTCAGGACGTCGATGCGGTTCGTCGTGATGGAGTCCACGCCGAGGTCGAGGAGGCGGCGCATCGAGCGGCGGGTGTCCGGGGTCCACACCGACAGGAGGTAGCCGTCGCGGTGCACCCGGGCCGCCAGCTCCCGGTTCACCAGCGTGAAGCGGTAGTTGAGCCAGCGCGGGGTGAGCGCCGCGAGCACGGCCGGGCGGGGCGGGGCCAGCGAGGTCCAGGTGAGGGCGAGTTCGGCGGTGGGGGACGCGGAGCGCACCATCAGCATCGTCTGGGCGCCCGCGCAGTAGTAGACGCGTTCGGTGGCGTCGCAGTCGGAGACGGTGCCGAGGGTCGCGCGGACGGAGCGGGGTGTCGCGCCCGGGAGGTCGATCATGACGCGGGTGTCGCGGCATGTCTCCAGGGCGTCCGCCAGGGTCGGTACGCCGTCCTCCGTCAGGCTGCGGACCTCGTCGTAGGAGAGGGCGGAGAGGGGGCGGTCGTGCTCCCACAGTCGGTCGAGGGTGGCGTCGTGGAGGAGGACCGGGGTGCCGTCCCTGGTCAGGCGGACGTCGAACTCGACCGCGTCCGCGCCCCGGTCCAGCGCGGAGCGCAGGGACGGGAGGGTGTTCTCGCGGACGCGGTAGGGGTCGCCTCGGTGGGCGACGGCGGTCACGGGGTGCATGGCCACCATTGTGGCCGGTGGCCGGGTGGGTGGGTGTCACCCACCCGGTGAGCGCTCGCGGGGCTCCGCCCCGGACCCCGCTCCTCAATCGCCGGAGGGGCTTGATTGTGCCGGGCCTTGCTCCTTGGCCGCCGGACGGGCTTGATTGTGCCGGGCCCTGCTCCTTGGCCGCCGGAGAGGCTCTAGCTGAGCCAGTTGGTCGTGTACGTGTCGATCTCCGTCGCGATGCGCGCCTTGCCCGCGGCGTCGAGGAAGGACGCCTGGACGGAGGCCTTGGCCAGGTCGGCGATGCCGCGGGCATCGAGGTCGAGGAGGCGGGCGGCCACCGCGTACTCGGTGTTGAGGTCCGTGGAGAACATCGGCGGGTCGTCCGAGCTGATCGTGACCGGCACACCCGCCTCGACGAACTTCCGCAGCGGGTGCTCGTCGAGCGTGCGGACCGCGCGCGTCGCGATGTTCGACGTCGGGCACACCTCCAGCGGAATCCCGTGCTCGGCCAGGTGCGCGAGGAGCTTCGGGTCGTCCGCGGACGACGTGCCGTGGCCGATGCGCTCGGCGCCCAGATAGGTGAGCGCGTCCCACACCGTCTCCGGCCCCGTCGTCTCGCCCGCATGCGGCACCGACCGCAGGCCCGCCGCGCGCGCCCGGTCGAAGTACGGCTTGAACTGCGGGCGCGGCACGCCCACTTCGGGCCCGCCGAGCCCGAACGACACCAGGCCCTCCGGCCGCAGCGCGTCGTCCGTGGCCAGCCGCACCGTCTCCTCCGCCGACTCCAGGCCCGCCTCGCCGGGGATGTCGAAGCACCACCGCAGCACCGTGCCGAACTCGGCCTCCGCCGACTTGCGGGCGTCCTCGATGGCGTCCATGAACCCGCGCGCGTCGATGCCACGACGGGTCGAGGAGAACGGGGTGATGGTCAGCTCCGCGTACCGCACGTTCTGCCGGGCCATGTCGCGGGCGATCTCGTACGTGAGGAGGCGGACGTCCTCCGGCGTGCGGATCAGGTCGACCACGGACAGGTACACCTGGATGAAGTGCGCGAAGTCCGTGAACGTGAAGAAGTCGGCCAGCGCCTCGGGGTCGGTCGGGACCGTGGAGTCGGGGTGCCGGGCGGCGAGCGCGGAGACGATCCTCGGGGAGGCGGAGCCCACGTGATGGACGTGCAGTTCGGCTTTCGGCAGTCCGGCGATGAAGGTCTGCAGGCTCTGGCTCACGGGTTCCTCCCCAGGAACGTGGGTGATCGGCTGATCGGGGTCCTCGTCATCGTATGCGGGCGGCCCGCGCGCCCGGCGTGCTGCCTAGGGCCCTTCTGACGGATCTTGCTGGAGTCGCGGGGCCTGGCACGCACATCTGCTGCGTTGTCGTCGGTTGCCAACTCCCCCACCCTCGAACCAGGCTCCGCCAAGCTCGGGCGGGAGGTACCCCCTCGCGTTGTCGCCCTTCTCGGGAGGTCCCATTACCCCGCTCGCGGAGCCGAACGACGCGGCCTCCCGGGCCCAGCCTGATCCGTCAGAAGGGCCCTAGCATGACCGGATGAGCGAGCCCGACCCGCGGCGCACCCCGCCGGCGCCCTCCGCGTACGGGTACGTCAACCCGTACGCGGCGCCCGACGCGCCCGTGCCGCCACCGCCCGTGGGGCCGGAGGGGCGACCGGGTGCGCTGTCGCGTCCGGCGTACGGACACGCGTACGGACACGCGTACGGGCACGCGTACGGGGACGAGTGCGGCGCCGCCGGGGCCCGCGTTCCGTCCCGAAGAGGGTTCGGCTGTGGGCTCGTGCTGGGCGCGCTGCTCCTCCTGCTGCTCCTCGGGATCGCGGTCGCCCTCCTGAGGTAGGCCCCTCAGCCCGCTCAGCCCGCTGCGCGCAGCCGCTCCCGCGCCGCCATCAGCGCGAACCCCAGCAGATTCGCCCCCCGCCACCGCCGCGGATCCTGCGCCGCCGCGTCGTCCGCCGCCAGGCCGATGCCCCACACCCGGTCCATCGGGCTCGCCTCCACCAGCACCCGGTCACCCGTGCCGACGAGGAACTCCCGCAGTCCCGGATCCGAGGCGAACTTGTGGACGCTGCCCTCGACGACCACGCCGAACCGCGCCCGCTCCCACACCGCGTCGTCGAAGCCGCGGACCAGGCGGCCCGCCTTCTTGGCCTCCGACGGGTGTCCGGCCGCGATCGCGCGGCGCTCCGCCTCCGCGTCCCCGAACAGGCGGGCCTTCTCCGCCATCATCCAGTGCTCCGCCGTCGCGTACTCCACGCCGTCCACCGTGAACGGCGACGGCCACCACTGGCTGAGACAGCTCGCTCCGATCGTCCCGTCCTTGCGCGGCGTGTGTCCCCAGAAGTGCAGGTACTTGACCCTTTTCGCCGTCTCGTCCCCCGTCTCCAGAGCCGCCACCAGCGATTCCCTGCTGTCGATCTCCATACACGGGAGTCTGGCACCCACCACTGACAATCCGTCCTGGGTTTTCCAGGCGGACTCGACACCTGGTCGACAGATTCCGTCGCGTAACCAAAAGGCAACAACGGAATCACTTGTTGGAGTACTGGTCCTCTGTCAGGATCGGCACTCAAATCGAGCTGGAGCTACGGCTGGAGCTACGTCGGTGCCCTCGGGACGAGGACCGGCGCAGAGAAGCGAGAGCGAGCACTCATGCACCACCCCACCTCGGATCACCCCACCTCGGCCAAGAACGTCGCCGCCTCGGCACAGGAACGCTTCGCCGACGGCGCCAACTTCGTCGGCGGCCGCCTCGTCAAGGGCACATCCGGCCGCACCCACGCCGTCGTCGACCCGGCCACCGGCCAGGAGGTCTTCCGTTACGAGCTGGCGGGCACCGCCGACGTGGACGCCGCCGTCGCCGCCGCCCGCGCCGCCTTCCCCGGCTGGTCGGGCGCGACGCCCGGCGAGCGGTCCGACGCCATGCACCGGTTCGCGGCCGTGCTCGGCGAGAAGGCCGAGGAGTTCGCCCTGCTGGAGACGTTGCAGTGCGGCAAGCCGCTCAAGCTGAGCCGCGAGTTCGACGTGCCGGGGTCGATCGACAACGCCGCGTTCTTCGCCGGCGCCGCCCGCCACCTCCAGGGGCAGTCCGCGGGCGAGTACAGCGGCGACCACACCTCCTACGTACGCCGGGAGCCCATCGGCGTCGTCGGCTCCATCGCGCCCTGGAACTACCCGCTCCAGATGGCCGCCTGGAAGGTGCTCCCCGCCATCGCCGCGGGCAACACGATCGTCCTGAAGCCCGCCGAGCTGACCCCGTTCACCTCGCTGCTCTTCGCGCAGGCCGCCACCGAGGCCGGTCTCCCGGACGGTGTCGTCAACGTCGTCACCGGGGCGGGCAAGGACGTCGGCGAGCACCTCGTCGGCCACCCGGACGTCGCCATGACCTCCTTCACCGGCTCCACGGGCGTCGGGAAGCGGGTCGCCGAGATCGCCACCGCCACCGTCAAGCGGCTCCACCTGGAGCTGGGCGGCAAGGCGCCCTTCGTCGTGTTCGACGACGCCGACCTCGACGCCGCCGTGCACGGCGCGGTCGCGGGCGCCCTCATCAACACCGGGCAGGACTGCACCGCCGCCACGCGCGCGTACGTGCAACGTCCGCTCTACGACGCCTTCGTGGAGCGGACGGCCGCCCTCATGGAGACCGTCCGGCTCGGCGACCCGTTCGCCGCGGACACCGACCTCGGTCCGCTCATCTCGCACGCGCAGCGCGACCGCGTCGCCGCCTTCGTCGACCGGGCGCGCGGCTACGCGCGCGTGGTGACCGGCGGCGAGGCCCCCGGCGGCGACCTCGCCGACGGCGCGTACTACCGGCCGACCCTCATCGCCGACGCCGCGCAGGACAGCGAGGCGGTGCAGTCCGAGATCTTCGGCCCCGTGCTGGTCGTGCTGCCCTTCGACAGCGACGACGAGGGCATCGCGCTCGCCAACGACACCCCCTACGGGCTCGCGGCCTCCGCCTGGTCCACCAACGTGTTCCGCGCCAACCGCGCGACGCGCGAGATCAAGGCGGGCTGCGTGTGGGTCAACGACCACATCCCGATCCTCAGCGAGATGCCGCACGGCGGATACAAGGCGTCCGGCTTCGGCAAGGACATGTCCGCCTACTCCTTCGAGGAGTACACGCAGATCAAGCACGTCATGTTCGACAACACCGCGGTGGTGCGCAAGGACTGGCACCGCACGATCTTCGGGGACCGATAGTCACTGAGGCCGTACCGACCGACGGCCGCCAACCTCCCGAAAGGGCAACCACGCGCATGGAGCAGTACGAGCCCGACCGTTTGTCCCCGGCCCAACTGGCCGCCATGCACCGCAGCTTCAGGAACGGCAGGGCAGCGATGTCCCGCCGGACCCTGATGCGGGCCTCGGCCGGCGGCGCGCTCGCCGTCGGCGGGCTCGGCGCCCTCACCGGCTGCGGCATCCCCGCCGCGAGCAAGTCCTCGGGCGGCATCTCGTCCGAGGACCACTCGGCCAAGGAGAAGACGATCAACTTCTCCAACTGGACCGAGTACATCGACATGAGCGACGACGAGAAGCACCGGCCGTCGCTGGAGGCGTTCACCAAACGCACCGGGATCAAGGTCAAGTACACCGAGGACATCAACGACAACGTCGAGTTCTTCGGGAAGATCAAGCCGCAGCTCGCGGCGGGCCAGGACACCGGCCGCGACATCATCGTCCTCACCGACTGGCTCGCCGCGCGGCTCATCCGCTACGGCTGGGTGCAGAAGCTCGACCCGGCCAACCTGCCGCACGCGTACACCAACCTGGCCACCCAGTTCCGCAACCCCGACTGGGACCCGGGCCGCTCCTACTCCTACCCCTGGCAGGGCATCGCGACGGTCATCGCGTACAACACCAAGGCCACCGGCGGCAAGGAGATCACCTCGGTCTCGCAGCTGCTCGACGACCCCAGGCTCAAGGGCAAGGTCGGGCTGCTCTCCGAGATGCGCGACACGATCGGCATGACCCTGATCGACATGGGCAAGGACCCGCGCACCTTCAAGGCCGACGACTTCGACGCGGCGGTCGCGCGCCTGCAGAAGGCCGTCGACAGCAAGCAGGTGCGCCGCTTCACCGGCAACGACTACATTTCCGACCTCTCCAAGGGCGACCTCGCGGCGTGCCTCGCCTGGGCCGGTGACGTCGTCCAGCTCCAGGCGGACAACCCGGACGTCAAGTTCGCGATCCCGGACGCCGGTTACATCTCGTCGACCGACAACATGCTGGTCCCGAACAAGGCACGTCACAAGGCGAACGCCGAGAAGCTCATGGACTACTACTACGAGCCGAAGGTCGGCGCGGAGCTCGCGGCGTGGATCAACTACGTCTCGCCGCTGGAGACCGGCATCGTCAAGCCCGAACTCGCCAAGATCGACAAGGATGTCGCGAGTGACCCGCTGATCGTCCCCGACAAGGAGATGTCGGCCAAGGCACACGGCTTCCGCTCGCTGACCGCCAAGGAAGAAACGGCGTTCGAGCAGAAGTTCGCCCAGCTCACCGGCGGCTGAGCCGACTCACGCCCGCGCGCCCCGACCGTCCCACCCTCCTTGACTCCTTGGACTCACCATGACGACTCCTCCCCAGAGCGACCACGGCGGCGACGTCCGTCTCAGCGGGATCAGCAAGACGTACGACAACGGCTTCACCGCCGTACGACCGCTCGACCTCACCGTGCCCCAGGGGTCCTTCTTCGCCCTGCTCGGCGCCTCCGGCTGCGGGAAGACCACGACCCTGCGCATGATCGCGGGCCTGGAGGACCCGACCACGGGCACGGTCCACCTCGGCGACCAGGACGTCACGAACCTGCCGCCCTACAAGCGGCCCGTGAACACCGTCTTCCAGTCGTACGCGCTCTTCCCGCACCTCGACATCTACGAGAACGTCGCCTTCGGCCTGCGCCGCCGCGGTATCAAGTCGGTGAAGAAGCAGGTCGAGGAGATGCTCGACCTGGTGCAGCTCGGCGAGCACAAGCGCAAGAAGCCGCACCAGCTCTCCGGCGGCCAGCAGCAGCGCGTCGCCGTCGCCCGCGCCCTGATCAACCACCCCAAGGTGCTGCTCCTCGACGAGCCGCTCGGCGCCCTCGACCTCAAACTGCGCCGCCAGATGCAGCTGGAGCTCAAGCGCATCCAGACCGAGGTCGGCATCACGTTCGTGCACGTCACGCACGACCAGGAGGAGGCCATGACGATGGCCGACACCGTCGCCGTGATGAACGCGGGCCGCGTCGAACAACTCGGCGCCCCCACCGACCTGTACGAGAACCCGGGCTCGACGTTCGTCGCGAACTTCCTCGGCACCTCGAACTTCATCGAGGCCGAGATCGCGGGCCGGGCCGGCGACGACCTCACCCTCAAGGCGGGCGACGGCAAGCTCGTCCTGCCCACCGCCCGCAACTCCGCGGCCACCACCGCCACCGGCGACAAGCTCCTCCTCGGGGTGCGCCCCGAGAAGATCTCGCTCACGCACGCCGACGACGCGGGCGAGATCCCCGAGGGCCGCAACCGGATCACCGGCCGCATCGCCGACTCCTCGTTCATCGGCGTCTCCACGCAGTACGTCGTCGACAGCCCGCTGTGCGACTCCTTCGAGGTCTACGCGCAGAACATCGAGCGCGACAGCCGCCTCGCCCCCGGCGCCGAGGTCGTCCTGCACTGGAACCCCGCGCACAGCTTCGGTCTCGACGCCGCCCAGGATGTCGACGCGGGCGCGGCCAAGGTCTCGGAGGACGCCGCCGCATGAGCACGACACTCTCCGACGCGCCCCCGGTGGCGCCCACGCCCGAGGAAAAGCCACGCAGGCCCCGCAAGCGCGGCCGCCTCGTCCCGTACTGGCTGCTGCTCCCCGGCATCCTGTGGCTCGTCGTCTTCTTCGCGCTGCCGATGGTCTACCAGGCCTCGACCTCCGTACAGCAGGGTTCGCTGGAGGACGGCTTCAAGGTCACCTGGCACTTCGCGACGTACTGGGACGCGCTGTCCGAGTACTACCCGCAGTTCCTGCGCTCGGTCCTGTACGCGGGCCTCGCCACGGTCCTGTGCCTGCTGCTCGGCTATCCGCTCGCGTACCTCATCGCGTTCCGCGCGGGTCGCTGGCGCAACGTCATCATGATCCTGGTGATCGCCCCGTTCTTCACGAGCTTCCTGATCCGTACGCTCGCGTGGAAGACGATCCTCGCCGACGGCGGCCCGGTCGTCGGCGCGCTCAACTCGCTGCACGTCCTGGACGTCACGAGCTGGATCGGCATGACCGACGGCAGCAGGGTGCTGGCCACGCCGCTCGCGGTGGTGTGCGGACTCACGTACAACTTCCTGCCGTTCATGATCCTGCCGCTGTACACCTCCCTGGAGCGGATCGACGGCCGGCTGCACGAGGCCGCGGGCGACCTGTACGCGGCCCCGTTCACCACCTTCCGCAAGGTGACCTTCCCGCTGTCGATGCCGGGTGTCGTCTCCGGAACGCTGCTGACCTTCATCCCCGCGACCGGTGACTACGTGAACGCCGATCTGCTCGGCTCCACCGACACCCGCATGGTCGGAAACGTCATCCAGACGCAGTTCCTGCGGATTCTCGACTATCCGACGGCGGCGGCGCTCTCCTTCATCCTCATGGCGGCCATTCTCTTCATGGTCACCTTCTACATCCGTCGCTCCGGGACGGAGGACCTCGTCTGATGCGCTGGCTGCGAAAGAATCTCGTGGTGATTGCGGGCCTGCTCACGCTCGGCTATCTCCTGCTCCCGAACATCGTCGTCACGGTCTTCTCCTTCAACAAACCGAAGGGCCGCTTCAATTACGAGTGGCAGGAATTCTCGACGGACGCCTGGAAGAATCCGTGCGGCGTCGCCGACATGTGCGGCTCGCTCTCGCTGAGCCTCCAGATCGCCCTGTGGGCCACGATCGGCGCGACCGCCCTCGGCACGATGATCGCCTTCGCGCTCGTCCGCTACCGGTTCCGGGCGCGCGGCGCGATCAACTCGCTGATCTTCCTGCCGATGGCCATGCCGGAGGTCGTGATGGCGGCCTCGCTGCTCACGCTCTTCCTCAACATGGGTGCTCAGCTGGGCTTCTGGACGATCCTGATCGCCCACATCATGTTCTGCCTCAGCTTCGTGGTGACCGCGGTGAAGGCGCGCGTGATGTCGATGGACCCGCGCTTGGAGCAGGCGGCGCAGGACCTGTACGCGGGCCCCTTCCAGACCTTCGTACGCGTCACGCTGCCGATCGCCGCGCCCGGTATCGCGGCCGGCGCGCTGCTCGCCTTCGCGCTCTCCTTCGACGATTTCATCATCACGAATTTCAACGCGGGCTCGACTGTCACCTTCCCCATGTTCGTATGGGGTTCGGCGCAGCGCGGTACGCCCGTTCAGATCAATGTCATAGGTACGGCCATGTTCCTGGTCGCCGTACTGTGTGTGCTTGCCGGAATGACCATCGGCAAGCGAAAGAACAAGGTCGCCTGACCTTGCCGAGTTTCTGAGGGAGTTGGAATCATGGCCGCACGCGCCATGAATCGCTGGACGAATTCACTCGCCGACGCCAAGCCGGTCGCCTACTGGCTGGACGACCCCGGCAGGCCGGAGCCCCGCCCCGCGCTCACCGGCGACGAGCGCTGCGACCTGCTGGTCGTCGGCGGCGGCTACAGCGGGCTGTGGACCGCGCTGCTCGCCAAGGAGCGCGACCCCGGCCGGGACGTCGTCCTCGTCGAGGGCAAGGAGATCGGCTGGGCCGCCTCCGGACGCAACGGCGGATTCTGCGCCGCCTCCCTCACGCACGGCACGGCCAACGGGCTCGCCCGCTGGCCGAAGGAGATCAAGAAGCTGGAGGAGCTGGGCGCCGCCAACCTCGACGCCATCGAGGCGGCGGTCGCCCGCTACTCCATCGACTGCGACTTCGAGCGCAGCGGCGAGCTGGACGTGGCGACGCAGCCGCACCAGGTCACCGAACTGCGCGCGTTCCACGAGGAGTTGACCGAGGCGGGGCTCGCGGACGGCATCGAGTTCCTCGACGCGGACCAGACCCGCGAACAGGTGGCCTCGCCCACCTTCCTCGGCGCGCTGCACGACCGGCGCGGCGTCGCCCTGCTCCACCCGGCGAAGCTGGCGTGGGGCCTCAAGCGGGCCTGCCTCGACCTCGGTGTCCGCGTCTACGAGCACACCCCGGCCACCGAACTCGCCTCGGGCGGCACCGGGCTCGCGGTCCGCACCCCGTACGGCCGGATCTTCGCCCGGCAGGCCGCGCTCGGCACCAACGTCTTCCCGTCCCTGGTCAAGCGCACCCGCGCGTTCACCGTCCCGGTGTACGACTACGCGCTGATGACGGAGACACTGAGCGCGGACCAGCTGGCCGCGGTCGGCTGGAAGAACCGGCAGGGCCTCGGCGACTCGGCCAACCAGTTCCACTACTTCCGGCTCTCCGCGGACAACCGGATCCTGTGGGGCGGCTACGACGCGATCTACCCGTACGGCGGCCGGGTGCGGGCCGAGCACGACGACCGGCCCGAGACGTACGCGAAGCTCGCCGAGCACTTCTTCACATGCTTCCCGCAGCTGGAGGGCCTGCGCTTCACGCACGCCTGGGGTGGCGCCATCGACACCTGCTCCCGCTTCTCCGCGTTCTTCGGCACGGCGCACGCGGGACGGGTGGCGTACGCCGCCGGGTACACCGGCCTCGGCGTCGGCGCGACGCGGTTCGGCGCCGACGTGATGCTCGACCTGCTGTCGGGCGAGCCGACGGAGCGCACGGAGCTGGAGATGGTCCGCAAGAAGCCCCTCCCGTTCCCCCCGGAGCCCTTCGCCGCCACCGGCATCGCCCTCACCAAGTGGTCCCTGGCCCGCGCCGACGCCAACGGCGGCCGCCGCAACCTGTGGCTGAGGACCATGGACGCGGTGGGCCTCGGCTTCGACAGCTGAGCCGCTACTCGGCCGCGACCGTGCCCTGATGGAAGTACAGCCGCCACCCGGCCTCCGGGTGGCGGCGCCACACCGAACTGCGGTTCACGCGGCGCCCGTGGTCGGCCGAGTGGTACGTCAGGTGCACGACGCCCGGCGCGAGCAGCGTGCCCGTCATCCCCGTGACCACCGCCGGGTCCGCGGCCGAGATGCCGCCCGAGCCCGTCACCTCCAGGATCGTCTCGCGGTCCCACCGCCGCCCCGAGGCCCCGAACTCGAAATACTCCGGGTCGAGCAGCGCCCGGACCGCGTCGTCCGACGCCCGCACCGCCGGGTCGAGCATCCGCAGCTCCCCGTCGATCGCCGCCCGCACCTGCGCGTTCTCGTCCTCTTCCATGCCCGTGAGCGTACGTGCGCGCCCGCCCGCGATCACCGGCGTACGCCCCTGGTCGCGTGCGCGCGGGAGAATTCACCACCACCAGATGATCGAAGTCGCGTAATGCCGCGGCCCCTGCCCCCTCTCGTTCGTGACCATCAGCGTCGATGTGAACGAGGAGGCCCCGTCATGACTGGCCCTGGGGACAAGGCCGCGGTCGAGTGGCTGGTGTCCGTGGCACCGGATCCGGACGCCTGCCGCTGGGAGTGGGAACGCAATCCGCACGGGGTGGCGCTGCTGCCCGCGGGCAAGCGGTGGGACGTGCTGATCCTGCCGGGGGAGCTGGGATACCCGACGCTCGACGTGCTGCGCCGGGTCATCGACCGGCCCGGCCCCGTGCTCGCCGACTTCGGCGCGGCCCGCATGGGCTTCTTCGTCCCGGCGGGCACCGCCACCCGCTGGCTCGGCACCGGCGTGCGCAGCGCGGGACTCGGCACCTGGATCGTGGTGCCCTATCCCGGCCGGCTCTCCGGCGGCGTGCGCTGGCTGGTGGCGCCGGACGGCTCGGGCACGCTCACGGACCCGGCGCTCCTGGAGCTCGCGATGCACGAGGCCGCGGCCCAACTGGCAAGGGACGCGGGGGAGTAGCGACATGCCGTTCCGGGGCGGGTTCGGGGCCGGACCCTTGACAACTCAATTGGTCTGGACCAAGTTGGGCGCGCTCCACCGCGCTCGATTCCCCGCCCTGCCCGGAGGCAGCCATGTCCCGCTCCAGACCCCGCAGGCTCCTGAGAACCCTCACCGCCGTCGCGCTCGCCGCGACCGGCCTCACCGCCCTGTCCACCACCGCCCGCGCCGCCGACACCGACCTCGCCCGCAACGGCGGATTCGAGTCCGGCACGGACGGCTGGACCTGCTCCCCGGGCACGAGCAGAATCGTCAATTCACCGGTCCACGGCGGTACGTCGGCCCTCCAGGCCACCCCCACCGCCGCCGACAACGCCCGCTGCTCCCAGACGGTGACCGTCAAGCCCGACGCCACGTACACCCTGTCCGGCCACGTCCGGGGCAGTTACGTCTACCTCGGCGCGAGCGGCACCGGCACCACGGACGTGTCGACCTGGACCCCGTCGGCGTCCGACTGGCAGCGGCTCACGACCACCTTCCGCACGGGCCCCGCCACCACCAAGGTCACGATCTACACCCACGGCTGGTACGGCAGCCCCGCCTACACCGCCGACGACCTCACCCTGCTCGGCCCCGGCACCGAGACCCCCGTGCCGCCCGCCGCGCCCACCGGCCTCAAGACCTCCGCCGTCACCGCCACCGGCGTCGGCCTGTCCTGGTCGGCGGTCCCCGGAGCCACGGGCTACACGGTCTACCGCGACGGCGTGAAGTCCCAGACGGTGAGCGGCACTTCGGCCACCGTCACCGGCCTGACGCCCACCACCGCGTACAGCTTCCAGGTCGCCGCCGTGAACGACGCGGGCGAGTCCGCGAAGTCGGCGACGGTCACCGCGACGACGGCCGCGGGGCCCGGCGACTCCGGCTCCTCCGACCTCCCGGCACACGCCCTCGTCGGCTACCTCCACGCGAGCTTCGCCAACGGCGCCGGCTACACCCGCCTCGCCGACGTCCCCGACAGCTGGGACGTCATCGACCTCGCCTTCGGCGAACCCACCTCGACGACCTCCGGCGACATCCGCTTCAACCGCTGCCCGGTCACCGAGTGCCCCACGGTCGAGTCGGACGCCGACTTCAAGGCCGCGATCAAGGCCAAGCAGGCCGCGGGCAAGAAGGTCCTGATCTCCATCGGTGGCCAGAACGGCCAGGTCCAGCTCACCACCACGGCCGCCCGCGACACCTTCGTCTCGTCCGTCTCGAAGATCATCGACGAGTACGGCCTCGACGGCCTCGACATCGACTTCGAGGGCCACTCCCTGTCCCTGAACGCCGACGACACCGACTTCAAGAACCCCAAGACCCCCGTGATCGTGAACCTGATCTCGGCGGTGAAGACCCTCAAGGCCAAGTACGGCGACGACTTCGTCCTGACCATGGCCCCGGAGACGTTCTTCGTCCAGCTCGGCTACCAGTACTACGGCACCGGCAAGTGGGGCGGCCAGGACCCGCGCGCGGGCGCGTACCTCCCGGTCATCCACGCCCTGCGCGACGACCTGACGCTCCTGCACGTCCAGGACTACAACTCCGGCTCGATCATGGGCCTCGACAACCAGTACCACTCCATGGGCGGTGCCGACTTCCACATCGCCATGACCGACATGCTGCTCACCGGCTTCCCGGTCGCGGGCGACGCGAACAACGTCTTCCCGCCGCTGCGCGCCGACCAGATCGCCATCGGCATGCCGGCCTCCACCCAGGCGGGCAACGGCTACGTGAGCCCGGCCGAGACCAACAAGGCCCTCGACTGCCTCACCAGGAAGACCAACTGCGGCTCGTACGCCACCCACGGCACCTGGCCCGCCCTGCGCGGACTGATGACCTGGTCGGTGAACTGGGACCGCTTCAACAACTGGGAGTTCCAGAAGAACTTCGACGCCTACTTCGGCTGACGGCCCACGCGGCGGCGCACAGCAGCAGCACCGCCAGACACCAGCTCCCCACCACATCGGCAGGCCAGTGATACCCCTGCCGGACGAGCCCCAGGCCTACGGCAGCGTTCACCAGGACGCAGCCGTAGGCCGCCTCGCGTCGGCGGTGGACGACGTGCAGCAGCAGGACGCACAGGCCGTACGCGACCGCCGCCGTCGCCGCGTGCCCCGACGGGTAGAAGCCCGTTGCCGGGGCCATGGGCGGCGGGCCGGGGCGGTCGACGAGCGCCTTGAGCGGGGCCACCAGCGCGGGGACCAGGGCCATCGTCACGACCGCGACGACCACGGGGAAGCGGGAGCGGGTGCGCCACGTGACGTACGCGAGGGTGACGGCGAGGACCGGCAGGGCGACCGACATGTTGCCGAGGCCGGCGAAGAACTCGGCCGGGCCCGCGGGGACCGCGCTGGTGCGGATCGCGTCGCCGAGCCGCTCGTCGTACGCGAGGAGGGGGCCTTCGGCGGCGACCTGCCAGGTGAGTGCGGCGAAGAGGAGTGCCGCGAAGAGGAGGAGAAAGATGGTCGGCCGGTTCGGAACAGGGGGGGTAGTTCCGAACCGGCCGAACTGGCCGGCGTGTCGCGCGCCCCGGGGGGTATGGGGCGGGCGACCGTCCGACCGGTGAGGAGTTCCGGAGCCGGAAGCTCCGGGTGTGTGCGCGAGGGCACGACCAGGGCGAAGCTGGGGATGCTCCGACCCGGTGTCGCCCGCAGTCTCCTGCGAGCGGGGTGTTTCTCTCATCTGCAGAAACCGTACGGCAGGGGCTGAGGGCGCGACAGCCGGTTGGGCAACATCCCATCGGCCCCGCACACGTTCTTCACACGGCCCGACCGTCGTCGCAGGTCACGGAAGCGTCGCGGTCCGCGTCCTCACGACCGGGCGGTGTGACTCCTGTTGCCGGAGCGGCCCTGCGGGAACGGCTCAGAGCGCGGCGAACGCGCTCTCGATGATGTCGAGACCCTCGTTCAGGAGGTCCTGACCGATGACGAGCGGCGGCAGGAAACGCAGCACGTTCCCGTACGTGCCACAGGTGAGGACGAGCAGGCCCTCGGCGTGGCAGGCCTTGGCGAGCGCGGCGGTGGCCTCCGGGTTCGGCTCCTTGGTGGCGGGGTCCTTGACCAGCTCGACGGCGATCATGCCGCCGCGGCCCCGGATGTCGCCGATGACCGGGAACTTCTCCTGCATCGCCGACAGGCGCGACTTCATCGTCGTCTCGATCTCCTTCGCCTTGGCGTTGAGGTCGAGCTCCTTCATCGTCTCGATGGCGCCGAGCGCCCCGGCGCAGGCCACCGGGTTGCCGCCGTAGGTGCCGCCGAGGCCGCCCGCGTGCGCCGCGTCCATGATCTCGGCCTTGCCGGTGACGGCGGCGAGCGGAAGGCCGCCCGCGATGCCCTTGGCGGTCGTGATCAGGTCCGGGACGATGCCCTCGTCCTCACAGGCGAACCACTGGCCGGTGCGGCAGAAGCCGGACTGGATCTCGTCCGCGACGAAGACGATGCCGTTGTCGGCGGCGAACTGGCGGATCGCCGGGAGGAAGCCCTTGGCCGGCTCGATGAAGCCGCCCTCGCCGAGCACCGGCTCGATGATGATCGCGGCGACGTTCTCGGCGCCGACCTGCTTGGAGATCTGGTCGATGGCCTGCTTGGCGGCCTCCGGACCGGCGTTCTCCTCGCCGGTCGGCCAGCGGTAGCCGTACGCCAGCGGAGCGCGGTAGACCTCGGGGGCGAACGGACCGAAGCCGTGCTTGTACGGCATGTTCTTCGCGGTCAGCGCCATCGTCAGGTTGGTGCGGCCGTGGTAGCCGTGGTCGAAGACGACGACCGCCTGGCGCTTGGTGTAGGCGCGGGCGATCTTGACGGCGTTCTCGACGGCCTCGGCGCCCGAGTTGAACAGGGCCGACTTCTTGGCGTGGTCGCCCGGCGTCAGCTCGGCGAGCGCCTCGGCGACGGCGACGTAGCTCTCGTACGGCGTCACCATGAAGCAGGTGTGGGTGAAGTCCTGGAGCTGGGCGGAGGCGCGGCGGACCACGGCCTCGGCGGAGGCGCCGACCGAGGTCACGGCGATGCCGGAGCCGAAGTCGATGAGGCGGTTGCCGTCGACGTCCTCGATGATGCCGCGGTCCACCTTGGCGGTGAACACGGGCAGCGTGGAGCCCACACCGGCGGCGACGGCCGCGGTCCGGCGCTTCTGCAGCTCCTGCGACTTCGGACCGGGGATGGCGGTGACGACGCGGCGCTCCTGCGGGATGGCGCTCATGCGGGGCTCCTTGTTTCTGACGGGCCGGTTCCGGCTCCCGGGCTCGGTGTCGAGGTCTTCGGGTCGATGCCGCCGCGGCTGTTTTCGGGGGTTTCTCGCAGGTTAGGGGCGGGATGGCGAGCCGGTCATGCTCCATCCGGGCAGGGTCGGGGACAGGTGTTGTCCGTCTTGGACAGGTGGGGATCCGGCGCGCTCGCCGCCCGCACCGGGGACCCGCGCCGGACCGTTGCCCTTCCCTGGGGCGCGTAATCGGTGAACTCCCCTGGTACGGGCATTAGATTGAGGCCCGATCGACGCACACGGCACGGACGGACCGGCAGCTCGGGCCGGTCCGGCAGAGCAGGGGGCTACGTCATGGACAGCGACGGCGGCATGCAGGAGACGCAGGGCGCGGGCGGTGGTGAGCGGCAGGCGGCGGCCGTCCCCCGGCCCGCGCGGCCGCCGCGTCCGACCGCCCCGCCGAAGCCCCGGCAGGCACCCGCCCCGGCCCGCGGCTCGGTGGCCGAGTGGCTCGCCGCGCGGCGCCCGAAGGTCCAGCCGGGAATCTGGCGGTACGAGTACGTGCCCCGGCCCCCCGAGCGCGACACGTCCGCGATCGGGCGCAAGCTGCTCGTGTGGATGGCGGTGTCGTTCCTGGTCGGCGTCTTCCTGTGGAGCCTGTGGCGGCGCGGCACACTGCCGTACCAGTGGGCCCCGCTCAAGATCTTCACGCCGGACGACTGGTGGTGGCCGGGCACGACCACGTGGCGCGACCGCAAGGGATACGACGCGCTCGTCGTCTACGAAGGCGTGGCCTTCGCGCTGCTCGTCTTCCTCGTGGGCCGGTTCGGCGCCTGGGGCGAGGGCATCCGGCACTTCGTCGTGCGGCGTCCGCAGCCGGCCCGCGCCGTCATCGCCTCGGTCGCCGCGGTGGCCGCGCTGATCTTCGTATGGCCGGACGCGCTGGGCCTGGACTGGCGGCCGCTGCCGGTCGCCGACCCGGTCCTCTCCCTCGTCGTCCTCGTCACCGGCGGCTACGGCTTCTTCGAGGTGCCGGTCCTCGTGTATCTGCTGTACGCCCTGATCACCGCGGCGGTCCTGTGGCCGTTCGCCCGGCTGGGTGGCTGGCTCGACGTCTGGTCCGCGCGCCGCAAGAAGGCCCGCAAGGCGCCGCCCCGCCCCGCCGCGCCACCCGCGCGCGCGAGTTGGGCACAGCTGCGCGAGGCCGGCCAGGACCAGGCCGCCGACGTGCTCGCCGCCGAGGTGGCGAGCGGCCGCATGAACGACGTCGACTGCGCGCGCGTCACCCACGCCTGGCGGACCGGCGCCGACCCCGCGGCCTTCGCCGCGACCGTCCTCAAGCAGGGCGCCGCCGCCTGGACGCATCCCTCGGGCCAGCGCGACCTGCCCGCCCGCGCCGCCGCCCACGACCTGCTCGTCGGACAGGTGCGGATCGGGTCCTTCGCGCCCGACGAGCGCAATCCGTACGCGCTGCGCGGCGCGGGCGTCGCCCTCGACCCCGGCCTCCTCGGCACCTCGCTGCTGGCCGTCGGCCCGTCCGGCGCGGGCAAGACCGCCAAGGTCGTCCGCCCTGTCGTCGAATCCCTCGCCCTCCAGGCGCTCACCGGCCAGAGCGCCGTCCTCGCGGTCTGCGCGGCGGGCACCCCGCTCGGCTCCGACGACGCCTACGACGTCGTGGTCAGGCCCGGCGACCGGACGTCGGTGCACGACCTCGACCTGTACGCGGACGCCACCGACCCCGACGAGGCCGCCGCCTTCCTCGCCGACGGCCTGGTCGGCGACCTGGACACGGTGGACACCCGGCGCGCCGCCACCGCGCTCGCCCAGCTCCTCGGCCCCTACCGCGAGGCGCACGGCGCGTTCCCCGCGGTGCCGGTGCTGCGCGAACTCCTGGAGGGCGAGCCGGAGGCCCTCGCCGACCTCAAGGGACGGCTCCTCGCGGACTCCGCGATGCGCCGCGAACTCGACGCCCGGCGCCGCCAGCTGGGCACCGCCAACGACCCCGGCCCGATGCTCGCCGACCGCCTCGCGCTCCTCGACCGCCCGGTCTTCTCCGGCTTCTTCGACCCGGCCGCCACCCGCCCGTTCTCGGTGCGCGCCCTCGCCCACCACCCCCTGCGGGTCCGCGTCGACCTGCCCGAACAGGGCCACGAGGAGGCGTCCCGGCTCCTCGCCCGCCTGCTCCTCGCCCAGTTCACCACCGTCGTACGGGCCCGGGGGCAGCGCTCCCACTTCGCGTGCCTGGTCCTCGACGACGCGGCGCGCACCGTGACCGCCGAGACCGTCCGCGGCATCCAGCGGCTGCGGTCCGCGCACGCGGGCGTCGTGCTCGGCCTGCGCACCATCGGCGAGGTCGCCGAACCGCTCCAGGGCCCGCTGTACGCGGCGGTGGGCTGCCGCATGGCGTTCTCCGGCGTCACCACCTGGGACGGCCGGCGCTTCGCCGAGGCGTGGGGCACCGAATGGGTGGAGACCGAGGAGGTCGCGCAGCACGCGGTGTACGCGCAGGCACCGGTGACCCGCGCGCTGTACAAGATGCGCCAGATGGTCACCGGGAAGGCCGTCACCACCGACGCCGTGACCGTCCGCAAGGTCGAGCGCGAGCGCTGGTCCGCCTCCGACCTGGCGCACGCGGTGCCGCCGGGCCACGCGGTGCTCTCGCTCACCACCGTGCGCGGTGAACACGCTCCGCCGCTGCTCGTGGACCTGCGGGGCTGAAAGCGGCCCGCGAGCGCCTGAAGGTTCCCTGAGGTTCCAGGGGGTGTGGCCCCAGCGGTACGTACGGTGAGGCAGAATCGACACTGGTCGTTCATACGGACCGGCTAAAAGCTTCACAAGATCCACGAGGTCCGGAGTCGCGAGCTCCGGCCCTCCCCGACCCGGATCGCCCGTACGCCCCGCCCCGCCACCGCTCCCTGTACGCCCTCCTCACCGAAGGCCTGGCCCATGCCGCCCACGCTCGCCTCGCTCGTCCACCACTCGGCGCTCAAGCTCGTCGTGCGGGCGGGCGAGCAGCATCTGGACACCCCGGTCCGCTGGGCGCACGTGAGCGAACTCGCCGACCCGGTCCCGTACATGGACGGCGGCGAACTCCTCCTCATGACCGCGCTCAAGCTGGACGCGGAGGACGCCGAGGCGATGCGGCGCTACGTGAAGCGGCTCGTGGAGGCGGGGGTCGTCGGCCTCGGCTTCGCCGTCGGCGTCAACTACGACGACGTACCGGAAGCCCTCGTGAAGGCGGCGAAGGACGAGGGCCTGCCGCTGCTCGCGGTGCCGCCGCGCACGCCGTTCATCGCCATCAGCAAGGCCGTCTCCGCCGCCATCGCCGCCGAACAGTACAAGGCCGTCACCTCCGGCTTCGCCGCGCAGCGCGAACTCACCAAGCAGGCGTTGAACGGCGGCCCCGAAGGCGTCCTCGCGGTGCTCGCCGGGCAGGTCGACGGGTGGGCCGCGCTGTACGACGCGTCCGGCGCCGTCGTCGCCACCGCCCCGGACTGGGCGGGCCGCCGCGCCGCCCGCCTCACCGCCGACGTCGAGCGGCTGCGGGAGCGTCCCGCGCCCGCCAGCGCGGTCGTCGAGAGCGGCTCCGACGACCGCGTCGAACTGCACTCCATCGGCACCGGCCGGCGCCCCCGCGCGGCCCTCGCCGTCGGCACGGAGACCACCCTCGGCACGGCCGAGCGCTACGCCCTGCACTCGGCGATCGCCCTCCTCACCCTCACCACCGAACGCTCCCGCGCGCTGTACGCGGCCGAGCAGCGGATCGGTGCGGCGGTGCTGCGGATGCTGCTCGCGGGGGAGCCGGACCACGCGCGGGCCGTCGCCGGCGACCTCTACGGGGCGCTCCTCGACGCGCCGTTCCGCATGGTCATCGCGGACGCGGTCGCGCCGCCGCCGAGCGGGGTGGCGGCGCAGACCGGGGCCGCGTCGGCCGGGCCGGGGCCGACCGGGACGGCGGCGCTGCTCGCGGAGGCGGTGACCGGGGCCGGGGGGCCGGGGGCGGGGCCGCTGGCCGTCCTCGCGGACGTGGTGGAGTCGGCGGCGGCCCGCTCCGGAGAGGCGCTGCTCGTCGTCCCCGACAACCACCGCCTCGTGCTGCTCGCCGTCGACGGCGGGGCGGCGGCGGAGGCGTGCCTGCAGTACGCGGAGGCGCTGGAGTCGACGCGCGGTGAGAGCTCCTCCTCGTCGGAGGACGAACTGGTCGTCGGCTTCTCGGCGCCGGCCGGGCCGATCGCGGCGGTGTCCGCGTACAAGCAGGCCGAACAGGCGCTCTCCGTCGCACGCCGGCGCGGCCGGGTCCTCGTCGAGCACGAGGACGTCGCGGCGGGGTCCGTGCTGCCCCTCCTGGGCGACGACGCGGTGCGGGCGTTCGCGGACGGTCTGCTGCGTGCGCTGCGCGACCACGATGCGACGGGGCGGGGGGACCTGGTGCGGTCGTTGCGGGCGTGGTTGTCGCGGCACGGGCAGTGGGATGCGGCGGCGGCGGATCTCGGGGTGCATCGCCACACGCTCCGCTACCGGATGCGGCGGGTCGAGGAGATCCTCGGCCGCTCCCTCGACGACCCGGACGTCCGCATGGAGCTGTGGCTCGCCCTGAAGGCAACCGGCACGTGACCCCCACTTCCGGGGCTCCGCCCCGGACCCCGCTCCTCAAACGCCGGAGGGGCTGTAATTGGGCACCTTGCGCCGACTGGTTCCGCGCTGAACCAAGCCCCTGCGGCGATTGAGCAGCGGGGTCCGGGGCGGAGCCCCGAGGGTGCAACCACGGGGTGGTGCGCCAAAACGGCCACGTGGGGGCGCCGAACCGTACACGTTGGCCAAACCGCCGCCGCCCGCCCCGCCCTACCGTGGTCACACCCACCGCAACACCCACGGAGAGGCCGGTACACGCCCCATGACCACCCACGCCTTCTGGCTCGCCGGCCGCCAGGCCACCGGTGACACGACGTTCGACGTCCACAACTCCTACGACGGCCGCCTCGTCGGCACCGTCTCCGAGCCCACCGAGGCCCAGGTGGAAGAGGCCGTCGCCGCCGCCCACGCGGTGGTCGACGAGTTCGCCGCGACCCCCGCCCACGTACGGGCCAAGGCCCTGAACCACGTCGCCGACCGCCTGATCGAGCGCACCGAGGAGATCGCCCAGCTGATCTCCGCCGAGAACGGCAAGCCGATCAAGTGGGCCCGCGGCGAGGTCGGCCGCGCCGTCTCCGTGTTCCGCTTCTCCGCCGAGGAGGCCCGCCGCTGGAACAGCGGTGAGGCCCAGCGCCTCGACACCGACGCGGGCGGCACCGGCCGCATGGCGATCACCCGCCGCATCCCGAAGGGCGTCGTCCTCGGCATCGCCCCGTTCAACTTCCCGCTGAACCTGAGCGCCCACAAGGTCGCCCCGGCCATCGCGGTGGGCGCGCCCATCATCCTCAAGCCCGCCCCGGCCACCCCGATCTCCTCGCTGATCCTCGGCGAGCTGCTCGCGGAGACGGACCTCCCGGCCGGTTCCTGGTCCGTCCTCACGGTCCCGAACGACCGCATGCCCGCCCTCGTCCAGGACGAGCGCCTCCCGGTCATCTCCTTCACGGGTTCCGGCCCCGTCGGCTACGCGATCATGGACAGCGTCCCGCGCAAGCACTGCACCCTGGAGCTCGGCGGCAACGGCGCGGCCGTCGTCCTCGCCGACTACGCCTCCGAGGCGGACCTGGACTGGGCCGCGACCCGTATCGCGACCTTCTCCAACTACCAGGGCGGCCAGTCCTGCATCTCGGTGCAGCGCGTCATCGCCGACGCCGCCGTCTACGACCGGCTCCTGCCGAAGATCGTCGCGGCCGTCGACGCGCAGGTCACCGGCGACCCCGCGGACGACGCCACCGACGTGGGCCCGCTGGTCAGCGAGGACGCCGCCAAGCGCGTCGAGTCGTGGGTCGACGAGGCGGTGCAGGCGGGTGCGTCCCTCCTCGCCGGCGGCAAGCGTGACGGCGCGACCTACGCGCCGACCGTCCTCGCCGACGTCCCGGCCGACGTCACGATCGCCCGCGAGGAGGTCTTCGGACCGGTCCTCACGGTCACGAAGGTGGACGGCGAGACCGCGGCCTTCGCCGCCGTCAACGACTCCAAGTACGGCCTCCAGGCGGGCGTGTTCACGCACGACCTCCAGACCGCGTTCCGCGCCCACCGCGCCCTCGAGGTCGGCGGCGTGGTCATCGGCGACGCCCCGTCCTACCGCGCCGACCAGATGCCGTACGGCGGCGCCAAGCAGTCCGGCGTCGGCCGCGAGGGCGTCAAGTTCGCCATGGACGACTACACGTACGAGCGCGTCCTCGTCCTGACGGGCCTCGCCCTGTAGTACGCGTCCACAGACACCGGCGCGCGCCTGATCCGCGTGCCGGACACACGACGGCCCGAACCCACTGTGCGGGGGTTCGGGCCGTCGCTCGTTCCGCGTCGCGTCGCGGCGTACGAAGGGTCAGACGATGCGCTCGGGGGCGTCGAACTGGTCGACCGGCGCGTTGTCGCACGCCGCCACCGGGCCGCCGAGCACGTTGCCGCCGACGCCCTCGGGCGCGGGGACGGCGCACCGCAGGTCGACGTTGACGAACGGGGCGCCGTAGCTGTTGAGGAGGCCGCCCGTGTCGCCGCCGATGGCCACGTCCCCGTTGCGGCCGGCGAACTCCTGGGCGCCACCGTCGGCCGCGGCCGTACCCGCACCGCCGACGGCCGAGGCCGCGGCCGCGGCGGCGAGCGCGGCACCGGTCACGATTCTCCGGATCATTCTCTGCTCCAATTGAGGGGAGGAAAAGGCGGCCGCAGGTGCGGCCGTCTCATTTCTTACGCCATTTCCGTTCCGCCATTGAACGCAATAGGCAGTCTATTCACGCGAATGGAGAAAAGCGGGACGGGGAAAAGGGGTGCCCTCCCGCGGCCGTGCAAGGAGGGGACACGGCCGAAAGAGGGCGCAGCTCTTGAGTGCGGTGCGTGGAACCGCCTCCTGGCGGAGGGTCAGATGATGCGCTCGGGGGCGTCGAACTGGTCGACCGGCGCGTTGTCGCACGCGGCGACCGGGCCGCCGAGCACGTTGCCGCCGACGCCCTGGGCCGCGGGGACGGCGCAGCGCAGGTCGACGTTGGCGAACGGGGCGCCGTAGGAGTTGGCGACACCGCCGGTGTCGCCGGCGATGGCGACGTCGCCGTTGTCGGTGGCGAACTCGGAGGACCCGTTGCCCGTGCCGCTCACCGTCTCGCCGTAGGCGACGCGCGCGGCCTGGTTCATGTCGTGCGCGCTCGTCGTCAAGTTCTCGGCCTCGGGACCGCCCGTGGTGGCGGCGGCCATTCCGGCGGTGCTCACGGTGGCAGCGGTGGCGGCGGTCGCGAGGGCGGCGCCGGCCAGAACCTTACGGATCATGAATGCTCCAATTCAGAGGGGGTGACGGCTGCATTTTGCAGGGGCCGCTCCGTCGAATGCTGAATTCACGGTGAATGTCATCGCCATTCATGCATTCAGTCCATTCCGCCATTCCGTGTCGTCGATGCCCCGAACAGGAATGCGCGGCGGCGGGAAGTCCGCCGGAACCCGTGCGCGAGGTCTGGCCGACATGCCCGCTGTCGGGTACATACGATCCAGTAGCACCGGTCGGTAACCAGCCGGGCGGTGGACCCGACACGCGGCGAGGTGAACCTCATGTCCGCAACATCCCCCGCACCCCAGCACCGGGCGAAGGTCTCCGAGAAGGAGGCCCGCCAGGTCGCCGAGGCCGCCCGCGAACAGGACTGGCGCAAGCCCAGCTTCGCCAAGGAACTGTTCCTCGGCCGGTTCCGGCTCGACCTCATCCACCCGCACCCGATGCCCGCCGACGAGGACGCGCAGCGCGGCGAGGAGTTCCTCGCGAAGCTGCGCGACTTCTGCGAGACGAAGATCGACTCGGCCCGCATCGAGCGCGAGGCACGGATCCCCGACGAGACGCTCAACGGGCTCAAGGAGCTCGGCGCGCTCGGCATGAAGATCGACACCAAGTACGGCGGCCTGGGGCTCACGCAGGTCTACTACAACAAGGCCCTCGCCCTGGTCGGTTCGGCCTCGCCCGCCATCGGCGCGCTCCTGTCGGCGCATCAGTCCATCGGCGTGCCCCAGCCGTTGAAGATCTTCGGCACGCAGGAGCAGAAGGACACGTTCCTGCCGCGCTGCGCCCGCACCGACATCACCGCCTTCCTGCTCACCGAGCCCGACGTCGGCTCCGACCCGGCCCGCCTCGCCACCACCGCCGTGCCCGACGGCGACGACTACGTCCTCGACGGCGTGAAGCTGTGGACCACGAACGGCGTCGTCGCCGACCTGCTCGTCGTCATGGCCCGCGTACCCCGGTCGGAAGGCCACCGGGGCGGTATCACCGCGTTCGTCGTCGAGGCGGCCGCCGAGGGCGTCACCGTCGAGAACCGCAACGCCTTCATGGGCCTGCGCGGCCTGGAGAACGGCGTCACCCGCTTCCACCGCGTCCGCGTCCCGGCCGCCCACCGCATCGGCCGCGAGGGCGCCGGGCTCAAGATCGCGCTCACCACCCTCAACACCGGCCGGCTCTCCCTCCCCGCCATGTGCGTCGGCGCCGGGAAGTGGTGCCTCAAGATCGCCCGCGAGTGGTCGGCGGAGCGCGAACAGTGGGGCAGGCAGGTCGCGTTCCACGAAGCCGTCGGCGCGAAGATCAGCTTCATCGCGGCGACGTCCTTCGCCCTCGAAGCCGTGCTCGACCTCTCGTCGCAGATGGCCGACGAGGACCGCAACGACATCCGCATCGAAGCCGCCCTCGCCAAGCTGTACGGCTCCGAGATGGCCTGCCTCATGGCCGACGAACTCGTCCAGATCCGCGGCGGCCGCGGCTTCGAGACCGCCGAGTCCCTCGCCGCCCGCGGCGAACGCGCCGTCCCCGCCGAACAGGTCCTGCGCGACCTGCGCATCAACCGCATCTTCGAGGGCTCGACCGAGATCATGCACCTGCTGATCGCACGCGAGGCCGTCGACGCGCACCTGTCGGTGGCCGGCGACCTGATCGACCCGGAGAAGTCGCTCCAGGACAAGGCGAAGGCGGGCGCCAAGGCGGGCGGCTTCTACGCCAAGTGGCTCCCCAAGCTGGTCGCGGGCCCCGGTCAACTCCCGCGCACCTACGCGGAGTTCCACCCCAAGGGGCACCCGGACCTCGGAACGCACCTGCGCTACGTCGAACGCTCCTCCCGCAAGCTCGCCCGCTCCACCTTCTACGCGATGTCCCGCTGGCAGGGCCGCATGGAGACGAAACAGGGCTTCCTCGGCCGCATCGTCGACATCGGCGCCGAACTCTTCGCCATGAGCGCCGTCTGCGTACGCGCCGAACTCCTGCGCACCACCGAACCGTACGGCCGGGAGGCCTACCAGCTCGCCGACGCCTTCTGCCGCCAGGCCCGGATCCGCGTCGACGAACTCTTCGGCCGCCTGTGGACCAACACCGACGACCTCGACCACAAGGTCGTCAAGGGCGTCATCGCAGGCACGTACACCTGGCTGGAGCAGGGCATCGTCGACCCCAGCGGCGACGGCCCCTGGATCGTCGACGCCACCCCGGGACCCAGCAAACGGAAGAACGTCCACCGGCCGATCCGCTGAACCACCAGCAGGTCCTGTGCCATCCCGTGTCGGGCACACAGGGAAGTCACGCAAGAATGGGGGGATGAGCGACAGCCCATCCCCCCTCGCGGACCCGCACCTCGTCTTCGACCCGGCCCCGGCCGACGCCCCTCGCGACGTCGTCGTCCTCGGCTCCACGGGATCCATCGGCACCCAGGCCGTCGACCTCGTGCTGCGCAATCCCGACCGGTTCCGCGTCACCGCGCTCAGCGCCGCGGGCGGCCGCGTCGAACTCCTCGCGGAGCAGGCCCGGCAGCTGCGCGTCCGCACCGTCGCCGTCGCCCGCGAGGACGCCGTGCCCGCGCTGCGCGAGGCGCTCGCCGCGCAGTACGGGGCGGGGGAGCCGTTGCCCGAGATCCTCGCGGGGCCCGAGGCCGCGACCGAGATCGCCGGACGCGGCGACTGCCACACCGTGCTCAACGGCATCACCGGCTCCATCGGCCTCGCGCCGACGCTCGCCGCCCTCGAAGCGGGCCGCACCCTCGCGCTCGCCAACAAGGAATCGCTCATCGTCGGCGGCCCCCTCGTCAAGCGGATCGCCAAGCCCGGCCAGATCATCCCGGTCGACTCCGAGCACGCCGCGCTCTTCCAGGCCCTCGCCGCCGGCACCCGCGCCGACGTCCGCAGACTCGTCGTCACCGCCTCCGGCGGCCCCTTCCGCGGGCGGACGAAGGCGGATCTCCAACAGGTCACCGTCGACGACGCCCTCGCGCACCCGACCTGGGCGATGGGCCCGGTCATCACGATCAACTCCTCGACCCTCGTCAACAAAGGGCTTGAGGTCATCGAGGCACATCTGCTGTACGACATCCCGTTCGACCGCATCGAGGTCGTCGTGCACCCGCAGTCCTACGTGCACTCCATGGTCGAGTTCACCGACGGTTCCACGCTCGCCCAGGCCACCCCGCCCGACATGCGCGGACCCATCGCCCTCGGCATCGGCTGGCCCGAGCGGGTCCCCGACGCGGCGCCCGCCTTCGACTGGACGAAGGCCTCCAGCTGGGAGTTCTTCCCCCTCGACAACGAGGCGTTTCCGGCCGTGGGGCTCGCCCGACACGTGGGGGAGCTCGCGGGGACGGCCCCGGCGGTGTTCAATGCCGCCAACGAGGAGTGCGTCGACGCGTTCCTGAGCGGCGCCCTGCCGTATCTCGGGATCATGGAAACCGTGACGAAGGTCGTGGAGGAACACGGCACACCCGAAACGGGAACTTCGCTCACCGTCGCGGACGTCCTCGAAGCGGAGACCTGGGCACGCGCTCGGGCCCGTGAACTGACGAAGACAACGGACAAGGCAGCCGCGGAGGCTCGTGCATGACGACCTTGATGATGATCCTCGGCATAGTCATCTTCGCGGTGGGCCTGCTCTTCTCCATCGCCTGGCACGAGCTGGGCCACCTGTCGACGGCGAAGCTCTTCGGCATCCGCGTCCCCCAGTACATGGTCGGCTTCGGCCCCACCATCTGGTCGCGGCACAAGGGCGAGACCGAGTACGGCGTCAAGGCCATCCCGCTCGGCGGCTACATCCGCATGATCGGCATGTTCCCGCCCGGCGCCGACGGCAGGATCGAGTCCCGCTCGACCTCCCCGTTCCGCTCCATGGTGGAGGACGCGCGGGCCGCGGCCTTCGAGGAGCTGAAGCCCGGCGACGAGACCCGCCTCTTCTACACGCGCAAGCCGTGGAAGCGCGTCATCGTCATGTTCGCCGGACCCTTCATGAACCTGGTCCTCGCGATCGGGCTCTTCCTCACGGTCCTGATGGGCTTCGGCGTCACCCAGCAGACGAACGTCGTCTCGTCCGTCTCGTCCTGCGTCATCCAGGCCAGCGCCGACCGCGACACCTGCAAGGCCTCCGACCCGGAGTCCCCGGCGAAGGCGGCGGGCCTCCAGCCGAAGGACAAGATCGTGTCCTTCAACGGGGTCGCCACGGACGAGTGGAACGCGCTGTCCGACGAGATCCGCGAGAGCGCGGGCAAGACGGTCCCGATCGTCGTCGAGCGAGACGGGCAGCAGCAGACGCTGACCGCGAAGATCGCCACGAACCAGGTGCCGAAGAAGGACTCCCGGGGCCAGATCACCGAGGGCTACGTCAACGCGGGCTTCCTCGGCTTCACCGCCGCGACCGGCGTCGTGCGCCAGGACTTCGGCGACTCCGTCACCTGGATGACCGACCGGGTCGGCGACGCGGTGGACTCCATCATCGCGCTGCCCGCCAAGATCCCCGCCCTGTGGGACGCCGCCTTCGGCGACGGCCCGCGCGAGCAGGACTCGCCGATGGGCGTGGTCGGCGCGGCCCGTGTCGGCGGCGAGATCTTCACCCTGGACATCCCGCCGACGCAGCAGCTCGCGATGGCGTTGATGCTGGTCGCGGGCTTCAACCTGTCGCTCTTCCTGTTCAACATGCTCCCGCTGCTGCCCCTCGACGGCGGCCACATCGCGGGCGCGCTGTGGGAGTCGCTGCGCCGCAACCTGGCCAAGGTGTTCCGCCGCCCCGACCCGGGCCCGTTCGACGTGGCGAAGCTCATGCCGGTGGCGTACGTGGTGGCGGGCGTCTTCGTCTGTTTCACGATCCTCGTCCTGATCGCGGACGTGGTGAATCCGGTCAAGATCAGCTGACCGATCCCTGGTCAGAAGCCGTTCGGGGCCTGTTCGCCAGTCGTTCGGAAGGTGTTTCGGACCGCCCGGCACCATCGGTGCCGGGCGGTCCCTCTTTGTGGGGGATTGAAGGGGCGCGATGTGCTCGGGCACGCGCCGGTGACGTAATCTCGGAAGCCTCTGGACTCGATCCACATCCTTGGGGTTGCACAGCAGATGACTGCGATTTCTCTCGGCATTCCGTCCGTACCGACCAAGCTCGCCGAGCGGCGCAAGAGCCGGCAGATCCAGGTCGGCACGGTGGCGGTCGGCGGGGACGCCCCGGTGTCCGTGCAGTCGATGACGACGACGCGTACGTCCGACATCGGCGCCACGCTCCAGCAGATCGCCGAGCTGACGGCCTCCGGCTGCCAGATCGTGCGCGTGGCCTGCCCCACGCAGGACGACGCCGACGCGCTGCCCGTCATCGCCAAGAAGTCGCAGATCCCGGTCATCGCGGACATCCACTTCCAGCCGAAGTACGTCTTCGCGGCCATCGAGGCGGGCTGCGCCGCGGTCCGGGTCAACCCGGGCAACATCAAGCAGTTCGACGACAAGGTCAAGGAGATCGCCCAGGCGGCGAACGACCACGGGACGCCGATCCGGATCGGCGTGAACGCGGGCTCCCTCGACAGGCGGCTGCTCCAGAAGTACGGCAAGGCGACCCCCGAGGCGCTCGCCGAGTCGGCGCTCTGGGAGGCGGGCCTCTTCGAGGAGCACGGCTTCCGCGACATCAAGATCTCGGTGAAGCACAACGACCCCGTGATCATGGTCAACGCGTACCGGCAGCTCGCCGCGCAGTGCGACTACCCGCTGCACCTCGGTGTCACGGAGGCCGGTCCGGCCTTCCAGGGCACGATCAAGTCGGCGGTCGCCTTCGGGGCGCTGCTCTCCGAGGGCATCGGCGACACGATCCGGGTGTCCCTGAGCGCCCCGCCGGTCGAGGAGATCAAGGTCGGCAACCAGATCCTGGAGTCCCTCGGCCTCAAGCCGCGGCGCCTGGAGATCGTCTCCTGCCCCTCCTGCGGCCGCGCCCAGGTCGACGTCTACAAGCTCGCCGAGGAGGTCACCGCCGGCCTCGACGGCATGGAGGTCCCGCTGCGGGTGGCCGTCATGGGCTGCGTCGTCAACGGTCCGGGCGAGGCCCGCGAGGCCGACCTCGGCGTCGCCTCCGGCAACGGCAAGGGGCAGATCTTCGTCAAGGGCGAGGTCATCAAGACGGTGCCCGAGTCGAAGATCGTCGAGACGCTGATCGACGAGGCGATGAAGATCGCGGAGCAGATGGAGAAGGACGGGGTCGCCTCCGGCGAGCCGTCGGTGTCCGTCGCGGGCTGACCCCGCCGCTTTCAGGCCCGCGCACCCTCCGGGTGGGCGGGCCTTTCCGTTCGGCGCCCTGCGGTCCCGCCGTGGTCCGGTCTGCGCAGTTCCCCGCGCCCCTGATCCGCCGGCGTCCGGTCCGTGCCCCCTCCGCGTCGGCGACCACCGGTTTCGTTGTTGGTCCCGTTCGCGCAGTTCCCCGCGCCCCTGGGGGCGCACGCAGTGCGCCTTTCAGGGGCGCGGGGAACTGCGCAGACCCGCGGCGCGGCCGGAAGCCGCCGACGCGAGAGGACCCGCGCGGGGGCCCCGGCGGAAGGGGGCCGAAACGTCGACCCGTCACACCCGCGGAGCGCCAGGTACAGTGCGGAGATCAGTAGCCCATCCGGTGAGGCCCTTCCGCACGTGTTGACTCAGACCACCACTCGGGTCCTCGAACCGAGTGACCTCGACGCCGCGCTCGCCGTCCTCGACCGCGAGCCCGTCGCCAACGCCTTCGTCACGGCCCGCGTCCGTGTCGCGGGCCTCGACCCGTGGCGGCTGGGCGGCGAGATGTGGGGCTGGTACGAGGACGGCATGCTGGCCTCCCTGTGCTACGCGGGCGCCAACCTCGTACCGATCTGCGCCACCGACCGCGCGATCCGCGGCTTCGCCGACCGCGCCCGCAGGGCCGGCCGCCGCTGCTCCTCCATCGTCGGCCCGGCGGAGCCCACCGCCCGCCTGTGGCAGCTGCTCGAACCGGGCTGGGGCCCGGCCCGCGAGGTCCGCTCCCACCAGCCGCTGATGGTGACCGACCGGATGCCCGCCGACATCGCCCCGGACCCGTACGTCCGCCGCATCCGCAAGGACGAGATGGACACGATCATGCCGGCGTGCGTGGCCATGTTCACCGAGGAGGTCGGCGTCTCCCCGCTCGCCGGTGACGGCGGCCTGCTCTACCAGGCGCGGGTGGCCGAACTGGTCGGTTCCGGCCGCTCCTTCGCCCGCCTCGACGAGCACGGCAAGGTCGTCTTCAAGGCGGAGATCGGCGCCGCGACCGAGCAGGCCTGCCAGATCCAGGGCGTGTGGGTGGCCCCCGAGTACCGCGGCCGCGGCCTCGCTGCCCCCGGCATGGCGGCGGTCCTGCGCTACGCCCTCGCCGACGTCGCCCCCGTGGTCAGCCTCTACGTCAACGACTTCAACACCCCGGCCCGCGCCGCGTACCGGCGCGTGGGCTTCGAGGAAGTCGGGGCGTTCATGAGCGTGCTGTTCTGATACGGCACGTTTCTCCCGTTTCGTCGTGTGGTGCCCGTCTCAACTCTTTGGCGCACATTGACATTAGTGTGTCTTATGGACCATAAAGGTGTTGCTTTGGTTCAAGCTTCACTGACTGTAGGTGCCTCACGATGTCTGCTCCCGGTTCCGGCACAGCCGCCTGGCAGGAATGGCGTGCCGACCGGCACCGCTCCGTCACCGCTGCCACCGGAAACCTCGCCCTCGTCGAGACCCGCTGGCTCCCCGCCGGCGAGACCCCCGACCTCGACGCCGCCCGCGAGGGACAGCCCGACACCGTCACGGTGACGAGCCTCGAACGCACCGACATGGTCACCGGCGCCCCCGAGCACGGCCTGCGCTTCTGGGACGCCGAATCCCCGGCCGTCCGGGCCTTCGACCGCATCGACGTCTTCCCGTACGACCCGTCCTGGGTCCTGGACGCCACGTACACGCCCGTCGAGGGCGCCCGCACGGTCGCCTTCGAGCACCTGCGGGACAACGGCGGCACCCGCGAGAAGGTCGTCCCCGGCGACATCGCCCTGACCGTCGACGGCACCGACTACACGCTCTCCGCGTTCGACGACGACGGCACGCTGCTGCTCGTCTTCGGCGACCCGACCAACGGCGACTCGACCTACGGCGCCGGGCGCTTCCTCTTCGTCGAGCACACCGGCGAGGGCCGCGTCCGCCTCGACTTCAACCGGGCCTTCGTACCCCCGTGCGGCTTCTCCGATCAGTACAACTGTCCGATGCCGCCGCGGCAGAACCGGCTCCACCTGCCCGTCGAGGCGGGCGAGAAGCTCCCGGTCCTCCGCGACGGCTTCGCCGGCACCGCTCACTGATCGACTCCACCCGCACTCCTCCTCGTAAGGCCCCCTCATGCGCATCTCCAAGAGATCCCTGTCCGTCGGCACGCTCACCGTCGCCCTCGCCGTCACGCTCGCCGCCTGCGGCGGCTCCGGCTCCGGCTCGACGTCCGGCGGCGGCGCGTACGACAGGAACGCCACGGTCAACATCGGCTCCCTCTACGAGCCGCAGAACCTCGACAACACCGCGGGCGGCGGCCAGGGCGTCACCGAGGCCCTCAACGGCAACGTCTACGAGGGCCTGTTCAGGCTCACCGACCAGGGCAAGGTCGAGAAGCTCCTCGCCGAGGACCACAAGGTCAGCGGTGACGGCCTCACCTACACCTTCACCCTCCGCGACGGCGTGACGTTCCACAGCGGCAAGAAGCTGACCAGTGAGGACGTCAAGTACAGCCTGGAGAAGGTGATCGCGAAGGACTCGCAGTCCGCGCGGAAGGCGAACCTGGAGGTCATCAAGGACGTCGCCACCCCCGACGCGAAGACCGTCAAGGTCACGCTGTCGAAGAAGTCGATCTCCTTCATCTACAACCTCTCCTACGTCTGGATCATCAACTCCGACGCCAAGAGCCTGAAGACCAGCGAGGACGGCACCGGCCCGTACCAGCTGAGGAAGTGGACCCGCGGCTCCGCCCTCAGCCTCGACCGGTTCGGCGGCTACTGGGGCGACGCGGCCAAGAACAAGCAGGTCGTCTTCCACTACTACAAGGACGCGACCGCCCTCAACAACGCGCTCCAGACCAACGCGGTCGACGTCGTCACCAGCGAGCAGTCGCCCGACGCCCTCGACCAGTTCACGTCGAACCAGAACTACAAGGTCAACGACGGCGACTCGACCACCAAGCTGCTCCTCGCCTTCAACGACAAGGCGAAGCCGTTCACGGACGTCAAGGTGCGCCGGGCCGTCTCCGCCGCCATCGACGACAAGAAGCTCCTCGAATCCGTCTGGGGCGGCTACGGCAAGGAGATCGGGTCGATGGTGCCGCCCACCGACCCCTGGTACGAGGACCTGACGGACGTCAACGCGCACGACGTCAGCAAGGCCAAGAGGCTGCTGAAGGAGGCGGGTTACGGCAAGGGGTTCAGCTTCACGCTCGACACCCCGAACTACGACCCGCACCCCACCGCCGCGACCTTCATCAAGTCGCAGCTCGCCAAGGTCGGCATCACCGTAAAGATCAACACGATCACGCCGGACGAGTGGTACACGAAGGTCTACAAGAACCACGACTTCACGGCCACGCTCCAGGAGCACGTCAACGACCGCGACCTCGTCTGGTACGGCAACCCCGACTTCTACTGGGGCTACGACGACAAGCAGGTCCAGGACTGGGTCGAGAAGGCCGAGCAGGCGTCGACCACGGCCGAGCAGACCGAACTGCTGAAGAAGGTCAACCGCAAGACCGCCGAGGACGCGGCCAGCGACTGGCTCTACCTGTATCCGCAGATCGTCGTCGCGAACACCAAGCTGTCGGGCTACCCGCTCAACGGCCTGAACTCGCAGTTCTTCGCGTACGACATCAAGAAGAGCAGCTGAGCCAGGGGACATGACCCGCTACCTCCTGCGGAGACTGGTGTTCCTGCTGGTCTCCCTCGTCCTCGCGTCCGTCGTGCTGTTCGTGCTGCTCCGGATGCTGCCCGGCGACCCGGCGAACGCGCTCACCTCGGTGGGCGCCTCGCCGGAGCAGATCGCCGCGGCCCGGCACTCCATCGGCTCCGACAAGCCGCTGCCCGAGCAGTTCACGCACTGGATCGGCCAGCTGGTGAGCGGTGACCTCGGCACGTCCTTCGTGTCGTCGCTGCCGGTCGGCCCCGAGGTGTCGCAGCGCCTGAACGTCACGGTGCCGCTGACGCTGTCGGCGTTCGTGCTCGCCGTGCTCCTCGCGGTCCCGGCCGGGTTCGTGGCCGCGTACAAGAAGAACACCTGGTACGGGGCGCTGCTCAGCGGCGTCTCCCAACTCGGCATCGCCGTCCCGGTGTTCTGGCTCGGCATGATCCTCATCGCGGTCTTCGCGCTGAACGCGGGCTGGCTGCCGTCCGGCGGCTTCCCGCAGGACGGCTGGGACACCCCCGGTCCCGCCGTGCAGTCACTGGTACTGCCGGTGGTCACGGTGGCGCTCGTCATGTCCGCGTCCCTCATCCGCTACGTACGCTCCGCCACGCTCGACGTCCTCGACAGCGAGTACCTGCGCACCGCGCGGGCCCTCGGCTCGTCGTTCCGGCGGGCGATGTGGCGGCACGGGCTGCGCAACGCGTCCGTGCCGGTCATCTCGATCCTCGGCATCGAACTCGCCTCGACCCTGCTCGGCGCGGTCGTCGTCGAGTCCGTGTTCGCGCTGCCGGGGCTCGGCTCCATGCTCGCCACGGGGATCGCGCAGCACGACTACCCGGTGATCCAGGGCGTGCTGTTCGTGTCGACGTTCGGGGTGCTGATCATCGGGTTCCTCGCGGACCTCGTGCAGCGGCTCGTGGACCCGCGCCTGCGCGGACGGCTCTCGGGAGGCGGTGTGCGATGAAGCGCAGATCATCGGTCACCCTGTGGACGGGCGGCGTCTTCGCCGGACTCGTCGTCCTGCTCGCGCTCGTCTCCCTGTTCTGGCTGCCGTACGACAGCGACGACACGTCCGGCGGCCGGCTCGCCGGGCCCGGCGGCGGGCACCTGCTCGGCACCGACAAGCTCGGCCGTGACCTGTTCACGCAGCTCATGACGGGCTCGCGGATCGCGCTCCAGGCCGGGCTCGGCTCGGTCGCGGTGGCGGCGCTGCTCGGTGTCACCCTGGGGCTCCTCGCGGCGTTCGCGCAGGGCTGGTTCGACGACACCCTCTCGGCGCTGCTCGACATCCTCATCGCGTTCCCGACGCTGCTGCTCGCGATGCTGATCGTCGCGGCGCGGTCGGCGACGCTCGGCTCGGCGATCCTGGCCATCGGCCTCGCGCAGAGCGCGGTCGTGGCCCGGCTCACCCGGATCCTCGTCAAGCGGGTCCTCGCGCAGGACTACATCACGGCGTCCCGCACGTCGGGCACGAGCTGGCCGCGCGTCGTGGCCGGGCACGTCCTGCCCAACATCTGGCCGACCCTCGCGGTGAACCTGGCCCTCCAGTTCGGCCTCGCCGTCCTCGCGGAGGCGGGCCTGTCCTACCTCGGCCTCGGCGCACCACCGCCCAACGCCTCGTGGGGCCGGATGCTCCAGGAGGCGCAGGCGACGTTCACGACGGCGCCCGCGGGGGCGCTCGCGCCGGGCATGCTGCTCGTGCTGCTGGTCATCGGGGTCAACCTGATCGCGGACGGGCTGCGCGACGTCCTCGACCCGACGGCACGCAAGGAGCGGGTGGCGGCATGAGCGAACCGTTGCTTTCCGTAGAGGGACTCACGATCCGTACGGGAGACGGGCGCGAGCTGGTGTCCGGCCTCCGCTTCGAGGTCGCGCGCGGCGAACGCCTCGGCCTCATCGGCGAGTCGGGCTCCGGCAAGTCCCTGACGACGCTGGCGGCCCTCGGGCTGCTGCCCGCGGGCATGACGGCGACCGGCAGCGTCACGCTGGACGGTACGCAGATCGTCGGCGCGAGCGAGAAGACCCTCGTGGGCGTACGCGGCCGCAGCGCGGCCGTCGTCTTCCAGGAGCCGCTCACCGCGCTCGACCCGCTGATGCGGGTGGGCAAGCAGATCGCGGAACCGCTGCGCAGGCGGCAGGGGCTGAAGGGCGCGGCACTGCGGTCGGCGGTGACGGACCTGCTGGAACAGGTACGCCTCCCCGACCCGGCCCGGATCGCCCGCGCCTTCCCGCACGAGGTCTCCGGCGGCCAGCGCCAGCGCGTGGCCCTCGCCATGGCGCTCGCCTGCGACCCGGCGCTGCTCGTCGCGGACGAGCCGACGACGGCGCTCGACGTCACCGTGCAGGCCGAAATGCTCGACCTGATCGACGGACTCGTACGCGAACGCGGCATGGCGGTCCTGTTCGTCAGCCACGACCTCGCGGTGGTCTCGAAGGTGACGGACCGCGTCCTGGTGATGAAGGACGGGCGCGCGGTCGAGTCCGGCGCGGTGGCCGACGTCGTCCGGGCCCCGCGAGAGGCGTACACGAAGGCGCTGGTGGACAGCGCGCGGCAACTGGAGTCCGCGCTCGACCTGGGAGGCGTGCGATGAGCGCTCCTGTGCTGGAACTGGACAAGGTCTCGTACGCGTACCGGGGCGCCGCGGCGCCCGTCGTCACGGACGTGTCGGTGGCGGTCGAGACCGGGCAGAGCCTCGCGCTCGTCGGTGAGTCGGGCGCAGGCAAGACGACCCTCCTGCGCATGCTGCTCGGCCTCGCCCGGCCCACCTCCGGGACGGTCCGCTTCGACGGCGACGAGCTGCGGCCGCGCGACCGGGCGCGGATGAAGGCGTTCCGGCGGAGCGTGCAGTGCGTCTTCCAGGACCCGTACGCCTCGCTCGACCCGCGGCAGCGGGTGCGGCGGATCGTGGCCGAGCCGCTGCGGTCGCTCGGCGTCGCGACGGGGGAGGAGGCGGACCGGAAGGTCGCGCACGCCCTCGAACGGGTGGGGCTGCCGGCCGACGCGGGGGAGCGGTACCCGCACGAGTTCTCCGGCGGGCAGCGCCAGCGCATCGCCATCGCGCGCGCCACGGTCTGCGACCCGCGGGTCCTCCTCGCCGACGAACCGGTCTCCGCGCTCGACGTCACGACCCGGGTGAAGGTGGTCGACCTGCTGGCCGAGCTGAAGGAGACGGCGGGGCTCACGATCGTGATGGTCTCCCACGACCTGTCGGTGGTGGCGGCGCTGTGCGAGCGCACGGCCGTGCTGGAGCGGGGGCGGGTGGTGGAGTCCGGGCCCACACCGTCGGTCCTGGGCGCGCCAGACCACGCATACACGCGCCGCCTGCTGTCGAGCGTCCCGAGGCTGCCGCACGGTGGTTGACGCTACGGGGCTCCGCCCCGGTCCATAGAGCCCCTGCGGCGATTGAGCAGCGGGGTCCGGGGCGGAGCCCCGTGGCCGCGACCACGGCTGCCCGTACAGCGCTCGGTCGACCGAGGTACCCTCCGGGCATGCCGCACCGGAACCGCACGGACGACCGCGCCGTCACCATCGGCCCCCTGGACCTGCGCAGCCGTGTCGACGAGGCGCTCGCCGTGCAGGCGTACGCGTTCGGGCTCAGCGACGACGAGATCGCCGTGCGCCGCCAGATCGTGCTGCGGCACATCACCTACCCCGGCGCCCGCTCCCTCGGCGCCACCACCGACACCGGCCGCCTCGTCGGCTTCGTCTACGGCATGCCGAACGACCGCACCCACTGGTGGTCCACCGTCGTCGAGCCGTACCTCCGCGCCCGCGGCGAGGACCACTGGCTCGACGACTCCTTCGTGATCACGGAGCTGCACGTCCACCCCGGCTACCAGAACCGCGGCGTCGGCCGCACCCTCATCACGACGATCACCGACGGCGCCACCGAGCCCCGCTCGATCCTCTCCGCGATCGACTTCGACAGCCCGGCCCGCGGCCTCTACCGCTCCCTCGGCTACGAGGACCTCGCCCGCCAGGTCCTGTTCCCGAGCGCCCCGCGCCCGTACGCGGTGATGGGCGCGCCCCTGCCACTGCGCCGTCACGCATAACCGGCAACCGATTTCCGGCCGCGACCGCCCCCCGGCTAACCTCCTGACATCACCCTCCCCCAAGCTCTCAACTACGTTCGAGCAGGGGGCACCCCCTGTCGCAGGAGTCGAATCATGGCCAAGGTCCAGGTCCAGCGCATGTCGAAGTTGATGGTGAAGACACTGCGCGACGACCCGGCGGACGCCGAAGTCCTCAGCCACAAGCTGCTGGTCCGCGCCGGTTTCGTGCGCCGCACCGCCGCCGGTGTCTGGTCCTGGCTGCCGCTCGGCCGACGGGTCTACGCGAACGTCGAGCGCGTCATCCGCGAGGAGATGGACGCCATCGGCGGCCAGGAGGTCCTGCTGCCCGCGCTCCTGCCCAAGGAGCCGTACGAGGCGACCGGGCGCTGGGAGGAGTACGGCGCCGAGCTGTTCCGCCTCAACGACCGCAAGGGCGGCGACTACCTGCTCGGCCCGACCCACGAGGAGATCTTCACCCAGCTGGTCAAGGACCAGTGCACGTCCTACAAGGACCTGCCGGTGATCCTCTACCAGATCCAGACCAAGTACCGCGACGAGGCCCGCCCCCGCGCCGGCATCCTGCGCGGCCGCGAGTTCCAGATGAAGGACTCGTACTCCTTCGACCTGACCGACGAGGGCCTCGCCGAGTCGTACGGCCTGCACCGCGCCGCGTACCAGCGCATCTTCGAGCGCCTCGGTCTCGACTACCGGATCTGTGCCGCGACCGCGGGCGCGATGGGCGGCTCGAAGTCGGAGGAGTTCCTCGCCCCGGCCGCGGCCGGCGAGGACACCTTCGCCGACTGCCCGAACTGCGACTACGCCGCGAACACCGAGGCCGTCGGCTTCGCCGTCAAGGCGGTCGACGCGGAGGGCGTGCCCGCGTTGGAGGAGGTCCCGACGCCGGACACCCCCACCATCGAGACGCTCGCCGCGTACATGGAGGTCCCGGCCTCCGCGACGCTCAAGAACCTCCTCGTGAAGGTCGACGGCGAGATCGTCGCGGTCGGCGTCCCCGGCGACCGCGAGGTCGACATGGACAAGGTCGAGGCGCACTTCGCCCCGGCCGCCGTGGAACTGGTGACGGCCGAGGACTTCGAGGGCCGCGCCGACCTGGTCCGCGGTTACGTCGGTCCGCAGGGCCTGGAGAAGGTCACGTACATCGCCGACCCGCGGGTCGCCCCCGGCACGGCGTGGATCACCGGCGCCAACAAGGACGGCGTGCACGCGAAGAACGTCGTCGCGGGCCGTGACTTCGAGGTCTCCGAGTACGTCGACGTGGTCGTCGTCCAGGAGGGCGACCCGTGCCCCCAGTGCGGCACCGGCCTCAAGCTGGACCGTGCCATCGAGATCGGTCACATCTTCCAGCTCGGCCGCAAGTACGCCGACGCCTTCCAGCTCGACGTCCTCGGCCAGAACGGCAAGCCGGTCCGCGTCACCATGGGCTCGTACGGCATCGGCGTCTCGCGTGCCGTCGCGGCGCTCGCCGAGCAGCACGCCGACGACAAGGGCCTGATCTGGCCGGAGGAGATCGCCCCGGCCGACGTCCACGTCGTCGCGGCGGGCAAGGCCCTCCAGACCGAGCTCGCCCTGGAGGTCTCGGACAAGCTGGCCGCGGCCGGCGTCCGTGTCCTGGTCGACGACCGCCCCGGCATCTCGCCCGGCGTGAAGTTCACCGACTCCGAGCTGATCGGCGTCCCCAAGATCCTCGTCGCGGGCCGCCGCAGCGCCGACGGCGTCGTGGAACTGAAGGACCGCCGCACGGGCGAGCGCGAGGAACTCACGGTCGAAGAGGCCATCACCCGCCTCACGGCGTAAGCCCCTCGGCGCCCCCTCCCCGCTGTTCAAGCCCCTGCGGCGCTTGAGCAGCGGGGTCCGGGGCAGAGCCCCGATCTTTCAAGCCTCGCCGGCGTTTGAGGCGCGGGGTCCGGGGCGGAGCCCCGTGACGCCCACCACGGAGCCGGTCACAGCCAGCCGGCGAACTCCAGCAGGTTCTCGCCGTCCCGGTGCCGCCCCACGCGCAGTGCCCGCGCACCGGACTCCACCGCACGGAACAGCGTCCAGCCCCGCAGCCGGTCCTGGTCGACCTCCAGGGACTCCGCCAACCGCTTCACGCGGCGGCGCGTGATGGCGGGGCCGGAGGGGGAGCCGATGAGGTCCTCCACCCGGTCGCGGACCAGCCGCGCCAGGTCGAACGCCGTCTCGCCGACCACCGGGTCCGGCCCGACCGCCAGCCACGGCATCCGCTCCCCGGACAGCACCTTGGACTGCCGGAACGTGCCGTGCAGCAGGCGGAGTTCGGGCGGCGCGGACACCAGCTCGTCCCGGGTCGCGAGGGCCGCGTCGATCAGCGGCGCCACGTCGGGGAACGACTCCACCGTCGCCCGCATCCCCACCGCCTGACGGCCCGTACGCTCCGGAACGGTCTCGCAGTTGCGGCCCTCCGGCGGGTCCACCCACAGGCGGCGCAGCGTGCCCGCCGCCTCAAGGAGCGCCTTGGCCTCCGGCAGCGTCCGCACGGAGATCTCCGGGTGCAGGCGTTCAAGGAGCAGCGCGCCGTCGTTCACGCCCGGGTCGAGCAGCCGCACCGCACCGAAACCGTCCCAGTGCGTCAGCGCCGCCCGCTCGGCCTCCGGGCGGAAGCGCTCGGGGGCCAGCTTGAGGATCGCCGGGGAGCCGTCCGCCCTGCGGACGTGGGCGACCAGGCTGCTGCGGCCGCCGGGCACATGGACGCGCTCCACCGTCACATCGCGCCGCGCCGCCGCGGCGCCCAGCAGCGCGCCGACCTCGTCGAGCCACGCCGAGGCCCCGTCGTCGCGCACCTCGCCGAGCGCGTTCACCAGCCGCTTCGGCGGTTCGAATGCCATGCGCGGGGATGCCATGCGCGGGGATTCCCTTCCCAAGACTGCCTACGTGCTGGGCTGCTCCGAGGACGAGGACCCCGACGACGATGCCGTCGGCGCCGCGGCCCGTTCGGAGAGCCCAGGGAAGGCTACGCTGCCGCCGCCCCAGCGCACGGCACGGACCGCCGCCTCGCGCAGCGCGTCGGCCGCGCTCCGGCGCCGCTCCCCGCCCGCCGCCCGGACGAGGTCCGAGTAGACGCCGGCGACCCGGCTCTCGATGTCCGCGGCGAGCCGCGCCGCCGCCGCGGAGTCCGGCACCGGGAACGGCAGCGCGTACGCGCCCGCCGACTCCTCGGGGTTGCCGCCCAGGTCCCGCACCGTGCGCCGCAGTTCGTCGCGGCGCGCGCGATGCCCGTCGTACGCGGACCGGGCCTCGCTCCTGCGGTCCTCGCCGATCCGGCCGCCGACCACCCCGTACCCGTACACCGCCGCGTGCTCGGCCCGCAGCGCCGCCTGCACCGCGGCGAGCAGCTCGTTCTCGCTCATTCGCCCTCGTCCTCCGACAGCAGATACGCGTGCGCCGCCCCGGCCGCCGCCACCGACGCCAGCAGCCTCGCCAGCTCGCCCGGCGCGTCCACCAGCTCCGTCGCCCTGCGGTCCGCCAGCGACCGCTCGGCCACCGCGAGCGCCTTGAGGATGTCCTTCTCGGAGGCCGGCGCGGGCGCCGACTTCCGGCCCGGGGGCGCCGCGGCCCCCGAGGCGCGGGCCTTCCCGCCGAACGCCTTCACGTGCCGCTCGACCTCGGCCCGCAGCGGACCGAGCCGGGACGCGAGCCCCGGCCGGGCCGACAGCGCCTGGTCGTACTGGGCCAGCAGATCCGTGCTCTCCCGCGCCGCCCGCGTCCGCAGCCGCTTCTCCTGGGCGGCGGCCGGCGACCCGCTGCCGCCCTCGGCGCCCCCGTCGGCGTCCGAGCAGCCGGTCAGCAGCGCGGCACCGGCCAGCGAGGCGAGCAGGGTCCTGCGGCGAGGCCCGGAGCGGGCGGGAGGGAGCAGCGGCACGGCGGGCGTCCTCAAGAGGCAGAAGTGAGAAAGCTTTCGGAGGCGGCGGCATCTTGATCGGTACCGATCAAGGGGGAGTGGCCGTGATCACCGTACCGCCGCCCTTGCACGGGTGGACGGCAACACCCCCCTGGACCGGATACCCTTTGACCTGACGCGCAAGGAAAGTCAGTAACCACAACAGCACACGCGGCCGAGGAGTCACCCGGATGAGCACCACCCAGAACGAGAGGCTGCGGGAACTACTGGAACCGCTCGTCACCTCACAGGGGCTCGAACTCGAAGAGATCGAAGTGGCCTCGGTAGGACGCAAGCGTGTGCTGCGCGTCGTCGTGGACTCCGACGAGGGCGCCGACCTGGACGCGATCGCCGATGTGAGCCGCGCGCTCTCGGCGAAGCTCGACGAGACCGACGCCATGGGCGAGGGCGAGTACGAGCTCGAGGTCGGGACCCCGGGCGCCGAGCGCCCCCTGAAGGAGCACCGCCACTACCTCCGCGCCGTCGAGCGCCTCGTCAAGTTCCAGCTGAAGGACGACAGCGAGCTGGTCGCGCGCATCCTGAAGGTCGACGACGACGGCCTCGACCTCGAAGTACCGGGTGTGAAGGGCCGCAAGGCGACCACCCGCAGGCTCGACTTCGCCGACATCGCCAAGGCGCGTGTCCAGGTCGAGTTCAACCGCAAGAGCAAGAACGACAGCAACGACAACGAAGAGGAGGCGTAGCCGTGGACATCGACATGAGTGCCCTGCGGGGTCTGGTCCGGGAGAAGGAGATCTCCTTCGATCTGCTGGTCGAAGCGATCGAGTCGGCCCTCCTCATCGCCTACCACCGCACCGACGGCAGCTTCCGCCACGCGCGCGTGCGCCTCGACCGCGACAGCGGACACGTCACGGTCTGGGCCAAGGAGGACCCGTCGGACCTCGAAGAGGGCCAGGAGCCCAAGGAGTTCGACGACACCCCCTCCGACTTCGGCCGGATCGCCGCGACCACCGCGAAGCAGGTCATCCTCCAGCGGCTGCGCGACGCCGAGGACGACGCGACGCTCGGCGAGTACGCGGGCCGCGAGGGCGACATCGTGATGGGCCAGGTCCAGCAGGGCCGCGACCCGAAGAACGTGCTGGTCGACATCGGCAAGCTGGAGGCCATCCTGCCGGTGCAGGAGCAGGTCCCCGGCGAGGAGTACCCGCACGGGCTGCGCCTGCGCTCGTACGTGGTCCGCGTCGCCAAGGGCGTCCGCGGCCCGTCCGTGACGCTGTCCCGTACGCACCCGAACCTCGTGAAGAAGCTCTTCGCGCTCGAGGTGCCGGAGATCGCCGACGGGTCCGTCGAGATCTCCGCCATCGCGCGCGAGGCCGGCCACCGCACGAAGATCGCCGTGCGCTCCACCCGGAGCGGGCTGAACGCCAAGGGCGCCTGCATCGGCCCCATGGGCGGCCGTGTGCGCAATGTCATGGCCGAGCTCAACGGCGAGAAGATCGACATCGTCGACTGGTCCGACGACCCGGCCGAGATGGTGGCCAACGCGCTGTCCCCGGCCCGCGTCTCCAAGGTCGAGATCGTGGACCTCGGCGCCCGCTCCGCCCGCGTCACCGTGCCGGACTACCAGCTCTCCCTCGCCATCGGCAAGGAAGGGCAGAACGCCCGGCTCGCGGCCCGCCTCACCGGCTGGCGGATCGACATCCGTCCGGACACCGAGCAGCCGGAGTCCGGGGCCGGGGAATAAATCCGAGCGCTCAGCGCTTGGATCACGACAGTATGTGACGAAACCAGCCGTTCGATCTTTGCCCCAAAGGGGTGAGGTCGGTACGGGGAGGTAGACTTAATCGTGTCTGGTCGGACGCATGCCCGCGCATGCCCTGAGCGAACCTGCGTGGGATGCCGGGAGCGAGCGGCCAAGAGCGAACTGCTGCGGATCGTGGTGATCGAGGGACAGTGCGTCCCCGATGATCGCGGTACGCTGCCCGGCCGGGGTGCGTACGTGCATCCCGCCGTGGCCTGTCTCGACCTGGCGGTCCGCCGCCGGGCGTTCCAGAGGGCTTATCGAGCCCCTGGACCGTTCGACACGGCGGCCCTGCGCCACCGCGTCGAGCAGGCGACACCGTAAGAAGCGCCGCGCGGAACCCCCGTGCGGCCCTGGTACCCCGCGAGTTGGAAGTAGGTCGAGATTGCGATGAGCACTCGATGAGCACGCGATGAGTACGCCCATGAAGTAGCGACGGTCCGGCGTAACCCGGACCTAAAAGGAGCGAAGTGGCTAAGGTCCGGGTATACGAACTCGCCAAGGAGTTCGGCGTGGAGAGCAAGGTCGTCATGGCCAAGCTCCAAGAACTCGGTGAATTCGTACGTTCGGCGTCCTCGACGATCGAGGCGCCGGTAGTACGCAAGTTGACTGATGCCCTGAACCAGGGCACCAACGGTGCGGCCAAGAAGGCCGCGCCCCAGAAGGCCGCGCCCGCGAAGCCCGCGGCGCCGCGTCCCACCCCTTCTCCCGCGCAGGCCGCCAAGCCTGCCGCCCCGCGTCCGGGTCCGGCTGCTCCGGCGCCGAAGCCCGCCGCGGAGAAGCCCGCTGCCCCGGCCGCTCCGGCGACCCCGGGTCCGCGGCCGACGCCCGGTCCGAAGCCGGCCCCGAAGCCCGCTTCCCCGGCGCCGAGCACCCCGGAGTTCCAGGCTCCCGCCGCTTCGCAGGCCCCCGCGGCCCCGAAGCCCGGCGGCGCCCGCCCCGGTGCCCCGAAGCCCGGCGGCCGTCCGGCCCCCGGCCAGGACCGCGGCCAGGGCCAGCGCGGTGACCGCGGCGACCGTCAGGGCGCCCCGCGTCCCGGCGGCCAGGGCGGTCCCCGTCCCGGTGGCGCCCGTCCCTCGGGCCCGCGTCCGGGCAACAACCCCTTCACCTCCGGCGGTTCCACCGGCATGGCGCGCCCGCAGGCGCCCCGTCCGGGCGGCGCCCCGCGTCCCGGCGGCCAGGGTGCCCCGGGCGGTCCGCGCCCGCAGGGTGGCGGCCAGGGTGGTCCCCGTCCGCAGGCTCCGGGCGCCGGTCGTCCGAGCCCGGGCAACATGCCGCGCCCGCAGGGCGGCGCGGCCGGGCAGGGTGGTCCCCGTCCCGGCGGCGGCAACCGTCCGAACCCCGGCATGATGCCGCAGCGTCCCGCCGCGGGCCCGCGTCCGGGTCCGGGTGGCGGCGGTCGCGGTCCCGGCGGCGGCGGTCGTCCGGGTGGCGGCGGCGGTCGTCCCGGCTTCGCCGGTCGTCCCGGCGGTCCCGGTGGCGGTGGCGGCGGCTTCGCCGGTCGTCCCGGCGGTCCCGGCGGCGGCGGTGGCGGACGTCCCGGCGGCTTCGGCGGCCGTCCCGGCTTCGGTGGCCGTCCCGGCGGTCCGGGTGCACGTGGTGGCACGCAGGGCGCCTTCGGTCGTCCCGGCGGTCCGGCGCGTCGCGGTCGCAAGTCGAAGCGGCAGAGGCGCCAGGAGTACGAGGCCATGCAGGCCCCGTCGGTCGGCGGCGTAATGCTGCCTCGCGGCAAGGGCGAGACCGTTCGCCTGTCGCGCGGTGCCTCCCTCACCGACTTCGCGGAGAAGATCAACGCCAACCCGGCGTCGCTCGTCGCGGTCATGATGAACCTCGGCGAGATGGTCACGGCCACGCAGTCCGTCTCCGACGAGACGCTGCAGCTCCTCGGTGACGAGATGAACTACACGGTTCAGATCGTCTCCCCCGAGGAGGAGGACCGTGAGCTGCTCGAGTCGTTCGACATCGAGTTCGGCGAGGACGAGGGCGGCGAAGAGGCCCTCATGGCGCGTCCGCCGGTCGTGACCGTCATGGGTCACGTCGACCACGGTAAGACGCGACTGCTCGACGCGATCCGCAAGACCAACGTCATCGCGGGCGAGGCCGGCGGCATCACCCAGCACATCGGTGCCTACCAGGTCGCGACCGAGGTCAATGGCGAGGACCGCGCCATCACCTTCATCGACACCCCGGGGCACGAGGCGTTCACCGCCATGCGTGCCCGTGGTGCGAAGTCGACCGACATCGCGATCCTCGTGGTCGCGGCCAACGACGGCGTCATGCCGCAGACGGTCGAGGCGCTCAACCACGCCAAGGCCGCCGAGGTCCCGATCGTCGTCGCGGTCAACAAGATCGACGTCGAGGGTGCCGACCCGACCAAGGTGCGCGGTCAGCTGACCGAGTACGGCCTGGTGGCCGAGGAGTACGGCGGCGACACCATGTTCGTCGACATCTCCGCCAAGCAGGGCGAGAACATCGACTCCCTGCTCGAGGCCGTGGTCCTGACCGCGGACGCCTCGCTCGACCTGCGGGCCAACCCCGACCAGGACGCGCAGGGTATTGCGATCGAGGCCCACCTCGACAAGGGCCGCGGTGCCGTCGCGACCGTCCTCGTCCAGCGAGGCACGCTCCGCGTCGGTGACACGCTGGTCGCGGGCGACGCCTACGGCCGTGTCCGTGCCCTGCTCGACGACAAGGGCGAGAACGTGCAGGAGGCCGGTCCCTCGACTCCGGTCCTCGTGCTCGGTCTCACCAACGTCCCGGGCGCCGGCGACAACTTCCTGGTGGTCGACGAGGACCGTACGGCCCGTCAGATCGCCGAGAAGCGTGCCGCCCGCGAGCGGAACGCGGCCTTCGCCAAGCGCGTGCGCCGTGTCTCCCTCGAGGACCTGGACAAGGTGCTCAAGGCCGGCGAGGTCCAGCAGCTCAACCTCATCATCAAGGGTGACGCTTCTGGTTCCGTCGAGGCTCTCGAGTCCTCCCTGCTCCAGCTGGACGTCGGCGAAGAGGTCGACATCCGCGTCCTGCACCGCGGCGTCGGTGCGGTCACGGAGTCGGACATCGACCTGGCCATGGGCTCGGACGCCATCGTCATCGGCTTCAACGTCCGCGCGGCCGGCCGCGCGGCGCAGATGGCCGAGCGCGAGGGTGTCGACGTCCGGTACTACTCGGTGATCTACCAGGCCATCGAGGAGATCGAGGCGGCCCTCAAGGGCATGCTCAAGCCGGAGTACGAGGAGGTCGAGCTCGGCACGGCGGAGATCCGCGAGGTCTTCAAGTCGTCCAAGCTGGGCAACATCGCGGGTGTTCTCATCCGCTCCGGCGAGGTCAAGCGCAACACCAAGGCGCGCCTCCTCCGCGACGGCAAGGTCATCGCGGAGAGCCTCAACATCGAGGGTCTGCGTCGCTTCAAGGACGACGTCACCGAGATCCGCGAAGGCTTCGAGGGTGGTATCAACCTCGGAAACTTCAACGACATCAAGGTCGACGACGTCATCGCGACGTACGAGATGCGCGAGAAGCCGCGCGTCTGAGCCTGATACGCGACTGGGGCCGGTCGACGGGACTTATTTCCGTCGATCGGCCCCGGCCGTTGCGTGTACGGTTCCCGTATCGGTGGCCGGAACCGGCCGCCCATACGACCCCGGACCGGCGGGACATCCGGACACACATGTATGTGGGGACTCTGTCCTTCGACCTGCTTCTCGGCGACGTCCACTCGCTGAAGGAGAAGCGCTCCCTCGTCCGCCCGATCGTGGCCGAACTCCACCGCAAGTACGCGGTGAGCGTCGCCGAGACGGGGAACCAGAACCTCCACCGCAGGGCCGAGATCGGGCTCGCGGTGGTCTCCGGGGACACCGGCCACCTGACCGACGTGCTCGACCGGTGCGAGCGGCTCGTCGCCGGGCGGCCGGAGGTGGAACTGCTGTCGGTTCGGCGCAGGCTCCACGGCGACGACGACTGACGCAGACTGAAGCTACAAGCAAGTAAGCACTTAGAAGGAGACGGACCAGTGGCCGACAACGCGCGCGCCAAGAGGCTGGCGGACCTCATCCGAGAGGTGGTGGCGCAGAAGCTGCAGCGTGGGATCAAGGACCCGCGGCTCGGCTCGCACGTCACGATCACGGACACCCGTGTGACGGGGGACCTGCGGGAGGCGACCGTCTTCTACACGGTGTACGGGGACGACGAGGAGCGCGCGGCCGCCGCCGCGGGCCTCGAGAGCGCCAAGGGCATCCTGCGCTCGGCGGTCGGTCAGGCGGCCGGTGTGAAGTTCACGCCGACCCTGGCCTTCGTCGCGGACGCCCTGCCGGAGAACGCCCGCACCATCGAGGACCTCCTCGACCGGGCCCGGCAGTCCGACGCACAGGTGCGCGAGGCGTCCGCGGGCGCCGCGTTCGCCGGTGAGGCGGACCCGTACAAGAAGCCCGAGGATGCCGACGAGGACACGGCCGACGCCCCCGAGAAGGACGGCGAAGCCTGAGCATGTCCGACCGCACCCCTCCGCCCGACGGCCTTGTCATCGTCGACAAGCCGTCGGGCTTCACTTCGCACGACGTCGTGGCCAAGATGCGCGGGATCGCCAGGACCCGTCGTGTCGGACACGCGGGCACCCTCGACCCGATGGCGACGGGTGTGCTCGTGCTCGGCGTCGAGCGCGCGACCAAGCTCCTCGGCCATCTCGCGCTGACCGAGAAGGAGTACCTGGGCACGATCCGGCTCGGGCAGAACACGCTGACGGACGACGCCGAGGGCGAGATCACGTCCTCCACCGACGCGTCCGGCGTGAAGCGCGAGGCCATCGACGCGGGCATCGCCGAGCTGAGCGGCGACATCATGCAGGTGCCGTCGAAGGTCAGCGCCATCAAGATCAACGGCGTACGGAGCTACAAGCGGGCCCGCGACGGCGAGGAGTTCGAGATCCCGGCGCGCCCGGTCACGATCTCGTCCTTCGCCGTGTACGACGTCCGGGACGCGGTCGCCGAGGACGGCACGCCGGTCCTCGACCTGGTCGTCTCCGTCGTCTGCTCGTCCGGTACGTACATCAGGGCGCTCGCCCGTGACCTGGGCGCGGGGCTCGGTGTCGGCGGGCATCTGACGGCGCTGCGGCGCACGCGCGTCGGCCCGTACAAGCTCGACTCGGCGCGCACCCTGGACCAGCTCCAGGAGACGCTGACCGTGATGCCGGTGGCCGAGGCGGCCGCCGCCGCGTTCCCGCGCTGGGACGTCGACGGGCGGCGCGGCAAGCTGCTGCTCAACGGCGTGCGCCTGGAGATGCCCGAGGAGTACGCGGGGGCGGGTCCCGTCGCCGTGTTCGGTCCTTCCGGCGACTTCCTCGCGCTGGTCGAGGAAGCGAAGGGCAAGGCGAAGAGCCTGGCCGTCTTCGGCTGAGGCTCGGCCGGTGGAGCGGCGGGTTACCGGTCTGTGGGTGGCCGCCGCTCCACGTCCCCCTCTCCAGGGTGTATCCACTGCACCCGTGCAGTTCACCCCTCCGAGCGGGCGCTCGGAGTGAATCGGGGGAGTGCAAGGGGGCGCGTTCGCTTCGGGCGCTGTTCCACTGATCATCGCGCGCCTACCGTCGGACGTACGAAGTACTTCGAAGGTACAGGGAGTGGCGCGAAGCGGTGGGAGGGTCCGGGCATGGTGGATCCGCCGCTGGTACGGATCTGTGATCCGACCGGGCGGCCGTGCGGTACGGGGTTCGTGGCGGACGACCGCGGGACGGTCGTCACCAGCCACGAGGCGGTGGACGGCCTCGGGCGTCTCGAGGTGCACGGGCCGGGTGGCGTGAGATGCGCGGTGGGACCCGAGTCGATCGTCGAACTGCCCGAAGCGGGGCTGGCGTTGGTGCGAGCGGAGGGGATCGGCGCGGCGCCGCTGCCGATCGCGGCGTCGGGGGTGCTCCGGGCCGGAGCGTATGTGCGGATTCCGGCGGGCGGGTGGCGCGAGGCGCGGGTCCTGGGCCGGACACCGGTCGCGTACGTGGCCCGGGACGGCACGCATCTGCTCGACGACGCCCTGGAACTGGCCGTCGGCACGGCGGGGGCGGATGCGCTGCGCGTCGGCGGCGGGGCCGCGGGTGGGCCCGTGCTGGACGCGCGTACGGGGGTGGTGCTCGCGGTCCTCGGTACGGCGCTGCGGGCCGGGCACCGGGCCGCCGGGTTCGCGGTGCCGCTGCGGGCGGCGGCCGCCGTCGGTGGGCGCGGGGCGCTGGCCGAACTCCTGGCGCGCAATGCCGCGACCGTGCCCGCGTACGGGGACGAGCTGAACCTCGGCGGGGTGCTGCACCTGTGCGGGATCTCGGTGGGCAGCGACGGGCCGGGCGAGGAGGGGCCCGAGCCGGTCGAACGGCCGGACTTCGTGAGCGAGTTGGACGCCTTCACGTCGGGGGCGGGCGGTGAGGCGCGGGTGCTGGCCCTCGTCGGGGAGCCCGGGAGCGGGCGGACCACGGAGCTCGCCGCGTTCGCCGCGCGGCGGGCCGCCGGGGACGGGGCGGCGCCCGCGCTGTGGCTGCGGGGCGCGGATCTGAGCGAGGACGACGCGTCGGTGGCGCAGGCGGTGGGGCGGGCGCTGGAGCGGGCCGGGCGGATCGTGGCGGCGTCCGGGGACGGCAGAGGTGTCGCCGGAGGCGGCGTCGGGGAGGTCTCCGCCGAGCGGATCGCCGAGGTGGCCAGGGAGGCCGGACGCCCGCTCGTGCTGCTGCTCGACGGTCCCGAGGAGATGCCGCCCGTGCTCGCGCACCGGCTGGGTGCCTGGTCGCGGGGGACGGAGCGGTGGCTCGCGGCGTGCGGGGTGCGGCTGGTGGTGGCGTGCCGCGGCGAGTACTGGGAGCAGGCGGGCGCGATGTTCGGCGCGGAGGTCCTGCACGGGCGGGCGGAAGGGGCCTTCCCGGCGTGCGTACGGATCGGGGACCTGGTGGGGGAGGCGGCGCGGCGGGCGCGGGAGCGGTTCGGAGTGCCGGAGGGGGCGCTCGCGGAGCGGGAGGCCGGGCATCCGTTGTCGTTGCGGTTGCTGAGCGAGGTGCGGGCGGCGTTGCCCGGGGGTGTGGACGGGTGTCCCGACCGGGACGAGATCCTCGGGGCGTACCTCGACCTGATGTGCCTGCGGGTGGCGGTGCGCCTCGCCGCGCCCGCCGGGGTGCGGGGGAGCGGGGTGCGCAGGCTCGCGGCGCGGGTGGCGGGGCAGGTGCACGAGGCCGCGCGGCGCAGTCTTGGACCCGGGCAGGGGGAGTTGGACCGGGAGTCCTTCGAGGAGCTGTTCCCGTGGGGGATGCGGGACGGGGTCGCGGGGTGGGCGTCGGCGGTGCTGGCGGAGCGGGTACTGGTGCCGGCCGGCGGAGGGGGTGGGTATCGGTTCGCCCACGAGGAGGTCGCGGACTGGATCCAGGGGATGCACTTGGATGTGGCGGGGGCGTTGGAGGGGTTGGTGTTCCGGCGGGGTGAGGGGGCCGGGGGCGGGGGCGCGGTGCCGGTGCCGAGGCATCGGGCGGGGCCGGTGGTGAGGGCGTTGCTCCTGGTCGAGCGCCAGGGGGGCTGCGCCGAGCTGGAGGGGTGGTTGCGGGAGTTGGTGGCGTGGGGCTTCGCCGGTGATGCGGGTGGTCTTTCGCCCGAGCCGGGGTTGACGCCCGAGGAAGGTGCTGCCCGTGCCGGGGTGCGGCGTTCGCCCGAGCCGGGGTTGACGCCCGAGCAAGGCGCTGCCCGCGCCGGGGGCCGCCTTGCCCACCCTGCCGCCCCTGGCGGCAGATTGCCCAAGGCGGGGGCGGGGGCGGTGCCTGAGGGAGGGGCTGCCCGTGGTGGGGGCCGTCTTGCCCACCCTGCCGCCCCTGGCGGCAGATTGCCCAAGGCGGGGGCGGTGTCGGTACCTCGGGGCTCTGCGGCGTTCGAGGAACGGGAGGCGTGGGCCAATGAAGCCCCTCCGGCGATTGAGGAGCGGGGTGCGGGGCGGAGCCCCGACGCTGGGGTGGGGGAGGCCGAGTGGTGGGCGCGGGAGTTGGTGCGGGCGGTGTTGGTGAGGGTGGGGGACGTCGGGCCGTACATCGGGGTGGTCGAGGCGCTCGCCGAGCGGGGCGCGTTCGGCGGGGCGTTCTGGATGCGGATCGCCGTCGGGGACGACACCCGGTTCGAGTTGTTGCGGCGGGCCGTCGTGCACGACGGGGGCGCGGCCGGTGGGCGGTGCCTGGACGCCGTGGCGCAGGCACTCGTCGCCGACCCGCGCCGCGTACACCGCAGACTCACCCGCTGGTTCGACGACGAACGCCCGCTGCCCGCCCTCCCCGACGCCACCGTCGCGGACGCCGCCCAGGCCCTGCTGCACACCCACCGCCGCCACGACCTGGACGACCTGACCGAGGCCCTCGTCGACCGCGCCCACCCGCTCGCCGACGAACTGCTCGCCACGCTCGCCGAGGAGGAACCGGCAGGCATGTGCCGGGCCGTGGAGCGGTGGGCGCACGACGAGCGCCCCGAGCGCCGCGTGGCCGCCGCCGCGTACGGGGCGCGGGTCGCGCCGCGCGTGACGGCCGACGCCGACCGGGAGCTGCTGCGGTACGCCGCGCTCGCCCTGCTCGACCGGCCCGCGGACCGCGCGCTGCACGGCGCCGCCCTCGCCCTCCTCGTCCGGGACCCGGCCACGCGCCCCGGCCACCTGGCGCGAGCCCTGGAGCGCTTCGCGGCGGGCGACGCCCAGTTGCCCGCCGCCGCGCTCGCCCCGGCCCTCACCACCCACCCGGAGCCCGTGCTCGCCGCGTTCCAGGCGCGGCTGCGGGAGCCGGGCCCCGGACTCGGCGGAATCCTGCGGGCCCTGGCCGAGCTGACGGACCCGCCGCTGGCCCGCCGCGCCGCGGGCCTCGTGCGGCAGCTCGCCGAGGACTGGCCGGACGCCGCCGCGGGACACGTGGCCGCGTTCGTCGACCGCGGACTCGAACACGGCCCCGGCGCGCGGCCCGTGCTGTTCCCGCTCGTCGTGGGCCTGCTGGCGGAGCGGCCCCCGGTCGTCCGGTGCGCGCTCGCGCCGGTGCTCGCCGCGCCCGGCACGACGGCGTCACGGGCGCTGCGGGCCGAGCTGACCGACGTACTGCTCGACGAGGAGCGGGACCCGGTGGTGCTGGAGGCGCTGCTGGGCGCCGCCGCGCGGGACGCCGGGCGGCGCGGGCAGGCCAGGACGCGGGATCTGGTGCACCGCACGGGCACGCTGCTCGTGCGCACGCCCGAGGGCGCGGCCCGCTTCGACCGGCGGCTGGTGGAGCTGGCGCGCACCGTGCCGGGGTTCGCCGGGCTCGTGGCGCGCTGGCTGGCCGGGGCGCCGCGGGAGTGGGCGGCGCTGGTCGGGCCCGGCCCCCGGCGCACGATCGAGACCGTGGCGGGGGCGCGGGTGTCCGCGTAGCGTCGCGGGCCGCCCGATGCGGAGCGCGGGCGGTCGGCATGGCACTCTTAGACCTGCGTATTCGACAGAGAGACGTAACGGTCGTACACAGGTTTGCGAGGGGCAATCACCGTGCAGCGCTGGCGTGGCTTGGAGGACATCCCCGAGGACTGGGGGCGCAGCGTCGTCACCATCGGCTCCTACGACGGGGTGCATCGCGGGCACCAGCTGATCATCGGCCGGGCCGTGGAGCGGGCGCGTGAGCTGGGCGTTCCGGCCGTCGTGGTCACCTTCGACCCGCACCCCAGCGAGGTCGTGCGGCCGGGCTCGCACCCGCCGCTGCTCGCCCCGCACCACCGCCGCGCCGAACTGATGGCCGACCTCGGTGTGGACGCGGTGCTGATCCTGCCGTTCACCACCGAGTTCTCGAAGCTGTCGCCCGCCGACTTCGTGGCGAAGGTGCTCGTCGACCGGCTGCACGCGCGCGTGGTCGTCGAGGGCCCCAACTTCCGCTTCGGCCACAAGGCCGCGGGCACTGTCGACTTCCTGGCCGAGCAGGGGGGAACGTACGACTTCGAGGTCGAGGTCGTGGATCTGTACGTGAGTGGTTCCGCGGGCGGCGGCGAGGCGTTCTCCTCCACGCTGACGCGGCGGCTCGTCGCCGAGGGCGACGTGGCGGGCGCGGCCGAGATCCTGGGCCGCCCGCACCGCGTCGAGGGCGTCGTCGTGCGCGGCGCGCAGCGCGGCCGTGAGCTGGGCTTCCCCACGGCCAACGTGGAGACGCTCCCGCACACCGCGATCCCGGCCGACGGCGTCTACGCCGGATGGCTGCACGTGAACGGCGAGGCGATGGCCGCCGCGATCTCCGTCGGTACGAACCCGCAGTTCGACGGCACCGAGCGGACTGTCGAGGCGTACGCCATCGACCGTGTCGGCCTCGACCTGTACGGCCTGCACGTGGCCGTCGAGTTCGTGGCGTTCGTGCGCGGCATGGCGAAGTTCGAGTCGCTGGACGAACTGGTCGCTGCCATCGCGGACGACGTGAAGCGCTCGCGGGAACTGCTTGAGGCGAGCGAGCCGCACGAGGGCTGACCCCGTCGCGTCGTGTGACGCGGGTCACTTCGGCGGGTGTCACACGGGGGCGGGCCGCTCCGTCATAGGGGATGTCACCGCTTATGACGGAGTGCGAAGGAGCCCCTCATGGAACCGCGACTCGACCTCTTCTCCAACCCGGCCCTCGGCAAGATGCTCAAGCACGTCATCGCGGCGGGCCGGTCCGCCGCCGATTTCGGGGTGCCGGCGGCCACGCTGAACCTGGTCATGATCCGGGCCAGCCAGATCAACGGCTGCTCCGGCTGCCTCGACATGCACGTCAAGGACGCCGCCGAGGAGGGGGAGACGGCCGTCCGGCTCGCCCTCGTCGCCGCCTGGCGGGACGCCAAGGTCTTCACCGAGGCCGAGCGGGCCGCCCTGGAGCTGACCGAGGCGGGCACCCGCCTCGCGGACAGCGCCGGCGTCTCCGACGAGGTCTGGGCGCGGGCCGCCAAGCACTACGACGAGACGCAGCTCGGCGCGCTGATCGGCTGCATCGCCGTCATCAACACGTTCAACCGGGTCAACGTGATGACCCAGCAGCAGGGCGGCGACTACGTGCCCGGCATGTTCGGCTGAACCCGTGGGACAGGGGGAGGGCCCGGCTCCACGGAGCCGGGCCCTCCCCCTGCGCTTTCTACTCGGCCGCCGCCCAGTGGCACGCCACCTGCGACGCGGCCGCACCCGTCAGGACCGGCAGGTCCACGGTCCGGCACGCGTCGGCGACCCCCGCCCGCTCCGCCCGGCCGTCCGCGAGGACCTGGCAGCGCGCGTGGAAGCGGCAGCCGGCCGGGATGCGGGACGGGTCCGGCGGCTCCCCCGTGAGGACCACCGGTTCGCCCGGCGCCTCCGGCAGGACCGACAACAGGGCCTGCGTGTACGGGTGCCGGGGCGCGGTCAGGACGTCCTCGACGCGGCCCGTCTCCACGATCCGGCCCAGGTACATCACCGCCACCCGGTCCGCGATGTTCCACGCGAGGCCGAGGTCGTGCGTGACCACCAGCGCGGACAGGCCCAGCTCGTCGCGCAGGCGCAGCAGCAGGGCGAGGATCTCACCCCGTACGGACGCATCCAGGGACGCCACCGGCTCGTCCGCGACGATCAGTTCCGGGTCGAGGACCAGCGCGCCCGCGATGACGACGCGCTGGCGCTGGCCGCCCGACAGCTCGTGCGGGTAGCGCAGGAAGAACCGCTCGGGGGGCCTGAGGCCCGCGCGGGACAGGGCGTTCGTGACCGCCTCGCGTTCGTCGCCCGCGTATCCGTGGATGCGCAGCCCCTCGGCCACCGCGTCGTACACGGTGTGCCGGGGGTTGAGGGAGCCGCTCGGGTCCTGGAGGACCAACTGGACGCGCTTGCGGTACGCCTTGAGCGCCTTCGAGGCGTAGTCCAGCGGCTCGCCCGCGAACGTGACCCGGCCCGACGTCGGCTTCTCCAGGCCGAGCAGGGTGCGCGCGAGGCTCGTCTTGCCGCAGCCGGACTCGCCGACCAGCGCCACGATCTCGCCCGGCGCGATGTCCAGGTCGACGCCGTCCACGGCCCGCGCCTCGGCCGCGCCGCGGCGGCCGGGGAACGTGACGTGCAGCTTGTCGGCGCTGAGGAGGGTCTGCACGGAGCCGTCCGGCTTCTGAAGCGTTTCCGTCATGCCGTGGTGCTCCTTGCTTCGACTTCCGCGACCGGGGCGTCACTCGACCCCACGTGCACACACGCCGCCCGCCGCTGCGGACCCGCCACCCGCAGCACCTGGTCCTCACTCGCGCACACGTCGAGCGCGACCGGGCAGCGCGGGTGGAACGTGCAGCCCGACGGCAGCGCCGACGGGTCCGGCGGGTCGCCGGGCAGCCCGCGCGGCGCGAACCGGGACGCCGGGTCGCCGATCGTCGGGAACGCCGCCGACAGCGCCTTCGCGTAGGGGTGCACGGCGTCCTCGTACACCTGGAGGGCCGGGCCCTCCTCGACGACGCGGCCCGCGTACATCACGGCGAGCCGGTCGCAGGTGTCGGAGAGCACCGCCAGGTCATGGCTGATCATGACAAGGCCGAGGTTCTCCTCGGCCACCAACTGCTCGATCAGGCGCAGGATCTGGGCCTGGATCATCACGTCGAGGGCCGTCGTCGGCTCGTCGGCGATGATCAGGTCCGGCTCGCAGGCGAGCGCCATCGCGATCATCACGCGCTGGCGCTGGCCGCCGGAGAGCTCGTGCGGGTAGGCGTTCGCGCGCGCCGCCGGGAGCCCCACGTGTTCGAGGAGTTCGCCGACCTTCTTCTTCGCGCCCTCCTGCGTCGCCTTCTTGTGCAGCAGGATCGGCTCGGCGATCTGGTCGCCGATGCGGTGCACCGCGTTGAGCGAGTGCATCGCGCCCTGGAAGACGATCGAGGCGCCCGCCCAGCGCACCGCCCTGACCTGGCCCCACTTCATGGTGAGGACGTCCTCGCCGTTCAGCAGGATCTCGCCGGTGACCTTGGCGTCCTTGGGGAGCAGGCGCAGCAGCGCGAGCGCCAGCGTCGACTTCCCGCAGCCGGACTCGCCCGCGATGCCGAGCTTCTGGCCCGCCTCCACGGTCAGGTTCACACCGCGGACGGCCTGCGCCCCGCCGGCGTAGGTCACTTCGAGGTTCCGTACCTCAAGAAGCGTCATGACCGCACCCCCAGCTTCGGGTTGAGGACGGATTCGACCGCGCGGCCGCACAGCGTGAAGGAGAGCGCGACGATCGCGATGGCGATGCCGGGCGGGGCCAGGTACCACCAGTCGCCGGCGCTGACCGCGCCCGCCTCGCGCGCGTCCTGGAGCATGCCGCCCCAGGAGGTGACGGTCGGGTCGGACAGACCGAGGAACGCGAGCGTCGCCTCGGTCAGGATCGCCGACGAGATGATCATCGTGGTCTGCGCGAGCACCAGCGGCATCACGTTCGGCAGCACGTGCCGCGTCATGACATGGCTGTGGCTGCCGCCCAGCGCCCGCGCCCGCTCGATGTACGGGCGCGCCTCGACCGACAGGGTCTGCGCGCGCACCAGGCGCGCCGTCGTCGGCCAGGTCGTCACGCCGATCGCGATGATCACGGTCCACATCGAGCGGTCCATGACGGTGGCGAGCGCGATGGCCAGGACCAGCGTCGGCATGACGAGGAACCAGTCGGTGATCCGCATCAGGACCGTCGAGTACCAGCCGCGGAAGTGGCCCGCGACGATGCCGATGACGGTGCCGATCGCCACGCACAGGAACGCCGCGAGCAGGCCCACGGTGAGCGAGACACGCGCCCCGTACACCACGAGGGCGAGCACGCTGCGGCCGAACTGGTCGGTGCCGAGCGGGAATTCACCGCTCGGCCCCTCCAGCGGGCCGCCCGGCGCGTCGGTCACGCTCTGCGAGTCCTCGCCGACCAGGACCGGCGCGAGGATCGCGATGAGCGCGATCAGGATCAGCAGGCCGAGGCCCCACAGCCCGCTGCGGTGGGAACGGTAGGAACGCCAGAAGCGGGACAGGGACTGGCGCTTGCGGGCGCGCGCGAGGGAGCGCGCGCTCGGCGCCTTCGGCGCTTTCTCGGGAGGGGTCTCGGTCGTCGTCATCGGCCCACCCTCGGGTCGAGCAGCGGATAGAGGATGTCGGCGAGGGTGTTCGCGAGGATCACCGCGGTGGCGAAGACGAAGAACAGGCCCTGGACGAGCGGCAGATCGGGCACGGAGAGCGCCTGGTAGAACAGGCCGCCGAGGCCCGGCCAGGAGAACACCGTCTCCACGAGGATCTGCCCGGCGACCACGTGCCCCAGGTTCACGAACATCAGCGTGAACGTCGGCAGCATCGCGTTCGGCACCGCGTGCTTGCGGCGCACGAGGTCGTCCCGCAGGCCCTTGGCGCGCGCCGTCGTCAGATAGTCGCTGCCCATCTCGTCGAGCAGCGAGGAACGCATGACGAGCAGCGTCTGCGCGTAGCCGACCGCGACGAGGGTGACCACCGGCAGGACCAGATGGTGCGCGACGTCGAGGAGGTACGCGAACCCGGTCTCGCCGCCCGTTTCGAGGCCGCCCGTCGGGAACATGCCGGGGATCGGCCCGATGCCGACCGCGAAGACGATGATGAGGAGCAGGCCCAGCCAGAACGACGGGACCGAGTACAGGGTCAGCGCGAACGCCGTGTTGAAACGGTCGCTGCGCGAACCGTTGCGCCACGCCGTGCGCGTCCCCAGCCAGATGCCGAGCGCCGAGTACAGCACGTACGCGGTGCCCGTGAGCAGCAGCGTCGCCGGGAGCGCGTCGACGATCTTGTCCATCACCGGGGTGTGGAACTGGTACGAGATCCCGAAGTCGCCGGAGAGCGCGTCCCCGATGTACGACGTGAACTGCTTCCACATCGGTTGGTCGAGGCCGTACTGGTGGCGCAGGTTCTCCAACTGCTCGGAGGAGACCTTGCGGCCGCCGGTCATCTGCTTGACCGGGTCGGACGGGATGAGACGGAAGAGGAAGAAGCTGGTGACGAGGACGGCGAAGAGCGAGACGATCGCGCCGCCGATCTTCGCCAGCGCGTACCTCACGTACGCCTTGGTGTTGCGGGCCCGGGGCCCGCGGGCGGCGGGCGGCGGCCCGGCCGAAGCCGGGTCGCCGCCGGACTGCGCGTCCGCGGACCGCACGAGCGCCGGGGTGCTGTCAGCTGTCATGGTTCAGGTGAACTCTCGTTACTCGCCCGGGACGTGAGCCGGACGTGCCGGTGGTGCTACTCGCGCTCGTCCGCCGTCGTGCGACGCCGCCGCGCGAAGAGCACTCCGCCGCCGATGACGACGAGGGCCGCGACCACGATGCCGATCACGATGCCGGTGGAGCTGGACGAGCCGCTGTCCTCGCTGTCCGACGCGGACGCGGGCTCGGCCGACCACCAGCTCCAATACCCGTCCTGGCCGTAGATGTTGCCCGCGGCCGTGGGCATCGTCTGGATCGACTTGATCTGGTCGGTGCGGTAGGCCTCCACCGCGTTCGGGTACGCCATGACGTTCATGTAGCCGGAGTCGTAGAGCCAGGACTCCATCTTCTTGACGGTGTCCGCGCGCGAGGCCGGGTCGTAGTCGGCGAGCTGCTGATCGTAGAGCTTGTCGAAGGTCTTGTCGCAGATGCCGTTGTCGGTCTGCGCGACCTCCTTCGGCTTGCTCGGCAGCGCGGCGCAGGTGTGGATGCCGAGGACGAAGTCCGGGTCGGGGTTGACCGACCAGCCGTCGAAGGCGAGGTCGTACTCACCCGCGTACCAGGGCACCGAGACGTCGTCGACGCAGTTCAGCTTGAGGCCGATGCCGATCTTGCCCCACCACTCCTTGAGGTACTTGCCGACCGCCTTGTCGTTCGGGTCGGTGGCGTGGCACAGCATCCGCAGGTCGATCGGCTTGCCGTCCTTGTCGAGACGCTTGCCGTCCTTCATCTTGTAGCCCGCGTCGTCGAGCATCTTGGCCGCGGCGTCGCTGTCGTAGTCGAGCTTCTGGTCGCCCGAGGGCTCCCAGAAGTAGTCCTTGAAGCGCGGCGGGATGTAGCCCTCGCCCTGCACGGCGTGCCCCTGGAAGACCTTGTCGACGATCGTCTTGGTGTCGACGGACTTGAAGAGTGCCTGGCGGAACGTCTTGTCGAGCAGCGCCTTGTTGCCGTCGCCGAACTTCTTGCCGTCCTTGGTCTGCCAGCCCGGGTTGACCGCGATGGCGTAGAAGCGGCGGCCGGGGCCCTCGTTCACCTTGATGTTCTTCTCGCCCTTGAGGGACGCCGCCTGAGCGGGCGTCAGGGCGGGCGAACCGGCGACGAAGGAGACCTCGCCCTTGCGCAGGGCGGCGACCGCGGCGTCCTGGTCCTTGTACGTCTTGAAGACCAGGTGGTCGAATTGCGGCGTCTTCGTCTTGCGCCAGAAGTCCGGGTTGCGCTTCAGCTTGACGTACTGGTCGGTCTTGTAGCCGGTCACGACGTACGGACCGTTCCCGACGATCGGGAAGTCCTTGTCGTTGTTGAACTTCGAGTAGTCCTTGACGTCCTTCCAGATGTGCTCGGGCACGATCGGGATGTCGAGGGACGTCATGGTCGCCTGCGGCTTCTTCAGCTCGATGACGAGCTTGGTGTCGCTGGGCGCCGTGACCTTCTTGAAGTTGCCGACGAAGGAACCGTTGGCGGTGGCCGCCGCGTCGTCCGTCATCATCTTGTTGAACGTGAAGGCGGCGTCACGCGCCGTGGCCTTCTCGCCGTCCGACCACTTCGAGTTGGAGCGGATGGTGTACGTCCACGTCAGCTTGTCGGCCGACGGCTCCCACTTGGTGGCGAAGCCCGGAATGACGCGGTTGTCCTTGGGGTCGTAGTTGGTCAGGTACTCGTACATCAGACGGTGGATGCTCGTACTGACCAGGCGGGTCGCCAGGAAGGGGCTCAGCGAGTCGACGCTCTGCGCGACGGCGACGGTGAGGGTCTTGTTCGAGCCGCTGTCGGCCTTGGCGGCCGCCTGCTGTGCCTCGGCCTGCCGCGGCGCCGGGTTCAGTGGCGTGGCGAGCCCCGCCGTCAGGGTGAATGCCGCGGCGCCGGCCGCGAGGAGTATCCGCACTCCGCGACGCGCGGGGCGTGCCGTTCTGTCGTGCTGGTCTTGCTGAACTGGTGTGTCCATCGGCGGTGACCTCGCGCATCGATCGCACAGCTTGGCTGGATCCGGGAATTCAGGTGGATTGAAGTGTTGGTTTATCAGCGGCAGTTGAGGAACGTCAACGGTGGGTGAACCCCATGTGGCCTGCGGAAATAACGAGTTGACCCGCATTTCACGCACATTGGTCGAGACCTCTGACGCTGTGCAGGCCAGGGAGTGGCACCCGGATGGGGACAGGGTGCGCAAAAGGCCCGCACCGTGCAACGGTGCGGGCCCTTCGGGGTGTCGCGGCGGGTGCGGCCACGTGCGCGGCTACGCGTGCGGTGGCTGCCAGCCGGGTCCCGAGTGCGGCGGGTGCGGGTGCTGCGGCGCCTGGGGCTGCATACCGCGGGCGAAGCCCTCGGCGACCAGCGCGGAGAGGTCGAAGTAGGCCTCCCGCACCTTGGGCCGCATCATGTCGAGGTCGACCACGGCGCCGGCCGCGAGATGCTCGTCGAAGGGGATGGCGACGACGTCCCGGCAGCGGGTCTGGAAGTGGCTGACGATGTCGTCCACCTTGATCATCTTGCTGGTGTCGCGGACCCCGGAGATGACGGTGAGGGAACGGGCGACGAGCTCGGAGTACCCGTGGGCGGACAGCCAGTCGAGCGTGGTGCTGGCGCTGGACGCGCCGTCGACCGACGGGGTCGAGATGATGATCAACTGATCGGCCAGGTCGAGGACTCCGCGCATCGCGGAGTAGAGCAGACCCGTGCCGGAGTCGGTCAGGATGATCGGGTACTGCTTCCCGAGTACGTCGATGGCCCGGCGGTAGTCCTCGTCGTCGAACGTCGACGACACCTCCGGCTCCACGTCGTTCGCGATGATCTCCAGGCCGGAGGGGGCCTGCGAGGTGAACTGCCGGATGTCCATGTACGAGTGCAGGTTCGGGATCGCCTGCACGAGGTCGCGGATTGTGGCGCCGGTCTCGCGGCGGACGCGGCGGCCGAGGGTGCCGGCGTCCGGGTTCGCGTCGATCGCGAGGATCTTGTCCTGGCGTTCCGCGGCGAGCGTCGAGCCGAGGGCCGTCGTCGTGGTCGTCTTGCCGACGCCGCCCTTGAGGCTGATCACGGCGATGCGGTAGCAGGACGTGACCGGGGTGCGGATGAGGTCCAGCTTGCGCTGCCGCTCCGACTCCTCCTTCTTGCCCCCGAACTTGAAGAGCCCGCCACCGGACGCGCTGGGCGCCTTGCTGCGCTGCTTCTGCCGCTTGTTGTTGACCAGCCGGTCGGCGGACAGCTCCACGGCGGCGGTGTAGCCGAGGGGGTGCGAGGGAGCGGGGGCGGCTCCGCCGGGGGGTTGGGTGTGCGGGACCTGCGGGGCCGGTTGGGCGGGGGGTTGCTGCCAGGTGGGGGAGGGGTGGGTGTGTGGGGGCTGCGGCTGCGGCTGCGGTTGTTGGTGGGGGTGAGGGTAGGGGTTGGGCTGCGGTTGGGCTTGGGCTTGGGCGGCCGGGGTCGGTGGCGGGGAGCCGAAGGCGGGGTAGGGCTGCTGTTGGGGGTAGCCGTAGCCCGGAGGGGGCGGTGGGGAGCCGTACGCGGGCTGGGGCTGGGCTGGCGGTGCCGGGGGAGCCGGGGGCATCGGTTGGGGTGAGGGCTGGGGGTAGCCGTAGTTGGCGTGGGCCGGGGCCGGGGGCGCCGGTTGGGCGGGGGGTTGCGGGAACCCGTAACCGGGCTGGGGGGTGGGCGCGTTGGGTGGCGTCTGGGCCTGGGCCGGGGGCGCCGGCGGGAAGCCGTAGCCGGGTTCAGGGGTGGGCGCGGCCGGTGGTGCCGACTGCGGGAAGCCGTAGCCCGGCTGCGGGGTGGGCTGTGCCGGAGGCGGCGGGGCGACCGGTTGGGCGGGCGGCAGCGGTTGGCTTTGCTGCGGGAAGCCGTAACCGGGTTCGGGCGCGGCGGGGTTGGGCGTCGGTGCCACCGGCTGGGCCGGGGGCTGCGGGAGTGCCGGGGGCTGCTCGGCCGGGCCGGGGGTGGTCCACTCCGGGGCGGCGGCGGGTGCGGCCGGCTGGAACGTCGGCGGCAGCGGCGGCACCCCACCCGCGGGTGGGGGCGGGGGAGTCCAGCCACCCGGAGAGGCGGGAGCCGGGGGCGCCCCGGCGCCGAACGGGGTTGCGTCGGCCGCGGCCACACCCGCGACGCCGCCGGCCGCTTCGGCGGCGGGCGCCTGGGCCGGGAAGCTGGGGGCGTCTGCGGGGGTGGGGACCGGGGCGGGGGCGGCGACCGGGGCGGGGGCGTCGGTCGGGTCGTACGTCGCGGCGGGGCCGGTTGAGTCCGCCGGGGCGGGCGTACTGGCCGTGTCGCCGTGGCCGGTTGGGTCGGCCGGGGCGTGTGCACTGGCCGTGTCGCCGTGGCCGGTTGCGTCGGCCGGGGCGTGCGTACTGGTCGCCTCACCGTGGCCGGTTGCCTGGGCCGGGGCGTGCGCATCGGTCACGTCATCCGAGCCGGCAGTGGCGTCGGCGGCCACGACGCCCGCGCCGCTGGAGCCTCCGGCCGCGTACGTGTCGCCGACACCACTGGCACCGGTCGCACCACTCGCACCGGCCACAACGCCCGCACCCACAGCGCCTTCCGCCCCGGTCGATGTGACCGCGTCACCCGTACCGGTCGCACCGCCCCCACCCAGCGCATCGCCGCGGTCGACCGCACCGGTGGCACCACCCGCACCAGCAGTCACACCCCGTCCGGCGGAGCCACCCGTATCGATCTCCACATGCACCCGGTGCGCATCGACCCACGCGCGGGCCCGCTCCTCGGGGGTCTGGCTCTCCGCGGTGGGGGCGGGAGCCGGGGTCGGCGGCTCCGGGCGGCGGTCCTCCGGGGGTTCGCCGAGGGCCGCGAGTTCGGCGAAGTCACGGTTCAGGGACGGCGCGGAGAAGCGCAGCGTCGAGGCGCTCTCCAGGTCACCGGACGGGTTCTGCCCGGGAGCCGGCGGCGCCGGTGGGCCCTGCGTGTACCAGGGCGGCGGGGCGTACTCAATGGTGAACTCGCCCGTCTGCTCGACACTGGCCCCCGCGTCGGACGGATCGCGGACATCGTCACGATCGCTGTTCACAATGCCTCCTGGTGTGGTCGAGCACCGGCGTGCCTCCCCCTGTCCCCCTGACGGCACACGGCACGTCCCGCCCCAGCCTAATCACCGCGCCGCGCCGCACGGCAGGCCCCGCACGCCCGACGGCCCCCCGTGCGTCACAGGCGGTCGACTAGACTCGCCGCGCTGTGACCGGGGAGGGCACGGCGTGCGCATGCGGACCGGGGGGCCCACCCGTCCCCCACCCGTCCGCGTACGGCCTCCGACCCACCCGTACCGCAGCGCCGCACCGACGTACCGCCCCGCACCGCGATCACCCGTACCGAACCGTGCGCACGCACCGCCGCGCACCGACCCGCACCACACCCGACCCCGTGAGAACTGACAGCCCATGCCTACCGCGCTGACCCACGACGACCCCGTACAGCTCGGCCCGTTCCGCCTTGTCGCGCGGCTCGGCAGCGGTGGGATGGGGACGGTGTACGTCGCGCGGACCGCCGGCGGGCGGACCGTGGCCGTCAAGACGATGCACGCCGCCGTCGCCGCGGACCAGGCCGGCAGGACCCGGTTCCGGCTGGAGATCGACGCCGCGCGGGTCATCGGCGGGCAGTTCGGGGCGAAGGTCGTCGACGCCGACCCGCTCGCCGAGACACCGTGGCTGGCCACCGAGTACGTGCTCGGGCCCCCGCTCGACGAGGCCGTCGAGAACGGCGGTCCGATGCCGGAGGCGACCGTTCGGGCCCTGGGCGCCGCCCTGTGCGCGGCACTTGGGCAGCTGCACCGCAGCGACGTCGTGCACCGCGACCTCAAGCCGTCCAACATCCTGGTCACCGCGTACGGCCCGAAGGTCATCGACTTCGGCATCGCCCGCGCCATCGGCGACATCCACCTCACCCACACCGGCTCCGCGGTCGGCACCCCCGCGTTCATGTCGCCCGAGCAGGCCACCGGGCAGGAACACGGCCCGGCGGGCGACGTGTTCGCCCTCGCCGGGGTGCTGGTGTTCGCGGCGCGCGGCAGCGGCCCGTTCGGCAACGGGCAGGCCGCCGACCTGCTGTACCGGGTGCGTTACGGGGAGCCGGACCTGACCGGGGTGCCCGCCGGGCTCGTCCCCGTACTGGCGCCGTGCCTGCACAAGGACCCGGCGCACCGGCCCACCACCCAGCAGCTCGCGGCCCAACTCCACTCGGGCCAGGGCGAGTTCGCCGACCACCTCTCCGACGTGCTGCTCGGGGACATCGGCCGCCGCGCCACCGACGTATGGCAGATCGCGCCGCAGCGGCTGGCCGCCCCGCAGCACCACACCGTGGCGGGGACCACCGCCGTCGACGCCGTGGCCGGACCCGTCTCGCGGCGCCGCTTCCTCGCCGTCGGCGGGGTGCTCGCCGCGGGCGCCGTCGCGGGCGGCGGCGCTGTGTGGTGGACGGGACGGTCGTCCGGGGACCCGGAAGCGGCGGACCCCAAGGCGCGACCCGCCCGCAAGGTGGCCCGCAACCTCGACCCGCTCTGGGACGACGAGGGCTACTACGAGACCGGCGTCGTCAAGGGCAAGGCGATGATCCCGGCCATCGTCGACGGCGTCGCCGTCGCCATGCGCGGATACGCCCGCGGGCTCGACCTCTCCGACGGCACCAAGCGCTGGGACGACCACATCGGCAGCGCCTGGCAGTGGGCCGCCGCGGACGGAAAGCTCTACCACCTCTCGTACAACGTCAACGAGGACGACGAACCCGGCCCTCCCGTCACCCTCGACACCGTCGACCCGCGCACCGGCAAGAAGCTCAAGACGCTCGCCCGCCTCGCCGACACCACCGACCACCTGGAGGGCAACCAGATCCTGTGCGTCGCCGACGGCATCGCCTACGTCGCGGTCGGCAAGGACAAGGGCGACAAGCTCGGCTACGACCCCACGCAGAAGTGGTCCCTGCGCGCCGTGGACTGCGCCAGCGGGAAGACCTTGTGGAAGCGTGCGCTGCCCAAGAAGGTGGAACTCGACCAGACCATGCACATCGTCGGCGCGAAGGTCGCCGGCGGGCGCCTCATCACGTTCCAGAACGTCAAGGAGGACGAACCCCACATCGTCGTCCGCGACCTGAAGGACGGCCATGTGCTGTGGGACGTGTCCTACCTCGTCGACGACACGGCCATGCTGTGGGCCGAGATGGCGGCCGACGACACCCACCTCTACATCGGCGGCACCCGGCTGCGCGCCGTGCGCCTCAAGGACGGCAAGGCGCAGTGGCAGACCCCGGAGGGCCACGCCTTCGGCCCTCCGACGCTGGCCGACGGCGTGCTGTACGCGGTCGGCGAGGGGGTCGGGCTGACGGCGTACCGGCCGGGCAGCGGCAAGCGCCTGTGGGTGGAGAAGGGCGGCAGCGCCGACGAACAGTCCAGGCAGTGGCGCCCGCTCGTCGGCAAGAAGTCCGCGTACTACCGCAACGGTGCGCAGCTGCACGCCGTGGACCTCAAGAGCCGGGCGGTCACGTCGACGTACAAGACGGACGGCGACCGCTTCTACGAGAACCCCGAGCGCACGCGCATCATCTCGCTGAGCGACAACGCGAAGCTGGCGGCCTACCCCATGAAGTGACCCCGGCCCCGGCTCCGACCCGTCACGGAGTGCCCCGCTCCGCTCCGTCCGGCTTCCCACCCCCGACACCTCCCCGCCCCGGCAGAAGGCCCCCACCATGAAACCCCTCGGCATCGGCGACCCCCTCCGCCTCGGTCCCTACCGCGTGCTCGGCGTGCTCGGCGAGGGCGGCATGGGCAAGGTGTACGTCGGTCAGGACGGCGCCGCGACGCTCGCCGCGGTCAAGGTGCTCAAGCCCGAACTCGCCCACGACCCGCACCTCGCCCAGCGTTTCGTGCGCGAGGCGCAGGCCGCGCAGGCCGTGCGCAGCAAAGGAGTCGCGAACGTCCTCGGCGCGTGGACCGAGGGCGGCCGGCCGTGGATGGCGACCGAGTTCCTGGCGGGCCTCACCCTCGACCAGGCCGTCGAGGCGCACGGACCGCTGCCCGAACCCGCCCTGCGCGCCCTCGCCGCCTCCCTCGCGCACACCCTCGCCGACATCCACGCGGCGGGCTTCATCCACCGCGACCTCAAGCCGCCGAACATCGTGCTCACGTCGACGGGCCCGCGCATCATCGACTTCGGCATCGCCCGCCCCGAGCACGGACTGACCCTCACCACGACCGGCGAGGTGCCGGTCACCCCCGGCTACGGGGCGCCCGAACAGGTCCTCGGCCACCGGGTCACCCCGGCCGCGGACGTCTTCTCGCTGGGCGCGGTCCTCGTGTACGCGGCCACCGGGCGGCGCGCGTTCGACGGCGGACACGTGGCGGCCGTCCAGTACGAGGTCGTGCACGGCGATCCCCAACTCCAGGGCATCGCACCGGAGTTGACGTCACTGATCGCGCCCTGCCTCGCCAAGGACCCGGCCCACCGCCCCACGCCCGCCCAGATCGCCGAGGCGATGCGGCCGCCCAAGGGCGCGGAGAAGACCTGGCGGCGCGGCTCCATCGCCGACGCGATCACCGAACGGGAGACCGGCGCCAAGCACCTGTCGACCACCCTCGTGGGCGGGACGCGGCCACCGCAGCCGGCCATGTCACGAAGACGCCTGCTGACGACCCTCGCCGTCGGCGGCACCGTCGCGGCGGCGGGCGCCGGCACGGCCGCGTGGTGGTACGGCTCGCGCGACGACCGGGCCCTCTTCGACATCCCGGCCGCGGCGAAGACCCCCGTCCGCGCACTGGAGTCCAAGCCGACCGACGACTACGTCGAGAACGGCGGCTCCATGAAGCTGTGGTCCGTCTCCACCGCCGACGCCACCTCGCCCGAACTGCTCCCCGTACGGGACGTCCTGGTCTTCGCCCTCGGCTCCGGCGGCATCGGCGCGCACGCCGTCGAGGACGGCAAGCAGCGGTGGACCGCCGAGGGCATCCGCGCCAAGAGCGGCTACGTGTCGCTGGCCGACCGGCTCGTCGTCGGCGCCGACGAGCAGGGCACGCTGCACACCTTCGTGCCCGCCACCGGCGAGGCCAAGTGGACGTGCGCGGGGGCCGAGGCCGAGACGCTGCTGGCCGCCGACACCGACGCGGTGTACGTGACCACGAAGGACGACCGGCTGCGCTGCGTCGGCGCCAAGGACGCCGAGGTGCGCTGGACGGTCACCGCACCGGCGAAGTTCCGCGGAAAACTGCACGGCCCGGCGGCCGTCGGCAAGGGCGTCCTCGTCGTCCCGTCGACCGACGGCACCGTGCTCGCGGTGCGCACCGCCGACGGGCGCACGGCCTGGCAGCAGACCGACGAGTCCGAGGCGGTCGTCCGCCCCGTCGTCGCCGGGGACACCGTGTACCTCAACGGCCGCACCCTGGAGGCCCACACCCTCACCGACGGCCGTCTCGTGTGGACCACCATGCCGCTCGCCTCGATCAACTCCGACTACACGAAGTGGGGCCCGGTGGAGGTGCACGGCTCCCACGTGTACGCCAACGCCGCCGACGTCACCCGGTGTCTCGGCCGGTCCGACGGCCAGCAGCAGTGGTTCGCGGTCGGCCCGTCCACCGCCAGCCGGGTATTCGCGCAGGGCAGCGCCGTCTGGTCGGTCGACGACGGCGGCGGGATCGGGGAGCTGCAACTGAAGGCCTTCCCGCAGAAGGACGGCAAGAACGGCTGGACGACGCGGTACCCGCGGCCCCACTACTCACAGCTCGCCGCCGACGGGAACCGGGTCTTCCTGCTGCTCGACAGCACCGTGCAGGCGCTCGGCGTCTTCTGAGGGATTGGTTGACTTGGTGACACACATGCAGAGCGCTGCCCGGCAGGTCGGCCCGTACCTCCTGCTCACGCCCATCGACCCCGCCCACCAGGAGCGGCCGGTCCCGGCCGCCCGCTGGGTCGCCCGCACCCCCGGCGGCGACCGCACCGTCCTCCTCCACACCCCGGCCCCCGGCGCCGACCCGAACCGCTTCATGGCCGAAGCGGACGCCGCGCGCTACCTGTTGGGCACGTGGACGCTGCCCACGGTCGAGCTCGCGCAGCCCGGCGACACCCCCTGGCACGCGCGCCCGTACGTGCCCGTGCTCCCGCTGCCGACGGCGCTCGCGCTGCACGGCGGGCCGCTGCCGGAGCGCACCGTACGCGCCCTCGGTGTCGCCCTCGCCGAAACCCTCTCCGTCATCCACGGCCAGAGCCTGGTGCACGCGGGGCTGTCCCCGGCGGCCGTCCTGCTCTCCTTCGACGGCCCGCGCCTCGACTGCTTCGGCGCGGTACGGGCGGCGGCACCCGAGGGGGCGGCGCGGCGCGACCTGCCGGGCATCGACGGCACGGCGCTCGCGCCCGAACAACTGGCGGGCGGCAGGCCGCGCCCACTCGGCGACGTCTACGCGCTGGGCGCCACCCTCGCGTACGCGGCGACGGGCCACACGGTCCCGGAACGCGACGAACTCCCGCCGTCCCTGCGCTCCCTGATCAGCAGAAGCCTCTCCCGCGACCCGGTTGTACGCCCTCAACTGGCGGAGCTGGTCGTCGAATTGAGCGGCGGAGCGGACTCGCCGACTGCCGCCCGCCCCACCGGCTTCGGCACGACGGACCACGCCTCACGACTGCTGACGCCCGGCTGGCTGCCGTCCCGCCTGGTCGCGGCGCTGGCCCACCAGTCGGCGTCGATCCTGGACGCGGACCTGCCCGTGCAGCCGCCGGCCCCTGGTCACTGACTGGGGCCCTTCTGACGGGTCAGGCTGGGCCCGGGAGGCCGCATCGTTCGGCTCCGCGACTCCAGCAAGATCCGTCAGAAGGGCCCTAGGCGTCGCCGCCCGCTTGCCGGAGCGGCGCCGCCTCCAGGTCGAACTCCCCGTCCCGCGCCCCGAGCACGAACGCCGTCCACTCCGCCTCGGTGTACCGCAGCACCGTCTGGGGCTCCAGCGACGACCGCATCGCGACGGCGCCGCCCGGCAGCTTCGCGATCTCGACGCGCTCCTCGTCCTGCTCGGTGCCGGGCGCGCTCTCCCACGTGACACCGGAGATGTCGAGCGCGTACAACTCGTCCTTCTCGCGCTCCTTACGGGCCTGAACCTCTTCCGGCGTCTCGCCTGTAGTCCCCACGCCGCATCAGCCCTTCCGTCGCTCCCTGTGAAACGGGTTCAGCTTAGCGAGAGTTGACCCGCGCCCGTCCCGTGTCTTCCCCGTATTCACCTGTGCCGGTGGCCCGCTGGTCGCCCGGGGGCGTGGGTTGGTCAGGTGGGGAATTCGCCGAGCCAGCCGTGGGTGAGGAGGTGTTTGGGCAGGTACTCGGATTCCACGTGGATCGGGAGTTCGCCGTCGTGGGCCCAGCAGGCGATGGCGAGGGGGCCGAGGGCGAGGGCGCCGTCGATGTCCTCCGCCCGGTCCTCGTTCAGGGTCCAGTAGGTCTTGTGGAGTTTGAGGGCTTCTTCGAGGGCGGGGCTGAAGCCTTCTGTGTCTCTGCGGACGAAGTGGTAGAAGAGGTTGATCGGTGGATACAGGACGCCCTGGAGGAGATCCTTCGGCGTGGTGCGGGCGACCGAGGGGTCGGACATCTGAAGTGTGGTGGTGAGTTTTTCGACGAGTCCGGGGCGGCGCAGCCAGTAGGTCTGCAGGGTGTCGACCCAGTGGTAGATGTACTCGTCGTAGGCGCCTTCGGGGGCGCGCAGCCGCTCCAGCGGGATCTCGCACAGTCGCGTCATGCGGTCCGGTTCGCGGCAGATGACGGCCAGCCAGAAGGCGTCGATCCAGTTCCCGGCGTCGGCGGCCGATTGTCGGCCGATTGCGGCCAGGGTGCGTGGCTTGCGGTTGATGCGGCACTCGAAGGTGCCTTCGTCGCTGCCGCTGACGGTGAAGAGCGCGGAGCCGAGTTGCATGGCCGTCACGGCGGCTTCCCAGGTCTCGATGGCGCCTGCTCGGGGATCGGCCACGAGATGAGCGTTCAGCGCCGTACGGGAGGTGATGAACGCAAAGTCGATCATGCCGGTCGAGGCTTCCAAGTCGTCGACCTGTAGCGCGACTTCCTCGCTGATCCGTCCGGCGAACTCGGCAGCGTCAGCGCGCGGCGTGATGTGCCGTTCGATGGTCACGTTCACGGTCACGGAAAATCTCCTTGTTGCTCATTGAGGGCGATGCACAGTCGTAGCCGGCGAAAGCCTTCGCGGTGAGACGGAGGGCTGGGTGCTCGCATTCTCCAGGGCGCCGCGAACCGCGACCGAGGCAGGAATGCGCACCGTCGAACCAGGATCTTTCGTGGAGGGCGCCGCTCGTGGGGCGTACGGGGGCCGTGGGTCCGAGAGGATGTAGCGACGCATTCTTGAGGAGAGGGACTTCACGTCGTGAGCAGCAACCACCCGGGCCCGTACGCCGGACCGCCCCAGCAGCCGGGCCCCTACGGCGGACAACCGGGGCCGTACGGGCAGCAGCCCGCACCTGCCGGGCCGCCTCCCGCGCCTCCCGGTCCCTACTCGCAGCCAGTGCTCCCGGGGCAGCCTGGACAGCCAGGACCGTACGCGCCCGGACCGAACGGCCAAGCGCAGTACGGCGGTTGGGGAGGCCCGTCGCAGCCGGGTGGTTACCCGCCGCAGCGCCAAGGCAGCGCGGGCAGGACGTGCGCGACGCTCGCCGCGGTGGGGCTGGCGCTGCTGGTGGCTGCTGGCGGTGGCGTGTTCTGGTACGTCAAGTCGCAGGGACCCCAGGACGACGGCCCGCACAAGCTGACCGCGCCGTCGACGATGTCGTTCGCCCCGTACTACCGCTCCGGCGACGCAACGGATCCACGCCTCGCGACGGACGATCCGAAGGAGTTGGAGTGGCACGAGATGAAGAAGCCCACGGAGATCGCCGCGAGCTACTCCGACGAACTCCTCAACGGCGCCAACACCTCTGATCCGGACGCGGCCCAGGACACGTTGCAGCGCGCGGAGAACAGCAAACGGTTCACGGTCACGGGCGGCTACGGCGAGTTCCACAACCCCGAACTGGCCCTGGCCTACTACTTCGACGTCGTGAGGAACAACGTCCGCGAGACCGCGGACAAGGCTCCCGGGCACGTCGTCGCGTCACTGGACGTGGAAGAGGACACCGAGGCGGACTCCCTCGACGGCGCGGCGATGAGGTGTGCGGACCTCAAGGTGGACAGCTTCGACAACGACGACGCGGACCGCGAGACGACGGTGTGCGGGTGGGCCGACTACTCGACCGTCGCGCTGGTGACCCCGTACGACGGGAAGTTCGGTCTGTCGACCGAGGAGGCGGCGGAGCTCACGGGGAACGTCCGTAAGGCCATGCGCGTCGCGCGCTAGGCGGTGCCCTGGCTGTGGCGCGGCCGTGGGGGTGGCATGCGTGAGGCCCGTGACCGGGTTCGGCGGTCACGGGCCTCGGTGCTGCGGTGCTGCTGGGTACGTGTTCCTGCTGGGGCCTACTGGCGCGGAGTGCCCCACGGCGGTGGCGGCTGCTGGCTGGGCTGTTGGCCGTACGGGCCGGGCTGCTGGGGCTGCTGCGGGGGGTAGCCGCCCTGCTGGTAGGCCGGGGGCGGCATCGTGCCGGGAGCGCCGGGGCCACCCGGACCGCCGGGACCGCCGCCGTTGTTCCTGTTGCGCGAGACGACGACGATGATCACGATCACCGCGATGAGGACGAGTGCGCCGACACCGATGCCGACGTACAGCAGCATGTTCGAGCTGTCGCTGTCCGAGGAGTCGGAGGCGGCGTCCGAGGAGGAGTCCCCGGCCGCGCTGCCGCTGTCCTGGCCGGACGCCTTGGGGAGCGAGGACAGGTCCCACGGGCCGTTCGCACCGCCCTTGGGGATGTCCTGGGTGAGCGCCTTGAGGGGGCTCAGGTCACCGTAGCCGTGGTAGGGGTCGGGCAGCTTCGACTTGTTGACGCCGTCGGCGATGTACGTGGACTTGATGACACGGTTGACCAGCTGCCCGGGGGTGTAGTCCGGGAACTTCTCCTTGAGCAGGGCGAAGGCGCCGGAGGCGATGGCCGTCGACATGGACGTGCCATCGGTGGTGAGGTAATCACCCTTGACGGTGTTGCCGCCCGCGTCCTTGTAGTCGCCGTTGGCGGTGGCGACGGTGATGTCCTTGGCCGGGGCGGTGAACATCAGGGACTTGGAGTAGTTCTGGTCCTCCCACGGTGCTCCGCTCTGGGTGGAGCCGCCGACGAGGACGGCGCCGGGGACGGTACCGAGGGCCTTGTCGCGTCGAGAACCGCTGTTCCCGGAACCCTGGACCACGACCACGTTGTGTTCGATCGCGTAGGCGATGGCCCTCTTGTCCGAGGCGTCCGCGTAATCCACGTCCTGGGCGATGTTGATGACGTCGGCGCCCTGGTCGACGGCGTAACGAACGGCGTCTTCGTAGGAGCAGGAGTGCGAGCCCTCCTCGCCGACCGCGCCTCCCTCCGTGTCGAAGATGTCCACTGGGAGGATCTTGGCGTCCGGCGCCAGCCCCAACATCCCTTGGCTGTTGCCCGCACCGTGGCCGTGACCGGCGATCAGTGACGACATACCTGTGCCGTGGTCGTCGAGGATCTCCTTGTTGGCTGCCTGACCGTCCTTGCAGCGCTCGCCGGACAGCACGTTGCCCGTCAGGTCGGGGTGGGTCCCATCCACGCCGTCGTCGAGTACGGCGACAGTGACACCCTTGCCGGTGGCGACCTTGTGTACGGCGTCGATGTCGAAGGCCTTGTTCTGCCACTGTCCGTCGCGGGTCGCGTCCGCCGACGCGGCCGATGCGGTGCCGAGCACCAGGGCTCCCACCATGGCCGCGCCGCCGATCGCGCGTAGCGTTCTGTGCGCGAAGCGCATGCTCTGACACCTTTCTGGGTGAATTACCTGCTGTCGTACGTGGGGCCCACGACCGGGTGGTCGTGGGCCCCACGAACGGTATCTCGTTACTCGATGACCGGAGGGTTCGCCTTGCGCTGCTTCGGCGTCCAGGTGTCCTCGTCCTCGACGAGGTAGTCAGGTCGACGGCTGTTGTTCCCGCCCTCGCCCTGCTGCCTTCCGGCTCCGCGTCCGCCGGCCCCGGCAGGACCGAAACCGTTGCGGCCGTTCTGGCCCCTGCCTGCGGCTCCGGCTCCGGCGCCGCCCGCGGCACCGCCGCGATTGCGAAGTCCCGTACCGCCGGGGGTGAACGCCCCGCCGGTCTTGCCCTTCGCACCGCCGATGACGCCGCCCTTCGTACGAGCGGAGGCGCCCGTCCGGCCCGCGCCACCCGTGCCGCGCCCGGCAGCACCGCCGGCACCGGCGCCGCCGCCCATGCCGCCCATGCCGCGTCCGGCAGCACCGGTACCGCGTCCCGCGGCACCACCGGCGCCGAGGCCGCGGCCCGCTGCACCCGCACCGCGAGCACCCGCGCCGCCCGCGCCACGGGCAAGGCCCGCCGCGCCGCCGGCCAGACCACCGGCGAGGCCGCCTGCCATGCCTCCGCCGATGCCGCCGCCCGCACCGCCGAGCCCGGCTCCTCCGCCGCCGACGCCACCACCGGCTCCGAGGCCGGCACCGGATCCGAGGCCCGCGCCGCCACCCGTGGTGAGGCCGGGGCCCGCGCTCTCCAGACCCGTACCGATCTGGGACGCGTCGGAAGGAAGGGTCGACGTGGTCGGCGGCTTCAGGCCGTTCGCGTCGAAGCCGGGGATGCCCTGGCCGACTCCGCCGCCACCGATACCGGTGCCGCCGCTGATGCCCGGGTTCGTGCCGCCGGCGCCGGGGACGTTCATGTCACCGGGGCCGTTGACGTCAGGGGTCTTGACCTTGGGCGGATTGTAGACGTTGCCAGGATCCTTCAAGGCCGACGCGTTCGTCTTGTAGGCACTCCCGAGCTGCTCCAAGTGCTGAGCGGCCTGAAGCGCAGCCTGCTTCTTCGCGCCCATCTTGTCACCCCACTTGTCGATGACGTGCTGGGTGTCGATGCCGCTGGCGAGGTCGGCGTCGATGCTGCCCCCGGAGCTCCTGACGCTCTGGTAGAGCTGGTAGTCGGCGTACAGCGCGGTCCCGGGATTGGCGATCATCATCGCGTAGTCCTTGGCGGACATGTTGCTGAACATGTCCGTCGCGGTGTCCCACGCCTCGTCCCACCAGCTGACGTCGATGCTCTGGACCTGATCCTGGATCTGGTAGAGGTTGTCAGCGGAGTTGTCCATCGCCGTACCGGCCCGCTCGGCGTAGCCGCCGCCCTTGGCCATCTCCTGGCTGATCTTGTCCGCCTCTTCCCGGAACTTGTCCGCGGAGGCGCCCTTCCACTTCTCCAGGACCTTCTTCACCGCATTGTCGAACTGCAGCTTGAGGCCGCCTGCGCCGTCGGAGCCGACGAGGTGCTCCTTGACCTCCGTCCAGTTCTGCGCGACCTCCTTGACCGTCTGAGGCTTGGCGTCCTGGACCATCTGCTTCAGCTTGTCGAGGTCATTCATGTTGAACTGGGTGTCCCAGCCCTTGCCCGAGCCGCCGCCGCTCAGACCGCCACCCGATGCCGCGTCCGCCACCATCTCCCCGTCCCCCTTCAGCCGTTACGGTCCGCGACGCCCGAGCCGCCGGTCTCCTTGACCGTGTTGTCGGCCTCGGCGTCCTGGTAGACACCGCGAGCCTTGTCCGTTTTCTTGCCGAACTTGTCGACGAGCTTCTCGATCTTCTCGATCATGTCGACTTCGATCTTCTGCTTCATCTCGCCGTGCGCGTTGTACAGCTCCTGCGCCTCCGAGAACCCGTTCCCCAGCGCCCCGTTCGGCAAGTACGTGCCGTACTTGGCCTTGTCCTTCGGTCCGCTCATGTCGCTGAGGACCTGATTCAGCTCCTTGACCACCTGGTCAAGCGCATCAAGATCGACCTCGTAACCCTCACCAGCCATCGCAGGCCGCCTTCCCCGTTTCCCCTAATTCCGTTGTACAGCGCGCAGTTCAGTGCACAGCCGACGTCACTAGAATCGCCCGCCGTACACCGAACTCACAAGTCGAGCACAGGTTCTCTCACAGAACGTCCTCTGCAGAACGCCCCCTACAGAACATCCTCGCCCCGCCGCCGCAACCAGTCCCGCCGCGCCATCGCTCCCGCCGCGATCACCGCGAGGCCGAGGCCGCCGCCGATCACCAGGTAGGCGCCGAAGCGGGCGTTGCGCTCCGCCGGGGTTTCGCCCAGGGTCAGTTGGGCGGGGATGATCTTCTCTTCGTCGCCGTGTTTCGATCCGGACGCGCCTTGCAGGTCCTCGTTGGTGATCTGCTGCGTCGGCGGGGTCTCGTCCTTGATGGCGGCCACCGGGTCGACGACGCCCCAGCCGATGTTGTTGTCGCGGTAGGCGTGCGAGCGCGACGCGGTGTCCTCGAGGTGCCAGATGATCTGCTCGGGCGTCCACTTGGGGTGCTTCTGCTTGAGCAGGGCCGCGACCCCGGCCACGTACGGGGCGGAGAACGACGTGCCCTGGTCGACGCACTGGCCGCCCTGCGGGACGGTCGAGACCATGTCGACGCCGGGGGCCGCGATGTCCACGTGCTTGTTCGGCGTGGAGAACGGGGCGCGTTCGTTGTTGCGGTCGGAGGCCGCGACGGACAGGACGTTGGTGTTGGGCAGGGCCGCCGGGTAGGTGTCGACGGGCTTGCCGGACGCGCCGCTGTTGCCGGCCGAGGCGACGATGAGGATGCCCTTGGCCTCGGCCCTGTTCACCGCGGCCTGGAGGACGGGGATCTTGGAGACGTTCGCCGTCGTGCCCTGCGAGATGTTGATGACCTTGGCATTGGCCGAGACGGCGGCGTTGATCGCGTCGACCATCGTCGCCAGGTTGCCGCCCTCCTCCGCCGTGCTGGTCTGCAGCGGCAGGATCTTGGCCTTCGGGGCCAGGCCGTGGAAGCCCGAACCGGTGATGGGGGAGGCCGCGATGATGCCGGCGACCTTCGTGCCGTGGCCGACACCGTCCGTCGTGGCCTTGGACCCCTTCGCGAACGACTTGCCGCCCAGGACCTTCCCCGCCAGCTGCTCGTTCTTCGTGTCGACGCCCGTGTCGATGACGGCGACGGTCACGCCCTCACCCTGGGTCGCGCCGCCCTCCCACAGCTGCTCGGTGATCACCCGCTGCAGTGACCACGGCGTGCCCTTGATCAGGTTGCCGCCGAACTGGCAGTCGGTGTTGGCCAGTTGGGTGCCGGGGTTGTCGTCGGCGACCGCGGAAGGGGTGGTCAGTCCGGCAACTGCGGCGGTCGCCGCGAGGGCCACGGCCACGCGACGCGTGGAGGCAATGGATGCCACGGTGTCTGCTCCCCCTAGGAGTTCTGCGTCTGCTTCGCGGCCGTGGTGGTCAGGTCGGGCCCCGACGGCAGCAACTGGGACCACTGAGCGGGCACCGTGACCTTCTGCGCGCTCTCGTAGCCGAGGCGGATCTTCGCCTGGCTGACCTCCTGCTTGTCGGAGCCCGAGGTGTCCTTGCCGGAGTCGTTGTTGACCGGCAGGTAGTAGCGCAGGCCCGTGTCGGTGGCCAGGTAGTTGAAGCCGCTGGAGGACTTGCCCTCCTGCTCCTGGTAGAGCAGGCCGCTGCCGGGGCTCACGTACGAGGAGGCGCTGGACGCGATCGAGCTGATGGGCAGGGAGGTGCCGGCCCAGGTGGTCAGGCCGGTCGACTTGCCGCCGTGGTAGACGGAGCAAGAGGTGTCGTTCTGACCGCCGTTGGCGAGCTCGACGGCCTGGGCGGGCCAGGTGCCGCCGCCGGAGAGGCTGCCGGTGTCCGGCCGCAGGGCGGTCTCCTGGATCGTCGCCGGCTGCGGGTTGCTCAGCGTCTCCTTGAGCAGCTTCGTCTGGAAGTCGGTGACGGCGATGACGCGGTCCCGCTCGACGAGGTAGTGCTGGCCGTTGCGGGTCTTCAGCAGCGTGCCGGTGGTGCGGTACTTCTCCGGGACGCCGTCCGCGGTGGAGCCCGTTCCGTCACCGGGCACGTACGGCATGGAGATCGCGGTCGGGCTCTGGGTGAGCGTGGCGAGCCAGTCGTCCGTGACGGTGCGCGGCTGCGCCTGGTTGCCGAACAGGGTGCGGACGAGCGCGTCGAGGTCGCCGGTGCGGCCGTCGGTGAGCTTGTACGCGACGCCCTTGCTGCTCACCAGGTACGGCATGCCGCTCTTGTCCTGGACGTACAGGGCCTTGTCGCCCGCCAGCTTGCCCGAGTCCTTGGCCGTGACCTTCTTCGCGTCGCTCTTGTCGAGCACGAACACGGTCTGCTGCACCGATGTCGTGTCGGAACCGGCGCTCGCCTGCTGGCACAGAGCCCAAACCTTCGCCGTACCGGCGTCCTTGGCGCTGGGCATTCGGTCGGGGGCGTAGGGAATTCCGACCATCGAACCCTGAGCGATATCCGATTCGTCGAGGAACTTTTCCTTGACGGTCTTCACGGAACCGTCACCGCTCTTTTTCGGGTTCAGCAGAAGCTTCGCCGAAGCGAGGTTGAGCACCGGATGCAGAACGGGGATGTCCTTGCCGTTCTTGTCCTTTTCGTCTGACTTGAGCACGACATAGCGAGTCGCCGACGGGTCCGTGACGATGATCCCGGCCTCGGGGGTGTCCCAGCCCTCCGGGGCCACCGGGCTGATCATGCCGCAGGCGCCGAAGCCCGCCAGGATCACGACTGCCATGACGATGCCGGGCACCGCGTGCTTGAGAGGCCTCGGGGCGCTGTCCACCGATCCATTGGGGAGTGGCTTGAGAAAAGCGGCAACGGTCCGCTTGCGTGCGAAATTGTAGGCATTCAGTTCATCACGACGTGATGCCATCGTTACGTATTCTCCCCGTCCTCGCTGGACCGTGCTGGACTATTGCTGCGGGTCCACTTCTCGACCACCCCCGGCGCGTGCGCCGCACGGGCCTCTACTATGCCGTGTGGTGATCGGGCCGTAGCGTACGGGTACGGTTTTTCCACGCGCCAGCCGACGTTGGGTCCCGATGGCCCGGGGCGGTCCGATTCGGGCCGATTCAGCCCAGCCGGCCATCACGATTCATCACAGCAGCGAGCGAAGGAGCAGGGCGGGGGATGTCCAGCGCCAGCAGGACCCGACAGCGCGGCAATCAGGGGCGACCGGCCCCGAACGGGCGCCGCGGAGGCGGCCGTTCCGGCGGCCGTCCCAGCGGTCGACCGGGTGGGCAGGGCGGGCGGGGCGGGCGCGGTAGCCGTACCGCCCAGGTCGCCGCGCCGCCCGTCCAGCAACAGCCCGCGGCTCCGGCCCGGCCGAAGCTGCCCCGCAAGATCGGCAGCTTCGGACCGATCAGCACGCACCACCTGATCATCATCGAGATCGCCCTGGCGCTCGTCGTCGCGGCCGCCGCGATCAAGGCGGTGCTGATGGTGCCCGCCGCCATCGTCGGCGGTCTCCTCGTCTTCCTCCAGCTCGGCCGGCGCCGCCGGCACCCGCTGCCCGAGTGGATGGCGATCGGCCGCGCCCTCAAGCGCCGCCGCCGCGCCTTCAACGGACCGCCGCCCGCCGACATCGACAGCGGATTCGCCCCGCTCCTCGAGGCCGACCCGAGCCTGCGCACGTACGAGTACGAGGCGCGCGACCGGCGCCTGGTGGGCTTCGTCGGCGACGGGACGTTCCTGACGGCACTCGTTCAGGTGGACTCCGCGCCCGGCCCGCTGCGCCCGCAGGGCGACGCGCGTCCGCTGCCCGTCGAACTGCTCGCCGACGCCCTCGACGTCGAGGACATCCACCTCGAATCGGTGCAGCTCGTGCAGTACACCCAGCCCGCGCCCGCCCCGCACCTCCCGCCGCAGGCTCTCGCCGCGCAGGCGTACGCCGCGCTCCAGGCGCAGGCCGGGACGCCGGCGGTGCGGATGACGTGGGTCGCCCTCAAGCTCGACCCCGAGCTGTGCCCGGAGGCCGTCGAAGCCCGCGGCGGCGACCTGCGCGGCGCCCAGCGCGCCCTGCTGCGCGCCGCCGACCAGCTCATCAGCCGGCTCAACGGACAGGGCTTCGTCGCCGAGGTCCTCGACGAGTCCGCGGTCCTCTCCGCGCTCTCCGTCGCCACCTGCGTCAACCCGCGCGCCAACCTCAACGCCCAGTCCCAGCAAGGGCGTTCGGGCCCCCGTACCGAGGAGAGCGTGCGCGCCTGGCGGTGCGACGACCGCTGGCACGCCTCGTACTGGATCGGCACCTGGCCGCAGCTCGGCCGCGGTGGCACGCCGCTCGGCGCGCTCGCGTCCGGCCTGTCCACCACCCGTACGCTCGCGACCACGTTCAGCGTCGCCCTCGCGCGCGCGGGCCGTGAGGACGTCGCGGTGAGCGGCCACGTACGCCTGTCGGCGCGCAGCGAGAACGAACTCGGGCAGGCCAAGCGCGAACTCGAGCGCGCCGCCTCCGGCCTCAAGACCGGCCTCGTCCGACTCGACCGGGAGCAGCTGCCCGGCCTCCTCGCCACTCTTCCCCTCGGAGGCACGCGCTGATGAGCACCCCCGGCAACCAGGGACACCAGGGACCGCACGACCCCGACGGCCAGATGACGCCCGAGCAGGCGGCCGCGTACGCCGCCGAGCAGGAGCGGCGCGCCGCGGAGGCCGCCGAGCGGCGTCGTCAGTGGGAGGCGCAGCAGGCCGCCGCGCAGCAGCAGGGTGCCCCGGACCAGCAGGGTGCGTACGGCTACCCGCAGCAGCAACAGCCTCAGCCGCAGCAGCCTCAGCAGGTGTCGCCCGAGCAGCACGCGGAGCAGGAGCGCCGTGCGGCGGAGGCCGCCGAGCGGCGTCGCCAGTGGGAGGCGCAGCAGGCCGCCGCGCAGCAGCAGGGCGCCCCGGACCAGCAGGGCGCGTACGGCTACCCGCAGCAGCAGGCGCAGCCGCAGCAACAGCAGCAGCCCGTTCCGGAGCAGGGCGGCTACGGCTACCCGCAGCAGGCCACGCCCGACCACGCGGCCGCCCAGCAGCAGGCCGCCGCCCAGCAGCAACAGCAGGCCGCGGCCCAACACGCCGAGGAACAGCGGCAGTTGCGTGCCCGGTACCAGGAGGAGCAGCGCCGCGCCGAGGAGGCCGAGGCGCGCCGCCTCCAGTGGCAGGACCAGCAGCGGCAGCAGCAACTGGCCGCCCAGCAGCAGCTCGCGGCGCAGCAGCAGGCGGCCGCCCAGCAGCAGTACGCGCAGCCGCAGCCGGGGCCGGACCAGCAGCAGCCGCAGGACCCGTCCCAGGGCGGTGTCGTCGGCGGCATCGCGGGCGGCGTCGGCCACGTGCAGCAGCAGGCGGCGCCGACGGCGGCCACCGGCACCATGACGTACGCCCCCGCACCCGAGGTCGGCTCCGGCCGGCCGACGCACCGGGCGCTCCCCGAGGAACCCGACGACGACGACTTCGCGGAGTTCGAGGAGGAGTTCACCAGCCCCGGCTACGGGCTGCGCGGCCCGCGCCGGCGGCGGCACGTCATGTCGAAGAAGTCGCTCGGCTCGCTCGGCGTGAGCGTCGGCGACGACGGCGTCGTCATCGGCGTCGACCCGCAGGGCGCGCCCGCGGTGCTCGACGTACTGCGGCCCAAGCCCCGCGAGATCGTCGTCGTCGGCTCGATGTGGACCGCGCAGATCATCGCGCTGCGCACCGCCGCCATCGGCGCGCGCATCGCCGTCGAGTCCGTGCGGCCCGCCGCGTGGGCGCCGATGGCGCAGGCCGCGGGCGGCGGGCTCCAGTGCGTCTCGGTGTACGAGCCGCGCCAGATGGCCGCGCAGGGCGCGTCGGTCGCCAGCCCGGTCCTCGTCGTACGGGACCTGGGCGCGCAGCCGGGACGTTCCCAAGTCGCCCCGACGCCCTGGCAGTCGACGCTCACCGTCGTGCCGTTCCTCGGTCCGCGCGCGCCGCGTCTGCTCGCCCGCGCCGACGTGATCGGCCTGCAGAACCTCTCCCCGCAGGAGGCGGAGGTCATCGGCCGGGTGCTGCGGCTGCCCGAGCACGTCACGCAGACACTGCCGACGCTCAGCGACGCCACGATGCTGTGGATCGCGGGGGACAAGCACCAGTACGTGATGGTGCAGCCGACGGAACCGGAGACGGGGCTGCTCGGCGGCCCGCGCCGCATGGACTGACACGGGCGGCGTCGGACGGACCGGTGCGGCACGCTCCGTTCCGGTTCACCCGACGCGGTCCGCGCCGGACAACCTTGCGCGGCCTGCGTCGAACGGACGACGCGGCCCGCGGTGGAGTGTCCGGCGGTGGGCGGATCCCGGCGGTCGCGGTGGGTGGCTCCGTGGAGACAGCGGGTACGTGGTGACGCGTACCGCCTTTACGGTGGCCGCCCCGCACCGTTTACGCTGTCGGGACGAACGGCTGAGACGCAAGTGATGCGGGGCCGCTGCGACGGTCGGGGGCGACGACGCGCGACCCACCAGGTCCCGCCGGATCCGGTCGTTCAGGTGCACAGCAGAGACCAGGAGGCACAGTGACCAGTGACCGGGACCAGCGGAACCCGGAGCCCGGCGACGGTTCGATCGAGACGGAACTGACCGGCGAGTTCCGCCTCGATTTCGACGCGCCGTCCTGGTACGCGCAGCCAAGTGAACCGAGTGCGACGACGCCGCCGTCCGGCACGCCCGCGCCGCCCGCCAACCCCGCGGGCGCTTCGGCGGGTCCCTCGTCCGAGGGGTCCACGCCGCCGCCGGCCGCGCCCGGCTTCCCGAACTTCGGGGCTCCGGGCACGGGTTCCGCGGGGGCCGCTCCCGCGGCGCCGCCCGCGCCCGCGCCGCCGGCTCCGCCCGCCCCCGCCCAGCCCGCGCCGTCGGCCCCGCCGACCGCTCCCGCCGCCGACCCGGCCGCGTCGAGCCACCGGTCCGGGGCGGTCGACCCCACGGGTGACCTGTGGGGGGACGACGACGATGACGACGACACCGCCGAGGACGGGACGGACTCCGCCGCGGCCGCGGCTCCGGCGGAGGGCGCGCAGCCCGAGGCCGCGGAGACCGTGAACGAGGCCGAGCCCGCCGCCGGTTCGGGTACGCAGGCCCAGCCGGTTGCGCAGGCCGGGGCTCAGGCTCCGGCGGGCGCCGACACCGCCGCCCCCGCCCCGCAGCCCCCCGTCGACGGTGGTTACGGCTACCCCCAGCCGGGCCAGCCCCAGCCGGCCCCGGGCCAGCCCGCACCCGCGGTGCCCGGTTACGGCTACCCGCACCCCGCCGCTCCGCAGCCCCCTGCGCAACCGCAGCCCCAGCCGCAGGCTTCGGGTTACGGCTACCCGCAGCCCCCTGCGCAGCCGCAGCCGCAGGCCTCCGGTTACGGCTACCCCCAGCCCCAGCCCCAGCCGCAACCGCAGCCCCAGCAGCAGGCGGCTCCCGGTCAGCCCGGTCAGCCGATGCCTCCTCAGCAGCCGGGTCCGTACGGTCAGCCCGCGCCGCAGCAGCCGGGCCCGTACGGTCAGCCCGCCGCTCAGCAGCCGGGTCCGTACGGCCAGCCCGCCGCTCAGCAGCCCGGCCCGTACGGTCAGCCCGCTCCTCAGCAGCCGGGGCCGTACGGTCAGCCTGCCCCGCAGCCGCCCGCCGACGGTGGTTACGGCTACCCGCAGCCGGGCCAGCCGCAGCCGCAGCCCGGTCAGCCGCAGGCTCAGCAGCCCCCGGCGCAGCCGCAGCCTCCGGTCCAGCCGGGCCAGGAAGGTGCGCCCGGCACGCCCGGCACGCCTGGCGCCTTCGGTGTGCCGGGGGCCCCTCAGCCGCAGCAGGCTCAGCCGGCCCCGGCCCCGGCCCCGGCCCCCGCCCCGACTCCGTACCCGCAGCCCGCGGTTGACCCGCGTGCGGGCTGGGACCCGGGTGCCGGGCAGCAGCGTTCGGCGCCCGGCGCGCCGCTCGGCTACAACGCGCAGGTCGAGCTCAGCTCTGACCGTCTCCTGCGCAACCAGCCGAAGCGCAAGAACAACAACAAGGGCCCCAGCAAGTTCAAGCTGGGTGCCAAGGCGGCCGAGGCCGAGCGGCAGCGCAAGCTCCAGATGATGCGTACGCCGGTCATGTCCTGCTACCGGATCGCCGTCATCAGCCTCAAGGGCGGCGTCGGCAAGACGACGACCACGATGTCGATCGGCGCGACGCTCGCCTCGGAACGCCAGGACAAGATTCTCGCGATCGACGCGAACCCGGACGCCGGCACGCTCGGCCGCCGTGTCCGCCGCGAGACCGGCGCGACCATCCGCGACCTGGTGCAGAACATCCCGCACCTGCACTCGTACATGGACATCCGCCGCTTCACCTCGCAGGCCCCCTCCGGCCTGGAGATCATCGCCAACGACGTGGACCCGGCCGTCTCGACGTCCTTCAACGACGCCGACTACCGCGCCGCGCTCGACGTCCTGGGCCGCCAGTACCCGATCATCCTGACCGACTCCGGCACGGGGCTGCTGTACTCCGCGATGCGCGGAGTCCTTGATCTCGCCGACCAGTTGGTCATCATCTCGACCCCGTCGGTGGACGGCGCGTCCAGCGCGAGCACCACCCTCGACTGGCTGTCGGCGCACGGCTACGCGGACCTCGTCCAGCGTTCCCTCACCGTCATCTCCGGTGTCCGCGAGACCGGCAAGATGATCAAGGTGGACGACATCGTCAGCCACTTCGAGACGCGCTGCCGCGGCGTGGTCGTCGTCCCGTTCGACGAGCACCTGGCGGCGGGCGCCGAGGTCGACCTCGACATGATGCGCCCGAAGACCCGGGAGGCGTACTTCGAGATCGCCGCGCTGATCGCGGAGGACTTCGCGCAGCGCGCCGAGGCCCAGATGCAGGCGGGCGGCGGCATGTACGGAGGCCAGCAGCCGGGCATGCCCCCGGCCGGCTACCCGCAGCAGCAGGGCTTCCCCCAGCAGCAGCCCCCGGCCCCGCAGCCCGGCTACGGCTACCCGCAGCAGCAGCCCCCGGCGCCCCAGCAGCACCAGGCCCCGCAGCCTTCGCAGCAGCAACCGCCGCAGCAGCAGGGCGGGTTGCCGTCGGGCTGGACGACGCAGCAGCCGCCGCAGTAGGCAGCGGTACGAGCGAGGGGGCCACGTCCGCGTCGGACGTGGCCCCCTCCCTCGTATGCGCACGCGCACGCGGATCCTCACACGCGCCCGCGCCCAGCTGTCACCTCACCGCTGGAACGTGGCCCGCAGATGCTGGTCGAGCCAGGCGGTCCACGTGGGGACGTCGATGTCGGCGTACGAGAAGGGGTACGGCCCGTGCGGGCCGGTGATCAGGTCGAGCGAGTCGTGGCGCGCCACGAACACCGTCTCCAACTGGCCGCCGGGGCGCCGGTAGTCCGACGGGAACCACATCTCGATCTCCTGCCAGTAGTCGGTCGTCGAGTTCTGGCCGCCGCTCGGGGTGCCCTTCTTCACCTCCGCCTCGTCGAACCGGAAACCGAGGTTGGCGTAGGCCTGCAACAGCGCGTCCTGCGCGGGCAGCGCGTGCACCTGGATCTCGTCGAAGTCGCCGCGGTCCACGGCGTTGTCGATGGTCAGCTCGGTACGCACCGCCACGCGCGCCCCCTTGAGCGGCCGCCCGCCCAGGACGTGCGTCAGCGGCGTCTCCCACGGCACCTCGATCGTCAGCTGCCCGTCCTTGGTCTCACCGGCCTTGAGGTCGAACTTCTCACCGAGGACGAGGGACTTGATGACACCCGGGTTGCTCCACAGGGTCTCGGACTCCTCCTGGTCCTCGAACCGGGTGACGACCTCCAGCCGGACCCGCTCGACCTCGATGTCCACGGAGCCGCCCTTGAGCCGCACGCTGCACTGCACCTGGTCACCGGGCCGTACGGCCGTCGCGCTGAGCGTCGTCTCGACCTCGGGCGCACCGACTCCGAGCGAACTGAGGAACTTCCGAAAAGCCACGAATACCCACTCCCCGGGCCACCGGCTCCTCGCACCTGGACCTTCCAGGCCCGCCCCGACCCGCCGCGCGAACCCTAACGTGGGACGCCGCCCGGGGTGTTCGTCCTCCCTCAGATCGAATAAACGACGATCGACACGACGAGCCCCACGAGGGACACGAGGAACCCCCAGCCCGACAGCGCGTCCCGCACCGGCGCGGTGAGGACGCGCCACCTGTCCGGGGCGGACTCGCCCGTGTCCCTCATGCGCTGAAAGCCGCTCGGCAGAGCGCGCAGTACGAGGGAGAACGCGCCCAGATAGAAGAAGCCCAGGCAGAACGACCAGGCGGACTCCCGCCAGTTGACGACGGCGTACGAGGCGCCGGAACCGGAGACCGCGACCTTCTCCCCGCTCGCGTAGGCGTACCGGGGCTCGACGACCGCGCCGTCCACCGCGTCCCGCCCGGAGCCGGGCAGGTACCGCCCCACGCATGTGTGGCCCTGGGAGCCGCGCTGGTAGCAGTCCGTCACCGTCAGGGTCCCGGTCGAGCCGGTGACCCCGGATCGCTCCATGCCTTGGACGACGTACACCGCGGCGAGGAGGAGGGCGACGACGGTGATGACCGCGGCGGTGATGCGGCCCGCCCAGGCGGGTTGTTGGCCGCGCGTCGCCTTGTGAAGTTCAGGCATGCCGAATGCTCCAGCGGAAAGGGCCCATGTACGCACCGAGACGACTGGGGGGGGGCGGATCAATTCACATCGCGATGGCAGAAGCGATGAATCCGACGATCCCGATGCCCGTGAAAAAGATGACCGCGACGCGGCTCGGCATTCCCAATACGTCGTTCCAGGCTTCCTTGACCTTCGGGCCGCCACGCCGCGGCCAGTCCGCGATCAAGCAGAAGATTCCGGCGCCGAGGAAGATGGTTCCACCGCTGACCGCGGCCGCCGAATACGCCACGCGCCTCGTGTTGTCCAGTTCATAGTCACCCGTGATGGCATGCCCGATGAAGTCGGAGTCGAAGTGCTGGGCGGCCAGTTCGAGGTCCGACACGTCGGAGGCGAGCAGCCGCGCGACGTACGCGGTGCCGTCCTTGCTCGGTGCGTCGTTCTGGCCGATGGTGACCGCCGCGTCGTCGTCCACGTAGGAGCGATCGTCGGACCGGAATTCCCCCGTGCAGGTCGCGCGGAAACTGGACGGCCCTCGCGAGGAACTCGTACGCGCCTTCGTCTGCTCGCACTTCTGCACGGCGAAAGTTCCGTGCGTTCCGAAATGCCCCATGGACGAAAGAGCCTGAAATCCGTAGACGAGAGCCGCACTCACGAAGGCCAGGATGAATACGAATCCGAGTCCATTGCGCTGGCCAAGGGGCGTCTTCTGTCGTGCTTTTGTGCGGCTGTTCATGAGTGTGGGTGGCCTCTGCGCGGCATGTGGGGTGGTGGAAGGCAAGACGGCAGGACGGCAGGGAGGGGCTCACTGGAACGGCGAGGTCGCCAGACCGAAGACCGCGATGGCGAGACGGAACAGAATGGAGAGGACGAGTCCGATCCCGCCGATCACCCAGAGCCATTCCTCAGTGGAACGCAGCCGCTTCGGGATCAGCTGGTCCGCCTGTTTCGCGGAGGGACCGATGCCCTTCTTCGGGAAGGACCCCGTCAGCGCGCACTTGAATCCGTAGGCGAAGACCAGCAGGAAGAAGAAGCCGCCGCAGAGGTAATTGGCAACGGACTCCACGTTGGTGACCACCAGCGTTCCGTCATCGGCGCGGTTCACCGCCAGCTCGTCCGCGTGGTCGTCCGCGACCTTCCTTGCCGCGTCGGAATCGGCACCCTGGAAACTCAACGTGATCTTCGCGGACTCGTCGACGACGTCACCGTCGGACGAGCGGAAGGTGCCATGACACGTGACCCTGGCCCGCGCGTGCTCGCCCGTGCTCGAATACTTCGACGAACTCCGCGAGTATTCCTCGGTGCACTTGCTGATGGCGAGATTGCCGTGCGAACCGACATATCCACTGGACATCACGGCATTGAAAAAGGTCCAGTACATACCGCCCAGAGTGAGTGCCACGAGCACCAACCCGAAGATTCGGCCCAGGAGCGCGGGCGGCGGGACGGGGGCGCCCTCGTCGTCGGACGCGTCGTCGCCGACCGATTGGCCGGGGCGGGGATGGGGCACAGGTGAGGGTGTCTTCACCATTTCTCCAGATGGGGTCGAACCATTTTGAGCGGCGAGATCCAATGCTGCGGAGGGCCTCGTTCGATGGACTCCGGGCGTTGCGTGTGAGAAATGTGTGCGCAGTGCGTCCCGGCGTGGCGGTCGACTACTGTACGACATGCAGCCCACGCACGGCTGCGGTAGTCATCAAGCAACAGGGGAAGACGTGGCGGGTAAAGGCTTCGACGTCGATACGGATGTACTCAAGGCTCAGAGCCGGGCGTTCGCTCACCTTGCCAAGGAGTTCCAGGCGAAGGCAAAGGCGTTCGACTCCACGGTGAAGGAGCTCGAAAAGCCTTGGGCCGACGATCAGATTCAGCTCGTCAGTGAGCTCCTCATGCTCTACACCCCTGTGAGCGAAGGAATCCGCGGATCACTCGAGAGCCTCACCAACAGGCTTCAAGGCATGAGTGACGGGCTCGAGTACATGGCCAAGGAGCACGACACCACCGACGAGGCCCACTACGAGGCCTTGATGACGGCTGCTCAGCAGCACCGCTCCTGAACCATATTCACCGCACTCACCGGATTCACCGCATTCCACGCGCGTGGGGGACACGCAGTAACCATGAACATCGACATCAAGCTGCCGAACGAACTCGACTGGCTGCTCGACATCCTCGGCTTCCAGTGGCCCAACATCGACATCGACACGATGATGGAAGCCGCCCAGGAGTGGACGGAATTCGGCTCGACGGTCCAGCAGTTCGCCCAGGACGGCAACGCCGCCGCGGCCGCCGTCACTTCGAAGAACTCCGGTGACGCGGTTGACGCGTTCATCGAGGAGTGGGGCAAGTTCGGCGACGGTGGCACGGGCGTCGGCTACCTCGACCTGCTCTACGAGGCGTCGGTCGTGCTGGCCGGTCTCCTGGAGATCTGCGCGGTGATCATCGCCGCGATGAAGATCGCCATCATCGTCCAACTCATCGACCTGGCCATCGAGTTCGCCGTCGCGCAGGCTTCGGCCGTCGTCACCCTGGGAGCCTCCGAGGCAGGGCTGGCCGCTCGCATCGTCATGATCCGAGCCGTCGTCAAGCAGATCATCACTCAGGCGGTCCAGAAGATCGGCCAGGCGGTGCGCAAGGCGGTCGGCGAGTACGCCGTCAAGAAGGCCGCCGACGTCGGCAAGGAACTCGCCATGGAGACGGCCAAGTCGATCGGCATGGCGGTCGGTACTCAGGTCACCCGCCTCTCCCTCGGCGCGGGGGTCGACGCCAACGCCCTGGTCGGCGGTGCCATCAACCCGGCTCTGAAGACGTTCACCGGTACGAAGTGGGGTGACGAGGACGGGGACGGCAAGTACGGCCTCGAGGCCGACGGGGTGGGCAAGGTGGTCTCCGGAACCATTCAGGCCGGCCAGGGGATCGCCGAAGGTGACGGGAAGAAGGCCTGGGAGGGCTACCAGGACGCGGTGAGAGGTGCTCGCGACGGCATCGGCTCCCGCTACGAGGAGCCGGGCAAGCCGACGGCCGCCACTGAGGAGCCGGCGCCCGAGCCGAGCGGGCAGCCCGCCTCCGGAGACGGGGGCGAACCAGCGTCGGGAGGCGGCGGCGAAACCACGTCGGGAGGCGGCGGCGAGCCCGCGTCGGGAGGTGCAGGCGAACCCGCGTCGCGAGGCGCAGGGGAGCCCACGTCGGGAAGCGGAGGCGAATCCAGGGCGGAGCCGACGTCCGGTGGCCGTCCCGCGTCCGAGGGATCCTCGCGCGGCGGTTCCGCCACCACGTCCGAGAGGGCACTCTCGGACGGTGCCGAGGACGACGGCGTCCGCGCCGCCTTCGGCTGACCGGCCACCGCACCCCACGCCACCCCGCCACGACCACCCCGCACCCCGGAGGAGACACCACCCCATGAACACCGGCAACCGCGACAACTTCGGCCCGCAGGGCGAGCGCGAGTACCCCATCGAGGACCAGAACCTCACCGAGGAGCAGAACGAGCACCTCACCGAGAGCCTGCGCAAGGTACGTGACATGAAGGACGCGCCGCCCGCGTTGCAGGACCTCGCCCGTCAACTCCTCGGCGGACGCATGGACTTGAAGGAAGTACTCGATTCCCCGGCCGGCCACCGCGCCCTCGGCGAGGGGCTCGCTCCGCTGCGCGAGCAGTGGCGGAACATGTCGCCCCAGGAGCGCCAGCAGGTCCGGGACTACGACCCGGACGAGGACCCGAAGAACGCCCCCGGGCGCGACGGCCGGATTCGCTGAGAACGGGGCCTGACGGCACGGGTAGGGAGAGGGTGGTTACTGACATGACATCGACGGGGGCGTCCGGCGCGCACGCCGAGCAGTACGTGGCGCGGCGCGACCACATCTTCCGGCGCATGTTCGGCTGGATCGTCGGCCTCGGCATCGTCGCCATCGGCTGCGCGACGGCCTGGACCGGCACCGGGTACCTCGACGGACACGTGTCGGTCTCGGCGCGGCCCGGAACGCTGGTGGTCCAGTCGTGCGAGGTCGCGGACACCGCCCACACCTGCACCGGCACCTTCGAGGACGACAGGACCGGCGAGCGGAGCCGGGGCGCGGCCATGCGGTGGGACCGCGACGCCATCCAGGGCGCCGCGCTCCCCGCGTACAGGACGGACGACGGCTACACCGCCACGGACGACGGCGAGCTCACTCCGGGCAAGCTGGCCAGGGCCCTGTTCTGGTTCGGTGTCACGGCGCTGCTGTGGGTCGTCGGCGCCTTCTTCCTGCTGACCGGCTACCAGCTGCGGCCGCCACTCCACTACAGCCCCTTCTTCGGCGTCTGGCGCGAACGCGAACGCCGCTTCGGCCGCGTCACCCTCGGGGATGCGTGGCACGTCCTGCGCCACGAACGCGGCCCGGCCCTGCCGATCCTCGCCGTCGTGACCGTGCTGTGCCCGGTGCTGTTCGCCGGGAGCTGGCTGGCGGGCGGGGCGTAGTTCGTCGACGTACGTGACTGGGTGACCGCGTGACCGTGGGGCAAGCGCAAAGGCGCGGCGGCCCCGGTTACAGCACCAGCCCCAACACCAGCGACACCAGCGCGCCCAGCGCCCCGAACCCGGCCAGACCGAAGAGGACCGGCCGCGTCGCGCCACCCGCCGTCGACCGCCACGCGGCGCGGAACGGCACCCTGGTGCGCGTACCGGTGTAGCCGGTCGTCACCGCGAAGGCGCCCAGAGCGGTGCCGATCAGCATGGCGAAGGCGAAGGCGAACATCATGCCGCCGTTACGGGCGTTGGCCTCGACGTACGCGTACCGGCGGCTCTCCGGCGTCGAGGTGGAGTCCGTCCGCGTCACCGAGAGCTTCGCGCCCGCGGGGTGGGCGGAGGACGGTTCGAGGTAGGCGTTCGAGTCGTCGCCCTTGCCGCCGTCCGCGGCGAACGTCCCCAGGCACTCCACCTCCTCGCGCGTGCGGTGCTTGCCGTGCGCGCGGTAGCTGACGGTGTGCGCCGAGCACTGGGAGACCGTGAACTCACCGTGCGTACCGCGCATCCCGGCGGCGTACGTGGCCTGCCAGGCGAGGACGCCGGCGCCGATGAGCGTGACCAGCATGACCCCGACGCCGATCCTGTGCATCACGGATACGACGGATACAGATACGGATACAGATACGGATACAGATGTGGACAGTCGCGGAACGCTACCGCAGGTACATGGCAATCGTGCGTGGAGGGCGTGAAGACCGGTGGTTCGAGGCGGGGCGTGTGCCTGGGGATCACTACGATCGCGATGTCGGACATCTCTGTCCACGGGCTCGGGCCGCCACGCACACCAACCGCGCGCCGCCCAGACCCACTTGGGTGACACGCACACACACTCGTGATTCATGGGGGACTCACATGTCAGGTTTCGGCTCAGGCAGCTTCGACGTCGACCCGGCGGTCCTGAAGGAACAGGGCGTCGCCTTCGGCGAGTTGGGCAAGTCCTTCCTGGCCGCCACCAAGGAACTCAAGTCCGCTCTCGAATCCGCCGAGGGGGAGTGGGGTGAAGACATCATCGGCACCTTCAACGACATCTACGAGCCGGTGCGCGAAGGCATGTTCACCTCGATGGAGCACCTCGCCGACGAGCTCGACAAGATCGGCGGCAACTTGAAGGTGATGGGCACGCAGTACGAGCTGACCGAGGACGACCAGGCCCAGATCATGATCGGCCAGCAGGCGAACCGCCCCGGCCTGGGCATGCAGTTCTGACCCCGCCCCCGGACCTCCCAGTCCTTCCGGTCCGAGCCCGGCTCCGGTCCGGCCGCCGCCGCACGCCACATCGAGACGAACCAACTTCACGCGCAACACGGGGGAGTGACACAGCATGGCCCTGACCCTGCCCGACGAGATCGCATGGGTCCTCGACCTGCTCGGCTACAGCTGGCCGGACGCCGACGAGGACAAGATCCACGAAGCGGCCGAGACCTGGCGGCAGTTCGCCACCGCGGTGCGGGACGCGCAGAACGGCGGCACCACCGCCGCGAGCGCCGTCCTGAGCAGCAACTCCGGTGAGGCGTCCGAGCAGTTCTCGGCGGCGTGGCAGAAGTTCTCCGGCGGCGGGGGCGGCTACCTCGACGACGCCGCGACGGCCGCCGAGATCCTCGCCTTCGCCCTCGACGCGGTCGCCGTCATCGTCCTCGCCAGCAAGATCGCGGTCATCGCGCAGCTCATCGCGCTGGCCATCGAGATCGCGGTGGCCCAGGCGGCGGCGCCGCTCACGTTCGGCATCTCGGAGCTCGGCGCGGCCGGTGCCACGCAGGCGACCCGGCTCATCGTGCGCCGCATCCTCGACGAGCTGAAGCAGAAACTCATCCAGCAGGTCACCCAGGCCGTCGAGCAACAGGCGGTCCAGTCGATCAAGGACATGGTGATCGACGTGGTGAAGGAGGCGGCCGTCGAGGCGGGCAAGGCGGCCGGGCAGAACCTCGTCCAGCAGGGCGTGCAGAACCACTTCGGCGCGCAGGACGGCATGAAGTGGGGCGAGGCCGCCGTCGTCGGCGCGGGCACCTTCGCCTCCGAGACCGTCAACGGCGCCGCGGGCGTCGTCAGCGAGGCCACGGGCCAGTTGGGTCCCGCGGGCCGTGTGCTCGGCGGGGCCGCGAGCGCGGGGATCGGCGCGGTGGGCGAGGGCATCGGAGAAGGGGTGCACGCCACGGGCGAGGGCGTCGGCCAGGGCGCGGGAGCCGCGGCCCAGGGCATCCTCGACAGCACCGCCGAGAGCCTGCCGAAGGCGGGCGACGCCGTCACGGATGCGCTGGACCCCGGCTCGATGGTCTCGTCGCCGGGCGAGACCGCGCAGGGAATGATGGACGGCGCGGTGGACAGCGCGACCGGGGCGCTCGGGGACGCGGCTCAGAACGGGGTCTCGCGCCTGAGAGGGGAGCAGCCCGCGGCGGACGAGCCGGCCACCACGCCGAACGCGTCGGCCTCGCCCGGTACGCCGAACACGAGCAGCACATCCAGCCGGAACCCGGAGGACGCCCGCGCCAGATCGGTCTTCGGGTGACGTAACGGACGTATGGGTGCCCTGTGAAAGCAGGGCGTCACGATGTCAATCCGTAACATTGTGTGGATCCTGTCACGGCACGGCCGGTCACCTGGGAACCGCCTTGGGTGACCGTGTCAGTTGTGGCTAAAGTACTGTCGCGGCACTATCGAGAAGTGCCACCCGTGCTCAAGTTCCTCCTGGGAGTGACGAGCCGCGGGGACCGATGTCGAATTCTCATGGGGGCAAGTGGCCATGGCCGGTCAATTTAATGTCACGCACGAGGAGATGGTCGCGTTCAGCGGCCGTATCTCGCAGGTGAACGAGTCCATCCAGGGTGAGATCCAGCGACTGCAGACGGTGGTCGACTCGATCACCTCCGGCTGGAAGGGCCAGGCGGCCACTGCGTACAACAACCTGCAGAACCAGGTGAACGAGGACGCCACCGCCCTCAACCGCGTGCTGAACGAGATCAAGGAAGCGATCGACGCGACCACGCAGAACTACCAGACGTCCGAGGACGAGCAGGCCGCTTCGATCTCGCACGTCGCGTCGGGCGCCGAGGCCTCTCCCTTCGGATGAGCCGCCCCGGCCGCTGAATCCGCGCCGCCCTCACCGGCAGGCCGCGGACAGCGCGCCACCGTCGCAATCCTTCTTCACCCTTCCGTCCAACATCCCCCGGGGGAGACATCATGTCCGGTCAGGTTCTGGTCAATTTCCAGACCATTTCCCAGGCTTCGCAGGACGTCAAGTCCACCGCCAGCCGCGTCCGCCAGCAGCTCGACGACCTCGAGGCCGGCGTCAAGCGCATCGCTTCGACCTGGGAAGGTGCCGCCCAGGAGGGCTACCAGGCCAAGCAGAACGAGTGGGACCAGCGCGCCGCGTCCCTGCACCAGACGCTCGAGTCGATCGCCCGCGCGCTCGACACGGCCGCCCAGAACTACCAGGCGACCGAGAGCCGCAACACCAGCGTCTGGTCGTAACGCAACCTCCGCGCGCGTCCCCGCGCGCGGAAGCGTCGCAGCGATACGTGACCGGGGGCGGCGGGTGCGAGTGCACCTGCCGCCCCCGGTGGCATGTGCGGGGGCGCTTTGCCGCGCAGAGGGGAGCGGTGTGACACGACTCCGCGGGGCTCGGAGCGAATCCGGGAAATGCGGACGGAATCGCTTCGCGCTTCGGTAAGGGAACTCGTCATCATCAGCCGGGGTCGATGACCGCTCATTCGGAGCCGTGACCGGGTAATTCGTACGGGCCCTGTCGCCCGGCGAACGAATAGTCTCCGCGCGGTCCTTTGCGGTCGTTGCGGAGTCGTCCCTTGGTCATTTCACCGACTCATGAGCCACGCCGATCCCACGGTCACCAGCGGCGTCGCAAGGTTCAGGGCGAGCGCGCCCGCCGTCAGCCCCGGGCGGACGTCCCGGTGGCCGCGTATCCCCAAGTAGGCGGCGACCGGCGGCAGAACGAACCCGAGAACCACCCCGGGGTACCAGCCCTCTTCCACGAGGAAGAAGACCGCCAACCCCCACCAGGCCGGGACCGCCAACAGGGCGGCGACCCGGACCCGGGTCAGGAACACCTCCAAAAACTCCCCGGTACCGAACACGCTCACGCCCTCACACGACGGGGTGTGGCCGGTGGCCGTCGCCACCCGCCTCCTTGACCCGCACCACATACTCCACGCCTGAAGCCCTCACCCGAACATCGGCCCATCCCCCACCATCGCGACCCCCGCCCCCAGGCAGATCGCCGCGAACGCCCACCGCGTACGCCCCATGCGCGCCAGCAGCACCCCGCACCCGCTGATGACCCCGCCCGCGAGGTACAGCGCCGTCCACGGGCCGGCCGCGCTGCCCTGGCCGAGGCGGACGACCGTGAGGGCGAGCGCGACGAGGGCGATGAGCGCGGAGATGCCCGCGGAGACCCGGCGCGCCTGGCGGGCCGCGCGCCGCCGGTCCAGGGGGAACCCGGGTTGCCCCTGGCCCTGGAACCGCGACCTCAGCTCTTCGTCCCATTCCGAGCCATGAGTCATGTCGCGGAGCCTAGACGCCACGCATCCCCCTGTCGGGTGGCGCGACAGCTTTCCTACACTCCCTGCCCAAGTCGACACCTGACAGCCACGCACCGGCACCGAACGCCACAGTCGGACGCACCGGTGAGCGCCTGCCGCCGGGCCCGCCCCCGTACGATGATCGTCGGTTTCGGACCGGCAACAGCGGTCCACAACGGGGAAGTTGTCACTCACTCATGGCAGACATCGACATCGACGTCGCGCGCATACGCGCCACGGCCGACGACACCGGCTCACTGGCCCGCCAGACGGCCAAGCGGCTCAGCCACTCGCTCGACAGCAGCGACGCCGTGCACGCGAACCACCACGGCCACGGCTGGCAGAGCCCGGCCCAACTCAAGGCCTGCGCCCGCGCATGGGAGGAGCACTTGGTCTCCCTCGCCCGCCGGATGGGCGAACTGAGCGAGAAGGTACGGGACTCCGCGGACAGTTACGACCGCGCGGACGCCGAGGCCGAATCCCGGCTGCGCGCCGGCCTGAACGAGCTCGGGAGGGCCTGACGATGGTCTCGTACCAGGGTGTGTCGGGCGCCCACCCGAAGACGTGGGCCGCCGCGGGCGACGAATGGCACGCCACCGCCAAGTACGCCCTGGACGCCGCGAAGGACCTGCGCGAGCACGGCGCCAAACCGCTCGCCGACAACTGGACGGACGCCGTCGGCGCCGCCGCGGCGGCCGAGTTCGAGAGGCTCGCGAACCAGTTGGAGGCCGCGTACGACATCCTGCTCGCCGTCGACATGGTCGCCGACGGCATGACGACGACCCTCGAAACCGCGCAGAGCACCCTGCACGCCGCGCAGGACCTCGCCGCGCGCCACGGCCTGGAGATCGCCGCCGACGGCACCATCAGCGAGGTGGAGCCGGAGGGGGCCGCGGACGCGGAGCCGTACCGGGCTCAAGTGCAGGAACTCGTCGACCAGGCCCTGCAACAGGTCACGTACGCCGACGAGTTGGCCGCGGCCGAGTTCGCGAAACTCGCCGCCAAGACCGGTGTCAGCGACCCGGACAAGGCGCTCGACGGCGTCCAGACGCACGCCTCCCACGTCCAGATGAAGATGCTCGCCGCCGACATCCCGGTGGGCGAGGACCCCGCGACCGCGCGCCGCTGGTGGAACGGCCTGACGCCCCAGCAGCGCAAGGACATGATGCTGGCCCAGCCCGTCGCCCTCGCGGGCCTCGACGGCATCCCCGCCGACGTACGCCGTGAACTGCGCGGCAGCGACGGCAAGTTCGACCGCGTCAAGATGATCGAGTACGCCCTCGACAACTGGAACAAGCCCGACCCCACCGACTTCGGCAACAACTGCGCCAACTTCGTCTCCAACGCCCTCCTCCACGCCGGCATGAAGGAGAAGACCAGCCTCTGGGGCCCCGCCGACGACGACTCCTGGATGGCCGGCCCCCGCACCGGCATCGACGCGATCGACAAGCGCCTCTCCTACTCCGACACTTGGGCCGCCGCCGAGAACCAGCAGAACTTCATGCTCGCCCACGGCGCCGACGAGGTATCCCGCGCCGACGCGAAGCCCGGCGACCTCATCTACTACGAACAGGCAGGCGTGCCCGACACGGAGGCGAAGGGCAATACGCACCACGTCGCGATCGTCACCGCGGTGATGCCGGACGGCGAGATCAAGTACACGCAGCACAACGAGGAGTACCAGAACGTCAGCCTGGAGGGCCGCCTCCCCTCGACCGAGAAGAACGAGGGGCAGCAGAACCTGCGCATCGTCCGCCCGCACCCCGACTGGTACTGATACGCGCACCCGATTCCGACGCCCCCGAAAGATTCACAACGCCTTGACCAGCTCCCCTCGTGATCGACGAGGGGTCGCTCCGGCCGCTGATTGAATGGGCGGGTCACGTGTGGCAATCGCAAACACACGGGTTGTCACGGAGAACTACGGGGATCTGCGGGGATCTACGAGATCACGGGGATCTACGAGATCACGGTGATCTACGGGATCACGGGGGGATCCACGGGGATCACGGGGAAGTACGGGGAACTCATGAAGCACACGCACGTCCGGACCGTCCGCCGCGCCGCCGCCGCGCTCGCCTGCGCCGCCGCGCTGGTGTCGCTGACGGCCTGCAACAGCGGCGAGGACAAGGCCGCGGACACGGCGGACACCGCGGACAGCAAGCCGTCGGCCGCCGCCGGGAAGCCGAACGGGGTCGAGAAGCTCACCGCCACCGAACTGCGCGCCAAGGGCCTGGAGACCAAGGCCGCCGCCGGTTCGGTACGCGAGGTCATGTCCCGCTCCGACGCCAAGTCCGACCTCCGCCTCTCCGCCACGGAGTGCGCGGGCACGGTCGACCTCAACGACATGGGTTCGTTCGAGGTCATTCGCAAGGGCGACGACGTCTGGGGAAAGGTCGACTCCACGTTCTCGACCTGGGTCAAGGAGAACGGCGGCGCCGTCCCGGCCAACCAGTGGATGCACGGCTCGCCGACCGAGGCCGTCACGAAGGTGCTCGTCAGCTACTGCCACAGCGAGCAGTTCGGCACGCAGGAGAAGAGCACCCTCAAGCTGACGAAGGGCTCCGAGAGCAAGGTCGCGGGCCGGCCCGTCGCCACGGTCGTCGCCAAGGGCACGGCCGCGGACAAGCAGGCCACGTACAGCATCGCGACCACGGGCAAGCCGTACCTGGTGCAGCAGGTGGCCCCCTACAGCAACGGCACCGGCGACCAGACCATCACCTGGTCCGAGTTCGGCACGCCCGTCGACGCGAAGGCGCCGACCGGCAAGATCGTGGACGCGCCGGACGTCTGATCCGCGGTAGAACGCCGTCGGTCTGATTTGCGGGAGAGCGCCGTCGGGCTGATCCCCGGGGGAACGCCGTCGGTCTGATCCGCAGGAGAACGCTGTCCGTCCGACCACCGGAGTAACGCATGCGGGAGAGCCAGGAGCCCGACCAGGCCTCCCGCATGGCCGCGGGCGAGGCGGGGCGGGCCGAACTGGCCGCCGAGATCCGTTCACCTCGTGACGGTGCTGGACGTCTGATGGCAGGTGTCCTGCCCGACTTCCGCTCACTGCGGGCGGAACCCGTGGTGGCCGCAGGATGCCAACGGCAACAAGTACGCACACCGGCAACGGACTCAAGCACCGGCTGAGGAGCTACGCCGAGGGCATGTTCCCGGCCGCGGGGAGCGTGACGTCGAGGGCCACCGGACCAGAACCGTCCAGCTCGTCACGGCCACCGCGCCGTCGCTGCCGCCACCGCCGTCCCGGCTCAGGTCGACCGGCATCGATCCGCAGATCCGCGTACCACCGAAAGGCCCCCATGCTCCCGAACGCCCCCGGCAAGCGCCCCGCCGCCGGCGCCCTGATCGGCTCCGCCCTGGGCGATGCCATGGGGCAGCCGACCGAGTTCCTCTCGTCCGTAGAGCGCATCGAGGCCGAGTTCGGCCCGTGGCGCGAGATGCGGCTGCCCGTGCGTCACGACGGTGTCGCGCTCGTCACGGACGACACCGAGATGACACTCGCGGTGGCCCGCGCCCTGCGCAAGGTGCAGGCGTCCGGCGGCCTGAACCGCCCCGGCCCGGTGACGGAGACGCTCGTCGAGCACTTCTCCACGTGGCTCGACCACCCGGGCATCGCCCCCGGCCGTACGTGCATGACGGCATGCCGCGAACTGCGCAAGGGCACGCCATGGGCGCAGGCAACGATCGCCGACTCCAAGGGGTGTGGCGCCAACATGCGCGTCGCACCCGTCGCTCTGGTCCCCGGCCTTTCGCCCCAACACCGCGCGCTCATCGCCCAGTTGCAGAGCGCCCTCACGCACGGGCACCCCACCGCCCTCGCCGCCAGCGACCTGACCGCGTACGCGATCCGACTACTCGCCCACGGCACCGCTCCGGCCCTCCTGCCGGAACTCCTGCTCGCCTACGCACGCGCCTCGGTCCTCACCTCGCCGCCCGGTTGGAGCGATTGGCTCGGCGACCTCGCGCCTGAGGGGCCGGCCTACGTGGACGGTGGCTGGCAGGAGTGCATCGGCGTCCTCGAACGCGTGGCCGCGGCCGTCGCGCCGGGCGGCGCCGACCCGGAGGCCGACCCGTGCCTGGCGACGGGCGCGGGCTGGATCGCCGAAGAGGCCCTGGGCACCGGCCTGTTGTGCTTCCTGCTCTTCCCCGACGACCCGGTCACGGCGCTCCGCCGCGCCGCGTGCACATCGGGCGACTCCGACTCCATCGCCACACTCACCGGGGCGTTCGCGGGCGCCCACGACGGCATCGCGGCGTGGCCGCCGCACTGGCTGGCCAGGGTGGAGCACAGTGCGGAGCTGTTGGATGTGGGTGGTTCGTGGGACGGAGAGGTCTGACCAACGTCCCCGTGGAACCAGGAGTTCGAGTTGTCGAAGGCCGCCCAGGACGCGAAGGTTCACCACTCTTCGCCGTGGCGAAGTGGCGGCTGACAACCGCTGATGCTGACCATTTGGACTCCCTTCCGGAGGAGCGCATCGGCCACGGCACGGTTGGGTGCTTGGAATCTCGGCTGTGTCGAGCGTCAGGTTCAGCTCCGCAGCGATGTTCCAGTCACATCTGCGTGTGCTTCAACAGGCCGCCCTGACGGGCCTGTTCGATGACCCCCGGCTCGGCGGCCTTCCGTGCGGCTTCCGCATCTTCCCAGTCCTTGGGCTGGACGAAGATCAGCATCCCGGAGTGGGGAAGCATCACTACGCCACCGCATGAGTCGTCTCCCGCAAACCAGATCCAGTCCGCACGGCCGGAGGGCCAGCGGTCGTGGCGGAGGGGGTCCATGCCAGTCATGACCGGGGATTCGCCAGCGCCGGCGTCACCCAGACGAAGGGAACTCTTGCCGTTGACGCGAAGGTTGAGCGGATGGAAGGGGCGAGCGACCGGCTGGAATGCGCGAACAACGCGAGCACACTTTCGAGTCCAGTACAACGCTGTGCCAGCCCATCCCAGAGCCAGGATCGCCGCGGTGATGGACAGTGGAATGAGCGGGAACAGGTACGTGATCTCCAGTAGGGCGCTGGCCGCGAGGCTGAAGATGACGACGGCAGCCTGGACTCCGAACCAGCCAAGCGTCGCGAGGTAGTGAGCCCTGATCGCTGCGGTCGGATCCGGCTGGCTCACATCGGAGGCGCCATGCCCTGAGGCCTTCGGGAATGTCGCCAGAGCGAGCACGACGTATCCACCGATCAGCACGGCGATGCCCAGGAGCCCGAGAAGGAACATGCTGTCGCTCCTGAAGAGCAGGGCGAGCGGGTACCCGACGGCAATGGCAATGAGTGCCTTGCCGATCCTCCCCTTGGGAGCAGGCGTGGACGTGGTGAGGGGCTGTCCTGTCATGGTGGGTTCTCTCTTGTGGGCGTGGTGAGTCTCGGCTCAGCCGAAGATCTTCCGGACGCTGTCGGTGTCTGGAGCCTGGCTGGTCGGGCCAGCTGCATCGCCCGCCTGAGGGTCGCTGAAGGTCACTGTGCGCGCCACCCCCAGAAGCACGTCGCGATAGTCATCTGCCTGTTCGATCTCGGCAGTCACCAACTGCACAAAGAAGACGGTGGACGAACCGGGAGCGGGGATGGCGACAGTGCCTTGCCACACCGGCATCTCCTGGAATTCCTGAGTCTTGGGGTCTTCTCTGGGGGACGCGGTTTGTCTTTCCTGCTCGGTGACAAAACCAAGACCGCAGGGCAACTCAACCGGTCGCACGCCGCCCCGGCTGGACGAGCCGTCGGGGGACGTGGGGATCAAGCGAGTGAGTGCGGCTTTCGCGCCACCGCTCGGGACGGACATCATCGACACGACAAGGGTCGACAAGACGGGGCGCTCTGTGCCCTCCCCAGGGTGCAGGCCGATCGCACACCCCATGACTTCGTGGCTCCGCATGGACAGCAAGGAGACGGCGTACAGCCGCAGTGCCGAACTCGCTCGATCACGCTCTTCACCTGGTGGCAACGCACTGATCTGTTGTGCCCGCCCGCGGAGGTCGCTGAGGGAGGGGGCCAGGTCGATCTGGTGGAAGCCATGGGGGATGCCCCACCAAAAGGCCGGCGTCAGGGTGTCATCCTGTTTCATGCGCGGTCCCATCAAAGCCGGATTCCACGAAGCAGTTCACCGGTGTCCTTGAAAATCTCACTGAAGTCGTCAGGGGCGCTCGCCGCGCCGGCAGCGATCTTGGAATATTCGTTGGTTTCGTGTCCGACGCCGTCCTCCGGGAGAAGACCAAAGCTCTCAGCGGAGGAGACGATATTGACGGCCGCGTTCGCTCCATCGAGGGCGAATTCTTTCAGCCCCGCAGATGTGGCTCCGTCGAGGGCTTTGTACGTGAAGGCTGGAACGATGCCCTTGACGAACTGATCGGCCTTGGCTCCAACTGCCAGCGCTTCGCCGCCTTCCCTCGCCACCGCGCTGGCAAGCCCGACTTCACTTCCGGACCGTGCAAGCGCACCCACCCCGGGCACCATGCCGAGGGAGTCACCGACGACGCCTGCCCATGCTTTGACTCCTTCTCCCAACCCGTACTCACCGCGTAGGGAGTCCCTGAAATCCTCACTGGAGAGATTTTTGGCCATGGACAGCGCGCTGGCTCCCACGGCCACGGCGAGAAAAACCGGCGCAAACGGAGTGGGGAGCAGGGCCAGAAGCCCGGCGATCGCCGAGATGGTTCCGGCGTGCTCAAGAATTCCTTCACCGATCGCCTTGAGGGCGTCACCGATCGCGGAGGCCGCCTTGCTGAGCCAACCGGGTTCCTTCGGCGCGAGCTTGTCGTCGGCCTCGTCCAGGCGTTTGGCGACCGTCTCGGCCTTTGCTTCGTGCTCGGCCTCCAGCTCCTTCGCCTTGGAGATGACGTCCTGATACGCCTGGTTGGCCTGTTCGAGCTCGGTGGAGGCGTCGTTGAGGGCAGACTCGGCGGACCGTAGCCTCGCCGTGGCCGTGTCGGCTTCCTCCTGGCTGGGAAAGGTCCTGCCGGCGAGGTTGAGGTCCGGGTTCTGCCTGGCCTGATCGTGAGCTTTTCGAGCGGCTTCGGCAGCGGACTTCCGTTGGCCGGCCTCTTCGTCGTATTTCTTGGCCAGATCGCGGTGGGAGGTGAGCGTGGCGTTCCACGAGGAAAGGGCGGTCGCCGCCTTGTCCAGGGAGCGAGCGGCGTTCTTGACGTAGGTAGGGATGTCGCCGTCGAGCGCGTCACGGAAGGCGTCCGCAGCGTCCCCTTCCCAGTAGCTGCTCTCGCCGAGCAACTGCTCGATCTGGCGGTAGGTCGAATCCAGCGTCCTCGATGCCGTTTTGACCTTCAGCTCCAGTTCGGTGACTTCGAAAGGAGTACCGGGGGCAGGGTTCCAGCCGAGATGGGTGTAAGGGTTGGCCGCCATGGGTCACTTCCCGTGAGAGGAAGCGGTTGGGAATTTGGACAGTGCCTCCGCGAGACTGTTCTCCAACTTCTCGTAACTGAGCTTGTTGTCCTTCACTCCTTCGGAGATGCCGCCGATCTGCTCGCTGAGCTGCTCGGTCCCGAAACGCCAACGCTCCTGGAAGGTGTCGCAGGCTTGATCGAGGCGGGCCGTTCCGATCTGGTCGCCACGGACATGGGCGAGCGCGGTGCGAGCCGTGCTCAGCTCGTCGATGCTTGCTTCCAGTGAGGCAACAAACTTCCCCAATGCGTCAGTGTCGGTTTTGTAGTGGCCACCCACCCGGCTTCCTCCCAGCAGTCGGCGTCGGAACTGAGGGGTCACCATAGACCGACTGAGGCGATCTGCCTCAGGTGGTGGGGCGGTACGGTCTGCGCCTGGCTGGTACGGGTTGCCGGCACCGGTGCACGTTGCGCGGACTGCGCGCCGGTATGGGGGAGTGCCGCAAGTGCCCCATAGGGATGGCGTGTGTAGACCAACTGCGCCACCCCCCAGACGAGTTGGGCTCATGCGGATTGTGGCGGTCGCACCTGCTGGCCGCGCCCGCGTTCATGAGGGCCGCGGAGGGCACGTGCGTGACACAAATGCGTGCATTATGTCCGGCTCGGTGCCGTATCTGTTCTCTCTGTCGTGGAGTTGTGACAGACGGCACCGAGCGGGGTGCGGGTGCCGTTCGATAGGCTAAGGACAGGCTTGTGACAGGGGACCGGACTTATCGCCCCAAGGGGAAGAACGGGACTAGCAGGATGAACGGGGAGGGCCAAGCGCATGGCCGGTGACGGGTACAAGGTCGATCTGAGTGCGCTCGACCAGGTCATCAGAAAGCTGAACGGGGTTATCGGCGACCTCGGTAAGGCGAACGCGGACACGGAGCACAACACGCACCTGCCGCCTGGCGCGCTAGGCAGGAGCGTGGGCGCGCACAAGTTCCACGAGGCCGAGGATCTCGCCCAGGCGCACTCTGACATGCGCACGTATCTCAAGGACGTTGTCCGTCACCTGGAAGAGGTGATGGACGACTTCGGAGCGAAGACCAAGAGGGCGCACGGGGCGTACCAGGACGCCGAGGCAGACACGGCGGGCGCGATGCACGGGGCGGACGCGACGCAGGCATCGACGTCGTCCCCCTCGTCCGGAGCTTCCGCGGGGTCGATGTCTGGTGTGTAGCAGGAGCAGCGCGCGCAATGGCTGGTACGCAGGATACGACGTGAGAGATGAAGGGGGCCTGGGGCGCAATGAGTAACGAGGGCGTGAGCTACAGCTATAACGCGCCGACCCAGTGCTACGCAGGCGACAACACGACCGACTTCAAGAACCTGGACATGGACACCATGAAGGCCATGGTCCAGGACGCCAAGCCGGGCGATGTGCACGACGCTGCCCGGGGCTGGAAGGGCGTGCACGAACAGCTCGTTGGAATCAAGGAAGTCTACGAGCACGCCGTCGCCGAGGTGTTGCAGCACTGGGAGGGCTCGTCGGCCGACCAGTTCCAGGCTCGGTCGAAGGTAGTCGCGAAGAAGATCGAAGACACGGCCACGTACGCCTCGCACGTCTCCACGGCGATGACGAGCGCGGCGAACGTACTCGGTGACATTCAGCCCATTGTCCGGGATATGCAGAAGCCTAGTGGCGGTAGCAGCTTCGGGGATCGCCTCACTGACGGCGGGCGTGACGAGGACGGCCTGAACCGGGATCTCGCCAATAAGAACGTCTCTGCGCAGGAAATTGCTGACAGTCGCGAAGGTGACATGTCGGAGGGCCGAGAGGCGCAGATGCAAATGGCTGTAAAGATGGAGGAACTTGGAACCGCCTATAACGGGCAGACCAAGTCGATGGGGTCGTGGTCGAGGAGGCAGAGGGACGAAAGTGAGGACTATCCGGGAGAGCCTGGTGGCGTCGCTCCCGTGCCCATCGTGGCTGGCTCCGTAAGGAGTCCCTCTGCTGGCGTCGGAGCTGGAAATCTGGGTCGATCCACTGGTTCGGCCTCGTCCGCCAAGGGTGTGAAGTCGCCCACTGCCAGCGGCATTAGCGGTGGAATTGGTTCGCAGAAGCCGACTGCTGGCTCGCAGATCGGGGCTGGCAACCTCAGCTTCGGTGGCGGCTCAGGTATCGGAGCCGGTGGTGTCGGTGCGGGCTCTGGTGCCGGCGCTGGCGGTATCGGTGGTGGCATGGCTGGTTCCGGAGCTGGTGCTGGCGCGGGCGGTGTCGGCGGTGCGGGAATCGGCGGCGCGATCGGTGCCGGCGCCGGCCTCGGCGCGGGTGCTGCGGGCCGCGGAGGCGCAGGCGCAGTGGGGCGCGGCGGTCTCGGTGCTGGTGGCGCAGGTTCGGGCGCTGCCGGTAACGGTGCGGCGAAGGGGCTGAAGGGCAGCTCGCTCGCCCGTACGAAGGGCGGCGAGATCGGCAAGTCTGTCGTCAAACCCGGGTCTGGCCAGCAAGGCGGTTCGGCTCTGCGTCAGAAGCCGAAGACGGCGACCGGCGGAGCAGGGAAGAACGCCGGACGCAATGGCCTTCCGCATGGCGCTCAGACAGGCAATGGCAAGGACAAGAAGCGGCGCGACAACTCCCGTCCGGACTATCTGGTCGAGGACGAGCAGACCTGGGCAAACGGGCGCACTGTTAACCCCAAGGTCGTGGAATAGTCAGACCGACTGGTTAAGTATGCGGTGAAGACAAGACGGGGTCCGCAGCCTTCCGGCTGTGGGCCCCGCCCTGCGAGGGAAGGTGTTACGGCATGAGCTTCACGCGAGCGCTGCGCGCGGTGGGCGCCGCAGCGGCGGCGGGAGCGCTGCTTTTCGCGGCTGCGCCGACGGCGTCGGCGGACCAAGTCAGAAACGGGCAGTGGCCGTTGACGGCCTGGTCGGCCGACAAGATCTGGAAAGTGGCGACCGGCAAAGGTGTCACGGTTGCCGTGATCGATGACGGCGTAGACGCGGATCATCCGGACCTCAAGAACAACGTTCTGGCTGGCAAGGACTTCGAGTCCGGAGACGACGATGCCTCGCCCGAGGATGGCGACAGCCACGGGACAAGCATGGCTGGCGACATCGCTGGGCACGGCCATGGTGCGAACGGTGGGGACGGCGTCAAGGGGCTGGCCCCGGAGGCGAAGATCCTCCCGATCCGTGATCTCGGTGGGAGTTGCTTTGCGGAGTCTATTCGTTACGCGGTAGACCGTGGTGCCCAGGTGATCAACATTTCGCAAGGGGTCAGCAACTGTGCAGACGAGAGCGCAGTTCTCAGCGCAATTTCCTACGCCAACGAAAAGGGAACGCCGGTCGTTATCTCCACCGGAAATGAGGGGGAGAATGCCGACAAAATGTTGCCTGTCAGCTACCCAGGCGTCGTTGGCGTGGGAGCTGTGTCGAGCAGCGGTGAAGTTTGGAGCAATTCGAACTACGGCAAGGTCGTACTGCTCACCGCTCCCGGCGTGGAAGTCGTCAGCACAGGTACTGGCCCCACTGGGTATACCAAAGGGCAGGGCACGTCTGACTCCGCCGCTTACGTTTCTGGCGCCCTGGCTCTCCTCCAGCAGAAGTTCCCCGACCTGACCCCGGGACAACTGGTCAACCGTCTCGTCAAGACCGCCGGTCTCCCCGCCTCCGCGAAGGGCGCCTCGCTCCCCGACGAGCACTACGGTTACGGCTACATCCAGCCGCTGGCCGCGCTCACGAAGGACATTCCGGCCGGTTCCAAGAACGGGCCGCTGAAGATCGACGAGTTGAACTCCGCAGTCGGCAAGACCAGCAGCGGCGGTGCCTCCGCCCCGTCCTCCTCTTCGCCCGACGCCGCGTCCGACTCCTCGGACTCGGGCGGCATGAGCACCGGCCTGATCGTGGGCATCGCTGCCGGCGTCCTCGTCGTCCTGGTGGTCGTCGTGATCGTGATCGTGCGCAGCCGCAAGAACAACGGTGGCGGGCCGCCTCCGCCCCCGGGTGGCGGCTGGGGCGGCGGCGGCCAGGCTCCGTATCCGGGGCAGCCGCAGCCCAATCCGTACCAGCAGCAGTCGCCTCCTGCGCCGGGCGCGTACCCGCAGGCGCCGACGCAACCGCCTTACGGCCAGCAGTAGTTGCAGGCATCGAGTTCCAGGCGGCGTCTGCGACCGGCCCAGGGCCCGGTCCAGGACATCGCACCACGCGCCCCGCATCCTCAAAGATGCGGGGCGCGTGGCATGTGTCGGGGAGCAATAGCGGCGCGGAGTCGGCGGAGCGGTCAGCGGCCAGAAGCCAGCCGTTACACAATGATCGCTCCGCCGAGGCATCGTCCCTGCAAATCGGACGTCGTCCGTGACCTCGATCTGTGGCCTGAGAGTGGCCGCCCCCCTCGTGCTCCTTGTGCGTCAGGGGTACAGCGCAGTGCGGCGCATCGCGCTGTCCTCAGTAGGCAGTCGTCAGCCGTGGGGGCCGCAGGTGCTGCCGTGCGGCCCCCGCCTCCCGGCCGAGGTGGGCGGCGGCCGCATTCTGATCGCCGCCCCCGTACAGCAACGCGTCAGTCGCCCATCTTGATGAGCGAAGACTCGTGTGCCTGATCCATCGTGGTTCCCTCGATGCGCTCGCCGCTGTTGGAGACCGACGCAAGGAACAGTGAGCCGTCGTGCCAGTAGGGCATCGCCCAGGCGTCCTGGCCGAGCGCGCCGTCGAGGTGCCCGTAGTACTGCTTCTGCGTTTCCGTGCCTGACTTGGGGTCGAGGCCGACGAGGTACATGGGGTATCCGTCGCCGCCGAAGGTGTCCTCGCGCCAGCTGTTGTCGTCGTGCTTCACGGCCATGAGCTCGTTCCCGCTCCCCTGGACGAGGAGGTACTGCACGTCGGTACGGGTGCCCGTGGACCAGATGCGCTTGCCGCTGTCGAGGTCGTACGCGTCGATCGCCGACCAGAGCGACGAATCCTCGCGCTTCTCGGCGATGTACAGGGTGTTGCCGATGACCTTCATCGCGGCCTCAGGGTCGCCCGCCGTCGCGCCCTCACGCTGCGAGAAGTAGAGCTCGGCGGGCCGGGAGCCGCCCAGGACCAAGTCGCTCTTGGCCTTGCCGTCGTCGTCCAGGACGGTGAACCCGTTCTTCTTCACGTCCCATGGGACACCGACGATGACCGGGGACGTCGACACGACCGTGGCGTCGTCGCCGTAGCCCCAGTCGCCCTTGCCCATGGCGTAGGTCCACTCGGCCTTGCCGGTCGCCGGGTCGACGCCGGCCGCCGAAGCGCTCTGCTCCTCGGGAACGACGCCCACCCAGCGGGTCGTGCAGCGTTGCACCCGCACCAGCCTCTCCCCACCGACATACCCCTCTCCCTTGCACGCCTTACCCCCATACGTCCCCTTCTTGCTGTCCTTCCACAGCACCTTGCCGGAGCGCAGGTCGTACGCGGTTTTGTCGTTGACCACGACGGTGCCGCCGCTGACCGCGGTGCTGGGGCCGTCGTCGCGTTTGGGGATCGTGTGCTGCCACAGTTTCTTGCCGGTTTTGAGGTCGAGGGCGAAGAGGCTGTTGCAGTTGTGGACGGTGCCGACCGCGAGGACGGCGGTGTCCTTGCTCGTTATGGAGGAGGCGTGGCAGATGGCGGAGGCGCCCTTTCCGGGGGCGGCCATGCCCCACTGGAGGTCGCCGCTGTCGGTGTCGAGCGCGCTGATGCCGTCGGTCTGGGCGCGGACGACGGTGTCGCCCGTGAACCAGGTGCCGAGGTAATTCTGCGTGTCGGTCTGGCCCCCGTAATAGGGAAGGCTCCACTCGACCGACGTCTTCGTGGGGTCCAGGAGCAGCCAGGCCACCGAGCCGAAGACGCCCGAGACGATGATGCTGAGTACCAGGAGGAAGATCATCAGGCCCTGGCCGCGCTTCTTGCCGGGCATCTGGGATGCCGGGTGCATCGGCGTGAACTGCGGTGGTGCGAAGCCCTGTTGGGGCGAGGGCGCGTACGGGGAGGCGTAGGGCTGCTGGGGCTGCTGTCCCGGTGCGGGCGGCATGCCGTTGGAGTAGCCGGGCGTCGTCATGAGATCTGCTTCCTCACGTAGTCGGCCCAGGCGTTCTGGAACTCGTCCAGGCCCATGCCGGTGGCCTGCTCCAGCTGCGCGTCCATCCCCTTGGCGTTCTTGTACTGCTCGGCGACGAAGGCGAGGGCCTTGTCCTCGCCGTACTTCTCGGCGATGAAACGGATGGCCAGCCAGCCCAAGGAGTAGTGCGCGCTGTTCTCCTCGTCGATCGTGCTGTGGAAGTTCTCGCTGGTGGGGAGCTTTCCGTCGAAGGGATCGACGTAGCTGTCCGCGTAGTACGCCTTCAGCGTGCGTACTTCCCTCGCCGCCGCGGCGGCGTCGTCCCGCATCGCCATGTACTCGGCGAAGCCCTCGACGACCCACAGCTGCGCCTGACCGTTCGGGCCGGTCAGCGGTTCCACCAGGGTGTGCGCGAGTTCGTGGTGGCTGATCTCGAGTACGCTCGCGGCGTAGTCGGGGCGGGTGAAGCGGCTCTCCGCGGTGTCCATGACGATCCGGGCGCCGCCGTTCTGGACGCTCACCTTGGCCTTGCTGCCGCCCGCTTGCACGGCCGGCATCTGGATGGACACGCCCGCCTCCGCGATCGACTCGTCGTCGCCGGTGCCCTCGCGGTACATGTTCTTGTACACCTTGCGGTTCTTCTCGAGCGTGACGACGAAGCCGGGCATCGTCCTGCCGCTCTTGGGGCCCTTGGCTCCCCAGATCGCGAGATTGTCCTTCGCCGCCTTCTCGATGTACGGCGCGTAGCGGCGGGCGTCGGCGGCCTGGGCGGCGTCGGACATGATCACGGTGTGCGCCTTGACGGTGACGGCCATCGAGTCGTACGCGTCCCAGGGGGCCGGGTAGTTGGTCATCTTTCCGAAGCCGGCGAGCTTCGGGGTGGCGGGCCCCACGTCGGTGACCTTCAGGTCCGCGTCCTCGGTCTTCTTCTCGACGGTCCACCGGTACCACTCGGCGACGGGCGTCGCGTCGGCGCCCTTCACCTGGTGTACGAACGCCACGTCGACGGAGGCCGAGGCGCCGGCGCCGTAGTGGTCGACGGCCCGGCCGTCGATGTTGAGGAACTGGTACTCCGACACCGCGAAGGGAACCTTGCGGAGGTTCGTGAACAGCGACGCCTGCTTGCTCTTCAGCGTCGACGAACCGCCGTCGAACGGCGCGAGGTAGGTGTCCTTGTCGCCGCCCGTGAGTGCTTCGGAGTGCTTCTTCAGGAGGCTCGACATGTCGGCCTGCGTGATCGCGGTGGCCTGACCGCCCTCGCCCGCCACCGGGAGTTCGTCGTCGCCGACCACCTGCACGATGCCGAACACCATCAGGATCAGCGACATGACGGCGATGCCGCCGAAGGCCACCGTCACCCACTTGAGGACGGGGTTCACCGTGCGCGGCGCCGCACTGCCCTGCGATGCGACGGACGGCCCGAGGGGCGGTGCCGGTGGGGCGGGCGGCGGGGACGGGGGCCTGGGTGGCTGTTGCGGGGGATACGACTGGCCGTATCCCTGCGGCGGTTGAAACGACATGAATCCCTCGTTGAGTGGGGGACACACGTCCGTCCCCCGTGACGACGCTTGTCATGCATCCGATGAAGGGGACGCTTCTCATTCTTATCAGACGTTTACCTCGGTCACTGAGGCGCCTCCAGTCGCGCTCAGGTGGCGGCTGAGGCGTAGTTGCGTGTGGCTGGTGGGACGGAAAATGTTCCGTGAAGTGCGCACGTATGTTCTTTTCCGGTCCTACACTCGTCGCTTGCAACGACGGTGGCGGTCACGGGAAGCGGGGGCTTCGCAGCATGCGCAATCGCGCCAACTCATGCTTGTGGAACGACGAATCGATCACCGTTGGCGGAGGTCGATGTGGCCTCTGACTTCGCGCGACTGATGAAGCAGGGCTTCACGGTTGTGGGTGTGGGAGCGGCCGTCGGAGCGTGGCGCGAACTGCCGCACAGCGCACCTAAGTTGACGGGACGTCATGGGCCATGATTTATCGGCCCGTTGCACCATTCCTAGAAGGGAGACGACGCCGACTCGGCGCTGTTCTTCCTGGTGAACGTCGAGTCGAGGTTGGGGTCGACGAGACCGAGGTGTTGGCCGTCACGCGCGCCGTGGACACCACGAGCAGCCACGACGCGGCGGCGGAGTCCGCAGTCGATGTGAAGCGCGCCTTATCGCCGGAAGGCCTCCCCGTGGAGTACCGAAGGAGGCCAATGGTGACCCGGAGCCAGGCTCGTTCATTGGTGAGGGCCCGACTGCTGGGCAGGGTGTTGGCCGTGTCTCTCGCACTGCTGACGGCCGGAGGTTGCGTCTCCCAGGAAGACCACGAACGGAATGCTCCGTTGCCGCGTATGGAGCGCGATGCCGTACTGAAGTGGGCCAAGGATTTCACCGCGTACATGGCCGATGCGTCCGGGGCGGATCTCGTTCCCTCCACCGAAAAGACGAACTTCGAAACGTGCGTCGGGGCCCATGACGAAGTCGCCGAGGACGGCCGGTACAGCCTCTTCTACTACGTGTACTCATCCGCGCCCGCGACGCAGCACACACGCTTGGTGCGGGCGTTGCGTGAATCGCTCGAGAAGCATGGGTACGACGTCACGGACTACCGCGAGTTCAAGAACTCCTACGAATCGGCTCTCCTGTGGGCCGAGAACGAGAAGAATCGCTACCGCGTCATGGCGGAAACGGTCGGGTCCGGTAGGACCAAGCCGCAGCGGTTCTCCTTCTCCGTGCGCACTCCGTGCTTGCTCCCGCCCGGGGCCGAACAGCAACAGTTCTGAGAGAACGGTTCTGAGAGGGAACGCATCCGGAATGCGAGAACGCCGGCGTGGATGGAGCCGCGGCCGCCGTGCGGGCGGCGCCACGTACGACGATGGATCCGTCACTACGCGGCTCACCCGGGCCGGTAACCCGGGCGCGCTGCTCGCGTTGGCCCTCGTGCGGTCATCGGTGTCGTTCTGCTCTTCGCGGCGGCCGTCTTCGGCCTGCTTGCCGTGAGGGTCAACTGAACGTTGTGTCGCTGGTGGTGACGTGGTGATCTGGTGACCGCGGTGAAGTGGTGAGTTGTGAACGGGAATCGGGGAGCAAGATGAGTAGGTCTTCGGGGGCTGTTCGTCGGCATGCCGTGAGTGGCCTGGGTGTGGTCAGTTGGGGCGCTTCGGGTGTGTGCGTTGTCGGCTTGCTCGGGTGGCTGTTTCTGCCGGTGCTGGCTTGGCGGCGGGTGCTGGTCGTCGCGTGTCTGGTGGTGTTGCTGGGGCATCTGGTGGTCCTGTTGCTGGGGCGCCGGGGGTTGGGCGTGGCCGGTGGGGGTGAGGGTGCGGGGTACCTGGCTGTTCGGCCGGAGGGGGCGGTGGTCGAGGGCGGGGATCCTCCCGGGTTGCCTGCGGTGTTGCCTGTAGGGCGTTGGGTGAAGGTGCGCGGGCTGGTCGGGATCGTCGCGTTTCTGGCGGCGCTCGTCGGGATTCTGGCCGTGACCGCGGGGGACGGCCGGGATGCCGACCGGGCGGCTGCCCTCACCGAGGCCGGGGCCGTTCGAGGGAGCGCGCGAATCCTGGAGGTACGGGACGTCGAGCGGTTCGCCGGGCATTCGGACACGGACTTCGAGGCCCGCCTGACCGTGCTGTTGCCAGCGAGGCAAGGTGAGCCCAGCGCTGACCGAGCCACGCTTCAGGCGCGCACGCCCGACGAGCCGCGCAGGGGCGGGGAGGTGGAGGTGCTCTACGTTCCGGGGCGGCCGGACCTCGGAGCCGTGCACGGCGACGGTCCGACGCTCGACCGGCTGGAGGCCGGGACCGCCCTGACGCCCGGCGCGACGTGGGCGTTCTTCGGGAGTTGGGCAGGGGTGTCGCTGGTCGTGATGCTGGCTTCCGTCGGTGCGGGCAGCTTCCGTGGGATCGGTCGGCTCGGTGACGGTACGCGCGCCGTGCGCGGGCGGGTGCGGGGCGTCGCGCGCTGGGACGGCGGCGGTACCGCGGTCCGTGTGCGTACCGGCAGTGGTGAGGTGCACTTCTCGGCGGAGCAGAACAACCAGGCCATCGCGCAGGTTCTCCGGGACGAGGAGGTCTGGGTGTGCTGGGCCGATCCCGCTGGCCTCGCTGACCCCGCCGACTCCACGGGTGTCGGCAACGGCCGACGACTGCATGCCGCGCTCGTCGGAGACCGGCACTGGTGCCTGCCGGGTGAGGTGTGGAGCGCCCAGGTCGCGCGCTCCGCCGCTCGGGACGCGGCCGCCGTGGGCACGCCGGACGCTCCGCTCGACGGGCGACGTTCCGTGGCGTTGTGGCTGCCCGTGACCTCGTGGCCGCTGCGGCTCCGTATGCCGACGGTGCTGCTGATCCCGGCCTGCGCCGTCGCCACCGCCCTGCTGCTGACCGATGTGGAAGGGCGTACTCGCTGGGCGCTGGGGCTCGTTGCCGTGGTGGCGCTCCTCGGCACGTACGTCGGATTCCTGGCTTCCGGCGGCCCTCGGAAGAAAGCCGCCGCCACTTCCGCAGGTACCGGTACTGGTGTCGCTCTAGGTGTCGATGCGAAAGGTGCTCGTCCATGAGGTCACACGTCCAACTGGCGTGTAAAGAGCGTGAGTTCAGCAGCGTCGCGATCCGTGACGCCCTGCGGTGCCACGTAGACCGGCTTCCGGATCCGACGGCGCCTGATGCCCGCCCAGCGGGCCCTCGCGATGCGCTCGACGCCCGCGCCCTTCCGGCTGCGCGGTCCAGAGCCTCCAGCCGTTCGGCTGCATGATCAGCAGCTCGCCGCTGCCCGGCACGAACGCGGCCCCGCCGAAGACCTTGTCCCCCGCGAACCACACCCCGGCCTCGATCTCCTTCTGATGACGGTCTCCTTCTGATGACGATGGGGCGGCGTGAGTCAGGGGGGCGGCGCCGGCCGGCCGTGCCGACTGACGTGCCGCCGGCCGACGGCCCTGCCTGCGCGGCCGTCAGAACAGCCCGTGCCACATCTGCTCGATCACCAGCGACCACCAATGGTTCGGCTCGGCCAGGGAGTTCGGGTCGATCCCAAGGAGGCGGGACTGGAGGTCGGCGACGATGTTGCCCGCCGTGTGCGGGTCCGCGCCGACCATGTGGCCGCGCGTCGCGTACAGCGTGGCGAGGGAGTACGCGAAGGCCGCCACCGAGGAGTTGACGTACTGGAGGCGGCCGTCGAGAGGCGTGGCCGCCCAGACCTGGCCCGTCTCGCGGTGCACCGTGATCACGTACAGCCCGTCCGTGCCGATGCGGGTGTACGCGGTGAGGGTGTTCGACGCGTCAGGGGGCAGCGGGACGCCGACGCCGATGAGGTTGGTGCCGGCGTCCGTGAACATGCCGCCCGTCACCGGGGGAACGCTCGGGTCGTCCGTGTCCGCCAGGAAGAAGAGCGGCACGTCGGCGGGGATGCCGGCCGTGGACAACGTGGCCCGCGCCGAGTCCGGCAGGGCCGCCGTGGCCAGCAGCTGAGGAGCGTAACGGCGGACCTTGTCCGCGCCGAACACCTGCGTCAGCAGCGGACCCAGCTCCGCGTCCGGCAGTACGTGCGTCGGCGGTACGGGGTGGGGGAGCGGGGCGCGCGAGGGTTGCGGTGGCGCCTGATGGCCCGCGAGTTGGGCCATCAGCTGCGCGTGCGAGGTGAGCGCGGTGACGCCCTCGACGCGGGTGGCGGGCTCCCAGCCGTAGGGGTGCGCGTGCGACTGCTTGGCGTTCGGGAAGATGTTGTTGAGGACGTTCGCCGTGTAGCCGCCGGGGAAGTAGCCGGGGCACAGATCCGTGTGGATCGCGACGACGTTGCTCACCGGCACGTTCAGCTGGTCCAGTTGTGCCATGCCCTGGTACTCGGCCGGGGGCTGGCCGGGTGCCGAGACCGCCGTGACGTAGGCCTCCTGGCCCGTGCGCGGATCCACGTAGGTGAACACGGCCGTGTTGCCCGGTCCGGTGGCCGGGCGGGGGCCGCCCTGGCTGGGAACGTGTGCGGCGGCAGGGCCGGGGGAGGGAGCGGGCGGGGGCGTGGGGGTGGCCTGCTGTGCCGCCTGGTGGGGCGGCGGAGTGGACGCCGCGGGCCGCTGCGGCGGCGCCAACGGGTAATCCACCACGGTGGGCGTGCGCTGCGCGGACGACCCGGACGACCCGGACGACCCGGACGACCCGGACGACCCGGACGACGCGGCGGACGCGGCACCGGCGGGCTGCTCGGACCGCCCCCCTGCCGCCCCGGACCCGGCCACCCCGGCCCCCGGCACCCCCAACACCCCCGCGTACTGAGCGAGCCCGTCCTCCTCGAACGCCGCCGCCAGCACCCGCACCCGCTCCGCGGGCCCCGCCTGCGTACGCGTCAACAGCGGCGCGATCCGCAGATACGTACGCCCCGCGGCGGGCAGCGCCTCGCGGGCGCGGTCGTCCGCGGCGACCTCCTCCACCGCGGCCCGCAGCACCACGGGGTTCGCGTGCGCCAGCAGCCACGGGTCCTTGAGCAGGCGCGGCAGCTGGCCCGCGCCCAGGAGGTGGCCGACGACACCGTCCCGGACGTAGGGGTCGGCCCGCTCCCAGCCGCCCTGCTCGGAGACCAGCTCCAACAGCTCCAGCGCCAGGCCCAGGTGCGCACCGCGCACATCGGGCAGAGCGGCGCGCAGCGCCTCGCCGAGTGCCGGGTGGGTGAGGGCGACGAGGGTGGGTTCCGCCGGATCGTCGTCGTTCACCGTCGTCACGAACGGTCCCGCCAGCGGCATCCCGTTCGCGATCTCCGAGGACAGGTCGCGGCCCGCGAGCGCCGAGGCCAGCGGCGCCCACAGCGGCAGGGGAATCCCGTCGCCCTCGGCCAGCGCCAGCGGGGCGAGCATCGCGCGCAGGAGCGCCGGGTCGGCGCCGAGCCGCTGCGCGTGCAGGTCGACGGCCTCGGCGGGGCCGGCCGGGAACAGTGCGGCGTTCGGGGGCGCCTGGGGTGCCAACAGGTGCGCGTTGACGGCGAGTTGTACGGTCAGTCGGCTGCCGCCGGGGCCCGTGGCCGCGCGCGCCGCGAGGCCCTGAGCGAGCCAGAGCCGCATCTGCGGATCATCCGTGAACGGCAGGCGGGGCGCCCCGAAGGCGGGGTCGAGCGCGGTCTGCGTCTGAAGGGTGAGGCCCTGGAGGTCGGCGTACTCGGGGGCGTCGAGGTCGACGACCTGCGCCGTCCCCGCGGGGAGCGCCGCGGCGATCTCGGCGGCCAGCGCCCTCGGCACCTCCGCCAGCAGCCGCACGGACGCAAGCCCCGCCAGCGGCACCAGCAGCTCGCGCGCCATCCGCTCGGGCCCGCGCCCCGCCCGCACGGGACCGGCCCGGTCCACATCCGGTACGACGATGACGCGCTCGGCGGCGCCCAACGCCTCGTACACCTGAGCGTCCCGCGCGACGTCGATGCCGTAGTGGTCGGCCAGCACCCACAGCACCTGCGCGGGAGTGAGGCCCGCGGCGCTCGGCACGGCGGGAGCGGGCAGCGCCGGCGGAACGGTCCACGGGTCGAGGCGCGCGAGGTCCATGCGCTCGCGGTAACCGGGGTCGCACATCATCAGGAACCCGGTCAGCAGCCGTGAACTCCCGCACCCGGGCGACCCGGTGAGCAGCACGACACGCGGCGCGTCCGGAACGGCGGCCCGCCAGGCGGCGAGCGGACGCAGGGCGGAGGCGCGGCCGCCGATGAACGGATGCGGCTCGTAGGCGACCTGCTGCGGCGCCGCCATCGGGCTGCTCTGCCAGTTCACGTCTCTCCCTGGTGTCCCGTGTTCACGTGCCCGGTCACTCTAGTACCGGGCCGTGCCGCACCGAACGCGGCATGGACGGCGTCCGAACCGGTGCGCACGGGTGGTTTGGGGCCCGCGGCGAGCCGGTGGCCGCCTCCGCCTCGGGATGAGCCGCCCACCGCCGGTCGGCTAGGGTCGCGGGCATGACACGTACGGGTGGAGACGGCACCGGCCTGCAGTGGGAGGCGGACTTCTCGGGGAAGTGGGAGACCGAGCTTCCGCCGGAGGAGCGCGCGCTCGCCGAGGAGCAGGCGCGGGTCGCCGAGGCGGGGCGGCGCGAGCGGCTGCGGGACGTCGTGTGCGCGGCCGTCTTCGTCGTGGCGGCCGTCGCGGCGCTCGTCGGGCAGGCCGTCGGCGGGGCCGGCGCGGTCGCCCTGGGCGCGAACGCCGTGGGCGTGGCCGGGGGCTGCGGCGCGCTGTGGCTCGCCGTGCGCGGGGCGGGCGGCATGGGGCGTACCGGCCTGTGGCTGATGGTCGGCGCGCTGCTCGTCATCGGCGCGGGCCAGGCGGTCTGACCGGGCCCGCTCGCACTCCCCTCACGTCGCCTTCGTGATGTGCGACTCCGTACCGCCCCCACCCGCGGCGAAGTCGATGTCGTTGCGCTCCTGCTTGATGAGTTCCTCGTTGAAGGACTCGTTTTCGGCATGGTTCTTGGCCATCGCGCCGAGCGCGCCACCGATGTTCGTCAGCTCCTGCGCCAGGTGCCGCATCGACTCGAACATGCCGGTCTGCAGACCCTCGTAGGCGATGCCGAACTTCTCGCCGATCTCGTCGTCGCCCCACGGCGGCATGTCCGCCTTGTCGGCGAAACTGGTCAGGCCCTGCACGAAGCCCTCCACCTGCCCCTTCTCGGGGGCGGGAGCCTCACCGCTGGTGGGGGCGCAGGCGTTGACGGAGGCCAGCCCGTTCTGGAGGGCGGCCGCCGCTCGGGCGAACTGGGCGCCCAGGTCCTGGAAGCTGGTGCCCTCCCGGGAGAGGGACGTCGTGTCGGTACGGAATCCTTCGCGAGCCATGAGGGTCCTCTCAAGCGACCTGGAGTGCGGACGGTCGGTGCGTGCGGCCAGGCACCGTCGTCCTAACCCTGCTCGACCTGGCGCCGGTACAGGCTGATCGCCGACTCCGGCGGGAAGTTCGGGACGTGCATCGTCGAACCGTCCGCCTTCGAGACGACCAGGTGGCTCCCGCCGTACGAGGGCGGATCCGTCGGCGGATACGTCGCGTGGATCAGGAAGCCGAGGTCGAACTCCTCGACGTGGAGCGTCGCGGGCGTGCCGTCGGCGCACAGCGGCCGGTACGTGGTGCGGGCGATCGCCAGGGCTTCGTCGGCCGTCCGGGGCGGCTGCGGCGGTTGCGGCGGGGTGCTCAACTCTCTTCTCCCTCACGTCGGTTCGGACAAAAGACTACGGCGCCGGAGATCGGTCCACCCGATCTCCGGCGCCGTACCGTACTCACGTCACGCGCCAGCCACTGCGCAACTCACGTCACGCGTCAGCCACCGCGCAACTCACGTCACGCCTCAGCCACTGCGCATCGGCAGCCACGCCGTCTGCACCAGCTGCGCCCCGCCCTTGCGGGTGACGAGCATGCCGCGACCCTGTGGGAGCCGCTGCGGCTTGAGCGGGCCGAAGATCTGGCCCTCGGCCGGGTCGCCGGAGAGCACCAGGCCCGTCGCGCCGAGCTCCTTCATGCGCTGCATGACCGGCTCGAAGGACTGCCGCGCCGCACCCGAGGACGAGCGCGCCACGATGATGCGCAGGCCCAGGTCCCGGGCGAACGGCAGGTACTCCAGGAGCGGGTTGAGCGGGTTGCCGGAGCTCGTCGCCACCAGGTCGTAGTCGTCGACGATGATGAACGCGTCCGGCAGGTCGTACCAGGAGCGGTTGCGCAGCTGCTCCGGCGTGACGTCCGGACCCGGCATACGACGGCCCATGGAGCCGGCGAGGCTGGTGATGACCTCCTGGAGCTGCGGACCCGAGGCGCAGTACTTGTAGACGTGCGAGTCGGGCATCTCGCCCAGGTGGGCGCGCCGGTAGTCGCCGACGACGATGAGCGCCTTGTCCGTCGCGTACCGCTCGGAGATCTGCTTCGCGATCATGCGCAGCACCGCGGACTTGCCGGACTCGGACTCGCCGTAGACCACCAGCAGCGGGTCGTTCTCGAAGTCGATGAACGACGGCGACAGCGTCGTCTCGTCGACACCGATCGCCACACCGCGCTCGGGGAAGTCGCCGCCCTTGGGGACCTCGCTGATGTGCAGCTTGGTCGGCAGCATCCGCACCGGCGGGGCCGGCGGACCCTGCCAGTGCTCGGCGACCGTCGTCACCATGTGCTCGATGGCCTGGCCGAGCGTCTCCACGTCCGACGAGGCGTCGATACGGGGGAGTGCGGACAGCGAGCTGAGCTTGTCGGGGGTCAGACCGCGGCCGGGCATGCCGAGCGGCACGGCCTCCATCTTCTTGCGGTCGAACTCCGACTCCATCGGGTCACCGAGCTTCAGCTCGACCCGGTTGAGGAGCTGGTCGCGCAGGGCGGGCCGGACCTCGGTGTAGCGGCCGGAGCCGATGATCAGGTGGACACCGAAGCCGAGACCGCGCGAGGCCAGGTCGAGGATGACCGGGTCGAGCTGCTCGTAGTCGGTCTTGAAGGCGGCCCAGCCGTCGATGACGAGGAAGACGTCGCCCCACCGCTGCTCCGGGTACTGGCCCGCGGCGCGCCGCGAGCGGAACGTACCGATGGAGTCGATGTTGTTGGCGCGGAAGAACTCCTCGCGCTCGTTCAGGATGCCGCGGACCTCGGCGACCGTACGGCGCACCTTCTCGGCGTCGAGGCGCGAGGCGGCGCCGCCGACGTGCGGCAGCCCCTCCATCGCGAGCATGCCGCCGCCACCGAAGTCCAGGCAGTAGAACTGCACTTCGGACGGGGTGTGGGTGAGCGCGAACGACGTCATGATCGAGCGGATCAGCGTCGACTTGCCGGACTGCGGACCACCGACCACGAGCCCGTGACCGGCCGAACCGGAGAAGTCCAGGTACTGGATGTCGCGGCGCTGCTCGAACGGCTTGTCCACCAGCGCCATCGGCACGACCAGCTTGCCGAGCGCCGGGTAGTCCGGCGCGTGCAGACCGCGCTCCGGCGTCGTCGACAGCGGCGGCAGCAGCGAGTCCACCGAGGGGGACTCCTCCAGCGGCGGCAGCCACACCTGGTGGGCGGGCGGGCCCTGGCCGACGATGCGCGCCACGATCACGTCGAGGACGGTGTCCGCGAGCGCGTCGTCGACCTGGTCGGGCACGACCTCGGGCTCCGGCTCGTGGATGATCTGCTCGGCGACGGGCGCCGCCGTGAACAGCACCGGCTGCCGGTGCGTGCGCGACCCGCCCCCGCCGGAACCGCCGGCGCGGTAGACACCACCGACGTACGCGGCCTTGAACTGGATCATCGTCTCGGTGTCGTACTTGAGGATGCCCGAGCCGGGGACGTTCGGCAGGTGGTACGCGTCCGGGACACCGATCGCGGTACGGGACTCGGCGGCCGAGAACGTGCGCAGACCGATCCGGTACGACAGGAAGGTGTCCAGGCCGCGGAGCTTGCCCTCCTCCAGACGCTGCGAGGCGAGCAGCATGTGCACACCCATGGATCGGCCGATACGGCCGATCTGGATGAACATCTCGATGAAGTCGGGGCGCGCGGTGAGGAGTTCGGAGAACTCGTCGAGCACCATGACGAGGGAGGGCAGCGGATCCAGCGGGGCGCCGGCCGCGCGGGCCTTCTCGTAGTCGGTGATGTTCGCGTAGTTGCCCGCCGAGCGGAGCAGCTCCTGGCGGCGCTGGAGCTCACCGGTGATCGAGTCGCGCATGCGGTCGATCAGCGTGAGGTCGTCGGCCAGGTTGGTGATCACGGCGGCGACGTGCGGGAGTTCGGACATGCCCGCGAAGGTCGCGCCGCCCTTGAAGTCGGCGAGGATGAAGTTCAGCGTCTCCGAGGAGTGCGTCACCGTGAGGGCGAGCACGAGCGTGCGGAGCACCTCGGACTTACCGGAACCGGTGGCGCCGACGCACAGGCCGTGCGGGCCCATGCCCTCCTGCGAGGCCTCCTTGATGTCGAGCATGACCGGCTGCCCGTCGCGGTCCACACCGAGCGGCACACGCAGCCGCTCGTGCAGGGTGCGGGGCCGCCAGGTGCGCGCGACGTCGACCGAACCGGCGTCGCCGATGCCCATCAGCTCGGTGAAGTCCAGGTTGGCGAGGAGCGGTTCGTCGCCGTCCGCCGAACCGGCGCGCAGCGGGGCGAGCTGCCGCGCGAGCGCCTCCGCCTCGGTGAGCGACAGCGTGTCGCAGACGCCGGTGTACTGGGTGCCGCCCTGCGACTCCAGCAGCAGCTCGCCCGGCTGCACCTGCACGGACAGCGAGCCGCGCAGCTCCTCGACGACGCCCGGGACGACCTCGATGATGGTGACGCCCTGAAGGCCCTCGGCGCCCGCGATGAGCGACTCGTCGGGGATGCTGCCGCCGTCCATGACGACGACGAGGTGCGGCTGGTCGACGACCGGCGGGCCCTGCGGGTTGAACCGGCCGCGGCCCTCCAGCTCGTCGGCGAGCATCTCCTCGACCTCACCGAGGTCGTCCACGATCACGCGCCGCGAGCCCGCGCCGTCGGAGGTGCTGTGCTGCACGTGCGGCAGCCACTTCGCCCACTCCCACTCGGCCATCGCGCCGGGCGAGGCCACCACGGCGACCCGCAGGTCCTCGGGGGAGTGCAGGGTGCACAGCTGGGCGATCATGGCGCGGGCCGCGCCGTACGTGGTGTCCGGATCACCGGAGACGCTCACGTGGTAGAAGGACCGCAGCGACACGGCCAGCGGCAGCGCGTCGAGCGTGCCGTGGGTCTCCAGGAACGACTTCATCGCGTGCGCGGTGAGCGGTTCCAGCTCGTCGAGCGGCGCGGTCTCCGGCGCCATCAGGGGAGTTGCCAGCTGCTGCGGGCCGAGCCCGAGCCGCACCTGGGTGAAGTCCGAATCGCTTCCCCGGCGCTCCCACACCCGCCGGCCCTCGGCGACCAGCGCCCACAGCTGTTCGGGGTTGGGGTGCAGGAAGTACTGACCGTCGCGCTGCATGCGCGCCGTCTTGCGCACGTCGCGCCGCACCTGGGTCAGGTACTTGAGGTAGTCCTGGCGCTCCTGGGCCATCTCGGCCCCGCCGCCCTGCCGCGCCTTGATCAGCTGGGCCACCGCCATGGCCAGGGTGGAGGCGATCATGATGCCACCCATGATCTTCATGATCGACTGACCCGAGGTGAAGAAGAACGCCGAGGACGTGCCCATGCCCAGCATGGGCAGCAGGCTCATCATCAGGTTCTGGTCTTCGGGCCGGGCCAGCTCCGGCGGCGGTTCGAGACGCACCTCGTCGGTCGGTACGTCGGGTGGCAACACCCGAGGCGGTCGCTTGACGATGACCACGCTCACCGAGGCACCAGTCCTTAAATCTGCAGTCGTCAGTTCAGCGCGCACGTATGTCGTACGCATCGGGACATGTCGGACCGCCCCCGTTACTGGCGGTTCCCCCAGGCCGAAGACAGAGTTCTCCGGCGTGCGTCGGCGATCCTACTGACTCATCCCAACTCCTGGGGCCCATGGGGTGAGGAGGCTTTGTGGACGCTACGCTGACGCACCGCGCGTGACGCCGTCCGGCCGCCGCGCCGCCGCACCGATACCACAACAAGTCATGACATGAGGGGGAACCGCGAGGTGAGCACCACAGCTCTTGCCGGAGGCGGAACCGGCTTCTGCCGGGTCACCGTCGCCGCACCGGACGCACGTATCGATGTGGCCCTGCCCGAGGACGCCGCGCTTGCCGACATCTACCCGGAGATCCTCCAGCTCTCCGGGCAGAGCCAGGCCGAGGGCGACCCCACCGGGTACCACCTGGTCCGCAGGGACGGCACCGTGCTGGACGCCGGCCGCTCGCTCGCCGACCAACGGGTGCTGGACGGCGACGTGTTGATGCTGCGCCCGTTCTCCGAGTCGCTGCCCGCCGCGGTGTTCGACGACGTCTCCGACGCGGTCGCCTCCGCGGTCCGCCGCGACCGGCGCCGCTGGAGCGACGAGCTGATGAGCGTCGTCGGCCTGGGCGCCGGTGTCCTGCTGCTGACGCTGATGGCGTTCGCGCTGTGGTTCTCGAACCCGGTCGACCGCGACATGCACAGCCTGCCCGGCATCATCGCCGGTGTCGTCGGCGTCCTGCTCGTCGCCTTCTCCGTGGTCCGCGCCCGCGTGTACGACGACCGCGCCGCGTCCACCTCGCTCGGGCTCGCCTCCCTGCCGCACCTGCTCATCGCCGGTTCCGGCATCTTCGGCACCGGTGCCGCGGAGGGCCCCGGCCGGCTTCAGCTGCTGTCCGGCTGCGTCGTGGTGCTCATCGCCTCCGCGCTGCTCGTGGTGCTGCTGCCGCACGGCGACGCCGTGTTCGTCGCCGCGGCCCTGGGCTCAGCCGTCGGCGCCCTGGCCACGTTCGGCGCGCTGATCACCGAGGCCTCGCCGAGCGAGGTCGCCTCCGTCACCGCGGTCGTCGCGATCATCGCGTTGGCCTGGCTCCCCGGCATGTCGGCCCGCTCCGCGCGGCTGCCCATCGGCTACCGCTCGCCGGACCAGATCGCCCAGGGCCGCGACTACGGCCGCGAGGAGGAGGAGCACATCGACTTCGGCCGCATCGGCGCCCAGGTCCGCCGCGGTCACGAACTGCTCCTCGGCCTCGTCATCGGCTGCGCCGCCCTCGCCGTCGCCTCGGCCGGTGTGGTGCTCGGCTTCTCCGACGACGTGTGGGCGCAGCTGCTCGCGCTGGCCGCCGGTATCGCGCTCATGCTGCGCGCCCGCCTGTTCGACTACACGGCGCAGGTCGCGTCCCTGGTCGTGGGCGGTCTGCTGATCCTCGGGCTGCTCATCCTGGGCGTGACCCTGAACACCCCGCACTCGCTCCTGCAGAGCTTCCTCCAGGGCGACACCGCGCCGCTCAACATCCACATCCTGTGGTTCGCCGCCGCGATCGGGGGCGGCGCCGCCCTCCTCGTGATCGTCGGCCTGTCCGTGCCGCGCAAGGGCGTCTCCCCGTTCTGGGGCCGCATGCTCGACCTGTTCGACGGCTTCGTGCTGCTGACCCTCGTACCGCTGTGCCTGGCCGTGCTCGGCCTGTACACGCAGGTGCGCAGCATGGTCAGCTGAGTCCGGGACCGGGCGGCCGCCGTCGAGGCGGTCGCCGGGCGGCTGGTACGCTGTGTGACGGCCGTTTGTGTACGCGTCCCCGGTATCCCTGAGGACAGCGCCCAGCGGATCCCCGCCTCCCGAGTTGTGGAAGCTCCCCTGAGATGCAGACCAGGGGCACTCGGCGGCATCAAGACTCTACGAGGAGTAAGCGTGGCTCTCGACACCGCTACGAAGAAGCAGATCATGACCGAGTTCGGCACCAAGGAGGGCGACACCGGCTCCCCCGAGGTCCAGGTCGCCATGCTCTCCCGCCGCATCTCGGACCTGACCGAGCACCTCAAGACGCACAAGCACGACCACCACTCGCGTCGCGGTCTGCTCATCCTGGTCGGCCAGCGTCGCCGCCTGCTGCAGTACCTGGCCAAGAAGGACATCCAGCGCTTCCGTACGCTGGTCGAGCGCCTCGGTATCCGCCGCGGTGCGGCCGGCGCCCGATAAGACGCTGTGAAGGGGGCGGTTCCCGATTGTGGGGGCCGCTCCCTTTGCCGTACGTGCGCACTGTCACCGACGCTTTGTAGTCTGGTGACGTACGACGACACCGATGAGGAGAAGCGCCACCTCGCCGCCGCCGGTCCTCGGTAGTGGCCCCCGGAGACGCAAGAGGATCTCCGGGAGCTTCGATCGAAGACCGGCCCGCACCCAAGGCGCGCTTCTCCGTACCGTCCCCCTGCCACACGGGCAGAGCGGGACAAAAGACGCATACGACGAAAGTAAACGGAGAGATCGCTAGTGGAGAACGAGACCCACTACGCCGAGGCCGTCATTGACAACGGCTCCTTCGGCACCCGGACCATCCGCTTCGAGACGGGCCGCCTCGCCCGCCAGGCCGCCGGCTCCGCCGTCGCCTACCTCGACGACGACACGATGGTCCTGTCGGCCACCTCGGCCTCGAAGAACCCCAAGGACAACCTCGACTTCTTCCCCCTCACGGTGGACGTCGAGGAGCGGCAGTACGCCGCGGGCAAGATCCCCGGCAGCTTCTTCCGCCGCGAGGGCCGCCCCTCCGAGGACGCCATCCTCACCTGCCGCCTCATCGACCGCCCGCTGCGCCCGTCCTTCAAGAAGGGCCTGCGCAACGAGATCCAGGTCGTCGCCACGATCATGGCGCTCAACCCCGACCACCTGTACGACGTCGTGGCGATCAACGCCGCGTCCGCGTCGACGCAGCTGGCCGGTCTGCCCTTCTCCGGACCCGTCGGTGGCGTCCGCGTCGCGCTGATCAACGGCCAGTGGGTCGCGTTCCCGACGCACACCGAGCTCGAGGACGCCGTCTTCGACATGGTCGTCGCCGGTCGCGTCCTGGAGGACGGCGACGTCGCGATCATGATGGTCGAGGCCGAGGCCACCGAGAAGACCATCCAGCTGGTCAAGGGCGGCGCCGAGGCGCCCACCGAGGAGGTCGTGGCCGCCGGTCTCGACGCCGCGAAGCCCTTCATCAAGGTCCTCTGCAAGGCCCAGTCGGACCTCGCCGCGAAGGCCGCCAAGCCGACCGCCGAGTTCCCGATCTTCCTGGACTACCAGGACGACGTGCTCGAGGCCCTGACCGCCGCGGTCAAGACCGAGCTCTCCGCCGCCCTCACCATCGCGGGCAAGCAGGAGCGCGAGGCCGAGCTGGACCGCGTCAAGGGTCTGGCCGCCGAGAAGCTCCTCCCGGAGTTCGAGGGCCGCGAGAAGGAGATCTCCGCCGCGTACCGCTCGCTGACCAAGTCCCTGGTCCGTGAGCGCGTCATCAAGGAGAAGAAGCGCATCGACGGCCGCGGTGTCACCGACATCCGCACCCTGGCCGCCGAGGTCGAGGCCATCCCGCGCGTGCACGGCTCGGCGCTGTTCGAGCGTGGCGAGACCCAGATCCTGGGCGTCACCACCCTCAACATGCTCCGCATGGAGCAGCAGCTGGACACCCTTTCGCCGGTGACCCGCAAGCGCTACATGCACAACTACAACTTCCCGCCGTACTCCGTCGGTGAGACGGGCCGCGTCGGCTCCCCGAAGCGCCGCGAGATCGGCCACGGCGCGCTCGCCGAGCGCGCGATCGTGCCGGTCCTGCCGACGCGCGAGGAGTTCCCCTACGCGATCCGCCAGGTCTCCGAGGCGCTGGGCTCCAACGGCTCGACGTCGATGGGCTCGGTCTGCGCCTCCACCATGTCGCTGCTGAACGCCGGTGTGCCCCTCAAGGCCCCCGTCGCCGGTATCGCCATGGGCCTGATCTCCCAGGAGATCAAGGGCGAGACGCACTACGTCGCCCTCACCGACATCCTCGGTGCCGAGGACGCGTTCGGTGACATGGACTTCAAGGTCGCCGGCACCAAGGACTTCGTCACGGCCCTCCAGCTGGACACGAAGCTCGACGGCATCCCGGCCTCCGTCCTGGCCGCCGCCCTCAAGCAGGCCCGCGACGCCCGCCTGCACATCCTCGACGTGATGATGGAAGCGATCGACGTTCCGGACGAGATGTCCCCGAACGCGCCGCGGATCATCACCGTCAAGATCCCGGTGGACAAGATCGGTGAGGTCATCGGCCCGAAGGGCAAGATGATCAACCAGATCCAGGAGGACACCGGCGCCGACATCACGATCGAGGACGACGGCACCATCTACATCGGTGCCGCTCAGGGCTCGCAGGCCGAGGCCGCCCGCGCCACGATCAACGGCATCGCCAACCCGACCATGCCGGAGGTCGGCGAGCGCTACCTGGGCACCGTCGTGAAGACGACGACCTTCGGTGCGTTCGTGTCGCTCATGCCGGGCAAGGACGGTCTGCTGCACATCTCGCAGATCCGCAAGCTCGCCGGCGGCAAGCGCGTGGAGAACGTCGAGGACGTTGTCGGCGTGGGCCAGAAGGTCCAGGTCGAGATCGCCGAGATCGACTCCCGCGGCAAGCTCTCCCTCATCCCCGTGATCGAGGGCGAGGAAGGCGACGAGGCGAAGAAGGACGACGCCGACAAGTGACGTCCCGTAGCACCAAGACGACGGCCCGCACCTCTTCGGAGGGGCGGGCCGTCGCCCGTACCCAAACCCTCATCCAGGGCGCGAACGGCATCGGCACGGTCCGCAAGACGACGCTCCCGAACGGGCTGCGCATCGTCACCGAGACCCTGCCCTCGGTCCGCTCGGCCACCTTCGGCATCTGGGCCCACGTGGGCTCGCGCGACGAGACACCGACGCTCAACGGCGCGACGCACTACCTGGAGCACCTGCTCTTCAAGGGCACCCGCAAGCGCAGCGCGCTGGACATCTCGGCCGCGATCGACGCGGTCGGCGGCGAGATGAACGCCTTCACCGCGAAGGAGTTCACCTGCTACTACGCGCGCGTGCTCGACACCGACCTGCCGCTCGCCATCGACGTCGTCTGCGACATGCTGACCGGCTCCCTCATCGAGGAGGAGGACGTCGACGCGGAGCGCGGCGTGATCCTCGAAGAGATCGCGATGACCGAGGACGACGCCGGTGACGTCGTGCACGACCTGTTCGCGCACACGATGCTCGGCGACACCCCGCTCGGCCGCCCCGTCCTCGGCACGCCCGACACGGTCAACGGGCTCAGCAGGAGCCAGATCACGCGCTTCTACAAGAAGCACTACGACCCGACGCACCTGGTCGTCGCGGCGGCGGGCAACGTCGACCACAACAAGGTCGTACGCCAGGTCCGCGCCGCCTTCGACAAGGCGGGCTTCGGAGGCGTCTCCGCGGCGCCCATGGCCCCGCGCGCCGGCCGCAAGACCCTGCGCGCCGCCGGACGCATGGAACTCCTCGGCCGCAAGACCGAGCAGGCCCACGTGATCCTCGGCATGCCGGGCCTGTCCCGCACCGACGACCGCCGCTGGGCCATGGGCGTGCTCAACACGGCGCTCGGCGGCGGCATGTCCTCGCGCCTGTTCCAGGAGGTGCGCGAGAAGCGCGGCCTGGCGTACAGCGTGTACTCGTACACGTCGGGCTTCGCCGACTGCGGGCTGTTCGGCGTCTACGCGGGCTGCCGGCCCAGCCAGGTGCACGATGTGCTGAAGATCTGCCGTGACGAGCTCGACCACGTCGCGCAGCACGGCATCAGTGACGACGAGATCCGCCGCGCCATCGGCCAGCTCGCCGGCTCCACGGTCCTCGGCCTGGAGGACACCGGGGCGCTCATGCACCGCATCGGCAAGAGCGAGCTGTGCTGGGGCGAGCAGATGTCGGTCGACACGATGCTGGAGCGCATCTCGGCGGTGACCCCGGACGAGGTGCGCGCGGTCGCACGCGACATCCTGGGTCAGCGACCGTCCCTGTCGGTCATCGGCCCGCTCAAGGACAAGCAGGCGTCGCGCCTGCACGAAGCGGTCGCGTAAGCGCCCCTCACCTAAGGATGACGGAGATCATGAGCAAGCTGCGCGTGGCGGTTCTCGGAGCCAGGGGCCGCATCGGCTCCGAGGCCGTACGGGCCGTCGAGGCGGCCGAGGACATGGAGCTGGTCGCGGCCCTCGGCCGCGGCGACAAGCTGGACGCCCTCGTGGAGTCCGGCGCCCAGGTCGCGGTCGAGCTGACCACGCCCGACTCGGTGATGGAGAACCTGGAGTTCTGCGTACGGCACGGCATCCACGCCGTCGTCGGCACGACGGGCTGGACGGACGAACGCCTCGCACAGCTGAACGGCTGGCTCGCGGACTCCCCGGAGACCGGCGTCCTGATCGCCCCGAACTTCTCCATCGGCGCGGTCCTGACCATGAAGTTCGCGGAGGCGGCGGCGCCGTACTTCGAGTCCGTCGAGGTCATCGAACTGCACCACCCGAAGAAGGTCGACGCCCCCTCGGGCACGGCCGGCCGCACCGCGCAGCTGATCGCCGCCGCCCGCGAGAAGGCGGGCAGCGCCCCGATGCCCGACGCCACGGCGACGGCGCTCGACGGAGCGCGCGGCGCGGACGTCGACGGCGTCCCGGTCCACTCGGTCCGCCTGCGCGGCCTCCTGGCGCACCAGGAGGTCCTCCTGGGCGCCGAGGGCGAGACGCTGACGATCCGGCACGACTCGCTGCACCACAGCAGCTTCATGCCCGGCATCCTGCTCGGCGCCCGCAAGGTCACGACGACCCCCGGCCTCACCTTCGGCCTGGAACACTTCCTCGATCTGAACGGCTGACCTGCTGCGATGCGCGCGAAAATCACGTATGCCGTCACGGCCGCCGTCCTGGTCTTCTACTTCGTCCTGGCCGGCGACCGCGGCGTCATGCTGTTGAGGCAGGGCACGGCACTGACGATCACCTTCGGTGTCGCGGTGCTGATCCTGCCGCTGATCGGCGTGTGGTTCCTGTGGGCGAACACCCGGTTCGTCACCAAGGCGAACCGGCTCGGCGAACTCCTGGAGGCGGAGGGCGGCCTGCCGGTCGACGAACTCCGGCGCGACAGTTACGGCCGCATCGACCGCGACTCCGCCGACGAGGTCTTCGCCCGGCGCAAGGCCGAGACGGAGGACGCGCCGGGGGACTGGCGCTGCTGGTTCCGCCTCGCCATCGCCTACCGCGACGCACGGGACACCCCGCGCGCGCGGAAGGCGATGCAGCGCGCGATCGCCCTCCACGAGGGCCGCTCCGCGGGCATCTGATCCGCGTACGCAGAAGGGCCCCATCGGCACGACGCCGGTGGGGCCCTTCTGCGTACGCTCACGTACGCGCGCGTGCGTCAGCGCCGCACGCGGTACTCCTCGGCCCAGACCTCGATGGTGTCCGCGGCCCGGTCGAACGCGGTGGACCGCCCGAGGAAGTCCGCGCTGTGACTCGTCAGCAGCGTCGTCTGATCCCCCTGCTGATCCCGCTGTACGAGGATCAGGGCCTGACCCTGCACGGTGCGCGGCAGCCCGAGCCAGCGCACGGGCCGCTGCACCGTGCGCGCGGTGGCGACGCGGTCCCACGACGCCGTGCGGGTGACGAAGAAGCCGACATGGCGCAGCCCGCGCGCGCTGACCCAGGTGCCCATGCGCAGCAGCCGCAGGGCCGACGCGATGATCAGCACCGCGAGCACACCGCAGACCGTGGCGGCGGAGGTGTCCCCGGCCACGGCGATGATCACCGAGGCGAACAGCACGTACGAGGCCAGGAGCAGCAGCAGCGCCGCCGCGCCCACCCGGTACGGTCCCGGGCGGTAGGGGCGGCGCCACTGGTCGCGGTCGTCGAACGGCAGCGGGGTGTCCGCGGCCGCGTCGAAAGCACGGTCGGCCGTCAGGAAGGGCAGGGGCACGACGGGTCCTCACTCGGTCCACCGGTATGGGGGCTGTGCCCGGTGAGGCTATCCGGGGTCGTACCGGCCTTCCACCCCAGGGGGCCGGACGTGACGCCGGGTCAGTGGCCCTGCGAGGCCTCCGACTGCTGCACGCGCTGCGAGGACTGATCGGTCGACAGGGCGGGCATCCCGATCAACAGGGAGCCCACGAGGCCGGCCACGACGGTGAGGCCGACGAGTGCTCGGCCGGCGATCTGCCCGGCCGAGGGGCGCTCACGCGCGGGCGGTTCGACATTGCTGCGGAACTTGTCGGCTTCGGCGATGAAGGCGAACGGTACGGGCTCGCGCCGACGGAACATTGGACTGCCACTCCTCAAGCGACTCAAGTGTCTCGAACAAAGTGTGTTCATCTACACAGACGAGCGATCGCTTCAAAGGGTGCCCACTTTCACCAAATTAACCAAACTTCGCTCCCGTACGCCGCGGATCGTCGTGACAAGCGAGCGAATGCCCTGTTGTCAGTGGCGGCCCGTAGAGTGGGCGCCGCCCTGGAGAGAGTGATCGGAAGGACCCCGGCAGCATGACCGAAACCCCAGCTGAAGACCTCAAGCCGACGTTCCGCGGTGACGTCACCGTCGAGCTGGTGAAGCACACCGCGAGCGACACGGACGTGCTGTTCGCGGCCCGCGTCTCGACGCTCGGCGAGCAGTCGATCGACGAGCTGTCGAAGGACCCCGAGCGCTCCAAGGGCCTGATCAACTACCTGATGCGGGACCGCCACGGCAGCCCCTTCGAGCACAACTCGATGACGTTCCTCATCAGCGCCCCGATCTTCGTCTTCCGCGAGTTCATGCGGCACCGCGTGGGCTGGTCGTACAACGAGGAGTCGGGTCGCTACAGGGAGCTCCAGCCGACGTTCTACGTCCCGGACGCCGACCGCAAGCTGGTCCAGGAGGGCCGCCCGGGGAAGTACCAGTTCGTCGAGGGCACCCAGGCGCAGCAGGAGCTGACGGGCCGCGTCATGGAGGACTCGTACCGCCAGGCGTACGAGGCGTACCAGGAGATGCTGGCCGCGGGCGTCGCCCGCGAGGTGGCCCGCGCTGTGCTCCCGGTCGGCCTGTTCTCGTCGATGTACGCGACGTGCAACGCGCGCTCGCTGATGCACTTCCTCGGCCTGCGCACCCAGCACGAGCTGGCCAAGGTGCCGTCCTTCCCGCAGCGAGAGATCGAGATGGTCGGCGAGAAGATGGAAGAGGCGTGGGCCGAGCTCATGCCGCTCACGTACGCCGCGTTCAACGCCAACGGCCGCGTGGCGCCGTAGCCCTGACCGGGCTTGCCCGTGACCGCCAGGAGCCGGGCCCGAGTTCCGGGATCGGCACAGATGTGCGGGCACCCGACCGAAGTGTCCGTATTGCGGCATTTCGGAAAGTTCATCTAGCCTGATCAAACGGACCCGGCACTGCTTGAACCCCCGAGCAGGCAGTGCCGGGCTCCACCTTTGTTCTGACTTGTCGCATCCCCCGAGGGGGGACCCGGTACTGAGCAGCGAGTAGCGTGTTACCCATGGCTCCGACCTCGACTCCGCAGACCCCCTTCGGGAGGGTCCTCACCGCCATGGTCACGCCCTTCACGGCGGACGGCGCACTCGACCTCGACGGCGCGCAGCGGCTCGCCGCCCACCTGGTGGACGCAGGCAATGACGGCCTGGTCGTCAACGGCACCACCGGCGAGTCCCCGACCACCAGCAACGCGGAGAAATCGGATCTGATTCGAGCCGTCGTCGAGGCGGTCGGCGACCGGGCCCACGTCGTGGCGGGCGTCGGCACCAACGACACGCTCCACAGCATCGAACTCGCCCGCCAGGCCCAGCAGGCCGGCGCCCACGGCCTCCTCACGGTGACGCCGTACTACAACAAGCCGCCGCAGGAAGGCCTGCTCCGCCACTTCACGGCGATCGCCGACGCGACCGAACTCCCCGTGATGCTCTACGACATCCCGGGCCGCAGCGGCGTGCCGATCAACACGGACACGATCGTCCGACTGGCCGAGCACCCGCGCATCGTCGCCAACAAGGACGCCAAGGGCGACCTCGGCCGCGCCAGCTGGGCCATCGCCCGCTCGGGCCTCGCCTGGTACTCCGGCGACGACATGCTCAACCTGCCCCTGCTGTCCGTCGGCGCGTGCGGCTTCGTCTCCGTCGTCGGCCACGTCGTCGCACCCGAGCTGCGCGCCATGCTCGACGCCTTCACGACCGGCGACGTGCACAAGGCGACGGAGATCCACCAGAAGCTGCTCCCCGTCTTCACCGGCATGTTCCGCACCCAGGGCGTCATCACGACGAAGGCCGCCCTCGGCCTCCAGGGCGTCCCGGCGGGCCCGCTCCGCCTGCCGCTCGTGGAGCTCACCCCCGAAGAAACGGCCCAGCTCAAGATCGATCTTGCCGCCGGTGGGGTACAGCTCTGATCACAGACTTGGCAAAGCTTCACAACTGAATCAGCTGAACCAACTGAATCACCAACAGAACAGCACGACCCGGGCCCGGCGCCCGGCAACCACCACAACTGCTACTGCACGAAACGTCATGCGCGCCACGTGCCTACAGGTACGTGGCGCGCGTGGTTGAGGAGAGTCTTTTGAGTCATCCGCATCCTGAACTCGGCGCCCCGCCGAAGCTTCCGAAGGGCGGCCTGCGGGTCACCCCGCTCGGCGGCCTCGGTGAGATCGGGCGCAACATGACCGTCTTCGAGTACGGAGGCCGTCTGCTGATCGTCGACTGCGGAGTGCTCTTCCCCGAGGAGGAGCAGCCCGGAATCGACTTGATCCTGCCGGACTTCACGTCCATCAGGGACCGTCTGGACGACGTCGAGGGCATCGTCCTGACGCACGGCCACGAGGACCACATCGGCGCCGTCCCGTATCTCCTGCGCGAGAAGCCGGACATCCCGCTGATCGGCTCCAAGCTGACCCTCGCCCTGATCGAGGCGAAGCTCCAGGAGCACCGCATCCGCCCGTACACCCTCGAAGTCTCCGAGGGCGAGCGCGAGCGGCTCGGCCCGTTCGACTGCGAGTTCATCGCGGTCAACCACTCCATCCCGGACGCGCTGGCCGTCGCCATCCGCACCCCGGCGGGCATGGCGGTCCACACGGGCGACTTCAAGATGGACCAGCTTCCGCTGGACCGTCGCCTCACGGACCTGCCGACGTTCGCGCGCCTGGGCGAGGAAGGCATCGACCTCCTCCTCACGGACTCGACGAACGCCGAGGTCCCGGGCTTCGTCCCGCCCGAGCGCGACATCTCGAACGTGATCCGCGGCGTCTTCGCGAGCGCGCAGAAGCGCATCATCGTCGCGTCCTTCGCCAGCCACGTGCACCGCATCCAGCAGATCCTGGACGCCGCGCACGAGTACGGCCGCCGGGTCGCCTTCGTCGGCCGCTCGATGGTCCGCAACATGGGCATCGCCCGCGACCTCGGCTACCTGAAGGTCCCGGCCGGCCTCGTCGTGGACGTCAAGACGCTCGACGACCTTCCCGACAGCGAGGTCGTCCTGGTCTGCACGGGTTCCCAGGGCGAGCCGATGGCCGCCCTGTCCCGCATGGCCAACCGCGACCACCAGATCCGGATCGTCTCCGGTGACACGGTGATCCTGGCGTCGTCCCTCATCCCCGGCAACGAGAACGCGGTCTACCGCGTGATCAACGGCCTGACCCGCTGGGGTGCGAACGTCGTCCACAAGGGCAACGCGAAGGTGCACGTCTCCGGCCACGCGTCGGCGGGCGAGCTCCTGTACTTCTACAACATCTGCAAGCCCAAGAACCTGATGCCGGTCCACGGCGAATGGCGCCACCTGCGCGCCAACGCCGAGCTGGGCGCCCTCACCGGCGTCCCGCACGACCGCATCGTCATCGCCGAGGACGGCGTCGTCGTCGACCTCGTCGACGGCAAGGCCAAGATCTCCGGCAAGGTCCAGGCCGGTTACGTCTACGTGGACGGCCTCTCGGTCGGCGACGTCGGCGAGCCGGCCCTGAAGGACCGCAAGATCCTTGGCGACGAGGGCATCATCTCGGTCTTCGTGGTGGTGGACTCCAGCACCGGCAAGATCACGAGCGGTCCGAACATCCAGGCCCGCGGCTCCGGCATCGAGGACTCGGCGTTCAACGCCGTCATCCCGAAGATCCAGGAGGTCCTGGAGAAGTCGGCCCAGGACGGCGTCGTCGAGCCCCACCAGCTGCAGCAGCTCATCCGCCGCACGCTGGGCAAGTGGGTCTCCGACTCGTACCGCCGACGCCCGATGATCCTCCCGGTCGTCGTCGAGGTCTGAGCGACCCAAGGAGCGGGGCGCCTCGATTTGCATCGGGGAGCCCCGCTCCAGTAGGTTTACGGCTCCGCTTCAGGGGGCACCCGCCGCACTCAGCTGCTCGGGTCGACCACCAGACGGAGCGGAAATTCCGACTCAGAATCTCTGATAAAGTCGGTCCCGCCGAAAGGCAAAGGCCCTCCAACGGCCACCGGAAATGAATTCCGAACCGGAAACGGAACGGAAAACGGATCTGGTAGGGTTGGAAACACGAAATACCGAAGGGAAGCGCCCGGAGGAAAGCCCGAGAGGGTGAGTACAAAGGAAGCGTCCGTTCCTTGAGAACTCAACAGCGTGCCAAAAATCAACGCCAGATATGTTGATACCCCGTCTCTCTGAGACGAGGTTCCTTTGTAAAACACAGCGAGGACGCTGTGAACGGTCGGATTATTCCTCCGACTGTTCCGCTCTCGTGGTGTCACCCCGATTACGGGGAAACATTCACGGAGAGTTTGATCCTGGCTCAGGACGAACGCTGGCGGCGTGCTTAACACATGCAAGTCGAACGATGAAGCCCTTCGGGGTGGATTAGTGGCGAACGGGTGAGTAACACGTGGGCAATCTGCCCTTCACTCTGGGACAAGCCTTGGAAACGAGGTCTAATACCGGATAACACTCTCCTCCTCCTGGGGGTGGGTTAAAAGCTCCGGCGGTGAAGGATGAGCCCGCGGCCTATCAGCTTGTTGGTGAGGTAATGGCTCACCAAGGCGACGACGGGTAGCCGGCCTGAGAGGGCGACCGGCCACACTGGGACTGAGACACGGCCCAGACTCCTACGGGAGGCAGCAGTGGGGAATATTGCACAATGGGCGAAAGCCTGATGCAGCGACGCCGCGTGAGGGATGACGGCCTTCGGGTTGTAAACCTCTTTCAGCAGGGAAGAAGCGAAAGTGACGGTACCTGCAGAAGAAGCGCCGGCTAACTACGTGCCAGCAGCCGCGGTAATACGTAGGGCGCAAGCGTTGTCCGGAATTATTGGGCGTAAAGAGCTCGTAGGCGGCTTGTCACGTCGATTGTGAAAGCTCGGGGCTTAACCCCGAGTCTGCAGTCGATACGGGCTAGCTAGAGTGTGGTAGGGGAGATCGGAATTCCTGGTGTAGCGGTGAAATGCGCAGATATCAGGAGGAACACCGGTGGCGAAGGCGGATCTCTGGGCCATTACTGACGCTGAGGAGCGAAAGCGTGGGGAGCGAACAGGATTAGATACCCTGGTAGTCCACGCCGTAAACGGTGGGCACTAGGTGTGGGCAACATTCCACGTTGTCCGCGCCGCAGCTAACGCATTAAGTGCCCCGCCTGGGGAGTACGGCCGCAAGGCTAAAACTCAAAGGAATTGACGGGGGCCCGCACAAGCAGCGGAGCATGTGGCTTAATTCGACGCAACGCGAAGAACCTTACCAAGGCTTGACATACACCGGAAACGTCCAGAGATGGGCGCCCCCTTGTGGTCGGTGTACAGGTGGTGCATGGCTGTCGTCAGCTCGTGTCGTGAGATGTTGGGTTAAGTCCCGCAACGAGCGCAACCCTTGTTCTGTGTTGCCAGCATGCCCTTCGGGGTGATGGGGACTCACAGGAGACCGCCGGGGTCAACTCGGAGGAAGGTGGGGACGACGTCAAGTCATCATGCCCCTTATGTCTTGGGCTGCACACGTGCTACAATGGCCGATACAATGAGCTGCGATACCGCAAGGTGGAGCGAATCTCAAAAAGTCGGTCTCAGTTCGGATTGGGGTCTGCAACTCGACCCCATGAAGTTGGAGTTGCTAGTAATCGCAGATCAGCATTGCTGCGGTGAATACGTTCCCGGGCCTTGTACACACCGCCCGTCACGTCACGAAAGTCGGTAACACCCGAAGCCGGTGGCCCAACCCCTTGTGGGAGGGAGCTGTCGAAGGTGGGACCGGCGATTGGGACGAAGTCGTAACAAGGTAGCCGTACCGGAAGGTGCGGCTGGATCACCTCCTTTCTAAGGAGCACTTCTTACCGAGTCCTTCGGGACGAGGTCAGAGGCCACTACGTCGGCAAACGTTCGACGGTGGTTGCTCATGGGTGGAACGTTGATTATTCGGCACACTTGATCGTCTTCTCCTTCCAGTACTGCTCTTTTAGAGCGTGGAACGTTGAGGGAAGCGGCGAGGGTGTCGGGCACGCTGTTGGGTGTCTGAGGGCACGGGCTTGTCCCGATCCTCGATGCCGGCCCCGGTAAAAATCTGCTTCGGTGGGTTGTGACGGGTGGTTGGTCGTTGTTTGAGAACTGCACAGTGGACGCGAGCATCTGTGGCCAAGTTTTTAAGGGCGCACGGTGGATGCCTTGGCACCAGGAACCGATGAAGGACGTGGGAGGCCACGATAGTCCCCGGGGAGTCGTCAACCAGGCTTTGATCCGGGGGTTTCCGAATGGGGAAACCCGGCAGTCGTCATGGGCTGTCACCCGCTGCTGAATATATAGGCAGTGTGGAGGGAACGCGGGGAAGTGAAACATCTCAGTACCCGCAGGAAGAGAAAACAACCGTGATTCCGGGAGTAGTGGCGAGCGAAACTGGATGAGGCCAAACCGTATACGTGTGAGACCCGGCAGGGGTTGCGTGTGCGGGGTTGTGGGATCTCTCTTCCATCGTCTGCCGGCGATGGGACGAGTAAGAAACCGTTGATGTAGGCGAAGGACATGCGAAAGGTCCGGCGTAGAGGGTAAGACCCCCGTAGCTGAAACGTTAGCGGCTCGTTTGAGAGACACCCAAGTAGCACGGGGCCCGAGAAATCCTGTGTGAATCTGGCGGGACCACCCGTTAAGCCTAAATATTCCCTGGTGACCGATAGCGGATAGTACCGTGAGGGAATGGTGAAAAGTACCGCGGGAGCGGAGTGAAATAGTACCTGAAACCGTGTGCCTACAAGCCGTGGGAGCGTCGCGCAAGGAACTTGTTCCTTGCGTCGTGACTGCGTGCCTTTTGAAGAATGAGCCTGCGAGTTTGCGGTGTGTTGCGAGGTTAACCCGTGTGGGGAAGCCGTAGCGAAAGCGAGTCCGAATAGGGCGGTATAGTAGCGCGCTCAAGACCCGAAGCGGAGTGATCTAGCCATGGGCAGGTTGAAGCGGAGGTAAGACTTCGTGGAGGACCGAACCCACCAGGGTTGAAAACCTGGGGGATGACCTGTGGTTAGGGGTGAAAGGCCAATCAAACTCCGTGATAGCTGGTTCTCCCCGAAATGCATTTAGGTGCAGCGTCGTGTGTTTCTTGCCGGAGGTAGAGCACTGGATAGGCGATGGGCCCTACCGGGTTACTGACCTTAGCCAAACTCCGAATGCCGGTAAGTGAGAGCGCGGCAGTGAGACTGTGGGGGATAAGCTCCATGGTCGAGAGGGAAACAGCCCAGAGCATCGACTAAGGCCCCTAAGCGTACGCTAAGTGGGAAAGGATGTGGAGTCGCAGAGACAACCAGGAGGTTGGCTTAGAAGCAGCCACCCTTGAAAGAGTGCGTAATAGCTCACTGGTCAAGTGATTCCGCGCCGACAATGTAGCGGGGCTCAAGCGTACCGCCGAAGTCGTGTCATTGCAGCAAGAGGGCCAACGCCTGCTGTGATGGGTAGGGGAGCGTCGTGTGCCGGGTGAAGCAGCACCGGAAGGTAGTTGTGGACGGTTCACGAGTGAGAATGCAGGCATGAGTAGCGATTCACACGTGAGAAACGTGTGCGCCGATTGACTAAGGGTTCCTGGGTCAAGCTGATCTGCCCAGGGTAAGTCGGGACCTAAGGCGAGGCCGACAGGCGTAGTCGATGGATAACCGGTTGATATTCCGGTACCCGCTGTGACGCGAAAGACATCGAATCCAGTGATGCTAAGGCCGTGAAACCGCCGTCCTCGTCTTTGACGTGGTTCGGAGTGGTGGAGCCGCCGGCCCAAGCTGGTAGTAGGTGAGCGATGGGGTGACGCAGGAAGGTAGTCCAGCCCGGGCGGTGGTTGTCCCGGGGTAAGGGTGTAGCCCGTCTTCCAGGTAAATCCGGGAGACATGAGGGTGAGACCTGATGCCGAGCCGATTGTGGTGAAGTGGATGATCCTATGCTGTCGAGAAAAGCCTCTAGCGAGTTTCATGGCGGCCCGTACCCTAAACCGACTCAGGTGGTCAGGTAGAGAATACCGAGGCGTTCGGGTGAACTATGGTTAAGGAACTCGGCAAAATGCCCCCGTAACTTCGGGAGAAGGGGGGCCACGTCTGGTGATGAGTCTTGCACTCTGAGCTGGGGGTGGCCGCAGAGACCAGCGAGAAGCGACTGTTTACTAAAAACACAGGTCCGTGCGAAGCCGTAAGGCGATGTATACGGACTGACGCCTGCCCGGTGCTGGAACGTTAAGGGGACCGGTTAGTCACATTTCGGTGTGGCGAAGCTGAGAACTTAAGCGCCAGTAAACGGCGGTGGTAACTATAACCATCCTAAGGTAGCGAAATTCCTTGTCGGGTAAGTTCCGACCTGCACGAATGGCGTAACGACTTCTCGACTGTCTCAACCATAGGCCCGGTGAAATTGCACTACGAGTAAAGATGCTCGTTTCGCGCAGAAGGACGGAAAGACCCCGGGACCTTTACTACAGTTTGATATTGGTGTTCGGTTCGGCTTGTGTAGGATAGGTGGGAGACTGTGAAGCGGCCACGCCAGTGGTTGTGGAGTCGTCGTTGAAATACCACTCTGGTCGTGCTGGATGTCTAACCTGGGTCCGTGATCCGGATCAGGGACAGTGTCTGATGGGTAGTTTAACTGGGGCGGTTGCCTCCCAAAGGGTAACGGAGGCGCCCAAAGGTTCCCTCAGCCTGGTTGGTAATCAGGTGTTGAGTGTAAGTGCACAAGGGAGCTTGACTGTGAGACCGACGGGTCGAGCAGGGACGAAAGTCGGGACTAGTGATCCGGCGGTGGCTTGTGGAAGCGCCGTCGCTCAACGGATAAAAGGTACCCCGGGGATAACAGGCTGATCTTCCCCAAGAGTCCATATCGACGGGATGGTTTGGCACCTCGATGTCGGCTCGTCGCATCCTGGGGCTGGAGTCGGTCCCAAGGGTTGGGCTGTTCGCCCATTAAAGCGGTACGCGAGCTGGGTTTAGAACGTCGTGAGACAGTTCGGTCCCTATCCTCTGTGCGCGCAGGAATATTGAGAAGGGCTGTCCCTAGTACGAGAGGACCGGGACGGACGAACCTCTGGTGTGCCAGTTGTTCTGCCAAGGGCATGGCTGGTTGGCTACGTTCGGGAGGGATAACCGCTGAAAGCATCTAAGCGGGAAGCCTGCTTCGAGATGAGTATTCCCACCCACTTGATGGGGTAAGGCTCCCAGTAGACGACTGGGTTGATAGGCCAGATCTGGAAGCCCGGTAACGGGTGGAGGTGACTGGTACTAATAGGCCGAGGGCTTGTCCTCAGTTGCTCGCGTCCACTGTGTTGGTTCTGAAACCACGAACAACCGTCGTAGTCATGGGCCACGACTCCGGTTGTCAGTTTCATAGTGTTTCGGTGGTCATAGCGTGAGGGAAACGCCCGGTTACATTCCGAACCCGGAAGCTAAGCCTCACAGCGCCGATGGTACTGCAGGGGGGACCCTGTGGGAGAGTAGGACGCCGCCGAACTATTTTTAGAGAGAAGCCCCGTGCCATTCGGCACGGGGCTTTTCTACGTTCAGCCCTCGTTCACGTTGCATGGACACGATCCCAGGCATGGGCACAGTTGAAATGCTGCGAGCCGCAGGCGTCGGTACCGGGGACGAAGTCATCGTGCCGGCCTTTGGGAACCCCGAGGTCGCCGAGGGCGTCGTGCAGGCAGGGGCCGTACCGGTCTTCGCCGACATTCACCCTGAGACGTACTGCATCGATCCCTCCCACGTCGCCGCCGCCGTGAGCGCGCGGACCGCCGCGGTCGTCGCCGTGCACCGCTTCGGGCATCGTGCGGACGTCGCTCGGCTGCGGGAGCTGGAGCGGAGTCACGGGCTGCTCGTGCTGGAGGAGCCGGGCGAGTCCGAGAAGTCGTACGACGAAGTGGCTCGGCGTCGGGTGCACGCGGCCTACTTGAGCGCGCGGCTCACCGGCGTACGGACACCCGTCGGGCAGGAAGGGCACACGTATCAGCAGTACGTGGTGCGGGTGCCGGGGAATGGGCGGCCGGACCGGGATGCGTTCGCGCAGGTGTTGCGGCGGAAGGGCGTCGACTGCCGGGTGCCGGTGAAGACGCCCGTGCACCGGATGCCGGGATTTCGGTGCGACATCACGCTTCCGGAGACCGAGCGGGCCGCCGACGAGACCCTCGCGCTGCCGGTCGAAGCGGCAATGACGCGGCGGCAGTTGCAGCGGGTGACCCAGGCCTGCAATGCGCTCGGGGGATTGCTGCAGCCGGCGTTCTAGCCAGGGCGAATGGTGGTTCGGAGGGGCCTCGACATCAGGTATGCTTTTACTCGTTGCCGAGCGGGAAACCGCGAAAGCGACAGGCCCCTATAGCTCAGTCGGTAGAGCGTCTCCATGGTAAGGAGAAGGTCAGCGGTTCGATTCCGCTTGGGGGCTCTTTCATTTAAGGCCTTCGCCCTTCGGGCGGGGGCCTTTTTCGTTGCCCCCGCCCCCGGGCGATGTCAGTCGTGGTGGACGCCCGGAACGCGCATCGTCAGGATCGCCATGTCGTCCGACGGGGCGTCGGCGGCGAAGCGCTCCACCGCGCGCATGATGCGGGCGGCCACCGCGCCGGCCGTGAGGCCCGTGCACGTGGAGAGCACATCGGCGAGGCCGTCGTCGCCGAGCATGCGGCTGCCCTCGCGGCGCTCCGTGATGCCGTCCGTGACGCAGAGCAGCACGTCGCCCGGGTCGAGCGTCACAGTCTGCTCGTACAGCTCCAGGTCGTCCATGACGCCGAGCAGCGGCTGCGGTTCCGCGTACGGCTCGACCGTGCCGTCCTGGCGGAGGCGGAGGGGGAGCGGGTGGCCGGCGCAGACCATCTTGAGGACCGCCGAGCCGTCCTCCTGCGGCCACAACTCCCCGTAGAGCAGGGTCAGGAAGCGGCTGCGGGCGCCCTCGTCGAGGATCGCCGCGTTCAGGCGCTCCAGGACCGCCGGGCCGCCGAAGCCCTCGCGGGCCAGGAGGCGCAGGGCGTGGCGGGCCAGGCCCGTCACCGCCGCCGCTTCGGGGCCCGTGCCGCAGACGTCGCCGATCGCGAAGCCGTACGCGCCGTCGCGGATGGGGAACAGGTCGTAGAAGTCGCCGCCGACCTCGTTGCCCTCGCCGGCCGCGCGGTAGATGACCTCGACCTCGACGCCCGGGACGTCCGGGAGCTCCGGAGGGAGGAGGCTGCGCTGGAGGGACTGGCTGATCGCCATGCGCTCCGAGTACAGGCGCGCGTTGTCGAGGGCCAGGGCCGCCCTGCGGCTCAAGTCCTCGGCGAGCTCAAGGATTTCCTGGCGGAAGTGCTCGTCGGTCGGCTTGCCGAGGGTCAGCATGCCGATGACGCGGTTGCGGGCGACCAGGGGGAGGACCACTGTTTCGCCGCCGACCGCGGAGGCCGTCTGGAGGGTCGTGCCGATGCCGGAGCTGACGCTCGCGGGTTCGCCGAGACCCAGGCTTCTCATGGACGTACGGAGTGCGGCCTGGTGCGCTGCTTCCGCCGGGGCCGCCCAGACACGGGCGCCGGGTGTGGGGACCGGGTCCGGAGGGGCGATCTTCGACAGGAGTGCCTTGAGGCCGTCGATGCGCTCCTCGTCCTCGTGCAGCACATAGGAGAGGTACGGCTCCGAGGCCTGGTCGGCGATCGTGTAGACCGCGCACCACGTGGCGAGGGTCGGGACCGTCATCTGGGCCATGAGCGCCAGGGTCTGGTCTCTGTCGAGCGTGCCCGCCAGGAGGTCGGAGGCCTCGACGAGGAAGCTGAGCGAGCCGCGGCGGAGCTTTTCGAGTTCGCCGAGGCGCGCCGATTCGACGGCCAGCGCGATGCGGTCGGCGGCGAACTGCAGGCGCAGCGCCTCTTCGTTGGAGTACCGGTCAGGGGCCTCCGCCGCGACTCCCAGGGAGCCCGTGAGGCGGCCCTCGACCTTGAGGGGGACCGTGACGACCGAGCGCATGCCCGTGCCGTTCAAGAGCGGTACGGCGCCGGGGACTTGGGTCAGGTCCTCGTGCACGGCGGGCATTCGGGCCGAGCCGTAGCGGCCGGGGCCGACTTCCACGGGTACGCGCGCGAAGCGCTGTCGTGCGGAGGGCAGGCCGGTCGAGGCGCGGACCTCCAGCTCCGTCTCGTCGTCCGTGGCGAGGAGCAGGAACGCGGAGTCGCCGTCGAGCATGTCGCGGGCGCGCTCGACGGTGCGCTGAAGCAGTCCGTCCAGGTCGTCCGGGGCCGGCGAGCCGATGAAGACCTCGAACGGGTCGGAGCCCTGGCTGTCGGAGTGCGTCGTCGCGTCGGGCGCCGGGACGCGCAGCGGGGTCTGGAGGACGGCCCGCTCGTGGTCGCGTACGAGGAGGCACACCGTCGACGGTTCGCCGTCGGTGTCGCGGACGCGCAGGTGGGAGGCGTACACGGGCGTCACGCGGCCGGCGGCGCTGCGGATGCCGTAGCTGCCCTCCCAGCGTGAGAGTTGCAGCGCGTCGACGATTCCGGTGCTCGTGCCGGGCGTGTGCGGCCAGGCCGCGAAGTCCGTGAGGGGCTTGCCGGTGACCTGCTCGGCGGCGTAGCCGAAGAGCTCCTCCGCGTCCTCGTTCCACCCGGTGATCGCGCCGACCCGGTCGATCTGGACGACGGCCACGCGGACCCGCTCGTCCGCGAGGGGGAGGAGGTCCGTGGGGAGCGTGGGGCCCGCGGCGCGGGTGCCCACGGAGCGCTCGGGGAGGTCGAGTTGGAACCAGACCGTCTTGTGCGTGGCCGAATAGTCGACCCCCCAGCGGCCCGCGAGCGCCGCGCAGAGCTGGAGACCGCGGCCGCCCTCGCGGTCCGGGCTCCCCATGTTCATGGCGGAGGACTGCAACGGGATCTCACGTTCCGGATAGCGGTCGGAGACCTCGATGCGGACGTGGTCCTCACTCCGCAGGCACAGAACCTCCGCGGATGTGCCCGCGTGAACCACGGCATTTGTCACGAGTTCGCTGGTGAGGACGACGGCGTCGTCGATGATGTCCGCATGGCCCCACCCCTGGAGGGTGTCGCGCACGAAGGAGCGGGCCGTCGCGACGGACCGCCCGACGGGTTCGAAAGTGGCAGCCGCGCGCGCGGTGATCACAGAACTCCCTGTACGAGTTGTACTCGTTGTACGAGTGTCGAGGCCCAGGTCTCCCGTACCCATGTCTCGGCCGCCCCTCCGATGCCCGCTCGTTTTCCGCCACCGCCCAGGCCGGGCAGACCGGGGTGGGTGGACAGCCGCATGCAAGGTTACTTACCTTCGCCGTCCATGCGGATGCCGGTCGTCTGTGTTTCCGCCCGGAGGGTGTGCGGACGGTGTGCGAAGCTGCCGAACTGTTATGGCCTGGTTCAGCCATGGTGAAACACTGGGCAAGCTTCCATAGAAGAACGCATTGAACTGTCGATGCGGCGGTAGAAGCGAATCCGAGAAAAACCCGAGCTACCCGAGCAGTACAGGTCGATCCCTGCGGGAGGGACACAGTGGAGTCTGGCGCAGCGACGCGAAGCAAGAAGGCGCGCGCAGAAGGCGGACAGTCCCTGACAAAACAGCGCAAGGGGCGCAGTGGCGGCGGCACGACGACCGTGGATACCGCGGCTCTGAACCGGCTGCTCGCAGGTCTGGTCGCGATGAGAGACGGCAATTTCCGCAAGCGGCTGACCGTCAACGGCGACGGTGTCATGTCGGAGATCGCGGCCGTCTTCAACGAGGTCGCCGACCGGAATCTGCATCTGACCGGCGAGCTGTCGCGGGTGCGGCGCATGGTCGGCCGCGAGGGCAAGCTCACCGAGCGGCTCGAGACGGGCGCCTGCGAGGGCTCCTGGGCCAATGCGATCAATGCGTCCAACGCGCTCGTGGACGACCTCGTACGGCCCGTCTCCGAGGTCGGGAGGGTGCTCTCGGCGGTCGCGGACGGCGATCTGTCGCCCCGCATGGAGCTGCGGGCGCAGGTGCCGGAAGGGAAGCCGGAGGCGCACGGGCATCCGCTGCGCGGTGAGTTCCTGAAGGTCGGCCGGACGGTCAACAACCTGGTCGACCAGCTGTCGACGTTCACCGACGAGGTCACGCGGGTGGCCAGCGAGGTGGGCACCGAGGGCAAGCTCGGCGGGCAGGCGCGCGTACGTGGAATGTCCGGTTCGTGGAAGGATCTCACGGATTCGGTCAACACCATGGCCTACCGGCTGACGGCGCAGGTGCGTGACATTGCTCTCGTTACGACCGCCGTGGCCAAGGGTGACTTGTCCCGGAAGGTCACGGTTCACGTCGCGGGCGAGATGCTCGAGCTGAAGAACACCGTGAACACGATGGTCGACCAGCTGTCGTCGTTCTCCTCGGAGGTCACCCGGGTGGCCCGGGAAGTGGGCACGGAGGGTGAGCTCGGCGGGCAGGCGCAGGTGCCCGGTGTGGCCGGTGTGTGGAAGGACCTCACCGATTCGGTGAACCTCATGGCCGGCAACCTGACCGCCCAGGTGCGCGGGATCGCGCAGGTCACGACGGCGGTGGCGAACGGCGACCTCTCGCAGAAGGTCACGGTGTCGGCGCGCGGCGAGGTCGCGCAGCTGGCCGAGACCATCAATCAGATGACGGAGACGCTGCGCACCTTCGCGGACGAAGTGACGCGCGTCGCCAACGAGGTCGGTGCCGAGGGGCAGCTCGGCGGCCAGGCGAATGTGCCGGGGGCCGCCGGGACGTGGAAGGACCTCACCGATTCGGTGAACACGGTTTTCCGGAACCTCACAACTCAGGTGCGGGACATCGCGACCGTGACCACGGCGGTGGCGAACGGTGATCTGTCGCAGAAGGTCACCGTCGATGTCGCGGGCGAGATGCTCGAGCTGAAGAACACCGTGAACACGATGGTGGACCAGCTGTCCGCCTTCGGTTCCGAAGTGACGCGCGTTGCTCGTGAGATCGGTGTCGAGGGTGAGCTCGGTGGTCAGGCGCTCGTTCCCGGCGCCGCCGGCACGTGGAAGGATCTGACCGACTCCGTCAACACCGCGTTCCGCAACCTCACCGGGCAGGTGCGCAACATCGCCCAGGTGACGACGGCGGTGGCGAACGGTGATCTGTCGCAGAAGGTCACCGTCGACGTCTCCGGCGAGATGCTCCAGCTGAAGAACACCGTGAACACGATGGTGGACCAGCTGTCGAGCTTCGCCGACCAGGTGACGCGGATGGCCCGGGACGTGGGCACGGAGGGCCGCCTCGGCGGGCAGGCGCGCGTGGACGGCGTGAGCGGCACGTGGAAGGAACTGACCGACTCCGTCAACTTCATGGCCGGCAACCTGACGTCGCAGGTGCGGCAGATCGCTCAGGTCACGACCGCGGTGGCGCGTGGTGACCTGTCGCAGAAGATCGACGTGGACGCGCGCGGCGAGATCCTGGAGCTGAAGAACACCATCAACACGATGGTCGACCAGCTCTCCGCCTTCGCCGACCAGGTGACCCGCGTCGCGCGCGAGGTGGGCACGGAGGGCCGGCTGGGCGGTCAGGCGCAGGTGCCCGGCGTGGCCGGTGTGTGGCGCGACCTGACGGACTCCGTGAACGGCATGGCCGGCAACCTCACGGCTCAGGTGCGCAACATCGCGCAGGTGGCGACCGCGGTGGCGCGGGGTGACCTGTCGCAGAAGATCGACGTGGACGCGCGCGGCGAGATCCTGGAGCTGAAGAACACCCTCAACACGATGGTGGACCAGCTGTCGGCCTTCGCCGAGCAGGTGACGCGGGTCGCCCGCGAGGTGGGTACGGACGGCATCCTCGGCGGACAGGCCGAGGTGCAGGGCGTGTCGGGTACGTGGAAGGACCTGACGCAGTCCGTGAACGGCATGGCCAACAACCTGACGCTCCAGGTGCGCAACATCGCCGAGGTCACGACGGCCGTGGCGCGCGGTGACCTGTCCAAGAAGATCACCGTCGACGCCAAGGGCGAGATCCTCGAACTCGTCACGACGGTGAACACGATGGTGGACCAGCTGTCGTCGTTCGCCGAGCAGGTGACCCGGGTGGCCCGCGAGGTGGGCACCGAGGGGCAACTGGGCGGTCAGGCAAGGGTTCCGGGTGTCACGGGCATCTGGAAGGACCTGAGCGACAACGTGAACCTCATGGCCAACAACCTGACCATGCAGGTGCGCAACATCTCCCAGGTCGCCAACGCGGTGGCCAACGGCGACCTGACCCGGCAGGTCACCATCGAGGCGCGCGGCGAGGTCGCGCAGCTCGCCGACACGTTCAACACGATGGTGCGGACCCTGAGTTCGTTCGCCGACCAGGTCACCAAGGTGGCCCGCGAGGTGGGCACCGACGGCATCCTGGGCGGCCAGGCCCGCGTACCCGGCGTCTCCGGTACGTGGAAGGACCTGACCGAGTCCGTGAACGGGATGGCCTCGAACCTGACCGGTCAGGTGCGCAACATCGCGATGGTCACGACCGCCATCGCCAAGGGCGATCTGACCAAGAAGATCGACATCGACGCGCGCGGTGAGATCCTCGAGTTGAAGACCACGATCAACACGATGGTGGACCAGCTGTCGTCGTTCGCCGAGCAGGTGACCCGCGTGGCCCGTGAGGTGGGCACCGAGGGCCAGCTGGGCGGCCAGGCGCGGGTGCGCGACGTGGACGGCACCTGGCGCGATCTGACCGAGTCCGTGAACGAGATGGCAGGGAACCTGACCCGTCAGGTGCGCGCCATCGCGGCCGTCGCGACCGCGGTGACGCGTGGCGACCTGAACCTCAAGATCGACGTCGACGCCGCGGGCGAGATCCAGGTCCTCCAGGACAACATCAACAAGATGATCTCCAACCTGCGCGACACCACGATCGCCAACGAGGAGCAGGACTGGCTCAAGGGCAACCTGGCGCGCATCTCGGGTCTGATGCAGGGCCGCCGCGACCTCGACGACGTGGCCGGGCTCATCATGAGCGAGCTGACCCCGGTGGTCTCCGCGCAGCACGGCGCGTTCTTCCTGGCACTGCCCCTGGACGACAGCGCGGACGCGGCGATCGCGGACCAGGACGCGTACGAGCTGCGCATGTGCGGGAGCTACGGGTACTCCATGGGTGCCATGCCGACGGCCTTCCGGCCCGGCGAGACGCTCATCGGGACGGCCGCGCAGGAGAAGCGCACGATCCTCGTGGACAACGCGCCCAGCGGCTATCTGAAGATCGCCTCCGGGCTCGGTGAGGCGCCTCCGGCGCAGGTCATCGTGATCCCCGTGCTCTTCGAGGACACGGTGCTCGGCGTGATCGAGCTGGCGTCGTTCACGCCGTTCACTCAGATCCAGAAGGACTTCCTGAACCAGATCGCCGAGATGATCGCGACGAGCGTCAACACCATCTCGGTCAACACCAAGACCGAGGTGCTGCTGAAGCAGTCGCAGGAGCTCACCGAGCAACTGCGTGAGCGCTCGGCCGAGTTGGAGAACCGGCAGAAGGCCCTCCAGGCGTCCAACGCCGAACTGGAGGAGAAGGCCGAACTGCTGGCCCAGCAGAACCGTGACATCGAGGTGAAGAACACCGAGATCGAAGAGGCGCGGCAGGTCCTGGAGGAGCGCGCCGAGCAGCTCGCCGTGTCGATGCGCTACAAGAGCGAGTTCCTCGCCAACATGTCGCACGAGCTGCGCACGCCGCTCAACTCGCTGCTCATCCTCGCCAAGTTGCTGGCCGACAACGCCGACGCGAACCTCACGCCGAAGCAGGTCGAGTTCGCCGAGACGATCCACGGCGCGGGTTCCGACCTGCTCCAGCTGATCAACGACATCCTGGACCTGTCGAAGGTCGAGGCGGGCAAGATGGACGTCTCGCCGACGCGCATCGCCCTGGTGCAGCTCGTCGACTACGTGGAGGCCACGTTCCGGCCGCTGACCGCGGAGAAGCAACTGGACTTCTCCGTAAGGGTGTCGCCGGAACTGCCCACCACGTTGCACACCGACGAACAGCGCCTCCTTCAAGTGCTGCGCAACCTGCTCTCCAACGCGGTGAAGTTCACCGACTCCGGAGCCGTGGAACTCGTCATCAGGCCCGCCGGCAACGACGTACCGAACGCGATCCGTGAACAGCTCCTGGAAGCGGGCTCGTTGCGGGAGGTCGACGGCGATGTGATCGCCTTCTCGGTGACCGACACCGGTATCGGCATCGCGGCCAGCAAGATGCGCGTCATCTTCGAGGCGTTCAAGCAGGCCGACGGCACGACGAGCCGCAAGTACGGCGGTACCGGCCTCGGCCTGTCCATCAGCCGTGAGATCGCCCGCCTCCTGGGCGGCGAGATCTTCGCGCAGAGCGAGCCCGGACGCGGCTCGACGTTCACTCTGTACCTGCCGATGCACCCGAGCGAGCTGCCGCCCCAGGGCTACGCGCAGCTCGCGCCGACCATCGAACCGGGGGAGCGGCTGGCCCTCGACGCGGCGCCCGAGCCGGCCGAGGTGGAGACCCCGGCCGAGGTGCGGTCCTACCAGGACACCCAGAACGGCCCCGCGGCCCTCTTCCGGCGCCGCCGCAGGTCCGCCACGCCGCAGCCCGAGCGGACGGCGCTGACGGGCCAGCCGATGCCCGCGCAGGAGCGTGCGGACGAGCAGTGGGACGGCACCGCGGGGGCCACGGGCGCGGCCGAGCAGAGCGCGCCCGCGCCGCGGCGCGGGCTGCTGTTCGGTGGCGAGAAGGTGCTCATCGTCGACGACGACATCCGCAACGTGTTCGCGCTCACCAGCGTCCTGGAACAGCAGGGCCTGTCGGTGCTGTACGCGGAGAACGGGCGGGAGGGCATCGAGGTCCTGGAGCAGCACGACGATGTGACAGTCGTGCTCATGGACATCATGATGCCGGAGATGGACGGCTACGCGACGACGACGGCGATCCGCAGGATGCCGCAGTTCGCCGGGCTGCCGATCATCGCGCTCACCGCCAAGGCGATGAAGGGCGACCGGGAGAAGGCGATCGAGTCGGGCGCGTCCGACTACGTTACGAAGCCGGTCGACCCGGATCATCTGCTCTCTGTGATGGAGCGGTGGATGCATGGCGAGTGACCGGAAACCGAAATCTTCAGGATGAGTTGCTGACTGAGTGTGGTCGTGGCCGTGTAGAAGCGCGGGATACGGGGAACCTTCTGGTCTCCCACCGCGTTTCTGCTACGTGCACGGTGACATCGCGGTGACAGGGTGTGGCGACAGGCGGGGTGCGGCTACCATGACCGGCACAAGGACGGACGGCGCAAGGGAGTCGTTCCCTGGGGCGGCGAAAGGAGCCTCCCCGAGTCCTGCGGACAGGGGCGGCCCCATGCCGGGGCGAGGAGGGCGGGCCATGGTGCAGAAGGCCAAGATCCTCCTGGTCGATGACCGGCCGGAGAATCTGCTGGCGCTGGAGGCCATCCTCTCCGCGCTCGATCAGACACTGGTACGGGCATCGTCCGGGGAGGAAGCGCTGAAGGCGCTGCTCACGGACGATTTCGCGGTCATTCTGCTGGACGTTCAGATGCCGGGAATGGACGGTTTCGAAACCGCGGCGCACATCAAGCGTCGTGAGCGGACACGGGACATCCCGATCATCTTCCTCACGGCGATCAACCACGGACCGCACCACACGTTCCGTGGCTACGCGGCCGGGGCGGTCGACTACATCTCGAAGCCGTTCGACCCGTGGGTGCTGCGCGCCAAGGTCTCGGTGTTCGTCGAGCTGTACATGAAGAACTGCCAGCTCCGGGAGCAGGCGGCGCTGCTGCGGCTCCAACTGGAGGGCGGCGGCAAGGCCATCGGGGACTCCAAGGAGCCCGCGGGGCTGCTCGCCGAGCTCTCGGCGCGGCTCGCCGCGGTCGAGGAGCAGGCAGAGGCACTGTCGAAGCAGCTGGACGACGAGTCGGCGGACGCGGCCGCGGTGGCCACCGCGGCGCACCTGGAGCGCAAACTCACCGGGCTGCGCCGGGCGCTCGACGCCCTGGAGCCCGGCGCGGGAAGCGGCGCTCCCACGCTGCCCTCGCAGAACTGAGGCAGGACCGAGGCGGTCGCCCTCCAGAATCGAGGGCGCCGATCGGGCTTTGAGGACACGTCAGTTTTCACCCCGTCAGTTCGCGACACGAACGGGTGAAGCAGTGGGCACACGTGTCCAAGGTCGTCTCCCCCGGTAACCTCACACCTATGGCCTCACGTCCCGCAGCCAAGAAGACGCCCGCGAAGAAGACGGCGGCGCCGACCAAGGCTCCGGCGAAGAAGGCCGCTGCCAAAAAGGCCCCCGTGAAGGGCGCGGCCAAGAAGCCGGTGCCGAGGAAGGCGCCCGCCAAGAAGGCCGTGGCGAAGAAGCCCGCTCCCAAGCCGGCACCCAGTCCCACGGGCGGCCTGTACCGGCTCGTACGGGCCCTGTGGCTCGGCGTCGCGCACAGCGTGGGAGCGATGTTCCGAGGCATAGGGCGTGGGGCGAAGGGGCTCGACCCGGCCCACCGCAAGGACGGCCTCGCGCTGCTGCTCCTCGGCGTCGCCCTGATCTGCGCGGCCGGTACCTGGTCCAATTTGCAGGGCCCGGTCGGTGACCTCGTCGACATGCTGGTGACCGGTGCCTTCGGCCGCCTCGACCTGCTGGTGCCGATCCTGCTCGGCATCATCGCCGTACGCCTGATCCGGCACCCCGAGAAGCCCGAGGCCAACGGGCGGATCGTGATCGGCCTCTCCGCGCTCGCCATCGGCGTGCTCGGCCAGGTCCACATCGCGTGCGGCTCACCCGCGCGCGGGGACGGCATGCGCGCCATAAGGGACGCGGGCGGGCTCATCGGCTGGGCCGCCGCGACGCCGCTGAGCTTCACGATGACCCAGGTGCTCGCGGTCCCGCTGCTCGTCCTGCTCACCGTCTTCGGGCTGCTCGTGGTGACCGCGACGCCGGTCAACGCGATCCCGCAGCGGATGCGCCAGCTCGGCGTGCGGCTCGGCGTCGTGCAGGACGACGCCGCCTACGTCGACGCGGCCGCGGACGACTACGACTACGACGACGAGTGGCGCGAGGCCGCGCCCGTGCGCTCCCGCAAGCGCCCCGCGGCCCCGGACTCGTACGACCCGGACCAGGCCGAGGAAGAGGCCTTCGCCAAGCGCCGCAAGCCGCGGCGGTCGGTGCAGCCCGCGATGGACCGGCCGATGGACGCGGTCGACGTGGCCGCCGCCGCTGCCGCCGCGCTCGACGGTGCGGTGCTGCACGGCATGCCGCCGTCGCCGCTCGTCGCCGACCTCACGCAGGGCGTCTCCGGCGAGGGGGCGGGCGAGAGGAGTGGTGAGCCGTCCGCAGAGGACCGCTCGGCGGCCGTGCCGACGGCCAGGGCCAAGAAGGCCCCGCAGGCCGCCCAGAAGGAGCCTGAGCCCACGCCCACCTCGCTCGCCGTGCCGGACCTCACCAAGGCCGCGCCCGACGCGCGCGGGGACCTGCCGCCGCGCGCCGAGCAGCTCCAGCTCGCCGGCGACATCACGTACGCGCTGCCCTCGCTCGACCTGCTGACGCGTGGCGGGCCCGGCAAGTCGCGCAGCGCCGCGAACGACGCGGTCGTCGAGTCGTTGCAGAACGTCTTCACCGAGTTCAAGGTCGACGCGGCCGTCACCGGCTTCACGCGCGGCCCCACGGTCACGCGCTACGAGATCGAGCTCGGCCCCGCCGTGAAGGTCGAGAAGATCACGGCGCTGGCCAAGAACATCGCGTACGCCGTCGCGTCCCCCGACGTCCGGATCATCTCGCCGATCCCCGGGAAGTCCGCGGTCGGCATCGAGATCCCGAACACCGACCGCGAGATGGTCAACGTCGGCGACGTGCTGCGCCTCGCGGACGCCGCCGAGGACGAGCACCCGATGCTGGTCGCGCTCGGCAAGGACGTCGAGGGCGGCTACGTCATGGCCAACATGGCCAAGATGCCGCACATCCTGGTCGCCGGTGCCACCGGTTCCGGTAAGTCCTCGTGCATCAACTGCCTCATCACCTCGATCATGATGCGGGCGACCCCCGAGGACGTCCGGATGGTCCTCGTCGACCCCAAGCGCGTGGAGCTGACCGCGTACGAGGGAATTCCGCACCTGATCACGCCGATCATCACCAACCCCAAGAAGGCAGCCGAGGCGCTCCAGTGGGTCGTGCGGGAGATGGACCTGCGCTACGACGACCTCGCGGCGTTCGGCTACCGGCACATCGACGACTTCAACCAGGCCGTCAAGGACGGCAAGCTCACCACGCCCGAGGGCAGTGAGCGGGAGCTGAAGGCGTACCCGTACCTGCTGGTGATCGTCGACGAGCTGGCCGACCTCATGATGGTCGCGCCGAGGGACGTCGAGGACTCCATCGTCCGGATCACGCAGCTCGCGCGCGCGGCCGGAATCCACCTGGTGCTCGCCACGCAGCGCCCGTCCGTCGACGTCGTCACCGGCCTGATCAAGGCGAACGTGCCCTCGCGGCTCGCGTTCGCCACCTCCTCGCTCGCCGACAGCCGGGTCATCCTCGACCAGCCGGGTGCCGAGAAGCTCATCGGCAAGGGAGACGGCCTGTTCCTGCCCATGGGGGCGAACAAGCCGACCCGTATGCAGGGCGCCTTCGTCATAGAGGACGAGATCCACGCCATCGTGCAGCACTGCAAGGACCAGATGGCGCCCGTCTTCCGGGACGACGTCACGACGGGCACCAAGCAGAAGAAGGAGATCGACGAGGACATCGGCGACGACCTGGAGCTGCTGTGCGCGGCCGCCGAGCTGGTCGTCTCCACACAGTTCGGCTCGACCTCGATGCTCCAGCGCAAGCTGCGCGTGGGCTTCGCCAAGGCCGGACGCCTCATGGACTTGATGGAGTCGCGGAACATCGTCGGACCCAGTGAAGGTTCGAAGGCTCGTGACGTTCTTGTGAAAGCCGATGAGCTGGAGGGAGTGCTCGCGGTGATCCGCGGGGAGGCTCAACCCTAAAGAGGTCCCTCGAACGACGTCACTCGTAAGGGCACCGGAGCAACCGTTTCCCCATCGCCTACGTCAAGTTGAGGGAAGGGACAACCGAGTACGTCGCCAGCGGGACGGCAGGCCATTCCGATGGCGTACAAAGTCCGACCGCCCGGTTGCCTCACCCATTCACACCCCCCCTACACTGAACCTCCAGCAGGTGGCTACACGCTCGAAAGGCGCCCCCGTGTCCATCGGCAACTCCCCTGAAGACGACCGCCCTTCGGAAGACCGCATCCCGCACGCGGACGACGACCGGCCGTCGATCGGTCGTGTCCTCCAGCAGGCACGTATCGACGCGGGTCTGACCGTCGACGAGATCAGCCAGTCGACCCGGGTGCGCATTCCGATCGTGCACGCGATCGAACAGGACGACTTCTCGCGCTGCGGCGGCGACGTCTACGCCCGCGGCCACATCCGTACGCTCGCGCGTGCCGTCAATCTTGATCCCGAACCCCTGCTCGAACAGTTCGGCGAGGAGCACGGCGGGCGCCCCGCGCCGACGCCGGCCACGCCGCTGTTCGAGACCGAGCGGATCCGCTCCGAGCCCCGCAGGCCCAACTGGACGGCCGCCATGGTCGCGGCGATCGTCGCGGTGATCGCCTTCGTCGGCTACACCGCCTTCAGCGGCGGCGACAGCGACGGCAGCCAGCAGCAGGCCGCCGAGGGATCCACCCCGGCGACCGGCAAGCCCAAGAGCCCGAAGCCGAGCCCCAGCACCAAGAAGCCCACCGACCCGAAGCCCGAGCCGAGCGACAGCGCGATCGCCGCTGCCCCCGCGGACAAGGTGACCGTGAAGGTCAGCGCGTCGGACGGCCGCAGCTGGATCTCCGCCAAGGACCACAACGGGCGGATCATGTTCGACGGGCTGCTGCAGGACGGCCAGACGAAGACCTTCCAGGACAACCAGAAGATCGACCTCGTGCTCGGTGACGCGGGCGCCATCAAGCTGTTCGTGAACGGCAAGCAGATCGAGGACGAGTTCCAGCCCGGCCAGGTCGAACGGCTGTCGTACACGAAGGGTGACCCCGAGGTCGGCTGAGGCCCACCGAGGCCGACGATCTTGCGGTAACCCCTCGCGGCTGGGGCTGTCAGTGGGACGAAGTAGTCTTGTTGCCATGCCCGAACGCCGTACCGTCGCACTTGTCACCCTTGGCTGCGCCCGTAACGAGGTGGACTCGGAGGAGCTCGCAGGCCGCTTGGAGGCGGACGGCTGGGAGCTCGTCGAGGACGCCGACGCCGCCGATGTCGCCGTCGTGAACACCTGTGGCTTCGTGGAGGCCGCGAAGAAGGACTCCGTCGACGCCCTCCTGGAAGCCAATGACCTCAAGGGCCATGGCAGAACCCAGGCGGTCGTCGCCGTCGGCTGCATGGCCGAGCGGTACGGCAAGGAGCTCGCCGAGGCGCTGCCCGAGGCCGACGGCGTGCTCGGCTTCGACGACTACGAGGACATCTCCGGCCGCCTCCAGACGATCCTGTCCGGGGGCAGCGTGGAGGCCCACGCCCCGCGCGACCGCCGCAAGCTGCTGCCGATCAGCCCGGCCGAGCGCCAGGAGGCCGGCGCCGGCATCGCGCTGCCCGGCCACGCCCCCACGGACCTTCCCGAGGGCGTCGCGCCCGCGTCCGGGCCGCGCGCGCCGCTGCGACGCCGCCTCGACGGCAACCCCGTGGCGTCCGTGAAGCTGGCCTCCGGGTGCGACCGGCGCTGCTCGTTCTGCGCCATCCCGTCCTTCCGCGGCTCGTTCATCTCGCGCCGCCCCAGCGACGTGCTCAACGAGACGCGCTGGCTCGCCGAGCAGGGCGTCTCGGAGATCATGCTGGTCTCCGAGAACAACACGTCGTACGGCAAGGACCTGGGCGACATCCGGCTTCTCGAGTCGCTGCTGCCCGAGCTGGCCGGCGTCGACGGGATCGAGCGGGTGCGCGTCAGCTACCTCCAGCCCGCCGAGATGCGCCCGGGGCTGATCGACGTACTGACGGGGACCGAGAAGGTCGCCCCGTACTTCGACCTGTCCTTCCAGCACTCGGCGCCCGGCGTGCTGCGCGCGATGCGGCGCTTCGGTGACACCGACCGGTTCCTGGAGCTGCTCGACACCATTCGGTCCAAGGCGCCGCAGGCGGGTGTCCGGTCCAACTTCATTGTCGGCTTCCCCGGCGAGAGCGAGGCCGACTACGCGGAGCTCGAGCGGTTCCTGAACGGCGCGCGCCTGGACGCCATCGGTGTCTTCGGCTACTCCGACGAGGAGGGCACGGAGGCGGCGACGTACGAGAACAAGCTGGACGAGGACGTCGTCGCGCAGCGCCTCGCGCGCCTGTCGCGGCTCGCCGAACAGCTGGTGTCGCAGCGTGCCGAGGAGCGCCTCGGTGAGACCGTGAAGGTGCTCGTCGAGTCCGTCGACGAGGAGGACGGCGTCGTCGGGCGCGGTGCCCACCAGGCGCCCGAGACCGACGGGCAGGTGCGTCTCACGAGCGGCGCGGGTCTCGTGGTCGGTCGTATGGTCGAGGCGAAGGTGGTCGGCACCGAAGGTGTCGACCTTGTGGCCGAACCGCTGGAGATCGCTGAGGAGGCGGCCAGATGACCGGAGTCCCGGCGTCCGCTGCGGGCGGGACCGGCAGGCCGTCGCCCGGAGGCAAGCTGGGTACTGCGGCCGTCAATCAGGCGAGCCTGTGGAACATCGCGAACATCCTGACCATGATCCGGCTCCTTCTGGTGCCGGGCTTCGTGGTGCTCATGCTGGCCGACGGCGGGTACGACCCGGCGTGGCGGGCCTGGGCGTGGGCCGCGTTCGCCGTTGCCATGATCACGGATGTTTTCGACGGTCATCTGGCACGTTCGTACAACCTGGTCACCGATTTCGGAAAGATCGCCGATCCCATCGCCGACAAAGCGATCATGGGCGCCGCCCTGATCTGTCTGTCCTCGCTCGGTGATCTTCCCTGGTGGGTGACCGGAGTGATTCTCGGGCGCGAGCTCGGGATCACCCTGCTGAGATTCATCGTCATTCGCTACGGCGTCATTCCGGCCAGCCGCGGCGGCAAGCTCAAGACGCTCACGCAGGGCACGGCCGTCGGCATGTACATCCTGGCGCTGACCGGCCCGCTCGCGACGCTGCGCTGGTGGGTGATGGCGGTGGCCGTCGCGCTCACCGTGATCACCGGGCTGGACTACGTGCGGCAGGCCGTCGTGCTGCGCCGCGCGGGGATCGCCGAGTCGAAGGCGGCGGCGCGGGTGTCCGCGGAGGCTGCCGAGAAGTGACGGACGAGGCTGTCGAGGCGCTGCGCCTGTTGACCGAGCGGGGGCAGACCCTCGCCGTCGCCGAGTCGCTCACGGGCGGCCTGGTGGCCGCGGAGCTCGTGGCGGTGCCGGGGGCCTCGAAGGCGTTCCGCGGCTCCGTCACGGCGTACGCGACCGAGCTCAAGCACCAGCTGCTCGGTGTCGACGCGGAGCTGCTCGCCGCGCACGGCCCCGTCCACCCCGAGGTCGCGCTGGGCATGGCGGCCGGGGTGCGCCACGCGCTGGGCGCGGACTGGGGCATCGCCACGACCGGTGTCGCGGGCCCCGAGCCGCAGGACGGACAGCCGGTCGGGACGGTCTACGTGGCCGCTGTCGGGCCGGGAGCTGATCGTTCCGAGGGCGCGGCCGATTTCGCTGCTAGCCACAAAGTGGTCGCGCTGCGGTTGAACGGCGTTCGGACGGAAATCCGTAGGGAGAGTGCACGGAGCGTGCTCGCCCTGCTCGTCGAAGAGCTGGTCGGAGCGCATGTCGGCGAACGTACTGGGAAAGCGCGGGCACAGGATACGGAACAGAACGGGGGGTTTTGATGTTTGCAGCCCTGAGTGAACACGACATCGCTCCCCGCACGGCCGCGGCACAAGGCGGTACGGTGGGGCGAGAAGGATGCGGCTACGCGGTCCGAGGAGGGAGCCACCGATGATTCTGCTCCGTCGCCTGCTGGGTGACGTGCTGCGTCGGCAGCGCCAGCGCCAGGGCCGTACTCTGCGCGAAGTCTCCTCGTCCGCCCGAGTCTCGCTCGGCTATCTCTCCGAGGTGGAGCGGGGGCAGAAGGAGGCTTCCTCCGAGCTGCTCTCCGCTATTTGCGACGCGCTTGACGTACGGATGTCCGAGCTGATGCGCGAGGTGAGCGACGAGCTCGCTCTCGCCGAGCTGGCCGAGTCGGCAGCAGCGGTCCCGTCGGAGCCGGTGCCCGCACCGGTTCGTCCGATGCTCAATTCCGTCTCCGTGGCCGGTGTCCCACCGGAACGTGTGACGATCAAGGCGCCTGCGGAGGCCGTGGACGTTGTAGCGGCGTAACGCCTGCGCTCAGTGCGCTGAGCCCAGCTTGAACCCGGGAGAGCCCCGGCCGAGTCATCGGCCGGGGCTCTCTGTTGTGTGGGCGGGTGTGTCGGGGCCTGTGGGCGGGTGGGTGAGGGCTGCGTGGGCAGAGGACTCGACGTCCGATATGCCCGGAATAGTGCGCGTGTGCCATTGTTGGGGGTGGTTTCGATATGGAGGTGGCGTATGTACGTCGTGAAGAGCCCGTTGTCCGATGCCGACCTGAAGACCGTGGGCGAGGCGCTGCAGGGTGCTCTCGTGGACCTGGTGGATCTGTCGCTCGTGGCGAAGCAGGTCCACTGGAACGTGGTCGGTCCGCGGTTCCGGTCGGTGCACCTTCAGCTCGACGAGGTCGTGGACACCGCGCGGCAGCACTCCGACACGGTGGCCGAGCGGGCCTCGACGCTGGGTGTCCCGCCCGACGGCCGCGCGAAGACCGTCGCGGACACCAGCGGCGTGGGCGTGGTCCCCGACGGCTGGGTGAAGGACGTGGACGCGGTGGGGACGCTCGTGGACGCGCTGGGCGCCGTCATCGCGCGGATGCGTGAGCGGGTGGAGGCGACCGGTGAGGCGGACCCCGTGAGCCAGGACATCTTCATCGGCATCACGGCCGACCTGGAGAAGCACCACTGGATGTTCCAGGCGGAGAACCGGGGCTGAGGCCCCACGGGGGTGCTGGTCGGTTCCGGCGGGCGCGGCGCGGGGCGGCCGGCCCCGGGGAGTCGGCGGGTGGAGGTGAGCGGTCGGTGGCGTGGACTGGGTGGCAGGTCCTGCGGTGGGTGCCGGCCGTCGTGTGCGGGGCGCTGTGGTGGTGGGGCGCCCTGCGGCTCGCCTTCGCTCCGGACGCCGGGGCGCTCGAAGGTGCGGTCGTCGCCGGGGGCTGGGGGCTGAGCCTGCTGCCGGTGCACGCGCTGCCGAAGTCGCGCGCCGCCGGGGTGGCCGGGATGTCCGGTCGCCACGGCGCTCGGCGCGTGCGGACGCGGGCGGTGCGCGCGGGGCGTGAAGTCGCGGGCGGGGTGTGGCGGGAGGTCACCAGGGCATGGCGACGCCCCCGTTCGGGCGGAGGATCTGGCCCGTCGTGAACGATGCGGCGTCCGAGGCCAGGTGCAGCACCGCGTGGGCGATGTCCGCCGCCTCGCCGACCCGGCCCAGCGGTGACATGCGCACCATCAGGGCCTCGGTGTGGGCCTGCGCGCTCTTGTCGTGGCGGGTCGTCATCGGCGTACGGATCCAGCCCGGTGCCACCGCGTTGACCCGGATGCCGTGGGGGCCGACCTCCGTGGCGAGGGTTTTGGTGAGCTGGACGACGGCGGCCTTCGCGGCGCCGTAGCAGAGCAGCCCCGGGCCTCCGGTGTCGACGGCGCCGGAGGCCATCGTGACGATGCTGCCGCGGGTACCGGCCGCGATCATGGTGCGGGCCGCCTCCTGGCAGGCGTAGAGCACACCCTTGAAATTGATGGCGATGACGCGGTCCAGGTCCTCGTCGCGGGTCTCCAGGACCGGGCTGTTGTGCATGACCCCGGCGATCGCGGCCATGATGTCGAGGCCGCCCGAGGTGGTGGTCGCGGTGGCGACGGCCTCCGTGACCTGCGTGCGGTCGGACACGTCCAGGGTGTGCGTGTGGGCCGTGCCGCCGCTCTCCTTGATGAGGGCCGCCGTCTCGTGCAGGCCCTGTGCGTCGCGGTCGGCGCAGTGGACGGTGGCGCCCGCCTCCGCGAGGAGCGCCGCCGACGCGCGGCCGATGCCGCTCGCCGCGCCGGTGACGAATGCGGTGCGTCCGGTGAGGTCGTACGCGGTGAGGGGCATGGGTGGACGGTACGAGGTTTTCTGACGGGGCGTCAATTGTTGTGCAGAGGGCGACTTCTACGGCGTGGGGGCCGGGCCTTGTTGGCAGTTCGGGCACCAGTAGGTGGGGCGTTCGCGGGAGCCGTCGCCCTGGTTGGCCGTGCGGATGGGGGTGCCGCAGCGCAGGCAGGGGCGGTGGGTGCGGCCGTAGACGTAGAGGCGCTCGTCGGCGCGGGGGCGGCCGGTGGTGACGCGGGACGGGCGGTCGCGGTTGGCCTCCAGGAGCTTCTTCGCGAGGAGCGGGAGGCGGTCGGCCGACTCGGCGGGCAGCTCGCCGGCCGGGAGCCAGGGGGTGGCGCGCAGGAGAAAGCAGAGCTCGGACTTGTAGATGTTGCCGATGCCCGCGAGGTTGCGCTGGTCGAGGAGGGCCTCGCCGAGGGGGCGGGTGGGGTCCTTGAGGATGTTCCGCAGGGCGGTGTCCGGGTCCCAGTCCGGGCCTAGGAGGTCGGGGCCCAGGTGGCCGACGGCTTGTGACTCCTCGCTGGTGCGCAGGAGTTCCAGGACGGGGAGGCGGTAGCCGACGGCGGTGCGGGTCTCGTTCGCGAGGATCGCGCGGATCTGGTGGGTCGGGCCGCCGCGCCAGCGCTCGCCGGGGGCGTAGATCTTCCAGGAGCCGTCCATGCGCAGGTGGGAGTGGAGGGTGAGGCCGCCCTCGATGCGGGTCAGCAGGTGCTTGCCGCGGGGGGTGACGTTCAGGACGGTGCGGCCGGTGAGGTCGGCGGTGGCGAAGCGGGGGACGCGGAGGTCGGAGCGGGTGAGGATTTGGTCGGCGAGGGCGGTGTGCAGTCGGCTTGCCGCCTGCGCGACGGTGTCTCCTTCGGGCATGAGGTCAAGGGTAGGTGGGGGTGGGGTGGCGTTGGGTCGGTTGACGTTGCGGGGCTCTGCCCCGGGCCCCGCTGCTCAAGCGCCGCAGGGGCTTGAAAGTGGAACTTCGCCCCGGACCCCGCTGCTCAAGCGCCGCAGGGGCTTGAACGGGTGGGGGTCAGGGGCGGAGGCGGAGGCCGCGGGGGGTGGCGTGGAAGCCGGTGGATTCGAGGAGGGGGGCGTAGGGGGAGGTGAGGGCGGGTTCCGCGTTGATGCGTTCGACCGTGATGGCGCCGATGGCGCCTGAGCGGGCGGACTCCGCGAGGGCCTGGGCCGCGGCGGGGACGCGGGGGTCCTCCGCGAGTTGAGCGGCGGTGGCGGTGGCGGGGGCTGGGGTGTCGGTTTCGGAGGCGCGGTGGGGCCAGGCCAGGAGCGTTTTGCCGCCGCGCTCCATGTAGAGCGTCAGCTCACCGTCGACCAGGACCACCAGCGAACCGGCCTTGCGGCCCGGCTTGTGGCCGGGTTTCTGGCCCGCGCCGGTGGGGGGATCGGGCCAGGGGAGGGCCGCCCCGTACGCGTTGGCGGGGTCGGCCGCGGCCAGGACGAGGGCGCGCGCCGCCGTCCTGCCGTTGTCCACGGGAGGGGCGCCGCGCTCCTGTGCGTTGGCCGCCGCTCGCAGGCGGTCCACTGCGCCGTCCATCGCGAACTGGGCGGCGCCGAGGCCCTCCACCACGTAGCCGCGCCGCGCCTGGCCGCTCTCCTCGAAGGCGGAGAGGATCCGGTACGTCGCCGAGAAGCCGCCCTCGACACCCTCCGCGGCCACGGCTCCTCGCGTCACCACTCCGTGGCGGTCGAGGAGGGTGCGGGCCAGGGCGTGGGCGCGCACGGTCGCATCGGGTTCCTGGGTGGGCAGCAGCGACCAGCGTCCGGCGACCGTGGGAGGGCCGGTGCGTGAGGTGGGCCGGGCGCCGGCCGTGAGTCCTCCGTAGCGGCCGCGGGGGACGGCTCTGCGGGCCCGGTGCGCGGTCGAGCCCGCGGTGCGGCCCGAGCCGAGAAGGGAGCGCATCGGGGCCAGCGTGTCGTTCGTGAGACGGCCCGACCAGGCCAGCTCCCAGAGCGCGTCGGCCAGGTGGGGGTCGGTCGCCTCGGGGTGCCCGGTGGCGCGGACCTGATCGGCGATCTGGCGGAAGAACAGGCCGTAGCCGCCCGAGAGGGTGTCCAGTACAGACTGGTGGAGCGGGGTGAGCTCCAGCGGGTGTGCGGGGGGCAGGAGGAGCGGGGCCGCGTCGGCGAGGTAGAGGCTGATCCAGCCGTCCTTGCCGGGCAGTGAGCCCGCCCCCGCCCACAACACCTCGCCGGACGCCGTGAGTTCGTCGAGGAGCGCGGGCGCGTAGCCGGAGACGCGTGAGGGCAGGACGAGCTTTTCCAGGGCAGAGGCTGGTACCGAGGCACCCTGGAGTTGCTCGACCGCCCGCACCAGGCCGTCGATGCCGCGCAGGCCGTGCCCGCCCACGTGCTGCCACTGGGGCAGGAACTGGGCGAGCGCCGCCGGTGGCACCGGCTCCAGCTCGTGGCGCAGTGCGGCCAGCGAGCGGCGGCGCAGCCGGCGCAGGACCGTGGCGTCGCACCACTCCTGGCCGATCCCCGCCGGGTGGAACTCGCCCTGGACGACACGGCCGTTCGCGGCCAGGCGGTGCAGCGCGCCGTCCGTGACCGCCGCGCCGAGGCCGAAGCGGGCCGCCGCCTGCGTGGAGGTGAACGGGCCGTGGGTGCGGGCGTAGCGGGCCAGGAGGTCGCCGAGCGGGTCCTTGACCGGCTCCGTGAAGGCCTCGGGGACGCCGACCGGCAGCGCCGTGCCGAGGGCGTCGCGCAGTCGGCCCGCGTCCTCGACCGCAGCCCAGTGGTCGGTGCCTCCGATACGGACGCGGATGGCGCGCCGGGCGCGCGCCAGGTCCTCGGCCCAGCCGGGCTCGGCGCCCCGCTCGGCCAGCTCCGCGTCCGTGAGCGGCCCGAGGAGGCGCAGCAGGTCCGCGACGCCTTCGGCGTCCTTGACGCGACGGTCCTCCGTGCGCCACTGCAGTTCCTGCTCCAGCTCGGCGAGGACGTCCGCGTCGAGCAGTTCGCGCAGCTCGGCCTGGCCGAGGAGCTCGGCGAGCAGCCGGGAGTCCAGGGACAGCGCGGCCGCACGGCGCTCGGCCAGCGGTGAGTCGCCCTCGTACAGGAACTGCGCCACGTAGCCGAACAGCAGCGAGCGGGCGAAGGGGGAGGCTTCCGGGGTGGTGACCTCGACGAGACGGACCTTGCGGGACTCGATGTCGCCCATCAGCTCGGCGAGGCCCGGCACGTCGAAGACGTCCTGGAGGCACTCCCGCACCGCCTCCAGAACGATGGGGAAGGAGCCGAACTCGGATGCCACCTCCAGCAGTTGCGAGGCGCGCTGACGCTGCTGCCACAACGGGGTGCGCTTGCCGGGGTTGCGGCGGGGCAGCAGCAGCGCGCGGGCGGCGCACTCGCGGAAGCGGGAGGCGAACAGGGCCGAGCCGCCCACCTGGTCGGTGACGATCTGGTCCACGTCGCCCTTGTCGAAGGCGACGTCGGACGCCCCGATGGGCGCCTGCTCGTCGTCGTACTCCATGCCCGGCTTGGCGGGTTCCTGGTCGAGGAGGTCCAGGCCCATCAGATCGGCGTCGGGCAGGCGCAGCACGATGCCGTCGTCGGCGTGCATCACCTGGGCGTCCATGCCGTACTTCTCGCTGAGCCGGGCGCCGAGTGCCAGCGCCCACGGCGCGTGCACCTGGGCTCCGAACGGCGAGTGCACGACGACCCGCCAGTCGCCCAGCTCGTCGCGGAAGCGCTCGACCACGATGGTGCGGTCGTCGGGGATGTGACCGCAGGCCTCGCGCTGCTCCGCGAGGTACGACAGAACGTTGTTCGCCGCCCACTCGTCGAGCCCCGCCGAGGCGAGGCGCTCGCGCGCGTCCTCGGGCTTCTGCGAGCCGACCTCGCGCAGGAACGCGCCCAGAGCACGCCCCAGTTCGAGCGGACGGCCCAGCTGGTCGCCCTTCCAGAACGGCAGGCGTCCGGGCACTCCGGGGGCGGGGGAGACGAGGACACGGTCGCGGGTGATGTCCTCGATGCGCCACGAGCTGGTGCCGAGCGTGAACACGTCCCCGACCCGGGACTCGTAGACCATCTCCTCGTCGAGCTCGCCGACCCGGCCGCCGCCCTTCTTGGGATCGGCTCCCGCGAGGAAGACGCCGAACAGGCCGCGGTCGGGGATCGTGCCTCCGGAGGTGACGGCGAGGCGCTGCGCTCCCGGGCGGCCGGTGATCGTGCCGGCGACGCGGTCCCACACGACGCGCGGCCGAAGCTCCGCGAAGGCGTCCGAGGGATAGCGGCCCGCCAGCATGTCGAGCACGCCCGTGAACGCCGACTCGGGCAGCGAGGCGAAGGGGGCGGCGCGGCGCACCAGGGCCAGCAGATCGTCGACCTGCCACGTGTCCAGGGATGTCATCGCGACGAGCTGTTGCGCGAGTACGTCCAGGGGGTTCGCAGGGAGGCGCAGCGATTCGATGGCGCCGGACCGCATGCGCTCGGTCACGACCGCCGACTGCACCAGGTCGCCCCGGTACTTCGGGAACACCACTCCCGTGGAGACCGCGCCCACTTGGTGGCCCGCACGGCCCACGCGTTGCAGCCCCGACGCGACGGACGGGGGCGATTCCACCTGGACCACCAGGTCGACCGCGCCCATGTCGATGCCCAGCTCCAGGCTCGACGTGGCGACGACGGCGGGGAGCCGGCCCGCCTTCAGGTCCTCCTCGACCAGCGCGCGCTGTTCCTTGGAGACCGAGCCGTGGTGGGCGCGCGCGATGACCGGGGGCGCGCCCTTCGCGGCGCCCGCCTCGGCCATCAGCTCGGCCGGGGAGTGGTCCTCGGGCAGCGTCTCGCCGGTGGCCCGCTCGTAGGCGATCTCGTTGAGCCGGTTGCACAATCGCTCGGCCAGGCGGCGCGAGTTGGCGAACACGATCGTCGAGCGGTGGGCTTCGATCAGGTCCGTGATCCGCTCCTCCACGGAGGGCCAGATCGAGGGACGCTCCGCCCCCTGGTCGGAGTCGGGCACCGGGGAGCCGCCGAGCTCGCCGAGGTCCTCCACCGGGACGACCACCGACAGGTCGAACTCCTTGCCGGACGGCGGCTGGACGACCTCCACCTTGCGCTGCGGCGACAGATAGCGCGCCACCTCGTCGACCGGCCGGACCGTCGCGGACAGGCCGATGCGGCGGGCCGGGCGGGGCAGCAGCTCGTCCAGGCGCTCCAGGGAGAGCGCCAGGTGGGCGCCGCGCTTGGTGCCGGCCACCGCGTGCACCTCGTCGAGGATCACCGTCTCGATGCCCGCCAGCGCGTCCCGCGTGGCCGAGGTCAGCATGAGGAACAGTGACTCGGGCGTCGTGATCAGGATGTCCGGCGGGCGCGTGGCCAGCGCGCGGCGCTCGGCGGGCGGGGTGTCGCCGGAACGGATGCCGACCTTCACCTCGGGCTCCGGCAGGCCGAGCCGGACCGCCTCCTGACGGATACCGGTCAGAGGGCTGCGCAGATTGCGCTCCACGTCCACCGCGAGGGCCTTCAGCGGGGACACGTACAGCACCCGGCAGCGCTTCTTCGGGTCGGCCGGCGGCGGGGTCGACGCGAGCTGGTCCAAGGCGGCGAGGAACGCGGCGAGCGTCTTGCCCGAGCCGGTCGGCGCCACGACCAGCACGTCCGAGCCCTCGCCGATCGCCTTCCACGCCCCGGCCTGAGCGGATGTGGGCGCGGAGAAGGCCCCCGTGAACCAACCGCGGGTCGCGGGGGAGAAGCCGCTGAGGGCCTGCGAGGCGCTGGGGCCCCCTTGCCTGGACCTGACCATGCCCCCATCCTGCACCCCGCCACTGACAATGGTCGTGACCTGGGCAAACGGGTGGTTCGGCGAGGCGGCGCTGACGCAGAATGGGCGTATGGCACTGGCGGCGGGGAAGAGCGAATGGGCACGGCACTGGCGGTACGAGCAGCTGCCGGGGCTCGACCTGCTGCGGGCCCGTTACGTTCGGCACACCTTCCCGCGCCACAGCCACGACGGATTCGTGATCGCCGCGGTCACCCGCGGTGTCGAAACGATCGGCCTGCCCGACGGCACCCTGCACGCCGGGCCGGGCACCGTCGTCATGCTCAACCCGGAAGTGGCGCACACCGCGCGGGCGGGCGGGCCCGACGGCTGGACCTACGCGACGCTTTACCCGTCCGCCGACGTCGTCGCCGAGATCGCCGAGGAGACCGGCACGGTGCGCGGCACCGCGGTGTTCGGTGAGCCGATGGTCACCGATCCGCAGGCCGCGCTGATGATCAGCGAGATGCACCGTGCCGCGGAACAGGGCAACGCGCTGGCAGCCGACAGCCTGCTCAGGGTCGTGTGCGCCCGGCTGCTGCGCGCGCACGGGACCTCGCTCGCGGTGCGGCCCCGGAGGTCCGCAGGCGCCAGGGCCGCGGCCAGTGCGCGCGACCTCCTCGAAGCACGGCTGTCCGACCCGCCGTCCCTGGAGACCCTCGCGGCCGAGCTCGGCACCAGCCCCTTCGCGTTGCTGCGGGCCTTTCGTGACGCGTACGGGATGCCGCCGCACACCTGGCTCACCAACGCGCGCGTGCGCGTGGCGCGACGTCTCCTGGAGGCGGGGACGGCGCCCGCGGATGCCGCAGTGGCCGTCGGCTTCACCGACCAGCCGCACCTGAACCGGCACTTCACGCGGATCGTCGGGGTGCCGCCGGGGGCCTACCAGCGCGAGCGCAAGAACGTACAAGAACGGGACGCGTCCCTCCTCGTACCGTTCGGGACGTGGCAGACAAGACAACATCCACAGACATACGTACAGCAGAAGCTCTCCCTCCCGGACCCGAGCACGCGGGTGAGCCGGTCAAGGCGGATTCCGCCGTCGTCCGGGACGCGCTCGGGGTCGGCGTCGCCGTAGGCCTTTCCGGATTCGCCTTCGGGGTGACCTCGGCGGGTAGCGGCCTCACCGTGCTGCAGTCCTGCGCGCTCAGCCTTCTTGTCTTCACGGGGGCCTCGCAGTTCGCGCTCGTCGGGGCGCTCGCGGCCGGGGGCAATCCGTTCACGGCCGCCGCGGGCGCGTTCTTCCTGGGGGTGCGCAACGCGTTCTACGGGTTGCGCCTGTCCCAGCTGCTCGCCCTCCCGCGCGCGGTGCGACCGTTCGCGGCGCACTGGGTGATCGACGAGACGTCGGCCGTGTCACTCGCGCAGCCGACACGGCGCAGCGTGCGCCTTGGCTTCACCGTCACCGGACTGACGCTGTACGTGCTGTGGAACCTCACCACGCTGCTCGGCGCCCTGGGCGCCGAGGCCATCGGCGACACCGACGCGTGGGGGCTCGACGCGGCCGGGCCCGCGGTGTTCCTGGCGCTGCTCGCGCCGATGCTGAAGACCACCACGGAGCGTGCCGTGGCCGGGCTGGCCGTCGTCCTGATGCTCGGACTGCTGCCCGTACTGCCGGCCGGGGTGCCGGTGCTCGTGGCCGCGCTCGCGGCCCCCGCCGTGCTCTGCGTGGAGGGGCGCCGCCGGGGCGCCGCGTCCGACGCGTCGCGAGGAGGAGACCGATGAACATCTGGATCGCCATCGGGGTCACCGCCGTCGGCTGCTACGCCGTGAAACTGATCGGTCTGCTCGTTCCCGCGGGCGCCCTGGAGCGCCCCTTGGTGAGGCGTCTTTCCGCGCTGCTCCCGGTCGCCCTGCTGGCCGCGCTCACGGCCCAGCAGACGTTCGCGGACGGGCGGGCGCTGGTCCTCGACGCCAGGGCGGCCGGGCTCGCGGCGGCCGCCGTCGCGCTCGTGCTGCGGGCGCCGTTCCTGGTGGTGGTCGCGGCGGCCGTGGTGGTCACCGCGGGGATGCGGGCCCTCACCGGGTGACGCGGCGCGTGGCGCGGGGACCCGCGCCCCCGCTCGCGCGGTGCTGTGACGCGTCACAATGGGTGTCCTGCTGCAGGTGACCAGGGAGGACCCGTGGCGTTGTCTCCGGAAGCGCGCTCTCTCGCCGCGCGCTGCGAGCCGCGCGTCAACCAGCTGGCGCGCCGCATGGCCAGGGAAGCCTTCGAGGAACTGCCCGGCTACGCGGAGCTGCCGGACGACGTGAAGGACCTGGAGATCGCGGCGACCGCGCGACACGGCGTACGGCTCTTCCTGCGGCACGTGGAGGACCCGGACGCGCAACGGGCCGGGAGCCACCGGCTGTTCCGCGAGAGGGCCGCTCAGCGCGCTGAGGAGGGCATGCCGCTGCACCTCCTGCTGCGCACGCACGCGCTCGGCTCCTACGCCCTGTGGCGGGCGCTGCGCGATGTCGCGGAGCCCGGCGACGAGGCCGCGCTGGTGGAACTCGTCGACGTGCTGCTGCGGGCCCAGCCCGGCGTCGTCGGATCGGTCGCCGAGACCTACCTGGACGAGCGGTCCGCCCTGGAGGCCGAACGGCACGCGCAGCAGCGGTCGCTGGTGCGCGGCCTGCTCGACGGGATGCTCCCGCCCGGCCACGTACTGCTCGACCAGCTCCGGCTCACGGGCCCCGCCCACGTACTGGCGCTCGGGACGGACGTGACACCTGCCGAGGGACCCGTCGCGGTGCGCCGACGGCTGCGACGCCTGCAGAGCGTCCTGGACCGCACCTTCGATGGAGCGGTGCTCGCCCTGCTGGACGGCGACGTGGGACGTGTCGTCGTCCCGAAGGACTGCCCCGTGCCCGGCGACCTGCCGCACCACCTGAGCCGGGCGAGTGGCCTGCCCGTGCGGGTCGCCGCGGTCCGGGCGGACAGCCCCGAGGAGCTGCCCGGCGCGGCCCGCACCGCGACCGAGATCCTGCGCATCACGCGCGCGTGCGGCCTGCCGCCGGGTCTGCACCGCCTCGATGACGTCCTGCTCGAGTACCACCTCTCCAGGCGCAACGAGAGCAGCCACCTCATCGCCGCCCTCCTCGACCCCGTCGCCGAGCGGCCGGAGCTCCTGGAGACGCTCCGCACGCACCTGGCCCACCAGCAGGACCGCAGGGCGACCGCCGAAGTGCTCGGGCTGCACCCGAACACCGTCGACAACCGGCTCGCGAAGATCGCCGAGTGGACCGGCATCGAGCTGTCCTCACCGCGCGGCACGGCCCTCGCCATCGCGGCGCTGCTCCTGCGCGACGCCGAGCAGTGAGCGGACGACCCTGTCCGCACAACGCCCTGCGTGCGACGCCCTACAAGGGGCGCCCGTAAGCGCGCAGCGTGCGCAGGGCCTCGATGGTCACCATGGGGCGCGCCTCCATCGCGGTCGACGGGGCCCACTGCCGCCAGTTGATCGGCCAACCCCCGTCCTCCTGCTGCTCGTTCACCAGATGGTCCAGCGAGCGGGCCATCTCCTCGTCGGTGAACCAGGAGCGCGCCAGGGACTCGGGCACCTTGGCGAAGTCGTACGGGAAGTGGTGCTCGTCCGGCGCGTACCCGGGCGCGACCGGGTGGTCCGCCCTGCGCTCCGGATCGAGCACCGCGAGCCGCTGCTCGCGCACCAGGCGGCCGAGCCGGTCCGCGGCCGCCCGCGCGCGCGGGCGGTCGGGTGCGCTGTCCAGGAAGGCGACCGCGGCCTGGACCTCGTACGGGTGGGATGTCTCGAGGGACTCGACGGCGGACCAGCAGAAGTCCGTGGCCCGGAACAGCCAGGCGTGCCACACCTCGTTGCGGTGCAACAGGCCGACGACGGGGCCGGTGGCGAGCAGCTCGCCCGGCGGGTCGTCGACCACCGGGACGAACGGGGCGCAGGGGTAGCCCCGTTGGCTGGGATGCACCGCCGGAAGCGCGCCTTCCGGGGTGGACACGGCGGTCAGATAGCGGCCCACGCGCTCCACGCGCTGCCCCGAGCATCGCCCGATCGAGTCCAGTACGCGCAGCGCGTGACCGGTGTGCAGGGGCTGGCTGACCGGGCCGCGCAGGTCCGGTTCGAGGGCGTGCCCGAAGCCGTCGTCCTCGTTGCGGTAAGCGGTCAGGGCCGTCTCGACGGCGTTCGCCGCCGCGGTCGAGCCGTCCAGGAAGTGATAGGCGAACCGGCGCTGTTCCAGGACGCGTGCGGTCAGCCAGACGAAGGTCTCGGCACGGGCGAGCGGGGAACGTGCCGGGGGCGACGGGGGGAGTGGGGAAGCTCCGGTTTCGGCCATGCACCGACCGTAGGGCGGAAAGCGTTCTCGGCGAGCCTCCCGGGCGCGGCTGCACTCTCAGGGGCGGGATACTGGACCTATGCGGTTGACGGTCTTCTGGCAGCGAATGGCGGATCATTTCGGATCCGGTTACGCCGACACGTTCGCGCGTGATCATGTGATGGCGGGGCTCGGTGGGCGCACGGTCCACCAGGCGCTCGACGCGGGCTGGGAGGCCAAGGACGTGTGGCGGGTCGTGTGCACGGCGATGGACGTACCGGACGACAGGCGCTGAAGAGTGATGGAACGGGGGAGGCCGACCAGGGTCGGCGACGTGGGCGAGACTGACAGCGTGGCACCGACTGACGAGACCTTGCAGGTGGCGGACGACGCCCCGCCGCCCGGCACCACGCCGCCCCCGGCACCGCCGGGTTCGGCGCCGGCGCCGCGTGAGCGGATGCCGCGCTGGCTGCCGCGCGCCATGGTGCTCGCGCTGGCCCTCATCGCCTGCTTCCAGCTGGGCCACTGGGCCTTCGACCAGCTGACCGGGCTGCTGATCAACATCCTGATCGCGTTCTTCCTGGCGCTCGCCGTGGAGCCGGCGGTGAGCAGGATGTCGGCGCGCGGGCTGCGCCGGGGCTTCGCCACCTTCCTGGTGTTCCTCGCCGTCCTGGTCGTGAGCGCGGGCTTCGTCGTGCTCCTCGGGTCCATGCTCGCCGGCCAGATCGTCGACATGTTCGACGACTTCCCGAAGTACATCGACCAGCTCATCAGCTGGGTCAACGACACGTTCCACACGGACCTCAACCGGGTCGAGGTGCAGGACAGCCTGCTGCACTCGGACTGGCTCCAGAAGTACGTCCAGAACAGCGCCACCGGTGTCCTGGACGTCTCCGCGCAGGTGCTCGGCGGGCTGTTCCAGCTCCTGACGGTCCTGCTGTTCTCGTTCTACTTCGCCGCCGACGGCCCGCGCCTGCGGCGTGCGCTGTGCTCGGTCCTGCCGCCCGCCCGGCAGACCGAGGTGCTGCGCGCCTGGGAGATCGCCGTCGACAAGACCGGCGGCTACCTCTACTCGCGCGGCCTCATGGCACTCATCTCCGGGATCGCGCACTACATCCTGCTCGCGGCGCTCGCCGTCCCGTACGCGCCGGTGCTCGCCGTGTGGGTGGGGCTCGTCTCGCAGTTCATCCCGACCATCGGCACGTATCTGGCGGGCGCCCTGCCGATGCTCATCGCGTTCACCGTGAACCCCTGGTACGCGCTGTGGGTGCTCATCTTCGTCGTCGTGTACCAGCAGTTCGAGAACTACATGCTGCAACCTAAGCTGACCGCGAAGACCGTGGACATCCACCCGGCGGTCGCCTTCGGTTCGGTCATCGCGGGCACCGCGCTCCTGGGCGCGGTGGGCGCCCTGATCTCGATTCCGGCGGTCGCGACGCTCCAGGCGTTCCTCGGGGCGTACGTGAAGCGGTACGACGTCACCGACGACCCGCGCGTGCACGGGCACCGCATCCGTGGGGCGTCCCTTCTGGCGAGGATGCGGCGCATCGTGAAGGAGCCGCGCTCCGGGCGCCGGTGAACCCGCCGTACGACGCGGGGTGGGTCAGCCGGTCCGCGTCGCGAGGAGGCGGCGCAGTGAGGTGTGTCCGGGCGGGCCCCAGGAGGGCTTGCCCCCAGGGCGGCCGTGGTCGCCCGCGTCGCCGATGAGGATGCAGACGAGGGCCTTCATCACGGCCCAGCCGCGCGCACGCCGCAGGGTGGCCGCGTCGGGGGCCGGTCGACAGGCGGCGTGGAAGCGCTCGACGGCGCCTTCCGGGAGCAGCATCCAGGCGGCGGCGAGGTCCCAGGCAGGATCGCCCGTGCAGAGGTCGCCGAAATCGATCACGCCGCAGAACGTGCCGTCGGCGGTCAGGACGTTGGCCGCGTGCAGGTCGGCGTGGAGCCACAGCGGCGGGCCCGTCCACGCGGGTGCGGCGACGGCGTCGTCCCAGACGGCGCGGACTGCGGCCGGGTCGGTGATCAGCCCCCGCTCGGTTGCTTCGGCGAGCTGCTGGGCGAAGCCCTCGGTCGCGTCGGCCGGGTGGCCCCCGCGAGCGCGCCCGGTCGGCGCCCCTTCGGGAGCGGGCTGGTGGAGTGCGTTCAGGAAGGCGGCCAGGGCGTCGGCCGATGAGGCGGCGGTGGCGGGCTCCTGGTCGGCGGGTGTGCCCGGCACCCAGGTGGTGACGATCCAGGGGCGGGGGAAACGCTCGGAGGGCTCGCCGAGGCGCTGCGGGACGGGGACCGGCAGGGGCAGGCGCGGGGCGAGCCAGGGGAGCCAGGCGTGCTCCTTGCGCAGCAGCGCGTCCGCGGAGTCGGTGGCCCAGGGCAGCCGGACGGCGAGGTCGTCGCCGAGCCGCCACAGCTGGTTGTCCCAGCCGCGGGCGCCGAACCGCACCGGACGGTCGGCCAGGTCGGGGTGCTGTTCCCGGAGCAGCTCCCGGACGAGCTCTGCGGTGATCTCGATCGCGGTGTGGGTCATGCGGAGCCACGGTAGCCGGAGGGTCGCACCCGTTCGTGGTGACCGGTGATCTCGGGCTCGGGAGCGGGCAGGCTGGTGTGCGGGGCCCCGGCGATCATGTGGCGGTCGGGGCGCGCCGACCCGCGTGGTGCGCTTGACACCAAAATCGAACATCCATTCTTATGGAGTGTCCAGAGGCACTTTCCCCCAGTGTTTCCAAGGGATTCGGGGAGAGTGGCCGGGCGAGGAGCCTCGAGTTATCCACAGGCGAGACAGGCGTCGAGGCCGATTGTCAGTGGCAGGCGTTAGCGTCTTTGGCGTGAAGCGATCGACTCAAGCAAACCGGGTGGAACCCATGGCAGGAACCGACCGCGAGAAGGCGCTCGACGCCGCTCTCGCACAGATTGAACGACAATTCGGCAAGGGCGCGGTCATGCGCATGGGCGACCGAACCCACGAGCCCATCGAGGTCATCTCGACCGGCTCGACGGCGCTCGACGTGGCCCTCGGCGTCGGCGGCATCCCGCGCGGCCGTGTGGTGGAGGTCTACGGCCCCGAGTCCTCCGGTAAGACGACCCTGACCCTGCATGCCGTGGCCAACGCGCAGAAGGCCGGCGGCCAGGTGGCCTTCGTGGACGCCGAGCACGCCCTGGACCCCGAGTACGCGAGGAAGCTCGGCGTCGACGTCGACAACCTGATCCTGTCCCAGCCGGACAACGGCGAGCAGGCTCTCGAGATCGTCGACATGCTGGTCCGTTCCGGCGCCCTCGACCTGATCGTCATCGACTCCGTCGCCGCGCTCGTGCCGCGCGCGGAGATCGAGGGCGAGATGGGTGACTCGCACGTGGGTCTTCAGGCCCGCCTGATGAGCCAGGCGCTCCGGAAGATCACCAGCGCGCTCAACCAGTCCAAGACCACCGCGATCTTCATCAACCAGCTGCGCGAGAAGATCGGCGTCATGTTCGGCTCGCCGGAGACCACGACCGGTGGTCGCGCGCTGAAGTTCTACGCCTCGGTGCGCATCGACATCCGTCGTATCGAGACCCTGAAGGACGGCACGGACGCGGTCGGCAACCGCACCCGCTGCAAGGTCGTCAAGAACAAGGTCGCCCCGCCCTTCAAGCAGGCCGAGTTCGACATCCTCTACGGGCAGGGCATCTCCCGCGAGGGCGGCCTGATCGACATGGGCGTGGAGCACGGCTTCGTCCGCAAGGCCGGCGCCTGGTACACGTACGAGGGCGACCAGCTCGGTCAGGGCAAGGAGAACGCGCGCAACTTCCTGAAGGACAACCCCGACCTGGCCAACGAGATCGAGAAGAAGATCAAGGACAAGCTGGGCGTCGGTGTCCGTCCGGAGGAGCCGGGCAGCGAGCCGGCGGCGGACGCGGCGGCGGAGCCGGCCGTTCCCGCCGAGGACGCGGCCAAGACGGTGCCCGCGCCCAAGGCGACCAAGTCCAAGGCCGCGGCGGCCAAGAGCTAGTCCGCCGTGACACGACGAACCGACTGGACCGATGACGACGTGCGCTTCGCCGTCCCCGAGGGCCGGGGGCGCGGGGGCGGCGGGGCGTACGACGACGTGGGGTACGGCGAGGCCGGGGACGACGTCGAAGCGGGGAGCGGCGCGGCGGACGGGCCGCGCCGTGGTGGACGTGCACGGGGCGGGGCCGGCCCGCGTGGGCGTCGGCGCCGGGGTGGATTCGGGGATCCGTCCGGCGCCGAACAGGACGACGGCCACCCCGGCTCGTCGAGGGCCGAGCGGGGGGAGCCGTCAGGGGACCCGGCTGAGCGGGCGCGGAACATCTGTCTGCGTCTGCTCACCGGGACTCCGCGTACGCGCAAGCAGTTGGCCGACGCGCTGCGCAAGAAGGAGATCCCCGACGACGTGGCGGAGGAGGTGCTGAGCCGCTTCGAAGAGGTGGGGCTCATCAACGACAGTGCCTTCGCGGACGCGTGGGTGGAGTCCCGGCACCACGGCCGTGGGCTTGCCCGGCGGGCGCTGGCGCGTGAGTTGCGCACCAAGGGGGTGGACTCGACCGTGATCGACGAGGCGGTCGGGCAGCTGGATTCCGACCGGGAGGAGGAGACCGCGCGCGAGTTGGTGGCGCGGAAGCTTCGGTCCACGCGAGGGCTCGAGCGGGACAAGCGGTTGCGGCGGCTGGCGGGTATGTTGGCGCGCAAGGGCTATGGGGAGGGGATGGCGTTGCGGGTGGTGCGGCAGGCGTTGGAGGAGGAGGGGGAGGAGACGGACGACTTGGGGTTCGGGGAGTAGCGGCTCCGCCGAAGGTGGGCGTGTGGTGTGTGTCGGGGCGTGGTGTCAGGTGTGTGGTGCGCCGCGCCTTGGGGTTCGGTCGCACGGGGAGCGGTCGGGGCTCTGCCCCGGAGCCCCGCTCCTCAATCGCCGGAGGGGCTTGATGGGCTGCGAGGTCGGCTGCTCGGCGGGGAGTGGTGGGGTTTTCCCCCGGGAGAGTGGGCGGGCTGCCGGAATGTCAGGGGGCGGGCCGCGGGCCATCGTTGGGGGATGACATGGACGATGGGTGTGGGTCGGCCGGGCGGTGCCTCATGATGCTGCGTTATGCCCTGCGGAGCGTTCGGGCCCGAAAAGGGGGCTTCCTCGGGGCCTTTGTGGCGCTGATGTGCGCGGCGGCGCTGGTCACGGCCTGTGGCACGTTGCTGGAGACGGGGCTGCGCGGCACGGTGCGCACTGAGCGGTACGCGGCCGCGCCGATCCTGGTCTCCGCCGATCAGGACGTGCACCAGACCATCGTCAAGCACAAGAAGGGCAAGACGAAGGTCAAGCACAAGGCGAAGCCGATCGCCGAGCGGGCGTGGCTGCCGAAGGACGTCGTACGGCAGGTCCGGGACGTTCCCGGTGTGCGGCGGGCCGTGCCCGAACTCTCCTTCCTCGCCCAGCCGTTGGCGCGGGGAGCGGTGGACGCCGAGCGGCCCGCGCAGGGGCATGCGTGGGAGTCGGCGGTCCTGACGCCGTTCGTGCTCGCGACCGGCGCCGCGCCCCGTTCCGACCGCGACGTCGTGGTGGACCGGGATCTCGCGCACCGCGCGCACCTCGCGGTCGGCGACCAGCTCGCCGTGCAGTCCACGCAGGACCCGCAGACGTATCGCGTCAGCGGTATCGCGGCGCCGGGCGCGGGAGCCACCGTCACCCACCAGACCTCGCTGTTCTTCGCCACCGCCGAGGCCGAGCGGTTGGCCGCGCACCGGGGAGCGGTCACGGCCATCGGCGTCGTGCCGGAGCGGGGGCGGGACGTGGCAGAGGTGAAGCGGGCCGTCTCCCAGGCGCTCGGCCGCGCCTCCGGCCAGGTGTCCGGTCAGACCTCCGGCCAGGCTTCCGGTGCGGCTTCCGGTGCGGCTTCCGGAGGCGTGAGGGTCGAGGTGAGCACCGGGGACGACCGGGGTGCCGTCGAGTTCCTCGACGCGTCGGCCGCCCGCGTGAAGCTCGTCAGCATGGGCGGGGCCATGGGTGGCACGTCGCTGCTCGTCGCCGTGCTGGTGGTGGTCGGCACGTTCGCGCTGAGCGTGCAGCAGCGGCACCGCGAACTCGCGTTGCTGCGCGCCATCGCCGCCACCTCGCGGCAGATTCGCCGACTGCTGGGGCGGGAGGCGCTGATCGTCGGCGGCGTGGCCGGGGTCGTCGGCGCCCTCCTGGGGCTGCCGCTGGGCGGCTGGCTCTACGGGCGCTTCGTCGAACTGGGCGCCGTGCCGTCCACCCTGGAACGCACCGTCAGCTTCTTCCCCGTGGCCGCCGGCGTCCTCGCGACCCTGTTCGGAGCGTGGCTCGCGGCCCGTGTCGCCGGGCGTCGTATCGCGCGGATCCGGCCAGCGCAGGCCCTGTCCGAGGCGAGCGCCGAGGCGCGGCGGCCCTCCGTGGTCCGGATCGTCGCCGGACTCGTCGCGCTGGCGGGCGGCACCGTGCTCGTCGTGGTCCTCGGGGGCCTGCGGACCGAGGCGGCGTCAACGCCCGTGACGTTCCTGACGGTTGTCGTCCTCGCCTGCGCCGTCTCCCTGCTGGGGCCGCTGCTCGTCAAGGCGACCATGGCCGTCGTCGGACGGCCCCTGCGCGGCACCGGCCCCGGTGCCCGGCTCGCCGTCGCCAACGTGCGGGGCAACTCCGTCCGGATGGCCGCCGTCGTCACCCCGCTCACCCTGCTCGTCGGCATGACCTGCACCGTCCTGTTCGCGCAGCCCACCCTCGGCGACGCCGCCCGCGCCCAGGAGCGCGCCGGCATCCGCGCCGACTGGGTGCTCGCCGCGCAGCAGCCCGGCGTTCCGGCGGCGGCCGCGCGTGCCCTGCGTGCGGACCGGGACACCACCGCCACCGAGGTCGTCCGCTCCACGGTCCGCGTGGGTCTCACCAAGTACCCCGCGCAGGGCGTCACTTCGGCCGGGCTCACCCGCACCTGGGACCCGGACGTCACCTCCGGCACCCTCGACCGTTTCGGGGCCCGCTCGGTCGCCGTCAGTGAACTCGCCGCGGATCAGCTGGGCCTGAAGCCCGGCAGCAGCCTGAAGCTCACGCTCGGCGACGGCACACCGGCCACCCTCACCGTCGCCGCCGTCTACGCCAGGGGGCTCGGCTTCGGCGATCTGACCCTCTCCCACGCCCTGCTCGCCCGCCACGTCGACAATCCGCCCGCCTCCTCCGTGCTCGTCTCCACCGACCGCACACAGGAACAACTCGCGCACACGCTCCGTGAGTTCCCGGCCGTGCGCGTGCTGACGCCGAGCGCCGCCGACGGCCTCCAGGAGGCGCGGCAGCAGGCCAACGCCGAGGTCAATCTGCTCGCCATGGCACTCGTCCTCGCCTTCACCGCCATCGCAGTCGTCAACACTCTGGCGATGTCGGTGTCCGAGCGGATACGGGAGTTCGCGCTCCTGCGGCTCGCCGGAGCGACCCGGCGCCAGGTGCTGCGCATGCTGCGCGTCGAGGCCCTGGCCGTCGTCCTCATGGGCGTCGGCCTGGGCAGTGGGATCGCGCTGGCCGTGCTCACCGCGTTCAGCCTCGGCATGACGGGCACGGCGGCGCCGGCCGTGCTGCCCCTGGTGTACGTGGGAGTGGTCGCGGCCGCCGCGCTGCTCGCGCTGACCGCGAGCTCGCTGCCGGGACGCGCGGCCCTGCGGATCCGGCCCGTCACCGCGGCAACCGCCAAGGAGTAAGGGGCACTTCGCAAGGGTGGGCGCCCCTTACCCACAGGGCCGCCCACCTCTGCCTGCCCACCCTTGCCTGCCCGGCAGTTGCCGCTCAGCCCTTACGCCTTCGCCACCGGCAACCCCGCCGCCCGCCACGCCTGGAAGCCGCCCACCAGGTCCGTCGCCCGGTGCAGGCCCAGTTGGTGCAGGGAGGCCGCGGCGAGGCTGGAGGCGTAGCCCTCGTTGCAGACGACCACGACCCGCAGGTCGTGACCGGTGGCCTCGGGGGAGCGGTGGCTGCCCCACGGGTCGAGGCGCCACTCCAGTTCGTTGCGCTCGACCACCAGCGCCCCCGGGATCAAGCCGTCTCGCTCCCGCAGGGCCGCGTACCGGATGTCGACGAGGAGTGCCTCGCCGCTGGAGGCCGCGTCGAACGCCTCCCGCGCCTCGACCCGGTCGAGCCCGGAACGCACCCGCTCCAGGTGGTCGTCGATGCCCACCGGGCGGGGGCCGGGCGCGCTCACTGCCAGTCCTCCGGGCTCTCCACCGACTCCAGGCGCAGCACCGGGCCGGTGCGGCTGTAGCGCCGGATCCGGGGGAGCGGCGGGTAGTAGGCGTGCACCGAGACGGCGTGCTCGGCGAGGGACTCGTTCAGCACCTCGTGCACGTGGTGGCGGCCGAAGGCGCGGCCCTCGCCCGCCGTCAACCGCCGTTCCCTGTCGACGTCCTCGGACAGCTCCAGGGTCTTCCACCCGTCGGTGGGGAGGCGGGCGGCGAGCGAGTTCTCCTTGAGCGCGCCGCGCGCGGTCAGGAAGGCGCCGACGGACTCGGCGTGGTCGTGCCAGCCGGTGCCGGTGCCCGGCGGCCAGCCGATGAGCCAGGCCTCGCTGCCCTCGGGGCCTTCGAGCCGCACCCACGTACGGCCCTCCGGATCGAGGGGCAGCGAGGTGATCAGCTCGTGGTCCGCCGCGACGCTGCGGACGAAAGCGAGGAGGTCGGCCTGCGTGGGAGCGGCCGGGGACGTACGCGAGGAAGGCGTGCGCGAGGCGGACGTACGGGATGCGGGCGTGGGGGATTCCGGCGTGCGGGAATCAGAGGCCAGACTGGACACAGGAACCGTCCTGGGAGTTCGCGGGAAGCACGCGCACGCCGAACGGCGCGCACGTGAAAGGAAGGATGCGAATTCAGCAGGACGAGTGACACACGCAGCCCGCGTAGCGGACGAGGTCCATATGGACCCTCCGCCACAGGCGTACATCGGTGTCGAGCGTCATGGTCCGGAGTAGACCACGACGCCAGGGGCCGGTCAACCTGCCCTCCGGATCCTCACTCCGGCCCCCCGCCCGCTCACCGGCCCCCGCCGTGCCTCAGCGACTCGCGCCGCTCTTCACCGGTCCGTTCTCCTCCGCGGGCTGGCCGACGGCCGTGCGCGCCGCCTCGTACAGCTCCGCGGGGCGGACCCCGCTCAGCGCCGTGACCAGGTGCCCGTCCGGCCGGATCAGCAGCACGGTGTGCGCCCCGGCCCCCGGGTAGCTCTCCGCGACGAGCAGCTCGGCCTCGTGGGGGAGCGCCGCGACGGCCGCCGCGAGCCGGGGCATCAACCCCGCCGACATCCAGTGCTTGCGCTCCCACACCCCGGTCCCGGGGGCGACGAGCACGACGAGCAGCGGCCCGCGCCCCAGCCGGTCACGGAGGCGTACGAACGAGCCGTCGGGCGCCGTGACCTCGACGTCCGTGATCGGTGCGCCCGGCGCGGTGTCGACCTCCACCTGCGACTCGGAGTGCGGGGGCGCGAGCGGCGAGTCGGGGTACGCCCCCGGCGCGCCGAGCGGCCCGTGCCCCAGGTGACCGTCCGTGAGCAGCGCGTCGTGCCCGCGCGCGGCACCGGGCACGTACGCGCGCAGCCCGCCGCCACCGCGCAGTATCGGCAGCGCCTGGTCCGCGGCGCGCAGCCGCCCGGCCACCACGGCCCGGCGCTCGGCCTGATAGCTGTCGAGCAGCCCTTCGGCGGTGGGGTGCGGCCCCGCGTGCCAGGCCAGGGCCAGCTTCCACGCGAGGTTGTCGGCGTCGCGCAGCCCCTCGTCCAGGCCCTGCGTGCCGAGCGCGCCCAGCAGGTGCGCGGCGTCCCCGGCGAGGAAGACGCGGCCCACCCGCCAGCGCCGGGCGAGGCGGTGGTGGACCGTGTGCACTCCCGTGTCGAGCAGTTCGTACGGCGGGGTGGAGCCTCCGCACCAGCCCCCGAGGGTCTCCCGGACGCGGTTGACCAGTGCGTCCGGGGTCACCAGGTCGCTGCGGGGCGGCAGCAGCCAGTCCAGGCGCCAGACGCCGTCGGCCAGGGGGCGGCCGACGACCTCCGAGCCCGATCGACCCGAGGTCCGCCACGGAGGACTCCGATGGAGCAACGCCTGACCGGGCCACGGAAGTTCCACACGCAGCGCGGCGACCGCGTGCCGCTCGACGGCGGTGCGGCCGGGGAAACGGATGTCGAGGAGCTTGCGGACCGTGGAGCGCGGCCCGTCGCAGCCGACGAGGTAACTGCCGCGCCACCACGTGCCCTTGGGGCCGCGGGTGTGCGCGGTCAGGCCGCTCTTCTCCTGCTCGATCGAGTCGAGGCGGCTGCCGACGGCGACCTTGATGAGCCGCTCGGCGTTGACGGCCCCGCGCAGGGCGTTGGTCAGTTCGTGCTGGGCGATGTGGAGCGGGGCGGGCAGCGATGCGCCCGCGCCACCCGGAGCTCCGGGCTCACCGAAGGTGACGACGCCCATCTCCTGCTTGCGGCGCAGGGAACGCCAACCCGTCCAGCGGGCACCGATCCCCTCGAACGACGTACCCGCGAGCCGTTCGGCGAGCGCCGCGGTGTCCTCCCGCAGCACCACCGTGCGGGCGGGCCGGGGTTCGTCCTTGCCGGGGCCCTCGTCGAGGATCACGGACGGTACGTCGTGCCGCGCGAGGGCGAGGGACAGCGCGAGCCCTACGGGTCCCGCGCCGACGACGATCACCGGGTCCACGGCGTGGCCCCTCCCGCCCCGAGTAGCCCGCCGGGAAGTGTCCCGTGCCAGGGCACGGGCGGCGTACTGGACGTACAAGGACGGGCAGTTGGAGCGGGGTGCGCGTTCACAGAGCGTATGCAACCCATTGCCGGTGCTTGCGTCAAGTGACGGCGGCAGTGGCGATCAAGCCACTGCCGCCGTCGTCCGCGGGTCCCGGAACCCTGCTCGGGTCAGGTGGTGCGGGAGTCCGGTCCCTCGGGTCGGTCGTCCGTGCCGGGCCGCTCGTCGGCGACCTCGTCGACGGTGGCGGCGGCACCGTGGTGGCCCGCTCCGCCCGGCAGGTCCACGGCGTCCTTCAGACCGCCCTCGCCCACGGGTTCGGCGGCCGCGGCCACCTTGATGCCGGTCTTGGCCCGACGGCCGCGCCGCTCGATCCAGTTGGCGAGCCCGGACAGCGCCAGACACATCAGGACGTAGATCGTGCCGGTCACGACGAGCACCGGAACGTACGGGTACTCCCCGCCGACCAGCGTGTTGTTGGCCAGCTTGCGGGCCGCGTAGAGGAGCTCCGCGTACGTGATGATGTAGCCGAGCGAGGTGTCCTTGAGGGTGACCACCAACTGGCTGATGATCGTCGGCAGCATCGACCGGATCGCCTGCGGCAGCAGCAGTGTGGTCATCACCTGGTACTTGCGCAGGCCCAGCGCGTACGCCGCCTCGACCTGTCCGCGCGGCACGGCCTGGAAGCCGGCGCGCAGCACCTCCGCCTGCACCGAGCTGTTGTAGACGGTCAGGCCGATGACCAGCGCCCAGAAGGCGTTGTTCTCGCCGATGACGCCCAAGTCGCTCTTGTAGGTGAGGAAAAGAACCCACAGGGCGTAAATGGTGATCAGCAGCGGGATGGCGCGGAACAGCTCGATGAAGCCCGTGGCGAACCAGCGGATCGGCCGGTGCTCCGAGGAGCGGGCCACCGCGAGGACGACGCCGAAGATCAGCGAGAGCGCGCCCGCCGCGGCGAAGACCTTCAGGGTGGTCAGGATGCCGTCACGGATCGCCGTGCGGACGTTGGCGTAATTGAAGATGTTCCACTTGTCGGCCTCGAACTGGCCCTTGGAGGCGAGCTGCGTGACGACGAAGACGATGAGGCCGAGCACCGCGAGGGTGCCGACGACGGTGTAGATCCGGTTGCGGATCCTGGCCTTGGGGCCCGGGGCGTCGTAGAGAACGCTGGCACTCATCGGGCGACCTCCAGGGTCCTCTCGAGCACCCGGAACAAGATGCTGATGGCGAAGGTGATGACCAGGTAGCCGAGCGCCACCCACAGGAAGATCCAGGCGATCGGGTAGCCCTGGTCGCTCAGCAGCTTCTGCCAGCCGAACAGCTCGGTGACGCTGAAGGCGCCGGCGATGGCCGAGTTCTTGGTCAGCGCGATGAAGATGGAGCTCAGCGGGGGCAGCACGGTCCGAACCGCCTGCGGAAGGATGATCAGGCCGAGCGTCTGGAAGAACGTCATGCCGATCGAGCGCGCCGCCTCGGCCTGCCCGAGCGGGACGGTGCTGATGCCGGAGCGCACCGCTTCACAGACGAACGCGGAGGTGTAGCAGCTCAGCACGATCAGGGCCTTGACCCACGGGCTGAAGCCGAAGTCGATGACCTGGGGGACCGCGAACCAGATGACGAGGAAGAGCAGCGTCAGCGGGGTGTTGCGGAACAGCGTGACCCAGGCGGTGCCGAAGTACCGCAGGGGCGGTACGGGAGAGACCCGGAACCCGGCGAGGAGCGTGCCGAGCAGCATCGCGAGCAGTCCACTGGCCAGGGTCAGGCCGATGGTGCCGAAGAATCCCTCGCGGAATTCCGACAGGTGGTCGAGCAGTACATTCACGGGGATTTCCTCGTGGGGCGGCAGCGGTCGGGCAGGGGGAGCCGCGCCCTGTACGCGGTCGTGGCGTACAGGGACGCGGTCAACTCACTGCCTGCGAGAACAGGCGGCTGAACACTCAGGAGGTGCCGAACGCCCGAGAGCGCTCAGCGGCGCCGAACGCTCAGTAGCGCTCCAGGGCCGGCGGCTCGGTGTACTCGGCGCCCGAGAGGCCGAGCGTCGCGTCGTAGGCCTTCTTGTAGTCGCCGTTCTTCTCGTGCGCCTCGATGGCGTCGGAGACCGCGTCGCGCAGGGCCTTGTCGTCCTTGCTCATGCCGACGCCGTACGGCTCCTCGGTGAAGGGCTTGCCGACGACCTCGAGCTTCTTCGGGTTCTGCGCGGCGTAGCCCTTGAGGATCGCGTCGTCGGTGGTGACGGCGTCGACCTCGTTGTTCAGCAGCTGCTGCACGCACTCCGAGTACTTCGCCAGCTCGACGGTCTCGGCGCCGTACTTGGGCTTCTTGATCTCCTGGAGCGGGGTCGAGCCCTTGATGGAGCAGACCTTCTTGCCCTTGAGGGAGGTCGGACCCGTGATGTCCTTCTCGCCCTTGCGGACCAGGAGGTCGGCGCCGGCCTGCATGTACGGGCCCGCGAAGCCGACCTGCTTCTTGCGCTCGTCGTTGATCGTGTACGTGCCCACGTAGAGGTCGACGTCGCCCTTGGAGATGGTGGTCTCGCGGACGCCGGAGTCGATCGTCTTGAAGGTGATCTGGCTGGGCTTGAAGCCGAGGTCGGCCGCGACCATCTTGGCGATCTCGATGTCGAAGCCGGAACGCTTGCCGCTGGAGTCCTGGAAACCGAGGTACGGCTGGTCGTCCTTGGAACCGATGACGAGCTTGCCGGCCTTCTGGGCCTTCTCCAGGGTGGGCGAGTCGATCTTGACGTCGGTCTTCACCGCGTACGTGGGGAGCTTCGGCTGGTTCTTGCCGCCCGAGGCACCGGCGGGCTTGTCACCGGCCTCTCCGGACTCGCCGCCACAGGCGGTGGCGGTCAGCGCGAGCGCGGCGACGGCGGCGGCCGCGGCGGCGGACTTGCGGAGCTTCATGGTGAACATCCTTCGTGTCGGCAGATTCGGCAGTGGAAAGTAGGCAACACGCGCGCGCGGGTGCGCAGTTGCGGGCCCGCGCGGGGCGCGCGTCTAGTGGTGCAGGATCTTCGACAGGAAGTCCTTGGCCCGATCGCTGCGCGGATTGCTGAAGAACTGGTCGGGTACGGCCTCTTCGACGATCCGGCCGTCCGCCATGAAGACGACTCGGTTGGCCGCGGAGCGGGCGAAGCCCATCTCGTGCGTGACCACCACCATCGTCATGCCGTCCCGGGCGAGCTGCTGCATCACTTCCAGGACCTCGTTGATCATCTCCGGGTCGAGCGCCGATGTCGGCTCGTCGAAGAGCATCACCTTCGGATCCATCGCCAACGCCCGTGCGATGGCGACGCGTTGCTGCTGGCCGCCGGAGAGCTGCGCCGGGTACTTGTCGGCCTGGGCGGCCACACCGACCCGGTCGAGAAGCGCACGGGCCTTCTCCTCGGCCGCCTTCTTGTCCGCCTTGCGGACCTTGACCTGTCCCAGCGTCACGTTCTCGAGCACCGTCTTGTGCGCGAACAGATTGAAGGACTGGAAGACCATTCCCACATCCGCGCGCAGGCGCGCCAGCTCCTTGCCCTCCTGGGGCAGCGGCTTGCCGTCGATCGCGATGTCGCCGGAGTCGACCGTCTCCAGGCGGTTGATCGTGCGGCACAGCGTGGACTTGCCGGAGCCCGACGGGCCGATGACGACGACGACCTCACCCCGCGCGATGGTCAGGTCGATGTCCTGCAGCACGTGCAGCGCGCCGAAGTGCTTGTTGACTCCACTCAGCGCGACCAGTGCGTCGCCCGCAGGGGGAGTGGCGTCCTTGGTCACCGAAACTTCGGTCATCGGGGTCTTGCTCCGTCCTCCTCGGTTGGGAGGACAGTAGTAACCCCATACGACCAGCGTCATTACATCTGAGGGGAAATTGAGCATAACGATCCGGCCGCAACCGGACACTATGCGTGAAGGGGGCGAGGGCCTCGCGTACCGGGTGCATAACGGAACACGGCCGTAACCGGAACCCTCTTGACGTCGTCCTTACCTATCGGAGTGGATGCCCTGGTGAACAGCGCGGAGAGGTGAGGGGGCCGAAATGAGACTGCTGCTCGTCGAGGACGACGATCACGTGGCGGGCGCCCTCTCGGCCGTCCTGTCCCGGCACGGCTTCGAGGTGCGGCACGCCCGCAGCGGCGAAGAGGCGTTGCAGGCACTGGTGCCCGAGGCGGACGCCTTCGGTGTCGTCCTGCTCGACCTGGGCCTGCCCGACCTGGACGGCTTCGTGGTCTGCGACAAGATCCGCCGGCGCACCTCGACACCCGTGATCATGGTGACCGCGCGCGGGGACGTACGGTCCCGCATCGAGGGACTCCACCGCGGCGCCGACGACTATGTGGTGAAGCCCTACGACATCGGGGAGTTGCTCGCCCGGATCCACGCGGTGAGCCGCCGCACGGCCCAGGAGGGGGCCGCCGCCGTGGACCACGGGGTGCAGTTCGGCGACGTCAGCATCGATCTGCCCACTCGCAAGGTCGCGGTCGCGGGAGAGTTCGTCCAGCTCACCCGCAAGGAGTTCGACCTGCTCGCCCTCCTGGCGCAGCGGCCCGGCGTCGTCTTCCGCCGGGAGCAGATCATCAGCGAGGTGTGGCAGACCAGTTGGGAAGGGACCGGGCGCACCCTGGAGGTGCACGTCGCCTCGCTGCGCTCCAAGCTGCGCATGCCCCGGCTCATCGAGACCGTGCGAGGGGTCGGATACCGGCTCGTCGCCCCGGCCGCGTAACAGAAGCCGTAGAGTCCTGGCGTGCGTGCCCGCCTGCTTCCCCTGCTCATCGTCCTCATGGCGGGTGTGCTGCTCGCGCTCGGCTTCCCGCTGGCCGTGAGCGTGGCCTCCGCGCAGCAGCAGAAGGTGGTCGTCGACCGCATCGACGACACCGCGCGGTTCGCCTCCCTCGCCCAGTTCGTCACCACCCGCCCGGACAAGGCCGGCGGGGGCCGGGCCATGGAGAACGACGAGCGGCGGCAGACCCTGCGCACCGAACTCGCCCGCTACTACGAGGTGTACGGCATCAAGGCGGGCGTCTTCTACCGGGGCCGGGAGCCCATGGGGCGCGCGCCCGACGACTTCGGGATACCGCCCGCCGGCTCCAGGAGCCCGCTGCGCGCCGCGTTCGACGAGGCGCTGTACTCGCGCGGCAGCCACGACCCGCCGCAGGTGTGGCCGTGGCAGCGCGGCCGGCTCGTGGTCGCCTCGCCCGTCATCCGCGACGGCGACGTCGTCGCCGTCGTGGTCACCGAGTCGCCGACCGGCGCGATGCGCAGCGCCACGCTGCGCGGCTGGCTGGTCATCGGCGCCGGTGAGGTGGCCGCGATGCTGCTCGCCGTGGGCGCCGCGCTGCGGCTCACCGGCTGGGTGCTGCGGCCCGTACGGGTGCTGGACGCGACGACCCACGACATCGCCACGGGCCGCCTCAAGTCGCGTGTCGCGGCGGCCGGCGGCCCGCCGGAACTGAGGCGCCTGGCCCGGTCGTTCAACGAGATGGCCGACAACGTCGAGGACGTGCTGGAGCAGCAGCGCGCCTTCGTCGCCGACGCCTCGCACCAACTGCGCAACCCGCTGGCCGCCCTGCTGCTGCGCATCGACGTCCTGGCGCTCGAACTACCGGAGGGCAACGAGGAGATCGCGTCCGTGAAGACCGAGGGCAAGCGCCTCGGCCGGGTCCTCGACGACCTGCTCGACCTGGCCCTGGCCGAGCACGCCGCGGCGGACCTCCAGCTGACCGACATCGGCGAGCTGGCCGCGGAGCGGGTGGAGGCCTGGCGCCAGACCGCCGAGGACAAGGGGGTCCGGCTCACGGCCGACTGCCCGCCGGTGACGGGCTGGGCGGACCCGGTCGCCCTGTCCAGCGCCCTCGACGCCGTGGTCGACAACGCCCTGAAGTTCACCCCCGGGGGCGAGCAGGTCACCGTCTCCGCACGGGCCACGGGCGACGCGACGGTGGTCGAGGTCGCCGACGGCGGCCCCGGCCTGCGCGAGGAGGAGTTCGCCCGGATCGGTGACCGGTTCTGGCGCAGCGGACAGCACCAGAACGTCAAGGGCTCGGGCCTCGGCCTGTCCATTTCGCGGGCCCTGCTGACGGCGGGCGGCGGCTCGATCGGCTACGCGCGCCGGGAGCCGCACGGCCTGGTGGTGACGCTCCGGGTGCCCAGGACCGCGCCCGTGCCGCCGCAGGACGCGGCCGAGCGGGGTGGCGGCGCGGGCCGCGGGGAGAACGGTTCCGGCAGGCAGGCCGCCACCGTTCAGGGCTTGACCGAGCGGTAGTAGCGGCGCGCGCCCTCGTGCAGGGTGAGCGGGTCGGTGTAGACGGCCGTCCTGAGGTCGACGAGCTGCGCCGCGTGCACCTCCGCCCCGATGTGGTCGCGGCTGTCGATGACCGTACGGGTGACCGCCTCGGCCAGCTCAGGATCGACCCGGTCGGTGGTGACCAGCAGGTTCGCCACCGCGAGGGTGCTGACGGGTTCGCCCTGCTGGGCCGCGGGGTAGGCGTCGGCGGGCATCACGGCGGCCCGGTAGTAGCGCGAGTACCCGCCCATGGCGTGCAACTCGTCGACCAGCGAGCCGAGTTCCACGAGCCGGATCGGGGCGGCGTCGGACAGGTCCCGTACGTGACCGGTGGGCAGTCCGCCGGACCAGAAGAAGGCGTCGATCTCACCGGAGCGCAGGGCGCGCGGCATGGTGTCTATGCCGATGCCCACCTCGGTGACGTCCTTCTCCACGTCGAGCCCCGCCGCCTTCAGGATCCGCTCGGCGATCAGCCGCACGCCCGAACTGCGCCCGCCCACGGCCACCTTCATGCCGCGCAGGTCGGCGACCTTCTGCACGGGGGAGTCGCGCTTCACGACGAGCTGCATGTAGTCGTCGTAGAGGCGGGCGCAGCCGCGCAGGCGTCCCGCGCCGGCCTGGTCCTCGGCCTGGTACTTGGCGACGGCGTCCGCCGCGGCGATGGTGAAGTCGGCCTCGCCGGTGGCCACCCGCTCCACGTTCTCCCACGAGCCCTGGCTCTCCTTGAGCGTGACGCCCAGGTCGGGCAGGTCCCGGTCCATGGCCCGCTTGAGGAGATTGCCGTACTTCTCGTAGACGCCGGTACGCGCGCCGGTGCTGAACGTCATCCGGCCCTGCGGCGGCTCCTCGCCGAGCGGCAGCAGCCACCACAGCAGCAGCGCGAACACCACGAGACCCGCCCCGGAGCCCAGCAGGGCGCGGCGACGGGTGACGCGGAGGGTCGGCTGTGGCATGGCGCGATCCTGCCAGGTGGGGGCGCGCGGTGACCAGGTTCGGAGGGTCTCGGTGAGGTCACCGTCCGTAGCGCCGAACTGGGGAGTGGCGCTGCCGCCGACGCTGTGAGGCCACCCGTTCCGGGCCCGGCCTCGCGGGCGGCGCAGGACCACTCCCGGAACCCCATACCCTTGTTGTCATGAGCAGCAGCGACCCGCGTCCGGCCGTGGACGACCGTTCACCCAAGACATACGAAGTACGCACCTACGGGTGCCAGATGAACGTCCACGACTCCGAGCGCTTGTCGGGTCTCCTGGAGGGCGCGGGTTACGTACGCGCCCCCGAGGGCTCCGACGGCGACGCCGACGTCGTGGTCTTCAACACGTGCGCGGTGCGGGAGAACGCTGACAACAAGCTCTACGGCAACCTCGGCCACCTCGCCCCCATGAAGGCGCAGCGGCCGGGCATGCAGATCGCCGTGGGCGGCTGCCTCGCCCAGAAGGACCGCGACACCATCGTGAAGAAGGCGCCCTGGGTGGACGTCGTCTTCGGCACGCACAACATCGGCAAGCTGCCCGTCCTCCTGGAGCGCGCCCGCGTCCAGGAGGAGGCGCAGGTCGAGATCGCCGAGTCCCTGGAGGCGTTCCCCTCCACGCTGCCCACCCGCCGCGAGAGCGCGTACGCGGCCTGGGTGTCGATCTCGGTCGGCTGCAACAACACCTGCACCTTCTGCATCGTCCCGGCGCTGCGCGGCAAGGAGAAGGACCGCAGGACCGGCGACATCCTCGCCGAGATCGAGGCACTGGTCGGCGAGGGCGTCTCCGAGATCACGCTGCTCGGCCAGAACGTCAACGCCTACGGCAGCGACATCGGCGACCGCGAGGCCTTCAGCAAGCTGCTGCGCGCCTGCGGAAAGATCGAGGGCCTGGAGCGCGTCCGCTTCACGTCCCCGCACCCGCGCGACTTCACGGACGACGTGATCGCCGCCATGGCCGAGACGCCGAACGTGATGCCGCAGCTGCACATGCCGATGCAGTCCGGTTCGGACACCGTCCTGAAGGCGATGCGCCGCTCGTACCGCCAGGAGCGGTTCCTCGGCATCATCGAGAAGGTCCGCGCCGCCATGCCGGACGCGGCGATCACCACCGACATCATCGTGGGCTTCCCCGGCGAGACCGAGGAGGACTTCGAGCAGACGCTGCACGCCGTGCGCGAGGCCCGCTTCGCCAACGCCTTCACCTTCCAGTACTCCAAGCGCCCCGGAACGCCGGCCGCCACCATGGAGGGCCAGATCCCCAAGGAGGTCGTGCAGGCCCGCTACGAGCGGCTTGTCGCGGTCCAGGAGGAGATCGCCTGGGAGGAGAACAAGAAGCAGGTCGGCCGCACCGTGGAGCTCATGGTCGCCGAGGGCGAGGGCCGCAAGAACGGCGCCACGCACCGACTCTCCGGCCGGGCCCCCGACAACCGCCTCGTGCACTTCACCAAGCCCGAGGCCGAGGTGCGCCCCGGTGACGTCGTGACCGTCGAGATCACCTACGCCGCCCCGCACCACCTCCTCGCCGAGGGCGACGTCCTGAACGTGCGTCGCACGCGCGCGGGCGACGCGTGGGAGAAGCGCAACCAGGAGGAGCAGGACAAGAAGCAGGGCGTGCTGCTCGGCCTGCCGAAGATCGGCGTCCCCGAGCCGCTGCCCGCCATGACCGGGGGCTGCGCGGTCGACTGACGCGCCACGACGGGGGGATCGGATGACGCGCTGGGTGATCACGATGGAGTACGGCGCGGGTGACGGGCACAGCTTCGGCGCGCTCACCCGCTTCGACTCCAGCCGCGACGAGGCCAGGGCCGCCCTGTACCGGTACGCCTGCGAGCACCGGCACAGGCCCGGCCTGCGCCAGCGCGGCCGTGAGGTGTTCCGCGAGCACGACGACGCGTACTACGTCCGGATCACGGGCGCGATGTCCACGCACGACGTGCGGTACCGCCTCGCCGAGCTGGTCTGGAGCACGGACGACGGTCCGGATCCGGGACCGCCCCGGCCCCCGTCCCAGTGGCGGCGGGACGTCTGGGCCCCGCCGCCGGGCGACACCGCGGCGGAGCCGTCCGACGCCACCCCCGACTACTGGCGGCCGCCCGACGAGTAGGCTGCCGATCATGCTTGTCGCCGCCGCCGTCTGCCCGTGCCCGCCCCTGCTCGTGCCCGAGATCGCCGCGGGCGCGGCCCCGGAACTGGACGCCGCGCGGGCGGCCTGCGACGAGGCGCTCGCGGCCCTGCTCGCGGCGGAACCCGACCTGGTGTGGGTCATCGGCGAGGGCGCGCGCACGGGCGTCCACCGGCCCGGAGCCCGCGGTTCCTTCCGCCCCTTCGGCGTCGACCTCGACGTGCACCTCGGCGCCCCGTCCGGCGCCACCGGGGCGACGCTCCCGCCGTCCCTCGCCGTCGGCGCGTGGCTGCTCGCGCGCGCGGGGTGGACCGGCGAGACGCGCGGCTACGAGATGGCGGGCGGCGGCTCCGCGTTCGACCGGGCCGAGGGCGCGTGGCGACTGGCCGACGGTTCAACCGGGGCCGAGCGCGTGGCGTTCCTCGTCATGGGCGACGGCACGGCCTGCCGCACGCTCAAGGCCCCCGGCTACCTGGACGAACGCGCGGAGGGCGTCGACGCCGCCATCGCCGCGGCCCTGCGCGACCTCGACGTCGACGGCACCCTCGCGCACCTCGACGCCGACCTCGCCCGCGAACTGAAGATCTCCGGCCGCGCCCCGTGGCAGCTCCTGAGCGCCGCCTGGGACAAGCAGGACGGCACGGGCCGCCTCCTGTACGAGGACGCTCCCTACGGAGTGGGCTACTTCGTGGCGTCCTGGACGTGATCCCGGGCGTGCCCCGTCCGGGACGCCGCCCGTAGAAGCCCCGGAAACACGGCGACGGCCGCGAAGCCCGATGGCTTCACGGCCGTCCGCCCGGTGGTGCGACGCGCGACGTCACGACGCCGGCGGAGGCGACGACGGCGGGTTGCCCCCGTCCTTGGCGTCCTTGGCATCCGGCCCGGACATCCGGTCGACGGCGTCCTTCGCCTTCTCCGTGCCCTGCTGGATCTTGTCGCTGTACTTGCCCTTGGTCTTCTCGTCGACCATCCTGCCGGCCTTGTCCAAGCCCTGGTCGATCTTGTCCCCGTGCTGTTGCGCGAGGTCCGAGACCTTGCCCTTGGCGGGACCGAGCTTGGCCTTCAACGAGTCCAGGAAGCCCATGGCTGTACCTTCCGTCGCACTGAGCTCCCGCGGGAGCTACTTGCGGGCGCCTTCGCCGGCCTCGTTGTCGGCGGCCTGCTCCGCGGACTGCTGCTTCGGGATCTCCACGCCCTCCGCCGCGGCGGCCTCGGCCGCCTTGTCGTCAGCGGTGGCCTCCGCGGCCTCCTGCTCCGGGGTGGGAGCCGCGGCGGCCTCGTCGGCACCCTCGGCGCCCTCCGTCTCCGGAGCGGCCGTCAGAGTGGAACCCTGAGCCTCGGTGGTTGACACCTCGCCCGCTTCGCCGGCCTTTCGGCGAAACATGGAAAAAACGCCCATTTCAACTCCATACGGTACTTGTGTGGGCGAAATCCCGCCCTACCCGGTGCGTCCCATTGCGGCGACCGGGGCGCCGGCCCTTGAAACCGGCGGCTGGAACCTCGCAACAGGCAACGACCCCGAACCGGTGGCGTCACGTAGCTCATTCGTGAACAGGCGTCCGGGTTTGCGAGACTGGGGCGGTGAGTAGCGCAGCTCCCGCCCCGCGGGTCATCGCCGTCGTCGGGCCGACCGCGGCAGGAAAGTCAGATCTCGGTGTTTTCCTCGCCCAGGAACTCGGCGGCGAGGTGGTCAACGCCGACTCCATGCAGCTGTACCGCGGGATGGACATCGGCACCGCCAAGCTGACGCCCGAGGAGCGCGACGGGATCCCGCACCACCTCCTGGACATCTGGGACGTCACGGAGGCCGCCAGCGTCGCCGAGTACCAGCGCCTCGCCCGCGCGGAGATCGACCGGCTGCTCGCCGAGGGCCGCTGGCCCGTCCTCGTGGGCGGCTCGGGGCTCTACGTGCGGGGCGCAGTCGACAAGATGGAGTTCCCCGGCACCGACCCCGAGGTGCGCGCCCGCCTGGAGGACGAGCTCCGGCTGCGCGGCTCCGGCGCCCTGCACGCGCGCCTCGCCGCCGCCGACCCGGAGGCCGGAGCGGCGATCCTGCCGAGCAACGGCCGGCGCATCGTGCGCGCCCTGGAGGTCATCGAGATCACGGGGCAGCCCTTCACCGCGAACCTGCCGGGACACGACTCCGTCTACGACACCGTCCAGATCGGCGTGGACGTCGCGCGTCCCGAACTCGACGAACGCATCACCACGCGCGTGGACCGTATGTGGGAGGCCGGACTGGTCGACGAGGTGCGCGCGCTGGAGGCCCAGGGGTTGCGGGAGGGACGCACGGCGTCGCGTGCCCTCGGCTACCAGCAGGTGCTCTCGGCCCTCGCCGGGGAGTGCACCCTGGACGAGGCGCGCACGGCGACCGTCCGCGCCACCAAGCGCTTCGCGCGCCGTCAGGACTCGTGGTTCCGGCGCGACCCGCGGGTGCATTGGCTCAGTGGAGCCGCGGCGGACCGCGAGGAACTTCCGGCTCGAGCAATGTCGTTGGTCGAACGACCGGTTACAGCCTGATCACGTGATGGCATCGGGACGCTCCGCCCGTCATCGCGCCCTCCGCGGGCGTGCCATCATCGACCATCGATCGACCAGTGGAGTCCGAAGTGGGAGGGCGCGTGGCGATGGAGGCCGGCCCTCGTGACACCGCACCAGGCGGAGAGCAGCTCAGCACCGACGGTCCCGGGGCGAACGCCGACGGCGTGATCGCCGACGGACCGACCGTGGAGGAGCTCGCCGCGCAGGAAGAGGCCCAAGAGGTCGAGGTCGAGCTGCGCCCGCAGCGCAGACTCCGCATCTGGCAGCTTGCGCCCATCGTGATGCTGGCCGCGATCGGCTCCCTGATGTTCGCGTTCCCGCTGTTCTTCGAGTTCGGCGACGGCGGCGCGGTCGTCGCCATGCTCGGCCTCCTGATCAGCTCCTGCGCCGCGGGCTGGGGCATGATGGCGGCCCGCCGGGTGGGCTACACGCTGCCCGGACTGCCGCCGCGCGGCTCCGGCAGATGGCCGGACTGGCGCGTCGTGGGCGCGTACGTCGTCGTGGTCGCGGCCGTCGCGGTGCTCGCCGTGTGGCGCGTCGCACGGCTGCGCTGACCCCGCCCCGCACCGGCCGGCCCGATCCGCCGCCCTGGTTGCCGGAGCCATCTCGTACGATCGAGAAATGACCACCTTCCTCAAGGGTCACGGGACCGAGAACGACTTCGTGATCATCCCGGACCCGGAGAACGCCCTCGCGCTTCCGCCGACCGCCGTCGCCGCCCTGTGCGACCGCCGGGCCGGCATCGGCGCGGACGGCGTGCTCCACGTCGTGCGCACCGCCGCCCACCCGGAGGCGAAGCACATGGCTGCCGAGGCGGAGTGGTTCATGGACTATCGCAACGGCGACGGTTCGGTGGCCGAGATGTGCGGCAACGGAGTGCGGGTCTTCGCCCGGTACCTCCAGCACGCCGGGCACGTCGGCGAGGGCGACCTCGCCGTGGCCACCCGAGGCGGCGTCAAGACGGTCCACATCGACAAGGAAGGCCTGATCACGGTCGGCATGGGCAAGGCGGCGCTCCCCGAGGGCGACGTCACGGTCAGCGTCGACGAGCGGACCTGGCCCGCGACGAACGTGAACATGGGGAACCCGCACGCGGTCGCCTTCGTGGCCGACCTCGCCCACGCGGGCACCCTGCACGCCGCACCCCCCTTCGCTCCGGCGAACGCCTACCCGGAGGGTGTGAACGTTGAGTTCGTCGTCGACCGCGGCCCGCGGCACGTCGCCATGCGCGTGCACGAGCGCGGCTCGGGCGAGACCCGCTCCTGCGGCACCGGCGCCTGCGCCGTGGCCGTCGCGACCGCCCGCAGGGACGGCCTGGACCCGGTGGTGACCGGGTCTCCTGTCACGTACGAGATCGATCTGCCAGGTGGCAGGCTGACGATCACCGAGCGTCCGGACGGCGAGATCGAGATGACCGGTCCCGCCGTGATCGTCGCGGAGGGTCGGCTCGACACCGACTGGTTCGCGGCGATCGAAACCGTAAACCAGTGAACCTTCGCTCGAATGGGTGATCCGTTTCACGCTCGGCGAGAGGGGGACTGCGCCACGTGATGGGCTCGGTAGCATCAAGCACCGGTCCGGACGGGTGCCGCCGCCAGCCCGCCGCCGGTCGACAAAGCCGGAGGTGCTCATGAGTGCGGAGGCGACCAACCCCGCGAACCCGGGGTCGATCACGCCCGGATCGCATCGTCGGCGTGGCCGCCCCCGGATCGATCTGCGACGTCTCGGCCGCGCCGCGCTGCTGGGCGCCCCCGCCCGCGGCCGCCTGCCGGACGCGATCGGTCACGTGGCGGAGGCCCACCGGGCCCACTACCCCGACGCCGTCCTGGACCCGCTGCACCGCGCCTATGTGCTGGCCGAGTCCTCGCACCGCGGCCAGATGCGCAAGAGCGGCGAGCCGTACATCACGCACCCGCTCGCGGTGACGCTGATCCTCGCCGAGCTGGGCGCGGAGATCACGACGCTGACGGCGTCCCTGCTGCACGACACCGTCGAGGACACCGAGGTCACGCTCGACCAGGTGCGCGAGGAGTTCGGCGCGGAGGTCGCCTACCTCGTCGACGGCGTGACCAAGCTGGAGAAGGTCGACTACGGGGCGGCGGCCGAACCGGAGACCTTCCGCAAGATGCTGGTCGCGACCGGGAACGACGTGCGCGTCATGTCGATCAAACTCGCCGACCGCCTGCACAACATGCGCACCCTCGGCGTCATGCGCCAGGAGAAACAGGAGCGCATCGCCAAGGTCACCCGCGACGTCCTGATCCCGCTCGCCGAGCGGCTCGGCGTGCAGGCCCTCAAGACCGAGCTCGAAGACCTCGTGTTCGCGATCCTGCGCCCCGAGGAGTACGGCGAGACCCGCGAGCTGATGGCGGCGAACGCCCAGCGCACCGAGGACTCCCTCGCCGGATTCGCGACCGAGGTGCGCTCCGTGCTGCGCGAGGCGGGCCTGAGCGCCGAGGTCCTCATCCGGCCGCGGCACTTCGTCTCCGTCCACCGGGTGCGCCGCAAACGCGGCGAGCTGAGGGGCGCCGACTTCGGCCGCCTCCTCGTCCTCGTGAACGAGGACGCGGACTGTTACGGCGTCCTCGGCGAACTGCACACCTGTTTCACGCCGGTGGTCTCGGAGTTCAAGGACTTCATCGCCGTACCGAAGTTCAACCTGTACCAGTCGCTGCACACCGCGGTCGCCCGCGGCGACGGCGAGGTCGCCGAAGTCCTCATCCGCACGCACCAGATGCACAAGGTCGCGGAGGCGGGCGTCGTGGCGCTCGGCAACCCGTACGCGCCCTCCGCGGAGGAGCACCTGGACACCGTGGGCGAGCGCTCCGACCCCACGCGCCCCGGCTGGCTGAACCGGCTGCTCGACTGGCAGCAGTCCGCCCCCGACACCGACACCTTCTGGTCGACGCTGCGCGAGGACCTCGCCCAGGACCGCGAGATCACCGTCTTCCGGCCCGACGGCGGCACCATCGGGCTCCCCGCGGGCGCCAGTTGCGTCGACGCCGCGTACGCGCAGTACGGCGAGGACGCCCACGCCGCCATCGGCGCGCGGGTCAACGGCCGCCTGGCGACGCTCAGTACGGTCCTCGGCGACGGCGACACCGTGCAACTGCTCATGGCGGGGCCGGAGGGCACCCCCGCGCCCGAGCCGTCCGTGGCCTGGCTCGACCACGCCCGCACGCCCGCCGCGCGCATCGCCATCCGCCGCTGGCTGGCCACCCACCCCGAAGGCCCGACCGCCCCCTCCTCGGCGCCCCGGGCCCCCTACAGCGGCCCCTCGGCGCGGCCCTCGGCGGCCAACGTCGTGGTGGACCAGCCGGGCGCCACCGTGCGACTCGCGGGCTGTTGTACGCCCGTGCCGCCCGACGAGATCACCGCCTTCGCGGTCCGCGGCGGAGTCGTCACCGTGCACCGGGTCGCCTGCTCCGGGGTGGCGCGCATGAAGGACGCGGGGCGCGCGGAGGTGGGCGTGCGCTGGGCGGACGCGGAGGCCGCCGAGTACCGGGTGACCCTGATCGCCGAATCCTTCAGCCGCCCCCACCTCCTCGCGGACCTCACCGAAGCCATAGCGCTGGAGGGCGTCGCCATCATCTCGGCGACCGTCGACCCGCCCGACCAGGGCCGCGTCCGGCACACGTACACGCTCCAACTCCCGGACGCCGCCAACCTCCAGGGACTGATGCGGGCGATGCGCAACGTGCCGGGCGTGTACGACGTGGGGCGCACGCGGCACGCGGCGGCGGGCGCCCTGTAGGTCCGCGCGGGGCGCTCGTTCGGGTGGTGCGGCGCGTGCCACCCCCGCGCGCGGGGGTGCGCGCTGATAGCGGTAAGTCATGCTGCTCAGCTCCCGAACGCCCCGCACCGCCGCGCTGCTCGCCGCCGGTGCCTCGCTCGCCCTGGTGGCCGCGACCGCGCCCCGACCCGCCGAACCGCTCGGCATCGGCGACCGGCTCTTCCCGCACCTGGGCAACCCCGGCTACGACGTCACCGACTACGACATCTCCTTCACGTACCACGGTGACAACAACAAGCCCCTCGACGCCGTCACCAGGATCGACGCGCGGGCGACCTCCTGGCTCGACCGGATCAACCTCGACTTCTCGCACGGCACGGTCGATTCCGTGCGGGTCAACGGCGCGCGGGCGCAGTACGTCACCAAGGGCGAGGACCTGATCGTCACGCCCGCCAGGGCCGTCGCTCCCGGCCAACCGCTGAACATCACGGTGCGGCACACCAGCGACCCCCGGCCCGGCAAGAAGGAGATCGGCTGGCTGCGCACCAAGGACGGTCTCGCGATGGCCAACCAGGCCGACGCCGGACACCGGGTGTTCCCCTCCAACGACCACCCCTCCGACAAGGCCGTCTTCACCTTCCGTATCACCGCGCCCCAGGGCTATACGGCCGTCGCCAACGGCCTCCCCGTCGGGAAGACGCGGCACGCGGGCGCCACGCAGTGGGCCTACCGCACCGCCCACCCCATGGCCACGGAGCTCGCCCAGGTCTCCATCGGCCGCTCCGCCGTGCTCCACCAGGAGGGGCCGAACGGGCTGCCCGTACGCGATGTCGTGCCGGCCGGCGACGTCAAGGCGCTGAAGCCGTGGCTGGCGAAGACGCCGGGACAGATCGCCTGGATGGAAGGGAAGGTCGGCGGCTACCCCTTCGAGAACTACGGGCTGCTCATCGCCCACGCCTCCACCGGCTTCGAACTCGAGACACAGACGCTCTCTCTCTTCGAGAGAGACCTGTTCCAGCGCTCCGGCTACCCGAAGTGGTACGTCGAGTCGATCATGGTCCACGAGCTGGCCCACCAGTGGTTCGGCGACAGTGTCAGCCCCCGCACCTGGTCCGACCTGTGGCTCAACGAGGGACACGCCACCTGGTACGAGGCCCTGTACGCCGAGGAGAAGGGCGACCTGCCCATGGAGCGGCGGATGCGGGCCGCCTACCGGGCGTCCGACGCCTGGCGCGCCGACGGCGGACCGCCCGCCCGGCCCAAGGTGCCCTCCGACGACGGAAAGATCAGCATCTTCCGGCCCGTCGTCTACGACGGCAGCGCCCTGGTCCTCTACGCCCTGCGCCAGGAGATCGGCAAGGACGCCTTCCAGCTCCTGGAGCGCACCTGGGTGAGCACGCACCGTGACTCCACCGCCACCACCGACGACTTCGTCAAGCACGCCTCCCGGATCGCCGGCCGGGACCTGAGCGGCTTCTTCCAGGACTGGCTGTACGCGAAGAAGACCCCGCCCATGCCGGGGCACCCGAAATGGACGTCCGACCCGGTGTCGCAGGGCTGACAGCGGGAAACAAATCGAGTGACGAGACGCCCCGTGCCGTGCGAACATCGACACCGTCGACGGCGCGGGCCGACGGATCGGCGCCCGCGGGAATCCCCCGGGCAGTGCGCGCGTTGTCAGTGATGACGGGTGCCATGCCCGTCGCACCCCTCGTATCCCACCGACGTAAGGACCCAATGACCTCCTCTTCTTCCCCTTCCCAGGACGCGCAGCAGACGGCGCAGAACCACCCCGAGAGTCTTCGGGCCGATGCCCTGATGGAAGAGGACGTCGCCTGGAGCCACGAGATCGACGGAGAGCGGGACGGCGAGCAGTTCGACCGCTCCGAGCGCGCGGCTCTGCGCCGCGTCGCGGGCCTCTCCACCGAGCTCGAGGACGTCACCGAGGTCGAGTACCGACAGCTCCGCCTGGAGCGCGTGGTCCTCGTCGGCGTGTGGACGTCGGGAACGGTTCACGACGCGGAGAACTCCCTCGCGGAGCTCGCCGCCCTCGCCGAGACGGCGGGCGCCCTCGTGCTCGACGGCGTGATCCAGCGCCGCGACAAGCCGGACGCCGCGACGTACATCGGCTCCGGCAAGGCCCAGGAGCTGCGCGACATCGTGCTCGAAACCGGTGCGGACACCGTCGTGTGCGACGGTGAGCTCAGCCCCGGCCAGCTCATCCATCTCGAAGACGTCGTCAAGGTCAAGGTGGTCGACAGGACCGCCCTGATCCTCGACATCTTCGCCCAGCACGCCAAGTCCCGAGAGGGCAAGGCGCAGGTGGCGCTCGCGCAGATGCAGTACATGCTGCCGCGCCTGCGTGGCTGGGGTCAGTCGCTGTCCCGGCAGATGGGTGGCGGTGGCTCCGGCTCCTCGGGCGGCGGTATGGCCACCCGTGGTCCCGGTGAGACCAAGATCGAGACGGACCGGCGGCGGATCCGCGAGAAGATGGCGAAGATGCGCCGTGAGATCGCGGAGATGAAGACCGGCCGCGACATCAAGCGCCAGGAGCGCCGCAGGCACAAGGTGCCCTCGGTGGCCATCGCCGGGTACACCAACGCCGGCAAGTCCTCGCTCCTGAACCGCCTCACGGGCGCCGGCGTCCTGGTGGAGAACGCGCTGTTCGCCACCCTCGACCCGACCGTCCGCCGCGCCGAGACCCCGAGCGGCCGCCTGTACACGCTGGCCGACACGGTCGGCTTCGTACGGCACCTGCCGCACCACCTCGTCGAGGCGTTCCGCTCGACCATGGAGGAGGTCGGCGACTCCGACCTCATCCTGCACGTGGTCGACGGTTCGCACCCCGCGCCGGAGGAGCAGCTCGCCGCCGTGCGCGAGGTCATCCGCGACGTCGGCGCGACGAACGTGCCGGAGATCGTGGTGATCAACAAGGCGGACGCGGCCGACCCGCTGGTGCTCCAGCGGCTGCTGCGCGTGGAGAAGCGATCGATCGCCGTCTCGGCCCGCTCGGGCCAGGGCATCGAGGAGCTGCTCGCGCTCATCGACGTCGAACTGCCGCGCCCCGCGGTCGAGATCGAGGCCCTCGTGCCGTACACGCACGGCCAGCTGGTCGCGCGGGCGCACGCCGACGGCGAAGTGATCTCCGAGGAGCACACCCCGGAGGGCACGCTGCTGAAGGCACGCGTCCACGAGGACCTCGCGGCGGAGTTCGCGCCGTACGTCCCGGCGGCCGCGAACTGACGGCTCGTACGTGCACGGGCTGAGCCCCTCCCCGGTCCACCGGAGAGGGGCTCAGTCATGTGGTCCTGTTCGCTGTGGGCCCCGCTGGGCCCGGGATCACTGTCCGGCGAACTTGTTGCTCACCGCGTCGTAGATCCCCTTGGCCTCCTTGCCGAGCCGCGGCCCCGCGAGCCAGCCCGCCGTCACCGGGCCGATCGACGTGTTCGACACCAGCACCGGCTTGCCGTCGGACCCCTGGCCGACCCAGCCACCGCCGGACGAACCGCCCGTCATGGTGCAGCCGATGCGGTACATCGTCGGGTCCGTGTCGTTCAGCGACAGGCGTCCCGGCTTGTCCGCGCACTGGTACATCTTCTGCCCGTCGAACGGCGCCGCCGCCGGGTAGCCCTTCGCGGTCAGCTGCGCGATCCTCGGCACCGCCGGCGCGTTGAAGTCCACCGGGAGCGCCGAACCGACCGTCTCCTCCAGCGACTTCGTGGTGCCGCCCTTCTCCGGCGTCACATGGATCACGGCGAAGTCGTACGTGGCGCCCTGGCCGCCCGTCGGGCCGCCCCGCGCGATCCACTGGTCGGACGTCAGCGCCCCGTCGCCCCACCACACGCCGTACGGAGCGACCTCCTCCTTGGGCGTGTTCTGCAACTCCTGCGCCGACTTGCCGTCGTTGTTGTACGAGGGCACGAACGCGATGTTGCGGTACCAGCCGCCGTTCTTGCCCGCGTGCACACAGTGGCCCGCCGTCCAGAGCATGTTGGACTTCCCCGGGTGCGCGGGGTCGGCGACCACCGTCGCCGAGCAGACCATCGACCCCTCGGGCCCGTCGAAGAACAGCTTGCCCGCGTACGGCGCGTTCGCGTGGTACGGGGTGCCGACGCCCGCTGCCGCCACCGGCCGCGGCTCCGGGTCCGTCACGCCCTGGTCGCCCGACAGGTCGTTCTCGTCGACCTCCCCGGCCGGGTTCTCGTCGGCGTCCCGCATGCGGTCCGAGTCCCACAGACCGGCGATGATCGGGTTGACGAAGTCCTGCGCCTCACGCAGCCACTTGTCCTTGTCCCAGTTCTTCCACTCGCCGTCCTTCCACTTGTCCGGGTCGATCCCGTGCTCCTTGAGCCGGTCCCCGAGGTCGTCCGGGATCTTGAACTTGCCATCGCCCGCGGAAGCCGCGTCGGTCGGCTTGTCGCTCGCGCTGTCCTGGCTCGATCCGCACGCCGTGGCGGTCAGGGCGAGCACCGCGCTGAGAGCAACCGCCGCCACGGGGGACGTTCTGCTGCGCGCGCCCCGTGTGCGGCGAGCGGCGAACTGCGGGCGTATGGGTCGCATGTCGTGAATCCCCCTGGGCTTCGAAATGGTTCAACTGCCGTACGCGCGCGGAGGACGTGAGGCCTGGCCTCTCCCCCCCGAACGGCACACCACACTATGCCGGTGCCGTCGGGGACGGCCGACAAAGCCGCAACGGTTCCGTCACGGAGGGATCTTCCGGTCCGCACGGAGCGTTGACGCCCGGCGCACCACCGCCGCCACGGCGCACCCGGCAAAAGTCTGCTCATGAGTCCCGCACGAGCCGTGTTCCTCCGCCCGCCGCGTCGTTGGTACGTACGGGGGAACCTCAGTCGACGTTCAGCGCACGCCAACCCGCCGCGCCGACGGGTGAGTCGAGGGACCTTTTCGGCCGTATATCCAGCGGGAGGACCAACAGACGTGGCCGTGACAGATCCTGTGCCTGTGACCGATCTTGAGACCGCGGTGGTGCCGGCCCCGTCCGTCGGCGGGGCATCCGGGACCACCGCGCGCGACACCGTTCAGCACGAGGGGATCCTGCGCCGTCAGGGCGCGCGGGAGTCCGCGGCGCGCACCTACGCGCGCGCCCTGCCGATCGTGCCGGTGCGCGCCCGAGGGCTCACCATCGAGGGCGCGGACGGCCGCCGCTATCTGGACTGCCTGTCCGGCGCGGGGACCCTCGCTCTCGGCCACAACCACCCGGTCGTGCTGGAGGCCATCCGCAAGGTGCTCGACTCGGGGGCGCCGCTGCACGTCCTCGATCTGGCCACCCCGGTCAAGGACGCCTTCACCACGGAGCTGTTCAGCACGCTGCCGCCCGCGCTCGCCGACCGGGCCCGCATCCAGTTCTGCGGACCCGCGGGCACCGACGCCGTCGAGGCCGCGCTCAAGCTGGTCCGCACCGCCACCGGCCGCTCGGGCCTGCTCGCTTTCACGGGCGCGTACCACGGGATGACCGCGGGGGCGCTCGCGGCCTCGGGCGGGGCGCAGGACGTCCGCGTCACGCGCCTGCCGTATCCGCAGAACTACCGCTGTCCCTTCGGCATCGGCGGACCGCGCGGGGCCGAACTCGCGGCCCGCTGGACCGAGTCCCTCCTCGACGACACCAAGTCCGGGGTGCCGGATCCGGCGGGCATGATCCTCGAACCGGTGCAGGGGGAGGGCGGCGTGATCCCCGCCCCCGACGCCTGGATGCGCAGGAACCGCGCCCTCACCGAGCGGCGCTCCATCCCGCTGATCGTCGACGAGGTGCAGACCGGCGTCGGCCGCACCGGCGCCTTCTGGGCCGTGGAGCACAGCGGCGTCGTCCCCGACGTCATGGTGCTGTCCAAGGCGATCGGCGGCAGCCTCCCGCTCGCCGTGATCGTCTACCGCGACGACCTGGACGTCTGGAGCCCCGGCGCCCACGCCGGCACCTTCCGCGGCAACCAGCTCGCCATGGCCGCGGGCGCCGCCACCCTCGCGTACGTCCGTGAGAACGCCCTGGCCGAGCGCGCGGCCACCCTGGGCGACCGCATGCTCGGCCAACTGCGCAAACTCGCCGACGACTTCGCGTGCGTCGGAGAGGTGCGCGGGCGGGGCCTCATGATCGGCGTGGAACTCGTCGACCCGGACGGAGCCGGCGCACCCACCGCCACCACTCCGCCCGAACTCGTCGACGATCCGCTGCTCGCCGGGGCCGCCCCGCTGCCCGCCGCGCCCCGACTCGCCGCCGCCGTGCGCGACGCCTGCCTCGCCCGCGGCCTGATCGTCGAACTCGGGGGCCGTCACTCCAGCGTCGTCCGCCTGCTGCCGCCCCTCACCATCACCGACGAGCAGGCCGCGGCCGTCGTGGACCGGCTCGCGGACGCCCTGGCCGCGGTCGCACCGGCCCACCCGCACCATCCGTAGGAGCGCCCCGAGACCCACTCCCGCCAGCGACGGCGGTGACGCGCCCGACCAGCCGACCCACCGCCTCACGGAGCCCACCACCCCACGCAAGGAACCCTCTTGAACGCCACACCCGCTTCCGACGGCCGTCCCCGTCCCACCGCCGGCGGATCCTGCGACACGCAAGACCCGCACACCCCGGAGCACGACCCGATCCCGCGGCAGTACCGCGGCGACCAAGAGGCCGAGCGTCCCCGCACCCCCGCGGCGGACCTCCTGGAACACCCCGACCCCGGCACCGCCGCCCAGGCCGCGGCCGTCGAGAACCTGCTGCGCTGCTGGGTGCGCGAGAACAACATCGCTCCTCCTTCCCACGGTGCCCTGCGCATCCCGCTCCCCGCGAGCGGCACCGCCCTCCTCGTCCCCGTCCACTACTGGTCGCCCGCCGGCTGGCACCGCTTCGGGCTGCCCTGCCTGGAGAGCGCTCCGCACCGCGCCCCCCGCGTGGACGCCGTCACGCTCGCCGCCCTCCTCAGCAGGGAATCGGCCCACGGCGACGCCGACGCCACCACCGGCCCCGACCACGCCGCGGCAGCCCCGACCGCCGAGGTCCCCGGCGGCGACGGCGGCGAACTGGTGGTCCGTGTCGCCGACTCGCTGCGCCGCACCACCGACTTCATCGCCGACCGGCGCGAACACCCGCAGGACCCGGCCGATCCCTTCCTCGCCGCCGAGCAGGCGCTCCTCCTCGGCCACCCCCTACACCCGACGCCGAAGAGCCGCGAGGGACTCTCCGAGGCCGAATCGGGCCGCTACTCACCGGAGCTGCGCGGCTCCTTCCCGCTGCACTGGATCTCCGTCGCCCCGGACGTCCTCGCCCACGACTCGGCCTGGACCGAAGACGGCCGCGCCCGCGACGCCGCCGACCTCACCGCCGAACTGGCGGGCCCCGGCCTCCAGGTGCCCGAAGGACACGCCGCGCTGCCCGTGCACCCGTGGCAGTTGCGCGAGCTGCGGCACCGCCCCGCCACCGCCGCCCTCCTGGACGCCGGTCTGCTGCGCGACCTCGGCCCGCACGGCGACCCCTGGTTCCCCACCTCCTCCGTCCGCACGCTGTACCGGCCCGGCGCCCCGGCCATGCTCAAGCTCTCCCTCGGCCTGCGCATCACCAACTCCCGCCGGGAGAACCTCCGCAAGGAACTCCACCGGGGCGTCGAGGTCCACCGGCTCCTCGGCACCGGCCTCGCCGAGCAGTGGCGCGCAGCGCACCCCGGCTTCGACATCGTCCGCGACCCGGCCTGGCTCGCGGTCGACGGCCCGGACGGCGCACCCGTGCCGGGGCTCGACGTGATGATCCGCACCAACCCCTTCCGCCCCTCCGACGACGCCTCCTGCCTCGCCGGCTTCGTATCGCCCCGGCCGTCCGCCGATCCGGCGGCCCCCACCGACCGCCCGGCCGTGAGCTCCCGCCTCGCCGACACCGTGACCCGGCTCGCGGCCCGCACCGCACGCCCCCGCGGAGCCGTGGCCGCCGAGTGGTTCCTGCGCTACCTGGAACACGTCGTACGCCCCGTGCTCTGGCTCGACGGCGAGGCCGGCATCGCCCTGGAGGCCCACCAGCAGAACACCCTGCTGCTCCTGGACGCCGACGGCTGGCCCACCGGCGGCCGCTACCGGGACAACCAGGGCTACTACTTCCGCGAGTCCCGCCGCGCCGAACTCGACCGCCGCCTGCCCGGCATCGGCACACACAGCGACACCTTCGTCGACGACGACGTCACCGACGAGCGCTTCGCCTACTACCTCGCCATCAACAACGTGCTCGGCCTGATCGGCGCCTTCGGCTCCCAACGCCTCGCCGACGAGCGGCTGTTGCTCGCCGCGTTCCGCCGCTTCCTCGACGAGGCCGCCACCGGGCCCACCCGGCGGCGCAGCACGCTGCCGAGCCTGCTGCTCGACTCGCCCACGCTGCGCTGCAAGGCGAACATGCTCACCCGGCTGCACGGCCTCGACGAACTCGTCGGTCCCGTCGACACCCAATCCGTCTACGTCACTATCGCCAACCCCTTTCACTCCCGCCGTTCCTGAGAGAGGAGCGTCGCCGTGCACCCCACCGATGCGAGCACCGACACGGACACCACTCCCGACACCGACCCCCACGACACCGCCCCGCCCGCGGAGGGCACCACCAGCACGCAGGACGCGGGCACCGTCCACTGCGCCGACGACGCCGACGCGCAGGACACCCTGGACCTGCGCCTCCCCGACGAGCTGATCGCGCTCATCGCGGAGCACGACGGCGCCCACCGACGCACCGCCGCCGACCCCACCGCCCCGACCGAGCACGACCTGCTGGACGACGTGGGGGAGTGGGGACCGGTCACCACCCCCTCAGGCGTGTTCCAACTCGTGCCCGTGCGCGTCGAGCGGGACCTGGCACTGCTCAGCCGCTGGATGAACGACCCCGCCGTGGCGGCCTTCTGGGAACTCGAGGGCCCCGACACCGTCACCGCGGACCACCTGCGCCCCCAGCTCGACGGCGACGGACGCAGTGTGCCCTGCCTCGGCGTCCTCGACGGCACGCCGATGAGCTACTGGGAGATCTACCGCGCCGACCTCGACCCGCTGGCCCGCCACTACCCCGCCCGCCCGCACGACACCGGGATCCACCTCCTCATCGGTGGCGTCGCCGACCGCGGACGAGGGCTCGGCACCAGGCTGCTCCAAGCCGTCGCCGACCTCGTACTCGATCACCGTCCGCGCTGCGCGCGCGTCGTCGCGGAACCCGACCTTCGCAACACCCCCTCCGTCTCCGCCTTCCTGGGCGCGGGATTCCGCTTCTTCGCCGAGGTGGACCTCCCCGACAAGCGGGCCGCGCTGATGGTCCGTGACCGCGCCCTCCGCAGCGCGCTTCCGGCCAGTCACTCTCTGTAACGAACTTCGACCCGATCCGGTTCCCGTCCGAGGAGTCCCCGTGCCGAATCAGTCCGTCGTCCCGAGTTCCGAAGAGCCGCCCGAGCTGTACGCCCCGCCCGAACTCACGTCGGAGAACTGGGTCCGGGCGGGCGCCCGCCTGCTGGCCAAGCTGGTCGGCGAGTTCGCCTACGAGGACATCCTGCGGCCGGAGCCCCACACTCCGGCCGGCTCCGGCCTCCACCCCTACTCCCTGCGCCTGCCCGCGGGCCGCGCCGCGTCCGGGGCCGTCGGCGACCCCGGCGGCACCTTCCACTTCCGCGCCCGCCGCGGCGCGTACGGCAGCTGGCGGGTGGACCCGGCGAGCATGGAATGGGAGCCCGGGGCGGCCGGGACCCAGGGTCCGGCCGCCACTCCTCCCACCCGCGAACCCCTCACCGACCCCTTCACCTTCCTGCTGCGCGCCAAGCACGTCCTCGGCCTCGACGGCAACACCCTCGGCCACCTCATCCGTGAACTCACTGTCACCCTCGCCGCCGACGCCCGCCTCGACCACACCGCGCTCACCGCGGCCCAGCTCGCCGAGCTCGGCTACGCGGAGCTCGAAGGTCACCAGACAGGCCACCCCTGGCTCGTCCTGAACAAGGGCCGCCTCGGATTCACCGCGACCGACACCTCCCGCTGGGCGCCCGAGGCCCGCCGCCCCACCCGCCTCCCGTGGATCGCCGTGCACAACGCCCTCGCCACATACCGGGGAGTCATCGGCCTCGACGACCCCGCCGCCCTCTACGAACGTGAACTCGACGGGCCCACCCGTGCGTTGTTCGCGCAGGAACTCCGTTCCCGCGGCCTGGACCCCGCGGCGTACCTTTACCTGCCGGTGCACCCCTGGCAGTGGGACGACGTCGTGCTGCCGCTCTTCGCCCCGTCCGTCGCCTCGAGCGACATCGTTCCGCTCCCTGCGGACGGCGACCTGCGGCTGCCCCAGCAGTCCATCCGTACGTTCCTGAACATCGCGCACCCGGAACGGCACACGGTGAAGCTTCCGCTCTCCATCTTCAACACCCTCGTATGGCGCGGGCTTCCGACGGAGCGCACCTGGGCCGCGCCCGCCGTCACCGCGTGGGTGCACGCGCTGCGCGACGCCGACCCCTTCCTGCGCGACGAATGCGGCGTCATCCTGCTCGGCGAGGTCGCCTCCGTGACCGTGGAACACCCGCTGTACGACGGGCTCGCCGAAGTGCCCTACCAGTACAAGGAACTGCTGGGCGCCATCTGGCGCGAGCCCGTCGTCCGGCACCTCGCCCCCGGAGAGCGCGCCCGGACGCTCGCCTCCTTGTTGCACATCGACTCCGAAGGACGCGCGTTCGTCGCGGAGCTCGTCGCGCGCTCCGGTCTCGACCCGAAGACCTGGCTGCGCAGGCTCCTCGCCGCCCTGCTGCCCCCACTGCTGCGCTTCCTCTACCGCTACGGCACCGTCTTCTCCCCGCACGGAGAGAACGCCATCGTCGTCTTTGACGACCAGGACGTGCCCACCCGGCTCGCGGTCAAGGACTTCGTGGACGACGTCAACATCAGCTCCGAGCCGCTGCCCGAGCACGACTCCATGCCCGAGGACGTCCGCGAGGTCCTGCTCACGGAGGACCCCGCGTTCCTCACCCAGTTCATCCATTCGGGGCTCTTCGTGGGCGTCTTCCGCTACCTGGCCCCGCTGTACGAGGAACAACTCGGCGTTCCCGAGGCCGAGTTCTGGAGCCTGGTGCGCGCGGAGATCCTGCGCCACCACGCGCGCTTTCCGGAGTGCAAGGAGCGGTACGAGATGTTCGACCTGCTCACCCCGGAGATCGAGCGCCTGTGCCTCAACCGCAACCGGCTGCACCTCGACGGCTACCGCGACCGCGCCGACCGCCCGCACGCCGCCGTGCACGGTACCGTCGCCAATCCGCTGCACCAGCCGTGATCGCCGGAATGTCAGTGGGTCCGTTTAGGGTGGTCGAGCTATGACGAAGCCCTCACTCCCCGAGCTCCTGCACGCCGCCGTCGCCGCTGTCGGCGGCACGGAGCGCCCTGGCCAGGTCACCATGGCCGAGACCGTCGCCGAGGCGATCGACGACGGTTCCCATCTGCTTGTCCAGGCGGGCACCGGCACCGGTAAGTCACTCGGCTACCTGGTGCCGGCCCTCGCTCACGGGGAGCGCGTCGTCGTGGCGACCGCCACGCTGGCCCTCCAGCGCCAGCTCGTGGAGCGGGACCTGCCGCGCACGGTGGAGTCGCTCCACCCGCTGCTGCGGCGCCGCCCGAATTTCGCGATGCTCAAGGGCCGGTCGAACTATCTGTGTCTGCACCGTCTCCACGAGGGCGCGCCGCAGGAGGAGGAAGAGGGCCTCTTCGACCAGTTCGAGGCGGCCGCGCCCACCAGCAAGCTGGGCCAGGACCTGCTGCGCATGCGGGACTGGGCGGACGAGACGGAGACGGGTGACCGGGACGATCTCACGCCGGGAGTCTCGGACAAGGCCTGGTCGCAGGTCTCGGTCTCCTCGCGCGAGTGCCTGGGAGCGTCGAAGTGCGCCTACGGGCAGGAGTGCTTCGCCGAGATGTCCCGCGAGCGCGCCAAGCTCGCCGACGTCATCGTGACCAACCACGCGCTGCTCGCCATCGACGCCATCGAGGGCGCGCCGGTCCTGCCGCAGCACGAAGTGCTGATCGTCGACGAGGCGCACGAGCTGGTCTCGCGGGTGACCGGAGTGGCCACGGGCGAGCTGACCCCCGGCCAGGTCAACCGGGCGGTGAAGCGCGCGGCGAAGCTCGTCAACGAGAAGGCGGCGGACCAGCTCCAGACCGCCTCCGAGGGCTTCGAGCGCGTGATGGAGCTGGCCCTGCCCGGCCGCCTCGAAGAAGTCCCGGAGGACCTCGGCTACGCGCTCATGGCCCTGCGCGACGCCGCCCGTACGGTGATCACCGCGCTGGGCAACACCCGTGACAAGTCCGTCCAGGACGAGGACGCGGTCCGTAAGCAGGCCAGGGCCTCCGTGGAGAACATCCACGACGTGGCGGAGCGGATCACGAACGGCTCGGAGTGGGACGTCGTCTGGTACGAGCGCCACGACCGCTTCGGAGCCTCCCTGCGCGTGGCCCCCATGTCCGTCTCTGGCCTCCTCCGGGAGAAGCTCTTCACCGACCGCTCCGTGGTCCTGACCTCGGCGACGCTGAAACTGGGCGGCGACTTCAACGGGGTGGGGGCCTCCCTGGGCCTCGCCCCGGAAGGCACCCAGGGCGAAGACCTGCCCGTGTGGAAGGGCGTCGACGTCGGATCCCCGTTCGAGTACCGCAAGCAGGGCATCCTCTACGTCGCCAAGCACCTCGCGAAGCCGACGCGTGACGGCACGCGTACGGACATGACGGACGAGCTGAGCGAGCTCATCCAGGCGGCCGGCGGTCGCACGCTCGGCCTCTTCTCCTCGATGCGGGCCGCTCAGGCGGCGGCCGAGGAGCTGCGAGGGCGGATCCCGCAGTTCCCGATCCTGCTCCAGGGGGAGGACACCCTGGGCGAGCTGATCAAGAACTTCGCGGCGGACCCGGAGACCTGCCTGTTCGGCACTCTGTCGCTGTGGCAGGGCGTGGACGTACCGGGCCCGAACTGCCAGCTGGTCGTGATGGACAAGATCCCGTTCCCGCGCCCTGACGACCCGCTGATGAGCGCGCGCCAGAAGGCGGTCGAGGAGGCGGGCGGCAACGGCTTCATGGCCGTGGCCGCCACGCACGCGGCGCTGCTGATGGCACAGGGCGCGGGCCGTCTCGTACGGGCGACGGGTGATCGCGGAATGGTCGCGGTCCTGGACCCCCGTCTGGCGACGGCACGGTACGGCAGCTATCTGAAGGCATCGATGCCGGACTTCTGGTTCACGACGGACCGGAACCAGGCGCGGCGCTCGCTCTCGGCGATCGACGCGGCGGCGAAGAAGGCGGCCGCGGACGCGGTGCCGGTGAAGGCCGACGGCGAATAGCCAGGAATGGCGGCCGGCGCGGGGGCCCTGGCGCGGACAGCGCAGGGCCCCGGAACCGGCGCAGTAGGTTCCGGGGCCCGGTCAGGGAGGGGCGTCAGACGCGCCGCAGAACGGCCACCACCTTGCCGAGGATCGTGGCCTCGTCACCGGGAATCGGCTGGTACGCCGAGTTGTGCGGCAGGAGCCATACGTGGCCGTCCTCCCGCTTGAAGCGCTTGACGGTGGCCTCGCCGTCGAGCATCGCGGCGACGATGTCACCGTTCTCCGCCACGGGCTGGCGGCGGACCGTGACCCAGTCCCCGTCGCAGATCGCGGCCTCGATCATCGAGTCACCGACGACCTTCAGGACGAACAGCTCACCGTCACCGACGAGCTGCCGGGGGAGCGGGAAGACGTCTTCGACCGACTCCTCGGCGAGGATCGGGCCACCGGCGGCGATCCGGCCCACCAGAGGCACGTAGGACGCGGCGGGCTTGCCCGTGGTGTCCGTGGGCTGCGCGCTGGGCTGGTCCGAGCCGCGTACCTCGTAGGCGCGCGGGCGGTGCGGGTCGCGGCGCAGGAAGCCCTTGCGCTCGAGAGCCATCAGCTGGTGCGCGACCGACGACGTGCTGGACAGGCCGACCGCCTGGCCGATCTCCCGCATGGACGGCGGGTACCCCCGGCGCTGCACCGAGTCGCGGATGACCTCGATCACGCGGCGCTGCCGGTCTGTGAGGCCCGAGCTGTCCGCGCGGATCCCTGGAGGTCGGCCGGGCAGTGAGCGGCCTGGCTTCGGCCCCTCCTGGCTCATGGCTGCGTCATTCATGGCATGCACCGGCTCGAGTCGGCCCTGGGGGCGGCCCTGGGCAGTGATGGTGGCGCTGTCTGCGGTCGTGGTCACGTCGGTCGGCCCCTCTCGAGAATGTCTCCCTAGCTAGCCAACGGTAGTTCCTTTCGAAAGGTTGCGCCAAACACACGTTCGAGTGAAAAAACGCAGATTGCTTGTCGTGATCATGTGCCCGGGTGTAGGGCCGCGCCGAAGCGGAGTGGCAATTCAGCTCAATCCGGTACGCTTCAGCGCTGGAGTCGAGGCTCGGCCCGTGGGTTCCCCAGTCTGCCACTCGTCCCTCCGTCGGCCGGGCACCGCCCTCGCCTTTTTCTCGCGTCGCGCCGGTCCGGCGCACGCCGTCGCCCGGCCTCGCGGCCCTTGTGCTGCGCGTTCCGCACGCGCGACACGCTCTAGGGCCCAATGTGCGGCCAAACCCCAGATGTAGTGGTTGGATTGGATCCGCAGCCCAGAAGTTGTGGTCCCCGGTCCATCGCGTCCGTGGTCATCGCCTATGCTTGGGGCTGCTTCGAGAGGCGTCACCAGCCCCTCGGGGCCATCGAGTCGTGCCGTGAAGGAGGGTTGGGAGTTCATGCACTGCCCCTTCTGCAGGCATCCCGACAGTCGTGTCGTCGACAGCCGCACCACCGACGACGGCACGTCGATCCGCCGGCGCCGTCAGTGTCCGGACTGCTCCCGTCGTTTCACGACGGTGGAGACGTGCTCACTGATGGTCGTGAAGCGGAGCGGGGTGACCGAACCCTTCAGTCGCACCAAGGTCATCAATGGCGTACGCAAGGCGTGTCAGGGCCGTCCGGTCACCGAGGACGCCCTTGCCCAGCTCGGCCAGCGGGTCGAGGAGGCGGTGCGCGCCACCGGAAGCGCCGAACTGACCACGCACGACGTGGGCCTGGCCATACTCGGTCCGCTTCAGCAGCTGGACCTCGTCGCCTACCTGCGGTTCGCGTCCGTGTACCGGGCGTTCGACTCGCTGGAGGACTTCGAGTCGGCGATCGCGGAACTGAGGGAGCAAGCGCCCGGCGCGGAGGCGGACTGCGCCGGCGCGGAGCGCGCAGAGAGTGAGAGCGGGCCCGGAGGGACTGTAGAAGTCCCCGTGCCCGCCCACGCCGCCGACTGACGGCCACGGGCCGGGCGGGCGGCGACCCAAAGACCTGTTGCGGGCGGCAAGAGCGGCGGCCGCAACATCAAGACACACACCGTGCACGGGAAGATCCGGGCACTTTAGGGCGTTTTAGCCCGATATATGGGAGGCGGCATGACAGAGACGGCGAGCGGCCCGGCACGAGGCTCCCGGGCCAAGGGAGCCAAGGCCACCAAGGGTCTGCGTATCGAGCGCATTCACACCACCCCCGGCGTGCACCCGTACGACGAGGTGGAGTGGGCGCATCGCGACGTCGTCATGACCAATTGGCGCGACGGCTCGGTCAATTTCGAGCAGCGTGGCGTCGAGTTCCCCGAGTTCTGGTCGGTGAACGCGGTCAACATCGTCACCAGCAAGTACTTCCGGGGCGCCGTGGGCACCCCGCAGCGCGAGGTGAGCCTCAAGCAGCTCATCGACCGCATCGTGAAGACGTACCGGAAGGCCGGTGAGGACTACAAGTACTTCGCCTCGCCCGCCGACGCCGAGATCTTCGAGCACGAGCTGGCCTACGCCCTCCTGCACCAGATCTTCAGCTTCAACTCGCCGGTCTGGTTCAACGTCGGCACGCCGCAGCCCCAGCAGGTCTCCGCCTGCTTCATCCTGTCCGTCGACGACTCCATGGAGTCGATCCTCGACTGGTACAAGGAAGAGGGCATGATCTTCAAGGGCGGCTCCGGCGCCGGCCTGAACCTCTCCCGCATCCGCTCCTCCAAGGAGCTGCTCTCCTCCGGCGGCAACGCCTCGGGTCCCGTCTCCTTCATGCGCGGTGCCGACGCCTCTGCAGGAACGATCAAGTCGGGTGGCGCCACGCGCCGCGCGGCCAAGATGGTCATCCTCGACGTCGACCACCCCGACATCGAGGGCTTCATCGAGACCAAGGTGAAGGAAGAGGAGAAGATCCGCGCCCTGCGTGACGCGGGCTTCGACATGGACCTGGGCGGCGACGACATCACGTCCGTCCAGTACCAGAACGCCAACAACTCGGTCCGCGTGAACGACGAGTTCATGAAGGCCGTCGAGACCGGCTCCAAGTTCGGCCTGCGTGGCCGCATGGACGGCGAGATCATCGAGGAGGTCGACGCCAAGTCGCTCTTCCGCAAGATGGCCGAGGCCGCCTGGGCCTGTGCCGACCCCGGCATCCAGTACGACGACACCATCAACCACTGGCACACGTGCCCGGAGTCCGGCCGCATCAACGGCTCGAACCCGTGCAGCGAGTACATGCATCTGGACAACACGTCCTGCAACCTCGCCTCGCTGAACCTGATGAAGTTCCTCAAGGACGACGGCCTGGGCAACCAGTCCTTCGACGTCGAGCGCTTCTCCAAGGTCGTCGAGCTGGTCATCACCGCGATGGACATCTCGATCTGCTTCGCGGACTTCCCCACCGAGAAGATCGGTGAGAACACCCGTGCCTTCCGTCAGCTGGGCATCGGCTACGCGAACCTGGGCGCCCTGCTCATGGCGACCGGCCACGCCTACGACTCGGACGGCGGCCGCGCCCTCGCCGGCGCCATCACGTCGCTGATGACGGGTACGTCCTACAAGCGCTCCGCCGAGCTCGCCGCGGTCGTCGGCGCGTACGACGGCTACGCCAAGAACGCCACCCCGCACAACCGCGTCATGAAGCAGCACGCCGACGCCAACGCCGCGGCCGTCCGCATGGACGACCTGGACACCCCGATCTGGGCCGCCGCCACGGAGGCCTGGCAGGACGTCGTCCGCCTCGGCGAGAAGAACGGTTTCCGTAACGCCCAGGCGTCGGTCATCGCCCCGACCGGCACCATCGGTCTCGCGATGTCCTGCGACACCACCGGCCTCGAGCCCGACCTCGCCCTGGTCAAGTTCAAGAAGCTGGTCGGCGGCGGCTCGATGCAGATCGTCAACGGCACCGTGCCGCAGGCCCTGCGCCGCCTGGGTTACCAGGAGGAGCAGATCGAGGCGATCGTCGCCCACATCGCCGAGCACGGCAATGTGATCGACGCCCCGAGCCTCAAGCTCGAGCACTACGAGGTGTTCGACTGCGCCATGGGCGAGCGCTCCATCTCCGCGATGGGCCACGTCCGCATGATGGCCGCCATCCAGCCCTGGATCTCCGGCGCGCTCTCCAAGACGGTCAACCTGCCGGAGACGGCGACCGTCGAGGACGTCGAGGAGGTCTACTTCGAGGCCTGGAAGATGGGCGTCAAGGCGCTCGCGATCTACCGCGACAACTGCAAGGTCGGTCAGCCCCTCTCCGCCAAGAAGAAGGAGCAGGAGAAGACCGAGGTCACCGAGAAGACCGAGGCGACGATCCGCGAGGCCGTCGAGAAGGTCATCGAGTACCGCCCGGTGCGCAAGCGCCTCCCGAAGGGCCGTCCCGGCATCACCACCTCCTTCACGGTGGGCGGCGCCGAGGGCTACATGACCGCCAACTCCTACCCGGACGACGGTCTCGGCGAGGTCTTCCTGAAGATGTCCAAGCAGGGCTCCACCCTCGCGGGCATGATGGACGCCTTCTCCATCGCCGTATCGGTCGGCCTCCAGTACGGCGTGCCGCTGGAGACCTACGTCTCGAAGTTCACCAACATGCGCTTCGAGCCGGCCGGCATGACGGACGACCCGGACGTGCGGATGGCGCAGTCGATCGTCGACTACATCTTCCGTCGCCTGGCGCTCGACTTCCTGCCCTTCGAGACGCGCTCCGCGCTCGGCATCCACTCCGCCGAGGAGCGTCAGCGCCACCTGGAGACGGGTTCCTACGAGCCGACCGAGGACGAGGTCGACGTCGAGGGTCTGTCCCAGTCGGCGCCGCGCGCCCAGGAGCTGAAGGCCGTCGAGACGCCGAAGGCCGAGGGTGCCACCGCGCAGCCCGTCCCGCAGCAGGCGCACACCAGCGCCGAGCTCGTCGAGATGCAGCTGGGCATCCAGGCCGACGCTCCGCTCTGCTTCTCCTGCGGGACGAAGATGCAGCGCGCCGGTTCCTGCTACATCTGCGAGGGCTGCGGCTCGACCAGCGGTTGCAGCTGATCCGGCGGTACGCCTGATCGGGCTGGACGTCTGACCTGAAGGGGCGGTGGGACCACTACGGTTCCGCCGCCCCTTCGGCGTGCCCTCGGGCGTGACCGGCGGCCAAGTGCCCCCTGGGACGTACCCGTGGGAAGCAAAGGACGCGCCTACAGCGTGCCCATCACCGCCGCGAACGCGTTCAGGTCGCCGGTGTCGAAACCCCGGACGGTCTCGCGGAACGACCACTCCCCGTCGGCGTCCCGGCTGAACTCCGCGATCGTGGTCGCGGCGGAGTCGGAGACCACCGAGAAGTCGTGCTGCGACAGGTCGGTGTAGCCCTCTCGTATCCGCACGGCCGTGTTCCGCACGTCCGCGAACACCTTGGCCCGGCCGGTCCCGGTCTCGCTCTGCTGGATGGTCACGCCCACGACCACGCGCGCGTAGGTGGACGCGAGCCGCTCCAGCTCGATGGTCATGACCTCGTCGAATCCGAAGCCCTGGCCGGTCCGGCTGTCCCGGTTGAGCGTGATGGTCCCGTCGGGTGACCGGCTGTCGAAGTGCACGACGTACGCCGGGCTGCCGTGCGGGTCGTCGCCCGTGTACGTCGCGGCGATGAGGTCCAGGTCGTGGGGAGGCGAGCCCATCGGGCTCGGGTCCCACTTCAGACCGATCTCGATCTTCTCGTGTCCCTTGTGGAGGCTGCTCACCGAACTCCCCCTCCTCGGTGCGATGTTGAGTGCTACGGATACGCTACGTGGTCCCACTGACAACAACACGGTCATCCCCCTCAGGGGTGTGCTCGACCGTGGGTTCGGGACCGCCACGGCGGGCGGTGTGCGCGCCGTACGATGGCGCGGTGCTGGTCAAGTGGATTCGTTGCACTGTGGTGGACCGTCGGGGTTTCGAGCGGGGACAGCGGAAATGGGCGGGGCTTCTGGGTGAGCCGGGATTCCGAGGTCAGGGTGGTGGCTGGAGCAGACAACGGCCCGATGTGGCCCATGTCTTCGGCTTCTGGGAGAGCCGCGCCTTCTACGACTCCTTCATGGCGCGCTCCCACGACCGGCTCGCCGCCGCGCAGTCGGGCACGTACAAGAACCTCCAGGCCAAGCTGTTCGACCACCGCTTCGACGTGAAGACCGGGTTCGAGCCGCGGTTCACGGACGCGGACGTCGTACGGGTGGCCCACTGCACGGTGCACGCAGACCGTGCCGAGCACTTCACCTTGATGCAGCAGAAGGTCTGGAACCCGGCGATGGCCGGATCGCCCGGCATGATCAGGGGACTGTTCGGCGACGCCCCGGGCGACGAATTCCTGGTCCTGTCCATGTGGCGCTCGGCGGCCGAGCACGGCAAATACCAGGTCGACCGGGTGGAACGCCTCTCGCAGCGCGCCCAGACGGACGACGACATCGCCACCATCACCGGGGACATCGTGCGGCTGGAGACGGCCTGGACGGTGTGAACGCGCGACCACGCGCGCGTGCCCTTCTGCCGCTGTGATCTCCGCCGTACAGCCCGCACGGGTGCTCGAACACGGCCGAGGCGATCTAGGGTCGTGTGCATGGCACGACCGCGGCGCATCGTTCTAGTCCGGCACGGCGAATCCGAAGGCAACGCCGACGACACCATCTACGAGCGCGAGCCCGATCACGCCCTGACGCTCACCGAGAAGGGATGGCGCCAGGCCGAGGCCACCGGAGAGGATCTCCGGCGGCTCTTCGGACGCGAGCGGGTGAGCGTGTACGTCTCGCCGTACCGGCGCACCCACGAGACCTTCCGCGCCTTCCGCCTCGACCCCGATCTCGTCCGCGTACGGGAAGAACCCCGGCTCAGGGAGCAGGACTGGGGCAACTGGCAGGACCGCGAGGACGTACGGCTTCAGAAGGCGTATCGCGACGCCTACGGCCACTTCTTCTACCGCTTCGCCCAGGGGGAGTCGGGGGCGGACGTGTACGACCGCGTGGGCGCGTTCCTGGAGAGCCTGCACCGCAGCTTCGAGGCACCGGACCATCCGCCGAACGTCCTGCTCGTGACCCACGGACTGACCATGAGGCTGTTCTGCATGCGCTGGTTCCACTGGACCGTCGGAGATTTCGAGTCGCTGTCGAACCCGGGGAACGCGGAAAAGCGGTTGCTCGTTCTCGGGGAGAACGGCAAGTACACCCTGGACCGTCCTTTCGACCGCTGGCGCGAACCGGAATCGTACGGGGTCACCGGATAGAGTGGCAGAGCGATGACCGCTGACTCCTCACCCGACGGGCGCTTGAACCGCGCCCTGTCCAGCCTGCGCGGACTCTCCGTCGGAGACGCGCTGGGATCACAATTCTTCGTTCCCGCGAACTACCCGCTCCTCAAGAGCCGCGTCCTGCCGGACGGCCCCTGGCAGTGGACCGACGACACCGAGATGGCCTGCTCCGTGGTGTCCGTCCTGGCCGCTCATGAGCGCGTCGACCAGGACGAGCTGGCGCGTTCGTTCGCGGAGCACCACGACGAGGGCCGCGGATACGGTCCCGCCGTGACCAAGCTGCTCCAGCAGGTCCAGGAGGGCGAGGACTGGCGGGCCCTGGCCTCCGCGCTGTTCAACGGCCGGGGGTCGTGGGGCAACGGGGCGGCGATGCGGATCGCCCCGCTCGGCGCCTACTACGCCGACGATCCCGAGCAGGCCACCCACCAGGCCGAGATCTCCGCCTACCCGACGCATCAGCACCGGGAGGCCGTCGTGGGCGCGATGGCCGTGGCCGCGGCGGCGGCCCTGGTGGCGGACGCCGCGGGGCCTCCCACGCCGGGGGCCCTGCTGGACGGCGTGATCGCGCTCGTGCCGCGCAGCGCCGTAGGCGCGGGGCTGCGCCGGGCCAAGGACATGCTCGACTACGGGGACGCGTCCACGGTGGCCGCCGTCCTCGGCTGCGGCCGGCGGACCACCGCGCACGACACCGTGCCCTTCGCCCTCTGGTCCGCGGCGCGTGGCCTCGGAGACTTCGAGGGGGCCTTGTGGAGCACGGCCCAGGTCGGCGGCGACATGGACACGACCTGCGCGATCGTGGGTGGCGTCGTCGCCTCCGGCAAGGACGGGGCGCCCCCGGCGGAGTGGCTCGGGCGGACCGAGGCACTGCCGGCCTGGGCGCCGACCGCGTAGGGCGGAGGACCACGGCGGGGGAGCGCCCCTCGTGAGGACGGGGCGCCGCCCCTCAGACCGGGGCCCCGGACTTGCCGCTGAGCGCTTCCAGGTCGCTCTTGCGTACCTGGATGACGAACAGTGCGATGAGCGCCGCCAGCACCGCGAGCGCGGCCGCGGCGATGAACGCGTTGCCGATGCCGTGGGCCAGCACCGCGTCGTTCCACGGCGCGGGCAGCCGGTGGGTCCGGGCGAACTCCGCCTTCTGCTCCGGTGAGGCCTCGGCGAGGAACTTCGGAATCTGTGCCTTGGCCTCGCTCTCACTGGCGCTGCTGAAGACGGTGGTGAGGACCGACAGGCCGAGGGCGCCACCCACCTGCTGCGTCGTGTTGAGCATGCCGGACGCCGCGCCGGACTCGCTGTCTGCTATGCCGGAGACGGCGGTCAGGGTGAGTGTCACGAAGTTCAGGCCCATGCCGAAGCCGAACAGGAGCATCGGGCCCAGGATGCCGCTCAGATAGGAACTGCCCGGGTCGATGAGCGTCAGCCAGCCCATGCCGGTGGCGGTCAGCAGGGACCCCACGACCATGAACGGCTTGGGGCCGAGCCGGGGCAGCAGGTTCGTGGAGATCCCCGCGCCGAGCACGATGGCGACGGTCACCGGAAGGAAGGCGAGGCCGGCCTTGATCGGGCTGTAGTGCAGCACGTTCTGCACGAAGAGCACGATGAAGAAGAACATCCCGAACATCGCCGCGGCGAGGCTCAGCATCATCGCGTAGGTGCCTGCCCGGTTGCGGTCCTGGAACAGCTTGAGGGGCGTGATCGGCTGGCTGGTGCGCCTCTCGATGGCGATGAAGGCCAGGAGCAGGACCGCCGCGGCGCCGAAGGAGGCGATGGCGAGGCCGTCGCTCCACCCCTCCGAGGCGGCCCGGATGAATCCGTACACGAGGGCTGCCATGCCGAGGGTCGAGGTCAGGGCTCCCGGCAGGTCGAATCGGCCGGGGTGGCGCTGCGACTCGTTGATGTAGCGAGGGGCGAGCAGGGCTATCAGGACGCCGATGGGGACGTTGACGAAGAGCACCCATCGCCAGTCCAGCCAGTCCGTGAGCATGCCGCCCGCGAGCAGCCCGAGGGCGCCGCCGCCGGCGGACACGGACGCGAAGACCCCGAACGCCCGGTTCCGTTCCGGTCCTTCGGGGAACGTGGTGGCGATCAGCGCGAGTGAGGTGGGCGACGCGATGGCCCCGCCGACGCCCTGTAGCGCACGGGGGGCGAGCAACTGCCAGGGCTCCTGGGCGAAGCCGCCCAGGAGCGAGGCCAGGCTGAACAGGCTGATGCCGATGATGAACATGCGGCGGCGCCCGAGCAGATCGCCGGCCCGGCCGCCCAGGAGCAGCAGTCCGCCGAAGGTGAGCGCGTAGGCGTTGATCACCCAGGTCAGGTTGTTGGTGGAGAAGCCCAGGGCCGTCTGAATGTCTGGCAGGGCGATGTTCACGATGGTCGCGTCGAGAACAACCATCAGTTGGCACGCGGCGATCACGGTCAGCGCGATGCCGGGTCGGCGCGGGCGCGTGGTGGCCCCGGATTTTTCGGGTGAAGCCGGATGTACCTGGAGCTGATCCTGTGTCACGAGCGATCCCCCATGGACGATTTTAGGGAACGGTCGCGTTCCCTGTCCGGGAGCCTAACGGCTGCGACTTAGTGAACGCAAGCGTTCTTTAGGGGGTTGACGCCGCGCTTGAGGTCGTGGTTGCCCGCCCATCGCAAAGCGGGAGGTCGCCTGACATGCTCAGTGGTGGCTCCCCGTCAGTGGACGTGCTCGTTCACTGAGCCCGCAGTCGCGCGTTCGAACCGCTCTCGGACCGCTCAATGGAGAGATGAAGATGGTTAGTTCACGTCGGACGGCCGCCCCCGCTCAGGCGGCCGCCGCGCTTCGCAGGCGTGGCCCCGTGCTCGAACGGGCGATCCTGGAAGCGACGTTGGATCAGCTCAGCACGGTCGGCTGGAACGGCCTCACGATGGAAGGCGTCGCCGCGGGCGCGCAGACCGGCAAGGCCGCGGTGTACCGGCGCTGGCCCTCCAAGGAGGACCTCGTCGTCGACGCGCTCCAGGCGGGGCTGCCCGCGCTGGACTCGGCGCCGGATCGCGGAAGTGTCCGCGAGGAGCTGCTGGAGCTGTGCCGCCGCCTGCGGTCGGCCATGTACTCCCGACCCGGCTACGCGCTGCGTTCGGTTCTTCACGAATGCGACAGCAACACCGCTGAACGCTTCCATGCGGTGATCGCCGAGGGCGTCATCGAGCCCAGCGTCGAACTGATCAAGGAAGTCGTGCGGCGCGGCGTTGAGCGGGGTGAGGTGCGGCCCGACGTCGACGAGGCCGGTGTGTGCGACGTGATCCCGGCGCTGATGATGTACCGCTCAAAGGTGTGCGGAAGCGAATGGGAAGAGGCGGATCTGGTGGAGATGATCGACCACGTGATGGTCCCGTTGTTGCGTCGCCACGTCGTTTGAGGTGAGCCGGGTGTCGCGGCGGCGGCATGGCGGCGTACGCTGTCTGCCGCCATGCCGTACGAAGCACCCACCCACACCGTCGAGCGCTCACTGCGCGCCACCACCGGTGCCAAGATCATTGCCGGTGTCGACGAGGTCGGTCGCGGTGCCTGGGCCGGTCCGGTCACCGTCTGCGCCGCCGTCACCGGGCTGCGCCGTCCGCCGGAGGGCCTCACCGACTCCAAGCTGATCAGCCCCAAGCGCCGCGAGACGCTCGCGGTCGAGCTGGAGAGCTGGGTGACCGCGCACGCCCTCGGGCACGCCTCGCCCGAGGAGATCGATGACCTGGGGATGACGGCGGCCCTCCGACTCGCCGCCGTGCGCGCCCTCGAGGGCCTGCCGGCGCGGCCGGAAGCGGTCATCCTCGACGGGAAGCACGACTATCTCGGTGCTCCCTGGCAGGTTCGTACGGTGATCAAGGGGGACCGTTCCTGCGTCGCCGTCGCCGCGGCGTCGGTGATCGCCAAGGTTCGCCGCGACAAAATGATGGCCGAACTGGGCATCGACCATGCAGACTTCGGGTTTGCGGCCAACGCCGGATACCCGTCGCCGGTGCATCGCGCCGCGTTGGAGGAGCGGGGGCCCACCCCGATCCACCGGCTTTCGTGGGCCTACCTCGATGCGCTGCCCCAGTGGCGGCACCTCAAGAAGGCCCGCAGTTGGGCGGATGTCGGCGTTCCGGAGATCGAGGGCCAGCTCGGCTTCGACTTCTGACCACCGCGTTCGCACTGACGTGCCACCCGCTGACGCGAGTCGCACCTGCGTTTGATAGATATCAGCTCATGCCTCTCAGTCCCGAGGAGCCTCAGATTCCCGAGAGTGCCCAGGGTCCCCGCGCCACGCCCACCAGCGGCCGTACCGCGCCGACCCCCCGCCCCGTACCCGGCCCGCGTCCCGCGGCGCCCCCGCGACCCGGACGTCCGGGTCCCTCAAGGCCCATGCCGTCCGCGCAGCGACCCTCGCGCGAGTCGGCGGGTGTCCACAAGCCGGGGCCGAACGCCCCGGTCGCCACGCCGACTTCCACCTCCCAGCCGCAGATCCAGCTCATCCCGGCCTCGGCCGAGGGCGCGCTGGACGCCGCGGAGGAGGCGCTCGACCTGCTGCTCGACTCGGGCCGGACGCCCGGCGACGTCCTGGTGATCACCACCGGGGACCCGCACCCCTGGGCGGCTCACGAGCTGTCCTTCGGTGAGGCGTCGTACTGGGCGCAGCACGACGCGCGCGACGACGTCTTCTACGCCGACGCCTCCGCCCTGGGACGTGCCGCGTCCCGTCCGGTGGTCGTCGTCGCCGTGAACGGCGGAACCGACGAGGCCGTCACCACGGCGCTGCCGCTCGCGCTCGGCCGGGCCGGGGCCCTGCTGATCGTGTGCGGCGACCCGGAGCGCATCAACTCAGCTCTGGGCGCCGGAGTCTGACGCGCCGCTTGCCGGCTGCCCGGTCCGCGCAGCGGTGGACGGGGAGCCCGGCAGGCGGGCGCGCGGCCGCCTGCCGGGCGGTTCAGCGCGCCGCGGCGCGGCGGAGCACTTCCGTCGCGGCGCCGCCTGTGCGCGGCGCCGCGGACTCGCCCTGGCCGAGGGCCTCGGCCACGGAGCCCATGCTCGGGCGACGCCCCGCCCTGCCCTCGCCCAGGACCTGCCAGCCGTCCCGCGTCATCGTGATGTACGCCCCGCAGCGCAGGCCGTGCAGCGTGCACGCGTCGCGCAGCCCCCACATCCAGGCCCCGTCCTCCTCCGTCCAACGGGTGTCGCCCTCCCGGCAGTACAACAGCACCGCGGTGCGGACCGGTGTGCGGCGCCGCAGGTCGTGCGGGATGACCCGGCGCAGCTGGGCCAGCAGCGCGTTGCGGAACGTCCAGCCGTCGGCAGCGCTCTCGCGGCGCACGAACGAGGCGCTGGCCCGCAACCGCTCCTCGGGATCGAGCACGGCCACGACAGCCGTCCGCGGGCTCGGCCGGTGCCGGGTGTGCAGACCGCTGACGACCTCACGCGGATTGCGCAGCAGCGGGATGCCGGCCGCCGCCCACTCCGTGGGTTCGAGCAGCCTGGTCGGTCGGTTCACGGAATCGGCGGACCTCTCGGTGCGCATCGAGGACGCGGACGTCGATGCCGCCGAGTACGGAGAGAATCCGAAGGCCACGGTCCTCCCTTCGGCTACACGCCCACACTGAGGGCGGGGTCGGGCTGGGGAGCGCACCGCGGCAGAGCTCTACGGGGCCACGGGGAGCCGCGCGGGGAGCGCCTCCAATTCTTCCCGTCGCGATGGCAGACGGCAACGAACAATTGGGACCGCGTTCCTGTATCTGGCGATGCGTCGCCAATATCCCTGCCCAAAGGTTGAGCCTGCACGCCTGCCTCACCCCTGTACGGCGAGCACCAGCGGCAACACCCCCTCGGCGCCGGCCCGGCGCAGCAGCCGGGCGGCCATCGCCAGCGTCCAGCCGGTCTCCGTGTAGTCGTCGACGAGCAGCGCCGGGCCACCCGCGCCCGCGAGCGCCTCGGACAGCTCGGGCGGAAGCGTCAACGTGCCGTCGAGGGCGCGCAGTCGCTGGGCGCTGTTGCTGCGCGAGATGTGCGCGGTGTCGCTGCCCGGCGCGTACGAGACGCTGCCCAGCAACGGCATGCGGCCGACCTGCGCGATGCCCGCGCCCAGGGAGTGGATGAGCTGTGGGCGGGTGTGCGACGCCATCGTCACGACGCCCACGGGGCGCGGCGCCGCGTCGGGCGCCCCCGACGCCCAGCCGCCCGGCCCCTTGGCCCAGTCGGCGAGCACCTCGACGACGGCGCTCGCCACGTCGTTCGGCACCGGCCCGTCCGGGGCCTGCGGGGTGAACATGGGGCGCAGCCGGTTGCCCCAGCCGATGTCGGAGAGGCGGCCGAGCGCTCGTCCGGCCCCGGCCTGCTCTCCGGCGGGGATGCGGCCCTTGAGGTCGATGCCGACGGCCGCGAGCCCGGTGGGCCACATCTTCCTGGGCTCCACCTCGACGCCGGGACGCCCGAGCTCACCGCGTGCCGAGGTGAGCGCCTCGGGCGAGACGGTGTCGGTGAAGCGCGGCGCCGCGCAGTTGTCGCAGCGGCCGCAGGGAGCCGCCTCCTCGTCGTCCAGCTGGCGCCGCAGGAACTCCATGCGGCAGCCGGTCGTCGTCGCGTAGTCCCGCATCGCCTGTTGCTCGGCCTCGCGCTGCTTGGCCACCCACGCGTAGCGCTCCGTGTCGTAGATCCAGGGCTGCCCCGTGGCGATCCACCCGCCCTTGACCCGGTGCACCGCGCCGTCCACGTCGAGGACCTTAAGCATGGTTTCCAGACGTGAGCGGCGCAGCTCCACCAGCGGCTCGAGCGCGGGCAGGGAGAGGGGGCGGTCGGACTGCGCCAGTACGTCCAGCGTGCGTCGCACCTGTTCCTCCGGAGGGAAGGCCAGCGAGGCGAAGTAGCGCCAGATCGCCTCGTCCTCCTTGCCGGGAAGCAGCAGCACCTCGGCGTGGTCGACGCCACGCCCGGCGCGGCCGACCTGTTGGTAGTAGGCGATGGGGGAGGACGGGGAACCCAGGTGGACGACGAACCCGAGGTCCGGCTTGTCGAACCCCATGCCCAGCGCGGACGTGGCGACCAGGGCCTTCACCCGGTTCGCCAGCAGGTCCTCCTCGGCCTGCTGCCGATCGGCGTTCTCCGTCTTGCCCGTGTACGAGGACACGATGTGGCCGCACTGCCGCAGATAGGCCGTGACCTCCTCCGCCGCGGCGACGGTGAGGGTGTAGATGATCCCGGAGCCCGGCAGGTCGTTCAGGTGGTCGGCCAGCCACGCCAACCGGTGGGCGGCGTCCGGCAGTTGCAGCACGCCGAGGCTGAGGCTCTCGCGGTCGAGCGGGCCGCGCAGCACCAGGGCGTCCGAACCCGAACCGGTGCCGAGCTGGTCGGCCACGTCCGCCGTCACGCGCGCGTTGGCCGTCGCCGTCGTCGCCAGGACCGGCACCCCCTGGGGGAGCTCGGCCAGCATCGTGCGCAGGCGGCGGTAGTCGGGGCGGAAGTCGTGCCCCCAGTCCGAGATGCAGTGGGCCTCGTCGACCACGAGCAGGCCCGTGGCGGCGGCGAGCTGGGGCAGGACGTTGTCCCGGAAGTCGGGGTTGTTGAGCCGCTCCGGGCTGACCAGGAGCACATCGACGTCGCCGGCCGCCACATCGGCCCGCACGGTGTCCCACTCCTCGGTGTTCGACGAGTTGATGGTGCGGGCGCGGATACCGGCCCGCTCGGCCGCCTCCACCTGGTTGCGCATGAGCGCGAGCAGCGGGGAGACGATTACGGTCGGCCCGCCGCCACGGCGGCGGATCAGCGAGGTCGCGACGAAGTACACCGCGGACTTGCCCCAGCCGGTGCGCTGCACGACGAGGGCCCGCCGGTGGTCGGCGACCAGCGCCTCGATGGCACGCCACTGGTCCTCGCGCAGTCTGGCCGTACCGCTCGGGTCACCGACGAGACGGGCGAGAACGGTATCGGCGGCGGTCCGCAGCTCTTCGTTGCTCATGCCCCCATGCAACCCGATCGCACTGACATCGCGCGAACGACCCCGCCGACCTGTGGACAACTCCTGTCGTGTCCCTGATCGGGGTTATCCACAGGCCAAACGGGATCATGACGTTTCGCGGCATGGTCGGCGCATGACGAATCACAGCGAGCCCGTCGGACTGACCGGCGAAGCAAAGATCACTCTGCGCACGGCCGGTGAACTGGCCGAGGCCCTCCCGTACTTGCTCGGGTTCCGGCCGGAGCGCAGCATCGTTCTGGTCGCCCTGCACCAGGGCCGCTTCGGCGGTCGCGTACGCCTGGGCATTCCCGAGCGCACGGAGGACTGGCCGGCCGTGGCGCGGGAAATGGCCCAGTGCCTGATCGGCGAGTGCGAGCGCAGGGACGGGCACCCGGACAGCATCGTCGCGTTCCTGTGCCAGGACGCCACGACACCCGGCCCCGACGCCGGCCTGCGGATCATGCAGCGGCTCAGGCCGCTGGCCCAGCTCCTGCGCACCGAGTGCGGCGGCCTCGAAGTGCCGGTCACCGAGGCACTGTGCCTCTCGGAAGGCAGGTACTGGTCGTACTGCTGCCCACGCGCCGAGTGCTGCCCCGCGGAGGGCAACGCCATCGCCACTCAAGGGACCTCGGTGATGGCGGCCACGGCGGCCTTCGCGGGCATCCAGGTACGCGAATCCCTGGAAAAGGTGAGGGCACGCCTCGCCCCCTTGGAAACGGCGCTGGTCACGGATCAGACGCGCGCCCTCGACGCGGCGGCCATGGACCTCGTACCGAGAATCCTCGCCGGAACTCCGCGCCAAGAGGTGGAGACGGCGACGCTGGACCTCGCCCGCCTGGTCATGCGACGCCTCGCGGACGCGCCACGCACCGGCGACGCGCTGGCCGCCGACCTCACGGACGACGAGCTCGTGGCGCACGACGAGGCGGCGTCGCTGATTCTCGGCCTCCAGGACCGGGTGACCAGGGACCGGGCGGCGGAGTGGATGGAAGGCGAGGAAGGCGCCCGCGCGCTGCGGCTGTGGCGGGCGCTGGCACGGCGGTGCGTCGGCCCGTACGGGGAGCATTCGGCCGCGCCCCTCGCTCTCGCGGGCTGGGTGGCCTGGTCGCTCGGGGACACCGTCGAGGCGGACCAGGCGCTGGAGATGGCCCTCGGCGTCGATCCGCGCTACCTGTTCGCCCGGTTGCTCAACGAAGCGCGGGCCGACGGTTTCGACCCGGAGTCCATCCGGCGCTCCCTGCGTGCGAGCCGGACGGAGCCGTGCCCGGTGCCGGACGCACCGGGAGGCGAGGCCGACACGGCGCACACGGGCAAGGCCGAAGGACCCCGCCCGGTCGCGGCCCCCGTCCCCGCCGCCACGGACCCCGGCATGTCCCGTGCGGCCCGAGGCCTGGAGGCGGCCCTGCGCCGGCGAGGAGAGCGGCGCTCCGGGGCCGGAACGCGGCCTGCGCGTGCGGGCGCGCGTGCGCCACGGCGTCCGACGGAGCACCGCCGCCCGCGGCGGCAGCGGAGCAGGGGCGACGGATGACGCCCGGCCACCGCGCGGGCCTGCTTCCCCGCTTCGGCGCGCTGCGGCGTTACTTGGGACGGGTGCGCCCCGTTCACCTTCGTGGGCGGCGGCAGAGCCGTGCCACCGAGGCGCACAGCAGTCCAGCGGCGCGCCGGACACGCAGGGGGAGGGGAGCGGAGATGACGTCCGACGCTTCGCGGCAGTGCACACCAACGGCGCGCGACGGTGACACACCCCGTGGCCTCACGGCGCGGCCCGGGAACCCGCCGCTGCCGCCCCCGAGCAGCGCCCCCGACACCCGCCCCCTCAAGCCGGCGCAGGACCGACCCCGCACGCCGGCGGGGCACCCCGGGCTCCAGGCGCCCGCCGCGGGGCCCGCCCGCGCGCTGCGCAGGACCGTCGAACTCCCGCCGGTCCACCAGGCGCTGATCTGCGTCGCCCTGCCCGGTCTCGCGATCTCCTCCAGTGACGGCCAGCTGACCGGCCAAGGACTCGAAGGCTTCTACTACGGAGGCAGACGTCTGCTGTCGCGCTGCCAGATCCGGGTGGCCGGGCGCGAACCGCTCGCCGTTCAGGCGCGCATGGTCTCGGCGGACCTCGCCTGCTTCACGGCCACCGTGCGGGCGGCCACCGACGCCGGGCCCGACCCGGACGTCGTGGTCGAGCGCACCCGGCACGCGGACGGCACGGAGCGCGTCACACTGCACAGTTCCGCGCAGCGACCGTTGAGGCTGCCGGTCGAGGTGGCCCTCGGCACCGACCTCGCCGACCTCGGCGTCGTGGCGGCCGGAAACGGCGGCCGTGAACTGCCCGCCATGGTCCACGACTCCGGCCTGCGCTGGTCGTCGACGGCCGGAGGACCGGCCGTCCTGGTCACGGTGACACCACCACCCACCGACGCCCTGGCCTCCGCCGGCCTGTTGCGCTGGGAGTTCGAGCTGCCGCCCGGCGGCAGCCGCACGGTACAGCTGCGAGTACGGGCGAGTGGCGCGGACACCGGTAGAGCGGTGGGGCACGGTCCGGTACGGCCGCTGGCCGCGGCCACGGCGCAGGGCGACGACCCGCGCGTGGGCCCCCTGTTGCGCGGCAGCATCGCCGACCTGCAAGCGCTCCTGGTGCGTGACCCGACGCATCCAACGGACGTCTCCGCCGCAGCGGGCGCACCCTGGCGCTGCGGTCCTGCTCCCGCTGAGGCGCTCGCGGCCGCGCGCATGGCGTTGCCCTTGGGCACCAGGCTTGCTCTCGGCACTCTGCGCACCCTCGCGCGTGCGCAACTGCGCGGGTCCGGAACGGAGTTCGGGAAGCTGCCGGGTCCCTTGCGGCAGGCGGGACCGCACCTGCCGCCCAGTTGCACCGGAGTCGAGGCCACCCTCCTGTTCCCCGTCGTGCTCGCCGAGGCCAGACGCTGGGGCCTTGGCGAGCACGACGTGGCGGAGCTGCTGCCCACCGCCGAGCGATGCCTGCAATGGCTGCGGACCAGCACGCGCGAAGGTCCCTATCTCCCGGACCCGGGACCGGGAGCCCTCCGACGGTGCGAGACCCAGGCGCACGCCCATCGGGCCGCTCTGCTCGGCGCGGAGCTGCTCGACGCCCATGGCAGACACGGCGGTGTTGAGCTGCGCCAGTGGGCCGAGGAACTGCGGCGGCGCTTCCGGGAGGACTTCTGGGTCGAGGACCGCGGTGGCGGCAGGCCGGCGGCCGCGCGCACGGCGGACGGGCAACCGGTCGCGCAGCTGGGCGGCGGCGCCGCCCACCTCCTGGACACCGGGTTGCTGGGTACGGGCGTGTGCGCGCCCGGCCTGCTGGACAAGGTGCAGACCGAGCAGCTCGCGAGACTGTTCGGCGGGCCGGGACTCGACTCCGGCTGGGGGCTCAGAAGCCTGGGCGTGAAGGAGGCGTCGTACAACCCGTTCGGGCACCGCTCGGGAGCGGTGCGGGTGCACGAGACGGTGATCGCCGTCGCGGGCCTGTCCGCCGCCGGGTACGAGAAGGAGGCCGCCTCCCTGATCCAGGGCCTGCTGGCCGCGACGGACGCCTTCGACGGCCGGCTGCCCGAGATGTACGCGGGACTGCAGCGGGTCGAGGGCGGTGTGCCGCTGCCGCACCCCGCCGCGTGCCGCCCCGCCGCCGGCGCGGCCGCCGCCGGAGTGCACCTGCTCGCCACCGTCGCGGGCATCCGCCCCGACGCACCCGCCCGGACGGTGGCGCTGTCGCCGATGCGCGGCGCCCCGCTGGGGGAGCTCGGACTGACCGGGCTACGGGTGGCCGGACAGCCCTTCTCCGTACGCGTCAGCAGACTCGGCCTCGCCATGGTGGAGGAGGCCGCGGACGAACTGCAGTTGGGGGTGTGACGGGTGCGAACCGTGACGAGCAGGGACCACCGCGGGCCGTCCGAACAGGGTGGGGCAAGCAAGCGAAGGGAGTGTTTATCGTCAGGCAGACGACTATGATCGTTCCATGTCGCCCTACGACCCGTCGGCCTTTCCGCCCTTCGCAGTCACCGTCGACCTGGTCGTGCTGACCGTGCGCCGTCACGCGCTGTGCGCACTGGCGGTACGCCGTGGTGAACCGCCGTTTCAAGGGCGTTGGGCCTTGCCCGGCGGGTTCGTACGGGACGACGAGGACCTCACGGCTGCGGCCGCGCGGGAACTGATCGAGGAGACGGGGCTGTGCGCCCACGACCCGATGGCGCCCGCGCAGGACAACGGCGCACACCTGGAGCAGTTGGCCACGTACGGGGAGCCGAAGCGGGACCCCCGGATGCGTGTGGTCAGCGTCGCTCATCTCGCGCTCGCCCCTGACCTGCCCGCGCCCCGCCCCGGCGGCGACGCGCACAGTGCGCGGTGGGCGCCCGTGGAGGCGCTGCTGCATCAGGGCGGTTACGGGCGTGAGGGCGAACAGGCGGCGCCGCTCGCCTTCGACCATGCGCAGATCCTGGCCGACGGTGTGGAGCGGGCCCGCTCCAAGATCGAGTACTCCTCGCTCGCCACGGCGTTCTGCCCGCCCGAATTCACGGTCGGCGAGCTGCGCCGGGTCTACGAAGCGGTGTGGGGTGTCTCTCTGGACCCGCGCAACTTCCACCGCAAGGTGACGGGCACGCCCGGCTTCCTGGTGCCGACCGGCGGCACCACGACCCGGCAGGGCGGCCGGCCGGCCCAGCTCTTCAGGGCCGGTGGCGCGACGCTCCTCAACCCGCCCATGCTGCGCCCGGAGGCCTGACGGTCGCACGGGTGGACGGCCGCGCCGCACAGTCGCCGTAGGCGGCGTCCGGTGCGCCGTCGTGGACCCAAGAAGGGCTTGGAATCGCGGGCGGCTACGTGAGCACGGTGCCCGAAATGAGCTAAATAGCGCGTTATCTTGCTGCGGTACCCCAGGGGTTCGCCCGTCGCCCTGTCGGCGGGTGGGTCCCGGCCGCCGAGCGGTCGCCCATCCTGCGAGAGAAGCGATGATCCAGGCCATCGGACTGACCAGTAACGCACGCAAGGGGAGCCCGGCCGCGGTCGACGACGTGTCCTTCGACGCGCCCGTCGGCCGTGTCACCGCGCTGCTCGGCGCACGGGGGTCGGGCAAGACGACCGCCGTACGGCTGATGCTCGAACTGCAACAGGGCCGAGGCATCACCTACTTCAGAGGTCGTCCACTGCACCGCATCGCCCACCCCGCGCAAGAGGTCGGCGTCCTGCTCGGTGACGTGCCCGGCCACCCGGCCCGCAGCGTCCGAGGGCACCTGCGCATGCTGTGCTCGGCGGTCGGCGTGCCCGTGCGGCGCGCCGACGAAGTCCTCGAAGTGGTGGGCCTCGTGAGCCTGCGCGATCAACGGCTGGGCACCTTGTCGCGCGGCATGGACCGACGGCTCGGCCTGGCCTGCGCGCTGCTCGCGGACCCGCACACGCTGGTGCTCGACGGCCCCGCGGTCGGCCTCTCCGGCCGGGAGGGCCGGTGGCTGCACGGCGTTCTGCGGGCGCACGCCGAGTCCGGCGGCACGGTCCTGTTCACCACCGACGACGCCAAGGAGGCGGCACGGGTGGCCGACCGGGTCGTCACCCTCGACGCGGGCCGCGTCGTCGCGGACCAGGACGTCGCCGACTTCGCGCGCACCAGGCTGCGGCCCCGGGTCGCCGTCCGCAGTCCGCATGCCGCCCGGTTCGGCGTCCTCCTGGCCAAGGAAGCGCGCGCGGCCAGGCGCTCGGTCGAAGTGGTCACCGAGGACGGCAGCCGCCTCTCGGTCTACGGCAGCACCTGCGCGGAGGTGGGGGACATCGCCTTCCGGCACGGCATCCTCGTGCACCAACTGGCCGACGAAATCGGCGATGCGGGGCCTTCGGCGGTGGGGCCCTCCGCTGCGGTCGACCGTGCGGACGACGGCGCGAAGGGCGCTCCCGCCGGAGGCCCCGACACGGACGCCGTCTCGGCCCCGAAGGGCACCCTCACGCCCGCTGCGGGCCTCCCCGCGGCCACGGAGAGCGCGACCGGCACCGACACCGACACCGCCATCGTCTCCGACGCCGCCCACCCGTCGAGCGCCCCCGAAGCTCCGGCAGCCACCACGCCCCTCAACGCGCCACCCGCATCGAGCACGTTCGTACCGCTCACCGACTCCACCACCTGGCCCCCGGCCGCGCAGAACCGTTCCGCTTCACCCGCTGGGCCCGCACCCACGACTGGGCCCACACCCATGACGCCGCGCCGGTCCACGACTCCCAGCAGCCCCGCCCCCGGCGACCGTCCCGCGGGCCACCCCTCCGCCGCGCTGCCGACCCTGCCGCCGCCTATTGCGGTCCGCCCCACCCGCAGCCCACTGCGTCCCGTGCGCTACGAGGTGCGTCGCGCGACCGGCATCGCCACCGGTTACGTGACCCTCGCGCTCGTGCTCGCCGTCTCCGTGCTGCTGTCCGTGCTGCTCGGGCGGGCAGGTCACACGCCGCAGCCGCGCCTGATCGCCGCTTGGCCGCAGGAACTGCCCCTGCCGCCCGCCGCCCTGGGCGCGGGGCTGCTCGGCGCGTTCGCCTTCGGTGAGGAGTTCCGTCATCCCGCGCTCGCCGCCGACCGCGGAACCGTCCCGCGCCGCCTGGGACTTCTCGCCGCGAAGCTGCTGGTGGGCGCGGCGACGGCGGTGCTCGTCGGCGTACTCACCGTCGCCGGTGACACCGCGTCGCTGTACCTCGTCTACGGATCGGAGCTCACCCGGATCCCCGCCGACTGGCTCTCGCTGAGCGTCAGTTGGCTCGCGCTGCTCGTCGGGTGCGCGTGGGCGGGAGTGCTCGCGGCCGGTCTGTTCCGGTCGACGACGGCCGGACTGGCGGCCGTGGTGGCTGTTCCGATCATCATCGTGCCGCTCGTACAGAAGGCCTTGGAGGGTCCATCTGTGCGAACAGCGGCGGGACTTCCGGCACGACTGCGTGATCTCGCGCCGCTGGACTGGCCGTTCGGGATCGAGCGTTTCGCGGCGGCCGGAGTGCGGATGGTCGCTCAACCCGTGGGCGGCGCCCTGATGTTGTCGTTGGGTGCTCTGCTCTGCGCATATCTGCTCACAGCGCTGCGTACTCGGGTGCGGTGACGATCGCCCGACACCTTCCGGCCCCTCGCTGCGCACAACTCCCCTTCCAACGCCCGTTTCCTTCCGATAAGGCGTCAAGTGCGGCGAGGAGGGAGATCACCCTTTCGTGTGCTTTTCACCAAAGACCTCAAGGGAGTTGGGGACGGCGCCGACAACAGATTCCGTGAGTACCCTTGCGCACACCATGATGACCGCCGCCCGCTCCGCCGACTCCGGCCTCGCAGGACCGGGCGAACTCGACCGCTACCCCTACGCGGAGTCGCCCTCCGAGCGCCTCGGCAGCCCCGCATGGGAGAGCGCGGACCCGGATCTCGGCCGGGTGGGCCGCCGCGCCGCGGGCAGCCGCGGCCGCGGCCTGCACGGCCAACTCGTCCAGCAGCTCGGGCAGATGATCGTCTCCGGCGACCTGGGCGCCGACCGCCCGTTGGTCCCGGAGGAGATCGGCCAGCGATTCGAGGTGTCCCGCACCGTTGTCCGCGAGTCCCTCCGCGTACTGGAGGCCAAGGGCCTGGTCAGCGCCCGGCCGAACGTCGGTACGCGTGTGCGGCCGGTCAGCGACTGGAACCTGCTGGACCCGGACATCATCGAATGGCGCGCCTTCGGACCGCAGCGCGACGACCAGCGACGCGAGCTGAGCGAGCTGCGCTGGACGATCGAGCCGCTCGCCGCGCGCCTCGCGGCGGGTCACGGCCGGGAGGAGGTCCAGCAGCGCATGGTCGACATGGTGGAGATCATGCGGCACGCGCTGGGTCAGGGTGACCCGATCACGTTCTCGCGCGCCGACGCGGAGTTCCACGCGCTGCTGATCCAGCTCGCGGGCAACAAGATGCTCGAACACCTTTCCGGCATCGTGTCCGCCGCCCTCCAGGTGTCCGGTGGCCCGGTCACCGGTTGCGACCGGCCCAACGAGGCGGCCGTCCTGCACCACGCGCGCATCGTCGACGCGCTCGCCGCGGGCGACGCCTCGGGCGCCGAGGCCGCCATGCGGCAGCTGCTCACCGTCCACCCCGAGGTGGAGCGCGTCGTGCCGGCTCCCCGCGAGCACTGACCCCGCCAGGGGTGGGGTCGACGCCGGAAGGGCGGATCGGAGGTCGTCGTGCGGCTCCTCGTACGTATGCGGATACGGCGCATGGGTAGGAGGGCGCCGTACGGCGACCCGGGCAGAGGTGGACGGTTCGTTCTCCTTGGGTGATCCGCTCTTCGGAGGTCGTTGTTCGCCCGGACGTGATCGACTGCATGCCCTGTTCTGTCCGTTTCAGTCAGTCTTTGACCGATAACGGGGTGTGACTCGGGCCACGCGGATTGGGCGTAACGCTCCCCGGAGCAGCGCGATGACCTAAGAGGTGACAGCCGAGGAGGGAATACAGCAGCCGTTCGTGGCGCTGTCCATCTCCCAGGCTCCTGCCCGCGCCGTCGGCCCATCCCCAAGTCGGCGGTCGTCGGCTCCGGTCCACACAGGACGGGGCCGGAAGCCGTTTTCCAACGTTCCGAGAGGTTGTTCGTGTCGGCCAGCACATCCCGTACGCTCCCGCCGGAGATCGCCGAATCCGTCTCTGTCATGGCGCTCATTGAGCGGGGAAAGGCTGATGGCCAGATCGCCGGCGACGACGTCCGTCGTGCGTTCGAAGCCGACCAGATTCCGGCCACTCAGTGGAAGAACGTTCTGCGCAGCCTCAACCAGATCCTCGAGGAAGAGGGTGTGACGCTGATGGTCAGTGCCGCTGAGCCCAAGCGTCCCCGAAAGAGCAGCGTCGCAGCCAAGAGTCCGGTCAAGCGCACCGCGACCAAGACCGTCGCGGCCAAGACGGTCACCGCCAAGAAGGTCGCCGCCACCACCACTCCCGAGCCGCCGGCCGTCGAGGCCGTCGACGAAGAGGCCGCGCCGGCCAAGAAGGCCGTCGCGAAGAAGGCGCCGGCCAAGAAGGCCGCCGCCAAGAAGACGGTCGCCAAGAAGACCGCCGCAAAGAAGACCGCCGCCAAGAAGGACGACGACCTTCTTGAGGACGAGGCGACCGAGGAGACCCCGGCCGCTCCGGCGAAGGCCGGCGAGGAGGAGACCCCCGAGGGGCAGGGCTTCGTACTCTCCGACGAGGACGAGGACGACGCGCCGGCCCAGCAGGTCGCCGCCGCCGGTGCCACCGCCGACCCGGTCAAGGACTACCTCAAGCAGATCGGCAAGGTCCCGCTGCTCAACGCCGAGCAGGAGGTCGAGCTCGCCAAGCGCATCGAGGCCGGTCTGTTCGCCGAGGACAAGCTGGCCAACGCGGACAAGCTCGCTCCCAAGCTCAAGCGCGAGCTGGAGATCATCGCCGAGGACGGCCGCCGCGCCAAGAATCACCTCCTGGAGGCCAACCTCCGTCTGGTGGTCTCCCTGGCCAAGCGCTACACCGGCCGCGGCATGCTCTTCCTGGACCTCATCCAGGAGGGCAACCTCGGTCTGATCCGTGCGGTCGAGAAGTTCGACTACACCAAGGGCTACAAGTTCTCGACGTACGCCACCTGGTGGATCCGTCAGGCGATCACCCGCGCCATGGCCGACCAGGCCCGCACCATCCGTATCCCGGTGCACATGGTCGAGGTCATCAACAAGCTCGCGCGCGTGCAGCGCCAGATGCTCCAGGACCTGGGCCGCGAGCCCACCCCGGAGGAGCTGGCCAAGGAACTCGACATGACCCCCGAGAAGGTCATCGAGGTCCAGAAGTACGGCCGCGAGCCCATCTCCCTGCACACCCCGCTGGGCGAGGACGGTGACAGCGAGTTCGGTGACCTCATCGAGGACTCCGAGGCCGTCGTCCCGGCCGACGCGGTCAGCTTCACGCTCCTCCAGGAGCAGCTGCACTCCGTGCTCGACACCCTGTCCGAGCGTGAGGCGGGCGTCGTCTCCATGCGCTTCGGTCTCACCGACGGTCAGCCGAAGACCCTCGACGAGATCGGCAAGGTGTACGGCGTGACGCGCGAGCGCATCCGCCAGATCGAGTCCAAGACGATGTCGAAGCTGCGCCACCCGTCGCGCTCGCAGGTCCTGCGCGACTACCTCGACTAGTCACAGGCGCTGTACGGCTCTCAGAAGGCCCGGCACGCCCCCGCTCCGTGGGTGCGGTGCCGGGCCTTCGCCGTGAGCGCTGGGTGGCGGACCTCGCGGTGCGTCGCGCCGCGCGCTGGATCACTCTGGGTGTGCCATTGCAACCCAGAGTGAGGAGCTCGTATGCGTCGCCCTTCCGTCAGAGCGCTGACCGCTCCACTGGCCGTGCTGACTGCGGCGGCGGTGCTGCCGTTGACGTCCCCGCAGCCCGCGGCCGCCGACGAGGGAATCGTCGGCGGCTACCGGGCCGACGCGTCCAAGAGCCCCTGGGCGGTGGCGCTCGGGAGCCGTGACCGGTTCGGCGGTACCCGCGCCGGGCAGTTCTGCGGAGGCGTCGTCGTCGGCCGCTCGACGGTCCTCACCGCCGCGCACTGTCTGAGCGAGAAGGTGCTCGGCGTGCCGCGCGATCAGGTCCGCGATCTCAAGGCGATCGTCGGCCGCGGCAACCTCGACTCGAACGACGGGTCCGAGGTGTCCGTGAGCAGCGACTGGATCAACCCCGCCTACGACAGCCGCACCAATGCCGGCGATGTGGCGGTCCTCACACTGTCCTCACCGCTACCCGAGGGATACGTGATCCAGATGGCCGACGAGGGCGACCCGGCCTACCGGGCCGGGACCGAGGCGACCGTCTACGGGTGGGGGGACACGACAGGGGCGGGCACCTACCCGCGTGCGCTGCGCGCCGCTCAGGTGCAGGTCCTCGCCGACGCGGAGTGCGAGCAGGCGTATCCGCCGGGCGGCGGTGACGGGACGTACGCCTCGGACTCCATGCTGTGCGCGGGGGTGCCCGGCGGCGGCAAGGACGCCTGTCAGGGGGACAGTGGCGGCCCGCTCGTCGCCAAGGGCAGGCTGGTCGGGCTCGTGTCCTGGGGGAGCGGCTGCGGGCGCCCCGGGAGCCCGGGGGTCTACACACGCGCCTCGGAGGTGCTGCGGGTCCTTCAGCAGCACGCCTGACGCGCTTCACGCATACGAGGACGGGCGGCTGTCCCTGGGGTCAGGGGCAGCCGCCCGATCACCGGCCTGATGCCGGAGCTGGCTCGTCGTGTGTGCGAGGTGTCAGCGTTCCTCGGTCTCGGCGCTTGCCGGAACGGCGGTGAGTCGCTCCGTCTCGTCCTGTATCTCAGCGGCGATCTTCTTGAGTTCCGGCTCGAACTTGCGGCCGTGGTGGGCGCAGAAGAGCAGTTCACCACCGCTGGTCAGGACGACGCGCAGATATGCCTGGGCGCCGCAACGGTCGCAGCGGTCAGCGGCCGTCAGCGGGCTCGCGGGGGTCAGAACAGTAGTCACGTCGCCTCTTCTCTAGCTCGACGAGCTGTCGTACCAGGGTCAACATCCAACCAGGCCGAAAACGTTCCCGCTCGCGGCTTTTCCTCGAAAAATTTCTTCGAGGCCGGCTGTCTGTCGCCGGGTGGCGGCGAATGTGCCGTATTGCGTCTCTAACGTCTTACGGGTTCGCGCGTTCTGTCAGGTCGGTCCTCCCCCGGCTGGGTTGCCGGTTTGTTCATGAGGACGTGCCCGGAGCCTAAATGGTTCATGCCTGGAAGGGAACGTGATGTGGGCTTCACTCCATCGAGGGATCGAACACTCATACGATCCTGGACTAGTCTGGGCTGAGGTGAGGGTGGCGTGACAAAGGCTCTACCAGGCCTCGGTACCCTCTGAACGGCGACCGACGCCGGCCCTTCCTCCAAGAGGGCCCCATCTGAAATTCAGCGAGGAGCGAACCGCGTGACCGCCGATACGTCCGTGCCGTCCACAGCGCTGCTGACCGGAGCAGACCGGGACGGTTCCAACTACACCGCGCGGCACCTGCTCGTCCTTGAGGGGCTCGAAGCCGTACGCAAGCGTCCGGGCATGTACATCGGCTCGACCGACAGCCGCGGCCTGATGCACTGCCTCTGGGAGATCATCGACAACTCCGTCGACGAGGCACTCGGAGGCTACTGCGACCACATCGAGGTGATCCTGCACGACGACGCCTCGGTGGAGGTGCGGGACAACGGCCGTGGCATCCCCGTCGACGTCGAGCCCAAGACCGGCCTTTCCGGCGTCGAGGTCGTCATGACCAAGCTCCACGCGGGCGGCAAGTTCGGCGGTGGCTCGTACGCGGCCTCCGGCGGCCTGCACGGTGTGGGCGCCTCCGTCGTGAACGCGCTGTCGGCGCGCCTCGACGTGGAGGTGGACCTCCACGGGCACACGCACGCCCTGAGCTTCCGGCGCGGCGTTCCCGGCGCCTTCGCGAAGACGGGCCCGGACGCGCCGTTCGACCCCTCGGTGGGGCTGAGCAAGGTCAAGAAGATCCCCAAGACGCGCCGCGGCACCCGCGTGCGCTACTGGGCGGACCGCCAGATCTTCCTCAAGGACGCCAAACTCTCCCTGGAGAACCTGCACCAGCGCGCGCGGCAGACCGCTTTCCTGGTGCCGGGCCTGACCATCGTCGTCCGCGACGAGCTGGGTCTCGGTGAGGGCGGCAGCAAGGGCGAGGAATCCTTCCGCTTCGACGGCGGGATCAGCGAGTTCTGCGAGTACCTGGCGCAGGACAAGGCCGTCTGCGACGTCCTCCGCTTCACCGGACAGGGCACCTTCAAGGAGACCGTCCCGGTCCTCGACGAGCACGGCCAGATGACGCCGACCGAGGTCCAGCGCGAGCTCGGTGTGGATGTCGCGCTGCGCTGGGGCACCGGCTACGACACGACGATCAAGTCGTTCGTGAACATCATCGCAACCCCCAAGGGCGGCACCCACCTGACCGGCTTCGAGCGCTCGCTCACGAAGACGATGAACGAGGTTCTGCGCAGCCAGAAGGTGCTGCGCGTCGCCGAGGACGACATCGTCAAGGACGACGCCCTGGAGGGCCTCACGGCCGTCGTGACGGTGCGCCTGGCGGAGCCGCAGTTCGAGGGCCAGACCAAGGAGGTCCTCGGTACCTCGGCGGCCAACCGGATCGTGGCGAACGTCGTGGCCAAGGAGCTCAAGGCGTTCCTGTCCTCCACGAAGCGCGACGCCAAGGCGCAGGCCCGCGCCGTCATGGAGAAGGCCGTCGCCGCGGCCCGTACGCGGATCGCCGCGCGCCAGCACAAGGACGCGCAGCGCCGCAAGACGGCCCTGGAGTCCTCGTCCCTCCCCGCCAAGCTCGCGGACTGCCGCAGCGACGACGTGGAGCGCAGCGAGCTCTTCATCGTCGAGGGCGACTCCGCGCTCGGCACCGCCAAGCTCGCGCGGAACTCCGAGTTCCAGGCGCTGCTGCCGATCCGAGGCAAGATCCTCAACGTTCAGAAGTCGTCCGTCTCGGACATGCTGAAGAACGTCGAGTGCGGCGCCATCATCCAGGTCATAGGAGCCGGGTCCGGCCGGACCTTCGACCTCGACGCGGCGCGCTACGGCAAGATCATCCTGCTCGTCGACGCCGACGTCGACGGCGCGCACATCCGTACGCTGCTGCTGACGCTCTTCCAGCGCTACATGCGGCCGATGATCGAGGCCGGCCGCGTGTTCGCCGCCGTACCTCCCTTGCACCGCATCGAGCTGGTCCAGCCCAAGAAGGGCCAGGACAAGTACGTGTACACGTATTCGGACCGCGAGCTGCGCGAGACGCTGCTCGAGTTCCAGCGCAAGGGTGTGCGGTACAAGGACTCGATCCAGCGGTACAAGGGTCTCGGTGAGATGGACGCCGACCAGCTCGCGGAGACCACCATGGACCCGCGTTACCGCACGCTGCGCCGGATCAACATCGGCGAGCTGGAGGCCGCGGAGCAGGTCTTCGACCTCCTGATGGGCAACGACGTGGCGCCGCGCAAGGAGTTCATCAGCAGCTCCGCCTCGACCCTCGACCGCTCGCGCATCGACATGTAGCGCGTGGGCGGACTCGCCGTCGAGCGAGAGGGGCGGACGCACCGCACGCCCCACGGTTCTCATCATGCGGCTCCACCCCACGGGTGGAGCCGCATGGCGTCGCGGGCCCGTGAGCCGTGGCGCGCACCGGCACGGGCTTGCGAAGCCGCCGGGGGCGTTCATCACCTAATGGGGTGAAGGGTCTGCGGTGAGAGTCCGGGATCTTCCCGATCTGTCCATCCTTGGGCACGCGGCCGAAGTGGGCCGCGGACAAGGAGAGTTCGGTGGACAAGCACGACGGGCGCGCGAGCACGCGGCCCAGGGCCGGTGCCGTGAGAGGCATCGGCGATCCCTGGAACGAGGCGCCCGACCCGGGACGGGGGGAGTGGCGCGGCCCGCGCGCGCGGGTGTCCGAGGTGCCTGCCCAGGGCGTGGCGCCCGAGCCGAGCGCGGCGGGGGTCTACCTGGCGGTGCAGCGCAGCGCGGCGTTCCAGGAAGTGCGCGGAAGCTACCGGCGGTTCGTCGTCCCGGCGGTCGTGATCTTCTTCGTCTGGTACGTCGCGTACGTCGTGACCGCCACCACGGCGCCCGGCCTGATGGCCGAACCGGTCGCGGGCTCCGTGAACGTGGCGATGGTGGCCGGGCTCGGCCAGTTCGCCAGCACGTTCCTGCTGACCTGGCTGTACGTGCGCCACGCGCGGCTGCGCCGGGACCGTGCGGCGCTCGAACTGCGGTGGGACACGCAGGAGATGACGCGCGGCGTCGAGGAGCACGCGCGCGTGAGCGGAAACGGTGCTGCACGCGGCGAGGGCGGTCCGCGGTGACCGGGACGCATCAGACCCTGGCGCTGGTCCTGTTCAGCGCGTTCGTGGCGGTCACGCTCGCCATCACCACGTGGGCCGGCCGCAAGCGGCACGGCACGACGGAGGAGTTCTACGCGGGCGGCCGGCTGTTCTCACCGATGGAGAACGGATTCGCCATCGCGGGCGACTACATGTCGGCCGCGTCCTTCCTCGGCATCTCCGGCCTCATCGCGCTGTACGGCTACGACGGGCTGCTCTACTCCGTCGGCTTCCTCGTGGCGTGGCTCGTGGTGCTCTTCCTGGTCGCCGAACTCGTGCGCAACTGCGGCCGGTTCACCCTCGCCGACGTCGTCGCGGCCCGGATGCGGGAGCGGCCGGTGCGCATCGCGGCGGGCACCTCCTCGGTGACCGTGTCCGTGCTGTACCTGGTGGCCCAGATGGTGGGTGCGGGCAGCCTCGTCGCGCTGCTGCTGGGAGAGGCGAGCGGCGCCGCGCAGGCGTGGACCGTCGTCGCTGTGGGCGCGCTCATGGTCATCTACGTGTCGCTGGGAGGGATGCGGGCCACCACGTGGATCCAGATCGTGAAGGCCGTCCTGCTCATGGGCGGGGCGATCATGCTGACCGTGCTCGTCCTGGCGCGCTTCCACGGCGACTTCGACCAGCTGCTGCGCTCCGCCGCCGCCCGCAGCGGACACGGCTCGGACTTCCTCGTGCCGGGCCTGAAGTACGGCGGCAGCTGGACCGCGCGCTTCGACTTCATCAGCCTCGGGCTCGCCCTGGTGCTCGGCACGGCGGGCCTGCCGCACATCCTGTCGCGCTTCTACACCGTGCCCACCGCGCGGGCCGCGCGCCACTCGGTCGTCTGGTCCATCGGGCTCATCGGCAGCTTCTACCTGATGACCATCGTGCTCGGGTTCGGCGCCGCCGCCCTCGTGGGCTCAGATGCCGTGCGGAGCTCGAACGCCGCGGGCAACACGGCGGTTCCGCTGCTCGCCCTCGACCTCGGCGGCGGGGTGGACTCGACCGGCGGCACGGTGCTGTTCGCGATCGTCGCCGCGGTCGCCTTCGCCACCATCCTCGCCGTCGTCGCCGGGATCACCCTGGCGTCCTCGGCGTCCGTGGCGCACGACCTCTACGCCACGCTGCGCCGAGGCGGCCCCGAGGGGAAGCGCGGCGGCAGGCAGTGGAGCGAGGTCGCGGTGGCGCGCGTCGCCGCGGCGGGGGTCGGCGCGCTCGCGATCGGGCTCGGCCTGCTCGCGCGGGACCTGAACGTGGCGTTCCTGGTCGGACTCGCGTTCGCCGTCGCCGCGTCGGCCAATCTGCCGGTACTGCTCTACTCGCTGTTCTGGCGAGGGTTCACCACGCGGGGTGCCGTGTGGTCCGTGTACGGCGGTCTGGTGCCCGCGCTGGTGCTCGTCGTGCTGTCACCGGTGGTCTCCGGGAGCCCCGCCTCGCTGTTCCCCGGAGTGGACTTCCAGTACTTCCCGTTGGAGAACCCCGGGCTCGTCTCGATCCCGCTCGGCTTCCTCGCGGGCTGGCTGGGCACTGTGACGTCCCCGGAGGCGCCGGACGAGGCCAAGCACGCCGAGACCGAGGTACGCGCTCTCACGGGCGCTGGAGCGGTCTGACGCGGGTCTCCCGCGGGAGGGCGGCCGACCTCAGCGGCCGGTGGCCCACGCGTAGCGGTGCTCGGGCCGTCCCGTGTCGCCGTACTTGAGGCTCAGCCGCACCCGCCCGGTCCGCTCCAGGAGCTTGAGATAGCGCTGGGCGGTCTGCCGGCTGAGCCCGGTGATGTCGGCCAACTCCTGCGCGGAGAGCGGGCCCTCGGCGGTCATCATCGCCCTGCGGACCAGCTCTGCGGTGGTGGGGGAGTGACCCTTCGGCAGCTCGGGAGCGGGCCCCGCGGAGAGCGCCCCGAAGATCCGGTCGACCTCCGCCTGCTCCGCCTCGCCCCCGCCGTCGAGGGTCCGCCGCAGCGTCGCGTACGCCTCCAGCTTCCCCCGCAGGCCCGCGAACGAGAACGGCTTGACCAGGTACTGCAGCGCCCCGTTGCGCATGGCCGCCTGTACGGTCCCCACGTCGCGCGCCGCGGTCACCATGATCACGTCGATCTGGTGGCCGCGTTCGCGCACCGTCCGGGCGAGCGCGAGGCCCGTACGGTCCGGCAGGTAGTGGTCGAGCAGCACGAGATCGACATGCAGCTCCTCGATGCGGTCCAGTGCCTCCGCCGCGCTGTGCGCGGTCGCCGCGACCCGGAAGCCGGGGACCTTCGCCACATAGGCGGCGTTCACGTCGGCCACGCGGGTGTCGTCGTCCACGACCAGTACGTCGATCATCGGGCCTCCTCGGTCGCGTCCGGCACGTCGTCGGTCGGGGCATCGGTCCGGGCCCGGGGCGCTGCTTCGGGCAGCACGTCGGGCAGGTCGTCGGTCAGAGCCTCCGGCAGGACGACGACGAACTCGGCGCCGCCGAGCGGAGACCGGGTCACCTCGGCCGTGCCACCCTGTCGCTCGGCGAACCTGCGCACCAGGGCGAGCCCGATACCGCGCTTGCCGTGTGCCGGCGGTTCCTTGGTGGACCAGCCTTCCACGAAGACGCTCTCGCGCTGGTCGTCAGGGACACCCGGCCCCGAATCGCGTACCCGGAGGACCGCGCTTCGGCCCTCCGCCCGCAGCACCACCTCCACGCGCGCGTGCCGGTCCGAACCGGCGGTCGCGTCCAGGGCGTTGTCCACCAGGTTGGCGACGATCGTGACGAGGCCGCGCGGATCGACGAGGCGGTCGGGCAGCCAGGTGTCCGCGGAGATGCCGAACGCGACCCCGCGCTCCGCGGCGACCGTCGCCTTGCCCACCAAAAGGGCGGAGAGCAGCGGGTCCTCGATCCGCTCGGTGATCTGTTCCGCGGTCACGCGGCGCGCCCCCGCCACCTCGCCGACGAAGTCCACGGCCTCCTCGTACATCTCCAGCTCCAGAAGCCCCAGCAACGTGTGCATGCGGTTGGCGTGTTCGTGGTCCTGCGCGCGCAGGGCGTCGATCAGGCCGCGCGTGGAGTCGAGTTCGCGGCCCAGCTGTTCCAGCTCCGTACGGTCGCGCAGGGTGGCGACCGCGCCCCCGTCGTCGGTGGGCATCCGGTTCGCGACCAGGACACGCTGACCGCGGACCGTCAGCAGGTCCGTCCCGGCGACATGCCCCGCGAGGACATCCGTCGTGCGCCCCGCCCCGAGAGCCTCGTCGAGCGGCCGGCCGACGACCTTCGCGTCCACGCCGAGCAGTCGCTGCGCCTCGTCGTTGACCAGGCGGATCCGGCCGTCGCGGTCCAGGGCCACGACGCCCTCGCGAATGCCGTGCAACATGGCCTCGCGCTCGGCCAGAAGCGCGGAGATGTCGGAGAAGGCCAGGTCCCGCGTCTGCCGCTGGACCCGGCGCGAGATCAGATACGCGGCCAGCGCCCCGACGGCCAGGGCGCCGCCCGCGTAGGCGAACAGGCCGGGGATGGCGTGGATGAGGCGCGCGCGGACGCTGTCGTACTCGATGCCGACCGAGACGGCGCCCACGATGGCCCCGTCCGCGGCCCTCAGCGGCACTTTGCCGCGTGCGGAGCGGCCGAGTGTGCCCTCGTCGATCTCCATGACCGCGCGGCCCGCCAGCGCCGTGCTGGGGTCCGTCGAGACGACGTGGCCGATCCGGTCGCGATCTGTGTGCGACCAGCGGACACCCTCCCTGTTCATGATCACGACGTACTCCGCGCCGCTGGCCCGGCGGATCCGCTCCGCCGCGTCCTGCACGGGACCGTCCTCGGACGGCCTTGACGAGCGCAGCTCCTCGGCGATCCGGGGCTCCGCCGCCGTGGTCTGCGCGATGGCCAGAGCACGGCGCATCGCCTGGTCGTCGAGCTGGTCGCTCAGCGGTGCCAGGAAGAGCCCCGTGGCCAGCACCGCGACCCCCGCGGCGATCGCCACCTGCATCAGCAGCACCTGGGCGAACACCCGCTTGGGCAGGCCGAAGCGCCGTCGGCGGGCAGGGGGAGTCGAGCTCATGGCTCAGAACCGTACGGGCCCGTCGGCGCTGGTCGTAGGCCTTGTGGCAGGGATCTCCCTGGCTGTACGGCTGCGCCGCGCTCGCTCGCGCCGTGCTCAGCCGCGGGCGGCGGGGACCTCACGCACAGCGACGACGTCCATGCGGGCCGGCGAACCGAGAGCGGCGTCGCAGCTCTCCGGACGGGGTGGGAGGGAGGCGCCCTGGGCGACCGTGACCGTCCAGAGCCGGCCGTCCGCGTGGGCGATCGTCACGTTCCAGTGAGGGGGCGCGGGAGGAGGCAGGACGCCGGAGGTGTCCGTGGATGCGTGGGCCTCCGTGGGCGCCTCCACTGACGTCGTGTCCACGACGCTCAGGACACCGGCGTCGTACGTCCCGGTCGACCGGCGCACCGCGAGCTCGGCGGCCTGTCCGGGCCGGTCCCAGGCGGAACCGCCGCGGCACCCGTGGGGCACGATCCGGTCGGAGCGCACCGCCTCCAGGATCTCCTTCACCTCGGCGGCCGAGCACCTTCCGTAGGCGTAGCCGTAGGGCAGTACGAGGAGAGTCGGCGAGAAGCGGTGGCCACCGAGATGAGTGACTTCCCAGACGCCCTTCTCCCCTGAGGACGCCAGTTCGGAGGCGAGGGGCCGCCCCAGGAGCGCGCAGCACCGGTCGCGCTTCCCGTTCGTGCAGACGAACGCCAGCGGCGAACCCGTGTGGGGCTTGCCGAAATCGCCGTGCAGGCCCGCTCCCAAGGAGGCGAAGTCGAGCCGCAGCAGGTCTTCAGGTGACTCGACTGTGGTGCCGCGCAGCCATGTGTTTCCCGGAACGGTGTGGGCTGCGTACGCCTGGCGGCGTCGCGCGGCATCGCCGTCCGCGTGCCGTCCCGGTCGGCGGATGAGTGCGACGCGTACGCCGGTGCCCTCGGCCGCCGCCTCCAGGGCGCGGCCCACCGCCGGGTCGAGATGGCTGGAGACCAGGGCCTTCGCGCCCCACGGGCCGGGCTGCTCGATCAGTAGCCAGGTGCGGGCGGTGGCCGCGGTCCCGGCGAGAGGCTCCTGAAGATCCCGCGAGGCGGTCGTGCACGTACTCACGCCGGTGACCTTAACCCGCGCGGCCGGTCACTTCTCCGTAGGCGCCGACGGCAGCGGCTGCGGCGGACGCAGCCCCACGTAGTGCCCCGAGGGCCGCATCCGGAGCGGGCGTTCGCCGTACTCCTCCAAGGCGTGCGCGATCCAGCCCGCCGTACGTGCGACGGCGAACACCGTCTCGCCCGCCTCCGCGGCCATCCCGAACGAGGAGGTGAACGCGGCGAGCGCCAGGTCCACGTTGGCGCGCAGGTCGGTGTGGCGGGCGGTGGTCGTCACGACGTCGCGGGCCGCCTCGAGCGCCGGTTCCGCCTCGGGCAGCTCCTCCAGGGCCGCGAACAGTGCCTGCGCGCGCGGGTCCTCGCCCTGGTAGAGGCGATGGCCGAGGCCGGGGACGCGGCGGCCCGAGCGCAGTTCGTCCGCGACCACGGCGCCCGCGCTGCCCCGGTCGAGGACCTCCAGCAGCATCCGGTGGGCCAGGCCGCTCGCCGCCCCGTGCAGCGGCCCCTCCAGGACGCCCAGGCCCGCGGAGACGGCGGCGTAGGCGTGCGCCCGCGCGGAGGCGGCCACGCGCACCGCGAGGGTGGACGCGGCCAGGTCGTGGTCGACGAGCAGGGCGAGGGCCAGGTCCAGGACGCGCAGCGCCGCCTCGGTGGGCTCCCTGTAGGTCAGCCGCCCCCACAGGCGCTGTGCGATCGGTGCGCCGTCCGCGTAGGTCGTGCGTACGAGGGGTGGCGCCGCCGCGAGGGTGGGGATGAGGGAGCGGGCGGTGCCCAGGACGGAGTCCTCGGACAGGTCGTAGCGCAACGGGTCCGCCGTCGCCGCGGCGACGGCGGCCACCCGCAACCGGTCGATGGGGCTGCTGAGTTCGGGCAGGGCGGCGACCGCCTTGCGGGCGGCGCCGAGCGACTCCTCGGGGGCGGTGAACCGGATACCGGGGCGCAGTTGGCCCGTCCACAGCCACTCCGCGACCTCCTCGTAGGAGTGACGGGTCGCGAGCTGTACCGCGTCGACTCCCCGGAAGAAGTACCGGTCGTCGTCGATGAGGGTGATCCGGGTGCGCACCGACAGCTCGTTGGCGCCCGAGGACGGGGCGTGCTCCCGCCTGTTGCGGCGGGCCAGGGCCTCGACTTCGGCGGCGTCGAAGGTGCTGCCGCGCCGGCTCTCCGAGCGTCTGCTGCTGAGCTGCCCGCGGCTCACGTAGGCGTACACCGTCTCGGGCTTCACACCGAGGAGTTCGGCGGTCTCCTTGGTGGTCAGTCGGCGGGCCTGCTGCGTCGGCGCAGGTTCTTGATCGCTCATGCGCGTCACCGTATCCGGATCGATCGGCGTTGATTCAATCAATATTGACAGCTATTGAGTCAAGCATGGACAGTCGAATCAAGTACAGGGAGGAAACATGCCGATCAACGGGACCGCTTCCACCGTCGTCGCCGATGTGCCGCGAGGGCTCGCCGGCGTCGTCGTCACCGACACCGAACTCGGGGACGTCAGGGGACGCGAGGGCTTCTACCACTACCGCCAGTACTCCGCCGTCGAACTCGCGAGGACCCGCGGCTTCGAGGACGTGTGGCACCTGATGATCCACGGTGAACTGCCCGACGCGGAGCGGTCGGCGGCCTTCGCGCGGGAGACCGCCGGGCTGCGCGGGCTGCCGGAGGACGTGCGGGCCGCGCTGCCCGCGATCGCCCGTGCCAGTGCGGTCTCCGGACCGCTCGCCGGGCTGCGGACGGCGCTCTCGCTCTTCGGGGCCTCCCGCGGTTTCCGGCCCGTGTACGACATCGGCCGGGAACGGCGCCGGGCGGACGCCGTCGCGGCGACGGCGGTGGTGCCCACGATGCTCACGGCGCTGCATCGGCTGGGGGAGGGGCTCGAACCGGTGGAGCCGCGCGAGGACCTCTCGTACGCGGCCAACTATCTGTACATGTTGACGGGTGCGGAGCCCGACCCCGCCCATGCACGGGCCATCGAGCAATACCTGATCTCAACCATTGATCACGGCTTCAACGCGTCAACGTTCACGGGGCGTGTCATCGCGTCGACCGGAGCGGATGTCGCCGCCTCCCTGGTCGGAGCCGTGGGCGCGCTGTCCGGGCCGCTGCACGGAGGAGCGCCCAGCAGGGCCCTCGACACCCTGGACGCGATCGGTACGCCGGACCGCATCGACTCCTGGATCCGTGAGCGGGTGCTCGCGGGGGACCGGATCATGGGCTTCGGCCACCCCGTCTACCGTACGGAGGACCCGCGCTCGCGCATGCTGCGCGGCATCGCTCAGGAATTCGGCGGCCCGCTGGTGGACTTCGCGGTCGAGGTCGAACGCCACGTGGAGGCGATCCTCGCGGAACTCAAGCCCGGCCGCGAACTCCACACCAACGTCGAGTTCTACGCGGGCGTGGTCATGGAACTGTGCGGCCTGCCGCGCACCATGTTCACGCCGACGTTCGCGGCGGCCCGTGCCGTCGGCTGGAGCGCCAACATCCTCGAACAGGCCGAGGACTCGAAGATCATCCGCCCGGCGGCGCGTTATGTGGGGGTGGAGCCGCCGGTGGCGGTGCCGGGGGTCGTGTGACCGGCGCGTCCGCGCATGGCTGAGGCCCGGCATGCGGCGCTGCCGGGCCCGCTGGCGGCGCGGGCCGCCACAGGCGATCAGCTGTCGGGAATGTCCGCCTTGGCGCGAACCAAGGTCTCCCGGTTCACAATGACGATGCGCTCGTAGTCGGCGACCCCGGCGTCCGAGGGGAGTTCGTGTCTGAGGTCCGCGGTGGCCTCCGTCCCGATCACTGCGAAGTTCCCATCGCTGAGTTCGAAGACATCGGGGCAGGTGGCGCCGGAGCTGCTTCCGCGTGCGCTCGGGGGCACCCCGATGCGGCGTACGATCTTCAAGGAACCGGTTCCTTCTCGGGCAAGTGATGTGACGCCGTCACAGTAGTGGGCTGAATGAGGCGTTGAGGTGCTTATTCCCTTGCTCGCGGCGGGAGTTGGCTGACAACTTCACCCGTGCGGGGGGACCGGACCGCCGCCTGCCTCAGTCCGACGGCGGCTCCCCCACCACCCACCACTCGTCGGTGTCCGAGGCCGCCTCGATCTCGTGGAACAGTGCCTCGGCCATGCGGCCGATCTCGGCCTCGCTGGACGACGGGTCCAGGGACGCCCGGTGCGGGCGTGTGGCCTCCCAGTACTCGCGCATGTACGGGCTCTGGAACAGCTCGCGCAGGATGCCGAAGAGTTCGCGCTGGTCGTGCAGGCCGGATTCGTAGTTGTGGAACGCGTTGACGTACCAGAGGTTGGCGTACATGTACTGGCGCCGTTTCTTCGGCGTGAGCTCCAGGCCGTAGTTGTCGATCACGACGGCCAGGTCGGGGTCGTCGATCGCCTTGCTCAACAACTCCCAGTGCATGCGCTGCTGGTGCGCCCGCGCGAGACGTCGCCGCTCCTCCGAGGCCCACTTCGTCCCCGGTCCGAAGCGATGCCACAGATGCGTCGCGGTGCCACCCGCCAGCCCGCCCACGGCAGCGGCGACTACCGTCCGGCAGAACCCTTTACTCTGTGTGGCCATGTCAACCCCCGATTCAGGCGACCGTGCGCCGGTCGTCGGGTGATGCGGGGCGACGGAGACGGGGACCGGCGGCGGTGGGCGGCGCGCTTGCCGTCTCCCGGGGTGCCGAGCGGCTCTGATCGGCGGGGAGGCGGAGAGGAGGCGCGCGGGTGGATGCTCAGTTCGCGAAAACCGGCGCCATGTCCAACCTGTGCCCAGCGGGCGGCGTTAGCAATCGTTCACTTCGCGGTGTTTCCACCCGCTCGTATCCTGGGGCGGCATTCATTCTTCGTACGAGAGCCGGTTCCCGAGCCGGCGCACGCTGCGGCGTGCGATTCGGTGTGAGAGAGGTCGCGTTGAGCAGGACCAGCCCGCAGCAGATCCCCGTCGTCGTCCTCGCGGGCTTCCTCGGGTCGGGGAAGACCACGTTGCTCAATCATCTGCTGCACCGCAGCGGCGGCACGCGGATCGGGGCGATCGTCAACGACTTCGGGTCGATCGAGATCGACGCCATGGCGGTCGCCGGGCAGCTGGGGGACTCGACCGTCTCGCTCGGCAACGGGTGCCTGTGCTGCGCCGTCGACGCCAGTGAACTTGATGTGTATCTGGACAAGTTGACTCGGCCCGTCAATGACGTGCACGCCATTGACGTCATCGTGATCGAGGCCAGCGGTATCGCCGAGCCTCAAGAGCTGGTGCGCATGGTGCTCGCCAGTGAGAACCCGCGGATCGTGTACGGCGGGTTGATCGAGGTGGTGGATGCCGCCGAGTTCGAGGCGACCCGGCAGCGGCATCCTGAGGTGGAGCGCCACCTCGGGATCGCGGACCTCGTCGTGGTGAACAAGGGCGACCGGGTGGGGGAGAGCGAGCGCGAGCGCGTTCTGGGCGCCGTGCGGGCCGCGGCCGGACGGGCCGCCGTCGTGTCCGCTTCGTACGGGCGCATCGACCCGGAACTGCTCTTCGACTGCCGCCCCACGGAGGAACGCATCGGGCAGCTGTCCTTCGACGACCTGCACCAGCGCGAGGACGAGCACGCCGATCAGGCCGGTCAGGACGATCACGCCGGTCAGGACGATCACGCCGGGCACGACGGCCGCGCGGCGCACTCCGGCCATCTGCACTCCGCCTACGACAGCGTCTCGTTCACCTCGGAAACGCCCATGGACCCGCGCCGGCTGATCGCCTTCCTCGACAGCAGGCCCGACGGGCTGTACCGCATCAAGGGCTACGTCGACTTCGGCGCGGGCGACCCCGGCAACCGGTACGTGGTGCACGCCGTGGGCCGCTTTCTGCGCTTCTACCCGGAGCCGTGGACGAGCGACCAGGCGCGCCTCACCCAGCTCGTCCTGATCGGCTCGGGCATCGACACCGCCGCGGTCGGCCGACAGCTCGACGCCGCCAAGAGCGACGCCCCGCACACCGTCGACGAGCACGGCATGTGGGGCGTTCTGCGCTACGTACAGGACAAGGGGGAGGCGGAAGAGGTCGCGGACTACGTCGACCTCTAGGCGTCCGGCCCCCCGGCCCGCGCTCCCCGTGCCTAGACCGGGCCCGCCGTCACCGCCACCGTCTTCGGCAGCGACACACCCGAACCGTCGCGGCGCGGGTCCATCTCGGGCAGCTCGGCCGGCACACCGTTCTTCTGCGCCGCACGCGCCGGCGCCGGACCCGCCCAGGCCAGGCTCAGGCAGTCCTCGCCCTTCAGGAAGCGCTGGCAGCGAACGCCGCCCGTGGCGCGCCCCTTCCTCGGGTACTGGTCGAACGGCGTGAGCTTCGCCGTCGTCTGCACCGAGTCGTCCAGCGTGCCGCGCGAGCCGGCCACCGTGAAGACCACGGCGTCGACCGCCGGGTCGACCGCGGTGAACGAGATGACCTTCGCGCCCGTCGCCAGCTTCACCCCCGCCATGCCGCCCGCCGCCCGGCCCTGCGGGCGCACGATGGAGGCCTGGAAGCGCAGCAGTTGGGCGTCGTCCGTGATGAAGACCAGGTCTTCCTCACCGGTGCGCAGCTCCGCGGCGCCCACGATGCGGTCGCCGTCCTTGAGGGTGATGACCTCCAACTCCTCCTTGTGGGACGGATAGTCCGGCACCACGCGCTTCACGATGCCCTGTTCGGTGCCGATCGCCAGGCCGGGCGAGGACTCGTCGAGGGTCATGAGGCAGACGACCGTCTCGTCCGCGCCCAGGGAGGACAGGAACTCGGAGATCGGGGCGCCCCCGGAGAGGTTCGGCGTCGCCGCCGTCTCCGGGAGCTGCGGCAGGTCGATCACGCTCAGCCGCAGCAGACGGCCCTCGGACGTGACGACGCCGACCTCGCCGCGCGCCGTCGCGGGCACCGCGGAGACGATCACGTCGTGCTTGACGCGCTTCGTGCCTTCACCTTCGGTGAAGGGCTCACCGTTCGCCGTACGGGCGAGGAGCCCGGTCGAGGAGAGCAGCACGCGGCACGGGTCGTCGGCGACCTGGAGCGGGACGGCCGACACCGGGGCGCCCGCCGACTCCAGGAGCACCGTGCGCCGGTCGGTGCCGAACTTCTTCGCCACGGCGGCCAGTTCGGTGGAGACCAGCTTGCGGAGCTCCGCGTCCGAGTCCAGGATGCCGGTCAGCTCGTCGATCTCGCCGTTGAGACGGTCGCGCTCCGCGTCCAGCTCGATGCGGTCGAACTTGGTGAGGCGGCGCAGCGGCGTGTCCAGGATGTACTGCGTCTGGATCTCGCTCAGCGAGAAGCGCTCGATGAGCCGCTCCTTGGCCTGCGCGCTGTTCTCGCTGGAGCGGATGATGCGGATGACCTCGTCGATGTCCACCAGGGCGACGAGGAGGCCCTCCACCAGGTGCAGCCGGTCCTGCTTCTTGCTGCGGCGGAACTCGCTGCGACGGCGCACCACGTCGAAGCGGTGGTCCAGGTAGACCTCGAGGAGTTCCTTGAGGCCCAGGGTGAGCGGCTGGCCGTCCACCAGGGCCACGTTGTTGATCCCGAAGGACTCCTCCATGGCCGTCAGCTTGTAGAGCTGCTCCAGGACGGCCTCCGGCACGAAGCCGTTCTTGATCTCGATGACCAGGCGCAGGCCGTGCTCGCGGTCCGTGAGGTCCTTGACGTCGGCGATGCCCTGGAGCTTCTTGGAACCGACCAGTTCCTTGATCTTCGAGATGACCTTCTCGGGACCGACCGCGAAGGGCAGCTCGCTGACGACGAGCCCCTTGCGGCGCGCCGTCACGTTCTCCACGGAGACCGTCGCGCGGATCTTGAAAGTGCCGCGGCCCGTCTCGTAGGCGTCCCGGATGCCGGACAGGCCGACGATCCTGCCGCCGGTGGGCAGATCGGGGCCGGGCACGTACTTCATGAGCGTGTCGAGGTCGGCGCCCGGGTGCTTGATCAAGTGCCGGGCGGCGGCGATCACTTCGCCCAGGTTGTGCGGCGCCATGTTGGTCGCCATGCCGACCGCGATGCCGGACGCGCCGTTCACCAGCAGGTTCGGATACGCGGCCGGGAGGACCAGCGGCTCCTGCTCCTGGCCGTCGTAGTTGGGCGCGAAGTCGACCGTGTTCTCCTCGATCGACTCGGTCATCAGGCTCGCGGCCGGGTCCATGCGGCACTCGGTGTAACGCATGGCGGCCGGGCGGTCGTCATTGCCGAGCGAACCGAAGTTCCCGTGGCCGTCGACCAGGGGGACGCGCATCGAGAAGGGCTGGGCGAGGCGCACCAGGGCGTCGTAGATCGACGCGTCGCCATGGGGGTGCAACTTACCCATGACCTCGCCGACGACGCGGGCGCACTTCACGTAGCCGCGCTCCGGGCGCAGGCCCATCTCGTTCATCTGATAGACGATCCGACGGTGCACGGGCTTCATCCCGTCGCGTGCGTCGGGCAGGGCGCGCGAGTAGATGACCGAGTACGCGTACTCCAGGTAGGAGCCCTGCATTTCGTCGACCACGTCGATGTCGAGGATCTTCTCCTCGAAGTCGTCGGGCGGCGGGGTCTTCGTGCTGCGGCGGGCCATCGCTGCTGCGGCTCCTTCACCTACAAGAACGGGTACAAGAACGGGTACGAGAACGGGGACATGAACGGGAACTGTCGCGGTCCATTGTGGACCGCCGCACTGACAACGCCGCTCGCGCCCCGTCAGTACCGGGTGTCGCACGGCCCTCAGAAGGGCCCGCGCTCGCTCACGGCGTAGCCCCGGCGGGAACTTCGCCAGGTGCCAGCACGCTTGCATACAGTGGCAGGACTCGCAGCAGTTCAGTGTTTCAGGACTTGCCGCGGTCCAGAGTTCACCGCGAATCCGCGTTGTACCGCGATCGAAGGGACGTACATGCCCATGGGTCACACGGCCACCGCCGAGGCCGGCTCCGGCGGCCTGACAGCGACCGAGCACCGGCTGGCCAACGGCCTGCGCGTGGTGCTCTCCGAGGACCATCTCACCCCGGTCGCGGCGGTCTGCCTCTGGTACGACGTCGGCTCGCGCCACGAGGTCAAGGGCCGTACGGGCCTGGCTCACCTTTTCGAGCACTTGATGTTCCAGGGCTCGAAGCAGGTGCACGGCAACGGGCACTTCGAGTTCGTCCAGGGCGCGGGCGGTTCGCTCAACGGCACCACGAGCTTCGAGCGGACCAACTACTTCGAGACGATGCCCGCCCACCAGCTGGAGCTCGCACTGTGGCTGGAGGCCGACCGCATGGGCTCGCTGCTGGAGGCCCTCGACGAGGAGTCGATGGAGAACCAGCGGGACGTCGTGAAGAACGAGCGCCGCCAGCGCTACGACAACGTCCCCTACGGCACGGCGTTCGAGAAGCTGACCGCCCTGATGTACCCCGAGGGCCACCCGTACCACCACACGCCCATCGGCTCCATGGCCGACCTGGACGCGGCCACCCTCGAGGACGCGCGCGCCTTCTTCCGCACCTACTACGCGCCCAACAACGCGGTGCTGTCGATCGTCGGCGACATCGACCCGGAGCAGACGCTCGCCTGGGTCGAGAAGTACTTCGGCTCCATCCCGGGCCACGACGGCAAGCCCGCCCCGCGCGACGGCGCCCTCCCGGACGTCGTCGGCGAGCAGCTGCGCGAGGTCGTCGAGGAGGAGGTCCCGGCCCGCGCCCTGATGTCCGCCTACCGGCTCCCGCAGGACGGCACGCGCGCGTGCGACGCCGCGGACCTCGCGCTCACCGTGCTCGGCGGCGGCGAGTCCTCCCGCCTGTACAACCGCCTCGTACGCCGTGACCGTACGGCGGTGGCGGCCGGTTTCGGTCTGCTGCGCCTGGCCGGAGCGCCCTCCCTGGGCTGGCTGGACGTGAAGACCTCCGGAGACGTCGAGGTGCCGGTCATCGAGGCCGCCGTCGACGAGGAGCTCGCCCGGTTCGCCGAGGAGGGCCCGAGCCCCGAGGAAATGGAGCGGGCCCAGGCCCAGTTGGAGCGCGAATGGCTGGACCGCCTCGGCACGGTCGCGGGCCGCGCCGACGAGCTGTGCCGCTACGCGGTGCTGTTCGGTGACCCGCAGCTCGCCCTGACCGCCGTGGGACGCGTCCTGGACGTGACCGCCGCCGAGGTCAAGGAGATCGCCCAGGCCTGCCTGCGCCCCGACAACCGCGCGGTCCTCGTGTACGAGCCGACCGCACCCGCCGACACCGACGAGAGCGACGAGGAGGCGGGCCAGTGACCGAGCAGCTCGCGAACATGGACTTCCACCCGCGCCCCCAGGCCGGCGAGCCCAAGCCGTGGGCCTTCCCGGCCCCGGAGCGCGGCGCGCTGCCCAACGGTCTCACGGTGCTGCGCTGCCACCGCCCCGGCCAGCAGGTCGTCGCCGTGGAGGTGCACCTGGACGCGCCGCTGGACGCCGAGCCCAAGGGCCTCGACGGCGTCGCGACGATCATGGCGCGCGCCTTCAACGAGGGCACCGACAAGCACTCCGCCGAGGAGTTCGCCGCCGAGCTGGAGCGCTGCGGCGCCACCATGGACGCGCACGCGGACCACCCCGGTGTCCGTGCCTCCCTCGAAGTGCCGGCCTCCCGCCTCGGCAAGGGCCTCGCCCTCTTCGCCGACGCGCTGCGCGCCCCCGCCTTCGACGACAGCGAGATCGAGCGCCTCGTACGCAACCGCCTGGACGAGATCCCGCACGAGAGCGCCAACCCCGCCCGGCGGGCCGCCAAGGAGCTCTCCAAGCAGCTCTTCCCGGCCGACGCGCGCGTGTCGCGCCCCCGCCAGGGCACCGAGGAGACCGTCTCGGCCATCGACGCCGCGTCGGTGCGCGCCTTCTACGACCGGCACGTACGCCCCGCCACCGCCACGGCCGTCGTCGTGGGCGACCTGACGGGCATCGACCTGGACACCCTCCTCGCCGACACGCTGGGCGCCTGGACCGGCGACACCGCAGAGGCGCGCCCCGTGCCGCCGGTCGTCGCCGACGACACCGGCCGCGTGATCATCGTGGACCGTCCGGGAGCCGTGCAGACGCAGCTGCTCATCGGCCGCGTCGGACCCGACAAGCACGACCGTGTGTGGGCCGCGCAGGTCCTCGGCACGTACTGCCTGGGCGGCACCCTCACGTCGCGTCTGGACCGCGTCCTGCGCGAGGAGAAGGGCTACACCTACGGGGTGCGGTCCTTCGCCCAGGTGCTGCGTTCGGCGCCCGACGGCAGCGGCGCGGCGATGCTCGCCATCAGCGGCTCGGTGGACACGCCGAACACCGGCCCCGCGCTCGACGACCTCTGGAAGGTCCTGCGCACCCTGGCGGCCGAGGGCCTCACGGACGCCGAACGGGACACCGCCGTGCAGAACCTGGTGGGTGTCGCCCCGCTGAAGTTCGAGACCGCCGCGGCCGTCGCGAGCACCCTCGCCGACCAGGTCGAGCAGCACCTGCCGGACGACTTCCAGGCGCGGCTGTACCAGCAGCTCGCCGCGACCGGCACGGTGGAGGCCACGGCCGCCGTCGTGAGCGCGTTCCCGGCGGACCGGCTGGTGACGATCCTCGTGGGCGACGCCGCGCAGATCGAGGAGCCGGTGAAGGCGCTCGGCATCGGCGAGGTCACCGTGGTCGCGGGCTGATCCGATCCGTCCCAGCACCTCGCGAGCCCCGGCGCCGACTCGGCCGCCGGGGCTCCGTGGTGTTGGTCACGATCATTCGGAATCACCACACGCTCGCAAATGTCCGAATTGGTGCAGAGGTTGCCTGTCTGCCCTGTGGCGTGCACTACAAAAGCCGGGTTCTGTTTGTTGATTCAAAGTCGGCCCGCTTAGCGTTCCCTCCGGCTGTCCGCCAGCCGCACGTCGCGCCCGCGACACCGGACAGTCATCGCCGAGTCCCCATGGTGCGAGCCAGGGGAGCCGGGGACCCACCGCAGTCCCTGGGGTGAATCGGGCGCTCTTCCCGCAGGGGGAGGGGGCCCGTAGGAGACCTTCCTGCTCCGAACCCGTCAGCTAACCCGGTAGGCGAGAAGGAAGGAAAGGACCAGCCACTTCATGGCGTTCACCCGTGCCACCGGGAAGCACCGCCGCCCCAGCCGCCTGACGCGTACCACCGCACAGGTAGCCGGCGTTGCCGCACTCACCACGACGGGTGTGGTGGGAAGCCTCGCCGCCCCCGCGCTCGCCGCCGACACCACGTTGGCCGAGCACGACGGCCTCACGCAGGCCGTCGCCATCGGCGACTCCCTCGCCGACCAGATCGACGCCCAGGCCGTCGCGCAGGAGAAGGCCGCCGCCAAGGCGAAGGCCGAGGCCGAGGCCAAGAAGAAGGCCGAGGAGGCCAAGCGCAAGGCCGAGGCCGAGGCCAAGAAGCGGGCCGCCGAGAAGGCCGAGAAGGAGCGCGAGGCCAAGGAGCGCGCCGCCCGCGAGGCCGAGCGCAAGCGCCTGAACAGCTTCGTGGCGCCGATCTCCGGTTCGTACGTCTCCACCGCCTACCAGGCCGGCAGCGGCCTGTGGTCCTCCGGCAGCCACACCGGCATCGACTTCCACGCCTCCACCGGCACCTCGGTGCACGCGGTCGGCATGGGCACCGTCGTCGAGGCCGGCTGGGGCGGGGCGTACGGCAACAACGTCGTGATCAAGATGAAGGACGGCACGTACACCCAGTACGGCCACCTGTCGTCGATCGGCGTCTCCGTCGGCCAGAGCGTCACCCCCGGCCAGCAGATAGGCCTCTCCGGCGCCACCGGCAACGTCACGGGCCCGCACCTGCACTTCGAGGCCCGCACCGGCCCGGACTACGGCTCGGACATCGACCCCGTCGCGTACCTGCGCCAGCACGGTGTGAACGTCTGACCCACCCGGCACACGCCTCGAAAGCCCCGGCTCACCGAGCCGGGGCTTTCGCGTGTGCGGACCCCGACTGTCCAAAAAATATCCCTGGATTCGGCCCTCTCGTCGGAAATTCAAGTCCGGTGGAATAGAGTCATTGACCAAGGGTTCCGGCCGCGTGTCATTCGCGCTTGCAGGGGCGTCAATCGACCGCGTTTCGCGGGGATTAAGGCGGAGGTCGACTCATGCGCATTCCCGCGCACTCGGTATGCACGGCGATCCGCGACGACATCGTCGCCGGGGTCTACGAGCGCGGCGGCAGGCTCACCGAGGAGCTGCTCGCGCGCCGCTACGGGGTCTCCCGCGTGCCCGTGCGCGAGGCGCTGCGCACCCTGGAGGCGGAGGGTTTCGTCGTCACGCGCAGGCACGCGGGCGCGTGCGTGGCCGAACCCACCGAGCAGGAGGCGGCCGACCTCCTGGAGATCCGCATGCTGCTGGAGCCCATGGGCGCCGCCCGCGCCGCGCAGCGTCGCACCGAGGCCCACCTCAAGGTCCTGCGCGGCCTGGTCAGGCTGGGTCAGGAGCGCTCCAGGCGAGGTCAGAGCGAGGATCTGCGCAGCCTGGGCAGCTGGTTCCACGAGACGCTCGCGCAGGCCTCCGGCAGCCCCGGCCTGATCACCCTGCTCACCCAGCTGCGCCACAAGATCGCCTGGATGTACGCCGTGGAGAGCCCCGCCCAGCCCGCCGAGTCCTGGGCCGAGCACGGCGCCATCGTCGACGCGGTGGCGCGTGGCGACGCGGAGCGCGCCCGCGCCCTCGCCGCCCTGCACACGGAGCGGGCGACGGCCGCCCACCGGCTGCGCGTCCCCCGCGCGGGCGAGCGTGTGAGGACTTCGCAACATGCAGTCAACACGGTGGGGCCCCAGGTTTAACAGCGGAGCCGTATACAAAGAAGTGAGCTATTCGACGACGGGTCGCGGATTCATTTCCGCTGCCCAATTCGCCGTGAATTAATGAGTGGCCTTACGGGGTGACTTCGGCGCGCCGGAATTCTGTCCGCGGGGGCAGGGCAAACGAAAAAGCCGCGCACCCCTGAAAGGGACGCGCGGCTTCGCCGTACTGCTTGTACGTCTGTGGGTCAGACGGTCTCGGGAAGCTCCTCGAGGCCCTCGGCGACCAGCTTGGCCAGACGGTCGAGCGCGGCGTCCGCGCCCTCGGCGTCGGAGGCCAGCACGATCTCCTCGCCGCCCTGGGCGCCCAGGCCCAGCACGGCCAGCATGGAGGCGGCGTTGACGGGGTTGCCGTCGGCCTTGGCGATCGTCACGGGAACGCCGGCGGCCGTGGCAGCGCGGACGAAGATGGAAGCGGGGCGGGCGTGGAGGCCCTCGGCCCAGCCGACGTTGACGCGGCGCTCAGCCATGTGATGCTGCCCTTCAGGTGTCTCACGGTTGTCTAGACCAGTGTTCCATACCGGGGCGCGTGCGTGACGCGGACCCAGGTCCTCACCGGCACGGCCCTTCGGTCCTCCATAGCGTGCCCTCCGTACGCACGGGCCGCGACCTGTACGACAGGGCTCCGTCTGTCGGTGCCCGGCCCTACGCTTGCGACATGGAGACCCCGTCGGACCGCCACGCGTACCCCGCCCACTGGGAGGCCGACGTAGTGCTGCGCGACGGCGGCACCGCGCGGATCAGGCCCATCACGACCGCGGACGCCGAGCACCTGACCAGCTTCTACGAGCAGGTCTCGGACGAGTCGAAGTACTACCGCTTCTTCGCGCCCTACCCCCGGCTGTCCGCGAAGGACGTGCACCGCTTCACCCATCACGACTACGTGGACCGGGTCGGCCTCGCCGCCACCGTGGGCGGCGAGTTCATCGCGACGGTGCGCTACGACCGGATCAACGCGCAGGGCATGCCCGCCACCGCCCCCGCCGACGAGGCGGAGGTCGCCTTCCTCGTGCAGGACGCCCACCAGGGCCGCGGCGTCGCCTCCGCCCTCCTGGAGCACATCGCGGCCGTCGCCCGGGAGCGCGGCATCCGCCGCTTCGCGGCCGAGGTGCTGCCCGCCAACACCAAGATGATCAAGGTGTTCCGGGACGCCGGGTACACCCAGAAGCGCAGCTTCGAGGACGGCGTGGTCCGCCTGGAGTTCGACATCGAGCCCACCGAGGCCTCGCTCGCGGTGCAGCACGCGCGCGAGCAGCGCGCCGAGGCCCGCTCCGTGCAGCGCCTCCTCGCCCCCGGCTCCGTCGCCGTGATCGGCGTCGGGCGTGCCGCCGGAGGAGTGGGCCGCAGCGTTCTCGACAACCTGAAGGACGCCGGTTTCACCGGCCGCCTGTACGCGGTGAACCAGGCGTTCGGGGACGACGTCACCGAGATCGACGGCGTACCCGCTCACCGCTCCGTACGCGACATCGCCCCGGCCGAACCGGTCGACCTGGCCGTCGTCGCCGTGCCCGCCCCGCAGGTCCCCGAGGTCGTCGCCGAGTGCGGCGAGCGCGGCGTGCAGGGCTTCGTCGTGGTCTCCGCCGGCTACGCCGAGAGCGGTACCGAGGGCCGCGAGCGCCAGCGCGCCCTGGTCCGCCAGGCGCGCAGCTACGGCATGCGCATCGTGGGGCCGAACGCGTTCGGGGTCGTCAACACGTCACCGGAAGTCCGGCTCAACGCCTCGCTCGCCCCCGAGATGCCGCGCCCAGGCCGCATCGGTCTGTTCGCCCAGTCCGGCGCCATCGGCATCGCCCTGCTGTCCCGGCTGCACCGCAGGGGCGGGGGAGTGACCGGGGCCAGCGGAGTCTCCACGTTCGTCTCGGCGGGCAACCGCGCGGACGTCTCCGGCAACGACGTCCTTCAGTACTGGTACGACGACCCGGACACCGACGTCGCCCTCATGTACCTCGAATCGATCGGCAACCCGCGCAAGTTCACGCGCCTCGCCCGCCGCACCGCCGCCGCCAAGCCCCTCGTGGTCGTGCAGGGCGCCCGGCACAGCGGCATCGCGCCCACCGGGCACGCGGTGCGGGCCACCCGCCTCCCGTACGCGACCGTTTCCGCGCTGCTGCGTCAAGCGGGTGTCATCCGCGTCGACACGATCACCGAACTCGTCGACACCGGACTTCTGTTGGCCCGCCAGCCGCTGCCCGCGGGACCCCGCGTCGCGATCCTGGGCAACTCGGAGTCGCTGGGCCTGCTCACCTACGACGTGTGCCTCTCCGAAGGGCTGCGCCCCAAGACGCCCCTGGACCTCACGACCGCCGCCTCCGCGGCCGACTTCCGGGGCGCGCTGGAGCAGGCCCTGGCGGACGACGGGACGGACGCCGTCGTGGTCACCGCGATCCCCGCCGTCGGCGAGGGCCCCTCGGAGGACGCGGAACTCGCGGCCGCCCTGAGCACGGCCGCCGCCACCGGCCCCACCAAGCCGGTGCTGGTCGTCCACGTCGAACTCGGCGGCCTCGCCGAAGCGCTCTCCGCCGCGGTGAGCACGGGACCCAACGCGCCGGACACCCCACTCCAGCGCGCCCCCGAGCCGTCCGCCACCCCCGAGACCCTCGAAGGCGGTGCCCCGTCGGACCGCCCCCCGCGCCTCATCCCCGCCTACCCGGCCGCCGAGCGCGCCGTCCGCGCCCTCTCCCAGGTCGCCAAGTACGCCCAGTGGCGGCGCGACGCGGCCGAGCCCGGCAAGGTCCCCGAGTACGACGCCATCGACGAGCAGGGCGCCGCCGACCTCATCCAGGAACTGCTCGCCAAGCACAGCGACCCCAAGGGCGTCGACCTCGCCCCCGACGACGCCCGCGCGCTGCTGTCCCGGTACGGCATCGACGTACGGCGCACGCTGCCCGCGCGCGACACGGACGAGGCCGCCGAGGCCGCGCGCACCCTCGGCTACCCCGTGGCCCTGAAGACGACGGCCCCGCATCTGCGGCACCGCCCCGACCTCGGCGGCGTACGCCTGGACGTGTCCGGTGAGGGGGAGCTGCGGCGCGCCTACGAGGACCTGACCGCGCGGCTCGGCCGCCCCGCCGAACTGCGGCCGGTCGTGCAGTCGATGGCGCCGCGCGGAGTCGACACCGTCGTACGGGCCGTCATCGACCCGGCCGCGGGCGCGGTGCTCTCCTTCGGTCTCGCCGGAGCCGCCTCCGAACTGCTCGGCGACACGGCGCACCGGCTGATCCCGGTGACCGACAAGGACGCGCAGGGGATCGTGCGGTCGATCAAAACCTCCCCGATCCTGTTCGGCTGGCGCGGCGCCGCCCCCGTCGACACGCCCGCGCTGGAGGAACTGCTCCAGCGGGTGTCGTGCCTGGTCGACGACCACCCCGAGGTGGTCGGCGTGGCCCTCGAACCGGTCGTCGTGGCGGAGCACGGCCTGACCGTCCTCGGCGCCTCCGTCCGGCTCGCCCCGCCGCCCGCGCGGGACGACCTCGGACCGCGCACCCTGCCCGCCGCGTACTGAGAATCGCCTCGTCACAGGCGCTCACGGAGAGTTATCCACAGGAGCAACGGGAGTCTCTTTCCGGGCCTTAGGATGGACCCCATGGCCAAGACCAGTACGACGACCCAAGGGCTGCGGACGGCGATCGAGCGCAGCGGCTACTACCCGGCTCTCGTGGCCGAGGCCGTGGAGGCCGCGGTCGGCGGCGAGCCGATCTCGTCGTATCTGGTGCACCAGGAGACCACGTTCGACGCGAACGAGGTCCGTCGGCACGTCACGGTCCTGGTCCTGACCGACAGCCGCTTCATCGTCAGCCACACGGACGAGCAGGCGGCCGACAGCACGTCCCCGACGCCGTACGCGACGACGTCCACGGAGTCCGTGCAGATCGGCCGGATCTCCTCGGTCGTCCTCAGCCGCGTCGTCGCCAACCCGGAGAAGTACGTTCCGGGCGCGCTGCCCCGCGAGGTCGTCCTCACCATCGGCTGGGGCGCCGTCTCCCGCATCGACCTGGAGCCCGCGAGCTGCGGCGACCCCAACTGCGAGGCGGACCACGGCTACACGGGCAACACGACGGCCGACGACCTGAGCCTGCGCGTCAGCGAGGCCGGGGACGGCCCGGAGACCGTGCGCCAGGCCCTCACGTTCGCCCAGTCCCTCTCCGAGGCCATCGCGGACGCGGGACGCCGATGACGCAGGCCGCCTGGGACGACGTAGAGCCGCTGCCCGTCCACACCGCTCCCGTCCCGGCGTACGGCACCGGATCCCTCGCCGACCTGCTGCCCACCCTCGGCGCCCACCTCGGCGTCCCCGGCTGCACCGCCGGAATCCCGGAACTGCGGGCGGTCGACCGGGCCTGTGTCTTCCTGATCGACGGCCTGGGCTGGGAGCAGCTCAAGGCGCACCCCGACGAGGCCCCGTTCCTCAGCTCGCTCATACCGTCCTCGCGCGGCGGCACCGGCCGCCCCATCACCGCGGGCTACCCGGCCACCACCGCGACCTCCCTCGCCTCCGTCGGCACCGGGCTGCCCCCCGGCGCCCACGGCCTGCCCGGCTACACGGTGCGCAACCCGGCCACCGGCGAGCTGATGAACCAGCTCCGCTGGAACCCGTGGACGAAGCCGAAGACCTGGCAGCCGTACCCCACGATCTTCCAGCGCGCCCATGAGGCGGGTGTGCACACCGCGCAGGTCTCGGCCCCCGCCTTCGAGTCGACGCCCCTCACCAAGATCGCCCTCAGCGGCGGCACCTTCTTCGGCCGCCTCTCCGGCGAGGACCGCATGGACCTGGCCGCCGAGCAACTGGCCGCGGGGGACCGCTCGTTGGTCTACACGTACTACAGCGAGGTCGACGGCAAGGGGCACCGCTTCGGCGTCGACTCCGACGCCTGGCGCGGCCAGCTCATGTACGTCGACCGGCTCGCGCAGCGCCTCGCCGAGCAACTGCCGCCGCGCAGCGCCCTGTACGTCACCGCCGACCACGGCATGGTCGACATCCCCTTCGACGAGCAGTCCCGCATCGACTTCGACGAGGACTGGGAACTGGGCGCGGGCGTCGCCCTGTTGGGCGGCGAGGGCCGCGCACGCCATGTGTACGCGGTGCCGGGCGCGGCGGGCGACGTGCTCACGGTCTGGCGCGAGGTCCTCGGCGAGCAGTTCTGGATCGCCTCGCGCGACGAGGCGATCGCGGCCGGCTGGTTCGGTCCGCAGGTCGACCAGCGGGTGTACGACCGGCTCGGCGACGTGATCGCCGCCGCCCGGGACGACGTCCTGATCATCGCCTCACAGACCGAGCCGAAGGAATCCCTGATGGTCGGCAACCACGGCTCGATGACCCCGGCGGAGCAGCACGTACCGCTGCTCGAAGTGCGGTCCTGACCGCCCGCGCCGTGCCCCGCCCGCCCTCCACCGCGTCCCCCTCGAAAGGTGCTCGACTCCCCATGCCCGAGCTGGTGTTCTTCTCCGGAACGATGGACTGTGGGAAGTCGACTCTCGCTCTGCAGATCGAGCACAACCGCTCGGCGCGCGGTCTCCAGGGCCTCATCTTCACCCGCGACGACCGGGCGGGGGAGGGCAAGCTCTCCTCCCGCCTCGGCCTCGTCACGGACGCCGTGGAGGTCGCGGACGACCTGGACGTGTACGCGTACGTGGTCGAGCACCTCTCGCAGGGCGGCAAGGTCGACTACCTGATCGCGGACGAGGCGCAGTTCCTCGCGCCCGAGCAGATCGACCAGCTCGCCCGCGTCGTCGACGAGCTGGAGCTCGAGGTCTTCGCCTTCGGGATCACGACCGACTTCCGCTCCAAGCTGTTCCCCGGCTCGCAGCGCCTCGTCGAACTCGCCGACCGCGTCGAGGTGTTGCAGGTGGAGGCGCTGTGCTGGTGCGGCGCCCGCGCCACGCACAACGCCCGGACCGTCAACGGCGCGATGGTCGTCGAGGGCGCCCAGGTCGTGGTCGGCGACGTGAACCGGTCGGCCGACGAGATCGGCTACGAGGTGCTGTGCCGGCGCCACCACCGCAGGCGGATGACGAGCGCCACGGCCCACGCGGCCGCGCTCTCCCCGGACGTCCTGCCGGTCGGCTCGGCCTGACCGAGGGCCGACCGGGCGGGGGCGCTACACGGCTCGCGACGTCAGCAGCGAGAACTCCGCGCCCTCCGGGTCCGCCACCATGGCCACCCGCCCGTGCGACCCCTCGCGCGCGGGCTTGATCACATGACCGCCGAGGTCGGCGACCCGCTCCACCGCCTCGTCCACGTCCGCGACCTCGAAGTACGTCATCCAGTGCGGCCCCTGGTCGCGGGGCAGGGCGTGCCCGACGCCGTGCACGGAGGCGACGGGGGCGCCCTCCAGGTGCAGGGTGAGGAAGTCGAAGTCGGCGGAGACGACGGCCTCTTCGGTGTAGTCGAAGACGGCCTGGTAGAACTTGGCGACGCTCGCCGTCTCCCGTGTCACCAGTTCGTTCCACGCCATCGCGCCCGGCACCCCGGTCACCGCCGTGCCCGCGTGCCCGGCGGCCTGCCACAGGCCGAACACCGCGCCCGACGGGTCGGAGCCGATCGCCATCCGCCCGGCCTCCCCGGCGTCCAGCGGGCCGACGCCCACCGTGCCGCCGCAGTGCCGCACGGTCTCCGCCGTCGCGTCCACGTCGTCGGAGGCCAGATAGGGGGTCCAGGCGACCGGCAGGTGGCGCTCGGCGGGCAGCCGGCCGATGCCCGCGACCTCCATGCCGTTCAGGAGCGCCCGTACGTACGGCCCGAGTTGTTGCGGGCCGGGCCGGAACTCCCAGCCGAAGAGCGCCCCGTAGAACTCCTGGGTGGCGGCCATGTCGTGCACCATCAGGCTCACCCAGCAGGGGGTGCCCGGTGCGCGCCGGGCTGCTGCCTCGGTCATCGTCACTCTCTCCTCGAAAGAAACCCTCGGTCCCACGGCGCGGGTACCCACGTCACTCGGTGCCCCTCCTGATGGTGGCACTCGGTGCCGCACGGCGCTCCTCGGCCGCGCCGAAACCGGCCGATACCTCGCCGCGGATACCCGGAACGCCGTGTCGCACGTGGTGCGGCGCCCCGACCCGGCCATGTCCGGTCAATAGACGCTCGGTAGTCGATCGAGCACGCTATACGACCATGGGCGCGCGGGCCAGAGCATGAGCAAGGATGGGGCCCATGAATGCCATCATCTCCGCATCCGAACTCGCGAGCGAGTTGGCAGGGGAGCGTCTTCCCGTGCTGCTCGACGTCCGCTGGCAGCTCAGCGTCGCCCAGGCCGCGGGCGCACCCGCCTTCGACGGCCGTGCCGAGTACGCGGCGGGCCATGTGCCGGGCGCGGTCTACGTCGACCTGGACTCGGAACTCGCCGGTCACGCCGGTCCCGGTGAGGGCAGGCACCCGCTGCCGGACCTCACCGTCTTCGGCGCCGCGATGCGCGCGGCCGGGGTCTCGGCGGACCGGGACGTCGTCGTGTACGACGGCGGGCAGGGCTGGGCCGCGGCGCGCGCGTGGTGGTTGCTGCGCTGGACGGGTCACCCGTCCGTGCGGGTTCTCGACGGCGGACTCGCCGCGTGGGAGGGCCCGCTGGAGACGACGGTTCCGACGCCGGAGCCGGGCACCTTCGAGCCTGCACCCAGTGCCACCGGGGTGCTCGACGCGGACGCGGCCGCGGCGCTCGCCCGGTCCGGGCTGCTTCTGGACGCGCGCGCCGCCGAGCGCTACCGCGGTGACGTGGAGCCCATCGACCGGGTCGGCGGCCACATCCCCGGTGCGGTGTCCGCCCCGACCAACGAGAACGTCGGCGAGGACGGCCGCTTCCGCCCGGCCGCCGAACTGGCCGAGCGCTTCAAGTCCCTTGGCGTGAGCGGCGATCCGGGCCGCGTCGGCGTCTACTGCGGCTCGGGGGTCTCGGCCGCGCACGAGATCCTGGCGCTCGCCGTGGCCGGTTTCGACGCGCAGCTCTATGTGGGCTCGTGGTCCCAGTGGTCCGCGGACGCGTCGCGCCCGGTGGCGACGGGTCCGGACCCGCAGTAGCCGTACCCACGGGTGAGGGGCCCGCGCCGACTGAACGGCGCGGGCCCCTCACCCGTATGAGAAGACGCGCGGCCCTCGCGGGAGGGGCGTCCTAGCCCTCGCTACTCCTGCTTCTTGCGGCGCGTACCGAAGACGATCTCGTCCCAGCTCGGTACGGCCGCGCGGCGACCCGGGCGGACCCCGTCGGCCTCCGCCTGGCGGTCGGTGGTGCCGGTCAGGCGGTCGCGATGACCTGCGACGGAGCGCGGCATCAGGACGTCCGCGTACGCCGATCCGGCTCCGGCCGAGGCGGCGGGCGCCGGCGGCTCCTCCACCTCTACGGCCGCGGGCGGCTCGGGCTCCTCCTGCGGCGGCTCGGGAGCCGCCGAGGGGCGCTCGGGCACGGCGAGGTCGCCGCGGTAGCTGGGCACGGCCTCCAAGAGGCTGGTCAGCGAGTCGCGCTCCGACGAGGCGGAGGCGATCGCCGGCAGTTCGTTCTCCTCGGTGTCCGGCTCCAGGGGCGCGGCCGGACGCTCCAGCTGCCGGTCCAGGGCCCGGTCGAGCGGGCGGTCCCGGGGCAGCCGGGCGATGCGCGGCACGAACGGGAACGTGGGCTCGGGCGTGCCGATGTCGTCGGACTCGCCGATGAGCGAACGTGCCTCGTCGTCCACGGCCTGGACGAGCCTGCGGGGCGGGTCGTATGTCCAGCTCGCCGAGTGCGGTTCGGTCGCGACCCGGTAGACGAGCAGGACTTCCCAGGTGCCGTCGTCGCGGCGCCAGGAGTCCCACTGGACCGTGTCCTTGTCGGCGCCGCGCAACAGCAGGCGCTCCTGCACGGCCTCTCCGAGCTGAGGGCCTGCGTTCTCGCCGGGGCGGCGCACGGGGGTCTTCCTGGCGCGCTCCGCCATGAAGGCGCGCTCCGCGAGCACGGGGCCCTCGAAGCGGCGCACCCGGTCGACCGGGATGCCGGCGAACTGCGCGACCTCTTCCGCGGTCGCGCCGGCCCGTATGCGCGCTTGGATGTCGCGTGGGCGGAGGTGGCTCTCCACCTCGATCTCGATCTGGCCGAGACGCGGACGGTCGCCTCGTACGGCGGCCCGGAGGCGCTCGTCGATCGGCAGCGTGTACTCCGTGCTGTCCGCAGCCTTCAGCACCAGCCGTGTGCCGTCGTTAGAGACGGCCACGACACGCAGTTCGGGCATGGGGACCTCCCGGGTGGTGCCTGCCGACGTCACGTGCGTCGCTGCTTCCGCTAGTCGAGTGTGGCCTGCCCGGGTGCAGCCTGCCACAACCTTGCCGAGTTGCCCGGCGTGTCGGGCATGGGCCCTGGATCGCCGTTATGGCACGGTTATCTATTCGCAACGCTAAGTGACAGACTTCGTCACCCTGTGCAGCGAACCCCCTCCCCACGGTCCTGGCAGGACCCGAGCACCCTGGCGGGAGACCGGACCCAGGGCTCGCAACAGTACTCCATTCGGGCCACTTGCGTGGATCGCCGCGCCGCCGAAGTTGTCCAGGGGCGCGGCAGTTGAGGTCGCGGGCTCCCGGCCTTCGTCTGAAATGTGTGGGCTTCGCGTGTCGTGCTTCACGAAAAACACGTAATCGGAACTGAAGCCTCCCCCCTAAACGTCCTTTCTCGTGGGACACAGGGAGTTCGCTTACTCTTGAGCACTTCGCTGCGTCTGGGTGGTTATGTCGAGAAAGGTAGACAAGGTCTGAACATGGGCAAGAAGCCGGAAATCTCCGAGGACACAGAGGACGAGCCCAAGGAGAAGCGGCTGGATCTGAGCGTGCCCCAGGTGGCCGGCAGCGCGGTCGCCGCCGTCGTGGCCGCGAAGCTCGCCTCGGGCCTCGGTGTCTACGGGACGATCCTCGGTGCCGGCGTGGTCAGCGCCCTCGCGACGTGCGGCGGCACGCTCTTCCAGCACTTCTTCAGGCGTACCGGCGAGCAGATACGCGACGTCCGGGTGCCGAAGGGGAAGGCCCGGCACGTGCCGATGACGGCGCAGGGCACCCCGGTGCCCCGGACGTTCCGCTCCGACTCCTCGATGGATGCCACGAGCTCCATGGACACCACGAGTCACACGCGGCAGATGGGCGCCACTCGTTCCGCGGGCACGAGCGACGAGCCGTCCGCGGCGCCGCCCACCGTCAAGGTGCTGCCGACCACCACGACCTGGGGCATGCCGAGCGCTCCGGCGCCGGACGCCGAGGAGACCACGGCGCTGCCGCAGGTCTCCGCGACCGACGGGACGCACCTGCTCGACACGGGCGCGGTGGCCGACCTGCTGCCCGACGAGGACACCGACAGGACGCAACTGCTGGGCGCCGCCGCCGCGACGACCGCGGCCGACCCCGAGAAGACCCAGCTGATCAGGCCCGAGACGGTCGACGAGGCCACGCGCGTGCTGCGCGTCCCGGACGACGGGCCCGCCGAGCCCGGGGCCGGTTCCGACCTGGACGTCAGCGACGAGTTCACCGAGGGCACCGTGCACCGCTCGCGCATCAAGAGCTGGAAGCGGCCGCTGATCGCCGCGGCCCTTGTGTTCGGCGTCACCATGTGCGGCATCACCACCTACGAACTGGTCTCGGGCCACACCTTCGGCGGCAGCGGCGGCGGAACCACCATCGGTGACGCCTTCAAGGGCAGGAGCTCGTCCGGCAGCGGCACCACCTCGGGCGACACCACACCGACGCCGTCCGACAGCAGCAGCACCGGTTCGGACTCCGGTACGCAGCAGAACGACGACTCGAGCACCACCACCCCGGACCCGAGCGCCACCCCGTCGACGGGGGAGAGCAGCGGCACGGGTTCGGACTCCGGTTCGGACAGCGGGTCCTCCGACTCCGGTTCGGACTCGGATTCCGATTCCGGCTCGGACAGCGGCTCCGACAGCGGGTCCGACTCCGGTTCGGACTCGGACTCCGGCAGCGGCTCGGACTCCGATTCGGGCAGCAGTGCCAACCCGACGACCGCTCCCACGCAGGGCTCGGACACCCTTCAGCAGTCGGAGTGACCGGTCGCCCCCGAGGGGAAGCCGCCGCCTTCCGGGCGGCGGCTTCTCCGCGTCAGTCGCCGAGAACCCGCCGCAGATAGGCGTTGCCGAACACGCGGTCCGGGTCGAGGCGGTCGCGCAGCGCCGTGAACTCCTCGAAGCGCGGGTACACGCGCGCGAAGTACTCGGCGTCGCGCGTGTGCATCTTGCCCCAGTGCGGACGCCCCTCATGGGCGGTGAAGATCCGCTCCGCCGCGGTGAAGTACCGGTGGAACGGTGTGCCCTTGTACATGTGCACGGCGACGTACGCGGAGTCGCGGTCCGAGGCCGTGGACAGGGCGATGTCGTCGGCCGGAGCGGTGCGGACCTCCACGGGGAAGCTGATCCGCAGCCGTGAGCGGTCGACCATGGCCTTCAGCTCCCGCAGCGTGTCCACCAGGGCCGCGCGCGGAACCGCGTACTCCATCTCCACGAAGCGCACGCGGCGCGGCGATGTGAAGACCTTGTAGGGGATGTCGGTGTATGTCCGGGCCGACAGCGCCTTGCTGGAGATCTTGGCGATGGTGGGGATCGTGCCGGGCACGGCGCGGCCGATCGAATTGACCACCTGGAAGAGGCCGTTGGAGAGCACCTCGTCCTCAAGGAAGCCGCTGAGCTTCGGGACCGGGGCCTCGGGGCCCGCGCTGCGGTTGTTGCGCTTGGTGTTGCAGTTGCCGGTGTGCGGGAACCAGTAGAACTCGAAGTGCTCGTTCTCGGCGTGCAACTCGTCGAACTCCATGAGCACCCGCTCCAGGCTCATCGGCTCCTCGCGCGCGGAGAGCAGGAAGAGCGGCTCCACGGCGAAGGTGATGGCCGTGACGATGCCCAGGGCGCCGAGGCCGATCCGGGCGGCCGCGAAGACCTCGGGGTTCTCCTTCTCGGAACAGGTGAGCAGGCCGCCGTCGGCGGTGACCAGTTCGAGCCCCTTGATCTGCGCGGCGATCGAGGCGGAGTCGCGGCCCGTGCCGTGGGTGCCGGTGCTGGTGGCGCCCGAGACCGTCTGCTCCATGATGTCGCCCATGTTCGTGAGCGACAGGCCCTCGCGGGCCAGGGCCAGGTTGAGTCGCTTGAGCGGAGTGCCGGCCTCGACCGTGACCGTCCCGTTCTCCCGGTCGATGTGGCGGATCCCGGTCAACAGTTGAGGGCGTATCAACACCCCGTCGGTCGCCGCGGCCGCCGTGAAGGAGTGGCCCGAGCCGACGGCCTTCACCTTCAGGCCGTCCGCCGCGGCGTCGCGCACCGCCGCGGTCAGCTCCTCGACGGAGGCGGGCATCACCTCGCGCGCGGGGCGTGAGGTGACGTTCCCCGCCCAGTTACGCCAGGCTTCGCCGGTCCTCCGGCTGCCCGTCTGCGCGCCCGGCGTGCCCCTCAGTGCCCTGCTCATCGGTGCTTCCTCCCCGCTGCGGAACCGGCCGCTTCAGCCGGCGGTGGCCCAGGAGCCCGACGAGGACCGCGACGGCTCCGGAGACTCCCGGCACCGCGTACCCGGCCCCCGCCCCGGCGGCGTCGATCACCCAGCCGGCCACGGAGGAGCCGAGCGCGACGCCGACCGAGAGTCCGGTGCTCACCCAGGTCATGCCCTCGGTCAGCTTCGCGCGAGGTACGTGCTGCTCGACGAGGGCCATCGTCGTGATCATCGTCGGTGCGACGGAAAGGCCCGCGACGAAGAGCGCCACGGCCAGGAGTGGCAGGTTCCCGACCAGTTGGAGGGGGATCATACTCACGGCCATCGTGACGACACCCACCAGCCACCTGCGAGCGGGTGCCCCCTTGAAGTGCAACAGGCCGAACAGGGCGCCCGCGAGACAGGAACCCGCGGCGTACACGGCGAGCACGACACTGGCCATCGACTTGTGCCCGAGCTCCTCGGCGTAGGCCACCGTGACCACGTCGATCGAGCCGAAGATCGCTCCCGTGGCGACGAAGGTCGCGACCAGGACCTGCAACCCGCGCGCGCGGAGCGCCGAACCGCGGGTGTGGTGCTCACGCGGGTGCGGTGCCGGTTCGGTGGCCCGCTGCGCGGTCAGCCAGAAGACGCCGACCGCGAGGAAACAGCCCGCCAGGAGGGGACCCGCCTCCGGGAACCACACCGTGGACAGCCCGATCGAGATGATCGGCCCGAAGATGAAGCACACCTCGTCGATCACGGACTCGAAGGAGTACGCGGTGTGCAGCACCCGCGGCACGTCCTGGTAGAGGGCCGCCCAGCGCGCCCGGATCATGGAGCCCACGCTCGGCACGCAGCCGACGAGCGCCGCGCACACGAAGAGCGTCCAGTCCGGCGCCTCGTACTTCGCGCACAGCAGCAGGGCGCCGACCGCGACGAGCGAGACCAGCGTGGCCGGGCGCAGCACCCGGCGCTGCCCGTGCCGGTCGACGAGGCGGGAGATCTGCGGTCCGAGCAGGGCGGCGGAGAGCGCCACCGTCGCGGACAGGCCGCCCGCGAGTCCGTAGCGCCCGGTCAGCTGGGAGATCATCGTGACGATGCCGATGCCCATCATGGACAGGGGCATCCGGCCGAGGAACCCGGCCGTGGAGAAGCTCTTGGTGCCGGGCAGGGCGAAAATGGCGCGGTAGGGGCTGGGCAACTCGACTCCGGTAAGGCGTAAAAGCGGTTGATACAGCTTACGGCTTCCGAGAACCGCACACATGGCGGTTTCCTGCCTGTCAGTGGCGGGTGGCAGGATCGAAGGCATGCCAGAAGCGCACGCTGCCAGCCCCGATGCCCGCCCCTACGACGCCCTGCTGCTGCTCTCGTTCGGTGGCCCGGAGGGTCCCGACGACGTCGTCCCGTTCCTGGAGAACGTGACGCGCGGCCGGGGCATCCCCAAGGAGCGACTCAAGGAGGTGGGGCAGCACTACTTCCTGTTCGGCGGCGTCAGCCCGATCAACGACCAGAACAGGGCCCTGCTCGACGCCCTGCGCAAGGACTTCGCCGACCACGGCCTGGAACTGCCGGTCTACTGGGGCAACCGCAACTGGGCGCCGTATCTGACGGACGCCCTGCGGGAGATGGTCACCGACGGCCACCGCCGCATCCTCGTCCTCGCCACCAGCGCCTACGCCTCGTACTCGGGCTGCCGCCAGTACCGCGAGAACCTCGCGGACTCGCTCGCCGCCCTGGAGGCGGAGGGGCTGGAGCTGCCGAAGATCGACAAGCTGCGGCACTACTTCAACCACCCCGGCTTCATCGGCCCCATGGTCGAGGGCGTCCTGAAGTCCCTCGCCGACCTCCCCGAGGACGTCCGGGGCGGCGCCCACATCGCCTTCACCACGCACTCCATCCCGAACGCGGCGGCCGACACCTCCGGCCGTCCCGAGGAGCACGGCGACGGCGGCGCGTACGTGAAGCAGCACCTCGACGTCGCGCGGCTCATCGCCGACGCGGTGCGCGAGGAGACCGGCGTCGACCACCCCTGGCAGCTCGTCTACCAGTCGCGCTCCGGAGCCCCGCACATCCCGTGGCTCGAACCCGACATCTGCGACCACCTGGAGGAGCGCCACGCGGCGGGCGTCCCGGCCGTCGTCATGGCGCCCATCGGTTTCGTCTCCGACCACATGGAGGTCCTCTACGACCTCGACACCGAGGCCGAGGCCAAGGCGGCGGAGCTGGGCCTTCCGGTGCGCCGCTCCGCCACCGTCGGAGCCGACCCGCGCTTCGCCGCCGCCGTACGGGAGTTGGTCCTGGAGCGGGCCGCGACCGAGAGCGGCAGGAACGTCACACCCTGCGCTCTTGGCGCCCTCGGCGCCAGCCACGACCTGTGCCCCGTGGGCTGCTGCCCCGCCCGCGCCCCCAAGCCCGCTGCGGCCGGCGCCGACAGCCCGTACGCGTAAGGACAGTGACGTGACAGACCCCAAGGCAGGCGACGCCACCGAGGCCGCCCGCGCCGCCGACGACCTCACGGCCCTCAAGGCCGAACTGCTGGAGATCGCCCTGGAGGCGGCCGGCCGGGCCGGTGTCTTCCTGCGCGACGGCCGGCCCGAGGACCTCGGCGTCGCCGCCACCAAGACGAGCGCCGTCGACGTCGTCACCGAGATGGACATCGCCTCCGAGAAGCTGATCACGGACTACCTGGCCGAGCGCCGCCCCGACGACGGGGTGCTCGGCGAGGAGGGCGCCTCCTCGGAGGGCACCAGCGGCGTCACCTGGGTGATCGACCCCATCGACGGAACGGTCAACTACCTTTACGGGCGCCCCGATTGGTCCGTCTCCATCGCGGCCCGCAAGGACGGCGAGACGATCGTCGGCGTCGTCGCGGCCCCGATGCGCGGCGAGACCTACCGGGCCGTCCTCGGCGAGGGCGCCTTCGTCAACGACCGGCCCGCCCACGCGCGCGTGGCACCGCCCTTCGAGCAGGCCCTCGTCGGCACCGGCTTCGGCTACCTGGAGACGCGGCGCGCCCGCCAGGCCGAGGTGCTGCGGCAGTTGGTGCCGCGCGTACGCGACATCCGGCGCGGTGGCTCGGCCGCCATCGACCTGTGCGACGTGGCGGTCGGCCGCCTGGACGCGTACTACGAACGGGGCCTGAACCCCTGGGACTTCGCGGCCGGCGACCTCGTCGCGCGCGAGGCCGGCGCCCTCACTGGTGGCCGCCCCGGAGAGCCCCTGTCGCCGGAGCTGACGATCGCCGCGCCCCCCGGCCTCTTCGAGCCGCTCCAGAACTGGCTGGAAGAACTCGGCGCCTGGCACGACTGACCGTTCCGGCGCGCGGCACGCGAGCCCCCGCCGCGCGAGACGGCACACGAAAGGGCCCCGGCGCCCGCCTGGATCGAACCAGGCGCCGGGGCCCTTTCGTGTACGTCAGACGCTGGAGGCGTGAACCTCCACGCCGTGCTCGGCGGCGAGGCGGTGGAGGTCGTCCAGCTCGCCCTGCTCGACCTCGGCGAGGAAGTCGTCGCCGGTCTCGCGCGCCCGCGTCAGGTCGGTCTCGGCAGCCTTTATGCGCTGCAGCAGTCCTGCGGTGAAAGCGTCCATGGTTGCGCCCCCTCGTCCTGGGTCGTGGGTCGATGGCACGGGGGTGTGCCCTTGGAAGGGGCGATCACGTGTCGACCCGTCCTGGGGCGAGCGGTTTCGACAGCGGCTCGTGGCATGCCACGTACAAAGCGTGATCGCGGGTGTACAGCCGTCCTCCCCAAGGTCCCTTCCGCAGAAACCTCAACCCGGCCGGAAAATCCCGCATTCCCCGTACGCCCGACCGTCTTACAGCCGGTTTATGGCCGAAAGGGGCAGGATGGGGGTCCACACCCCAAGACCTGACCTGCCCGTGCGCCCGAGAAACGCGCCGGCGGGTGACCAGAGGAAGGACAAGCGACGTGCGCGTACTCGTCGTCGAGGACGAGCAGCTGCTCGCCGATGCGGTGGCCACCGGACTCCGCCGGGAGGCCATGGCCGTCGACGTCGTGTACGACGGTGCGGCCGCCCTGGAGCGCATCGGCGTCAACGACTACGACGTGGTCGTACTCGACCGCGACCTCCCGCTCGTGCACGGCGACGACGTCGCCCGCAAGCTCGTCGAGCTGGGCATGCCCACCCGCATCCTCATGCTGACCGCATCCGGCGACGTCAGCGACCGGGTGGAGGGCCTGGAGATCGGGGCCGACGACTACCTCCCCAAGCCCTTCGCGTTCAGCGAGCTGACGGCCCGCGTGCGGGCCCTCGGGCGGCGTACGAGCGTGCCTCTGCCGCCTGTCCTGGAGCGCGCCGGGATCAAGCTCGATCCGAACCGCCGCGAGGTGTTCCGCGACGGCAAGGAGATCCAGCTCGCGCCCAAGGAGTTCGCCGTCCTGGAGGTGCTGCTGCGCAGCGAGGGCGCCGTCGTCTCCGCCGAGCAGCTCCTGGAGAAGGCCTGGGACGAGAACACGGACCCGTTCACGAACGTCGTGCGCGTCACCGTGATGACCCTGCGCCGCAAGCTGGGCGAGCCCGCCGTCATCGTCACCGTGCCCGGCTCCGGCTACCGGATCTGATCCCTCGATGGCCGCCGCACCCGCGCCACCCTCGGCGCCACCGAAACCGACCTGGAAGCCCGGCACGAAGGCGGAGCCGCCCTTCCCGTGGCTCCGCCCCACCATCCGGATAAGGCTCACGCTGCTGTACGGCGGCATGTTCCTCATCGCGGGCATCCTGCTGCTCTCGATCATCTACCTCCTGGCGGCGCAGGCCCTCGACATCGGCGGCGCGCTGCCGTTCAAGGTCACTGACGGGCACGTCATCAGCACCAGCTGCAACTTCCCGTCGGGGAACATCTCGGCGAGCGAGCTGAACGACCTGATGAACGACTGCGTGAACCAGCAGCGCCAGCACGCCCTGGACACGCTCCTCAGCCGTTCCCTGATGGCTCTGATGGGCCTCGCCGTCATCGCCTTCGCCTTCGGCTACGCCATGGCGGGCCGCGTGCTGTCCCCGCTCGGCCGCATCACCCGCACCGCGCGCCGGGTCGCCGGTACGGACCTGACGCGCCGGATCGAGCTGGACGGCCCGGACGACGAGCTGAAGGAGCTGTCGGACACCTTCGACGAGATGCTGGACCGCCTGGAGCGCGCCTTCACGGCGCAGCAGCGCTTCGTCGGCAACGCGTCCCACGAGCTGCGCACGCCGCTCGCGATCAACCGCACCCTCCTGGAGGTGCACCTCTCCGATCCGGGCGCGCCCGTGGAGCTCCAGCAGCTCGGCAAGACGCTGCTGGCCACCAACGAGCGCAGTGAGCAGCTCGTGGAGGGCCTGCTGCTGCTCGCCCGCAGCGACAACCAGATCGTCGAGCGCAAGCCCGTGGACCTCGCGGAGGTCGCCTCGCAGGCGATCGACCAGGCCAGGTCCGAGGCCGACGAGAAGGGCGTGGAGGTGCGCGGTGAGCGCAAGGAAGCGGTCATCCAGGGCAACGGCGTGCTCCTGGAGCGCATCGCCCTGAACCTCGTGCAGAACGCCGTGCGCTACAACATCCCCGAAGGGGGCTGGGTGCGGGTGGACACGGAGGCACAGCACGGCCAGGCGGTCCTCGTGGTCGTCAACACCGGCCCGGTGGTCCCCGCGTACGAGATCGACAACCTCTTCGAACCGTTCCGGCGGCTGCGTACCGAGCGCACCGGCAGCGACAAGGGCGTGGGCCTCGGGCTCTCCATCGCCCGGTCGGTCGCCCGCGCGCACGGAGGACGCATCACCGCCGAGCCGCGTGAGGGGGGTGGGCTCGTGATGCGGGTCACCCTGCCGATCTAGGCCGGTTCGACGTGCGAGCCGGGCACGGATCTGACATGCTTCCGCCGACGCGCAGGAGAGTTCGCTTTTAGCTGAATTTTCCGGACCTGCGCCGGAGATCGCGCTGTGTGATCGATCACATGCACGCTTTTTCGGCCGTCCACTCTCCGTGATCGCAAAAGCCGTGTGAAAGCCGGGAAAATCCGGGTTTTCGGGCGCCTTGATCACGGGAAGTACACGGGGTGGCGCCCGTGCGGCGCGGCAATCGGACCGTGTACGGTCCCGTTCGCCACCCAGAATGATCACTCGTGAGGGGTCCGGTTGGGTGTCGATTGAGTAACAGACCTTGATGTGAGGCAAAATCTCCGCCTCAGGTCGGGCACAAGTCCGGCCTCTCATGCGTTACGGCGCTTGAGACACCGCAGACACCCAGAGGGGGAGAGCGATATGGCAACGGATTACGACACCCCACGCAAGACCGATGACGACCTCAATGAAGACAGCATTGAGGAACTCAAGTCTCGGCGTAACGACAAGTCCGCGTCGAACGTCGACGTGGACGAGTTCGAGGCGGCGGAAGGCCTGGAACTTCCGGGCGCCGACCTCTCGAACGAAGAACTGGCCGTTCGCGTCCTGCCCAAGCAGCAGGACGAGTTCACCTGCATGAGCTGTTTCCTGGTGCACCACCGGAGCCAGCTCGCGCGGGAGAAGAACGGGCAGCCGATCTGCCGCGACTGCGACTGAGGCAGGGTCGGGCATGACCAGCTCGACCCCGCCCTGGAAGCGCCGTACCCGCAAGAAGCTGCGCGGGACGGCTCAAGGCCCGTCAGAGGCCGTGCGTGACGACGAGCGAGGCTCTTTCCCAGGAGCACCCGGCCAGTCCGGTGCCCCCGGAGAAGAAGCCTCGCTCGAATCGGCGCCCGACCCCGATGCGACGGGCGTCCTGTCGACGGGCGAAGAGGGCGACAAGACGGTGGCCGACAAGGACGGTGCGCGCAGAGGCGGCGCCGTCGCGAGAGGCGCCAGAACGGCCAGGACGGGGCTGGCCAAGGGCGGCGCCGCCGCCAAGGCCGGAATCGGCTATCTCGCCGACCGGATCATCGACAACGCGCCGCGGGTGCCCGTTCGGGACCTGACGGCCCTCCGCAAGCAGTTCCCGGGCCTGGAGCCCGAGAAGCTCGCGGACAAACTGGTGGCCGGCGCGACCGCCGCCACCTCCACGGTGGGCGCCGGAGTCGGTGCCGCCGCGATGCTGCCCGTACCGCCCGCGATGCCGTACGAGCTGGCCACGGAGATCACCGGCGTGGCCGCGATCGAGCTGAAGCTCATCGCCGAGTTGCACGAGGTCTACGGACTGCGTCCGCCGGGGAACCTGAAGGACCGCAGCACCGCGTATCTGACCTCGTGGACGGAGGAGCGCGGGATCGACGTGGCGAAGCCCGTGACGATCAACGCGGCCCTCGGCGGGCAGATGAAACGCGAGCTGCGGCAGCAGATCATGAAGCGCATGGTGCGGAACCTGCCGAGCCTGACCCCGTTCATGATCGGCGCGGCCGTGGGCGCGCTCATGAACCGGCGCGACACCAGGAAGCTCGCCGACCGGGTGCGTCAGGACCTGCGACGGCACCAGGTGCCCTGGGACGCCCTGCCCGAGCTGCCGCCCCTGGAGAAGCCGCGTGACGCCCTGCAGATCGAGGACTAGGCGCGGCTCAGAGCCTTTGCCAAAGCTTCAGGTTCGCGCGTCGACACGTACACGTACGGGGTCGGGTCCGAGGGGTCGGTGATCTCCGCCCGGACCGCGGTGGGGACGTAGCTGCGCAGCAGCATGAACGCGCGCGGGTCGGCCTTGTAGGTGCGCCAGGCGACGGCTTCCTCGGCGTCCAGGATCTCCACCTCGCCGAGCGCCGACAGCGGGATCTTCGCGTCGCCCGCGACCAGCGAGTCGGCCACGACACGGACCCGCGCCGAGCCGTACGAACTGGTGAACACCGCCGCGATGAGCAGACCGACGACGAAGCCGCCGAGCAGCGGCAACGTGCCGAAGGGCAGCAGGATGATGGCCCCGACCACGCCGACCATGAAGGTGATCAACCACCACGAGCGGGGCGCGGTGAGTCGTTCGTCGTAAGGCGTCGTCGAGAGCTCCATGGGGTCAAGCTTGGCATGATGCGTGCCCATACAGGGTGCGCGGGTAAGGTCTGCGCCTGTGAGTGGTACTTCTGCAGCTCTGACGCCCCCCGCCGACGCCATAGCACCGGTGCGGCACCCCGACGCTCCCGCCCCCGGAGAGCTCCTCGGCGCGCACTACGGACACTGTTTCGGCTGCGGCGGCGAGCAGCCGCACGGGCTGCACCTGGAGGCGCGGGCCGGCGAAGGCGTCGCCGTCACCGCCGAGTTCACCGTGCGCCCCGCCCATCAGGGCGCGCCGGGTCTCGCGCACGGCGGGATCCTCGCGACCGCCCTCGACGAGACGCTCGGCTCCTTGAACTGGCTGCTCCAGGCCATCGCCGTGACCGGTCGTCTGGAGACCGACTTCGTGCGGCCCGTCCCCGTGGACACGGTGCTGTTCCTGTCCGCCGAGGTGACGGCCGTGGCCGGGCGCAAGATCTACTCGACCGCGACCGGCCGGATCGGCGGCCCCGACGGGCCCGTCGCGGTGCGCGCCGACGCCCTCTTCATCGAGGTCAAGGTCGATCACTTCATCGAGAACGGCCGCCCGGAAGAGATCGAGGCGGCCATGAGCGACCCCGACCAGGTCAGGCGCGCCCGCGCCTTCGAGGTGAACCCGTGAGCATTTCCCCCAGCGGTCGAGGCGTCGGCCTCGACGTGCTCGTGCGGCGCGTCGACCCCGACGTGCCGCTGCCCTCGTACGCGCATCCCGGTGACGCCGGAGCCGATCTGCGGACCACCGAGGCGTGCGAACTCGCGCCCGGGGAGCGGGTCGTTCTGCCCACCGGAGTGTCTGTCGCCCTGCCCGAGGGGTACGCGGCCTTCGTGCATCCCAGATCCGGTCTCGCAGCACGCTGTGGCGTGGCTCTGGTGAATGCCCCGGGGACGGTGGATGCCGGGTACCGTGGGGAGATCAAGGTGATCGTGGTGAATCTCGATCCGCGCGAGAGCGTGCGGTTCGAGCGTTTCGACCGGATTGCCCAACTGGTGGTCCAGCAGGTCGAGAGGGTCCGCTTCCAGGAGGTCGCGGAGCTTCCCGATTCGGTGCGGGCCGAGGGGGGCTTCGGGTCCACCGGCGGGCACATGTCCGTAGGTGGTCCGACCGTTGCCGACAGCGGCACGGACGGTCAAAAGGGTGGGAATCGATACGCTTCGGTCGTATCCGACCGGGAAGGACAGTGACGTGTTCGGACGTCGCAAGAAGAACGGCGCCGCCGAGGATGCGGCCGGCGAGGCCGAGCAGGTCGTCGACAGCGTCGACACGGACGAGCAGGAGTCGGAGCGCGTCCGGCTCGAGCCCGAGCCCCGTCCCGACGGTCCCTGGGACGCCTCCGAGGTCCGCGAGCCCGGCGAGGGCCGGGTGGACCTGGGCGGAGTCTTCGTCCCCGGCGTGGAGGGCATGGAGCTGCGCGTGGAGGTCGCGGGCGACGCGATCGTCGCGGCGACCGTCGTCCTCCAGGACAGTGCGATCCAGCTGCAGGCCTTCGCCGCCCCCAAGAAGGAGGGCATCTGGGGCGAGGTCCGCGAGGAGATCGCCACGGGCATCACCCAGCAGGGTGGTGTGATCGACGAGGTCGAGGGCCCGCTCGGCTGGGAGCTGCGCGCCCAGGTGCCGGTGCAGCTGCCGGACGGCACGGGCGGCTTCCAGGTCGTACGGTTCATCGGCGTCGACGGCCCGCGCTGGTTCCTGCGCGGTGTGATCTCGGGGCAGGGTGCGGTGCAGCCGCAGGCGGCCGGTCTCCTGGAGCAGATCTTCCGTGACACCGTCGTGGTGCGCGGTGAGGGTCCGATGGCCCCGCGCGATCCGATCGTCCTCAAGCTTCCCGAGGACGCGCAGATGGTCGCCGAGAGCGCCCAGAGCGACGCGCAGGAGGCCTCGCGCTTCTCCGGCGGCATGGGCCAGCTGGCCCGCGGCCCGGAGATCACCGAGGTCCGCTGAGACGCTCTCGCCGCAGTACGTGTCCGGGGCCGCACCCTCAAGGGGGTGCGGCCCCGGCTTTTGCATGTGCCACGCATCAGGGTTGCGTCAAAGCCGACCTCCCGGCCGCCCTCCGCCCCATTTGCGCAGATCGTCGGCCGTAGGCTCGACGCTGCGCAGAGCAGTCACGGGAAGACAATGGGGCCATGGGACGCGGCAAGCTTCGGATCTACCTCGGTTCGGCACCGGGCGTCGGCAAGACGTACGCGATGCTGTCCGAGGCGCACCGCCGGGTGGAGCGGGGCACGGACTGCGTGGTGGCGTTCGTCGAGCACCACGACCGGCCGCGCACCGAGGTGATGCTGCACGGCCTGGAGCAGTTGCCGCGCCGAGAGATCGCCTACCGGGGCACCGTCTTCCAGGAGATGGACGTCGACGCCGCCCTGCGCCGCGCCCCCTCCGTCGCCCTCGTGGACGAACTGGCCCACACCAATGTGCCGGGCTCCCGCAACGCCAAGCGCTGGCAGGACGTCGAAGAACTGCTGGCTGCGGGTATCGACGTCATATCGACCGTCAACATTCAACATCTTGAGTCGTTGGGTGACGTGGTTGATTCGATCACCGGTGTACGTCAACGGGAGACGGTCCCCGACGAGGTGGTCCGGCGGGCCGACCAGATCGAGCTCGTCGACATGTCGCCCCAGGCGCTGCGCCGCCGCATGGCCCACGGCAACATCTACAAGCCCGACAAGGTCGACGCGGCCCTGTCCAACTACTTCCGCCCCGGCAACCTCACCGCGCTGCGCGAGCTGGCCCTCCTCTGGGTCGCCGACCGGGCCGACGAGTACCTCCAGGAGTACCGGGGCGAGCACAACATCCGCTCCACGTGGCAGGCCCGCGAGCGCATCGTCGTCGGCCTCACCGGCGGTCCCGAGGGCCGCACGCTGATCCGGCGCGCGGCGCGGCTCGCCGAGAAGGGCGCGGGCGGCGAGGTGCTCGCCGTCTACATCGCCCGCAGCGACGGCCTCACCGCCGCCTCGCCCAAGGAACTGGCCGTGCAGCGCACCTTGGTCGAGGACCTGGGCGGAACGTTCCACCACGTCATCGGCGACGACATCCCCGCGGCCCTCCTGGAATTCGCCCGCGGCGTCAACGCGACCCAGATCGTCCTCGGCTCCTCGCGCCGCAAGACCTGGCAGTACATCTTCGGCCCCGGAGTCGGCGCGACCGTCGCCCGCGAGTCGGGACCCGACCTCGACGTGCACATCGTCACGCACGACGAGGTCGCCAAGGGCCGCGGCCTGCCCGTCGCGCGCGGCGCCCGGCTCGGCCGCTCCCGGATCGTGTGGGGCTGGCTCATCGGCGTCGGCGGGCCCGCGCTGCTCTCGCTGATCCTCACGCACTCCGACAGCGACCTCGGCCTCGCCAACGACATGCTGCTGTTCCTGTCCCTGACGGTCGCCTCGGCGCTCGTCGGCGGGCTGCTTCCGGCGCTCGCCTCGGCCGCGTTCGGCTCGCTGCTCCTGAACTACTTCTTCACGCCGCCGCTGCACCTGTGGACCGTCGCCGACCCCCGCAACATCGTCGCCATCGTGATCTTCGTAGGGGTCGCCGTGTCGGTGGCCTCCGTGGTGGACCTCGCGGCGCGTCGCACGCACCAGGCCGCCAGGCTGCGCGCCGAGTCGGAGATCCTGTCCTTCCTCGCGGGCAGCGTGCTGCGCGGCGACGCCAGCCTCGACGCGCTCCTGGAACGCGTACGGGAGACCTTCGCCATGGAGTCGGTGGCGCTCCTGGAGCGGGAGCGCGACACGGCGCCGTGGACCTGCGCGGCGAGCGTCGGGCCGCGGCCGCTGGGCCGGCCCGAGGACGCCGACGTCGACATGCCGGTCGGCGACCACATGGCGCTCGCCCTGTCCGGGCGGGTGCTGCCCGCGGAGGACCGGCGCGTGCTCGCGGCCTTCGCCGCGCAGGCCGCCGTCGTCCTCGACCGGCAGCGCCTCAAGTCCGAGGCCGACCAGGCCCGCACGCTCGCCGAGGGCAACCGGATCCGGACGGCGCTGCTCGCCGCCGTCTCGCACGATCTGCGCACCCCGCTCGCCGGAATCAAGGCCTCGGTGTCGTCGCTGCGCTCCGAGGACGTCGACTGGTCGGACGAGGACCAGGCGGAACTGCTCGCCGGGATCGAGGAGGGCGCTGACCGGCTCGACCACCTCGTCGGGAACCTGCTCGACATGTCCCGCCTCCAGACCGGCACCGTCACCCCGCTCATCCGCGAGATCGACCTCGACGAGGTCGTGCCGCTGGCCCTCGTCGGCGTGCCCGACCCGGACCTCAGCGTCCACCTGGACGTGCCCGAGACGCTGCCCATGGTCAGCGTCGACAAGGGGCTCCTGGAGCGGGCCGTCGCCAACATCGTCGAGAACGCCGTCAAGTACAGCCCGCCCGACCAGCCCGTGCTCGTCGCCGCGAGCACGCTCGGCGACCGTCTGGAGCTGCGCGTCGTGGACCGCGGGCCCGGCGTCCCGGACGAGGCCAAGGACCGGATATTCGCCCCCTTCCAGCGCTACGGTGACGCTCCGCGGGGCGCCGGGGTGGGCCTCGGGCTCGCCGTGGCACGCGGCTTCGTCGAAGCCATGGGGGGCACGCTCAGCGCGGAGGACACTCCTGGAGGCGGGCTCACCATGGTCCTGACCCTGCGGGCCGCCGCCCGCGCCGCACCGGACACGGCCCCGGAAGCCGTGGAGACCGCAGTTCGCACAGCTGAACCCCAGAGAGGCAGGTACGCATGACCCGGGTGCTCGTGGTCGACGACGAGCCGCAGATCGTCCGCGCCCTCGTCATCAACCTGAAGGCGCGCAAGTACGAGGTGGACGCCGCCACGGACGGCGCGCAGGCGTTGCAGCTCGCCGCCGCCCGCCACCCCGATGTGATCGTTCTCGACCTGGGCCTGCCCGACATGGACGGCGTCGAGGTCATCAAAGGGCTGCGCGGCTGGACCCGCGTCCCCATCCTCGTGCTGTCCGCGCGGCACTCGTCCGACGAGAAGGTCGAGGCGCTGGACGCCGGCGCCGACGACTACGTGACGAAGCCCTTCGGCATGGACGAGCTCCTCGCCCGGCTGCGGGCCGCCGTACGGCGCGCCGAACCCACCGGCGGGACCGAGGACGAGGGGATCGTCGAGACGTCCGACTTCACGGTCGACATGGCCGCCAAGAAGGTCAACCGGGGCGGGCACGACGTACGGCTCACCCCCACCGAGTGGCACCTCCTGGAAGTCCTGGTGCGCAACACGGGCCGTCTCGTCAGCCAGAAGCAACTGCTGCAGGAGGTCTGGGGTCCCTCGTACGGGACCGAGACCAACTATCTGCGGGTGTACATGGCGCAGCTGCGCCGAAAGCTGGAGACCGACCCGTCGCACCCGCGGCACTTCGTCACGGAACCGGGAATGGGATACAGGTTCGAGCGGTGAGCCTCGGGTGTTGAGAAGCCCCGAAAGCGGGGTACACCAGCGAGTACGACCGTGTCGGAGGGCCCAGGTACGCTTCCAGTATGAGTGCTGTTCCTCGTTCCGACAGGACGCCCGAGAAGCCGACGGGCCGGTTCCGGCGCATGCTCGACAGGCTGTCCAGCTCCCAGGAGGACCTGGAGTCGGAGGAGCTGCGTGAGGACTCGGAGACCACCGGCTGTACGCGCATAGGCGACTGTGCGGACCGACAAATAGTCACCGTTACTGGTACGTTGCGCACGGTCACCCTCCGGCCACGCGCCGGAGTCCCGGCTCTGGAGGCGGAACTGTTCGACGGGTCCGCCGCCCTGGACGTGGTGTGGCTCGGCCGGCGTTCGATCGTGGGGATCGAGCCGGGGCGCAAACTCATCGCTTCGGGACGGATCTCGATGAGCCGGGGCCGTAGGGTGCTGTTCAATCCGAAGTACGAACTCAGACCGCTCGGACGGGAGTAGCCGGTGACGTCCCTCGACAAGCCGACCGACCGCGAACCCACAGGCCAGGACGGGCAGGACGTGACGGACAAGTCCGTGACCGAGGCCGCGCTCTTCGAGGCCTTCGGCGGCGTGCGGGGCATGGTGGAGACGGTCCTGCCGGGCCTGCTCTTCGTGAGCATCTTCACGGTCAACAAGGACCTGCACATGGCCGCCATCGCGGCCATCGCGGTGTCCCTGGTCATGGTGGCCGTGCGCCTCGTCATGAAGGACACCGTCAAGCACGCCTTCAGCGGCGTCTTCGGCGTCGCCTTCGGTGTGGTCTTCGCGATGATGACCGGCAACGCCAAGGACTTCTATCTGCCGGGCATGCTCTACACGTTGGGGCTCGCGCTCGCCTACATCATCACGACCTTGTGCGGTGTGCCCTTGATCGGCCTGATCCTCGGGCCGGTGTTCAAGGAGAACCTGTCGTGGCGCACGCGCAACCCGGGGCGCAAGAAGGCGTACGCGAAGGCGAGTTGGGCCTGGGGGCTCATCCTGCTGGCCAAGTGCGCGATCCTCTTCCCGATGTACTTCTGGGCGGACACGGATTCGGCCAACACCCAATTCGGCTGGGTGCTCGTCGCGTTGAAGATCCCGCCGTTCCTGCTGGCGGTGTGGCTGACGTGGGTGTTCCTCGCCAAGGCGCCCGCGCCGATCGACGTCTTCGCGGAGATGGAGGAGGCCGAGCGCCAGCGCGACGCCGACCGCGAGAAGGCGGAGGCCGCGCGGGCCGACGGTGGGGGCGCGCGGCACCGCCGCGAGGTCTGAGCGCCGTACGACCCCGAAAGACGACACGCCGTACGAAGCAACAAGGAGGCGGCCCCGAGTTCTTGGCTCGGGGCCGCCTCCTTGTTGCTTCGTACGGCGTTGCTCCGTCCGGCGCGGCGGCGCCTACGCGCCCTCGCGGCGGACCGACAGCAGGTCCTCCAGCTGTTCCTCGCGGGCCTGGGCCGCGACGAACAGCAGCTCGTCGCCCGCCTCGAGGGAGTCCTCGGGGCTGGGGGCCAGGACGCGCGTGCCACGGATGATCGTCACCAGGGACGTGTCCTGCGGCCACTGGACGTCGCCGACCCGCGTGCCGGCCAGCGCCGACTCCTCGGGGAGCGTCAGCTCGACCAGGTTCGCGTCGCCGTGGCTGAAGCGGAGCAGGCGGACGAGATCGCCCACGCTGACCGCCTCCTCGACGAGCGCCGACATCAGGCGCGGCGTGGAGACGGCGACGTCCACACCCCACGACTCGTTGAACAGCCACTCGTTCTTGGGGTTGTTGACGCGGGCGACGACCCGCGGGACCCCGTACTCGGTCTTCGCGAGCAGCGAGACGACCAGGTTGACCTTGTCGTCGCCGGTGGCCGCGATGACCACGTTGCAGCGCTGGAGCGCCGCCTCGTCCAGGGACGTGATCTCGCAGGCGTCGGCCAGCAGCCACTCCGCCTGCGGCACGCGCTCGACCGAGATGGCCGTCGGGGCCTTGTCGACGAGGAGGACCTCGTGACCGTTCTCCAGGAGCTCGCCCGCGATGGAGCGACCGACCGCCCCTGCTCCGGCAATGGCGACCCTCATCAGTGACCGCCCTCCTCAGGGCCCTCGGCGAACGCCGCCTCGACCTTCTCGACGTCGTCCGTGCGCATCATCACGTGCACCAGGTCGCCCTCCTGGAGCACCGTCTGCGACGTCGGCAGGATCGCCTCGCCGAGCCGGGTCAGGAACGCGACGCGCACGCCGGTCTCCTCCTGGAGGCGGCTGATCTTCTGGCCGATCCAGGACTCCGAGGCGTGCACCTCGGCGAGCTGGACGCCCCCGGTGGGGTCGCGCCACAGCGGCTCGGCGCCGGACGGCAGAAGGCGCCGCAGCATCTGGTCGGCGGTCCAGCGGACCGTGGCGACCGTCGGGATGCCGAGACGCTGGTAGACCTCCGCGCGGCGGGGGTCGTAGATGCGCGCCGCCACGTTCTCGATGCCGAACATCTCGCGCGCGACCCGCGCGGCGATGATGTTCGAGTTGTCACCGCTGGAGACGGCGGCGAAGGCGCCCGCCTCCTCGATGCCCGCTTCGCGCAGGGTGTCCTGGTCGAAACCGACTCCGGTGACGCGACGGCCGCCGAAACCCGAACCCAGGCGACGGAACGCCGTCGGGTCCTGATCGACCACGGCGACCGTGTGGCCCTGCTGCTCCAGGGTCTGGGCGAGTTGGGACCCTACTCGGCCACAGCCCATGATCACGATATGCACGGCCCTACCCCGCACTCCTCATAGGCCTTTTGACCTGCGTAAACGTCCTGCTCATGTCTCTCTCTCGCGGCTCGGTCCAGCCGGTGCGGCTCGATCTCGGGCACGATGCGGGCTGCTGTGCGGCTCGCGCTCTGGACCACCGTATCGGCTATGCGGGAGATCTCCTCCTTCGCGTCCACGGGGAGATCGTCCAGGGCGTGGCGCAGAGCACGAAGCTGAATGGGGGTGGTGGGTGGGCGCCCCCGCGTTCGAACGCTTACGATCCTCTCCGTGTCCAAACTGACCGACGTGCCCAAACGGATCTTGATCGGGCGCGCACTGCGCAGTGACCGGCTTGGGGAAACGCTCCTGCCGAAGCGCATCGCACTCCCCGTTTTCGCCTCCGACCCGCTGTCCTCCGTGGCGTATGCGCCCGGTGAGGTCCTGCTGGTCCTCTCCATCGCGGGCGTGTCGGCGTACCACTTCAGCCCCTGGATCGCGGTCGCGGTCGTCGTGCTGATGTTCACGGTCGTCGCCTCCTACCGCCAGAACGTGCACGCCTACCCGAGCGGTGGCGGCGACTACGAGGTGGCGAACACCAACCTCGGGCCGAAGGCCGGGCTCACCGTCGCCAGCGCCCTCCTCGTCGACTACGTGCTGACCGTGGCCGTGTCGATCTCCTCCGGCATCGAGAACCTGGGCTCCGCGATCCCCTTCGTGGTCGAGCACAAGGTGCTGTGCGCGGTCGCCGTGATCGTGCTGCTCACGCTGATGAACCTGCGCGGTGTGAAGGAGTCGGGGAAGCTTTTCGCGATTCCCACGTACGTCTTCGTGGCCGGCGTCTTCATCATGATCGTCTGGGGTGCCTTCCGCGGGATCGTCCTCGACGAGACCATGAAGGCGCCCACCGCCGACTTCCACATCAAGGCCGAGCACCAGGGCCTCGCGGGCTTCGCGCTCGTCTTCCTGCTGCTGCGGGCCTTCTCCTCCGGCTGTGCGGCGCTCACCGGTGTCGAGGCGATCTCCAACGGCGTGCCGGCGTTCCGCAAGCCCAAGTCGAAGAACGCGGCGAGCACGCTCGCGCTCATGGGCGCCCTCGCCGTCACGATGTTCTGCGGCATCATCGGCCTCGCCCTCGCGACCGATGTGCGGATGGCCGAGAACCCGGCGAAGGACCTGATCCACAACGGCGCGGCGGTCGGCGCCGGCTTCGTCCAGGACCCGGTGATCTCGCAGGTGGGCAAGGCCGTCTTCGGAGACGGCAGCTTCATGTTCCTGGTCCTCGCGGCCGCCACCGCCCTCGTCCTCTTCCTCGCGGCCAACACCGCGTACAACGGCTTCCCGCTGCTCGGCTCGATCCTCGCCCAGGACCGCTACCTGCCGCGCCAGCTGCACACCCGCGGCGACCGCCTCGCGTTCTCCAACGGCATCGTGCTGCTCGCGGGCGCCGCGGCCCTCCTGGTCGTCATCTACGGCGCCGACTCGACCCGCCTGATCCAGCTCTACATCGTCGGCGTGTTCGTGTCGTTCACCCTCAGCCAGACCGGCATGGTCCGGCACTGGAACCGGCACCTGACCACCGAGCGGGACCCCGCCAAGCGCCGCCACATGATCCGCTCGCGCGCGATCAACGCGTTCGGTGCCTTCTTCACCGGCCTCGTCCTCGTGGTCGTCCTCCTCACGAAGTTCACGCACGGCGCCTGGGTCGCGCTGCTCGGCATGGTCATCTTCTTCGTGACGATGACCGCGATCCGCAAGCACTACGACCGGGTCGCCGAGGAGATCGCCGCCCCCGAGGTGCCGTCCGACGACAGCGTGCGCCCCTCCCGGGTGCACTCCATCGTCCTCGTGTCGAAGATCCACCGGCCGACGCTGCGGGCGATCGCGTACGCCAAGTTGATGCGTACGGACACCCTTGAGGCGCTGAGCGTCAATGTTGATCCAGTAGAGACGAAGGCATTGAGGGACGAGTGGGAGCGTCGTGGCATTGACGTTCCGCTCAAGGTTCTCGACTCGCCGTACCGGGAGATCACCCGGCCGATCATCGAGTACGTGAAGAACCTGCGCCGCGAGTCCCCGCGCGATGCGGTCAGCGTGATCATCCCCGAGTACGTGGTCGGTCACTGGTACGAGCACCTGCTGCACAACCAGAGCGCGCTGCGCCTCAAGGGCCGCCTGCTCTTCACACCCGGCATCATGGTGACCTCCGTGCCCTACCAGCTGGAGTCCTCCGAGGCCGCGAAGAAGCGGGCCCGCAGGCGGTCCGAGTGGAACGCGCCGGGCGCCGTGCGGCGCGGCCCGGTCGAGAAGCGCCCCAAGGAGCCCAGCTCGAAGTGAGCGGCCCCCCGCGCCGAGCGGGGACCCCGGCCGTGGTGAGCGGTCGGACATCAGCCACGTAAACTGGTGGGCTGTTGTCCGGCCGCTTTTTCCATGACCACCGTGACGACCGAAGACCTTCCCCTTACGTACTGGAGCCCCGCCATGCAGGCAGAACCGACGAAGTCACTGGTGGGGGAGGAGTACGAGGTCGAGGTCGGACCCGTCGCGCACGGCGGTCACTGCATCGCGCGCACGGCCGAGGGCCAGGTCCTGTTCGTCCGGCACACCCTGCCCGGCGAGCGGGTCGTCGCCCGCGTCACCGAGGGCGAGGAGGGCGCGCGCTTCCTGCGCGCCGACGCGGTCACCGTGCTCGAACCGTCCAAGGACCGCGTCGAGGCGCCCTGCCCGTACGCGGGCCCCGGCCGCTGCGGCGGCTGCGACTGGCAGCACGCGAAGCCCGGCGCCCAGCGCCGCCTGAAGGGCGAGGTCATCGCCGAGCAGCTGAAGCGCCTCGCGGGCCTCACCCCCGAGGAGGCCGGCTGGGACGGCACGGTCATGCCGGCCGAGGGCGACAAGCTCCCGGCGGGCGAGGTGCCGCAGTGGCGCACGCGCGTCCAGTACGCGGTCGACGCCGACGGCAACGCGGGCCTGCGCCGCCACCGCTCCCACGAGGTCGAGCCGATCGAGCACTGCATGATCGCGGCCGAGGGCGTCTCCGAGCTGGGCATCGAGCAGCGCGACTGGTCCGGCATGGAGTCGGTCGAGGCGATCGCGGCGAGCGGCTCGCAGGACCGTCAGGTGATCCTCACGCCGAAGGTCGGCGCCCGCCTGCCCATCGTCGAGCTCGACAAGCCGGTGTCCGTGATGCGCGTGGGCGAGAAGGACGGCGGCGTGCACCGCGTCCACGGCCGCCCCTTCGTGCGCGAGCGCGCCGACGACCGGACGTACCGCGTCGGCAGCGGCGGCTTCTGGCAGGTGCACCCGAAGGCGGCGGACACGCTGATGCGCGCCGTCATGCAGGGCCTGCTCCCGCGCAAGGGCGACATGGCGCTCGACCTGTACTGCGGCGTCGGCCTCTTCGCGGGCGCGCTCGCGGACCGGGTCGGCGACAAGGGAGCGGTGCTCGGCATCGAGTCCGGCAAGCGGGCCGTCGAGGACGCCCGGCACAACCTGGACTCCTTCGAGCGGGTCCGTATCGAGCAGGGCAAGGTCGAGGCGGTCCTGCCGCGCACCGGCATCTCCGAGGTCGACCTCATCGTCCTCGACCCGCCGCGCGCGGGCGCCGGCAAGAAGACGGTCTCCCACCTCACGACGCTGGGCGCGCGCCGCGTCGCGTACGTCGCGTGCGATCCGGCGGCGCTGGCGCGGGACTTGGCGTACTTCAAGGAGGGTGGGTACAGGGTGCGGACGTTGCGGGCGTTCGATCTGTTTCCGATGACGCATCATGTGGAGTGCGTGGCGATTCTGGAGCCTGTGGCAAAGGGTGCCTGACCTGTGGTCTTGTGGACCGGCTGGACGGCTCGACCTGTTTCTCTCCGCCCATCACGTGAAGCATCGCGCACGCCCCCACTGCCTATCTGACCTGCGGCTTCGCCTGACGGGATGCAAGTGGACCTGGCTTCTGCGGGCCGGTCGGGGCAACGTGCTGACGCTCGTGCGACGCTGATCCTGACGAGGCGTCATGGCCGCTGGTGTTGAACAGGGTGTCGTGCGCCCTCTTGGCTTGTCCTACCGTTTTCCATGCGGGTCCACGCCGGTCATTCGTAGGATCGGTGAGCCCGAGGACTCCGGGTATGGCAGGGAGCTTGTCGCCGCTCGATGGCTGAAATGACTTGGCCGCCCGGAGCCCGTGACGGTCACAACCGCGTGACGGCGAGATGCCGGCATGGTTGACCAGCACGTCGAAGCGGTCCACCTGAGCCGCGGCCTTCACGACGCCGTCAGGAGTGCTTTCTCCCCCTCGTGCGCGATACGTCCGTGCAGGCTGCGTTCGTTGAGCAGCGCGAGGGTCTGGTCCGCGTCCTACCGGTAGTCCGTCAAGCCCCTACCGCTGGGTTTGACGGACTACCGGTAACCGGTCCTGTTCGCCCTCACTGGCGTAGAGCTCGGCGCGTGCCCGCAGCTCAGCGTGGGAACCGAGGACGAGTTCGGTGCAGCTCCCGGCCCAGCGCGGCGCGCCGGTCGCGGTGTCGCGTCCTTCGAAGACGCTCTTGTCGTGGGCGACCGGCGCCCAACTGATGCCCTGGTCGAGGAGGTTGACGAAGTAGTCGTTGGGCAGACTGCCGGGTGTCCGGGTGAAGACGCCGAGTGCGGTGTTCTGGGAGGTGACTGACAGTGTCCCCCGGACAGGCCGTAGCGAGGCGGATCCGGCGGGTGCGCATGAGCCCGGTGGCCTCCCAGGGGCCTGTCGAAAGCCTCCGTGGGGCCCGTTTCGAAAGTGACCTTCTGAGGTGGAGGGCCGCACGTCCGTTCTGGTGACGCAGGGGAACCTGCCGGAATGGCACACGAGGAGTGGGTCGTGCTCCCACTACGTTCCGGCTCATGCAGTGTCATCGTCATTTTGTGCGAAATGCAACCGTCGGCGCGGTCACGGGCCTTGTGCTCGGCGTCTGCACGCCCGCCTGGGCCGCCCCCCGGGCCGCGGGCTCCGAGTCCTTCTCCTACACCGGCGCGACCCAGACCTTCACGGTCCCCGAGGATGTCTGCGAGATGACCGTGGACGCGTCCGGCGCCGAAGGCGGCAGCGGAGCGCACAACACTTACACCAACGCGCAGAGTCCGGGCGGCCAGGGCGCTCAGGCTCGTGCGGCCGTTCGGGTCACCCCGGGCGAGCAGTTGACCGTCACTGTGGGCGGCCGGGGCAGCGACGCCTCCCCACGCGGCGGGTACGGCGCCGGTGGCTACGGCGGTGGTGGCGACGGCGGCACCGTGGACGATCAGCACGATGCCGCGGCCGCGGGCGGTGGCGGAGGCGGTGCCACCAGCCTGACCCGGGCGGGCACTCCGGTGGTGGTGGCCGGCGGTGGTGGAGGGGGCGGCGGCGGCACCCTCATCCTCGCCCGCGAGGAGGCCGCCACAGAGGCCGTGGGCGCCGGCGGGGACGGCGGGGAGGCGGGCGCGGCCGGCCAGGAGGGGTACGACAGGGCCGGTAACGGCGGCAAGGGCGGCAGGCCGGGCGGCGAGGGCGGAGCCGGCGGCGCGGGCGGCGCGGGTTCGCAGGCCGCGGGCATCGCGGGCGACGCTGCGAGCGGCAGCGCCGGAGGCGACGGCGGCGACATTTCCGACCCCGAGCGTCAGGGTGGCGGAGGCGGCGGCGGGGGCGGCGCCACCGGTGGTGGAGGCGGTGGCGCCAGTGGGGACAGCGGCAGGTACAACGGTGGTGGCGGTGGTGGCGGTGGTGGCGGCTCCAGCACCGGCCCGGCAGGCGCCACCTTCACCGGCGGGGTCCGCGCAGGCAACGGCACCCTCACCCTCGACTGGGCGGAAGGGACCTGCGAGACACCCACCCCCACCCCTACTCCCACCCCCACCGCGACTCCCACGCCGACCGCGTCCGCGAGCCCGGAGCCGATCCCCACGCCCAGCGCCTCCGCGAGCACGGCGGCAACCCTCACCCCGACTTCCACTCCCTCCGCCTCGCCGACCGGACAGCTCGCGGACACCGGGACCGACGGCTCGCTCCTGACCGGCGCGGCGCTCCTCGGACTCGCCGGCGGCGCCGCGCTCCTCGCCGCGCGACTCCTGCGGCAGCGCACCCGCGATTGACCGGGGCCTGGGGTGGGCCGCTCCCTACTCGCGCGTCGGGGGCGGCCTACAGCCAACGGCCTCAACGGTCTTTCTTGGATTCCGGGTGGCCTGTTCGGCTTGTTCTCGTTCGCGGAATGAGTCGACTGAGGTTCGCTCGGGGAACGGTCCGAGCCGCAGTTTCGAGGGCCGGCGCGGATCTCTTCGGCTCCGGGGCGCGTGGACCTGAGGCGTCGCCACGGGGCAGGGACTCCGGTTCCGGGGTGGCGACCGCGCCTCCCCGACCGTGCACAAGGGCCGGCTCCGTAGCCCAGGGGCTTGAGTGGCAGGTATCACCTCGCCGCCTAGATACCAGACTGGTATCATTACCGTATGGCGATGACACTCCGACTCCCCGACGACCTTGACGCGAAGCTCACCGAGCGTGCTCGTCGGGAACGCCGCAGCAAGCAGGAGCTTGCCATTGAGGCCATCCGAGACGCCCAGAACCGGGCCGAGCTGAAGGTCGATGACGTCCTGGCCGAGCTCATGGACAGCGATGCGGAGATCCTGGACTACCTGAAGTGACCGAAGTGCGCTACATCCAGATCGACGAGATCCTTACCATCGTTCGCGCGGTCAACGGTACCGAGCACAGCGTGCGTGACATGGGGCTCTTGGTGTCAGCAATCGAACGGCCCCGGACCAACGTGTTCGGGGCCGAGCTATACCCCACGCTGCACGAGAAGGCGGCCGCACTGCTGCACTCCGTCGCCCGCAATCACGCGTTGATCGACGGCAACAAGCGCACCGCTTGGCTCGCCATGCGCGTCTTCCTGCGGTTCAACGGCGTCGGAGCCGAAATCGCCCCGCCGTCCGTCTCCATTGCCGGTCCGTTCGTCGAGGAAGTTGCGCAGGACCATATCGATGTACCGGCCATTGCCAAGCGCCTGGCGGCCTGGTTCCCCGTTTCTTGACGTTCGACATCGTCAGAGCAGGGGTGGAATGAGGTTCCTTGAGCCATACCGGCTGGGCACGGGCACATTCCTTGGCGAGATCATCGACAGGGTCGCCCCGCCCCGCTACAGACCGACCCCGTCCCGGCGCGTAGGAATCGAGGCGCGGGAGCCGTACGAGGTGAGGCCACTCACCGCAGGCCGCCCAGCGGTTGTCCGGCCAGCCGTGACGCTCACGTGACGCTCTGGGCGCCCTCACGCTGCTCGGCGAGCCGATAAAGCTCCTCTGACCTGCTCTTCTCCGCGAATAGCCCAGGCCGACATCTTTTCGATGACGCACCATGTGGAGTGCGTGGCGATTCTGGAGCCTGCGAACAAGGGTTCCTGACCTGTGGTTACGCGGTTCTGGTGAGTCGTTCGACGCGTTCGGGGGAGTCGTCAGGAGGTCCCGCCCTTGAGCCAGTCCGGCGTGTGGAATCCGCCGCCGCCGTACATCGGGAGCTTCACCGCCATGCCGTAGCGGGCGAGTTGGGTCCAGGGGCGGTTGAGGCCGGCGGAGCCGTACGCGCGGACGCGGGTGACGGCGTCGAGGTCGAGGACGTCGACGAGGATCTCCTCGCCGGGTCCGGCCTGTTGGCGCACGATGCCCTCGGGGTCGACGACGGTGCTCTGGCCGACCCCGGCCGGGTCGGCGGCGTTGACGTTGACGACGTGGACCTGGTTGGTCCAGGCGTTGGCGCGCGCGCAGACGAGTTCCATCTCCCGGTCGCGGGTGGGCGTGAGAGTGGGCTGGATGATGACTTCCGCGCCCAGCCAGGCGAGCTGGCGGACCGTTTCGGGGAAGGAGCCGTCGTAGCAGATGGCCAGGCCCACCCGGCCCGCGCCGGCCCGCCGCGAGATCCACACCGGGCGGCACAACTTCCTGCACCGCAGCTGGGGGCCGTTGGAGCCGTTCGACGACTCCATGCCCGAACTGCTCAAGCAGAACGGCGGCGTCTACACCTATCTCGTCAGCGATCACCCGCACTACTGGGAGGACGGCGGCGCCACCTACCACGGCCGCTACCACACCTGGGAGTTCTTCCGCGGTCAGGAGGGCGATCCGTGGAAGGGGCAGGTCGCCGACCCCGAAATACCGGAGGACCTGAAGAAGGTCCGCTTCGGCGCCTACCGCCAGGACTGGGTGAACCGCCCCCACATGGCGACCGAGGACCGGCATCCGCAGACCCTCACCTTCGACGCCGGACTCGACTTCATCCGCACCAACCGGGAATCCGACCGGTGGTTCGTGCAGATCGAGACCTTCGACCCGCACGAGCCGTTCTTCAGCCACCAGCCGTACAAGGACCTCTACCCGCACGACTACGAGGGCCCGCACTTCGACTGGCCCGACTACAAGCGGGTCGTGGAGAGCGATGAACAGGTCGAGCACGGCCGGTTCGAGTACGCGGCCCTCCTGTCGATGTGCGACCACTCCCTGGGCCGCGTCCTGGACACCATGGACGAGCTGGAACTGTGGGACGACACGCTGCTGATCGTCTGCACCGACCACGGCCTGCTGCTCGGCGAGAAGGGCTGGTGGGGCAAGAGCGTCCAGCCGTGGTTCAACGAACTCGTCCATCTGCCGCTCTTGGCCTGGGACCCGCGCGCCGCCACCGCCGGAGCGCGGCGTGAGGCGCTCGTGCAGACCATCGACCTGGCCCCGACGTTCCTGGAGTTCTTCGGCGTCGGCCGCCCGCGCGACATGCGGGGCGAGCCGCTGCCGATCGCCGAGGACACCCCCGTGCGAGAGGCGGGCCTGTTCGGCATCCACGGCGGGCACGTCAACGTCACCGACGGCCGGTACGTCTACATGCGGGCACCCGCCTCGCCCGACAACGCGCCCCTGTTCGAGCACACCTTGATGCCGACGCACATGCGGGGCCGCTTCTCACCCGCCGAACTCGTGGACCTGGAACTGGCCGAGCCGTTCACCTTCACCAAGAACGTCCGCACCGTGCGCGTGCCGGGCCGCACCCTGGTCAACCCCTACCACCACGGCACGCTCCTCTTCGACCTGGAGACCGACCCCGAACAGAGCTCACCCCTGGTCGACGACGCCGCCGAACTCCGCATGGCCACCTTGATGGTGGAGCTGATGCGGGCCGAGGACGCGCCGCCCAGCCAGTACGAACGCCTCGGGCTGCCCGCCGAGGGACCGGTGACCCAGAAGCACCTGCTGGTCCGCGCCCAGCGCGAACAGGCGGAACGGGCCGCCCTGCCACTGCCCCGCGCCGAGGACTACCCCGAGGGACGCCTCTCCCTGCGTACGCCGCTCAAGGCGCTGCTCTCCGACCCGGTGGCCGTCGAAGTGCTGCGCAGGCACCTGCCCGGTGTCGTCGACTCCGAGCTGCTTCAGATGCTGGGCCCCACACCGCTCATCGACGTCGCCGCGATGGCAGGAGCGATGTTCCCCGTGCCGGGTCTGCGCCGCGTCGCCGACGAACTCGCCCAACTCTGATCCCTGCATGGCCTGTTGAGCCGGTGACGGGGTTGCCGCCCCGTCACCGGCAGTCGGCCTGCCATCTCCCCACTGATCTCCCGCCAAGAAAACCGCAGAGAAATGAGAGGGCACGATGACCGAGCTCAGCCAGAGCACCGTCATGCCCACGGCCGAGGTCCCGGTGAAAGGGCGCTGGCGACAGCTGTCCCTGCTCGGCGGCACCATGCTGGTCGACAGCACCGAGGCGAGCCTTGTCAGCAGCCTGTTCCCGCTGATCCGGCAGTCCCTCGGGGTCTCCCTCGGAGCACTGGGCATCCTCACCGCCTCCGGCAAGATCGTGGGCGCCTTCACCGGGCCCTTCTGGGTGTGGGCCGCGCAGCGCTGGTCGCGCAAGAGCGTCCTGGTCGTGGCCACCGGGCTGTGGGGCGTCTGGGGCGTGGCCGCGGGCTTCGCGCAGAACTTCGCCCAACTCCTCGTCCTCTACACCGTCCTGGCGGCCGGCTACGCCGCCGCCCACCCCATCATCACCGAGCTGATCGGCGACCTCTTCGGCGGATCGTCCCGCGGCCGCGCGGTCGGTGTGGTCTACGGCGCGGTCTCGCTGGTCAGCGCCGGGATCGGCCCGCTCAAGGGGCAACTGGCCGGCGTCGACGAGGGCTGGCGCTGGGGCCTGTGGGGCATCGGCGCCTTCAACATCGTGCTCGGCATCGCCCTGTGGATCTGGTTCCGCGACCCGGGACGAGGAGCGGCCGAGCGGCAACTGGCCGACCTCGACCGCGCCACACGCGACGCCCACTCGAAGCTCACCTGGCACAAGGCGCTCTCGCTGCTGAAGATCCGCAGCCTGGTCCTCCTCCTCGTCTCCCGGCTCCTGTCGGGCCACCTCCTGGTGGGCACCTTCGGGGTGGTCTTCCTGGTGGACGTGTACGGCTTCAGCGCCCAGAAGGCGGCGATCGTGCTGCTGCCCTTCGGCATCGGCTACTTCCTCGGCACGCTGCTCGGCGGCGTCGTGGCCGACTGGGCCACCCGGCGCAGCCCGCGCCACGGACTCGTCGCGGTCCTGCAAGCGGCCCAGTTCGTCTTCGCGCTCGTCGCCTTCTTCGGCACGCAGTTCGACTACGGCAGCATCGCCCTGTTCGGCATCTTCTTCGCCCTCATGGGCGCCACGCAGGGGATCAACCCCAGCGTCAACCGCCCCATGGTCATGGCCATCACCCCGCCCGAACTGCGCGGCGCCGCCTTCGCGCTCTACGTCTCCGTCTTCGAGGCGATCGCCTGGGCCGCGTTCAGCCTCGGCGCGGGCTTCCTCGGCGACGTCATCGGACTGCGCTCGGTCTTCCTGTGGGCCCTCGTGATCCTCATGCTGATCAACGGAGCGTTCCTGACACTCCTCTACCGCCCCTACGCCGATGATGTGGCCCGCGTCCAGCGGGATCTGCAAGCACGACGCGATCAGGCGCTCGGTCACAGCACCTGATCCGTCGGCGCGAGGTGCGTGACGCCGCTGAACCGCGCCCCTGGAATGCGCGCGCGGGCTCATGCTCATACATCAATCTGGTACATACACTAGCCTTGGTACATGTCCATGAAGCGAACCAATGTCTACGCCGATCCCGAGGACCTCGCCATCATCAAGGAGGCCGCCAAGCGGCGCGGCATCAGCGAGGCGGAGATCATCCGGCAGGGCATCCACCTCGCGGCCATGGCGAACCGCGTCTGGGGCGAACCTCTCTTCTCCCGCACTTTCGAGGGGTCCGGTCGCACCCTCGGCAAGAGCGAGGTGCGCGACACCGTGGCTGACGCTGTGAGCCGCGAGACCGAGGCCGGTACTGCCGCGTGATCATCGTCATCGCGGACACCTCCGGGCTCCTCGCGGCCCTCGACTCCACCCACCCCGAGCATCAGGCGTCCAATGAAGCGATCATGGCCGCCGGCCTGCTGGTGATGTCACCTCTGCTGCTCGCGGAGATCGATCACGTAGCCACCCGGGAACTCGGCCGTGAAGCGGCGCTCAGCGCGGTCGACGACATCCGGAACTGGATGCGGCGCGGTCGCGTCGCCGTCCCTGAGGTCACGGAGGATCACCTGGGGGTCGCTCAGTCCGTGCGTGCCCGCTACCGGGACCTCGACCTGGATCTGGCGGACGCCGTGAATGTGGCGTTGGCAGCCGACTACGACACCGATGCCGTCCTCACTCTCGGCCGTCGCGACTTCCGTGCGGTGCGCCCGCTCGGCCGCCACAAGGCGTTCCGGGTGCTTCCGGACGACCTTCCCCTGTGAAGTCAGCGGCACGCGCGTGAGGCTTCGCCTGCGTCGGCCGTTCTTGAGCCGGTCTCGGCGCTCGTGACGCTCACTGCGTCCGTTGACGAGAGCGGGCGTGCGAGTGTGGGGCATGACGACAGAACTGTTTGAAGTCACCCGTCAGATCGCCGCAGCCCCGTCGGCGATCTTCGAGGTGCTGCGGTCCCCGATGGGGCATGTGGGTATCGACAGTTCGGGGATGCTCCAGTCCGCGGAGGGCGATCCCGTCGGTGCGGTGGGGGACGAATTCCTGGTTCACATGGACCGGGAGGCTCTCGGGGACCTTCCCATGGGGCGGTACGACGTCACCGTGATCATCACTCGCTACGAACGTGACGCGCTCCTGGAGTGGACGATCTCGGGTACCGTCCAGCCGCCCATCCGGCATCTCTACGGGTACCGCCTGGAGCCCAACGAGGCGGGTACCCTTGTCACTTCCTATTACGACTGGAGCCTGATCGAGGACAGGTACCGCGAGGCGGGTGTCTTCCCGGTCATCCCGGAGGCCGGTCTGCGGGCCACGCTGGGGATCCTCGCGCGTACGGTCGAGAACGGTTCGCGCGTGACCTGACGGCCAGTCAAGTGCAGTGACTGCGGCTCCCTGGTGCGGGCCTGACTCCTCCGCCTGTCGGCGACGGCGCGTCGTTCACGGAGAGCGACCGCCACGGGGCGTCATGATCCAACGCGCGGTATCCCCGGCACCGTTCTAGCGTCGATCTCGTTGTTGCCACAAGGACATTGGAGTCCCTTATGCGCACCAAGATCGCCAAGACCGCGGCCGTCGCCGCCCTCACCTGCGCCGCGGCCCTGCCGCTGGTCGGAACGGCACAGGCCGCGACCCCCGCACAGAACACGAGCGCGACCGTCAGTAGCGCCCCGGCCGACGACGGGCCCTACTGGCACCACCACCACGACTACTGGGACCACCACCACGGCGTCGGGGTCGGGCTCGGTCTGGGGCTCGGCGTCATCCTCTGACGTCACCGACAGTGATGTCGGAGGGGCGGGCACTCCCGTGCGACGGGATGCGCCCGCCCCTTCGGCGTGGCGGCGCTGCCGGTGTCGGCGCGCCGCTGGCGATCCCCGTCACCGGCCGAACTTCGCCACCGCCTCCGGCGTCACCGGTGTGAAGAAGTTGACCAGGTTGCCGTCGGGGTCGCGGAGCAGGAGTGAGCGGTTGCCCCAGGGCATGGTGGTCGGGCCCGCGACGAAGTCCGTCACGTGCTCCGTCAGGTCCTGGTGGAGGCGGTCGACGTCGGGAACCAGGAACTCGGTGATCACGGAGTGGTTCGACGCCGGGCGGGCCGAACCCGGGGCGAAGAGCGGGACCGTGCGCGTGGAGGCGATCGCGAGTGTGGCGCCCGGTGTACGGAGTTCGGCGAAGTCCTCGGTGGCCCACGTCGCCCGGACACCCGTGGCCCGTTCGTAGAACCTGACGAGGCGGGTGACGTCGGCCGTGATGATGCGGATCGAGACGAAGTCCATGGAGGCTCCCTGAGGTCCGGGGCGGGCGAGTGCTTCGCAGGCTAGGAGCAATAGCGGACAGAATCGGTCCGGTATGCGCGTTAGCCTGCGAACATGTCCCGACCCACCGGCCGCGTCCTCACCCTCCTGGAACTGTTGCAGTCCGGCGGCACCCGCACCGTCGCCGAACTCGCCGACCGGCTCGGCGTCGACGGGCGCACCGTGCGGCGATACGTCGACCATCTGATCGACCTCGACGTTCCCGTGGAGTCGGTGCGCGGCCGCTACGGCGGGTACCGGCTCGGCCCCGGCCACCGGCTGCCGCCGCTCATGCTCGGCGACGACGAGGCGCTGGCCGTACTGCTCGGCCTGATCGCCGGCCGGCGCGAGGGGCTGACGGTCGCCGGGGACGCCGCCAGCGAGACGGCCGCCGCGAAGATCCGGCGGGTGCTGCCCCCGCCGCTCGCCCGGCGGCTCGACGCGCTCCTGGACGCGCTCGCCTTCACGGACCGGCCCGGTGAGCGCGCCCCCGCCCCGGACACCGGCGTGCTGCTCACCCTCGCCGACGCGGTGCGCCACCGCCGCCCCGTCTCGGTCCGGTACGTCGACGGGGAGGGCCGGCGCAGCGAGCGCACGCTGCACGCGTACGGGATCGTCTCCCACGCCGGCCGCTGGTACGTCACGGGCCAAGACGCCGGAATCGGCGAGGACCGGGTCCTCCGGCTCGACCGCATCGGGGACGCGCGGTCGTTGCCCGGCACGTTCGAGGTGGCCGAGGAGGGCGACGGGACCGATCCGGCCCGGCGCGTGGTGGCGGCGCTCGCCACCGCCCCGTACCGGTACGAGGTGGTCCTGCGGATCCACGGCACCGTCGAGCAGATCCGGGCCCGACTTCCCGAGAGCGTGGCCGTGTTGAGCGGTGGCCAGTCCAACTCGGCCGCTTCAGGCGCAAGTTGGTGGCACGCTCAGCTTCGGGTCCAGCGGCTCGACTGGCTGCCCCCGGTGCTCGCCTCGCTCGACCGGCCCTTCGTCGTCGAGCGGCCGGTCGAACTCCGGGAGCTGGTCGGTGAGTTCGCGGATCGGCTCGCCTCCTACGCCCGGCGCGCCTGACGTCATCCGCGCGGCGGTGCCGTCGACCCCCTCGGTGTCAGTGACGGTGTCGGTACCGGGCCCGGGGTCGCCGGGTTGCCCGCGATGATGTCGAAGAGGACGCGGGTGACCTGGGCCCCGAAGCTGTGCACGTCGTGGCTCATCGCGGACAGCGTGGGGTGCGTGAGGCGGCAGAGCTGGGAGTCGTCCCAGGCGAGGAGGGAGAGGTCGTCGGGGACCCCCACCCCCATCTCCGCGGCGACGCCCAGCCCGGCCACCGCCATGATGTCGTTGTCGTACACGATCGCCGTCGGCCGGTCGGGGCGCAGTAGGAGGGAGCGGGTGGCGCGGGCCCCCTCCTCGTCCGCGAAACCCGTGGTGAGGTGCAGGCTCGCGTCGAGGCCGAGCCCGCTCAGCGTCGACTGGAACGCCTCCTCGCGGATCGCGCTGTGCCCGAGGTCGGCCGGGCCGCCGACGCGGGCGATCCTGCGGTGGCCGAGCGCCGCGAGATAGCGCACGGCCTCCGTCATCGCCGTGCCGTCGTCCGTCCACACCGACGGCAGGCCGCCCGTGAGGTCCGGGTGGCCGACCGCGACGGCCGGGAGGCCGAGGCGGGTGAGCGGTTCGACGCGCGGGTCGTCCCGGTGGAAGTCGACCAGGACGCTGCCGCCGATCTGCCGCTCGCGCCACCACGTCTGCTGGAGCGCGATCTCCTCCTCCAGGCTGCTGACCAGGCGAAGGAGGAGGGAGCACGAGTGCTCTGCCAGGACGCTCTCGATGCCGGAGATGAACTCCATGTAGAAGGGCTCCAGGCCGAGCAGCCGCGCCGGGCGGCACAGCGCGAGGCCGACCGTGTCCGTGGTGCGCCGGGACAGGCTGCGCGCCGAGGAGTTCGGCGCCCAGCCCAGCTCCCGCGCAGCGGCGAAGATCCGCTCGCGGGTGGCCTCGGAGAGTCCGGGCTTCTGGTTGAAGGCGATCGACACCGCGCCCTTGGACACCCCGGCGGCGGCCGCGACGTCCTTGATGGTGACGTTCCGGATCGGGGCGCTCACGCCGGTTCCACGCAGAAGAGGGCGGCGTGGATCGCGTTGGCGCCCGCGCCGCGCGCGCCGGTGAGGCGGATCCGGGCCCGCTCGCCGGGCAGCAGCGTGGCGAGGCCCTGGTCGGCGCGGGCGTGCGGGGCGACCCGGTCGGGCTGGAGCAGCAGGTCGCGTACGAGGGTCTGGGCGGTCACCACGACGTCGACTGTATCCGGGTCCCCGCCGACGGTCTCGACCGCGACCGTGAAGCGGGGCTCGGGGTAGCCGAAGTCGCGGTCCCGCACCGCGAAGTGCAGCGCGCGCAGGCCGTCGGCGTCCGCGACCAGGAACTCCTTCGCCGAGCCCGCGGCGGGCACCAGCTCGCGCGGCACCGCCACCCGTGTCACCCGGCGCGCGCCCGCCGTCGCCTGGAGGCGGGTCTGCCCGGCCAGGCTTCCGTCGGCGCGCATCAGGCGCAGGGTGACCGTGGCCGTCCACGGTTCGGCGCCGAGGTTGGAGAGCACCAACTCCGGTACGTCGTCGGCCGGTTGCAGGGTCAGCAGGCGGTCCGCGTAGACGCGGCGCAGTTCGTGGTGGAGCGGCTTGAGCCGGCCGTCGCCGTCGATCGCGGACCAGGAGCTGACCGGCCAGCAGTCGTTGAGCTGCCACACGACGGCGCCCGCGCAGCGCGGCCAGTTGGCGCGCCAGTGCTCGATGCCGGTGGCCACGGCGCGGGCCTGCACGACCTGCGTGAGGTAGTGCCAGCGGTCGAAGTCGCCTACGGGTGGCGCGAAGTGGCGTGCCAGGCCCCGGTCCAGTTTCCCGTTGCCGTCCTCGGCCTTCTGGTGGTGCAGCATGCCGGGGGAGTCGGGCGCGAGCCGCTCGCCGGGCAGGGCGCGGCGCAGCGTCGCCATCGCGGGCGGCGCCTGCCAGCCGAACTCGGCGACGAAGCGCGGCACGTCGGACCGGTACTCGGTGTAGTCGAGCCGGTTCCACACCTCCCACGAGTGGAACGTGCCGTGGTCGGGGTCGTTGGGGTGGTGGTCCCACGAGCCGGACCACGGGCTGCCGGCCGTGTAGGGGCGGGTCGGGTCCAACTCGGCGACGATGCGCGGCAGTACGCCGAGGTAGTAGCCCTCGCCCCAGGAGTCCCCGGCGAGTTCGCCCTCCCAGCCCCAGTCGCGGAAACCCCACAGGTTCTCGTTGTTGCCGTTCCACAGGACGAGGCTGGGGTGCGGCATCAGGCGGCACACGTTCTCGCGCGCCTCGGCCTCCACCTCGCCGCGCAGCGGCTGCTCCTCCGGGTAGGCGGAGCAGGCGAACGGGAAGTCCTGCCACACCATGAGGCCCAGCTCGTCGCACGCGTCGTAGAAGGCGTCGTCCTCGTAGATGCCGCCGCCCCAGACCCGTACGAGGTCGATGTTCGCGTCGGCGGCCTGGGTGAGGCGGGTGCGGTAGCGCTCGGGCGTGACGCGGGAGGGCAGGACGTCGTCGGGGATCCAGTTGATGCCGCGGACGAAGACGCGGACGCCGTTGACGACGAAGGTGAAGCCGGTGCCGTGGGTGTCGGCGCTCCGGTCGAGCTCGATCGTGCGGAATCCCACGCGGTGCTGCCAGGTGTCGAGTTCCTCAGTGTCGGCCAGGAGCGTCAACTCCACGTCGTACAGAGGCTGTTCGCCGTAGCCGCGCGGCCACCAAAGGTCCGCGTCCGGGACGTCCAGGGTGAGGGTGACGGTGTCGCCCTCGAAGGTCGCGTGCGTCCGGGCGCCTGCCACCGACGCCCGCGCCGTCAGCGTCCGGTCGGCGCCGCCCGCGGACCGTTCGACGTCAACGCGCAGCTCCACGCGTCCCGTTGTGCCGTCGACCACCGTCACCAAGGGCCTGACCCGCGCCAGGCGCGCCGTCGACCAGCGTTCGATGCGGACCGGGCGCCACATGCCCGCCGTCACCACCGTGGGGCCCCAGTCCCAGCCGAAGGCGCAGGCCATCTTGCGGATGTACTGGGACGGGGCCGGGTAGACGTTCGGGCGCTCGCCGGTCAACTGCCGTACCGCGTCCGCCTCTTCGTAGGCCGAGGCGAACGCGACGCGCAGCTCACCGGAGCGTCCGGTCACGTCGAAGCGGTACGAGCGGTGCATGTTGCGGGTGCGGCCGAGCCGCCGCCCGTCGAGCGTGAGGGTGGCCGCCGTGTCGAGGCCGTCGAAGACCAAGTCCACGCGTTCGTGGCCGTCTTGAGCGCCGTCCACGTCACGTGCGTAGGTCCAGGAGCGGCGGCCCACCCAGGCGACCTCGTCCTCGTTCGTGCCGATGTACGGGTCCGGAATCAGGCCCGCCGCCAGCAGGTCGGTGTGGACACAGCCCGGAACGCGGGCGGGGACCTCGGTCCCGTCGTGGTCGAGGCGCCAGCCCTCGCCGAGCTGGACGGTGTCCTTCATAGTGCGGCTCCCATCGGACGTACGGCAGGCCTGAGTTCGCGATCCGCGCCAACCTAACTCCGGATTTGTGAACCGGTCTAGTCCCCTTCCGTCAGCCAATTGTCGTCGGGGTGCTGCAAGGGCCTTTACCGGTTCACGGATCGCTGCCATAGTGCCGTCAGCCGCTGGGCCGGAGCCGTAAACCCTCAAAGGAGTGGGGCACATGAGGAAGAAGCCGAGCAAGCCGTTGGGCGTCGCACTGCTCGCCACCGCGATGTTGGCGACAGCGACAGCCGGGTGCAGTGGGGGAAGCGCGGGAACGGGCGGGGAGGCCAAGGCGCCCGCCGACCCCAAGGACGTGTCGGGCAGCATCACCGTGCTGACCCACCGCACCGATCTCGTGCAGAGCGGCGCGATGAAGAAGTACGCCGCCGAGTTCAACAAGACCTACCCCAAGGTGAAGGTCAAGTTCGAGGGCATCACCGACTACGAGGGCGAAGTCAAGATCCGCATGAACACCGAGAACTACGGTGACGTGCTGATGATCCCCGGCGTCATCGCCAAGAACAACTACCCCAAGTTCTTCGCGCCGCTCGGTGACACCGCGGACCTGAAGAAGACGTACCGCTTCACCGACAAGACCGACGTGCAGGGGAAGACGTACGGCATAGCGAGCTTCGGCACCGTCAACGGGCTGCTCTACAACAAGGCCGTCTGGAAGAAGGCCGGCATCACCGAATGGCCCACCACGCCACAGGAGTTGCTCGACGACCTCAAGGCGGTCAAGACGAAGACGGACTCGGTGCCGTACTACACCAACTTCAAGGACGGCTGGCCGCTGAGCAGCCCCTGGTCCAACTCCATCGGCTCGGTCAGCTGCGACGTGGACGCCAACGACAAGCTCGTCACCGAGAAGCAGCCGTGGGCGCGGGGCAGCGACCTCCACGTCATCGACACGCTGCTCTACGACATCGTCCACGACAAGTACGCGGAGAAGGACCCGACGACCACCAACTGGGAGAACTCCAAGAACCTGCTGGCCAAGGGCGAGATATCGAGCATGCTGCTCGGCTCCTGGGCCATCACGCAGATGCAGGACGCCGCGAAGAAGGCGGGCGAGAACCCCGACGACATCGGATTCATGCCGTTCCCCGTGCAGAAGGACGGGAAGTTCTGCGCGACGCTGCTCTCCGACTACCAGCAGGCCGTGAACATCCACTCCGAGCACAAGGCCGCCGCTCGGGCGTGGATCGACTGGTTCACCGAGAAGTCCGACTACGCGGCCTCCTCGGGCGCCGTCTCGGCGCTGCGGTCGGCTCCGATGCCGGCCACGCTGAAGCCGTACGAGGACAACGATGTCAAGTACATCGAGCGGTCGGAGGCGAAGACCGGGCAGGTCAACGCGGTCGACGACGCGGCGGAGATCGGGTTCAGCAAGCCGGACTACCGGCAGAAGCTCGTGGACATCGCGCGAGGAGCGCAGAAGGGGTCCTTGGAGGACTACTTCGCGGAGCTCGACAAGCGGTGGGGCGACGCGGTTGCCGGTGCGGGTGGGTGACATGGTCTTCGACGCGAAGTCCGGTGGGCCGGTGGCGGGGGACGTGCCTACGTCGCGGGGCTCCGCCCCGGGCCCCGCTGCTCAATCGCCGCAGGGGCTTGAGAAGGCCGACCGGCTCGAGAAGGCCGATCGGCTTGAGAAGGCCGATCGGCTCGAAAGGTTGTCTCCAGTACCGCGGAAGCGTGGGCGTGTCACCCCGTGGTTGTTCCTTCTCGTGCCGCTCGGGTTGCTGATCACGTTCACGTACGTGCCGGTCGGGAACATGATCTATTACAGCTTCACGGACTGGGACGGGGTCAGTCCCGAGCGGAATTTCACGGGGGTCGACAACTACACCCAGCTGTTCACGCGGCCCGAGCTGTTCCGGGTGTTCTTCGTCAGCTTCTACTACCTCGCCGCGTCCGCCGTGCAGATCGTGATCGCGCTGTACTTCGCGACCGTGCTCAGCTTCGATCTGCGCTTCCGGAACCTCTTCAAGGGCATCCTGTTCTTCCCATACCTTGTCAACGGCGTCGCCATCGGCTTCGTCTTCCTGTACTTCTTCCAGGACGGCGGCACCCTCGACTCGGTCCTGTCGTGGTTCGGGGTGGGCGGCGACCACGCGTGGCTCGGCGACGCGGAGTCGGCGAACACCTCACTGGCGGGGGTGTCCGTGTGGCGGTTCACCGGACTCAACTTCGTGCTGTTCCTGGGCGCGATCCAGTCGATCCCGGGGGAGTTGTACGAGGCCGCGCAGCTCGACGGCGCCAGCCGCTGGCAGCAGTTCCGGCACATCATCGCGCCCGGCATCAAACCGGTGATCGGGCTCAGCGTCATCCTGGCGATCTCGGGCTCGCTCGCCGTCTTCGAGATCCCGTACATCATGACCGGCGGTGCCACCGGCACCCAGACCTTCGTCATCCAGACGGTGAAGCTCGCCTTCCAGTTCAACAAGACAGGGCTCGCCTCGGCCTGCGCCGTGGTGCTGCTCCTGATCATCCTGCTGATCACCTGGATCCAGCGCCGCCTGGTGCCCGACGAGAAGGTGGACCTCGTATGACCGCGCTCCCCGCAGCAGCCGGCCGGGCCCGCAGGCGGCCGCGGGTCGGCAGGGCCCTGACCTATCTCTCGCTCGTGGTCGCCTCCCTCGTGGTGCTGGTGCCGCTCGTCGTCGTGTTCCTCACGTCGTTGAAGACCTCGCCCGAACTCACGCGTGGCGGCGGCGCGTTCAGCCTGCCCGACGACTGGCTGAACCTGTCCAACTACGTCACGGCGTTCCGCGACGGCCGGATGCTCACGGCGTTCGGGAACACGGCGTTCATCCTGCTGTTCTCGATCTCCGGAACGGTGCTCATCGGCTCGATGACGGCCTACGCGATCGACCGCTTCGAGTTCCGGCTGAAGAGGACGGTCCTGGCACTGTTCCTGTTCGCCACGCTCGTGCCCGGAGTCACGACGCAGGTCGCGACCTTCCAAGTGGTCAACAGCTTCGGCCTGTTCGACACCCGGTGGGCGCCGATCCTGCTGTACATGGGCACGGACATCGTGTCGATCTACATCTTCCTCCAGTTCATCCGCTCCATCCCCACCTCCCTCGACGAGGCGGCCAGGATCGACGGCGCGAGCACCTTCACCATCTACTGGAAGATCATCCTGCCGCTGCTCAAGCCGGCCATCGCCACCGTCGTCATCGTCAAGGGCATCACGACGTACAACGACTTCTACATCCCGTTCCTCTACATGCCTTCCGAGGAGCACGGCACGATCTCCACCGCCCTGTTCCGCTTCAAGGGGCCGTTCGGCGCGCACTGGGAGGACATCTCGGCGGGCACGATCCTCGTGATCCTGCCGACGCTGCTCGTCTTCCTCTTCCTTCAGCGCTACATCTACAACGGCTTCGCGGCGGGTGCCACGAAATGACCGGGCGGCCGGCACGACGCGTCACCATCACCGATGTGGCGGCCCGCGCCGGGGTCTCGCGCGGCGCGGTGTCCCTCGCGTACAACAACCGACCCGGCCTCTCCGAGGCCACCCGCGCCCGCATCATGGCGGTGGTCGCCGAACTGGGGTGGGCGCCGAACCAGGCGCCGAGCAAGCTCTCCGGGACGGCGACCGGCGCCGCGGACACCGTCGGCCTCGTCATCGCGCGCCCGGCACGCCAGCTCGAACTGGAGCCGTTCTACGCCGAGTTCATCGCGGGCGCCGAATCGGTCCTGGAGGAGCACGGCTGCTCGCTGCTCCTGCACCTGGTGCGGGACACCGCCCGCGAGATCGGCGTGCACCGGCAGTGGTGGCGCTCCCGCCGCATCGCCGGTTCCCTGCTCGTCGACATCCGGCACGACGACCCGCGGATCACCGCCCTGCGGGCCATCGGCCTCCCGGCGGTCGCGGTCGGCCACCCGTCCCTGACCGGCGGCTACACCTCGGTGTGGACCGACGACGAGACCGCGGTACGGGAGGCCGTGCGGCACCTCGCCGCGCTCGGGCACCGGCGGATCGCCCGCGTCGGCGGTCACCCGGCGCTCGGCCACACCATCCTGCGCACCGCCGCGCTGAACACGGCGGTCGCCGACCTCGGCCTCGAACCGGCCCGCAACGTCACCACCGACTTCTCCGCCGAGCAGGGCGCCCACGCCACCCGCACCCTGCTCGGCTCGGCGCGGCGGCCCACGGCGATCGTCTACGACAACGACATCATGGCGGTCGCGGGGCTCGCCGTCGCCGCCGAACTGGGCCTGGCCGTACCGGCGGACGTCAGCCTGATCGCCTGGGACGACTCCCAGTTGTGCCGGCTCACCCACCCGCCGCTGTCCGCCATGAGCCACGACGTCTTCGGCTTCGGCGCCGACGCCACGCGCCGCCTCTTCGACGTCGTCCACCGCCGCAACCCTTCGTCGGAACCGGTCGCGCCGCCCGTGCTGGTGTCCCGCGGCAGCAGCGCGCCGCCGCGGGACACCGGCGCAGGTGGCTAGAGGGTGAGTTCACCCTGGTTCAGGACCCGGGGGTGGAAGTACGTCGACTGGATCTCGGCGTTGGTGTTGTTCCCGCGCAGCTGCTCGGACCACAGCATGAACCACGCCCATTGCGGCTGACTCGTCAGCAGCGCGTCGTTCGGCATCTTGCCCATTTCGGCGATGGCCATGGGCTTGGTGCCGGCGATGCTCCGCATCTGCTGATAGTCGGCGGCGCTCGGATAATTCTTGTACCAGGCGTCGAGGGAGACGACATCGACGTACTGGTCGCCGGGGTAATAACGGCTCCAGCCGCCCGCCGGATTGTCCTGCACGTTCCACACCCAGATCAGATTGTCCAGGCCCTTGGTGTTGGCCAAGTAGTCGTGCGTGATTTGGTACAGGCGTGCGCTGCCGCCCGCTCCGGGGCGATTTCCCCACCAGTTCCACGATTCGTTCATTTCGTGGAGCGGACGGAAGAGAACGGGAACTCCGGCGTCCTTCAGCTGCTGGAGATACGGCACGGCCTCGTCGAGCCGCTTCTTCCACGCCGTGTTGAGCGCGCTGCCCTCGGTGACGATCTGGGAGAACTGCGCGTTCGAGATGTTCGACTTCACGCCGCCCTCGAAGGCGCAGCTGCTGCCCATGGTCGGCGGGCAGACGTGCCAGGTCAGGGAGGTGAGTGAGCCGTTCTTCCACTCCGTCTTCGCCTGGTCGATCACCCGCTGCCGGTTGGCCACGTCCGTGGCGTTGAACATCAGGTCACCACCCCACAGGCCGGGGTACTGGCCGGTGACGTCCTTGACCTGTTGCGTGTACTGACTGGGCGCGGAGGCCGGTTCCTTGTTGTGCTGTCCGGAGACGATGTGCTTTCCGGAGATGGACCGCAAGTAATTCAGTACGGTCTGCTTCGAACTCGGCGGGAACGCCTGCGCCGAAGGCGTCGCGGGCCAGGCGAATACGGCGGCGGCGAGCGCCGCGGCCGCCGCGAAGAACGCGACACAGTGTTTGATTCTCTTCATGACCGTCCCAGCTCTCGGGAATGAGCGGAATGCTTGTCGCCATGACGGTGGCGGGGATCGCGGCAGGCGTCAATGGCTTCGTGGTTTCCCGAGAGGCGGGGGACGCATTGTTACTGAACGTTTTGTAAACGGCGACAAATGAAAAGTGGCCGAGAGGGCTCTACAGCACTCCGCGCTCCATCGCCACGACGACCGCCCGCGTCCGGTCCCCGACGTCCAACTTGGCGAAGATGCGCAGCAGATGGGTCTTCACGGTCGCCTCGCCGATCACGAGCCGCTTCGCGATGTCGGGATTGGAGAGGCCGTCCGCCACCGCCGTCAGGACATCCACCTCGCGCGCGGTCAGCGCCGTCTGCGCGGGCCGCCGCATCTTCGCCACGAGCTTCTGCGCCACCCGCGGCGCGAGCACCGTCTCGCCGCGCGCCGCCGACCGGATCGCGTCGACGAGCTGCTCACGGGTGGTGTCCTTGAGCAGGTAGCCGATCGCACCCGCCTCCACCGCCCGCTCGATCTCGGTGTCCGTGTCGTACGTCGTCAGGATCAGCACGCGGGTACGGCTCGGCCCCGCGACGATCCGCTCGGTCGCCGCCACTCCGTCGAGGCCCGGCATCCGCAGGTCGAGCAGCGCCACATCGGGGCGCAGCTCCTCGACGAGCGCCACACCGGAACGGCCGTCGTCCGCCTCACCGACGACCTCGACACCGCTCTCCGGCGCCAGCAGGGCGACGACACCGGCCCGCATCACGGTGTGGTCGTCGACCACGACGACCCTCAGGTTCCCTGTGTCGCTCATGCCGTTCGCTCCTCCTGGCCCCGGGTGACGGGGAGTTGGGCCAGTACGCGGGTGCCGTCCCCCGGCGAACCGGTCACGGTCAGCTCGCCGCCGAGCTCGGCGAGCCGCTTGCGCATGCCGTCGAGGCCGAAGCCGCGCGCCGCCGCCACGTCGAAACCGCGCCCGTCGTCGGCGACTTCGAGATCGATGCCGTACGCGTGCTGCTCCAGGACCACGACGACGGTCGAGGCGGCGGCGTGCTTGCGGACGTTGGCCAGCGACTCCTGTGTGCAGCGCAGCAGCGCGATACGGGTCTGCTGGTCGCAGTCGACCTCGGCCAGCTCGGCGTCCACCGTGATCCCGGTGTCCTCGGCGAACCGGTCGAGGGTGCGGCGCAGCGTGCCCGCCACCGAACCCTGCGCGGCGCTGCCGGGCGGCGCCGTGGCGCCGACGAGGGCGCGCGCCTCCGCCAGGTTCTCGCGGGCCGTCTGCTCGATCGACGTCAACTGCTGCGCGGAGCGCGCGGGTTCGGTGGCGAGGCCCGCGCGGGCCGCCTCCGCGAGGACGATGATCGAGGCGAATCCCTGGGCGAGCGTGTCGTGGATCTCGCGGGCCATCCGTTCCCTCTCTTCCGTGGCGCCCTGTTGGCGGTGTGCCTCCACCAACGCCGCCTGGGTGTCGGCGAGTTCGTCGCTGAGCTGGCGGGTGCGGGCCTCGCCCTGGGCGCTGATCCGGTGCACGAGGAGGCCGACCGCGCACCCGGCGGCGTATCCGCCGAGGATGAACAACAGCTCTCCGCTCAGGAGTTGGGCGCCGGGGCCGCGCCCGGTGACGCTGCCGCCGACCGTGAGGGCGGCCGCCGCGCCGCTCAGGGCGAGGGCCGCGCCGGGCCCGGCGGCGTAGATCCAGAAGTGCGGAAGCGACACGATGAACAGGGCGGCGCCGCTGCCCATCGTGTACGCCACCGCGCCGACGCCGGCGGCGAACACCACGAGGTAGGCGGTCGGCGGCAGCAGCTCCCGGCCGGGGAACATGGCCACGGCCGCGTACGCGCAGGTCATGACGGACAGCAGCACGAACGTCGGGTACTTCGTCCCGGCCGGGGTGTCCGCCACCGCCAGGGCGGGCGGCACGACTCCGCACAGCACCCACACCACGGCGTTCCATCGGTGCAGCGCGGGCACGACGGCCGTGGGGCCGACGGCCGCCCGGTCGGCGGTCGTCGGGCCGGGGGCGAGGAGAGGCGCTCTGCTGCTGTCCACGGCGATCAGCCTACGTTCGCCAAGGGGCGCTCGGGCGTGGACTTCCCGGGCCGCGGGCGACGCGGCGCCGGCCACCAACTCCGTTCGCCCAGCAGCAACATGAGCGCCGGGAGGATGAGCACCCGGATGACGAAGGCGTCGAGCAGCACGGCGACCGCCAGGCTGAACCCGATCTGCTTCATCTCGATGAAGTGCAGCGACACGAAGCTGGCGAACACCGTCACCATCACGAACGCCGCGCTGGTCACCACCCCCGCCGAACTGCCGACCCCGTCGAGCACCGCCTGCCGCGTGGGCACCCCGCGCAGCACGCCCTCCCGGATCCGGCTGATCACGAACACCTGGTAGTCCATGGACAGACCGAAGAGGATCACGAACAGGAACAGCGGCACCCGCGAACCGATCGACCCCGTCGAGTCGAAGTCCAGCAGCCCCTCGGCCCAGCTCCCCTGGAAGACGAAGGTGAGAACGCCGAGCGAGGCCGCCGCGGACAGCAGGTTCAGCAGCACCCCGACGAGCCCGAGCACCACCGACCGGAACGCCCACACCGTCATCGCGAACGTCACGAGCAGCAGCGCCCCGACGATGAGCGGCAACTTCTGCTTCTGGTGCTCCGGATAATCGGCGTACCGCGCCACATCACCGGTGACACCGGCCTCCACGTCGCCGCCCAACTCCGCGACCGCGCGCGGGAGATGCTCGGAACGGAGCCGCTCCAGCGATTCCTGCGCGGGCTGGGTGCTGACGTAGTGCGGGACGGGCAGTTCGAGCGAGGTGACACGGCGGTCGGCGGAGGTGCGCAGCGTGTACGTACCGTTCAGGCCGGGATCGTCCTTGGCCGCCTCGGCGAGCGAGCGCAGGGCCCCCGCGACCTCGTCGGCGCGCCCGGCGGCGGCCCGTACCAGTACCTGGTGTCCGGCCTTGACCTCGGGGAACGCGGCGTTGAGCCGGTCGAAGGTGGGCATCGACTGGGTCTGCCGGGAGTGCGTCTCGCGCCCCATGTCGGTCAGCTTCATGCCGAACAGCGGCGCGGCGAGCGCGAGCATCGCGGCGACGGCGACGAGCAGCACGGCGCCGGGCCGACGGGCGGTGAGCCGCAGCAGGGCGTTGGGGCGCACGGGCTTCGTCGCGGCCTTGGCCTTGCGCGGCCTGCGGGCGGCGCGGCGCTCGGCCCGCGCGCCGATCTTCACGAGCAGCGCGGGCAGCACGGTCAGCGAGCTGACCACGGCGACGAGCGTCACCAGGATCGCCGCGGTCGCGATCGACGAGAAGATGACGTCATCGGCGAGGTAGAGCGTGGCGCTGGAGACGGCGACGGCGAGCCCGGACAGGACGACGGCGCGCCCCGACGTGGCGGCGGCGATCTCCACCAGCGCCCGCGACGACAACTCCCCGCCGGAGCGGGCCCGTTCCTCCCTCTCCCGCTTCAGATAGAAGAGCGTGTAGTCGACGCCGACGGCGAGCCCGATCAGCAGAATGATGTTCGTGCCGACCCCCGCGTCGGGGAAGACGTGCGAGGCGAGCATCGACAGGCCGATCGACGCGACGATCGCGGACAGCGCGAGCAGCAGCGGCACCGCCGCCATCGCCACCGAGCGGAACACGAGCAGCAGCGTGAGCAGCGTGATGGGCAGCGCGATCATCTCCGTACGGGAGAGGTCACTGCCGCGCAGCTTGTCGACGCCCTGACTGATGGACGGCCCGCCGGTCTCCTCGACGCGCAGCTCGGGGTGCGCCTTCTGCGCGGCCGCGGTCTGCGCCCGCAACGGGTCGACGTGCTTCTTCCCTTCGAGCTCGGCGCCCTTCATGGTGACGTCGACGCGCACCGCCCGGCCGTCCTTCGACCACACGGGCTCCGCCACGGACCGCACCTCGGGCAGCGTCCGCATCCGCTCCGCGACGTCGTCGGCGACGCCGCCCCCCGCCTCCCGGTCGAGCCGCCCGCCACCGCGGGCCTCGATCAGCACCCGCTCCACGGGCCGCTGCGCCAGTCCGCCCTCCCGGGCGATCGCCTCGGCGCGCCCGGCCTCACCGACACCGAAGTCGGCGGACGTCGCGGCGTTCCCGCCCACGGCGATCCCGCCACCAAGACAAAGCACCACAAACAGAAACCAGCCGGCGATCGCCCTCCACGGGTGTCCGGCGCTCCAACGAGCCATGCGTACGGGGTAGTTGGTCATGACGTCCATGCTGGTCGCGGGCGTGTGCCCCCGGACAGCGGCGACCGGTGGAACCTGCCGTCCACCGGTCGGTGGACCCCGCCCCGGTCCACGACTCGGACGCCCGCCCCGATGGATGCCGCCTACAGCTACTCTCCGTACCGTGCACGACGGAGCGGGAGGCGCCATGAACGGGACGGACGGGAACCGGAGCGAGCGGCGTGCGGTGGCCGCGCTCGACGGCGTCAGCATGCGCCGCTACACCACCGGCCAGGTCATCCTCGACGGCATCGACTGGACGGTCGGCCCCGGCGAGCACTGGGCGCTGCTCGGCCCGAACGGCGCCGGAAAGACCAGCATCCTGCGCCTCGTCGGCGCCACCAACCACCCCACCACCGGCACCGTCGAGGTCCTCGGCCACCGCCTCGGCCGCGTCGACGTCCGCGAGCTGCGCGCCCTCATCGGCCACGTCTCCACCTCGCAGCGCGTCCCTCAGGACCTGCCCGGCCGCACCGTCGTCCTCACCGGCCACAGCGGCACCGTCCAGCCGCTCTGGAAGTCGTACGACGACGAGGTGCGCGGACGGGCCGACGCGCTGCTCGCCGAACTCCAGATCAAGGAGCTCGCCGACCGCCCCTACGGTGTCTGCTCCGGGGGTCAGCGCGCCCGCCTCCTCATCGCCCGCGCCCTCATGGCGGACCCGGCCCTGCTCCTCCTCGACGAGCCCTTCAACGCACTCGACCTCCCCTCGCGCGAGGACCTCATCGACACGATGGGCCAACTGGTCGTGAGCCGACCCGAGTTGGCGACGATCACGGTCACCCACCACCTTGAGGAACTGTCCCCGGCCATCAGCCACGCCCTCCTCCTGCGCGAGGGCCGCGTCCTCGCCCGCGGCGCCGTGGGCGAGGTGCTGACCAAGGAGCGGATGACCGCCTGCTTCGGCCGCCCCATCGAGGTCACCCGGCACGCGGGGCGCTGGCTCGCGCGCTCCGGTGACCAAGTGTGACCGGGCGCACGGGCTCCGCACCGTGTCGGTGTTGGGCCGAACGGGTTGCATGACGTAAGAATTGGGCGGTGCAGACAACAGTGCGAGCCCAAACGGGGTGGGGGCAGTGAACAGCCACGACGTCACGGACGAACAGTGGGAGGGCCTCGCCCAGGTCGTGCCGTTGCGCAGCCGGAACGAGTGGCCCTCCGCGGTCGACCACCGGGCGATGCCCGAGGCGCACACGGAACCGCGCCGCCGTTTCGTGGTCCTGCGCGTCAACGTCTTCGGTGACGCGCGCGAGGTCGCCGAGACCGTCATGTCCGGCATTCCGGTCCTCCTCGACCTCAGCGGCGCCGAAACCGAGGTCGCCAAGCGCGTCCTCGACTTCAGCAGCGGCGTGGTCCTCGGCCTCGGCTGCGGCATGCACCGCGTCGACCGCAACGTCTTCCTCCTCGCCCCTCCCGGCACGGAGGTCCAGGGCCTGGTGAAGGACGCGGTCTCGTAACCCCGACCGTTCCAACCCCCTCCGGCGAGGCTCATCTCAAGCGCTTCCGGTGATGTTCATTTCAAGCCCCTCCGGCGATTGAGGAGCGGGGTCCGGGGCGGAGCCCCGCGGCCGTACCCCCCGCGGGTCGCCGGGGAACGCGCGGGGCAAGCCCGAGAGGCATAGTCCCCCGTTCGTAGGAAGATCCCGCCGCCCAAACGGTTCTGCACCCCACCCCCGCCTACGTTCATCGCATGACCGTGCTCCGGCAGGCCACGCCCCCACTACCCGGCGCGTCCCACACCCGCCCCCGGGTGACCCACCTCCGGCTCTCCGCCTTCGCCCGCCACCGCGGCACCACCCTCCCCCTCGCCCCGTTCACCGCCCTCAGCGGCCCCAGCGGCAGCGGCAAGTCCAGCGCGCTCCGAGCGCTCTCGGCGCTCGCCGCCCTCGGCGGAGGAGCGCAACTGGCCGACGTGTTCCCCCGCCCCCACTCCTACGTCCCCGAGCGCGCCCGCCCCGACGCCGAACAACGCCGCGGCTTCCGCATCGGCTGCACCGTCGAAGGCCCCGCGGGCCCGGTCCGCCTCGACCTCGCCGTCCAGGTGGAACCCGAACTCCGCGTCGTGGGCGAGCGGTTGACCGGCCCCGACATCACGTACCTGGAGACCGCCCTGCGCGACCCCGGCCGCCGCGACGTCCAGGCCGCGTGGCACACCGCGGGCTCCGTGCCGGTGACCCGCGGCCCGCTCCCCGACGACCTGCTCGGTACGGCGATGCTCCCGCTGCGCGTCGCGGGGCGCACGGAGGGGCAGCGCAAGGTGCTCGCGGCGGCGGAGCAGGTCGTCGTCGGCCTGCGCTCCACGTTCGTCTGCGACCCCGACCCCCGCCGGATGCGCGCCCCTGTCGCCCCGGCGGCCGACCGCCTGCACGGCGGCTGCGGCAACCTCGCCGCGGTGCTGCGCCGCACCGCCGCCGAGTGCGGCAACCGGCACGCGCTCCTCGTCGCGGCGGCCCGTGCCGGCCTCGCCGGTCCCGTGACGGACGTCCGGGCCGAACCGACGCCGGACGGGCTCCTGCGCGCGGTCGTGGACCGGGGCGACGGGGTGGTCAGCCCCGTGGAGCGGCTCGCGGACGGCGAGTTGCGGTACCTCGCCCTCGCGCTCGTCCTGCTCACCGGTCCCCGCGTGCTCGCCGTGGACCCGGCGGCCGAGGTGCCGGAGGCGTACCAGAGCCTCACCGTCCTCGCGGACAACCTCGACCGCGGCCTCGACCGCACCCAGTGCGCCGAACTCACGGCGCTGGCCGCCCGCATGTGCGCCCGGGGTCACATCCGCCTCGTCGCCGCGACGGGCGAGGACTCGGCGGCGGTGGAGGGCGCGCGGGCGGCGGGGGCGACGATGGTAGACCTGGGACGATGAACGAAGAACGCAACGAAGAACTCGGCGGCGGGAGCGGCAAGAGCGCTGAGATCGGCAAGAGCGCTGAGATCGGCGAGGGCGGCGGGAGTCGCGGGAGCGGGGAGGCCCGCCCTCTGGACGTGGCGACCCTCCAGACCCGCCTCGCCCGATTCGCCGAGGCCCGCGCCTGGGGCCCCTTCCACACCCCGAAGAACCTCGCGGCCGCGCTCAGCGTGGAGGCGTCCGAACTGGTCGAGATCTTCCAGTGGTTGACCCCCGAGCAGTCGGCCCGCGTGATGGAGGACCCGGACTCGGCGCACCGCGTCGAGGACGAGGTCGCCGACGTTCTCGCGTATCTGCTGCAACTGTGCGAGGTGCTCGGGATCGACGCGCTCGCCGCGCTGTCGGCGAAGATCGACCGCAACGAGCGACGGTTCCCGGTACCCGGCAAGGAAGTCGGTTAGTCCGGGGCCTGTTGTCACTCTCCGGAGTTACGATCTTCTCCACATCGGACTTTGTGTCCACAGATTTCGGGCTTCCCCTAGCTTTTCGCCGCGCATGCCTTCACTCTGGGTAGTGGACGAAGGAGTTCGGCGGGAGACGGACGGGGACGCGATGGATGCGGTGCGGCTCATCGGGGTCGGCCGACGGGCCCTGGCGGAGAGCCAGGATCCGCCGGACATCATGAGGGAGGCGTGGCAGGCACAGGCCATGGCGCAGGCGATGGGGAGTCGCCTCGCGATGCAGGGGCCACCGGAGTTACGAGGCGAGGCGCTGGGGCTGAGCGAGGCGGGAGCGCGCGGAAGCGGCGGTTCGGCGACGCCCGTCGTCGGGGCCGGGGGGATACGGGCGGCGCAACTGACCGAGCTGGGCGATGTGCACCAGGCGTTGATCGAGCTCGGCGCGCTCCTCGGCGACGTGGGCATCGCGCTCGTGGCAGTGGCCAGCGAGTCGTTCGAGGAGGGGGCCTACTGGCAGTGCATGGAGGCGATCGACGCGGCGGACGAATCGCGCGACAGGGTCCTGGACATACTGCAGCGGCTGCCGGAGCGCGGGCGGGGACTGTCGCTGGCCAACCGGGGGCCCGAGCCCGAGCCGGACTCGGACTCCGCGGCGTGAGAGTGGGGCGTCCCGCTCAGGCGTCTTCGGGGATCCTTGGGCGCCCTCGGGCGCCCTCGGGGATTCTCAGGCGTCCTCACCGTCGGGCCGCGAGGCCCTGGGCGGCTGCTGGAGGTCGGCGTCGAGCTGCGAGAGGTCGGCGTTGAGCGCGGCCATCAGCTCTTCCATCTGCTGCAACAGGCCCTTGGGGGCGCCTTGCTGCTCCGGCACGGTCGGGTCCGGCATGGACGTGTCCGGCGCGGACGCGTCCGGTGCGGCCTGATCCGGCGCGGCTTCCTGGGACATGGCGGCCTCCTCGGCCCTCGCCCTTCCGCGTGAGGAAGGGGAGTTGACGCAATATGACGCCCGGCAGCGACCGCCGGCGCGGGTGCCGGGCGGTCCGGCTCCGCCCGAGTCAACGATCACGAAGGGGGCCTGGTCACTGCGCGGCCCCGCCCCCACGCACGGGGTTGACGACTTTCACCCGACCGTGGTGACGGTGCCGAAGAGGGGAGGCGGCATGGGAACGGTGACGACGCCCGCGAGTCCGGGCTCAGCTCAGCTGCGGTGCCACCTCGGAGGCGATCAGTTCGAGGTGGTCCAGGTCGTCGAGATCGAGCATCTGGAGGTACATCCGCTGGGAGCCGACGGCCTGGTAGGCGGCGATGCGCTCGACGACCTCGGCGGGGGAACCGGCGAGACCGTTCGCCTTGAGCTCGTCGACGTCGCGGCCGATGGCGTCGGCGCGGCGCTTGACCTCGGCGTCGTCGCGGCCGACGCAGGCGATGAGGGCGTTGGAGTAGGTGAGGGCGTCCTGGGCGCGCCCGTGCTCACCGGCCGCCGCCTTCACGCGCTTGAACTGCTGCTCGGTGTCGGCGATCGAGGCGAACGGGATGTTGAACTCGGTGGCGTACTTCGCGGCGAGCGCCGGGGTCTTCTTCGCGCCGTGCCCGCCGACGAGGATCGGTACGCGCGACTGGGCGGGCTTGGGCAGCGCGGGGGAGTCCTTCAACTGGTAGAAGGTCCCGTCGTAGGTGAAGCGCTGGCCGACCGGCGTCTCCCACAGGCCCGTCACAATGGCGAGCTGCTCCTCGAGACGACCGAACTTCTCCTTGGGGAACGGGATGCCGTACGCGGAGTGCTCCTCCTCGTACCAGCCGGAGCCGAGCCCCAGCTCGACGCGGCCGCCGGACATCTGGTCGACCTGCGCGACCTGGATGGCGAGCACACCGGGCAGCCGGAAGGTGCCGGCCGTCATCAGCGTCCCGAGCCGGATCCGCCGGGTCTCACGGGCCAGCCCGGCGAGCGTGGTCCAGGCGTCCGTCGGCCCCGGCAGACCGTCGACGGATCCCATGTGGAGGTAGTGGTCGGACCGGAAGAAGGCTCCATAGTTCAAGTCCTCGGCGGCGCGGGCGACGCGGAGCAGCGTCTCGTAGGTGGCGCCCTGCTGCGGTTCGGTGAATACGCGAAGATCCATGCACCCATCATGCAGGTCACAGCCGTGCGCTTCGATGACATGGGCGGCTTCGCGCGGGCGAAAACCCATGGTGGTGACGGGCCGTCGGTGACCATAATCGGCCGTGTGTTCATGACGATCTCGACCACCGGCACTGCCACGAATCCGGCCACCGATCTGGGCTTTCTGCTGCACAAGCATCCTGAGCGGGCCCAGGCGTTCAGCACGGCGCACGGCACCGCGCACGTCCTCTACCCCGAGGCGAGCGACGAGCGGTGCACGGCCGCGCTGCTGCTGGAAGTGGATCCCGTGGCGCTGGCGCGGCGGGGGCACGGCAAGGGCCGGGGCGGCGCGCCCGACGTGGCGCTCGCGCAGTACGTGAACGACCGGCCCTACGCCGCGTCGTCGCTGCTGGCCGTGGCGTTGAGCAACGTCTTCTCCAGTGCGCTGCGCGGTGTGTGCAGGTCCCGTCCGGAGCGGGCCGAGCAGCCGCTGCCGCTGCGCATCGAGGTGCCGGCGCTGCCCGCGCGGGGCGGGCCCGATCTCGTCCGGAAGCTGTTCGAGCCGCTCGGCTGGCGGGTGGGCGTCGAGGCGGTGGCGCTGGACGCGCAGTTCCCCGAGTGGGGCGACTCGCGGTACGTACGGCTCGTCCTGGAGGGCGAATTGCGGCTCGCGCACGCGCTGCGCCACCTGTACGTGCTGCTGCCGGTGCTCGACGACGCCAAGCACTACTGGGTCTCGGCGGACGAGGTCGACAAGTTGCTGCGGGCGGGCGACGGCTGGCTGGCCGAGCACCCCGAGCAGAAGCTCATCGTCGGCCGGTACCTGTCGCGGCGCTGGTCGCTGGCCCGGCAGGCAATGGAGCGGCTCGAACTGGCGCGACTCGCGGACGCCGACGACACGGACGTCGAGGAGATCGACAACGCCGTGGACGAGGAGAGCGACACCGAGGAGCGGCCCGTGCCGCTGGCCGTGCGGCGCCGGGAGGCGATCCTCGCCGTGCTCCGCGTGTCCGGGGCGGGGCGGGTGCTCGACCTGGGCTGCGGACAGGGCCAGTTGGTGCAGGAACTGCTCAAGGACGCCCGGTTCACCGAGATCGTCGGCGTGGACGTGTCCGTGCGGGCGCTCACCGTGGCGTCCCGGCGGCTCAAGCTGGACCGGCTGGGAGAGCGGCAGGCCGCGCGCGTCCGGCTCGTGCAGGGTTCGCTCGCGTACACCGACAAGCGGCTCAAGGGGCACGACGCGGCGGTGCTCAGCGAGGTGATCGAGCACCTCGACCTGCCGCGGCTGCCGGCCCTCGAGTACGCCGTGTTCGGCTCGGCCCGGCCTCGCACGGTCGTCGTGACCACGCCGAACGTGGAGTACAACGTCCGCTGGGAGTCCCTGCCCGCCGGGCACGTCAGACACGGTGACCACCGTTTCGAGTGGACGCGCGCCCAGTTCCGCGACTGGGCGGGGCAGGTCGCCGCGCGGCACGGATACGCCGTGCGGTACGAGCCGGTGGGACCCGACGACCCCGAGGTGGGGCCGCCCACCCAGATGGCGGTCTTCACGACGACCGATCCCGCGGACACCGCGGCCAGGAACGAGAAGGAGGCGAAGGCCGTATGAGCGCCACCCGCACCATCGACACCACCGACACCGCAGGGCGCGTGCTGCCCGTCACCGACCTCTCGCTGATCGTGCTGGTCGGAGCGTCCGGCTCGGGCAAGTCCACGTTCGCGCACAGCCACTTCAAGCCGACCGAGGTGATCTCCAGCGACTTCTGCCGGGGCCTCGTGGCCGACGACGAGAACGACCAGAGCGCCAGCCGCGACGCCTTCGACGTGCTGCACTACATCGCCGGCAAGCGGCTCGCGGCGGGCCGCCTCACCGTCGTCGACGCGACCAACGTCCAGCAGGACGCGCGTCGTCAGCTGGTCGACCTGGCGCGCAAGCACGACGTGCTGCCCATCGCCATCGTGCTCGACGTCCCGGAGGACGTGTGCGCCGCGCGGAACGCGCGGCGGACCGACCGCGCCGACATGCCGCGCCGCGTCATCACCCGCCACACCCGCGAGCTGCGCCGCTCCCTCAAGCACTTGGAGCGCGAAGGGTTCCGCAGGGTGCACGTCCTGCGCGGCGTCGCCGACGTCGAGGGCGCGAGCGTCGTGCGCGAGAAGCGGTTCAACGACCTGACGCACCTCACCGGACCGTTCGACATCGTCGGCGACATCCACGGCTGCGCGAGCGAACTCGAGACGCTGCTCAGCAAGCTGGGCTACGTGGACGGGGAGCACCCGGAGGGGCGCACCGCCGTCTTCGTCGGCGACCTCGTCGACCGTGGCCCCGACACACCCGGTGTGCTGCGTCGCGTGATGGGCATGGTGCGGGCCGGTACCGCGCTGTGCGTGCCCGGCAACCACGAGAACAAGCTGGGGAGGTGGCTCAAGGGCCGCAACGTGCAGCACACGCACGGCCTCGCCGAGACCATCGCGCAGCTGGAGGGGGAGACCGAGGAGTTCCGGGCGCGGGTGCGCACCTTCGTCGAAGGACTCGTCAGCCACTACGTGCTGGACGGTGGACGGCTCGTCGTGTGCCACGCCGGGCTGCCCGAGAAGTACCACGGCCGCACGTCCGGGCGGGTGCGCTCGCACGCGCTGTACGGCGACACGACGGGCGAGACCGACGAGTTCGGGCTGCCGGTGCGCTACCCGTGGGCGGAGGACTACCGGGGCCAGGCCGCCGTGGTCTACGGCCACACCCCGGTGCCCACCGCTACATGGCTCAACAACACCATCTGCCTCGACACCGGTGCGGTGTTCGGCGGGAAGCTCACCGCGCTGCGCTGGCCCGAGCGCGAGTTGGTCGACGTACCGGCCGAGCAGGTCTGGTACGAGCCGACCAGGCCGCTGACCACCGAGGCGCCGGGCGGGCACGAGGGGCGTCCGCTCGACCTCGCCGACGTGCACGGCCGCCGGGTCGTCGAGACCCGGCACAGCGGACGCGTCACGGTGCGCGAGGAGAACGCGGCAGCGGCGCTGGAGGTCATGAGCCGGTTCGCGGTCGACCCGCGGCTCGTGCCGTACCTGCCGCCGACGATGGCGCCCACCGCCACCTCCGAGGTGGAGGGCTATCTGGAGCACCCGGCGGAGGCGTTCGCGCAGTACGCCGCCGACGGTGTGGCGCGGGTCGTGTGCGAGGAGAAGCACATGGGGTCGCGGGCCGTGGCGCTGGTGTGCCGGGACGCCGAGGCGGCGAAGGAGCGGTTCGGGGTGAGCGACGGGTCGGTCACCGGCTCGCTCTACACCCGGACCGGGCGGCCGTTCTTCGACAGCCGGGAGACCACCGAGGCGGTGCTCGCGCGAGTGCGGGACGCGGTCGGCGCCGCCGGTCTGTGGGAGGAGCTCGACACGGACTGGGTGCTGCTGGACGCCGAGTTGATGCCGTGGTCGCTCAAGGCGTCCGGGCTGCTGCGCGCGCAGTACGCGGCGGTGGGCGCGGCGTCCGGCGCGGTGTTCCCCGGGGCGCTCGGTGCGCTGGAGGCGGCGGCCGGGCGGGGCGTCGACGTGGGCGAGCTGCTCGACCGGCAGCGCGGGCGGGCGGCCGACGCCGAGGCGTTCACGGACGCGTACCGGCGCTACTGCTGGAGCACGGACGGGCTGGAGGGGGTGCGGCTCGCGCCGTTCCAGATCCTCGCGGCCCGGGGGCGGTCGCTCGCGGCGGTGCCGCACGACGAGCAGCTCGCGCTCATCGACCGGATCGTCGCGCACGACACCACGGGGCTGTTGCAGACCACGCGTCGGCTGTACGTCGACACGGGGGACGCGGAGTCGGTGCGGGCCGGAATCGACTGGTGGCTGGAGATGACCGGGCGCGGTGGCGAGGGCATGGTCGTCAAGCCGGTGGGGGCGCTGGTGCGGGACGAGAAGGGGCGGCTCGTGCAGCCCGGTGTGAAGTGCCGGGGGCGGGAGTACCTCCGGATCATCTACGGGCCGGAGTACACGAGGCCGGGGAACCTGGCGAAGCTGCGGCAGCGGTTTCTTGGGCACAAGAGGTCGTTGGCGATACGGGAGTACGGGTTGGGGGTGGAGGCGTTGGACCGGTTGGCGGCGGGGGAGCCGTTGTGGCGGGTCCACGAGGCGGTGTTCGCGGTGCTGGCCCTTGAGTCGGAGCCGGTCGACCCGCGCCTGTGACCCCACCCCCGGGGCTCCGCCCCCGGACCCCGCTCCTCAATCGCCGGAGGGGCTTGAATTGCCCGGCCAGTGCTTTTCAGCCTCGCCGGCGTTTGAGCCCCGGGGTGTCACCACGGGTGGCGGGCGTGGGGGGCGAGGCCGGGGAAGGATGGGGGTATGGGATTTCACGTCGACTCCGAGGCCGGGCGGCTGCGCCGAGTGATTCTGCACCGGCCCGACCTGGAACTGAAACGCCTCACGCCGAGCAACAAGGACCAGTTGCTCTTCGACGACGTCCTGTGGGTACGCCGAGCCCGCGCGGAGCACGACGGTTTCGCCGACGTGCTCCGCGACCGCGGCGTCAGCGTCCACCTCTTCGGCGACCTGCTCACCGAGACCCTCGACGTGGACGCCGCCCGCGGCCTCGTCCTGGACCGCGTCTTCGACGAGAAGGAGTACGGCCCGCTGGCCACGGCCCACCTGCGCGAGGCGTTCGAGACGCTGCCGTCCCCGCAGCTCGCCGAGGCGCTGATCGGCGGGATGACGAAGCGGGAGTTCCTCGCGGCGCACCCGGAGCCGACCTCCGTGCGCTTCCACGTCATGGAGCTGGACGACTTCCTGCTCGGCCCGCTGCCCAACCACCTGTTCACCCGCGACACGTCCGCCTGGATCTACGACGGCGTGTCCATCAACGCGATGCGCTGGCCGGCCCGGCAGCGCGAGACCGTGCACTTCGAGGCGATCTACCGGCACCACCCGCTGTTCCGCGACGACGGCGGGTTCCACGTCTGGTCCGAGGGCCAGGCCGACTACCCGTCGACCATCGAGGGCGGCGACGTCCTCGTCATCGGGCAGGGCGCCGTGCTCATCGGGATGAGTGAGCGCACCACACCGCAGGCCGTGGAGATGCTCGCGCACAAACTGTTCGCCGCGGGCTCGGCCCGCACCATCGTGGCGCTCGACATGCCGAAGCGCAGGGCCTTCATGCACCTCGACACCGTCATGACGATGGTCGACGGCGATACGTTCACGCAGTACGCGGGGCTCGGCATGCTGCGCTCGTACACCATCGAACCGGGCACCTCGCCGAAGGAGTTGAAGGTCACCGACCATCCGGCCGAGCACATGCACCGCGCCATCGCCGCCGCGCTCGGGCTCCCCGAGATCCGCGTGCTGACCGCCACGCAGGACGTGCACGCCGCCGAGCGCGAGCAGTGGGACGACGGCTGCAATGTGCTCGCCGTCGAGCCGGGGGTCGTCGTGGCGTACGAGCGGAACGCGACGACGAACACGTTCCTGCGCAAGCAGGGGATCGAGGTCATCGAGATCCCGGGCAGTGAACTGGGGCGGGGCCGCGGCGGCCCCCGCTGCATGAGCTGCCCGGTCGAGCGGGACCCCGTGCCCTCGTAACCGCCTGCGTCCGTCCGCGAGTTCCACCCCCGGGCGGTGGCCACGGCCCCCTCTTCCCAGACGGGCTCGGCGCGGCGTACGGTCCTGGCGACCCGCCAAACGAAAGGCATTCGTTTTGACGTCGTCCCCCGAGACCGCACCGGGCAGGGCCGTCGCCCCGCCGGCCACCACGCTGGAGAAGGGCGCCATCGGCACCGGTGACCTGGTCTTCTTCGTCGTGGCGGCCGCGGCGCCGCTGACCGTCATGGCGGGTGTCGCCCCGCTGGCCATCGGCATGGCGGGCCAGGGCGCCCCGCTCGGCTACCTCGTCTCCGGCCTGCTCCTCATCGTCTTCGCCGCCGGTTTCACCGCGATGAGCCGCTACGTGCGCAACGCCGGCGCCTTCTACGCGTACATCGGCCGGGGCCTGGGACGTCCGGCCGGAGTGGGTTCCGCCTACGTCGCGCTGCTCGCGTACAACGCGATCGAGGTCGGACTCCTCGCCGCCTTCGGGGTGTTCGCCGAGTCCGGGTTCCAGGACCTGACAGGCGCCCGGATCCCCTGGTGGGCCTGGGCGCTCGCAGGACTCGTGGCCATCGGCGTGCTCGGCTGGCTCAAGGTCACCCTCAGCGCCAAGGTGTTGGGCGTCGCGCTCGTCCTCGAAGTGCTCGTCCTGCTGGTGTTCGAAGCCGGGGTGTTCGCGGGCGGCGGCGGGCCGGGCGGCCCGGAGTTCGGCGCGCTCTCCCCGGGCCACCTCCTGAACGGCGGAGTGGGCGGCATGTTCGTCCTCGCCATCGGCGCCTTCGTCGGTTTCGAGGCGACCGCGATCTACGCCGAGGAGGCCCGCCGGCCGGAGCGCTCGGTGCCGCGCGCCACGTACGTCGCCGTCGGATTCCTCGCGCTCTTCTACACCTTCACCGTCTGGACGATCATCAACGCGTACGGGGCGGGGGACGCACAGCGGGTCGCGAACGGGGACGGCGGCGCCGACATGGTGTTCACCGCGACCGAGCGGTTCGTCGTGGCCTGGGCCGCCGACGCCATGCACGTCCTGATCATCACCAGCGCCTTCGCCGCCACCCTCGCCTTCCACAACGGCGCCACCCGCTACTTCTACGCCCTCGGCCGCGAGGGCCTGCTGCCGCGCCGCCTCGGCCGGGTCACCGCGCGCACCGGCTCGCCCGCCGTCGCCGTGGTGGCGCAGTCGGCGCTCGCACTGCTCACCGTCGTCGTGACGCTGATCGCGGGCGTGGACCCGTACAGCGTCACGTTCCTGTGGACCAACGGCACCGGGATCCTCGGTGTGATGCTGATGCAGGCCGGCGCCGCACTCGCGGTGTACGGGTTCTTCCGCCGCGACCGGCGCGGGCTGCCCGCGTGGCGGGTGGTCGCCGCGCCGCTGGTGTCCTGCGCCGGGCTGGCCGTGCTCATCGGTCTGGCCTGCGTCAACCTCGACCTGCTCACGGGGGCGACGCCGGGCGTCAACGCGGTGCTGCTCGCACCGCTGCCGGTGCTGTTCGCGCTCGGAGTCGTGGTCGCGCTGCGGGTGCGGCGCCGCGATCCGGCCGCGTACGCCCGGCTGACCACCGCCGACGCCGAGCGCGTCTGACATCCGTACATCAGGAGATCGAGAGACATGCTGGTACTGCGCGGCACCGTCCGCACCGGGAGCCGGACGTACGGCGACGTGGACGCGCTCGCCGTGCGCGACGGCCGGATCGTGGCTTTGGGCGCGGCGGCAAAGGCCCTCGCCGCCACCGCCGACGAGGTGCTCGACCTCGGCGCGGACGCGCTGCTCATGCCCGCCTTCGGCGACGGCCACGCCCACCCGCTCTTCGGCGGCCTGGAGCACTTCGGGCCGCGGATCAAGGAGGCGGGGTCGGTCGAGGAGATCGTCGCCGAGGTCGGGAGGTGGGCCGCCGAGCACCCCGAGGAGGAGTGGATCGTCGGCGCCAGCTACGACCCGGCACTCGTCCCCGACGGCGCGTTCGACGCCCGCTGGCTGGACGCCGCCGTCCCCGACCGGCCCGTCGTGCTGCGCGCCTACGACTACCACACGGTGTGGTGCAACACCGAGGCGCTGCGCCGCGCCGGAGTGGACGCGACGACGCCGGAACCCCGCCTCGGCTGGATCGTGCGCCGCCCCGACGGCACCCCGATGGGCACCCTGCGCGAGTGGCACGCCTGCGACCTGGTGCTCGACCGGGTGCCGGGCCGCCCCGTGGACGAGCTGGTCGACGCCCTCCGCGTGGCGGGCCGGGCGTACGCGCGGGCGGGTCTGACGTGGGTGCAGGACGCGTGGGTGGAGCCGGAGATGGTCGACGCCTACCTGGAGGCCGCCCGCCGCGGAGCCCTCCGCTTCCGCGTGAACCTCGCCCAGCGCGCCGACCCGGACCGCTGGCGCGAGCAACGTCCGGCGTTCACGCGACAGCGCCGCCGGATCGAGGCCGAGGGCGGCGAGCTGCTCACCGCCCGCACCGTGAAGTTCTTCAGCGACGGCGTGATCGAGGGCGGCACCGCCGCGCTGCTCGCCCCCTACGACGACGCCCCGCACAGCTGCGGGATGCCCGTGTGGGAACCGGCGGCGCTCGCCGAGGCCGTCCGGGCGTTCGACGCCGACGGCTTCCAGATCCACATCCACGCCATTGGTGACGCCGGGGTGCGGGCCGCGCTCGACGCGATCGAGTCCGCGGCCCGGACGAACGGCGCGGGGGACCGCCGCCCGGTGATCACCCATGTCCAGCTCGTCGACCCCGCCGACCTGCCGCGCTTCGCCGAACTCGGGGTGATCGCCAACTTCGAGCCGCTGTGGGCGCAGCCCGACCCCTTGCAGACCGTGCTGTCCGTGCCGCGCATCGGCGACAAGCGGGCTGCCCTGCAGTACCCGATGGGCGACCTCGCGCACGGCGGGGCGCGGCTGTCGTTCGGCAGCGACTGGCCGGTGAGTTCGTACGAGCCGCTGGAGGGGATCCAGGTGGCGGTGACCCGGCGGACGTTCGACGGCGAGCCGGAGGGCGGCTGGCTGCCCCACCAGCGGCTGACCGTCGAGCAGGCGCTGGCCGCGTACACGGCGGGCTCGGCGCACCAGGCCTTCGCCGACGAGCGCGCCGCGCTCGTGCCGGGGGCGCCCGCGGACCTGGTGTGGCTGTCGGCGGACCCGCGGACCACGGACCCGATGCGGTTGCGGGAGATCCGGGTGCTCGGCACCTGGCTGGCGGGGAATCCCACGTTCCGCAACGGATCATGAATAGAAATGTGGAACATCGTATAGACTTCCATTGTCCCGATCTCGTCCCCGAGTCATGCCCAGGAGTACCCCCATGAGCCTCACCGGCCGCCACTTCCTCAAGGAGCTGGACTTCACCGCCGAGGAGTTCCGAGGCCTGGTCGACCTGGCCGCCGAGCTGAAGGCGGCCAAGAAGGCGGGGGCCGAGACGCAGCACCTCAAGGGCAAGAACATCGCGCTGATCTTCGAGAAGGCGTCCACGCGCACCCGCTGCTCCTTCGAGGTCGCCGCCGCCGACCAGGGCGCGTCGACGACGTACATCGACCCGGCCGGTTCGCACATCGGCAAGAAGGAGTCGAGCAAGGACACCGCCCGCGTCCTCGGCCGGATGTTCGACGCCATCGAGTTCCGGGGCGACGAGCAGGCCATCGTCGAGACGCTCGCCGAGTACGCGGGCGTGCCGGTCTACAACGGCCTGACCGACGACTGGCACCCCACGCAGATGCTGGCCGACGTGCTCACGATGACCGAGCACAGCGCCAAGCCGCTCGCCGAGATCGCCTTCGCCTACCTCGGCGACGCCCGCTTCAACATGGGCAACTCCTACCTCGTCACCGGCGCCCTGCTCGGCATGGACGTCCGGATCGTCGCGCCGAAGACCTACTGGCCGGCCGAGGAGATCATCGCCAAGGCCCGTGAGCTGGCCGCCGCCAGCGGTGCCCGCATCACGCTCACCGAGTCCGTCGAGGAGGGTGTGGCCGGCTCCGACTTCGTCGTCACCGACGTCTGGGTCTCCATGGGGGAGCCCGAGGAGGTCTGGGACGAGCGCATCAAGGCCCTCACGCCGTACGCGGTCACGATGGACGTGCTGCGCGCGACGGGCAACGCGGAGGTGAAGTTCCTGCACTGCCTGCCCGCCTTCCACGACCTGGGCACCAAGGTCGGCCGCGAGATCCACGCCAAGTACGGCCTGGAGTCCCTGGAAGTCACCGACGAGGTGTTCGAGTCGGAGCACTCGGTCGTCTTCGACGAGGCGGAGAACCGGATGCACACCATCAAGGCCGTCATGGTCGCGACGCTCGGCAAGTAGCCGCAAACAGAACATTCAGTAAGCAACCGTTCAAACTGGTGGGGCCGGAACACCACTCCCGGCCCCACCGGCATGCGGCACACCCCGCCGCACCGCACCACCAGAAAAGAGCACCACCCCATGTCGCCGACCCCGTCCGGCCTGCGCATCAAGTCGCCCGAAGCCCTCATCGCCGAATCGGGCGCCGACCTCGAAGGCCACGGCCTCAAGCGCACCATGGGGCTGTTCCAGCTCGTGTGCTTCGGCGTCGGCGCGATCGTCGGCACCGGCATCTTCGTCGGCCTGTCCGACACGGTCGCGGAGGCCGGCCCCGCCGTCATCCTCTCCTTCGTCCTCGCCGCGATCACCTGCATCTTCACGGCGTTCTCCTTCGCCGAGCTGGGCAGCGCGATCCCGGTCTCCGGCTCCTCGTACTCCTTCGCCTACGCGACCCTCGGCGAGCGCGTCGCGTTCCTCGTCGGCTGGTGTCTGCTCCTGGAGTACGGCGTCTCGGTGTCGGCCGTGGCCGTCGGCTGGAGCCAGTACCTCAACGAGCTGCTCGACAGCGTCTTCGGCTGGCAGCTGCCCGACGCGCTGTCCGCCGGGCCCGCCGACGGCGGCGTGGTCAACCTGCCGGCCGTGCTCGTCATGATGATGGCCGCGACGCTGCTCGTGCGGGGCATCCGGGAGAGCGCGGGGGCGACCGCCGCGATGGCCGTGCTCAAGATCGGCATCCTGATCGTCTTCTGCGCGATCGCCTTCTCCGCCTTCCAGGACGGCAACCTGACGCCTTTCCTCAAGGACGGCATGGCCGGTGTCACCTCCGGCGCCTCCCTCGCCTTCTTCTCGTACATCGGCTTCGACGCGGTCACCACGGCGGGCGAAGAGGTCAAGAATCCGCGGCGCAACATCCCGCTCGCCATCCTGATCTGCATCGGCATCGTCACGCTGCTCTACGTCGCCGTGGCCGTCGCCGCCATCGGCGCGCTCGGCGCGGACGCCGTCGGGGACAAGCCCGCCGCGCTCTCGCTCGTCGTCGACCAGGTCACCGGCTCCGACATCGGCGGCGGCATCATCGCCTTCGGCGCGGTCGTCGCCATCGCCTCGGTCGTGCTCGCGGTGATGTACGGGCAGACCCGCATCCTGATGTCGATGTCCCGCGACGGACTGATCCCGCGGGTCTTCGAGCGGGTCTCCCCGAAGACGCACACGCCGGTCACCAACACGTGGATCGTCGCGGTCGTCTTCGCGATCCCGGCCGCGTTCTCCTCGCTCGACGCCGTCGTCAACCTCACGACCATCGGCACCCTCGCCACCATGGTCGTCGTGAACATCGCGGTGATCGCGCTGCGCCGCTCGCACCCCGGACTGAAGCGCTCGTTCCGGGTACCGCTCTACCCGGTGAGCCCGATCCTCGGCGTCGGTTTCTGCCTCTACCTGATCTGGGGCACGGGCTGGACGACATGGGTGCAGTTCGCGGTGTTCCTCGTCGTCGGGGCCCTCGTCTACGCGCTGTACGGGCGCCGGAACTCGCGGCTCGGCGGCGGGGGCGCTACGCCTCGGACGCCGGACGGGGCATCGGCACCGTAGGAGGAAGCGTGAACCACACCGCCTTGCCGGAATCGGTGGGGCGGTGTCCGCACGACGAGCTGAGGGTGCGGATGAGGAGCAGGCCGCGCCCGTGCTCCTGCCAGGGGTCGGGCATCACGGCGTCGTCCGGGTTGGTGAGGTCGGCCGGCGGCGCCGGGTCCGTGTCGTGCACCTCGACCTGACAGCCCGATTCGAGCAGCTCCACGACCAGCTCGATCGGCGAGTCCCCGGCGGTGTGCTCCACCGCGTTCGCCACCAGCTCCGCCGTCAGCAGCTCCGCCGTGTCCGCGTCGGCCGCCGGTGACGCGAGCTCCGTCAGCGCGGTCCGCACGAGGGCGCGAGCGACCGGCACGGCCGCCGCGGTGTGCGGCAGCGCGATGCGCCACGACGTGGGCGTGGGAGGACCGGGGAAGGGGGTCACAGCGGAATCCTGGGGAGCGGAGGGCACGGAAGCGGCTTCAAGGGCGGGCTCGGGAACGGGCTCGGGGAACGGGCTCAAGGCGGCTCAAGGGGGACTGTCCTGCGTTCAACCTTAGGAATGGTACGGCGTGGGGCGAAAGAGGCTCCCGTCGGTGCGGCTCGGGACGTCCGACCCCTTTCCGGTTATCGCGCACTCGTGACGACAGTCACGATGCGGTGATACGGTCGACGGGTCACGCGCTCCCTCCGTACGCCAGCACCCCCGCCGGAGGCCCTCATGAGTCCCTTCACCGGCTCCACCCCGAGCACCGACTCCTGGCACCACCTGACGTACGCCGTGGACGAGCGCGGTGTCGCCACCGTGACCCTCGCCCGCCCCGAGAAGCTCAACGCGCTCACCTTCGGCGCCTACGCCGACCTGCGCGACCTCCTCGCCGAGCTGTCCCGGACCAAGTCCGTGCGCGCCCTCGTCCTCACCGGCGAGGGCCGCGGTTTCTGCTCCGGCGGCGACGTCGACGAGATCATCGGCGCCACGCTCGCCATGGACACCGCGCAGATCCTCGACTTCAACCGGATGACCGGGCAGGTCGTCCGGGCCGTGCGCGAGGCCCCGTTCCCGGTGATCGCCGCCGTGCACGGGGTCGCGGCCGGGGCGGGCGCGGTCCTCGCGCTCGCCGCCGACTTCCGCGTCGCCGATCCCAGCGCCCGCTTCGCGTTCCTGTTCACCAAGGTCGGCCTGTCCGGCGGCGACATGGGCGCCGCCTATCTGCTGCCCCGCGTCGTCGGCCTCGGTCACGCCACCCGGCTCCTCATGCTCGGCGACGCGGTGCGCGCGCCGGAGGCCGAACGGATCGGTCTGCTCAGCGAGTTGACCGACGAGGGCAGGGCCGACGAGGCGGCGCTGACCCTCGCCCGACGCCTCGCCGACGGCCCGGCGCTCGCCTACGCGCAGACGAAGGCGCTGCTGACGGCGGAGCTGGACATGCCGCTCGCCGGGGCCATCGAGATGGACGCCGCGACGCAGGCGCTGCTCATGCACGGTGAGGACTACGCCGAGTTCCACGCGGCGTTCACCGACAAGCGTCCGCCGAAGTGGCGGGGGAGGTGAGCCGCGGATGAGCGCCCGTGCCCAGCGCGTCGCCGTCGTCGGAGGCGGCCCCGGCGGCCTGTACGCGGCCGCGCTGCTCAAGCGCCTCGAACCGGACCGCCGGATCACGGTCTGGGAGCGCAACGCCCCGCACGACACGTTCGGCTTCGGTGTCGTGCTGTCCGACGAGACGCTCGGCGGCATCGAGCACGCCGACCCCGTGGTCTACAGCGCGCTCCAGGACGAGTTCGTGCGCTGGGACGACATCGACATCGTGCACCGCGGCCGCCGCCAGACCTCGTCGGGCCACGGCTTCGCGGCGCTCGGCCGCCGTCGCCTCCTTCAGATACTGCACGGCCGCTGCCGCGGGCTCGGCGTGGACCTGCGCTTCCAGGAGGAGGCGCCGGACGTCGAGGAGCTGCGCGCGGAGTACGACCTGGTGATCGCGGCCGACGGCGTGCACAGCATGATCCGCCAGACGTACGCCGACGCGTTCCGGCCGCACGTCGAGGAGCACCGCAACCGCTACATCTGGCTCGCCGCCGACTTCGCCTTCGACGCCTTCCGCTTCGACATCGCTGAGACCGAGCACGGAGTGATGCAGCTGCACGGATACCCGTACAGCGAGGGCGAGTCGACGGTCATCGTCGAGATGCGCGAGGAGGTGTGGCGCGCGGCGGGCTTCGACACCATAGACGTGCGGGAGTCCATCGAGCGGTGCGCGAAGGTCTTCAAGGACGCGCTCGGCGGCCGCCACCTGAAGGCCAACAACTCCTCGTGGCTCACCTTCCGCACGGTGGTCAACGACCGCTGGTCGCACGGCAATTGCGTCCTCATCGGCGACGCCGCGCACACCGCGCACTTCTCCATCGGCTCGGGCACCAAGCTCGCCGTCGAGGACGCGCTCGCGCTCGCGGCGTGCCTCACGGAACAGCCGACGACCGGGGCGGCGCTCTCGGCGTACGAGAAGGAGCGGCGTCCGGTCGTGGCGTCGACGCAGCGGGCGGCGCGGGCGAGCCTGGAGTGGTTCGAGGAACTGTCCCGCTATCTCGACCAGCCGCCGCTCCAGTTCGCGTTCAACCTGCTCACACGCTCGCGCCGGGTGACGCACGACAATCTGCGACTGCGGGACGCGCACTTCACGGAGTCGGTGGAGCGGGAGTTCGGCTGCCCCGAGGGCACGCCGCCGATGTTCACGCCGTACCAGCTGGGCGGGTTGCGGTTGCGGAACCGGGTCGTGGTCTCGCCGATGGACATGTACTCGGCGGTGGACGGCGTCCCGGGCGACTTCCACCTCGTCCACCTGGGGGCGCGGGCGCTCGGCGGGGCGGGCCTGGTCATGACGGAGATGGTGTGCGTGAGCCCGGAGGGCCGGATCACGCCGGGGTGCGCGGGGCTGTACACGCCGGAACAGGCGGCGGCCTGGCGCAGGGTGGTCGAGTTCGTCCACACGCGGGCGCCCGGTACGGCGATCGGGGTGCAGCTCGGGCACTCGGGCCGCAAGGGTTCCACTCGGCTGATGTGGGAGGGCATGGACGAACCGCTGCCGGAGGCGGACGACAACTGGCCGCTGGTCGCGGCGTCGGCGCTCCGCTACCGCCCGGACAGCCAGCTGCCGCGTGAACTGACGGTCGCCGAACTCGCCGACGTACGGGCGCAGTTCACGTCTGCGGCGTGGCGGGCGGCGCGGTCGGGCTTCGACCTGCTGGAGCTGCACTGCGCGCACGGCTATCTGCTGTCGGGCTTCCTCTCCCCGCTGACGAACCGGCGCACGGACGCGTACGGGGGCTCGCTGGAGGGCCGGCTGCGGTTCCCCCTGGAGGTCTTCGACGCGGTACGGGAGGTGTGGCCGCAGGACCGGCCGATGACGGTGCGGATCTCCGCGACGGACTGGGCGGAGGGCGGTACGAGCGCGGAGGAGGCGGTCGCGATCGCGCGGGCGTTCGCCGGGCACGGGGCCGATGCGGTGGACGTGTCCACGGGGCAGGTGGTCGCGGAGGAACGGCCCGCGTTCGGGCGCTCCTACCAGGTGCCGTACGCGGAGCGGATCCGTGCGGAGGCAGGGGTGCCGGTGATCGCCGTCGGCGCGATCTCGTCGTGGGACGACGTCAACTCCCTGGTCCTGGCGGGCCGTACGGACCTGTGCGCGCTGGCCCGCCCGCACCTGTACGACCCGAACTGGACACTGCACGCGGCGGCGGAGCAGGGGTACACCGGGCCGGGGGTCGCCTGGCCCGAGCCCTACCGGGCGGGCAGCCGCCGCCCGCAGACGGGCCGCCTCGACGCCCCCAAACCCCGCCTCACCCTGCCGGGCTGACCGGGCAGTTCGAGCCTCTCCGGCGTTTGAGGGGCGGGGCCCGGGGCGGAGCCCCCTGGCGTCAGGACGGGAGGCGGGCCATGCAGGCCGTCAAGGTCATGCCGTCCGACGGGTCCACCAGGAGGAACGCCCCCGTGCGGCGCACCTGCGCGTACGTGTCGAGAGGCAACGGCTCAGCCGTGCGCAGCACCACCTCGCCGATGTCGTTCGCCGCCAGCACCTCCACCGCTCCCAGGGACGTGACCACGGCCCGCACCACCCGCGCGCCGTGCCGCACCAGCACTCGCTGCCCCACCCGCAACGGCCGGTCCGCGAGGTGGCACACCGCCGCCCGGACATCCCGCGTCACCGTCGGCTCCCGGTCTGCGGTGGGCGCGATCAAGTCGCCGCGCGCCACGTCGAGTTCATCCGTGAGCCGCACCGTGAGCGACGCCTCGGCGTGCGCCTCGTCGGCCCGGGTGCCCAGGACGTCGAGCGCCGCGATCGTCGACGTGCGGCCCGAGGGGTGCACCGTCACGGTGTCGCCCACGCGCAGCGTGCCCGACGCCAACTGGCCCGCGTAGTAACGCGATTCGCCGTGCCGGATCACGTACTGGACCGGGAAGCGGCCCGGCGCCGCCGCGGACCCGGTGGCCACCGGGACCGTCTCCAGGTGTTCCAGGATGGTCGGCCCCCCGTACCAGTCCATCCGGGACGACGGCTCCACCACGTTGTCGCCCGCGAGCGCCGAGACCGGGATCGCCGTCACTTCCGGTATCCCCAACTCACCTGCGTACGCCGCGAATTCGGCGGCGATGCGGGCGAACGCGCGCTCCTCGTAGCCCACCAGGTCCATCTTGTTCACCGCGAGGACCACCCGCGGCACCCGCAGCAGCGCCGCGATGGCCGCGTGCCTGCGCGTCTGCTCGACGACTCCGTTCCTGGCGTCCACCAGGATGATCGTCAGCTCCGCCGTCGAGGCGCCGGTCACCATGTTGCGCGTGTACTGCACGTGGCCCGGCGTGTCCGCGAGGATGAAGCGGCGGCGCGGCGTCGCGAAGTAGCGGTACGCGACGTCGATGGTGATGCCCTGCTCGCGCTCGGCGCGCAGCCCGTCCGTGAGGAGCGCCAGGTCCGGCGTCCCGGTGCGGGAGATCGACTCCAGCTGGTCCGCCAGGACCGACTTCGAGTCGTGCAGGAGACGGCCGACCAGCGTGGACTTGCCGTCGTCGACCGAGCCCGCCGTGGCCAGCCGCAACGTGTCGACGTCGGCGGTCGTGGAAACAGACATCTCTAGAAGTACCCTTCGCGCTTGCGGTCTTCCATGGCCGCCTCGGACAGCTTGTCGTCGGCGCGCGTGGCGCCCCGTTCGGTGAGTCGCGACGCCGCGATCTCGGCGATCACCTGGTCGAGGGTCCCGGCGTCGGAGTCGACCGCGCCCGTGCAGGACATGTCGCCGACGGTGCGGTAGCGCACCTGCCGCTTCTCGACCGTCTCGCCGTCCTTCGGGCCGCCCCAGTCACCGGCCGTCAGCCACATGCCGCCCCGGTCGAAGACCTCGCGCCGGTGGGCGAAGTAGATCTCCGGCAGTTCGATGCCCTCGCGGGCGATGTACTGCCACACGTCCAGCTCGGTCCAGTTCGAGAGCGGGAAGACGCGGACGTGCTCGCCGGGGGCGTGCCGGCCGTTGTAGAGCTGCCACAGTTCGGGGCGCTGGCGGCGCGGGTCCCACTGCGAGAACTCGTCGCGCAGGGAGAACACGCGCTCCTTCGCGCGGGCCTTCTCCTCGTCGCGGCGCCCACCGCCGAACACCGCGTCGAAGCGCTCGTTCTGGATGGCCTCGGTCAGCGGCACGGTCTGGAGCGGGTTGCGCGTCCCGTCGGGGCGTTCGCGCAGCACACCGCGGTCGAGGTAGTCCTGCACGGAGGCCACATGGAGCGTCAGCCCATGTGCGGCGACCACACGGTCGCGGTAGGCGATGACCTCGGGGAAGTTGTGTCCGGTGTCGACGTGCAGCAGCGGGAACGGCACCGGCGCGGGCGCGAACGCCTTCAGCGCCAGGTGCAGCATGACGATGGAGTCCTTGCCGCCGGAGAACAGGATCACCGGCCGCTCGAACTCGCCCGCCACCTCGCGGAAGATGTGCACCGCCTCGGATTCGAGGGTGTCCAGGTGGCTCAGTGCGTAAGTCGAGTCGCTCACACCAGCCCCCGCTCCACCAGCACCGCCCGCACCGAACCCGCCGACTCCTGCGGCGTCTGTACTTGCGTCTCCAGCGCCAGCTCCGGGTCCACCGGCGGCTCGTACGGGTCGTCGACCCCCGTCAGCCCGGTCAGCTGCCCCGCCGCCTGACGCGCGTACAGGCCCTTGACGTCGCGTTCGCTGCACACCTCGACCGGCGTCGCGACATGCACCTCGATGTACGCCGTGTCGCTGGCGGCGTGCCGCTTGCGCACGGCCTCCCGGCTGTCGGCGTACGGCGCGATGACGGGAACGACCGCGAACACCCCGTTGCGGGCCAGGACTTCGGCGACCAGGCCGATGCGCTGCACGTTCGTGTTGCGGTCCTCGCGGCTGAAGCCGAGGCCCGCCGAGAGGAAGCGGCGGATCTCGTCGCCGTCGAGCACCTCGACGCGGTGGCCCTCCGCGCGCAGCTGCCCGGCGAGGGCGCGCGCCACGGTCGTCTTGCCGGAGCTGGGCAGCCCGGTGAGCCAGATCGTGGCTCCTCGTGGGCGGGCCGTCGTGGCCGTGGTCATACGTGAAGTCCTTCCGCGGAGCGCTGGGCAGCCCGCCGGTCGTCGGGGTCGGTCAGTTCGGTGAAGAGGGCCTCCCACCGCGGGTGCACCGCGTCGGGCCCGTAGGACGCCGCCGTGAGCACGGCCGCCGTCCCCATCTCCGTGCGCAGTGCGCGGTCGCCCATCAGGCGGGCGAGGGCGTCGGCGAGGGCGTCGGGGTCCTGCTCCGGCACGAGCAGCCCGTCCACGCCGTGCGTGAGCACGTCGGCGGGGCCCGTGGGACAGTCGAGGGAGACGACGGGGAGGGCGTGGGCCATCGCCTCGATCATCACCATCGGCAGCCCCTCGAAGCGCGAACTCAGCACGTACAGCGAGCACTTGGCGAGTTCGTCGTCGAGCCGGTCGGTGTGGCCCATCAGCAGGACGTGGTTGTAGAGGTGGTGCTCCTCGATCAGGGCGCGCAGCTGCGCCTTCTTCTCGCCGCTGCCGTAGATGCGCAGCTGCCAGTCGGGGAACTCCCGGGCGAGCCTGGCCCACGCGGGGATCAGCAGGTCGAAGCCCTTCTGCGGGAAGAGCCGCCCGGCCGCGGCCACGATCTTCGAACCCTGGTCGGCGGGGGCCTGGTCGAGGGAGTGCACGGCGTTCGGAATCCGCACCACGCGCGTGCCGGGCAGCAGGCGCGCGTACTCGGCCCGGTCGCGCTCCGTCAGGACGGCGACCGCCGCGAAGGTCTCGTACGTCTCGACGATGCGCTGCTGCACGTCGGGGCGGTGCGTGCCGTGGTTCATGTGCTCCTGCGCCACCCGCACCACGCCGTTCGTGGCGTGCGCGGCGGCGAGGAAGTTCAGGGCGGGGCGCGTCGTGACGAGCACGCCGTCGGTGAGCGAGCGCAGATAGTCGCCGAGGGCGAGCTCCAGGCGCCGGTCGAAGTACCGGTGGCCGAACTCGCCGCGCGGGATCTCGCGCGCGGGGGTCGCGGCGAGCCTGTCGCGCCTGCGGGCCCGCCACCAGCCGCCGAGGCCGGGCTCCCGGCCCGCCGCGGCGCTCTCGCGCAGGTCGACGACGGTCGTCACGGGCACCCGCTCGTCCAGCGGGAACTGGAGGGCGTCGCGGCGCCGCACGGCGCTGACGATCTCGACGTCCCAGCCCGCGGCGACCAGGGAGTTGGCCTGGTTGAAGACGGTGCGGATGGTGCCGCCGCGCCCGTAGGCGTGCAGCAGCAGGTACCGGATTCGCGTGTTCCTCATGCGCGGCACTCCAGCGACAGGTTGTCCTCGACCGTGTAGTACGGCCGGACGCCGAACCCCGCCCCCGGCACCGGCTGCTCCGGGTACACGTAGATCGACTTCTTGCCGCGGATGTCGTCGAGCCTGCGGCCGACGCGCAGCCTCAGCGCCCCGTCGGTGAGGTGCAGGTCCCACTGGTCGGCGCCGCCGAACCCGTCGTACGCGGCGAGGTCGGCCACGTCCCACGCGCAGGCGAACCGCTCACCGTCCACCTCGGCCTCGTAACTGAGGACGTGGTCGGTGCGCGAGCGCCGGGTCACCAGCAGCTGCCAGCGCCCGCCGGCCCCGGCGGTCAGCCCGTGCAGCCGTCCGACGACGCTGATCCGGCCGTCCCGCGGCCACACCCGCTCGACCTCGGCCCGGGGCTTCACTTGGCGTACCCCCAGGCCTCGCACATGGGCCGCAGCACCTCGGGGATCTCGTCGTCCTTCGGCAGCGCCCGGCCCGCCTGCACGCTGCCGCTGCGGATCTTGTCCCGCCAGTCGCCGAGCCCCTTCTGGACCTGGGACTCGTCGCGCTCGCCGTACTCCAGCATCGACGGCTCGAAGTCGACGCCGAGGAAGGTGCACAGGGCGCGCAGCCGCGCCTCCGGGTCGGCCGTGAGCTCCTCGTAGCGGACGGTGTGGCCGCCGGTCAGGCCCTTGCGGGCGTGGTCGACGGCCTTCATGTAGCGCAGCGCGTCGACGCAGGCCTCGTCGTACGTGCGCTTGTCGGGGTCGCCCTCGTGCCAGGACTGGGCGATGGAGACGGGGTGGCGCAGCAGGAACACGAAGCGGGCGTCGGGCCAGCAGTCGCGGATGCGCTGGTAGACGAAGGCGTTGCTGGGGGTCTTCTCGACGATGAAGTCCTTGCCGGACCTGGTGAGTTCACGGTGCAGGACGCGGTCCCACAGCAGGTGCTCCAGGTCGCCGCGGTCCAGGTCGAGGGCGTCCATGGCGCGCTGCGACAGCTTGCTGCCGTAGCCGACCTCCAGGCGGCGGATGTGCAGTTCGTGCGGGGCGTGCAGCCGCGGGTGCGCGTCCAGCAGCATCCGCAGCAGGGTCGAGCCCGAGCGCACCGGCGACATGATGAACACCGGCCGCCGCAGCAGCCGGTCGGTCGCCGGATCGTCGGTACATCGGTACTTCGGAGCGGCCCGCCGCGCCGGGGCCGGCCGCGCCGGCGCCTTGGTGGCGGGGGCGTGCTCCTTGGGCGCGCGGCGCACCTGGAGGCCGGTGGTGGCGGTCAGCGCCCGGTTCATGTTGCGCATGAGGCTCATGCGAACCGACGCTAAGCAGGCATTCTGAGAAGAGGTGTGGAGGAAGCTGAGCGTTGCCTTAGGGATCAGGGCTGTGACGCACGCCGCAGGTCGTCGCCCGCTTCCGCGCCGTGCGCGAACCGCGCACCGGCCGCACGAAGTCGCTGGTCAAGGGCGCGGAACACCTCGGCGGAGCGCACCCCCGGCCAGCCCTCGGGCAGCACCTCCGGCGGCAGCCCCGGGTCCGCGTACGGCAGGTGGCGCCACGAGTCGAGGGCCGTCACATGGTCCCGGTACGCCTCGCGCGGCGGTGTGTCCTCGCGGGCCTGCCAGGCCCGCAGCACCGGCTCGTGCTCGTCGAGGAACGCCTCGTGGAGCTTGGCGAGCGCCGCCAGGTCCCACCAGCGGGCCACCGCGTCGGCGGTCGCGGCGAAGCCCAGGTGCTCGCCCCGGAACAGCTCCACGTACGCGGAGCAGCCGACGCGCTCCAGGGTGTGCCGGGTCTCCTCGTGGACGCTCATGGGCGCGATCCACACGCCGGGCGCGGCCGTGCCGAAGCCGAGGCCGGTGAGCGTGGAGCGCAGCACGTGCCGCTTGGCGCGCTCGGACTCCGGCACGGAGAACACGGCGAGCACCCAGCCGTCCCGCGCGTGCCCGGTCCCGTAGATGCGGCGGTCGCCGTCGTCGAGGAGCTGGCGGGCGTCGTCGGACAGCGCGTACGCGGCGGCGCCGGTGGCGGTGCGGGCCGGGCGGAGCAGGCCGCGCCGCTTGAGGCGGGAGACCGCGGAGCGCACGGACGGCGCGTCGACACCGACCGCGCCGAGCAGGCGGATCAGCTCGGCGATCGGCAGCGGTCCCGGCAGGTCGCGGCCGTAGGCGCCGTACAGGGTGACGATGAGGGAGCGGGGCGTATGCGTGGGCTGCTCGGGCACGCGATCACTCTACGGTTCCGGTCCCGCGCAGCCGGAACCGTTGGAGCTTTCCCGTGGCCGTGCGCGGCAGCGCCTCCAGGAACTCGATCGCGCGCGGGCACTTGTACGGGACGAGTTCCCCCTTGACGAAGTCCCGCAGCGCCTCGGCGTCCTGCCGCGCCCCGGCCCGCAGCACCACGTACGCGACGGCCACCTGCCCGCGCTCCTCGTCGGGCCGCCCGACGACGGCCGCCTCCGCCACGTCCGGGTGGCGCAGGAGGGCGTCCTCGACCTCCGGGCCCGCGATGTTGTACCCGGCCGAGATGATCATGTCGTCGGCGCGGGCCACGTACCGGAAGTAGCCATCGCTCTCCCGGACGTACGTGTCCCCGGTGATGTTCCAGCCGTGCCGTACGTACACCGTCTGCCGCTCGTCGGCGAGGTAGCGGCAGCCGACGGGCCCGCGCACGGCGAGCAACCCCGGCTCGCCGTCGGGGAGTTCACGTCCCTCGGAGTCGACGACGCGGGCCTCCCAGCCGGGCACGGGGACGCCCGTCGTCCCCGGCCGGATCGCGTCGTCGGCCGCCGAGATGAAGATGTGCAGCAGCTCGGTCGCGCCGATCCCGTTGATGATGCGCAGCCCGGTCGCCTCCCGCCATGCGTGCCAGGTCGCGGCGGGCAGGTTCTCGCCCGCGGATACGCAGCGGCGCAGCGAGGAGACGTCGTACGAGCCCAGCTCGGGCAGCATCGCCCGGTACGCGGTCGGTGCGGTGAACAGGACGGACACCCGGTGCTCGGCGATCGCCGGTAGCAGCTTCTGCGGCCCCGCCTGCTCCAGCAGCAGCGCCGAGGCGCCCGCGCGCAGCGGGAAGAGGACGAGCCCGCCGAGCCCGAACGTGAAGCCCAGCGGCGGACTGCCCGCGAACACGTCGTCGGCGTCCGCCTTGAGCACGTGCCGCGCGAAGGTGTCGGCGACCGCGAGCACGTCCCGGTGGAAGTGCATGCACCCCTTGGGGCGCCCGGTGGTCCCCGAGGTGAAGGCGATCAGCGCGACATCGTCGGCGGCCGTCCGGACGGCCTCGTACGGCACCGGTTTCCCGGCGGCCAGGTGCAGCAGGTCGTCGGGCCCGTCCCCGCCGAACGTGGCGATGCGCAGCCCCGGCACCTCCGCCTTCGCCAGATCGTCGACCGACCGGGCGTCGCACAGCGCGTGCCCCACCCGCGCGATCCCGCAGACCGTCGCCAGCTCGCTCGCCCGCGCCGCCGCCAGCACGGTCACGGCGACGGCTCCCGCCTTCATCACGGCGAGCCAACAGGCCGCGAGGTGGCGGGTGGTGGGGCCGCGCAGCAGCACCCGGTTGCCCGGCACGATCCCCAGCTCGTCCGTGAGCACGTGCGCGATCCGGTCGACCGTGTCCCTCAACTCGCCGTACGACCACGGTGGTTGGCCGGGGGAGTGGAAGGCGGGGCGGTCCGCGCCGAACCGCGCGATCGTCGAGTCCAGCAGCTCGGCACCGCAGTTCAGCCGCTGCGGGTAGGCGAGCTCCGGCAGGTCGAAGGTGAGGCCCGGCCACAGCTCAGCGGGCGGCAGGTGGTCGCGCGCGAAGGTGTCCCGGTGCGCCGACGGGGACAGCGGGAGAGGAGGAGTGGTCATGGCCGGGTGCCCCCTTGCGGTGGTGGGCTCGCGGGCTCCCCGGGTGGGATCGCGGGCCCTTGCTGGGATCGGTGACCGCGCAACGAGCGTATCGTGATGGTGACGACAGTCAACGGGGCGCGATACGGTTCCTGTGGGTGACCGATCGGCAGCCGTGGGAGGAGCACCACGTATGGGGACATTCTCGCTCGAACCAGAGCAGCTCGCGTGGTGCGCGGAGCTGCGCGCCCTCGCCGCCGACCGCCTCGCCCCGCTCGCCGAGAAGGGCGAACCGGGCCGCGTGAACCGCCCCCTGGTCGCCGAACTCGGCCAACTCGGCCTCATTGACCGGCTGTTCACCTCGGGCGCGCTCGACCTCTGCCTGCTGCGCGAGTCCCTCGCCCGGGTCTGCACGGAGGCCGAGACGGCGCTCGCGCTCCAGGGCCTCGGGGCGCACCCGATCCACGCGTACGGCGGCCCGGCGCTGCGCGAGCGGTGGATACCGCGGGTGCGCGCGGGCCGGGCGGTCGCGGCGTTCGCACTGAGCGAGCCGGGGGCGGGCTCGGACGCGGCGGCACTGTCCCTGGAGGCCGCGCCCGACGGCGACGGCTGGCGTCTGACCGGCGAGAAGTGCTGGATCTCCAACGCCCCCGAGGCCGACGTCCTCACCGTCTTCGCCCGCACCACCGCGGGCGCGGGCGCACGCGGCGTCACCGCCTTCGCGGTCCCCGCCGACCGCCCGGGGCTGACGGGTCAGGCGCTGGACATGCTCTCCCCGCACCCCATCGGCGCGCTCACCTTCGACGGCGTCCCCGTCACCCGCGACGACCTGCTCGGCGAGGTCGACGCCGGGTTCCGGGTGGCGATGGGCACACTGAACCTGTTCCGGCCCAGCGTCGGCGCGTTCGCGCTCGGCATGGCGCAGGCCGCCCTCGACGCGACCCTCACGCACACCTCCCAACGGCAGGCGTTCGGCGGCCCGTTGAAGGACCTCCAGACCGTCGCCCACCAGGTCGCCGACCTCTCGGTCCGCGTCGAGTCCGCCCGCCTGATGGTCTACGCGGCGGCCTGCGCGTACGACGAAGGGGACCCGGACGTACCGCGCCGCGCGGCGGCGGCGAAGCTGCTCGCGACGGAGACGGCGCAACACGTCGTCGACACGGCGGTGCAGTTGCACGGCGCGCGGGCGCTGCGCCGCGGCCACGTCCTGGAGCACCTGTACCGGGAGGTCAGGGCGCCCCGCATCTACGAGGGTGCCTCCGAGGTCCAACGGGCCGTCATCGCACGCGAGTTGTACAAGTCCCACGAGGAGGCGGCCCGGTGAACGACGGCATCGAACGCGTCAACCCGCACGAGCTTTCCCCGCCCACCGGCTTCTCCCACGCCGTCGTCGCGACCGGCGGCCGCCTGGTGATGCTGGCGGGCCAGACGTCCCTGGACGCCGATGGCAAGATCGTCGGCGACGCCCTCCCCGGACAGTTCACCCGCGCCCTCACGAACCTGCTCACCGCCCTGCGCGCGGCCGGCGGCCGGCCGGAGCACCTCACCCGCGTCACCGTCTACGCCACGGACGTCGCGGACTACCGGTCCCACGCGCGCGAACTGGGCCGCATCTGGCGGGAGTTGGCGGGGCGCGACTACCCGGCGATGGCGGTGATCGGCGTGAGCCGCCTCTGGGACGATACGGCCATGGTGGAACTCGACGGAATCGCGGTCCTGCCCTGACCGACCCGCTCGCTGGTACGCGGAGCCCCTGCGGCGATTGAGCAGCGGGGTCCGGGGCGGAGCCCCGTGGCGTGGGGTCAGTGGGGCGCCACGAACGCCGCGTCGTCCTGGCGGGAGACGCCCTCCGTGATCCACCAGTGCGTGAACACCCCCTGCGCCCCCCACGCCAACACGAACTCGTCCCGCCCGTCCCCGTCGAAATCGGCGGAGCCGTACGGCAGGGCCCGCCCCCGCTTCCCCCGCGCGAACTCCTCGACCCCGTCCGCCCCGTCGAGCAACGCCACCCCGTGGTCCGTCGGCACGAGCACCCCGTCGCGCCCGTCCCCGTCCGGGTCACCCGCCGCGTACACGAGCCGTGTCTGGAACCCCTGCCGCCGCTTGCTCGCCTCCGGCAGTTCCCACCGCACCGGCGCACCCCCGTCACCCGGATACATCGTCATCGCGCCACGGACCCCCGGGTCCTCGTCATCCGCCCCCGGCTCGTCGTTGCGGCTGCCGTCGTCACCGACGACCACGTCACGCCGCCCGTCCCCGTCGAAGTCGCCGAAGGCGTGCGCGCTGCCCGCGACGAGCTCGCGGCCCCTGCCGGTGGCGGGCGACGCGTACAGCGTGTTGTGGGCCTGCTCGCCGTCGTCGCTCGCGCGCACGAGCAGCGGCGTGACCCGCGGCCGCTCACCGGTCGGTTCGATGTCGTCCGCGTACAGCGTCCCGCCGGTCCCCGGCAGCGTCCCGGTGCGCGCGGGCGCCCCGGTGGCCCGGTCGAACGGCCCGTACAGCAGCCACACCGTGCCGCCGGACGTTTCGAGCCCGGCGAGGTCGTGCCGTCCGTCCCCGTCGAAGTCGCCCCGCACCGCCTTGTCGAGCCCCAGCACGGAGGCGCCCCGCGGGAGCCGTACGGCCGTCGGCTCGCGGTCGGACCCGCCGGGCCCGCGCGGCGATCCCCACACCACGTACAGGGTGGTGGGATGGGCGCTGAGCTGCCCGTCGCTCACGCTCTCCTGGCCCGTCACGGGGACGGCGAGGTCAGTGAACCCGTCCCCGTCGAGGTCCGCGGCCGCCACCGCGCGGGCGTCGACGGCTTCGGGCGGAGCGGCCGCGGAGGCGGAGCCCCCCGGCGCGGGCAGCCCCAGATCGCCGCGCCCCGACATCGTCCGCGTCCCGGGATCGAGCCCGCGCGCCGACCCGTACACCACGAGGATCCGCCCGTCGGAGGGCTCCGATCGCGGCTGTCCGTCCGACGTCTCCACGGGGAGCAGCAGGTCCCGGTGTCCGTCGCCGTTGAAGTCGTCCGGGTCGTGGGAGCCCTTCCCCGCGGCGGGGGAGCGGCTCGCGGTCGGCGTGCTCAGGGACGGTGAACCCCCGCCGGGGGAGGGCGCCTTGGCCCCGTCGTCGCCTCCTCCGCCGCAGCCGGCGAGCAGAACCAGGGCGGCGCACGCGGCGACCACGGCACACGAAGAACGCTTCATGCGCACACCTTCACACCCCGCCCGCCGCACCGGCAGGCGGGAGTGCGGAGTGCGCGATCAGATGTCCCGGAACGTCTCGATCTGCGCACCCACGGAGTTGAGCCGCTCCGCGAGTTCCTCGTAGCCGCGGTTGATCACGTAGACGTTGCGCAGCACCGACGTGCCCTCGGCCGCCATCATCGCGAGGAGGACGACCACCGCGGGCCGCAGCGCCGGCGGGCACATCATCTCGGCGTGCCGCCAGCGGGTCGGGCCCTCGACCAGCACCCGGTGCGGGTCGAGGAGTTGCAGGCGCCCGCCCAGCCGGTTGAGGTCGGTCAGGTAGATCGCCCGGTTGTCGTAGACCCAGTCGTGGATGAGGGTCTTGCCCTGGGCGGACGCCGCGATGGCCGCGAAGAACGGCACGTTGTCGATGTTGAGGCCGGGGAACGGCATCGGGTGGATCTTGTCGATGGGCGCCTCCAGCTTGGAGGGCCGGACCGTGAGGTCGATCAGGCGCGTGCGCCCGTTGTCCGCCGGGTACTCCGCCGAGCGGTCGTGGTCGAGGCCCATCTCCTCCAGGACCGCCAGCTCGATCTCCAGGAACTCGATCGGTACGCGCTTCACCGTCAGCTCGGACTGGGTGACGACGGCCGCGGTCAGCAGGCTCATCGCCTCGACCGGGTCCTCGGACGGCGAGTAGTCCACGTCGACGTCGATGTGCGGCACGCCGTGCACGGTGAGCGTGGTGGTGCCGACGCCCTCGACCTTGACGCCGAGCGCCTCCAGGAAGAAGCACAGGTCCTGGACCATGTAGTTCGAGGACGCGTTGCGGATGACCGTGGTGCCGGCGGCGCGGGCGGCGGCGAGCAGCGCGTTCTCCGTCACGGTGTCGCCGCGCTCGGTCAGCACGATGGGGCGGTCCGGCGCGACGTCCGGCTGGATCTCCGCGTGGTACAGGCCCTCGGTCGCGGTGATGTCGAGGCCGAAGCGGCGCAGCGCGATCATGTGCGGCTCGATGGTGCGGGTGCCGAGGTCGCAGCCGCCCGCGTACGGCAGCTTGAAGCGGTCCATGCGGTGCAGCAGCGGGCCGAGGAACATGATGATCGACCGGGTGCGGCGCGCGGCGTCCGCGTCGATGGCGTTCATGTCGAGCTGGGCGGGCGGCACGATCTCCAGGTCGGCGCCGTCGTTGATCCAGCGGGTGCGGACGCCGATCGAGCCGAGCACCTCCAGGAGGCGGTACACCTCCTCGATCCGCGCGACACGGCGGAGCACGGTGCGGCCCTTGTTGAGCAGCGAGGCGCACAGCAGCGCCACGCACGCGTTCTTGCTGGTCTTCACTTCGATCGAGCCCGAGAGCCGGCGCCCGCCGACCACGCGCAGATGCATCGGTCCCGCGTACCCGAGCGAGACGATTTCACTGTCGAGGGCTTCGCCGATTCGGGCGATCATCTCAAGGCTGATGTTCTGGTTCCCGCGCTCGATGCGGTTCACCGCGCTCTGGCTGGTGCCGAGCGCCTCCGCAAGCTGCGACTGCGTCCAGCCCCGGTGCTGCCGGGCGTCGCGGATGAGCTTGCCGATGCGTTCGAGGTAGTCGTCTGCCATAGCGGCAGGTTATCTCAAATATGAGATGCCGCATGCCGGGGGGCCCGTCGGAGTGACGGGCCCCAAGTGCACCTCAGCGACGCTTGGTTGTGCGGGTGCGGCGCCAGCCGAAGGGGCCGGGCAGATCCATGGACGTGGTGCGGCGGCCCGTGCTGCTGTGCGTGTGGCGCGGCCCGTTGCGCCCGCCGGTGGTGATGGACCAGGAGCGGCGATTGATGTTCAGCCGGACCCCGGGAAGGATGCGGAAACTCTTGCGGAACGTGAGAGGCATGCGGAACTCCCTTCGGCGCGGTGCGATGCGATGCGGTGCGGTGCGAAACGCCGTACGAATACCCGCACACCCCGCGATCAGTCGGCACGCGAGCCGAAGTCCACCGTCCCGGCGGCCACCGATGGTGCATCCCGGCGCCCCGTACGACGATGAAGGGAGCGGGGGCGGGTACGCGCTCAAGTGTGAGCTCGGCGGCACCGCTTGATGGCACCACCGAGTGATGTATTAGAGTTATCTCGACATCGAGATATCTGCCGAGGCGCACCGCAGCCCACGGCGCCGCGCGGGTCCGTCGGTAAGGTCTACCTAACTTAGCCTTACCTTAGCGGATTGGCGAGCCGACGTGACGGCAGGATGCGGTGGAACGCGCACATATATGAAGGAGACTGTCGTGTCGGCGAACAGCTTCGACGCCCGCAGCACGCTGCGCGTGGGCGACGAGTCGTACGAGATCTTCAAGCTGGACAAGGTTGAGGGCTCGGCCCGCCTTCCCTACAGCCTGAAGGTCCTTCTGGAGAACCTGCTCCGCACCGAGGACGGCGCGAACATCACCGCCGACCACATCCGTGCGCTCGGCAACTGGGACTCCCAGGCTCAGCCCGCGCAGGAGATCCAGTTCACGCCGGCCCGCGTGATCATGCAGGACTTCACCGGTGTCCCCTGTGTCGTGGACCTCGCCACGATGCGTGAGGCCGTGAAGGCCCTCGGCGGCGACCCCGCGAAGATCAACCCGCTGTCGCCGGCCGAGATGGTCATCGACCACTCCGTCATCGCCGACAAGTTCGGCACCTCGGACGCGTTCAAGCAGAACGTGGACCTGGAGTACGGCCGCAACAAGGAGCGCTACCAGTTCCTGCGCTGGGGCCAGACCGCGTTCGACGACTTCAAGGTCGTCCCGCCGGGCACCGGCATCGTGCACCAGGTCAACATCGAGAAGCTGGCCCGTACGGTCATGGTCCGCAACGGACAGGCCTACCCCGACACCCTGGTCGGCACCGACTCGCACACCACGATGGTCAACGGCCTGGGCGTCCTGGGCTGGGGCGTCGGCGGCATCGAGGCCGAGGCCGCGATGCTCGGCCAGCCGGTCTCGATGCTCATCCCGCGCGTCGTCGGCTTCAAGCTGACCGGCGAGCTCCCGGCCGGCACCACCGCCACGGACCTCGTGCTCACGATCACCGAGATGCTGCGCAAGCACGGCGTCGTCGGCAAGTTCGTCGAGTTCTACGGCGAGGGTGTGGCGGCCACGAGCCTCGCCAACCGCGCCACCATCGGCAACATGTCGCCGGAGTTCGGCTCCACCGCCGCGATCTTCCCGATCGACGACGAGACGCTGAACTACCTGCGTCTGACCGGCCGTGACGCCCAGCAGGTCGCGCTCGTCGAGGCGTACGCCAAGGAGCAGGGCCTCTGGCTCGACCCGGCCGCCGAGCCCGACTTCTCCGAGAAGCTGGAGCTCGACCTCTCCACGGTCGTCCCGTCGATCGCCGGCCCGAAGCGCCCGCAGGACCGCATCGTCCTCGCGAACGCCGCCGAGCAGTTCAAGACCGACGTGCTCAACTACGTCGACTCGGTCGACGAGGCGGGCAAGGAGTCCTTCCCGGCCTCCGACGCCCCGGCCACCACGAACGGCGTCCCGTCGAACCCGGTCACCGTGACCGCCCCCGACGGCTCGACGTACGAGCTGGACCACGGCGCCGTCACCGTCGCCGCGATCACCTCCTGCACCAACACCTCGAACCCGTACGTGATGGTGGCCGCCGCCCTCGTCGCGAAGAAGGCCGTCGAGAAGGGCCTGACCCGCAAGCCGTGGGTCAAGACCACGCTCGCCCCGGGCTCGAAGGTCGTCACCGACTACTTCGACAAGTCGGGTCTCACCCCGTACCTCGACAAGGTCGGCTTCAACCTCGTCGGCTACGGCTGCACCACCTGCATCGGCAACTCGGGCCCGCTGCCCGAGGAGGTCTCGAAGGCCGTCAACGACCACGACCTCGCCGTCACCTCGGTCCTCTCCGGCAACCGGAACTTCGAGGGCCGCATCAACCCCGACGTCAAGATGAACTACCTGGCGTCCCCGCCGCTGGTCGTCGCGTACGCCATCGCCGGTTCGATGAAGGTCAACATCACCAAGGACGCCCTCGGCGTCGACCAGGACGGCAAGCCCGTCTACCTGGCCGACATCTGGCCGACGGAGGCCGAGGTCAACGACGTCGTCGCCAACTCCATCGGCGAGGACATGTTCTCGAAGTCCTACGAGGACGTCTTCGCGGGCGACGCCCAGTGGCAGGCCCTCTCGGTCCCCACCGGCAACACCTTCGAGTGGGACGACGAGTCGACCTACGTCCGCAAGCCCCCGTACTTCGAGGGCATGGGCATGGAGCCGGCCCCCGTCGAGGACATCTCGGGCGCCCGCGTCCTGGCCAAGCTGGGCGACTCGGTCACCACCGACCACATCTCCCCGGCCGGTGCGATCAAGGCCGACACCCCGGCCGGCAAGTACCTGTCGGAGCACGGCGTCGAGCGCCGCGACTTCAACTCGTACGGCTCGCGCCGCGGCAACCACGAGATCATGATCCGTGGCACGTTCGCCAACATCCGCCTGCGCAACCAGATCGCGCCGGGCACCGAGGGCGGCTACACCCGCGACTTCACCCAGGCCGAAGGACCGGTGTCGTTCATCTACGACGCCTCGCAGAACTACCAGGCCGCGGGCGTCCCGCTCGTCATCCTGGGCGGCAAGGAGTACGGCTCCGGCTCGTCCCGCGACTGGGCCGCCAAGGGCACCGCGCTCCTCGGCGTCAAGGCCGTCATCACCGAGTCGTACGAGCGCATCCACCGCTCGAACCTCATCGGCATGGGCGTCCTGCCGCTCCAGTTCCCGGAGGGCCAGTCGGCCGACTCGCTCGGTCTGACCGGCGAGGAGACCTTCTCGATCTCCGGCGTGACCGAGCTGAACAACGGCACCACGCCGTCCACGGTCAAGGTCACCACCGACACCGGTGTCGAGTTCGACGCGGTCGTCCGCATCGACACCCCCGGCGAGGCGGACTACTACCGCAACGGCGGCATCCTGCAGTACGTGCTGCGCAGCCTGATCAGCGAGTAAGCGATCCGGTGAGGTAGTTGGGCCGCGACCCCCGGCGGGGGTCGCGGCCCTTCGCCGTTCACGCGTCGGGGCCCCGCGCCCGCACCCGCCGCACCTGCTCCAGGGACTCGCTCAGCTCGCTCAGCCAGTCGTCCGCGTGCCGCTCCACCAGCCGTACGCACCAGGCGAGCGCGTCGCTGCGGCTGCGGGCCACGCCGCCCGCCACCAGCGTGTCCAGGACCTGCCGCTCGGGCTGGCGCAGCCGGGTCATGACGGGGGCGGACACGTGCGTGAACAGGGCCTGTTCGGTGCCGCAGCGCACGCCCCACGACACCTTCTTGCGGAAGCGGTGCTCCGCCTCGCGCGCCACGCCGACGCGGTCCTCGCGCGTGCGCTCCCGGAACTCCTGGATGCGGCCCTCGACGGCGGCCGCCCGCTCCGCGTCGGACGCGTCCTCGCCGAGCCGGGGCTCGGCGATCGCCCCGACGACGGTGATCTCCTCGCGGTCCACGGTGACGTCGACCGGCCCCTCGAAGAGCCCTTCGGGCAGCCGGCCGGCGAACCAGCCGCGCAACTCCTCGTGCTGTTCGGCTGTAATCATGTAAGCAACGTTGCACCGAAGGGAGTTGGCGGCAACCCCCGGCGCACGTGCGGCGGACCGCCGGTTCGCCGCCGTACCTCTATGGTGGAAGGTACGTGGGCAACGGGGGTGGGCAGTGGAACTGGGCACCGTGGGGCTGAAGGTCGCTTCCTCAGTGGTGGTGCCGCTGCTGAAGCGGTTCGTGCTGCCGCCGGCGAAGGCCGCGGGCGCCGAGTTCCCCGGCGAGAAACCCGTCCGCGTACGGTCGTTGCTCTCCTTCGTGGGCGATCACCCCTCGCTCAGCCGGGACGACATGCACCGGTTGTCGCGGGAGCTGGTGCGCCGCGCCGTGCGGGCCGTGCCGCCGCACGAGAGCCCGCTGCCGGACGACGAGCACGACGCCGTGGGGCAGGCGCTCACCCGGACGCTCTTCGCGCTCGGACAGCTCGACATGGACGACGTCGACCTGGTGCTCCTCGGCCCCGAGGAACTCGCCGCCACCCTCAACAAGGCGGCCAAGAAGGACATTCGGGGGCTGCTCACCGCCGACGCCGCCCGCTTCCACGACGCGCTCCTCGTCACCGCCTGCGTCCACCTCGTACGGTTCTTCACCGAGCGCCCCGGCTTCGAGGCCCGCGCCCAGCTGTCGCACGCCCGCGAACTGCGCGAGCAGAAGGGGCTGTTGGAGCGGATCGTGCGCATGCTGTGCGACGAGGACCACGTGTCCGCCGACGCCCGCTTCGAGGCCGACTACGCCCGCTACGTCGTCGAACGGCACGGCAGGCTCACCATCTACGGCGTCGACCTGCGCGACCCCGCGGGCCCCGATTGGCCCCTGGACGACGCCTACTTGAGCCCCACCGCCGTACCGCTCGCCGCCGCCGAGACGGACGGCGACTACGAGTCCGTGCCGGAGGAGAGCGTCGAGACCGCGCTCGCCGGGCGCGGCCGGGTACTCCTGCACGGCCTCGCGGGCACCGGCAAGACGACCGTCGTGCAGTGGCTCGCCCTGACCACCGCCCGCCAGGAGGCCGTACCCGTCGCCCTGCCCCAGCTGATCGGGCGGGTGCCCTTCGTGCTGCCGCTGCGCACCCTCGCCCGGCACGGCGCCGAACTCCCGTTGCCCGAGGAGTTCCTGGACTGGATGCGCTGCGACCTCAGCGGCAGCGAACCGCCCGGCTGGGCCGTCCGCGTCCTGAAGAACGGGCGGGCGGTGCTGCTCGTCGACGGGCTCGACGAGATCCCCAAGGCCGACCGGCGGCGCACCCGCGACTGGCTGAGCCGCCTCGTGCGCCGCTACCCCGGCAACCTGTGGCTGTGCACCACCCGGCCCTCCGCGCTCGAACCGGGCTGGCTGCGGAGCGAGGACTTCTACGAGCTGAGCCTCAACCCCCTCAGCCCGGACGGCCTGCGCCGCTTCATCGCACGCTGGCACGTCGCGGCCGACGCCCGCGAAGGACTCGACGACGAACTCGTCGCGTCGCTGCGGTCCAACCCCGAGCTGAGCCGCCTCGCCACCAACCCCCTCATGTGCAGCCTCATCTGCGCCCTGCACCGCGAGCGCCGCGGCTTCCTGCCGCACGGGCGGGCCTCCCTCTACAAGGCCGCCCTGTCCATGCTGCTGGAGCGCCGGGACGTGGAGCGGGACCTGTTCGGCCGGGGCGACGAGCGGCCGCGGCTCGACGAGGAGGCGGCGACCGAACCGCTCAAACGGCTCGCGTACCGGCTGATCCGCAACGACGACACGCAGATGGAGCGCGAGGACGCCATCCACGAGCTGCGCAGACTCCAGCCACAGGTGCCGAGCCTGGAGAAGCTCGGTGCGCCGGAGCACGCGCTGGAGTATCTCCTGGAACGCTCCGGTCTGCTTCAAGAGCCCGCTCCGGGCGCAATTGATTTCATTCACCGCACGTTTCAGGACTACCTGGGTGCCAAAGCTGTTCTGGAGGACCGTGATTTCGGCATGCTGGTGAAACACGCTCACATGGACCAGTGGGAGGACGTGGTGCAGATGGCCGTCGCGCAGGCCGATCACAACGGACGCGCCGACCTGCTCATGCGTCTCAGCGACCGCGGCAAGCGCGAGAAGGACGTGACCGTCCAGGCCCGGATCCGGCTCCTGGCCCTCGCCTCCCTCGAACAGGCCACGCGGCTCGAACCCGCCGTGCGCCAGACCATCGAGGCCGAGGCCGCCAGCATGCTCCCGCCGCGCAGCCTCCGCCAGGCCCGTGTGCTCGCCCGGACCGGGCCGCTCCTGCTCGGCCTGCTCCCCAGGGCCGACGAACTGGACGGCGACGCCGAGCTCGCCACCGCGCACGCCATCTGCCAGATCGGCGGGGACGCCGCCATCCCGCGGCTGCGCGAGTTCCTCACCACCTCCCAGTCCACGGTCCGCGCCCAGCTCCTCGGACACTGGGACCGCTTCGACACCGAGACCTACGCCCGCGAGATCATCGCCCCGCTCCTCGAAGCCGCCCCCGGCGAACCCGTCACCGTCCGCTCCCGGGCCGAGCTCGACGCCCTGGCGCGGCTGCCCGGCTGCGAGCGCGTCGGGATCCACGGGGACTTCGACCCCGACGCCGTACGCGCCGCCCTGTCCGCGGCGCACCTGCGCGAGCTGCGGCTGCGCGGCGCCCTGGGCATCGACGACCTCGCCCTGCTGCACGACTTCCAGAACCTGGAGAGCCTCACCCTCCAGGGCTGCCGCAACGTGAAGGACCCGGCGCCGCTCACCGGCCTGCCGCGGCTGCGCAGCCTCGCCCTGGAGAACGTCCCGCAGTTCGAGCCGCTGGAACAGCTCGACCAGTGCGAGCACCTCGACACCCTGCACATCGGCGCGGGCGTCCCCTGGCGCGGCGTGTCCGGACTGCCCAGGCCCGGCCGGCTCAGGACCCTGTCGCTGCCGCCCGGCACCTCCGACCTCTCCGACATCACACGTTGTGTCGCCCTGGAGGAACTGCGGCTGCACGAGGCGAGCAGCCGGCTGCTGCCCGACGGCTGGGGCGGCCTCCTCGCCCGGCTGCCCGAGCTGCGCACACTGTGCCTCTCCGCCGAACAGCTCAGCACGCTCCTGTTCAACCCCTCCAGCCAGATCCCGCAGCTCACCAAACTGTTCGTGTACGCGCAGCCCGGCACCCCGCTTCAACTGCGGCGCATGTCACGGCGGTTGCAGGGTCTGGAGGAACTGCACGTGACACAGGGCGGCGACATCGACCTCGCCCCGCTGCGGGGCATCACCTCGCTGCGGCGGGTGCGGATCGCGTACCCGGGCGGAACCGTCCAAGGGGTCGAGGAGCTGCCCGAAGGCGCCGAACTGGAGATATACCCCAGTCCGTGAGGTGGTGCCGGAGACCCGCGGATTGTCTGGCGGGAGATCGACACCCCCGGTAAGTTCTAGGGTTCACACGGTAGTTGTCGAGCCCCAGGGAAGCAGGACAGCCGACGATGGCCAGGCCCAAGGCGCCCTTTCTGTACGGGCGCGCACCCCTGGTGGGCTCGCTCGTCCCCGCACTCACCGGACTCGCGTTCCACGAACGCACGCGCGCCAAAAGGGAGTTCGGATCGGACGTCCCCGTGGTCCTGCTGACCGGGGAGCACGGCACCGGGCGCAGCGCCCTCCTCGACACCCTCGCGCGCGGCTACCGGGGCCGGCTGCCGCTTGCCCACGTACGGGCCGTCGTACCGGGCTCGCCCCTCGCGGCGGGCCTGCCCGAAGAGCTCCCCGAGGGCAGCCTGCCGCCGCAGATCGCCGCGTCGCCCGCCGAGATCCTGGAGCGCGTCGTCGGCGCGCTCACCCCCGCGTACGGGGTCTTCCGCACGCTGATGCCCGCCCTGTTCGCCGTGTCCGGCTGGCACGTGGGGCAGACCGACGAGCGCGACGAGGTGTGCCGACGGCACGCCCGGATGCTGCTGGCCGCCGACCTGGCGCGCGGCTCCGAACGCGACGTCGCCCGCGACTGGGCCACCGAGGTCGAGACGTCGATCAGCGAGGCCGCCGCTTGGGACCGCGACCCCGACGACCCGGACGGCACCCAGCCCGTCACCGCCGCCGTGCTGCGCCAGCTCGGCGCCAGGATGTCGCTGACCGCCTCCCGCTCCTGGTTCCGGGAGCGGCACACCACCCCCGACGGCACCATCGCCGAAGAGGACCCGCTGTGGCTGCTCTCCCGCCGCTACCACCGCGGCGGCGACTACCTGCACGCGGCCGAACAGGCCCTGACCGCCGCCTTCCTGGAGGAGACCGCCCACTGCCACGGGCTGCTGCGCCGCCTCAACCGCGAGCCGTGGCCGCTGATCCTGCTCGACGAGGCACACACCCCGGCGGGCTCCCGGTTCCTCGAACTCCTCCTGGAACAGCGGGCGTCGAGCCCGCGCACGTACGACGACCGCACCGTCGTCGTCGCCACCCGCCTCGGCGACGTCCCCAGGGAGGACGCGCCGCACGCCGTACGCCGGGAACTCGTCGATCTGCTGCCGCCCGGCGGCGCCAGACGGCCCGGACACGCGGCCACCGTGTGGAAGCGCACCGGCCACGAGCCGTCCGAAGGCCTCCTCGTCCTCCCGCTCACGCCGCTCACCAGGGACGACATCCTCTCCATGCTGGACCGGGCGTCCTCCCGCCTGCTCCACCCGCACCTCGCCTCCGCGCTGCACGCCCTCACCGGCGGGCACCCCTCGGCCAGCACCGTCCTCGCCGACGCCGCCGTCGAGACCGCCCGGCAGAACCGCACCGTCGTACCGCGCGACCTCCTCGACCTCAAGGTCAGGGGCGGCCGACCGGTCACCGAGGTGCTCCTCGGCGACCTGCTGCCCGACCGCAGGCAGCGCGAGCGCCTCGTCAAGCTCTGCCTCGCCCGGGACTCCAAGGCCGCCGAGGCGCTCGCCCAGGACCTCGGCCTGGTCGGCCCCGAGCAACTGCCCGCCACCGCCGCCGCCCAGTACCTCGTCGAGCGCAAGTGGCAGGAACTGCCGGAGGCCGACGACCCGTTGGTCACCAGCCCGCTGCTGCGCACCCTCCTCGTGCACGAGGCGCGGCGCACCCTGCCGCCCGGCGACGCCCCGCACAGCTGGCGCTCCGTCCACGCCTTCCTCCACCTGCACCACGTGCAGCGCGCCGAGACCGAGGAGGCCGACGCGCTGCGCCACAACCTCGCCGCCGGGAACCCGGACCAGGTCGTCGCGATGCTCGCCGACGAGTTCGACGCCGAGGAGGCCGAACAGAGCGTCGAGCACTGGCTGTTGTGCCTCAAGCGCTGCGCCGACGCCCCCGTACCGCCCACCGACGACAGCTGGTGCGACCAGCGCGTGGAGATCGCCGACGGCGAGCACGCCGCCCGCTACGCGCGCCTCGACCCCTCGGGCCGCAGCATCAACCGGCTGCTGCACGCCCTGTGGTACCTCTCCGAGCCGTACGCCGACGCCGCCCTGGACCCGGACGCGGACCGGATGTGCAAGGCGGTGGGGGAGGAGCTCGGCTTCCTGGCGCGCCGCCACCCCACCTGGTACGCGGCCCTCGGGCAGGCGGCCCGCGACTGGCCGACGGCCGCCCGCAAGGGCCAGGAGCTGCCCGTCCCCGCAAGCGCCAACTCCCCTGAAGGAGGCTGATGTTCGGCAGCAGGATCAGGGAGTGGGGGCCGCTGGACTGGCTCGTCGTGACGGTGGTCGTGCTCGCCCTCGTCGCGGGCGGCATCTACGGCGGCTCGAAGCTGCTGCGCAACTGCGACGATGGGCTGCGGGACATCGACGGCCAGTGCATCGGCGTGACGTCGCGGTCCTTCGAGGCCGACCACGGCATCCGCTCGCTCCTCGACGCCGTCGCCGAGGAGAACGACCGGGTCGCCGGGAGCGGCACCCCCTACGTCCGCGTCGCCCTGATGATGGCCTTCACCTCCGGCGAGGCGAGCGCGATGACCGGCGACATGATCCGCCGCGCGCTCGCCGGCTCCCTCGCCGCGCTCAAGGAGGCCAACGCCGGGGCGGGCGGCCCGCAGATCCAGCTGATGCTCGCGCCGGTCGGCCGGCAGCTCGACCAATGGCGGCCCGTCGTCGAGCAGCTGGACGACCTCGCCGCCGACTCCGAGCACCCGCTCGTCGGCATCACCGGTATCCCCAGCAGCCAGACCGACACCCAGACGGCCCTGCGCGAACTCAGCGAACGCAAGATCCCCGCGGTCGGCCCGGTGATCAACGCCTCGTCGATGAACTTCCCGTACTTCTTCAAGACCTCGCCGGACGACAAGGAGTTCGCCAACGCCATGGCGCACTACCTCGACACGTATCCGCAGGGCAAGAAGAAGGGGCTGCTGCTGCTCGACCGGCACACCGGCGACGTGTACTCGGCGGATCTGACGAGCACCCTCAGGAAGCGCTTCGGCAAGGCCTACGGGCTCGCCACCAGCTCCTCCCTCTTCACCGGCTCCTCCGGCAGCGACGAGGGCGAGCCGGGCATCTTCGTCGACGCGGTCGACAAGATCTGCCGCGAGCGCACCGACACGGTCTTCTTCGCGGGCCGCGACCAGGACCTCCCGGGCTTCATCGACGCCCTCTCCGACGCGGGCGCCTGCAACCACGGCGGCCGCCTGCGCATCCTCAAGACCGGCATCGGCCTGGAGCCCACGCTCACCCGGCCGGAGATCGAGCGCGACCTGAACAAGGCGAAGGCCACGATCGTCGACGCCGCCTCCTTCGACCCGCGCTGGGAGAAGGCGGGCTCCGCGAACCGGCCCGCGGGCATGGACGACTTCCTCGACCGCTTCAACGCCCTCAAGACCGCGCACACCCTCGGCGAGAAGCCCCTGGACGACGGCTACGCGGCCTCGTACTACGACGGACTGCGGCTGCTCACCGAGGCGGTGAAGCGCACCTTCGCCGAGATGAACCACGGCAAGAACACCGAGCAGCTGCCCACGCGCCAGGAGCTGTACACGACACTGTCGCAGTCCACCGTCAACAGCTCCGGCATGCTCCAAGGGGCGACCGGAACGTACGGCTTCGCGGGGCAGGGCACGCACAACCGGTGGTCGGCGTGCAAGCCGGTGCCGGTCGTGGAGTTCCCCGCTCAGCGGCACGACCGGAAGCTGTCGCTGTACCGGACCCACGACAACGGCGACTGCCCCGGGTGACGCGCCGCTCGACGCGGCACGCCACCCGGGACGGCGTCACGACAGCAGCTCCACCTCCGCCACCGTCGCCGCCCCGCCGGTGAACACCAGGCGGTACTGCTGGTGCGCCGCCGGTTCCGGCACGGAGAACGCCCGGGTCTGCTTGTCCCAGGCGAAGGACTCGCCGGAGCGTTCGTCGACGGTCTGCCAGTCCTCGCCGTCGTCCGACGCCTCCAGCTTCCACGCCGTCGGCGCCTTGGACCGGTCGCCCGACGACGTCAGCGTGTACTGCACGGCCTTCGCGCCGTCCGCCCCGACCGGCAGCTCCACCGACTCCGCGCTCGCGGACGTCGCCGAGGAGTTGTCGAAGAGCGCGCCCGAGCCCGTGATCGCGTCGGAGCGCGGCGACGGCACCTTGTCGTCGTCCGTGATCGACGTCGGCGCGGCGCCCGCTCCCGTGCCCCACGTCGACGGCTTGTCGCCCATCGCGAACTCGATGACGCCGCCGTTGGCGATGGCCGAGTGCGGCAGCGACGTCTTGTTCCACGCCTTGCCGTTGACCTTCACGCCCTGCACGTAGATGTTCTTCGCGCTGTTCTTCGGCGCCTTCACGACGAGATCCTTGCCGCCGTCCAGGTGCAGCGTCATCTTCGTGAACTGCGGGGATCCGATGGCGTATTCACCGCTGCCCATGACCAGCGGGTAGAAGCCCAGCGAGGAGAACAGGTACCAGGCCGACTGCTCGCCGTTGTCCTCGTCGCCGTGGTAGCCCTGGCCGATCTCGCTGCCGGTGTAGAGGCGGGACAGCACCTCGCGCACCTTCTCCTGCGTCTTCCACGGCTGACCGGCCGCGTCGTACATGTACGTCACGTGGTGCGCGACCTGGTTGGAGTGGCCGTACATGCCCATGCGCACGTCACGCGCCTCGGTCATCTCGTGGATGACACCGCCGTAGGAGCCCGCGACGTCCGCGGAACCGGTCTCCGGCGTGTCGAAGTACGTGTCGAGCTTCTTGGCGAGCCCGCCGCGTCCGCCGTAGAGGTTGGCGAGGCCGCGGCTGTCCTGGACGGCGGTGAACGCGTAACCCCAGGCGTTGGTCTCCGTGTAGTCGTAGCCCCAGATCGCCGGGTCGAAGTCGGCCGACTTCACCCGCCAGTCGCCGTCCTTGTCCTTGCCCTGGAAGAAGCCGGGGCTGGAGCTCCCGCCCGCCGCCTTGTCGTCGAACATGTTGACGTAGTCACGGGCCCGGTTGAGGAAGTACTCGGACTCCTCCTTGTACTGCTTCTTGCCCGTCTTCTTGTAGAGCTTCCGGCCCATCTCCGCGATGCCGAAGTCGTTGAGATAGCCCTCCAGCGCCCACGACATGCCCTCGTGCGTGTCCGTCGACGTGTAGCCGAGGAACGGGGACGTCTCCATGCCCTTGCGGCCGACGCCCGCCGACGGCGCCACCACGGTCGCGTTCTTCACCGCGGCCTTGTACGCCGACTCCACGTCGAAGCCGTCGACGCCCTTCACGTACGCGTCCGCGAACGCCACGTCGGAGGAGGTGCCGGTCATCAGGTCCGCGTAGCCCGGCGAGGACCAGCGGGAGGTCCAGCCGCCGTCCCGGTACTGCTGCACGAAGCCGTCGACCAGCTCACCGGCCTTCTTCTTCGTCAGCAGCGAGTACGCGGGCCACGTCGTGCGGTAGGTGTCCCAGAAGCCGTTGTTGACGTACGGCTTGCCCTCGACGATCTTCGCGCCGGTGTGCGTCGGGGTGTCGGGACCCGGCATCGGCGAGAACGGGGAGGCGTACTTGTACGTGGCCTTGCCGGAGCCCGAACGCACCTTCTCGAAGCCGGAGTTGGGGTACAGGTACAGCCGGTACAGCGAGGAGTAGAGGCTCGTGCGCTGGTCGTCCGTCGCGCCCTCGACCTCCACCTTCCTCATCAGCGCGTCCCACTGGGCGCGCGCCGCGTTCCGTACGTCGCTGAAGGAGCGCTTCGCCGGCAGTTCCTGCGCCAGGTTGTCCTTGGCCTGGTCGATGCCGATGAGGGACGTGGCCAGGCGCAGGGTGACCGTGCGGTCCTTGCCCGCGTCGAACGTGAAGTGCCCCTTCACGCCCGCCGATTCGGCGTCCTTCACCGGCTTGTCGAAGACCCCGTAGACGAACAGCCGCGTCGCGCCCGCCGACAGGCCCGACTTCACGTCGGAGTAGCCGGTGACGATCCCGTTCTCCTTGTCGAGCGTGAGCCCGCCCTGGTCGGAGACGTTGTCGAAGACCACGCTCGCGTCGTCGTCGGGGTAGCTGAAGCGCAGCGCCGCCGCGTGATCGGTCGGCGTCATCTCCGCCTTCACGCCGTTCTGGAACTTCACGCCGTAGTACGAGGGTGTCGCCGTCTCGTCCTCGTGCTTGAAGGCCAGTGCCCGCCCCGAGCGCGAGGTGTCCAGCGCGTCGCCGGACTTCGCCGACGGCATCACCTGGAACGTCTGCCGGTCACCCATCCACGGGCTCGGCTCGTGGCTCGCCGCGAACGCCTCAAGGGCCGGCAGGTTCTCCGCGTTGTTGTCGCGCGCGTAGTCGTACAGCCAGCTCAGCGAGCCCGCGTTGGTCACCGGCGTCCAGAAGTTGAAGCCGTGGGGGACGGCCGTCGCCGGGAAGGTGTTGCCGCGCGAGAACCCGCCCGTGGAGTTCGTGCCGCGGGTCGTCGACGCGTAGTCGCTCAGGTGCGCCTTGGGCTTGGCCGGCCGGGCCTTCGCGATGCTGATGTCGTCCAGCCAGCCGCGGAACTTCGCCGGCCCCTTGGGGGAGTCGTACGCGACGAGGATCCGGTCGACGGTCTTCCCGGCCGCGACGGAGCCGATCCCGGACGTCACGGCGTTCCACTGGTTCACGTACAGCCGCTTGGCCGCGCCCTGCCCCTGCGGGGTGAGCAGCCCGCCGTGCGAGTCGACGGCCTTGAGGTCGCTCAGGTACGTGCCGTCGGTGAAGGCGAGGTCGACGGAGACGTTCGTGGCGTCGTAGTCGCGGTCGCCGTCCGCCATCGACGGGAAGACCTTGTAGGCCAGCTCGGTGTCCCTGGCCACCGCCACGTCCACGTCGAAGACCTTGTTGTACGAGTACGCGCGTCCTTCGCCCTTGTGCGTACCGGCGTAGCGCAGCGCGCGCGTGCCCGTGAAGCCGACGCCCGCCTTGGCGGTCGGGGAGGCGGTCGGGCCGCGGTCCACCAGCGACAGCATGTCCTCGGGGGCGGGTGTGGCGTCCTCGCCGGTCGAGAGCTGGAGGTCGGCGAGCTGCGTCGCGTCGCCCGCACCGTTGTTCTTCGTGAACTCGACGCGGAAGTGGGAGTACTCCGCCGGGTTCTCGATGTCGTACGTCTTCAGCTGGTGGCGTTTGTCGAACGTCTCGCCGGAGCGGGAGTCGAGCGTCGTCCACTCCTTGCCGTCGGCCGACCCCTTCAGGACCCAGTCCTTCGGGTCGCGCTCGGCGTGGTCGTTCGCGGACGTGAGCGCGTACGTGGTGATCTTCACCGGCTCGTCGAGGTCGTACTCGACCCAGGCGGTCGGCGTGAACGCCAGCCACTTGGTGGTCGGCTCGCCGTCGACGAGGTTCTCCTTGGTCTCGCCGCCGCCGGAGTTCTCGTCGCTGGCCCGGATGTCGGTGACATGGCCGTTGACGTTGCCCGGCATGCCGCTGCTGTACGCGCCGTCGACCCCGCTGGCCCGCTTCGCGCCGTCCGGGGCGGTGTCCACGGTGTTCAGCCAGTTCGGGGCGGGCTCGCCGGCCTCGAAGGAGGAGCGGAAGGCCGGCTTCCCTTCGGCGGCGTGGGCGGCCTGGGCCGTCGTGAGGCCCTGGCCGGTCGCCGTGAGCACGAGTGCGGCCGCGCCCAGCGCGGCCGTGGTTCCGAGTCTGTGTCGGGATCTGAGCTGTCTGGATCTGCCTCGCATAAAGGCGCACCCTCCGGCCGCTGGACAACGTTGTCAGTAGATGGAGCAAGGTCCAGTAGGGGCTGAAGTGCACTGTGATGTCAAGGGTGTTGAGGCTCGCATGCGTGCACGAAGCGGCGTTGTGTGCATACGCGAACCCGGGCTCGCGCGGACCGCGATCACGCGCCGAGGGAATTGCATATGTCGGTGTAAGTGGCACGAGTTCAAGCGGTGCGGAGGATTCCGTTACACCCTTTGTAGGCAGGGCAGTTGGAAAGAACGGTTCGTCGCTGGTGCGACGTATTTCCGGGAGGTCTCAACTCGGAAAAGACCGATGCCCAAACCTGCATTCGATCTTGCCCCTCTCACAGGGAGTGGACTATACCTGTCGCCACCGCCCCGGCCTGTGCGGCATCCGGGCGGGTACCACCCAGCTCCACCTGCGTTGCGCAGCACATCACCGCGGTGCCGGGAGGATCCGGTTCACCGCCTGAGTCCTGGAGAAGGCGAGGACTTGAGCATGGGATCCACTCTCGGTACAGGCCTTTTCCGACATCGCTCAGCTGATCACCACGGGTGCCGCTGAGCGGCACCGGCACCAGGAATCGCCCCCAGAGCAGTACGGCAAGCGCATGGCCGATCCGGCCCGGCAGCCGAACACGCAGCACACCGTTAGAGATCCAACCGATCAGTGAGGATGCAGAGATGACCATTCGTGCCGGCTCTCTCGACAGGCGGACGCTCCTGCGCGGGGCGATCGCCACCGCGGCCATGGGTTCGTTCGCCGTTGCGTGTGGCTCCCCCTCCAGCAACGAAGGTGACAACGGCAGCCCGAAGACCAAGGGCAGCGCGAAGAACCCGTTCGGCATGGAGAAGAACTCCAAGGTCGAGGCGGCCATCTTCGACGGCGGTTACGGGACCGACTACGTCGAGTACGTCAACCAGGTCATCGGGGCCCAGATCGCCGGCGCCAAGGTCCAGGTCAAGCCGGTCGTCGACATCGCCCCGGAGCTCCAGCCCCGGTTCGTCGGCGGCAACCCGCCGGACCTCATCGACAACTCCGGTGAGGACCAGATCGGATTCCTCGGCATCCTCGACCAGCTGGAGGAGCTCGACGACGTCCTCGAGGCGAAGAACTACGAGGGCAAGAAGATCGCCGACACGGTCTACCCCGGCGTCAAGGACCCGGGGACGTTCAAGGACAAGTTCGTCGCGCTCAACTACGTCATGACGGTGTACGGCGTCTGGTACTCGAAGACGCTGTTCGAGGAGAACAACTGGACCCCGCCCAAGACGTGGGACGAGGCGCTCGACCTCGGCCAGAAGGCGAAGAAGAAGGGCAAGTACCTCTTCGTCCACGGCAAGGAGGCCGCGACCTACTACCGGACGCTGCTGATCGACTCGGCGATCAAGGAGGGCGGCGACGAGGTCCGGATCGCTCTGGGGAACCTGGAGAAGGACTGCTGGTCGCACCCGGCCATCCAGGACGTCATCAAGATCATGGAGACCATGGTCAAGGACAAGATGTTCGTCCCCGGCGGCTCCGGCACCCAGTTCCAGAAGGCGCAGGCGATCTGGAGCAACGACCAGAAGGCGCTGCTCTACCCGTCCGGTGGCTGGATCGAGAACGAGATGAAGGACGCCACCAAGAAGGACTTCCAGATGACCGGAGTCCCGGCGATGACGCTCACCGACAAGCCGAAGATGCCCTACGAGTCGCTTCGCGCGGCCGCGGGCGAGCCGTTCATCGTCCCCAAGCAGGGCAAGAACCCGGCCGGTGGCAAGGAAGTCCTGCGGGCGATGCTGTCCGAGAAGGCGGCCGCCAACTTCTCGAAGACGAAGCTGGCCCCGACGATCGTCAAGGGCACCGTGCCCGCCGACGGTTACGGGTCGTCGGCGCTCGTCTCGCAGACGAAGATGCTGGAGGCCGCGGGCGACAACATCTTCAACTACACCTTCGTCGAGGCCTACGGGATGAACACCGACCAGCTGGTGCCGTTCAACTCGTTCCTCTCGGGCGACCTCGACGGCAAGGGCCTGACCCAGGCTCTCCAGAAGATCTCCGACAAGGTCAGGGAAGACGACTCCGTCGACAAGATCGAGGTCAGCTAGTACCGCCATGAGTGACGCGATCCCCACCTCCAAAGCCGCGAGCGACCGGCCGGCGCCGGCCGCTCGCGGCGGGCGGCCCCGCCGCCGCAAGCTCACCTTCGACCGGGTGACGTTCTTCCTCGCGTTCCTCGGCATCCCGCTGACCGTCTTCGTGGTCTTCGTGCTCTACCCGTTCGCCCAGGCGATCTTCTGGGGCATGACGAACTGGCGGGGCTTCAGCCCGGACTACGACTTCGTCGGGCTCGACAACTTCGTCAAGATCTTCCAGGACGACATCTTCCTGAAGGCGTTGACCAACGTCGCGCTGCTGGCGGCCTTCGTACCGCTGATCACGTTGTCGCTCGCGCTCGCGGTCGCGGTGGCCATCACCCTGGGCGGACCCAGCATCGGCCCGGTCCGGGGGATCGGGTCCGCCTCCTTCTACCGGATTATCTCGTTCTTCCCCTACGTCGTCCCGGCGATCATCGTCGGCCTGATCTGGGCGCAGATGTTCGATCCGAACGCGGGTCTGGTCAACGGCATCCTCACCTCGCTCGGTCTCGACGGCTTCAAGGAATTCGCCTGGCTGGGCGAGACGGCGACCGCGATGCCGGCCCTGATGTTCGTCTTCGTCTGGGGGCTCGTCGGGTTCTACGCGGTGCTCTTCATCGCCGCGATCAAGGGCGTTCCCGCCGAGCTGTACGAGGCGGCCAGGATCGACGGGGCCGGCCGGTTCCGGATGACGATCTCGGTCACCCTGCCGGCGATCCGGGACAGCGTGCAGACGGCGTACATCTACCTGGGCATCGCCGCCCTCGACGCGTTCGTCTACGTCCAGGCGATGCTGCCGAACGGCGGTCCCGCCAACTCGACCCTGACGATCAGCCAGCGGCTGTACCACGTCGCCTTCACCAAGCAGCAGTTCGGCCTCGCCACCGCGATGGGCATCGTCCTCGCCGTCGTCACCCTCGTGTTCGCGGCGCTCGTGTTCACCGTCAACCGCCTGACCGGCGGCGGCGAGAACGAAGGCAAAGAGAAAGCACGTGGGTTGAAGGCTCGGCGTGCCGGAGCCAAGGGAGGTGCCCGGTGAGCGCCATAACCGCCGCCCGGAAGCCGGCGAGCGACCGGAAACTCACGAGAGCCGTCGTCAGCAGCGACCGCAGGTTCGCGGCGATCTCGCACGGCCTGCTGATCCTGTGGTCCGTGATCGTGATCGTGCCCATGCTGTGGGTGCTGCTGTCGTCGTTCAAGTCGACCGGCGAGATCCTGTCGTCGCCGTTCGACCTGCCGAACCACTGGCGGGTCGAGAACTACGTGAACGCGTGGACCGACGCCAACATCGGGAAGTTCTTCCTCAACTCGGTGATCATCGTGGTCTCCGCGCTGTTCCTGGTGATGCTGCTGGGCGCCATGTGCGCCTACATCCTCGCCCGGTTCGAATTCCCGGGACGCCGGGCGATCTATTACCTGATGCTGGCCGGTCTGACCTTCCCGGTCTTCCTGGCGATCGTCCCGCTCTTCTTCCAGCTCCAGAACTTCGGGCTGCTGAACACCCGGCCGGGACTGATCCTCACCTACGTCGCGTTCGCGCTGCCGTTCACGGTGTTCTTCCTCTACTCGTTCTTCCGGTCGCTGCCGCACGACGTGTACGAGGCCGCGCTGATCGACGGTGCCGGGGACTGGCGGGCGTTCTTCCAGGTGATGCTGCCGATGGCCACTCCGGGCATGGCCGCGGTGGCGATCTTCAACTTCCTGGGCCTGTGGAACCAGTTCCTGCTGCCGGTGGCGCTCAACACCGATCAGGACAAGTGGGTGCTGACCCAGGGGATGGCCGCCTACGCGTCTTCGCAGGTTTACGACATCGACTACGGCGCTCTGTTCGCGGCCATCGTGGTCACGGTGGTCCCCGTGCTCATCGTGTACATCATCTTCCAGCGCCGGATCGCCGGTTCGGTGTCGCAGGGCACCTTCCGCTGACCGTTCAACCACCGTGCACCAGGGGTCGGGCCCCGGAGAGACCGCTCTCCGGGGCCCGACCCCTGCGGCCGGTGGAAAGAACCGATCTCCGTCAAGGGCTTGACGGCGGAGATACCTTCAGCGGAGTTTGGAGTTCATAACTTGTACAAGGTCTGGTCACGTACGGTGACGTGGGCCAAGGGACTAAGGGTGGGTCAATGGAGACTCCGGGGTCGCAGTCCTCGCTGCACCGGGCCAATCTCGAGCGGGTCGTGCGTGCGGTGCGCCTCGCGGGATCGCTCACGCAGGCGGAGATCGCGAGGACGACGGGCCTGTCCGCGGCGACGGTCTCCAACATCGTCCGGGAGCTCAAGGACGGCGGAACGGTCGAGGTCACACCCACATCCGCCGGGGGGCGCCGGGCCCGCAGCGTGTCGCTGAGCGGTGACGCGGGCATCGTGATCGGCGTCGACTTCGGCCACACCCACCTGCGCGTGGCGGTCGGCAACCTGGCGCACCAGGTGCTCGCCGAGGAGTCCGAGCCGCTCGACGTGGACGCCTCCGCGGCGCAGGGCTTCGACCGGGCCGAAGAGCTGGTCGAGCGCCTCATCGCGGCGACCGGCGTGGACCGCACCAAGGTCGCGGGCGTCGGGCTCGGCGTGCCGGGGCCGATCGACGTGGAGAGCGGCACGCTCGGCTCCACCTCGATCCTGCCGGGCTGGTCCGGCACCAAGCCCGCCGAGGAGCTGGCCCGCCGCCTCGGCGTCCCCGTGCACGTCGACAACGACGCGAACCTGGGTGCGCTCGGCGAGCTGGTGTGGGGCAGCGGCCGGGGCGTGAAGGACCTCGCGTACATCAAGGTCGCCAGCGGTGTCGGCGCGGGCCTCGTGATCAGCGGGAAGATCTACCGCGGCCCCGGCGGCACGGCGGGGGAGATCGGGCACATCACGCTCGACGAGTCGGGCCCGGTGTGCCGCTGCGGCAACCGCGGCTGCCTGGAGACCTTCACCGCCGCCCGCTACGTACTGCCCCTGCTCCAGTCCAGCCACGGGACGGACCTCACCATGGAGGGCGTCGTGCGGCTCGCGCGCGAGGGGGACCCGGGCTGCCGTCGCGTCGTCGCGGACGTGGGCCGGCACATCGGCTCCGGGGTCGCGAACCTGTGCAACCTGCTGAACCCCAGCCGGGTCGTCCTCGGCGGCGACCTCGCGGAGGCCGGTGAGCTGGTCCTGGGGCCCATCAGGGAGTCCGTGGGGCGCTACGCGATCCCCAGCGCCGGGCGTCAACTCTCGGTCCTTCCAGGGGCGTTGGGGGGCCGCGCGGAGGTGCTCGGCGCGCTGGCACTGGCCCTCAGCGAGATGGGCGATTCGACCCTTTTGGACGGTTCCGTCCCCGCAGTCACACCTGCCTTCACTTAGAGAACGCATGACACCGTTGCCAACCCGTTAAGGATTTACTCCTTGACGCTGCGGTTGCGGCCGAGTTGACTTCCAGCCACCTCGGCCGCAACGACGCGGCCTCGTCAGGGAGGTTTCTGAAGTGAACACGCGTATGCGTCGTGCCGCCGTTGCCGTCTGTGCCAGCGCCATGGCCGTCTCTCTCGCCGCCTGTGGCAGCGCCAAGGAGTCCGGTGGCGAAGCTAAGAAGTCCGAAGGCAAGAAGACCGACGCTCTGAAGGTGGGTCTGCTCCTTCCGGAGAACCAGACCGCGCGTTACGAGAAGTTCGACAAGCCCATCATCGAGCAGCAGGTCAAGAAGCTGACGAACGGCAAGGGCACGGTCGAGTACCTCAACGCCAAGCAGGACGCCAACCTGCAGTCGCAGCAGATAGACACCATGGTCACCAACAAGGTGGACGTGCTGATCCTCGACGCGGTCGACTACAAGGCCGTCGCCGGTGGCGTCAAGAAGGCCAAGGACGCGGGCATCCCCGTCGTCGCCTACGACCGCCTGGCCGAGGGCCCGATCTCCGCCTACACCTCCTTCGACAACCAGGAGGTCGGCAAGACGCAGGGCGAGGCCCTGCTGAAGGCCCTGGGCGACAAGGCGAAGCCGAGCAACCAGATCGTCATGATGAACGGCGCCGCCACCGACCCCAACGCCGGTGACTTCAAGAAGGGCGCCCACTCCGTCCTCGACGGCAAGGTGAAGATCGGCAAGGAGTACGACACCAAGGAGTGGAAGCCGGAGAACGCCAACACCAACATGGAGGGCGCGATCTCCGCCCTCGGCAAGGACAAGATCGTCGGCGTCTACTCCGCCAACGACGGCCTCGCCGGCGGCATCATCACCGCGCTCAAGGGCGCGGGTGTCTCCAAGCTTCCCCCGGTCACCGGCCAGGACGCCGAGCTCGCCGGCGTGCAGCGCATCGTGACCGGCGACCAGTACATGTCGGTCTTCAAGTCGTACCCGCAGGAGGCCGAGACCGTCGCCAAGATGGCCGTCTCGATCGCCAAGAACGGTGAGCTCGACTCCTCCCTGAAGACCACCGAGGTCGACTCCGGCACCGAGAAGGGCATCCCCTCGGTGATCGTCCCGGTCGTCTCGCTGACCCAGGACAACATCAAGGACACGGTCATCAAGGAGGGTTACTACACGGTCGACCAGATCTGCACCGCGAAGTACAAGAGCGCGTGCGACAAGATCGGCCTGAAGTAACCGAGGTCCGGGCGCTTTTCGCCCTCTGACACGTCCAGCGCCCCGCCGCCGACAGCCCCGCAGCTCAACGGCGGGGCGCTGGACGGAACACCCACACCCCCCTCATTCTTTTTGAGTGCAACCTCCCGCCGGGTCAGGCCTTAGGCGGTGAAGGAGATGGTTCACGTGTCCGCTACGCCCGTGCTGGCGTTGCGCGGGGTCTCCAAGCGATTCGGTGCCGTGCAGGCGCTCACCGACGTAGAGCTTGAAGTCCACGCCGGTGAGGTGGTCGCCCTGGTCGGCGACAACGGTGCCGGAAAGTCCACCCTGGTCAAGACGATCGCCGGAGTGCACCCCATCGATGACGGTGTCATCGAGTGGGACGGCAAGGCCGTGGCGGTCAACCGGCCGCACGACGCCCAGAACCTGGGCATCGCGACCGTTTATCAGGATCTCGCGCTGTGCGACAACATCGATGTCGTCGGCAACCTCTTCCTGGGGCGCGAGATCAAGAAGCGCGGAGTCCTCGACGAGGTCGAAATGGAGCGCCGCTCAAGGGAGTTGCTCCAGACCCTGTCGATCCGGATACCCAGCGTGCGGATCCCGATCGCCTCGCTGTCCGGTGGTCAGCGCCAGGTCGTGGCGATCGCCCGCTCCATGCTCGGCGAGCCCAAGCTGGTGATCCTCGACGAGCCGACCGCCGCCCTCGGCGTCGAGCAGACCGCGCAGGTCCTCGACCTCGTCGAGCGACTGCGCGAGCGCGGCCACGCGGTCATCCTCATCAGCCACAACATGGCCGATGTGAAGGCCGTCGCCGACAAGGTCGCGGTCCTGCGGCTCGGCCGCAACAACGGCGTGTTCGAGGTCAAGAGCACGTCGCAGGAAGAGATCATCTCCGCCATCACCGGCGCCACGGACAACGCCGTGACCCGTCGTGCGGCGCGCGCGAATGGGGAGGCTCAGAAGTGAGCATCGACAAGACGGACAGCCCCCAGCCCGCGGTGGACGCCCCCGCCGCGGCCGCCGGCGCCGCTGTCACCGCGGTGGACCCCCGCCTCCTCGTGCGCGAGCAGGGCTTCGCGGGGTACGTCAGCGAGTTCAAGCGCAAGGTCAAGGGCGGCGACCTCGGGGCCATCCCCGTCGTCATCGGCCTGATCGTCATCTGCGCGATCTTCCAGAGCCTGAACTCGGCGTTCCTGGGCGCGGAGAACCTCAACAACATCTTCGTGGCGATGGTCGCCACCGGCATGATGTCCGTCGGCATCATCTTCGTGCTGATGCTCGGCGAGATCGACCTGTCGGTCGGCTCCGTCTCCGGCGTCTCCTCGGCGATCACCGCCGTACTGAGCGTCACCCACGGCATGAACGAGTGGCTCGCCGTCCTGGTCTCGCTCCTCGCGGGCGCGATCATCGGGGCGCTGCACGGTTTCTTCTTCGCCCGGCTCGGCGCCCCCGCGTTCGCCGTCACGCTGGCGGGCCTGCTGTTCTGGAACGGCTTCATGCTCCAGATCCTCGGCTCCAACGGCACGATCAACATCGACGGCGACGGCGTGGTCGGCAAGCTCACCACGTACTACTTCTCCGACGTCGCCGCCGCCTACGGGCTCGCCGTCGTCGCGATCCTCGCCTACTTCGTGCCGACCTACCTCGGCAACCGGCGTCGCGAGGCCGCGGGGATCCCGTCCCGGCCGCTCAGCGACATCCTGATGCGTACGGTGCTGCTCGCGGTCGCCCTGTTCGCCGTCGCGATCATCTTCAACCAGTACAAGGGCCTGCCGCTGGCGGTGCTGCTGTTCGGCATCGTCCTCGTGGCGACCGACTTCCTGCTCCGCCGTACCTCGTACGGCCGCAAGGTCAACGCGCTCGGCGGCAGCGTCGAGGCCTCCCGGCGTGCCGGTATCAACGTCACGGCGATCCGGATCTCGGTCTTCTCCCTCGCGGGCCTGTTCGCGGCGGTCGGCGGCCTCTTCTGGGCCTCCAAGATCGCGGCGGCCAACCAGAGCGCCGGCGCCGGTGACCTCCTGATGAACGTCATCGCCGCGGCCGTCATCGGCGGCACCAGCCTCTTCGGTGGCCGGGGTCGCACCTGGAACGCGCTGCTCGGTGTGCTCGTCATCACGTCGATCCAGTACGGCCTCGCCCTGGAGGGCATCGCCACCCCGATCCAGTACATGATCACCGGCGGTGTGCTTCTCGCCACGGTCGTCATCGACTCGGTCACCCGTAAGACCCAGAAGACGGCCGGCCGCGCCTGACGGCTGCCGGTCCCCTTCCGGCCTGGACTGACTGTGCCCGGTGTCAATGAGGACACCGGGCACAGTCATGCGCGGGTTCCGGTGGAACTGGTTCCATTTCGTGACGCGGGCGTGACGAGTAACGCACGGCCCGGCCGCCGCTTTCCGTGACGGAACATTAGACTCGACAGGCCCGACAAGCTCGACCGCTCAACCAGCTACTCACAGCTCTACGCAAGGAGGCACGGGTGCCGCTGCTGACCCGCATCACGGGACCGCGCGATCTGGACCGGCTCAGCCTGGAGCAGCTGGACCAGCTGGCAGGCGAGATCCGGACCTTCCTCGTCGACGCGGTTTCCAAGACCGGCGGCCACCTCGGCCCGAACCTGGGCGTCGTCGAGCTGACGATCGCCCTGCACCGCGTCTTCGAGTCGCCCCAGGACAAGGTCCTGTGGGACACCGGCCACCAGTCCTACGTGCACAAGCTGCTCACCGGCCGCAAGGACTTCTCCAAGCTCAAGATGAAGGGCGGCCTCTCCGGCTACCCCTCGCAGGCCGAGTCCGAGCACGACGTCATCGAGAACAGCCACGCCTCCACCGTCCTCGGCTGGGCCGACGGCCTCGCCAAGGCCAACGAGCTGCACGAGCGCGACGACCACGTGGTCGCCGTCATCGGCGACGGCGCCCTCACCGGCGGCATGGCCTGGGAAGCGCTGAACAACATCGCGGCCGCCAAGGACCGCCCCCTCGTCATCGTCGTCAACGACAACGAGCGCTCCTACGCGCCCACGATCGGCGGCCTCGCCAACCACCTGGCCACCCTGCGCACCACGGACGGCTACGAGCGCTTCCTGGCCCGCGGGAAGGACCTCCTGGAGCGCACCCCGGTCGTCGGCCGCCCGCTGTACGAGACGCTGCACGGCGCCAAGAAGGGCCTCAAGGACTTCATCGCCCCGCAGGGCATGTTCGAGGACCTCGGCCTGAAGTACGTCGGCCCCATCGACGGCCACGACATCGAGGCCCTGGAGTCCGCGCTCACCCGCGCCAAGCGCTTCGGCGGCCCCGTGATCGTGCACTGCCTCACCGAGAAGGGCCGCGGCTACAAGCCCGCCCTCCAGGACGAGGCCGACCGCTTCCACGGCATCGGCCCCATCCACCCCGACACCGGCCTGCCGATCAAGGCCTCCGGCGCGGACTGGACCTCCGTCTTCGGCGACGAGATGGTCGAGCTGGGGCGCGAGCGCGAGGACATCGTGGCGATCACCGCGGCGATGCTCCAGCCGGTCGGCCTGAAGAAGTTCGCCGAGGAGTTCCCCGAGCGGGTCTACGACGTCGGCATCGCCGAGCAGCACGCGGCGACCAGCGCGGCCGGCCTCGCCCACGGCGGCCTGCACCCGGTCTTCGCGGTGTACGCGACGTTCCTCAACCGCGCCTTCGACCAGGTCCTCATGGACGTCGCCCTGCACAAGTGCGGCGTCACCTTCGTCCTGGACCGGGCCGGCATCACCGGCACCGACGGCGCCTCCCACAACGGCATGTGGGACATGTCCCTCCTCCAGGTCGTCCCCGGCGTCCGCATCGCCGCGCCGCGCGACGCCGACCAGGTGCGTGCGCAGCTGCGTGAGGCGGTGCAGGTGTCGGACGCCCCCACGGTCGTCCGTTACTCCAAGGGCGCCGTCGGCCCGGCCGTCGAGTCGGTCGGCAGGATCGGCGGCATGGACGTGCTGCGCGAGGCGTCCTCGGACCGCCCCGACGTCCTCCTGGTCTCGGTCGGCGCCCTGGCGCCCATGTGCCTGGAGATCGCCGACCTCCTCGACAAGCAGGGCATCACGACGACCGTCGTCGACCCCCGCTGGGTCAAGCCGGTCGACGAGGCGATGGCGCCGCTGGCCGAGCGCCACCGGGTCGTCGTCACGGTCGAGGACAACTCGCGGGTGGGCGGTGTCGGCTCGTCCGTCGCGCAGGCGCTGCGCGACGCGGGCGTCGACGTCCCGCTCCGTGACTTCGGCATCCCGCCGCGGTTCCTCGACCACGCGTCCCGCAAGGAGCTGATGGCCGAGATCGGCCTCACGGCGCCGGACATCGCCCGCCAGGTCACGGGCCTCGTGTCCAAGCTGGACGGCTCCGCCGAGCGTGCCGTCGAGGTCGCCCGCGACTGACCGTATTGAGCCCCCGCGCCTCAATCGCCGGCGGGGCTGACAGGTGCCCGGCGAGGCTGATGCGTGCCCGGCGACGGGGCGGCGGATCGCCCATAAGGCGGCCCGGCCGGCCCCGTTCGCATGAATTCGCATGACTCACCCGCCCGCCAACGGCAACTCGTCTCGATCATGTCGAGGACGACGAAGCCTACGGAGGTAGCCGGTGACCACCCAGCCAGAAACAGGCGCGGAGCGAACCCGCAACGGCCTGTTCCGGACGAAGTCCATCGAGCAATCCATCAAGGACACCGAGGAGCCTGAGCACAAGCTCAAGAAATCCCTCTCCGCCCTCGACCTCACCGTCTTCGGCGTCGGCGTCGTCATCGGCTCCGGCATCTTCGTCATCACGGGCACCGCCGCCACGGACTACGCGGGCCCGGCCGTGACCATCTCCTTCGTCGTCGCCGCCGTGGTCTGCGCCCTCGCCGCCCTCTGCTACGCCGAGTTCGCCTCCACGGTCCCGGTGGCGGGATCCGCGTACACCTTCGCCTTCGCCTCCCTCGGCGAGTTCCCCGCGTGGATCATCGGCTGGGACCTGATCCTGGAACTCGCCCTGGGCTGCGCCACCGTCTCCGTCGGCTGGTCCGGCTACGTACAGTCCCTGCTCGACAGCTGGGGCATCCCCCTCCCGGCCGCTCTCCAGGGCCCCGGCTCGGGCGACGGCTTCAGCTTCAACATCGCCGCGTTCCTGCTGGTCCTGGCCGTGATGACGGTCGTCGTCATCGGCATGAAGCTCTCGGCCTGGGTGACGTCGGTGGTCGTGGCCATCAAGGTGACGGTCGTCCTGATCGTGATCGCGGTCGGCGCCTTCTTCATCAACTCCAGCAACTACAGCCCGTACGTCCCGCCCGCCCAGGACAACAAGGGCGGCTCGGGCCTGAGCGCCACACTCCTCGAAGGCATCGCCGGGTTCACCCCCTCCAGCTTCGGAGTGATGGGCATCTTCACCGCCGCGGCCGTCGTCTTCTTCGCGTTCATCGGCTTCGACGTCGTGGCCACCGCGGCGGAGGAGACCCGCAACCCGCAGAAGGACGTCCCGCTCGGCATCCTCGGCTCCCTCGCCATCTGCACGGTCCTGTACGTGGCCGTGGCCGCGGTCGTCACCGGCATGCAGAACTACAAGGACCTCGACCCGGGCGCCCCGCTCGCGGAGGCGTTCAAGTCGGTCGGCCACCCGTTCTGGGCGGGCCTGATCTCCTTCGGCGCGGTCATCGGCCTGACGACCGTCTGCATGATCCTGCTGCTCGGCCAGAGCCGCGTGTTCTTCGCGATGAGCCGGGACGGACTGCTGCCGCCGGTGTTCAGCCGCGTCCACCCCAAGTTCCGCACCCCGTACCGCTCGACGATCATCCTGGGCGTCGTGACGGCCCTGGTGGCGGGCTTCATCTCGCTCGAAGAACTCTCCAAGCTGGTCAACATCGGCACGCTGTTCGCCTTCGTCGTCGTGGCGCTCGGCGTCCTGATCCTGCGCCGCACCCGCCCCGACCTCCCGCGCGCCTTCAAGGCCCCGTGGGTGCCGTTCCTCCCCGTCGCCTCGGTGGCGTGCTCGGTGTGGCTGATGCTGAACCTGTCGGTGGAGACGTGGCTGCGGTTCGCGGTGTGGATGGTGCTGGGCGTCGTCATCTACTTCGCGTACGGACGCCGCCACAGCCGCGCCTCGCGCGCCAACACGCAGTAACCCACCACCTGATCCGCCGCCCCCGTATGTCCTTCCTTAAGCTGACATACGGGGGCGGATAGTTTTGCGCCCATGCTCACCGAGGCGCGCCCGTCCCGACCGTACGCATCCGAGGCCCCCGGCGACTCCCGGCCGCGCGACCGCCTCCCCGCCCTCGGCTACTGGCCCGGCCTGGTCCTCGCCCTGACCGTCCTCGCCTGCGCCACCCGCATCCCGTCCTTCGCCCGCCCGCTGTGGAACCCGGACGAGGGCTACCTCGCCGTCCAGGCGCGGATACTGGCGCACGGCGGGACGCTCTACGAGACCGTCGTCGACCGCAAGCCCCCGCTGGTGCCCTGGCTGTACGAGGCGGTGTTCGCGCTCTTCGGCTCGGACTCGCTCGCGCCGGTGCGGGTGTGCGCGGTGGCGGCGCACGTGGTGACGGCCGTGTTCCTGGCGTCGTCGGCCCGCCGCCGCTGGGGCGACACGGCGGGCCGCACGGCAGGGGCCCTGTACCTCCTCCTCTCCGTCGGCCTGAACCCGCAGGACGCGCAGGCGGCGACGTTCGAGGTGTTCATGCTGCCGTGGACGGCGGCGGCGCTGTGGTGCGCGGACCGGCGCCACTGGGGCTGGTGCGGGCTCGCGGTCGCCGGGGCGTTCCTGACGAAGCAGACCGGGGGAGCGGTGCTGCTGCCGGTGGCGTGGATGCTGTGGCGTTCGGGCGCCCGCCCGTCAAGTGGCGCGCTGCGACTGGCCGTTGGGTTCCTGGCCGCCGTACTCGCGGCGGCCCTCGCCACCACCCCCGAGGGCTTCCTCTTCTGGACGGTGACGGGCTCGGGCTCCTACGCCTCGATCACCGGCTCCGCACTCCACGTCGTGGCGCGCGGTGCGACGAACGCGGCGATCCTGGCGGTGGCCTGCGCGGGCGTCCTGCCCCCGATCGTCCGCGCGCTGCGCGTCACGCGAAGGGGCTCCGCGGAGCTGTGGCTGTGGCTCGCGTCGTCGGCCGTGGCGGTGACCGTCGGCTTCCACTTCTTCGGCCACTACTACCTCCAACTGGTGCCACCCCTGGCCCTGTTGGGGACGCGTTCCCTCCAGGCCCTCCCGCGCGCCCACCTGCCGCGGGCCCTGCTCGTCTCGGCGTGCTGCTGCGCCCTGTTCCTGACCTGGGGCCTGCTCGCCCCGCGCGCCGAACTCACCCACGCGCAACGCGTGGCGGCCGCCGTCGCGGCGCGCACGGCTCCGGACGAGCGGGTCCTGGTCTGGGGCATGCACCCGGAAACGTACTGGCTCGCCCACCGCGCCCCCGCGAGCCGCTATCTGACGGCCGGCCTCCTGACGAACTTCAGCGGAGGCCGCGACGGCGGCCGGGTGGGGGAGCGGTTCGGCGTGGCGGGCGGCTGGACCACCCTCCGCACGGAACTCCGCCACCACCCGCCGGCCCTGATCGTCGACGACTCCCGCGGCGCCCCGTACGGACCGGATCGGGTGGCGGCGCTGCGGCGGATCCTCGGGGGGTATCGGGAGGTGGGGCGGGTGGATGGGGCGGTGCTCCACGTACGGCGTGGCGCAGACGGGTCCTAGGGGTAGACGGTGCGCGGGCCCACGCACGTGGCGCCCAGTGCTTCCACCCGGCCGCGCAGTTCACGGTCGGCCGTCACCACCACGCACGGTCCGGTGGAATCGGCGACGACGGCGACGATGTGCGCGTCGCCGTCGGTGGGCGCCTCCGAGACACGTACGCCGGCCACGGACTCCACCCCGCGGGCGGCGCCCTCGACGACCAGCACCACCTCGGCCTCCGGATGGTCGCCCGCGTAGTCGGCCAGCCGGTCGCGCAGCCGGACCGCGGCGGCTCTCCGGTCGCGCCACCATCCGTCGGGGACGGACCCCACCACATTGGCCCCGTCGACCACCACAAGTCCCGCGTTCATGAGGTCAGGGTCCCACGAGAGGTTCCCGGGCACCCGATTAAGGTGGAGCGCGTGAACGGCGACTGGCTGGTACGGGCACGCGACGGCAGGCTCTGCGCCTACGAGTACGCCACCGCGGGCGATGCCGTCGTCTGCCGCCTGGAGCGCGGCCCGGACGAGCCGTGGAGCGCCGGCCGCACCGTCGGAGGCGAGCAGCGTCTCCTGCGCGGCCTCGCTCTCGCCCAAGGCCCGCACGACTACGTCCACTTGGTGTCCTGGCGGCCCACCGTGCCCGGCGAGGCGGGCCTGGTGCACTCCACCCATTTCCAGCCCCACCTCGCGGCGCTCGACTGGGCCCCGATCGGCCACCCGAACAAGACGGGCGACCGCACGGGCCCGCCCGCCGTCGCCGTCGACGCCCAGGGGCGCGCCCACGTCTTCGTACGCAACCGCGGCGGCGGCCTCAGCATGCGCGCACAGGGGGAGAAGGGCGGCTGGGGAGCGTGGACCGACCTCAAGGGCTCCGGAGTCCGGGGTGAACCGGCCGCGGTGACGGGAGAGTCGGGTCTGGTCGAGGTGTACGCCCTCACGGTCGACGGGCTCGTCCGCTGGAAACAGCGGGAGCCGGGCGCGAAGCCGGAGCAGGACGGCGCGCCGCTGCCGGTCGGGGCACGCGAGTCGAGCCTGACCGCTCTGGCCACGTCCGCGACCCGGAGCACGCTCTTCTTCACGGACGAGGACGAGGTCCTGCACGTCCTGCGCGGTGACGCACGGCCCGTTCCGCTCCTCAAGGCCGCGGGGCCGGGCCCGGTCGCGGCCGTCCGGTGCGTGCTCGACGGCCACGACTGCACGGTTCTCGCGCAGCGCACGGCCTCGGGCCGCGTGGCCCTCGCCGCGTACCCCACGGAACAGGAGTCGGCCGGTGCGTGGTGGGCGGACTCGGGGCCGCGGCTGCCGGACGACGCGCAGGTGGCACTGGTCCTCGACCACCGGGGTGACGTCGTGGCGGCCACGGTCTCGCCCTCGACCGGGCAACTGCTCGTCGCGCGGCGCAAGGACGAGCCGGGGCTCGCGCTGACCGCCTGGCAGCCTGTCTGAACCGGGGCCCCGGTGCCGCTGGAGGCCACTGCCGCACGCGATCATCGCGGCATGTTCACCGGATGGTCACACTATGATGGGACGGCTCGGGGCGCACACAGGTTCGTATATGGATGATCGGTCGCTGCCCCGAGTCAGAGAAGGGGCAGGTCACGTCATGCGGACCAGATCCGGGCGCGGCGCCGCCCGAGACAGAGCGATCGTCGACACGGACAGTGCGGTGGACCTCCCTGGCGGGGCCGAGGGACCGGTGGCCGGCCGCTGGTTGACCCTCGGAAAGGACGGTCGGCTCACCGCCTACGCCCGCACCCGTACCGGGCTGCTGCGGTGGACCGAGCGGCGGCCGGGCGGCCCGGACTGGCACGGCCCCGAGGCCATCCCGATCGCCGATCTGACCCATGTGTACGCGGCCCAGGGGGCCGACACCTACGTGCACTTCGTCGGCCGCCGCCAGGTGCGCAAGGGCGACGGGCCGCCCGCGGTCGACGTCGTGCACGCCATCCAGTACCAGTCGGGACGCCCCGTCACCGAGTGGCGCTCGCTGGGCAATCCGCACAAGGACCGCGAGAAGGCGGCCCGCTTCGGTGTGCCGGCGGCAGCGGTCAGCGCCTCCGGCACCGTGTACGTCTTCGCCCGCAACGCGGGCCGCGGCGTCATGCTGCGCAGGGAACTGCCCGGGGGCAAGTGGGGCGGGTGGACCGACCTCAAGGGCAGCCAGGCCCAGGAACCCGTGGTCGTGGTCGACCACTCCGGCGGCCATGTCGAGGCGATGGTCCCCGGTCCGAACCTCGTCATGCGGTGGACCCAGGAGGAGCCCGAGGGCGAGTTCCGGCAGCAGCCCGACATCCCCGTCGCGGTGGCCCCCGGCAGCGCCGTCGCCCTGGAGACCGCCCCGGGCCGGACCACGTACTACTGGACCGACCCCGCGACCGGCGGTGTCGCGGCGCATCGGCCGGGGGACTGGGTGTACCCGCTGGGCGGTGCGCCCGGCGAAGGGCCGTCGGCCGTGCTGCGCACGCCCATCGACGGCTACGACTGCACCGTGCTGGCCCACCGCGACGTGGACGGTCAGGTCCTGCTGGCCGCTTTCGGTACGGAGAACGAGCAGGCCGGCCTCTGGTGGTCGGCGACCGGCGAGGGCTGCGTGGGCACCCCGGCCCTGGCGTGCGACGCGTACGGCCGGGTGGTGCTCGGCCTGATCGGCGCGGACGGTGGCCTGCACATCGCACGCCACACCGGCGGGTCCGGCCTGAACCTCGGGCCGTCGCAGCGGGTCTGATCACCGGGTGACGGGAGGAGGCGGGCCCCGCGGTGGGGGACCCGCCTCCTCCCGTCGAGCACCTCTCAACCGGCCCCGAAAGCAGGCCTGTTGTGGGGTCAGCCCGCCGTTCCGCCGGTGGCGGGGGACTTCTTCGCCGACTCGGGGATCGCCTTGTCCGCACGCAGCGCCTTCCACAAGGTGTCGGCCTGCGGCTGCGCTGCCACGACGCGGTTGCGGTCCTGCTGGTCGTAGGCCACCGGCAGCATGATCGTTTCCATGGAGCCGGGATCGACGCCGTTCATGCTCCGGGCGAAGTCGGCCAGCTTGGTCAGCGAGGAGAGGCCGGAGTCCGTCGTCATCGACGCGGTCAGGCTGTCCGCGATCTTGTACGCCTTGGTGGGGCTGCCCAGCAGATCCTGCTTCTTGATCTCCGACAGCAGGGCGATCATGAACTTCTGCTGCAGCCCGATGCGCCCGAGGTCGCTGCCGTCGCCGACGCCGTGCCGGGTACGGACGAACGCGAGCGACTGGGTGCCGTCCAGCTTGTGCGTGCCGGCTTCCAGGTCGAGGCCGCTGGACTTGTCGTGGATGGCCTTGTCGACGGTGACCGTCACGCCGCCGATCGCGTCCACGAGCCCCTTGAACCCCGCGAAGTCGATCTCCACGAAGTGGTCCATGCGCACGCCGGACATCTGCTCCACCGTCTTGACCACGCAGGCCGGACCGCCCGTGGAGTAGACGGAGTTGAACATCACACGCTTCGCGGACGGCAGGGTGGATCCGCCGTCCGAGGTGCACTCGGGGCGGGTGACGAGGGTGTCGCGCGGGATGCTGATGGCGACGGCCTGCTGACGGCCCTCGGGGATGTGCATCACGAGGGCGGTGTCGGAGCGGGCGCCGGAGACCTTGCCGGTGCCGAGCGAGGCGTTGTCACCGGAGCGCGAGTCGGAGCCGAGGACCAGGATGTTCTGCCCCGAAGTGGGCAGCTTCTCCGGCCTGTTCGTGCCGATGGCCTCGTCGAGGTCCACGCCCTTCAGGTTGCTGTTCAGGTCGCTGTAGAGCCAGTACCCGGTGCCGCCTGCGGCCAGGAGCACCAGCACCAGGGCGAGCAGGATCCAGCGCCCCACGCGACGGCGCCGCGGCGGCTTGCCTCTGCGGCGGTTGGGCGCGCGCCTGGATCTACGGGTCTGCTGCGGCTCCGTCAGGGCGTGCGTCATGCCGCGGTGTCCTCTCTCGCAGGTGGCTCGGCGCAAGGAGGCACCGACCCGGGTGATGACGGGTGGGGGAGGCCACGAGTGGGGGGAGAGGCCCGGCCGCAGGGCCGGCCGGAGGGCCGTGCTGTTTCCGAACTATAGACCGACTTGGACGGCGAACGGGAGCGAGCGCTCGACTGGCGTCCGTGCTGTCGAACGCCGACATGGGGCAATTATGAGCTTTGTGGTTTGTGGAGACCTGTCTAACTCCTGTTGACAGATGTGTGATGGCTTAGTGAAGATGTGCGCGACATCTAAGAGACTGAATCGGTCTTTCGATGATCAAATCCGGCTATTTATCGCCGGTTTGTGAGTGGTCGCGGTTTTCGAGCCGGGGGGCACAAGGGCGTGCGACCGCTGGGGCTCGTTCTCGGCTCAATGCCGGGCGAGAAGGGGAGGGGTGGAAGTGCGATCTCTGCACGCCCTTGAGGGGCAGCGCCGGTGACAACCGTTTCGGAACCCGCCGTCCACCGAGCTTCACCGCACACTTCGGTCGGACCGGCGCAGCACACCCCTGCCGTTTCCACGACACCCGCGGACTCCGGGGACCACACCGACGTCTACGTCGAGCCCGGCATCACACCGCTGGGTGCCCGGGAAGCCAACCGCAGGGCGCTCACCTCGCTGCTCGACGCGGCCGGCGTGGCCCACTTCGCGGTGCGCGGCACCTCCGACCACGGCACCGTCGTGGCCGTCGCCGAGCACGACCGGGAGCGGGCGCTCGGCGCGGTCTTCCGGGGCCTCGGCCAGTACCCGGGCCATCTCAGCGTGGTGGACCCCGACGCCCTGCGCGCGGCCAAGCCGGTCTCCTCGCGCGACCCGAAGGCCTGGCGCGACGTCTCCGACGCCCGCGTGCTGCACGTGAGTTGGTACCGCACCGACCCGGGCCGGCACCTCCTGCTCGGGCACGAGTACGGCTGCGCCGTCGAGTTCTGGCAGCCGCGCGGCACGTACCTCGTCGCGCCCCGCGCCAACCGGGCCACCTGGGCCGTGGCGGCGGACAGCGCGAACGTGCTGGGCGCCGCGCGCCTGTTCAGCCGCTTCGTCTCCGACTGGACCGACCCGAACCTCGCGCCCCCGCTGCCCACCCGGCCCGAGTTCCTGGTGAAGTGCGCCGACGACATCGCCTTTCCCGTCGACGCCGTGTACACCTGGGTCGACGGCAACGACCCCGCCTGGCAGCGCCGCAAGGCGACGGCGAAGGGCGAGGTCTACCACGCGGAGTCGGCGAGCGACGCCCGCTTCATCAGCCGTGACGAACTGCGCTACTCGGTGCGCTCCCTGCACCTGTTCGCGCCGTGGATACGCAACATCTACATCGTCACCGACGACCAGGTGCCGGACTGGCTGCGCGAGGACCTGCCCGGTCTGCGCATCGCCGACCACCGGGAGATCTTCCGCAACCCAGCGGACCTCCCGACGTTCAACTCGCACTCCATCGAGAGCCAGTTGCACCACATCGAGGGCATCGCCGAGCACTTCCTGTACTTCAACGACGACATGTTCATGGGACGGCCCGTCGCCCCGCACGCGTTCTTCACGCCCACCGGTGTCGCCCGCTACTTCCCCTCGCGCAACCGCATCCCGCAGGGCCCGGTCGCCCCGACCGACACCCCGGTCGACGCCGCCTGCAAGAACAACCGCGCGCTGCTGCGCGAGCGCTTCGGCCGGGTCATCACCCAGCCCATGGAGCACATCCCGTACGCCCTGCTGAAGTCGGCCATGGACGAGGCCGAACGGGACTTCCCCGAAGCCTGGGCGCGCACCTCGGCCAGCCGGTTCCGCGCGATCACGGACCTCTCGCCGACGTCGTCGTTCGCGCTCTACTACGCGGCGCTGACGGGGCGGGCACAGCCCGGCTCGATGCCCTTCACCTATCTCCAACTGGCCGTGCCCGACCTGGCGGACCGCCTCCAGCGGCTCCTGGACGGCAGGAACCAGGACTCCTTCTGCCTCAACGACGCCTTCTCGACACCCGAGGACATCGAGGCCCAGCAGGAACTCCTCGACGGATTCCTCACCTCCTACTTCCCCACCCCAAGCCCCTACGAGCGATGAGACGGAGTTCATGACATGTCGGATCAGACATCGCTGAGCTCCGCGGCCCACGTCTACCGGCGCCTCGTCCCGCAGCCCGTGCGCTCCGTCGCCGCGACGACCGTGCCCCGGCGGGTGCGGCGCAAGGTCCAGAGCTCGCTGGCGGGGACCCTCCGCCGCCGTGAGGCCCGCCTCCACCAGCGCGCGCTCCGGCGCGTCCGCAGAGTCCAGCTCGGCCACTCCGAGCGCCGGACCGCGGCGCCCGACGGCCGCATCGGGCATGTGCACACCGGGCTCACCTTCGACCTGGCCCGCAGGCTCGACCACGACCTCGTCGCCCACGCCCTGGACGCGGCCGAGATCCCGTGGTTCGCGATCCCCGCCCTCGACGACCGCCGGATCGCCCTCGCCGTGGACCAGCGCGACAAGGGAGCGGTGCGCCGCGCCCTGCGCGCCCTGCTGGAGGAGCACACCGGATACGTGGTGTCGGTGTCGCCCGCCAACAGCGACACCCAGACGATCCCCGGCAGCCATGTGAAGGCGTGGAAGCACTTCGGCAAGGCGCGCGTCGTCCGCCTCGTCTGGCTGCGCACCGACCCGACCGAGAACCTGTGGCTCGGTGACGACCAGGGCATCGAGATCGAGTTCTGGACCCGCAACACCGACCTGCCCCAGGAGCGGCTCGTCGGCCCCCGCCCCAACCGGGTGCAGCGGGCCGTCCCCGCGGACTCGCCCGGAATCGAGATCGGCCTCGACCGGCTGAGCGGCTACTGCGACATCGACGGCGCCATGGAGCCGACCATCACGCTGGAGCACTTCGACGTGCCCCGGCTCGAAGAGGTCACCTTTCCCGTCGACGCCGTCCTGCTGTGGCAGCACCCCACCCCCTGGGGCGAGGAACTGCTCAGGGCCGCCCTGCGGTCCGTGCACCAGTACGCGCCGTGGACCGATCTCGTGCACGTGGTCGCGCAGGCGCCCGTGCCCGCCTGGCTGCGGTCCGACGACCGGCTCAGCATCGTGCCCGCGGGCCCCGGTATCGAGTGGCAGCTGAACCAACTCCCCGACATCGCGGAGAACTTCCTGCTGCTGCGCCCCGGCGCCCTGTTCGGCCGGCCGGTGCGCCCCTTCGACTACTTCAGCCCGCACGGTGTCACCCGACCCCGCCGCGGACGGTGGACGGCCGAGGAGTCGTTCGCGCCCTGGACCCGGACCGCGTACGCGGCGACCGGCAGCGTCACCGCGCACGGCTACGCGGGTGGACCGCAGCCGCACCGCTGCGCCACCCTCGAACGGCTCGCGGCGTCGGTCACCGAACCGCTGGCGCTCTTCGACGGCCAGACGGTACCGGCGATCCCCGGCGGCCATCCGCTGGACAGCGTGATCCACCACATCGGATGCACGACCGGCCTCGCCGACCCGTCGGGCGAGACGTCCACGGCGCTGCACGCGGCCCTGCCCGGCATCGAGCTGCGGCTCGAACGCATGCTCGTGCGCCGGGACACCCAACAGATCCAGTTCTACGGGCTCGGCGACCAGCGGGCCCTGAGCCAGGGCGGCACGGAAGCCGTGACCCGCTTTCTGCGCCGCTACTACCCCGTCCGCAGCATCTTCGAGCGCGGGGCTTCGAGGGAGTCGGACAACCAGTCGTGAGCATGGGCAATCCCGAGGCGTCCGCGGTCGTCGGGGCGTACCGCACCCTTGTCCCGAGCGGGATGCGACGCCATATCGCGCGCCGCGTACCGGCCCGGCTCCGGACGGGTCTCAAGCAGCTGTTGCGCCACGCGACGGCCGTGACCCTGCTGGCCCGCGCCCTGCGTGCCGCGCGGGCGCGCCGCCGCTGGCCGCACCTGTTCAACGCGCAGGAGCGGCTCGCCGTGCTGGCCGGACACGCCACACACGTCGCGCTCGTGCGCCCCACGGTGTCACCGCTCGGACTGCGCGAGGCCAACCTCGAACTCGTCTCGGCCCTCTTCGACGAGGAGGGCGTCGACTACTTCGCGATCAGGGGCGAATCCGACTACCGCTCCTGCCTGGCGGTCGCCGAGGCGGACCGCGAACGCGTGGCACGGGCGCTGAGCCGCAGCGCCGCCACCGGCCCCGTCTACGTGACCGCCTGCCGCGGCGACGCAGCCGTGGGCCGCCGGGTGCTGTGCGGATCCCGGCGCGGCCGTCAACTCGTGCGCGCATCCGATGTGTTGCGTGTCGGCATGGTGTGGAGCGACCCCGCCGCGTCCCTGGTGCTCGGCCTCGCCCACGGCTGCGACATCGAGTTCTGGCAGCTGCGGGACGGCCGGCTCGTGGCCCCGCGGCCCAACCGCGTCACCGACGACGTGGCCTACGACGAGCCGCGCGTCGTCGTGCCGGTCAGCAGACTGACGGGCTTCGCGGCGCTGCACACCCGCCGCACCCGTTCGGTGCGCACCATCGCGCCCTGCGCCGAGCCGCTGCCCGAGGACGTCCGCTTCCCCGTCGACGTGGTCTACACGTGGGTCGACGGCAACGACCCCGCGTGGCAGCGCCGTCGCGCCGTGTACGGCGAGGGCGGCTATCACACGGAGTCCGCGAACGCCGCCCGCTACATCAGCCGCGACGAACTGCGCTACTCGCTGCGCGCGTTGGAGCAGAACGCGCCGTGGGTGCGCCACGTCTACGTGGTGACGGACCGGCAGCGTCCGGCCTGGCTCAACGAGCGTCATCCGCGGATCACCGTGGTCGACCACTCGGAGATCTTCGACGACTCCGCCGCGCTGCCGACGTTCAACTCCCACGCGATCGAGAGCAGGCTGCACCACATCAAGGGGCTGTCCGAGCACTTCCTCTACTTCAACGACGACATGTTCCTCGGCCGCCCGGTGACCCCGAGCGACTTCTTCCTGTCGAACGGAGTCACCCGCACCTTCCTCTCGCCCTCCCAAGTGCCGCGCTGGGAACGCACCCTGGGGGACCGGCCGGTGGACGCCGCGGGGAAGAACAACCGCCGGCTGCTGCTCGACAACTTCGGCTCGGCCATCGTCCAGAAGATCCGGCACGCGCCGTACGCGCTGCGGCGCAGCGTGCTCCAGGAGATCGAGGCGGAGTTCGCCGACGCGCACCGCAGGACGTCCATGAGCCGGTTCCGCAGCGCGGACGACATCTCCATCCCGTCGTCGCTGTACCACTACTACGCCTACTTCACGGGGCGGGCGATCCCCTCCGAGATCACCTTCGCCTACCTCGACCTGGCCAGACCCGAGATCCAGCGACGGCTCGGCATCCTGCTCGCCCGCCGTGACCGGCAGGCCTTCTGCATCAACGACACGCTCTCCGACGGCCGCGACACCGCCCGCCAGACGGCGATGCTCAGCAGGTTCCTGAAGGCGTACTACCCCGTGCCAAGTCCGTTCGAGCGCAGGGAGGACGAGGTCCGATGAAGATCTCCTTCCTCATCAACAACATCTACGGCATCGGCGGCACCAACCGCACGGTGATCAACCTCGCGGAGGCCCTGGCCGTCCACCACGACGTGGAGATCGTCTCGGTCTTCCGCCGCGCGACCGCGACCAAGTTCGAGATCTCCCCGCGGATCACGGTCCGCGCCCTCGTCGACCTGCGCCCCGGCTCCGCCGACCGCGCGGCGGCCGGCAGCGACGAACCCAGCGAAGTGGTGCCGCGTCAGGAGGAGTTCTACGCGCAGTACAGCAGGTTCACCGACACCCGCATCATCCGGGACCTGGAGCGCACCGACGCCGACGTCGTCGTCGGCACCCGGCCCAGCCTCAACCTGTTCGTCGCCGCGTACACCCGCGACGGCGCGCTGCGGGTCGCCCAGGAACACATGACGCACCTGGGCATTCCCGCCGCGGTGCGCGCCGAGATGGCCCGCGTCTACCCGCGGCTCGACGCCATCACCACGGTCACCGAGGCCGACGCACGCTCGTTCATGGAGAACACCCCGATCCCCGGCATCCCCGTCGTCGGCATCCCCAACAGCGTGCCCCAGCCGTCCGTCCCGCCGTCCGACTGCACGCACAAGGTCGTGGTCAGCGCCGGACGCATGCACCGCATCAAGCGGTACGACCTGCTGATCCGGGCCTTCGCGGAGCTGGCCGACGAGTTCCCCGACTGGCAGCTGCGGATCTACGGCGACGGCGGCGAGGCGGGAAAGCTCCGCACACTCGTCTCGGAACTCGGCCTCGCGGGCCGGGCGTTGCTGATGGGCGGCTTCTCACCGATCGAGTCGGAGTGGGCCAAGGGATCCATCGCCGCCGTCACCTCCAGCGCGGAGTCGTTCGGCATGACGCTGGTCGAGGCCATGCGCTGCGGACTGCCCGTGGTCTCCACGGACTGCCCCGTCGGACCGCGGGAGATCCTCCACCCCGGTGAGGACGGCTTCCTCGTGCCCAACGGGCAGGTCGAAGGCATCGTCTGGGGCCTGCGCAGGCTCATGGCCGACGAACCCCTGCGCCGCGCCATGGGCGCCGCCGCCCTGCGCAACGGCGCCGAGTACGACCCGTCCGCGGTGGCCGCCCGCTACGTCGCGCTGTTCGAGGAGGCCGCCCGCAAGCGCGCCGCCGCCCAGCGGGGCTACCGGCCCCCGGCGTCCGCCCGCCGCACCGGCGGCGGCCTGCTCACCGTGCCCCCGGTGTCGCTGGGCGCGGCCACCGTGGACGTCACCACCGACGACACGGGCTGGCTGCGCTTCTCGGCGGACGGCCCGGGGGAGGGACGCCGCCGCTGGCAGTTCACGCTGCGCCACAAGCCCTCGGACGGCAAGCCCCGCCCCGACCTCCCGTTGCGCACCTCGCGCAAGGACCTGGACAACGGCGGCACCCGGTACTCCGCAGCGCTCACACCGTCCGCGTTCGACGCCCTCGGCGACGGACGCTGGCAGGTGACCATGAGCGCCCCCAACTCCGCGCCCGTGCACATGAAGGCGGGCGTCCGCGACACCCGCGCCCTCATCGACGCGCGGGCCCGGGTCGTCGACCGCCCGCCCACCGGACCCATCGCCTGGAACCTGCCGTACGCCCAGCCCAACGGGCGGCTCATGCTGCGGACCGTGCTGCGCGAGGACCACGCCGAGTGCACCGAGGTCGCCGTCGACGGCGACACGATCTCGCTGCGCGGTGTGCTGTGCGGCGGGCTGAAGATGGAGCCCGGCGCACAGTTCATCGTCAGCCGGCGCGGCCGGCACGCACGCAACGTCTCCGTACAAGTCGGCATCCTGGGCCGGCAGTCGTTCCGGGCGGAGGTGCCCCTGCGCCACGTCGTCGACCTCCGCCTGGAACGGTGGGAGGACTGGGACTGGTGGCTGCAGCCCGACCCCTACGACCGGCGCAAGGTGCGCGTCTGTCATCTTCTGGAGGACTTCCACGACGTGAAGAGCGCTTACGTGTACCCGTCGGTGCCCCTCGCGGGTGAGGAGGCATCGGAGTTCGCCCTGGTCCATCCGGCCCGCCCGGTGTGGGTGCGGCCGTACTGCTCGGCATCCGGCGCCATGGCCATGAACGTGGTCGACCGATGACCGCGCCGAAGACCGTGCCGGCCCGTTCCGTCCTGCACATCGTCGCTCACCAGGACGACGACCTGTACTTCATGAACCCCGACCTGGTGCGTTCCTTGCAGGACGGCGACGACATCACCACGGTGATCGTCACCGCGGGAGAGGGCGACGGCATCAACGTCGACACCAACGAACCGCAACGCAAGGCCGTGGCCCCCGACTTCGCCCGCTACAGCACCGAGCGCGGCTGCGGCCTGCGGTCCGCGTACGCCCGGATGGCGACGGGCGACCGCGACCGCCCGTGGCACCGCGAGGCCGTGGAGATCGTCCCCGGGTTCGCCGTGGAGCGCTTCACCCTGGTCGGCCACGCGTCCGTGTGCCTGTACTTCTTCCAACTGCACATGGGCGCGCCCACGGAGCGGGGCACCCGCACCCGGCTGCACGAACTGTGGGAAGGGGCCCTGCGGACCCAGCGCACCCTGCCCGTGCACGGCGGCGTCGTGACCGAGCCCCAGAACATCACCCGCGAACAGGTCGTCGGCGCGCTCACCGCACTCCTCGACCGCATCCGGCCGACCACCGTGCGCACCATGGACCCCGACCCCGAACACGACGGCGGCCGAACGGAGTTCGTCTGCTCCGACCACGTCGACCACACCACGACCACCCAGTTCGCCCTCGCCGCCCTCACCCGGCACCGCGAGGCGGGACACGCCCCCGTCGTCGAGCACTACCGCAGCTACGCCAACCGCTTCTGGGGCTACAACCTCGACTCGGACGCCGTGACGGAGAAGGCCGAGTACCTGGCGACGTACAGCGGTCTCGACGCTCCCGACGTCTGCCCGCACGGCACCTGTCACACCTGCGGCGACCGGCAGCTGGGGCCGGACCCGTACCGCAGCACCCACATGATGAGCGCCGCCTACCGGTACTCGCCGACCACCGGATGGCTGCGCCTCGGCCCCGGCGGGCGGCTCAACGCCTTCGGCGTGCTGGGCGGGCGGCTCGCCTTCTGGACGGAGACCGGGCCGGCGAGCGGCGAGTGGAAGGGGCCGTTCGTCCTCGGCGACGGGTGGGTCGCGCCCACCCTGGCCGTCGCCGGTGCACCCGGCGGCGCCGCGGAACTCACGGCGCTGCGCCGCCAGCACGTCGTCGGCAGCGGCGTCACCGTCGACGTCGTGCACACCAGCCAGGACGCGGACGGCAACGGATTCAGCGGCTGGCGGAGCCTGGAGAACCCCGAGTGGGCGCACGGCGACGCCCGTCGCCAGCGGGAGCTGGGCGTGCCGTCGTCGGCGGTCGACGCCGCCGGCCGGTTGTACGTCTTCTGCCGCGACTTCGACCAGGGCATCAGCGTGCGCCGCCGGGAGGCGGACGGCACCTGGGCCCCGTGGGAGAGCATCGGTGGCAGCTTCGTCCAGGACGCGGGCACGGCCATCGGTACCGACCGCGGCACCGTGGAGCTCTACGTGCCGGGCAAGACCTCGGTCTGGCGCTGGCACCAGGCCGAACCAGGAGGCCCCTTCCTGCTGGACGACACCCTCAGGACGGGCCGGCCGGCGACCGGCGGGCTCTCGGCGGTCGACTCCGGCGGCGGCCGCACCTGCCTGTACTTCCGGGAGGCGGGGACGCAGCAGGTCATGGCCTACCGGCAGCACGCCGACGGTCGCTGGCCGGGTTCGGGAGCGGGGCTCGGCGGCCACGGCGGCACCGGCGCGGTGGCCGCGCTGTGGGCCCCCGAACGCGGCGCGCGGGAGGCCTTCCTGGCGCACCGCGGCAGCCGGGGCCGGCTCGTCGTGTCGATGCCCGACCGCGACAAGGACGTCTCCGGCACGCACTGGCGCGAGTCGGGGGAGATGTTCGCCAACGCCCCGTCGATGGCGTACGACGCGTCAGGAGCGCTGACCGTCGCGGTCATCGGGACGGACGGCCGCCTGCGGGTGCGGCGCCAGCTGGCCCCCAGGGTGGGCAGCCCGCTGGGACCGTGGAGTGCCTGACGCGCATCCGACGTAGAACGGTCGTATGGCGTTCATGCAGCCCGTATGCGCACAATCCCCCATCGGTGGCGTCGTGGACACCAGGGGGGAAAGTGTCGCGCGGACGATGGTTCGGTTGTGGCGCCGTCATGGCCATGGCGCTCGTGGTGATCACCGGGGTGCTGGTCGCGGCGCCCGGCCAGCGGGGTTCCGCCGCCGCGCAGCGGCCGGCCGTCCGGATCATCCAGTACAACCTGTGCGGCGCGGCGGCGCACTGTACGTGGAACGCGGGGCGCAGCGGCGCCGGGACGTCGATCGACCGCCTGGTCCGCAGCGCGGCCCGGTACCGGCCGGCCCTGATCACCGTCAACGAGATCTGCCTGACCCAGTACGCGCAGCTCAAGCGGCGCCTCGCGCGGGCGGGTTGGGCGATGGACGGCACCTACGCCTCCTCCCAGGACAACGTGCCGGCCTGCGGCAGCAGCGGACGGTTCGGCTCGGCGGTGCTCAGCCGGGGTGACGTGCCGGACGGGCGGCAGGACTACCGCCGCTTCCGGCACACCGGCGGCGAGACCTACACCAACGCGGGCCGCACCGTCCCGGTCCGCCGGGGCCTGCTCTGCGCCCACACCAAGGCCCACGGCAAGCGCGTCACCGCATGCACGGCCCACACGTACTCCCGGGCTCCCGAACAGCTGAGGGAGATCAGGGACTGGACGAGTGCCTTCCCGCGGAGCGTGCCCGTCGTGCTGGGCGGAGACCTCAATCTGCCGCCGCAGGCGCCCGCGCTGTCCTGGCTCACGTCCGGTTTCGTCGAGGCGGACCGGGCGGACGACGAACCCACCGCCGACGGCCGAAAGATCGACTACCTCTTCGCGGGGCGCCGGCACGTACGGTCCTGCGCCGCCGACGCGGTGAAGTACCGCGAATCGGACCACGCAATGCTGAAGGGATGGTTCCGGACGGGCTGAGCCCCCCCGCCCCACGAACTGTGACGGCTGCCCACGAATATCTCGTGGGCAGCCGTCACAGTCACATCAGTGGCGCATCCTTACGCGGGTACCGAAGCTACTCCGGCCTGCAGGAACCGCTTCCCGTTCACCCGCTCCGACACACCCTCACGGTCCAGGTACGGAGTGATTCCGCCCAGGTGGAAGGGCCAGCCGGCGCCGGTGATGAGGCAGAGGTCGATGTCCTGGGCCTCGGCGACGACGCCCTCGTCGAGCATCAGGCCGATCTCCTGGGCCACCGCGTCGAGGACGCGGTCGCGGACCTGCTCCTCCGTGAGGACCTTGTCGCCCTGCTTGAGGAGCGCGGCGACCTCGGGGTCCAGCTCCGGCTTGCCGGAGTCGTAGACGTAGAAGCCGCGCTTGCCGGCCTTGACGACGGCCGCGAGGTTCGGGGACACGGTGAAGCGCTCCGGGAAGGCGCGGTTCAGGGTCTCCGAGACGTGCAGACCGATGGCCGGGCCGACGAGCTCCAGGAGGACCAGGGGAGACATCGGCAGGCCGAGGGGCTCGACCGCCTTCTCCGCGACGGCCACCGGGGTGCCCTCGTCGATGACGTTCTGGATCTCGCCCATGAAGCGGGTCAGGATGCGGTTCACGACGAACGCCGGGGCGTCCTTCACGAGGACCGCGGTCTTCTTCAGCTTCTTGGCGACGCCGAACGCCGTGGCCAGGGCCGCGTCGTCGGTCTGCTCGCCGCGGACGATCTCCAGGAGCGGGAGGATCGCGACCGGGTTGAAGAAGTGGAAGCCGACCACGCGCTCGGGGTGCTTCAGCTTCGAGGCCATCTCGGAGACCGAGAGGGAGGAGGTGTTCGTCGCCAGGATGGCGTGGGCGGGGGCGACCGCCTCGACCTCGGCGAACACCTGCTGCTTGACGCCGATCTCCTCGAAGACCGCCTCGATGATGAAGTCCGCGTCCGAGAAACCGTCCGCCTTGTTCAGGACGCCGGAGACCAGGCCCTTGAGGCGGTTGGCCTTGTCCTGGTTGATGCGGCCCTTGCCGAGCAGCTTCTCGATCTCGGCGTGGACGTAGCCGACGCCCTTGTCCACGCGCTCCTGGTCGATGTCCGTGAGGACGACCGGGACCTCCAGGCGGCGCAGGAAGAGGAGGGCGAGCTGGCTGGCCATCAGGCCCGCGCCGACGACGCCGACCTTCGTGACCGGGCGCGCCAGGTTCTTGTCCGGGGCGCCGGCCGGGCGCTTGGCGCGCTTCTGGACGAGGTTGAACGCGTAGATGCCCGAGCGGAGTTCGCCGCCCATGATCAGGTCCGCGAGGGCCTGGTCCTCGGCGTCGAAGCCGGCCTGGAGATCACCGGACTTCGCGTTCGCGATGATGTCGAGGGCGCGGTACGCGGCCGGGGCGGCGCCGTGCACCTTGGAGTCGGCGATGAACTTGCCGCGCGCCACGGCCTGGTCCCAGGCCTCGCCGCGGTCGACATCCGGGCGCTCGACCTTGACGTTGCCCTTGAGGACGTCAGCGGTCCAGAGCAGGGACTGCTCCAGGAAGTCGGCGCCCTCGAAGAGCGCGTCGGCGATCCCGAGCTCGTAGACCTGCACGCCCTTGAGCTGCTTGTTCTGGTTGAGGCTGTTCTCGATGATGACCGAGACGGCCTTGTCCGCGCCGATCAGGTTCGGCAGCAGGGCGCAGCCGCCCCAGCCGGGAACCAGGCCGAGGAAGACCTCGGGCAGCGAGAAGGCCGGGAGGGCCTTCGAGACGGTGCGGTACGAGCAGTGGAGGCCGACCTCGACGCCACCGCCCATCGCCGCGCCGTTGTAGTACGCGAACGTCGGCACGGCCAGACCCGAGAGGCGCTTGAAGACCTCGTGGCCGCCCTTGCCGATGGCGAGCGCGTCGTCGTGGTTCTTCAGCAGCTCGACGCCCTTGAGGTCGGCGCCGACCGCGAAGATGAACGGCTTGCCGGTGACGCCGACGCCGACGATGTCGCCCTCGGCGGCCTCCTTCTCGACCTGGTCGATCGCCGCGTTCAGGTTGGCGAGGGACGCCGGGCCGAACGTGGTCGGCTTGGTGTGGTCCAGGCCGTTGTCCAGCGTGATCAGGGCGAACTTGCCCGCGCCGTACGGCAGGTCGAGGTGGCGTACGTGCGCCGACGTGACGACCTCGTCCGGGAAGAGGGCGGATGCGCCCTTCAGGAGCTCAGCGGTGGTGGTGCTCACTTGTCGCCTCCGGCGTCCTTGTGGTGCGGGTTCTCCCAGATGACCGTGGCGCCCATGCCGAAGCCGACGCACATGGTCGTGAGGCCGTAGCGGACCTCCGGCTGCTCCTCGAACTGGCGGGCCAGCTGCGTCATCAGACGGACGCCCGAGGAGGCGAGCGGGTGGCCGTAGGCGATGGCGCCGCCGTACTGGTTGACGCGCGCGTCGTCGTCGGCGATGCCGTAGTGGTCGAGGAAGGCCAGGACCTGGACGGCGAATGCCTCGTTGATCTCGAAGAGGTTGATGTCGGAGATGGAGAGGCCTGCCTTCGCGAGGGCCTTCTCCGTCGCCGGGATCGGGCCGTAGCCCATGACCTCCGGCTCCACGCCCGCGAAGGCGTAGGAGACGAGGCGCATCTTGACCGGGAGGTTGTTCTCGCGGGCGAAGTCCTCGGAGGCGATGATCGAGGCCGTCGCGCCGTCGTTCAGACCAGCGGCGTTGCCCGCCGTCACACGGCCGTGCGTGCGGAACGGGGTCTTGAGGCCCGCGAGGCTCTCCAGGGTGGTGCCCGGCCGCATCGGCTCGTCCGCCGTGACCAGGCCCCAGCCGGTCTCGCCGACCTCGGCGTTGGTGTTGCGCACGGAGATCGGGACGAGGTCCTGCTGGATCTTCCCGTTCGCGTACGCCTTCGCCGCCTTCTCCTGCGAGCGCACGGCGTACTCGTCGGCGCGCTGCTTGGTGATCTGCGGGTAGCGGTCGTGCAGGTTCTCGGCGGTCATGCCCATGAACAGGGCCGACTCGTCCACGAGCTTCTCGCTCACGAACCGCGGGTTCGGGTCCACGCCCTCGCCCATGGGGTGGCGGCCCATGTGCTCGACACCGCCCGCGATGACGGCGTCGTACGCGCCGAAGGCGATGGAGCCGGCCGTCGTCGTGACGGCGGTGAGCGCGCCCGCGCACATGCGGTCGATGGAGTAGCCGGGGACCGACTGCGGCAGACCGGCGAGGATGCCCGCGGTGCGGCCGATGGTCAGGCCCTGGTCACCGATCTGCGTGGTCGCGGCGACGGCGACCTCGTCGATCTTGGCGGGGTCCAGGTTCGGGTTGCGGCGCAGCAGCTCCCGGATGGACTTGACGACCAGGTCGTCGGCGCGGGTCTCGTGGTAGATGCCCTTCGGGCCCGCCTTGCCGAACGGGGTGCGGACGCCGTCGACGAAGACGACGTCCCTGACGGTACGAGGCACGATGGCTCTCCTCCAGGTGCGGGAATGCGCTGCCGCGCGGCGCGGGTCCGGTATCGGGGTACCGAGATACACGGACGCCGCGCTGCGAATACCGTCATGCTACTTGCGGGTAACCAAGTCTTGAAGTCCCCCCGGCCGGAGCGGCGAAGGTCACATTTACGGCGGGCCGGGGCCGTAGGGCCGGTGTCGGTGAATCAAGCCCCGCCGGCGATTGAGGCGCGGGGTCCGGGGCGGAGCCCCGAGGCCGTAACGCCGGTTCGGCGAGCCCGGAGGCGTCGGGAGACCAGCGCGGACGCCGACGCGCCCCCCGGCCAGGCCAAGGGGGCGCGTCGAGCGGTGGACGGTGCGGTCAGGCGCGGGGGGCGAGCGCCGGGATGAGGATCGGCGTGACCTGTTCGACCTGCCAGCGGCGGGCGCCGTGCGAGCGCAGCGCTTCCGCCACCGACTCCGCGTCGACCGAGGCCGGCGGCTCCCAGCACACCCGGCGCACGGTGTCCGGCGTGATCAGGTTCTCCTGGGGCATCGACAGCGTCTCGGCCAGCGCCGAGACCGCCGCCCGCGCCGCGGAGAGGCGGGCCGCCGCGGCGGGGTCCTTGTCGGCCCAGGCGCGCGGCGGGGGCGGGCCGGTGGTGGGCTGGCCCGGCTGCGGCAGCTCGGAGTCCGGCAGGGCCTTGGCCCGGTCGATCGCGGCCTGCCACTGCTCCAGCTGACGCCGCCCCATGCGGTGCCCGAAGCCGGGCAGGCCGGACAGCGCGTGCACGTTCGGCGGCAGCGCGAGCGCGGCCTCGACGATCGCGGCGTCCCCGAGCACCTTGCCCGGCGACACGTCCCGCCGCTGCGCGACGTGGTCGCGGGCCGTCCACAGCTCCCGGACGACCGCCATCTGACGGCGCCGCCGCACCTTGTGCATCCCGGACGTGCGCCGCCACGGGTCCTTGCGCGGCGCGGCGGGCGGCGCGGATGCGATCGCGTCGAACTCCTGGTGCGCCCAGTCGAGCTTGCCCTGCCGGTCGAGTTCCTTCTCCAGGGCGTCGCGGAGGTCGACCAGGAGCTCGACGTCGAGCGCGGCGTAGCGCAGCCAGGGCTCGGGCAGCGGGCGCGTCGACCAGTCGACCGCGGAGTGGCCCTTCTCCAGTACGTAGCCGAGCACGTTCTCGACCATCGCGCCGAGGCCCACCCGCGGGAAGCCGGCGAGCCGTCCCGCCAGCTCGGTGTCGAAGAGCCGCGCGGGCCGCATGCCTATGTCGCGCAGGCAGGGCAGGTCCTGGGTCGCCGCGTGCAGGTCCCATTCGGCGTCGGCGAGCGCGTCGCCGAGCGACGACAGGTCGGGGCACGCGACCGGGTCGATGAGCGCGGTGCCCGCGCCCTCGCGGCGCAACTGCACCAGATACGCGCGCTGCCCGTACCGGTAGCCGGACGCGCGCTCCGCGTCGACGGCCACGGGGCCGGTGCCGGCGGCGAAGGCCGCGACGACATCGGCGAGCGAGGCCTCGTCGGCGATCACCGGCGGGATGCCCTCGCGCGGTTCGAGAAGGGGGGTCGGCGCACCGTTGACTGAACCAACAGATCCTTCAGCAGAAGATCCGCCGTCGTCCAGAGGGGCGCCTCCGGTGGTGTGCAGTGAACTGTCTGCTGCGGTCTCTTGGGCGTCGGTCACCTGTCAAGAGTATCTGTGAACGCACGACGCCCGTCGACGGAACGTTACGTCGACGGGCGTCGTGCCGGAGTAAACCGGATGAATCAGGCCACGGGCCGATCAGTGGATGATGCCGGTGCGCAGCGCGACCGCCACCATCCCGGCCCGGTCACCCGTGCCGAGCTTGCGCGCGATACGGGCGAGGTGGCTCTTGACGGTCAGGGCGGACAGGCCCATGGAGACGCCGATGGCCTTGTTCGACTGGCCCTCGGCGACGAGCCGGAGCACCTCCACTTCGCGGCCGGACAGTTCGCGGTAGCCGCCCGGGTGGCTCGGGGCACCCGGGGGGCGACGGTGCATACGGGCGGCCGCGGCGCCGATGGGGGCGGCGCCGGGGCGGGTGGGCAGGCCCACGTTCGTGCGGGTGCCGGTGACGACGTAGCCCTTGACGCCGCCCGCGAGGGCGTTGCGTACGGCGCCGATGTCGTCGGCGGCGGAGAGGGCCAGCCCGTTGGGCCAGCCCGCGGCGCGGGTCTCGGAGAGGAGCGTGAGACCGGAGCCGTCGGGGAGATGGACGTCTGCGACACAGATGTCGCGGGGGTTGCCGATGCGGGGACGAGCCTCCGCGACGGACGAGGCCTCGATCACGTCACGAACACCGAGCGCCCACAGGTGGCGGGTCACGGTGGAACGGACGCGGGGGTCGGCCACGACCACCATCGCGGTCGGCTTGTTCGGGCGGTAGGCGACCAGGCTTGAGGGCTGCTCGAGGAGAACGGACACCAGGCCTCCTGGGGTGCGGGACGGAGCCGGCTCGGGGATGAAGCCGGGATGAACCGTGCTTTCAAGGTCACAGCAACCTTCGGCATCAAACCCCTCGGCCTTTAGGGAATGATCACGATCTGGTGAGTAACAATGCGAGCAATTCGGACACACTAGCGATCATTCGAAAGGGGGGCGAATAGTCACGAGTCGCATTGAACCGAAACGAATGAGAACAAAGCTGGCCCAAGCGAAACGACCCGAAACGTGCGACGGCCGCGCCGGAGAAGCTCCGACGCGGCCGAAAATGATCGCTGTGCAGACGTGTGCAGACGTGTGCAGATGTGTGCGGAGGTACGCGGTGAGCGTCAGGAAGGCTGGGGGCCCCGCCGCTGCGGCAGCGTCACCACCGCGCCGTCCTGCCCCTGCGGCCCCGCCGCCACCGGCGGCAGACCCGCGATCTGGCACAGCACCTCGCACCACGCCGCGAGATGCGCCGCCGTGTCCGGAACGCCGCCCAAGCCCTCGCGCGGCGTCCACGACGCGCGGATCTCGATCTGCGAGGCGGGCTGCCGGTCACCGAGCCCGCCGAAGTAGTGCGAACTCGCGCGGGTCACCGTGCCCGACGGCTCCCCGTACGACAGCCCACGGGCCTGCAACGCGCCCGTCAGCCACGACCAGGACACGTCGGGGAGGAGGGGGTCGGCCGCCATCTCGGGTTCGAGTTCCGCGCGGACGAGGGTCACCAGGCGGAACGTGCCGTGCCAGGCGTCGTGACCCGCCGGATCGTGCAGCAGGACGAGCCGGCCGTCGGCCAGATCCTCGTCGCCGTCGACGACCGCGGCCTCCAGCGCGTACGAGTACGGCGCGAGGCGCTGCGGCGGCCTGGTCGGGTCGATCTCGATCTCCGGTCGCAGCCGCGCCGAGCGCAGGGCGTCGACCGCTGTTCGGAAGGCGGGCGGGGTGGGGTCGTGCTCCTGTGCAGCGTTCATGTCCCGAGCGTTCTGCCCCTCCCGCACCGATTCACTCATCCCGCCTGTCGCGTCGTGGTCGTCGCGACCGTCGTCCGACCGTCGTCCCTGAGCCGCAGCCATGCCGGGAAGGTTAAGGGGAAGGAGCGCCCCGGGCGGGGAGGGACACCCCTCGCGGCCGCCCTTCCCCATGTCCTTCACGGACGGGTCCCCGAGCGTGCGAAACTTTCGGGTGTGAGTGCCAACACCGAGGCCACGGGCCAGCAGCCGTCAGCGACCTACGAAGCCACGAAGGATTCCGCCTTCCTCAAGGCGTGCAGGCGCGAACCCGTGCCGCACACGCCGGTGTGGTTCATGCGCCAGGCGGGCCGCTCGCTGCCCGAGTACCGCAAGGTGCGCGAGGGCATCGCGATGCTGGACTCCTGCATGCGCCCGGACCTGGTCGCCGAGATCACCATGCAGCCGGTGCGCCGGCACAAGGTCGACGCCGCCATCTACTTCAGCGACATCGTCGTCCCGCTGAAGGCGATCGGCATCGACCTCGACATCAAGCCCGGCGTCGGCCCGGTCGTCGCCAACCCGATCCGCTCCCGCGCCGACCTCGCGCAGCTGCGCGACCTCACCCCCGAGGACGTCTGGTACGTCACCGAGGCCATGGGGCTGCTCACCGCCGAGCTCGGCGAGAAGCCGCTCATCGGTTTCGCGGGCGCCCCCTTCACCCTCGCCAGCTACCTCATCGAGGGCGGCCCGTCGCGGGGCCACGAGCACACCAAGGCCCTCATGTACGGCGACCCGCAGCTGTGGGCCGACCTGCTGGACCGGCTCGCCGAGATCACCTCCGCGTTCCTGAGGGTGCAGATCGAGGCGGGCGCCAGCGCCGTGCAGCTGTTCGACTCGTGGGTGGGGGCGCTGGCGCCCGCCGACTACCGGCGCTCCGTCATGCCCGCCTCGGAGAAGGTCTTCCGGGCCGTCGAGGGCTACGGCGTGCCCCGTATCCACTTCGGCGTGGGCACCGGCGAGCTGCTCGGGCTCATGGGCGAGGCCGGCGCGGACGTCGTCGGCGTCGACTGGCGCGTCCCGCTCGACGAGGCCGCGCGCCGCGTCGGGCCCGGCAAGGCGCTCCAGGGCAACCTCGACCCGGCCACCCTCTTCTCCACGCCCCAGGCCGTCGAGACGAAGGCCCGCGAGGTGCTCGACGCGGCCGCCGGACTCGAGGGCCACGTCTTCAACCTCGGCCACGGCGTGCCGCCGAACACCGACCCGGACGCGCTGACCCGCCTCGTGGAGTTCGTCCACACGCAGACCGCCAAGTAGCGGCCGTCACCTCGGATTGCCTCCACGGTCCCGCGTCACCGGGTCGAACGGGGCGTCCAGAGAGCGCTGTTGGTACGTCCGCTGGAACACGGGCCGGAGGGGGCGGAACGTCGCGCGTTCCGATCACCCTTCGGCGTGGTGCACCGCGCGCTGCGCGGCTGGTTCGACGCCATCGCCGCCGCCCCGGGCCGGAACCTCCGGTCCGGGGCTTTCGTGTGTGCGTCACAAGGAGGAGCACATTCCTCACACGAGGGGTGTTGTGTTTGAGGGGTTCGTTGTTAGCTTGGTGCGCAGTGGTCAGGAGGGAAGCACTGTGTCCGCCGATGAACTCCCCCATGAAGCAGCCGAGTTGCTGAGCCCGCAGGCGCGTCAGGAGCGCATCCGTGACCGGGTGCTGGAGCTGGGATCGGTCCGCAACGAGGACCTCGCGCGCGAGCTCGGGGTCAGCGTGATGACGATCCACCGGGACCTGGACCGGCTCGCCGAGGAGGGCTGGCTCCGCAAGACGCGCGGGGCGGCCACGGCCCAGCAGTCCGTGCTGTTCGAGAGCAACGTCCGCTACCGGACGACCCAGCAGGGCGACGCGAAGAAGGCGCTGGCCGCCGCGGCCCTGGAGCACGTCGACCGGGGGCAGGCGATCCTGCTGGACGACAGCACCACGTCCCTCGCCGTCGCCCGCGCGCTCCCCGAGCGCGGGCCGCTCACCGTCATCACCAACTTCCTCGCCATCGTGAACGCGCTGGCGGGACGGCCCGGCATCGAACTGATCTCGCTGGGCGGCAGTTACGACCCGCACTACGACGCCTTCCAGGGCATGGCGACCTGCGACCACATCAAGCCGCTGCACGCCGACACGGTGTTCATCTCGACCTCGGCGGTCACCGACGGCTACTGCTACCACCAGTCGCAGGAGGCGATCCTCGTCAAGCGCGCCCTGCTGGAGGCCGCGCAGCGCCGGATCCTGCTGGTCGACCACACCAAGTTCCGCAAGCGGGCGCTGCACCGGGTCGCGCCGCTGTCGGACTTCGACCTCGTGATCGTCGACGACCGCATCCCGGGGCCCGAGCTGGAGCACCTGCGCGACGAAGGCGTCAGCGTGCAGGTCGCCGCCCTGCGCCCGACCGCGCCCTGACCCTCGTACGCATCCCTCTTCCCACCCCGCATCCCTCTTCCCACCCCGCATCCCCATCCGCGCAAGAGCCGACTGCCAATGGAGGTAGTAGTGATCAGTGTGCCGAAGCGAATGCAGGCCGTGGTCGTCCACGGGCCCGAGGACTACCGCCTCGAGGAAGTGGACGTCCCCACTCCCGGCCCGGGTGACCTGCTGTTGCGGACCGAAGCGGTCGGGGTGTGCGCGAGCGACCTGAAATGCTACCACGGCGCCCCCAAGTTCTGGGGCGACGAGAACCGGCCCGCCTGGGCGCAGCGCGGGATCATCCCCGGTCACGAGTTCGTCGGCGTGGTCGCTGCCGGTGACGACGCCGCGCTCGCGGCCCACGGCGTGCGGGTCGGCGACCGGATCGCCTGCGAGCAGATCGTGCCCTGCGAGGAGTGCCGCTACTGTCGGCGCGGTCAGTACTGGATGTGCGGGCCGCACGACATGTTCGGCTTCCGGGGCCACCACGGCGCCATGGCCCAGTACATGGTGGTGCCGCCCAACGCCCGCGCCCACAAGGTCGCGCACGACCTGAAGCCGCACCACGCCGCGTACGCGGAGCCGCTGTCCTGCGCCCTGCACGCCGTGGAGCGCGCCGACATCCACTTCGAGGACGTCGTGGTCGTCGCCGGCTGCGGCCCCATCGGGCTCGGCCTGATCGCGGGCGCCCGGCAGAAGAACCCGCTCAAGCTCATCGCGCTCGACCTCGACGACAACAAGCTCGAACTGGGCCGCCGCACCGGCGCCGACATCGTCCTCAACCCCGCCAAGGAGGACGTCGTCGCGCGCGTCAAGGAGCTGACCGACGGCTACGGGGCCGACGTCTACCTGGAGGGCACCGGCGCGACACCCGCGGTCGCGCAGGGCCTCAATCTGCTGCGCAAGCTGGGCACGTACGTCGAGTACTCGGTGTTCGGCTCGGACGTGACCGTCGACTGGTCGATCATCTCCGACGACAAGGAACTCGACGTCCGCGGCGCACACTTGGGCCCGCACTGCTGGCCCGCGGCGATCCGCCTGCTGGAGGAGGGCAAGGTGCCGGTCGAAGAGATCTGCACCCACCAGTTCCCGCTGAGCGACTTCCAGAAGGCGTTCGACCTCGTCGCCGACACCTCGGGCGCCTCCGTGAAGGTCTCGATCCTGCCGAACGCGGGGGCCGGCACCGGCGCGGTGGCGGCATGAGCGCCGCGGCGACCGGACCGGCGACAGCCGCCGGGACCCGGCTCGACCGCATGGGTATACCCCACCCGCTGCGCTGGGGCTTCGTCGCCGTCCTGGTCTTCATGACCGGCAACGGCACCGAGTCCAACTTCATCGCCCCGCACATCGAGCACGTCCTCGGCAGCAGCACCGCGACCGCCGGCACCATCATCTCCATGTACGGCGTGTCCGTACTCGTCGGCAGCTATCTGTCCGGCGCGCTCACCGACCTGTGGGGCCCGCGCCGCGTCATGCTGCTCGGCACCGTCGTATGGGTCGTGTTCGAGCTGCTGTTCCTGGCGGGCCTCGCCGCGGGCAGCATGCCGATGGTCTTCCTGACGTACTTCCTGCGCGGCTTCGGCTATCCCCTGTTCGCCTTCGCCTTCCTGGTGTGGGTCAACCTGGTCACGCCCAAGGAGCGCAACGGCGCCGCCGTCGGCTGGTTCTACGTCATGTTCACCGGCGGACTGCCCACGCTGGGCTCGCTGTTCGCGCTCGGCATGATCCCCGCGTTCGGCGGCTCGACCGGCGGCGAGACCGGCGCGATGGCGGCGTCCACCGCCCTCGTGGTCCTCGGTTTCCTGATCGCCCGGTTCGCCGTCAAGGAGCCGCACGGCGACGGGCGCGTGGCCCCGGCCGACAAGTCCGCCTTCGAAGTCCTTTCTGCGGGCGTGCGCCTGACGGCACGTCAGCCCAAGGTGCTGATGGGCTTCCTGGTGCGGCTCATCAACACCGCGCCCCAGTACGGCATGTTCATCATCCTGCCCGGAGTGATCGCCGACGACCGGGGCTGGGGACAGAGCCGCTGGCTCACCATGACCGTCCTCGTCTACGCCACGAACATCCTCGTCAACGCCCTGTTCGGCGTCATCGGCGACCGCTGGGGCTGGCGCCGCACCGTGCAGTGGTTCGGCGTCTTCGGCTCCTCCCTCGGGCTGCTCGCCTGGTGGTACGTGCCGCAACTGGTGCCCGCCGGATCCACCTGGGGCTTCTGGGTGTCGGTCGTCGCGGGCTGCGTCTTCGGCTGCCTGCTCGCCGGGTTCGTGCCGATGGGCGCGATCATGCCGGCGCTGGTGCCCGCCGAGTTCAAGGGCGCGGCCATGGCCATGTACACCACGGCCGCCGGTGGCGCCTCGTTCCTCGGCTCCGCCGTCGTCACCGTCGTGCTGTCGGTCGGCCTCGGCAACGCCGGAGTGGTCTGGGCGTTCGTCGTGCTCTACGGCGCGGCCTTCGTGATGGTCTCCTTCCTCAACGTGCCGCAGAGCGAGGGGAGTTCGGAGGCCGATCGGGCCGGCATCGGAGCCCTCACGGCCCGCTGACCGGGCACGGCACCGCCGCACGCAGACGTACCACCGCAGTTCTTTGGGAGGTCCCCTCGTGACCAGAATCTTCGACGACCCGGCGACCTTCGCCGAGGACCAACTGGCCGGATTCCTCGACCTGTACGCCGACCGGCTGCGCGGAGTGCCGGGCGGTGTGGTCGCGCACCGCGGAGAGCGGCCGCGGGTCGCCGTCGTCATCGGCGGCGGCTCCGGCCACTACCCGGCGTTCTGCGGCACGGTCGGTCCCGGGATGGCCGACGGCGCGGTGGTGGGCAACATCTTCACCTCGCCCTCCGCAGCCCAGGTCTACTCGGTGGCGAAGGCGGCCGACCAGGGCAGAGGCGTCGTCCTCAGCTTCGGCAACTACGCCGGGGACGTGCTGAACTTCCGGATCGCCGCGGAGCGGCTGTGCGCCGAGGGGATCGACACCCGCGTCGTGATCGTCACCGACGACGTGGCGTCCGCCGACAAGGAGGGCGAACGCCGGGGCATCGCGGGCGACTTCACCGTCTTCAAGGTCATGGGCGCGGCAGCGGCCGAGGGCCTCGGCCTCGACGAGGTGGAACGCCTCGGCCGCGCCGCCAACGCCGCGACGCGCAGCCTCGGCGTCGCCTTCAGCGGCTGTACGCTGCCGGGCTCCGGGGAGCCGCTCTTCGAGGTCCCCGACGGGCACCTGGGCCTCGGCCTCGGCATCCACGGCGAGCCCGGCATCGAGGACGTGCCGATGCTGAGGGCCGACGAACTGGCCGCGCTGCTCGTGGAGCGGATCCTCCGGGAGGCGCCGGCCGGCTCCGGGCAGCGGGTGGGCGCGATCCTCAACGGGCTCGGCGCCACTAAGTACGAGGAGCTGTTCCTGCTCTGGGGCCGGGTCTCCGCCCGGCTGCGCGAGCGCGGCATCGAGATCGTCGACCCCGAGGTGGGGGAGCTGGTCACCAGCCTCGACATGGGCGGCTGCTCCCTCACCCTCATGTGGCTCGACGAGGAACTGGAACCGCGGTGGCGCGCCGACGCCTACACCCCGGCGTACCGCAAGGCGCGCACCCCCCTGTCGGGCCTGCGCCCGGCGGATGGCGAGGAGGGCGGGCCGCGGGCTGCCGAGATCCCCCAAGCGTCCATGGCGGCGCGGGAGTTGGCGGACGGCGTCCGCGCGGCGCTCGCGACCGTCCACCGCACGATGGCCGACCACGAGGACGAGCTGGGCCGCATCGACGCCGTCGCCGGAGACGGGGACCACGGGCGCGGCATGGTCCGCGGCGCCCGGTTCGCCGCCGAACGCGCCGAGGCCGCGAGCCGCGAGGCCGGCCCCGGGTGGCTGCTGCGGCAGGCGGGCCAGTCCTGGGCCGAGCATGCCGGGGGTACCTCGGGCGTGCTCTGGGGCGCGGCGCTCGAAGCGTTCGGGCGGTCGCTCGACGACAGCGCCGAGTCGTACGCCGCCGCGGATCTCGCCGCGGGGGTAGGGGCGTTCGCCGACTCGGTCCGTGATCTGGGGCGGGCGGCGCCCGGCGACAAGACGATGCTGGACGCGCTGCTCCCGTTCGCCGACACGCTGCGGCGGGCCGTGGAGTCCGGCGCCGAACCCCGCGCGGCCTGGTGCGTCGCCGCCGAGGAGGCGACGCGGGCCGCCGGGGCGACGAAGGAGCTGCGCCCCAAGGTGGGCCGGGCCCGGCCGCTGGCCGACCGCAGCGTCGGCACCCCCGACGCGGGCGCGACGTCGCTGGCGCTGATCGTCACGGCGCTGGGCGGGCTGCCCGGACCGCGTACGCAGGAGGAAGGAGTGGCAACGGCATGACGGACCGGCTGCGTCTCGTCGTCGGCTGCGACGACGCCGGATTCGAGTACAAGGAACGCATCAAGGCCGACTTCGAGGCCGACGAACGGGTGGCCGAGGTCATCGACGTCGGCGTCGAGGCCGACGGCACGACCGCGTACCCGCACATCGGCGTGGCCGCGGCGCGGCTCGTCGCCGAGGACCGGGTGGACCGGGCGCTGCTCATCTGCGGTACGGGGCTCGGGGTGGCGATCTCCGCGAACAAGGTGGCCGGGGTGCGGGCGGTGACCGCGCACGACGCGTACTCCGTGGAGCGGTCGGTCCTCAGCAACAACGCGCAGGTGTTGTGCATGGGGCAGCGGGTGGTGGGGGTGGAGCTGGCGCGGAAGCTGGCGTCGGAGTGGCTCGGGTACCGCTTCGATCCGGGGAGCTCCTCCGCGGAGAAGGTGGCGGCCCTCAGCCGGTACGAGCGCGACCCGGGGACGTGAGGTTGCGGCCGCGGGGCTCTGCCCCGGACCCCGCTCCTCAATCGCCGGAGGGGCTGAAATGGTCCGGGCACGATCAAGCCCCTGCGGCGATTGAGCAGCGGGGTCCGGGGCGGAGCCCCGGGGGTTTCGCCGGACGGGTGGGGCTAGGTGGTGCGGACTGCTGTTACCGCCTTGCGGGCCGCCACCAGGACCGGGTCCCAGACGGGGGAGAACGGTGGCGCGTAACCGAGGTCCAGCACCGTCATCTGCTCCACCGTCATCCCCGCCGTCAACGCCACCGCCGCCACATCCACCCGCTTCCCCGCACCCTCCCGCCCCACGATCTGCACACCGAGCAACTTCCCGGTGCGCCGCTCGGCGAGCATCTTCACCGTCATCATCGCCGCCCCCGGGTAGTACCCCGCCCTGCTCGTCGACTCGATGGTCACGGTCACGTACTGAAGGCCCGCCCGCCGCGCGTCCCTCTCCCGCAGGCCCGTTCGGGCGATCTCCAGGTCGCACACCTTGCTGACGGCCGTCCCGACGACACCGGGGAACGTCGCGTAACCCCCGCCGACGTTCGAGCCGATGATCTGGCCGTGCTTGTTCGCGTGCGTGCCGAGCGCGATGTGCCGCTCGCTGCCCGACACCAGGTCGAGGACCTCCACGCAGTCGCCGCCCGCCCAGATGTCCTCGTGGCCGCGCACCCGCATCGACATGTCCGTGAGCAGCCCGCCGTGCGCCCCGAGCGGCAGTCCGGCCTCCCGCGCGAGGGTGGTCTCCGGGCGCACCCCGATGCCCAGCACCACCACGTCCGCCGGATACTCGGCGTCCTGCGTGGCCACCGCGCGGGCCCGCCCGTCGTCACCGGTGAGGATCTTCGTGACCTCGGCGTCGCCGACCATCGTGATGCCCATGCCGGTCATCGCCTCGTGCACGAGGCGGCCCATGTCCGCGTCGAGTGTCGACATGGGTTCGGCGCCGCGGTTCACGACCGTCACCTCGTAACCGCGGTTGATGAGCGCCTCCGCCATCTCCACGCCGATGTAACCGGCGCCCACGACCACGGCCCGCCGCCCCTTGGTCCCCCGCAGGGTCTCCAGCAGCGCCTCGCCGTCGCCGAGCGTCTGCACGCCGTGCACGTTCGGCGCGTCGATGCCGGGCAGGTCGGGGCGGAGCGGGCGGGCGCCCGTCGCGATCACGAGCTTGTCGTACGAGGTCCAGGACTCGGTGCCGCCGTTGTCGAGGTCGCGGGACCGGACACGGCGCCCCGCCACGTCGATCTCCGTGACCTCCGTGCGGGTGCGGAGGTCGATGTCGCGTGCGCGGTGCTCCTCCGGGGTGCGGGCGATCAGGTCGTCGCGGTCGTCGACCTGGCCGCCGACCCAGTAGGGGATGCCGCAGGCGGAGTACGAGGTGAAGTGGCCGCGTTCGAAGGCGATGATGTCGAGGTCGGCGGGGGTGCGCAGGCGGCGGGCCTGGGAGGCGGCGGACATGCCGGTGGCGTCGCCGCCGATGACCACGAGGCGCTCGCGCGCGGGGTTCTCGGAGCTCATGGGGCCACGCTAACCCGGGGTTGCGGCCGCGGGGCTCCGCCCCGGACCCCGCTCCTCAATCGCCGGAGGGGCTGGAAGGGGTGGAGGGGCTGGAAGGGGTGGAGGGGCTGGAGAGGCGGGGGCGGATGAAGCGGAGGAAGAGGTAGATGAGGAGGGCGAGGAGGACGGCGAAGGGGAGGACGGCGGCCAGGGTGATGGCGATCCACTTCAGGGCCGTGACGAACGCGTTCCAGCCGGCGGCGAGCGCGGAGGTGAACGTGGGATCGTCGTCGCCCGACGGGGACGAGGGGGCCTCGGTCAGGCGCAGGGTGATGGTCGCCAGGGTCGTGCGGTCCTTCAGGGACTCCTGCTGGGCCAGCAGCGACTCCAGCTCCGCCTGACGGGTGCTCAGCTCACCCTCCAGGGTCACCACGTCGCTCAACTTCGTCGCGTCGTCCATGAGTTCACGCACCCGCGCCACACTCGCCCGCTGCGACTTGACGCGGCTGTCGACGTCGACGACCTGCTGCGTGACGTCCTTCGCGGTCACGTTGCGCTGCAACAGGCGCCCGCTGCCCGCGAGTTCGTCGAGGACCCGCTCGTACGACTCCTGCGGAACCCGCAGCGTCACGCGGGAGCGCTCGTGGCCGTCGCCGTCGCGGTCGGTCGTCTCGTCGCCGACCATGCCGCCCGCGTCCTCGGCGGCGCTGCGCGCCTTGTCGAGGGCGTCGGGGACGTCCTTGACCCGCACCGACAGGTGCGCGGTGCGGATGATGTGGACGCCGGCGGGGTTCGCCGGCTTCTTGGCCTGCTGACCGGCGGAGCCGGAGGCACCGGACTTGGCGCCTGCCGCGCCGCCGCCCTTGCCGTCGGAGTCGCTGTACCCCTTGTTGCTCCCGTCGTCGCCCGTCCCCGAGCAACCCGTCAGCGCGAGCGCCATCGCGAACAGTGCCGCCGCCAGCAGCGCCATCAGGCGTGGCCCGGTGCGTGGTGTCGTGCCCGGTGTGGAGTGCGTGGAGCGCATCGGCGCAACCCCCGAAGGTCGTGACGGTCGTCGGACGCTTCCTTCGACGCGCGAGGCGCCAAGACGGTGGTTGCCGAGCGGTCCCGAACGGGTCACGGTCGGGACACGTCCGCACGCGTCAACTCGGCGCTGACGTTCTGACAAAGTGGGGGCATGCGTGAAGCGGACACTGTGACGAAAACGGGACGGGACAGGCGGGACCGGCGGGGCCGGAAGGTGCTCGTCGTCGGCGGCGGCATCGCGGGCCTCGCGGCCGCCCACCGGCTGCTCGACGGGGACGGCCGGGCCCAGGTGACCGTTCTGGAGGCGGACGAACGGCTCGGCGGCAAGCTGCGCGCGGGCGAGATCGCCGGGGCCCGCGTCGACCTCGGCGCCGAGTCGATGCTGGCCCGCCGCCCCGAGGCGGTCGGCCTCGCCCGCGAGGTGGGCCTCGGCGACCGGTTGCAGCCGCCCAGCACGGCGACGGCCTCGATCTGGACCCGCGGCGCCCTGCGCCCGATGCCGAAGGGCCACGTCATGGGCGTGCCCGGCACCGCCGACGCGCTCGCCGGGGTGCTGTCCGACGAGGGCCTGCGCCGCATCCGCCGCGACGACCACCTGCCGCCCACCCACCTCGGCGAGGACGTCTCCGTCGGCCGGTACGTCGCCGCGCGCCTCGGCCGCGAGGTCGTCGACCGGCTCGTCGAACCGCTCCTCGGCGGCGTGTACGCGGGCGACGCCGACCTGATCTCGATGCGCAGCGCCGTGCCGCAGCTGTTCGCGGAGGCGGGGCGTCATGTGTCGCTGACGGAGGCGGTCCGCGCCATCCAGGAGCGCGCGGCGGCCAACCAGCAGACGGGCCCGGTGTTCATGGGCATCGACGGCGGCATCGGCACGTTGCCGGGGGCCGTCGCCGACGCCGTGACCGCCAAGGGCGGCGAGATCCTGCTCGGCGAGCGCGCCACGTCCCTCACCACCCGTGACGGGCTCTGGCGGCTCGGCACCGAGTCCGGCCGGGCCTTCGAGGCCGACCAGGTGATCGTCGCGCTGCCCGCCCCCGCCGCCGCGAGCCTGCTGCGCACCGCGTCCCCGATGGCGTCCCAGGAGCTGCGCCGCATCGAGTACGCGTCGATGGCGCTGATCACGATGGCGTTCCGGAAGGCGGAAGCGGACCTCCCCGAGGGCAGCGGTTTCCTCGTCCCGCCGGTCGACGGCCACACGATCAAGGCCGCGACGTTCGCGTCCCGCAAGTGGGGCTGGATCGCCGAGCGGAACCCGGACCTGATGGTCGTGCGCACCTCGGTCGGCCGGTACGGCGACGAGAAGGACCTCGCCCGCGACGACAACGACCTCGTCGACCTGTCCCGCCAGGACCTGCGCGAGGCCACCGGGCTGACCGCCGCGCCCGTCGACGCGCACGTCACGCGCTGGAAGGACGGGCTGCCCCAGTACCCCGTCGGGCACGCCGCCCGCGTCGAGCGGATCCGCGAGCACATCGCCGCCGTACCGGGCCTCGCCGTGTGCGGAGCCGCGTACGACGGCGTCGGCATCCCGGCGTGCATCGCCGGTGCGTACGCCGCCGTGGACATGCTCGGCGGTGACACCGCCGCCCTCGACGAGCTGAAGGCCGACCCGGTGCAGAGCATGCACGGGGGAGCAGGAGAATGAGGACATGAGCGACGACACCCCCAACACCGACGCCGCGCGCGTACCGAACAAGGGCAAGCTGGCGAAGGATCTCAACGAGACCATCCGCTACACCCTGTGGTCCGTCTTCAAGCTGAAGGACGTGCTGCCGGAGGACCGCGCCGGGTACGCCGACGAGGTCCAGGAGCTGTTCGACCAGCTCGCCGCGAAGGACGTCACCGTCCGCGGTACGTACGACGTGTCCGGTCTGCGCGCCGACGCCGACCTCATGATCTGGTGGCACGCCGAGACGGCGGACCAGTTGCAGGAGGCCTACAACCTCTTCCGCCGCACGAAGCTGGGCCGTGCCCTGGAGCCGGTCTGGTCGAACATGGCGCTGCACCGGCCCGCCGAGTTCAACCGCTCGCACATCCCGGCGTTCCTCGCCGACGAGACGCCGCGCGACTACGTGTCGGTGTACCCGTTCGTGCGGTCCTACGACTGGTACCTGCTGCCCGACGACGAGCGCCGCAAGATGCTCGCCGATCACGGCAAGATGGCGCGTGGCTACCCGGACGTGCGGGCCAACACGGTCGCGTCCTTCTCCCTCGGCGACTACGAGTGGATCCTCGCGTTCGAGGCCGACGAGCTGTACCGCATCGTCGACCTCATGCGTCACCTGCGGGCCTCCGAGGCGCGGCGTCACGTCCGTGAGGAGGTCCCCTTCTACACGGGCCGCCGCAAGTCCGTCCCGGATCTGGTGGCCGGCCTGGCCTGAGCGTCCGCGTCCCGCCCCCTGCGGGTGGGTGAGCCGATCAAGCCCCTGCGGCGATTGAGCAGCGGGGTCCGGGGCAGAGCCCCGAGGCCCCGCCACGGAAGCCGTGGTGGCCTCAATCGCCGGCCGGGCTTGGGGGAGGCGGCCGGGCTTGGTGGGCGGAGCCGTGGTGGCCTCAATCGCCGCCCGGAGGGGGCTAGTGGCTCAGGGGTTTTGGTTCGGGGTGGGGGGCGCAGGAGGCCGTACCGGTGTCGGGGAGCTCTCCGGTGAGGAGGTACGCGTTGAGGTGCCCGTTCACGCACCGGTTCGGACCCGCCCCGATACCGTGCGTCCCCGCCTCCCGTTCCGTCACGAGCGCCGACCCCGCGAGCCGCCGGTTCAACTCCACCGCCCCCGCGTACGGCGTCGCCGCATCCCGCTCCGCCGCGAGCACGAGCGTCGGCGGCAGCTCACCGGCGCGCGTGCGCACGTCGACCGGCTGCTGGCGCGGAGCCGACCAGTAGGCGCACGGCAGGTTCATCCACGCGTTGTCCCACGTCTCGAACGGCGCCCGCTTCGCCAGCTCCGAGTTGTCGCGGTCCCAGACGCGGAAGTCCGTCGGCCAGGCCGCGTCGTTGCACTGGACGGCCGTGTAGACGGCGTTGCCGTTCTCGTTCTCGGCCGCTGCCCCGGCGATCGGCGCCGCCTGGTCGATCAGCGGCTTCGGATCACCCTCGACGTACGCGGACAGCGCGTACGCCCGCAGCGGCCAGTAGTCGTCGTAGTAGCCGGTCTGGAGGAACGCCGACTGCAACTGGCCGGGCCCGACCTTCCCGCCGGCCGGCTCACGGGACAGCTTCGCGCGCACCTTCTCGTACGAGGCGAGCACCTCGTCGGCCGTCTTCCCCAGGTGGTACGTCTTGTCGTGGCGGGCGACCCACGCCCGGAAGTCGGCCCAGCGGCCCTCGAACGCGGCCGACTGCTCCAGGTTGTTGCGGTACCAGATCCGGTCCGGGGCCGGGTCGACCGCCGAGTCGAAGACCATCCGCCGCACGCGCGAGGGGAACAGCTCCGCGTACACGGCGCCGATGTACGTGCCGTACGAGGCGCCCATGAACGTCAGCTTCTTCTCGCCGAGCGCGGCCCGCAGCACGTTCAGGTCACGGGCGTTGTTGAGCGTCGTGTAGTGCTCGATGCCCGGGTTCTTCTCCACGCACGCCCGCGCGTACGCCTTCGCCCGCTCGACGCGCTTCTCCTTGTACGCGGCCGAAGGGTGCGTCGGCGACTGCGTCGGGGCCTTCTGGAACGTCTTCGGGTCCTCGCAGGACAGCGGCGCCGACCGGCCCACACCGCGCGGGGCGTAGCCCACCAGGTCGTACGCGGCGGCGATGTGCCGCCACTCCGGGGCGGAGGCGGCCATCGGGAAGTACATGCCGTTGCCGCCGGGGCCGCCGGGGTTGAAGACGAGCGCGCCCTGCCGCTCGACCTCGCGGGCCTTGTCGGCGCTCTTGTCCTTGCCGGACGCCTCGATGCGGCTGACCGTCAGCTTGATCTGCTTGCCCGAGGGGTTCGCGTAGTCGAGCGGGACGGAGACGGTGCCGCACCGGACGGACTTGGGGAGGTCCTCCACCTCCGGGCACGTCTTCCAGTCGATCCCCGCGGACGCGGCGCGCACCGCGGCGAGGGTGGTGCCCACGGTCTCGGAGGGGTACGGCGGGGCGGGCGCCGCGGCGCCCGCGGGGGCGGCGGCCAGGGCCGAGAGGATCAAGGATCCCGCGGTGGCGCAGAGGGCCGGGGCTGCTCTCATCGGTGGGGTGCGTCCCTTTCGTCGGGGTGCGTCGGGGCCGCGGGACCGGTCGGGCCCGCGGGCCGGTGCCGCTCACGAGCGGTGCCCGAGCGGCTCGCGAACGACTCGCGAACAAAAGGGATCCTTGGGGCGGGAGTTGGCGAAGTAAAGCACCAGGTCGTGGATGTCGGAACGATGACCCGCACGCGTGGTACCTGCCGACTTCAGCGCGCGGAACGGCTCACTCGGTGGTATGCCGCCCCGCGCCGGTCAGCGCCGCCCGCAGGTGCGGGTCGTCCACCGCGCCCACCCCGCGCACCGCGACCGCGAGCAGCCCGCCGTGCTCCGCGGGCCGGTCGGCGAGGAGCCGCTGCCCGGCGGGCGAGGCCCAGCGCGTGTACGCGTGCATCTCGATGCGGGCGAGCGTCAGACAGCTCAGTGTCAGCAGCAGCGGGAGGCCGAACCACAGGGCGACCGGGCCGCCCTGCCGCGCGCCCTCGCCCGGCAGCAGGACCGCGAGCACGCCGAGCACCACGACCGCGGCGGCCGCCTCCCGTACCTGCCGCACCGCGCCGGTGAGGGTCGTGCGCTCCCGGTCGGGCGTCGCGAGCCCGGCCGCGACGAGCCGCTCCGCGAGGCCCCGCACCGGGTCCCCGGCCGCGGCCGCCGCCCGCAGCGGCGCTATCGGCGCCTGCCCCTCGGGCCCGATCGCGCCGAGCACCGAGCGCTCCATGGCGTCCTCACCGACCGGGTCGACGACGGTCGCCCAGCCGGTGTGCGCGAGCAGCAGGCGCCGGCTGCGGGCCATCGACACGAGCGTCACGTCCGCGACCCGGTCCGGGCCGCCGGCCAGGAACGCCGTCTCGTACAGCGACAGCTCGGTCGCGTCGAAGCGCGGGTCGTGGCGCGCCTCCCCGCGCTCGCTCTCGGCGGCGCGCACGGCCGCGAGGCAGAGCCGCCCGCAGGAGACTCCCGCGGCGGCGCAGGCGACGAGGAGGAACAGGACCCACAACATGCGCAGTTTCTACGACAGTTGTGCGGGCGCCGCTACAGCGTGTTCACGATGTGGACACGCCGTGCCCACGCGGTGACCCGTCCCCTTCCTTCTCTCCTCTGTCGCCCTTGCCCTTCCCCTTGCCCCGGTCGCCCGGGGTGGCCGGTTTCGGGCTGGAGGCGGCGGGCGGCAGGGAGAACGACGGGGTGGGGGACGGCGAGACCGGCGTCGGGGTGGCCGGGGCCGCGGTCGGGCCCGGTGGGGCGGGGGAGCGGGTCGCGGGCGGCGGGCTCGCGGTGGCGCCGTCGCGGGCCAGCGCGTCGAAGTCGACGAGGCCCGTCGCCTCCAGGACCTTGATGTGGTCGAGGACGGTGGTGTTGGCGTCGTCGGCGAGTTCGCGTACGAGGGTGTTGCGCGTGGAGGCGCGGACCTGGGCGACGAGTGAGAAGACCTGGCCGTGGGCGCGGCGCAGGATGTTGGCGAACCTCCGCTCGTAGTCCTCGCCGCGCGCCGCCGTCAACTCCCGTAGCCAGCCCTGCTGTTGGGCGTTGGGCTGGTTCGGCAGCTCCAGGTTCATCCGCGCCGCGACCTCGCGCACCCGTGCGTCCAGGAACGTGTGCCCCTCGATGAGGTGCTCGCCGGCCGTCTCCACCGCCTTGCTCGGTGCCCGCTCCTGCGCCTGCTGTCCGGCGGGCAGCTCCCACAGGCCCGCGAGCCGCACCTTGGTGATGAACAGCCGGTCGGTCGCGGACAGCGGGCCGAATCTGGTGGACACGCTCTGGGCGTTGAGCTCGTCGAGCCCGGTGCCGGAGCGGTCCGCGTAGGACCAGAGGGGGAAGACGAGGGCGGCGAGGGTGGCCATGAGGCCGGTGACGATGAGGGTGGTGCCGGTGACGGGTGGGAACAGTCGCATGGTGCCTCCTGGTGCGGTCCCGCACGCTAGCCGCCCCCCACACCGACCCGTCGGCCATCCACCCCGTCTACGCCAACTTCGGTAGACCGGACCCGGTTCCGCCCTTGCACGGTGTGCGGCCGGGGCAAATCAAGCCCCTGCGGCGATTGAGCAGCGGGGTCCGGGGCGGAGCCCCGAGGCCGGGGCCACGTCCGGCGGCCCAAAGACGTGGGGCGCTGCCCCACACCCCGCTGCTCAATCGCCGCAGGGGCTTGAATGCGGTCAGCCGCGCCGCAAGGCGAGGGTCGCGGTGCGGAGGGCGCGGGTGACGGGGCGGTGAGCCAAGGGCGCGGGACCCGCGCGGTCCAGCCACCACCGGCTCAACTCCCGCCGCACCCGCGCCCCCCGCACCCGCCGCCCCACCAACACCCCCTCGGCGAAGTCCAACGCATCCCGCCGGTACCCACCCGTCATCGGCCGCCGCCGCGCATGCGCGAGGAACAGCGCCCGGTACTCCGACTCGCCGAGAATCGCGGGGAGTTCGGGCGCCACCTTGGCGACCACGTCGGCCCGCTTGGCCGCGAGCGCACGACTCTGCACCGCGAGCCGCTCCCGGTCGAACCCCTCGGGAACCGGCGTACCGGCGACGAGCGCCGACAGCAGCGCCGCCTGGTCGAGCGCGAGCCGCTGCCGCACGGCGTCGTCCACCGGCACCGCCTCCCGCGCGGCGGCCACGGGCGCCGCCTGTGCCCGGGGGTCGGAGCCCGCCGCGACGGTCTCCCGGATCGCCTCCACCTCGCGCCCCAACTCCCCGAGATCCGCCGGGAAGTTGTCGTCCCGTTCCAGCAGCACACCGGGCGGAGCCACCCGCGAGACGAGCTCGGCCAGCACGTCGAGCACGACCTGCGGCACCGGGTGCGCGTGGCTGTCGTGCCAGACCCCGTCACGCTCGAAACCGCCCGCGACGTGCACGTAGGCGATGGCCTCGACCGGCAGCTCGGCCAGCGCCTTCGCCGGGTCCTCGCCACGGTTGACGTGGTTGGTGTGCAGGTTCGCCACGTCGATGAGCAGCCGGACGCCCGTGCGCTCCACCAGCTCGTACAGGAACTGGCCCTCCGTCAACTCCTCGCCGGGCCAGCCGAAGAGCGCCGCGATGTTCTCCACCGCCAGCGGCACCGGCAGCGCGTCCTGGGCGATCCGCACGTTCTCGCACAGCACGTCGAGCGCGTCGCGGGTGCGCGGCACGGGCAGCAGGTGACCCGCCTCCAGGAGCGCCGACGCGGTGCGCTCGCCCCCGGCGCGTACGTACGCGATGTGCTCGGTGACCAGCGGCGACCCGAGCGCCTCGGCGCGCGCCGCGAGGTCGGCGAGCCGCTGCGCGTCGGGCCGCTCGGCCCCGCCGAGGCCGAGCGAGACGCCGTGCGGCACGACGGTGACGCCGCGCTCGCGCAGCCGCAGCAGGGAGTCGGGGAGATGGCCCGGACAGAGGTTCTCGGCGACGGCCTCGACCCAGTCGATGCCGGGCATGGCCTCGACCGTCTCCGCGATCTCGGGTCGCCAGCCGATCCCGGTACCCAGCTTCAGTTCCACGGAACTCCCCCTCCTCCGCCCGCCGCCTCGGCTTTTCGGTGTCATGACCCCGGCGGCGCTCCACGAACCCATCAACGGGGACGTTCAGAGCAACATTTGAGGTTTCACCCACGAGCGGCGGTCCGACGCAAAGGGCTAGGACCCGCTCGGCCCACCCGTGCCGTCGATGTCCGCCACGACCGTGCACGACCCCGGCGCGATCTCCGTGAAGCCGGCGTCCCGTACGACGGGCAGCCCGCTCGTCGTCAGCGCGGGCCAGCGCGCCGCGTCCGCGGTGCGCACCGTCAGCGGGAAGCCCGCCTCCCGCCACTCCTTGCGCCGCGCGTCGGAGAGCTCCCACCAGGCGAGCTGGGCGCCGTGCCCGGCCTGCGCCATGGCCTTCCCGGCCGTCATGTCGAGGTCCGGGTTGAGCCACAGCACGGGGGTCGCCGGGGCCGGGGCGGGCGGCTGCTCCGGGTCGTCGAGGTCCGTGCCGGAGACCTGGAGCCGGGCCAGGTCCTTGGGCCATCCGTCGAGCGGGACCGGCGGGAAGACCCGCACCTCGGCGGAGCCCGCGGTGACCGTGATCCCGTCGAGGGCCTCCGCGCGACGCCACTCCGCGCCCCTGGCCCGCCGTACGACCTTGCGGATCCGGGCGTCCTGCCAGTCCCGCATCGCCTGCGCCCACACGCCGTCGCCGACCGAACGCTCGTCGGAGAGGATCACCAGCACGGCGCGCGCCGCGGCCTCCAGGGCGTCCGTGCGGGACGGGGGCGTGGCCCGCTCCAGGCGTACGACGAGCGGCAGCACGAACTGCGGGGCCTCGTCACGGGAGGTGGGCTCGGTACGGAAAGGGCTGTCGGCGGAGCCGCCGGTGCCGTCGGTGCGGGAGTCGTCGCTGGTCACGCCCTCCAGTCTGCCAGCAGCCACCCACCGGCCCGGCTCCCGCCCGGCGTGCGGGACCATGAGCGCATGCTGGTCACGCTCCGCGGCGCAGGCCGCCGTTACGGACTCGGTGGGCCCTGGGTGCTGCGCGATGTGGACCTGGACGTGCCCGACGCGGCCGTGCTGCGGGTCCGCGGGCCCAACGGCACCGGGAAGTCGACCCTGCTGCGCCTCGTCGCCGGCATCGACGCGCCGTCCGAGGGCCGGGTCATCGGCCGCCCGCGCACGGCCTACGTCCCCGAACGCTTCCCGCCCGCCCTGCCGTTCACCGCCCGCGCCTATCTGACGCACATGGGCCGCATCCACGGCCTGGGCCGGGCGACGGCCGCGCGGCGGGCGGGGGAGTGGCTGGAACGGTTCGGCGCCGCGCCTTGGGCGAACGCGCCGCTCGCCGAACTGTCCAAGGGCAGCAGCCAGAAGGTGGCGGTGGCCGCGGCCCTGCTCGCGCAGCCGGACCTGCTCGTCCTCGACGAGGCGTGGACCGGCCTGGACGCCGCGGCCCGCACCACCCTCGACACCGTCCTCACGGAACGCGCCGCGTCCGGCGCCGCCGTCCTCTTCGTGGACCACGACCCGCACCGCCTCGCCGCCGCCGCGCAGGCCACGTACGAGGTGACGGCCGCGACGGTCGTACCCGGTACGAGGACGGGCGCGGCCCCGCCACCGGATCGGGCAACTGCGTTGCCAAGAAAGGGAGTTCGTGATGGCGCTGTCCGTATCGACGCCGCAGGGCCCCTCGGCCGCGAGCCCGTGCTCCCGCAGGCGCACACCGTCGTACGGCTCGACGACCGCACCGTGCGGATCACCGTGGACGCCGCGCGGTCCGACGCCGTGCTGCGGGCGCTGCTCGACGACGCGGCGGGGTGGCACATCGTCGGGGTCCGTACGGTCGAGTGCCCGGAGGGACGCGGATGACCACGGCGCTGCTCGCCTACCAGACGGCCCTGTTGCTGCGCTCGCAGCGCTGGCTCGCACCGGTCGTGCTGTACGCCGCGTTCGCCGCGGTCGGCGTGCAGGTGGGGCAGCCGGTGCTGGACTCGCTGGCGTACGTCGCCGCCGCGCTGCTGCCCGTCGGGGCGTGGCTGGTGCGGATCTGCGTGAGCAACGAGCCGCCCGCAGCGCGCAGTTGCACCGCGGCGGCGACCGCGCCGTGGCGTGCCCACCTGGCGAGCCTGGTCGCCGGGTGCCTCGCCACGGTGGCCGTCGGCGTCGTGGCGGCCACCGTCGTGGTGCTGATCAGCGACGGCGTGAGCACCGACCGGCAGGTGCGCGTCGCCATGGCCCCGGCCGCCGGAGCGGGGCTGCTCGCGGTCCTGGTCTGCGCGCTCATCGGCGCCGCCGTGGGGGCCGTCACCACGTGGCCCGTGGTGCGCGGCACCGGACTCGGCCTCGGGGCGCTGGTGCTGTGCGCCCTCGTCGCGCTGATCGCCCCCGGTTCACCGGCGAAGGCGGCGGTGAGCGGACTGGTGACCGGTTCGCAGGACGGCTCGGTGCCGCTCCCGCTGCTGCCGCTCGCGGGGGCGCTCCTGCTGGCCGCCGCCTGCGCGGCCACCGCCTGCGCCCTTGCGTCCCGCCGCTGAGCGCCGGTCGGACGCGGGCGGGCGGCTAGGGCCTGTCGTGTGGATCAGGCCCTAGCCCGAGCAGGCGCTCCGCTGCGCCTCCTGCCACTCGCACACCGGGCACAGCGTCGCGCCCTTCGTCGACTCCGGGTACTCGGTGGGCTTGCGGCACAGCACGCACTCGGCCCTCGGTTCGTCGGGCGCGGCGGTGGGTACCGGGCGCTCCTCGGGGGCCCCGGCGCAGTAGTCGGCCATGGCTCCAGCGTACGGTTCACGCCCGGCGCGCGCCCCCGACCAGCTCCGACACCCGCACGAACCGGTACCCCCGCTCCCGCAGCCGGGGCACCACCGACCGCACGACCCGCTCCGTCGTCGGCGCCGCGCTGCGCGTGCAGTGCATGACGACGACCGAACCGGGCCGCACCCCGTCGAGCACCTGCCGGGTCACCGCGTCCGCGTCCGTGGCGAAGGCGTCCCCGCTCACCACGTCCCACTGCACCGCCGTCACCCCGGTCGGCGTCAGCGCCCGCAGCGCCGCCCGGTCGTAGCAGCCGCCGGGGAACCGGAAGTACGGCACGACGTGCTCGACGCCCGCCTTCCGGAACGCCGCGAAGGCACGGTCGACGTCGGCGCGCATGTCCCGCGCCGGCACCCGTGGCAGCCCGTAGCAGTTACCCGTGAAGGCGTAGTGGCTGTACGAGTGGTTGGCGACCTCGAAGAGCCGGTCCCGGCCGATGTCCCGGGCCGCCGCCGGGTACTCCTCGGCCCACCGTCCGGTCATGAAGACGGTGGCCGGGACCTTCAGGCGCCGCAGCGTCCGGACCAGCCGGGGGTTGTCGAAGCGCTCGCCGGCCCGTGCCCGCGCCCCCTGGTCGGCCGTCATGTCGGCGTCGAAGGTGAGCGCGACGGTCTTCTCCCGGGTGGCGGCGCCCCGCTCGAAGACGGGCGTCGTGCCGCCGGGGCCGGGGGCCAGCGTCGGCGTCGGGGTCGGCGTGGGGGGCGTCTTCGTCCTCGGCGCGGCCCCGGGCCCGGGGGAGGACGTGGACCGTGCCGCCCCCGGTACGCCCGACGGCGTGGGGTCGCCGCATCCGGCGAGTCCGAGAGTGAGGGCGCCGAGCGCGCAGGTCGCCGTCACGCGGCGTACATAGCTGATCACGCGGTGACGATAGCCCCGTAATCGTCACAAATCGTGCAAATTGCTCTCGCGGGGAGTGATCCCGAACAGCGGGGTACTCGGGCCCCATGACCACACCAATCGCCTTCCCCTCGACCTCGGTCCTGCCGTTCGCCGCGGGGCTGGTCATCGCGCTGGCCCTGATCTGGATCGTCTGGTTCGGCATCCGCAACCGCCGCCGCGAGCCGGGCCCGCCCGATCCGTCCGAGCAGCCGAAGCTGCCCCCGGAGGGCCCGGTCGGCGAGGTCCGTGAGATGCGGGAGGCCGACGAGGTCCCGCGCACGGACAACGGCAACGAACGCCTGACGCCGCACGAGCTGAACGGCTTCGGCAACGCCGGCAGCAAGCGCAGCGAGGACCAGCGGCCGCGCCGCTGGAGCCGCGGCGGCAGCGGTTCCTTCGGCAGCGGCGGCTCCGGCAAGACCTGAGCCGTTCGGCGGACCCGTTTCCGCCACCGGCGCCGTCGACGCGCGCCTGCCCCGACGGCGCCGGTCGACTGCTGTCCGGGGCCCGGTCTCACCGGCTCCCCGGGACGGCCCGGGGGCTCACCGGCCGCCCGCGGCCCGCGCCTCCTGACGCGCCCGCCGTCGGTGCGCCCTCAGCAGGGCGGCTCGTTCGGTCTCGGACGTGCCGCCCCACACGCCTGTCGTCTGCCCGGTCGCCAGGGCGTGGTCCAGGCACGCGGCGCGCACCGGGCAGCGGTGGCAGATCTCCTTGGCGGCCTGTACGTCGTGCACGTAGGGCCCTGTCGTGCCGACGGGGAAGAAAAGCTCAGGATCCTCCCCCACGCACGCGGCCCTCTCCAGCCACTCCATTTCCCTCTCCCTCATGGGCACCGGCATAGCGGCGCGGGTGCCCATGAGGAGCCGCCGAAAACGCCGAGTTTGAGGGGTGCGGGCCCGGGGGACTCGGGTTCCGGCCCGAGTGGCCAGGGGAGCGAAGGGAATCGGGGCCGGGGGGCCACACACCCCCGGCCCCGGTGTCGCTGCCGAGGGCCGTGAGTCGGCTCCGGAAACACCGCCCGGAGCCAGGAGTACGGGAAGCGAGGCCGGGCGGATGACCCCATCGCAGAGGAAGCCGAGGCGGCTCCGCCGCCCCGACTGGCCGGTCCTGCGCCAGCTCACCGGGTCCGCCGACCGCACGGGCCGCGGCGCCTCCGCCGTCTCGGCCCCCACCCGCGCCCTGCGCCCCCGCACCGACACCGCGCACCGCGTGGCGAAGACGGTCTGCCCGTACTGCGCGGTCGGCTGCGGCCAGCAGGTGTACGTCGCCCCCGACGAGCACGGCGAGGACCGCGTCGTCCAGATCGAGGGCGACCCCGACTCCCCGGTCAGCCGGGGCAGGCTCTGCCCCAAGGGCGCCGCGACCCTCCAGCTCACCACGGGCGACGCCCGCCGCCACCAGGCCCTGTACCGGCGCCCGTACGCGAAGGACTGGGAGCCGCTCGACCTGGCCCGCCGCGCTCGCCGCCGCCGCGGAGGCCGCGGCCCTGAAGGCGGCGAAGGCGCGGCTCGGCGAGACGGCCGAGACGTACGAGGAGGGCAGGGCGGGACGGCTGCTGCGCACCGCCGAGGCGCTGACCGCCGGAGGCGCAGCCCTCGCCGCGCTCGCGGGCGGCCGCAGCCGTGCCGCCGCGGCCACGGCGGGCCTCGCCCTGCTCGCCGGTTCCGCCTGCACCCGCTTCGGGATCTTCGCGGCGGGCATCGCCTCCGCCGAGGACCCGCGGTACACGGTGGTGCCGCAGAAGGAGCGGCTCGACGCCCGTGCATGATCACCGCACAGCGGGTACCCGTACGCGTGCCAGGCCGAAGACCGCACGAGAAGGGACGCACGCCATGCCCAGCGGATCCAACGCCAAGCGGGAACGTCAGTACGAAAAGATCAAGGAGAGCGCCCTCGACCGCGGCGAGAGCACGTCGCGCGCCAAGGAGATCGCGGCCCGCACCGTGAACAAGGAGCGGGCGAGGAGCGGCGAGTCGAAGACGGCCAGCCGTACCTCCAAGAAGGACATCTCGTCCGGCCGCCGCGGCGGCCTGCGCTCGCACCAGGGCTCCGGGGGTCCCACGAGGGACCAGCTCTACGAAGAGGCCAAGGACCGGAACATCAAGGGCCGCTCGAACATGAACAAGTCCCAGCTCGCCAAGGCGCTGGGGCACTGAAGGGGAACAAGGGGAACCATGACCAATGACCCGGGTCCCGAGATCCGGCCCGAGACCCCCGGCGGGCGCCCGCCGGCGATCCCGCGCGATCTGCCGGACCAGGAGGCGGGCGCCCACGAGGTCGATCCGCTCGACGTACCGGTGGAGAAGGACGAGGGCGACAACGACACCTCCGTGCCCGACTCCGACGAGGCCGGCACGGGCCGCCGCGGCGCCCCCCACACCAACGGCACCCGCGCCGACCAACCCACCCCGGACGAACCCTCGGGCTGACTCCTTCAAGCCCCTATGGCGAGGTCCACTGAAGCCCCTCCGGCGATTGAGGAGCAGCCCATTAAAGCCCCTCCGGCGATTGAGGAGCGGGGTCCGGGGCAGAGCCCCGCGACGTGAGCGACCGGACTACGCAAGGGCCCGCGCCACCACGTCGTAGACCCCCGCATGGGCCACCGCACTGGCCGGAACCTCCGGGTTCCACGCCAGCACGGTGGCCCGCCCCGCCACCTCCGCCCAGTACGGATCCCCGGCGTACTCCTCCCGCGCCGCCGCATTCGCCCGCGCGTCCACGAGCACCACGTCCGGCGCGAGCGCGGCGACGTCCCGCCACGTCCCGGTGTACCAGTTCGCCCCGGGCCCCCGCGGCGGCGCGGCCATGGTCACACCGAGTGCGCCGAGCGCGCTCAGGTCGGGCCATTTGTCGGGCCGGGCGAGGTGCACGCCGTCCGCCCCGGCGGGCGACAGGGCCAGCACCGTGACACCCGGCGCGCGCCGCGCCGCCGCGCCCAGCTCCCGCTCGGCCCGCGCCAGGTCCTCCCGCGCCTCGGCGGACTCGGCGAACCCGAGCGACCGCCCGAGCTCGGCGAAACGTTCCCGCACCCCGCTCAGCGCCCGCCCCTGACCCACGTCGATCACGACGAGCGGAACGTGCTCCTCCAGGTGTTTCGCCGTATCGGGCTCGATGCCGTACACCTGCCCGCCGCCGTAGGTGAGCGCCACGACGAGGTCGGGCCGCGCCGCGAGCACGTCGTCGAGGCCGAGCCCCGCTCCGGCGCCCAGGTACGCGACCTCGTCCAGCGGCAGAGACCCGGACTTGGCGCGGTCGGGGTGGTCCCCGTCGTGGTACGAGCCGAATATCCCGACGGGGCGTACGCCCAGATCCCACAGGCTCGCCCCGGCCTGGATGTAGGCGACGACGCGCTGCGGCGTCGTCGGCGCGGACGTGAGGTGCCCGCGGTCGTCGGTGAACTCCCATGCAGTGGTTGACCGTTGTTCCATGCAGGGAACTTGCCCAGGGCACTCGCACGAAACGCGGCGCGCCGCGCGCGAAAACCGGCCACGGGGGAACCGGCCATCGCGCGCGGCGGCCGTCGCGCCGGACCGCTCAGTGCCAGGGGCCCGTCACGGCGAACGTCGTCCCCGGCGTGTAGCAGTTCACGTACATCGTGTCGCCGTCCGGCGAGAACGTGACCCCGGCGAACTCGCCCCACTCCGGCGCCTCGGGCGTCCCGATGTTCTGCCGCCCGCGGGCCATGGCGTACACCTCGCCCTTGCGCGTCAGCCCGAACACGTGCTGCGCGCCCTCGCCGTCCTCGCAGACCATGAGGCCGCCGCTGGGCGCCAGGCAGATGTTGTCGGGCTCCTCGCCCGGCAGCTGGACGTCGGTGTCCGGGCCGAACACGATGACCAGCGTCAGCCTCCGCTTGCCCGGCTCGTAGCGCCACACCTGCCCGTAGTGGTCGGCCGCGGAGCCCTCCCGGCTGCGGGCGTACGAGGAGACGAAGTAGACGCTCGACCCGCCCCAGTAGCAGCCCTCCAGCTTCTGCGCGTGGGTGATGCCCTTCGGTCCGAAGTCCTGGTTGCGGATGGGCGTCTGCGCGGCCAGCGGGTCCGGTACGTCGACCCACTCGACCCCGCCGAAGGTGGCGCCGGTCTCCTGGACGGCCGACAGGTCCGGCACCCCGGGCACCCGCATGGCCTGCAATGTCCCGCCCGCGCGCAGCGAACCGAGGCCGCCGAGCGGCTTCTTGGGCAGGAAGCGGTAGAAGAGACCGAAGGGCTTCTCGAAGGCGTCCTCGGTCTCGTAGACGACGCCGCTGCGCGGGTCCACGGCGATCGCCTCGTGCTGGTAGCGGCCCATCGCGGTGAGCGGCACGGCGCCCGAGCGGTGCGGGTCGACGGGGTCGACCTCGAAGATGAAGCCGTGGTCCTTGGTGTAGCCGTTCGTCCCGGCCTTGTCCTCGGTCTCCTCGCAGGTGAGCCAGGTGCCCCACGGGGTGGGCCCGCCCGCGCAGTTGACCGCCGTACCGGCGATCCCGACGCGCTCGGAGACCACGTTGTTCCTCCGGTCCACGGTCAGCGCCGTACAGCCGCCCTTGCCCATCGGGTCGTACGTCAGACCCTCGACGGTCGGCACGCCGATCTTCCCGGTGACCCGGTTCTCGTGGTTGCGCACGAGGTGGACGCGGCCCTGTCTGCCGGCGAACGCCGCCATCCCGTCGTGGTTGGAGGGCACGAGGCCTTCGCCGGAGCGCAGTGGCTCGCCCTCGCGGGACAGGACCTTGTAGCGGAATCCTTTCGGCAGGTCGAGCAGTCCGTCCGGGTCGGGCACCAGCGGCCCGTATCCGGCCCGCCCCTGCGCGGCGGCGGACCCGGCGAACAGCTCGGACAGGCTCCCGGCGAAGGCGATGCCCACGCCGAGCGCGCCGGAGCGGGCGAGGACTTGACGTCGTGTTGCGGACTGCCGTGCATCTGCGGTGCGTGACATGGGGCAACCTCCTGCTGGCGGACAGGAACTGTGACCCGGCTGTGTTTATCACGTGCCTTTCCCCGCGGGAACCACGCGCGTAGCACCGGCGTTTCGTGCATCACCCATGAAACGCCCGACCTGCGGGTTACTCGTGCACGAGCCCCTTGGCGTCGCGGGCGAGCGCGGTGAGGCGGGAGATGGCCCGGAAGTACTTCTTCTTGTAGCCGCCGTTCAGCATCTCCGCGCTGAACAGCTGATCGAACGGCTGCCCCGAGGTGAGGACCGGGATCTCCCGGTCGTAGAGCCGGTCCGCGAGGACGACGAGGCGCAGCGCGGTCGACTGGTCCGGCACGGCCGACACGTCGGTGAGGCAGACCGCCTTCAGGTCGTCGGTCAGCGCCCCGTACCGGCTGGGGTGCACGCGCGCGAGGTGCTCCAGAAGGTGCGGGAAGTCGTCGAGCGAGGCGCCCTCGGTGGCGTACGCCGCCTTCGTGACCTGCTCGTCGGTGAACGGCGCGGGGGCCTCGGGAAGGCCGCGGTGCCGGTAGTCCTCGCCGTCGATGCGCAACGGCCTGAAGTGCGCCGACAGGCCCTGGATCTCGCGCAGGAAGTCGGCGGCGGCGAACCGGCCCTCGCCGAGCTTGCCCGGCAGCGTGTTCGACGTCGCGGCGAGCGCGACGCCCGCCTCGACCAGCTTCCCGAGCAGCGACGACACCAGCACCGTGTCCCCCGGGTCGTCCAGCTCGAACTCGTCGATGCACAGCAGCCGGTGGCCGCTGAGCGTCTTGACGGTCTGCTGGAAGCCGAGCGCGCCGACCAGGTTCGTCAGCTCGACGAACGTGCCGAACGCCTTGTACTCGGGCTCCGCCGCGGTCGCGTGCCACAGCGAGGCCAGGAGGTGGGTCTTGCCGACGCCGTAACCGCCGTCGAGGTAGACGCCGCGCGGCCCGGCCGGGGCCGCGGGCTTCTTCCCGAAGCCGAACAGGCCGCGCTTCCTGCCCGCCCCGGACGCGTGCGCCCCGCCGAGACCGGCCGCGAACGCGCTCAGGACCCGGACGGCCTCGGTCTGGCTCGGCTGGTTGGGGTCCGGGATGTAGGTGTCGAAGCGCGCCGTGCTGAACCGCGGGGGCGGCACCATCTCGGCGACCAGGCGCTCCGCGGGGACGTGCGGCTCACGGGCGCACAGGGACAGCGGCGCCGCGTCGGGTATGGGGCTGATACCCATCGGACTGGACTCCCGGGAGTCGGCGGCTTCGAGGGATGACGACACGGTTACCCAGCTTAGTGGTCGTGCCACACTGCACGACATGCGACGCCTGTTCCCTGTGACGTACGAAACAGCAGATGACAAGGGGTACGAGGGGAGGGATGCCGGCTCGGCCGCCCGCGGGTGGACCCTCGACGAGCTCGCCGGGGCCTACGCCTATCCGCCCGAGGCGGAGCGCGCGCCGTGGCTGCGGGCCAACATGGTCTCCACGCTCGACGGCGCCGCCCAGCACGACGGCCACTCCCGGCCCATCTCCAACGACACCGACATGCGGATCTTCGGCACGCTGCGCGCGCTCGCCGACGTCGTCGTGGTCGGCGCCGAGACGGTCCGCGCGGAGGGCTACCGCCCGGCACGCGCGCGGGAGGCCTTCGCCGCGCGCCGGGAGGCGGCCGGTCAGGGGCCCGCCCCGCACATCGCGGTGATCAGCGCGAGCCTCGACCTCGACTTCGACCTGCCGCTGTTCACCGAGCCGCTGGTGCCGACCCTGCTGCTGACCGGCGCCGGCGCCCCGGCCGACCGGGTGGAGACGGCGCGCAAGGCGGGCGTGGAGGTGCTGATCGCGGGCGACGGCGCGGCGGTCGAGCCCGACCGCGCGGTGGCGGCACTGGGCGGCCGGGGCTTTCGCAGGCTGCTCACGGAGGGCGGCCCGAGGATGCTCGGTCAATTCGTCGCCGCAGGGGTACTCGACGAGCTGTGCCTGACCCTGTCCCCGATGCTCACCGCCGGCGATGCCCAGCGCGTCGCGGGCGGCCCGACCCTGGCCGTACCGGCGCGCTTCGAACTGAAGTCCTTGTTGGAGGAGGACGGATTCCTCTTCAGCAGGTATTGCGGGACGCGCGGCGGACATTCGGCGGAATGAGTCGTTCCGTTTAGCTTTGACTGGGCACACTAAATCTCGTCAGACCCCGTGCGAATGCGGGGCAGGATGGTTTCCGCAGGTCCGCTGGTCCACCCGGTGGGTCGACGACGGTCGGCTCACGGTAGGAGAAGAAGGGCGCCCGTCGTGTTCACGAGCGTATTGATGATCGAGAAGGCCCTGACGTCGGCCGACGTGGAGTTTGTCACCACCTTGCACGGCGACGAGAACGTCTCCTTCCACGTGCTGCTCCAGCCCCGCGGAGACCAGGCGGACCGCCTGCTGCGGGCCATCGACGACGTGGCGATGGGGGAGTTCGACGAGGCCGGCAAGGAGAGCGAGGTGCCCGAGGGCGAGGACGCCAGGGGCCCGGCGGAGCGGGCCCTCGCCGTCTCCCTCACCGCGCTGCACCAGGCGGGCAGCGAGGCGGTGGGCCGGCTCATCGAGGACCACCCGCTGGACGCCCTCAAGGCGCTCGTCGAGGAGGTCAAGGCGGACGAGGTCATCGTGCTGACCGACCCGCACTACGTGGAGGAGTTCTTCCACCGCGACTGGGCCTCGCGCGCCCGGCACCAGGTCGGCGTTCCGGTCCTGAAGCTCTTCTCGCACAGCAAGGCATAGCGGGCGAAGGGGAGAGATGCGGAGCGGGCCCGGCCGAGGCAATAGGCTGGGCCCGTTCCGCTGCCGCGCAGGCAGCGGGCCCGTACATCCAAGGACACCAGGGGAGAGACACGTATGGCACCCGGCCTGCCCACCGCCATGAATCGACCGCACTTCATCGGCATCGGCGGCGCCGGCATGTCGGGCATCGCCAAGATCCTCGCCCAGCGCGGCGCCCGGGTGGCCGGCAGCGACGCCCGCGAGTCCGCGACGGCCGAGTCCCTGCGCGAGCGCGGCGCGACCGTGCACATCGGCCACGACGCCGCGCACCTCGCCGCCGACGCCAGCTGCGTCGTCGTCTCCTCGGCCATCCGCGAGGACAACCCGGAGCTGGCCCGCGCCACGGAGCTGGGCATTCCGGTCGTGCACCGCTCGGACGCCCTCGCCTCCCTCATGGACGGCCTGCGCCCGATCGCCGTGGCGGGCACGCACGGCAAGACGACCACGACGTCGATGCTCGCGGTGTCCCTGAAGTCCCTCGGCCTCAACCCGTCCTACGCCATCGGCGGCGACCTCGACGAGCCCGGTTCCAACGCCGACCACGGCGAGGGCGAGATCTTCGTCGCCGAGGCCGACGAATCGGACCGCAGCTTCCACAAGTACAAGCCGGAAGTCGCGATCATCCTCAACGTCGAGCTCGACCACCACGCGAACTACGCGTCGATGGACGAGATCTACGAGTCCTTCGAGACGTTCACCACGAAGATCGTCCCTGGCGGCACCCTCGTCATCGCCGCCGACCAGTCCGGCGCCGCCGAGCTGACCCGCCGGATCCGCGACACCACGTCCCTCAAGGTCGTCACCTACGGCGAGTCCGAGGGCGCCGACATCCGTATCCACAAGATCACCCCGCGCGGCCTGACCAGCGAGGTAACGGTCCTCCTGGACGGCAAGCTGCTCACCTTCACCGTCTCGGTCCCCGGCCGCCACTACGCGCAGAACGCGGTGGCCGCGCTCGCCGCGGGCGTCGCCATGGGCATCCCGGCCCGGAACCTGGCCTCCGCCCTCAAGACGTACACGGGCGTCAAGCGCCGCCTCCAGCTCAAGGGCGAGGAGAACGGCGTGCAGGTCATCGACTCGTACGCCCACCACCCCACCGAGATGACGGCCGACCTGGAAGCCATGCGCTCCGCCGCGGGCGAGGCCCGCATCCTCACGCTCTTCCAGCCCCACCTGTTCTCCCGCACCCAGGAGCTGGGCAAGGAGATGGGCGCCGCCCTCGCCCTCGCGGACGCCTCGGTCGTCCTCGACATCTACCCGGCCCGCGAGGACCCGATCCCCGGCATCACCAGCGACCTGATCATCGACGCCGCGCGCGAGGCGGGCGCCGACGTGCAGGCCGCCGCCGACAAGGACGCCGCCGTCGCAGCGGTCGCGGGAATGGCCAAGCCCGGAGATCTTGTTCTCACCATGGGCGCGGGCGACGTCACGGACCTCGGCCCGCGCATCCTGGACCAGCTGAAGCGCCTCTGAAGGGACGAGCACATGGCGTACGACGTAGAGAAGCCGGACGAGCAGTGGCGCGCGGAGCTGAGCCCGGCGGAGTACGCGGTGCTGCGCCAGGCCGGCACGGAGCCCGCGTTCGTCGGTGAGTACACCGACACCAAGACCAAGGGCGTCTACTCCTGCCGGGCGTGCGGCGCGGAGCTCTTCACGTCCACCGAGAAGTTCGAGTCGCACTGCGGCTGGCCCTCGTTCTACGACCCGAAGAACTCCGACGCCGTCGAACTGATCGAGGACCGCTCCCACGGCATGGTCCGCACCGAGGTGCGCTGCGCGCGCTGCGGCTCGCACCTCGGCCACGTCTTCGAGGGCGAGGGGTATCCGACGCCCACGGATCAGCGGTACTGCATCAACTCGATCTCACTGACGCTGAGCCCCGAAGGGGAGTGAGGTCCGGCCGGCCCCGGCGGCGCTCACCGCGCCGCCGTCGCCGGCTCGAAGGCCGGGTTGCTCTCGCACTCCGACATGATCTCGGTGTTCGTCTCCTTGTTGATCGGGCACGCGCCGATGACGAACCGCGACTGCACGCCGCCCGGGAAGGCCACCTCGACCTGGTCGGCGTACTTGTGGGTGTCGCCGATGGTCTCGTTCACGTCGATGCCGTTCGGGGCGTCGATGTAGTAGTTGTACGCGCCGCCCCGCATCCACTTCGTCCACTTCTTGAACAGGTCGTGGTCGCGGGTGGTGGAGACGAACGGCGAGGGCTGGTTCTTCAGGACGTACTTCTCCAGGTCGTACTGCCCGTTCTCGACGTCCTTCGCCTCGAAGCCCTCCTTGAAGATGACCGCCGGGGCGCGCCCGTCCGCCCGGTACAGGGTCTGGCAGTCGCCGCGGTACGCCGGCTCCGGGGAGATCCGCTCCAGCGGGACGCGGTCGATCGCCGCGTAGAGGCGGTCCGGGACGACGGGGCAGGAGGGGGCGGCCTTCGCCGCGGCCACGGGGCTCTTCGCGTTCTCGGCGGCGTCCGGGGCGCTCGCCGTGGCCGACGGCGCGGACGCGAGCGCGAGGACGGAGACCGCGGCGGCGGGCAGGGTGGCGAGGCGGCGGACGGAACGGGGAATGTTGTTGATCATCACGGGATGAACCTTCGGCGGACCGCGGCCGCGATCCCCGCAACTCACCGGATCGTGGGCGTGTACGGCGTGCGGGACGCATGCGCTGCGCCGGGCGTGAACACCCGTAGTTCCTTGATCCCGTTGATGAAGTTCGACACGAGGCGCTTCGGCGGCGCCGCGAGCGTCAGGACCGGGAGCACCCGGCCCACCTCCTCGTACAGCACCCGCAGTTGGAGGCGCGCGAAGTGGGCGCCGAGGCAGACGTGGGGGCCGTCCCCGAACGAGACGTGGGGGTTGGGGGCGCGGGACAGGTCGAGGGTGAACGGGGCCCGGAAGACGCGCTCGTCGTGGTTGGCCGAGGCGTGGAAGACGACCACCTTGGCACCGCGCCCGATGCGGGTGCCGCCCAGCGAGATGTCCTGCGTCGCCGTGCGGCGGAAGGTCAGGACCGGCGGGTGGCGGCGCAGGAGTTCGTCCAGGGCGAGTGCGAGGCCCGCCTCACCGGTGCGCAGCCGTTCGTACGCGGCGGGGTTCTCGGCCAGCAGCGCCAGGCCGCCCGGCGCGGCGCTGCGGACCGTGTCGTTGCCCGCGATCGTCAGCAGGAAGAAGAACATCTGGCGTTCGGACGGCGTGAGTTCGGGGTCCGTCGCGAGCGTGGTCATGATGTCGTCGGCGGGGTGCGCCCGCTTGTGGGCCGTCAGTTCGTCGGCGTACGCGAACATGTCCGCCAGCGCCGAGGGGGAGCGCGGGTTCACCGGAGGGCCGTCGCCGGGGTCCGCCGCCTCGTCCGGGTCCTGGTAGCCGATGACGCGGCGCGTCCAGTGCAGCAGCAGCGCGCGGTCGGACTCCGGGACGCCGAGGAGGTCGGCGAGGTTCAGCAGGGCGTAGTCGTCGGTGACCGTGCCGACCAGGTCGACCGTCTCCGCCGGACCGCCCCCAAGTGCCGTGCGCAGCAAGGATCGTGCCCGGTGGCGGGCCGCCTCCTCGAAAGCCGCCACCCGGCGCGGTGTGAACGCCCGGCTCACCAGGCGGCGCAGGCGGCCGTGGGCCGGCGGGTCCTGGTTGAGCATCATGGAGCGGATGAACGGGAGGTCCGCCGGATCGGGATCGCGGATCTGGGTCGCCCCCAGCGACGAGGAGAACGCCGTCGCGTCCTTGAGGACCCGCACCACGTCCGCGTGCCGGGTGACCGCCCAGAAGCCGGGGCCCTCCGGCCAGCCGAGGACCGCGGGCTCCGGCTGCCACGCCACCGGGTGGTGGTCCCGCAGCGCCCGGTAGCGCTCGTGCGGGACACCGCGGGCGTAACGGCGGGGGTCGAAGACGTCGGGGACGGCCTCGGTGCGCCCCGCCCTCACGCGCGCGTGCGCTTCACGACGCGCGGCGTCCGGCCCGCCCGGTCCGCGCGCAGGAAGTCCTCCATGACGCGGATCAGCGCCAGCGGCGCCTCGTCCATCGCGTAATGGCCGCACACGGGCAGGTCGACGAGCTCGCCGCGGGTGAACCAGGTCAGCCACGTCGACCGCATGAGGGACGCCGAAAGGGCCGGGTCCAGCTGGCCGGTGATGGCGAGCGCCGGGACCGTACAGGGCTGAAGCTCCGCGTGGAAGTCGTCGCCGGTCCACGAGTCGAGCCACGCCCGGAACGCCTTGGCGTCACTGCGCGCGAGCGAACGCTCCACCATGCGGTCCAGCCACGCGCCGGGGCGCACGCCGCCCGTGGTGACGTCGAGGATCGCGCGGCGGTTGGCGGGGGAGGAGTCGGCCGTCGCGAACAGCTCCCACTGCTCGGGCGGCATCGGCAGCCCCGACGCCGGGACCGGCGACACCCCCACGATGCGCCGCACCCGCCGCTGCGCCGTCGCCACCACGCGCTGCGCCACACTGCCGCCCATCGAGTGCCCGACCAGCGAGAAGCGCTCCCAGCCGAGCCGGTCCGCGAGGTCCAGCACGTCAGCGGCGCCCTCGGCCGTCGTGTACGCCCCCGGCGTCTGTTTCGCCTCCCCGTAGCCGCGCAGGTCCACGAGCGCGTACTGGAAGGAGACACGGTCGAGGTCCGCCACGACCGGCGCGTAGGCGGAGCGGTCGGCGAACCAGCCGTGCACCGCGATCACTTTGTGCGGGCCGTCCCCGTGCAGTTCGTACGGCAGGGCGAAGGTGGAGGCCACGTCGACTCCCAAGGGATGTGGAACGAAGCGGTGCGGGACGCCTCCCACGGTGGCGCGGCGCCGGGCCCGGCCACAAGGGGGCGCACGCGCGCGTGGCGGCGTACGCCGTGGCTGATCGGCGACAATGGACGGGTGACCTCCCCGTCGACCCCGCCCGACCGTCCCGACCTGCGCGCGGACTGCGCGGACTGCTTCGGCCTGTGCTGCGTGGCCCTCCCGTTCGCGAAGTCGCACGACTTCGCGCACGACAAGAACGCGGGCACGCCCTGCCGCAACCTCCAGGCCGACTTCCGCTGCGGCATCCACGCCCGGCTGCGCGACGAGGGCTACCCCGGCTGCACCGTCTTCGACTGCTTCGGCGCGGGGCAGAAGGTCTCCCAGGTCACCTTCGAGGGCGTCAGCTGGCGGGAGCGGCCCGAGAGCGCCCGCGCCATGTACGAGACCTTCCCGGTCGTGCGGCAACTGCACGAACTGCTCTGGTACTTGAGCGACGTCCTGGAACTGGCCGCCGCCCGCCCCGTGCACCTGGAGGCCCGCCGGGCCCGCGAGGACATCGAGCGGCTGACCCGCGCGCGCAGCGACGAACTGGTCGCGGCGGACGTACCGGCCGTGCGCGGCGCCGTGAACGCCCTGCTCCTGAAGGCGAGCGAACTCGTACGCGCCGACGTGCCCGGCGCCCTCGGCCGCAAGAAGAACCACCGCGGCGCCGACCTGGTGGGCGCCCGGTTCCGGAAGGCCGACCTCAGGGGCGCCAACCTCCGCGGCGCGCTCCTCGTGGCGGCGGACCTCACGGACGCCGACCTGCGCTCGGCCGACCTCATCGGCGCGGACCTGCGGGACGCCCGGCTGGCCGGCGCCGACCTCACCGGCGCCCTGTTCCTCACCCAGGCGCAGGTGAACGCGGCGCGCGGCGACACCGCCACCCGCATCCCGGCGGGCCTGCGGCGCCCCGCGCACTGGGCGTGAGCCCTCGCGGGCAGGGCCGGGCACGGGATCCAGACGCGCCCTTCCCCGAACCGGTGGCGGGCACTCCCCGGTTCACGCGATGGTGCGATCATGTGCCGCCCCGAGGATGCCGGTTGACGCCCACGGGTAGGGCGGCGCTCATGACACACGAGTCCTCCCAGCCCTTCCACCTGCCGCGTTTCTACATGCCGTACCAGGCCCGGCTCAATCCGCACCTGGACGAGGCGCGGGCCCACTCCGCGGTGTGGGCCCGCGAGATGGGCATGCTGGAGGGCAGCGGCGTCTGGGAGCGGAGCGACCTGGACGCGCACGACTACGGCCTGCTGTGCGCGTACACCCACCCCGACTGCGACGGCCCGGCGCTCTCTTTGATCACCGACTGGTACGTGTGGGTCTTCTTCTTCGACGACCACTTCCTGGACATGTACAAGCGCACCAACGACCGCGAGGCGGGCAAGGCGCACCTGGAGCGGCTGCCGCTGTTCATGCCGATGGATCTCGACACACCCGTGCCGGAGCCGCGGAACCCGGTGGAGGCGGGCCTCATCGACCTGTGGCGGCGCACCGTCCCCGCGATGTCGTCGGACTGGAGGCGCCGCTTCGCCGCGTCCACGGAACACCTCCTGAACGAGTCGATGTGGGAGCTGTCCAACATCAACGAAGGGCGGATCTCCAACCCCGTCGAGTACATCGAGATGCGCCGCAAGGTCGGCGGCGCCCCCTGGTCGGCGGGGCTCGTGGAGTACGCGACCGCCGAAGTCCCGGCCGCCGTCGCCGAATCGCGGCCGCTGCGCGTCCTCATGGAGACGTTCGCCGACGCCGTGCACCTGCGCAACGACCTCTTCTCGTACGAGAGGGAGGTCAGGGACGAGGGCGAACTCTCCAACGGCGTCCTGGTGCTGGAGACCTTCTTCGGCTGCACCACGCAGGAGGCGGCGGAGGCCGTCAACGACGTGCTGACCTCGCGGCTGCACCAGTTCGAGCACACCGCGCTGACCGAGGTGCCCGCGCTCTCCGTGGCCAAGGCGCTCACCGCGGACCAGGTCGCGGCCGTCGCCGCGTACACGCGCGGCCTCCAGGACTGGCAGTCCGGTGGTCACGAGTGGCACATGCGCTCCAGCCGCTACATGAACAAGGAGGCCGCCGCGCAGGCCGCGCCGCCCCTGGGCGGGCCGAGCGGCATCGGGACGGGCGCCACCGACATGCGGGCGCTGCTCGACGCCGTCGGGGCGAAGCGCCTGCGCGCGTACACGCACGAGCCGTTCCAGAAGGTCGGCCCCTCGCTGATCCCCGACATCCGCATGCCGTTCGCCCTGACGCTCAACCCGGAGCTCGACGGGGCCCGCGCGCGGCTGCTGCCGTGGATGCACCGCACGGGCATGCTCGGGGAGGGCGTGTGGGACGAGGACAAACTCCGCGCCTACGACCTGCCGTTGTGCGCGGCGGGCCTCGACCCCGACGGCTCCGCGGAGGCGCTCGACCTCAGCTCGCAGTGGCTCGCCTGGGGCACCTACGGGGACGACTACTACCCGCTGGTCTTCGGACACCGGCGCGACCTGGCCGCCGCCCAACTGTGCACCGCCCGGCTCTCCGCGTGCATGCCCGTGGACGGCGAGGAGATCCCGCCGCCCGCCAACGCCATGGAGCGCGGCCTCGCCGATCTGTGGCGGCGCACCACGGCCGACATGACGCCGGAGCAGCGGCGCACCCTCAAGGACGCGGTCGAGGTCATGACGGAGAGCTGGGTGTGGGAGGTCGCCAACCAGCTCCAGCACCGCATCCCCGACCCGGTCGACTACCTGGAGATGCGCCGCGCCACCTTCGGCTCCGACCTCACCCTCAGCCTGTGCCGGATGGGCCACGGCCCCGCCGTGCCGCCCGAGTTGTACCGCACCGGGCCGGTGCGGGCCCTGGAGAACTCGGCCATCGACTACGCGTGCCTGATCAACGACGTGTTCTCGTACCAGAAGGAGATCCAGTACGAAGGCGAGATCCACAACGCGGTCCTCGTCGTGCAGAACTTCTTCGGCGCGGACTACCCGACGGCCGTCCGCATCGTCGGCGACCTCATGAACCAGCGCATGAAGCAGTTCGAGCACATCGTCGCGCACGAACTGCCGGTGCTGTACGAGGACTTCGGGCTCGACCGCGAGGCGCGGGCGGTCCTCGACGGCTACGTCGGCGATCTGCGCAACTGGATGGCGGGCATCCTCCACTGGCACCGGGAGGTCGACCGCTACCGCGACAGCTGGCTCGCGCGCCGCGCCCACGGGTTCGTGCCGGACCGGATTCCGGCGGCGCCGGTTCCGTTCGGTTTCAGGAACTGCACGTCCGGATTGGGCGGTTCAGGGAACTTTGCTGGGACGTCAGCCGTCTTGTGAGGTGAGACGGCCGTGCGCGGCCGTGACGGGGACTGTTTGAGAACACACGGGGGTGTTCTTCTCATGACCGAAATCTTCGAGCGCATCACGGACGGGCTCACCGGGGTCGAGGAGGCCGCGAGCGAGATCGCCGCGGCCGCCGTGGGGGAACTGGCGCCGTACGTGGCGCCGTTGACGGTGCCGCCGGTGCTGCGGCCCGAGTCCGGTGACGTCCGGCAGGAGACGGAGATCGCGCTGCGGCCCACATGGCAGCGGCTGCACCCGCAGCTCCCGCCGACGCTGATGTGGGGCTACGAGGGGTCCGTACCGGGCCCGACCATCGAGGTGCGGCGCGGGCAGCGCGTCCGCATCGCCTGGACGAACCGCATTCCCCAGGGCGGTGAATTCCCGGTGACCGCGGTGGAGGTGCCCAACCCGCCGACCGAGCCGGGCCAGGACCCGCCGCCCTCGCCGAGCACCCTGCCGGGCCGCGACGGCGTCGCGGCGAACGCGGACGTGGCCGCGCTGCCCGCCTGGACCGTGACACATCTGCACGGCGCGCAGACGGGCGGCGGCAACGACGGCTGGGCGGACAACGCGGTGGGCTTCGGCGACGCCCAGCTCTCCGAGTACCCGAACGACCACCAGGCGGTGCAGTGGTGGTACCACGACCACGCCATGAACATCACCCGCTGGAACGTGCAGGCGGGCCTGTACGGCACGTATCTGATCCGCGACGACGAGGAGGACGCCCTCGGGCTGCCCTGCGGGGAGCGGGAGATCCCGCTGCTGCTCGCCGACCGGAACCTGGACACGGACGAGGACGGCCGGCTCAACGGCCGGCTGCTCCACAAGACCGTGATCGTCGACCCGGCGAACGAGGAGACCGGCAAGCCCGTGACCCTGCCGTTCGCCGGGCCGTACACGACGGTCAACGGACGGATCTGGCCCTTCGCGCGGGTCGACGCGGGCTGGTACCGCTTCCGCCTGGTCAACGCGTCGAACGCGCGGATCTACAACCTGGTGCTCATCGACGAGGACGGCGAGCCGCTGCCCGGCGTCATGCACCAGATCGGCAGCGACGGCGGACTGCTGCCCAGGCCCGTCCCGGTCGACTTCGACGAGGCGCTGCCCACGCTGACCGTCGCGCCCGCCGAGCGCATGGACCTCCTCGTCGACTTCGCCTCCCTCGCCGGCCGGCGGGTGCGCCTGGTCGACAAGGGCCGCAACGAGGCGCCGGGCGTCCCGGACGTGCCGGGCGGCGTGCGCTACCCGCAGGTCATGGAGTTCCGCGTCGGCGAGTGCGGTGAGCCCGACCCGTTCGTGCTGCCCGAGGTGCTCTCCGGCTCCTTCCGGCGGCTGACGCACGACATCGAGCACGGCCACCGGCTGATCGTGCTGACACCGCCCGCGACCAAGGGCGGCGGCGGACACCCGGAGATGTGGGAGATGGAGGACGTCACCGAGGACGCCGACAGCATCCAGGTGCCCAGTGACGGCGTCGTCCAACTGGTCGACGACAAGGGCAGGCTGAAGACCTACCGGCGCACCGCCCGGACCTTCAACGACGGCCTCGGCTTCACCATCGCCGAGGGCACCCACGAACAGTGGAGCTTCCTGAACCTCGCGGTGAACCCGCCGGTCGTGCACCCCATGCACATCCACCTCGCCGACTTCCAGATCCTCGGGCGGGACGCGTACGACGCCTCGGGATTCGACGTCGAGGTGGGCGGCACGGTCAAGCCGGTCGCGTTCGACCCGGACCGGGTGATCCCGCTGCCGCCCAATGAGCAGGGTCACAAGGACGTGTTCCGGTCCCTGCCCGGCCAGATGCTGCGCGTGATGGGGAAGTTCGACGGCGCGTACGGCCGTTTCATGTACCACTGCCATCTGCTGGAGCACGAGGACATGGGCATGATGCGGCCCTTCGTGGTGATGCCCGCTGAGGCCCTGAAGTTCGACCACGGGGCCGGGCACGGCGGGGGCCACGGGGGCCATGGGGGTCACACGGGCTGACGCGTCCGAGCGTGCCCCGCACTCTCACTCGTTCGTGGAACGTGGCGCGCGAGCGCGGAGGGTAGGGCTCCGGCCGTGGCCGAACGGGCCGGGACCGGAGGCGGACGATTCATGGAACAGACTGCGTTGCGGCCCAGGGCGATGCCGGGATCCGGTGGGCCGAGGGGCAGGCCGGGGGAGACGTCGCGGTCCGGGCCGCCGCCAGGTGAGCCCGGCGGCGGCTCGACCGGGCCCGGTTCCACCGGGTCCGACTCCACCGGGGCCGCGAAGGCCCGGGGACGGCGCCTCGGCGGCGCGCTCTGCGGGCTGCTGTGCGCGGTCCTGCTGCTGCTCGCCGGGATCGGCCTCGGCACCGTGGGGACCGGTGTCATCGGGATGGGCCGGCTCGCCGAAACGACCCGGCAGGACCCGCCCCCGGCCGGGCCGGGACCGGCGGCCCCGCCCGCGAGCGCCGCGCCGGACCCCGGCGCGGCGCCCGCGTCGCCTCCGCCGGTGAGGGGCGGCCTCGGCGTCGAGGTCGTCGACGCCCCCAAGGGCGCGGGCGCACTCGTCGTCGCCGTGCACGTCCCGGGCCCCGGCAACACCGGCGGCCTGGCCCGCGGCGACGTCCTCGTGGCCCTCGGCGACCAGCGCGTCGGCTCCGCGCTCGACCTCGCGGCGCACGTCGCCGACGCGGCGGACGCGCGACCGGGGCGACAGCTCGTCGTCACCGTCCGGCACATCGACGGGCAGCTCCAGAAGCTGGCCGTGACCCCCGGGGTGGTCACGTGACCGGCGCGCGCGACGGGCGTGAGGGAGCCGGGTTCGGCGCGCGCCCCGCACGGGACGCCTGAAATCATGGGCAGAGGTCGGTCTCGCGCCGTCCCGCGCCGCCGGGCAGGATGACTGCCCGTACGACCCGCCCTCAGGTACGTCCCCGTACGAAAGGCCAGGACATGACGACCGGTACCCCCGCGCCCTTCACCGCCGCCGACTACAAGGCCCGCATGGACCGTGCCGCGCAGTCCGCCGCCGACGCGGGGCTCGCCGGGGTACTGGTCGCGCCGGGCCCCGACCTCGTCTGGCTCACCGGCTACCACGTGCCGGCCGACACCGAGCGGCTCACGCTCCTCGTGCTCGCGGCCGGCCAGGAGCCCACGCTCGTGGTGCCGACCCTGGAGGCGCCCGACGCCGCCAAGGCCGCCGGAGCCGATGCCATGACGCTGCGCGACTGGACCGACGGCAAGAACCCCTACGCCGTCACGGCCCCGCTGCTCGACGTCGCGGGCCGCTTCGGGGTGAGCGACAACGCCTGGGCGATGCACCTGCTCGGCCTCCAGAGGACGCTGCCCGAGACCTCGTACGTCTCCCTGACCGAGGCCCTGCCGATGCTGCGCGCCGTGAAGGACGCCGCCGAACTGGAGCGCCTCGCCGCGGCCGGGGCCGCCGCCGACGCGACCTACGAGGAGATCAAGAAGGTCGCCTTCGCGGGCCGCAAGGAGAACGACATCGCGCGCGACCTGTCCGACCTGCTGAAGCGGCACGGGCACTCCCAGGTCGACTTCACGGTCGTCGGCTCGGGCCCCAACGGCGCCAACCCGCACCACGAGGCGGGCGACCGCGTCATCGAGCACGGCGACATGGTGGTGCTCGACTTCGGCGGCCTCAAGCACGGCTACGGCTCCGACACCACCCGTACGGTGCACGTCGGCGAGCCGACCGACGAGGAGCGGAAGGTCCACGACATCGTCCGCGAGGCGCAGACCGCGGCCTGCGACGCGGTGCGGCCGGGGATCGCCTGCCAGGACGTCGACCGGGTGGCCCGCAAGGTCATCACCGACGCCGGGTACGGCGAGTACTTCATCCACCGCACCGGGCACGGCATCGGCGTCACCACGCACGAACCGCCCTACATGATCGAGGGCGAGAAGCAGGAGCTGGTGCCCGGCATGTGCTTCTCCGTCGAGCCGGGGATCTATCTGCCGGGGCGGTTCGGGGTCCGCGTCGAGGACATCGTGACCGTCACCGAGGACGGCGGCAGGCGCCTCAACGCGACGGCGCGCGAGATGGCGATCGTGGGCTGAGGCCGCGATGCCGTCCACGCCGCAGCAGCCGACCGCCGAGACGGTCCGCCGCGTCCTGGGGGCGAGGCTCCCGGACACGGCGGCCGTCCGGGCCGCCGACGACCCGCCGTTCACCTGGTGGATCGGTGACACGCACGTCCTGCGGCTGGCCCACGACAAGGCCGCCGCCGCCCGCCGCGCACGGGAACTGCGGCTGCGCGATCTCGTACGCCCCCTCGTGCCGGTCGCCGTGCCGACCGGTGTCGCCACGGGGGAGTGGGCGCCGGGCCTCAGCTACGCCCTCGACACCCGGCTGCCCGGCTCGACCGCGCAGGAGCGCGAGGTCACCGCGGCGGGCGAGGAGAACCTCGCCGGGCTGCTCACGGCGCTGCGGGCGGTGCCCCTGGCCCGCGCCGCGCAGCTCGGCGTCCCGAAGGTCGCGCCGCGCTCCCTGGAGCAGCTGCGCCGGCAGGCCGGTCCCGCGGCCCAGGAGCTGGACGACAAGGGCGAGTTCGACGCGGAGCGGCTGCGGCAGCTCACCGCCCAGGCGGTCGCGCAGCTCGGCGCGCAGGGCGAACCGGTACTCGTCCACCACGGTCTGTCCGGCGAGCACCTGATCGTGACGCCCGACGGCCGGGTGACCGGCGCTCTCGGCTGGGGCGACGCCTTCATCGGCGACCCCGCCGAGGACATCGCGTGCCTCGCGGCGGCCGTGGGCGCGCGGGCCGCGGTGCGCTCCGCGACGCTCGCGGGATACGGGCCGCGCTCCTGTCTGCGCGGCCTGTGGCTGGGGCGCTGCGACGCGGTGGTCCGGCTCGCGGAGGGCCTCGGCGCGGCGTCCCCGGGGGCGCTCGCGCTGCTGCGGGTGCGGTTGGAGCGGGTCTGGGAGCCGATCCTGCTGGAGCTGGTGTCCGAGGGGTGACCGGGGGGCGCCCCCGGTCACCCCTTCGCCCTACGGCGCCACCGCCACCACGCTCGACTCCGCTGGAACCGTCAGCACACCGTCCCGGCCCGGCAGGGCCACCGGCTCCCACGCGGCCAGCAGCCGCGCCACCGGGCGGCCCAGCGGGATCGACACCGGCGTCTTCGACAGGTTCACCGCCACGCGGAGGTCACCGCGCCGGTAGGCGATCCACCGCGCCCCCTCGTCGTACGCGACCTTGACCGCCGCCAGGTCCGGGTCCCGGAGGTCGGGGCGGGCGTGCCGCAGGGCGATGAGTTCGCGGTACCAGGCGAGCACGCGCGCGTGGTGGCCCGTTTCCCGCTCGTCCCAGTTCAGGCAGGAGCGCTCCCGGGTGGCCGGGTCCTGCGGGTCGGGGACGTCCTCCTCGGCCCAGCCGTGCGCCGCGAACTCCCGCCGCCTGCCCTTGCGCACGGCCTCGGCGAGGGCCGGATCGGTGTGGTCGGTGAAGTACTGCCAGGGCGTGCTCGCCGCCCACTCCTCGCCCATGAACAGCATGGGCGTGAACGGGCCGGTGAGCACCAGCGTCGCCGCGCACGCCACGAGGCCGGGGGAGACGAGCGCGCCGAGCCGGTCGCCCTGCGCCCGGTTGCCCACCTGGTCGTGGGTCTGCGTGTAGGCGAGCAGCCGGTGCGCGGGCACCGTGGCGCGGTCCAGCGGGCGGCCGTGGCGGCGGCCCCGGAACGACGAGTACGTGCCGTCGTGGAAGTACCCGCGCGTGAACGTCTTGGCGAGCGCCGCCATCGGCTGCCGCGCGAAGTCGGCGTAGTAGCCCTGGCGTTCACCGGTGACGGCCGCGTGCACCGCGTGGTGGACGTCGTCGTTCCACTGCGCGTGCAGCCCGAGACCGCCCCGCGCGCGCGGGGTGATGACGCGCGGGTCGCCGAGGTCGGACTCGCCGACCAGGAACAGCGGCCGGCCGAGCTCCTCGGCGAGCGCGTCCACGGCCGCCGACAGCTCCTCCAGGAACGGCAGGGCGCGCTCGTCGTGCAGCTCGTGGATCGCGTCGAGCCGCAGCCCGTCGAGCCGGTAGTCGCGCAGCCAGGCGAGCGCGCTGCCGATCAGATAGGCCCGCACCTCGTCGGAACCGGCCGCGTCCAGGTTCACGGCGCTGCCCCACGGCGTGTGGTGCGTGTCCGTGAAGTACGGGCCGAACGCGGGCAGATGGTTGCCGGACGGGCCCAGATGGTTGTGGACGACGTCGAGCACGACACCGAGACCGTGCTCGTGCGCCGAGTCGACGAACCGCTTCAGGCCCTCGGGGCCGCCGTACGGCTCGTGCACGGCCCACAGGTCGACCCCGTCGTACCCCCAGCCGTGCCGCCCCGGCACCGGGCACAGCGGCATCAACTCGACGTGCGTCACGCCCAGTTCCGCGAGATGGCCCAGCCGCTGCGCCGCGGCGTCGAACGTGCCCTCCCGCGTGTACGTCCCCACGTGCAGCTCGTACAGGACCGCGCCGGTCAGCCCGCGCCCGGCCCAGTCGCCGCGCCACGCGTAGCGCCGGTGGTCGACGACCGCGCTCAGACCGTCCGGGCCGTCCGGCTGGCGCCGCGAGCGCGGATCGGGCAGCACGGGGCCGCCGTCGATCGCGAACCCGTACCGCGTGCCGTCCTCGGCCTCGGTCCGCCCGGACCACCACCCGTCCCCGCGGTAGGGGTCGCGCGACAACGCGCGCGTGGTGCCCTGTTCGTTCCCCGCGCCCTCCACATGGAGCGCTACGTGCTCGGCCTGCGGTGCCCACACCTCGAACTGCACGGACCGTACCCCCTCGTGACCGGATGCCTGCCGACAGTGACGAATGATCCCCATGGTGCGTCAGTTGTGATCCCTGCGGGGCGGTTTCGGCCCGCTGGGGCGCGTGTCACACGCTGACGCGCGCCATCGCGGGGCACGGACGCGGCCCGCGCTCCCGCTTTTCTGGACACTACGGCCTCCACTGCCCGACAATTCCCTGTGTGACGTCCTCTTTTGAACACCACACGTACCCGGCTCGGCTCTCTGACGCCGAGCGGGACCGTGCCCTGAAGGTGCTCAGGGACGGCGTCGCCCTCGGCCGGTTGTCGCAGGACACGTTCGTGCGCCGGATGGAACTGGTGCTGGCCGCCCGCAGGACCGAGGAACTCGACCGGCTCACCGCCGATCTGCACCAGGAGGGCCGCTGGTCGCGGGCGTTCTTCGGCAGCGTGGCAGCGGTCTCCGGCTTCCCCGAGCGGCTGCGCAGGGCGTGGACCCTGGAGCGGCTGCCGAAGCTGCTGCTGCCCCCGGTCGGCTCCGCGTACCCGCTGCGCATCGGCCGTGACCCGGTCAACGGACTGCGGCTCAGCCACGACACGGTCTCGCGGGTCCACGCCGAGCTGAGCAGGCAGGGCGGTACGTGGGTGCTGCGCGACCTCGGCTCCACCAACGGCACGACGGTGAACGGGCGGCGGGTGATCGGCGCGGCGATCGTGCGGGACGGGGACCAGGTCGCCTTCGGGCGCATGGCGTTCCGCCTCTCCGCGGCCTGACCGGGCCGGCAGGTGTGCCCCGGTCCGGCGGGGCGGCCTGAAGCACCCGCGCTCACCCGCGCGCGTGCCGCACCGCCGCCACCGTCGTCCGCGCCTGGTGCTCGACCTGGTGGGCCACCGGCACCCAGCGCGCCCCGAACCGCTCCGCGTACACCTCGCACCACCGCGTGACCAGCGCGTCGAGCCGGGGCGCCGCCACGTCGTCGGCCTCCTCCAGGACCCGCAGCAGCATCGCCGCGGCCCGCAGCGGCAGCCGCCGGGCGAAGGCGTCGATGCTGCCGATGTACGCCATCGTCGCGTCCGGCGGTGGTGGCTGGACCCAGTCGTCCGCGAGCCCCGGCACCAGGCCGAGGGCCCACCGGGCCGCCCCGAGCAGCGGACCGCCGGTGTCCCGGAGCCGGGGCAGGGCCTCCGCGAGGATCTCCTCCACGAGCCGGGTGTCGCGGCTGAGCCGGGCCGACAGCCGCCGCAGCGCCCGCTCCGGCGCCGGATGCGGCGCCGGGTCGTCCACCAGGTCACTGGCCCACATCGGCACCTCCACGATCGCCGTGGAGCCGCCGTAGCGGTGCGCGTGGTGCCACGTCGACAGGCGCGCGTCGTCGGGCAGGCTCGGGAACGCGGCCTGCGCGTCCAGGTCCGGCATCACGTGCACGCCGCGCCCCGACGTCGGCCAGCCCGCCGCGTCCGACGCACCCGTCTCCACCGGTATGTGCAGCTCGGCGGCCGACTTCGCGAACGGCTCGGCGAGCCCCGGTATGTCCCGCGTCAACTGCACCCAGCTGCCGCCCAGTTCGGTGCCGTGCAGGGACACCTGGAGGTAGGGGCGCACCTCGTCGATCACCCCGACCAGGGTCGTCGTCTCCGGGGGCAGCCGGTCCGGCGGCAGCACCGACGGCGACCACTCCGGCTGCTCGGCGCCCGTGGGCCGGAAGAAGCCCCGGTGGTAGTCGAGCAGCGAGCGCGGCTGCGGCGCGTTGTGCAGCGCCGCCCCGTCCGGGTCCGCGCACAACAGGAAGTGCCACGACCGGTCGGTCCGCAACTCCCGCTCGTAGAGGGCTCTTTCGGCCAGATGCAGGGCCGTCGGCCCACCCGTGGGCTCATTGGCGTGCGCCCCCGCGACGACGAGGACCGCGCGCCGGTCGTGCCCGACGGACAGCAGATGCAGGGGGCGCCCTCCGCGCGACGTCCCGACCTGGCGCAGGCGGCACAGGTCGGGTCGGTGAGACGTCAGCTCCCGCGCTGACTGGACCAATTCGGCCGAGGTGGGGTATCGCTGCTCCGTCAGGTGACTCACCCCCGTTGGTGCTCCCGGCGTCAGCAATCCGCAGTACCCCATGCTCTGCTCCGTGTGTCAAGAAGGCCTCTGCGGCGGCGCGCGGCCCCGCGGCAGGGAAAGGATCGCGCCACCGTCGCCCCCCGCGCAGGTCAGACCCACCCGTCACCCTGCGTCGCCGCCGTCACTCGTACGGTCGCACGGAGACTGCGTGACGCGGGCCTCGGTGGTGCGCTGGGAGGAGCCGCGCGCAGCGACCAATGCGCGCCCCGGTACGGAGTGGAGCCCCGCTGTGCTGTGCCCTCCCGGACCGGTCTCGTGTGCCGTCCCCCCGGGGTCCTGCCCGCCCGCGACGCCCGCGACGCCGCCCCCGAGCCTCGCCGCGCCGGATACCGCGCACGACCCGTTCCCGCTGTACCGCACGCTGCGGGCCCGACACCCGCTGCACTACGACGAGGGCTTCGGCGCGTGGCTCCTCAGCCGCTACGCGGACGTACGCGCGGCGCTCGCCGACCCCCGCCTGGTCGCGCCGCCGCCCGGCCGGACCTTCCCGCACCTGGAGGAGGCCACGCACGCCGCGCACCGCGCGCTGCTCTCCCCGGCCCTCCAGGGGCGCGCCCTGGCCGCCCTGAAGGCGAGCGTCGCGCGCACCGCCCACGTCCTCGCCCACCGCGTCGCCGGGCGCCAGGAGGCCGACCTGGTCGAGGAGTTCTGCCACTGGCTGCCCGTCGCCACCGTGGTCCGCGCCCTCGGCCTGCCGTACGAGGACACCGCCCACGTCACCGCCCTGTGCCGCTCCGGCCTCACCCACCTGGGCGGCGCCCCGCCCGCCCTGGACGACTATCTGCGCCCCCGGCTGGCCCGCCGCCGCGCCCACCCCACGGACGACCTCCTGGGGGCCCTGTGCGCCGCGCGGGCCGACGGCCGCCCGCTGTCCGACGAGACGGTCTGCGGGCTCGTGGCGACGTTCCTCGGGGCGGGCGGGGACGCCACCGACCGTGCGCTCGCCGCGCTCCTCGCCAACCTCCTCGACCACCCCGACCAGTTGGCGCTCGTGCGGGCCCGCCCCGAACTCGTCGACGCCGCCTGGGCCGAGTCGCTGCGCCGCGACCCGGCCGCCCACGTCGTGCTGCGCCGGGCCCTCGCGCCGGTCCCGGTGAGCGGCGGCACGATACCGGCGGGCGCCACGGTCGCGTGCCTGGTGGGCGCGGCGGGCCGGGACGCGACCCGGTTCGCCGACCCCGACCGCTACGACCTGTTCCGCGCGGCACCGGGGCAACTGGCCTTCGGCGCGGGCCGGCACCGCTGCCCCGGCGTGCCGCTCGCCCGCCTCACCGCCGACGCGGGGCTGCGCGCCCTGCTGACGGTGCTGCCCGCGCTGCGCTGGGCGCCGGGCTTCCGGCCGCGCTACGAGGGGCTGCTCACGCGGTCCCCGCAGGCGCTGGTCGTGCGGATCGGGTGAGACGCCGCACCGGCGCGCGGCGCAGGCTCAGCCCGCCTGGTCGCCCGCAACCTGGTCGCCTGAGAGCTCGTCGTCCGTGGCCTCGTCGGCCGGTACGAGGAGGGCCACCGGGAGGCGCCCGAAGAGTTCCGCCACGCGCGCGTGGCCCTGGAACGACCGGCCCGGCGCCAGCAGGTCGACCCACTCGCCCTCGGGCAGCGCCAGGCGCGTCGACCGCCAGCCACCGGCCTCGGCGAGCCGCAGGGAGAACCGCGTCACCGCCACGACCGCCCGGCCCCCGCGCGCGTAGGCGACGCAGTGCGCCTCGCCGGGGCCCTCGGCGGGCAGCGGCTCGTACGTGGCGCCGTCGCCGAACCAGTCGGGCCGCGCCCGCCGCAGCCGCAGCGCCGCGCGGGTGAGCGCCTCCTTGTCGTCGCGCTCGTCCTGAGCGAACCGGGCAGGTGCCCGGTTGTCCGGGTCGACCAGGGCCCGGTACTCGTGCTCCGTGCCCTGGTAGAGGTCCGGCACGCCCGGCATCGTGAGGTGGACCAGGGCCGTGCCCAGGATGTTCGCCCGCACGTGGGGTGCCAGGCCGTCCATGAAGGCCAGCACCTCGTCGCCGGGCGGTCCGCAAGGGCCGGACGCGACGAAGTCCGCCACCGCGCGCTCGTACTCGGCGTTCTGCTCCGTCCACGTCGTGAACAGGCCCGCCTCGCGCGCGTGCTTGAGCATCGCGCCCCGCAACCGCTCCGGCTCGGCGGGGCCGAGCCCGGCCAGGGACTGCCAGGCGGCCCAGGCCAGTTGAGGGTCGGGCGCGCTCGTGGCGCCGCCCCGCGCGGTCCGCTCGGTGACCTCCACGAGCAGCGTCTCCCACCGCTCGGGGCACTGCGTCAGGACGGCGATCGACGCCCGTACGTCGCCGCTGCGCTTGGTGTCGTGCGTGGACAGGGCCGTCGACGTACTGGGCCAGTCGCGCTGCACGCGCGCGCAGTACGCGTGGAAGGCCGCCACCGGGACGGCGGGGTCGCCGGGGCTGCCGCCCACCTCCAGGGCCGACAGCAGCGGCGTGTACCGGTAGAACGCCTTGTCCTCCACGGACTTGGCGCGCAGCGCGGAAGCGGTCTGCGCGAACCGGGCGCGGAACGCCGTGTGCGCCGGGCCCGCGCCGCGCCGCCCCAGCGCCAGGTCCCGTACGGCGTCGACCGCGCGGGCCTCCTCGGCCACCGTGAACGCGTCCTTCGCCTCCTGCGCCGCGGAAGCCGTCAGGACCGTCTCAGGAGGCTCGCCACCGGTCACGTAGGGCCGGTACACCGGGACCCGCACCAGAAGCTCGCACAGCGCCGTACGCAGCGCCCAGGGGGCGTGGTCGCGCAGCTCCGGCTCCTCGTCGCACAGAGCGGCGGCCTCGCGGGTCAGCCGGTCCACCTCGGTGGCCAGTTCGTGCCTGACGACGCGGAGCGCGGCGCGGCGCGCGGTCGCGGGCCAGTTCCCGCCGAGGTCCGCAGCGGCGCCCGTGAACCGGCGGAACAGGCCCACGAGTTGATCGGCTCCGGCCGGATCGGTGAACAGCCCGTCGATGTGACGCAGCGCGTCGTACCCGGTGGTGCCGGCGACCGGCCACGCCGCGGGCAGTCGCTCCTCGTCCTCCAGGATCTTCTCGGCGACGGTCCACCGGCCGCCCGTCGCCCCGCTCAGGCGCTGGAAGTAGGCGCCGGGGTCCGCGAGCCCGTCGGGGTGGTCGATGCGCAGCCCGTCCACGACCCCCTCGCGCAGCAGCGAAAGCACCTTCCCGTGCGTCGCCTCGAAGACCTCCGGGTCCTCCACCCGTACGGCGATGAGATCCGAGATCGTGAAGAAGCGGCGGTAGTTGAGCTCGGTGCGGGCCAGCCGCCACCACGCCAGGCGGTACCACTGCGCGTCGAGCAGTTGGGGCAGCGGCAGCTTCTGGGTGCCCTCGCGCAGCGGGAAGGCGTGTTCGTAGTAGCGCAGTACGTCGCCGTCCACCTTCAGGTGCGGCAGTTCCTCACCCACGCGGCCACCCAGGACCGGCAGCAGCACCCGCCCGCCCTGCGCCTCCCAGTCGATGTCGAACCAGCGCGCGTACGGGGACGACGGCCCGTCCCGCAGTACCTCGCGCAGGGGACGGTTGTGGGACACGGCCGCCGCCATGTGGTTGGGCACCAGGTCCACGACCAGGCCCAGCCCGTGCCCGTGCGCCGCGCGGGCCAGGTCCCGCAGCCCCTCCTCCCCGCCCAACTCGCCGCGCACGCGCGCGTGGTCCACCACGTCGTAGCCGTGCGTCGAACCCGGCACCGCCTCCAGGACCGGCGACAGGTGCAGGTGCGAGACCCCCAAGGAGGCCAGATGGGGGACAGCGGCCGCCGCGGCGGCGAACCCGAAGTCGGGTTGCAGTTGGAGCCGGTACGTGGCCGTCGGGGGCGTCGTCGGCGGTGTCGGGCGCTGAGGCGTCATGGGAACCTACGTACCCCCACCGCCCCGTTTCGTGTCATCGACGCATGCGTACGCGCACGCGTGCGTCGATAACGTCGAACGATGCCTGGTACATCCACCCGTGCGGCCGGAACGCTCGGCGCGTACCGCGACGTGCTCGCGGCGACCGGGCGGCCGCTGCCGGTCGTCTCGTTCCTCGGGCGGCTGCCGGTCGCGGTGATCCAGTTCGGCAGCGTCCTGCTGGTGACCCGCACCAGCGGCTCCCTCGCCACCGGAGGCGTCGTCGCCTGCGCCCTCGCGCTCGGCCAGGTGGCGATGGGCCCCCTCGTCGGACGGCTCGCGGACCGGCACGGCCAGCGCCCCGTCGTCCTCGCCTTCGCGCTGCTCAACGGCCTCGCTGTCGCCGTCTACACACTGGCCGCGCTCGCCGGGCTGCCGACGGCGGCGCTGATCGCCCTGGGCGTGCTCGCGGGCGCCACCGTCCCCGGCATCGGGCCGCTCGCGCGCGCCCGCGGTGTCGCCCTCGTGCGCCGGGAGGGCGGCGACGAACGGGTGGTGAACGCCGTGCTGTCCCTGGAGTCGACCATGGACGAGCTCAGCTTCGTCCTCGGACCCGCGCTCATCGGCGTCGCCTCCGTGGTGGCGCACCCCGCCTACGCGTTCGGCGCCGCCGCGCTCCTCGTCGCCGTCTGCGGCACCGCGTTCGCCCTGCACCCCACCGCGACGGCGGTGCCGGCCGCACCGGCCGCCGCACGACCACGCGCGCGTGCCGACCGGCCGCGGCTGCCGCGCCAGGTCCACGTGGTGCGCGTCGGGCTCGTCCTCCTCGGCATCCTGCTGGGCGGCTGCGGCGCCGGAATCACCGCGCTCACCGAGGAACTGGGCCACGCCGACCAGGCGGGGCTCGTGTACGCGGCGATGGGCGTCATGAGCGCCGTCGTCGGCCTGGCCATGGCGGCGGTGCCCGCCCGGTACACGCTGCGGGCCCGCTGGCGCGTCGCCACCGCCGCCGCGGCCCTCCTCTCGCTGCCGCTCCTCGTCGCCCACTCCCTGCCGCTGCTGTACGTCCTCGTGACCGTGTTCGGCGCCCTGTTCGCGCCCAACCTGATCACCGGGTTCGGGCTCACGGAGCAGGCCGTGCCCCGCGAACGGCTCGGCGAGGGCATGACGGCCGCCGTGAGCGCGTTCGTCGGCGGGCAGGCCGTCACGCTCGCCGTGGCGGGCCGTCTCGCGCAGTCCCACGGCCCCGCTGCCGCCTTCGCGGTGGGCAGCGTGGCCGCCGGGGCTGCCTTCCTCGTCGCACTGCGCGTACGGCCCTTCCGGGCGCCCGCGGTGGCTACGCCGGCCGCTGCAGCACCGTGAGGCTGCGGCCTTCGACCGTGACCCGGTCGCCCGCCTGCACCTTCTGGCCCTCGCCCGCCGCGAGCCCGGCCGTCAGCGCCGTGTCGATCACGGCCTGCCACTGCCGCCCGTGGTCGACCGGCACCACGAAGTCCGTGGGCTCGGGCGAGGCGTTGAACAGCAGCAGGAACGAGTCGTCCTGGATGCGCTCGCCGCGCTCACCGGGCTCCGAGATCGCGTTGCCGTTGAGGAACACCGACAGGGCGCGCGCCTGCGCCGCGCCCCAGTCCTCCTGCGTCATCTCCTCGCCCTCCGGGGTGAACCACGCGATGTCCGACAGGTCGTCGTGCGTGCCCTCCACCGGACGGCCGTGGAAGAAGCGCCGCCTGCGGAACACCGGATGGTCGCGGCGCAGCCGCACCATCGCGCGCGTGAACTCCAGGAACGGGTCCACGGGCTCGTCGGGGTCGGGCCAGCGCACCCACGCCAGTTCGTTGTCCTGGCAGTAGGCGTTGTTGTTGCCGCTCTGGGTGCGCCCGAACTCGTCGCCGTGGCTGAGCATCGGAACGCCCTGCGACAGCATCAGCGTGGCGACGAAATTGCGCATCTGGCGCTCGCGCAGGTCGAGCACCGCCTGATCGTCCGTCTCGCCCTCGGTGCCGCAGTTCCACGACCGGTTGTGGCTCTCTCCGTCGCGGTTGCCCTCCCCGTTGGCGTCGTTGTGCTTGTCGTTGTACGACACCAGGTCGCGCAGCGTGAAACCGTCGTGGCAGGTCACGAAGTTTATGGAGGCCAGAGGGCGGCGCCCGTCGTCCTGGTAGAGGTCCGAGGAGCCGGTCAGCCGGCCCGCGAACTCGGCCAGCGTGCGCGGCTCGCCGCGCCACAGGTCCCGTACGGTGTCGCGGTACTTGCCGTTCCACTCCGTCCACAGGGGCGGGAAGTTGCCCACCTGGTAGCCGCCCTCGCCGACGTCCCAGGGCTCCGCGATGAGCTTGACGCGCGAGATCACCGGGTCCTGCTGCACCAGGTCGAAGAACGACGACAGCCGGTCCACCTCGTGGAACTGCCGGGCGAGGGTGGCCGCGAGGTCGAAGCGGAACCCGTCGACGTGCATCTCCTCGACCCAGTAGCGCAGCGAATCCATGATCATCTGGAGGACGTGCGGGGACCGCATCAACAGCGAGTTCCCGGTCCCCGTGGTGTCCATGTAGTACTTCGGGTCGTCGGTCAGCCGGTAGTAGGAGTGGTTGTCGAGGCCCTTGAAGGACAGCGTCGGCCCCAGGTGGTTGCCCTCCGCCGTGTGGTTGTAGACCACGTCCAGGATGACCTCGATGCCCGCCTGGTGCAGCGCCCGCACCGCGGACTTGAACTCCAGGACCTGCTCGCCCCGATCACCCCACGACGCGTACGCGTTGTGCGGAGCGAAGAAGCCGATCGTGTTGTAGCCCCAGTAGTTGTTGAGGCCCATCTCGACCAGCCGGTGATCGTTGACGAACTGGTGGACCGGCATCAACTCGAGCGCGGTGACGCCCATTTCCGTGAGGTGCTCGATGATCGCCGGATGCGCCAGCGCCGCGTAGGTGCCGCGCAACTCGTCCGGCAGCGACGGATGCCGCATCGTCAGGCCCTTCACATGGGCCTCGTAGATCACCGTCTCGTGGTACTCCGTGCGCGGCAGCCGGTCGTCGCCCCAGTCGAAGTACGGATTGACCACCACCGAGGCCATCGTGTGCGGCGCCGAGTCCAGGTCGTTGCGCTCGTCCGGCGAGCCGAACGGATAGCCGTACACCGCCTCGTCCCAGTCGATCCGCCCGCTGATGGCGCGCGCGTACGGGTCGAGCAGCAGCTTCGCCGAGTTGCAGCGCAGGCCGTGCTCCGGTTCGTAGGGGCCGTGCACCCGGTAGCCGTAGCGCTGCCCCGGCATGATCCCCGGTAGGTAGGCGTGCCGCACGAAGGCGTCCGCCTCCCGCAGCTCCACGGCGGTCTCCGAGCCGTCGTCGTGCAACAGACACAGCTCGATACGGTCGGCGGCCTCCGAGAAGACCGCGAAGTTCGTTCCGGCACCGTCGTACGCGGCACCCAGCGGATACGCCTGTCCAGGCCAGACCTGCATGCTGACGACTCTTCCTTCCCCAAACCCTCGATTCCGTTCGAGCAGGGGATGTCCGGGTGGCCCGGCGGTCCGGGCGGCATAGAACACTCTCTCCCCGAAAGTGAGGCAACCACACGGGAGTTGATGCCCTCTTACAAGATGACCAAGTCGGTCCGGCACGCCCTCGACCGGGGCTGCCGGGGAAGTTGGGGGAAGATGTGCGCACTACGGTGAGACGCCATCTGGGGAAGCTGATGGCGGTGGTGGCGCTCGCGGTCGCGGGCGGAGCCGTCGCGGTCGGCGTGACCCTGCCGGAGGACGGCGGGAGCGACATGACGAGGGCGGGGGCCGCGCGGCAGGACGCGGTGGCCCCGGAGGGCACCGTGGAGCCCGCGCCCGCCGAGGACGCGAAGGGGGTGGGGCGCGATCCGCTCACGGACGCGGAGACGGAGCGCGCGGAGAAGCTGGCCACGGCGGCGAACAACCTGCGGATGGACGCGCGGGACGTGGAGGGCGACCGCGGCCCCCAGCACCTGTCGACGAACCTGACGGAGGTCGACCCGGGCCTCGCCGGCGCCGCCGCCGGCCAGCGGCGCGCCGACGTCGTGTACTACGACTACAAGAGCGACTCCGTCGTCACGAAGACGGTGAACCTCGACACGGGGAAGGTCGAGGACAGCAGGACCGACCAGGGCGTGCAGCCCCCGCCCAGCCAGGGCGAACTAGCCGAGGCCGCGCAGCTGTTGATGGCCGACCCGCTCGGCGCGGACCTGAAGGCCGACTACAAGGACGCCACCGGCAAGCAGCTCACCAAGGCGGGTCAACTGGAGCTGAGCGGGATGGTGTTCCGCAAGAAGACCGTCGCGGACGTCCCGGCCGACCTCGCGAAGTGCGGCGAGCACCGCTGCCTGCGCGTCATCACCAAGGTCGTCAACGGCCCGTGGATAGACACCCGGGCGCTCGTCGTCGACCTGAGCGACCGGTCCGTCGGCCGCCTCGGCTGAGCGCCCACCCGTCACTGTCTTCTCCTCCATGAAGGAGCCCTTCCGTATGCACGTCATGCACGGCACAAGACTTCCGCGCGCCCGCAGGCGGCCCGCGGCCCTGCTCACCGGTCTCGCGGCCACCGCGCTGCTCACCGGCACCCTCGCCACCGCTCCCGCCGCCTCGGCGGCCCCGCCGCAGGCGCCCGCCGCGGCCGCCCCCGACTGCTCGGAGGCGTACCGCATCGAGCAGACCCTCGACGGCGGCACGACCTGGCGCATGTGCTGGCACTACAACACGCTGTCCGGACTCGTCCTGGACGACGTCAGCTACCAGCCCAAGGGCGAGGCCGCACCGATCCGCGTCCTCACCAGTGCCCGGCTCGCGCAGGTCCATGTCCCCTACGACGACGGAGAAGCCGAGTACGACGACGTCACCGGCACCGACTTCGGGCAGGCACTGCAAGACCTGAAGCCCGCCGAGTGCCCCGGCGGCACCATCAAGACCGTCAAGGTGCCCGACATGGGCAACGTGAAGGGCCTGTGCACCACCACGCGTGCGCGCGGGCACGCGTACCGGCTCAGCGACGACGAGTCGACGGGCGGCAGCGGCAAGGTCTTCGCCGCCCAGGGCAAGGACCTCCTCGTCTACACGGTCAACAAGGCGTCCTGGTACGAGTACATCACCGAATGGCGCTTCTCCTCCGACGGCACCATCACCTCCAACGTGGGAGCCACCGGCAGCCTCTCCCCGTACGACTACGACGGCACCGACGGCAAGGGCTGGCCCATCGGCAAGGGCGCGACCGCCTACGCCGAGAGCCACAGCCACAACGTCTTCTGGAGGCTCAACTTCGGCCTGGACGGCTCGCCCAAGGCCAAGGTCGAGCAGTACGACTCCAAGGTGACCCCGCCCCGCGGCGACGGCTCGCCCACCACGAAGACCACCCGCACGCCCGTCACCAAGGAACTCGCGGGCGACGTCAAGGCCATGCGGTGGTGGCGCGTCGTCTCCACCGCGGGCAAGAACAAGGACGGCCACCCCAGGTCGTACGAGTTCGTTCCCGGCCGGACCAACAAGTTCCCGGGGCGCGCCTTCACCAAGCACGACGTCTACTTCACCGAGTACAAGAAGTGCGAGCAGTACGCGAGCGACAATCCGTCGGCGAACTGCGCGGGCACCAGCGTCAACAAATGGGTGAACGGGCAGACGCTGAAGCATCCGATCACGTGGGTCAACATCGGGTTCCACCACATCGCCCGGGACGAGGACCAGCAACCCATGCCGGTCCACTGGCAGGGCTTTTCGCTGGCCCCCAGGGACGTGACCGCTATGAATCCGCTCACTCCGGCCGACCTGGCGGGACAGAACGGCGTTCCCCCGAACGGCAGTTGAGAAACGAGCGGCCTCATCCGGCTGCATCGCCACCCGCTCCCGGAGTACCCTTCCTTGATCGTTGCTGGGGGCTGTGCTCCACCAGTGAGGGCTCGACAGGCTCGGGGGAGCGGAAGGCGGTGCGGAGCGGGTGAGCTCGGGAGGGCTGGAGCTGCCCCCTGGTGACGAGGGTCACGAGGGCCAGGACAGCCAGGAGGCAGCCTCCACGGACATCCCGCCACAAGCGGTGTCACTGGCCAGGCCCATGGACGTGACGTCGCAGATCGGACCGGAGCTGGACTGGGGCGCCGACGCGTGGAGCGAGGTCCGTACGCGCGCGCAACGGGCGGGGCGGGCCTACATCTGGCTGAACCTGGTGGAGCAGCGGCTGCGCGCCGTCGTCGCCGCCGTGCTCCGCCCCGTCTACGCGCCGGTGCACGGCGAGGACTGGGTGGTCGCGGCGGCGGGGCCCGCCGGGCAGGAGTGGGTGCAGCGGGCCGTCGCCGTGCGCGAGGTCAGCCGCCGCAAGGGGTATCTCCTCGACCCGGCCGACGACAACGTGCTGTCGTTCCTGACCCTGCCGCAGCTGCGCGAGCTGATGGTGCAGCACTGGCCGTGCTTCGAGCCGTACTTCGACGACCGGCGCGACGTCGAGCTCGCCCTGGACGAGCTGGAGGTCACGCGCAACGTGGTCTCCCGCAACCGGGCCCTGTCCGAGACGGTCCTCGCGCAGGCCGAGCGCGCCTCCGCGCGCCTGCTCGAGATACTCGGCGCGGGCTCGGACGTCCCCTCGGCCCGCCGGCTGCCCGTCGACGCCGTCGAGGACCTCGTCGGCGACCGGTACGCGGACGTGGTGGGCGTGCATTCGGACCGGGTCAGGCTGCTGCGCCAGTTCCCGGCCGAGGACCTCTTCGGCGGGGCGCGCCGCCTCGACGTCATCGGCATAGGCCTCAACCTGCTCGTGCAGAACTTCTCCGGCCGCCGCCTGGTCCGGCTCGCCGAGTCGGGCTGCCGCGTACGGCTCCTCTTCCTCAACCCGGCGTCCAGCGCGGTCAAACGCCGCGAACGGGAACTCGGGCTCAAAAGGGGCGAGTTGAGCCGTTCCGTCGAGATGAACATCCTGCACATGCGCCGGGTCAGGGCCCGGCTCAAGGACCCTGGCGCCTTCGAGATCCGCGTCTTCGACGAGACGCCGCGCTTCACCGCCTACCTCGTGGACGGCGACGGCTCGGACGGCATAGCCGTCGTCCAGTCCTATCTCCGCCGCACGCGGGGGATGGAGGCGCCGGTGCTCGTGCTGCGCGGCGGCGGCCGGATCGTGAAGGCGAGCGCGTCGTCCGACACGGGTGAGAACGGGCTGTTCGTGACGTACCGCGACGAATTCGAGCAGGCGTGGGCGGACGCGCGGCCGGTGTCCTAGGGCCCGTCGTTCGGATCAGGCCGGATTGTCAGTGGGGCGTGCGAAGGTGGTGGTCACTTGGGGGAACGCACCACGAGAAGGGGGCTGCCATGGGCTGGCACCGGGAGCTGATGATCGGCTTCGACCTGGAGACGACCGGGACCGATCCGCGCGAGGCGCGCATCGTCACCGCCGCCGTCATTGAGGTGAAGGACGGCGCGGTCCTCGGCCACCGGCAGTGGCTGGCCGATCCCGGAGTGCCGATCCCGGACGAGGCGATCGCGGTGCACGGCGTCAGCAACGAGCGGGCGGCCGCCGAGGGGGAGCCGGCCGACCGGGTCGCCGACGCCATAGCGGACGTGCTGGTCGGGTACTGGCGCACGGGGGTGCCGGTGGTGGCGTACAACGCGACGTTCGACCTGACGCTGCTCTCGGCCGAACTCGTCCGGTACGGCCTGCCGTCGCTGCGGGAGCGCCTCGCCGGCGTCGATCCGGCGCCGGTCGTCGACCCGTACACGATCGACCGCACCGTCGACCGCTACCGCAAGGGCAAGCGCAACCTCGAAGCGGTCTGCACCGAGTACGGCGTCACCCTGGCGTCCGCCCACGACGCGTCGGCGGACGCGCTGGCCGCGGCGCAGCTGGCCCACGCGATAGGCGAGCGCCACGCGAAGGTCGCGCAACTGGGGGCGGCCGAGCTGCACCGCAGACAAGTCGAGTGGTACGCCGAGTCGGCGGCGGACTTCCAGAACTTCCTGCGCCGCAAGGGCAACCCGGACGCGGTGGTGGACACGGTGTGGCCGATAGCCGCCACCTCCGGCACCCCCGCGACCTCCGGCTCCTCTGCCGCGTCCGGCAATTCCAGCCCGTCCGGCGCTTGAGGACATCTTTTCCGCCGGTTCGGCAACCCCAGCCCGTCCGGCGTTTGAGGACGATCCTTCAGCCGGTCCGGCGCTTGAGGACCGGCGGCCTCAGAACGGGTACCACCGCACCGCGGGGTCCCCGTCCCGCAACGACGCCACCCGCCGCCGAAACTCCGTCAACGCCTTCGGGTTGGACGGCGCATGCTGCGCCACCCACGCACAGGACGCCGTCTCCCGCGCCCCGCGCAACACCGGGCACCCCTCCCACTCCCGTACATCCCACCCATACGTGGACACGAACCCGTCGTACGCCTCCGCAGGCAACCCGTACCGGTCCCGCGACAGCGCCATGACGACCAGGTCGTGCTCCCGAAGATCGGAGGAGAACGTCTCGAGGTCGACGAGCACGGGCCCCTCGGGCCCGATGTGCACATTGCGCGGCAGCGCGTCCCCGTGGATCGGCCCGCTCGGCAACCGCGGGGTCAGCGCCGCCGCGGCCGCCGCGAACCCGTCCCGCCGCTCACGGAGATAGTCCGCGTCCGCCGGGTCGATCGCGTCGCCCGCGAGCCGCAGCCAGCGCTCGACCCCGCCGAGGAGTTCCCGCCGCGGCAACTCGAACCCGGTCGGTGCGGGCAGCGCGTGCACGAGCTTGAGCAGTTCCGCCACGTCCCGCGGTTCGGCCGGGCGGACGGCCGCCGGGATGCGGTGCCACACCGTCACCGGGTGCCCGTCCACGACGAGCGCCTCGTCCTTCGCGGCGCGCACCGCGGGGACGCCGTGCGCGGCGAGGTAGGAGGCGATGGCGACCTCGCGGCGGGCCCGGTCGAGGAGTTCGGCGCCGCCGTGCTCGATGCCGCGGCCGACCTTGACGACGAGGTCGCCGGTGGCGAACACCGCGTTCTCGCCGAGCGCGATCAGCTCAGCGGTGCGGGGCGCCTCGGCGGTGCCGTCGATCACGTCCGCCTGCGCCAGCACGTCCCGTGCCCGTGCCTCGTCCATCCCGTGCCTCCCGGGTTCCCGCGTATCGCCTGGTAGGGGGCCAGTTTCGCACCTGGGGCGAGGTGGGGTGCGCCGTGGGCGGGGGTGAAAAGCGGTGGACGGGGTGGTGGGGGTGGGGTCAGCATGTGGGGTATGTGCAGCGCAGCGATGATGGCCGTTTCGGTGACCCGCGGCGTTCTGGGCTGCGCGCCTGCCGTTCGGCTGCGTGTGGCCCCGGTGCTCTGACCGTTCCGGTCGTCCTGACGCTTACCGGCGCGTTCCCTTTCGGCGTCCGTTGCCCGGTCGCGGGGCTCTGCCCCGGACCCCGCTCCTCAAACGCCGGAGGGGCTTGATATTGCCGCGCCCCCGACGACACGGTCCCTCTCAGGTCAGAGCGCCCTCATCCGCCCCTTTTCCGTACGGATGACAAGGACCGTTGGCCATGGCCGCCCGTTCCACCGGCACGTCGCGATCGCGTGTGCTCTCGCAGAATTTTCTGACTGATCGTGCTGCCGCGCACCGCTTCGCGCGGCTCGCTGCTTCGGACTGTGTTCCGGACCGTGTTCCGGACTCCGGGAGCGCTCCGGCTCCCGTTCCGCTCCTCCTCGAAGTGGGCGCCGGCAAAGGCGCGTTGACCGCGCCGCTCGCCCGGCGGGCCCCGGCGCTCGTCGCGTACGAGATCGACGGGCGGCTCGTCGACGGGTTGCGGGAGCGGTTCGCGGGGCAGGGCCACGTCCGCGTACGGCACGCGGACTTTCTCGACGTGCGGCCGCCCCGCACTCCGTTCGCGGTCGCCGGGAACGTGCCGTTCTCACGGACGTCCGCCGTCGTCGACTGGTGCCTGCGCGCCGACCGGCTGACCGCCGCGACCCTCCTCACCCAGCTCGAATACGCCCGCAAACGCACCGGGGACTACGGGAGTTGGACCCGGCTCACCGTCCTGACCTGGCCGCGCTTCGAGTGGCGGCTGCACGGCCGGGTGCCGCGCACCGCGTTCCGCCCGGCGCCGCGGGTTGACGCGGGTGTGCTGCGCATCGAGCGCCGGGCGACGCCGCTGCTGACACCGGCCGAGTACCCCGCGTACGAACGGCTCGTCGCGCTCGGCTTCTCCGGCGTTGGCGGCAGCGTGCGCGCGTCGCTGAGCCGCGCGTACCCGCGCCGCCGGGTCGAGGCGGCGATGCGCGCCGCGGGAATCCCGGGGTCCGCGCTCGTCGGACAGGTCGCTCCGGGGCAGTGGCTGAGGCTGTGGGGCGCCTTGGGCCGGTAACCGGAAAAACATTGCACGAGACGTCTCGTCTCGCGTACGGTGGGGGCATGACGAACCCGAATCACGGCAAACGTGCCCACATCGCCATGTTCTCCATCGCCGCCCACGGGCACGTGAACCCGAGTCTCGAAGTGATCCGGGAGCTCGTCGCCCGTGGGCACCGCGTCACGTACGCGATTCCGCACCTGTTCGAGGAGAAGATCGCCGAGACCGGCGCCGAGCCGGTCCTCTACCGCACGACGCTCCCCGGCCCCGACGACGACCCGGCGGCGTGGGGGGCGACGCTGCTCGACAACGTGGAGCCGTTCCTGGACGACGCGATCAGTGCGCTCCCGCAGCTGATCGAGGCGTATGAGGGGGACGGGACGGAAGGAAGCGGGGTCGGGGTGCCCGATCTCGTGATCCACGACATCACCTCGTATCCGGCGGGCGTCCTCGCTCATCGCTGGGGTGTGCCCGCGGTGACGCTCTCGCCGAACCTCGTCGCCTGGGAGGGGTACGAGGAGGAGGTCGCCAAGCCTATGTGGAAGGAGCCCCGGCAGACGCCGCGCGGAAAGGCGTACTTCGCGAAATTCGACGCGTGGCTCAAGGAGTGCGGACACCCGCAGAACGCGGACGAGTTCTGGGGGCGCTACGACCGCACTCTCGTGCTCATTCCGAAGGCGTTGCAGCCCCACGCCGACCGGGTCGACGAGAAGCGCAACACCTTTGTCGGCGCCTGCCAGGGCGACCGGTCCGCGCAGGGCGAATGGGAGCGTCCCGCCGACGCCGAGCGTGTCCTTCTGGTCTCGCTCGGCTCGTCGTTCACCAAGCAGCCCGACTTCTACCGGGAGTGCGTGAAGGCATTCGGCGATCTGCCGGGCTGGCACGTCGTGCTCCAGGTCGGCAAGCACGTCACCGCGGACGACCTCGGGGCGGTCCCCGGCAACGTGGAGGTGCGTCAGTGGGTGCCGCAGCTGGCGATCCTCAAGCAGGCCGACGCGTTCATCACGCACGCCGGCGCCGGTGGCAGCCAGGAAGGCCTGGCCACGGCCACGCCGATGGTCGCCGTGCCGCAGGCCGTCGACCAGTTCGGCAACGCCGACCTGTTGCAGGGCCTCGGCGTCGCCCGGCACGTCCCGAAGGAGGAGGCGGACGCCGAGACGCTCCGCGAGGCCGTCCTCGGGCTCGTCGACGACCCGGAGGTGGCGCGCCGCCTCGCCGCGATCCAGCGGGAGATGGCGAACGAGGGAGGAACGCGGCAGGCGGCCGACCTCATCGAGGCCGAGTTGCCCGCGTAGTACGGCCCGCACCGCGGACGGCTAGACGCGATTTTTCACGGAACGGTTCCACCGTTCCGTGAAAAGCGTGTGCGCGTGAGATAACGAAATCGACTCGCTTAACACCTACGACCGATACCCCCCGGAAAAGGTTGCGTTCGTCCGTTCTTGAACTTGTTGAGAACTGATTCTTACGCTGAGGTGAACCTACTTATGTGAACAGAGAAAGCTGGCGCGCCTCATGCCCCGAGACATACCGTCGTTGCCCGAAGTGCGGCGCATCACACAGAAGAAGCGCGACGCGTGGTGGACCGTCCTGCTCGTCGACCCGCTCGCCACACCGCTCGTACGGATCACGGCGCGCTGGACCCGCATCACCCCGAACCAGATCACGTGGGGCGCCCTCGTCCTGGGGCTCGGAGCGGCCGCCTGTTTCGCCATGGGGAGCTGGCCCTGGCTGATCGCCGGAGCCGTCGTCTACCACCTGAGCTTCGTCCTCGACTGCATGGACGGCAAGGTCGCCCGGCTCACCGGACAGGGCTCCGTGTTCGGCGCCTGGCTCGACTACATCTTCGACCGCGTCCGGGTCATGGCCTGCGCCGTGGCGCTCATGGGCGGGGAGTTCCACCGCACCGGCGAACTGATCTACATCTGGCTCGCCGTGGCCGTCGTCTTCCTCGACGGACTGCGCTACATCAACTCGCTGGAGATCTTCAAGACCCGGCACACGATGCGCAAGCAGATCAAGGCCCGGATGCGCGCCGCCCGGCGGGCGGCCGACGCCGAGCGCGTCGCGTTCATGGAGGACCTGCTGCGGGCCAACCCGTCCGCCGACATCGAGCAGGACCTGAACGGCGCGGCCACCGCCACCGCCCTCGACGACGACGGGGAGCCCGCGCACGAGCAGCCGGTCGAGTCCGCGCCGCGTCCCAAGGTCGTGGACCTGCACCAGGAGTTCCGCAGCCGCTTCCCGGTCTATCTGCGCTTCCGGTCCTTCCTGCTGCGCCACCGCATCCGTACGCACCTGATCAGCGGCATCGAGTTCCAGATGGCCGTCTTCGTCGTCGGCCCGCTGCTCGACCAGGTGATCGGCGCGACGATCGTGGCCGGCGCGCTGCTGCTCGTCTTCGAGCTCGCCATCATCTACAAGCTCCTGCTCTCCACTCGCGACTTCGGCCGCACGCTGGAGGCCTTCGAGGCGGACGGCTTCGCGGAGAAGGAGAACGAGAAGGGCCTGTCCGCCGTCGCGTGACGCGAGCGGTGGACAGACCCCTGCGGGCAGGCGGGGCGCCGCGTCGTCAGACGCGCAGCTCCTCACCGCCCGTGCGCCGGACCGGGGCGGGCTCGATGCCCGCCTCGTCGTGCGTCAGGTCCGGCATCCGGCGCAGCCACCTCGGCAGATACCAGTTGCGCTCGCCGAGCAGCGCCATCACGGCCGGGAGCAGCACGCCGCGGATGACGGTCGCGTCGATCAGGATCGCGGCGGCCAGGCCCACACCCATCTGCTTCATGGACTGCATGGACAGCGTCCCGAAGATGCTGAACACGGCGACCATGATGACCGCGGCACTGGTGACCACGCCCGCCGTGGTGACCACGCCGTGCCGGATGGCGGCCTCGTTCGTACGCCCCTGAAGGCGGGCCTCCTTGATCCGGGACACCACGAACACGTGGTAGTCCATCGACAGGCCGAACAGGATCACGAAGAGGAACAGCGGCAGCCACGCCACGATCGCGCCGACGCCCTCCGCCCCGACCAGCGAGGCACCCCAGCCGTGCTGGAAGACGGCGACGAGGATCCCGTACGCCGCGCCCACCGACAGCAGGTTGAGCACGATCGACGTGATCGCGATCGTCAGCGAGCGGAACGACAGCAGCATCAGCAGGAACGCGAACACGACGACGAACGCGAAGACCGGCAGCACCGAGCCGACGATCTGGTCGTTGAAGTCCTTCGAACCCGCGACCTGACCGGTGATCGGCGCCTCGACGCCCTCGGCCCTGCCCAGCGTGTCGGGCCGCACCTCGTCGCGCAGCAGCGCCAGGCTCCGCTCCGCCCTGTCCTGGTCGGAGCCGCCCACCAGCGGCACGGCGATGGTCGCCACGTTCGCGTCCCGGTGCACGGTGACCTCGACCGGGCCGCGCGAGGCGCCCGAGCTCACCGACCGCGCCCGGAAGTCGGCGATGGCCGACCGCACCTCGGCGGAGTTGATGTCGTCGGCCCGCACGACCACCTCGGCCGGGTCCGAGCCGCCCGGGAACGCCGCGTTGACCCGGTCGTACGTCGCCACGATCGGCAGCGAGTCGCCGAACTCCTGGTCCAGGGTGAGGTTCTGGGTCTTCATGCCGAGCGCGGGCGCGGCGATCGCGAGCAGCGCGCAGACCGCCACGGCGACGGAGACGGCGGGCCGCGCGAGCACGACGGTCAGCACCCGGCTCCAGAACCGGCTGCCGCTCTCCCCGTTGCCGTTGCCCCGTCGCTTCGTCGGGTGCAGGAACGGGATGCGGCCCTTCTCCACCCGCTCACCGAGCAGCGACAGCAGGGCGGGGAGCACGGTCACCGAGCCCACCATCGCGACCGCCACCACCATCAGCGAGGCGAGCCCCATCGCCTGGAACTCGGCGATCCCGGTGAACAGCATGCCCGCCATGGCCACGCACACCGTGACGCCGGAGACGATGATCGCCCGGCCGCTGGTGGCCGCCGCGACGCGCAGCGCGGTCCCCGGGTCGTGCCCCTTCATCCGCTCCTCGCGCTCGCGCCGCAGATAGAACAGGCAGTAGTCGACGCCGACCGCGAGGCCCACCAGGAGCATCACCGAGTTCGCGGTCTCGCTCATCGGCTGCAGATGGCTGACGAGGCCCATCAGCCCCATCGTCGCCATGATCGCCGTGACCGCGAGCGCCACCGGCAGCAGCGCCGCGACGAGCGCGCCGAACGCGATCAGCAGGATGCCGAGCGCCACCGGCACGGCCGAGTACTCGGCGCGCTGGAAGTCGTCGCCGAACGCGTCGTCGAAGGTCTTGTTCATGCTCGCGGCGCCGATCTCCTCGACCCGCAGCGCGTCATGGTCCGCGGCGACCCCTGCGACGGCCTTCTGCACCGGTTCCACCCGGTCGGCCGCGGTGTCGGGATCGCCCCGCATGTCGAACCGGACGAGCACGGTGCGCCCGTCCTTCGAGACGGTCCGGGTGTCGGCGGCGTACGGCGAGCGCACGTCGGTCGCCTCGCCGGTGCCCTCGACCGCCTTGATCACGTCGGCGACCGCGGCCCGGAACTCCGGTGCCGTCGCCCGCAGTCGGCCGTCCTTGCTCTGGACGAGCACGGTCTCCCCGGCCGGCTCGTCGATCTTCGCGTCGTCGATGATGCGCGCCGCCTGGCTCGTCTCACCCTTGAGTCCGTCGTCCTCCGAGACGTCCACGCGTCCCGCGACGGAGCCCAGGCCCATCGCCACCACGACGAAGAGCACCCAGATCCCCACCGCCGCCCATCGGTGCCGGGCGCTCCAGCCCCCGGCCCGCGCCGCGAAGCCGCGCACCCTGCGCTCCCGCCGTTCCCCGTTCCTGGCCATCAGGTCACCTCCGGAATCGAAGGTATGGGCGGGATAAGGCTGCTTCGTCGTGCTGCCCGGTGAAGTACGGCCGCCGCCGGTCCGCGCGGAGGATGACGGAAGTCCCTTACATCTATCGGGGGTTGAGCTGTCCAGGGATGAACATCCGGAACCGCCCGATTTGTTATTACGAAACCTTGTTGAGCATGTCACAGCTGTATGTAGGTCTTGATCTGGTCGCGTCAATCGGTCAGGGTTTCGTCTCAACCCCCGGACATCTTCCGGAGATTGACAACCTTCACGAGGGTTCGTCCTGGGGCGCTGGATTTTCCCCCCACACACACCACTGAGGAGATCCCTCTTCATGGCAACTCACCAGCGTGCGCGCTTCGGCGCCATCAAGCTCACCGCGGCGATAGCCACCGCTGCCACCGCGGTCGGAGTCACCCTTCTCACCGGCTCGTTCGCCAACGCGGCCCCCGCCGAGGGCAAGGTCTACGGCCAGGACGCCAAGGGCGCCGTGGCCGGCAGCTACATCGTCCTGCTCGACCAGAAGGCCGGCGCCGCCGCCAAGAAGGACCTGGCCAAGGAGTACGGCGGCACCCTCAAGCGCAACTACGGCTCCGCCGTGAACGGCTTCTCGGCGAGCGGCCTCTCCGACGCCGAGGCGAAGCGGCTCGCCGCCGACTCGTCCGTCGCGAAGGTCGTCCAGAACAAGAAGTTCCACATCGACGCCACCCAGGACAACCCGCCGTCGTGGGGCCTGGACCGCATCGACCAGGCCGAGACCGCGGGCGACAGCAAGTACACGTACCCGGACAGCGCCGGCGAGGGCGCGACCGCGTACGTCATCGACACCGGCGTCCGCGTCAGCCACAAGGACTTCGGCGGCCGCGCCACGTCCGGCTTCGACGCCGTCGACAACGACGACAGCGCCGACGACGGCAACGGGCACGGTACGCACGTCGCGGGCACCATCGCCGGTGAGGCGCACGGCGTCGCCAAGAAGGCGAAGATCGTCGCCGTCCGCGTCCTCGACGACCAGGGCTCCGGCACCACCGAGCAGGTCGTCGCGGGCATCGACTGGGTGACCGAGAACCACTCGGGCCCCTCGGTCGCCAACATGTCGCTCGGCGGCGGCGTGGACGAGGCGCTCGACGCGGCGGTGCAGAAGTCCATCGCGTCCGGTGTCACCTACGCGGTGGCGGCGGGCAACGAGTCGGCGGACGCCTCCCAGTCCAGCCCGGCCCGCGTCCCGGAGGCCATCACGGTCGCCTCCTCCACGAAGGACGACGAGCAGTCGGACTTCTCCAACTACGGCTCCGTCGTCGACATCTACGCGCCTGGATCGGACATCACGTCCGACTGGAACACCGGCGACGACGCCACCAACACCATCTCCGGTACGTCGATGGCGACCCCGCACGTCGTCGGCGCGGCCGCCGTCTACCTCGCAGGCCACCCGGACGCGGCCCCGGCCGACGTCGCGAAGGCGCTCACGGACGGGGCCACCCCGGACGCGATCAAGAACGCGTCGGACGGCACCGCGAACAAGCTCCTGAAGGTCGTCGAGTAACCTCTCCCACTCGATCACCGGCGGCCGCCGTGCCCACCCCCACGGGGAACGGCGGCCGCCTTATCGTGTGCCCATGACTCAGGGGACCGAGGGGTACGCGGCGCTGCTGCGCGGCATCAACGTGGGCGGCAGCAAGAAGGTGCCGATGGCGGCGCTGCGGCCGGTGATCGAGGGCCTCGGGCTCACCGACGTGCGGACGTACCTCCAGAGCGGCAACGTCGCGTTCACCGCGCCCGACGGAAACCGCGACGAGGACGCGCTCGCGGGCGCGATCGGCGCGGCGATCGAGGCCGAGTTCGGCTTCACCGTCGACGTCCTCGTCCGCGGCCACGCCTACCTCAAGGCGGTCGTGGCGGACTGCCCGTTCCCGGCCGCCGAACTGGAGGCCAAGCAGTTGCACGTCACGTACTTCTCGCAGCCCGTGACCGCCGAGCGGTTCGCCGCCGTCGACCCGGCCGCGTACGCCCCCGAGGACTTCCGCCTCGGTGACCGCGCCCTGTATCTCTACGCGCCCCAGGGCCTCGGCGTCTCGAAGCTGGCGGCCCAACTGTCCCGGCCGGGACTCAACAAGGGGCTGATCGCGACGAGCCGCAACTGGAACACGGTGACGAAACTGGTGCAGCTGACGGCCCCACGGTGAACACGCGTTCGTGAAAAGGTCGACGCATGCGCTACATCATCATCGGAGCAGGAGCGGTCGGCGGCGTCATCGGCGGGCGGCTCGCCCAGGCCGGGCACGAGGACGTGGTGCTCGTCGCGCGCGGCAGCCAGTACGAGGCGCTGCGCGCCAAGGGGCTGCGCGTCGAGACGCCCGACGGACCGCACACCCACCAACTCCCCGTCGTGGACGGCCCGGAGGCGCTCGGGGCGCTGCGCGCCGACGACGTGCTGATCCTCGCCGTGAAGACCCAGGACAGCGCGGCGGCGCTCGCCGCATGGGGGCCGCGGCCCGTCGAGGGCGGGGGCACGGCGGCGCTCCGCCTGCCGCTGGTCTGCGCGCAGAACGGGGTGGAGAGCGAGCGGCTCGCGCTGCGGACGTTCCAGCGCGTGTACGGGATGTGCGTGTGGCTGCCCGCGACGTTCGTCGAGCCGGGCGTCGTCCGCGCCCAGGGCGCGCCGCTCTCCGGGGTGCTGCACCTCGGCCGCTACCCGGCCGGCAGCGACGACACCGTCCGGGCGGTCTCCGCGGACCTGGAGAAGGGGCTGTTGGAGGCGCCGGTCGTCGACGACGTCATGCGGTGGAAGTACGCCAAACTCCTCGCCAACCTCGCGAACGCGATCGAGGCGGTCTCCGGGGTGCTCGCGGGCGACGAGGCGCTCGGGCTGGTCCGCCGGGTGCGGGCCGAGGGGGAGGCGGTGCTGGCCGCCGCCGGGATCGGGTACGTGCCGCCGGACGAGGAGAAGGCGGCGCGCGGCGGGAAGGTCCGCCTCGAACCGTTCGACGGGGTGCCGCGGAGTGGCGGGTCCTCCTGGCAGTCGCTCCAACGGGGCGCGGGGAGCATCGAGGCGGACTACCTCAACGGTGAGATCGCGCTGCTCGGGCGGTTGTACGGGGTGCCGACGCCGGCCAACGACGTCCTCCAGGAACTCGCCAACCGGGCGGTGCGGGAGGGGCGTTCGGCGGGGGAGACGAGTGTGGCGGAGCTGGTGGCGGCGGTGGACGCCCGCGTGTGAGGCCGGCCGGGTCCCGTTGCGGCGGATGCCCCCTCACGCCACGGGGCTCCGCCCCGGACCCCGCTGCTCAATCGCCGCAGGGGCTTGAACGGGGGTGGTGGCTCAGGCGCCGACCGCCAGCAACTTCCGCGCGACGGCCGCTTCGTAACGGTTGATCAGGACCCGTGCCACCTCGGGCGCCGCCCCCAGGACGTCGGACAGCACGTCGGCGTCGGCGGCGCCCGTCGCGATGCGGTCGGGGAGGCGGCCCGGGGCGAGGACGTAGGGGGCGACCGCCACCCGGTCGCAGCCGTCGGCGCGGAGTTCGCGTACGACGTCCTCCGTGCGGGGCAGGGATGCGGAGGCGAACGCAGGCCGCACGGCGCACCAACCGGTCTGCCGCCACTCCCGCGCGATTTCAGCGATCACTGCGATCGCCTCCGGGTCGGATGAGCCCGCCGAGGCCAGGACGACCCCGGTCGTGGGCTTGTCGGCGGGGGTCAACCCCGCCTCGTACAGGCGTCGTTCGAGGGCCGAGACCAGGAGCGGGTCGGGGCCCAGGACCTCCGCCTGGCGGATCCGCAGCCCGCGCGGCGCCTCGCGCAGCACCGACGGGATGTCCGCCTTCGCGTGGAAGGCGCGGGTGAGGAGGAGGGGAAGCGCGATCACGTCGCGCACCCCTTCCGCCGCCAGCGACTTCAACATCCCTTGCGCCGAAGGGACGTTGAAGTCCAGGAACGCCGTCTCCACCCGCACGCCCGGCCGCTGCTCGCGCACCTCGCCCACGAGGGCGTGCACGGTCGCGGCATGGCGCGGGTCGCGGCTGCCGTGGGCGATGACCAGGAGGACCGGTTCGGGCATGGGCGGCTCTGTTCCTCAGAGGATTCGGCGGGACGCTTCGGGGCGGGTGGGAGCTAGAAGTCCCAACCCTCCTCGTCCACGAGCGACTTGGGGTCCTCGGCCGACGCGAACGACTCGCCCGCCATGCCCGCCGCGAGCGTCGTGCCGTCCGACGGGTCGATGAGCAGGAAGGAGCCGGTGCGCCGCGAGTCCGCGTAGGAGTCGATGGCGAGCGCCTCGGAAATTCGGACCTTGACGCGGCCGATGTCGTTGGCCACCAGCTGCCCCGGCTCCGGGTGCTGGGAGAGGTCGTCGAGCGTGAGCCGCGACGGGATCTCCTTGACGATCGCCTTGACCGTACGGGTGGTGTGCTTGAGCAGCACCCGCTGGCCGACGACGAGCGGGGTGTCGGCCACGTGGCACACCGTCGCCTCGATGTCCTGCGAGGTGGCGGGCGCGTCGTGGCTCGGCACGATCAGGTCGCCGCGCGAGATGTCGATGTCGTCCTCCAGGCGGAGCGTCACCGACTGCGGCGTCCACGCCACGTCGACCTCCGTGCCCAGCAGGTCGATACCGGCGACCTTCGACGTACGGCCCGAGGGCAGCACCGTGACGGACTCGCCGACGCGGAACGTTCCTGCCGCGATCTGACCCGCGTAGCCCCGGTAGTCCGGGTGCTCGGCGGTCTGCGGGCGGATCACGTACTGGACGGGCAGGCGCGCGTGGCAGCTCGTCAGGTCGTGACTGACCGGCACCGTCTCCAGGTGCTCCAGGACGGTCGGGCCGCCGTACCAGTCCATGTTGGCGGACGGCTCCACGACGTTGTCGCCGGCGAGCGCGGAGATCGGGATCGCGGTGATCTCCGGAACGCCCAGCTTCCCGGCGTACGCGGTGAACTCCTCGGCGATCTTCGCGAAGACCTGCTCCTTGTAGTCGACGAGGTCCATCTTGTTCACGGCGAGGACGACGTGCGGGACACGGAGGAGGGCCGCGACCGCGGCGTGCCGGCGGGTCTGCTCGATGACGCCGTTGCGCGCGTCGACCAGCACCACGGCGAGGTCGGCGGTGGACGCGCCGGTCACCATGTTCCGCGTGTACTGCACGTGCCCCGGCGTGTCCGCGAGGATGAAGCGGCGGCGCGGGGTCGCGAAGTAGCGGTACGCGACGTCGATGGTGATGCCCTGCTCGCGCTCGGCGCGCAGCCCGTCCGTGAGGAGCGCCAGGTCCGGCTCGGCGGCGCCGCGCGACTTGGAGGCCAGCTCGACGGCCTCCAGCTGGTCGGTGAGGACCGACTTGGAGTCGTGCAGGAGACGGCCGACCAGCGTGGACTTGCCGTCGTCGACCGAACCGGCCGTGGCGAACCGCAGCAGGGTCGTCGCCGAAAGCCCGGCCAGCTCTTCGGTGGCGGCGGAGGTGGTGGTGCTCATGTCTAGAAGTACCCTTCGCGCTTGCGGTCTTCCATCGCGGCCTCGGACATCTTGTCGTCGGCGCGGGTGGCGCCCCGCTCGGTGAGCCGGGAGACGGCGATCTCGGCGATCACCTTGTCGATGGTGGTGGCGTCCGAGTCGACGGCTCCGGTGCAGGACATGTCGCCGACGGTGCGGTAGCGGACCTGCCGCGTCTCGACCGTCTCGCCGTCCTTCGGGCCGCCCCACTCGCCCGCGGTCAGCCACATGCCGCTGCGCTTGAAGACCGGGCGCTCGTGCGCGTAGTAGATCTCCGGCAGTTCGATGTTCTCGCGGGCGATGTACTGCCACACGTCCAGCTCGGTCCAGTTGGACAGCGGGAAGACGCGGACGTGCTCGCCGGGGGCGTGCCGGCCGTTGTAGAGCTGCCACAGTTCGGGGCGCTGGCGGCGCGGGTCCCACTGCGAGAACTCGTCGCGCAGGGAGAACACGCGCTCCTTGGCGCGGGCCTTCTCCTCGTCACGGCGCCCGCCGCCGAACACCGCGTCGAAGCGCTCGCTCTGGATCTTCTCGGTCAGCGGCACGGTCTGGAGCGGGTTGCGCGTCCCGTCCGGGCGCTCGCGCAGCTTTCCGGCGTCGATGTACTCCTGCACCGACGCGACGTGCAGACGCAGGTCGTGCTTGGCCACCGTGCGGTCGCGGTACTCCAGGACCTCGGGGAAGTTGTGTCCGGTGTCGACGTGCAGCAGGGAGAAGGGGATCGCGGCCGGGGCGAACGCCTTCAGCGCCAGGTGCAGCATGACGATGGAGTCCTTGCCGCCGGAGAAGAGGATCACCGGCCGCTCGAACTCGCCCGCCACCTCGCGGAAGATGTGCACCGCCTCGGACTCCAGCGCGTCCAAGTGGCTCAGCGCGTACGGGCTGTCGGTCTCCTCGGCGCCCTCGGAGACGGAAGAAGCTACGGTCGTCATGCGGCGAGACCCCTCTCGGTGAGCAGCGCACGGAGCGCTGCCGCGGACTCCTGCACGGTCTGGTTCTGCGACTCGATGCGCAGGTCGGGCGATTCGGGTGCCTCGTACGGGTCGTCGACCCCGGTGAGCCCGGACAGCTCACCGGCGGCCTGCTTGGCGTACAGGCCCTTCACGTCGCGGTCGGAGCACACCTCCACCGGCGTGGCCACGTGCACCTCCAGGTACGCGGTGCCACCGGCCTGGTGGCGCTTGCGGACGGCCTCCCGGCTGTCGGCGTACGGGGCGATGACCGGGACGAGCGCCAACACGCCGTTGCGGGCGAGCAGTTCGGCGAGGAAGCCGATGCGCTGCACGTTGGTGTGCCGGTCCTCCCGGCTGAAGCCGAGGCCCGCCGAGAGGTACTCGCGGATCTCGTCGCCGTCCAGCACCTCGACCTGCCGGCCCTCGGCGCGCAGCGTCTTCGCCAGCTCGTACGCGATGGTGGTCTTGCCGGCGGACGGCAGACCCGTGAGCCAGATCGTGGCTCCGGTCACTTGGTTCTCCAAAGTCTGGGTGTCGTTCATGGCGGTCAGCCGTGCAGTCCGCACTCGGTCTTGGACCGGCCGGCCCACCGTCCGGCGCGCGCGTCCTCGCCCTCCAGCAGGCGGCGGGTGCACGGGGCGCAGCCCACGGAGCCGTAACCGTCCATCAGGAGGGGGTTGGTGAGCACTCCGTGCTCGGTGACGTACGCGTCGACGTCGTCCTGCGTCCAGCGGGCGATCGGCGAGACCTTGACCTTCCGCCGCTTCTCGTCCCAGCCGACGACCGGGGTGTTCGCGCGGGTCGGGGACTCGTCGCGGCGCAGGCCCGTGGCCCACGCGGAGTAGGCGGCGAGGCCCTCTTCGAGGGGCTTGACCTTGCGCATCGCGCAGCACAGGTCGGGGTCCCGGTCGTGCAGCCTCGGGCCGAACTCGGCGTCCTGCTCGGCGACCGTCTGCCGCGGGGTGAGCGTGATGACGTTGACGTCCATCACGGCCTCGACGGCGTCCCGGGTGCCGATCGTCTCCTCGAAGTGGTAGCCGGTGTCGAGGAAGACGACGTCCACGCCGGGCATGGCGCGGGAGGCGAGGTGGGCGACGACCGCGTCCTCCATGGACGAGGTCACGCAGAACTTCTTGCCGAAGGTGTCCGTCGCCCACCGCAGGATCTCCAGCGGGGAGGCGTCCTCCAGATCGCGCCCGGCCTGCTCGGCGAGCGCCTTCAACTCTTCCGTGTCCGTGGGGGCTTGAGCCGTCGTCATATCTGTTCCCCTCCACCGTCGTTGCGCTGAACCCCGCGGGTGAGAAGCCCGCGGAACTTCAACGTGAAGGCTCGGTTGCAGGCCGCGCATTCCCAGGCGCCGTGCCCTTCCTCGCCCGGACGAAGATCCTCGTCGCCGCAGTACGGGCAGTAGAACGGCGCGGCACGCTCGCTCACGACAGGGCCTCCGCGGACGCGCGGGCCGCCCAGGTCGCGAAGCGCTCGTCGGTCTCGCGCTCCTCCTGGTAGTTCTTCAGCACCCGCTCGATGTAGTCCGGCAGTTCGGCCGACGTGACCTTCAGGCCGCGCACCTTGCGGCCGAAGCCGGCCTCCAGGCCGAGCGCGCCGCCGAGGTGCACCTGGTAGCCCTCGACCTGGTTGCCCTCGTCGTCGAGGACGAGCTGGCCCTTGAGACCGATGTCCGCGACCTGGATGCGGGCGCAGGCGTTCGGGCAGCCGTTGAGGTTGATGGTGAGCGGCTCGTCGAAGTCCGGGAGGCGGCGCTCCAGTTCGTCGATGAGCTGCGAGCCGCGCGCCTTCGTCTCGACGATGGCCAGCTTGCAGAACTCGATGCCGGTGCAGGCCATCGTGCCGCGGCGGAACGGCGAGGGCTTCACCTGGAAGTCCAGCGCCTCCAGGCCCGCGACGAGCGAGTCGACCTGGTCCTCGGTGACATCGAGGATGATCATCTTCTGCTCGACGGTGGTCCGCAGCCGGTCCGAGCCGTGCGCGGCGGCCAGTTCGGCGATCTTCGTGAGCGTCGTGCCGTCCACGCGGCCGACGCGCGGCGCGAACCCGACGTAGAAGCGGCCGTCGCGCTGCTGGTGGACGCCGATGTGGTCGCGCCACTTCTGCGCGGGCTCCTTGGGCGCGGGGCCGTCCAGGAGCCTCCGCTTCAGGTACTCGTTCTCGAGCACCTCACGGAACTTCTCCGGGCCCCAGTCGGCCATCAGGAACTTCAGGCGCGCCCGGTTGCGCAGGCGGCGGTAGCCGTAGTCGCGGAAGATGCCGACCACACCGGCCCAGACGTCGGCGACCTCGTCCAGCGGCACCCAGGTGCCGAGACGCTGCGCGAGCTTCGGGTTGGTGGACAGGCCGCCGCCGACCCACAGGTCGAAGCCGGGACCGTGCTCCGGGTGCTCGACGCCGACGAAGGCCACGTCGTTGATCTCGTGGACCACATCCTGGACGGGGGAGCCGGAGATCGCGGTCTTGAACTTGCGCGGCAGGTTGGAGAATTCCTTGTTGCCGATGTAGCGGTCGTGGATCTCGTCCACGGCGGGCGTGCCGTCGATGATCTCGTCGGCGGCGATCCCGGCGACCGGGGAGCCGATGATCACGCGCGGGCAGTCGCCGCACGCCTCGGTCGTGGACAGGCCCACGGCCTCCAGCTTGTCCCAGATCGCGGGAACGTCCTCGATGCGGATCCAGTGCAGCTGGATGTTCTGCCGGTCGGTGATGTCGGCGGTGCCGCGCGCGTAGCTCTCGGAGACCTCGCCGATGGCGCGCAGCTGCGCGACGGTCAGGCGGCCGCCGTCCACGCGCACGCGCAGCATGAAGTACTCGTCGTCCAGCTCCTCCGGCTCCAGGACGGCCGTCTTGCCGCCGTCGATGCCGGGCTTGCGCTGGGTGTACAGGCCCCACCAGCGCATGCGTCCGCGCAGGTCCTGGGGGTCGATGGAGTCGAAACCGCGCTTGGAGTAGATCGTCTCAATACGTGTCCGTACATTGAGACCGTCGTCGTCCTTCTTGAACTGCTCGTTGCCGTTGAGCGGCGTGAAGTGGCCCACGGCCCACTGGCCCTCACCACGGTGACGGCTCACCTTGCGGCGGGGCGTGGCGGGAGCGGGTGTCTCGGGGGTGGCAGCCATGGAGAATCGTCCTTCAGGCAGGCTTAGGGCGGCACTGACCTGCACACTTCGCGCAGGAGGCGCGGCGGTGCGCAGTGGATCGGGTGAAGCTGGAAAGCGGCAGGGCTGGAGAGATCAGCGCGCCGGACAGATGGCGCTGGACATGCGGCCGAAGTCGACGTGACGTCGACTCACCAAGGCGGTTCCAGCTGTAGACATGACGAAAGCGTGTCACGGGACTTTGGACCTGGTCCAGCATTGTCCGCGATGCGGACGAGTTCGTCTCGCATCGCGGACAATCGTGGTGTCGGTCACACCGGACGGTCACATGGATCGGTCACAGCGATCGGTCACACCGAGGGGAACGCTCCCGGCCACGGGCCGGGCGTCGGCAGGTTCTCCTCCTCCTCGGTCTCCTCCTTGAACACCTTGAAGCCGCGCCGCTCGTAGTTCGCCATCGCGTGCTCGCCGTCCTTGCTGCACGTGTGCAGCCACACCCGCCGCGTCGGCTCCCGGTCCGGCCAGCGCTCGGCCAGGTCCCACGCGCGCGCGACCGCGTACGACAGCAGGTGCCCGCCGATCCGCCGCCCCCGGAACGCCGGGATCAGGCCGAAGTAGACGACTTCCACCACTCCGTCGTCCTGCGCGTCCAGCTCCACGTAACCGGCAGGGGTGCCCTTCTCGTACGCGACCCAGGTCTCGGCACCCGGACGCGACAGCTGCTCCTGCCACTGCGCGTACGTCCAGCCGAGCCGGTCGAGCCACTGGATGTCGCCGCCCACGGACGCGTACAGGAACCGGCTGAACTCCGGGGAGGGGACCCCGGCGCGCGCGATGCGCACGTCGTCGCCCTCGGGCGGGGTCGCGGGGCGCAGGTCGGAGGGCGAGGTCTGCTCCAGCGACCACGTGGTGACGGTGATGGTGTTGCTGCTGCTCATGCGGCACATCGGATCACGGCCGACGGCCCCTGGCCAAGGGTGCCCGGCATGCGGGAAGATCCGGCAGCGCGCAACAGCGCCACCCCCCCCCGCGCCATCCGTACCAGCCCAACCGGAGGTTGTACCGATGTCCCGCCGTTTCTCCCGTGCCCCGCTCGCCGCGGCCACCCTCACCGTGGCCCTGGCCACGCTCGCTTCGCCCGCCCTCGCCGCGCCCGCGGCCCCGCAGGGGCGGATCTTCATGGTGAACCCGGTCCAGTCGTCCGGCGACCAGACCCTCGTCGACGCCAAGGACTCCGCGACGGCGGTCCCGGCCGAGCAGTACGCGACGGCGGCGCTGCGCAATCTGGACGGCAGCGGAGGGCTGTCCGGGAAGTGGGCCACCGTCAGATCCGAGACGGGCGCCGCCGCGCAGGTCGCGGACGCCGGCGCCTACACCCGCCACGCCGACCAGTTCGAGCAGGTCATGGCCTACTTCTGGGTCAACGAGGCGCAGGAGTACCTCCAGTCCCTCGGCTTCGGCACGGAACTGCCCGGCGCCAACGACCGCGCTCAGCCCGTCCGCATCAACCAGTGGGGCGCGGACAACAGTTACTTCACCGACAAGAAGGCCGAGATCCGGTTCGGCAAGGGCGGCGTCGACGACGCCGAGGACGCGGAGGTCGTCGTCCACGAGTACGGGCACGCCGTGCACCACGCGCAGGTGCCCGGCTTCGGTACGTCGGTGGAGGCCGGGTCGATCGGAGAGGCGTTCGGCGACTATCTGGCGGTCGAGGTCGGTTCGGCCGCCGCCGCCAAGCACCACTGGCCGGTGAAGGCGGACCTGGCCTGCGTCGCCGACTGGGACGCGGTCTCGTACACGAACACCGCCCCGCACTGCCTGCGCCGCGTCGACACCGACAAGACGTACGCGGACCGGGTGGGGGAGGTGCACGCCGACGGCGAGATCTGGTCGCGCGCCCTGTACGACATCCGCGGCGCGCTGGGCGCCCGTACCGCGGACCGGATCATCGTGAACGCCCAGTTCGACTTCGCCCCCGACACCAGCTTCGCTGCGGCGGCGGGGGCGACGGTCGCGACCGCCCGTGAGATGTACGGGGCGGACGCGGAGGCGGCGGTGCGCAAGGCCTTCGCGGACCGGGGCATCCCCGGCTTCTAGGCCTCGCGCACCTGGTCCGGGTGGCTCAGTCGACGCTCTCCTTGCGGCTGAGGCGTCCGGGCCACCACGCCTTCGGGCCGATGTCCCGGACCAGCGCCGGGACGAGCAGCGAGCGCACCACCAGCGTGTCCAGCAGGACGCCGAAGGCCACGATGAACGCGATCTGCACCAGGAAGGCGAGCGGGATCACGCCGAGCGCGGCGAAGGTCGCGGCCAGTACGACACCGGCCGACGTGATCACGCCGCCGGTGGCGACGAGCGCGCGCAGGATGCCGTCGCGGACGCCGTGCTCCAGGGACTCCTCGCGGGCCCTCGACATCAGGAAGATGTTGTAATCCACGCCGAGCGCGACCAGGAACACGAACCCGTACAGCGGCACGGACGCGTCGGTGCCCGTGAAGCCGAACACGTGCTGGAAGACCAGCGAGGAAATGCCCAGCGTGGCAACGAAGTTGAGCGCCACCGTCGCCACCAGCAGCAGCGGCATCATCACCGAGCGCAGCAGACCGATGAGGATCACCAGGATGATCGCGAGGACCACCGGCACGATCAGCATGCGGTCGCGTTCGGCGGTGTTCTGGGTGTCGTACTGCTGCGCGGTGTAGCCGCCGACGAGGGCGTCGGCGCCGTCGACGGAGTGCAGTGCCGTGCGCAGATCGGCGACCGTCTCCTTGGCCGCGTCGCTGTCGGCCGGGTCCTTGAGCGTGACGTCGACGCGGATCTTGCCGTCGACGACCCGGGCCTCGCCGGCGCCCGGCCGGCCCTGCTCGGTGAGGACCGACGCGCTCGCGACGCCGTCGACCTTCTCGGCGGCCGAGACGACCTCGTCCCGGTGGTCGGCGCCCGCGATCACCACGGCCGGGTTGCCGGAGCCGCCGGGGAAGTGCTCGGCGAGCGTCTCCTGCGCGGCGACCGAGGGGGCGTCGTTGACGAAGATCTCGTCGAGCGGCACGCCCTTCGAGGTGAGCGTGGGGGCGAACGCCGCGCACACCAGCAGACCGGCGAGCGCGATCGCCCAGATCCGGCGCGGCGCCCGCTCCACCGAGCGCGCCACGCGCCGCCACAGGCCGTGCCCGGCGCCCGACCCGTCGTCGGCCCGCACCTTGGCGGGCCAGTACGCGGCGCCGCCGAGCAGGACCAGCGCGGCGGGCAGGAACGTGAGGGTGCTCAGGACGGCGCAGACGATGCCGATGGCGCCGACCGGGCCGAGCGCGCGGTTGTTGGTGAGGTCGCTCAGGAGCAGGGCGAGCAGACCGAGGGCGACGGTCGCGGCGCTCGCCACGATCGCCCCGGACGAGCGGCGCAGCGCGGCCCGCATCGCGGTGAACCGGTCGCTGTGGGCGGCGAGTTCCTCGCGGTAGCGGGCGGTGAGAAGCAGTGCGTAGTCCGTCGCGGCGCCGATGACGAGGATCGACAGGATGCCCTGCACCTGTCCGTCGACGCGTACGACGTCGTGGTCGGCGAGGACGTAGACGATCGCGCAGGCGACACCGAGCGCGAAGACCGCGCCGATGATGATCACGAAGGGCAGCAGCACGCTGCGGTAGACCAGGACGAGGATCACCAGGACCGTCACCAGGGCCACCGAGAGCAGCAGCCCGTCGATCCCCGCGAAGGCATCGGACAGGTCGGCCTGGCTGGCCGCCGGGCCCGCGACGTCGACCGTCGTGCCCGGCACCTTCTCCGCGGCGGCCCTGATGTCGTCGAGCGTCGGAGCGAGTTCGTCCCCGAGGTCGGGGCGCAGCTGCACCACGCCCTGGAGGGCCTCGCCGTCCTCGGACGGCAGGGCGGGCGAGACCTGGCCGACGACGCCCGGCTCGCCCTTGAGCGAGGCGAGGGCGCGGGTGGCGGCGGTGCGCTCGTCGCCGCCGAGGCGGTCGCCGTCGTCGCCGTCGGCGGTCCAGACGACCACCGCGGGGAGGGTCTCGTCCTCGCTGAAGGCGCGTTGTGCGTCGATCACGCGGGTGGACTCGGCGCCCTGCGGCAGGAAGGCGGCCTGGTCGTTGGTCGCGACCTCGCCGAGTTTTCCGGCGAACGGGCCGAGGGTGCCGCCGACGGCGAGCCAGCCGAACAGCAGGACGATCGGCACGAGCCAGCGGGCGCGTCGGTGGGTGCGGGGCATGGTTCTCCCAGGGAAGACAGCCGGACAAGCTCAATCGGAAAGTATCTCAATGATTGAGTTAAATGGATGGTGACATACGTCGTCCCTTCCCCTGTACCCACCCCGGCGGATGCAGTCGTCCGGGGATCGATGTGCGCGCGGGGCGCGAGGTTACGAGCGGGGGCTCTCCACGGCGGTCAGCTCCTTGTTGAGCGAGCCGAGGAAGCGCACGACCACGTCCAGCTCCTCCGGGCTGAAGTCGGCCCGGACCCGGTCGGCGGCCTCGGCGAGCGGGCCGAAGTACTTGCGGGCCCGTACCTGCGCCCCGGACACGTACTGGAGGTGCACCACGCGGCGGTCGCTGCTCTCGCGCACCCGGCGCAGGTGGCCGGCGCGCTCCAGCCGGTCGACGCAGGCGCTCACCGCGCCGGAGGTGAGACCGAGGCGGCGGCGCAGCACGCTGGGGGTGACGGGTTCCGTGGAGTCCAGGACGACGGCGAGGGCCTGTACGTCGGTGGGGTGCAGGTCCTGGCCGGTGGCGAAGCCGTGGACCACACGGGTCAGCTCGCCGTTGAGGCGGCGCAGCTCCACCGCGAGACGGCGCAGATCCGTCGCTGCGGTCGCGCTCCCGTCGTCGGCCCCCTCGGCCCGTCCACCCACGCCCACGGCTCACCCCTTCACTCCACTACGAGGGTGCGCCAGCTTACTCGCGGCGCCTGGGCGGGCCTGACGTGCGGCTTCCTTCGGCGGGCCGGTCGGGCCCCCGGATGACGTCGAGCGGCGTCCGCTGCCACGGGCTCCTGCGGTTCGCGGGGTCGAGCAGCGCCGTCACGTGGCGCTCCATCGCGTCCTGCGGGGCGAGCAGCGACTCGCCCGGTGTCCCGCGCACGCCCTCGCGCCAGGCCGAGAGCCCGAGGAGATAGTGGTCGGCGTACTCCTGCCACGTGTTGTACGTGCCCGCCACCTGCGGCACCACGTTCTTCAGCAGGTTCCAGGCGTCCGCCTCGGAGAGCAGCCCGGCGGCGAAACCGCACCGCGCGGCGTCCGCGTACAGGGCGATGTCCCAGGCCAGCGGCGCCACGCCGAGCCGGGCGCGGGCCTGCTCCCGGAACCCGGACCGCGCCAGCGCGCCGAGCCGCACCAGCAGCTCGTCCCGCGTGCCGGACTCCCACTGCTCGACGAGACGGCGCCGCGCCTTGTCCTCGTCGAGGCGCTTGAACGGGTGGAGCGTGGTCCGGGACGCGTCCTTGTCCGGCCGCACGGGCGCACTCAGCGCCACCATCCAGAGCTGGTGCGCGGTGAGAGGCGCCCGCTGGACGCGCCGTGTCCTCGGCCTGATGCGTGTGAAGAACATGGGCGCGGACTGTACCGAACCGATGACGAACCCCACCAAGCCCCTGTGGCGATTGAGCAGCGGGGTCCGGGGCGGAGCCCCGCGACGTGGGCCCGGCCCACCGCAACCACCGTCACCGCCGCGCCAACCGCACCGCTAGCGTCCGCCGCCCGCCGCACGGGCCGCGAGCACCGCGGGTGCCGCCGAGTGCGGCAGCAGATCCCGCGGGTCGTCCGGCAGCAGCACGCCGACCTCCGCGTCGTCCGCGAAGCGGTAGGGGCGGTGCGCGAGGAGGGCGCCGAGGTAGCGGCGGACGCGGGACATCTCCGCGCGCACCGTCACCGTACGGCCCCGGTCGCCGAACAGGTCCTCGGCCAGCTCGGAGGCGCTGCGGCCCGCCGGGTGCAGGGTGAGGACGTACAGCAACTCGGCGTGGCGCGGGCTCAGTTCGTGGGTCCAGGAGGCGGCCGTCCCGGTCACCTCCAAAGACCAGCGGCGCGCCCGGCTCACGTCGAGGGCGATCCGTGTCGCGTCCAGCGGCCGCGGCTCCTCGTCCACCATCAGCAGCCAGCCACCGGGCAGCGGCGACACCCGGCACGCCCCGAGCGACGGCACCCAGCAGCTGCCCTCCGTCAGGGACTTGGGCAGCGCCACCCGGTCCACCGGCGGCATCCCGGTGACCGCCGCCGTCCAGCCGAGACCGTCGACCGCGAGGGCCCGCCCGCTCATCCGGGCCAGCGCCGGAGCCGCCACCGAACGCAGCCGCTCCAGGCCCGCCTGCGACTGCTCGCGCAGCCGCGCCTCGGCGAGCTGCGCCACCGAGTGCACCCACGACAGCGTCGCCGGATGCATGGTGTCCAGGGGGCCGCTGATGTCCACGACACCCAGCAGCCGCCCGTCGCGCGGGTCCGTCACCGGCGCGCCCGTGCAGATCCACGGATGCTGCGACTGCACGAAGTGCTCGGCGGAGAAGATCTGTTCGGGGCGGCGGGTCACCAGCGGCGTCCCGATCCCGTTCGTGCCGACGACGTCCTCCGCCCAGTGCGCGCCCACCTCGAAACCGAGCCGGTCGGCCATGCGCAGCACCCCGGGGTGCCCCTCCCGCCACAGGATCCGGCCGTCCGCGTCACTGATCACCATGATGTGCTGCGCCGCGTCGGCCACCGTCACCAGCGCCTCGCGCAGCAGCGGCAGCAGCGGCAGCAGCGGTGAGGTCTGCCGCCGCTCCTCCAGCTCCTCGGTGCTGAGCAGCCCCGCCCGCACGTCGTGGTCCGGGTCGAGGCCGCGGTCCAGCATCCGCCGCCAGGAATCGCCGATCACCGGCCGCGGACGCAGGCGAGGCCGCTGACCCGAGAGTGTCGCCTCGCGCACCCCCTTGAGCAGCCGGGACGAGTGCGCCACGTCCATGGCGGACAACCGCGCGAGGTCGATCGTCGAATCCTTGTTCATGCCGGGAACCTCAGTTAGGGGAGATGCGCCCATCCTGCCCTGCTGACCCCGGCAAGGGTGGGTGTTACCGAGGAACGTTGCAACCCCTTGCAACCCTGGTGTACATCCGTGAGCCGTTTGAGACTGGAAGCAACGCCGCCGCTCGCGGCGTTCGAGCTCCTCTAGGGGCCTGATGAGCGGGGATGGTGCCGTGTCGGCGCAGCACCATCCCCGTATCAGTTCTCGGTGCTGCCGGACGGCAGCGCCCGCTCCACCAGGGCCGCCAGATCCAGCGTGTGCGGCAGCGTCCCGAAGCCCGCGCCCCGGTCGCCCCCGAACCGCCCCGCGCAGAACGCGTCGGCCACGTCGGCGGGCCCGTACCGCACGAGCAGCGAACCCTGGAGCACCAGCGCGATCCGCTCCACGAGCCGCCGCGCCCGCGTCTCGATGCCGTCCAGGTCGCCCAGTTCGGTCAGCAGGTCCTTCACCGCCGCGTCGAGCCGGTGGTCGGCGCCACGCGCCTTCCCGACCTCGACGAGGAACGCGTTGAGCGCCGCCGGCTCCCGCTGCAACGCCCGCAGCACGTCCAGGGCCTGCACGTTCCCCGCGCCCTCCCAGATCGAGTTCAGCGGCGACTCGCGCAGCAGCCGCGGCATCCCCGACTCCTCGACGTACCCGTTCCCCCCGAGGCACTCCAGGGCCTCCGCCACCAGCGGCGTACAGCGCTTCGTCACCCAGTACTTGGCCGCCGGCACCGCGATCCGCAGGAACGCCCGCTCCTGCTCGCCCCCGTCGTCGTACGCGGCGGCGAGCCGCAGCCCGAGCGTCGTCGCCGCCTCCGACTCCAGCGCCAGATCCGCCAGTACGTTGCTCATCAGCGGCTGGTCGACGAGCTTCGCGCCGAACGCCTCGCGGTACGCGCAGTGGTGCACCGCCTGCGCCACCGCCTGCCGCATGAGGGCCGCCGAGCCGAGCACGCAGTCCAGCCGGGTCGCCGCCACCATCTCGATGATGGTGCGCACCCCGCGCCCCTCCTCGCCGACCCGGCGCGCCCACGTCCCGTCGAACTCCACCTCGGCCGACGCGTTCGACCGGTTGCCCAGCTTGTCCTTGAGACGCTGGAGGGCGAACGCGTTGCGCGTGCCGTCCGCCAGCACACGCGGCACGAGGAAACAGGTCGGTCCGGCGTCAGCCGCCTGCGCGAGGACCAGGAAACCGTCCGACATCGGCGCGCTGCAGAACCACTTGTGGCCCGTCAGCGCGTACGCCCCGTCGTCCGCCAGCGGTACGGCACGCGTCGTATTGGCCCGTACGTCGCTGCCGCCCTGCTTCTCCGTCATCCCCATGCCGAAGAGGACACCGGCCTTCAGCGCGGCGGGCCGCATCCCGGAGTCGTAGACCGTCGACGTCAGCCGGGGCTCCCACTCGGCGGCGAGAGCCGGATCCGTGCGCAGCGCGGGCACCGCCGCGTGCGTCATCGACAGCGGGCACAGGTGCCCCGCCTCCACCTGCGACCACACCAGGAACGCGGCGGCGCGCCGCACATGACCGCCGGGGCGGGTCCACGCCGAGGTGAGCCCGGCCGACACCCCCTTGCCGAGCAGGCGGTGCCACGCGGGGTGGAACTCCACCTCGTCGATCCGGTGGCCGTAGCGGTCATGGGTGCGCAGCCGCGGCGGATTCTCGTTCGCGAGCCGCCCCCACTCCTGCGCCTGCGCCGACCCGGCGGTGCGGCCGAGCAGTGCCAGCTCGGCCGCGACCTCGTCCAGCGACTCCGGGGCCACGTGCCGCCGCACCCCCTCGACGAGGGCCCGGTCGGCACCGTAGACGTCGTAGCCCGTCAGCGGCGGGGGCTGGTTGGTGACCGTGTGCGTGCTGCCTGCCATGCCTGGGAACCTACCCGCGACAGGGCCCCGGTCACGTCACCCGCTGTGCGCCATGGCCGCCACACCGTCCCATTCCGGCCGCGCGCGTTCCTCGTTCGGCCAGCCGGGGCGGTACACGGTGTCGAGATAGCGTTCGCCGAGGTCAGGGGCGATCGCCACCGAGGTGAGATCGGGCTGCCCGTGCCGGTCGAGCCACTGCCGTGCCCCGCTGATCACGGTGCCGGTCGACCCGCCGAACAGGAAGCCCCGGGCGGCGAGCGCACGGCACGTGCGCAGCGCGTCCGACTCGTCGACGTGCACCACGTCGTCGATGTACGAGGTGTCGAGCAGCGGCGGCCGCACCCCCGCGCCGAGGCCCGGGATGAGACGGCGCCCCGCCGGCCCGCCGAAGCTGACCGAGCCGACGCTGTCGACGGCGACGATGTGCACCCGGCGCCGCCACTGCCAGAACCAGCGGGCGCACCCCATCAGCGTGCCCGTGGTCCCCGCCCCGACGAAGAGCACGTCGAGGCGCGGGAAGCGGTGGGCGATGGCCGGGGCCGTGGTGCGGTAGTGCGCCCGCCAGTTGTGGTTGTTGCTGTGCTGGTCGAGCCAGACGTACCGGTCGTCGGCCGCGCACATCGCCCGTACGTACCCGAGCCGGGCCGCCAGCAGGCCGCCGTGCGCCGCCGGTTCGCGGACCACGTGCACGCGGCTGCCGAGGGCCTCCATCAGCCGGATCGTCGTCTGGTTGCAGCGGTCGTCGGTCACGCACAGGAACCGGTATCCGCGGTGCGCCGCGATGACGCTGAGCGCGAGCCCCAGGTTCCCCGACGACGACTCGATGAGAATGCTGCCGGGCCGCAGCAGGCCGTCGCGTTCGGCGGCGTCCACCATCGCGGTGGCAGCCTTCAGCTTGATGGACCCGGCGAAGTTGAAGCCTTCGCACTTGAGGAAGAGCGGCAGGCCCAGTGAGGCCCGCAGGTCGACGTACAGCTCCTCCTCGTTGAACTGTGCGGGATCGTCAATGACTGGCATGGCGTGTGCCGCCCCCCTCATTCCTGTGTCCCCCGTGCATGATGTCCCCCTGTTTCTCAGCCGTGCCGTCGCAGTTCGTCGAAGAAGCCGTCCACGACGTGGAGCCGGCCCTGCCGGGCCACCTCGTCGTGCACGAACCGGCCGACGGCCAGGTCGAGTACCCCGAGTCCGAACGGCGAGAACACCACGGTCCTCGCGTCCGGCACCTCGACGCGCCCGGTGAGCACGTCGTCGAGCGTTCCGTCGATGAAGTCCCTTCCACCGGTGAGCTGTTCGGCCAGATGCGGCGATGTCTCCGCCTTCAGGCAGTGCTCGACGTCGTCCACGTAGTTGGCGCTGTCGAGCAGGATCTCGGGCGCGAGATCGCGCAGCGACACGTGCAGCACCAACGGATGGTGTTCGAACCAGGACCGGTCGTGGATGTGCGGTTTCGCGGCGACCGTGGCGAAGACCACCAGGTCGCTCTCCCGGATCAGCCGTTCGGCGTCGTCGTGCACCGTGATGCGGCCCTTGGTGCCCGCCCGCTCCAGATAGCCGCGGAACCCGGCGGCGCTCTCCGCCGACAGGTCGTGCACGGCCGTCTCCTCGAACTCCCAGCCGGTCGCGGTGAGATGGGTGTGGATGTGCCGGGCGATCAGCCCGGTGCCGATGAAACCGACCCGGCGCGGCCGCTCCCGGCCCCGGCTGAGCCGGTCCGCGGCGAGCGCCGCGGACGACGCCGTCCGGGTCGCGCTGATCACCGAACTCTCCAGGCAGGCATACGGATAGCCGGTGTCCGGGTCGTTGAGGATCAGCACGGCGGAGGCGCGCGGCAGGCCCGAGCGGGTGTTCTCCGGGAAACTGGAGATCCACTTAAGCCCGTCCGTGCGCAGCGGCCCGCCGAGCGACGCGGGCAGCGCGATGATCCGCGCGCGAGGCCGGTCCGGGAACCGCAGGAAGTACGAGGGCGGGTTCACGGTGTCGCCCACCCCGTGCAGCCGGTACACCGTCTCGACGAGCTCGCCGACCTCCACCTCACGGCCCCGCAGCACCTGCTGGACCTGTTCGCCGGGGATCACGGCGAACCCGGGCGCGACGGCGCTCATCCGGCGGCCGCCTCGACGCTCGGTGCGCAGTCCGCGAGCCGCACCGGATCGGCGAGCCCGACCAGCACCTCGCGCGGCCCGTCGAACGGCTCCCGGCTGTGCGCCGTGCGCACGTTGTCGACGAGCAGCAGATCGCCGGGGCGCCACCGGGTGCGCACGGTGTGCGCCTCGTACACCTCGTTCAGGGTGCGCACCACGTCCTCCTCCAGCGGATCGCCGTTGCCGTACAGGGTGTTGAAGGGCAGCCCTTCCGGCCCGTAGTCCTCGACGAGGTACTCGCGGACCTCCGGCTCCATCGTCCACTCGCTCAGGAAACCGATCTGGTTGAACCAGACCGGGGCGCCGTCGCGCGGGTGACGGACGACCGCGCTGCGCCGCTGCCGGGTGCGCAGCGAGCCGTCGTCCTGCCAGGCGAAGCCGATGGCGTGGGCGCGGCAGTAGGCGGCGACGGCCTCCCGGTCGTCGGTGCCGAACGCCTCCGCGACGGAGGCGCCGATCTCCTCGTGGTACGTCCGGGCGAGGATCCAGCCCTCCCGCTCGAAGCGTTCCCGCAGCGCGGCGGGCAGAGCCTTCAGGACGGCGCGCGCGTCGGCGAGACCGGTCGCCCCGCCGCTCGCGGGCGTCTCCAGGCAGGCGAACAGCTGAAGGCCCGGGAACTCCAGGCAGTAGCTCAACTCGTGGTGCATGCACATCAGTTGGTTCGGCGGCCACTTCGTCGCCGAGTACATGCCGTCCGGGTAGCCGCGGCGCGGCGCGAACGGCTCCCGGTCGGCCATCAGGGTGTCGGCCGCCTGCTTGAACACGGCGGCCGCGGTGCCCGGGTCGGTGATGCCGAGGCCGCGCACGAGGGCGCAGCCGTGCTCGGCGACGACGGCGTGGACCGCGCGGCGGTGCTCGGCGGTCCAGCCCTCCGGGTCGCCCGCGCAGTCGGCGTGCACCAAGGGCGGCCCTTCGGCGATGAGTTCAACATGTGGGGACGGTGTCGAGAGCGACATGCGGGTGCGCTTCCTTCCAGCGGTTTCAGTGGGTGGTGGTGGCTGTTGCGGTCGTTGCCTCTATTGCGTCGTCCAGCAGTTCCGCCAGGTCCGCGAGGACCGGGTGGCGCGTGACGTCCTTGAGCGTGATCGCCCGGTCCAGGGCGACCGCGAGTTTCACGGCGGCCAGTGAGGTGCCGCCGAGGTCGAAGAAGCGGTCGTGGCGGCCGATGCGCTCGACCGGGACACCGAGCACGTCGGCCCAGAGCGCGGCGAGCCGCCGCTCGGTCCCCGTACGCGGCGGCGCGCCGCCGGTGTCCAGCTGTTCGGCGAGCGCGGTCAGGGCCCGGCGGTCGACCTTGCCGTTGGCGGTCAGCGGCAGCCGCTCCCGCCAGTGCACGACCGACGGCACCATGTACGCGGGCAGCGCGGCGGCCGCCGGTTCCCGCACGTCCACGGGGTGCGGACCGGTGCAGAACGCCGCGAGCTGCGTGCCCCGCACCACGACCACCGCCGCGTCACGGACCCCGGCCACCCGCAGCAGCGCGTTCTCCACCTCGCCGATCTCGACGCGGAAGCCGCGGATCTTGACCTGGCCGTCCCGGCGCCCGAGGAACTCCAGCTTCCCGTCGGGCCGCCAGCGCCCATGGTCGCCACTGCGGTAGAGGCGCTCGCCCGGCCGGTACGGATCCTCGGTGAACGCGGCCTTCGTGCGCTCCGGATCGTTGACGTAACCGCGGCCCACGCACACCCCCGAGAAGACGATCTCGCCGGGCGCGCCGAGCGGCACCGGCAGCAGGTCCTCGTCCACGACGTAGATCCGTACGTTCGCGACCGGCGGGCCGAGCGGCACCCGGTCGCCCTCCGGCGGCCCGGACATGACCTCGTGGTTGGTGTCGTCGGAGGTCTCCGTCAGCCCGTACGCGTTGACCAGCCGCACCCCGGGGCGCGCCGCGAACCAGCGGCGCACCAGCTCCGCCTTCACGGCCTCCCCGGTCACCGACACACAGCGCAGATCGGGCAGGTCCCGAGGGCGCCGCGCCAGCTCGGCAAGGACCGCCTCCAGGTACGACGGCACCACCTGAAGCACGTTGACCCGGCCCCGCTCGACCGTGTCCACGAACCGGGCGACGTCGAGGATCGCGTCCTGGCCGACGACCAGGGTGCGGCCGCCGACGACCAGCGCGGAGACCAGCTGCCACAGCGAGATGTCGAAGCACTGCGGCGCCGTCTGCGCGACCGTGTCCCCGGCGCCGATCCCCAGGTCGTCGATCTTGGCGAGGACGTGGTTGAGGAATCCGGCGTGCTCGCACAGCGCGCCCTTCGGCTCGCCGGTGGACCCCGACGTGAAGTACAGATAGGCGAGTTGGTCCGGCGCGACCGGCACACCGAGGGCGGTGTCCGGATGCCCTTCGGCGTACGCGTCCGCCACGGAGAACGTGCCGTCCCGGTCGGCGACCACCAGGCGGCAGTCGGCGCGGGCCAGCATGGTCGCGACGCGCTCGGCCGGGAAGTGCGGCTCGACCGGGAGATACACCCCGCCCGCCTTCAGCACGCCGAGGACGGCCGCCGCCCAGTCCAGGCCGCGTTCCATGACGACGGCGACGACGCCCTCGGGCCGCAGACCGCGTGCCAGCAGCGCCCGGCCCACCTGATTGGCCCGCGCGTCGAGCTCCGCGTACGTCCACACCCGGTCGGCGTCGGCGACGGCCGGCGCGTCCGGGTGCTCGGCCACCCGCTCCTCGAACAGCTCGTGCACCCGCCGGTCCGGAAGGACCCGGGCCGGACCGGCCAACTCCTGCAACTGGTGCCGGAGTTCGCCCTCGGACAGCAGGCTCCGGTGCGGCGGACCGGCCAGCGCGGCGATGTGATACCCGGCCACCCGGGCCGCCGCCTCCGCGTCGAGGAAGCCGGTGCGGTAATGGACGCGCAGGGCGCCCGCCTCGGTGGCGTCCACCCGGAACACCGGGTCGTCGGGGTCCAGCGACAGGGCGTCGCGCACCCGGGCGCGGGCCGCCTCCAGGGCTCGCCCGGACGCCAACAGGCCCTCGGGGAGCGGTACATCGAGCACCTCCGTGCCAACGGCCGGAGTGCGGGTCCACTGAAAGTCCGTCATGACTGCCTCTCCACTGCCGGGTTGCCGCCCCAGTCGGCGCCCGCCGGCATCTGCTCGCCCTTCATCAGGAAGGAGTCGGGGGCGAGCACGGCGCCCTCGCCCAGCTCGGTCCCGTAGTGCACCAGCGCACCCGTGCCGACCGTGGCGCCGGCGCCGATCACGATCCGGTCCGACTTGAACGTGCCGTCCTCCTGCGAATGGGCCTGGATCTTGGAGTGCGCGCCGAGCGTGCAGTCGTCGCCGAGCGACGCCAGCGTGCGCTCGGTGATGCTGGCCCCGTCGTCGAAGACCCGGCGCCCCACACGCACGCCGAGCAGCCGCCACACCACGTTCTTGAACGGCGTCCCGTTGAACACCACGAGGTGGTTGTCCGGCACCTTCCACAGCCGCTCGTGCCACCGGAAGTACGGGTCGTAGATCGAGCACAACCGGGGAGTCAGCGGCCGGAACCGGCAGATCAGCCGCTCCACCAGCACGTAGTAGCAGGTGCTGAACACGAGACCGGCGACCATCGCCGCGCCGAGCAGCAGCCCGCCCGCGACGCCCGCTCCCGCGTACAGGTCGATCGCGCCGAACGCGATGACCGACAGCGCGAACCAGTGCAGCCACCGCACGAACAGGAACAGGCCCATCGAGCGCAGGTTGTAGCGGTTCTTCGCGGCGAGACGCCGCTTGAACTCCTCGCCCCGGCGCAGATGGTCGAAGCGGCTGTCGCGCTCCACCGTGCGCGGGATCTCGAACGGCGGGGAGCCGAGCAGCCCCACGTCGCTGCGGACCTCGCCGTCGAGCGGCACCATCACCTTCGTGGCCAGCAGCACGTTCTCGCCCGTGCGGCCGCCCGACGGATAGGCGATGTGGTTGCCGAGGAAGCTGTGCGCCCCGATCGTCGCGCGCGACAGGCGGAACGAGCTCGCAGAGAACTCCGCGTTCAGGATCGAGAGCCCGTCGGCGACCATCGTGCCGCGGCCCACCGTCGCCAGGTACGGCGTCTCGTGCTGGACCTCCGTACCGAAGTTCGACCCCGTCTGCTCGACGTTCGACAGGTCGTACCCGATGGAGCGCAGATACCCGACGATGTACGAGCTGTCGCCCGCCAGCCACTTGAAGAACTTGATGTTCGTCATCCGGGCGACGGCGCGCTGCACCCCGTAGTGGAACCCGTACAGCGGATACGTGCGGTCCGGGCGCACCAGTGGACGCAGCGCGCGCGGCAGCAGCGCCACCCCGGCGAAGCCGAGCGCGACGAACGCCAGGAACCCCGCGAGGGACAGCCCGAGCGCCTCGCCGTAGAACGCGGCGGACCCCAGGTCCTGCGTGTCCGGCGCGAACAGCACGTCCAGCGCGGGCAGCTCCGTCAGCGCCAGGTGCGTGCCGCCCACCGCGATCGGCACGTACAGCAGGAGCAGCTGCGTCAGACCCGCGAAACCGAAGAGGGCGCGGCGCGCCACGGACGTGCCGGTCGCCGGTACGCGGACGTAGTCGACGTCGGTCCGCTCGGCGGGGGAGCCGTGCCAGTGCTCGCCCGCCGGCACCTCGGCGCCGTCGTACAGGGCGGAGGCGTGGCCGAGTTGGGTCCCGTCGCGCAGCGTCGTGCCGATGTCGAGGACGGTCTTCTCACCGATGAAGACGTCCCGGCCGATGGTCACCGGACCGGTGCGCACCCGGCCGGCCAGCGTCCGGTACCCCAGGAAGTAGGCCTCCTTGCGGACCACGGTGTCCGCGCCGATCGTCAGCAGGTCGGTGCAGACCGGCACGGCATGGGACAGGATCGTCACGTTCCTGCCGATGCGCGCCCCGAGCAGCCGCAAGTACTGCACGTACAGCGGGCTGCCCACGAACAGCACCATCGGGTTGGCGTGCAGCAGCGCCTTCACCGTCCAAAAGCGCACGTAGGCGAGGCTCCACACCGGGAACTCGGTCTCCCGCCAACGGCCCACCAGCAGCCACTTGGCGAGCACCGGCAGCAGGCAGGCGCCCACGAAGACGGCGCCGCCGAAGACCGCGGACCGCACGTACACCTCAAGGACACCGTCGCCGTCCGCCACCCACGCGTAGCCGCGCGCGGCGGCCACCCCGGCGAGCGCGCAGTACAGGGCGAACACCAGGAACTGGAGTGCCCCGCAGAGCAGATACCGGGGCGTGCTGCCCGGCGGTGGCGGCGCGGGCGGGGGCGGCTTCGGCCGGGTCGCGGTGGCGACCGGGGCGGCGTCGAGCGCCGCGGCCAGTGAACGGATCGTCGGATTCCCGTAGACGTCCCGCATGGACACCGACGGCAGATCGTCCCGCTTGCGTACGCGGGCGCAGAAGTGCGCCATTACCAGGGAGTTGGCGCACAGATCGTCGAAGAAATGACTGTCCGGGGGCACGTGCTCCACCCGTACGACGCCAGCAAGAACTTCGGCGAGAACATTCTCCGTGCCATTCGACAAGACGGCTCCTCATGAAAAAACACATGGCTTTGTGCGGCTTCCGATGCATGGGAAAAGCGCGTCACAATGCGAACGGGCAGTGGCCCGTGACCCCCTGTTTCCCCCTTGTCACACGCGCTCTGACGGCCCCCCCGAGAGCGCGCGGCATGCAATGCGGATTCTTTCCAGAAACTCATGAACGGTTCAATCGCGCTCCAGGCATTGGCGATTTCCGATTGCCTGTCCCTGACGCGCACATGGCGGTCGGCCGATCATTTCGTGCGGCTCGCCGGGGAACACACCAAAGAGACGGTTCAATTACTTCGTTCGGTTCCATGTTGAGGAGCGAACAAATCGGCCGCCGACAGCCGGAAGCCCCGCGGGCGGGCCGCGCCCGGGGGCACCGGGGATGGGTGCCGGGGCCCGCGACGGATACCGTTATGGCGTGCAGCCAGCAAGTGAATCCCCCGAACCGCCGTCCGGACGACTCCACCGGGCGCGCGTCCTGTACCACAACGTCTCAAAACGGAAGACGGCCTGGCTGCTCCTCAAGGACACCGTCAACTCCTGCATGGAGTACCGCATCCTGGGCCTCGCGGCCGAGGCGGCGTTCTTCACCCTGCTGTCCGTGCCGCCGCTGCTGCTGTCCCTGGTGGGACTGCTCGCCTACGTCGACACCTGGACCGGCGCGGACACCATCGCGGGCGTCCGCGACAACATCCTGGAGGCGTCCCGCACCGTCCTGACCGACCAGGGCGTCAAGGAGATCGCGCAGCCGATCCTCGACGACGTCATCAAGGGCGGCAGGCCCGACGTCATCTCCATCGGCTTCCTGCTCTCGCTCTGGTCCGGCTCGCGCGCGGTGTCGACGTTCGTGGACACGGTGACCGTGATGTACGGCCTGGACGGCGTACGCGGCATCGTGAAGACGCGACTGCTGGCCTTTCTGCTGTTCCTGGTGGCGCTGGTCGTCGGGGCGATAGCGCTGCCGTTGATGATCGCGGGGCCGGACGCGGTGATCGGGCTCGTGCCGTGGTCGCAGACGCTCGTGCAGATCCTGTACTGGCCCGTGGTGCTCGTCCTGTCGATCGCGTTCCTCACGACGCTGTACCACGTGTCCGTGCCGGTGCGGTCGCCGTGGATCGAGGACGTGCCGGGGGCGCTCGTCGCCCTCGCGATGTGGATCCCCGGCAGCTTCCTGCTGCGCCTGTACCTCACCAACACCATCGAGGGCCCGACCATCTACGGCTCGCTCGCGGCGCCGGTCGCCGTGCTGCTGTGGATCGGTGTCTCGGCGTTCGCCGTGCTGGTCGGCGCCGCCGTGAACGCGGCGATCGACCGGGTGTGGCCGTCGGTCGCGACGGCCGCGGCACGGGCGGTGAACGAGCGGATACGGGCGGCCGCGGCGGCGGAGCAGGTGGCGCGGGTGGCGGCGCTCGATCTGGAGGACGACGACGACGACGAGGACGAGGTCGGGGAGGGGGATCCGGGGATGCCGTCCGAGTTCCCCGAGCGGTGGTCGAAGTTCCTTCCGCCGGAGGACGTGACGTCCCGGCTGCGTACCCACGCCCGCAAATCCGGCGACACCCCTCCCGACTCCTGACCCCCACCCCCGGGGCTCCGCCCCGGACCCCGCTCCTCAAACGCCGGAGGGGCTGAGAAGACCGAGCGCCGGAGGGGCTGAAAAGGGTGGGGTGTGTGTCGTGTCGTTAGGCTGAGGCCATGGCCATGGACGCACCCGTGGAGCCCCCGGATGGTGACCGGTACGCGGAGAGGGGTGCCGTCGGGGTGCCGGGGGCCGTCGTGTGGGAGCGGGGGGTCGGCGGTAAGGGCGGGCCCGTGGTGCCCGACGGGTGCATGGACCTGATCTGGACCGAGGGGCACCTCTTCGTCGCGGGCCCCGACACCCACGCCCACCCCACCGGCCCCGCCGGCCACTACGCGGGCATCCGCTTCGCCCCCGGCACGGCCCCCGCCTACCTCGGCGTACCGGCCCATGAACTGCGCAACGCCCGTGTCGACCTGGCCGACCTGTGGCGCCCCGCCGACGCCCGCCGGCTGACCGAGCGGCTCGACGCCTGCGCCGACCCCGCCGCCACCCTCGAAGCGCTCGGCGCCCGCCTCACCGTGACCGCGGGACCGCCCGACCCGCTCCTCACCCATGTGGCCCACGCCCTCGGAGCGGGCCGCACCGTCACCTCCGTCGCCGCCGAGACCGGCCTCGGGGCCCGCACCCTGCACCGTCGCAGCCTCGCCGCCTTCGGCTACGGCCCCAAGACCCTCGCCCGCGTCCTGCGCCTGCAACGCGCCCTCGCGCTCACCCGCGCCGCCGTGCCCTACGCCGAGGCCGCGGCCCGCGCCGGGTACACGGACCAGGCCCATCTGGCCCGTGACGTCAGGGACTTGACCGGAACCACCCTCGGCCGGCTCCTCGCGTGACGCCCGTCAGGAGAGCGGAGCGAACAGGTCCACCTGATTGCCGTCCGGATCGTGCACCACCGCGTACCGCTGCCCCCACGGCGCGTCCCACGGCTTGGCCTCACCGTGCGCCCCGGCCCCGGTCAGCTCCCCGTACACGGCGTCGACGCCCGCGGCGTCCCCGCAGTGGAACGCGAGCGCGACCCGCCCCGGCCCCCGCTCCCCGCCGCTCGGGTCCGGGTCCGGGTCGAACATCAGCCGGATGCCCCCGGCCAACTCGGCCTCCACGTGCGGAAGTTGCTCGGCGCCCTCCGGGAACGTGAGCCCGAGACGGCGGTAGAAGGCCAGCGACGCGGCCAGGTCGGTGGTGGCGACGCCGATGGCGTCCATACGGATACGGATCTCGTTCATGCGGCCCACCGTAGGCGCCGCCACCGCGACCCGTCTTGTAGGAAACGGACACCGCGCGTCTCCTTGCGTACGGCCCGAAACCGCCGTACACGAGGCATATGACCGACAACGAGACTCTTGTCAAGACGATCGGGGCGCCCCCGAGCCCGGTCGCGCTGGAAGCCGACCACGATCCCGCGCCCTCCCGCTGGCTGTGGCTCGTGAAGTGGCTGCTGGCCGTGCCGCACTATCTGGTCCTGGCCGTGCTCTTCGTCGGCTTCCTCCTCGTCTGCGTGGTCGCCTGGTTCGCGATTCTCTTCACGGCCCGCTACCCGCGCCCCCTCTTCGACTTCAACCTCGGCGTACTGCGCTGGAGTTGGCGCGTCAGCTACTACTCGTACGGCACCCTCGGCACCGACCGGTACCCGCCGTTCACGCTCGGCCCGGCGCCCGACTACCCGGCCCGCCTCGACATCGCCTACCCCGAACGCCTCTCCCGCGGCCTGGTCCTCGTCAAGTGGTGGCTGCTCGTGCTGCCCCAGCTGCTGATCGTGTCGCTGCTCGTGGGCGGCTCCAGCACGGCGGGCGGCGTCGTGGGGCTCCTCACCTTCTACGCCGCCGCGGCCCTGCTCTTCACCGGCGTCTACCCGCGCGGCATGTACGACCTCAACATCGGCCTGCACCGCTGGGCGGCGCGGGTGACGGCGTACGGGACGTTGATGACGGACGCGTACCCGCCGTTCCGCCTCGACCAGGGCGAGCGCGAGCCCGCCGCCCTGCCGGGGCCGCCGTCGTAGCGTCCGGCCCTACCGGCCGAGCGCCGCCGCGATCTTGGTGATCGCCCCCGGCCCGACCCGGCAGCAGCCGCCGATCAGCCGGGCCCCGGCGTCCCGCCACGCGGTCACCTGCTCGGGCGTGAACGTGGCCCGGCCCGTCCAGGCCCGCGCCTCGGCGTCCCACTCCTCACCGCTGTTGGGGTAGACGACGACCGGCTTGCCGGTGACCCGGGCGGCGAGCCGCACGGCGGGCTCGACGTCGCGCGGGGCGCAGCAGTTGACGCCGACGGCGACGACCTCCTCCGCGTCGGCGGCCACCGCGAACGCCTCCTCCAGCGGCTGCCCGGCACGGGTGCGCTCCCCGTCGACGCTGTACGACAGCCAGGCCGGCACCCCGAGTCCCCGCACGGCCCGCACCAGCGCCCGCCCCTCGTCGGCGTCCGGCACGGTCTCCAGCGCGAAGACGTCCGGCCCCGCCCCGGCGAGCACGTCGAGTCGCGGCCGGTGGAAGGCGTACAGCTCCTCCTCGCTCAGCCCGTACCGCCCCCGGTACTCCGACCCGTCGGCGAGCATCGCCCCGTACGGCCCCACGGACGCGGCCACCCACAGCGGCCGCCCGGCGGCGGTCTCCCGGGCCGCGGTCCGCGCCAACTCCACGCTCGACGCGATGAGTTCGGCCGCCCGCGCCCGCCCGGTCCCGCGCCGCGCGAACCCCTCGAAGGTGGCCTGATAGCTGGCCGTGATCGCCACGTCCGCCCCGGCCTCGAAGTACGCCCGGTGCGCCGCGACGACCGCTGCCGGCTCCTCGTCGAGCAGCCGGGCCGACCACAGCTCGTCGCTCAGGTCGTGCCCGGCGGCCTCCAGCTGGTTGGACAGGCCGCCGTCGAGGACGAGGGGGCGGGCGGCGAGGGCGTCGGTGCTCTTGAACATGGTGCCGACGGTAATCGAGGGCGCCGCCCGGAAGCCCGCCGGAGAGGTCGGGTCCGCCCCGTTGACCCACTCGCGGCACAGCTCTACCTTCTCGTTGTTCGGCATCACGATTGACGTTCGACATAGCGAACACCTTCCGTGCCCGACCCCACTGCTCAGGAAAGGCCACCCGCATGAACGCCAGGAACCCCGAACACCCCTCCCGCAGAGGACTGCTGGCGACGGCCGCGGCGGCCGGCGCGGCCGTCGCGCTGCCCGGCACCGCCGCGCACGCCGCCGCCCCCGCCCGCTACCGCAACCCGCTCGTCGAACAGCGCGCCGACCCGCACGTCCACCGCCACACCGACGGCACCTACTACTTCACGGCCACCGCCCCCGAGTACGACCGCATCGTCCTGCGCCGCTCCCGCACGCTCCAGGGCCTCGGCGGCGCCGCGGAATCCGTGATCTGGCGGGCCCACGCCACCGGCCCCATGGGCGCGCACATCTGGGCGCCGGAACTCCACCGCATCGACGGCACCTGGTACATCTACTTCGCGTCGGCGCCCGCGGAGAGCGTCTGGGACATCCGTATCTGGGTGCTCGCCAACCCCAACCCCGACCCCTTCAAGGGGAGTTGGCAGGAGAAGGGGCAGATCACCACGGCCTGGGAGACCTTCTCCCTCGACGCCACCACCTTCACCCACCGCGGCGAGCGCTATCTGTGCTGGGCGCAGCACGAGCCCGGCATGGACAACAACACCGCGCTGTGGCTGTCGAGGATGGCGAATCCCTGGACCCTGAAGGGCCCTCAAATCCGGCTCTCCACACCCGAGTACGACTGGGAGTGCGTCGGCTACAAGGTCAACGAGGGCCCGTACGCCCTCGCCCGCAACGGCCGGCTCTTCCTCACCTACTCCGCCAGCGCCACCGACCACCACTACTGCGTCGGCCTGCTCACCGCCGACGCCGACAGCGACCTGATGGACCCGGCGTCCTGGACCAAGTCCCCGACACCGGTGTTCACCAGCAACGACGGCACACGCCAGTACGGACCGGGCCACAACTGCTTCACCGTGGCCGAGGACGGCCGCACGGACGTGCTGGTCTACCACGCCCGCCAGTACAAGGAGATCGTCGGCGACCCCCTGAACGACCCGAACCGCCACACCCGCGCCCAGAGGTTCGGCTGGCACGCGGACGGGACGCCGGACTTCGGCGTCCCGGTCGCGGACGCGCGGTAGAACCGCTCCTAGGCGACGAGCAGGTCGATCGCGTCGATCGCCGTCCCCGCGCTCAGATACGCCGTCGTCCCCGATCCGCTCACCACGTGGATCTTCAGCGTGTTGTACGAGCCGGTGTCCGTCAGCCAGGCGGACGCCGGCACCGAGTACGTGAACGTGTGGTTGTTGCCGCGGTACGAACCGTTCGTCAGGGAGCGGGTGTTCGGCTGGGTCGGCGGGGACGGGATCGCCGAGGTCCACGTGTCGTTGACGACGACCTGCGGGCGGCCGTTCGCGTACGCCGTCGTCACGCCGATGCGCAGCGTGTGCGCGGCGGCGGCCTGGGCCGCGGTCAGCTTGAAGTAGACGACGATGCCGCTGTTGACGTCCTTCCAGAGGTAGCAGGGGAACGCCGAGGTCTCCGTGCCGCTGCCGATCACGACGTTCCCGGTCCAGGACGCGGCGCGGATGTCGGACGGGTGCGCGTACGTCATCAGGTCCGCGTTCTTGAACCCGCTCGGTGTCCCGTTCCAGTCGCCCAGACGCCAGATCGCGGCGGCGTTGGAGGGGTCGTTGGAGGACGGGACCGCGATCGTGTTCACCGTCGTGGTCCCGCCCGCGGTGACCGTCACCGAGCCGGTGTGCACGGCGAGTTCACCCTTGTACACGGTGAGCGTGTACGTACCCGGCAGCACCTTCGCGATCGAGAAGTACCCGTCCGAGGCGCGCGCCGAACCCCAGTACTGGGCGGCCGGGTTGGCGAGGCCCACCGTGTACGGCTGCCTGGTGTCCCGGCCCGTGATGCCGACCCCCGCCACCCGCCCGCGCCCGCTCGCGGCGACGTACCCGGACATGCCGAGCGCGTCCGCCCACGACGTGTCGATGTTCGCGGGGAACAGCGCCGACGAGGGCGCGCCGCCGTCCGTGAGTGCGATGACGTACGGGCCCTGGAGGCCGAACCGCTCGCTCTCCGTCTGGTTCTGGCCGTAGTGGAGGATCTCGTAGAGCCCGCCGCCGTCCGCGCTCTGGTGCCGCAGCAGCGAACGGTAGAACGGTCCGCCGGCGGCCTTCTCGTGGTTCGAGCGCACGACCCACAGCCCGACGCCGCCCGCGCTCCAGCCGACGTAGTCGTAGTCGATGACGCGCAGCTTCGCGTAGTGCTTGGACCTGGTCTGACCGTCCGCTTTCGCGAACACGTCCGACGCCTCGATCGTCGTGGGCGCGTACGTGTAGGAATCCGGCTGGTCGTTGAGGAAGAGACCGGCCCTGACACGCAGGATGAAGCGGGTGGCGCTCACCGAGGTGTCGGCCTTGTTCGTCCACATGTACACGTTGTTCTCGCCGGAGCGGGCCGCGTAGTAGTGCTTGAGCGTCCCGTACGTCACCGAGACCAGGATCGTCGAACCGGACTGCTCGACGGTGACCGTCGAGGCGCCGAGGCCGGACTCGATGTGCGAGTTCTTGCCGCCGTACCCCTGGTACTCGACGCCCTTGTACACGAGGGAGCTCAGGTCGCCGTTCGCCTTGCTGACCTTGAAGACGAGGCTCGCGCCGGTGTCGACGACGTAGTGCGTGCCGTCGTCGCTGTAGCCGAAGGAGGCGGCCGAGGCGGTGGGGGAGAGGGGGCCCGCGACCGCCGCGGCGGCGGCCGTCGCGGCGGCGCCCGCCAGCAGGGCGCGGCGTGCGACGGGGTGCTGGGGCAGGGGGGATCCGGGCATGGGGGTGCCCTCCTGGAAGAGGTGGGAGGTGCGGATGGTTCGGCAGCGTGACAGTCGAACGCAGTTCGCGAAAGCCCTTTCGGCGAAATGGATGCGACGGCACCGACCGCGTTCCGGCCGAAATCTTTGAATCGTTGCAGGGGGGCTAGAAAGCGCTTGCCCGCTGGGCTAGGGTCCGTCCGCCGTCGCCCTCGTTCCTGACCGGGGGCGTCGGCTCCGCCCTCGCTGAAGGAGCCCTCCGTGAGCCGTGCCCCGAGACCCGTCCTCGCCGTCGCCTGCGTCACCGCCGCCGTGTCCGCCGTGGCCCTCACCCCCGCCCACGCCGACTCCGGCGCCACCGGCCTCGACCACTGCACCGGGACCGTGCCCGTGACCTGCCACTTCGACGTGGCCCCCGGAACCTACGACGTACGCGTCACGCTGGGCGGCGCCGAAGCGGCCGACACGAGCGTGACCGGCGAGACCCGCAGAGCCCTGCTCGCGCAGACCCCGACGGCCGCGGGGCGTCCGGTCCACCGCTCGTTCACGGTCGACGTCCGCACCCCGGAAGGCGAGCCGACGGGCCCCGCCGGCACCCCGGGCCTCGACCTCAGCTTCTCCGGATCGGCCCCGCACCTTGCATCGATTCAGATCAAGAAGGCGCGCGCCACCACACCGCAGGTCTTCCTCCTCGGCGACTCGACGGTGTGCGACCAGGCGGGCGATCCGTACACGGGCTGGGGCCAGGAGCTGCCGCAGTTCCTCAAGCGGGGCGTGTCGGTCGCCAACTACGCCGACTCCGGCGAGAGTTCGGTGTCGTACCTCCAGAACCCCGCGCTCTTCCCGACCGTCGAACCCCTGATCGGCCGGGGCGACCTGGCCCTGATCCAACTGGCCCACAACGACAAGACGACGGACGCGGCGACGTACCGCGCCAACCTCAAGACCCTCGTGGACCGCGTCCGCGCCCGGGGCGGGACCCCGGTCCTCGTGACCCCGATCGTGCGCCGCTGGTTCAACACGGACGGCACCCTGAACAACGACACGGCGCTCCTCGTGAACGGCCTCGGCGTCAACCACCCTGCCGTCGTACGCGAGTTGGCGGACACGGAACAGGTCCCGCTGATCGATCTGACGGCACTGACCAAGGCGCGCGTGGAGGAACTGGGCCCGGAGGGCTCCAAGGCGCTCTACCTCTACGACGAGAAGCGCGACAACACGCACACGTCGGTGCGCGGCGCGACGGAGTTCGCGCAGTTCGTACGGAACGAGCTGCGCGAACAGGGCCTGATCCAGCAGCAGTTGTTCCGCCCGTAGCGGCCCGTCGGAGGCCACCGGGCGCCTACCGGACGGTGAGCACCAGCTTCCCCGTCACCCGGCCCGTGTCACCCTCCGCGTGCGCCTTCGCGGCCTCGGCGAGCGGGTACGTGCGGGAGACGTGCACCGCCAGCTCCCCGGACTCCACGAGGCCGGTCACCGCGCGCAGGCCCGCCTGGTCGTGCTCGACGAGCATCGCGGTGGCCCGCACGCCCAACTCGGCCGCCCGCGCGGTGACGTCGTCGAACCGTCCCGGCAGCAGCGAGACCAGGATGCCGCCCGGCTTCAGCACGTCGAGGGTGCGCAGCCGCTCCTCGCCGCCGAGGGTGTCGAGCACGACATCCACATCGCGAACCTCGGCCGCGACATCGGTGGTGCGGTAGTCGACGACCTCGTCGGCGCCCAGGCCGCGCACGAAGTCGTGCTTGGCGGCCGACGCAGTGCCGATGACGTACGCGCCGCGCGCCTTGGCGATCTGCACCGCCACGTGCCCGACACCGCCCGCCGCGGCCTGCACCAACACCCGCTGCCCCGGCCGCACGTGGGCGATGTCGACGAGGGCCTGCCAGGCGGTGAGCCCGACCAGCGGCAGCGCGCCCGCCGTCACGTGGTCCAGCCCCGCGGGCTTCGGCACGAACGCGCGGGCGGGCCCGGCGACGTACTCGGCGTGCGAACCGGCCCCGTACGGGTACGGCAGCATGCCGAGCACCTCGTCGCCCGGCGCGTACAGGGAGACGCCGAGCCCCACGGCCTCGACGACGCCGGACACGTCCCAGCCCAGCACGAACGGCGGCTCGCCGAGGAAGAGGCCGGAGGCGCGGTGCTTGTAGTCGGTCGGGTTCAGGCCCGCCGCGTGCACGGCGACCACGATCTGCCCGATGCCCGGCTTCGGCCGGGGCACCTCGACCTCCTGGAGCACCTCGGGCCCCCCGAGAGTCTCCTGGCGGACGGCCTTCATGGTCGCGGTGGTGGTGATGTTCTCGTCGCTCATGTGACCAGCCTGCGCCAGGGCGGCGAAACCGGACAATGGCAAGATGGTCATCCACCGATAGAATCGTGCCATGAGTGCAGCGCCCGAGACCTCACCCCACCGCGTCGTCGTGCTCGCCCTCGACGGCGTCTACCCCTTCGAGCTCGGCATCCCCCAACGCGTCTTCGGCTCCGCGGGCGGCGCCTACGAGGTGCTGACCTGCGCCGCGACGCAGGACCGCACCGTCCGGACGGACGCCGACTTCACGATCACCGTCGCGCACGGCCCGGAGGCGCTGGAGACCGCGGACACCGTGATCGTCCCGCCGTACGACATGTCCCGCATCGCCGAGCCGCTGCCCGACGCCGAGCGGGCCGCGCTCGCCCGGATCCGGCCCGGCGCCCGCACGGTGTCGATCTGCACCGGGGCGTTCACGCTCGCGGCGGCCGGGCTGCTCGACGGGCGGCGCGCCACCACGCACTGGGCGCTCGCGGACCGCTTCCGGCGGATGTTCCCCCACGTCGCCCTCGACCCGGACGTGCTGTTCGTGGAGGACGGGGACGTACTCACCTCGGCGGGAGCGGCCTCCGGCGTCGACGTCTGCCTGCACCTGGTCCGCTCCGACCACGGCAGCGCCCTCGCCAACTCCGTCGCCAAGTGCTGCGTCGTCCCGCCGTGGCGCGAGGGCGGGCAGGCCCAGTACATCGAGCAGCCCGTCCCCGAGGAGGGCGAGAGCGGCACGGCGCCCGCCCGCGCCTGGGCCCTGGAGCACCTGGACCGCCCGCTGGCCCTGCGCGAATGGGCCACGCACGCCCGGATGAGCCCGCGCACCTTCGCCCGCCGCTTCCAGGAGGAGACCGGTACGAGCCCCGGCCGCTGGCTGATCCGCCAGCGCGTGCACCGGGCCCGCCACCTCCTGGAGACCACGAACCTCCCGGTCGACCGCATCGCGGCGGAGGTCGGCTTCGCGACGGGCACGTCCCTGCGCCAGCACCTGCACGCCACCATCGGAGTGACCCCGCAGGCCTACCGCCGCACGTTCCGCGCGGGCCCGGTGAGCAGCACTGCTGCCGGACTGTGACGCCTGACCACAAGTTTTCCGTGGTCAGGCGTCACAGTCCCGATGGATCACACTCCCTCGGGCCACTCCCAGCGGGCCAGGTCTCGGAGCCATACCCTTGCGTTGCTGTCCGAGGGGGCGCGCCAGTCGCCGCGTGGTGAGAGGGAGCCGCCCGCCGAGACCTTCGGGCCGTTCGGCATCGCGGAGCGCTTGAACTGCGCGAACTGGAAGAAGCGGCGGCAGAAGTACTCCAGCCAGTGCCGGATCTCCGCGAGGTCGTACGCGCCGCGCTTGTCCTCCGGGAAGCCGGGCGGCCACTCGCCCGCCTCGACGTCGCGCCAGGCGTGCCACGCCAGGAACGCGATCTTCGAGGGCCGGAAGCCGTGCCGCAGCACGTAGTACAGCGTGAAGTCGTGCAGCGCGTACGGGCCGATCTTCGACTCGGTGGACTGGAGCTCCTCGCCGGGGACCAGCTCGGGGCTGATCTCCGTGTCGAGGATCGCGGTGAGGATCCTTCCGGCCTCGTCGCCGAACTGGTCGCTGCTGACGACCCAGCGGATGAGGTGCTGGATCAGCGTCTTCGGCACGCCGCCGTTGACGTTGTAGTGGCTCATCTGGTCGCCGACGCCGTACGTGCACCAGCCGAGCGCCAGCTCGGACAGGTCGCCGGTGCCGAGGACGATGCCGCCGCGCTGGTTGGCGAGGCGGAACAGGTAGTCGGTGCGCAGGCCCGCCTGGACGTTCTCGAAGGTGACGTCGTAGGCCGGCTCGCCGTCCGCGAAGGGGTGGTTCATCTCGCGGAGCATCAGGCGGGCGGTGTCCGTGATGTCGAGTTCGGCGGCCGTGACGCCGAGGGACTTCATCAGCGCGTGCGCGTTGGACTTGGTGTGGTCGCCCGTCGCGAAGCCCGGCATCGTGAAGGCCAGGATGTCCGTGCGGGGGCGGCCCGCCCGGTCCATCGCGCGGGCCGCGACGATCAGGGCGTGCGTGGAGTCCAGGCCGCCGGAGACACCGATGACGATCTTCGGGTCGCCGATCGCCGACAGGCGCTGGACCAGGCCCGAGACCTGGATGTTGTACGCCTCGTAGCAGTCCTGGGCCAGGCGCTCGGCGTCGGCGGGCACGAACGGGTAGCGCTCGACGCGGCGCTTGAGGCCCAGGTCCGTGCTGGTGGGGGCCTCCAGGCGGAAGGTGATCCGGCGGAAGTCGCCGGTGCGCGCGGCGTGCGTGCGGCGGTTGTCGTCGAACGTGCCCATGCGCTGGCGCTCCTGGCGCAGCAGGTCGAGGTCGACGTCGGCGACGGCGTGCTGGTCGCCCAGCGGGAAGCGGTCCGTCTCGGCGAGCAGCACCCCGTTCTCGTAGATCATGGTCTGGCCGTCCCAGGAGAGGTCCGTGGTGGACTCCCCGGCGCCGGCCGCGGCGTACACGTACGCGGCCAGGCAGCGGGCCGACGCCGAGCGGCACAGCAGCTTGCGGTCCTCGGCGCGGCCGACCGTGATGGGGCTGCCGGAGAGGTTGAGGAGGACCGTCGCGCCGGCGAGGGCCGCCTCCGCGCTGGGCGGCACGGGGACCCACATGTCCTCGCAGACCTCCGCGTGCAGGACCAGGCCGGGGACGTCCTCGGCGGCGAAGAGCAGGTCCGTGCCGAAGGGGAGGTCCGTGCCCCGGAACCGGATCGTGCCGCCGCGCTCGTCGTCGCCCGCCGCGATCTGGCGCTTCTCGTAGAACTCCCGGTAGGTGGGGAGGTACGACTTGGGGGCGATGCCGAGGATCCGGCCGCGGTGCACGACCACGGCGCAGTTGTAGATGCGGTTGCGGTGCCGCAGCGGGGCGCCGACCACGAGGACCGGGAGCAGGTCGGCGGAGCCCGTGACGATGTCGGCGAGCGCCTGCTCCACCTCGTCGAGCACCGGGTCCTGGAGCACCAGGTCCTCGATGGAGTAGCCGCACAGGCCCATCTCGGGGAAGAGGGCGACGGCGACTCCGTCCTCGGCGCAGCGGCGGCCCTGACGCAGGACGGCCTCCGCGTTGGTGCGCGGGTCGGCGATGGCGGCGTGGCCGGTGCACGCGGCGATCCGCGCGAAACCGTGACTGTAGATCGACCGGAAGTTCACCCGTCCATGATGTCAACCGGGCCGGGACGCTGCGCGCCGGGGCCCGGCCGGGGGTGATCGGCGTGGTGGGCGCCGGGGTTCGGGATTCCGGACGGGTGTGTGAACTGTTCTGACGGGAGTCGGCCGGGAAGTGACGGTTTCCTGATCGAGACGTGGCCGAAGTGGTTCGGCAGGGACCTCGTGCGGGGAGACTTCCCCTCGATTCCCTTACGGGGTACGGGAATTGTGGAAGCGTCTTCGTGGCGCGGGCGGAGGGCACGCGAACAGGGGGAAGCGTGGAGATCACATTCTCGGTCCCGCGGGGCGCGGGGGACACCGGGGCGGAGAGCGCCCGGGAACTGGAGTCGCTCCGGGACTGGCTGGAGGACGACGACGAGCTGCTCTCCGCCGGGGCGCGCGTCGACAGCGCGTACGCGGCCCGGCCCGGCGCGATGGGTGACGTACTGGAGTGGGTCGGCGTCACCTGCGGCGTGGTGTCCCTGGCGATCGACGTGACGCACAGCGCGCGCGCATGGTGGCGCAGCCGGGGGCACGACGGGGAGATCACGTTCGTCGTACGGGGCGAGGACGTCGACCGGATCCGCGGGCTGCTGCGCGACGCCGGACTGAGCGACGGCGACGGCGAAGGCGATGGTGACGGTCACGACGGAGCCTCCCGATGACGCACGCCGGGGGCGCCGCGAGGAACGGGGCGCGGCGCGTGGAACCCGAAAGGGGCGCCGAGGCGGGGTCCGTCGGTCCGCAGCGCACCGGTGGCGAACGGCGCATCGACCCGGAGAAGTCGGCGTGCCTGCTGATCGGGGTCAACGACTACCAGCACGACACGATGGAGCGCCTCGACAGCGTCGAGCACAACCTGCGGCGGCTGCGGGACGTACTCACCGACCCCGACATCGGCGGCTTCCCCGAGGAGCGGGTCCGGGTCCTGCCCAACCCCGTCGCCGCCCGCGAGGTGACCGCGGCGATCGAGGTCGCGGGCAGGCTCGCGGCCGAGGACACGCTGTTCGTCTACTACGCGGGCCACGGCGTGCGCGAGGGCGAGGACAACCGGCTGTTCCTGACGCTGCCCGGCACCGAGCGCGGCCAGCCGGAGACCTGCGTCGACACCATGTACGTGCGCAAGGCCATCAACCGCTCGCCCGCGCCCCGGACCGTGCTCGTCCTGGACTGCTGCTACAGCGCCCAGTGGGCCCGGGACAGCCGGATGTCCGGGGGCGAGAGCGGCGCCGACCTCGCGGCCCGCTCCGTCCGCGACCTCAAGGGCCTGTACCTGATGGCCTCCTCGCCGCACAACCGCGCCTCGCACGCCCCCGACCCCGACCGCTGCTCGGTCTTCACCGGCGCCCTCGTCGACGTGCTCGAAGAGGGCGACCCGGACCCCGGAGCGGGCGAGGCGATCACCCTGAAGGACATCTACCAGCGGGTGCGGACCCGCGTCGAGGACTGGGTGGCCGAGCAGGACCGCAGCGACGCGGCGGCCCCGCTGTGCACGGACGAGAACGGGCTGGGCGACTACGCCGTCGTCCGCAACGCCGCCCGCCGCCCCGTCCACGCCCCGCCCCCGGCCCCCGCGCCGCCGCCGAAGCGGGGCCGTCTCGCCCTCGGCGTCGCGATCGGTCTGGTGCTCGGCCTCGCCGCCGGATTCGGCGTCCCCTACGTCCAGGACCGGCTCGACGAACCGGCGCCGAAGCCGCACCACGAGGCGCGCGGCGCCTGTTCCGCCCGCGCGGCCCTGCTCGACCACTCCGACGCGCTCGACAAGACGGAGGTCGACAACGAGCCGGTGGCGGGCCTGTCCGGACTCGCGTACGCGCCCGACGAATCGAGGCTGGCGTACGCGGTCGCCGACAACGACGCCGTGCGGATCTTCCCGATCCGCTTCGGCTCGCCCGACGCGCTGGCGCCGAGGGCCGAGCGGGCGCGCACCCTGCGCACGGCCGAGGGCGGCTCCCTGGGCGGCTGGTTCGACGCCGAGGCGGTCGCCGTCGAGAAGGACGGCGGCACGGCGCTCGTGGCGGGCGAGACCGACCCCACCATCCGCCGTTTCGATCTGCGCACGGGCCGCCAGAAGGGGGAACCGCTGCCGATCCCCAAGGCCTTCGAGATCTACCCGAAGGGCGCCGCGACGGCGGGCCGCACCATCGAGGCGATGGCCCTGTCGCCGAGCGACAAGTACCTCTTCGTCGCGCTGGAGTCACCGCTCGCCGGGGACGGCGACGAGCGCGGCCGCAACCTGATGCGCATCCAGCGCTACGAGCGGCAGTCCGACGGCGGCTACGAACCCGACGCCCAGTTCGCCTACCGCGGCGACGAGGGCCTCGGCCTCGCCGACCTCGTGGCGGTCTCCGACACGCGGCTGCTCGCCCTGGAACGGCAGTACGTGGCCGGGCTCGGGAACTCGGTGCACGTCAAGGACCTCTCGCTGGCCGATGCCCAGGACGTGACCGAGAAGAAGCAGCTCTACCGCGCGCCCGCCGACGTCTTCATCGCCGGCCGCCCCCTCTTCGACCTGGCCCGCTGCCCCGAGGGCAGCCCCGGTGAGGTGAGCGACGCCGGGAACCCGCAGTCGAACGAGCTGCTGGACAACGTGGAGGGCATGACCCTCGGCGACACCGTCGAGTCCGGAAAGTTCAAGGGCCGCAGGCATCTGCTGCTGGTCTCGGACGACAACCGCAGCAAGGCGCAGACGACGCGGCTGTACTCCTTCGCCGTCGATCTCTGACCGCGAGAAAAAAGGTGGCGCGGCGGCAACCTTCCCGCGTCCGGCGGCGACTGACGTGCAGACGACCGCTTCGCCCCTGCCCCCCAGGGCGGTCGTCAGGTCGGCCGGGGCGGCGACGGGACCGCTGCCTCGGCCGACACGAACGTACCGGTGGCTACGTCAACGGGGTGAAGACGAACGTGAACTCCGCCGGCTCCGGCGTGAGCCTGTACTGCGGGAGCACACCCGGGCCGCAGGACTGCGTGCCGATGCCCTGCTGGGCGTGGTCCAGGTGCACCCACAGCGTGTCACCGGGCGTCAGGTCCGTCCGGTGCGTCGCCGCGTCGAGCTGCTCCGTCGTCCAGCGGCGGGCCGTGAGCGCGTACGCGGGCTCGCCCTCGATGCGCAGGCCGCCGAGCTCGGCCCAGCGGACGCCGACGCGCGCCCCGTTCTCCTGCGGCCGCACGTACGGGGTGTGCAGCGCGTCCACGTCCGCCTCCCAGCGGCCGAGCCGCGCCGCCTGGCGCGTGTCGGGATACGCCTCGCCGGGCCCGCCGCCGAACCAGCGCACGCCCAAGTCGCCGACCGGAAGCCCGAGTCGGACGCCGAGCCGGGGGAGCGGCAGGTGCCAGTCGCCCTCCGGGGTGACGGAGACGGTCAGCCGCAGCCGCCGTTCGTCGGCGGTCCAGCGGTAGCTCGCGCGCAGCCCGATGTCCCGGCTGGCGGGCGCCACCCGCGTGTGCACGGTGAGCGCCTCCTCGCCCAACTCCACGGCGTCCACGCGGTGTTGCATGCGGTGCAGCCCGAACTCCCGCCACCGCAGACCCAGCCGCTCGTCGTCCTGCCAGCTCGCGCCGTCGTCGTTGTCCGTGGTGGCGCGCCACACGTCGAGGCGGGGAGCGGCGGCGAGGGCCACGTCGCCGAGGGCGCGCAGCGCGCCGGTCCGGGCGTCGAAGACGGCAGGGCCGAGGGCGACCGTGCCGTCGGCGGCGGCCGGCCGCGCCCCAACCGGCAACGGCAGTTCGGTGGTTGAGGTGGGCTCGGCGCTCTGCCCCCACGCCACCTCGTTGCCGTCACCGTCCAGGGCGCGCACGGTCCAGTAGCCGTCGCCCGCGGCCGACGGCGAGGTCAGCTTCACGTCGGCGGACTCTCCGGGGCCGAGGGGCGGAGCGGTGAGGGTGCCCCGCTCGGCGACCTCGCCCGCCACCTCGTACGTCCAGTCGAAGGCCAGGTGGGACAGGTCGCGGAAGTCGTAGCGGTTGGTGACCCGGACCGATCCGGCGTCCGCGTCGATCTCGATCCGTACGGGCTCGATCACCTTCTTGAACTCGACGAGCCCCGGCGACGGCGTCCGGTCCGGGAACAGCAGCCCGTCGCAGACGAAGTTCCCGTCGTGCAGCTCCTCACCGAAGTCGCCGCCGTACGCGAACCCGTAGCGGTCGTCGGCGACGCCGTGGTCGATCCACTCCCAGACGAACGCGCCCTGGAGCCGGTCGTACGTCTCGAACAGCCGCTGGTAGTCGGCGAGTCCACCCGGCCCGTTGCCCATGGCGTGCGCGTACTCGCACTGGATGAAGGGCAGTCCGCGCCGCTTCTCCGTGCCGCCGTCGAGGCCCCGGCCGATCCGCTCGACCTCGGCGTGCGGGGCGTACATCCGTGAATAGACGTCCGTGTCACGGCAGTTGATGTCGCCCTCGTAGTGGATGAGCCGCTCCGGGTCGCGGGCGCGGATCCACTCGGCCATGGCGGTGAGCCCGCGCCCGGTGCCCGCCTCGTTGCCGAGCGACCACAGGACGACGGACGGGTGGTTCTTGTCGCGCTCGACCATGCGGGCCGCGCGGTCGAGGAGCGCGGGGGTCCAGCGTTCGTCGTCGACCGGGTTGTCGCGCCAGCCCTGCTCGCAGAAGCCGTGCGTCTCCAGGTCGCACTCGTCGACGACCCACAGCCCGTACTCGTCGCAGAGCGCGAGGAAGGCGGGATGCGGCGGGTAGTGGGAGGTGCGGACCGCGTTGATGTTGTGGGACTTCATCAGCTCGACGTCGCGGCGCATGGTGTCGAGGTCGAGCGCACGGCCGTGCTCGGGGTGCCACTCGTGCCGGTTGACGCCCTTGAAGAGGACCGGCGTGCCGTTGACCTTGATCAGCCCGTCGGACAGCTCCACGGTGCGGAAGCCGATCCGCAGCGGCACCCGCTCACCGGCCGTCGCGAGCTCGCCGTCGTACAGGCGCGGGGTCTCGGCCGTCCACGGCTCGACGGCGACGGTGACCGGCTCCCCGGTCGCGACGTCGATGCCCAGCTCCGGCACGGTGACCCGCCCGGCGACGTCACTGTCGACGCGCAGCGTGCCGTGGCCGGTGCCGTGGTCGTACGAGGCGTGCGTGAAGAAGTCCCTCACGCCGTCGGCGGGGCGGTGCAGGAGGGTGACGTCGCGGAAGATGCCGGGCAGCCACCACTGGTCCTGGTCCTCCAGGTACGTGCCGGCCGACCACTGGTGGACGCGGACCGCGAGCACGTTCCCGGTGGGCGACAGCAGCTCGCCGACCTCGAACTCGTGCGGCAGCCGGCTTCCCTTGAACTCGCCCAGCTCCGTCCCGTTCAGCCACACCCTGGCGCAGGACTCCACCCCGTCGAAGCGCAGCACGGCTCCGCCGTCGGCGGGCCAGTCGTCCGGCAGGTCGAAGGTGCGCAGGTGGTCGCCGGTGGGGTTCTCGTCCGGCACGTGCGGCGGGTCGACGGGGAACGGGTACAGCACGTTCGTGTAGGCAGGCCCGCCGTACGCCCCGTCCCCCTGCATCACCCAGTGCCCCGGCACGGCCACCTCGCCCCAGTCACCGGCGTCGAACCCCGGCGAGGCGAAGGCGTCGTCGTGCTCGTCGGCCCGCCCGGCCAGCCGGAAGCTCCACGTCCCGTTCAGGGAGAGCGACGGAGCCGAGGACGCCGCGTACCAGGACCGCGGCGGAAGCGAACCGGTGCCGGGGGAGGGGTCGGTGACGTAGGCGATGGACACGGTGTCTCCTTCGGTAGACGACGAACACGGGTCGACGGAGCGGACGCCTCGGGGCTCCGCTCCTCACTCACCGGAAGGGCTCGGCATGTCGCGGCCCAGGAACCCCTCCAACGCGAACGTGGCCGCGCCCAGACTCACCGGCCCGCTCGATATCGGCGACAGCACGATCTCCGCCGCGGCACACGGACCCGCGAGCGCATGCCGCCCCACGGCCTCGCGCACCTCACTCACCAGCGGCCCGCCCAGCGCCGCCGCCACCCAGCTGCTGAGCACGACGACCTCCGGATTGAGCAGATTGACGAGGTCGGCCACCGCCGCGCCCAGATGCCGCGCGGTCTCCCGCACCACGTCCAGCGCCTCGGCGGAGCCCTCGGCCGCGGCCCGCCCGACCGCCTCGATCGTGGCGGTCTGGTCGTCGGGATGCAGGAGCGCCGAACCGGGGTGCAGCTCCCGCAGGTTGCGCATGATCCCCGGCGCCCCCACGTACGCCTCGACGCACCCCCGGTCACCGCAGTGGCAGGGCCGACCGTCGAGGACGAGGGTGGTGTGTCCCCACTCACCGGCGCTGTTGGTGACACCCCGGTGCAGCGTGCCGCCGAGCGCGAGCCCGGCGCCGACACCGGTGCCGAGGTTGACGACGACCGCGTCGTCCCGCCCGCGCGCCGCCCCGAACCACAGCTCGGCGACGGTGGCCGCCCGCAGCGGGTTGTCCAGGTACAGGGGAACGTCCAGGTGTCCGGCGAGCAGCTCGCGCAGCGGCACCGCCTCGTGCCAGCCCCAGTTCGGGGCGTACACGCTGACGCCGCTGCGTCGGTCGACGATCCCCGGCATGCAGACGCCGGCGCCGAGCACGGGCCCGCCGGTCCCGGCGTCGAGCAGGGCGCGGACCGCGTCGGCGACGACCGCGGCCACGTCCTGCGGCGCGTGCGCGCCCGGCCGCAGTGCGCGGTCGGCGCGGGCGACGGGCCGCAGGTTCAGATCGAACAGCTCGGCGTGCACATACGTCTCCGCGACGTCGACGCCGACCAGCGCACCGCGCCCGGCGTCGACCGACACGAGGCCCCGCGGCCGTCCGCCCGCCGAGTCCTGGAAGCCGACCGGCCGCAGGATCCCGAGGTCGGCCAGCTCCCCGACGAGCGTGGCGACGGTCGCCGAGCTGAGCCCGGTCCAGGCGGCCAGCTCCTGCCGGGAGACGGCGGACCGGCCGAGGCAGTGGCGCAGCACCTCGTACCGGTTCGCCGTCCGGATGTCGCGGGACGTGCGCTTCATGCGCTCAGGCTAGGAGCGCCCCGGGGACTTCGACAAGGGGTTGGAGAAAGGGCTTTCAGAAGTCGGTTCACGCGCCGCGCGGCAGCAGCGCCCGCACGAACGCGTTGCTGAACTTGCCCTCCGCGTCCAGCCGTTCGGCCAGCGCGGCGAAGTCCGCCGCCCGCGGATACCGCCCCGAGACCCGCCCCGGCTCCACCGTGAACACCTTCCCCCAGTGCGGCCGCGGGTCGAACTCCGCCAGCCGGTCCTCGACCAGCGAGACGACCGGCAGCGCCCGCTCCGCGTCCGCCACCCACGTGAAGTGGAACGCGACGGTGTCCCGCCCGTACGCCGGGCTCAGCCACTGCGTGTCCGCGGCGACCGTGCGCACCTCGCAGACCTGCACCACCGGCGCGATCCGGTCCCGCACCGCGTCGAGGGCGCCCAGCGCGGCCACCGCGTGCTCGCGCGGCATCAGGTACTCCGACTGGAGCTCGTCGCCGCTGCTCGGTGTGAACTCGGCGCGGAAGTGCGGCAGTCGCTCGTGCCAGGGCCCCGGCACCCCGAACTGCTCGGTGCAGTGCACCGCCGACATCCCCGGCACCGGATGCTGCGCCTCGACGGTGGGCCCGGCCCACGGGAAGTGCTCCGGCTCCGGCAGCCGCCGCTTCACCCACACCTGGTCGAAGCGCGGCCCGCGCCAGTCGGTGAACATGCTCACGCTGTACGCCGCCGCCGACACGGCGGCGAAGTCCAGCTCCGCGAAGGGCAGTTCGCGGTACACGCGCTGCGCGACCTCGAACGACGGCTCCACGTCCAGCGTCAGCGACAGCACGACACCGAGCGCGCCCAGCGACACGACCGCGCCCTCGAACCCGTCGTCGCCGCGCGCCAGCGTCACCGACTCGCCGTCCCCGGTGAGCAGCTCCACGGCGCGTACGGACTCGGCGAGGGAGCGGTTGCCGTTGCCGGAGCCGTGCGTGCCGGTGGCCACTGAACCGGCGACCGAGATGTGCGGCAGCGAGGCCATGTTCGGCAGGGCGAGACCGTGCGGGTGCAGGGCGGCGGCCAGCTCGGCGTAGCGCACGCCACCGCCGACCCGGACGGTGCGTTCGGCGGTGTCCACCTCGATCAGGGACGGCAGCGCGCCGAGCGACACGAGCGCGCCGTCGCGCTCCGCGTCCACGTCGGCGATCCGGTTGAACGAGTGGCCGCTGCCGAGCACCCGTATGTGCGCGCTCTTGGCGACGACGCTCCGCAACTCCTCCACGCTGCCGGGGCGGTGCAGCCGGTCTGCGGCGAAGGTGATGTTGCGGGCCCAGTTGGTGATGGCAGGCACGGGATGCCTTTCTCGGGGAACGGTTGTGCGGCGATTGCATCACGTCACGGGGCCCCGCCCCGGACCCCGCGCCTTTGTCGCCGGCGGGGCGCTCGGCGCCCCCGTCCTGGCCCGAGCGGGGACCCGTCAGGGGGGAACGCCGGACGGGGCGTACCGTGAGGAGTCGAGGAAAACCCTGAACAGAAGGTCGAGGAGAACGGGATGCAGAGCCGTACGGCGCTGGTAGAGGACCTGATGGAGCGCTTCCCGCACGTTCCTAAGGAAGCGGTCTTCAAGGAGGACCTGCTGCGTGGCGGCGTTGCGTTCGACGCGTCCGCGCTGAGCGACAACGAGGACGGCGAGGTCAAGCCGAAGTCGTACTTCATCTTCTCCTTCGACCACGGCACCCTCCCCGAGCTGGGCGAGGCCGCGCTGCGCCGCCCGCCCGAGGAGATCGTCCTCACCGGCGGCCCCTACGAGCTGCGCCGCACCGTCGTCTCGGTCCGCGTGAACCCGAACTCGCCGTACCGCGTCGCGGCGGGCGAGGACGGCATGCTGGGCCTGTACCTCGACGGCAAGCGCATCTCCGACGTGGGTGTGCCGCCGATGCCGGAGTACTACCGGCACAAGCTCTCCAACGGGAAGTCGGTCATGGAGGTGGCCCCGACGATCCAGTGGGGCTACCTGATCTACCTGACCGCGTTCCGGGTGTGCCAGTACTTCGGCGCCAAGGAGGAGTGCCAGTACTGCGACATCAATCACAACTGGCGCCAGCACAAGGCGGCGGGCCGCCCGTACACGGGTGTGAAGGACGTCGACGAGGTCCTCGAGGCCCTCGACATCATCAACCAGTACGACACCGCGAAGGCCTCCACCGCGTACACCCTCACCGGCGGCGCGATCACCTCGAAGGTGCAGGGGCTCGACGAGGCGGACTTCTACGGCCGGTACGCCAAGGCCATCGAGGAGCACTTCCCGGGCCGCTGGATCGGCAAGGTCGTCGCCCAGGCGCTGCCCAAGGACGACGTGCAGCGCTTCAAGGACTACGGCGTCCAGATCTACCACCCGAACTTCGAGGTGTGGGACGAGTACCTGTTCAAGATGTACTGCCCCGGCAAGGAGCGCTACGTCGGCCGGGACGAGTGGCACAAGCGGATCCTGGAGTCGCGCGACGTCTTCGGCGCGCGCAACGTGATTCCGAACTTCGTCGCGGGCGTCGAGATGGCCGAGCCGTTCGGCTTCAAGACGGTCGACGAGGCGATCGCCTCCACCACGGAGGGCCTGAACTTCTTCATGTCGAACGGCATCACGCCGCGCTTCACCACGTGGTGCCCCGAGCCGACGACGCCGCTCGGCAAGGAGAACCCGAACGGCGCGCCGCTGGAGTACCACATCCGGCTGCTCGACGCGTACCGCAACGCCATGGACGAGCACGGGCTCTCCTCGCCCCCCGGCTACGGCCCGGCGGGCGCGGGCCGGGCCGTGTTCTCGGTCAGCTCGTTCATGGACAGCCTCGCGCCGAACGAAGAGGCCGTGGAGTTCTGAGTTACGCGGCCCGCTGCTCGGCCGGCTCCTCGTGGTCGCCGGGCAGCGGGCTCGGCGCGTCGATCAGGCGGCGCAGCAGGTCCGGGCGGGTGGCGGGCGTGACGTCCGCGAGGAGTGCGGCCAGCACGGCGATCCGGGTCTGGCCCGCGCGCAGCGTGCCGCTGAGCACGGCGCCCGCGGCGACCAGGTCCACGGCGCCGCCGCCCGTGTAGATCTCGGCCAGCGGGCCCGCGGATACGCGCGTAGACACGGCGACGAGGACACCCCGGCGCACCGCGTCGGCCACCGCGTCGACCAGCTCAGGCGTCGCGTTGCCCGCGCCCGTGGCGACCAGCACGATGCCGCGCGCGCCCGCGGCGACCGCCGCCTCGAAGAGCGTGGCGTCGGCGTCGGAGTGGTGCATGACGATGTCGACGCGGGGTATCGCCGCGCCGGGCTCCGGCCGCGGCAGCGGGGCCGGGCGGGCGGGCTTGTGGCGCAGGTCGACGCGGCCGAAGCCGAGCCGGCCGAGCGGCTGCCCGGAGGGGTCGGCGAAGGCGTCCGCCGCGAGGGTCTGGGTCTTCACGGTGCCGCGTGCCGCGTGCACCTTGCCGTCGAAGACGACGAGCACGCCCGAGTCCTTGGCGTTCGCGGCCACCTGGAGCGCGTCGTACATGTTTCCCGGGCCGTCGCCCTCGGCCGAGCCGAGCGGCTTCTGGGCGCCGGTGAAGACGACCGGGCGCGGGTCGTCGTGGTGCAGGTCGAGCAGGAAGGCGGACTCCTCCAGGGTGTCCGTGCCGTGCGTGACCACGATCCCGTCGACCTCCGGGTCGGCGAGCACCTCGCGCACGGTGCGCAGCAGCGTCAGCTGGAGCTCCGTCGTCATCCGCGAGCTGTTCACGTTGAACAGGTCGACGACGCTCACCTCGACGCCCTCCGGCACGGCGGCCGTGGCCAGCACGGTGTCCCCGCCCGCGTCGGCGGCGTAACCGGTGCCCTGCCAGCGGCTGGCGATGGTGCCTCCGGTACTGATGAGGGTGATGCGAGCCATGTGACCTGCCTTGTGGGAGTGTTTGTTCGACCTCCAGCAAGGATAAATCGCGATCTGCGCAATCGGATTGCGAATCCTGGCCGATGATCGCGGAAACCGTGGTGCATGATTGCGCCATGGACCGGATCGACCTGCATATCTTGCGCGAACTCCAGCAGGACGGGCGCCTGAGCAATCAGGACCTGGCCGCCCGGGTGGGCCTCAGCCCGTCCCCGTGCATGCGCCGCGTGCGCCAGCTGGAGAAGGACGGCGTCATCCAGGGCTACCGCGCGATCGTCGACCCGGAGGCCGTCGGCCGCGGCTTCGAGGTCCTGGTCTCCATCGAGGTGCGCCGCGACCGGGCCTCCGTCGAGGCCTTCGAGCACGCGCTCCAGGACATCCCCGACGTCATCGAGGCCTACCGCCTCTTCGGCAGCCCCGGCTGCCTGCTGCGGATCGCGGTCGCCGACCTCGCCGCGTACGAGCGGCTGTGGATCGAGGAGCTCACCGCGCTCGACGGGGTGACCGAGGTCAACTCGCAGATCATCATGAAGCGCGTCAAGGAACCGAAGGGGCTGCCCGTCTAGCGGCGTGCAGCCCCTCCGGCCGGGATCAGCCCTCCCGCAGGCTCAGCACCAGATCGCGCGGCAGGCCGTGCGTGTCGTGCAGATAGCGCAGGTCCTCCTCGCCCAGCGGGCCCCGGAACCGCGGTCGCGACAGCACCTGCCTGCCGCGCTCCAGGAGCCGGTCGAAGCGCTGCTCCTCGTCGAGCAGCACCCGGCGCACCGTGGAGGGGTCCACGTCCTGGCGGAAGTGGTCCAGGGTGTGCCGGACCAGCTCGTCCGGCAGATCCCCGAGCCGCCGCGTCGGGTCCTCGCGGCGCAGCACCGTGAACACCCGCCGCAGCAGCCGGCGCAGCACGTACCCGCGCCCGGTGTTCGACGGCGACACCCCGTCGCCGACGATCACGACGGACGAGCGGAGGTGGTCGGCGACGACGCGGAACGACGGCTCGTCCAGCGGCCACAGCCCCGGAAGCAGCCGCCGCCACGGATCGAACAGGTCGCAGTCGAAGACCGAGGAGCCGCCCTGCAACAGCGTGGACAGCCGCTCCAGGCCGAGCCCGGTGTCGACGTTGCGCTGCGACAGCGGCACCAACGAGCCGTCCTCCAGGCGCCGGTAACGCATCGTCACGTGGTTCCACACCTCCACCCAGCGGTCGTCCTTCGTCGGGCTCGACTCCGGCGGGGTGTCACCCGTCCACAGGAAGATCTCCGAGTCGGGGCCGCACGGCCCGGTCGGCCCGTTGTCCCACCAGTTGTCCTCGACGGTCTCCTCGACCGGCACCCCGCGCCGCTCCCACACCTCCCGCGAACGGTGGTCCGGGCCGGTGTCCTCGTCGCCGCCGAACACGGTGCCGTACAGCATCCGCGGGTCGATGCCGAACCCGTCGGTGAGCAGCTCGTACCCCCACTCCAGGCTGCGCGGCCCCTCGTAGTCGCCGAGCGACCACGTGCCGAGCATCTCGAAGACCGTCAGATGCGTCGGATCGCCCACCTCCTCCAGGTCCGTGGTGCGCAGACACCGCTGTACGTTGACGAGCCGCCGCCCCAGCGGATGGGGGCGGCCCTCCAGGTACGGGGTGAGCGGGTGCATGCCGGAGGTGGTGAACAGGACCGGGTCGCCGGGCGGCGGCAGCAGCGTCGAGCCGGTGATCCGGCGGTGGCCGCGGTCCTCGTAGAACTCGGTGAACGTGCGCAGGACGTCCTCGGTACGCATGGTGTGTCTCCTTCGCGCGAAGCGGGCGGAAGGCACCGGAAGCGGCCGGAGGGGCAGAGCTGCGACAACGAGAACACCGGCGGCCGTTTCCGGTCGCCGGTGGATGGGATGAATACGTCAGGCGGCGGCAACCGGCGAGCTGGTCGCTCGCGCGGTCGCGGTGGTCGTGTGGCGCCCCATGACGTTCATGAGGCCGAGGGTAACGCGGCCCGCCCGGCGCGTGCCACGCGTTTTCGGGCCCGCTCCGAAGCGGCTCAGTAGCGGCGCACCGCGCCCCTGGCCACCGAGGACAGCAGCGAACCGATGGCGATGCCGATCACGAGATACACCCCGGCCGTGCCGAGCTTCGCCTGCCACGTCAGCCCCGTGGTGAACGGCAGCAGCACCATCACCGCCGTCGCGAGACCGATGATCCAGGCGAAGAAGCGCTCGGGCCGCGGGGTCGCCACGATCAGCAGGTTGAGGAGCGCGGTCGCGACGAGCGCCGCCACCGCCGCGCTGCCCGCGAGCGCCCCGGTGGTCGCGTTCCCCATCAGGCCGTCGCCCTCCGGCGCGAACACCGGAACGCCGAGCACACCCCGTACGAGCAGGAGCGCGACCACCGCCGTGAGGGCGGCGATCACGGCGGTCATCAGCCCGCCCGCCCACAGCTTTCCGGCGTCGAGGCGGGGGGCCGGCGGCTGGGGCGGCTGCGGGGGTGGCTCGGGCGCGTAACCGGGGTCGGCCTGGCCGTAGGACTGACCGTAGGTCTGGCCGTAGGGCCGGTCGTAGGACTGGTGCCCGTAGGGCGAGTTCTGAGGATCCACGATGAGGCTTTCCGGTCGAGTTCCGGGTGCGGCGGACGTCCGGTGCAGTATTACCCGCCCCTTCTGCCCCCGCATTTCGGGCGAATCATCCGGGGGTGCGCCGCTGACCTCGGCGTTCACCCACCTGGAGCCGCCCGCCTCGCCGGGCGGCGGCGCAGCGGTTCCCCTTGCTCTCACCACGGCACGCGCGCGCGTGCCGACAAGGAGGCAACGGTGGCGGACGACACGGCGCCGATGGGACCCGCGGAGCAGGCCGAACTCGAGCGGCTGCGCGGCCGGGTGGCCGCGCTGGAGGCCGAGCGCGCGCCGCGGCGGCACCGGGGACGGTCGTTCCTCGCCGTCGTGCTCATCGTCATCGGCTGCGTGCTCGCGCCGCTGGGCATCGTCGCCTCCTGGGCCGCCGACCAGGTCGGCGACACCGACCGCTACGTCGACACCGTCGCGCCGCTCGCCTCGGACCCCGACATCCAGAAGGCCGTCGCGAACCGGGCCACGGACGCCGTCATGCAGCGGATCGACCTCCAGGCACTGCTGTCCGAAGTGGACACCGACGACCGGCCGCTCGTGGAGAAGTCCCTCGGAAAGCTGGGCGACTCCCTCGAAGGCGCCGTCCGCAGCTTCGTCCAGGACAAGGCGCAGGCGTTCGTCGCCTCCGACGCCTTCGAGAACGTCTGGGAACAGACCAACCGCAAGGCCCACGGCGCCCTCGACAAGGCGCTGACCGGCAGCGGCGGCGGAGCGGTCAAGTTGGAGGGCGGCGACACCGTCACCCTCGACCTCGGCCCGGTCGTCGAGCAGGTCAAGCAGCGGCTCGTCGACTCCGGCCTCACCGTCGCCGCCCGGATCCCCGAGGTCCACACCGAGTACACGCTCGTCACGAACGACAACATCGGCAAGGCCAAGACGTACCTGCGGCTGCTCCAGGTGATGGGCAACTGGCTGCCCGTCATCGCCCTCGTCCTCGTCGCCGCGGGTGTCCTGCTCTCCGGGCGCCGCCGCAGGGCGCTCGTCGCGACCGCGCTCGCCGTCGCCGTGACCTGCGGACTGCTCGGCATCGGGCTGCGCGTCGGCCGCGTCCTCTACCTCGACCGGCTCCCCGCGGACGTCTCGCAGGACGCGGCCGCCGCGGTCTACGACACCATGACGCACTTCCTGTTCACCACGGTCCGCATGGTGGTCGCGCTCGGCGTGGTCGTCGCCCTCGCGGCCTGGCTCACCGGTCGCGGTCGACGGGCGTTGCTGGTACGAGGGTTGTGGGTCTCCGGCATCGACGCGACGCGCCTTACCGCGGACCGGGCCGGGTTCCGCACGGGCCCCGTCGGTCCTTTCGTGCGGCGCTACCGTGCGTGGATCGTCGGGGTACTGGTCGTGGGCGCGCTCGTCGTGTATCTGCTGTGGTCGTACCCGACCGGGTGGGTGGTCGTCGGGATCGCGCTGTGCCTGCTGTTCCTGCTGGCGGTCGTGGAATTCCTGGCGGCGGAGGGCGGGAACGACGCGAGGAGGGGTGAATCATGAGGACGACGGTGGCGGTGGACGCCGACACGGTCCGGCGGATGTCGGACACCCTGTTCATCCAGCGCGGGCTCAAGAGCCCCAGCTCCACCCGTTTCTGGGGCCTGCTCGTGCTCGCCGCGGTGATCGCGGGCGCGGGGGTGGTCGGCGACTCCACGGCCACGGTCATCGGCGCGATGATCGTCGCCCCGCTGATGACGCCGATCCTCGGCAGCGCGCTCGCCCTCGTCCTCGCGGACCGTTCGCAGGTCGTGCGCTGCGTGCTGCTCGTCCTCGGCGGGGCGCTCGCGGTGGTGGCGATCGGGATGCTGCTCGGCTGGATCGCGGCGCCGCCCGACGACTTCGCGTCCAACTCGCAGGTGTCCTCCCGGATCAGCCCGCGCCTCATCGACCTGCTGGCGGCGCTCGCCACCGGGACGGTCGGCGCGTTCGCCCTCGTCCGCGCCGACATCTCCGACACGCTGCCGGGCGTCGCCATCGCGATCTCGCTGGTGCCGCCGCTGGCGGTGACGGGGCTGCTGATCACGGTGGGGCGGTTCCACGACGCGCTCGAATCGGGGCTGCTGTTCGCCACGAACGTGGCGGCGATCGTGGCGACCGGCACGGTGGTGTTCCTGGTGTACGGGATCCGGGGCGCGGCGCAGGAGTCGGGGCTGCGGGTGGGGGAGTTCCACGGGCGGACGGTCGTGGCCGTGGCGGCGGTCGTGGTGCTGATCGCGGTGCCGTTGACCACCGGGACGGTCTCCGTGTGGCGGGACCGGGTGCTCGCGGCGGACGCGAAGCCGGTGGCGGAGGAGTGGGCGGCGGGGCGGAACTGGGAGATCGCGTCAGTGGAGGCGCGGCAGGGGGTCGTCGTCATCGGCGTCCTCGGCCTCCCGCCCCAACCGGCCCCCACGGCGCTGCGCTCCGCGCTCGACGAACACGGGATGTCCGCCGCGGACCTGGAACTCCACCTCGTCGGCGGCCGCACGCACTGGTGCGCGGCGGGCGCCGACACCTGCACGGTCCGCGGCACCACCCGGGACTGACCGGTACCTATACCGTGGCCGGCGTCGTCCGTCCGTGTGGCGCGGCCCCGTGCTTGAGCCCGCACCGTGGCCGCGCCCTCCTCCCCGTTGCACCGCACCGTGGTGCCGCCTTGCCCACCCTGCCGCCCCAGGCGGCAGACTGCCCAAGGCGGGTTGCGGCCGCCCGCGGCGGGCGGGGAGTGGGGGCGGGCCCTTCAAGCCCCTCCGGCGTTTGAGGAGCGGGGTCCGGGGCGGAGCCCCGTGGCGTTGCGGCGGGTGGGCCCGTCCAAGCCTCTCGGGGTGGAGCCCCGACGGGGGCCGGGTCAGGCGGGGAGGCGGGACAGGAGCGCCCCGAAGTCCACCCCCACCGGCAGCGTGCCGAACGCCAACCCCCCTCCCCCACCCAAGCGGCCAGCGCAAAACGCATCGGCCACCGCCCCCGGCGCCCACCGCACCAACAACGCCCCCTGCAACACCAACGCCGCCCGCTCTACCACCCTCCGCGCCCGCACCTCCGCATCCTCCGCCGACCCCAACTCCCGCCGCAGCTCCCGCCACGCCGCATCCAGCCGCGCATCCGCCCCGGCCGCCGCCTCCACCTCCCCGCGAAACGCCTCCAACGTCTCCGGCTCCCGCCCCAACGCCCGCAGCATGTCGAGCGCGTTGACGTTCCCGGACCCCTCCCAGATCCCGTTCAACGGCGCCTCCCGGTACAGCCTCGGCATCCCTGACGCCTCGTCATAACCGTTGCCACCGAGGCACTCCAGCGCCTCCGCCACCACCGCCGGCTGCCGCTTGCACACCCAGTACTTCCCCACGGCCGTGGCCAGCCGCAAAAAGGCCCGCTCGCCCGCGTCGCCGCGGTGCGCGCGATCCGCCGCCCCGGCCAGCCGCAGCGCCAGCGTCGTCGCCGCCTCCGATTCGAGGGCCAGGTCCGCGAGGACGTTGCGCATCAACGGCTGGTCGATCAGCTTCTTCCCGAACACCGACCGGTGCCGACTGTGGTGGGCCGCCTGCGCGAGCGACTCCCGTACGTGCGCCGCCGACCCGAGGACGCAGTCGAGGCGGGTCATCGTCACCATGTCGATGATGGTGCGCACCCCCTTGCCCTCGTCGCCGACCAGCCACGCCACCGTGTCGTCGAACTCCGGCTCGCTGGAGGCGTTCGAACGGTTGCCGAGCTTGTCCTTCAACCGCTGGATGCGGAACGTGTTGCGGCTGCCGTCCGGCAGCACCCGCGGCACGAGGAAGCACGACAGCCCGCCCGGCGCCTGCGCCAGCACGAGGAACACGTCGTTCATCGGCGCCGACGTGAACCACTTGTGCCCCCGCAGCCGCCACGTCCCGTCGGCCTGCTCCACGGCCGACGTCGTGTTCGCGCGCACATCGGTGCCGCCCTGCTTCTCCGTCATGCCCATCCCGGCGAGCAGCCCGCGCTTGCCGAGGGGCGCGCGCAGACCGGGTTCGTAGACGGTGCTGGTGAGCAACGGCTCGTAGACCTTGGCGAGTTCGGGGGCGCGGCGCAGCGCGGGCACCACCGCGTAGGTCATCGAGACGGGGCACATGTGGCCCTGCTCCAGCATCGTGGCGAGCATGAACGTGCCCGCACGGGCCACGTGTGCGCCGGGCCGCTCGTCCGCCCACGCCGACCCCGCCGCGCCCGCGGCCACCGTCGCGCGCATCAGCGCGTGGTACGAGGGGTGGAAGTCGACCTCGTCGATCCGGTTGCCGTACCGGTCGTGGGTGCGCAGCTCCGGCTCGTACCGGTTGGCCTGGTCGGCCCAGAGGCGGGCCTCCTCGCTGCCCACGTACCGGCCGAAGCGGTGCAGTTCGTCGATGTGCCACTCGGCGCCCTCGCGGCGCACGCCCTCCAGGAGGACCGGGTCGTCGGCCGCGTCGTGACCGGTCAACGGCGGCGCCTGGTTGGTCACTTCGTGTGTCACCGATGGATGCGAGTGCATGAGGAACTCCTGGGCGATGAGTGCGGAACGTACGGTCGGTCAGGCGGGCGTCGGCGCGCCCGCGCAGCGCAGGGCCATGGCGGTGAGTTCGGCGATCAGCTCGCCGGTGGCGCTCTCGTCGCGCGTGTCACCGAGCGGGAAGGCCAGCACCTCGCCGATGGCGCCGGTGAGCGCCGCCGCGGTGACCTCGCCGTTCTGCTCCGGGAACAGCCCGGCCGCCATGCCCTCGCGCACGACCTGGGCGAACAGCGTGTGGTAGCGGCGCCGGTAGTCGATGCGCTCGGCGGCGACCTTGGGGTCGGCGGGGGCGGCGAGCAGCGCGTGGGCGAGGCCCCGGTTCTCCAGGGCGCGCCGCGCGAAGACCTCCACCCCGCGCCGCAGCCGCTCGCCCGGGTCGCCGTCGCCCTGGAGCACCTCGCCGATCACGGTCACCTCCCGCGCCGCGGCGCGCCGGAACACCTCGACCGCGAGCGCCGCCTTCGACGGGAAGTGCTGGTAGACGGAGCCCGCCGCGATCCCGGCCGCGTCGGCGACCGCCGTCACGGACGCCTGCGCCCAGCCCACTTCGGCCACGACGGAGGTGGCGCACGCGATGAGGTGTTCGCGGGCCGCTTCGAGCCGGCGGATTTCGGTGGGGGTCTTGCGGTAGGCCATGCAAGCAGTGAACCATCATTCAGAGTTTCCCGCCACGGTCGGTCCCACCGGCAAGGCCTCGTCAGGAGAAGTCGATGCACCTCAGTGCCCTGCTGGACAGCGCCGTTCGCTCGGGCAGCACGAAGGAAGCCCTCGTCTACCGCGAACAGCGGTGGAACTACCGGGAGTTCGGCGCCGCGAGCCGCCGCGCCGCCACCGTGCTGCACGACGCGGGCCTGCGCCCCGGCGACCGGCTGGCCGTCATGACGCACAACACCCCGGCGTTCCTCTTCGCCGCGTTCGGCGCGTGGCACCTGGGTGCGACCCTCGTCCCGGTCAACCACAAGTTCCGGACCGACGAGGTGGCGCGCCAGCTCGCGCACTGCGGCGCCCGCCTCGCCCTCGTCGACGCGGAGATCGGCGGGCACGCCACCGCCGCCGACCCCGGCGTGCGCTGGCTGACCAGCCACCCGGACGCCCCGGCCGAGGCGCGGCCCGCGGACTCCTTCGAGGCGCTGCTCGCCGCCGCCGAACCGTGGACCGGCGAGGACCGCCCGGACACCGACGTGGCGGAGATCCTCTACACGTCCGGCACCTCCGGCACCCCCAAGGGCTGCGTCCACTCGCACCGCACGGCCGCCCTGACGGCCGCGTACTCCGTCGCCGCGATGTCGCTGCGCGGCGACGAGCGCTTCCTGGTCTGCATGCCGATCTGGCACGCGGCGCCCCTCAACAACATGACGCTCGGCACGCTCTTCGCGGGCGGCACGGTCGTGCTCCAGCGCGAGTACGAGCCCCGCGGCATGCTCGACACCATCCAATGCGAACGGATCACCGCCCTCTTCGGCGCCCCCATCGCCCTCATCGCCCCGACCCGGGCCGTCCCCGACTTCGCCGATTACGACGTGTCGTCCGTCCGCGCCTGGCTCTACGGCGCGGGCCCGCTCGACGCGGACACCGTGCGCCGCCTCATGAAGGCGTACGGCACCGAGAACTTCCAGCAGGTGTACGGGATGAGCGAGACCGGCCCCGCGGGCGCCTCGCTGCTCCCGGCCGAGCACGCGGACAAGGCGGGCGCGATCGGGCGCGGTGGCATGCCAGGCGTCGACCTGCGCGTCGTACGCCCCGACGGGAGCGACGCGCAGGCGGGGGAGAGCGGTGAGATCTGGCTGCGCACCGACACCCGCATGCTCGGCTACCTCGACGACGAGGCCGCCACCGCCGAGGTGTTCGCCGGCGACTGGTACCGCAGCGGTGACCTGGGCCGGATCGACGAGGACGGCTACGTCACGCTCGTCGACCGGATGAAGGACATCATCGTCACCGGCGGGGAGAACGTCGCGTCGCAGGAGGTCGAGGGCGCGCTGCGGGGCCACCCGGACGTGCTCGACGTCGCCGTCGTCGGCCGCCCGCACCCCGAGTGGGGCGAGACGGTGGTGGCGTTCGTCGTGCCGCGCGAGGGCGCCGGGCTCGACCTGGCCGGGACGCGGGCGTGGCTGGAGGAGCGGATCGCCCGGTACAAGGTGCCGCGCGAGCTGATCCTGCGGGACGCCCTTCCGCGCACGCCCTCCGGAAAGATCACGAAGCACGTGCTGCGGGCCGAACTCGCCCGCCAGGCGCCGCTGTAGGGTCTCGGCATGGCCGATGAGCAGGGACAGCGAGCGCGCAGGGGGCCTGGGCGGCCGCGTCAGGAGCACGTCACCCGGGCCGTGCTCGAAGCCGTCGTCGAGCTCGTCGCCGAGGAGGGCATGGGCGCGCTGACCATGGACGCCGTCGCGACCCGCGCCGGGGTCAGCAAACCGGCCATGTACCGCCGCTGGCCCACCAAGCAGGACCTGATCATCGCCGCCGCCGAATCCCGCGTCGGGGCGCTGACCGTGCCCGACATGGGCGACTTCCGGGCCGAGCTGCGCGCGGTCCTCATGGAGCGTGTGCGCGCCTACCGGCAGCCGGGCGTCGGCCGGCTGCTCGCCGGGGTGATCAGCGCGGCGGCGGAGGCGGGCGCGGGCCGTGAGGCGTTCCAGGCGTACGTGACGCGCGTGACGAGCGAGACCCGGCATGTGCTGGAGCGCGGCATCGAGCGCGGTGACGTGCGCGCCGACGTCCCGATCGTCGACGTCACGACTCTCGTCGCGTCCTCGCTGGTCTTCCGGCTGGTCGCCGAGCAGCGGGAGCCGGACGTGGACCTCGTCGACTCCGTGGTCGACCTGATCGGCAGGGCGGTCGCCGTCGGGCCGTGACCGGCCGCTGACGGCACGTCATCACCGCACCGTGCCGGGCGAGTTGTCGCCCGGCACGGCTTTCGCGCTGCCCGCGTGCCACCCCTCGCGTCCTGTGCGGCCTTCCTGAAATCCATGACCCCGGACCCCTTGCCCCGTCGCGCCGCAATATCGATACTGCCGGTTACGTAATAACGTTCGCTGTTGGGAGGGACCCCCCATGCACGACGTCGCGACGGCTCCCGTCGAGGACCCCAAGCCGATCCTGGACAAGCCCCTGATGCGCTACGGGCGCCGCGTCCTCGACCGGCTCGCGCCGGGAGCGGACCAGGTCGACTACAAGCTGTTCGAGGTCAACCCGCTCACCCCGCACTTCGGGGCCGTGCTCAGCGGTGTCGACCTCACGAAGCCGATCACCGAGGAACTCGCCGAGGAACTGCGCCAGGCCCTCCTCGAATGGAAGGTGATCTTCTTCCGGGGGCAGACCGGCTTCCAGGCCGAGAACCACCTGGAGCTGTCGGCCGTCTGGGGTCCACCGGAACCCAACCCGTTCTTCCCCAGGACGGGGACCGTCGGCCTGTCCCGGCTCGCCAAGGACGCCAAGGCGGCGGGCAACAAGAACATCTGGCACAGCGACCACTCGTTCATGGCCAACCCCTCGCTCGGCGCCGTGCTCCGCGCCGTCGAGGTGCCCGCGGCGGGCGGCGACACCATGTGGTGCGACATGGGCGCCGCCTACGACAACCTGCCCGACGACCTCAAGGAGCGGATCGAGAACCTCACCGCGGTCCACGACTGGGAGGCCAGCTGGGGCGCGCTCATGAACGACGAGCAGAAGGCCGCCTTCCGCGCCGACTGGCCGCAGGTCGAGCACCCCGTCGTCGTCCGCCACCCGCGCAGCGGCCGGAAGACCCTGTACGTGAACGAGCCGTTCACCCGGTACATCAAGGGCCTGTCCGAGGCGGAGAACCGCGAACTCCTCGACATCCTCGTGCTCCAGGCGCGCATCCCCGAGTTCCAGATCCGCTTCCACTGGGAGCCCGACTCGATCGCGATCTGGGACAACATCGCCGTCCAGCACTACGCGGTCAACGACTACTTCCCCGCCAAGCGGGTCATGGAGCGCATCGCGATCGCCGGCGTGCCGCTCTCCTGAGCCGTCACACCGAAGCGCCGGCTCCGGACCGCACCGCGCCCGCCGACCGTGGTGCGGGCCGGCCCCACCCCTCATCCCCGCCCTTCCACCTGGAGGCCCCATGACCGCGGCACCGACCCTGCCCCAGCAGCCCGCTGGGGACGTCGAGGTCACCCGTGGCAGCAGTGCCCGCGCATGGACGGTGACCGCGCTGCTCGTGGTCTTCATGATGGTCAACTTCGCTGACAAGTCCGTGCTCGGCCTCGCCGCCGACGAGATCCGCGCCGACCTGCACCTGAGCGCCACCGAGTTCGGCCTCGCCAACAGCGCGTTCTTCCTGCTCTTCTCCGTCGCCGCGATCGCCGTCGGCATGGCCGCCGACCGGGTGTCGCCGAAGCTGCTGCTCCTGGTGATGGCCGTGCTCTGGTCCGTGGCGCAGGTGCCCGCGGCCATCGGCGGGGGACTGGCCGTGCTCATCGGCTCGCGGATCTTCCTCGGCGCCGCGGAGGGCCCCGCCTTCCCCGTCGCCCAGCAGGCCACGCTGTCCTGGTTCCCCAACGGCAAGCGGAACCTGCCCGGCGCGCTCATCACCATCGGCATCACGCTCGGCGTGATCGTCTCCGCGCCGGGCCTGTCCTGGGTGATCCAGCACCACGGCTGGCGCTCGGCCCTGTGGGTGCTCGCCGCGATCGGCGTGGTGTGGGCGGCGCTCTGGTCCCTGTTCGGAGCGGACAGCCCGCGGGCCCGCGTCACGCGGGCCGTGGACGACGGCGCGCCCGCGGTCCCGTACCGGCGGATCTTCGCCAGCCGTACGTGGCTCGGCAGCACCCTCGCGTACTTCATGAGCTACTGGTCCGTGGCGCTGATGCTGGTGTGGATGCCGTCGTACCTGCGCAACGCCCTCGACTACTCGGCGGCCACCGCCGGAAAGCTCGTCGTCCTGCCCTGGGCGGTCGGCGCCGTCGTGCTGCTCGGGCAGGCCGCGCTCACCGGCCGGCTGATGCGGCGCGGCGTCGCCAGCCGGAAGGCGCGCGGCTGGGTCGGCGGCGGCATGCTCGCGATCGGCGCCGTCTGCTGCCTGCTGACCCCGTTCGTCGATTCGGTGCCCGCGCAGACCGTGCTCGTCGCCCTCGGCTTCGGCTTCAGCGGCTCGTACGCCACCGTGGCCGCGACCACCGTCGCCGAACTCGCCCCGGCCGCCCGCAGCGGTGGCGCCCTCGGCCTCATGAACGCCCTCGTCACGGTCTCCGGGCTGCTCGCGCCCGCCGTCGTCGGCGCCCTCGTCGACGCGCGGGGCGACGCCGGGTACCAGCAGGCGGTGCTGCTCACCGGCGTCCTCGTCGCGATCGGCGCCGCACTCGCCTTCGCCCTCATCGACCCGGAGCGCGACCGCGCACGGTTGACCGTCTGACCCCGCGTCACGCAGCCTGACCCTTACCGGGGGTTACCCCCGGATGCAATGATCGTCGGACGAACACCCCACTGTCTCCGACCCCTTCACCCCCACCCGCGTTCCCTAGGAGTTGACCGTGAGCGCCGCAGCAGCACTCGACACCGCACCGCTGGACCAGGCCGTCCTCGACCTGCGCGAGCACGCGTCGTCCTGGACCGCGACGCCCCTGGACGAGCGCATCGCGCTCCTGGAGCGGACCCTCCCGCGGATCGCCGAGGGCGCCGCCGCGATGGTCGCCGACGCGGCCGCCGCCAAGGGCTACGCCGAGACCTCCCCGTGGGCCGCCGAGGACTGGATCACCGCGCCGTGGGCCCTCGCGCAGCCGATCACCGCGTACCTGCACGTGCTGCGCCGCCTCGCGGCCGGCAAGGGACCGGTCGACCCCGCGTCCGTGCGCAGCCACGAGGGCCGCACCGTCGTCGACGTCTTCCCCACCCTCGCCACCGACCGGCTGCTGCTCAACGGCTTCTCGGCGCAGGTGTGGACGCTGCCCGGCACCACCCGCGAGCAGGTCCTCGCCCGCGCGGCGGGGGAGTACCGGGGCCGCCCCGGCGAGCCGACCGTCGCGCTCGTCCTCGGCGCCGGGAACGTCGCGGCGATCACCCCGCTCGACATCCTCCAGAAGCTGTACGCGGAGGGCCAGGTCGTCCTCGCCAAGATGAACCCCGTCAACGCGTACCTGCGCCCGCACTTCGAGAAGGTCTTCGCCGAGTACGTGGACCGGGGCTGGGTCCGCTTCGTCGACGGCGGCGCCGCCGAGGGCGCGTACCTCACCCAGCACGAGGACATCGACACCATCCACGTCACCGGCAGCGAGCGCACCCACGACGCCATCGTGTGGGGCACGGACGAGCAGGCCGAGCGGCGCCGCGCCGCCGACACCCCGCTCAACGACAAGCCGTTCACCAGCGAACTCGGCGGCGTCAGCCCCTGCATCGTGACGCCGGGACCGTGGAGCGACGCCGACTTCCGCTTCCAGGCCGAGCACATCGTCACCAGCAAGCTCAACAACTCGGGCCACAACTGCATCGCCACGCAGGTCCTGGTGGTGCCCCGCGAGTGGGACGGCACGGAGAAGCTCCTCGCCGAGATCCGCACGGTCCTGCGCGAGCTGCCGCCCCGCCCCGACTACTACCCGGGCGCCGCCGACCGCGTCGCCAAGGTCACCGACGCCCACCCGGCGGCGGAGCGGCTCGGCGTCGACGACTCGTGCCGGGTCCTCGTCCCCGAGATCGAGGGCATGGACGACGTGCTGCTCACGGACGAGGTGTTCGCGAGCGCGCTCGGCGTCGTCCGTCTCCCGGGCGCCGACGCCCCCCACTTCCTCGCCGCGGCGACCGAGTTCGCCAACGACCGTCTCCCCGGGACCCTCGGCGCCACGCTGCTGGTCCACCCGAAGACGGAGCGCGCCCACTCCGGCGCCGTCGCGGACGCCATCGCCGGGCTGCGCTACGGCACGCTGGGCGTCAACGTCTGGTCCGCCTTCGGCTTCCTCCTCGGCTACACGCCGTGGGGCGCCTTCCCCGGCAACACGCGGCAGGACATCGGCAGCGGCATCGGGTTCGTGCACAACGCGTTCATGCTGGAGGACGTCGAGAAGACGGTGGTCCGCGCCCCGTTCGCCCCGTCGCCGCGCGGCCTCTTCACCGGCTCCCCGTCCCTCTCCCCGCGTCCCCCGTTCTACGTCACGAACCGCACGGCCCTGACCACGATGAAGCGCCTCACGGCCTACACGACATCCCCGTCCCCGACCAAACTCCCGGCCATCTTCGCGTCCGCCCTGCGCGGCTGACAACCCACCCGTTTCCCGGGGCTCCGCCCCGAACCCCGCTCCTCAATCGCCGGAGGGGCTTGATTCAAGCCCCTCCGGCGATCGATCCTTCCAGCCCCGCCGGCGCGGAGCCCGGTCTTTCCAGCCCCGACGGCGCTTGAGTCGCGGGGCTCGGGGCAGGGCCCCGATTTTTCCAGCCTCGCCGGCGTTTGAGGCGCGGGGTCCGGGGCGGAGCCCCGGGGCGTGGGGGTGGTCGGCCGCGCACCGCCCGCCGCGGCGCTCAGCCGCTGAGGACGCGCGCCTTCTCCGCCGCGAACTCCTCATCCGTCAACAACCCCTGCGCCTTCAGCTCCGCCAGCGCCTGGAGCTGCGACACCCGATCCCCACCCGCACCTCCCGGCGCCGCCGCCGGAGCAGGCGCCGGGGCGGGGGCGGGGGCCGCCTCCCACTCCCGCCGCACGTCCCGCTCGGACATCCGCCGATTCACCCCCCGCGACACCGCCGTATGCGTCGCGGAGATCGCCGCCGTACGCGCGATCGTGCCAAGAAGTCCGGGCCGTCCGAATCGCTGCGGCATGCTGACCGCCTCCTCGTTCCTACGCGTGAATGTGTCGTCAGGCCGTCGCGAGCGCCTCGATGGCCTCGTTGACGGTCTCCCGCGGAATCCGCTCCAGCATCAGCACCCGCCCCCGCGAATCCCGCACGGCCGCGCCCAGCCGCGCCGCCCAGGTGTTCTCCCAGGCCAGCACGAGCGCGGACGACTCGGCCGGAAGGTTGTCGGAGACGGTCCTCAGGTCCTCGTCGCTGAGCAGGTCGAAGCGCACGTCAGCGACCTGCTGGAACAGCTCGGTGACCTCGGGGTCGCCCAGTTCCACCACATCCACGGACCCGTCCGCCGCCTTACGGATGAAGCACAGGTCGAGGATCCGCACGGTCCCGTCCCGCTGCATGTCCCGCAGCGCCGGCGCGATGTCGCCGTTGAACCGGTTGCCCTCGAAGGCGAGCACGGCGACGTCCACCGGGCCGACGGTGTCGGTGTTGAGACCACTGGTCACGGGCGAGCACCTTCCCTAGGTCTCCGCACAGGAGTAAAGCGAACAAAACGGATTAAACAGATGAAACGGATACTAGGGTGAGGGTACAGCGGACGGCGCGGACTGCGCGTCCAGGAGTTCCGCGAGACCGCGCCGGGTGGCGGCGAGGACGACCCGGTCGGTGGAGCGCAGCACGTGACCGGGGTGCAGCTCCCAGATGAGCCCCGGCCCCCGGTCCGCGTCGTCCTCCTCCGGGGCGGCGCCGAGGTCGGGCCGGCGTTCGTCCGGCTCGGTCGAGTCGATGGCCAGCACCCGCCAGGCCCCGGGCCGGAACGACTCGGCGACCGTCCGCCCCTCCAGGTGCGGCAGGCCCGCCACGTCCAGCGCCGCGAACAGCAGTACCTTGCGCTCCACCGGGATCGCGCCGAGTATGTGCCGGCCCATCATCGCCCCGGCGAACGCGGGCGCCGCGAGGGTCGTGACGCTGCGGCTGCGGGTGAGGGCGCGCGGGTGCGCGGCGCGCAGCGTGCGGTAGACGGCGGTGGCGAAGGCGTCGTCGTACAGGCGCAGGCTCACCTGGAGGTCCGGCTTGAGGGAGCGGGCGTACAGGGCGGATTCGAGGTTGGTGGTGTCGAGGCTGGTGAGGGCGAGCAGGGCGCGCGCCCGGTGCACCTTGGCGGCCTCCAGGACCCCCTCGTCGCGTACGTCGCCGAGCACCGTCGGCACGCGCAGACGGCGGGCGAGCGGGATACCGCGGGCCTCCGGGTTCTCCTCGACGCACACCACCGGGACACCGAGTTCGTGCAGCCGGGCCAGTACGCGGGTGCCGATCTTGCCGAGGCCGAGCAGCACGATGTGGCCCGACAGGCCGCGCGGCGGGCGGCGCAGCGCGGACGCGTTGCGGAAGGTGCCGAGCGCCTCCAGTACGGCGGCCATGAGCACGGGCAGCAGCAGCAACCCGGCGAACCCGGTGAGGAGTTGGATGATCTGCCGGGAGGCCGGCTCCCCGATGGCCGGGTCGTCGATGGCGAACAGGTCGAGCATGGTGAGGTACCCGGCCCGCAGCGGGTTCGGCTCCGTCGTGGCCCACGTGGCGAGCGCCAGACCGAGCACGCACACCGCGAGCCCCGCCAGGGTCCAGCGCACCCGGCGCGAGAACAGCGAGCCGAACGGCAGCGCCCGCACGGCCGTGCGGCGCGGCACCAGCGTCGACTCCGCGGGCGTCACCGTGTCGAGGACGAGGCTGCCGCGGCCCGTGACGGTGCGGACCGCCTCGTCGTCCGGCAGCAGCAGCGGCTCCACCTGCCCCGAGGGATCCGAACCCGCCGGGTCCGAGGGGTCGTTGTTCGACGGCGAGAGCAGCGCGAGCGTGCACAGGCCCGGGTGGACGACCCGGCCGCGGCCGCGCGGGGCGCGCTCGACCGCGCGCAGCAGCAGCCCGTCGGCCTGCACGACCTTGCCGGTGCCCGCCACCGCGGTCGCGGCGAGCGCGGGAGCGGCGGTGTCCGCGTCCGACAGGATCGTCGTGGACGTGTCGAGGGCCTCCGGGTCGAGCCCCGGCTGCGCCAACGCGGCCGCCTGGTCCAGGAGTTCGGCGAGATGCTGGCCCAGCTTGCGGTCGAAGAGCCGGATGACGAGACGCAGGCGCGGATTGAGACGGCGGGCCGCCAGCGCGGCGCGGATGTTGGTCTCGTCGTCGTCATGGACCAGCGCCAGCGCGTCCGCCCGCGCCACCCCCGCCTCCATCAGGGCGTCCTCGCCGAGCACCGCCGCCTCCATGACGCGCGGCGCCTGCCCGGCGAGCGAGTCGCCCTCGGCCGGCACGACCCTGCCCATCGCCGCCTGCAACCGGTTCAACAGGGCCGCGGCCCGGACCCGGCCGCCGCCCTCCTGCTGCGGCTCGCCCGCGGTGCGGATCGACGGGACGACGATGGTGACCTGGGCGCGGTACAGCTCGCGCAGCTCCGCGGCGAGCCGCTCGGCGAGCGCGTCGTCGCCGCACACCACCATGTGGCGTGGAAGGGGCGTCTGTTGGGGGTGAGGGGGCCGTGGCGGCTGGTGGGGAAGTGACACCGTGTCATGGTGCGTGTTCGTGGTGTGCGGCGTCCACCGACTCCGGGGGGCACCCCGTGAAAAACCGGTGGCGGGCGGGTGGTGCCGGTGACTATCGTCGTCGGCACCACGGTGGCGGACGCCGCCGTCGAGTGAGTGAGCCGAGCGATCCAGGAGGTGTTGACCGATGGCTGTCGATGCGATGGGCGCTGCCCGCATCCGGAAGTTCATCCAGTCCACCTCTGTGGCCACCGGCTGACCCGATCACCTCAGTTCGATCGTTCGTCATGGCGCCGGGGCCGCCCATCGAAGGGTCACCCCTTGTCTTCGTCGTCCTCATCGACTCCGTCCTCTTCTCGTTCCATCACCGAATCCCTCGCCGCGTACGGCTGGGACTCCCACTGGGCGGATGAGTTCGCCCCCCATGCCGCGCGCGGACTCGTGCCCGGCCGCGTGCTGCGCGTCGACCGCGGGCAGTGCGACCTCGTCACCCCCGAGGGGGTCGTCCGGGCCGACACCGAGTTCGTCGTGCCGCGCGACCCCATGAAGGTCATCTGCACCGGGGACTGGGCCGCCGTCGACCCCGACGGCGCCGACCCCCGCTACGTACGGGCGTATCTGCCGCGGCGCACCGCCTTCGTGCGCTCGACGTCCTCCAAGCGGTCCGAGGGGCAGATCCTCGCCGCGAACGTGGACCACGCGATCATCGCGGTCTCGCTGGCCTCCGAACTCGACCTGGGACGCGTCGAGCGGTTCCTCGCCCTGGCGTGGGAATCGGGCGCCCAGCCCCTCGTCGTCCTCACCAAGGCCGACCTCGTGCCGGACCCGGTCGGCCTCTCCTACCTCGTCTCCGACGTCGAGACGACCGCGCCCGGCGTGCAGGTACTGCCCGTCAGCGCGCTCGACGGCAGCGGTACGGAGGTGCTGCGGGCGGTCGTCGCCGGGGGTACGTCGGTGCTGCTCGGGCAGTCGGGTGCGGGGAAGTCGACGCTGGCCAACGCGTTGATGGGCGCGGACGTCATGGACGTCCGGGCCGTGCGGGACGCGGACGGCAAGGGCCGTCACACGACGACCACCCGCAATTTGTTCGTCCTGCCGGACGGCGGCGTCCTCATCGACACGCCGGGGCTGCGGGGCGTCGGTCTGTACGACGCCGAGGCGGGTGTCGGGCAGGTGTTCGCGGAGATCGCGGAGCTGGCGGCGGACTGCCGGTTCCACGACTGCGCGCACACGGTCGAGCCGGGGTGCGCGGTGCTCGCGGCGCTGGAGGACGGGTCGTTGCATCAGCGGCGGCTCGACAGCTATCGCAAGCTGTTGCGCGAGAACGAGCGGCTCGCGGCGCGGACGGATGCGAGGCTGCGGGCGGAGATGCGGAAGGTGTGGAAGCAGCGGGGGGCGCAGGGCCGTGCGGCGCTCGAGGCGAAACGTGGGCTCCGCTAGGCGCTGATGCGCGGTACCCCGGGGTTACGGCCTCGGGGCTCCGCCCCGAACCCCGCTCCTCAATCGCCGGAGGGGCTTGAGGCGGGCCGGAGAGCCGTGTCCGATTTCCGCTAGTCCCGGGGGTGCGTCGGGGGGAGACTGGTGGGGTGATGACCGAGGAAGAGTTGCGGTACGAGGCCGTGCGGAGCAGGGACGCGAGGTTCGACGGGGAGTTCTTCTTCGCCGTCGAGACGACCGGTATCTACTGCCGGCCGAGCTGCCCCGCGGTCACCCCGAAGCGGCGGAACGTCCGGTACTACGCCACGGCGGCCGCCGCCCAGGGCTCCGGGTTCCGGGCCTGCCGGCGCTGCCGCCCCGACGCGGTGCCGGGTTCCGCCGACTGGAACGTGCGGGCCGACGTCGTGGGCCGGGCGATGCGCCTGATCGGTGACGGTGTCGTCGACCGGGAGGGCGTCGGGGGTCTCGCCACCCGGCTCGGCTACAGCCCCCGCCAGGTGCAGCGCCAGCTCACCGCGGAACCCGGGGCCGGACCCGTCGCCCTTGCCCGCGCCCAGCGCGCCCACACCGCCCGCGTCCTGCTCCAGACGACCCCGCTGCCGATCACGGAGATCGCCTTCGCGGCCGGTTTCGCCAGTGTCCGGCAGTTCAACGACACCGTCCGCGCGGTCTACGCCCGCACCCCCACGCAACTGCGCGCCGAGGCCCCGGACAAGCGCCGCGCGGGCGCCCCCGCGGCGGGGATTCCGCTGCGGCTCGCGCATCGGGGCGCCTATCAGGCCGGTCCTGTCTTCGCGCAGCTGCGGGCCCAACTCCTGCCTGGTGTGGAGGAGTTGAGCGTCGTTGTCGTCGGCTCGCGGCGCTATCGGCGTGCCGTGCGGCTGCCCTACGGCACCGGTGTCGTCGGTGTCGACGAGGCGACGCACGCGCAGCCCGGCGCCGGGGCCGAGCACCGTGGCGGGTGGCTCGACGTCCGGATACAGCTGACCGATCTGCGCGATCTGACCACGGCCGTCGGGCGGCTGCGGCGGCTGTTCGACCTCGACGCCGACCCGTACGCCGTCGACGAGCGGCTCGGCCTCGACCCGCGGCTCGCCCCGCTGGTCGCCGCCCGCCCCGGCCTGCGCTCGCCCGGAGCCGCCGACCCCGACGAACTGGCGCTGCGCCTGGTCGCCGGACCCGAGGAGGCCGCCCGGCTCGTCGAGACCCACGGCAAGCGGCTCGACGCCGCCTGCGGCAGCATCGACCGGCTGTTCCCCGAACCGGCCGACCTCGTCGACGAACCGGGCCCCGTCGGCGCGCTCGCCCGCGCCCTGCACACTGGCGCCCTCCGCCTCGACGCGGGCGCCGACCGCGACGAGGCCGGGGCCGCGCTCCGCGCCCTGCCCGGCATCACGCCGCGCACCGCCGCCCTGATCCGGATGCGCGCCCTCGGCGACCCGGACGTGGCCGTGCCCGGCGACCCCGTGACCGATGACGCGTGGCGCCCCTGGCGCTCGTACGTGCGTCAACACCTCATCGCAGAAGGACAGTTGTGACCGCTGTGAACACCGTGTACTGCACGACCGTGGCCAGTCCGCTCGGTGAGCTGCTGCTCACCGCCGATGCCTCCGGCGCCCTCACCTCCCTCTCCGTCCCCGGACAGAAGGGCGGTCGCGTCGCCGACGAGGCGTGGGTGCGCGACTCCGCGCCGTTCGCCGAGGCCGAGCGGCAGCTCGCCGCCTACTTCGCCGGTGAACTCAAGGAGTTCCAGTTGGAGTTGAAGGCCGAGGGGACCGAGTTCCGGCGGCGCGTCTGGGACGCGCTCGACGACGTCCCGTACGGCGCCACCACCACCTACGGGGAGATCGCCGCCCGCATCGGCGCCTCGCGCCCCGCCGTCCGGGCCGTGGGCGGCGCGATCGGCGCCAACCCGCTGCTGATCGTGCGGCCCTGCCACCGCGTGATCGGCGCCGACGGCTCGCTCACCGGTTACGCGGGGGGTCTTGAACGCAAGGTGGAGCTGCTGACGCTGGAGGGGGCCCTCTAGAGGGCGAGCGCGACCGCCGCCGTGTACCCGTGCGGCACCGGCACGTCGTACAGCGACCAGCCGTCCGGGGCGCCGGGGGAGCCCGGACGGGTGCCCACGTAGTCGTGCTCCGTGCCGCGCGACAGGCCCGTGCCGAGTCCCTTCAGGTAGGCCTCCTTGCGCACCCAGGCGCGGGCCACGCCGAGCCGCCGCTCTCCGGGGTCCGCGAGGGCCGCGAGTTCCGCGCGCTCCCGCGGGTGCAGCACCTCCGTGAGGTCCTCGGCGGCCTCGGGTGCGGGCAGCTCCTCCACGTCGGCGCCGACCGGTGCGTCGGCCAGCGCCACCAGCGCGAGGTCGCCGCTGTGGGAGAGGGAGAAGTGCGGCCCGGCGGCGTCCGCGAGGGCCGGCCGGCCGTGCGGACCGCCGCAGCCGGGGCACGGCAGCCGCGTGAACCGTACGGCGCCGGGGGCGCGGCCCAGCCGCTCGCCCAGGACGGTGCGGAGCGCGACGTGCGCGGCGACGTAGCGCACCCGGTGCCGGTCGAACCGGAAGGCGGCGGCCCGCCGCGCCTCCTCCGCGTCGAGGACGCCGACGCCGACGCCGACGCCGGCCCGTGCGCCGGGACCGCCCGCGCCGTCGCCGGTCGTCGTGACCAGCCACAGCCGCACCGGCCCCGCCGACGGCAGCTCCCGCACCCCGTCCACGCGTTCCGCATCGCTCACCCGTGCGACCTTACGCGTCGCGCTTCTCGCGGCTGCGCCACCGCACGACGACGTACGCGACGAGGGCGACGACCGCCGCCCCGAGGACCACCTTCGACAGCACGCCGACGTACCGCTCCACCAGGTCCCACTGGTCGCCCAGCCAGTACCCGGCCATGATCAGCGCCGCGTTCCAGATCAGCGAGCCGACCGCGGTCAGCGCGAGGAACACCGGCAGCCGCATCCGCTCCACGCCGGCCGGGATCGAGATGAGGCTGCGGAAGATCGGCACCATGCGGCCCAGCAGCACCGCCTTCGTCCCGTGCCGCTGGAACCACGCCTCCGTGCGCTCCAGGTCGGAGACCTTCACCAGCGGGAGCCGCTCCCACAGCGCGTACATCCGCTCGCGGCCGATGACCCGGCCGATCCAGTACAGGACCGCCGCGCCGATCACCGAGCCGAGCGTCGTCCACACGAGGGCCGAGACCAGCGTGATCGAGCCCATGCTCGCGGCGAAGCCGGTCAGCGGCAGGATCACCTCGCTCGGCAGCGGCGGGAACAGGTTCTCCAGGGCGATCAGGAGGCCGGCGCCGGGCCCGCCGAGCGTGCCGATGAGGTCGGCGGCCCAGCCCGCCAGACCGCTGGTGGGCTCCGCGGGGGCGGCCAAAGTCACAGAGTGCATGCGAGGTCTGTCTCCAGGCGTGGACGATTCCCCGATAGTAATGGTTTGGCAAAGTCCTTTCGTTCCGGGGGTGTTCACCGCCGCCCGCGACGCCCGCCGGACCCGCCTCCGCTCAGCCCCAGATCACCGCGCCCAGCCACGCCCCCACGATCAGCAGGCACGTGAACAGCTCCACCAGCACGTTCGAACCGCCCGCCCGCATCGCCGTCCGCGTCGACGCCAGCGCGTCCCCGTGCCGCCCGAGCCGCAGCCGCTCGGACACGTAGATCCCGCCCATGAAGCCCGGGATCGCCCCGATCACCGGCACCACGCAGAACCCGACGACCGCGCCCGCGCCCGCCCAGACCTCCAGGCGCCGGGTCGCGCCCGCCTGCCTCAGTCGGCGCGGCGGCAGCTGCCAGCGCAGCACCTGGGAGGCGAGCAGCACGACGGTCGCGCCGACCAGGACCCCCCAGGCGAGCCCGTTGGGGTCCCGCAGCGCCCACACGGCGACCGCGGCCCACACGAGCCATGAACCCGGTACGCCCGGCACCATCACCCCGCACAGGCCCAGCGCCATCACGGCACCGACCAGGAGGAGTTCCCACGCTCCCATGGGCCCAGGGTCCCCCATACCGGTCGAAAGTGCAGGTCAAACGGGTCCGAACGGCAACCTCGTGAGACTCAGCGGGCCACCCAGCCCCGCGCGTACGCCTGCCACCCGAGCTGCAACCGGGTCGTCACGCCCGCCAGCTCCATCAGCCGCTTCACGCGCCGCTGGACCGTCCGCAGGCCCAGGTCCAGCTGCTTCGCCACGCTCGCGTCGGTGAGCCCCGCCAGCAGCAGCGAAAGGATCTCCAGATCGGTGGTGTCGGGACCCTCGGCGACGGCCTCGGCCACCTCCCCGGCCGCCCCGAGCCGCAGCGGCAGCGCCTGCTGCCACACCGCCTCGAACAGCCCCGACAGCGACTCCAGCAGCCCGCTCGCGTGCACCACGAGGGCCGCGGGCTCGGATCCGCTCGACGTCAGCGGCACCATCGCGAGCGTCCGGTCGGCGACGACCAGCGTGGTCGGCACCCGGTCCGCCACCCGCACCCGCTCGTCGCGGCCGAGCGCGGCGGCCAGCTCGGACAGCCCCTCGGGCCGGGAGAGGGCCGCCCGCTCGACGACCACCCGGTGGTTCACGCCCCGGGCGACGGCCCGGACGGCCGCCTCGTCGTCCCGCCCGGCGACCGCCGCCGGGGCGCCGGTGACCAGCGCGCAGACCTCCTCGCTCGCGCCGAGCCGGATCTGGAGGAAGCGCTGGGCGACCGCGGCCGCGCCGGTCACCACCTCGACCAGGTCGTGCGCGGCCGGCTCCACGGCCCGGCCCCGGTACTCCTCGGCCAGCCGCGCCGCCGCCACCTCCGCCTGCTCCAGCTCGTGCCGCTGCCGCGTGAGCAGGGCGCCGAGCGCGATGCCGGGCGGCGCGGCCACCCAGCGCCCCGCCCGCGCCGACGACTGGGCGGCGAGCCCGTGCCGCTCCAGGCGGCGCAGCGTGTCCTCGGCGGCGTCCGCCGACAGGGCGAGGCGGCGCGCCAGGGCCGCCACGTCGGCGGCCCCCACCGACACCAGGGCGCGGTACGCCGACTCGTCGGTACCGTTCAGGCCGATCGCACCCAGCATGTGGCGTCGCCTCCCCTGCGACCCGGCCGGCTCCGGCCCCGCCCCAGAAGCCGTGCTTCCGGGGGCCGTTGGCGGAATCCGGCCATGGCATGTACCCGCCGCGCCCCATCTTCCCCGCACCGCACACATCTTTGCCACCGTGTGGCCACCGCAGCACCACCAGGACACAGCCGGAACACGCGGGGCTCCGGTTCCACGGACGGGGCGACCCGCGCCCACGACGTTCGCTGATCACCGCCCCCGCGGGCGAATTCTCCGAATACACCGTTTTCGTGCGCCGTTCGCGGTGGAAAATAGGGGCATGAGCCAGCAGGGGGAGAGGCCCGCCGGTCGCCACGCCCAAGAGGGCGACTGGTGGGGGCAGTTGTACGAGTCCGACACCGCCGCCGCCGACACGGGGCCGACACCGACCGCCGACACCGTCGACGACCGCTTCGTCTCGGCCGACGCGGTCACGGCTCCGCCGACCGTCCCCGCTCCTCGGGAGACGCCGGGCCCGCTCGGCCCGGCGTCGGGCCCGTACGTGGACCCGGCCGAGGGGAACGTACGCCGCTCGGAGCCGTCCGAGGGCTCCGCCGCCGACCCACCGTCCCCGCCGCGACCCGAACCCGCCCCGCACACCGCGGACCCGACACCGCCCACGTGGCCGCCCCCGCGCACCGCGCCCACCACCCCGGCGCCGCCCGAAGCCCCGGCCGCGCCACCGGCGCCACCCGTGCCGCCGGTGGATCCGGCGCCGTCCGCGCCACAGGGCCCTCCGGCACCCGAGGTCCCGGCCCTGTCCGTCCCACCGGTGCCACCCGTGCCACCGGTGGACCCGGCGTCGGCCCAGGAGCCCGCGCCGCCCGTGGATCCGGCGCCGTCCCCGCGCGACGCGCCCACCACCCCGGCGCCGCCCGGAACATCGGCCCCGGCCGCACCCGAGGCATCCGTCCCGCCGATGCCACCCGTGCCGCCCGTGGACCCGGCGTCGGCCAAGGAGTCCGTGCCCGAGCGGCAGCCCGACGTGTCGTCCGTGGAGCCGCCGCGGGCCGCCCCGGTGGTCGAGTACGTGGGGGACGGGCCGCCCACCTATGAGGCGGAGCCCACCGCGCTGCCGGGGGCCGATCCCGAGGACCTCGACGATCTCGTGGCCGACACGGTGCTGGAGGGCGCGCGGTACGGGGCCAGTACGCTGCGCGCCGTCTCCGTGCGCGGGGACTCCGCCCGGTACCGGGGCGAGCCGCGCCGCGACAGCCTTCTCACCGCGCGGTTCGGCAGCGGGCCGACCGCGCTGATCCTCGTCGCGATGGCCACCGGCGCCCGCGCGACGCCCGGCGCGCACCGGGCCGCGGCCGAGGCCTGCGAGTGGATCGGCCGGGCCGTCGGACTCAGCCACGCCCGGCTCGCGGAGGACGTGCGGGCGGGCCGCCGCGGCGACCTCAAGTCCGGCCTGCACCGGCTCACCGACCGCAGCCTCGGCAAACTCCGGGCCGGCGCCACCGAACAGGGCCTCGACCCGGACCAGTACGCGGCGACACTGCGCTGCCTGCTGCTGCCCGCCGACCCGGCCTGCCGCACCCGCGTGTTCTTCGGCGTCGGCGGAGGCGGCCTGTTCCGGCTCCGGGACGGCGCGTGGCAGGACATAGAGCCGCACGTCGCGGAGCAGAGCGGCGCCCCCGTCGTCGGCTTCGGCTCGTCGCCCCCGGCCGAGACACCGGACGGCGACCGCCTCACCATGGACCTCAACATCACCACCCCGCCGAGCCCCTACGAACCCGCACCGCCGCCACCCCGCGACGCCTTCCGGTTCCGCGCCTCGGTCGCCCGACCGGGGGACACGCTGCTGCTGTGCTCGGCGGGCCTCGCCGAACCGCTGCGCGGCGAACCCGACCTGGCCCGGCACCTGGCCGACCGGTGGTCGGACGCCGGTCCGCCGGGCCTCGCCGCGTTCCTCGCGGACACCCAGGTCCGGGTGAAGGGATACGCCGACGACAGGACCGCCGCGGCCGTCTGGGAGGCGTGAGCACGCCCCGTATGAATTCATGGAACCCGGAAGCAACGCGATCAGACGCGAAGACCGGGTTCCGAAAGGGCGCGTGAGTCATGGCCAAGCAGAACGTCGCCGAGCAGTTCGTCGACATCCTCGTCCGCGCGGGCGTCGAGCGCATGTACGGAGTCGTGGGCGACAGCCTCAACCCGGTCGTGGACGCGATCCGGCGCAACGACGCGATCGACTGGATCCACGTCCGGCACGAGGAGACCGCCGCCTTCGCCGCCGGCGCGGAGGCCCAGATCACCGGCAAGATGACGGCGTGCGCCGGCTCCTGCGGCCCCGGCAACCTGCACCTCATCAACGGGCTGTACGACGCCCACCGCTCGATGGCCCCGGTCCTCGCGCTCGCCTCCCACATCCCGTCCAGCGAGATCGGCCTCGGCTTCTTCCAGGAGACCCACCCCGACCGGCTGTTCTCCGAGTGCTCGCACTACAGCGAGATGATCTCCAGCCCGAAGCAGATGCCGCGCGTCCTGCAGACCGCCATCCAGAACGCGGTGGGGCAGTCGGGCGTCAGCGTCGTCACCCTGCCCGGCGACGTCGCCGACGAGGCCGCCCCCGAGGGCTCGACGGAGACGGCGATCGTCACGTCCCGCCCCAGCATCCGCCCCGGCGACGCCGAGATCGACAAGCTCGTCGAGCTGATCGACGGCGCCAACAAGGTCACCCTCTTCTGCGGCAGCGGCACCGCGGGCGCGCACGCCCAGGTCATGGAGTTCGCCGAGAAGATCAAGTCTCCGGTCGGGCACGCGCTGCGCGGCAAGGAATGGATCCAGTACGACAACCCGTTTGACGTCGGCATGAGCGGGCTGCTCGGCTACGGCGCCGCCTACGAGGCCACCCACGAGTGCGACCTGCTGATCCTCCTCGGCACCGACTTCCCGTACAACGCGTTCCTGCCGCAGAAGGACGTCAAGATCGTCCAGGTCGACGTGCGGCCCGAGCACCTCGGCAGGCGCTCGAAGCTGGACCTCGCGGTCTGGGGCGACGTGCGGGAGACCCTCAGGTGCCTCACCCCGCGCGTGCAGCCCAAGACCAACCGGCGCTTCCTCGACAAGATGCTCAAGAAGCACGCCGACGCCCTGGAGGGCGTCGTCAAGGCGTACACCCGCAAGGTCGAGAAGCACACCCCGATCCACCCCGAGTACGTCGCCTCCGTCCTCGACGAACTCGCCTCCGAGGACGCCGTGTTCACCGTCGACACCGGCATGTGCAACGTCTGGGCGGCCCGCTACATCTCGCCCAACGGGCGGCGCCGCGTCATCGGCTCGTTCTCGCACGGCTCGATGGCGAACGCGCTGCCCATGGCGATCGGCGCCCAGTTCGTGGACCGCGAACGCCAGGTGATCTCGATGTCCGGCGACGGCGGCTTCTCCATGCTGATGGGCGACTTCCTCACGCTCGTCCAGTACGACCTGCCGGTGAAGGTCGTCCTGTTCAACAACTCCTCCCTGGGCATGGTCGAGCTGGAGATGCTGGTGGCCGGTCTCCCCTCGTACGGGACCACCAACAAGAACCCCGACTTCGCCGGCATCGCCCGCGCCGCCGGGGCCTACGGCGTCCGGGTCGAGAAGCCCAAGCAGCTCGAAGGCGCCCTCAAGGACGCCTTCAAGCACAAGGGCCCGGCCCTGGTCGACGTCGTCACCGACCCCAACGCGCTGTCCATCCCGCCGAAGATCAGCGCCGAGATGGTCACCGGCTTCGCGCTGTCCGCCTCGAAGATCGTCCTCGACGGCGGCGTCGGCAGGATGGTGCAGATGGCCCGCTCCAACCTGCGCAACATGCCGCGCCCCTGATCACACCGGGCGCAGCCGCAGCGTCAGGATCTGGAACGGGCGCAGCCGCAGGGCGAGCCCGGTGTCGGAGGTGTCGGCGGGGCGCAGCGGGCGTTCCAGGAGGTCCGTCTCGTCGGCACCGGCCACCGGGAACGCCGCCGTGAGCACGGCGTCCGCGCGCCCGCCCCGCGACTCGTACAGCCGCACCACGACGTCCCCGCTGCGGTCCTCCGCGAGCTTCACCGACTCCACGGTCACCGCCGGGTTGTCGACCGTGACCAGCGGAGTCACGTCGGGCGCGGGCGCGATCCGCAGCGGCAGGTTCAGTGCGAGCCCCTCCGCCACCGCGTCGCCGGTGCTCGCGCCGGGCAGCAGCGCGTACGTGAAGCGGTGCGTGCCGAGGTCCGTCTCCGGATCGGGGGAGTGCGGGGCGCGCAGCAGGGTGAGCCGGACCGTGGTGCCGAGACCCTCGTCGTGCGCGGCGCGCGTCACGTCGTGCCCGTACGTCGAGTCGTTGACGAGCGCCACCCCGTAGCCCTCCTCCGCGACCCGCAGCCAGCGGTGCGCGCAGATCTCGTAACGGGCCGCGTCCCAGCCGGTGTTGGCGTGCGTGGGCCGGTTGACGTGGCCGAACTGGATCTCGGCGGAGGACCGCTCGGCGTGCACGTCCAGGGGGAACGCCGCCTTGAGGACCTTCTCCGACTCCTGCCAGTCGACGTCCGTGACGACGTCGAGGCGCCGGCTGTCCGCCGCGAGCCGGTACTCCTGTGTGATGCGGGACTTGCCGAAGGAGCGGGTGACGCGGACGGAGACCCGCAGCGGCCCTTCCTCGACCAGCTCCACCGACTCGGCGGCCGTGAGGTCGGTGCGGGTGTGCCGGTAGTGGGCGTCCAGGTCCCAGGCGTCGTACTGCGTGGGGTGGTCGGGGTGCAGCTGGAGCAGGTTCCCCCGGCTGCCGGGGGTGAGCGTCTCACGGCCTCCGTTGGCCAAGTCCCTTACGGAGGTCAGGAGTCCGTCGCTGTCGATGGTGACGGTGAGGTGCTCGTTGGCGAGGACGATCGACTCGGTCTCCGGGGCGGCCGCCGCGTGCGCGCCGGGACCGCGTGTCTTCCCGGTGGTCTCGGTGAGGGTCTGCGCCCCGAGCCCGCCGACGTACACGTGCACCAACTGGCCGTCGTGCGCGACGACTTCACTGCGCGGGTACGGGGAGGCGTTCAGCGCCGACGGCGCGGATCCGCCGAGCCGGTGCACGGCGTCCGACGTGATGTCGTCCAGCTCCGCGAGCACCCGCGCGTACGTCTCGCGGGCCTCCCGGTGGACCCAGGCGATCGAGGAGCCGGGCAGGATGTCGTGGAACTGGTGCAGCAGCACCGTCTTCCAGATCCGGTCGAGCGCGTCGTACGGATAGCTGTACGTCGGGTCGTGCACGGCGGCGGCCGTGCACCACAACTCGGCCTCGCGCAGGGCGTGTTCGGAGCGCCGGTTGCCCTGCTTCGTCTTCGCCTGCGTGGTGTACGTGGCGCGGTGCATCTCCAGGTACAGCTCGCCGGACCACACCGGGGCCCCGGCGCCGTACTCCTCGTGTGCCGCCTCGAAGAACGCGGCCGGCTTCTCGATGTCGACGCGCGGCGAACCCTCCAGGGAGCGCAGGCGGCGCGCCTTCTCCAGCATCTCGCGGGTCGGGCCGCCCCCGCCGTCGCCCCAGCCGAACGGCACGAGGGACTGGGACGCGCCGCCCTTCTCCGCGAAGTTCCGCTCCGCGCGCGCCAGTTCACTCGCGTGGAACTGCGCGTTGTACGTGTCCACCGGCGGGAAGTGGGTGAACACACGGGTGCCGTCGATGCCCTCCCACCAGAACGTGTGGTGCGGCATCCTGTTCGTCTGGTTCCAGCTCAGCTTCTGCGTCAGGAACCACTTGGCGCCCGCCAGCTTCGCCAGCTGCGGGAACGCGGCGGTGTACCCGAAGGAGTCCGGCAGCCAGACCTCCTCCGTCTCCACACCCAGCTCGTCCTGGAAGAACCGCTTGCCGTGCACCAGTTGACGCGCCAGCGCCTCGCCGCCGGGCATGTTCGCGTCCGACTCCACCCACATCGAGCCGACCGGCGCCCAGTTGCCATCCGCGACCGCCTTCTTGATGCGCTCCCAGATGTGCGGCTGGTGCTCCTTCACCCACGCGTACTGCTGCGCCTGCGAGCACGCGAAGACCAGCTCCGGGTAGTCGCGGGCGAGCGCCGTGACGTTCGCGAAGGTCCGTGAGGCCTTGCGGACCGTCTCGCGCAGCGGCCACAGCCACGCCGAGTCGATGTGCGCGTGCCCGGTCGCCGACACCCGGTGCGCGCTCGCGTGCGCGGGCCGGGCGAGGACGTCGGCCAGCTCGGCGCGGGCCGCCGCCGCCGTGCCCGGCACGTCGTGCAGGTCGAGGGCGTCCAGCATCCGCTCCAGGGCGCGCAGGATGTCGTGACGCCGGGCCCGGTCCGCGTCCAGCTCGTGCATCAGCTCCGTGAGCACCTCGACGTCCAGTACGAGGTGCCAGACCTCCTCGTCGAGTACGGCCAAGTCGGCAGACCGGAATCGGTAGATGGGGCGATCTCCTGCGGTCAGTACGTCGCCGAGGAAGGTCGGCTCGAAGTCCCGCAGCACCGTCGGATTGGCCGCCGCCTCAAGGAGCAGCCGCACCGGCTCGCCTCCGGTGGCGCGCGTGGCGATCGTCAGGTGGCGGTTGCGCGGGTGGATGCCCTTGAGGGGGACGCCGGACGCGTCGTAGAGCATCCCCTCGGCCTGGAAACCGGGCCCCTGACCGGAGAAACCGGGATCCACGACCGCCTCGACATGCCGCCCCTCCCACTCCTCGGGGACCGCACCTTCCAAACGGAACCAACTGGTGGACCATGGTTTTCCCCAGTCGGTACCGGGTTCGAAGGGCTCGTACGTCCCTTCCAGGGCCTCGGCCACCGGGACCGGCTCGCCCGGCGCGTGCCAGACGCTCATGCCCAGCGGTACCCGCGCCCCGTACTGCGCGGGCCGCACGAACTGGCGCATGGCCCGCTCCAGGCGGCCTTCCACGAGGTGTCGGTCGTCGTGCACGGCAGCTCCTTCGGTGCTCCGGCGGTGCTTTCCCGGATGCTCGTACTGTGCCGGTCCGGACGGCATCCTCCCGCCTCCTTCCCCGGCGCGGCGGCGAGCACCCCCACAAGTGGTGGAGCAATCAACAAGCGTGCCGATCAGGCAGTGGGGCATTCATCCCCGTGTACGCGTTCGAGGAGCCGGCCGAGCGGTAGGGGGCCAGCCAGGAAGGCATCGGGATCAGCGTGTGGGCGGGGGCCATGAAACGGCAGTCACGAGGGGGCGGCCCAGTGGGTGACACGGGCGCAATGACGTACGAGAAGGGGGTCGCGGCGAGAGCGGATCCGGTGGACGGGCCGCCGCGACAACTGAAACGCAAGCTGGGGAAGGCGGACCTGCGGGCCGTCCCGGAGACGAGGCGCGCGCTGCGCGAACTCCTGAGGCACTGGGGCAGGCCGGGAAGATCGGACGTGGCCGAACTGCTCACCAGCGAACTGGTGACGAACGCGCTGGTGCACACGGACTGCGAGGCGGAACTCACGGCGACCGTGGGTCCGCGCGGCCTGCGGGTCGAGGTCCGTGACTTCGTCTCACGCCGGCCCACGCCACGCGTACCGCACGCCGACGACGGTACGCACGGCACCAGTGGGCGCGGTCTGGTCCTGGTGCAGTCGCTCGCGGACGCCTGGGGCGTCGCGGCGCTCGGACCCGGTGCCACGGGCAAGGTCGTCTGGTTCGAACTGGACGGCGGCGCCGTGTGAGTTCACGGCGCCGCCGTACCGGGCGGCTCAACCGAGCTGCTGCTCAAGGTCCTTGAGCTTCTGCTCCAGAGAGTCGAGCCGGGGCAGCGCCTGCGTGTCGTCCTCCGCCGTCAGATCGACGGTGACGGGCGCCTGTTGTTCACGGGATTTGCGCAGGCCCCGTACGGCCTGGAGCGAGGGCCGGGTGCGCACCGGAAGCTGCTCCGGGGCGCCCGTGGCCTGCGGCAGTTCCGACGGTGAGTTCGCCGGCGATATGGCGGACTCCGCGTCGGGCTGCCCAGATCCGGCGGACTCGACCTGACGGCCGCCGCCGCGCGGGCCGAAACCCCGGCTCAGCGCCTTCAGCTGCGCCCGCTCCAGCTTCTGGTGCTCACGCTGGCGCATCCGTTCCTGGGCTCTCTCCCGCTTGTCCTCACGGACCTCGTCCACGGCCTCGTCCAGGGTGCGCACCCCTTCGAGGAGCATCAACGACCAGGCGTTGTACGTCTCCAGCGGCGCGCGCAGCCACCGCACGATCCGGATCTGCGGCAACGGCCTCGGCACCAGGCCCTGTTCGCGCAGCGCCGCGCGGCGCGTCTGCTTCAGGGCCCGGTCGAAGAGGACGGCGGCCGACAGGGACATCCCCGCGAAGAAGTGCGGGGCGCCCGCGTGGCCCAGGCCCCGCGGCGCGTGCACCCAGTTGAACCAGGCGGCGGCACCGGCGAACGTCCACACGAGTATGCGGGAGCCGAGCGCGGCGTCACCGTGGCTGGCCTCGCGCACGGCGAGCACCGAGCAGAACATGGCGGCGCCGTCGAGCCCGAACGGGACCAGGTACTCCCAGCCCCCGGACAGGTTCAGGTTCTGCTTGCCGAAGCCGACCAGGCCGTGGAAGGACAGGGCGGCGGCGACGGCCGCACAGCAGAACAGCAGCACGTACGAGGCGGTGCCGTAGACGGCCTCCTTGCGCCTGCGGCGCTCCTCGCTGCGCTCCCACGAATCGTCGGCGAGCGCTCCTCCGGCCTTCTTGGCGCCCCCGGCGCGCCTGCCGCGCGCGAGCACTGCCACCGCCGCCAGCATGCCCAGGAGCAGTACGGCGCCCGGAAGCAGCCAGTCAAGCGATATGTCGGTCAGTCTCATCTGGGGTCCCTTGCATCGCGATAGGGCGAACGGGCGCCATATTGGCCCAGCCGCCGGACCCCGCAGGGGGTTTCGGGGCAAGAGAACGCCATTGGTGTGCAAGGGGGCGCGTAAAGCGGTCGTACGCTCGAACTCCCGCCGGGAAAACGGAAGTTGAGTTCGAATTACGTCACTCGTACGGGTGGTTCAGGCTGCCGCGGTTGCGGTGAGCCGCGCGACGCGGTCCGCGTCACAGGTGCGCGGGCACGTCACACACGTGTCCTCGGGGCGCAGCGTGTAGAACATGCAGCAACTCGCGCGGTCGCGCGTCGGCAGCGACTCCCCGGCGGGGCCCGTCAGCTCGCGGAACGCCGCCTTCCCCACGTACGGCTTCGTGGACCCGGGCAGCAGCGCCTCCAGGTCGGTCATGGCGCGGCGCTCCTCGCCGAGCAGATGACCCACGTACCAGAGGCCCTCGACGATCTCGTCCGTCGCCATGCCCCACAGGGCGCGCGGGCCGCGCCGCATCCGCGGGCCGAAGCCGGTGAGGACGGGCTGGAGGTGTTCGGCGACGGCCGCGCGGACCTCGGCGCGCAGGGCCTCCTCGTCGGGGACGACGCGGGCGCCGGGCTGCCGCGCCGCCGGGTCGTCCGGCAGGCAGGCGAACCCGGTCGCGTGGACGGCGAGCCGGCCCAGCGTGCGCTGGAAGGCGACCTCGGAGGCGGGGAAGCGGGGCACGCGGCGGTGCAGGAACCAGGGGATCGTGATGAGCAGACAGGCGGGCCAGGCGTACCGGTGCAGGCCGAAGCTCGCGATGACGTCGGGGCGGGCCTGGGTGCCGTAGTCCTTCAGTACCTGTGCGTTGTCCCACGCGAGGAACGCGTCGAGCGCGGCGCCGCCCTCGGCGAGCTGCTCCGTGCGCACCCAGCCGGCGCCCTCGGGCAGCGCCTCGCCCGCGGGCACCTCGATGACGCGCAGGCCCGGGAACACCTCGGTGAGGCGGGCGTACGCGGCAGAGACCGCGCTGGTGGGCGCGGTGGGCGCCGACGTGGTGAGGGGCATGCGGGGGCCACCGATTCACGATCGTTTACAGGTAAGCCTTACCTTACCCGAACCATGTGGGGTTTGAACTGTCGGTCCGGCCCTCTATCGTTCGTCGTTGAGCTTCGGACAAACGGCAAGGAACGGCGGCGAAGGGGATGACCGGGGTGGAGCGGACGAGGCCACGCATGGCGCACGACTCCTCCGTTGGAGTGCCGGTGCAGCGGTCCGCGTCCGCGTGGGCGGCGCGGCCCGCCGCCTCCGGCCCCGCGGCCGGTGCCGTGCCCGAGCGGAGCCGCGGGGACCACACCCACAGTGAGCCGCCCGCGCCGCGGGTCGCCCCGCGCGGCGCCGTCGAGCGGACCTCGGTGCGCGGACAGGTGCTCGACGCGCTGCGCTCCGCGCTCGTCGCCGGGGACCTGGTGCCCGGCGAGGTGTACTCGGGGCCCGCGCTCGGTGAGCGGTTCGGGGTCTCGGCCACGCCCGTGCGCGAGGCGATGCAGCAGCTGGCGCGGGAGGGCGCCGTCGAGGTCGTGCCCAACCGGGGGTTCCGGGTGACCCGGCGCTCCGAGCGCGAGCTGGCCGAGCTCGCGGAGGTGCGGGCGCTCGTCGAGGTGCCGGTGGTGACGCGGCTCGCGCGCACGGTGGCGCCCGCGCGGTGGGCCGAGCTGCGGCCGCTGGTCCGGGCGACGGCGGTGGCCGCGGCGGAGGGGGACCGGGCGGGGTACGCGGAGGCGGACCGGGCGTTCCACCGGGCGGTCCTGGCGTTCGCCGGGAACGACCAGGTGGTCCGGGTCGCGGACGATCTGCACCGGCAGGTGGGGTGGGCGACGTCGGACCTCACGGTCGACGCGAGGCAGCACGGGGCGTTGCTGGACGCGCTGGAGGCGCAGGACTGCGGTGCGGTGGGTGTGCTGGTGCGGGAGCACCTCGCGGGCTGACGGTCCGTCCGTTCCCGCGTCGCGGGGCGCTGCCCCGGACCCCGCTCCTCAATCGCCGGAGGGGCTTGAGTGGGTGAGGGGCTTGAGGCGTCCCCGTGGCTGGATATCGTCGGACATGGCCGGGACGGCTCGGCCGCGGAGCCGCGTAATCCAGATGTCATCAACAACGGCGCGACACATGCGCGTTGAGGGCAAACAGCCCTGATAGCATCCCCGCGGCGATCTTGATCAACTCATCCCGCGTGCCTCCTTGACACGCGCCCGCGGGATGGGGGCGGGGGTACGGGTCGCCTGTTTTCCTGCCCGTGCCAAGAGAGGCGCCAATGTCACACGCACTTGTGTGGACCCTGGGTGCGATCGCGCTGATATCCGTCGCCGCCGTCGTCGCACTCACAGCCCGTACCCGAGCGCTGGCCGCGAGGAGACGCGAGACAGAAGCCGACCTGAACCAGAGGCTCAACCAGGCCAACGCGCATCTCGTCGCGCAGCAGGCCGAGTTGAGGCGATTCGGCGAGGAGCGCGACAGCGTCATCGCCGAAGCGAGGACCACCGCCGAGGACAGCACCAAGTCGGTCCTCAAGGGAGCCGCGAGCTTCCTCCAGAGCCTGGCGGCCGAGCAGACCGCCCTGCTGGACACCGTCCAGCGCAAGTACGGAGGCCACGAGGTCCTCAGCGACCTCCTGGACGTCTCCCACGCGAACGCCCAGATGGCGCGCAAGGCGCAGGGCATCGCGGTGATGTGCGGGGCGCCGCTGGGCCGCCGCAACCGGCCGGCCAGCGTGTACGACGTGGTGCGCAGCGCCCAGGCCCAGATCCGGAACTTCCAGCGTGTGTCGATCATGCAGCAGACCGGGCTGGCCCTGAAGGCCTCCGCGGTCGCGCCGGTCGCGCTCGCCGTGGCCGAACTCCTCGACAACGCGGCGGCCTTCTCGCAGCAGGACGCCCCGATCGAGGTCAACTTCCAGCGGGTGCAGGGCAACCTCTGCATCATCATCGACGACGCCGGCGTCAGCATGAGCGACGAGGACCGCCAGCGCGCCACCGCCCTGCTGTCCGGCGACGACGTGCCGCGCCTTTCGCAGCTGGGCACGCAGCCGAAGTTCGGCTTCCCGGTCATCGGGCTGATCGCCCGTCAGTACGGCTTCAACGTGGACGTCACCGGCGTGTCCCGTTACGGCGGTGTGCGCGCCGTCGTCCGGCTTCCCGAGGACCTGTGGACCATGGAAGAGTCGGCGCCGAAGGCCGCCCCCGCTCCCGCCGCCGCCCCGGCCCCGGCCCCGCAGGCCGCGCCCGCCCCGCCGCGCCAGGGGCCGAGCCGTTCCGAGGTGGCGCCCCAGCGCACCGCGCACGGCCTGCCCAAGCGCGGCGCCCGGCAGACGCCGGTCGTCCCCGCCTCACCGGGCTCACCGCCCCGCCCCGTGGACCGGCCGGCCGAGCCCGGACCGCGCGCCTCCGGCCGGGGCCTCGGAGCGTTCCAGCGCGGCACCCTGGAGGCCCGCGCCGGTGAGGCCCAGCAGGGCGAAGGGTCTGATGGCCAGTGAGCACCGACCTGTCATGGATGCTCGATGACATCGTTCGCAACGTGCCCGGAGCCCGGCACGCGGTGCTGCTGTCCGCCGACGGTCTGCCCCGCGCGTCCACGGACGGCCTGGCCGAGAGCGACGTACGCACCATCTCCACGGCGATGTCCGGGATCCAGTCCCTGAGCCGCGCCACGGCGCCCTTCGTCGGGGCAGCGCCCAGCGACGCCTGGACCCAGACCATCATCGAGTTCTCGCACGGCTGGATCTTCCTGATCGGCGCCGGTCAGGGCGCCTATCTGGCGGCGGCCGCGGACCCCGACGTGGACATGCAGCAGATCAGTTTCCGCATGCACCGGCTGGTCGCCCGGCTCGGCCACAACATGACGTCCGCGCCGCGTGTGGTCCCGCCCGGCGAAGGCAACCGAAACGGTTCTCCGACGCTGCCCAGCGGCGAGGTGCCCGCGCAGGTGCTGCCCGACCTCGATCACGCGCTCGCCGACGTCCAGGGCGCCCGCCACGCGGTGCTGCTGGGCGGCGACGGCCTGCCGCGCGGCGCCACCTCGGCGCTGCCCCGCGACCTCGCCGACCGGATGGCGGCGGCCATGACCGGCATCCACGCCAACAGCCGGGCCGCCGGGCAGTTCGCCGGACCCGCCTCGAACGTGACGTGGCAGCAGACGGCCATCGAGTTCCAGCACGGCTGGATCCTCCTCAACGCCGCGGGCGAGGGGGCGCTGCTCGCGGCCTCGGCCGACCACGGCTGCGACATCGAGGAACTGACGACCCGTCTGCACGAGCTGGGGCCCAAGGTCGCGTCCGCCGGCGCGCCGGGCAGGGCGTTGGGCAATGTCTGAGCCCGGCGGCCCGGAACTGGAGCTGACCTCCGACCTCGTGCCGCTCTTCGTGATCACGGGTGGGCGGGCGCTGCCGCCGGAGCACGAGTACGAGCACACCGCCATGGTGACCTCGGCCCAGGGCTCCGCGACCGCCCTGCCCACCCTGACCCCGGAGGCCCGTACGGTCCTGGACCTGGTCGGCGACGGCTTCCTGTCCGTGGCCGAGGTCGCCGGACACACCCAGCTGCCGGTCGGTGTCGTGCGCATCCTCCTGGCCCAGCTGGCGGAAGCGGACCTGCTCGTCGTGCGGGGGCCGATCCCCGCCGCCGAGCAGGTGGACATGGACGTCGTCAGCGCTGTCCTCACCGGCCTGCAGAGAAAATTCGGAGCGTGAGCGTGTACCTCGAACCATCCGTCACTCACGCGGTGAAGATCCTCATAGTGGGGCACTTCGGCGTGGGCAAGACGACCTGCATCGGCAGCCTCTCGGAGATCAAACCGCTGCGGACCGAAGAACAGATCACCGTGGCCAGCGTCGGACTCGACGACCTCACGAGCACCCCGAACAAGACGACCACCACCGTGGCGATGGACTTCGGCCGCCTCACCCTCAGCGAGAGCCTGGTCCTCTACCTGTTCGGCACCCCCGGACAGGAGCGCTTCACGGAGATGTGGGAGGAGCTGTCGCGCGGCGCCCTGGGCGCGCTCGTCCTCGTCGACCCCGAACGCCTCGACGAGTCCTTCGCCGTCCTGGACCTCGTGGAGTCCTTCGGCCTCACCTACACGATCGCCGTCAACGCCTTCGAGGGCGGCGACGAGTACGCCCTCGAAGAGGTCCACGAAGCGCTCAACCTGGAGGCCCAGACGCCGATCGTGCGGTGCGACGTGCGCGACGAGCGTTCCTCCGCCGAGGCACTGATCACGCTCGTGCAGCACCTCATGACCCAGCTCGCCGCCTAGGAGTTCCCGCATGTCCCAGTCGACCGACCCCCGGATACCGACCGGCTGCCCGGCACACGCCCAGGGCGGCAACGTCTCGCTGTACGGTCCCGAGTACGCGGCGGACCCCGAGGCCTACTACGCGCACCTGCGCGAGCAGGGGCCCAGCACGCCCGTCGACATCGCCCCCGGCGTCGAGGTCGAGCTCGTCACGAGCTACGACGCCGCCCTGCACATCCTCCAGAACCCGGCCGCCTTCCCCCGCGACTCGCGCCGCTGGAACGCGCTGGCCGAGGGCCGGGTGCCCGCCGACAGCCCGGCCCTGCCGATGATGGCCTACCGGCCCAACGCGCTGTTCTCCGACGGCGCCGACCACGCCAAGCTCCGCCAGGCCGTCACCGCGGCGCTCGACACGGTGGACGAGCGGGCCCTGATCCGGCAGACCCAGCGGTCGGCCGACTACCTGATCAGCAACTTCAGTTCGGACCGGCGCGGCCGCGCCGAGCTCATGGCCGAGTACGCCAATCCGCTGCCCCTGCTGGTCTTCTCGCATCTCTTCGGCTGCCCGCCCGAGCTCGGCGACCGGGTCATCACCGGAATCAGCGGCATCTTCGAGGGCGCCGCGGGCGCCGACGAGATCCTCGGCCACGCGCTCGCCGAACTGATCGCGCTCAAGCACCGCAGGCCCGGCGACGACGTCACCACCGAACTGATCCGCCAGCACGCGCTGCTCACCGCCGACCAGGCCGAGGCCGACGAGGCGGTGCTCCACCAGCTCGTCACCCTGCTGTCCGGCGGCACCGCCCCGCTCGCGGCGGCCATCGGCACCAGCAGCGCCCTGTACCTGGGGGAGGACTGGCCGACCGGGCTCCCGGTCGAGGACGCCGTCTCGCGGGCCCTGTGGTCCTACGCGCCGATCGCCAACTACGCCGCCCACTACCCGGCGATGGACATCGAGCTCGGCGAGCGGACCCTGCGCGCCGGTGACCCGGTCCTGATCTCCTTCGCCTCGGCCAACACCGACCCGAAGCTGAGCGAGCACCGCGCGCAGCTCAACTCGAAGGCCCATCTCGCCTTCGGTGCGGGCCCGCACGCCTGCCCCGCGAAGGACCCCGCGTTCATGATCGCGGTGACGGCCGTCGAGTGCCTGCTCAACCGGCTGCCCGACATGGAGCTGGACGCGCCCTTCACCTCGCTCGACTGGGTGCCCTCGCCGTGGAGTCGCGCGCTGAGCGACCTGCCCGTGCGCTTCACCCCCCGGTCCGTCACGGCGTCCACCGGTCCCGCGGAGTCCGCCGCGCCGGTGGTCTCCCAGCCGACGCCCGACCTCCAGCCGCCCGGCGGCCGGCCGGTTCCCGCCGCCTTCGCGGGCGGCGAGGACGCCGGGGCGGCGCGCAAATCCCGCAAGGGGGGACTCTTCAGCCGCTTCCTGGCATGGACCAAGGGCGAGTGACGTAGGCAACTTCAGGTGCCTGCGGTGTTGTTGGATACTCAAATGATCTTGTGGGTATTCATGGCGGCTGATGCTCGGAAAGGAGCACAGTGGGAATCGCCGCATTGCCGCAGGACCTTCGCCGTGCCACCGTCGCGGTCTTCTCTCGCCTACGCACCGCGCGGGGACAGGCCGACCCCTTCCCGCACTACGCGGATCTCGCCGCGTCAGGTCCGGTCAGCCCCGCCCCCTGGGGCGGTCACCTGGTCACCTCCTTCGCGGAGTGCGACCAGGTGCTGCGCGACCGGACCTGGCAGGAGCCCGACCGCCGCTGGCGCGAACAACAGGGGACCGGAACCCGCTGGACCGCCCCGTCCGCACAGGAGATGAGCCACACCCTCCCCAACCTCAACGGACCGGATCACACCCGAATACGCAGGGCCGCCAGCGGTTTCGACCGCGCGGCCGTCGAACGCCTCCGCCCGGCCGTCCTGGCCGCCACCGACCGGCTCCTGAACGGGCTGCACGAGCGACTGCGGGACGGGGAGGCCGACTTCTCCACCCTCGTCGGCGAGGAACTGCCCATCGCGACGGTCGGACACTGGCTCGGCCTGCCGAGCGCCGACTGGCCCCGGCTGCGCGAGCTCACCCACGAGCAGGTCTTCACCCAGGAACTGCTGCCCACCGCCAGCCAGCTCGCCCGCTCCGACGCCGCCACCGTCGAGCTGCGCGCGTACTTCACCGACCTCGTGCGCACCCGCCGCGCGCACCTCGGCGACGACCCCGTCTCCCAGTGGATCCGCACCTGGGACACGCTCGAGGACGACCGCGACGAGGCCGACCACCAGGTCTACCACCTGGCCCGCTTCGTCCTCCTCGCCGCGCTGGAGACCACCGCGACGCTCCTGTCGCAGGCGGTGCTTCGCCTCGCCGAACAGCCCCGGTACTGGTCGGAGACGGCCGCCGACCCCGACCTGGTGCCCGCCGTGGTCGAGGAGAGCCTGCGCCTCGACCCGCCCACCCACGTGATCAGCCGCGTCGCCGCCCACGACACCGTCCTCGCCGGCCAGGACGTCCGCGAGGGCGAGATGGTCCACCTGATGATCGGCGCCGCCCACCACGACCCGGCCCGCCACCGGGACCCCGGCACCTTCGACCCCCGACGCACCCCCGGCCACCTGGCGTTCAGCGGAGGCATCCACTACTGCCTCGGCGCCCCGCTGGCGCGGCTGGAGGCGCACATCCTCCTCACCCAACTCACCCGGCGCATCCCCCGGCTCACCCTGGTACGCCCGCCCACCTGGGCGCCCCGGGTGGCCTTCCGCCGCCTCATGAATCTGGACCTCGCCCTCGCATGACCGACCACCCCCAGCCCTCCGACGGCTTCAAGACCCTCCACATCGAGCAGGACGGACCGGTGCTGCACGCCCGGCTGCACGCCGGCCGCGACACCGCCGTCCTCGACGTCGCCGCCATCGACGACCTCCTCGCCCTGCTCGACGGCCTGACCGAGCGCACCGACGTCAAGGTGCTGGTCCTGTCCTCCACCCACCAGGACTTCTGTCTGGGGGCCGACCGCGCCGAATTCGGCGAAGCGCGCGCGGCCGACCCGAGCGGCGCGGCGCTGCGCCGCATCGTCGACAAGGCATTCCGGCTGTGCCAGGCCCTGGAGACCACCGACGCCGTCACGATCGCCCGGCTGCACGGCCGGGTCTTCGGCGCCGGACTCGCCCTGATCTCCTACTGCGACCTGCGTGTCGGCGCCGACACCAGCCGCTACCGGATGCCCGAGGTCGGCCTCGGGCTGCCGCCGGCCTGGGGCGGCGCCACCGGCCGCCTCATCACCGAGATCGGCGTCGCCCGGATCCGTGAACTCATGCTCACCTGCGCCGAGTTCGACGCCGCCAAGGCGCACCGCCTCGACCTCCTGCACGAGACGGTGCCCGAGGACGGACTCGACACCGCCGTCAGAACCTGGACCCGTCTCCTCGCCCGCCGCCCCCACGAACCCATGATCGCCGCGAAACGAATGCTGACCGGCTACGCACGCGCCGACCGCACCGTCGACCTCGGACTCCTCGACGCCAACCTGCTCACCGCCCACCTCACCTGACCTACGCCGCGGCGGGCAGCACCCCCGCCAGCCACACCGGCACCCCGTCCAGCAGCCGGAACAGTCGGCCCGCCTCCGCCCGGAGGCGGGCCTTCGTGTCCGGTTCGGGCTCCGCCTCGGCCAGGGAGACCAGGGCGGGGGCCGTGCCCACCAGGTAGCCGAGCTCCTCGCGCAGCCGCAGGGACTCGGTGAAACCGTGCCGGGCCTCCGCCAACTCGCCCTCGCGCAGCGCGAGTCCGGCCAGATGGCGCCAGGTGAACGAGAGCAGGAGGTCGTCCCCGTGGGCCGTCGCGCCCGCGTGCGCCCTGCGGTACGCCGAGCGGGCGGCCTGCGGCGCGTCCGCCAGGTTCTCCGACATCAGGCCGCGCCGGAAGTCGAGCATCGCGCGGGCCGGCGCCCCGGGAGCGATCAGAGCCGCCGCCCTGCCGAACGCCGAGCGGGCCTCGTCGGAGCGGTCGCGCACCTTCAACAGCGTTGCCGCGTAAGCGAGTTGACCGCGTTCGCAGGCCGCCGCGCCGCGCTCCTCGTCGGTGTGGGCGAGCGCCTCCGCCGCCCGCAGCGCGTCCTCCGCGTCCGACCAGCCCCGCTCCGTGTACAGGCACCGCTCCACCAGCAGCGCGGCCCGCTGGAGGGCCGCCGCCGCGTCCGCCGCGGCGTGCCGGTCGAGCAGGGCCGCCGCGTCGGTCCAGCAGCCGCGCGAGCGCAGCCGCCATACCGCGGTCTGGAGTGGATCGTCCGCAGTGTTCGTTCCGGAACCAGACATGGCGGTATCCGCCACATTGCCCTCCCCGAGCACGCCATCGAGCCGAGTTGCCGTGGGGCATCTCAGCACGGATCACCGCGCCCGGCCAAGAGGGTGGGTGAAAGATTTCACAAAGGCGTGGGCTTCCCCACGCGTCCCAAGATCGATAAAGGGCGCGCCGGGTGCCGGGGCGTGCGTCAGCTCATGCGCAACGCGAGGAAGAAGTCCAACTTGTCCTCCAGGCGCGACAGATCACGACCCGTCAGCTGTTCGATGCGGCCCACCCGGTACCGCAACGTGTTGACGTGCAGATGCAGCCGCGACGCGCAGCGGGTCCACGAACCGTCGCAGTCGAGGAACGCCTCCAGCGTCGTGATCAGCTCCGCGCGGTGCTTGTGGTCGTAGTCCCGCAACGGGTCGAGGAGCCGGGCCGTGAACGCCCGCCGCACGTCGTCCGGCACGAACGGCAGCAGCAGCACGTGGGACGCCAGCTCCTGGTGGCCCGCCGCGCAGACCACGCCCGTACGGGCCGCCGCCACGCGCCGCGCGTGCCGCGCCTCCTCCAGGGCGCCGCGCAGCCCCTCCGCGGAGTGCACGGCGGCGCTCACGCCGATCGTCAGACGCCCGTCGTCGGCGAGCCCGGCCGCGAGGGGCTCCCGTACGGCGGTCAGCAGCGAGTCCGCGAGCAGGCCCTGCTCCGAGCCGTCGTGCTCCGCCGCCACCGCGGGCAGCGGCACCAGGGCGATCGCCTCGTCGTCCGTGTGCGCCACCGCGATGCGGTCGGAGGGCTCGGCGGCGTCGGGGCGGGCGCCCGCCTCCGGGTTGATCAGGATCTCCTCCAGGAGCGACTGGGCCACCGCCCCGCCCCCGGCCTCGTCGCCGGCCCACTCGACGCGCGCCACGACGACCTGCCAGTGCGGGGCCGCGCCCAGACCCGGCAGCAGCACCGGCGCCGCGACGCGCAGCCGCGCCGCGATCTCCGCGGGGGCCGCGCCCGCCTGCACCAGCTCCAGGACCTCCTGCGCGAGCCGCCGCCGCACCGTGCGCGCCGCGTCCCGCCGCTCCCGCTCCACCGAGATCAGCTGCGTGACGCCCTGGAGCAGGTCCAGCCGCTCCTCAGGCCAGTCGCCCGCGTCCGCCTCGACGGCCAGCAGCCAGTCCGCGAGCACGCCCGCCGAGGCGTCCGGGGCGGCGGGAGCCGTCTCCTTCGGCGCCGAGGCGATCGGGAACAGCGAGTACGCGACCCCGTCCACCGTCACCCGGTGCGGGCTGCGCCGCGCCGTGCGCACGGCCGCCAGGTGCTCGGCGGCGAGTCGGGTGCGGACCTCCGCGGGCAGCTCGGGCCCCGCCGCCGCCGAACCGGCGATCGCCCGCCCCGTCGGGGAGAGCACCCACGCCCGCAGGTCCAGGTCGGAGCCGAGCAGGTCCAGGACGACGTCCGGGCCGCCGCCCGCGGGCCCCGACGTCATCAGCCGCCGGTGCCGGTCGACGACCGCCGCGAGGTCCCCGGCGCGCTCGCCCGAGACCTGGCGCACCACGTGCTCGGTGATCGTCCCGAACGCCACCGACTGGGCCACCGAGAACAGCGGCACGCGGTGCCGGGCGCAGGCCTCGACGAAGTCCTCGGGGACGTAGCCGAACTCGGCGGTGCCCGCGGCGACCGCCGCGACGCCCGCCGCCGCCATCAGCCGGGCGAACGGCTCCGAGTCGGCCGGCTCCCGGTGCCAGGCCAGGCCCGTCAGGACCAGCTCGCCGCCGGACAGATAGCGGCTCGGGTCCCGCAGGTCCGTGGTCATCACGCCGCGGACGGTGCGGTCGAGCTCGTCCTCGCCGCCGAGGAGCCTGAGGCCCAGCGCGTCCGTGTCCAGCAATGCGCGCAGCCGCATGTGTTCGTCGCCGCCGATCTGTCTCGAAGTAGTGCCCAAGTGGAACCCCAGGGACCTGTGGCCTGGGTTTCCGGAGGAAAACGGTGAGGTTACTGATGCCGCCCGTTCATACGAATCTACAAGACACCCTCGTGGGCCAGCCAACGCGTTCATGTTTTCCGTGACTGACACAGCCGGAGTACAGGCGGTGTACTGGGCTCACTCCGCGTGAACAGCACATGAACGAGCCCCTGTGATCCGCACATCCCGTGGCTCGAACGCATCGCATCGACCCCCGCACGACACGACGCACGAACCACGCACGATCCCTGCCCGATCCACGAACCTCACGGAGAAGAGAGCCGTCATGGACTTCCTTCGCCCCGGCAGCTGGGAGGAGGCGCTCGCCGCGAAGGCCGAGCACCCCACCGCAGTGCCGATCGCAGGTGGCACCGATGTCATGGTCGAGATCAACTTCGACCACCGCCGCCCCGAATACCTGCTCGACCTCAACCGCATCGGTGAGCTGAACGAGTGGGAGGTGGGCGAGGGCAGCGTCCGGCTCGGCGCCTCCGTCCCGTACACCAGGATCATGGAGCACCTGCGCACCGAGCTGCCGGGTCTCGCCCTCGCCTCCCACACCGTCGCCTCCCCGCAGATCCGCAACCGCGGCGGCGTCGGCGGCAACCTCGGCACCGCGTCCCCGGCCGGTGACGCCCATCCGGCGCTGCTCGCCTCCGGCGCCGAGGTCGAGGTCGAGTCGGTACGCGGCTCGCGGCGCATCCCGATCGACGAGTTCTACACCGGGGTCAAGCGCAACGCCCTCGCCGAGGACGAGCTGATCCGCGCCGTGCACATCGACAAGGCCGCGGGCCCGCAGCAGTTCTCCAAGGTCGGCACGCGCAACGCGATGGTGATCGCCGTCTGCGCCTTCGGCCTCGCCCTGCACCCCGACACCCGGACCGTGCGCACCGGCATCGGCTCGGCCGCGCCCACGCCCGTTCGGGCCAAGGAGGCCGAGCAGTTCCTGAACGCCGCGCTCGAAGAGGGCGGCTTCTGGGACAACGGCAAGATCATCACCCCGTCGGTCGCCAAGCAGTTCGCCACGCTGTGCTCCGGCGCCTGCAACCCGATCGACGACGTACGCGGCACCGCCTCGTACCGCCGGCACGCGGTCGGCGTCATGGCGCGCCGCACGCTGACCTGGGCCTGGGAGTCGTACCGCGGCTCGGCCACTCGCACGGAGGGAGCCGCGTAATGCGCGTCAATTTCACGGTCAACGGCCGCAAGCAGGAAGCCGACGACGTCTGGGAGGGCGAGTCCCTGCTGTACGTGCTGCGCGAGCGCATGGGGCTTCCGGGCTCGAAGAACGCGTGCGAGCAGGGCGAGTGCGGCTCCTGCACCGTCCGGCTCGACGGCGTGCCGGTGTGTTCGTGTCTGGTGGCCGCGGGACAGGTCGAGGGCCGCGAGGTCGTCACCGTCGAGGGCCTCGCCGACCACGCCAAGGCCCGCTCCTGCGGCTCCCACGGGGGCGGTACGACGCTCCAGGAGGCGCAGGGCTGGTCCGCGAAGGGCACCGACTCGCAGACCGGCGAGGGCGGTGAACTCGCCCCGATCCAGCAGGCGTTCATCGACGCGGGCGCCGTCCAGTGCGGCTTCTGCACGCCCGGACTGCTGGTCGCGGCCGACGAGATGCTGGAGCAGAACCCGAACCCGTCCGACGCGGACATCCGCGAGGCGCTGTCCGGCAACCTCTGCCGCTGCACCGGCTACGAGAAGATCATGGACGCGGTCCGGCTCGCCGCCGCGCGGCAGTCGCAGCCCGAGGGAGTCTGATCAGCATGGGTACGACAGGAATCCCCGGCAAGGTCACCCAGGGTTCGCAGACCAAGGGCGGCATCGGCGAGTCCACGCTGCGCCCGGACGGCACCCTCAAGGTCACCGGCGAGTTCGCGTACTCGTCCGACATGTGGCACGAGGACATGTTGTGGGGCCACATTCTGCGCTCCACCGTCGCCCACGCCGAGATCGTGTCCATCGACACGGCCGAGGCCCTCGCGACGCCCGGCGTCTACGCGGTCCTCACCTACGACGACCTCCCCACGGCCATGAAGAACTACGGCCTGGAGATCAAGGACACCCCGGTCCTCGCGCACGGCAAGGTCCGCCACCACGGCGAACCGGTCGCCTGCATCGCGGCCGACCACCCGGAGACCGCGCGCCGCGCCGCCGCCAAGATCAAGGTGGAGTACCGCGAGCTGCCCGTCATCACCGACGAGGCCTCCGCGACCGCGCCCGACGCCGTCCTCGTGCACGAGAACCGCGACGACCACCACATCGGCCACGTCCCGCACCCGAACATCGTGCACCGCCAGCCGATCATCCGCGGCAACGCGGACGAGGCCGCCAAGAAGGCCGACTTCGTCGTCAAGGGCGAGTACACCTTCGGCATGCAGGACCAGGCCTTCCTCGGCCCCGAGTCCGGCCTCGCCGTGCCCGCCGAGGACGGCGGCGTCGACCTCTACGTCGCCACCCAGTGGCTGCACTCCGACCTCGGCCAGATCGCCCCGGTCCTCGGCCTGCCCGAGGACAAGGTGCGGATGACGCTCTCCGGCGTCGGCGGCGCCTTCGGCGGCCGCGAGGACCTGTCGATGCAGATCCACGCGTGCCTGCTCGCGCTGCGCACCGGCAAGCCCGTCAAGATCGTCTACAACCGCTTCGAGTCCTTCTTCGGACACGTCCACCGCCACCCCGCGAAGCTTTACTACGAGCACGGGGCGACCAAGGACGGCAAGCTCACGCACATGAAGTGCCGCATCGTCCTCGACGGCGGCGCCTACGCCTCAGCCTCCCCGGCCGTCGTCGGCAACGCGTCCTCCCTCGCGGTCGGCCCGTACGTCCTCGACGACGTCGACATCGAGGCCATCGCGCTGTACTCCAACAACCCGCCCTGCGGCGCCATGCGCGGCTTCGGCGCGGTCCAGGCGTGCTTCGCGTACGAGGCGCAGATGGACAAGCTCGCCGACAAGGTGGGCATCGACCGGGTCGAGTTCCGCCAGCTCAACGCCATGGAGCAGGGCACGATCATGCCGACGGGCCAGCCCGTCGACTCGCCCGCCCCCGTCGCCGAACTGCTGCGCCGCGTCAAGGCGATGCCCATGCCGCCCGAGCGCCAGTGGGAGTCCAGCGAGGGCGCCGACGTGCGCCAGCTGCCGGGCGGCCTGTCCAACACCACGCACGGCGAAGGCGTCGTACGAGGGGTGGGCTACGCGGTCGGCATCAAGAACGTCGGCTTCTCCGAGGGCTTCGACGACTACTCCACCGCGCGCGTCCGCATGGAGGTCGTCGGCGGCGAGCCGGTCGCGACCGTGCACACCGCGATGGCCGAGGTCGGCCAGGGCGGCGTCACCGTGCACGCCCAGATCGCGCGCACCGAGCTGGGCGTCACCCAGGTGACCATCCACCCCGCCGACACCCAGGTCGGCTCGGCCGGCTCGACGTCCGCGTCCCGCCAGACGTACGTCACCGGCGGCGCCGTCAAGAACGCCTGCGAGCTCGTCCGGGAAAAGGTCCTGGACCTCGGCCGCCGAAAGCTCGGCACGTACCACCCGGCGTGGGCGACGGCCGAACTCCTCCTGGAGGGCGGCAAGGTCGTCACCGACGGCGGAGAGGTCCTCGCCGACCTCGTCGACGTACTGGAGGGCGAGGCCGTCGAGGTCGAGGAGGAGTGGCGGCACCGCCCCACCGAGGCCTTCGACCTGCGCACCGGACAGGGCAACGGACACGTCCAGTACTCCTTCGCCGCGCACCGCGCCGTCGTCGAGGTCGACACGGAGCTCGGCCTGGTCAAGGTCGTCGAACTGGCCTGCGCCCAGGACGTCGGCAAGGCGCTCAACCCGCTGTCCGTGGTCGGCCAGATCCAGGGCGGCACCACCCAGGGCCTCGGCGTCGCGGTGATGGAGGAGATCATCGTCGACCCGAAGACGGCGAAGGTGCGCAACCCCTCCTTCACCGACTACCTGATCCCCACGATTCTCGACACGCCGACCATCCCGGTCGACGTGCTCGAACTCGCCGACGACCACGCCCCGTACGGGCTGCGCGGCATCGGTGAGGCACCGACCCTGTCGTCGACCCCGGCTGTCCTCGCGGCGATCCGGAACGCGACGGGTCTTGAGCTCGACCGGACCCCGGTCCGTCCCGAGCACCTGACGGGAACGGCTTCGGCCTAGCCCCGCCTCCCCGCGGGGTGACGGCCGACGCCGTCACCCCGCAGTACCTCTGCGTCTCGGGCCGTCCCCCGGGTCGTGCAGCCATCCCAAAACCCGTGCGCCGTAAGGCAGTCGACGGGTGCCCCTATGAACCTTGGGAAACGAGGCACCATGACCCAGCAGTCCGTGGAGCCCAAGACCACCGCCGACGACGCGGGCGCGGGCTCGCGCCAGCCGGCCGGACGGTCTTGGCTCGACCGCTACTTCCACATATCCGACAGAGGATCGACGTTCGCGCGCGAAGTGCGCGGCGGCATCACCACCTTCATGGCGATGTGCTACATCCTCCTGCTCAACCCGCTGCTGCTCGGCGGCCCCGACGCCGCGGGCAACAAGCTCAGCCACGCCGGCCTCATCACGGCGACCGCGCTCGCGGCCGCTGTCTGCACCCTCCTCATGGGCTTCCTCGGCAAGGTCCCGCTGGCCCTCGCCGCCGGCCTCTCCGTCTCCGGCGTGCTCGCCACACAGGTCGCGCCCAACATGACGTGGCCGCAGGCCATGGGCATGTGCGTGATGTACGGCGTCGTGATCGTGCTGCTCGTCGTCACCGGGCTGCGCGAGATCATCATGAACGCGATCCCGCTGGCGCTGAAGCACGCCATCACCATCGGCATCGGCCTGTTCATCGCCCTGATCGGGCTGGTCAACGCGGGCTTCGTCGGCAAGGGCAACCCGGTGACGCTGGGCATGGGCGGACAGCTCAAGGGCTGGCCGGTCCTGCTCTTCGCGGTCACCCTGCTCCTGATCTTCATGCTCCAGGCCCGCAACGTCCCCGGCGCGATCCTCATCGGCATCGTCGTCGGCACGGTTCTCGCCGTCATCGTGAACGCGGTGTTCGACCTGAGCCCGAAGGTCTGGGGCGGCAGCCCGCCCGAACTGACCGGCAGCGCCGTCTCCATGCCCGACTTCTCGCTCTTCGGGCACGTCGAGTTCGGTGGCTGGGACTCCATCGGCGGCATGACCGTCGGCATGATCGTGTTCACCCTCGTCCTCGCCGGCTTCTTCGACGCGATGGCGACGATCATCGGCGTGGGAACGGAAGCCAAGCTCGCCGACGACAAGGGCCGTATGCCCGGCCTGTCGAAGGCGCTGTTCATCGACGGCGCCGGCGGCGCGATCGGCGGTGTGGCGGGCGCGTCCGGCCAGACCGTGTTCATCGAGTCCGCGACAGGCGTCGGAGAGGGAGCCCGCACGGGCCTGTCCTCCGTCGTCACCGGCTTCCTCTTCGCGCTCGGCCTGTTCTTCACGCCGCTCGCGCAGATCGTGCCGGGGCAGGTGGCAGCCGCCGCGCTCGTCGTCATCGGCGCGATGATGATGCAGAACGCCCGCCACGTGGACTGGTCCGACCGGGCCGTCGCGGTGCCGGTGTTCCTGACCGTGGCGCTGATGCCGTTCACGTACTCCATCACGGCCGGGGTCGGCGCCGGAGTGATCGCCTACACGGCGATCAAGGCGGCGCAGGGGAAGTTCCGCGAGATCGGCGCCTTCATGTGGGTGCTGACGCTCGTCTTCCTCGTCTACTTCGGCCTGCACCCGATCGAAAGCTGGCTGGGCGTCAAATAGCCCTACCGTTACCCCCTTTGCGTAAGGAGACCCAGACATGCTGGACATCGCCGAGGAACTGCACCGGTGGGTCGAGCAGGGACGTGACTTCGCCGTGGCCACGGTGGTGGCCGTCGGCGGCAGCGCGCCCCGGCAGCCGGGCGCGGCGCTCGCCGTCGACAGCGAGGGCGTCGCGATCGGCTCGGTCTCCGGAGGGTGCGTGGAGGGCGCGGTGTACGAACTGTGCGGCCAGGCCCTGGAGGACGGTGAACCCGTCCTCGAACGGTTCGGCTACAGCGACGACGACGCGTTCGCCGTGGGTCTCACCTGCGGCGGCGTCATCGACATCCTCATCACGCCTGTACGGGCGTCCGACACGGCTGTACGGGGCGTGCTCGCGCGGGCGCTCGGGGCCGCCGCCACGGGGGAGGCGGCGGCCCTGGCGCGCATCGTCGCGGGCCCGTCGGAGCTGATGGGGCGGGCACTGCTGGTACGTCCCGACGGTGCGTACGAGGGCGGGTTCGGGGGCCACCCGGAGCTGGACAGGACCGTGGCGGGGGAGGCGGCGGCGTTCCTCGACGCGGGCCGTACGGGCACGCTGGAGATCGGCGAACAGGGCTCGCGCTGCGGCGCGCCGCTCACGGTCCTGGTGGAGTCGTCGGTACCGGCCCCCCGGATGATCGTCTTCGGCGCGATCGACTTCGCGTCGGCGCTGGTGCGGATGGGGAAGTTCCTCGGGTACCGGGTGACGGTGTGCGACGCGCGGCCGGTGTTCGCGACGGCGGCGCGCTTCCCCGAGGCGGACGAGGTGGTGGTCGAGTGGCCGCACGAGTACCTGGAGCGGGAGTCGGACGACGTCGACGGCCGCACGGTGCTGTGCGTGCTGACGCACGACGCGAAGTTCGACGTGCCGTTGCTGCGGTTGGCGTTGCGCCTGCCGGTGGCGTACGTGGGGGCGATGGGGTCGCGCCGCACGCATCTGGACCGCAATGAGCGCCTGCGTGAAGTCGGCGTCACGGAGCTGGAGTTGGCGCGTCTGCGCTCACCCATCGGGCTGGACCTGGGTGCGCGGACGCCGGAGGAGGTGGCGGTCTCCATCGCCTCCGAGATCGTCGCGACCCGCCGCGGCGGCACGGGCGTGTCCCTCACCGGCGCCCACACCCCCATCCACCCCGACCCGACGCCCTCCCGCCCCATCACCTCCGTGGCCTGACCCACCCCACCCGGCGCCGACCCCACCGCCCCGGCTACGCGGCACCGGGGGCCGCCTTGCCCACCCTGCCGCCCCAGGCGGCAGACTGCCCAAGGCGACTCGGTCTGCGTAGGCGCCATCCGGCACATCAGCCCCTCCGGCGCTTGAGGAGCGGGGCTCGGGGCGGAGCCCCGTAGCGGTGCTGTGGGTGGCCGGTTTGTGGGGTCGGCGTAGGTGCCATCCGGCACATCAGCCCCTCCGGCGCTTGAGGAGCGGGGCTCGGGGCGGAGCCCCGTAGCGGTGCTGTGGGTGGCCGGTTTGTGGGGTCGGGGTAGGTGTCATCCGGCACATCAGCCCCTCCGGCGTTTGAGGAGCGGGGTCCGGGGCGGAGCCCCGTGGCGGGGGTGCGGGTGGCCGGGTCCGGGGCGGAGCCCCGTGGCGGGAGGCCCATGGGGTGACGGGTGACCGGACTTGGGCCCCGCGTACTTGACGGCACGGACACCACCCCGGAACCCTGTGGGAGCGCTCCCGCAAGGCCGACCGTCACCCGCTCGACCGGACCCCAGGAGTCACCGTGCGAAGACCCCTCACCCGCACCGCCGCCGCAGCCGCGACCACCGCCGCTCTCCTCCTCGCCGCACCGCAGGCCCTCGCCGCCGAACAACCGACGGCGGACGCCACCCGCGGCCCCGCGCTCCACACCCCCGAGCCCAACCCCGACGCCGTACGGCAGATCGCCCGCCTCCTCAAGGCCGGCGACCACCGCGACGCCGCCCGCATCACCGCGATGATCCGCACTCCGCAAGCCGTGTGGTTCGGCGACCAGACCCCGACCGAGGTCGAGAAGCTCGCGCGCGACGTCGTCAAGGACGCCGACCGCCACGACGAGACCCCCGTGATCGCGCTCTACAACGTCCCGGGCCGCGACTGCTCCAACTACTCGGCCGGCGGCGCCACCACCACCGCCGAGTACCAGACCTGGATCGACGCCGTAGCCGACGGCATCGGCTCCCGCGAAGCACTGGTCGTCCTCGAACCCGACTCGCTCGCCCTGCTCCCCGCCGACTGCGGGCAGGACGACGCCCAGGGCACGAAGACCACCGCCCGGTACGCCGAAGTGAACTACGCCGTCGACACGTTGGAGCGGCTCGACCGCACCCGCGTCTACCTCGACACCGGCCACCCCGGCTGGCACAGCGTCAACTCCATCGTGCCGCGCCTCATCAAGGGCGGCGTCACGGACGCGGCCGGCTTCTTCACCAACGTCTCGAACTACCAGACCGACGACGCCAACTCCTGGTACGGCAAGCTCATTTCGTCGTGCATCACGTACGTCGAGAAGAGCGAGGGGGACGCCGCCGACTGCCCGAACCAGTGGACGCCGCGCGCCGACGCGCAGACCTGGCTCGACGCCCACGTGAAGGTCCCGGCCTCCCGGATGCCGCACTTCGTGACCGACTCCAGCCGCAACGGAAAGGGCCCGTGGACCGCGCCCGCAGGGAAGTACACGGACGCCCAGGAGTGGTGCAACCCGCCGGACCGCGGCCTCGGCGCCCGCCCGACCCTGCGCACGGGCGACCCCTTGCAGGACGCCCGTCTGTGGATAAAGATCCCCGGCGAGTCGGACGGCCTGTGCCTGCGCGGCACCGCGGGCCCCGAGGACCCCGAGCGGGGCATGGTCGACCCGAAGGCGGGCGACTGGTTCCCGCAGCAGGCGCTGGAACTGGCCCGGTACGCCAACCCGCCGCTGCTCCCCGAGAAGTGACGCCCGGCCGTCACCCCTGACGAGGTGACGTTTCTCCGGTGGCATCACCCGCGGGGCCGTCCGCGGGGCCGCCCCCGGCGTCGTCGAGCAGCGCGTCCACCGCCCGCCCGAACATCCACCGCCCCGCCGCCGCGACCACCCGGTCCGCGGCGCGGGGCACTCCGCGTACCCGCAGCTCCTCGCGCCACTCGACGCGCGCGCCCCCGTCGCCGAGCGCCCGCACCTCGAACTCGGCCCAGCCGGTGACGACCCGGCCCCGCTTCTCCATCCGGCAGCGGCGCGGCGGCTGCCAGGCCACGATCTCCATCGGGTCGTCGAAGCCCCAGCGGCCGACGCCGGTACGCGCCACGAACACCGTGCCCGCCGCGTCCGGCGGCGGGGTCGTCACCGTGACCCGGGTCAACGGCACGCTGTCGCCGTGCCGTTCCCAGTCGGTCAGGCGCCGCCACGCCTCGGCGGCACGCAACGGCGTGTCACGAACGATCCTGATACGGGCACTCATGTCGCGATGCTAAGCATCCGGCCCCGTCCCGTGGCGTGCCACGCCGACCGGCCCGCGAGTGAGTTGTCTGTCTCCTCGGCGAACCGGGCAGGAACCGCCGCCCGTACGACGGACTGCTGCCGCTCGCCGCGAGCCGAAGCACCAACGCGCCCGGCATGCCGCCCCCCGGCGCACGCGTGAGGGCCGCGTGCGGCCGCCGTCGTGGCGACCGCACGCGGCCCCGGTCACACTGCCGTGCGCGGTCGCGTCACGCCCGCCGGTAGGCGGAGACGAGCCGGTCGAGAGCGTCCGCGTACTTCCCGGTGAGCGCCAGGTGATCGGCGTCCGCGAACGGCTTCGCCCAGCCCGCCGACACCGTGCCGCCGGCCTTGCCCTGCACGATGAGGCGCGCCTTGGTCACGAGGGCCTCGCCGGTCCGCGCGTCGTGCGCCTTCCGCGCCTCGCGGGCCAGCGCCCGCAGCTCCTGCTCGCCGCCGCCCGGCGCCTTCACCAGGGTGGTGAGCCCGTACCCGTACGGGAACTGCGGATCGTACGACGCGTCGCCCACGTTGATGGGCAGCTGCGCCTCCGACTTCGGCCAGGTGACGGGGAGTTGACCCGTGAACGGCCGCTTCCCGTACAGCACGTCGGCGACGCCGTCGCCCTCCGTGCCCGGCAGCCAGGACGCGACGAGCGCGTCGATGTCACCGAGCCGGTCACCGATGAGCTGCGGGCGGCCCGAGACGACGAGCACCGCGCACTTCATGGCGCCGCAGACCTTGTCCACGGCCGCCTTGTCGGCGGCGGAGAGCTCCAGGTCGTGCCCGTTGCCGACATCGCCGACGCCCTCCGCGTACGGGGTCTCGCCGACGACGACCACGCCGACGTCGTACCCGGAGGTGGGCGCCGAGGCGTCCTTCGAGTAGTCGACCTTCGCCGCGGGCGCGGCCTTCTTCATCGCCTGGAGGATCGTCGTGCCGTCCGTGATCTTCCCGGACTGGCCCTGCCAGGAGATGGTCCAGCCGCCGGCCTGGTTGCCGATGTCGTCGGCGTTGGACCCGGCGACGTACACCTTCTGCGAAGGCTTCAGCGGCAGTACGCCCCCGGCGTTCTTCAACAGGACCTGCGACTTCGCCGCCGCCTCCCGGGCCACGGCGCGGTGCGCGGCGCCGCCGATCTCGTCGATCCCGCTCGTGTCGGCGTACGGCTTCTCGAAGAGGCCGAGCTTGAACTTCTGTGTGAGGATGCGCGACACGGCGTCGTCCACGCGCGCCTCGCTCACCCGGCCGGAGGTCGTCTCGGCGAGCAGGGCCTTCTCGAAGTCGGCGTAGGCGTTCGGCACCATGATCATGTCGAGGCCCGCGTTGATCGACGTACGGACGTCGGAGGCGTAGTCGCCGGGAATCTGGTCGATGCCCGCGTAGTCGCTGATCACGAACCCGTCGAAGCCGAGCTTCTTCTTCAACTCCCCATTGATCATCGCCGCGTTGGCGTGCATCTTCACGGGGCCCTGGTCGTCGCCGATGATGTCGAGCGAGGAGTACGAGGGCATGACCGTGCCGACACCGCGCTTCACGGCCTCGCCGAAGGGCGCCAGGTGCACGGCCTCCAGCTCCTGCCTCGTCACCTTCGTGATGCCCTGGTCGATGGTGTACGAGCCGGTGGTGGAGGAGCCGTACTCGGTGCCGCCGTCGCCGACGAAGTGTTTGGCTGTGGCGAGCACCTTGTCGTTCCTGTCCAGGTCGCCGCCGTTCGCGCGGCCCTGGAAGCCCTTGATGACGGTCTCCATGGACTCGACGAGGGCCGGGTCCTCGCCGAAGGCCTCGTAGGAGCGGCCCCAGCGCTCGTCGCGGGTGACGCACAGGCAGGGCGCGAAGTCCCACGGGACGCCGGTCGCGCGGACCTCGGAGGCCGTCACCGCCCCGGTCCTCTCGGCGAGTTGGGGATCGCGGCTCGCGCCGATGCCGATGTTGTGCGGCATGATCGTGGCGCCGACGACGTTGTTGTGGCCGTGCACGGCGTCCACGCCGTAGATCAGCGGGATCTGGAACCGCGTCGCCTGCGCCCGCAGCTGGTAGCCGTCGATCATCTTGGCCCAGGCCTCGGGCGTGTTCGGCGTGGGCACGGAACCGCCGCCGGAGAGCAGCGATCCGAGCGCGTGACTCGCGATGTCCCCGGGCGACTTGAGCGCGGCTCGCTCGGCCTGCGTCATCTGGCCGACCTTCTCCTCCAGCGACATCCGCGAGACGAGGTCGGCGACCCGCTTCTTCACGGGGAGCTTCGGGTCGAGGTACGGCAGCCCGTGCGCGTCGACGACGACCTGCGGGGACTCGGCGGGCGGCTTGGCGCCGGTGACGGTCAGCTTCAGCGGAACGGTCTCGGCGGCCTCGGCCCTGGTGGAGTCCTTGCGGGTGGTGACCGTGACGGTCTTCGCCGCGCCGGACGCGGTGCCCGCAGGGAAGGTGACCTTGCCGGTGACCGGGGTGTAGTCCGTGCCCGCGTCGGCGGTGCCGCCTTCGGTGGCGTACTCGATGGTGACCGGGTCCTCGATCGGCACGTTCCCGGTGGTCGTGACGGACAGCTTCACCGCCGCCGAACCGCCCTCCTTCACCGGGTACACGGCCGCGTCCGTCGACACCTGCGCCCGCAACGACTGATCGGCCTTGCCGTACAACTCGACGTGGTCCATGGCGAATTTGCTCTTCACGCCGGTCGGCAGCGTGACCGCGTAGCCCCACATTCTGTCGAGCCCGAGGACGTGGTCGATGCCGCCGACGGGCTGGTAGTCCGTGCGGTACTCGAACCGCGTGAACGGCAGCTCGACCTGCTTCCAGCCGGTGAAGTCGTCGGTGAACGACGTCGTCCACAGTTCCGACGCCTCGCCGTGCGCGCCGCCGTCCTTCAGCTCGAAGGTGAGCTTGCGGCCCGAGTCGTCGCCGTACCACCACAGGCGGATGCCCTTGTGCGCCGACCAGTCGTGGGCGGGCTCGTCGGCCGCGTAGTCGTGGCTGAAGCCGCCGTAGCCGCTGATGTCGTAGGCGCCTTCGAGGACCTTGGCGCCCTCGGGCGCGTCCGCGCGTTCCTTGAGTTCGAGCTTCGGATGGTCGTCGGTGTCGCCGCCCCACGTGAAGATGCCCTCGGCGGGCTGCGAGGCGAAGGGCACCTCGCCCTCGAAGCGGTCCACAGGCGTGGGCGCGGGGTCGTCGGCGGCGGAGGCGGCCGTGGTGCCGGTCAGCGGCAGCAGACCCGCCGCGAGCGCCGACACGGCCACTAAGGCCGCGCGTCTCCTGCGGCCTCTGCGGCCCGATCCGGTGGTGGTGTCGGTGTGACGCAAGGTTCCCTCCCGGTGTTCCCGTTGCGGGTGCTGGTGGTGCGCCGTGCCGTTTCTAAATTCAAGGCTTGAGTTAAAGGGGGAGTCGTGGGGCCGTCAAGAGTTCGGAACGTAAAGGGAGTTGGGGCCGGGACGCGGCCGAGTTGGCACCAGGTAACCGATTGACAGCCGCGCCCCCGCCCCCGATCGTTTCCCTCGGGGTGTGACACCTGACGGTTGGGGGACCGCGATGAGGTGGCAGGGGGGCGCGTCGTCGTCCGACGACGCGGAGCGACGAAACGGTGGCGGCTTCGGCCCGCCGCCACAGAATCCACCGGTGTCACCGGGGCCGTCGGTTCCGCCGATGCCGCCAGGGCCGCCGCCCGGCCCGCCCCCGTCCGCGCCACCCGGCTTCGGCCCACCCGTGCCCCCGCCACCCGTTTTCGGCCCGCCGGGCACCCCGGTGCCCGGCTTCGGGCCGGCGCAGGAAGTGGGGTTCGGGCCGGTCCGGCCGCCGGGGCCGCCGCCCGGCCCCGCCGATCCGGGGCGGGCCGTCGCGGTCGGGTTGCTCAACCTCAGCGGGCTCGGGATCGGGTACGTGCTCGTGCGCCGCAGGCTGCTCGCGTTGCTCTGTGTCGCCGCGACGGCCGCGCTGCTCACGGTCGCGTTGCCCGCCCGGCCGGACGGCGTGCCCGGCTGGGCCCTGGCCGGGTACGGCGTGCTGCTGCTCGCCGCGGCGGCCGACGGGGCGCGGCGCGGGCTGCGGGCGCCGTCGACTTCCGTACGGATCCGTCCGGCCGTGGCGATCGCCCTCGGTGTCGTACTCCTCGCGGTGCCCGCCGGGGGAGCGGTCGCCTACGACGGACTGCGCGACGACGCCGTGGAGGAGATGCTGCTCCAGCGGCTCGACCGCACCGACGCCCTCGTCGCGCAGGCTCGCCAGCGCGGCTTCGAGGACGGCGACAGCACCTTCGTGCGCGCGCTCGGCCGCTACGACGACCTCGTCGAGGAACACCCCGGTTCACAGGCGGCGCGCCGCGTCCCCGCGAGCCTGACCAAGTACTACGAGGCGGTGGCCGCGCCCTACGGAACCCGCGGCGGCAGCTGCGCGTCCGTCGACGGGCTCACGTACCTGCGCACCGTGCCCCGCGTCATCGACCGCGACGTCCTCGGCAAGCTCGCCACCTGGCCCGACGACCGGCTCGCCGAGTCCCTCCTCGCGTGCGGCGCCACCCGGCTCGGCAGCGGCGGCTCCGACCGGCGCGGCGGCGAACTCGGCGCACTCCTTCGGACGTTCCCCGACTCCGAGCAGGCTCGGAAGGTCGGCCCCACCGTGCTCTCCGCCCTCGGCAAGCGCGACGACATGCTCGGCGACGGCGGCCGTTCCTGCCGGGCGCGCGACGAGGTGCGCGGCATCGGCAGGACCGTCGACGGGCTGCCCGCCGCCACCGCCGACGCCCTGCGCGGCGAGGTCCGCCGTGCGCTCGGCAAGGGGCTGTACGCCTGTGGCCTGGAGGAGTTCGACGACAAGTCGTTCGCCGCGGCCCGCAGGACGCTGACCGAGTTCACGGACGCGTACAAGTCCGACAGCCACCGGGCGCGAGCCCGGCAGATCGCCATCGCCGCCGAGATCGCCGAGAAGCGCCCGCAGGCCGGCGACCGGCTGCCGCCGCGGTCCGCGCCGGGCGGCACCGGCATGGAGATGGTGATCAGCAACGACGGGCCCGACCCCGTCGAGGTCCTCTACACCGGACCGGTCACCGGCCGGATCACCATCGGCGCCTGCGGCTCCTGCACGACGTACCCCACGGAGGCGGCGGGCCGCGGCAAGGCATGCCAGGCGAGCGGCAAGAGCTACCCGAAGAAGACGCTGCGGCTGCCCCCGGGCACGTACCACTTCCTGCACAAACCGGGCGGCAAGAGCGCGACGGCCTCCGGGCGCGCGGCGGGCGGCCGGGTGCAGCCCGGCTACTCGTACACGCAGTGCAGCTACGTGGTCAGGAGCCAGCTCGGCGCGGACCGCTAGGGCCTGATCCAAACGACAGGCCCTAGCGGCCCGGAACCGACCCGCAGCGCCCGCTCTTGACCCCGGCTTGTCCCCGGCTTGCCTCTGCCTTGACCCTGCTTTGACCTGCGCAAATACCCTTCCGGGTCCCTGTCGGAACGGTCAGGGAAAGTGGTTACACTCGCTTGCTCGATACAGGCGAGCGACGCCTGCGATCGGGAGACGGTGGCCATGGGCAAGGGGACGGTCCATGGCCGGACGGACGGGCCACGGGGCCGTGCCGACCGCTCTCCCGCCTCGATGCCGATCCGGAAGAGTCTGAATACGCACGCCACGCGCCCGGCCGCAGTACCCGGGCCCGATGGCGAGCAGGGAGCAACACAAGAATGACTGAGGCCGTGTCCGCGTCCCGCGGAGACACCGCTGCCCAAGCGATACCGACCCGCCAACACAGCACCACATCCAATGGCCTGAGCCACCGTCAGATCCTGACGATCCTGAGCGGCCTCATGCTGGGCATGTTCCTGGCCGCCCTCGACCAGACCATCGTCTCCACCTCGATCCGCACCATCGCGGACGACCTCGACGGCCTCAGCCAGCAGGCCTGGGCCACGACGGCGTACCTGATCACCTCGACGATCTGCACGCCGCTGTACGGCAAGCTGTCCGACCTGCACGGCCGCAAGCCGTACTTCCTGACGGCGATCAGCGTCTTCATCGTCGGCTCGGCGCTGTGCACCTTCTCCACGTCGATGCCCGAACTCGCCGCGTTCCGCGCGGTCCAGGGCATCGGCGCCGGCGGGCTGATGTCACTTGCGCTCGCGATCATCGGCGACATCGTGCCGCCCCGCGAACGCGCCCGCTACCAGGGCTACATGCTCGCCACCTTCGCCACCTCCAGCGTCGCGGGACCGCTCATCGGCGGCGCCCTCGCCGGACAGGACAGCATCCTCGGTGTCACCGGCTGGCGCTGGGTGTTCCTGGTGAACGTACCGATCGGCGTCATCGCGCTGTTCGTCGTCGCCAAGGTCCTCAACATCCCGCACGTGCGCCGCGACCGGCGCATCGACTGGTGGGGCGCCTTCACCATCGCCCTCGGCGTCGTGCCGCTGCTGCTCGTCGCCGAACAGGGCCGCGAGTGGGGCTGGGGCTCCCCGGGCGCGATCGTCTGCTACGCCGTCGGCGTCGTCGGCATCGTCGCCTGGATCTTCGTGGAGCGGGCGGTAGGCGACGACGCGCTCATCCCGATGCGGCTGTTCCGCAACGCCATCTTCAGCAAGACCAGCTTCCTGTCCGTGCTGATCGGCGCGGGCATGTTCGGCGGCATGCTGATGATTCCGCAGTACCTCCAGATCGTGAAGGGCGCGAGCCCCACCAAGTCCGGTCTCGAGATGCTGCCGCTGATGGCCGGCATGATGATCGCGTCCATCGTCTCCGGCCAGATCACCGGAAAGACCGGCCGCTACAAGGTCTTCCCGGCCATCGGCACCCTCTTCATGGTGGCGGCGCTGCTGCTCTTCCACTTCAAGGTCGAGTGGGACACCCCGCTGTGGGAGACCATGCTCTACATGGGGCTGTTCGGCCTCGGCCTCGGCTGCTGCATGCAGACGCTGGTGCTCGCGGTGCAGAACGCGGTGCCGCCGCAGGACATGGGTGTGGCGACCGCCTCCTCCACGTTCTTCCGGCAGATGGGCGCCACGGCCGGTACGGCGATCTTCCTGTCGGTGCTGTTCAGCAACGTCGGCGACAAGATCTCCGAGGCGTTCCGGTCGGCCGCCCGCACCGCGGACTTCCAGGCCGCGCTGCACGACCCGTCGGTGGTGAACGATCCCGCCAACAAGCCGGTCCTCGACATGGTCAAGGGCTCCGGCGGCAGCGGCGGCGACGTGCTGTCCGACTCCTCGTTCATCCAGCACCTCGACCCGCGCCTCGCGGAGCCGTTCAAGCAGGGCTTCGCCGACGCCATGCACGTGGTGTTCCTCATCGCGGCGTGCGTCATCGTCGTCGCGTTCCTGATGGTCCTGTGGACCAAGGAGGTCCCGCTGCGCACCATGTCGGGGCTCCAGGCGCGCGAGGCGGCGGAGAAGGGGGAGACGGCCCCGGCGCCCGCCCCGGCCGAGCCGGTGGGCACGGCGACGGGCGACGCCTCCGCGGGGGTCCAGGGCCACGTCCGGGACCGCGACGGCTCGCCGCTCGCGGGCGCGGTGGTCACGCTGATCGACCTCAGGGGCGGTCAACTGGGCCGTGCGACAACGGGATCCGACGGCGCGTACCGCATCGGCGCCCCGGCCGGCGGCACCTACGTGCTGATCGGTTCGGCCGGCTCCCGGCAGCCGCAGGCCACGACGCTGACGGTCGGCGAGGGCTTCCTCGACTTCGACCTGATGCCCACCGGGGCGGCGGGCCTGACCGGCACGGTCGTCACGGCGGACGGTGAAGTCCCGGTCCCCGGCGCCCTGGTGATCGCCACCGACGTACGCGGTGAGGTGGTCGCCTCGTGCGCCGCCGACGCCACGGGCGGCTTCACCTTCGGTGACCTGGCCCCCGGCGGCCACACCCTCGCCGTGAGCGCGGCGGGCCACCGGCCCACGGCCCTCCCGGTCGAGATCGCCCCCGGCGCCCCGAACCGGTGCGAGGTCCGGCTCGTGCCCGGCGCCCGCGTCCACGGCGTGGTCCGCGGCGCGTCCGGCACCCCGCTGAACGACGCCCGCGTCACCCTCCTCGACGCGGCGGGCAACACGGTCGGCACGGCGATCACGGGCGACGACGGCGCCTACGCCTTCGACGACCTCGACGCCGGCCCGTACACCGTCGTCGCCGGCGGCTACGCCCCGCGGGCCCTCCCGGTCACCCTCGACGGCACGGGCAGGAACGACGCCGACGTGGAGCTGAGCCACTGACGCGCTGAACGCGGTCGCGGCGAAGGCCGTGGCCCGGCCCCCGGAGCCACCGGGGACCGGGCCACGGCCTTCGCCGTACGCCCACTCGCCCGCGCTACGTCCACGCGACGGCCACCACGACCGCGGCCGCCGTGGACGTCCCCACGCCGTAGAAGGCCCACGGCCGCCCGGTGCGCATCCCCGCCACCGCGATCGCCGCCACCAGGACGTCCAGCCCCAGCTTCACCCCCATCTTCGCGTGGTCCACCGGAAGGCCCAGACGGTCACGGGCCCAGATGAGCCCCACACCGGTGACCACCTGGACGACCGCGCTGCTCACCATGTAGCCGCCGGCCACCGGGTCCTTTCCTCTCAACTGGTAGAAGATGCCGCCCAACAGCGCGGCGAACCCGAAGAGATGGAAAACGAGCAACACGTACCGAAGGGTCTCCATGCCAGTGATCTCCCTGTGCGAACGGACCGGGCGACTGCTTCCGCTCCTGGGACGGGACAGCGCCTCCGCCTGTGACACGAGCGGCGGAAGTTCCCGGAGAATCCCTACTCCCGTGTCAGGGCCTCGACCTCCGGCGGCAGGCTGCCCCCGGGTTGGACCGCGAGGAGCACGACCTCGTCCGAGGGGTAATGGACCGCGATGGCGGTACGCGGGTTCAAGCCGTCGACGGCGTAGGCCGTGGTCGGTTCGGGCCCCGCGGTGTCATCGTCGTTCGGTGTGTCGTCGCAGGGCGGGAACTCGGCGGGGCCGAGTTCCCGGCCGACCGTGAAGTCGATGTTGGCCACTTGCGTGTAGGTGCGGCCCTCGTACCGGGCGGCGACCGCGCAGACACTCGCGGCCTCCCCGCCGCCGCCCTGCGCCGTGCAGCCGATCGCCAGCGCGGCCACGATCATGCCCGAAAACCACGGCAGCCGCCGTGACCGCGTCGACCTGGCGGCGTCGGGTCGGCGTGGGGTGCTGATACGCATCGGTGGGCTCCTTCTGGAGCGTGCTCGCTCCGTCTCACCGGGTACCGCATGACGCAGGGGAGTTCGGACTCCGGGCGCGGTTCCCGACCCTTCATGACCATGACGGAGTCCGAGGCGGTCGGGTTCGTTCCGCTACGAGCGAGGTGACGAGGGAGGTGACGCGGGAGGCGTCGCCGCGGGCCGGATGCCGACGGCCGCCCCGGTGACCCGTACCCGGGGATCGCCCGCGCGCAGGTCGACCTCCAGGAGCGACGGACGGCCCATGTCGTGGCCCTGGTGGAGGGTGAGTGCGGCGTTCGCCGGGACGAGGGCCTGGTCGCGGGCGTAGGCGCCGAACGCGGCGGCCGCGGCGCCCGTCGCGGCGTCCTCCACCACACCGCCGACCGGGAACGGGTCGCGGACGTGGAAGACGGTCGGCGTCTGGCGCCACACCAACTGCACCGTCGTCAGGTCCAGGCGTCGCATCAGCGCGGCGAGCCGGTCGAAGTCGTAGTCGAGGTCGGCCAGTCGCTCCCGGGTGGCCGCCGCGAGCACCAGGTGGCGCACGCCGGCGAAGGCGATCCTCGCAGGCAGGGCGCTGTCGAGATCGCCGGGCCGCCAGCCGAGCGCGTCCAGGGCCTCCGCCACATCGGCCGGGTCGGCGTCGAGCACGTGGGGCTCGACGCTGGTGAGGGTGGCCTTCAGCACCCCGTCGTCCTCGCGGACGGTGACGGGCACGTGGCCCGCGGCGGTGTGGAAGCCGAAATCGCCCGCGCCGAGACGTTCGCCGAGCGCCACCGCGGTGGCGACGGTGGCGTGCCCGCAGAAGTCCACTTCGGCCCGGGGGCTGAAGAACCGCAGCGTGAACGAGCGGGCGTCCTCCGGGTCGGGCCCGGCCGTGACGAAGGCGGACTCCGAGTAGCCGAGCTCGGCGGCGAGCGCCACCATCCCGGCGTCGCTGAGACGGGAGGCGTCGAGGACGACTCCGGCGCCGTTGCCGCCGTTCGGGCTGGTGGAGAAGGCGGTGTAGTGCAACACCTCGGAGGTGAGAGGGCTGGGCGGTGGGGTCGCGTCGGTCTTCGGCGGGTTCGCCATGGTCGTACGTCCTGTCCTGTCGTGTGCGGCGTCCGATGGTTTTCCGACGGGCTTCCTATAGGGGGCCTCCCTGTATGGGGCCTCCCTATGTGGGGCCTTCCTATATGGGGCCTTCCTATATGGGGGCTTCCTATGTGAGGGCTTCCTGCGGGCCCGCCGGGGGTCGGACCGGATCCGATTCTTGTTCCACGGGGGCGTTGGCGCGGCGGCCGGCGGCGAGCGCGAGCACGGCCGCCGTCGCGAAGGCGGCAGCGGCGAGACCGGCGGACAGCCGCAGCCCCGAGGTGAAGTGTGCTGCCGTGGCGGCGAAGGTGCCGAACAGGGCCACTCCCACCGCGCTGCCGACCTGTCGGGCGACGTTGAAGACGGCGGAGGCGATGCCCGCGCCCGTGGCGGGTGCGGCGTCGATGATCGCGGCGGTGGCGGCGAGCGCCGTCAGCGTCTGGCCGAGGCCGGTGGCGGTCAACGCGAACAGCAGCACGGGATACGGGGTGTGGGGCCCGGCCGGCAGCCAGCCGAGGAAGCCGAGCGCGCCCAGCGCGAGGCCGGCGGTCATCGGCACGTACGGGCCGGTGCGGGCGGCGATCCGGCTGAGCAGCGGCGCGGAGATCAGCCCCATGCACACCGACGGCAGCAGGGCGAGCCCCGTGGCCAGGGCGCTGAAGCCGCGCTCCTGCTGGAAGTACAGGGTGGCCAGGAACAGCATGCCGTAGTAGCCGAGGCTGAACAGCAGGCCGACGACCGCGGTCAGCGTGAAGGCGGGGGCGCGGAACAGGGCCGGTGGCAGCAGCGGCGCACGTCCGTTCCCCGTACGACTGCGTGCTTCCAGGGCGCGTTCCACGGCGGCGAACGCGGCCAGGGCCGTGACGCCGACGCCGAACGCGCAGAGCACCAGCGGCGAGGTCCAGCCGCGCGAGCCGGCCTCGTTGAGACCGCCGGCCAGTGCGATGAGGCCTACGACGCCGAGCAGTTGGCCGAGCGGATCGGCTTTCCGCGCCGTGCGCCGCGGCCGGGGAGCGGGAGGGTGGTGCCGCAGGGTGAGGGCGACGGCGAGGGCGGCGACGGGAAGGTTCAGCCAGAACACCGCGCGCCAGCCGCTGCCGGAGACCAGCAGCCCGCCGACGACCGGTCCGGCCCCGAAGGCCACCGAGGCGACCGCGCCCCAGACGGCGACGGCGCGGGCGCGCACCGCGCGGTCGGGGTAGGTGACCTGGAGCAGGCCGAGGGACGCGGGTACCAGGAGCGCCGCGCCCGCGCCCTGCGCCAGCCGTCCCGCGATCAGCGGTGCCGGTGACCCGGCGACGGCGCAGCCCAGCGAGGCGACGGCGAAGACGACGAGACCGGCCAGGAACGTCGCGCGATGTCCCAGGCGGTCGGCGAGCGCGCCACCGAGCAGCAGCAGTCCGGCGAAGAGGGTGCTGTAACCGTCGACGATCCACTGGAGGGCGGTGGCGCCGGTGCCGAGTGAGGCCCGGATGTCCGGGACGGCGACGTTGACGACGGTGACGTCGAGCATGACGAGGAAATAGCCGAGGCTGAGCGCGATCAGCGGAGCCATGGCGAGCGCGGGCGGACGGGGACCGGCGACCCGTTCCGCCGCCGGACTCGCCGCCGGACTCGCCGCCGGTCCCGCCGACGGTCTCGCTGACGGCCCGCTGCGGGGCGCGAGGGACACAACTCTCATGCGGGACAGCATGAGAGCCGGATACTTCGTCGGCCGTCAAAATGTCGTTGTACGCTGTGCCCGTGGTGGACGAGCCCGTGATGGATGAGCCCGTGATGGACGAGCCTCCCAAGCACCAGACCGACATCGCCCGTGCGGCGGCGCTGATCGCGGACCCGTCGCGGGCCCGGATGCTCAAGGGCCTGGCCGACGGCCGTGCCCTGCCCGCCGGCGCACTCGCCGCGGAGGCCGGCGTCAGCGCCGCCACCGCCAGCGTGCACCTGGCCAAGCTGATCGAGGGCGGACTCGTCACGGTCGAACGGCAGGGCCGGCACCGCAATTACCGCCTGGCCGGGCCTGACGTCTGCGCCGCCCTCGAAGCCCTGGCGCTGATCGCGCCGGCCCTGCCCGTCACCTCACTGAAGCAGAGCCACCGCGCGAGCGCCCTGCATCGGGCCCGCACCTGCTACGACCACCTGGCCGGACAGCTCGGCACCGCCCTGATGGGCGCGCTGCTCGACCGCGGTGTGCTGACCGGACACGACGGAGTCCACCGCCCCGACGACGCCCCGAACGACCGGCCCGCCTCCTACGGCAGTGACATCCGCTACGAACTCACCGCCGTCGGCGCGGCGCGACTGCGCGAACTCGGCGTCGACACCGACCGGTTGCCGCAGCGCCGCCCCGCGGTGCGCTACTGCGTCGACTGGAGCGAACACCGCCACCACCTCGCGGGCGGTCTCGGCGCGGCCCTGACGGCCCGCCTGTTCGCGCTGGACTGGGTGCGCTGGGGCGCGTCGCCGCGTGTGGTCCGCGTGACGGACGAAGGAGTGAGAGGTCTGAAGAGCGCGCTCGGAGTGACCGTCGAGCGGTAGCGGCCCTCGTCCCTCCGCCACGGCCGGTCCCGCCACGAGGCGTTCGTGCGGCTGGCCGAAAACCTGCGGGCCGCGCCGCCCGGCCGCGGCCCGCATCGACGGCTACGCCGGAGCGGGGTCCTTCGAAGGCGACTCGTGCGCCTGGCATTCCGGGTGCGGACCGGACGATCCGGGGCCCCGCCCGGACGGTGCGGGGACGGTCCGGGCCGCCGGGGTCGTCGGGGTCGCCGGGGAGGGACGGCGAAGGCGGGACGGAGAGGCGGGGGCAGGGCGCGACGACTGCGTACGCGGACAGTTGCTCGTGGCGGGCTCCGACGGCCGATCCTGATGCGCGGCTGCGCCGTCGAACGGGGGCGGCACCTGCTGATCCGCATCGGCGTCCTCGCGTTCGGCGCGGACGGCGACCGTCCATGCGGTGACGAGTTGCTCGTACTCGCGGCGCTGCTCGTCGTTGAGCCATCCGCCGGAGCGCAGCATGAGACGGCGGATCAGCTCGTTGAGCTCTTGAGCACTCCGCCCTCGGCCGGGCAAATATGTGACGGACATATGAAGAACCGTAGCCGCACCCGTGAAGTCGTGGCCAGAGCGTTACCGGACACTCATGTTCCGCTACGTCCCTGCCGTATCCAGCCCGCCCCAGGGCCCGCTGATCCGGGCCGGGCGGACGGAATCCGCGCGTGCCCTCCTGCGCACCGGGCATGAGAATGGCACCGGCACCACAGCCCGCGCCCCGACCCCTTTGGTGACCCGATGGCCTTCTTCGCGCTGCACCCCACCGATCCGCTCACGTTGCTGTCCGTCGAGGACCTGGCGAAGGAGCATGCCCATGTCCTCGCCGAAGTCGGACACCTGCAGACAGCGGTCACCTCGCATGCGGTCGTGGACCAGGCCATCGGCGCCGTGGTGACGCTGGGGCGCATCCCTCCGGAGGAAGCGTGGCGCGTCCTGCGGGACGTCTCCCAGTGCACGAACACCAAACTCCGGCTCGTCGCCGAGCACGTCCTCCGGTTCGTCCAGGGCGGCGACCTCCCCGATGCGGAGCGCGCGGAGCTGTACCGCGCCATCGACCGCTACACCGTGCTGCGCCGACCGGCCCAGGACGAGGGCTGAGCCTCTCGGCTGTCCGTTACAGCCAGTCCCGTCGCTTGAAGATCACGTACAGGCTGACGCAGACCACGCCCATCAGGCCGATCGCGAAGGGGTATCCGAAGCCCCACCCGAGTTCGGGCATGTTCTCGAAGTTCATGCCGTAGATCGTTCCCACCAACGTGGGTGCGAACAGGATCGCCGCCCAGGAGGAGATCTTTTTGATCTCCTCGTTCTGTTCGAAGCCCGCCTCCGCGAGCGCCCGCATCTCGGCGTTCTGTTGCTGCGTCACCAGCGTCGCGTTCACCGTGAGGATGTCGGCGAGGGCCTGGCGGAAGGAGTCGACGCGTTCGCTGGTGTGGGTGACGTGGTCGGCTACGTCGCGGAGGTAGCGCTGGAGTTCCTCGTCGGTGCCGTACTTGGCGAAGCCCGCCATCAGGCCGTGCAGCATGCCGACCAGGGGGCGGGTGGCGCGCTGGAACTCGACCATTTCGCGGGAGAGTTCGTAGATGCGGCGGGAGACCTCGGGGGCGCCGGAGAAGACTTCCGTCTCGATCTCGTCGACGTCGTTCTGGACGCCGGACACCACCGGCGCGTACCCGTCGACGACCGCGTCCAGGATCGCGTAGAGGACCGCTTCCGGGCCCAGGCGCAGCAGGTCGGGTGTGGCCTCCATGCGGCGGCGGACCGCAGAGAGGTCGGGGGCCGCGCCGTGCCGGACCGTGATGACGAAGTCGGGGCCCACGAAGACGTGCAGCTCGCCGAAGTCGACCTCCTCGGGGCCGTCCAGGTAGCGGGCCGCGCGCAGGACGACGAAGAGGGTCTCGCCGTAGCGCTCCAGCTTCGGCCGCTGATGCGCCTCCATCGCGTCCTCGACGGCCAGCTCGTGCAGGTCGAACTCCGCCGCCAGTGACTTCAGTTCGGAGTCCGAGGGGCGGGCCAGCGCGATCCACGCCATCGTGTCCGGCTTCTCGCGCAGCCTGCGGTACGTGTCCGTGAGAGTGTCCGGCGTCGCGACCCGCACCCCGTCCCGGTACAGCGCCGTGTGCACCACGCTGCCCTGTTCCGGCGGGGCCGGGGCGGCGGCGGGCTCGGCCGGGGGCGCGGGCGAAGGGGGTGCCGGGGTGGCCGGCCGGCGCCAGGAGTAGCGGCGCGGTCCACCGTGCTCGTTCCGGCCCGGTCGTCCCTGCCGTCGCGGCATCGCCGCCTCCTTCCGCCGTACGTCTCCGGGGCCTCGCCAGGCAGCGTAACCAGCGAAGGTGACGGCGCCGCGCACCGCACCGCGCGTATCGCGGACAGCATCTGACCTACTTACCCGTTACCTTCCCCCTATGACGACGAAGCCGCTCACCGCCCGCGCCCTCGGGCGCGCCACCCTGGCGCGTCAACTACTGCTGGAGCGAAGCCCGTTGGACGTCGAGGATGCCGTCGAGCGGCTCCTCGGGCTTCAGGCGCAGGAGGTGCGGCCGCCGTACCTCGCGCTCGCCGCGCGCCTCGCCGACTTCACGCCCGCCGCGCTGTCCGACGCGCTGGAACAGCGTCGCGTGGCCCGGCTCGTCACCATGCGGTCCACCATCCATCTGCACACCGCCGACGACTGTCTGGCCCTGCGGTCCCTCATGCAGCCCGCCCTTGAGCGCGAACTGCGGATGTTCCGCAAAGGGCTCGTCGGCGTCGACCTGGAGCGGGTGCGTGAGCTGACGCGGGCGTACGTCGAGGAGGAGCCGCGTACCCCGAAGCAGATCCGGGAGCTGCTGCTGAGCGAACCCGGGTGGGCCGACGCCGATCCGCTCGCCCTCACCATCGCCGCGCGGGCGACCCTGCCGCTCGTTCAGGTCACGCCGAGGGGGCTGTGGCGGCGCAGTGGCGGGGTGCGGTTGACGACGGCCGGGCGGTGGTTCGGGTGGGAGGGCGGTGAGGCGGATCCGATTCCGATTCCGATTCCGATTCCGGTTGAGGCTTCTGCTTCTGCTCCGGGTCCTGTTCCGGCTTTGGACGGCACCGTCCTGCGGTACCTCGGTGCCTTCGGGCCCGCCTCCGTGAAGGACTTCCAGCAGTGGGCCGGCATCACCCGTACCAAGGACGCCTTCGAGCGGCTGCGGCCGCGGCTCGTGACCTTCCGCGACGAGCGGGGCGTCGAGCTGTTCGACCTGCCCGACGCTCCTCGGCCCGACCCCGACACGCCGGCGCCGCCGAGGCTGCTCGCCGAGTTCGACAACCTGCTGCTGTCGCACGCCGACCGTACGCGGGTGATTCGTGAGGTCGACCGGGGGCGCAACTGGCAGGTGAACACGGCGTACTTGACGTTCCTTGTTGATGGGATGCTGGCGGGGTTGTGGACGTTTGCCGAGGCGGCGGGTGGGGCCGTGCTCACGCTGCAACCCTTTCGGGAGCTCAGTCGTGTTCAGCGGGATGAGCTCGTGGCCGAGGCGGAGCGTACGGCCGTGGTTCTGGAGGCGGATGGGCCCGTCAGCGTCGACTTCGGTACGGTTCGCGCCTGAGGCGGCTGCCCTCCCGTTCCTACGCCACGGGGCTCCGCCCCGGACCCCGCTGCTCAAACGCCGCAGGGGCTTGAAAGGCTCGACCGCCACAGGGGCTTGAAAGGCTCGACCGCCGCAGGGGCTGGAAAGTCTCAATCGTCGCAGGGGCTTGAAGGGCTCGACCGCCGTAGGGGGTTCCTCGGCGGAGCCGCTCGGTGGGTTACGGGAGGGCCCCCGCTCGGCGGGCCGCAACGACCGTCTCGCCTCTCGTGTGCGTGCCCAGTTTGCGCATCGCGGAGCGGAGGTAGCTCTTGACGGTTTCGGGGCGCAGGCCGAGGCGGTCGGCCGTGGTGGCGTTCGTGGCGCCCGCCGCCACGCAGGCGAGGACGTCGACCTCACGCGGGGTGAGGGCCACCGGGGGTTCCGCGGGGCGCACCGGGTCCGCGGCGAGGGTGAGGCGGCCGCAGACCGCGAGGAGTTCGGCGCGCAGCGTGGGGTCGACGAGTCTCGGGGCGAGGGCCCGCAGCGCGCCGTGCGCCTCGCGGACCTCCTCCCACGCCCCGCCGTCCTCACCGGCAGGTGCCCGCGTCGCGGCGAGGAGCGACCGCGCCTCGTCGCGCACCACCAGCGCCTGCTCCACGTCCCGCGCCGCCGCCATCGCCGCGTCGAGCGCCCGGTCGCCGAGCGGGTCGGCCGTGCGCAGCGCCCCGTACAGCACGCCCCGTACCCGGCGGCGTACGACGACGGGCACCGCGAGGACCGAGTGCAGGCCCTCGGCGGCGACGGCCGCGTCGTACTCGTGGCTGATGTGCCGCGAGCCCTGGTAGTCGGTGACGGCGCACGCCCTGGCGAGGCTCAGTGCCTTGCCGCCGAGGCCGTTGCCGGCCGCCACGCCCAGACCGCGCAGCGCGCCCGTCGCCGCGCCGCTGAGTTCCGCGATCCGGATCCGGCCCGCGTCCGCGGTCAGCCCGCCGAACGCCACCGGGAGCCCCGTGCCCCGCCGCAGCCGGACCAGCGCCGCCCGCATCTCGACCGCCTCGGCGGCTCCTGCGCCCACCGTCCATCACCTCGCCGCGCGCCGTTCACCCCCGTATGGGGGTGGTGAGACCTGTGTCACTCACTACACGATGTCAGACACGGCCCGCGACGGTGCGGGACATGCGGCGGATCCCGGGCATCGGACGGACCTCCCGGACCGCCCACGGACATACGGAGCGCTCATGACGACGGCGAACGGACCCACGGAGACGACGGCCGGCGGCCCCACGGGGCAGTTCCGCGCGGCCCGTGACTTCCTGCTGCGGCACGCGCGGGACTACGAGGCCGCGTACGAGGGCTTCGCCTGGCCCCGCCCGGAGCGCTTCAACTGGGCCCTCGACTGGTTCGACGTCATCGCCGAGGGCAACGACAAGACCGCCCTGCACATCGTCGAGGAGGACGACACCGAGGCGCGGTTCTCCTTCGACACCCTGCGCCGCCGCTCCAACCAGGTCGCCAACTGGCTGCGCGGCCACGGCGTCGGCGCGGGCGACCGTGTGCTGCTGATGCTCGGCAACCAGGTCGAACTGTGGGAGGTCATGCTCGCCGCGATGAAGCTGCGGGCCGTCGTCATCCCCGCCACCCCGCTGCTCGGCCCCGCCGACCTCACCGACCGCGTCGAGCGCGGCCGGGCCAAGCACGTCGTCGTACGCCCCGAGGACGTCGCCAAGTTCGGCGAGGTGCCGGGGGAGTACACCCGGATCGTCGTCGGGGCGGGCGCGCGCGACGACGGGTGGCTGGCGTACGAGGACTCCGGTGGCGCCGCCGACACCTTCGAGGCCGACGGGGTGACGCGCGCCGAGGATCCGATGCTGCTGTACTTCACGTCCGGTACGACGGCCCGGCCCAAGCTCGTCGAGCACACCCATGTGTCCTACCCCGTGGGCCACTTGGCGACGATGTACTGGATCGGGCTGCGCCCCGGCGACGTGCACCTCAACATCTCCTCGCCCGGCTGGGCCAAGCACGCCTGGTCGAACTTCTTCGCGCCGTGGAACGCCGAGGCGACCGTCTTCCTCTACAACTACACGCGCTTCGACGCGGGCCGGCTGATGGCCACCATGGACCGGGCCGGTGTCACCTCGTTCTGCGCGCCGCCGACCGTGTGGCGCATGCTCATCCAGGCCGACCTCACCCAGCTGCGCACGCCGCCGCGCGAGGTCGTCGCCGCCGGTGAGCCGCTCAACCCGGAGGTCATCGAGCAGGTCGAGCGGGCCTGGGGCATCACCATCCGCGACGGCTTCGGGCAGACCGAGACCTCCGTCCAGGTCTCCAACAGCCCCGGGCAGGTGCTCAAGTCCGGTTCCATGGGGCGTCCCAGCCCCGGCTTCAAGGTCGAGCTGCTCGACCCGGTGACCGGGCGGCCCGGGGCCGACGAGGGCGAGATCAGCCTCGACCTCTCCGCCCGCCCCGTCGGCCTGATGACCGGCTACCACGGCGACCCGGAGCGCACGGCGGAGGCGATGGCGGGCGGCTTCTACCGCACCGGTGACATCGGGTCGCGCGACGCCGACGGCTATCTGACGTACGTGGGCCGCGCCGACGACGTGTTCAAGGCCAGCGACTACAAGATCAGCCCCTTCGAGCTGGAGAGCGCCCTCCTCGAACACGAGGCGGTCGCCGAGGCCGCCGTCGTGCCCGCCCCCGACGAGCTGCGGCTCGCCGTCCCGAAGGCGTACATCGTGCTCGCCGAGGGCTACGAACCCGGCGCGGACACCGCGAAGCTGCTCTTCGAGCACTCCCGCGCGGTCCTCGCCCCGTACAAGCGGCTGCGCCGCATCGAGTTCGGCGAGCTGCCCAAGACGGTCTCCGGGAAGATCCGCCGCATCGAACTGCGCGAGGCCACCGCCAAGGGCTCCACCGCCGAGTACCGCGAGGAGGACTTCAAGTGACGGGAAGCTCCCACGAGTTGTCGTACGCGCACGGCACCAGCGAGGTGCCGCTGCTCGGTGACACCATCGGCGGCAATCTGCGCCGGGTCGTCGAGGCGTGGCCCGAGCGCGAGGCACTCGTCGACGTGCCGAGCGGGCGCCGCTGGACGTACGCCCAACTCGGTGACGATGTCGACCAGTTGGCGCGCGGGCTGCTGGCCCGTGGCGTCGCCAAGGGCGACCGCGTCGGCATCTGGGCGGTCAACTGCGCCGAGTGGGTGCTCGTCCAGTACGCGACCGCGCGGATCGGCGCGGTCATGGTGAACATCAACCCGGCCTACCGGGCGCACGAGCTGGAGTTCGTCCTCAAGCAGTCGGGCGTCTCGCTGCTCGTCGCGTCGACCGAGCACAAGGGCACCGACTACCGCGACCTCGTACGGCACGTCGCCCCGCAGTGCCGGGAGTTGCGCGAGCAGGTCTTCATCGGCGAGGACAGCTGGGACGCGCTCGTCGCCGCCGGCGCCTCCGTCGGGGCGGACCGACTGGCCGAGCGCGACGCCGAGTTGTCGTGCGACGACCCGGTCAACGTCCAGTACACCTCCGGCACCACCGGCTTCCCGAAGGGGGCCACCCTCTCCCACCACAACATCCTCAACAACGGCTACTGGGTGGGGGAGACGGTCGGCTACACCGAGCAGGACCGGGTGTGCCTGCCGGTGCCCTTCTACCACTGCTTCGGCATGGTGATGGGGAACCTGGGCGCCACCTCGCACGGCGCCTGCATCGTCGTCCCCGGCCCGTCCTTCGAGCCCGCCGCCACCCTGCGCGCCGTCCAGCAGGAGCGGTGCACCTCGCTGTACGGCGTGCCCACCATGTTCATCGCGGAGCTGAACCTCCCGGACTTCGCGTCGTACGACCTGAGCAGCCTGCGTACGGGCATCATGGCGGGCTCGCCGTGCCCGGTCGAGGTGATGAAGCGGGTCGTCGCCGAGATGCACATGGCCGAGGTGTCCATCTGCTACGGCATGACCGAGACCTCACCGGTGTCCCTCCAGACCCGCCGCGACGACGACCTGGAGCGGCGCACCGGCACCGTCGGCCGCGTCCTGCCGCACATCGAGGTCAAGGTGATCGACCCGGTCACCGGTGTCACCCTGCCGCGCGGCGAACCCGGGGAGCTGTGCACGCGCGGGTACAGCGTGATGCTCGGCTACTGGGACGAGCCGGAGAAGACCGCCGAGGTCATCGACGCCGGACGGTGGATGCACACCGGCGACCTGGCCGTGATCCGCGAGGACGGATACGCGCAGATCGTCGGACGCATCAAGGACATGATCATCCGGGGTGGGGAGAACATCTCGCCGCGCGAGATCGAGGAGTTCCTCTACGGGCACCCCAAGATCGCCGATGTGCAGGTGGTGGGTGTGCCGCACGAGAAGTACGGGGAGGAGGTGCTCGCCTGTGTCATCCTGCGCGACCCCGCGGACACGCTCACGCTCGACGAGGTCCGCGCCTTCTGCCGCGACCGGCTCGCGCACTACAAAATCCCGAGCCGTCTGCGCCTTCTGGAACGGTTCCCGATGACCGTCAGCGGGAAGGTCCGGAAAGTGGAACTCCGTGAGGGGTACGGGGAGTTGTAGAACGTACAACCGCAGACAGGGGGCTCACGGCTCCCGCCTCATGCACACCCTGGGCCACCGGTCCAGACCGTGCTCCGCCTCCGCCGCGCGGATCGCGCGCAGGCCCGGCGTGAGCGCGGCCCCGGACAGCCGGCGGAAGCCGAGGCGCTCGTAGTACGGGGCGTTCCACGGCACGTCGGTGAACGTGGTCAGGGTGAGACCGGTCAGGCCCTGGTCGCGCGCGCAGTCGGCGGCGCACGCGATCAGGGCCTGACCCACGCCGCGGCGCGCGGCGTCGGGGTGCACGGTGACCTGCTCGATGTGGAGGGCGCCGTCGACCACCTCGGCGACCAGGTACGCGACTACGGTCCCGGTGTCCTCGGCCGCGACCCAGGCGTGCCCCGCCCGCCGGTAGCGGTCCAGCTCGGCGACGGTGGGCGGCGCGTCGTCGGCGACCGCGGCCATGCCGACCGTCCGGAAGATCTCACCCGCGGCCGTCTCGATCGCCTGGAGGCGGGGGAGGTCGGCGGGCTCGGCGGGGCGGATCTGCATGGCGCAAGTATCGCGTGCGGGGCAGGTGGCCGCGCGGTCGTTTTCGTGGCCGGCCAGGGGCGCCCGCGCGCGGCGTTACGCGCCGCCCGCGATCAGCTCGTCCGCCGGGCTGTTCACCGGCTGGGGCACCCCGGCCAGGTCGAGGACGAACAGCGGGACGCGGAGGGCGTCGGCGCGGGTGCGGCCGTCGTCCGTGTATCCGGCCAGTGAGAAGTAGGCGCAGGCCGCGGACTCCGTCATCGACTGGAGCCACAGGCACTCCACGTCGCGCAGGGTCGCGGGCCGCACCGACGGCTCGATCTGGGCGACGACCCCGCGTGCCGCGAGGCCGATGCCGGAGGGCGGGCGCTGGTCGGCCCGGCGCACGTCGTCGTAGCCGAGCCAGCGCAGATAGAGCGCCACCGCCGTCACGGCGTCGCGCGCGGTGCGGATGGCGACGGGCTGGAAGGCGGGGCGCGGGGGCGCGGCCGTGCGCGGCAGCGGTATGTGGGTGGGCGCCGGTGCCTGGTCGTCGTGGACCGGGACGCGCAGCACCGTGCCGCAGGCGCAGCCCAGCTCGGGGCGGGGCCAGCGGTCGTGGCGGCCGCACACGGGGCAGCGCAGCGTGACCCAGTCGTCGGCCCAGGTGCGCTCGGAGACCGGGACGGGCGCGGCGCCGCGGACCATCGGGGGCGCGACCGGCGCGCCGCAGGCGCAGGGCAGGGCCGCGGGCGCGTACAGGTGCTCGCGCCGGCAGGTGGGGCAGCGCAGGCGCGCGGGCTCGGCCATGGCAACTCCCCCTCTGGTACTGCCCGGGTCCTGCCGCAAAAGCGGATCGACGTCGTTCTCATCATCCACCTTGACGGCCTCCAAAGCGCCCCTCTACATTGCTTCCATATAGCAGAACCTAGTTTCCGCATCGTGAAAGTCAACTGAGATCGATCGCGGGGCTGGGGAGACGGAATTCAGAGCTCGCCGCGGGGCGCGACGGGAGCGCGAATCCGACAGCCGTAGCCGTACACAGTCACAGCAGGAGTCGGGAGCACTCATGGCTCGAATGACCGCCGCCCGCGCGGCCGTTGAGATCCTCAAGCGCGAGGGCGTCACGAACGCGTTCGGCGTGCCCGGTGCCGCCATCAACCCCTTCTACAAGGAGCTCAAGGAGAGCGGTGGCATCGACCACACGCTCGCCCGCCACGTCGAGGGCGCCTCGCACATGGCCGAGGGCTACACGCGTACCAACCCGGGCAACATCGGTGTCTGCATCGGCACTTCGGGTCCCGCCGGGACCGACATGATCACGGGGCTGTACTCCGCGACCGGGGACTCGATCCCGATCCTCTGCATCACGGGCCAGGCCCCGAGCCACCTCCTGCACAAGGAGGACTTCCAGGCCGTCGACATCGCCGCGATCGCCAAGCCGGTCGCGAAGATGGCGGTCACCGTCCTGGAGGCCGCGCAGGTCCCGGGCATCTTCCAGCAGGCCTTCCACCTGATGCGGTCCGGCCGTCCGGGCCCCGTCCTCATCGACCTGCCGATCGACGTCCAGCAGACGGAGATCGAGTTCGACCCGGAGACGTACGAGCCGCTGCCGATCTACAAGCCGGCCGCGACGCGTGCGCAGATCGAGAAGGCGATCAAGCTCCTCGTCGAGTCGGAGCGGCCGCTGATCGTCGCGGGCGGCGGCATCGTCAACGCGGACGCCTCCGACCTCCTGGTCGAGTTCGCCGAGATCACCAACACCCCGGTCGTTCCCACCCTGATGGGCTGGGGCACGATCCCCGACGACCACGACCTGAACGCCGGCATGGTCGGCCAGCAGACCGGTCACCGGTACGGCAACGCCACGTTCCTGGAGTCGGACTTCGTCCTCGGCATCGGCAACCGGTGGGCCAACCGCCACACCGGCTACAAGCTCGATGTCTACCGCGGTGAGCGGAAGTTCGTGCACGTCGACATCGAGCCGACGCAGATCGGCAAGATCTTCGCGCCGGACTACGGGATCGCCTCCGACGCCAAGTCGGCCCTGGAGCTGTTCGTCGAGGTCGCCAAGGAGCTGAAGGCGGCCGGCAAGCTGCCCGACCGCTCGGCGTGGGTCGCCTCGCACCTGGAGCGCAAGGAGACCCTCCTGCGCCGTACGCACTTCGACAACATCCCCATGAAGCCGCAGCGCGTCTACGAGGAGATGAACCGGGCGTTCGGCAAGGACACCCGGTACGTCACGACGATCGGCCTCTCGCAGATCGCCGGCGCGCAGATGCTGCACGTCTACAAGCCGCGGCACTGGATCAACTGCGGCCAGGCGGGCCCGCTCGGCTGGACGATCCCGGCCGCGCTCGGCGTCGCCAAGGCCGACCCGGACACGCAGGTCGTCGCGCTGTCCGGCGACTACGACTTCCAGTTCATGATCGAGGAACTGGCGGTCGGCGCGCAGCACCGCATCCCGTACGTCCACGTCCTGGTCAACAACGCCTACCTGGGCCTGATCCGCCAGGCCCAGATCGGCCTGGACATCAACTTCCAGGTCAACCTGGAGTTCGAGAACCAGAACAGCCCCGAGCTGGGCGTCTACGGCGTCGACCACGTCAAGGTCGCCGAGGGCCTCGGCTGCAAGGCGATCCGCGTGACCGACCCGAACGAGCTGGCCACCGCCTTCGAGCAGGCCAAGAAGCTCGCGCAGGAGCACCAGGTGCCGGTCGTCGTCGAGGCCATCCTGGAGCGCATCACCAACATCTCCATGAGCCCGACGGCCGACATCAGCGCCGTCAAGGAGTTCGAGGAACTCGCCACGGAGCCGGGCCACGCGCCCACGGCTGTGCGGCCACTGAAGGTCTGATTCGGGTCGCACCCACGCAGGGCGGGCCCCCGGTTCCACGGAACCGGGGGCCCGCCCTCGTTGCTGTGACGGGTCCCCGCAGGGTGCCTGGCGCTCGTGCTCACAGTGCGCGGACCCGGACCCCACCTTGCCCACCCTGCCGCCCCAGGCGGAGCCGGCGACACCCGCACTCCTCAAGCCTCTGCGGCGATTGAGCAGCGGGGTACGGGGCGGAGCCCCGAGGCGTTGGGACGGTGGGCCGTCATCGGGGTGTGGCGTTCCCGCACAGGGCGGCGGAGCCCTCCCGGCGGGACGCGAAGTCGGGACGCGAAGTCGGGACACGAAAGAGCCCCGGATACGGACCGTCGTATCCGGGGCTCTGGCTCTGTTCGGGAGGAGGGTCGTTGCCGTCCGACGGCGCGCGACTGGCGGAACATGCATGCGCGCCACCGGACGGAGTCCAGGGGGTGGCTGGGACCGCGGCGGCTGTCGTACGACGGTTCCCCGCCCGCTCTCCCTCTGGTCGAGAGAGGAGCGGTGAACCTTCACCACCGCACTGGCTCGTACGCTGCACAAGCCGCCGCGGTCCTCGTCCGCCCGCGACCGTCCGGCACGACCACCCCTCATCCGGGTCGTACGAACGGCGCGGGTCCTTGCGTACGGGGCGACCTCCCGTCACCCCGTACGCGGTCCGGCAGGAGGCTCAGTCCTCGCGCAGGGCGCGGACCGCCTCCTCCACGCGCTTGCCGTAGTCGGCGTCGGCGGCGTGGAAGTGGGCCAGGTTCTTCTCGACGATGTCGTCGCGGGAGACCTGGGAGAGGCCGCCGGCGATGTTGGCGACCAGGCGCTTCTTCTCGTCCTCGGACATCAGGCGGTACAGCTCGCCCGCCTGGAAGAAGTCGTCGTCCTTCGTGTGGGCCGGGGCCTCGTGCGTGCCCGTGTAGCCGTGGATCGCCTGCGGCGCGGCCAGCGGGCGGCCGGTCTCGACGGGGCCGTCGAAGGAGTTCGGCTCGTAGTTCTTGTGGGCGCGGGCGTAGGCGTTGGTGGCCATGGCGCCGTCGCGGCCGTAGTTGTTCGCCGTCGTCGCCTTCGGGGCGTTGACCGCGAGCTGGGTGTGGTTGACGCCCAGGCGGTAGCGGTGCGCGTCCGCGTAGGCGAACAGGCGGCCCTGGAGCATCTTGTCGGGGGAGGGGCCGATGCCCGGAACGAAGTTGTTCGGGGAGAACGCGGCCTGCTCGACCTCGGCGAAGACGTTGTCGGGGTTGCGGTCCAGGACCAGGCGGCCGACGCGCTGGAGCGGGTAGTCCTTGTGCGGCCACACCTTGGTGAGGTCGAACGGGTTGAAGCGGTAGTCCGCGGCCTCGGCGGCCGGCATCAGCTGGACGTAGAGCGTCCAGGACGGGTTGACGCCGCGCTCGATGGCCTGGAGCAGGTCCGTCTGGTGGGAGTTCGGGTCCTTGCCGGCGATCTCCGCGGCCTGCTCGGACGAGAGCGAGCGGATGCCCTGGTTCGTCTTGAAGTGGTACTTCACGAAGAAGGCTTCGCCCTGCTCGTTCGTCCACTGGTAGGTGTGCGAGCCGTAACCGTTCATGTGGCGGTACGACGCCGGGATGCCGCGGTCGCCCATCAGCCAGGTCACCTGGTGCGTGGCCTCGGGGGCGTGCGCCCAGAAGTCCCAGACGTTCTCCGGCTCCTGCTTGCCCGTGAACGGGTCGCGCTTCTGCGAGTGGATGAAGTCGGGGAACTTCAGCGGGTCCTTGATGAAGAAGACCGGGGTGTTGTTGCCGACGAGGTCGTAATTGCCCTCCTCGGTGTAGAACTTCAGCGCGAAGCCGCGCGGGTCGCGGACGGCGTCCGCGCCACCGAGGTTGTCGGCGACGGTCGAGAAGCGCAGGAAGACCTCGGTGCGCTTGCCCACCGTGTTCAGGAAGTCGGCGTACGTGTAGTCGGTGACGTCGTCCGTCACCTCGAAGTAGCCGTACGCGCCGGAACCGCGGGCGTGCACCACGCGCTCCGGGATGCGCTCGCGGTTGAAGCGGGCGAGCTTCTCCAGGAGGTGCTGGTCCTGGAGCAGGATCGGGCCGCCGACGCCTGCGGTGGCGGAGTTCTGGTTGTCGGCGACAGGGGCGCCGGACTCTGTGGTGAGCACACGCTTCGGCATTTGTTCGGGGCGACCTTCCGTGCAATTGCTGCTGACGATGAGAGCGGTTAACGGGGGCGATGCAGTGGAGCGTAAGGACCCCTGAACAGCTACGTCAACAGTTTGTTGAAGTTGAGGTGATGGTTCCGGGCCGCGGCGACGCCTGGGCGCGACAGGACAGGTGTCAGCGCCGCCACGGCCCGGAAGTCTGGGGGTCGGTGCCTACTTGGGCTGGTCGCCCGAGAGGCGCTCGACCGAGCGCAGCAGCGCCGAGTGGTCGAGGCCGCCGTCGCCCTGGGCGCGCAGCGAGGCGACCAGCTGGGCGACCGTGGCGCCGACGGGCAGCGCGGCACCGACGTTGCGGGCGGCGTCGGTGACGATGCCCATGTCCTTGTGGTGCAGGTCGATGCGGAAGCCCGGCTTGAAGTCCCGGTTCAGGAAGTTGTCCTTCTTGCGGGTCAGCACGGTGGAGCCGGCCAGGCCGCCGTTGAGGACGTCGAGCGCGGCCTTGAGGTCCACGCCGGACTTCTCCAGGAAGACCACGGCCTCGGCGCACGCCTGGATGTTCACGGCGACGATCAGCTGGTTGGCGGCCTTCACCGTCTGACCCGAGCCGTGCGGACCGCACAGCACGATCGTCTTGCCGAGCGCGTCGAGCAGCGGCTTGGCCTCGTCGAACTCGGCCTGCTCACCGCCGACCATGATGGAAAGCACGGCCTCGATCGCACCGGCCTCGCCACCGGAGACGGGGGCGTCCAGGACGCGGATGCCCTTGTCCTTGGCGGCCTTCGCGAGGTCGACCGAGGTCTGCGGGGTGATCGACGACATGTCGATGAGCAGGGCGCCCGACTTCGCGTTCTCCAGGATGCCGTCCGGGCCGTAGGCGATGGCCTCGACCTGCGGGGAGGCCGGAACCATCGTCACGACGACATCGGCGTCCTTGACGGCCTCGGCGATCGACTTCGCGGCGGTGCCGCCGGCGGCCGCGAGGCGGTCCAGCTTGTCCTGCTCCAGGGTGAAGCCCGTGACGTCGTAACCGGCCTTGATCAGGTTCTCCGACATGGGCGAACCCATGATGCCGAGACCGATCCACGCGACCTTGGGGAGGTTGTTGCTCATGAGGGTGACTCCAAAGACTGTAAAAGCGGTGATACGTCGATGAGTTGGCGGGTTCGACTACGGCTCAGGCGGCGCGGTGCTCGCGCGGCAGCCAGTCGAAGGCCTCGGCGCTCGGGGCGTCGCCCGGCTTGTACTCCAGGCCCACGTAGCCCTCGTAACCGGCCTTCTTGAGCTGGTCGAGCAGCTCCTCCAGCGGCAGCGAACCGGTGCCGGGGGCGCCGCGGCCCGGGTTGTCCGCGATCTGCACGTGCGCCGTCCTGTCGGTGTACGCGGTGATGATCGCCGTCAGGTCCTCGCCGTTCATGGACAGGTGGTACAGGTCCATCAGGAACTTGGCGTTGCCGAGGCCGGTCGCCGCGTTCACCTTGTCCACGATCTCGATCGCCTTCGGGGCGCTCACGATCGGGCACTTGGGCGACTCCGGCGCGTTCAGCGCCTCGATGAGCAGCACGGCGCCGACGCGGTCGGCCGCGCGGGCCGCCAGCACCAGGTTCTCCAGGGCGAGTTCGTCCTGCTCCTGCTCGGAGACCCCGTCGACCCGGTTGCCGTACAGGGCGTTGAGCGCCGTGCAGCCGAGGGACTGGGCGAAGTCGGCCGCGACGTCGATGTTCGCGCGGAACTTCTCGCTCTCCTCGCCGGGGATCGACAGGGCGCCCCGGTCCGGTCCCGGCAGCTGGCCCGCGTAGAAGTTCAGTCCGGTGAGCTGCACGCCCGCGTCCTTGATCGCGGCGCGCAGGGCGTCGAGCTCGGATTGGGCGGGCGTGGGGGCGTCGACCCAGGGCCACCACAGCTCGACCGCCGTGAAGCCCGCCGCGGCGGCGGCCGCAGGGCGCTCCAGGAGCGGGAGCTCCGTGAAGAGGATCGACAGGTTGACGTTGAAGCGCTGGTCTGTGAAGCCCATCAGGGTCGGCGCTCCCTTCAGGTTCGTCATGTCAGGTTCGTCTTGGTCAAGCTTCCGTATTGCGGAAGTTCGTTTCTACTTGATGGAAGATTGCCTGGAGAGGTTCGTGGCTGTCAAGAGGGGCCGCCGAAATTCGCCCCGCGCACCCGTCCGTGCGGCCGTCAAGAAACCGCCGTGTGTCACGTGTCCGGCCCGGAAGTTCTGGGAAGGTGAACGCCCGTTGCCGGTCACGGGAGTTGGGGGAGATGGGCGGATCCCGGTCAGTGCCGACGAACGGTCTCTCGCCGGTCTACGACGAGGCGGGGGCCGCGTCCGCGCGGTTCCTGCGCTGGCTCGTCGAGCGGACCGGAACGGGCGGGACGAGCCGGGTGGCCAGCGCCGATTTCGCGGCCCACGAGCGGTGCAGCGTGGACCTGGTCGCCGACTGCGTGGAGCGCCTCGCCGCACTCGGCTGGCTCACCGTGCACAACGACTCGGGCGCCGACCCGCCGCTGGTCGGCCCCACCGCCGCCGGCCTCGCCGAGGTCGCCGTCTGGGACGAGGCGTACGCCGACCGGGAGGCCAGGCGGCGCTACGCCAAGGCGGCCCTGTTCGCCTACTGGGACCGGGCCGGGCAGCACCGCAGCGGCGAGGAGTCCAACCCCGAGGACTTCCTGTGGGCCAGCGAGGCCTTCTACTGCGGCCGCCAACTCGCCCTGGAGGACCTGGAGTACGCCCGCGACCACCTCGGACTGCCCGAGGCCGCGCCGGAACCGGGGCCCGGCATGACCCTCTCGTACGAGCAGCTGGCCCGGCTCGTCCAGGCGTCCCGGCCGGACCTGTCCGAGAGCGACGGCGAGCTGCGGCGGGTGGTCGAGCTCGCCGGTGAGCTGACCGACGCGAGCCGCGGCGGCGGCCGGCCGGACGACGGCGCGGTGCGCAGCTTCTTCGAGCGCGCCACCCGCCTGCTCCAGTCCGAGGGCCGGGACCTGGCGACCGGCTTCCTGGCGGAGATCATCCGGCAGACCCTGAGGCTGCCATGACCGACCACGGAGGCCCCGCCACCGAACCCGACGACCAGATGCCCGAGGTCTACGCGCGCCAGCCGCTCCTGCGTCAGCTGGTGCCGCGCCTCATCGGCCTGGAGCGCGACCGGCACCGCAGGCGCCGCCACCACGAGTTCGCCGACGACCTGCCCGTCGTCCTGCTCAGCGGGCGGCACGGCACCGGCAAGAGCGCCATGCTGAACGACCTCCAGCGCGCCTACGCCCCCGACACCGGCCCCTGGCCCGGCCCGCGCGTGCCCTTCGCCCGCATCAACTGCACGGACCTCCAGGAGTGGGCCAGGGTGGGCCCCGAGATCGCCAACAACTCGTACGCGGTCGAGATGCTGGTCGAGCTGATCCGTCAACTGTCGCTCCCCGTCGCCGGGTTCGGGCGGCTGCGCTTCCCCAGGACCACCGCCGGACTGCTCGCCGTGATCTCCGCCCGGCGCCCCGGCATCGACGACGAACGCGACGTCGCCGACCGGCACGCCGCCGCCCTGCTGGGCCCCTGGCCGACCGGCGACCCGCCGCCCACCTGGGACGCCCTGTTCCGCCCCGCGCTGCGCCCGGCCCCGGACGGCGGCTCGCCCGACCCCGCCGAGTTCCCCGAGGCGGCCGTGCGCGCCTACCTCGGCCGCGGGCGGCGCCGCGCCCGCGGGCTCGGCGCCCGCGACCTGGTCGGCTGGTACGAGCACCACCGCAGCGAGAGCGACAACCGGCTGCGCGGCCTGCCGCCCGACGCCGCGAGCGAACCGCCCCGGGTGCCGCCGGCGCGGCGCGCGCGGGCCGTGGCCCGGCTCACCCAGGAGTTCCACCAGGGCCGGGGCTTCCGGCGCGGCGTCGAGCGGATGCTGATGGCCGCGTTTCTCAGGGACGTCCGCTACGGGTGGCTGCGGCGCGGCAACCGGGCCCCGCGGCCGCTGGTCCTGCTCGACAACGTGCACACCGACCCCGGCCGCGACTTCCTCGAACTCCTGCTGGAGCAGCGGGCGTTGGGGGCCAGCGGCGCCCGCGACCCGCTCGTCGTCCTCGCCACGGAGCTGCGCGCGGACGCCGACGACGACGCCGAGACTCCGGAGGACGAGCAGGAGACCGCCCCGTACACGGCGGCCACCCGGCAGCCGCTCCAGGAGGTCGGCGCGCGGACCCGCTGGAGCCGGGAAGGGCACGAGCCCTCGCAGGGCGTGCTCATCCTGCCGCTGCCGCCGCTCGACACCCAGCACCTGGAGCGCATGCTCCGGCGCGACGAGCGGGTCACCTTCGACCCGTACATCGCGACCGCGCTGCACGACCTGACCCGGGGCCACCCGATGGGCGCCCGCCGCATGTGCGACGCCGTCGTGCACAAGGCGCGCGGCGAGGAGTGGGTGGCGGCCGAGGAACTGCTCGACCTCGCCCACCCCGGCGGCGCGGGCGAGTCCGTGATCTGGCGGCTCCTGAACACCCTCGTCGGCAGCGAGAACCACGACGAGCTGTGCCTGTTCTCGCTGGCCTGGGACCGGGAGGCCGCCGAGCAGCTGGCCGAGCGGTGGGTGCCGCGCCGCATCGACGACCTCGCCGCGGCCGACGGCGTCGCCGCCCAGCTGGAACGGGAGCGCTGGTCGCGCGGCCCCGGCAGCCGCCCGTTCATCACGGACCGCTTCCTGCGCGCCCTGCTCGTGCACCAGATGCGCAGCGGGCGCGGCGCGGGCGGCGTCGGCTGGGGCGACGCGCACGGACTGCTCGCCCAGCACCACCGGCGCCGCGCCGAGGGCCGCGCGGGCCGGGCCGGGCGCGACGAGTGGGCGCGCTTCCTGTGGCACCGGCTCGCCGGGGGAGAGGCCCAGGAGGTCGTCGACCGGCTGCACACCGACTTCGTACGGTCCGACAGCGACGCCCTGGAGTGGCTGCGCACCCTGCGGACCGTGGCGCACGCGCCGCGCCCGCCCGGCGACCTGTGGTTCGAGCAGTGCCAGGAGGTCGGCAAGGGGCGCAGGGACCGGCTCCAGGTCCGGGCGGACCCCGAGGCGGGCCTGGAGAAGCAGGCGATCTACCGGCTGCTGCACGCCCTGTGGTACGCCGCCGACGAGCTCGCCGAGGCGGACCGGACGCTGACCGCGCGGATCGGCCAGGACCTGTCGTTCCTGTCCGCCCAGCACCTCACCGGGCGGGCGGTCCTCGCGCAGGCCGCGATCCGCTGGCCGCGGGCCGTGCGGGACGGGGAGGACTGGCCGCTGGAGCGCAGCTGGCAGGGCGACCAGCCGCGAACGGGAGGGTGACGTGAGGCGCTGGACGGACCGCAGGAACTGGCGCTGGCTGCCCCGCAGGCTGCGGTTCCGGGTGCTCGGCCTGCTCGACGTCGTCGCGCTGTGGCTGGTCGTGGGGGCGCTGGTCGGAGCGGGCACGTGGTGGGGCGTGGACACGTACCTCGACGGGCGGCGCTACTGCTCCGCCGACCACGACCTGCGGCGCGTGGGCGACGCCGGGGAGTGTGTCGGTGTCACCGCGCGGCCGTACGCGTTCGCCCCGGGGCTCAAGGGCGTCCTGGAGCGCATCGCCCGCGAGAACGCGGCGGCGCGGGCGAGCGCGCCGCGGCGGCAGGTGGTCAGCGTCGCCGTCGTCATGCCGTACACCGAGCGGACGCGGGGCGCGGCCATGTCCGAGGAGCTGATCCTGCACGCGTTGCAGGGCGCGTACGTCGCGCAAGTCGAGCACAATCGCGGGGCGACGACCAAGGGCACCGCCATCCAGCTCCTCTTCGCGAACGTGGGGGAGTACCTCGACCACTGGCCGTACGTGACCCGTGCGCTGACCGCGCGTCTCGACGGTGCCGCCCCGGTCGTCGCCGCCATCGGCTTCCCCAACAGCGACAGCGAGACCCTGGCCTCCGTGCGCGGCCTCCAAAGGCACCGGATACCGGCCGTCAGCGCCGTGCTGAGCGCCACCGACATGGAGAACCCGTACCTGTTCAAGGTCTCGCCCTCCAACGCCCAGCTCGTCGACGCCCTGAAGGCGTACGTGACCCGGACCGGCGTGAACCGGAAGAAGACGTTCATGATCGCGGACGACCGCAAGGACCGGTACGTGTCCGATCTGCGCGAGGTCCTGCGGCGGAAGTTCGGCGCCGACTACGGCATCACCGACGACCCGGTGCGGCGCAGGGTCGAGATGTACCAGGGCCGGAAGGGGCCGGAGCGGGGTGACACCCAGGACTTCAAGGAGTCGGTGGAGGCCATGTGCGCCGCCGGGACCAGGACGGTCTTCCTGGCGGGCCGCGACGCGGACCTCCAGCCCTTCGTGGAGGCCGTCGACGAGACGAACTCCTGCGGCTACTCGGCGCGGGACCCGCTGCGTGTCCTGCGCGTCAGCACCGGCCGCGACCCGGGCACCGAGACCCGCACGATCCGCGAGATCACCCGCCGCCTGCACATCCGGATCGTCACGGCCGCCGCCGTGGACGCACCCCGCTGGCAGCGCGGCGACGAGCAGACACCCCGCCACTTCGGGCGGTTCGCGCGGGCCTACGAGGACCTGTTCGGCGGCAGGCCCGACGCCCTCAACGACGGCTACGCCACGATGTACCACGACGCGCTCGCCGCCGTGAGCAACGCCGTGAAGCAGGCCCGCTCCAGCGGGGACGGCAAGGTGACCCACGACGACGTCCACGACCAGCTGCGCAAGGGCAGCCCGCAGGACGACTGCGCCCAGTGCGTGCAGGCCGCGAGCGGCGACTTCACGTTCGTCGACACCCGCGAGAGCGCCGCGAGGACCGGGGCCGGGCAGTGGCCCGTGTGCAAACCGGTGCCCGTCGTGACGTTCCCGCAGGAGAACCGGAGCGGGGCGCCCCTGTACCGGACGTACGAGAGCGCGGACAGCACGTGCCCGCCTCCCTGATCGCCCCGCCCGCTCCCGTCCGGGGCCGCGTACGCGTTAGGTTGAACGCGTGCGATTGAGAGTGGAGTTCACGACGGAGCCCTTCGACCTGGAGGAGGCGCCCGAGCACGCGGTCGCGGCCCGCCGGGTGATCGAGGCGGCCGATCTCGACGAGGTCGACGTGGGGCCGTTCGGCAATACGGCGGAGGGCAACGCGGACGCGGTCCTGACCGCGGTCGACGCCCTGCTGCGCAGAAGCCTCGACAGCGGTGCGACGCGGATCTCCCTTCAGGTCAACGTGGTGGGGGACGCGACGGGGAAGGACGACGACGCGTGAACGAGACCGGGGACGCCTTCATCACGGCGGTCAAGCCGCTGGTCGACGCCATGGGCGGGGAGATGGTGCCGCCGGACGGCGCGGGCCCCGACGACGTCGTGCTGGCGTGGCAGGGGGCCGACGTCGTGGCCGTGCGCCTGCCCCAGCTGGCGGACTCGCTCGACCACATCCTGGCCGCCATGGAGCGCACCAAGGGCCGCCCGCTCTCCGAGCTCGACCGCAAGCAGAAGCAGGAGGTCGTCCGCCTGCTGGAGGCCCGGGGAGCGTTCTCCGTACGTCACGGTGTGGAGACGGTGGCCGGCGCCCTCGGTGTCTCCCGCTTCACCGTCTACAACTATCTGAACCGGGACAAGCCCTCCTGACCTGGGATTTCCTGGCTCCCGCAGCGCGTGTGCACACCGCCGTCCGATATCCGGACGGCGGTTTTTTGTCGCTCCAAGTTTTCAACAAACTGTTGACGTGGTGTTTCCGGGGGCGTTAGCTATCTGCAGCCCGTCCAGCACAAGGCCACGGAAGGCATAGCCGTGACTTCAGGTTCCACGCCGGGGCTGACCCGGTTCAACGCCTCGGACGAGAGTGCGGCGCAGGCCGAACTCCACGAGGTGTGTGCTTCATCGGTGTGGGGGAGCAAGATCCTCGCCCAGCGCCCCTTCGCCTCCGTCGAGTCCCTCCTTACGGCCAGCGACGCCGCCATGGCGGAGCTGACCGCGGACGACCTCGCCGAGGCGATGGCGGGGCACCCGCCGATCGGCCGCCCGAAGCCCGGCGACCCCACGTCCTCGCGTGAGCAGCGCGGCATGGCGGGGGCCTCCGAGGAACTCAAGGCGGAGATGCTCGAACTCAACCTGGAGTACCAGGACACGTTCGGCCATGTCTTCCTCATCTGCGCCACCGGAGCCACCGCGGAGCAGATGCTCGGTGCGCTCAAGGAGCGGATCGGCAACACGGCCGAGGAGGAGCGGGAGATCGTCCGCACCGAACTGGGCAAGATCAACCGCATCCGCCTGACGCGCCTGATCGACGCCTGACCGAAGAGGAAGCCCGATGAGTACCGAAACGACCGCCTCGGTGTCCACGCACATCCTGGACACCAGCATCGGACGCCCCGCCGAGGGCGTCGCCATCTCCCTTGCCGCACGCGCCGGTTCGGGTGGCGAGTGGCAGGCGCTCGGCGGCTCCGCCACCGACGCGGACGGTCGCTGCAAGGACCTGCCGGCGCTGCCGGAGGGCACCACCCACGTACGTCTCGACTTCGAGACCGAGGCGTACTTCGTCAAGAAGCAAGCCGATGCGCAGCAGGACGCCCCCGCGAATCGGGACAGCGGCGCGTTTTTCCCCGAGGTTGCCATCACCTTCGCGGTGAACCCGGGCGAGCACTACCACGTGCCGCTGCTGCTCAACCCGTTCGGCTACTCCGTTTACCGAGGGAGCTAGCAGACATGCCCACGATCCTGGGTTCCAACCAGTACGGCAAGGCCGAGAACCGAGTCGTAAAGATCACGCGGGACGGCGACACCCACCACATCAAGGACCTGAACGTCTCGGTCGCGCTCAGCGGCGACCTCGACGACGTCCACCTCACCGGGTCGAACGCCAACTGCCTGCCGACGGACACCACCAAGAACACCTGCTTCGCCTTCGCCAAGGAACACGGCATCGAGTCGGCGGAGCAGTACGGCATCGAGCTCGCCCGGCACTTCGTCGACAGCCAGCCGTCCATCCACCGGGCGCGCATCCGCATCGAGGAGTACGCCTGGGAGCGCATCGCCGGCTCCGACGCGGGCTCCCAGTTCATCGGCGCCGACGAGGTGAAGCACTCCTTCGTCCGCAAGGGCCAGGAGACGCGCCTGGTGCAGGTCACCTACGACGGCGAGAAGTTCGAAGTCCTCAGCGGGCTCAAGGACTTGACCGTGATGAACACCACGAACTCCGAGTTCTGGGGCTACATCAAGGACAAGTACACGACGCTCAAGGAGGACTACGACCGCATCCTCGCCACGTCGCTTTCGACGTGGTGGCGGCACAGCTGGACGGGCGTCGGCGACGAGCGCACCCCCAACTGGAACAAGTCGTACGAGCAGTCGAAGAAGCACATCCTCCAGGCCTTCGTCGAGACGTACTCGCTGTCGCTCCAGCAGACCCTCTTCCAGATGGGTTCGCGCGTCATCAACAACCGCAGCGAGATCGACGAGATCCGCTTCTCCGCACCGAACAAGCACCACTTCCGCCAGGACCTCTCGGCCTTCGGCCTGGAGAACGAGGCGAAGGACGGCGCGGTGTACTGGGCGGCCGACCGCCCCTACGGCCTGATCGAGGCCACCATCCTGCGGGACGGCGCCGAGCAGCGCATCCCGGTCGACATGACCAACCTCTGACGCCTCAGGCGTAGTTGACGCGGCAGCGCGCCCCTTCCCACCCGCAGTCGGCGGGGGCGCGCCTGCACCCGGAGGGAACATAAAGCAATGGCAGTGCCAGCAAAGGGGCCGGCTGAAGCCGAGGGCCCGTGTTCCACCCCATCGGAAGACACCGCGAGCGCCGCCTCGCAGGTGCATCCCGTGGATGAAAAGCTCCACCCGTCGCGGCTCGTCCCCGCCGCACTCCAGCACATCGCCGCCATGTACGCCGGCGTCGTCACCCCGCCGCTCATCATCGGCCAGGCCGTCGGCCTCGACACCGCGGGCCAGACCCGGCTGATCGCCGCCTCGCTGCTCATCGCGGGCGTGGCCACCCTGCTCCAGACACTCGGCGTCAAGGGCTTCGTCGGCAACCGGCTGCCCTTCGTCAACGCCGCGTCCTCCGCGGGCATCGCACCGATGCTCGCCATCGCCGAGACCAACGCCGCAGGCGATCAACTCCCCGCGATCTACGGGGCGGTCATGGTCGCCGGTGTCTTCTGCCTCGCCATCGGCCCGTTCTTCGGCCGGCTGCTGAGGTTCTTCCCGCCGCTCGTCACCGGCGTCGTCATCACCCTCATCGGTGTGACGCTGATGCCCGTGCCCGTCGGCTGGGCCCAGGGCGGCGACAAGACCGCCGCCGACTACGGCGACATGCGCTACCTCGCCCTCGCCGCCTTCACGCTCGTCGTCATCCTGCTGATGCAGCGCTTCGGCAAGGGCTTCGTCAAGCAAGTCGCGCTGCTCTTCGGCCTGTTGATCGGCACGCTCGCCGCGATCCCGTTCGGCATGGCGGACTTCAGCGCCATCGGGTCCGCGCCCGTGGCCGCGCTCCCCACGCCGTTCGCCTTCGGCGCCCCCGAGTTCCAGCCCGCCGCGATCATCTCGCTCTGCCTCGTCATGCTCGTCCTGATGACCGAGTCCAGCGCCGGCATGCTCGCCATCGGCGAGATCTGCGAGCGCGACTGCGACGGGAAGACCATCACCCGCGGACTGCGCACCGACGGCATCGCCACCTTCATCGGCCCGATCTTCGGCGGCTTCCCGACCTCCGCCTTCGCCCAGAACGTCGGCGTGGTGTCCCTCACGAAGGTACGCAGCCGCTACGTCGTCGCCGTCGCGGGCGGCACCCTGCTGATCCTCGGCATCTTCCCGATGCTCGGCGCGGTCGTCTCCCTGGTCCCCATGCCGGTCCTGGGCGGCGCGGGCATCGTGCTGTTCGGCTCGATCGCCGTCAGCGGCATCCGTACGCTCTCCGAGGCGGGCCTCGACGACAGCTCCAACATCATCCTGGTGGCCGTCTCGCTCGGCGCGGGCATCATCCCGCTCGCCGCGCCCACCTTCTACGCGGACTTCCCGGCCTGGGCGCAGACCGTGCTCGGCTCCGGAATCAGCGCCGGCGCCCTCGTCGCCGTCTCGCTGAACCTTTTCTTCCACCATCTCGGCACCCGCGGCAGCACAGGCGCCGCCGCGGCACTCAAATCTTCCTAGGGTCATGCCGTGCCCAAAAACGCCACCACGACTGAAGGAAGCACCATGGCACCTTCTTCGGCAGACCGCATTGTCATCGAGAACGTCGCGATCGCGACGGTCGACGCCCACGACACCGAGTACGCCTCGGGACACGTCGTCGTGGCGGGCAACAGGATCGAGTCCCTCGGCGCGGGCCCCGCGCCCGAGGGCCTCGAAAATGTCGTCCGCCGGATCGACGGCACCGGACACCTGGCCACACCCGGCCTGGTCAACACGCACCACCACTTCTACCAGTGGATCACCCGTGGCCTGGCGACGGACCACAACCTGTTCAACTGGCTGGTGGCGCTGTACCCGACATGGGCGCGCATCGACGAGCAGATGACATACGCGGCGGCGCAGGGCTCCCTCGCGATGATGGCCCGCGGCGGTGTCACCACCGCCATGGACCACCACTACGTGTTCCCGCAGGGCTCCGGCGACCTCTCCGGATCGATCATCCGGGCCGCCTCCGAGATGGGCGTGCGCTTCACCCTGGCGCGCGGCTCCATGGACCGCAGCGAGAAGGACGGCGGACTGCCGCCCGACTTCGCCGTCGAGACCCTCGACGGCGCGCTCGCCGCGACCGAGGAGACGGTGAACAAGCACCACGACGCCTCCTTCGACGCGATGACGCAGGTGGCCGTGGCTCCCTGCTCGCCGTTCTCCGTCTCCACCGAACTCCTCAAGCAGGGCGCCGAGTTGGCGCGCCGCCTCGGCGTCCGGCTGCACACCCACGGCAGCGAGACCGTCGAGGAGGAGAAGTTCTGCCACGAACTGTTCGGCATGGGCCCCACCGACTACTTCGAGTCGACGGGCTGGCTCGGTGAGGACGTGTGGATGGCGCACAGCGTCCACATGAACGACTCCGACATCGCCGCGTTCGGGCGTACGAAGACGGGTGTCGCGCACTGCCCGTCGTCCAACGCCCGCCTCGCGGCCGGCATCGCCCGCGTCCCCGACATGCTCGCGGCCGGCGTTCCGGTCGGCCTCGGCGTCGACGGCACCGCCTCCAACGAGTCGGGCGAGCTCCACACCGAACTGCGCAACGCCCTCCTCATCAACCGCCTCGGCGCGCACCGCGAGGCGGCCCTGAACGCCCGTCAGGCACTGCGCCTCGGGACGTACGGGGGCGCGCAGGTGCTCGGCCGGGCCACCCAGATCGGGTCGCTCGAAGCCGGCAAGCTGGCCGACCTGGTGCTGTGGAGGATGGACACCCTCGCCCACGCATCGATCGCCGACCCGGTGACCGCGCTCGTCTTCGGCGCGGCCGCACCGGTCACCCTCTCCCTCGTGAACGGCAAGCCGGTGGTCGAGGACAGCCGCCTGCTGCACGTCGACGAGGACGCCATCGCCCGCTCCACGCGGGCGGAGGCGCAGCGACTCGCGCGGATCGCCGCCGAGAGCTGAGTTGTTGAGACTCCGGTCAGGGGGGACGGCCCCTGGCCGGGGACTCGATCGAGCTGCCGAGCGGGCTGCTCGACCGAGTGCCGCCCCTGGGACGTGGCCCAAAGCCTCACGTCCCCGGGGCGGCCAGTAGTACCTGGGCGCACAACAACCGAATAGAGCCGCACCATCAGCACCACCAGCACGACCTTGCACCTTGCACCACCTCCTAGAAGCGAAAAGCGCCGGCTGCCTGCCGGTGCTGGAAAACAACCGGAGGAGCCGCAGTGGCGATGAAGCCCAGGTTCACCAAGCAAGGCACCACCCCCGACGCGACCGAAGAGGCGCGGGCGGGGCATACCAAACATCCGGTCGACGAGACGTTGCCACCGCTGAAGATGGTGACGACGGGCCTCCAGCACGTGGCGGCGATGTACGCGGGCGTGGTCGCGCCCCCGCTCATCGTCGGCGCGGCGATCGGCCTCAGCCCGAAGGACCTCACCTTCCTGACGGGCGCCTGCCTCTTCACGGCGGGCCTCGCCACCTTCCTCCAGACGCTCGGCATCTGGAAGATCGGCGCCCGCCTGCCGTTCGTGAACGGGGTGACGTTCGCGGGTGTCGCCCCGATGCTCGCCGTCGTCGGCTCGACGAAGGACAAGGACGACGCGCTGCCGATCATCTTCGGCGCGGTCATCGTCGCGGGCGTGCTCGGCTTCATAGCCGCGCCGTTCTTCTCCAAGCTGGTCCGGTTCTTCCCACCGGTCGTCACCGGCACGGTCATCACGCTCATCGGTGTCTCGCTGATGCCGGTCGCCTTCGGCTGGGCCCAGGGCCCCGACACCAAGGCGGCCGACTACGGCTCGATGCAGAACCTGGCGCTCGCCGGCATCACGCTCGTGATCGTCCTCGTCATCCGCCGCTTCACCACCGGCTTCGTCAAGCAGATCGCGGTGCTGCTCGGCCTGGTGATCGGCACGCTGATCGCGATCCCGTTCGGTGCCACCGACTTCTCGCCGGTCGGCGAGGCGAGCCTCATCGGCTTCCCGACGCCGTTCCACTTCGGTGCCCCGCAGTTCGCGGGCGCGGCCATCGTCTCGCTGTGCGTCGTCATGGTGGTCTCGATGACCGAGTCGACCGCCGACATGCTCGCCCTCGGTGAGATCGTCGGCCGCCCCGCCGACGAGAAGACGATCGCGGCGGGCCTGCGCGCCGACACCCTCGGCTCCGCCGTCAGCCCGCTGTTCAACGGCTTCATGTGCAGCGCGTTCGCCCAGAACATCGGCCTCGTCGCGATGACGAAGATCCGCAGCCGGTTCGTGGTCGCGGCCGGTGGCGGCTTCCTCGTCCTGATGGGCCTGTGCCCGATGGCGGCCTCGCTGATCGCCGTCGTGCCGCGCCCGGTGCTCGGCGGCGCGGGCGTCGTCCTGTTCGGCTCGGTCGCGGCCAGCGGCATCCAGACCCTGGTCAAGGCCAACCTCGACAAGGACAACAACGTCCTCATCGTGGCCGTGTCGCTCGCCGTCGGTCTCATCCCCATCGCGGTGCCGGAGTTCTACCACGCGTTCCCGGAGAACGCGAAGATCATCCTGGACTCGGGCATCTCCACGGGCTGTGTCGCGGCGGTCGTGCTGAACCTGCTGTTCAACCACATCGGCAAGGGGCGCGACGCCGACGACGTCACATCGCCGATGGAGTCGGGCGGTGACATCGCGGAGCAGCGCGGTACGCCGTCGGCGGCCGGGGCGCACTGACCAGCGCGGAGCTGAAGGGGTGGCGGCCGTGGGGGCGCCACCCCTTCAGTGCGTGAGGGGTGGTGTCAGACCCCTCGGGGCTCATCAACCACCGCACACGCGCGACGACTTCACGAAGCCGCCCAGGTTTTCGTCGTCCGTGCCGAGCAGCGCCCGGCCGCCCGACGCGGCGCCGGGCAGGCACTCGACGCCCTCGACCTTGCGGCCGTCGAACGTCCTCGTCGCGGTACGCGGCGGTGCGGCGACCCGCAGCGCCGCCTTCGTGCCCGACGCGTCGAGCGTCACGCGTCCCGCCTCGCCCACCGCCGAGGCGAAGGGACCGTCGTCCCCGGCGTCCGAGGCCGAACTCACCATCAGGCGCCCCGAGCCGGTCAGCGAGATGTCGGACACGTGGCGCACCTCGCCCTTCGGGTAGGAGGCCCGGTACTCCGCCTCGCTGACCTCCCCGAACTCCGCCTCCCCGTACGCGTTGAACAAGAACGGCGCCGCGAACACCGTCGCCGGACGGGCCGCGCCCGCGCCCCGGTCCGCCCACACGGCGACCGTCCTGCCGTGCGAGGTGCCGAGCGCGAAGCCCTCGAAGTCCGCGCCCTCGGGGATCGCGGGCAGCGGCGCCAGATCGAGCACGCGCGCGGTGTCGCCGTCGAGCTGGATCCGGTACACCAGCCCTCTGCTCGTCAGCGCCATGAACGCGCCGGGCGTCCCCGGCACCGCCTCGACCGCCTCCAGGTCCTTGGGCGGCGCACCCTCCCACGCGACCGGTGAGACCGTCGTGTCCTGCGGCGCGGACGGATCGAAGGTGATCCGGCCGAGCCGCCGTTCGCCGGGCTTCTTGTTGTCGTGCACGACAAGGGCCTCCAGCGCGCCGCCGGCCGCGCCCTCGCCGGTGAGTGCGAGGCCGCTGATCCCGGACCTGGCGTCGTCGCCGACCCGCTGCCAACCGCCGCGCTCCGGCGCGGATCCGGTCCCGGCGGGGGCATCCGCGCGGGCGGGAGCCGCGAGGGCCAGCGTCACGAAGGCGGCGGAAAGCAGGGACTTGTGGCGCAACTGCATGGACGAGCCTCTCGCGTTGGGGTCGTTCGGCGGTGCCTCGCACGAGGTGGACGCGCGTAGAAAGCGGGTCGACGGGGACCGTAGCGATCTTCTGGGGAGGGGGCAAGGGGGCATGGGGGCGAGGGGGCATAGGGGCATGGGGTGCGCGGAGGGGCGCGCGGTCAGTCCGCCGAAGTCCCGTGCGCTCTCTTCCAGCGCGGCCAGGATCCGGCGCGCCGGACCCCGGCCGCGCGCCCGCTCCACGACGGCCGGAGGCGAAGCGCGCGGTTCCCTTGCCGCGGGTCAGAGGCCGAAGACGGCCGGGGCCGACGCCAGTTCCTTGAAGACCTCCCCGGGACGCGGCACCAGCTTGCGCTCGGTGAGGTCCATCACGCCGCTCACCGCGGTCACTTCGGCCGCCACCGCGCCGTCGGCCCTGGTGAACGTCTGGTGGACGCGGAACACCTTGCCGTCGCCGAACTCGAAGGCGCAGCTCACGTCGACGACGTCGCCCGCGCGCAGCTCGCGCAGGTAACGGATGTTCGTCTCCAGGACGACGGGGCCGACCCCGCGGCCCAGCAGCGCGTTCTCGTCGAGGCCGGCGTGGCGCAGGAACGACCAGCGGGCGTGCTCCGCGTACTGGAGGTAGACGGCCTGGTTGAGGTGTCCGTTGATGTCGATCTCGTATCCGCGTACCTCGACCGGCACGGAGAACTGCTCTGCCACGACGTTCCTCTCGATGGGGGCGTCCCGAAGGGGGGCGTTGTGCCGATCATGCCAACAGGGGTGCGTGCGGCGGCATTCCGGGCCCGGCCTCGGCCGCGCTACGTGCGTCTCGGTGACGCCAGCAGGTAGCGGGCGCCGCCGCGCGTCTCCGTGTGCTCGCTGACCTGCCAGCCCGCGTCCCGCAGCGCCGCCGCGCACCGCGCGAGACCCGGCTGCTCCGGGTGCCGTACGGCGACGGCCTCGGGCTGCGGGGTGTCGCCCACGCGGTAGCCGGGCGTCTGCTCGCCCGCGGGGACGCAGCCGGCCGCCTCCAGGGCGAGCGCGGCGGAGGGCGCGAGGCGGCTCCGCTCCCAGGCGCACGGGCGGTCCGACGCGCCGTCGGCGTTCGTCATCCGGCGTATCTCCAGCACGCCCTGCCAGGCCGTCCGCACCTCGCGGGCCCGTGCGGGCCCGGTGTCGGCCGCCGGTTCCCCGCCGAGGCGGGCGGCGAACAGGCCGTCGGACGCGGGCCGTTCAGGGCGCGGCTCCTCGGGCGGCGGTTCCGCACCGGCCTCGCGCACGCGGTGCCCCGCCGGGGTGAGGAAGTGCTCGTGCGGCGGCCGCGGGTGCCGGAACGCCAGCTTCAGGACGACGAGTCGCGCGAGCTGGGCCGGGGCGCCGGTGATGCGGCCCGTCTCCGGATCGGCTCCCTCGATGATGCGGCGCTGCGCGGCGGTCGGCGGTCTGGTCATGGCGGACACCTCCTGCCGACGATGGTGCACGACGGCACTGACAACCCGGCGGGGCGGCCGTCAGGGGCGCAGGTTCCAGCCGGAGATCACCGGCCTGCCGTGCTCGAACGTGAGGCGGCTGACCGTGCCCGTCGCCAGCAGGAAGTGCGAGCCGCCCGACGCGGGCAGGCCCAGGCGGCGGGCGGTCAGGACGCGCAGGAAGTGGCCGTGCGAGACGAGGACGACGCTGCCCTCGTTGTTGGAGAGCGCCGCGTCGACCTTCGACAGCATCCGGTCGGCGCGCTCGCCGACCTGCTCCGGTGTCTCACCGGGGTGCTCGGGCGGGCCCGGCGGTACGCCGTCGTCGAACAGGTACCAGTCGGGCCGGGTGCGCTGGATCTCCCGGGTGGTGATGCCCTCGTACGCGCCGTAGTCCCACTCGTGGAGGTCCGCGTCGACGGTGTAGCGGGTGAGGCCGGCGAGTTCGGCGGTCTCGCGGGTGCGCTGGAGGGGGCTCACGAAGACGGCGCCGATGTGGTAGCTGCCGACGAGGGGGGCGACGCGGCGGGCCTCCTCCCGGCCGTTGTCGGTGAGCGGGATGTCGGTGAGGCCGGTGTGCTGGCCCGTCAGGGCCCAGTCGGTCTCGCCGTGGCGGACGAGGAGCAGATCACCCACGGTTTGTGCCTGTTCGTTCGGGGGTGGACGAGGTCAGCGCCATTCTCCCCGCCCCCACTCACGCCCACCTCCGGGGCCCACGCCCCAAAGACCGGGGCTCCGCCCCGGACCCCGCTCCTCAATCGCCGGAGGGGCTGAAGGGGCCGCGACTCCGCGCCTCAAGCGCCGACCGGGCTCAAAGATCGGGGCTCCGCCCCGGACCCCGCTCCTCAATCGCCGGAGGGGCTGAAGGGGCCGCGACTCCGCGCCTCAAGCGCCGACCGGGCTCAAAGATCGGGGCTCCGCCCCGGACCCCGCGCCTCAAACGCCGGCGAGGCTGAAAGGCCGGGGCATAAACACCGGCGCGGCTGAGGGCCAGGTGTCGGGACGGTTCGGGTTTATTGAGCCCCTGCGGCGATTGAGCAGCGGGGTCCGGGGCGGAGCCCCGGGGTGTGGTGGTGGTGCCGGTGAGGGCACGGCCTGGGGTGGGTTGTCAGAGGTGGGCCGTAAGGTCTAGGGGTCGTCAAGGAGTGAGTGGAGAGGGAGGTGGGAGCGTGCCCGAGTATCAGGGCGTCCCGGTGGGCGCCGCCGCCCTCTTCCTGCCCGACCCGCTGCCCCGCGCAAGCCGCATCGCCTACTGGACGCCGGACGGCACCCCCCTCCCCGGAGCCGACGCGGAGCTCCCACTCGTGCGCCCGCACGGCACCACGGTGCGCACCCGCAAGGTCCCCGCCCTCGTCCTGCCGGTGCCGGACGCCCTGCCGAGCCTCCTGCGCGCCCGCCGCACCCCCGGCGCCCACCCCGCCGCCGCGGCCTGGGGCGCGGCCGCGGCGCACGCCCTGCACCTGGTGGCGCGGGGCCGCCTGCTGCCGGGGCTCACCGCCTCCGACCACGACGCATGGCGCGCGGGCCCCCTCGACGAGGACGACGTGGCGCAGGTCCGCGGCATCGCCGCCGCCCTGCCCCCGGAGGGGTACGCGACACCCGTGCCGGGCAGCAGACCGCTGCGGGTCCCCGAGCCGGAGGCGCTGGTCCGGGCGTTCCTGGACGCGGTGGCCGACGCCCTGCCGCGCACCCCGGCCGCGGCCCACGCGGCGGGCGCGCCGTTCGCGGCCGCGGCCGCCCAGCACATCCCCCGGGCCCGCCCCTGGGCCGTCGAGGCGGCGGCCGGGCTCGACGCGGGCGTGAAGGTGTCGCTGCGGCTCGACCTGTCGCAGTACGCGCTGTTCGACACGGACGACGACACGACCGATCCCGAGGACGGGCCCGGCGCGCGCCGCGCCGGCGCCGCAATCGTCCAGGTGCACAGCCTCGCCGACCCCACGCGCGTGGTCGACGCCGCTGCACTGTGGGCGGGAGAGGCCAGCGAGCACTTCGGGCCGCGCGCCCGGATCGACGCGGTGCTCGCGGTGCGCCGCGCCGCCCTCGCCTGGCCCCCGCTCGGCCGCCTCCTGGAGCAGGACGCGCCGGACGTGCTGGCCCTGTCCGAGAGCGAGCTGACCGATCTGCTCGGCCCCGGCGCGGCCCGCCTCGGCAAGGCCGGCGTCACCCTGCACTGGCCGCGCGACATCGCCCGCTCGCTCACCGCGACGGCCGTGGTGCGCGCGCAGGCCGCACCCGGCTCGGCCACCGACGGCACGGCGTTCTTCGACAGTGAGGAACTGCTGAAGTTCAACTGGCAGCTGGCGCTCGACGGCGACCCGCTCACCGAGCGCGAGATGGACGCGCTCGCCGAATCGCACCGCGCGGTGGTGCGGCTGCGCGACCAGTGGGTGGTCGTCGACCCCGACCTCGTCCGCAAGGCGCGCAAGCGGGAGCTGGGCCTGCTCCAGCCCGTCGACGCGCTCGCGGTCGCGCTCACCGGGGAGGCCGAGGTCGACGGGGAGCGGGTCGCGGCCGTGCCCGCGGGCCGCCTCGCCGAGCTGCGCGACCGGCTCACGCGCGGCATCGAGGCCGTGGAGCAGCCGGCGGCGCTGCGGGCGACCCTGCGCGACTACCAGCTGCGCGGCCTCGCCTGGCTCGACCTGATGACCTCGCTCGGCCTCGGCGGCTGCCTCGCCGACGACATGGGCCTCGGCAAGACCGTCACGCTCATCGCGCTGCACCTGCGCCGCGACCGGCCGCACCCCACACTCGTCGTCTGCCCGGCCTCGCTGCTCGGCAACTGGCAGCGGGAGATCGAGCGGTTCGCCCCCGGCACCCCCGTCCGCCGCTTCCACGGCGCCGACCGCACCCTGACCGGCGTCGAGGGCGGCTTCGTCCTCACCACGTACGGAACCCTGCGCACCCGCGCCGCCGAACTCGCGGGGCACACCTGGGGCATGGTCGTCGCGGACGAGGCGCAGCACGTGAAGAACCCCAACTCCGCGACGGCGAAGGCGCTGCGCACGATTCCCGCCCCCGCGCGCGTGGCACTCACCGGCACACCGGTGGAGAACGACCTGTCCGAGCTGTGGGCGCTCCTCGACTGGACGACCCCCGGCCTGCTCGGCCCGCTCAAGGCGTTCCGCGCCCGGCACGCGCGCGTGGTCGAGGGCGAGGTGCCGCTCCAGGGACACGGCGGGACGAACCCGGAGGCGATCGAGCGGCTGTCCCGCCTGGTCCGGCCGTTCATCCTGCGCCGCCGCAAGTCCGACCCCGGCATCGTCCCCGAACTGCCCCCGAAGACCGAGTCCGACCACCCCGTGCCGCTCACCCGCGAGCAGGTCTCGCTGTACGAGGCCGTGGTGCGCGAGTCGATGGCGCGGATCGAGGAGGCCGAGGGCATCGGCCGGCGCGGCCTCGTCATGAAGCTGCTGACGTCGCTCAAGCAGATCTGCAACCACCCGGCGCAGTACCTCAAGGAGGGCCAGGGCGACGGCGACCGGCCGCGCCTCGCGGGCCGCTCCGGCAAGCTCGCCCTCCTCGACGAACTGCTCGACACGATCGTCGCCGAGGACGGGGCGGTCCTCGTCTTCACCCAGTACGTGTCCATGGCCAAGCTCCTCGCCACGCACCTCACCACCCGCGGCATCCCCAGCCAGCTGCTCCACGGCGGCACCACGATCGTCGAGCGCGAGCGCATGGTGGACCGCTTCCAGTCAGGCGAGGTCCCCGTGTTCCTGCTGTCGCTGAAGGCGGCGGGCACCGGACTCAACCTCACGCGTGCGGGCCACGTCGTCCACTTCGACCGGTGGTGGAACCCGGCGGTCGAGGAGCAGGCCACCGACCGCGCCTACCGCATCGGGCAGACCCAGCCCGTCCAGGTCCACCGGCTCATCACCGAGGGCACGGTGGAGGACCGGATCGCCGAACTCCTCGCAGGGAAGCGGGCGTTGGCGGACGCGGTGCTCGGCACCGGCGAGGCGGCGCTCACCGAGCTGACCGACCGCGAGCTGACCGACCTGGTGGCGCTGCGCAGGGAGGCGAGCCGATGAGCCCGGCCGGCCGACCCCGCGGCGGCCCCGCCGCCCGCCGCCCGCACGTGCCCGGCCGCGCGGGCGCCACCGAGCAGGCGCGGGCCCGCCACCTGGACACCCGGCGCACGTTCCCGCCGCTGCCGCCCCGCGCCGAGCCCGGCGGCGGCTTCGCCCTGACGTGGTGGGGCAACGCGTGGGTGGACGCCCTGGAGGACACGGCCCTCGACCAGGGCCGCCTCACGCGCGGCCGCGCCTACGCGGACCGGGGTCACGTCGACGCGATCACGGTCACCCCGGGCCGCGTCGTCGCCTACGTGCACGGCTCGCGCCCCCGCCCCTACCGGGCCGAACTGCGGCTGCGCACCCTGCCGGACGAGGCGTGGGACCGGTTCCTGGACACGGCCGCGGCCCGGCCCGAACATCTGGCGTCGCTCCTGGACAAGGACGTGCCGCACGCGCTGGCGGCGGTCGCCGACCTGCTGCCCGCGGTCGACGACCTCGTCGCCGAGTGCACCTGCCCGGACCGCGGCGACCCCTGCAAGCACGCGGCGGCGCTCTGCTACCAGACGGCGCGGCTGCTCGACGAGGACCCGTTCGTCCTGTTCCTGCTGCGCGGCCGCGGCGAGCAGGAACTGCTGGGGACGCTGACCCGGCGCAGCTCCGTGCACGAGGCGCAGGAGCGCTCCAAGGCGAAGGCGCCCGCACTCGACTCGCGCCCCGCCAAGGAGGCGTACGCGGCGGGGGAGGGGCAGCAACTGCCGCCGCTCCCGCCGGAGTTCCCGCCCCCGTCGTACCCGGAGCGTCCGCCTTCCTACCCGCAGGCCCCGGACGCCCCCGACCCCCTCGCGCTCGACCTGCTCGCCACGGAGGCGGGCGTGCGCGCCCACGCGCTGCTCACCACCGGTGCCGACCCGATCGCGGGCCTCACCCCCTGGCAGGACGCGGTCCGGCTGGCCGCCGCGCACCCGGGCTCCGGCCTCACGGCGGCGACCCGCGCCCTGTACTCCTCGCTGTCCCGGGGCACCGGCCGCACCCCCACCGACCTGGCGCGCGCCGTCGCGGCCTGGCGGCAGGGCGGCTCCGAAGGGCTGTCGGTCCTGGAGGAGGAGTGGGACCCGCCCGCCGGTCCCTTCGACCGCGCCCGCCCCGCGCTCCTGGCCGTGGGCCACGACGACTTCCGCCCCCACCGCAACCACCTGTCGACCCGCTCCCTCCAGCTCCGCCTGGGCCGCGACGGCCGGTGGTACGGGTACGAGTCCGACCCCGGCCGCGACGACTGGTGGCCCAGGGGCGAGCCGGGCCCGGACCCCGTCGCGGTCCTCGACGGGGTGCTCGGCGGCGACCTGGCGGGCACGGACTGAACGCCCTCCCGGCCGCCCGGCGTTCCGACGCCCGCCCGGTGCCCTCCCCGTCCGTCGCACGCCGCGGCGGGCCCGTAGGGTGCACTCGCATGGATCACCTCGACGTCACCCCGCACCGGCTGGCCGGAACCTGGCACATCGTGTGCTCCTCCTTCCCGATGTGGCTCGGGGGCCGGCGCACGGACGCCACGTTCACGTACACGCCGCTGCCGCCGGGGCGTTCGGGCGCGGCCCGCCTGCGCGACGAGGTCGGCTACCGGGCGCGGGGCCGCCACCGCACCATCCGCGGCACCGACACCCGCCTCACCGACCGCCCCGGCACCGTCTTCCGATGGCGCGGCGCCGGGCCTCTCGCGCTGCTGACCAGCGAGTGGGCGGTGAGTGAAATGGGGCCGGACGACGCCTGGGCGGTGATCACCTTCAGCCGTTCCCTGGTGACCCCGGCGGGCACCGACGTCGTGGTGCGCGCCGACCGGCTCGGCGACCCGGAGGTCCTGAGCGCCGCGCTCGCGGCCGGTGACCGGCTGGGGGCGACCCGCCTGACGGACTACGAGCACGCCGACAGGCCGTGAACACCGTAGGGCCGTAACGGCCCTACGCGTCCGACCGCCGATCGCGCCCACCTACCGGCAGCGACATCCCGCGCCCCGCGAAGAACTCCGCGAAACGCGCCACGGGAAGGTCGGCGGTGCGGGTCGCCGCGTCCGTGCCCGACGGGTTGTGGAAGTGGTAGCCGGAGCCGTCCGCCGTGCGGGACGTGACGAGGACCAGGTGGCCGCCGCGGCCGGGGGACGGCTCCTCGGGGCGGCGGATCGCGAAGTGCACGGAGGCGATCACGAGGCGGCCCGCGTCGAGCAGTTCACCGATCGCGGCGACGTCCAGCGTCCGGTGCACCGCCGCGTCGAGGCCGTGCGCCTCCCGTACGTACTCGGCCGCGGGCGCGTACACCATGCCGTGGATCTCGCCCTCGGCGTCCACCCGGTACGCGCCGAACTTCAGGGCGCCGTCGCGGAGTTCGAAGAGCGAGGGGGCGTCGGGGCCGAGCGCCATGCGCAGGCACGTCGCCCCGCACAGATGCCCGCACCAGCGCGCGTAGTCCTCCACCGTCGCCGCCCCCGACCGCCGCCACGCGGGATCCCGCGCCCGGTCGAGGCGGCCGGACACGATGGGCCCGACCAGCTCGGGCGAGGCGAACTGGGTGTGGCTCGGCCACGGGCACGTACGGCAGGTGTTCACAGGAGTCACGGCTGCTGACGGTATCCGCTGAGGAAGCGCCCGATCCGGCTGATCGCGGCGTCGAGGTCGTCGGCGTACGGGAGCGTGAGGATGCGGAAGTGGTCCGGGCGCGGCCAGTTGAAGCCGGTGCCCTGGACGACCTGGATCTTCTCGCGCAGCAGCAGGTCGAGGACGAACTTCTCGTCGTCGACGATGGGGTGCACCTTGGGGTCGATGCGCGGGAACGCGTACAGCGCGCCCTTGGGCTTCACGCAGCTGACGCCGGGGATCTCGTTCAGCTTCTCCCACGCCTTGTCCCGCTGTTCGAGCAGGCGGCCGCCGGGCCGGGTGAGGTCGTGGATCGACTGGCGGCCGCCGAGCGCGGCCTGGATGGCGTACTGGGCGGGCGCGTTCGGGCACAGCCGCATGGAGGCCAGCATGGTGAGGCCCTCCAGGTAGTTCTTCGCGTGCTGCTGCGGGCCCGTGACCACCATCCAGCCGCTGCGGAACCCGGCCACGCGGTACGTCTTCGACAGACCGGAGAACGTGAGGACGACGAGGTCCGGGGCGAGGGCGGCGGCGGTGTGGTGCACCGCGTCGTCGTAGAGGATCTGGTCGTAGATCTCGTCGGCGAACACCATCAGGCCGTGCCGGCGGGCGAGGTCGAGGATGCCCTCGACGATCTCCTTCGGGTAGACCGCGCCGGTCGGGTTGTTGGGGTTGATGATGACGACCGCCTTCGTGCGGTCGGTGATCTTCGACTCCATGTCGGCGAGGTCGGGGTACCAGTCCGACTGCTCGTCGCAGAGGTAGTGGACGGCCTTGCCGCCGGAGAGGGTCGTCACCGCGGTCCACAGCGGGAAGTCCGGCGCCGGGATGAGGACTTCGTCGCCGTCCTCCAGGAGCGCCTGCACCGCCATCGAGACCAGCTCGGACACGCCGTTGCCGAGGAACACGTCGTCCACACCGACGTCCAGGCCGAGCGCCTGGTACCGCTGGGCGACGGCGCGGCGCGCGGAGAGGATGCCGCGCGAATCCGTGTACCCGTGCGCCTGCGGCAGCATCCGGATCATGTCCTGGACGATCTCCTCGGGCGCCTCGAAGCCGAACAGGGCCGGGTTGCCGGTGTTCAGGCGCAGCACGCTGTGGCCCGCCTCCTCGAGCGCGTTCGCGTGCTCGATCACCGGGCCGCGGATCTCGTAGCAGACCTCGCTCAGCTTGCTCGACTGCCGGAACTCCATCTGTGCCCTCCAAGCGCGCCAGTGACTCGTGTTGCTTGGTTTTACCAAGTGGCTGCTTGGAAAGTCCAACAAGTTGCATAGACTGCGCGCCATGCCACGCCGAAGCTACGACCAGTACTGCGCCGTCGCCCGCGCGCTCGACGTCGTCGGGGACCGCTGGACGCTCCTCGTCGCGCGCGAACTCCTCGCCGGACCGCGCCGCTACACCGATCTGCACGCCGATCTGCCGGGCGTCAGCACGGACATGCTGGCGACGCGGCTGAAGGACATGGAGCGCGACGGTCTCGCCGAGCGCCGCAGGCTCCCCGCGCCCGCGTCGGCGTACGTGTACGAACTCACCGACCGGGGATGGGGACTGCTGCCCGTACTTCGCGCGCTCGGCGAGTGGGGCGCGCCCGACCTCGCCGAGCGGCGGCCCACCGACGCGGTGCGGGCGCACTGGCTGGCGCTGCCGTTGTCACGGCAGTTGGAGGCGCTGGGGGAGCCGGGCGCGGTCGAGGTCCGCGTCGACGAAGGGGTGTTCCACGTCCGCGTGGGAGACGCGGACGGGCAGCCGGTGTACGGGGACGGGGCGTACCCGGGCGGGGAGCCGGACGTACGTCTGGACCTCGCGGAAGAGGTGTGCGCCGAGGTCGCCCGCGGCGCCGTCGGTCTGGTCGAGGCCGTGCGGGCCGGCCGCGTCACCGTGGTCGGCGGGGGCGGACTGGCGAAGGCGCTGCGCGACGGCACCTCCTGAAACCTCTCCCGATAGGCGGACCGTCAGGAACGGGACCAATGTCCGGACCGTCCCGAGGCGCGGCGTGACAAGAGTCGCACCGCGCCGCACGGTCACGTACCGCACCACTTTGTGAAGGCCCCATGAACTCGGGCCTACTGGCCGGTGCAGCGGCTTTTTCGCGCCAATTACCGCTCTGAACAGGCCATCCACCGCGTGTTAGCGTCCCGGTCGACCGGGGGCCGATGTGAAGAGTGAGAGGGACCCGCAGAAAACATGGCGCACATGCACCACATGACAGGTGGCTGGATCACGCCGCTCCTGTCGTACGTGATGGCGGTCGTCGGGTCCGCGCTGGGCCTGCGCTGCACCGCGCGCGCCCAGGCCGCGGGAGAGCGGTCCAAGCGGAACTGGCTGCTCACCGCGTCCGTCGCGATCGGCGCCGGAATCTGGACGATGCACTTCATCGCGATGCTCGGCTACACCGTCGACGGCACCGCGATCCGCTACGACATCCCCCTCACCCTCCTGAGCCTCGCCGTCGCGATCCTCGTCGTCGGCGCGGGCCTGTTCATCGCCGGATACGGCAGATCGCGGGCGCTGTCCGTGCTGCTCGGCGGGCTCGGTACGGGACTCGGTGTCGCCGCGATGCACTACATCGGCATGGCGGCCGTGCACCTCAACGGCTCCCTCACCTACGACCCCGTCCTCGTGATCGCCTCCGTGGTGATCGCCGTGGCCGCCGCGTCCGCCGCCCTGTGGGCCGCGCTGTCCGTGCGCGGGCCCGCCGTCGCGGCCGTCGCCGCGCTCGTGATGGGGCTCGCGGTCAGCAGCATGCACTACACCGGCATGGCCGCCGCCGACGTCACCGTGCGCGCCGGCACCGCACCGCTGCCCGGCGCCACCGCGACCGCGTTCATCCTGCCTCTGGCCGTCGTCCTCGGCTCCTTCCTCTTCCTGACCTGCGCCTTCGTCGCGCTGTCGCCGACCGCCGACGAGCGCGCCCGCAGCGAGGCCGCGGCCCGGCCGCTGCACGAGGTCGAACTGCCCGCGACGTAACCGCGCCGCGCCCCGCCTCCCCCCACTCATTCCGGCCCCGCCGAGGAGCTGTCCCCATGCCCGCGCGCTTCGCGCTGCCCGAACGGCTGCGCTCCAAATCGATCAGAGCCAAGGTCGTCACCCTGCTCACGGTCCCCGTCGTCTCCGTGATGGCGCTGTGGGGCCACGCCGCGGTGACCACCGCCTCCCAGATATCCGACAAGGAGCAGCTGAAAGAGGTGAACTCGGCGCTCGTCGCGCCGATTTCCCGCTTCACCGTCGCCGTGCAGGACGAACGCGCGGCCGCCCTGACGTACCGCGCCGCCCCCGACGCGGCCGCGCGCAAGGACTTCGCCGGGGCAACGGCCCGTACCGACAAGGCCGTTGACGCCCTCGACGCGGGTCTGCGCTCCATCAGCACCGACCTCGCCGACCTCGACGCCGCGCTGCCCGACCGCATCCAGCAGCTCAGGTTCAGCGCCGAATCGCTGTCCGGGCCGCGCCAGAAGGCGAAGGCCCCGGGCGGCACGGGCGCCATCGCCGGGTACGACACGGCCGTCCAGCGCGCCCTGTCCGTACGGGCGGGACTCGCGGCGGCCGACAGCGAGGCAGCGCGCACCCTGCTCCAACTCGCCCGCGCTCGCGAGGCGTTGAGCCGCCAGGACGCGCTGCTCGGTGCCGTGCGGGCCGACGGGACGATGACGCCCGCCCAGTACCGCGACTTCGTCGGCGACGTCGCCGTGCAACGGGACCTCACCGACGCCGCGCTGCCCGAACTCACGGGCCGCGACGCCGCCGCCTTCCGGGCCGCGCTCGGCACCGCGAGCGCCAAGGACCTCGGCCACGTGCAGGACATGGTGCTCGCCGCCGGTGCCGCGCGCGCCGCCGACGCGGTGCCCGCCGGGCGCTGGGAGTCCGACGCGCGCGACACCCTCGCCGCCCTCGACAAGGCGGAGGCCCGCGCCATCGACGAGGCCGCGGGCGCCCAGCCGTACTCCCTTTCCTCACTGGGCAGTTCGGGCCTCGCCGTGCTCCTCGGTCTGCTCGGTGTGATCGTGTCGCTGCTGCTGTCCGTACGGATCGGCCGCGGCCTCGTCGCCGACCTCACCGGGCTGCGCGACGCCGCGCTCGACCTGGCCGCGACCCGGCTGCCCGCCGCCATGCGGCGCATCCACAACGGCGAGGACGTCGACCTCGACAAGGAGGCGCCGCTCGACGGGACGCCGCACCACGACGAGGTCGGACAGGTCGGCGCGGCCCTCACCACCGTGCAGCGCGCGGCGCTGCGCGCGGTCGCCGACCGGGCGGCGGTCCTCACGGGCGTCTCCGGCGTGTACGTCTCGCTCGCGCGGCGCAGCCAGGTGCTGCTGCACCGGCAGCTCGACCTCCTCGACGCGATGGAGCGCCGCACGGAGGACCCGACCGACCTCGAGGACCTGTTCCGCGTCGACCACTTGACGACGCGGATGCGGCGGCACGCCGAGTCGCTGCTGATCCTCTCCGGGGCGGCGCCGGGGCGGGCGTGGCGCAATCCGGTGCCGCTGATCGACGCCGTACGGGCGGGGATCGCGGAGACGGCCGACTTCGACCGGGTCCAGGTCCAGGACCTCCCGGACCTGCTGCTCTCCGGGGCGGCCGTCGCGGACGTGGTCCACCTCGTCGCCGAACTCGCGGAGAACGCGTCGTCGTTCTCGCCGCCGCACACGCCTGTGGTGGTGCGCGGGGAGCCCGTCGGGGCGGGGGCCTGTCTGGAGATCGAGGACCGCGGGCTCGGGATGAGCGACGAGGCGCTGGCGGAGGCGAACGCGCGGATCCACGCGGCGGACGTCGACCTGCTGGACTCCCGCAAGCTGGGGCTCTTCGTCGTCAACCGGCTCGCGCAGCGGCAGCGGTTGGATGTGACGCTGCGGAGGTCGGTGTACGGGGGCATCACCGCGGTCGTCTTCCTGCCGCAGGCGCTGCTGGAGGCGACGCACCCGGGGTTGCGGTCGGTGCCGGAGCCGCCGGAGGCGGGGCCCCTCCCGCAACGTACGGCCGCCCCTCCCACACCCCGGGGCTCCGCCCCGGACCCCGCTCCTCAAACGCCGGAGGGGCTTGAGGTACCCGCCCCGACTGCCGCCAATGGCCTCACCACGGGGTCGGAGGATCTGCCGCAGCGGGTGCGGCAGGCCAGCATGAGCGCTGAGTTGCGGGAGGTCGCGCCCGAGCAGGGGGAGGGGCGTGGGGCCCGGTCGCCGGAGGCGGCCCGCGCCACCATGACGTCCCTGAGCTCGGGACGCCGACGCGCCCGCGCCGCCCGCGAGCACGACGGAGGACACCGATGACCCCGACGTACAACGTCACCGGCCTGGGCGGCGGCGACGCCGCGGGAGACCACCACATGGGGATCGACTGGCTCCTCGACGAACTCGCCGCCCGCGTCCCCGAGGTCCGCCACGTCGTGATGCTCTCCGGCGACGGCCTCTGCGTCGGCGCCTCCACCGGCCTCGGCCGCGACGAGTCCGAGCGGTTCTGCGCCATCGCCTCCGGCTTCCACTCCCTCGCCAAGGGCGCCGGCCGCCACTTCGCGGCGGGCGGCGTCGTCCAGACGATGGTCGAACTCGAAGGCGGCTTCCTGTTCGTGGTCGCCGCGGGCGAGGGCTCCTGCCTCGCCGTGTTCACCGACGGCCACGCCGACATCGGCCTCGTCGCGTACGAGATGGCGCTGCTCGTGGACCGTGTCCGCGAACACCTCGGCGTACCCGCCCGTGCGGACGGCGATGCCCCGTGAAGGACAAGGACGACGCCTGGTCCGACCGTTACGACGAGGACGCCGGGCCGCTGGTACGGCTCTACGCCATGACCGCCGGCCGCGCCCGCACCGGCAACGGGGCGGAACGCATGGACCTCATGGCCATCGTCCGCCCCACCCGCACCAGGCCGGCGGGCCCGCTCCCGCCCGAGCAGCGCGAACTGCTCGCCCTGTGCCTGCGCGGCCCGCGCCCCGTCGCGGACCTGGCCTCCGACTCCGGCCTGCCCCTGGGCGTCGTACGCGTCCTGCTCGGGGACCTCGCGGCGAGGTCGCTCGTCACGGTCACGCCGCCCGAGTCGGCGCGGGCCACCGACCCCGGCACGGGCACGCCCACCGCCTACGCCCGCCCCGACGCCCACCTCCTCCGAGAAGTGATCAATGGCCTTCGCGCACTCTGACCCCACCAGCCGCGCCGACCCCCGCGCCGACTTCACGGCGCTGAAGGTGCTCATCGCGGGCGGCTTCGGCGTCGGCAAGACCACGCTCGTGGAGTCGGTCAGCGAGATCCGCCCGCTGCGCACCGAGGAGGACCTGACGGTCGCCTCCCGCGGCGTGGACCACCTCGACGGCGTCACCACCAAGTCGACGACGACCGTGGCCATGGACTTCGGCCGCATCACGCTGCGCGAGAACCTCGCCCTGTACCTGTTCGGCACGCCGGGCCAGGACCGGTTCTGGTTCCTGTGGGACGAGCTGGCCACCGGCTGCCTGGGCGCCGTCGTCCTCGCCGACACCCGCCGCCTCGCCGACTCCTTCCCCGCGGTCGACTACTTCGAGAGCCGCGGCATCCCGTTCATCGTCGCCGTGAACTGCTTCGACGGCGTACGGTCCCACAGCCCCGAAGCGGTGGCGCGGGCGCTCGACCTCGGTCCCGGGACCACGGTGCTGCTGTGCGACGCCCGCGACCGGGAGTCCGGCAAGGAGACGCTGATCCGGCTCCTCGAACAACTGCTGCAACAGGAGATATAGCCTGGTCGGGTGCCCAGCCTCAGAGAGATCACCGCGACCCGTTACGTGAACCCGCTGCGCACCGGCGGCTCCGTCCCCGGTGTCGTCGAGGCCGACGACCTGGGCACGTACGTGCTCAAGTTCACCGGGTCCGCGCAGGGCGTGAAGGCGCTCGTCGCGGAGATCGTCGTCGGCGAGCTGGCGCGCGCCTTCGGGCTGCGCTTCCCGGAGCTGGTGCTCGCGCACTTCGACCCGGCGCTCGGCGCGGACGAGCCGCACCAGGAGGTCAAGGAACTGCTCGACGCGAGCGCGGGCCTCAACCTCGGCATGGACTTCCTGCCGGGCGCCGTCGACTTCACACCGGAGGTCGCGGAGACGTTCTCCGTGGACCCGGTGGAGGCGGGCCGCATCGTCTGGCTCGACGCGCTCACGGTCAACGTGGACCGCACGGTGCACAGTTCGAACCTGATGGTGTGGCCCACGCTCGGTGTCGCGCCGCCGCGGCTGTGGCTCATCGACCACGGCGCCGCGCTCGTCTTCCACCACCGCTGGGACGGCGCGGACCCGGCGAAGCCGTACGACTTCCGGCACCACGCGCTCGGCGGGTACGGGCCGGACACGCGGGCGGCCGACGCGGAACTCGCGCCGCGGGTGACGGAGGAACTGCTGCGCCACATCCTCTCCCTCGTCCCCGACGCGTGGCTCACGCAGGACTTCGCGACACCGGACGAGGCCCGCGACGCCTACGTCACCCACCTCCTCGCCCGCGCCGACTCCTCCGCCTCCTGGCTCCCGACGGACTTCCCGTCCCGCGCGGAGCTGGCGGAAGCGGACGCGCGGCGCGCGGCGGCGACCGAGAAGGGGCGCCCCGCATGGCTGAAGCGGGTGCCCGACCTGCACGGGAAGCCGCCGGCGGAGCAGGACTGGTCGCGGCACGTCGGGTGATTCCGGCCATTCCGCTCACGCCGCGGGGCTCCGCCCCGGACCCCGCTCCTCAATCGCCGGAGGGGCTTGAGTGGGTGAGGGTGAACCAGAACGTGGGGAACGGGTTCGTGCCCGGTGTCGTGTCCGTCAGGTGCCACGCCGGGAACCTGGCGCGGAGTTCGTCCTCCGTGACGCCCGAGATCTCGTCGTCCAGGACCCCGGGTCCGTAGCCGAACATCAGGAACCGGGCCCCGGGCGCCGCCCGCGCCGTGAGGGCGTCCGCGTAGGCGTCGCGGCGGTGGCGGGGGATGCCGCAGTAGCAGCTCAGGTCGAAGAACAGGTCGTACGGGCCGGGCGCGCCCACCTCGTCCAGGCGCGTCGCGTCCCCGCACAGCACCGTCACGTCCACGCTCGCCGCCGCGGCCTTCTCCCGGGCCTGCCGGACCGCGCGGTCGACGAGGTCCACGGCCGTCACCCGCCAGCCGTGCCGGGCCAGGTACACGGAGTTGGTCCCGGTGCCGCAGCCGAGTTCGAGGGCGCGGCCGGGCGCGGGCGCGGCGGGGCCCTCCACCAGCTCCACCAGCTCGGGCGGAGTGACGCCGGTGTCCCACGGCGGCTTGCCATCCCGGTAGTAGTCCTCCAGCGCGCGGCGCACCATCGCCTCTTGGTCGAGCTGCGCGGCCGTCCAGGTCTGCTGCATCGTTGCCCCCAAGAACTTAGAGTCGAACTCTAGTGTCTGACTCTAGAGATAGACTCCCGGCATGGCTGCCGTCAAGGGATCCGACAGACGCCCCGACAAGCGGGCCGAGCGCTCACGGCGCACCCGCGAGAAGGTCGTCGCGGCGGCGCGGGAGCTGTTCGTCGCGCAGGGGTACGGGGCGACGAGCCTTCAGCAGGTCGCGGACCGCGCGGGCGTGGCCGTGCAGACGGTGTACTTCGTGTTCGGCAACAAGCGCGTGCTGTTCAAGGACGTCGTCGACACGGCCATCGCGGGCGACGCCGAACCGGTCGCCACGATGGAGCGGGACTGGTTCCGCGACGCGTGTGCCGAGCCCACCGCGGCGGGGCAGCTCCGCGCCCATGTACGCGGGGTGCGCGAGATCCTCGGCCGGGTCGCCCCGATCATCCCGCTGATCGCCGCGGCCTCGGCCACCGACCCGGAGATCGCCGCGCAGTGGCCCGCTGACGCGGACCCCCGCTACACGGTGCAGCGGGCCGCGGCCGAGGCCCTCATCGCCAAACCCGACGCCCGCGCGGACATCGACGTCACCCGCGCCGCCGACCTGCTCCACGGCCTGCTCAGCCCGGAGCTCTACCTGGTCTTCGTCCGCGACCGCGGCTGGTCACCGGAGACCTGGGAGAACTGGGCCCTCGGCTCCCTGACCACCGAACTCTGCGCCGACGGCGGGTGAGACACGACAAGGGGCCCGGCGCCTTCCCGGCGCCGGGCCCCTCCTGTCGCGGGTACGTCAGCCGAGCTGCTCGTACGCCGGCAGCGTGAGGAAGTCCGCGTAGTCCGCGTCCAGGGAGACCTGGAGGAGGAGGTCGTGGGCCTGCTGCCACTTGCCGGCCGTGAAGGCCTCCTCGCCGATCTCGGCCTTGATGTTCGCGAGCTCCTCCGCCGCGACCTTGCGGGCCAGGTCGGCCGTCACGGTCTCGCCGTTGTCGAGGACGACGCCCGCGTTGATCCACTGCCAGATCTGGGAGCGGGAGATCTCCGCCGTGGCCGCGTCCTCCATGAGGTTGAAGATCGCGACGGCGCCGAGGCCGCGCAGCCAGGCCTCGATGTAGCGGATGCCGACCTGGACGGCGTTGACGAGGCCGTCGTAGGTGGGCTTGGCGTCGAGGGAGTCGATGGCGATGAGGTCGCCGGCGGCCACCGAGACGTCCTCGCGCAGGCGGTCCTTCTGGTTCGGCTTGTCGCCGAGGACCTTGTCGAAGGACTCCATGGCGATCGGGACCAGGTCCGGGTGCGCGACCCACGAGCCGTCGAAGCCGTCGCCGGCCTCGCGGTCCTTGTCGTCGCGGACCTTCGCGAAGGCCACCTTGTTGACCTCGGCGTCCTTGCGGGACGGGATGAAGGCCGCCATGCCGCCGATGGCGTGCGCGCCGCGCTTGTGGCACGTACGGACGAGGAGTTCCGTGTACGCGCGCATGAACGGGGCCGTCATCGTCACCAGGTTGCGGTCCGGCAGGACGAACTTGGAGCCGCCGTCACGGAAGTTCTTGACGATGGAGAACAGGTAGTCCCAGCGGCCGGCGTTCAGGCCGGAGGCGTGGTCGCGCAGCTCGTAGAGGATCTCCTCCATCTCGTACGCGGCCGTGATCGTCTCGATCAGGACCGTGGCGCGCACGGTGCCCTGCGGGATGCCGACGTAGTCCTGCGCGAAGACGAAGATCTCGTTCCAGAGGCGGGCCTCCAGGTGCGACTCCGTCTTCGGGAGGTAGAAGTACGGGCCCTTGCCGAGCTCGATGAGCTTCTTCGCGTTGTGGAAGAAGTAGAGGCCGAAGTCGACGAGCGCGCCGGGGACGGCCTTGCCGGACTCGTCCACGAGGTGGCGCTCGTTGAGGTGCCAGCCGCGCGGGCGCATGACGACCGTGGCGAGCTCGCCCGCGTCCTTCAGCGCGTACGACTTGCCGGTGCGCTCGTCCGTGAAGTCGATCGTGCCGTTGTACGCGGAGGTGAGGTTGAGCTGGCCGCCGATGACGTTCGCCCACGTGGGGGCGGAGGCGTCCTCGAAGTCGGCCAGCCAGATCTTCGCGCCGGAGTTCAGCGCGTTGATCGTCATCTTGCGGTCGGTCGGGCCGGTGATCTCGACGCGGCGGTCGTTCAGTGCGGCCGGGGCCTCGGCGACCTTCCAGGTGTCGTCCGCGCGGATCGCGGCGGTCTCCGGGAGGAAGTCGAGCGTGGAGGTGCGGGCGATCTCGGCGCGGCGCTCGGTGCGGCGGGCGAGCAGCTCGTCACGCCGGGGCGTGAACAGTCGGTGCAGCTCGGCCACGAAGGCGAGGGCCGCTTCGGTGAGCACCTCGTCCTGCCGGGGCAGGGGCTCGGCGTCGACGATGGCCAGCGGGGACGGCGCTGGTGCGGACATGTGGCTGTCACTTCCTTCAGCGAGCGAGCGGCCCGCGCGGCACGGCGTGCCGGGGCCGTCTGGGTATGGCTGCTGGCCCCGCTTTGGGGGACCGGCCCTTCTCATCAGTGGATATTAGTTTCCTCATTGTGGAAGTTCAATGGTTTGTTGACGTCGAGATTCTCAGAGTCGACAGATCGTGGCTCCGCGTGCCACCCCTCTCACTCCAGGTGTCCACCCGACGCGCCCGTTACTCAAGACGCGCGAGATCCGCCTCCGTGTCGATGTCGTACGCCTCGGCGACGTCACCGCACTCGACGAGGTCGATCGCCCCCGCGTGCTCCTTGAGGTACGCGCGTGCGCCGCGGTCCCCGCTCGCGCTCGCCGCGATCCCCGCCCAGTGGTCCCGGCCGAACAGCACCGGGTGCCCGCGCTCCCCGTCGTACGCGGCCGCCGCCAGCGCGGCGGGGGAGTCGCACGCCGCCAGCACCCGGGCCACCGCCGCCCCGCCGATCCCCGGCTGGTCCACCAGGAGGACGAGCGCGGCCGACGCCTCCGTGGCCGCCAGCGAGTCGAGGCCCGCCCGCAGCGACGCTCCCATGCCCGCCTCCCAGTCCGGGTTCACGATCACCTGGCAGCCGTCCAGTACGGCCCGCGCGCGGACGTCGTCCGCCGCCGCACCGAGTACCACGTGCACCGGATCGCATCCCCCGGAACGCAACGTGGCCACCGCGTGCTCCACGAGCGGCCGCCCGCGGTGCGGCAGCAGCGCCTTCGGGCGGCCCCCGAGCCGTCGGCCGCCGCCCGCCGCGAGCAGCAGCCCCGCCACCGTGCCTGTTCGCCTGTTCGTCATGCCCCTTGCATATCGCACGCGCGACGCGATCGAACTCGTTTGAATTTTCACAGTTGTCTTCCACAACGGACTGGCGAAACGCGTGTGCGTGGCGTTAACTGGGCCGCCACAAAACCGAGTTGGGCGCCCGACCATCGCTCTGGTCGGGTCGTACGAGCAGGAACTGAGCAGGAACTGAGCAGGACAACACACGCACAAAGACGTGCGAGGGGGAGAGCTGTGTTGCGGAGCGTGGAGCAGAGGCTTGTGACCGGCAGCGACGAGGACCCGCGCGTGACGGAGTTGCGCGCCGCCGTGTCCCGGTTGCGCCGGGAACTCGCCGCGCACCCGGCCGAGTTCCCGGACCGGGGCATCGCCGAGGACGAACTCGCGGCGCTCGACGCGATGGCCGGCGGCGGCAGGCCCGAAGTGCCGAGGCTGCGCCGTTCGCTGTTGCTCGTCGCGGGAGCCGTCGGTTCGGTGAGCGCGCTGGCCGGGGCGCTGTCCCAGGTCAGGGGCGCCGTGGAGCTGTTCGGGGGGCCGCCCTCGCAGAACTGACATCGTTGGCACGCGCCCGCCCCCCCCGGGCGCGCTCTCAGGCCACCCAGTGCGGGCGCCCCGGCTCCTCGCCCGCCCCGCCGAGCCCGCCGTCGAGCGCCGCGGCGATCCGCCGCACCGCCTCCTCGGCGACCTCCACCGGCTGCACGTACGGCACACGCAGCCGGTGCTCGAACGTCCCGGGGTCCGCGCCGAACCGCGAGCCGCCCTCGATCCGCACCCCGTGCCGCAGCGCCGCCCGGCCGAGGGCGGAGGCGATCGGGCGGCCCAGGTCCACCCAGAGGGAGAGCCCGCCGGGCGGCGTCTGCCACCGCCAGTCCGGGAACGCCCGGCCGAGCGTCCCGGCGAGCCGGTCGCGCCGCTCGCGCAGCACCGGGATGCGCCGCCGCAGGATGCTGTCCTCGTGGTCGAGCAACCGGCCCGCCACCAACTGGTCGAGGACCGAGCCCGACATGTCCGCGGCGACCCGCAGCGCCGTCAGCTCGGTGATCAGCCGGGTGTTCGCGCGCACCCAGCCGACCCGCAGCCCGCTCCAGTGCCCCTTGCTCAACGAGCCGACGGTCACGACCTGTTCACCGCCGCCGGACGGCGCGAGCGAGGCGAACGGCGGCTCGCTCACCCCGTCGAGCGCGATGTCCGCGATCGTCTCGTCGACGACCAGCCAGGTGCCGGTGGCCCGCGCGGCGGCGATCACCCGCTGCCGCTGCTCGCGCGGCATCAGCCGGCCCGTCGGGTTCTGGAAGTCCGGGATGAGGTAGGCGAGCCGGGGCGCCGACTGCCGCAGCGTCGCGCCGATCAGCTCCACGTCCCAGCCGTCCTCGGTGACCGGCACGGGCGCCGTGCGCAGGCCCAGCTGCCGGATGACGGTGAGGGCGTTGGCGTACGACGGGTTCTCCACCAGTATCCGGTCGCCCGGCCTGCCGAGCAGCGTGAGGGTGAGCGCCACGGCCTGCTGGGCGCCCGTCGTGACCAGGATCTGCTCCGGCAGCGTCGGCAGCCCGCGCCGCGTGTACCGCTCGGCGATCCGCGCCCGCAGCTCCGCCAGACCGTACGGGTGGTAGCCGTTGGTCAGCGCGTGCCGCGCCACGTCCGGGGCCGCGGCGGCGTACGCGGCCGACAGCTCGTCCTCCAGGAACCCCGGCGCGGCGACCGCCAGATCGATCACGTCCTCGTCCGCGGCGGGCGTCGCCACGGAGGTCGGCCGGGCGCCCTCCGGCAGCTCCGTCCACGTCCCGGCGCCGCGCCTGCTGCGCGCGTACCCGCTCTCGCGCAGCAGGTCGTACGCGGCCGTGACGGTGGCCCGGCTGACGCCGAGGGCGAGCGCGAACTCACGCTCCGCGGGCAGCCGCGTGTGCAGCGGGATCCGCCCGTCGAGCAGCAGCGTCCGCACGCCCTGCGCGAGCGCCCGGTACCCGGGCCGCTGCCCGGCCACCCCCGTCACGAGCCCGCCGAGCCTCCGGCCGCCGAGGCCACGCCCACCGTCTTCCATGCCACATCTCCGTGATTGGCCCTGCTGTCCAGGCCAATCAGCGTACAGAGTGGGGCCGAACGGCGAGAAGTGGCCGAGGCCCCGGCGGGCCCGGCCGAACAGGGAGGCGTGTCATGGACGACGAGCGGAGCGGCGGGCGTGTGGTGGTCGGGGTCAGCGGCTCCCCGGCGAGCCTCGCCGCGGTGCGCTCCGCGGTGGCCGAGGCCCGGCGCTCGGGCCGTCCGCTGGTGGCGGTGACCGCGTGGGAGCCGCCCGAGGGCGAGGCCACTTACCGGCGGTGGCCGGACGCCGACTGGGCCCGGCACTGGCACGGGCGGGCCCGCGCGCGGCTGGCCGGGGCGTTCGAGGAGGCGCTGGGCGGGGTGCCCGCCGACCTCGACGTGACGCCGCGCGTCGTGCGCTCCCGGCCGGGGCCCGCCCTGCTCGAATTCGCGTCGCGCCCCGACGACCTCCTGGTCCTCGGCGTCCGGCCGCGCAGCCTGGTGCGCGCCGCCCACCGCCACGTGCGGCGGCACACGGTGTGCCCGGTGCTCACGGTGCCGGTGCGGCCGCTCCAGCGGGCGGAGCTGCGGGCGCTGCGGCGGGTGCGGGCGACGGACTTCGGGGTGACGCGGTGATCAGCGCGGCCGCAGCAGGCCGTCCCGGGTGGCCCGCGCCACGGCCGAGGTACGGGAGTCGACGCCCAACTTGGCGTAGATGTGCACCAGATGGGACTTCACGGTGGCCTGGCTCAGGAACAGCTCGCGCGCGATCTCCGCGTTGGACAGACCGTCCCTGACGTGCCGCAGCACCTCCAGCTCCCGTCGGCTGAGCGCCTCCGCGGGCGCCCGCATCCGGTCCATCAGCCGGTCGGCGACGGCGGGCGCGAGCGCGGAGCGCCCGGACGCGGCGGTCCGCACGGCCGCCGCGAGCTCCTCCGGCGGGGCGTCCTTCAGCAGGTATCCCGAGGCCCCCGCCTCGACCGCCGCGAGGATGTCCGCCTCGGTGTCGTACGTGGTCAGGACCAGGACCCGTGGCCCGTCGGGCAGGCCGGCGATCCGCGCGGTGGCCTCCGCCCCGTGCAGCTGACCCGCGCCGAACTGCAGATCCATGAGGACGACGTCCGCGCCCCCGGCCAGCTCCACCGCCCGCTCGGCGGTGGCGGCCTCCGCCACGATCTCGAAGTCCGCCTCCGCGTCGAGCACGGCCCGCAACCCGGCCCGTACGACGGGGTGGTCGTCGGCGAGCAGCAGCCGGATCACGTGGCACCTCCGGTGGTGTTCGGGGCCGGTGCGGCGGGGCACACCGCGCCGCCGCGCGCCGTGCTGCCGTGCCCGGTCCACGGCCGGTCCCGCCGGATCACGCGGCATCCCCGCCCGTCCCCACCGGCAGCGGCAGCGTCACCGCGACCGCTGTGCCGCGGCCCGGCGCCGACTCCACGGTGAACGTGCCGCCGAGTTCGCTCACCCGTGAGCGCATCGCGGTCAGGCCGAAGCCGGTCCCGTCGCCGTCCGGCGCGCGCTCGGGGTCGAAGCCCGCGCCGTCGTCCACCACGTCCAGGGCCACCGACGTCTCCATGAAGCTGAGGGTGATCTCGGCGCGGCGCGCGTCCGCGTGCCGCACCGTGTTGGCGAGCGCCGACTGGGCGACGCGCAACAGCGCCACCTCGTACGGCGTGGGCAGTTCCAGGGGTCTGCCGCTCGCCGAGAAGTGGGCGGTGAGGCCGGGCGCGGCCGTGGCGCACAGCCGCTCCAGGGCGCCGGCCAGCGATCCGCCGTCGAGGGCGGGCGGGGCGAGCGCGCGCACGAACCGGCGGGCCTCGGCGAGGTTGTCCCGCGCCGTGCCCCGCGCCCGCTCGACGTGCGCGGCGGCGGGGGAACCGGCGGGCAGCTCGCGCCCGGCCGCGACCAGCAGCAGCTGGATCGAGGACAGGCCCTGCGCCAGCGTGTCGTGGATCTCGCGGGCGAGCCGCTCCCGCTCCGCGAGCGTCCCGGCCGTGCGCTCCGCCTCGGCGAGCTCGGCGCGGGTGACGACCAGCTCGTCGATCAGCCGCTGCCTGCGCTCGCTCTCCCGGTACAGCGCCTGGTACCCGAGCACGGTCGCCACGGCGACGGCCGCACCGAGCAGCGGCCCGATGAACGCCCCCGGGTTCACCGCCCCGTCATGACCGACGTACGAGCAGATCGCGGCGGCCGCCGCCAGCCCCACCGCGGGGACGCCCCAGCGTGCGGGCAGCAGGTGCAGCAGCAGGAAGTACAGCGGGAACGCCAGCCACAGCGCGTCCGGCGACAGCACGAGCAGCACCGCCCACACCGCGCCCAGCACCGCGAGCCACCACGCCGCCCCCGCTCGCGTGGCCCGTACGACGGGCAGCGCCGCGCCCACCCCGTAGACGAGTCCGGTCACCACGGCCACCGCCACCACCGGCGCGACCGGCTCGTCGGTGCGACCGGTGAGGGCCCGGACGACGACGAGCGCGAGCAGGCCCGCCGTCAGCAGGTGCAGACAGCGGCGCAGGGCGCGCAGCGCGGGGGTGAGCGAACGTGGATCCATACCGCTCACCAGCGTACGGAGCGGGGGGCCGGAACCGGTCAACCGAAAGTTCGAAAGGCGCGTCCCCCCTTCGATTCGGGTGAAGCGTGCTGTGGCGCGATGCCCGGTAGGGCCCCGGCGCAGCAGGGTGGACGCCATGTTCGTCGCATGGAGAGATCTACGGTTCGCCAGAGGCAGGTTCGCCCTGATGGGAACCGTGATCGTACTGATCACGCTGCTCGTGGGACTGCTGTCGGGACTGACGGCGGGCCTTGCCCGGGACAACACGTCGGCGCTCACCGGGCTGCCCGCCGACCACCTCGCCTTCGCCCGGCCCGCCGACGGCCAGTCGGTGTCGTTCACGGCCTCCACGGTCCGCCCGCACCAGTGGCGGGAGCTCGCGGCGCGGGAGGGCGTCCGCAGCGCGGAGCCCATCGGCATCGGCACGGTGAACGCGCAGGCGGGCCGGCAGACGGCCGCCGTCTCGGCGTTCGGCGTGCGCGAGGCGTCCGGCCTCGCCCCCGACGCCACGGCACCCGGCACCGCGGTCCTGTCCGCCAAGGCCGCCGAGGAACTGGGCGCGGCCACCGGCGACGAGATCACGCTCGGCCGGGCGACGGTGACGGTCACGGCGGTCTCCGGCGACGCCTCGTACAGCCACACGCCCGTCGTGTGGACCAACCTCGACGACTGGCAGCGCATCGCGCCCACCGGCGGGGACGGCGAACGCGCGACGGTCGTCGCTCTGCGCACCACCGCGGCCGCGGACCTGGCGGCCGGGGACGAGGCGGCGGGCACGGAGACGACCACCATCGACGGCGCGCTCTCCGCCATAGGGTCCTACCAGGCCGAGAACGGCTCGCTGCAACTGATGCGCGGCTTCCTCTTCGTCATCTCGGCGCTGGTCGTCGGCGCGTTCTTCACGGTGTGGACGATCCAGCGCAGCGCGGACATCGCGGTCCTGAAGGCCCTCGGCTCCTCGACCCGCTACCTGCTGCGGGACGCGCTCGGCCAGGCCGTGCTGATGCTGGTGGCGGGCACGGCGGTCGGGACCGGCCTCGCCGCCCTCATCGGCGCCTTCGTCCCGGACACCGTCCCGTTCGTCCTCGAACCTTTGACCGCGCTCGGCCCGGCCGCCGTCATGACGGTCCTCGGCCTCGCGGGCGCCGCCCTCTCCGTCCGGCGGATCACCGCCGTCGACCCCCTCACCGCCCTCGGGAGCGCCCGATGACCCTGCTGCTCGACGACATCACCCTCACCTACGCCGACGGCGACGGCCGTCTCACGGCCCTCGACCGGGTCGGGCTGACGGTCCCGGCCGGCACCCTGACGGCGGTCGTCGGCCCCTCCGGCTCCGGCAAGTCCAGCCTGCTCGCGGTCGCGGCGACCCTGGTCACCCCCGACTCCGGTCGCGTGGTCGTCGACGGCACCGAGGCCACGGGCCTGAACCGCGCGGAGGCGACGGAGCTGCGCCGCCGCGCCATCGGCATCGTCTTCCAGCAGCCGAACCTGCTGCCGTCCCTGACGGCGCTGGAACAACTCCAGGTGATGGCCCACCTGGGCGGCCGCAGGCCCCGCGACGTACGCGAGCGCGCCCGCGAGTTGCTGGCCGCGGTGGGCCTGGCCGACCTCGCGCACCGCCGTCCGCACCAGCTGTCCGGCGGGCAGCGTCAACGCGTCGGCATCGCGCGGGCCCTGGTGAACGAGCCCCGGGTGCTGCTGGTGGACGAGCCGACCAGCGCCCTCGACCACGAACGGGGAGCGGCCGTCGTGGAGTTGCTGTCCCGGCTCACCCGCGACAGCGGCGCCGCGACCGTGGTCGTCACCCACGACCGGGGCCAGCTGGCCCCGGCCGGTGCGGTCGTGGAGCTGCGGGACGGGCGCATCACCGACCGGGGGACGGCACCGCTCAGTTCAGCGGGACGTCGTACGTCTTCTCCTTGATGTCGGTGCCGTCGGACGCCTTGGCGGCGAGGCGCTTGTAGCGCAGGACCAGCTTCTCGGTCTCCTTCGGCGGCGTGAAGATCATCCAGCCGGTGCTGGTCTTGCCGGTCCTGGCGTCCTCCAGCGGCGGGTAACCGGCCTTCTTCACCTCGTCGTCGAGGATCGTGGTGCTCGTCTGGTCGATGCCGTTGTCCATGCCGGTCAGCCGGAAGCTGCCCGAGCCGAAGCTGGAGTAGTACTTCGAGCTCGCGGTCACCTTCACCTGGACCAGGACGACCTTCTCGTCCTCCAGCGCCGAGAACTTGGCCTTGGCGGCGGCCGACGGCTCGTAGCCGTCGACGTACTTGAGGACGGTGGCCTTCTGGACCATGACGTCGTCCTCGATCGTCTTGTTGACGTCGACGGGCTCGGCGTCCGTCCCCGCGGCGTCCGCGGCGGGCTCCGCGGACTCGGACGGCGCGGCGGACGCGGTGGCGGTGTCCGCCGGTGCGGAGGGCGAGGCCTTGGCGTCGGCGTCGGAGTCGCCGCCACCGCAGCCGGTGAGCAGGACACTGCCGACGAGCAGCGCGGCGACGGCCGGAAGGCCGGCGGCGGCGCGCAGGCGCGAGGAACGCGGGGACCGTGCGGAACGTATGGCGGTCAAGGAACTAACTCCCCAGGGGCAGGTGCGGGGGGAGCGTGCGCATCGTTCATCGCTGCCCTCACCGCCCCCGCCGGATCTTGGCGTGCCGACGATAACCGCGATACGCGAGTGATCCGCGGGACGGGAGTGACCTGTTGTCAAACGGTTACGAAGCGTTGCCGGAGCTGGCGAGGGCCACCGACAACTCGCGTGCCACCTGCTGCAACACCGGAACGATCTTCTCGGTGGCCGCCTCCGTCACGCGGCCCGCGGGGCCCGAGATGGAGATCGCGGCGGCGGTGGGGGAGTCCGGTACGGACACCGCGAGGCAGCGCACCCCGATCTCCTGCTCGTTGTCGTCGACCGCGTACCCGGCCTGCCGTACCTCTTCGAGCGCGTCGAGGAAGCCCTCGGGCGTGGTGAGCGTCTTCTCGGTGGCGGCGGGCATCCCGGTCCGCCCGAGCAGCGCCCGCACCTCGTCGGCGGGCGTGTGCGCGAGCAGCGCCTTGCCCACACCGGTGGAGTGCGGCAGCACGCGTCGGCCCACCTCGGTGAACATCCGCATGGAGTGCTTGGACGGCACCTGGGCGACGTACACGACCTCGTCGCCGTCGAGCAGTGCCATGTTCGCGGTCTCGCCGGTCTCCTCGACGAGCCGGGCGAGATACGGCCGCGCCCAGGTGCCGAGCAGCCGGGAGGCGGACTCGCCGAGCCGGATCAGGCGCGGGCCGAGCGCGTAGCGCCGGTTGGGCTGCTGGCGGACGTACCCGCAGGCGACGAGCGTGCGCATCAGGCGGTGGATCGTCGGCAGCGGCAGTCCGCTGCTGGCGGAGAGCTCGCTGAGGCCGACCTCGCCGCCCGCGTCGGCCATCCGCTCAAGGAGGTCGAAGGCGCGCTCGAGGGACTGGACGCCGCCGGTGGGTGCGGACTTGGCGGCATCAGTGGTGCTGGCGTCGGACGTCGGCACGGCGCGTTCCTTTCAGGTGGCAGGCAGAGGGGCAGCCTACCGGCGGGTTCCCGCTCGGTGATCCCTTGACCGGGAAGTTCGTGGGTAGCTACGTTCTGCTTGCCGGAATCTTAATTTCACTTTGTGGAAACGTCCAGGGTTCGCCGCTCCATCATGCGGGTCTTGACGGTTCCCGAAGTCGGAGTGAAAACTCCTTCAACAGAACGTTGAAGCTTGAGGAGGCCCACGTGTCGGACCCCGACGTCCAGATCGAACTCGTGCTGCGCTCGACGCGCGTCATCACCCCCGAAGGTACGCGCCCGGCCTCGGTCGCCGTCGCCGAGGGCAGGATCGTCGCGGTGCTCGCGCACGACGCGGAGGTCCCCGCCGGGGCCCGCCTCGAGGACTTCGGCGACGACGCGCTGCTCCCCGGCATCGTCGACACGCACGTCCACGTGAACGACCCGGGGCGCACCGAGTGGGAGGGCTTCTGGACCGCCACCCGCGCCGCGGCGGCCGGCGGCATCACGACCCTCGTCGACATGCCCCTCAACTCCCTGCCGCCGACCACGACCGTCGACAACCTCCGTACCAAGAAGGACGTCGCCGCCTCCAAGGCGCACATCGACGTCGGCTTCTGGGGCGGCGCGCTGCCCGACAACGTCAAGGACCTGCGCCCGCTGCACGACGCCGGTGTCTTCGGCTTCAAGTGCTTCCTGTCGCCGTCCGGCGTTGACGAGTTCCCGCACCTGAACGCCGACCAGCTGACCGCCTCCATGGCCGAGATCGCCGGCTTCGGCGGCCTGCTCATCGTGCACGCCGAGGACCCGCACGAGCTGGACGTGGCGCCCCACAACAGCGGCCCGAAGTACGACGACTACCTCGCGACCCGCCCGCGCATCTCCGAGGACGTCGCGATCAAGGGGCTCATCGACACCGCCAAGCGGATCGGCGCCCGCATCCACATCCTGCACCTGTCCTCCTCCGACGCGCTGCCGCTGATCGCCGCCGCGAAGGCCGAGGGCGTCGAGGTGACCGTGGAGACCTGCCCGCACTACCTCACGCTCACCGCCGAGGAAGTCCCGGACGGGGCGAGCGAGTTCAAGTGCTGCCCGCCGATCCGCGAGGCCGCCAACCAGGACCTGCTGTGGCAGGCGCTGGCCGACGGCACGATCGACTGCATCGTCACCGACCACTCGCCGTCGACCGCCGACCTGAAGACCGACGACTTCGCCACCGCGTGGGGCGGCATCTCCGGCCTCCAGCTCAGCCTCTCCGCCATCTGGACCGCGGCCCGCGAGCGCGGCCACTCCCTGGAGGACGTGGTCCGCTGGATGTCCGAGCGCACCTCGAAGCTGGTCGGCCTCGACGACCGCAAGGGCGCCATCGCGGTCGGCCGCGACGCCGACTTCGCCGTCCTCGCCCCCGAGGCGACCTTCCAGGTCGACCCGGCCGAACTCCAGCACCGCAACCGCGTCACCGCCTACGCGGGCAAGACGCTGCACGGTGTCGTGAGGTCGACCTGGCTGCGCGGCGAACGCATCGTCGCCGACGGCGAGTTCACCGCCCCGCAGGGGCAGCTGCTCGAAAGGAACAAGTAACACCATGTCCGCGAACCCCGGGTCCTCCGGCATACCCCACTTCACCGGCGACGCCAGCCCCTTCGGCGGCGGCGACCCGTACGCCGACTACCGCACCGCGGACTTCCCGTTCACGCACCACGTCGACCTCGCCGCCCGCTCGCTCGGTGCCGGTGTGATCGCCGCGAACGACGAGTTCTTCGCGCAGCGCGAGAACCTGCTGCTGCCCGGCCGCGCCGAGTTCGACCCCGAGCACTTCGGTCACAAGGGCAAGATCATGGACGGCTGGGAGACCCGCCGTCGCCGCGGCGCCTCCGCCGACCACCCGTGGCCGACCGCCGACGACCACGACTGGGCGCTCGTCCGCCTCGGCGCGCCCGGCGTGATCCACGGCATCGTCGTCGACACCGCCCACTTCCGCGGCAACTACCCGCAGGCCGTCTCCGTCGAGGCCACGTCCGTCGCGGGCGCGCCCACGCCGGAGGAGCTGCTCGCCGACGACGTCAAGTGGACGACGCTCGTCCCCCGCACGGCGGTCGGCGGCCACGCCGCGAACGGCTTCGCCGTCGACGCCCCGCAGCGCTTCACGCACCTGCGCGTCAACCAGCACCCCGACGGCGGCATCGCCCGCCTGCGCGTGTACGGAGAGGTGCTGCCGGACCCGAAGTGGCTCGCCACGCTCGGCACGTTCGACGTCGTCGCGCTCGCCAACGGCGGCCGCGCCGAGGACGCCTCGAACCTCTTCTACTCGCCCGCCTCGAACACCATCCAGCCGGGCTACTCCCGCAAGATGGACGACGGCTGGGAGACCCGGCGCCGCCGCGACACCGGCAACGACTGGATCCGCTACCGGCTGGTCGGCCAGTCGCAGATCCGCGCGCTGGAGATCGACACGGCGTACCTGAAGGGCAACAGCGCCGGCTGGGCCACCGTCTCCGTCAAGGACGGCGAGGACGGCGAGTGGGTCGAGGTCCTGCCCCGCACCCGCCTCCAGCCCGACACGAACCACCGCTTCGTGCTCGACGCCCCGGCGGTCGGCACCCACGCCCGCATCGACATCTACCCCGACGGCGGCATCTCCCGGCTGCGCCTCTTCGGCTCCCTGACGGAGCAGGGCGAGGCCCAACTGGCGGCCCGACACGCGGAGTTGGGCGCCTAGAGCCTGTCCGCTAGCCTTCCCGACCTGCGGGGCACACCGGCCTGACAGCACCGGTGTGCCCCGCATCTCCATTTCGGCGCGGGTCCTTTTCGGCGCGGGCTCCGCCTCCCGCGCTACGCCGCGTGCCCGCCGTCCACCGCGAACTCGGCGCCCGTCACGTACGAGGCTCCCTCGCCCGCGAGGTAAGCGACCGTCGACGCCACCTCGTCCGCCGTGCCGTACCGGCCGAGCGCCGTCGCCGCGGCCTGCGCCCGCGCGTACGGTCCGTCGGCCGGGTTCATGTCGGTGTCGGTCGGGCCGGGGTGCACGAGGTTCGCCGTGATGCCGCGCCCGCCCAGCTCACGGGCGAGCGCCTTCGTCAGTCCGATCAAGGCCGCCTTGGTGGTGGCGTAGAGCGTGCCGCCCGGACCCGGCACGTGCTGCGCCATGCAGGAGCCGACGGTGACGATCCGGCCGCCCTCGGGGAGCCGGGCCGCCGCGGCCTGCGAGGTGAGGAACACGCCGCGCACGTTCACGGCGAGCGCCCGGTCCACGTCCGCGACCGAGAAGCCGTCCAGCGGCCCGATCGCCCCCACCCCCACGTTGTTGACCAGCACGTCGATCCGCCCGAGCCCCGCCACCGTCCGCCCGACCGCCTCCGCGGCCTCGCCCGCGTCCGCCGCGTCGGCCCGCACCGCGAGCCCGCGCCGCCCCAGCGCCTCGATCCGCCGCACCACGTCCTCGGCGGCCTCCTTGCCCTGGACGTAGGTCAGCGCCACGTCGAATCCGTCGCGGGCGAGCCGGACCGCCGTCGCCGCGCCGATGCCCCGGGAGCCACCGGTCACCAGAGCCACCTTGCCGTGCATGTCGCCTCCTGAAGGGAGCGGTCGCCGCGGCCGGAGCGGTACGCGTGTGAACTGACGGAAAACAAGAGTGAGTTGGTGTTGACATGCCCACCTCTACGCGCGTCACACTGTGGGCATGAAGATTCCCCCACGCTTCATCACCGCCGCAGCCGTCGCCGTCACCCTCCTCATGGGTGGCGTCGGCGGCTCCACCGCGATCGCCGCCCCGGCGCCGGCCGTCGCCTCCCACACCGCCGTGTCGGCCGCCGACGTCGGCGACATCTGCTACTCCGCGCTGCCCGCCGAGGCGCACGACACCCTGGACCTCATCGAGCAGGGCGGACCGTACCCGTACGACCAGGACGGCACGGTCTTCCAGAACCGGGAAGGCATCCTCCCCGGCCAGTCCACCGGCTACTACCACGAGTACACGGTGATCACGCCGGGCTCGGACGACCGCGGCGCCCGCCGCATCGTCACGGGTGAGGCCGAGCAGGAGGACTACTACACGGCCGACCACTACGCGTCCTTCGACCTGGTCGACCACGCCTGCTGACGCCTTGCCGGCTCAGCCCTTGCGCTGGGACTCGACGGCCGCGAACAGGGCGAACGCCAGCACGATCAGCGTGATGCTGCCGTAGACCTCGCGGCCGTCGAGAAGGCCGACCCGCTCGATCAGGCCCCAGCCCAGCCAACCGGTGCACGCGTGGAGGACGCCGACCCCGCCCTGGATCAGGGCGAAGACGCCGACGACCTCGACGACCTGCAACCACTGCTTCTTGTTCATGCCCGAGACTCTCGCCCCGCGGACCCCCCACCCACATCGGCCGCGGGGCGAGCCCTGTGCGACGCGGGTCGCGGCCGGTGGCCGGGCGGCGCGACCAAAGTCGCCGACCGTCCGACTTTGGTCGCGCGAGCGGCGCCGAGGGCGGTGCCGACCGGCCGAGGTGCGTAGATTTGTCGACCATGGAGGCAGCGCAGCAGACCCGGACCTCGCAGGCGGTGGACACGCCCGCCGAGCGGTGGCGGCGTCGGCTGCTGCCCTCGGCGGTCGCCGACGAACCCGACCTCGACCCCGACGGGCGGCCCGGCCGCAGGCGCCGCACCGCCCGTGACTGGATCGTCGACTTCAGCTGCTTCGGCATCTCCGTCTTCTTCGGCCTGATCTTCGCCGAGCAGGTCTGGGACGACCCGAACACCCCACCGGCCCTCGCCCTGATCGACCAGGTGCTCGGCGCCGCCGCCTGCGCCGCGATCTGGCTGCGCAGACGCTGGCCGCTCGGTCTGGCCCTGGTGATGCTCCCGGTCGGCTTCCTGTCCGACACCGCGGGCGGCGCGTCCATGATCGTGATGTTCACGCTCGCCGTGCACCGCCCGTTCCGCTACATCGGCTGGGTCGCGGGCGTCTCCATCGCGCTCATCCCGCTGTTCTTCTGGCTGCGGCCCGACCCCGAGGCCCCCTACCTGCTGTCCGTCTCGTTCACCGTGATGATCACGGTCACCGTCGTCGGCTGGGGCATGTTCGTACGCTCCCGGCGACAGCTCCTGATGTCGCTGCGGGACCGCGCGCGGCGCGCCGAGACCGAGGCCGCGCTCCGCGCCGAGCAGGCGCAGCGTCTGGCCCGCGAGAACATCGCCCGCGAGATGCACGACGTACTGGCGCACCGCCTCACGCTGCTGAGCGTGCACGCGGGCGCCCTGGAGTTCCGCCCCGACGCGCCCCGCGCCGAGATCGCCAGGGCGGCGGGCGTGATCCGGGAGAGCGCGCACGAGGCGTTGCAGGACCTGCGGGAGATCATCGGCGTGCTGCGGGCGGGCGACGCGGGGGGCACCGAGGAGGAGTCGGGGCGGCCGCAGCCCACCCTCGCCGCGCTCGAAACGCTGGTCGCCGAGTCCCGCGACGCCGGCATGAAGGTCGTCCTCGACAACCGGGTCCCCGACCCCGGGGCGGTGCCCGCCGCCACCGGCCGCACCGCCTACCGCATCGCCCAGGAGGGCCTGACCAACGCCCGCAAGCACGCCCCCGGCGCGGAGGTCGCCGTCACCGTCGAGGGCGCCGCGGGGGACGGCCTCACCGTCACCGTGCACAACCCGCCCCCGCCCGGCGAGGTGCCGCACGTCCCCGGCTCCGGGCAGGGCCTCATCGGCCTCACCGAACGCGCCACCCTCGCGGGCGGCCGGCTCGAACACGGGGCGGAGCCGGGCGGCGGTTTCGCGGTGCGCGCGTGGCTGCCGTGGCCGCAGTGACGGCCGGTGGCCGGGCGCCGCTCGTTACCGTGGCCCCATGACCGTGATCCGTCTGCTCATCGTCGACGACGACCCCCTCGTGCGCGCGGGGCTCACCTTCATGTTCGGCGCCGCCGACGACATCGAGATCGTCGGCGAGGCCGCCGACGGCAGCGAGGTCGCGGAGCGGGTGGACCGACTGCGCCCGGACGTCGTCCTCATGGACCTGCGCATGCCCACCCTGGACGGCCTGTCCGCCACCGAGGCGCTGCGCGCGCGGGCGGACGCCCCCGAGGTGATCGTCCTGACCACCTTCCACGCCGACGAGCAGGTACTGCGGGCGCTGCGCGCGGGAGCCGCCGGGTTCGTCCTCAAGGACACCGCTCCCGGCGAGATCGTCGAGGCGGTACGCCGCGTCGCGGCCGGCGCCCCGGTCCTCTCGCCCACCGTCACCCGGCAGCTCATCACCAGGGTCGCGGGCGACGACCCCGCCCTGGACCGGCGGGCACGCGCGCGCACGCGCATGGCCGAACTCGCCGAACGCGAACGCGAGGTGGCCGTCGAGGTCGGCCGCGGCAGGTCCAACGCGCAGATCGCCGCGGCCCTCTACATGAGCGTCCCCACCGTCAAGACGCACGTCTCGCGCATCATGGCCCGGCTCGACCTCAACAACCGCGTGCAGATCGCCCTGCTCGCCCACGACGCGGGCCTGCTGGACGGCGACTGAGCGGTGTCGGTGCCTCGGGGTAGGTTCACTGCGTGATGCGGGCGGAAGGTGGGGCGGGGATGGCGGGACCACGTCGGCGGACGGTGCGCGACCTGCGGCGCGGCAACCGGGCCATCGTGCTGAGCAAGCTGTACTTCGACGGGCCGCTCAGCAGACAGGAACTGGGCCCGCTGACGGCGCTCAGCTCGGGCTCCATCAGCAACGTGGTGGCGGAGCTCGTCGCCGACGGCCTCCTGGAGGAGGCGGGCTCGGTCGACTCCGACGGCGGCCGCCCCCGCACACTGCTCCGCGTCGCCCCCGGCAGCGGCCACCTCGTGGGCGTCGACGTCGGCGAGACCCGCGTGCGCGTCGAGCTGTTCGACCTCGCCCTCGGTGAACTCGCGCGCGTGGACGAGCCGTTGCCGCAGGCCACGCGGCACGGGCAGTGCGACGCCAAGGACGTCGTCCGGCTCATCACCGCGGGCCTGTCACGGGTGCTCACGGAGGCTGAGGTGGCGCCCCACTCCGTCCTCGGCGTCGGCATCGGCGTACCCGGCATCGTCGACGCCACCGGCGCGGGCGGCGCGGTGGTGCACGGCCAGACGATCGGCTGGGACGCGGTCCCCCTGGAAGCCATGCTCCGCGCGCCCGACGGCCTACCGCCCGAACTGCCCCCGAACCTCCCCCTGTTCCTCGACAACGGCGCCAAGACCCTCGGCCGCGCCGAGATGTGGTTCGGCGCGGGCCGCGGCGCCCGCAACGCGGTCATCGTGCTCATCGGCTCCGGCGTCGGCGCCTGCGTCATCGCCGACGGCCGGCCCTACCAGGGCGCGTCCAGCAGCGCGGGGGAGTGGGGCCACACCGTGCTGCGGGTCGGCGGGCGGACCTGCCGGTGCGGGGCGCGCGGCTGCCTGGAGGCGTACGTCGGCGCGGAGGCGCTCCTGGAGCGCTGGCGGGAGGCGGGCGGCGGGTGGGCTTCCGGCGACGAGGAGGGCGCCCTCGCCGAACTCCTCGCGGACCCGTCCACCGCCGAACTCCTCGACGAGACGGCCGAGTTCCTCGGTGCGGGCATCGCCGACCTGGTCAACCTCTTCAACCCCGAGCGCATCGTCGTGGGTGGCTGGGCCGGCCTCCTCCTCGGCCCCCGCCTCCTCCCCGCGATCCGCCGCTCCGCCGCCTCCTACGCCCTCCACCACCCCTTCACCCAAACCACGGTCGACCTGGGCCACCTCGGCCCCGACGCCGTCACCGTGGGCGCGGCGACCCTCCCCCTCGCCCAATTCCTCGAAACGGGCGGCCACCCAAGCCCCTCCGGCGCTTGAGGAGCGGGGCCCGGGGCAGCGCCCCGATCTTTTGAGTCCGCGGGATCCCGCGGACTCCATTCGGCGCGGCAATTCAAGCCCCTCCGGCGATTGAGGAGCGGGGTCCGGGGCAGCGCCCCGCGACGTCAGGAACGGGCCACCGCAACAGAAATCCCGGAACCTCCCCGGGACGGGAACGCCCCGCACACCCCACGAGTTGAACCCGACAAGGCCGAGGCCACCCGATGCCCCGGTGACGGGAGGCGCAACGACATGACCGGCACCGCCAACACCCCCACCATCGACCTCGCCGAATTCGCCGGCGACACCCCCACCTTCCACACCGACCCCTACGCGGTCTACGACCGCCTCCGCACCCAGGGCCCCGTCCACCACATCCGCACCCCCGGCCCCGGCCCCACCGAAGAACTCTGGCTGATCGTCGGCCACGAGGCGTCCCGCGCCGCCTTCACCGACCCCCGCTTCGTCAAAAGCCCTCCGTGGGGCCTGGACGAAGACCTCATCGGCCTGCACCTCCTCTTCGCCGACCCGCCGGAGCACGCCCGCCTCCGCTCCCTGGTCACACGGGAGTTCACGCCCCGCCGCGTCGCCGCCCTCGCCCCGCGCATCCAGAAACTCACGGACGAGCTGCTCGACGACATGGTGCCGCGCGGCAGCGCCGACCTGATCGGCGCCCTCGCCTTCCCGCTCCCGTTCGCGGTGATCTGCGAACTCCTCGGCGTGCCCGACATCGACCGCGAGCGGTTCCGCCGGATGTCCACGCAGGTCGTGGCGCCGACCAGCGCGGAGGAGTCGTACGACGTGCATGTGGAACTGGCGGGATTCCTCGACGAGTTGATCGAGCGCAAGCGGGACGCGGCCCCGGCCGACGACCTGCTGAGCGCACTGATCCGCACCACGGCCGAGGGCGGCGACCGCCTCTCGCCGAGCGAACTGCGCGCCATGGCGTACCTCCTCTTGATCGCCGGCCACGAGACGACCGTCAACCTCATCGGCAACGGCGTGCGCGCGCTGCTGCGGCACCCCGACCAACTCGCCGCGCTGCGCGCCGACATGGGCCTGCTGGACGGCGCGGTCGAGGAGATGCTGCGCTACGACGGCCCGATCGAGACGGCGACGCACCGGTTCACGTCGGAGGACGTCGAGATCGACGGCACGGTGATTCCGGCGGGGGAGCCGGTGCTGATCGGGATCGCCTCGGGCAGCCGCGATCCGAACCGGTTCGCGGAGCCGGACACGTTCGACATCCGGCGGGACGCGCGGGGCCACATGGCGTTCGGGCACGGGATCCACTTCTGCCTGGGGGCCCCGCTGGCCCGGCTGGAGGGCCGGATCGCGATCCGGTCGTTGCTGGAGAGGTGCCCGGGTCTGGAGCCGGCGGGGGAGCCGGGGGAGTGGCTGCCCGGGGTCCTGATCCGGGGGACGCGGAGTCTGCCGGTGCGGTGGTGAGGGCCGCCGGATGTGGTTGCGCTCGCGGGGCTCCGCCCCGGACCCCGCTCCTCAATCGCCGGAGGGGCTTGACAGTGGGACGCCCTCAGCCCCCGGCCACCTCGTCCAGGCGGACGACCCGGCGCTCGGCCCGCGAGATCTCGCACGCCTCCGCCACCCGCAGCGCCCGCAGGGCCTCCCGGCCGTCGCACGGGTTGTCCCGCTCGCCCCGGACGACGTCCACGAAGGCCTTCAGCTCGGCCTCGTACGCGGGGGCGAAGCGCTCCAGGAAGCCGGGCCACGGCTTGCTGGCGGCGGGCGGGCCCTCCGGTTCCGTGGACGCGATCGGCGTACGGTCGTCGAGCCCCACGACGACGGTGTCCCGCTCTCCGGACAGCTCCATACGGACGTCGTAGCCCGCGCCGTTGCACCGCGTGGAGGTGGCGGTGGCCAGCGTTCCGTCGTCGAGCGTCAGGAGCGCCGCCGCGGTGTCCACGTCCCCGGCCTCCCGGAACATGGCGGGCCCGGCGTCGGACCCGGTCGCGTACACCTCGACGACCTCGCGGCCGGTCACCCAGCGCACCATGTCGAAGTCGTGGATCAGGCAGTCCCGGTACAGGCCGCCGGAGAGCGGAAGGTACGCGGCGGGCGGCGGCGCCGGGTCCGAGGTCAGCGCCCGCACCGTGTGCACGCGGCCGAGCCTGCCCTCCCGCACGGCGGCCCGCGCCGCCGCGTACCCGGCGTCGAACCGGCGCTGGAAGCCGAGCTGGAGCACCGTGCCCGCGGCCTCGACCTCGGCGAGCGCGGCCAGCGTGCCCGGCAGGTCGAGGGCGATCGGCTTCTCGCAGAACACCGGGAGCCCGGCCCGTGCCGCGCGGCCGATCAGCTCGGCGTGGGCGGAGGTGGCGGCGGTGATGACGAGTGCGTCCACGCCCCACGTGAAGATCTCGTCGACGCTGGGGGCGGCCGTGGCGCCGATCCGGTCGGCGAGGGCGGTGGCCCTGGCGGGGTCCGCGTCGGTGACGAGGAGGGAGCCGACCTCGCGGTATCGCTCCAGGACGGCTGCGTGGGAGGTGCCGATGCGTCCCGTGCCGATGAGTCCGATGCGCATGGCACCCAAAGGTGCCGTGGGTCCGGGTGGGTGTCAATCGATTGTCCTGACATGGGCGTGCGCGCCACCCGCACGGGGCTCCGCCCCGGACCCCGCTCCTCGATCGCCGGAGGGGCTCGAAAGGTCGGGGCCGACGGGGCTTGTCCTGACAACCTGACCTTCGGACTTCCCGTCAACATCTCAGCGCCGCTACCCTCGGCCCGTGGCCAAACCCCTCGTCGATCCGACCGTCGCGCTCGAGCTCAGCGTCGACCGCAGCAGTCCGGTGCCGCTGTACTTTCAGCTGGCGCAGCAGCTGGAGGCGGCGATCGAGCGGGGGGCGCTGACGCCCGGGAGTCTGCTCGGCAATGAGATCGAGCTGGCGGGGCGGCTCGGGCTGTCCCGGCCCACCGTGCGGCAGGCCATCCAGTCGCTCGTCGACAAGGGGCTGCTCGTGCGCCGCCGCGGCGTCGGCACGCAGGTCGTGCACAGCCAGGTCAAGCGGCCCCTCGAACTGTCCAGCCTGTACGACGACCTGGAGGCCGCGGGGCAGCGGCCCGAGACCCGGGTCGTCGCCAACGCGCTCGTGCCCGCCTCCGCCGAAGCCGCCGCCGCGCTCGGCATCGGGGAGGGCGAGGAGGTGCACCGCGTCGAGCGGCTGCGGCTCGCGCACGGCGAGCCGGTCGCGTACCTCTGCAACCACCTGCCCACCGGACTGCTCGCCCTGGAGGACGAGCGGCTCACGGCGACCGGCCTGTACCGCCTGATGCGGGCCGCCGGCATCACCCTGCACAGCGCCCGCCAGTCCGTCGGCGCCCGCGCCGCCACCGCCGCCGAGGCCGAGCGGCTCGGGGAGCGGGAGGGCGCGCCGCTGCTCACCATGCAGCGCACGACGTACGACGACACGGGCCGCGCGGTCGAGTTCGGTTCGCACACCTACCGGGCGTCCCGCTACTCCTTCGAGTTCCAACTCCTCGTACGCTCCTGAGAGTTGCGCGTCCCCGGCGCGCCCTCGACGGGCGACCGGGCGTGGTCCGAATGTTCTGACAAATTCATTGACGCTGCCGTGGGACCCCGCTACAAACTCCTCCAGCCGCACCGGGCGGCCGGAGGAGAGGTGGCTCCACCATGCTCAGGACCCGCAAGGCCCGCACGGTCGCACGGGGCGCAGCCGTCGCGGCCGTGCTCGCGCTCGCCGCCGGATGCAGCGGCTCGGGCGGCAAGGACTCCGAGGACAAGGCCGGCGGCGGGGCGAGCGGCGGCGGCAAGGCCGTGAACACGCCCCGTATGAAAATCGCGATGGTGACGCACTCCGGGGAGGGCGACACCTTCTGGGACATCGTCCGCAAGGGCGCGCAGGCGGCCGCCGCCAAGGACAACGTGCAGTTCCTCTACTCCAACGACAAGGAGGCCAAGGGGCAGGCCGAGCTGGTGCAGGCCGCGATCGACAAGAAGGTCGACGGCCTCGTCGTCACGCTCGCGAAGCCCGAGGCCATGGAGTCGGTCCTCGGCAAGGCGAAGGCCGCGGGCATCCCGGTCGTGTCGATCAACTCGGGCTCGGAGTTCTCGGCGAAGTTCGGCGCCCTCAGCCACATCGGCCAGGAGGAGGGCGTGGCCGGCGAGGCGGTCGGCACCGAGCTGACGAAGCAGGGCAAGAAGAAGGTCCTGTGCGTCATCCACGAGCAGGGGAACGTCTCCCTGGAGCAGCGCTGCGACGGCGTCCGCAAGACCTTCGAGGGCAGCGTCGAGAACGTCAACGTGGAGGGCACCAACGCGCCGTCCTCGGAGGCCTCCATCGAGGCGAAGCTCCAGGCCGACAAGGACGTCGACGCGATCGTCGCGCTCGGCGCCCCCATCGCGGCGCTCGCCGTGAAGGCCAAGGACGGCGCGGGCAGCGAGGCCGAGATCGCCACGTTCGACCTGAACGCCGAGGTCGTGCGCCGTCTGAAGGCGAAGGAGGTCACCTTCGCCGTCGACCAGCAGCCGTACTTGCAGGGCTATCTGGCCGTGGACGAACTGTGGCTCTACAAGAGCAACGCGAACGTGCTGGGCGGCGGCAAGCCGGTCTTCACCGGGCCCGCTCTCGTCACCGAGAAGGACGTGCCGCGACTGGAGAAGTACACCGCGCGCGGTACCCGGTGAATGGATGCATGATCCCCGTGACCCATACTTGTGCGTTTGGGACCGTAATGGGGTCCTCATGGACCGGTTCACGGTCCGCCGGGATCGGTCCGCCGATCCCGGTCGATGACGCAGCAGACCAAGAAGGGCACGGCCTCGTGGCACGGTTTCGGACCTGGGTGAGCATCGCGGTTGCGGGGGCTCTCGGCCTCTCGCTCGCAGGGTGCAGCAGCACCGGCGGCAAGCGGGCGGAGGACGCCAGGAAGTCCCAGGCCGCCCAGGGGAAGGCGGCGGTGGACACCCCCCGCTGGACCTTCGCGATGATCACCCATTCGGGCGATGGCGACACCTTCTGGGACATCGTCCAGAACGGTGCCAAGCAGGCGGCGGTCAAGGACAACATCAACTTCCTCTACTCGCACAACGAGGAGGCGAACCAGCAGGCGCAGCTCGTCGACGCGGCCGTCGACAAGAAGGTCGACGGCATCATCGTCACGCTCGCCAAGCCGGACGCGATGAAGTCCGCCCTGGCCCGCGCCGAGAAGGCCGGCATCCCGGTCATCACGGTGAACTCGGGCTCCGAGATCTACGAGAAGTACGGCGCGATCACGCACATCGGCCAGGACGAGACCATCGCCGGCGAGGCCGTCGGCAAGGAGCTCAACAAGCGCGGCAAGAAAAAGGCCCTGTGCGTCCTGCACGAGCAGGGCAACGTCGGCCACGAGCAGCGCTGCGAGGGTGCGAAGAAGACCTTCGACGGCAAGATGACGAACCTCTACGTCGAGGGCACCAACATGCCCGACGTGCAGTCGTCCATCGGGGCCAAGCTCCAGTCCGACAAGTCCATCGACGCGGTCGTCACGCTCGGCGCCCCCTTCGCGGCCACCGCCGTGAAGGCCAAGGAGGACGCGGGCAGCAAGGCCGAGATCGACACGTTCGACCTCAACGACAAGGTCGCGCAGGGCCTCAAGGACGACGACCTCGGCTTCGCCGTCGACCAGCAGCCCTACCTCCAGGGCTACGAGGCCGTCGACCTGCTGTGGCTCTACCGGTACAACGCCAACGTGCTGGGCGGCGGTCAGCCGGTCCTCACCGGGCCGGAGATCGTCACCAAGGACCAGGCCGCGAAGCTCCAGGAATACGCGAAGCGGGGGACCCGATGAGTACGGCGACGACTCCGGAGAAGATCGACGAACGGCTCGTCACCACCTCGCCCTGGAAGAAGCTGCTCGGCCGCCCCGAACTGGGCTCGGTCATCGGCGCCGTCGCCGTCTTCGTCTTCTTCACGATCTTCGCGGACAGCTTCCTGCGCGCGACCAGCCTCTCGACCGTCCTCTACGCCTCCTCGACGCTCGGCATCATGGCCGTGCCCGTGGCGCTGCTGATGATCGGCGGCGAGTTCGACCTGTCGTCCGGCGTGATGGTGACGTCGTCGGCGCTGATCTCGTCGATGTTCAGCTACCAGATGACGGCGAACACCTGGGTCGGCGTCGGCGTCTCGCTGCTGGTCACCCTCGCCCTCGGCGTCTTCAACGGCGTCATGCTGACCCGCACCAAACTCCCCAGCTTCATCATCACGCTCGGCACGTTCCTGATGCTGACGGGCATGAACCTGGGCTTCACGAAGCTCATCAGCGGCACCGTCTCCACGAAGTCGATCGCCGACATGGAGGGGTTCGATTCGGCCAAGTCCGTCTTCGCCTCCACCTTCAGCATCGGCGGCGTCGACTTCAAGATCACGATCATCTGGTGGCTGGCCCTCGTCCTGATCGCGACCTGGATCCTGCTGCGCACCCGCGTCGGCAACTGGATCTTCGCGGTCGGCGGTGACCTGGGCGCGGCCCGCGCGGTCGGCGTCCCGGTCAACAAGACGAAGATCGGCCTCTACATGGGCGTCGCGTTCGGCGCCTGGATCTCCGGCCAGCACCTGCTGTTCAGCTACGACGTCGTGCAGTCCGGCGAGGGTGTCGGCAACGAGCTGATCTACATCGTCGCGGCCGTCATCGGCGGCTGTCTGATCACCGGCGGGTACGGCTCGGCGGTCGGTGCGGCCATCGGCGCGCTGATCTTCGGCATGACCAGCAAGGGCATCGTGTTCGCCGAGTGGAACTCGGACTGGTTCAAGTTCTTCCTGGGGGCGATGCTGCTCCTCGCGACCCTGCTCAACGCGTGGGTCCGCAAGCGCGCGGAGGCGAGCAAATGACGACGGATACGCGTACGCCGCTGGTGGAGCTGGACGGCGTCAGCAAGTTCTACGGCAACATCCGCGCGCTGGACGACGTCTCGCTCGTCGTCAACGCGGGCGAGATCTCCTGCGTGCTCGGCGACAACGGCGCGGGCAAGTCGACGTTGATCAAGATCATCGCGGGGCTGCACCAGCACGACGGCGGGCGCTTCGCGATCGAGGGCGAGGAGGCGCGCCTGGCCAACCCGCGCGACGCCCTGAACCGGGGCATCGCCACGGTCTACCAGGACCTCGCCGTGGTCCCGCTCATGCCGGTGTGGCGCAACTTCTTCCTCGGGTCCGAGCCCACGAAGGGGACAGGGCCCTTCAAGCGCCTCGACGTCGAGCTCATGCGGCGCACGACGCACGAGGAACTGGCCCGCATGGGCATCGACCTGCGCGACGTCGACCAGCCGATCGGCACGCTGTCCGGCGGTGAGCGCCAGTGCGTCGCCATCGCCCGCGCCGTCTACTTCGGCGCGAAGGTCCTCGTCCTGGACGAGCCGACGGCGGCGCTCGGCGTGAAGCAGTCCGGGGTGGTCCTGAAGTACGTGGCGGCGGCGCGTGACGCGGGTCTCGGCGTGGTCCTGATCACCCACAACCCGCACCACGCGTACCTGGTGGGGGACCGGTTCGTGCTGCTCAAGCGCGGTGCGATGTTCGGCAGCCACACCCGTGACGAGATCACGCTCGACGAGCTGACCCGGCAGATGGCGGGCGGCTCCGAACTGGACGACCTCCGTCACGAGCTGGAGCGGGCGCCTGTGCCGACGCATCTGGGCGGGCACACACCCGACGGCACCGAAAAGTAGCGGCCTCCCGCCCCGCGCGTACGCGTGCGCGTGCCGCCTTTCCCGGGCGGCCGCCGGTCGCGTCGGCGGTTGCGTTCGCGCAGTTCCCCGCGCCCCTTCCGGGGCGCGGGGAACTGCGCGAAGCGTGCGCCGGGTGGGTGGCACCCGGGGGAGGGCTCCGCCCGGGGTGGCGGAAAACCCGGTATGCGGCGGAGCCGATGCGTGAGGCAGAATCGCCGCAATGAGCACCTACCGCGACCTCGCCCACCGTGGCAGCGCACGGGCCACCGTCCTCAGGACGGTCGGCACCCGCGAGCGCCGCTCGCACACGACGGCCCCGCGTGTCCCCACCGTCGGCATCGACATCGGTGGCACGAAGGTGATGGCCGGCGTGGTCGACGCCGACGGCACCATCCTGGAGACCCTCCGCACGGAGACCCCGGACAAGTCGAAGAGCCCGAAGGTCGTCGAGGACACCATCACGGAGCTGGTGCTCGACCTCTCCGACCGCCACGACGTGCACGCCGTCGGCATCGGCGCGGCCGGCTGGGTCGACGCGGACCGCAACCGCGTCCTGTTCGCCCCCCACCTGTCGTGGCGCAACGAACCGCTGCGCGACCGCCTCGCCGGCCGCCTCGCGGTCCCCGTCCTCGTCGACAACGACGCCAACACCGCCGCCTGGGCGGAGTGGCGCTTCGGCGCCGGACGCGGCGAGGACCACCTCGTCATGATCACGCTGGGCACCGGCATCGGCGGCGCGATCCTTGAGGACGGCCAGGTCAAGCGCGGCAAGTTCGGCGTCGCCGGCGAGTTCGGCCACATGCAGGTCGTCCCCGGAGGGCACCGCTGCCCGTGCGGCAACCGCGGCTGCTGGGAGCAGTACAGCTCCGGCAACGCGCTGGTCCGCGAGGCCCGCGAACTCGCCGCGGCCGACTCCCCGGTCGCGTACAACATCATCGAGCGGGTGCAGGGGAGCATCCCCGACATCACGGGGCCGCTCATCACGCAGCTGGCCCGTGAGGGCGACGCCATGTGCGTCGAGCTGCTCCAGGACATCGGCCAGTGGCTGGGCGTCGGCATAGCGAACCTCGCGGCGGCCCTCGACCCGTCGTGCTTCGTCATCGGCGGCGGGGTGTCGGCCGCCGACGACCTGCTGATCGCGCCCGCCCGCGACGCGTTCAAGCGCCAGCTCACCGGCCGCGGCTACCGCCCCGAGGCCCGCATCGCCCGCGCCCAGCTCGGCCCCGAGGCCGGCATGGTCGGCGCCGCGGACCTGGCCCGCCTCGTCGCCCGCCGCTTCCGCCGCGCCAAGCGCCGCCGCGTGGAGCGCCACGAGCGGTACGAGCGCTACGCCCGCACGGGCAGGCCGACGCCCGCGCCCGCCGACGGCGCCGAGCAGGGCTAGGCGGGCCGGGCCGCAGATGCCGCAGAAAGTGACAGGAAAGCCAGCCATGACCGTGCCCCACCAGCCCCCGTCCGCGGGCGGGGAGCCGCGCCCGGCCGAGGCCCGCGGCCATGTGATCAAGCGCCGCGTCCTCACGCTCCTGACCATCGTGCTGCTCATCGGCATCCCCGCCGGATACCTGGTGATCTCCGCGGGCCAGAGCCGGGACAGCGGCAAGGACAAGGAGGCCAAGTACTCGGCGACCGGCCTGACCGTCGGCTGGCCCTCCAAGGTGCAGCGCCGCCTGTACCAGATCCCGATCCCGGCGCACTCCCGCAACGTCGCGTACTACGAGACGAACAACTACAAGGTCAGCCGCCTGTACGCGCAGTTCCTCACCAGCAACGAGGGCCTCGACGAGTTCCTGGAGAACGTCGACGCGGGCTACACGGTGGGCGACCTCGCGACGGACGACATGGCGATCAGCGAGCGCGACCGGAAGGTCGCCGGCTGGGACTTCACCGGACCCGGCCCCTGGTACGGCCTCACGCACGAGCAGGAGGACCCGTCCCCGACGCAGACCGTCGTGGTGAACCGCTCCAACCCCGACCACCCCATGATCTACGTGGTCTCCACCACACACCCCTGACCACCGGTCAATGTGTCCGGCCTCCACCTCGCCCCCACGCCCGGTCCACACCGGGAACCCGGGGTGAACACCTGGCGTCCACTCCGGGGACCCGCCACCAGCGCGCTCAGGCGCACTGGCTAGCGTGGCGGGTGTGAGTGACACGAAGACCCCGCGCCTGCAGTACCGATTCGACGGTCGTGAGGACGACGCCGCCCCGGTGCTCATCCTCGGCCCGTCGCTCGGCACGACGTGGCACATGTGGGACCGCCAGGTGCCCGAACTCGCCCAGCACTGGCGAGTGCTCCGCTTCGACCTGCCCGGTCACGGCGGCGCGCCCGCCCACCCGGCCGGTTCCGTCACGGAGCTCGCGGACCGTCTCCTCGCCACCCTCGACGACCTGGGCATCCAGCGCTTCGGCTACGCGGGCTGCTCGCTGGCCGGCGCGGTCGGCATGGAGCTGGCACTGCGCCACCCCGAGCGCGTCGCGTCGCTCGCGCTGATCGCCGCCTCGCCGCGCTTCGGCACGGCCGACGAGTTCCGCCAGCGCGGCGTCATCGTGCGCAGCAACGGCCTCGACCCCATCGCCCGCCAATCGCCCGAGCGCTGGTTCACGCACGGCTTCGCGGCCGCGCAGCCCGCGATCACGGACTGGGCGGTGCAGATGGTCCGTACGACGGACCCGGGCTGCTACATCGCCTCGTGCGAGGCGCTCGCCGCGTTCGACGTCCGTGAGGAGCTGGGCGAGGTCGGCGTCCCCACGCTCGTCCTCGTCGGCTCGGAGGACCAGGTCACCGGCCCCGCCGAGGCCCGCACGCTGGTCGCCGGCATACCGGACGCCCGGCTCGCGGTGGTGCCCGGCGCCTCCCACCTGGCCCCGGTCGAACAGCCGGCCGCCGTCACCGATCTCCTCGTACGGCACTTCACCACCGCCTGGCCGGCCGCGCACGAGAAGGCGCAGGCCGCCGTCCAGGCCGCCCCGGTCAAGCCGGTCATCGCGCCGCCGCCCCCGCAGGCCCCGCCGCGCGCCGAGATAACCGCCGCGCGGCAGCCCGAGGCCGCGACCCGCCCCGATCCGCACGACGCGGGTCTGAAGACGCGCCGCGAGGTGCTCGGCGACGCCCACGTGGACCGGGCGCTCGCCACGGCCGACGACTTCTCCGGGGACTTCCAGGAGTTCATCACGCGCTACGCGTGGGGCGAGATCTGGTCCCGTCCGGGGCTCGACCGCCGCACCCGCTCCTCGGTCACCCTCGCGACGCTGGTCGCGGGCGGCCACCTCGACGAGCTGGCGTTCCACACCCGCGCGGCCCTGCGCAACGGGCTCACGGCGGCGGAGATCAAGGAGATCCTGCTCCAGACCGCCGTCTACTGCGGCGTACCGGCCGCGAACTCGGCGTTCAAGGTCGCCCAGCAGGTGATCCGCGAGGAAACCACGCCCCAGGAGTGAGGTCCGGCCCCGACGGGCGCAGGATGGGACGTATGAAGCTGACGAAGAAGACCCACGCCTGCGTCCGCCTCGAAAAGGACGGGCAGACGCTCGTCATCGACCCGGGCGGGTTCTCCGAGGACGACGCGGCGGTCGGCGCCGACGCGATCCTCGTGACGCACGAGCACCCCGACCACTTCAACGAGGAACGACTGCGCGCCGGGCTGGAAGCCAGTCCCGGCGCGCACATCTGGACCCTGAAGTCGGTCGCCGACCAGCTCTCGGCGGCCTTCCCCGGCCGCGTCCACACGGTCGGGCACGGCGACACGTTCACGGCCGCCGGATTCGACGTCCAGGTGCACGGCGAGCTGCACGCCGTGATCCACCCCGACATCCCGCGCATCACCAACGTCGGCTACCTCGTCGACGGCGGCACGGTCTTCCACCCCGGCGACGCCCTCACCGTCCCCGACCAGCCGGTCGAGACGCTGATGCTGCCCGTCATGGCGCCCTGGAACAAGATCGCCGAGGTCATCGACTACGTACGGGAGGTCAAGCCGCGCCGGGCGTACGACATCCACGACGCGCTGCTCACGGACCTGGCCCGGCCGATCTACGACAACCAGATCGGCTCGCTCGGCGGCACCGAGCACCTGCGCCTCGCCCCGGGCGGCTCGGCGCAGGTCTGATCCCGGCTACGTGCCGAGCAGCTCGATGACCTCGTCCGTGGAGCCGATCTCCGCGAGGCGCGGGAAGATCTTGCCGAAGCTGTGCTCGTGGGACGCGGCGTCCGTGTCGGTCGTGGCGTCGTCGACCAGCAGCAGGTTGTAGCCCAGCTCCCACGCGGAGCGGGCGGTCGACTCGACGCCGATCGACGTCGAGATGCCGCAGAGCACGATCTGCGTGACGCCGCGGCGGCGCAGCTGGAGGTCCAGCTCGGTGCCGGTGAAGGCGCCCCAGTGCCGCTTCGTGATCACGATGTCGTCGCCGAGCGGGCCCAGCTCGTCGGAGAACTTCGAGAACTCGGGCGGCGGCGCCTGCGTCATGGCGCCCGCGTCGGCGCGGCCGGTGGGCAGATCCCCGCCGTCCTGCGACCAGGCGACCTTCACGCGCACGACCGGCAGGCCCTTGGCGCGGAAGGCGTCGGCCAGCCGGGCGCTGTTCTTCACGATGCCGTCGGCGGGGTGCACGGTCGGCAGGGCGACGATGCCGTCCTGGAGGTCGATGAGGACGAGGGCGGGGCGCTCGTCGAGGGGGGAGTTGATCGTCATGTTCGGCAGGCTAACTGTTTAGCAGGAAAACTTGCAAGGCAACCTGTTCATGTGAGGGCGCCGGTCCGGGAGCCGCCGCCGCGGGCCCGTTGTCGGACCCGCCCGGTAGGTTGTGGGACATGCGCATTGCTACCTGGAACGTGAACTCGATCACCGCGCGGCTGCCGCGCCTGCTGGCCTGGCTGGAGAGCAGCGGCACGGATGTGCTGTGCATCCAGGAGACCAAGTGCTCGGCCGAGCAGTTCCCCGCGGACGAGCTGCGGGAGCTGGGCTACGAGTCGGCGGTGAACGCGAACGGCAGGTGGAACGGGGTGGCGCTGCTCTCCCGCGTCGGCCTGGAGGACGTGGTCAAGGGCGTCCCCGGCGACCCCGGCTACGACGGGGCGGAGGAGCCGCGCGCCGTCTCCGCGACCTGCGGCCCGGTCCGCGTCTGGTCGGTGTACGTGCCGAACGGCCGGGAGGTCGACCACCCGCACTACGCGTACAAGCTCCAGTGGTTCGAGGCCCTCAAGGCGGCGGTCGCGGGCGACGCGGCGGGCTCCCGGCCCTTCGCGGTGATGGGCGACTACAACGTGGCGCCGACGGACGACGACGTCTGGGACATCTCCCTCTTCGACGGCGCGACGCACGTGACCCCGGCCGAGCGCGCGGCGCTCACGGCGCTGCGCGAGACGGGCCTGTCGGACGTCGTGCCGCGCCCCCTCAAGTACGACCACCCGTTCACGTACTGGGACTACCGCGCCCTCGGCTTCCCGAAGAACAAGGGCATGCGCATCGACCTGGTCTACGGGAACGCCGCGTTCGCCGGTGCGGTGAAGGACTCCTACGTGGACCGCGAGGAGCGCAAGGGCAAGGGCGCCTCCGACCACGCGCCGGTCGTGGTGGACCTCGACGTCTGAGCCCGAAGGGGCGTTGTCAGTGGTGGGCGCTAGCGTCAGCGCCCATGACGACCGAGACGAGCGGAACGACCGACCAAGCGGCCTACCTGCGCAGGACCCGGCTGGCCTACGACATCGCGGCCGGCTCCTACGCCGAGATCGTGCCCCCGCTGCACGGCCAAGACCCGTACGGCACCGCGATGCTGAACGCCTTCGCCGAGCAGGTCCGGCGCGAGCGCGACGCCGGACCCGTGGCCGACCTCGGCTGCGGCCCCGGCCATGTCACCGCGCAACTGCGGGACCTGGGCCTGGACGCCTTCGGCGTCGACCTCTCGCCGGGGATGGTCGCCGAGGCGCGCCGCGCCCACCCGGACCTGAGGTTCGAGGAGGGCTCGATGACGGCCCTCGAACTCGCCGACGACAGTCTCGGCGGCCTCGTCGCCTGGTACTCGACGGTGCACACCCCCGCCGAGGTGCTGCCCGTGATGTTCGCCGAGTTCCACCGCGTCCTGGCCCCCGGCGGCCGGGCCCTGGTCGCCTTCAAGGTCGGTGACCTGCTCCGCCACCTCGACCAGGCGTACGGTCACGACCTGGACCTGGACGTGTACTGGCGCTCCGAGGACGAGGTCGCCGGACACCTCGAAGGCGCCGGGCTCACGATCGAGGCGCGCCTCGTCCACGAGCCCGACGCGTTCTGGCGGGCGAACGGCCAGGGCCGCCAGGGCTTCCTGGTGGCCCAGAAGCCGAACACCCGCGCCGCGTAAGGCGGTTACGGCTCCAGGATCCGCAAGTCGATCGAATCCGCGAGCGCCTTGAGGCCCGGGTCGCCGGGGTGCAGATGGTCCCCGCTGTCATACGCGGGGAGCATCCGCGTCGGGTGCGCCGGATCGCGCAGCACGGCGTCGAAGTCGAGGAAGCCGTCGAAGCCCGAACCGGGGTCGCGCACGAAGGCGTTGACGGCCTCCCGCTGCTCATTGGCGGCCGGGGTGCACAGCGCCTCGCCCTCGCACGGGGTGATCGTCGCCCCGATCACCTTCAGGCCGCGCGCGTGCGCCCGCGCCACGATCTCCCGCAGCCCCGCCCGGACCTGCTCCGCGCTCGCGCCCCAGCGGACGTCGTTGACGCCCTGGAAGACGACGACGGTCCGCGCGGACGTCTGCGCGAACACGTCGCGGTCGAGTCGGTGCAGCGCGCTGACGCCGCCCGTGTCGGTGGAGACATCGTCACCCGGATAGCGGTCGGAGACGACCCGGTTGGCGGAGATGCCCTCGTTCAGGACGCCGTAGTGCGGCACCTCCGACTGCGCGAGGAGCCGCGTGGCGAGCACGTTCGGCCAGCGGTGGTTCGCGTCCAGCGTCGAGCGCACGCCGTCCGTGATGGAGTCGCCGAGCAGCACCACGGACCCCGGGCCGCCGCCGACGTCGACGCCGGTGAGCAGCGGCCAGTACGCGATCGACGAGGAGTACGCGGCGCCGTCCGGCTCCGTGGCGTGGTCGCCGGTCTCGCTCACGTAGCTGCGCTGTATGGCCTGGCTGTGCACGGGCGCCGCGGTGACCGGCTCCGGCAGGTGGAAGCTCACGAGCAGGTTCGCGTTCACCGGCACGTCGAAGTCGACCGGGTCGCTGAACGCCTGCCCGCCCGCCGGGAGTTGGGTGCCCGAGGAGCCCCGGAACGTCAGCGGCACCGGGTTGCCGCGCGCGTTCGCCCCCGACTCCTGCACCGCCACGGACGCGCTCCCGATCCGCACCGGTGTGGCCGCGAAGGTGTTCTCCAGGCGGATGCGCACCTTCGGCCCGCCCCGGCTGGTGTGCACGACGAGCCGCACCGTGCGGTCGACCCAGGGACCCACCGCCGTGTACCCGGCCGGGGACGCCGACCATGTGCCGGTCCATCCGTTCGTCGCCGCGCGCACGGACAGGTCGAAGACGTGCAGCGCGCCCCCGCTCGCCCTCGGCAGGTCGACGGAGGAGATCTGGCGTCCCGTGCGCACGGGGACGGTCACCACGTACAGCCGTGTCTTCTCGGTGAGTTGGCCGTCCGGCGTGTTCCGGTGCGGCAGCGCCACCGACTTCGTGGCGAGCGGCCCGGTGCGCCAGTCCGGCGCGGTGAGCGAGTACGTCGACCGGGAGCCGTCCGCGTACCGGACGACGCCGGAGCCGGTGGCGTCCCCGCCGGTTCCGGCGACCAGGAAGGCGAGCGCGTCGCCGCGGCCGGTCACCCGGACCCGCTGCCCGTCCGCCGTCACGTTGTCGCGCCCGGACCCCGCCGATTTCGGCCAGGTGAGCCGGGCCCGGTCGACGTGCAGGGCGCGGCCGGGGGTCCAGCCCGCCGCGTCGAGGTCCTGCGCGGACAGTGAGCCGCCCGCGCCGTCGAAGTCCGCCTCGCCGGGCGTCGCGTCGTCGCTGACGGCCCGGTTGTCGAAGAGCCGCTCCAGGGGGAGCGGCCCGGGTCTGCCGGGGGCGGCGTGGGCCGCCGTGACGGGGGTGACCCCGGCGCAGACGGCCAGGATGAACGCGGCTCCCCAAGTGCGTCGGCGCAAGGCCGGCTCCCTTCCGCTTGTGTGTCCGCTGTGCTGGTTGCGCCATGAAGCTAAGGACGGGGTGATGGCCCGTCAATGTGTCGCGGGGTAAACGGGGGAGAAAGGCCGGTGTCCGGTTCCTGAACTCCGCGGGCGCTCACCTCCGCGCGCCTGTGGTGCGGGCCGGGGCCGGAATGCCAGGCTGGGCGGTATGAAGATCCCTTTCGCGGCTCATTGGCGCAAGAAGCACGGTTCGGCCCACGGTGTCGCGGTGTTCCCGACCGGCGACGAGGGTGCCGAGGGCGAGACCGGTCTGGTCGAACTCCTCTCCGAATGCGAGCTGTTGCGCGCCCAGGCCGAGGACGCGGGGGTCGAACTCGACGAGTCGGTGGGGTCGTTGGAGGCCCTGGACCAGCTCGTGCCGAGCTGGCGGAGCGACGAGGACCAGCTGCACTGGCTGGGCAACGACGCGGGCCTCTACCTCGGTTCGGTCATGGTGCGCAACGTGGCGGGCGCCTCCTGGGTGATCTGGGACAACGGGCAGCCGGTGGTGCGCCTCGCGTCCGGCCGGGAGATCGACGTCGTCGAGGCGGGGCACGCGTGGGCGGCGAGCGGGGCCCCGGAACTCTCCCAGTTCTACGCGGAGGCGGCCGAGTCGTAGGCGGCCCGGCGGTGCCACACAGCTGAGCCTCAAATACGGTTAATGTCCATAAGTGCGTGTCGTCTGTTAAGTCCCATGTAAGCGTGGATAGTTTGCGCGGACAGATGCACAGCTGAAAGTGGGCAGGGACTGCCGATGGCCGTCGATCCGTTGATCGAGCTGCGTGACGTGAACAAGTACTACGGGAAGTTGCATGTCCTTCAGGACATCGACCTCACCGTCGGCAAGGGGGAGGTGGTGGTGGTCATCGGCCCTTCGGGGTCGGGCAAGTCGACACTCTGCCGGACGATCAACCGTCTGGAGACCATCGAGTCCGGCGCGATCAGACTCGACGGACAGCCGCTCCCCGAGGAGGGGAAGGCGCTCGCGCAGCTGAGGGCCGAAGTGGGCATGGTCTTCCAGTCGTTCAACCTCTTCGCGCACAAGACGGTGCTCCAGAACGTCTCGCTGGCCCAGGTCAAGGTCAGGAAGCGCAAGAAGGACGAGGCCGACAAGCGCTCCCGCGAACTCCTGGAGCGGGTCGGACTCGCCGCGCACGCCGAGAAGTTCCCCGCCCAGCTCTCCGGCGGACAGCAGCAGCGCGTGGCCATCGCCCGCGCCCTCGCCATGGACCCCAAGGCACTCCTCTTCGACGAGCCGACCTCGGCCCTCGACCCGGAGATGATCAACGAGGTCCTGGAGGTCATGCAGCAGCTCGCCCGCGACGGCATGACGATGGTCGTGGTCACCCACGAGATGGGCTTCGCCCGCACCGCCGCCGACCGCGTCGTCTTCATGGCGGACGGCAGGATCGTCGAGGACCGCACCCCCGAGGAGTTCTTCACCCACCCGGAGAGCGAGCGCGCCCGCGACTTCCTCTCCAAGATCCTGAAGCACTGACCGGGGGAGCGCGCCACCACATGATCGCCAAGTCGCTACGGCTGCTCGCCGCGCTGACGGTGACGGCCCTGGCCGCCACCGCCTGCGGCAAGGAGGGCAGCCCACCGGTCAAGGGCCCCTCGGCCGCCGAGCTGCCCCGGTACGACATCGCCAAGGACTTCTCACTGCCCGACTCCTCGACGTGGCAGCGGGCGCGCAAGCGCGGCCACTTCGTCGTCGGGGCCAAGGAGGACCAGCCCTACCTCGGCGAGAAGAACCCCGCGAACGGCACGTACACGGGCTTCGACATCGAGATCGCCAAGATGGTCTCCGCCTCCCTCGGCCTCGACCCGAAGAAGATCCGCTACAAGACCATCGCGTCGGCCAACCGCGAGACGGCCCTCCAGAACGGCCAGATCGACTACTACGTCGGCACGTACACGATCAACGACCTCCGCAAGAAGCTCGTCGGCTTCGCGGGCCCGTACTACATGGCCGGCCAGTCGCTGCTCGTGCGCGCCGACGAGGAGGACATCAAGGGCCCCGACGACCTCGCCGGCAAGCGGGTCTGCTCGGCGGCGGGCTCGACCCCGTACCAGCGGATCAAGGCCGACTACCCGAAGGCCGAACTCGTCGCGTACGACACGTACTCGATCTGCGTCGACAACCTGCTGACGTATCAGGTCGACGCGGTCACCACCGACGACGCGATCCTGCTCGGCTACGCGGCGAAGGTGCCCGAGGAGATGAAGCTGGTCGGCAAGCCGTTCTCCGAGGAGCCCTACGGCATCGGCGTCCCCAAGAAGGACACCGCGCTGCGGTTCGCCCTCGACGACGCGCTGGAGGCGCGGCAGAAGAACGGCGACTGGAAGAAGGCGTACGAGGCGACCCTCGGCCTGTCCGGCGTACCGGCCCCGAAACCGCCCGCCATCGACCGCTACCCGGCGAACTGAGGAGGCGTCACGTGAATGTCCTGACCGACAACCTCTCGCTGTACTGGAAGGGCTTCCTCGGCACCGTCGAGCTCACCGTCTTCGCGTCGATCCTGGCGCTCGTGCTCGGGTTCCTCATGGCCTCCTTCCGGGTCGCGCCCGTCGGCTCCTTCCGGGCCTTCGGCACCGCGTGGGTCACCGTGCTGCGCAACACCCCGCTGACCCTGCTGTTCTTCGCGGTGCTGCTGGGCCTGCCCCGCTTCGGCCTGGTGCTGCCCTTCACCGTCTTCGCGGTGATCGCGCTCGGCTGCTACACCTCGGCGTTCATCTGCGAGGCCCTGCGCTCCGGCATCAACACGGTGCCCAAGGGGCAGGGTGAGGCCGCCCGCAGCCTCGGCATGACGTTCGGGCAGACGCTGACCCACGTCATCCTGCCGCAGGCCTTCCGCTCCGTGATCCCGCCGATCGGCTCCACGCTCATCGCGCTCGCCAAGAACTCGGCGATCGCGGGCGCGTTCAGCGTCGTCGAACTGCTCGGCACGTACAAGACGCTCAGCGAGCTCGGCTACAACATCATCTGGACCTTCGTCTGGATCGCGATCGGCTACCTGATCATCACGCTCGCCATCAGCGCCCTGTTCAACCTCCTCGAGAAGCGCTGGGGGTTCGCCCGATGAAGGCCCTGCGTCACGACGCCACCGCCCTCTACGACATCCCGGGCCCGAGGACCGAGCGCCGCCACAAGCTGTACGGCGTTCTCTCCACGCTCGTCGTGCTCGCCCTGGTCGCCTGGATCCTGTACCTGCTGTTCGACACCGACCAGTTCACGTACACGAAGTGGATGCCGTTCGAGTACACGGGCATCCAGGAACTGCTGCTGCGCGGGCTCGGCAACACGCTCAAGGCCTTCGCCATGGCGGCCGTGCTGTCCCTCGTGCTCGGCACGGTCCTGGCCGTGGGGCGGCTCTCGGACCACAAGCCGGTGCGCTGGCTCGCGACGCTGTTCGTCGAGTTCTTCCGCGCCATGCCGGTCCTCGTGATGATCTTCTTCATCTACGTGGCCCTGAAGATGGAGCCGCTGGCCGCGCTCGTCGCCGGCCTGACGCTCTACAACGGCTCCGTGCTCGCCGAGGTGTTCCGATCGGGCATCAACTCGGTGGAGCGCGGGCAGCGCGAGGCGGCGTACGCGCTGGGCATGCGCAAGACGCAGGTCATGACGCATGTGCTCGTCCCTCAGGCGGTGCGGGCCATGCTGCCCGCCATCATCAGCCAGTTGGTGGTGGCCCTGAAGGACACGTCGCTCGGGTATCTCATCACCTACGAGGAGTTCCTCCACGCCGGAAAACTGATCGCGTCCAACCTCGACTACGATTTGCCCTTCATCCCTGTGGTGATGGTGATCTCGCCGATCTACATCGGGATGTGCATGGTGCTGTCCTGGTTCGCCCAGTGGGTGGCCAAGCGCCAGCGGCGCAACCCCAAGACGGAGGCGGCCGATGTCGCCCCGGCCGAGCCAGGAACGCTGCTGCCAGGTACGCAGTAGCCGAATCGAAAGCATCGGCCCGTCCCCGCCCAGCGGCAGCCGGAGATCACTGCTCCACGAAGTTCGTGTGTTCGTGGGGAAGAAGGTCAGCTGCAGCGTGCCGGTCGGGACGTGCCTGCTTGCCGAGGATGAGCGGGCCCTCGTCGCATTCGTACGCGACGAGGGTGCCGCTCTCCTTGGTTCTCCGCCCTTCCCGGGCCCTCAGTCCTTCTTCGCGCGGTGCGCCGCCCGGCCGCCATTGGCCGGCGCCGACGGCAGCGGCGCCTGGGCCGCCCGCGTGACGTCGGAGACCACCTCGACGACGTCGGGCCCGTACGCCCCCGAGTTCACGACCTTCAGCAGCAGGACGAACGAGGTGTTGCCGTGCTTGCGCGCCAGGCGCTCGTGGTGCCGGGCGAGATAGCGGGTCGCGGCCTGGTTGGTGATGGGCAACTGCCCGCAGAACAGGAACACCGGCCGCGCCTCGGGATTGGCGGGACCGGCGGTCAGACGGGCCAGGAGCACGTACTCGGTTCTGCCCGGCTCCAGACGGTAGCGCTCGGAACCGATCTGGAACGAGCCGCGGTCCGGACCCGGCTCGGGGTCGGTGTTCACGCGGACGCCGGGCAGCAGACTGACCATGTGCGCGGCCATGCGTCTGTTGGAGGCGGGCCCGCCCACGCAGAACTCCGTACGCTCCCCGAAGCCCTGCTGCGCCGTGTCGTGGGCGACGACCTGGGCGTGCGCGTTGCAGTCCTTGATGAGCGCGGAGAGTTCGAGGAGGGCGAAGACGTCGTGGCGCTTCACCGTCAGCTCGGGGCCGCCCGCGTCGCGGTTCACCACCAGCAGCGACTCGGAGTTGTCGGGCAGCCCGAAGAAGCCCTGCTTGCGGCGCAGCCTGCGCTTCCACAGGTAGGTGCGGGCAAGCCAGCCCAGCGAGGCGCTGATGCCCGCCGCGATCAGGCCGAGGACGATGTTGCGCACGTCTTCAGTCATGGGGGCGCACTCTAGCGGTCTGTTCGACACGGGTTCGAGGGGGTCCTGACGGGGCGGGCCCGTCAAGTTACGCTGCGCTGACGGCTGTTGACTGGAGGTACTGATGAGACGTTCAGTTGTGCGGAAACTGTCGGTCTTCGCTGCTCTGGGCAGCATGGTGGCGGTAGGCGCCGCCGCACCCCCTTCGTCCGCGTCCGCCCCCGGCATGGGCCCCGGTCCGGGCAAGTCCCCGGTCGCCGTCGGCTCCGGCGGCGCCGTGGCGAGCGTCGACGCGGACGCGTCCGCGGCCGGTATCGAGGTGCTGCGGCGCGGGGGCAACGCGGTGGACGCCGCCGTCGCCACGGCCGCCGCCCTCGGGGTGACCGAGCCGTACTCGTCCGGGGTGGGCGGGGGCGGCTACTTCGTCTACTACGACGCCAAGACCCGCACGGTGCACACCATCGACGGCCGCGAGACGGCGCCGCTGACGGCCGGGACCGACCTCTTCCTGGAGAACGGAAAACCGCTCGCCTTCAACGACGCGGCCACCAGCGGGCTGAGCGTGGGCACGCCGGGTACGCCGGCCACCTGGCAGTCGGCGCTGGACGAATGGGGAAGCCGCGGGCTCGGCTCCGTCCTGAAGCCCGCGACGAAGCTCGCGCGCGAGGGATTCGTCGTCGACGACACGTTCCGCTCGCAGACCGCGTCGAACGAGACCAGGTTCCGCAACTTCCCCGACACGGCGGAGCTGTTCCTGCCGGGCGGGAAGCTGCCGGTGGTCGGATCGACGTTCAAGAACCCCGATCTGGCGCGCACGTACGAGGAGTTGGGGCGCAAGGGGGTGGGGGCGCTGTACCGGGGCGGCATCGGGCGCGATGTCGTGAGGACGGTCAACGACCCGCCCGTGGACCCGGCTTCGGGCTACCACGCGCGGCCGGGGGAGCTGTCGGCGAAGGACCTGGCGGCGTACGGCACCAAGTTCCAGGCGCCGACCCGGACGTCGTACCGGGGGCTCGGGGTCTACTCGATGGCGCCGTCCTCGTCGGGCGGCACGACGGTGGGCGAGGCCCTCAACATCCTGGAGCACACCGACCTGTCCAAGGCGTCCGACGTCCGGTACCTGCACCGGTTCATCGAGGCGAGCCGGATCGCGTTCGCCGACCGGGGGCGCTGGGTGGGCGACCCGGCGTTCGAGGACGTGCCGACGAAGGGGCTGCTGTCGCAGCGGTTCGCGGACTCGCGGGAGTGCCTCATCAAGGACGACGCGGTGCTGACCAGTCCGGTGGCGCCGGGGGACCCGCGGCATCCCGGGAAGTGCGGTGCGGCCGGGGACAAGGCGGCGCCGACGACGTACGAGGGTGAGAACACGACGCACCTCACGGCGGCGGACAAGTGGGGCAACGTCGTCGCCTACACCCTCACCATCGAGTCCACCGGGGGCAGCGGGATCACCGTGCCGGGGCGCGGGTTCCTGCTCAACAACGAACTGACCGACTTCTCGTTCGCGCCCGCGAGTGCGGGCGTGCACGATCCGAACCTGCCGGGGCCCGGGAAGCGGCCCCGGTCGTCGATCTCGCCGACGATCGTGCTCGACAAGGCGGGCAGGCCGGTGGTGGCGGTCGGGTCGCCGGGCGGTGCGACGATCATCACCACGGTGTTGCAGACGCTGACGGGCTTCCTCGACCGGGGGCTGCCGCTGGTCGACGCGATCGCGGCGCCGCGGGTGAGTCAGCGCAATGCGGCGCAGACGGAGATGGAGCCGGGGCTGTACGGGAGTGCGGTCCGCGGGAAGTTGGAGGCGATCGGTCACTCGTTCAAGGAGAATCCGGAGATCGGGGCGGCGACGGGTGTGCAGAGGTTGTCGGGTGGGGAGTGGGTGGCGGCGGCCGAGAGGGTGCGGCGGGGCGGGGGCTCGGCCATGGTGGTGAACCCCAGCCGGTAGCTCTCGGCCCCCTTCCCCCTACGCCTCGGCCCCCGCTCCTCAATCGCCGGAGGGGCTTGACAGTGGTCCCGGTGTGCGCCGGGTTGGTTTTTGGAGCCCCTGCGGCGATTGAGCAGCGGGGTTCGGGGCGGAGCCCCGAGCGTGGGGCTAGGGGGCCGTCAGGATGCGGGGGCCGGAGTCCGTGATGGCCACGGAGTGCTCCGCGTGGGCGGCACGGGACCCGTCATTGGTGCGCAGGGTCCAGCCGTCGGGCGCCTCGTGGTACCCGTCACCACCGCCCCCGATCACCATCGGCTCGATCGCCAGCGCCATCCCGTGCCGCAACCGCATCCCCCGCCCCGCCCGCCCCTCGTTCGGCACCGACGGATCCTCGTGCATACGGCGCCCGATCCCATGCCCGCCGAAGTCCTGCGGGATCCCGTACCCGGCCTCCCGGCACACCGTGCCGACCGCGTGCGCGATGTCCCCGATCCGGTTCCCGACGACCGCCGCCGCGATCCCCGCCGCCAGCGCCCGCTCCGCCGTCTCCACCAGCCGTACGTCATCCGGCCGCGCCCGCCCCACCGTGAAGCTGATCGCGGAGTCCCCTGCCCATCCGTCCAGCTGCGCCCCGCAGTCGATCGACACCAGGTCCCCGTCCCGCAACCGGTACGTCGTCGGGATCCCGTGCACGATCGCGTCGTTCACGGACGCGCAGATCACCGCGGGGAACGGCGTCGGCGCGAAGCTCGGCCGGTATCCGAGGAACGGGGACGTCGCCCCCGCCGCGCGCAGCACCCCGCGCGCCACCTCGTCCAGCTCCAGCAGGCTCACGCCCACCGCCGCACTCTTCCGTACCGCGGCGAGGGCGTCGGCCACGACCCGGCCCGCCTCGCGCATCGCGTCGATCGATGTGTCCGTCTTCAGTTCCACCATGCCAATAACTATACCGGTATTTAAATCCGGTACAGAAATTGGGCCTCGGGTACGATGGGGGCATGGTCCGAACTCCCTTGACCCCCGAAGAGCGCGAGCGCGGTGAGCGCCTCGGCCGGCTGCTGCGCGAGGCGCGGCTCGGGCGCAGCATGACCGAGGTGGCCGCGCGGGCGGGTGTCTCCGTCGAGACGCTGCGCAAGATCGAGACGGGCCGGGCGCCGACCCCGGCCTTCTTCACCGTCGCCGCCCTCGCCCGTGAGCTGGGGCTCTCCATGGACGAGCTGGTGGCGCACTGCGCGCTGGCACCGGCCTGAGCGGGGCCTGCCCCCGCCGTCGGTGCCCGTCCCGAAAAACGCGCGTAGCGCGCCCGTAACACGCGGGGTGTTTGCTTCCGGAGCACAAGGCTCCAGGAAGCATTCGAGGGCGCGACGATCGGCGGGGCGCGTGGCGGAAGTGGGACAACTCCCGGACCGGGTAAGGGACTTCGCGACCTATCTGCAAGGTCTCAATGCCCGGCTCGACCAGCGCGCCGGCTGGTGCGGCGTCTTCTGGCAGCGCGACCCCGAGGGTATGCGGGCCTGTCTGGAGGGCGTCGAAGTGCCGCCCTGGGACGTGGTCGAGGCGCTCCTGAAGGACCTCGCCGTGACGTCCGGCGCCGAACACGCCGAGCGGGAGGCGGCCCGCGCCCGCGCCCTGCACCGGGCGTCCGCGCGCGCCCACGACGCCGCTCCCGGCAGGCGGGAGTTGCTCGCCGACCGCATGGACCTCATGACGCGCGAGCGCCGGGACGCGGCGCGGCGCCTCCACGAACTCGGCACCCGCCTCGACGCCGCCACCGACGCGGCGGAGGCCGACGCCGTCCGCCTCGACCTGGCCTGGGCGCACGACGACCACGAGCGGGCGGCCGCCCGGCTCGCCGAACTCGGCGCGCGGCTGGCGGAGTTGGGCCCCGAAGCCGACCACCGGCCGCCCTCGCCTCCGCCTACGGCCCCGGCTCCGGCTCCAGCTCCCAAGGAACGCAAGCGCCGCCCCCGCGGCAGCGCCCGCTTCGCCGGGATGCCCCTGGCCGAACCGGAGCCCGAGGCCGCCGCCCCGCCGGTCCCCGCTCCTACGCCCACCGGCGCCCGCTTCGCCGGTGCCGAGGCGGACCACGGCGTCGCTGCGGAGCCCGCGCCGCCCCCGCTCGACGCCACCGCGTACCACCGTGCCGCGGCCACCGTCGCTCTCCTCGCCGAGCACCGCGCCGCGGGCCGCAGCGGTGAGGCGCACATGGTCCTCGTCGAGGCGGCGGCCGGTCCGGTCGACCATCTCCCGCTGCTCGCCGACGAGTTGGCGCACGCCGGGCTCGGCCCCAACTGGGCCACCCTGCTGTGGGAGGTCGCGTCGCTGCCGCCCGACCGGCTGGTCGCCGCCGCCGAAGCGCTGGCCGCGGCCGGCCGCGCCGACGACGGGCGGCAGGTGCTGCGGCAGGGAATGGGGCGGCCGCCGGGCGAGTTCGGCGACGCCGTCGGACGGCTCGACGCGCAGGGGCGCCACCGCGAGGTCCGCACGCTCCTCGATGCATACGTGCGCGGGCGCACCCCCGAAGAGGCGGCCGACACCGCGCGCGGCGCCCCCGAACGGCTCGTCCCGCTGCTCCTCGACGCGGCCCGCCGGATCTCCGACGAGCGCTACTGGGACGTGGTGCACGCGCTGCGCGTCGCCGGACTCGCGCACTGAACCGGCGGCCCGGACCGTCACCCGCACGGGTGCCGGGCCCGCACCGATCCAGCGGGTTGCCGACGATGCCCTTGGCAAGCCCTCTCCAGGGGCTTACGTTCGTCCCTCTACCGCCGTTCTACGTGCGTAGAGGTCATACGTGGGGACACAGCCGACGTGCCCGCGTAGAGACGTAAGGAAAAGGAGTGCTGCCGATGACCCTCTCCCGAGCCTCTCTGCACGACCGCCACCGTCACGTCCTGCCGGACTGGCTGGCCCTGTACTACGACGAGCCGATCGAGCTCACCCACGGCGAGGGCCGGCACGTCTGGGACGCCGAGGGCAACAAGTACCTCGACTTCTTCGGCGGCATCCTCACCACGATGACGGCGCACGCGCTGCCCGAGGTGACGAAGGCGGTGAGCGAACAGGCGGGCCGGATCATCCACTCGTCGACGCTCTACCTGAACCGCCCGATGGTCGAACTCGCCGAGCGCGTCGCCCAGTTGTCCGGCATCCCGGACGCCCGCGTCTTCTTCACCACGTCCGGCACCGAGGCCAACGACGCGGCGCTGCTGCTCGCCACCGCGTACCGCCGCTCCAACCAGATCCTGGCGATGCGCAACAGCTACCACGGCCGCTCCTTCTCCACGGTCGGCATCACCGGCAACCGCGGCTGGTCACCGACGAGCCTGTCCCCGCTCCAGACGCTGTACGTGCACGGGGGCGTGCGCGGCCGCGGGCCCTACGCGGCCCTGCCCGACGCCGAGTTCATCGACGCCTGCGTCGCCGACCTGCGCGACATGCTCGGCCAGACCCGGGGCAACGTGGCGGCGCTCATCGCCGAACCCATCCAGGGCGTCGGCGGCTTCACCTCCCCGCCGGACGGCCTGTACGCCGCGTTCCGCGAGGTCCTGCGCGAGCACGGCATCCTGTGGATCTCGGACGAGGTGCAGACCGGCTGGGGCCGCACCGGCGAGCACTTCTGGGGCTGGCAGGCGCACGGGCGGTCCGGGCCGCCGGACCTCCTCACCTTCGCCAAGGGGATCGGCAACGGCATGTCGATCGGCGGTGTCGTCGCCCGCGCCGACGTCATGAACTGCCTCGACGCCAACTCCATTTCGACGTTCGGCGGCTCTCCGGTCACCATGGCGGCGGGCCTCGCCAACCTCTCGTACCTCATCGAACACGACCTCCAGGGCAACGCCCGGCGGGTCGGGGGACTCCTCATCGAGCGCCTGCGCGCCATCGCGGCGAGCGCGCCCGGCGTCCGGGAGGTGCGGGGGCGCGGCCTGATGATCGGCATCGAGCTGGAGAGGCCGGGGCCCGGCCCCGACGCGGCGCAGGTCATCGAGGCCTGCCGCGAACAGGGGCTGTTGATCGGCAAGGGCGGCGGCCACGATTCGAGCGTCCTGCGGATCGCTCCGCCGATGACCTTGACGGTGGCGGAGGCGGAGGAGGGGGCCGGAATTTTGGAGCGGGCGCTCAAATCCAGCCTCGCCGGCGTTTGAGGCGCGGGGTCCGGGGCGGAGCCCCGCGACCGTTCGCCGGACAGCCGCTCCGCACGAGGGAGCCTCAGCCATGACCACGCCCACCCTCTCCGTCCGCCAGATACTCGCCCTCGACCGCGTCGCCGCCGGTGAACCGGAGGTGGTCGCCGCGGCCGGGCACCTCGACCGCCCCGTCCGCTGGGTGCACGTCGCCGAGGCCGCCGACGTCGGCGTCATGCTCAGCGGCGGCGAGATGATCCTCACCACCGGCGTCCTGCTCGCGGACGACGAGCGGCTCCAGGCCGAGTACATCGCGTCCCTGCACCGCGCGGAGGCCGCCGCCCTCGTCCTCGGTCTGGGCCGCGCCTTCCCGTCCTCCCCGGAAGGGATGCGCCGCGCCGCCGAACGGCACGGGCTGCCGATGGTGGTGCTGCACCGGCCGTTCCCCTTCGCCGAGCTGACGGAGGAGGTGCAATCCCGCCTCGTACGACGGAAGTTCGCCGCCGTCAGCCTCTCCGAGGGCATCCGCACCGCGCTCACCGGACTCGTCACGGCGGGCGCCCCGCTCCACGCGCTGCTCGACGAGATCGCCGCCCACAGCGGCTGCCCCGTCGTCCTCACCAACCTCGCCCACCGCGTCCTCGCCACCGCCGGTGAACGCCCCGCCGTCGACGACGTGCTCCGCGACTGGGGCCGGATCGCGCGCCGGCCCGGCGGGGTCGACGGCGAGGGCTGGATCCGCGCCGGACTCGGCGGCCGGGGCGAGCGCTGGGGTTCGGTGGTGCTGTGCGGATACCGGGGCGACGCCGTGTCCGGGCGGCTGCTCGCGGACCGGGCGGCGGAGGCGCTGGTCCTGCACCACCTGCTGGCCGGGGCCGGGCCGAGCTGGGAGGAGCAGTCGGCGCGCTGTCTCCTCGCCGACCTGCTCTCGGGCGCCGCCCCGGCCCGCGGACTGCTGCCCCGCGCCCGCGCGGCGGGCCTCCCGGTGAACCGCCGCACCTTCGTCCCCCTCGTCGTGCGCGACATCCCGCCCGTCCAACTCGACCGTCTCATCCGCCTGTTGGGGATGCCCGGCCTCGTCGCCGAGCTCGCCGAGCGGGCCACCGCCGTCCTCCTCAGCCTCGCCCGCGACCAGGACCCCGCCGCCCTCGCCGCGCACTTCGCGCAGCGCCTGCGCGCCGAGAGCGGCGACCCGCGGGCCGTCGTCGCGGCGGGCCCCGCCCGCACCTCCTGGGAGGACGTGCCGGAGGCCCTGCGCGAGGCGCTGCACGTCGCCGACGCCGTCACCGGGGCGCCGCCCGGCCTGCCACCGGTGGTCCGGATCGGCGACGTACGGCTGCGCGGCCTCGTACGGCAGCTGCGCGACGACACCCGCGTACAGGCCTTCTCCGAAAGGGAGTTGGGGCCCATCCTGGCGTCGGAGGACGACACGGAGACCCTCCTCCCGGTCCTGCGCGCCTACCTCTCCACCGGCCGCAACAAGTCCCGCACCGCGCACCTCACCCACATGAGCCGCCCCGCCCTCTACCGCCGCCTGGAGTCCATAGAGGCACTGCTCGGCGTCGACCTCGACGACTTCGAGCAGGCCGCGTCCGTCCATCTGGCCCTGCTCGCGCACGACGCGCAGTCGGGAACGTGACAGCGTGCAACGCCCCCGGCCCCCGCGCGTGACACGCTGCGACTCGGCCGCCGCGCCACCGCCCCCTACCGTCTCAGCCAGCACCGCCCGAGCCGTCGCAGAACCTTGGAGGTCCCGATGAGCCCCGTGATCCGCGCCGCCATTTTCCAGACCGCATGGACCGGCGACAAAGAGTCCATGATCAAGGTGCACGAGCAGGCGGTCCGCGACGCCGCCGCCCAGGGCGCCCAGGTCCTCTGCTTCCAGGAGCTGTTCTACGGCCCCTACTTCTGCCAGGTGCAGGACGCGAAGTTCTACGAGTACGCCGAGTCCGTCCCCGACGGCCCCGTCGTCCAGCGCTTCCAGGCCCTGGCCCGCGAGCACGGCATCGTCCTCGTCCTGCCCGTCTACGAGGAGGAGCAGCCCGGCGTCCTCTACAACACGGCCGCCGTCATCGACGCCGACGGAAGCTACCTCGGCAAGTACCGCAAGACCCACATCCCGCAGGTCAAGGGGTTCTGGGAGAAGTTCTACTTCCGGCCCGGCAACAGCGGCTGGCCCGTCTTCGACACGGCCGTCGGCAGGATCGGCGTCTACATCTGCTACGACCGGCACTTCCCGGAGGGGTGGCGCGCGCTCGGCCTGGAGGGCGCCCAGATCGTCTTCAACCCGTCGGCGACGAGTCGCGGCCTGTCCCGCTATCTGTGGCAGCTGGAACAGCCCGCGGCGGCCGTCGCCAACGAGTACTTCGTCGGCGCCATCAACCGCGTGGGCGTCGAGGAGTACGGCGACAACGACTTCTACGGCACCTCGTACTTCGTCGACCCCGAGGGCCAGTTCGTGGGCGAGGTCGCCGACGACAAGGCGCCCGAACTCGTCGTCCGCGAGCTCGACATGGCGAAGCTGCGGGAGGTCCGCGACCGCTGGCAGTTCTACCGCGACCGCAACCCGCAGGCGTACGAGCCGCTGACCCGTCCGTAACCCCCCCGTACCTCTGGAGGAGCACATGAGCGCCGTCCGTACGGTCATCCGCGGCGGACTCGTCGTCACCGCCGCCGACGAGATGCACGCCGACGTCCTCGTCGAGGACGGCCGGGTCGTGGCCCTCGCGGCCACCGGCAGCACCACCGCAGCGTCCTGGACGGACGCGCGCACCATCGACGCCTCGCAGAAGTACGTGATCCCCGGCGGCGTCGACGGCCACACCCACATGGAGATGCCGTTCGGCGGCACGTACGCCGCGGACACCTTCGAGACGGGCACGCGGGCCGCGGCCTGGGGCGGCACCACGACCATCGTCGACTTCGCCATCCAGACCGTCGGCCACTCCCTGCGCGAGGGCCTCGACGCCTGGCACGCCAAGGCGGACGGGCAGTGCGCCATCGACTACGGCTTCCACATGATCGTCTCCGACGTCCACGAGGACACGCTGAAGGAGATGGACCTGCTGGTGGGGGAGGGGGTGACGTCCTTCAAGCAGTTCATGGCGTACCCGGGCGTCTTCTACTCCGACGACGGGCAGATCCTGCGGGCGATGCAGCGGGCCGGGGAGAACGGTGGGCTGATCATGATGCACGCCGAGAACGGCATCGCGATCGACGTCCTCGTCGAGCAGGCCCTCGCCCGCGGCGAGACCGACCCCCGCTACCACGGAGAGGTCCGCAAATCCCTCCTGGAGGCGGAGGCCACCCACCGCGCGATCAAGCTGGCGCAGGTCGCCGGCGCGCCGCTGTACGTCGTGCACGTCTCGGCGCAGGAGGCCGTCGCGGAGCTGGCGCGGGCGCGGGACGAGGGCCTGCCGGTCTTCGGCGAGACGTGCCCGCAGTACCTGTTCCTGTCGACGGACAACCTGGCGGAACCGGACTTCGAGGGCGCCAAGTACGTGTGCTCGACGCCGCTGCGCCCCAAGGAGCACCAGGCGGCGCTCTGGCGGGGCCTGCGCACCAACGACCTCCAGGTCGTCTCCACCGACCACTGCCCGTTCTGCTTCAGCGGCCAGAAGGAACTGGGACGCGGCGACTTCTCCAAGATCCCCAACGGCATGCCGGGCGTCGAGAACCGCATGGACCTCCTGCACCAGGCGGTCGTCGACGGCCACATCACCCGCCGCCGCTGGATCGAGATCGCCTGCGCCACCCCGGCCCGGATGTTCGGCCTCTACCCGAAGAAGGGCACGATCGCGCCGGGCGCCGACGCGGACATCGTCATCTACGATCCGCACGCCGAACAGACCATCTCGGCGCGGACCCACCACATGAACGTCGACTACTCGGCGTACGAGGGCAAGCGCCTCGCCGGGCGGGTGGAGACGGTCCTCTCGCGCGGCGAACTCGTCGTGACGGAACGGGAGTTCACGGGGCGGGCCGGGCACGGTACGTATCTGCCCCGTGGCACCTGTCAGTACCTGAACTAGTCGGTCCAGTCGGCGAGGCTCTGCTGGACGGCGAGGGTGGACGGGTCGGTAGGGCCCAGAATCCGCTTCTGGTCGTCCAGCAGGTCGGTGAGCAGGTCCACGGCGTCGGCCGAATTGCCGGCCTTGCCCGTCCACTGGGCGTGCCCGTGACGGGCAAGGAGAGTGTCCGGGTGATCCGGCCCCAGGACGCGCAGGGACTCCTCGGCCGTCTTCGCGAACCCTGTCCGGGCACCGACCGCGTCTCCGGCCATGCCCCGCCAGTAAGCCAGATTGTGCCGGGCGAGGAGGGTGGCCGGATCATCCGGTCCCGCGACGCGCAGCAGATCCTCCAGAAGCGCGGTGAGGTTGGACGCGGCGCGGGCCGGCTCGCCGGCCTCCCCACTCCATTCGGCGATCAACTGCCTGGTCGCAAAGGCGTCACAGTGCTTCGGGCCTCGCGTCCGCACTTGGACCTCCAAGACCTCAGCCATGATCTCCAGCGCGCCGGAGGCGTCATGCTCCCGTTTCCAATGAGCGAGGTGTTGCCGGGTCAGAAGGGCCTGAGAATGGCCTTCGCCCAGGACGCGCTGTGACCGTCCTACCACCTCGGTGAGCACGGCCACGGCACCGGTGCTATCTCCCGCTGAGCCCAGCCAATTTCCCAGGGTGGTTTGGATGTTGAGGGTGGTCGGGTGGTCCGCTCCCTGGATCCTCCGTGAGTCTTCCAGTACCTGGGTGAGCCCGGCCACGGCGCCGGCGGAGTCACCTGCCTCACCAATCCAGTGCGCGAGCCCGTATCGAGCCAGAAGGGTGTGAGGATGTTCCGGGCCCCGGGTCCGCAGCAAGTCGTCGACCAAGCTTGTCTGCTCGGCCACGGTCGCAGGGTCTCCCGCCATGCCCCTGCATAGCGCGAGCATGGCCCTCGCCGATTGGATGCTGGGGTGGTCCGGACCCAAGACCTGAACCTGATCTTCCAGCAGTTCGGTGAGCTCGGCCACGGACGTCTCCGGATGCCCCGCCTCCGCCTTCCACCGCGCGAGATTGAGGCGGGCCAGAATGGTGTGTGGGTGACTCGGTCCCTGGACACGCAAGCGGTCCTTCAGCACATCGGCGAACAGTGGCACCGCGCCGTTCACGTCACCTCCTGTGCCACGCCAATAAGCCAGGTTGTGCCGGGCGAGGAGGGTGTGAGGATGGTCCGGGCCCAGCGCTCGCAACCGGTCCTCCAGTAGTTCGGCGAAAGCGGTCACGGCGCCGTCCGGATCACCTGCCTCGCCCAGCCAGAAGGCCAGGTTGTTCCGGGCCATGAGCGTGTCGGGGTGATCCGGTCCCAGAATCCGTACGTCGTTCTCCACCGCTTTGGTGAGCGCGGCCACGGCCCCCCGCGCGTCGCCCGCTTCCCCGCGCCAGCGCGCGAGGTTGTTCTGGGCCATGAGCGTGTCGGGGTGATCCCGCCCCAGGACGCGTACGTCGTCCTCCACCACCTCCGTGAACATGTCCAGGGCCCCGGCTGCGTCTCCGGCCATGCCCCGCCAATAGGCCAGGTTGTGCCGGGCGAGCAGTACGTGGGCGTGGTCGGGACCCAGTGCCCGCAGGGCGTCCTCGACGAGTTGGGTGAGGGCTGCCGCGGCGCCGACGGTGTCGCCCGCCTCTCCCTGCCAGACGGCGCGGTGGTTTCGGGAGAGCAGGGTGTCGGGGTGGTCGGGACCGAGGTGGTGGTGAGAGGCGCGCGCGAGGCGTTCGAAGTGTTCTTGGGCGGCTGCCGCCTGCCCCGCTTCGCCGAGGCTGCGACCGAGCCGAATGAGGACGGGGTGCGTACAGGGCTGGTACAGCCCTTCACCAGCGTGCAGGGTGAGAGCGGCTGTATTGGTGCGCAGGCTCTGCGCGAGGGCGGTGTCCCGTTCGACCTCGGGCCATGTCGAGACGAGAGCGTCGGCCATGGTCTGGACGGCTGCTTCGCGCCGGTGGGGTGCAAACGTGTCGCGGGTGGCGTGCTGGACGAGCTGGTGGACGCGTACGGCTTGGTGCTTCGTTGTGGGGCTGTACTCGACAAGGCTGAGCCGGTGCAGCACTGTCAGCGCCCGTGCGGCCTCCCGGGGTGTGGCCGACGCGCACCTGGCGTGTGCCGTACCAGGCCCTGGAGAGTATTCGTCGAGGTATTTGAGGACTGGCCCGCTGGTGAATACCTCGTGGGGGACGCCGCTCGGGGCCAGCAGCGAAGCCAGTTCGAGCATGGGCCGTGCCCAACCGGCCGGGCGCAGTGCGTCGGCCCGCTCGATGGACAGCGACCATGCCGCGGCGAACGGCACAGCCTGATCGTCGGGCAGTGCATCAGGAGCAGCGTCGCAGAGCGGTGAGGTCCGGTCAGCCAAGAGCCTTCGGTAGTCGGCGACGCTTTCACGGGTGTCGTCCAGGTGGGCCGCGGCCTGGGACAGGGCGAGCGGCAAACGGCCGAGATCCTCTGCCAGTGCTACGAGTTGCTCGGTGCTTGCGCAGTCTTCGTGGCCCCTGAGAGCGTCACGGAGGTAAGCGACCGCCTCGGACGCGCCGTAGACACCGACGTCGATGAGTTGCCGGTTGTTGTGCGTGAGCGCGGCGTCGCGGCGTCGTGTGGTCACCAGAGTGCGGCCCATCGGATGCGCGGGCGGCCACAGGCCGCGCAGATCGTTGGGGTCATTGAGGTCGTCGAGAACGATCAGCCAGCGACACACAGCTGCACCCGCCTTGGGGGCCAGCCACGCCAGGAAGGCGCGTGCCGCTTGTTCGGACGCGTGGGGGTCGGCCCGGCACAATTCGACACCCGCCTGAGCGTACGTCGATACCAGCGCGTCTCTGGTGCTGGCGTCCGCCCACACCAGTACGTCCAGACCTCCTGTGACGGCGGTGTCGCTCCACGCCGTGCGGGCGAAGTCGGCGGCCAGTTGCGTCTTGCCCACCCCGCCCATCCCGGCCAGAATCTGACGGAGTACCACCGTCCCGCCGGTGTCCAGTGCGGACCGTAGACGGACCGCCTCCCCACGTTGCTGAAACACGCGGGCCGCCGGAGGGATCACACCGACCTGATGCGGCCAGGACGCCGGTGGCTGCGGGCCGGCCTGCATTGTCAACGCCTCGATCTCCATGTGCCCCGTGTTCACGATGGCACCCCCACTGCCGTGGGCATTCCCGGTGTGCGAGACCTGTTGGCCCTGCTTGCGTTGGAACATCTCCCTGCCCTGTCTTTCGCGCTGCCTGGCCCGGTCAGTTCTGGTCGATACCGCTGCTGGCGCTGGAGCCCCGGCCACGTGCAGTCGCCTTCCCTGTCCGCCGCACGCTCGCAGTTCTCCGGCCGGGCCCGCCGGAGCGCCTGATGCCGGTGTGTGCCACTGCGCCGTCTTCGGCGCGAGCATCGCCGGTGCGCAAGGCTCGGTCGCGCGTCGGTTGTTGCGGATGCTGCAGCAGCGCCCAGAGCAACGCGGCGATCCCCACGGCGGCCTGCACTGACGCGCCCACCAGTTCCCCACCGCCGGGGCCGTTCAGCAGCCAGACCAATGGAGTCGACACCATAGTTGCCACCGCGATCACGATCATGGTGACTTTCCACGCGTTCGACATAGCCGCTCCACCTGAGACTTGCTTGCACATACTGTCGCGTAACAGTCGACTGTCTGCCTGTAAAACGGCAAAAGTCCCGCCAGCAGAATTGCATTGATCTGGCGGGCGGGCGCCGATGTCGGTGGCCAACGGCCTGGCATCCGAACCAGTCTGTCAGGTAACCACCTTTTCGCGTGGCCGGAGTTCACTGGGTTACTCAAGAGGTATTTCTGCGTAGGAGGAAGAGGCGGGAGTGAAGGGGGTGTTGCAGCAAGATGAAGCTCGACTGCTTTCCCTTGCGAAGGACCTGGGTGCTGGATAACTTCGGCGGCATGGGCATTCGCAGTCAATTCTGTAAACGCCGGGTTATCGATCTCATGCGTGTCGCCACCGCAGTGTTTCGCTGTCGCTGAGCGTCTACTCGCGCCGACTCCGGCGTTCCGTATCGGTCTCCCTTTCTGCTGCCCCTTGTAGTGCCTCCCTCCGTCGTGTTCCACAGTGAGGGGCGCACCAGTCTCCTGAAGGCTTGCATGACTTTCCCTACCGCCATGCCTGCATTTCTGCGCGTCGGCGCCCTGAGCGCTGTCGCCCTCTCCCTATTGTTGACCGGCTGCGTGAGCCCCGCCGGGTCCACGGCGTCGCGTGAGAACGTCGCGGCGAAGAAGATCCCGGCAAAGGTGGCCGCCGGCACCACGCTGACCGTGGGCGCGCCCGATCTCAAGGTGGCGCTCGAACTGTCGGGGCAGATCGACAAGCTGCCCTTCAAGGTGAAATGGGCCAACATCAGCGGCGGTCCGCAGTGCTCGGAGGCGTTCCGGGCCGGTGCGCTCGACGTCTGCTCGGCCGCCGAGATCCCGTCCATCAACGCCCACTGGACGGGCCTGGACACCAAGCTCGTGGCGGCGAAGTTCCGCACCGACCCGGCCGCGAATCCCATATACGAGCTGGGCATCGCGCCGGGCGCCGGCGTCAGGGAGCTCAGCGATCTGCGCGGCAAGAAGATCGCGTACAGCCCGGGGCAGGCCCAGGGCGCGCTCGTGCTGCGGATCCTGAAGAAGGCGCACCTCACCCAGCAGGACGTCCGGCTCGTCGAACTCGCCAGCACCGGCGACGTCTACCCGACGGCCCTCGGGAACGGGCAGGTGGACGCCGCGCCCATCGCCGACGTCAACATCAAGCGCTACCTGACGAAGTACGGCAGGGACGGCGCCACGACCATCAAGCACGGGCTGCGCGACGACCCGGCCCACCTGTGGGCGCTCACCGAATCCGTGAGCGACCCCCAGAAGTCGGCCGCCGTCAAGGAACTCATCACGTTCTGGGCGCGGGCGCAGGTCTGGGCCGACAACCATCCGCGGCAGTGGATCGACGGCTACTACGTCAAGGACCAGGGGCTGAGCCACGAGGACGGCGAGTACCTGGTCAAAAGGTCGGGGCACCCCGACTTCCCCGCCGACTGGACCGGCGCCATCCGGCGCCAGCAGCAGACCGTCGACCTCCTGGCGAAGGAGCAGAAGTACAAGAGGTTCGACGCCGAGATCCTCTTCGACCGCCGATACGAACGCGTGGCCGCCGACGCCACGGCCGGTGAAGGGAGGACGCCATGAGCACCACGGCCCTCGACCACCAACCGGACCACCGGACGGCGACCGCGACGGACCGCCCGCAGGGCCCCCATACCCGGTGCAGGGCCCGAGGGCGCCTCGGACCCGGCCGGCCCGTCCCTTACGGCTGGGCCCTCGGGCCGCTGCTGCTCCTCGCGCTGTGGGCGGCGGGGTCCGGCGCCGGCCTCATCGACGCGCGCAGCCTGCCAGCTCCGTGGACCATCGCCGGCACCGCGGGCGACCTCATCGCCGACGGCAGGCTCCAGTCCAACTTCGCCACGTCCGCCCAACGCGCCCTGCTGGGGCTCGTGTTCGGCGTTGCCGCGGGACTGCTGCTCGCGCTCGTCTCCGGGCTCAGCCGCATCGGTGAGGGGATCGTCGACGGGCCCGTGCAGATCAAGCGGGCCATCCCGTCGCTCGCGCTGATCCCGCTCCTCGTCCTCTGGTTCGGCATCGGCGAGACGATGAAGGTCATCACCATCGCCCTCGGCGTCTTCGTCCCCATCTACATCCACACCCACAACGGGCTGCGCACCATCGACCACCGCTACGCCGAACTCGCCGAGACGGTACGGCTGAGCAGGTTCCAGTTCGTGCGCCATGTCGTCCTGCCGGGCGCGCTGCCCGGCTTCCTGCTCGGGCTGCGGTTCGCGGTCACCGCGGCATGGCTGGCCCTGGTCGTCGTCGAGCAGGTCAACGCCACCAGCGGCATCGGCTACATGATGGAGCTCGCGCGGACCTACGGACAGACGGACGTGATCATCGTCGGGCTCGTCGTGTACGGACTCCTCGGGCTCGTCTCCGACGCGCTCGTACGACTCGTGGAGAGGAGGTCCCTGGCATGGCGTCGGACGCTGGCGGGCTGACCGCGACCGAGGACCGTACGACGGTCCGCATCGACGGACTCGTGCGTACGCTCGGCGGGCGCAACGTGCTCGACGGGCTCGAACTGTCCATCGTGCCGGGGGAGTTCGTGGCGCTGCTGGGGCGCAGTGGTTCCGGCAAGAGCACGTTGCTGCGCGCGCTCGCGCGGCTCGACCACGACGTGGCGGGCGGGGGTGAGCTGACCGCGCCGGACAACGTGTCCGTGGTGTTCCAGGACGCGCGGCTGCTGCCCTGGAAGCGGCTGCTGGAGAACGTCGTGCTCGGGCTGGGTGGGGCGGACGCGCGGGAGCGTGGCCGGACGGCGCTCGCCGAGGTCGGTCTTGAGGGGCGTGAGCGGGCGTGGCCCGTGGAGTTGTCCGGGGGCGAGCAGCAGCGAGTGTCGCTCGCGCGGTCCCTGGTGCGTGAGCCCCGACTCCTGTTGGCGGACGAGCCGTTCGGGGCGCTCGACGCGTTGACGCGGATCCGTATGCATGCGTTGTTGCGGCGGTTGTGCGAGCGGCATCGGCCCGCCGTGCTGCTGGTGACGCACGACGTCGACGAGGCGATTGCTCTGGCCGACCGGGTGGCCGTTCTGGAGGAGGGCCGCATCGGGCTCGACGTCCCCGTGGAGCTGCCCGCTCCGCGTCGCCACGGCACCCCGGACCACGCGGCCCTGCGCACCCGCCTCCTGACCTGCCTCGGCCTTTGAGCCTCTGCGGCGATTGAGCAGCGGGGTCTGGGGCGGAGCCCCGGGAGTTCAGCCGATTCGTTCCGAAGGAAAGCACCGACGATGACATCCGCACCGACATTCCTCTGGTACGTCCCCAACACCGTCGAACCCGGTCACCGGGGTGACACCATGACCACCGGCTGGGGCTCCATCGAGCACTCCACCGACCTCGCCCGCACCGCGGAGCACCACGGCTGGGACGGCGCCCTCCTCGGCACTGGCTGGGGCCGCCCCGACACCTTCACCGTCGCCACCGCCCTGGCCGCCCGCACCACCACGTTCAAACCCCTGATCGCCGCCCGCCCCGGCTACTGGCATCCCGCCAACTTCGCCACCGCGGCGGCCACCCTCGACCAGCTCAGCCGCGGCCGCGTCCTCGTCAACGTCGTCAGCGGCCTCGACAACCCCGCCGCGTACGGCGATACCACCGTCGACCCGCCCGCCCGCTACGCCCGCACCCAGGAGTTCCTGCACCTGGTGCGGCGCCTGTGGACCGAGGAGAGCGTCACCTTCCACGGCGAGCACTTTCAGGTCACCGACTCGACCGTTGCCCCGCGCCCGCACACCACCGGCGGCCGGACCCGTCCGACCCTCTACTTCGGCGGTGCCTCCGAGGCCGCCGAACGTGTCGCGGCGGCCGAGGCGGACGTGCAGCTCTTCTGGGGCGAGCCGCTCGACGGAATCGCCGAACGCCTCGCGCGCCTGCGTGAGTTGAGCGAGCAGGTGGATCGCGCCCATGCCCCGCTCGAGTACGGTCTGCGCATCACCACCGTCGTCCGCGACACCACCGAGGAGGCGTGGCGAGCGGCGGAGGAGAAGATTGCGAAGATGGCCGCCGACGCCGGGGAGACCGGCACGTGGTCGGGCAACCGCGGGTCGGCCGTCGGCCAGCGGCGGCTGCTCGACCTGACCCGGCGCGGCGAGGTCCTCGACACGTGCCTGTACACCGCGCCCGGCCGGTTCGGCGGCGGAGGCGCGGCCACCACCTGGCTCGTCGGATCACCCGACGACGTGGCGGCGGCCCTCGACGCCTACCGGAGCCTCGGCGTCACCCACTTCGTGCTCTCCGACACCCCGTACAAGGAGGAGACCTGCCGGGTCGGGGAACTGTTGCTGCCCCGGCTCAGGACTTCTCCGCCGTGACCGGACCCGTCTGCTCCGCAGCCCCGGCGTCGGACGACGCCACCACCTCCGAGCGCCGCGCGCCGCGGTCCATGCGGCCGCCGACGAGGGCCAGTGCCAGGCCCGCGACCGCGAGGGCCGCGCCGACGAGGGTGGGGGAGGTCCAGCCCCAGCCCGCCGAGATGGCGAGGCCGCCGAGCCAGGCGCCGCCCGCGTTGGCGAGGTTGAAGGCGGAGTGGTTGGAGGCGGCCGCCATGGTCGGCGCCGCGTCCGCCTTCGCCATGAGCAGCATCTGCACGGGCGTGGTGATGAGGGAGCCCATCGCCCCGATGAAGGTGATCGTGATCAGCGCGGGCACCGTGCTGTGGACCGCGTAGTGGAACGTCACGAGCGCCGCGGCGAGCAGCGCCAGGCTCGCGTACAGGGTGGGCCGCAGCGCGCGGTCGGTCAGCGGGCCCGCGACCAGCGTGCCGAGGGTCATGCCGACGCCGTAGAGCGCGAGGACCAGGGTGCTCGAGGAGTCGGAGAGGCCCGTGACGTTCGTCAGCATCGGCACCAGGTAGCTGTAGACGGCGAAGAAGCCGCCGAAGCCGACCACGGCCGTGGCCAGGCCGATCACCACCTGCCGGTTGCCCATCGCGCGCAGCTCGCGGCGGATCCCGGCGCCCTCGCCGCGCGGCTGGTGCGGCACGAACAGGGCGAGCGCCGCGAGGGCGAGACCGCCGATGACGGCGACCGCCCAGTAGGCGGAGCGCCAGCCCAGGTGCTGGCCGAGGGCCGTGCTCGCCGGGACGCCGACGATGTTCGCGACCGTGAGGCCGAGGAACATCTTCGACACGGCGCGGGCGGCCCGGTCGGGCGTCACGAGCCGGGACGCGACGACGGCGCCCACCCCGAACAGCGCGCCGTGCGGCAGCCCGGCGAGGAAACGCGCGGCGAAGAGCAGGCCGAAGTTCGGGGCGAGCGCGGACGCGGCGTTGCCGATCACGAACAGGCCGGACAGGAGCAGCAGCAGCTTCTTGTGCGGGATGCGCGCGCCGACGCCCGTGAGGACGGGGGCGCCGACGACGACACCGAGCGCGTACGCGGAGACGAGGTTGCCGGCGTGCGGCACCGACACGTCGATGCCGTCGGCGATCTGGGGCAGCAGCCCCATCGTGGCGAACTCGGTGGTGCCGATGCCGAACGCGACAACAGCCAGGGCCAAGAGGGCCAGCGGCATGGTGCAGAAAGCCTTTCGAAGAACGGGGGAGGCCGACCCCTGGAGCAGGGACCGGCCGACAACCCGTGCAGCAGCGGGACGCACCCACGCATTCCGTGATCGCCCCACGAGCCACCGTGACCTCCGTCACCCCGTGCCGGGTGTCCGCGTGCCGACGGTCTTGATCCCCGGCTGCGGGCGTACGACAGTGGGCCCGCGGGCACGTCGGGGACACGGCCCCGTCGTGCGCCACGGCCCGAGGGAGGACCAGCGTGCGGCGCGACCACTGGATCCGGACGATCCAACGGCTCGACCCCGAGACCGACTACCACGAGATCTACGGCATCAGCTCGTCGTACGAGTTCCCCTGGGACACCATGCAGGCCCTGGGGTTCGCGCTCTACCGGACGTACGCCGTCCCGAGCATCGGCCGGCTCCTCGGCCGCACCGGCGAGTTCACCGAGCGGACGCAGAAGCGGTACGACGACACGGTGCTCATCCTCGACGCCGTCGGCGAGCACGGCTTCGACACGGGGGAGGGCCGCGACGCGGTGCGCCGGATGAACCGGATGCACGGCGCGTACGACATCTCCAACGACGACTACCGCTACGTCCTGTCGACCTTCGTCGTCGTGCCCAAGCGCTGGATGGACGCCTACGCGTGGCGCCCCTACTCGCCGCACGAGGTGCGGGCGGCCACCAACTACTACCGGGCCCTCGGCCGCCGCATGAACATCAAGGACATCCCGGCGACGTACGAGGAGTTCGAGCGGCTCATGGACGACTACGAGCGCCGGCACTTCGCGTACGACGCGGGCGGCCACGCGGTCTCCGAGGCGACGCTCGACCTGATGGCGTCCTGGTACCCGGGGCCGCTGGGCGCCACCGTGCGCAGCGCCTCCGTCTGCCTCATGGACCCGCCGCTGCGCGCCGCGTTCGGCTACCGGGACCCGAACCCGACCGTCGAGCGGGTGGTGCGCGGCGGGCTGCGGCTGCGCGGCCGGTTCGTGCGGCTGCTCCCGGCGCGCGGGACACCGAAGCACGGCCGGGACAGCAGCACCGTGCGCGGCTACCCGAACGGGTACCGGATCGCGGACCTCGGGACGTTCCCCGGCCGGGCGCCGTCGGAGGGGGAGCCCGGGGGGAAGTCCGAGGGGGAGCATCACCCGCAACGGTGACAAATGCTGGACGCGCGTAGAACTCGCCGGGCGGGCCCCTTGCCAAGCCCCCGGAAGAAGTCCACGATTGTGGCTTTCACCGGCGGCGCGGCACCCAACACGAGGGGCTCCCCATGGATTTCGGACTCGTTCTCCAGACCGACCCGCCCGCCTCCGCGGTCGTGGACCTGATGAAACGGGCGGAGGACTCCGGGTTCACCCACGGGTGGACGTTCGACAGCTGCGTGCTGTGGCAGGAGCCGTTCGTCATCTACAGCCGGATCCTCGCGGAGACCAGCACCCTCACCGTCGGCCCGATGGTCACCAACCCCGGCACGCGCACCTGGGAGGTGACCGCCTCCACCTTCGCGACGCTCAACGACATGTACGGCAACCGCACGGTGTGCGGCATCGGGCGCGGCGACTCCGCCATGCGCGTCGCGGGCCGCAAGCCGAACACGCTGGCGCGGATCAGCGACGCCATGAGGGTGATCCGCGCGCTGGGCCGCGGCGACGAGGCGGACCTCGGCGGCGGTTCGGTCGTCCGGTTCCCCTGGGTGCGGGACGGCGCCGAACTGCCCGTGTGGATGGCGGCGTACGGGCCCAAGGCGCTGAAGATGGCCGGCGAGGAGGCCGACGGCTTCATCCTCCAGCTCGCCGACCCGTTCCTCACCGAGTGGATGATCAAGGCGGTCAGGGACGCGGCGACGGCGGCCGGCCGCTCGGCCGACGAGGTGCGGATCTGTGTCGCCGCTCCCGCCTACGTCACCGCCGACGACTCGCCCGAGGCGCTCGCCCACGCCCGCGAGCAGTGCCGCTGGTTCGGCGGCATGGTCGGCAACCACGTGGCCGACCTGGTGGCCAAGTACGGCGCGCACTCCGACCTGGTCCCCGACGAGCTGACCGAGTACATCAAGGCCCGCGAGGGCTACGACTACGCGCACCACGGACGCTCCGGGAACCCGGACACCGCGTTCGTGCCCGACGGGATCGTCGACCGCTTCTGCCTCCTCGGCCCGGCGGCCGCGCACGTCGAACGGTTGCGCGCGCTCGCGGAGTTGGGCGTCGACCAGTTCGCCGTCTACGCGATGCACGACGCCAAGGAGTCGGTGATCGAGGCGTACGGCCGGGACGTGATCCCCGCGCTCCGCGCATGACATGACCGGCGAATGAGCACCATCCGTACCACGCAAGGCAGTTGACGGTACCCGCACGGACCCCGCACGGCCGCTGTTCCCGTCCCTTCCGTAGAACGGACTGCCCATGACCGACACCGCTCCGAGAGCGTCCTCGTCCGCCGTCGAACTCGCCGCCGACGCCTACCCCGCCGACAGCCCCTACGCCAACGAGGACCTGCGCCCGGTCCCGCTCGCCGACCGCCGCTGGACCACGTACAACTTCGTGGCCCTGTGGATCGGGATGGCCCACTGCATCCCCTCGTGGACCCTCGCGTCCGGGCTCGTCGCGCTCGGCATGGACTGGAAGCAGGCCGTCCTCACCATCGCCCTCGCGAACGTCATCGTGCTGCTGCCGATGCTGCTCACCGGGCACGCGGGACCCAAGTACGGCATACCCTTCCCCGTCCTCGCACGCGCCTCCTTCGGGGTGCGCGGCGCCAATCTGCCCGCGATGGTGCGGGCGGCGGTGGCCTGCTGCTGGTTCGGCATCCAGACGTGGATCGGCGGGCAGGGCATCTTCATCCTGCTCGGGAAAATATTCGGAGGCTGGACGGGAGCGGCCGAGGTCGGCGGCTACCCGTGGACCCTGTGGCTCTGCTTCGGCATCTTCTGGGTCATCGAACTCGCCATCATCTACCGGGGCATGGAGACGCTGCGCCGCTTCGAGAACTGGGCGGCGCCGTTCGTGCTCGTCGGCGCGGTGGTGCTGCTGGTGTGGATCGCGAACAAGGCGGGCGGCTTCGGCCCGCTGCTGCACGAGCCGTCGAAGGTCGGCTGGGGTGCGGACTTCTGGAAGATCTTCTTCCCGGGCCTGATGGGCATGATCGGCTTCTGGTCCACGCTGTCGCTGAACATCCCGGACTTCACCCGCTTCGGCAAGGGCCAGCGGGCGCAGGTCTGGGGCCAGACAATGGGCCTGCCTACGACGATGACGATCTTCGCGCTCATGTCCGTCCTGGTGACGGCGGGCTCGCAGAAGGTGTACGGGGTGCCGATCTGGGACCCGGTGGAGCTGGCGGGCAAGACGGACAACGTGTTCGGGCTGCTGTTCGCGCTGATCACCGTCTTCGTGGCGACGATCTCCGTGAACATCGCGGCGAACGTGGTCTCGCCCGCCTACGACCTCGCGAACCTCGCGCCGAAGGTCATCACCTTCCGCACCGGCGCGATCATCACGGGTGTGGTGGGCGTCCTCGTCATGCCGTGGAAGCTCACGTCGACGCCCGAGCTGTACATCTTCACGTGGCTCGGCGTGGTCGGCGGGCTGCTCGGCACGGTCGCCGGGATCCTGATCGCCGACTACTGGATCGTGCGGCGGACGGTCCTGCACCTCGCCGACCTGTACGTGAAGGACGGGCGGTACTGGTACAGCGCCGGGTGGAACTGGCGGGCCGTCGTCGCGTTCACGGTGGGCGGGGTGCTCGCTGTCGGCGGCTCGTACTCGACGGTCGACGCGAAGGGGAACAAGGCCGGACCGTTCCCGGTGGACGGCCTCGTCCCCCTCCTCAAACCGCTCGCCGACTACGGGTGGGCCGTGGGGCTCGGGACCTCACTCGTCGTCTATCTGGTCCTCATGGCGCGGCGGGGTCAGTAGGCGACGGGCCAACCGGTGCTCCAGTTCAGGAGGTTGACGCCGAGCTTCGGAGTGCCGTTGTCCTGGCCGTCGTAGTAGTGGTAGACGATCAGGTCGCCGTCGACGTCGCTCATGATCGACTGTCCGCCGGGGCCGATGTAGCGCCCGTGCGACTCGAGGACGGGCGTGCCGCCGTTGTTCGTCATGGCGACAGCGTTCTTGTCGTAGTACGGGCCCGTGACGCTGGTGGCGCGGCCGACCTTGACCTTGTACGTGGAGCTGGTGCCGGCGCAGCACGTGTCGTACGACGCGAACAGGTAGTAGTAGCCGCCGCGCTTGACGATGTACGGGGCCTCGACGGCCTTGGTGCCGGTGGGGCGGGCGGCCAGCGAGTAGCGGGTGGTGTTCGTCGAGAGCTGCTTGCCGGTGGACGGGTTGATCTGGATCATCTTGATCCCGGTCCACCAACTCCCGAACGAGAGCCACCACTTGCCGTCGCCGTCGACGAACAGGTTCGGGTCGATGGCGTTGTAGTCGCTCGACGTCGTCGAGGTGTAGACGACGCCGTAGTCCGTCCACGAACCCGGCTCGCCGGTCGTCGAACCGGCCAGGCCGATCGCGGACTTGTTGGAGCCGAAGGTCGAAACGGCGTAGTACATCAGGTACTTGCCGCCCTGGTAGGAAATGTCCGGCGCCCAGGCCTCCGTCGCGTACGAGGACCACCAGGAGGGCTTGGTGGTGAAGGCGTCCTTGCCCGCGGTGAAGGCGGTGCGGTCGGTCGAGGAGCGTTCGGCGAGTCCGCCGCCGGTCGCGTACAGCAGGTACTTGCCGGCCGAGTTGCGGATCATGGTCGGGTCGTGGACCACGGTGGCGCCGGTGACCGTGCCGGGGTTCGGGTAGGCCGACGCGGTCGAGGGGATCAGCGCCAGCAGGGCGGCGGCGGGGACGGCGAGTAACGCGGTTCTTCGTGAGGCGCGGGGCATGGGGGCTCCTCCGGGGGTGAGGTGCGGCTCGAACGACCAACGGCGTTCGGAATCACGAACGTTGACCGCGTGGTCGCACGGAAACGTAGAGGTGACGATCCTGTGCGTCAATGCGTCGGACGGGAATTCATGTGACCCAGGTCATTGACGCGCCCGCCTGTCATCGGGTTTGGTATACCAAATCCGAGCGCGCCTCCGGCTCAACTGCCCGAACCGGGCCAGCAATTGAACCTTGAACCGGTGCCGCCCCATCGCGGAAAATGTGGACCTCCAGGAGCGCGTCATGGCTGCCGTGCACGAACAGACCCCCACCGCCGGTGTCGACGGGCCCGCCCGCACCAGTCCCGGTCTCTACAGTCCGGATCTGGCCCCCACCCGGAAGGAAGGGCGCCGCTGGGGCGCGTACAACGTCTTCACGTTGTGGGGCAACGACGTGCACAGCCTCGGCAACTACGCTTTCGCCATGGGCCTGTTCGCGCTCGGGCTGAGCGTCTGGCAGATCCTGATCGCCTTCGTCGTCGCCTCCGTGCTGCTCTTCGGACTGCTGACGCTCTCCGGCTACATGGGGCAGAAGACGGGCGTGCCGTTCCCCGTGATGAGCCGCATCGCCTTCGGCATCCGCGGCGCGCAGATCCCCGCCGCCGTGCGCGGCGCCGTCGCCATCGCCTGGTTCGGCATCCAGACGTATCTCGCCGCCGCCGTGCTCGGTGCCGTGATCAAGAAGCTGGCGCCCGGCGCGGCCTCGCTCGACCACAACTCGGTCCTGGGCCTGTCCACCCTCGGCTGGATCACCTTCCTGACCCTGTGGGTCGTCCAGGTCGTCATCGTCAGCTACGGCATGGAACTCATCCGCAAGTACATGGCGTTCGCCGCGCCGACCATCCTCATCACGATGTGCGCGCTCGCCGTCTGGATCCTCGCCAAGGCCGACCTGTCCATCGCGGTCTCCACCGGCTCCGCGCCCACCGGGCTCGACGCCTGGCGGCAGATCCTGGAGTCCGCCGCGCTGTGGGTCGTCATCTACGGCACGTTCGTCCTGAACTTCTGCGACTTCACCCGCTCCGCGAAGAGCCGCCGCGCCATCGTCACGGGCAACCTGGTCGGCATCCCGCTCAACATGCTCTTCTTCGCGGGCATCGTCGTCGTCCTGTCCGGCGGCCAGTTCAAGATCAACGGAACGGTCATCGCCGGTCCCGAGGACATCGTCGCGACCATCCCGAGCACCCCGCTGATGGTCCTCGCCTCGCTCGCCTTCATCGTCCTGACCATCGCCGTGAACCTGCTCGCGAACTTCGTCGCGCCCGTCTACGCGCTGGTCAACCTGTTCCCGCGGCGGCTCGACTTCCGCAAGGCCGGCATCGTCAGCGCCGTCATCGGCCTCGTCATCCTGCCGTGGAACCTCTACAACAGCCCGACCGTCGTGAACTACTTCCTCGGCGGGCTCGGCGCCCTGCTCGGCCCCGCGTTCGGTGTCGTCATGGCCGACTACTGGCTCGTCCGCAAGACGCGCGTCAACGTCCCCGACCTCTACACCGACGCCCCCGACGGCGACTACCACTACCGGTCCGGCTTCCACGTGCGCGCCGTCGGCGCCTTCGCCCCGGCCGCCGCCGTCGCCGTCGTGATCGCTCTCGTGCCCGCCTTCAAGCCGGTCTCCGGGTTCTCCTGGTTCATCGGCGCCGGGCTCGCCGCGCTGCTCTACGTTGTGGTCGCGGACCGCAGCCGCACCGCGAACGACGTGGACGGCGAGGAGATCGCCGTCCCCGCCGCCTGACCCCTCCCGCACCACCACGACGCACCACAAGAAGAAAGCTGTAGCCCGCCATGCGCATTCTCGTCTGCAACGTCAACACCACCGAGGACATGACCGAGAGCATCGGCGCGCAGGCCAGGGCCGTGGCCTCGCCGGGCACCGAGATCGTCCCGCTCACCCCGGCGTTCGGCCCCGACTCCTGCGAGGGCAATTACGAGAGCTACCTGGCCGCGATCGCCGTCATGGAGACGGTCCGCGCCCACCCGGAGCCCTTCGACGCGGTCGTCCAGGCCGGCTACGGCGAGCACGGCCGCGAGGGGCTCCAGGAACTCCTCGACGTCCCCGTGGTCGACATCACCGAGGCCGCGGCCAGTACGGCGATGTACCTCGGTCACAAGTACTCCGTGGTCACCACGCTCGACCGGGCCGTGCCGCTCATCGAGGACCGCCTCAAGCTGGCCGGGCTCACCGACCGGCTCGCCTCCGTACGCGCCAGCGGCCTCGCCGTCCTCGACCTCGAACGCGATCCGGACGCCGCCGTGAAGGCCATCGTCGAGCAGTCGGCGCGGGCCGTGGAGGACGACCGCGCCGAGGTGATCTGCCTGGGCTGCGGCGGCATGGCGGGCCTCGCGGACGAGGTGAAGGCGCGCACCGGCGTGCCGGTCGTCGACGGGGTCGCGGCGGCCGTGACCGTGGCCGAGTCGCTGGTGCGGATGGGCCTGAGTACGTCGAAGGTGCGCACGTACGCGCCGCCGCGCCCGAAGCGGTTCAAGAACTGGCCGCCGAGCCGCGGCTGAGTCAGGAGCCCTTACTGGAGCCGAGCGAGGCCGCCGCGTCCCCGGCGGCCTTGCGGGCGCCCTTGATCACGGTGTCGTTGGACGGCGCGCCCTTCGACTCGAAGTCGCTGCCGTTGTAGGTGACGGTCAGCAGCATGTTCCCCGAGCGGACCGTCACGACGGACTCGCGGGTGTCCTGCTTGTCCTTCGTCGTGAGCGAGCTCGTCACGCGCGCCTCGTCCCCGAGGCCCTTGAGCGGGCTGGTCCGCTTCTCGCCGTCCCCGGCGGCGAACGCCTTCTTCGCCAGCTCGTCGGAGTCCTTCACCTCGAAGGAGACGTCGAGCCAGCGGTAGTCGTACCCCTTCAGGGCACTCCACGAGCAGCCGCGGCGGACCGATTCGTCGGTGGCCGACAGCTCCTTGCCGGCCGTCTTGGCGTCCGGCACGAGCGCCTTCACCGTCGCGGCGGGCAGCGACTCGCACGGGGCCGGCGGCCGCTCGTACGTCTTCGCGGCGACGGTCTCGCCGGGTTCGTCGGGCGCCGACGAGGTCGGCGCCGCCTCGGGGCGGTCGTCGCTCGTGGGCTCCGCCATGGGCCCGGCCGCGTAGGCCCAGCCGGCGCAGGCGAGCACGGCGACGGGCAGCAGGCGGGCGGCCAGGGTGACCGGGAGCGGGAGAGAACGCACGGCGTACGTCCCTTGCGTCAAGGGTGGGTGGGGGACGCCAGTCTCACACGAGTTGCTGTGTGCCGATACCGCCACTTCCGTCACCGGGACATCACGCTGGGGCACCGCCGTGGCGGGTCCGTGGGTTCGCGCGGGCGGACCGGTAGGATCCGGAAAAGTTGTTGGAGGACGCGGGCGACGGGCCCGCCGAGGTGGTTGGGGGTCGGCGTGGCAGCTGGTCGTGTGGTGCGCTTCGACGGGGCGCGCGGTTATGGGTTCATCGCGCCGGACGACGGCGGCGAGGACGTCTTCCTGCATGTGAACGACCTCCTGATCCCGGAGTCGTATCTGCGCACGGGGCTCAAGGTCGAGTTCGACATCGAGGAGGGCGACCGCGGGCCCAAGGCGTCGTCCGTGCAGCTCGCCGAGGGAGCGTCCGCGCCCGCGTCGGGGCGGAACGCGGCCGACGGCGACGACGTGCTGTGCGATGTGCTGCGCGTCGACGAGTTCACCAATGAGGTCACCGAGCTGCTGCTGCGCGCGGCGCCCTCGCTGACGGGTGAGCAGATCCTGGCGATCCGCCGCGAATTGGTGCAGAGCGGTCGCAAGCACGGCTGGGTGGACAGCTGAGGTCCATCCGCCCGAACGCATGGTTCCACCCAGACTCCCGGCCCTGTGCCGGGAGTTTTTGCGTGTCCGCGTGACCTGCGCTGAGCTGGGCCGATGCGGGTGATCGTTCTGTAGCGGGGCGTCCCATTTGCCGGTCGGGGTTATCCAATCTTCATCAAGAGTCGTCCGGCATCCGGACAACCCTCTTGTGTGCGGACTGTATGCGAAATACGTTCTGCCGTATTCCTTGATCGCTCACCCCTGACCCTCACCCCTGACCCCTCATCCCTGGCGGAGGTATGCCCTCGTGCGCCGAACAGCGGTTGCCCTGACGGCAGTTGTCCTGGCGATGTCCACTCTGGCGGGCTGCGGCTCCCTGCAGTCCTCGGCCACGGAGGTGGGCGGGGAGCGGATGACCGACAACCGCCCGGTCCGGGCCGGCGGGACGCTGACCGTGGCCCTCAACGCCGACCCCGACAAGCTCGACCCGACCCTCGCCCAGACCCTCGTGGGCCGCACCGTCTTCGCGGGCATGTGCGAGAAGCTCTACGACGTCAACGCCAAGGGCGAGGTCGTACCGCAGCTCGCGACCCGGCTGCCCGAGGTGTCGAAGGACGGCCGCACCGTCCGCTTCGACGTCCGCGAGGACGCCCGGTTCAGCGACGGCACCAGGCTGAACGCCGACGCCGTCGTCACCTCCCTGCTGCGCCACCGCGACCTCTCCGGCTCCGCCCGCGCCACCGAACTCACCCCGCTGAAGTCTGCGAAGGCCACGGGCCCGTACGGCGTGGAGCTCACCCTCAAGCAGCCGTACGTGCCGCTGACCGCGGTCCTCGCCGACCGCTCCGGCATGGTGATGTCGCCGACCGCGCTCAAGAAGTACGGCAAGAACTTCACCAACCACCCCTCCTGCGTGGGCCCTTACCGGTTCGTGGAGCGGGTCGGCGGTGACCGCATCGTCGTCGCCAAGGACCCCAACTACTACGACGCCAAGGACGTCCACCTGGACAAGGTGATCTACAAGCCGATCCCCGACGGCAGCGTCCGCCTCGCCAACCTGCGCTCCGGCGACGTCCAGGTCGGCGACCAGATGGTCCCCGTCGACGTGAAGAGCGCCCTCACCGACGACAAGCTGCGCCTGTTCAACTCGCCCTCGCTCGGCTACCAGGGCATCGGCATCAACGTCGGCAACGTCAAGGGCCTCGGCCAGGCACCCGGCAAGGTCGACACCGTGATGGCGAAGGACGTCCGCGTCCGCGAGGCCTTCGAGCTGGCCATCGACCGCGACCTCATCAACGAGGTCGCCTTCCAGGGCATGTACGAACCCGCCTGCGGCCCCATGTCCCCGGAGTCGGCCATCGCCCCCGGCGTCAAGGCGTCGCAGTGCCCGAAGCGCGACGTGCCCAAGGCCAAGCGGCTGCTGAAGGAGGCTGGGATCAAGGGCACCGTGCACGTGGAGATGAAGATCAACACGACGCCCGAGTGGAGCCGCATCGGACAGGTCATCCAGGCCATGGTCAAGGACGCCGGATTCGACCTCAAGCTGCGCCCCACCGAGTACGCCACCATGCTCGAAGAGACCGACAACGGCCAGTACGAGGCCTTCCAGAGCGGCTGGTCGGGGCGGCTCGACCCGGACGGCAACATCGCGAGCTTCCTCCAGACCAAGGGCGCGATGAACGCCTACGGCCTGGGCAGGCCCGAGATCGACGAGCTGATCAAGCGCGGCCGCGCCGAGTCCGACCCGGCCGAACGCGACCGTATCTACGCCGAGTTGATCCGCGAGGTGAACGCGGAGCACGCCCTGATCTACCTCTACCGCCAGAAGAACTACGTCGTCACCGGCAAGGACGTCGCGGGCCTGCGCGTCTACGGCGACGGCCTCGTCCGAGTCAAGGATGCGGGGTACGTCAAGTGACGACCGCTCACATCGCAGTCGAGAAGCCCGAGTCGAAGAAGCGTGAGCCGAAGAAGCCCGAGTCGAAGAAGTCCGGGCTGCTCGCCGGGCACCCGATGGCCGCGTACGTCCTGACCCGCGTCAGGCAGTCCGTCATCACCATGTTCCTCGTGTCGATCGTCGTGTTCGCCGGCATCCGCGCCCTGCCCGGCGACCCGGCACTCGCCCTCGCCGGCGAGGAGCGCAGCCCGAAGGCGCTCGCTGAGATCCGCGCCGCGTACGGGCTCGACGACAACATCGTCGTCCAGTACGGCCGGTTCATCGGGCACGCCCTCCAGGGCGACCTGGGCACGTCGTCGCGCACCGGACTGCCGGTCTCCGACGCCATCGCGCAGGCGCTGCCCGTCACCCTCGAACTCGCCGCGCTGTCCCTGCTCCTCGCGATCGTCCTCGGCGTCGGCGCCGGAGTCGTCGCCGCCGTACGGCGCGGCAGGCCCGCCGAGTGGATCGCCAACGCCCTTGCCCTGCTGGGGCTTTCGGTGCCCACGTTCTGGCTCGGCATCGTCCTCGTGCTCGCCTTCGCCATCGCCGTGCCCGTCTTCGCCGCCTCCGGGTTCGTGCCCTTCGGCGCCGATCCGGTGGACAACCTGCGCCGCATGGTGCTGCCCGCGATCGTCCTCGGCTCCGGGCTCGCCGCCGTCGTGATGCGCCAGACCCGCGCCGCGATGCTCGACTCGCTCTCCGCGGACTACGTGCGCACCGCCCGCGCCAAGGGCCTCTCGCGCCGGGAGGTGATCGGCGGACACGCGCTGCGCAACTCGCTCGTCACCGTCGTCACCGTGCTCGGCCTCCAGCTCGGCCACCTGATCTCCGGCGCGGTCGTCACCGAGCAGATCTTCGTGCTCCCCGGCTTCGGCAAGCTCACCATCGACGCCGTCTTCACCCGCGACTACGCGACGCTGCAAGGCGTGGTGCTGTGCACGTCGTTCGCGTACATCTTCATCAACCTGCTGGTCGACGTGGCGTACTCGGTCATCGACCCGCGCATCCGGCTCGGAGGTGCCCGGTGACCACGCTGGCTCTCACAGGAATACGCGCCCGCACCGCCGGGAACGCCAAGCTGCGCGCCCTGCGCAAGAACAAGCTCGCCATGACCGGCGCCGTCATCGCCGCCGTCTTCGTGCTCGCCGCGCTGTTCGCGCCGCTCGTCGCCCCGTACGACCCCGCGCGCGCCGACTTCGGACACGTACTGGCCGCCCCCAGCTGGTCGCACTGGCTCGGCACCGACGACCTCGGGCGCGACCAGCTGTCCCGCGTCGTGTACGGGGCGCGCGCCTCCATGCAGGTCGGCGTGCTCGCGGTGGCGCTCGCGTTCGTGATCGGCGTCCCGCTCGGGCTGCTCGCCGGGTACTACGGCAAGGTCGCCGACAGCGTCGTCTCCCGCGTCACCGACACCATGCTCGCCTTCCCGTTCCTGGTGCTCGCGGTCGGCCTCGCCGCCGTCCTCGGCCCCTCGCTCGGCAATGCGACCATCGCCATCGGCATCTCGCAGATCCCCGCCGTCATCCGCATCACCCGCGCCGAGACGCTCCGCCTCAAGCACGTCGACTACGTGGCCGCGGCCGTCGCCAACGGCGGCGGGGACGGCACCGTCCTGTTCCGGCACATCCTGCCCAACGCCACCTCCGCGCTCATCGTGCAGGCCACCGTGGGCATCCCCACCGCCATCATCGGCGAGGCCCTGCTCAGCTTCCTCGGCCTCGGTGTGCAACCGCCCGCCCCGTCCCTCGGCGTGATGCTGTCCTCCGCCCAGTCCTTCCTCGCGCAGGCGCCCTGGATGGCGGTGTTCCCCGGCCTCGCGGTCGTCGCCGCCACCCTGGCGTTCAACCTGCTCGGCGACGGTCTGCGCGACGTCCTCGACCCCCGTGGAGCGACCCGATGAGCGCCCCTGTGTCCACCGAACCCGTCCTCAGCGTGCGGGACCTGTCGGTCTCGTTCCGCTCCGACACCCGCACCGTGCACGCCGTCGACCAGGTCTCCTTCGACCTGCGCGCCGGTGAAGTGCTCGCCGTGGTCGGCGAGTCGGGCTGCGGCAAGTCCGTCACCTCCATGGCCGTCATGGGCCTGCTCCCGCCCACCGCGGAGATCACCGGCTCCGTCCGGATCGGCGACCGGGAACTCGCGGGCGCCGACGACCGGACGTACGGGAAGATCCGCGGCAACGACATCGCGATGATCTTCCAGGAGCCGATGACGTCCCTGAACCCGGTGCTCACCATCGGCCGGCAGATCGGCGAGGTGCTCCGCCGCCACCAGGGGCTCAGCAAGAAGCAGGCACGCGCGCGTGCCGTCGAACTGCTCGACCTCGTCGGCATCCCCGCGCCCGCCCAGCGCGTCGACGAGTACCCGCACCAGCTCTCCGGCGGCATGCGCCAGCGCGTCATGATCGCCATCGCGGTCGCCTGCGACCCGGCCGTCCTCATCGCCGACGAGCCGACGACCGCGCTCGACGTCACCGTGCAGGCGGGCATCCTCGAAGTCCTCCAGTCGCTGCGCGAACGGCTCGGCACGGCCATCGTCCTCATCACGCACGACCTCGGCGTCGTCGCCGACGCCGCCGACCGCGTCCTCGTCATGTACGCGGGCCGCCCCGTCGAACAGGCGCCGGTGCACGAACTGTTCGCCGACCCCCGGCACCCGTACACGCGCGGCCTGCTCTCCGCCGTGCTGCGCCCCGGCGGCGAGGGCAAGCGGCGCCTTCCCGAGATCCCCGGCCTCGTGCCGAGCCTCGACTCGCAGCCCGACGCCTGCACCTTCGCCCCCCGCTGCGCCCGTGCCGACGACACCTGCACATCGGGCCGCCCCGGCCTCAAGGCCGTCCTCGCGGACGCCGGGGCCGACGCCCCGCACCGCGCCGCCTGCTGGCACCCGTACACCCTCCAGGAGACCTCATGACCAGTAGTGACACGCCGGTTCTTGAACTCGTCGACCTGGAACGCCACTTCGCGGGCTCCGGCGGCACCGTCCGCGCCGCCGACGGCGTCACCCTGACCGTCGGGCGCGGCGAGGTCGTCGGCCTCGTCGGCGAGTCCGGCAGCGGCAAGTCGACCGTGGGCCGCTGCGCCGTCCGCCTCGACGAGCCCACCGCCGGCACCGTCCGCATCAACGGCACCGACGTGACCACCCTGTCGCGGCGCGCCCTGCGGCCCCTGCGCAAGGACTTCCACCTGGTCTTCCAGGACCCGTCGTCCTCCCTCGACCCGCGCATGACGGTCGGCGAGATCATCGCCGAACCCCTCAAGCTGCACCGCATCACCCGTACGAAGGAGGAGGCACGCGCGCGGGTCGCCGAACTCCTCGCCCAGGTGGGGCTGCGCCCCGAGCACGCCGACCGGCACCCGCACGAACTCTCCGGCGGCCAGCGCCAGCGCATCTCCATCGCGCGCGCGTTGTGCGTCGACCCCGACCTGCTGATCGCCGACGAGCCGACCTCCGCGCTCGACGTCTCCGTGCAGGCGTCCGTCCTCAACCTCCTCGCCGATCTGCAACGCGACCGAGGCTTCGGCTGCCTGTTCATCACGCACGACCTCGCGGCCGTCGAATACCTCGCGGACCGCATCGCCGTCATGTACCTCGGCCAGATCGTCGAACAGGCGCCCACGGCCGAGCTGTTCGCGAATCCGAAGCACCCCTACACGCAGGCGCTGCTCTCGGCCGCGCCCGTCCCGGACCCCACCACGCAGCGCAGCCGCGAACGCATCGTCCTCAGCGGCGAGCTGCCCAGCCCGCTCGCGCCGCCGCCCGGCTGCCGCTTCCACACCCGCTGCCCGCTCGCCGTGGAGCGCTGCCGCACCGAAGTCCCGGTGCTGCGCACGCTGGAGGACGGCCGCGAGGTCTCCTGCCACCTCGTCGCCGACGACGGCACCGCGCCGGACGCCGCGGCACCACCGCAGGCGCTGTCAGCGGCGCCTCGTACGATCCCGACAACCCGCACCGCCACGAGCTAGGAGCTTCCTTGTTCACCACCCGCCCGACCCTTCAGGGCACCTTCGGCATGGTGTCCTCCACGCACTACCTGGCCTCCCAGTCCGCGATGGCGGTCCTGGAGGACGGCGGCAACGCCTACGACGCCGCCGTCGCCGCCGGGTTCGTGCTGCACGTCGTGGAGCCGCACCTGAACGGGCCCGCCGGAGAGGTGCCGATCATCCTCGCGCCGGCCGGAGGAGAGGTGCGGGTGCTGTGCGGGCAGGGCGTGGCCCCCGCCGGTGCCACCGTCGCGCACTACAGGTCGCTCGGCCTCGACCTCGTCCCCGGCACGGGACCGCTCGCCGCCGCCGTGCCCGGCGCCTTCGACGCCTGGATGCTGCTCCTGAAGGACCACGGCACCAAGACCCTCGCCGAGGTCCTGAAGTACGCCATCGGATACGCCGAGGACGGGCACGCGCCCGTGGAGCGCGTCGGGGAGACCGTCGAGACCGTCCGCGAGCTCTTCGAGACCGAGTGGCCGTCCTCCGCCGAGGTCTACCTCGTCGACGGCGCCTCCCCGAAGCCGGGCGAGCTGCTGCGCAACCCGCAGCTCGCCGCCACCTGGAAGCGGGTCATAGCCGAGGCCGAGGAGACGGGGGGCGCCGACCGCGCCGCCCAGATCGAGGCCGCCCGGACGATCTGGCGCGAGGGCTTCATCGCCGAGGCGCTCGTCCGCCAGTCCCAGCGGCCCACCAAGGACACCAGCGGCGAGCACCACACCGGCACGCTGACCGCCGAGGACCTCGCCGGCTGGTCGGCGTCCTACGAGGCCCCGGCGACGTACGACTGGAACGGCTGGACGCTGTGCAAGGCCGGCGGCTGGAGCCAGGGCCCCGCCTTCCTCCAGCAGCTCGCCCTGCTCCCGCCGGAGCTGCCCGCCTACGGGTCCGCCGACTACGTGCACCTGCTCGTCGAGGGCTGCAAGCTCGCGATGGCCGACCGCGAGGCCTGGTACGGCGACGCGGCTCAGGTGCCGGTCGAGGCGCTGCTCTCGGACGCGTACAACGCCGAGCGGCGGGCCCTGATCGACCCGGAGAAGGCCTCCCACGAGCTGCGGCCCGGCAGCCCGCTCGGCGCCGCACCGCGTCTGAGCGCGCACGCCGACGCCGTCGCCTCCGGTGAGGCGGGCTTCGACGCCATGGGCGTCGCGGGCGCGGGCGAGCCCACCGTGCAGAAGTCGTCCGCGGCGGAGGAGGTCGCCGAGAACGGCGCCACCCGCGGCGACACCTGCCACCTCGACATCGTGGACCGCTGGGGCAACATGGTCGCCGCCACGCCCTCCGGCGGCTGGCTCCAGTCCAACCCGGTCGTCCCCGAGCTGGGCTTCCCGCTCGGCACCCGGCTCCAGATGGCGTGGCTCGACGAGGGCCTGCCGAACTCGCTGACGCCCGGCAAGCGCCCCCGCACCACGCTCACTCCGTCCCTCGCCCTGAAGGACGGCGTCCCCGTGCTCGCCTTCGGCACCCCCGGCGGTGACCAGCAGGACCAGTGGCAGGTGCACTTCTTCCTGGCGGTGGCGCTGCGCGGCTCGGTGCGCGGCGGGCTCGACCTCCAGGGCGCCATCGACGCCCCGAACTGGCACAACGACTCGTTCCCCGGCTCCTTCTTCCCGCGCGGCATGCGACCCGGCTCGGTCACGGTCGAAGCGCGCATGGACGAGGACGTCGTCGCCGAGCTGCGCCGCCGGGGTCACGACGTGACCGTCGGTGACGCCTGGTCCGAGGGGCGGCTGTGCGCCGTCGCGCGCGACCCGCGTACGGGTGTGCTGTCGGCGGCGGCGAACCCGCGCGGCATGCAGGGATACGCGGTCGGTCGCTGACCCGGCACGCTCCGTGTGGCCCCTGGAAATCATCCGGGGGCCACCTCGCGTTCATCTGCCGTGGGGGCGTTGTCAGTGGGCTGTGTTCTCATGGGGACATGATCGAAACGAAGACGGAAAGCATCGAAGACTTTCTGACCAGCAAGGTGACCAGCGATCTCGTCCGTGACGTGGAGCGCGTCGTGCGCGCCGCGGCGGCAGCCGAGATCACCCCGCGCTTCCGGCGCCTCGACGCGCACGAGATCGAGGAGAAGAGCGCCCCGCACGACCTCGTGACGGTCGCCGACAAGCGCGCCGAGGAACACCTCACCCGTGAGCTCGCCGCGCTCCTGCCCGGCTCCGTCGTCGTCGGCGAGGAAGCGGTCGCGGCCGACCCCACCACGTACGAGGCGATACGGGGCAGCGCCCCGGTCTGGATCGTCGACCCGGTCGACGGCACCCGCCAGTTCGTGCACGGCGACCCCGGCTTCTGCACCCTCGTCGCGCTCGCGCTCGACGGGGTGGTGCTCGCCTCCTGGACGTACGCGCCCGCGCTCGACGAGATGGCCGTGGCGGTGCGTGGGCGGGGCGCGCGGCTGAACGGCGAGGTGCTGCACGCCGGGCCTCCGGCGCCCGGCACCGACCTGCGGGTCGCGACCTCGCACCCCGACTTCACGACCGACGACCAGAAGCGTGCGCTGCTGGGGCTGCGGGCGGACGGTGTGGCGCCGCGGCCCTGCGGTTCGGCGGGGCTCGAGTACCTGGGCATCGCGCGCGGCACCGTGGACGCGATCGCGTTCAGCTGGGAGCTGGCGTGGGACCACGCGGCGGGGATCCTGCTCGTGGAGGAGGCGGGTGGGGCGCACCTCACGCGGGACGGTGTGCCGTTCGACATCCGTGGGGGGAATGCGTTGCCGTTCGCGGCGGGGCGGGATGCGGGGGTCGTGGGGCGGGTGGCGGGGTTGCTCGCGGGGTGAGCGGGTCTGTTGACCGGTGCCGTGGTTGCGGTCGCGGGGCTCCGCCCCGGACCCCGCGCCTCAAACGCCGGCGGGGCTTGATTGGTGGACTGCTCAAGCGCCGGTGGGGCTTGATTGGTGGACTACTCAAGCGCCGGTGGGGCTTGATTGGTGGACCCGTGTACCCGCGGAGCGGGAGTCGTGGGGGTGCGGCATATCCTGGGCGGGCAGTGGCCGTCGGCTGACGAAGGAGTCCGGAGGTGCCGTCCATGCTCGATGCCGTGGTGGTGGGTGCGGGGCCGAACGGGCTGACCGCAGCCGTGGAACTGGCCAGGCGCGGCTTCTCCGTTGCCGTGTTCGAGGCCGAGGGCACCGTGGGCGGCGGCGCCCGCACCGAGGAGCTGACGCTCCCCGGGTTCCGCCACGACCCGTGCTCGGCGGCGCACCCCCTCGGCATCAACTCCCCGGCGTTCAGGGACCTGCCCCTGGACCGCTACGGTCTCGACTGGGTCCAGCACGAACTGCCGATGGCGCACCCGTTCCCCGACGGCAGCGCCGCCGTCCTGTCCCGGTCCGTCGCCGAGACCGCCGCGTCGTTCGGCCCGCGCGACGCGGGCACGTACCGGCGGCTGATCGAACCGCTGCTGCCGCACTGGGACACCCTCGTACGGGACTTCATGTCGCTGCCGCTCAGCGCGCTGCCCCGCGACCCCGTGACGCTCGCGCGTTTCGGACTCGTCGGCCTGCCGCCGTCGACGTGGCTGATGCGCCGCTTCCGCGACGAGAAGGCTCCCGCCCTGCTCTCGGGGCTCGTCGCCCACGTCATCGCGCCGCTGGGCGGCCTCGCCACCTCTGCGGTCGGCCTGGTCTTCGCGCTGGCCGCCCACGCGCGCGGGTGGCCCGTCGCGCGCGGCGGCTCCCAGGCGATCTCCGACGCGCTCGCCGCGTACCTGAAGGACCTCGGCGGCGCGATCCACACCGACTACGAGGTGAAGCGGCTCGACGACCTGCCGCCCGCCCGCGCCTACATCTTCGACACGTCGCCGACGGCCGTCGCCAGGATCGCCGGACTCGGCCGCTTCTACGACGGGTTCCGGTACGGCGCGAGCGTGTTCAAGGTCGACTACGCGCTGGACGGCCCGGTGCCGTGGACCGCGAAGGAGGCCAGGTCCGCCGGCACGGTGCAGGTCGGCCCGTACCGCTCGGACATCGGCAAGGCGCTCGACGCCGCGTCGCGCGAGGGCCGCGGCCCCGAGGCCCCGTTCCTCATCACGGTGCAGCCGACCGTCGCCGACCCCACGCGCGCCCCCGAGGGCAAGCACACCTTCTGGGCGTACGGCCATGTGCCGAACGGCTGGGACGGCGACCTCACCGACGCCATCGAGCGCCAACTGGAGCGCTTCGCCCCGGGGTTCAGGGACCGGATCCTCGCGCGCGCGACGGCGGGCCCGCCCGAACTCGCGGTCCGCAACGCCAACTACGTGGGCGGCGACATCGCCTCCGGCGCGGCCAGCGGCCTGCAACTCCTGCTGCGCCCCAGGCTCTCCCTCTCCCCGTACACCACCCCGCACCCCGCCGTGTACATCTGCTCCTCGTCGACCCCGCCGGGCCCCGGCGTCCACGGCATGTCCGGGCACAACGCCGCGAAGGCGGTCTGGCGCAGGCTGCGAGCGGAAACGAACCGCCGCGACTGAGCGGCGGAGCCCCGAGGCGCGGGGGTGGCCGACGTCCATGTCGGATTCTCGCCAGCCGAGCTCCCCACCTTGCGGGACGCTGAATCCATGCACACCGACCCAGACCGCTGCGTCCGCGCAGTCCAGGCCAAGGACACCCGCTTCGACGGGGTCTTCTACACCGCCGTGGTGACGACGAGGATCTACTGTCGCCCCGGCTGCCCGGTCGTGCCGCCCAAGCCCCGCAACATGCGCTTCTACCCCAGCGCCGCCGCCTGCCAGCAGGCCGGGTTCCGCGCCTGCAAGCGCTGCCGCCCGGACACCACGCCCGGCTCCCCGGAGTGGAACCACCGCGCCGACCTCACCGCCCGCGCGATGCGCCTCATCGGCGACGGCGTGGTGGACCGGGAGGGCGTGCCGGGGCTCGCCCGCCGACTCGGCTACAGCGCCCGCCAGATCGAGCGGCAGCTCTTCGCGGAGCTGGGGGCGGGGCCCCTCGCCCTGGCCAGGGCCCAGCGCGCCCAGACGGCCCGCCTCCTCATCGAGACCACCGGGCTGCCGCTCTCCGAAGTGGCGTTCGCCGCCGGTTTCGCCTCGATCCGCACCTTCAACGACACGGTCCGCGAGGTCTACGCGCTGTCCCCGACGGAGCTGCGCACGCGCGCCCCGCAGGGCCGGACCGGCGCCCCCGGAGCGCTCGGCCTGCGGCTGCCGTTCCGCAAACCCCTCAACCCCGACAACCTCTTCGGCCACCTCGCCGCGACCGGCGTCCCCGGCGTGGAGGAGTGGCGCGACGGCGCGTACCGGCGCACCCTGCGGCTCCCGTACGGGCACGGCATCGTGAGCCTGACCCCGGGCGCCGACCACGTCGCCTGCCGTCTCGTCCTCACCGACCAGCGCGACCTCACCGTCGCCATCAGCCGCTGCCGCCGCCTGCTGGACCTGGACGCGGATCCGGTCGCCGTGGACGAGCAGCTGCGCGCCGACCCGCTGCTCGCCCCGCTCGTCGACAAGGCGCCCGGTCGCCGCGTGCCGCGCACCGTCGACGAGGACGAGTTCGCGGTGCGCGCGGTGCTCGGCCAGCAGGTCTCGACCGCCGCCGCCCGCACCCACGCCGCCCGCCTGGTCCTCGCCCACGGCGAACCCGTCGACGACCCCGAGGGCGGACTCACCCACCTCTTCCCGTCCCCGGCGGCGCTGGCCACGCTCGACCCGGAGTCGCTCGCGCTGCCCCGCAGCCGCCGTACGACACTCACCACCCTCGTACGCCGACTCGCCGACGGGGAACTGTCGTTGGGGCCCGAGTCCGACTGGGACGAGGCCCGTGCCCGGCTCGCCGAACTGCCCGGCTTCGGCCCCTGGACCATCGAGGCGATCGCCATGCGCGCCCTCGGTGACCCGGACGCCTTCCTCCCCACCGACCTCGGAATGCGCCGCGCCGCACAGGAGTTGGGCCTGCCCCACACCCCGGCGGCCCTGACCGCGAGGGCCGCCGCCTGGCGCCCGTGGCGCGCGTACGCGACCCAGTACCTGTGGGCGACCGACAGCCACCCGATCAACTTCCTTCCCGCGTAAGGAAAAGCACGCCATGACCAGCTCCACGCTCCACACCGTCATCGACAGCCCCTACGGCCCCCTCACCCTCGTGTCGACCGACTCCGCCCTCTCCGGCCTCTACATGACGGACCAGCGCCACCGCCCGCCGCAGGAGACCTTCGGCGCCCGCGACGAGCGCCCCTTCGGCGCGGTCATCGACCAGCTGAACGCCTACTTCCAGGGCGAGTTGAAGAACTTCGACCTGCCGCTGCACCTGCACGGCACCCCGTTCCAGCGCCGCGTCTGGGAGCAGCTCCAGCTCATCCCGTACGGCGAGACCCGCACCTACGGGGAGCTGGCCGAAGCCCTCGGAAACCCGAACGCCTCCCGCGCCGTCGGCCTCGCCAACGGCAAGAACCCCATCGGCGTCATCGTCCCCTGCCACCGCGTCATCGGCGCCAACGGCGACCTCACGGGCTACGGCGGCGGCCTGCCCCGCAAGCGCCGCCTGCTGGACTTCGAACGCTCCGGCGCGGGCCCCACCGCGCTGTTCCCGCTCTCGTAGACCGACTCCGCGTCGACGAACGGCACGAGCCGGCCGCCGCGCGTGCACCCGTCGCTGGGGTCGGCCTGCCGGAAGGGGTTACGCCACGGCGAGCTCCGCGAGCAGCCGTGGCACCGCCGTCCCGATCGGTTCCCGGACGACCTCGTCGGCCACGTCGTCGTACGGGGTCGGTTCGGCGTTGACGACCACCAGGCGGGCGCCGTGTTCGGTGGCGAGGCCCGCGAGGCCGGCCGCCGGGTGGACCTGGAGGGAGGAGCCGACCGCGAAGAACACCTCGCAGGCCTTCGTGATCTCGACGGCCTCGCCGAGGACCAGTGGGTCGAGGTGCTCGCCGAACATCACCGTCGTCGACTTCAGGATGCCGCCGCACACCAGGCACAGCGGGTCGTCCTCGCCCAGGTCGAGTCGGGCGAGCGCCTCCTCCATGGGGCCGCGCGCGTCGCACTGGGTGCACATGAACTGCCGCGCCGAGCCGTGCAGTTCGAGCACCTTGCGGTCGGGCAGGCCGGCGCGCTGGTGCAGTCCGTCGACGTTCTGCGTGAGGACCCGGACCGGGACGCCGGACGTCTCCAGCTCGGCGATGGCCCGGTGCGCGGGGTTCGGCTCGGCGGTCAGCGTGACCGCCCGGCGCCGCACCTGCCAGGCGCGGCGCCGGATCTCCGGGTCGTTCATGTAGTACTCGTACGTGACGAGCTTCTCGGCGTCGGGATCCTTGCGCCACACACCGTTCGGGCCGCGGTAGTCCGGGATCCCGGAGTCCGTGCTGATACCGGCGCCGGTGAGGATCGCAACCTTGGTCATGCCACCGAGCGTAGGACAGCCCGCGGACCGCGCGCAGGGACGGGTCAGCCCGTCTCCTCCGCGTGCACCGGCTTCGGGATGAGCAGGGATGCGAACAGGGCCGCCACGATGAGGACCAGGCCCGCCACGACACCGGCGCTGTAGCCGCCGACCGAGCTGCCGTCACCGGGGGCGACCGCGTCCACCGCGGCGTAGAGGACCACGAAGCTCAGGCCCGCGCCGAGGTTGAAGCAGCCCGCGTTGAGGCCCGGCAGGAAGCCGGGGTTCTCGGGCGGGGAGAGCACGATGCCGAGGCCGTTGAGCATGATGTTGGCCATGCCCGCGTAGGTGGCGCCCAGCAGGATCGACACCGCGAGGAGCAGGCCCGGCGAGTCCGTCTGGAGGGTCAGCAGCGCCAGCACCGTGGCCGCCGCCGTGGCGATCAGGCCGGTGCGCAGGACACGGCCGTAGCCGAAGGTCCCCGCGAGGCGCCCGGAGACCGGGCCCATGGCGAGGCCCGCGAGTGCGTACGGGGTGAGCGTCCACCAGGTCGCGCCCTCGGCGCCGAGCCCGAGGCCCACCGAGGTGTCCTGGGCGAAGCCCGGCAGGAGGCCGTTCATGAGGGCGAAGACGCCGGTCATGGTGAGCATCGTGGACAGCAGCAGCGACCACGTCGCGCGCCGCTTCAGCAGACGCGTGGTGACCAGCGGGTGCGCGGACCGGTTCTCCATCCGCCAGAACGCCCAGAACGCGAGCGCTGCCACGACCAGGAGGCCGATCGCGAGCGGCCAGTTGGCGGCGGCCAGCTTGCCCGCCTCGTTGAAGGCGATCAGCAGCGCACCGACGGAGATCACCAGCAGGAGCACGCCGGGCCAGTCCATCGGCGGCCGCTCGTTCGCGCGGGACTCCGGGGCGAAGAGGCGGACGAGGACCGCCGAGAGCGCCGCGAAGGCGGTCATGACCCAGAAGATCGACGCGTAGCCGTAGTGCTCGGCGAGGGAGCCGCCGGCGAAGGAGTCGACGCCCGCGATGCCGCCGTTGACGGCGGTGACGACGCCCATGAGCGTGCCGTACCGCTTCGGGTCGGGGACCTCGACGCGCAGCATGATCAGCGCGAGCGGGATGGTGGGCCCGGAGGCGCCCTGGACGACCCGGCCGACGGCGAGCACGCCCACCGACGCCGCGAGCGCGGAGATCACGCATCCGACGGCCATCAGGACCATCATCCCGGTGAGCACCTTGCGGCGGCCGATCAGGTCGCCGAGGCGCGGCAGGAACAGCGAGAACAGCGCGGCGGCCGTGAAGAACGCGGTCTGCGTGACACCGATCGCGGACGCGGTGGTGTCCAGCTCGTCCGCCATCGTGGCGAGCGCCGGGCTGAGCATCGAGGCGTTGAGCTGGAAGGCGAAGCTGGCCGCGAGCAGCGCGACCATGAGGGCGCCGATCCGGACCGGGCGCCCCGCGTCGGGGCCGCCGGCCGGGGAGTGGGGGGAGGCGGCGACGTTCATGCGGCGGGCGTCCCGTCCCCGCCGGGCTCACCGATGCGGACGAGGGCGTCGACCACGAGGTCCCAGAACCGCTCGTGGTCGAGGTCGACGGCGACCTGGGTGTGGCAGTCGGCGGGCGCGGGCGCGCGCAGGTCGGTGACGGTCATGCCGAGCGTGAGGGAGCCGCGCAGCTCGATGTCGACGGGTGCCTTGCGGACGGTCATGACGCCCGGGTCGATGACGTAGGCGACGGCGCACGGGTCGTGCACGGGCGGGTGCTCGAAGCCCTGGTTCTCGCGGTAGGCCTCGCGGAAGAAGTCGAGCAGTTCGAGCACGAACCGCGCGGGCTTCGTCCCGACGGCCTCGATCTTCTTCTCGACCTCGGGGGTGGCCAGCGCCTGGTGGGTGAGGTCGAGGCCGACCATGGTCACCGGCCACGGCTCGTTGAAGACGATGTGCGCGGCCTCGGGGTCGATCACGATGTTGAACTCGGCGACCGGGCTCCAGTTGCCCTCGTGGTAGCCGCCGCCCATGAGCACGACCTCGCGCACCCGCTCGACGATGCGCGGTTCCTTGCGCGCGGCCAGGGCGATGTTCGTGAGTCCTGCCGTCGGCACGATGGTGATCTCGCCCGGCTCGTGCGCCATGACCGTGTCGATGATCAGGTCGACCGCGTGCCGCTCGTCGAGGGCGAAGGCGGCGTCCGGGAGGGCGGGCCCGTCGAGCCCGGTGTCCCCGTGGATCTCCGGGGCGGTCTCGATCGTACGGATCAGGGGGCGGGGGCACCCGGCCGCGAACGGCACTCCGGTGATCCCGGCGATCGCCGCCACGGAGAGCGCGTTGCGCGTCACCTTCTCCAGCGTCTGGTTGCCGACGACCGTGGTCACGGCCACCAGCTCGACCTCGGGATTTCCGTGCGCGAGCAGCATCGCCACCGCGTCGTCGTGTCCCGGATCGCAGTCGAGAATGATCTTCCTGGCCAACGGAATGAGCCCCTTTGCTCGATGGTCCTGAAAAAACTGTCCACCGAAACATCACCAGGCGCCAGGGCAGCTGTCAACGCGCGTAGATGTCGCGCGGGCGCGGTGGAGGGAAGGTGCCGGTGCCGCTCAGGCCCCGGGCTCCTGCGCCAACGCGACGGTCCGCTCCGCCAGTTCGTCGATACGGGCGTTGTCGAAGCCGAAGACCGCGCTGCGCAGCCGGTTCTCCAGCGGATCCGTCCACTGCGCGGGGATCGCCCCGGCCCCGTTCAGGACGCCCGCGAAGGAACCGGCCGTCGCGCCGTTCGAGTCCGTGTCCAGGCCGCCGCGGACCGTGAGGGTGATGGTGCGGGTGAAGTCGCCGTCGCCGTACAGCAGCCCCGCGGTGAGCACCGCGGCGTTCGGGACCGTGTGGATCCAGCCGAGCCCCGCCGTCTCCCCGGCGACCGTGGCGAGGGTCTCCTCCCAGGTCAGGCGGGATTCGTGGAGGGAGGCCGTACGGCGTACGACGCGGGCTAGGCGGCTGCTCGCGGGGATCACGGCGAGCGCGGCGTCGACGGCGGCGCGCGGGGTCGGGGCGGTGAAGGCGGCGGAGATCAGGGCGGCGGCCCACATCGCGCCGTAGACGCCGTTGCCGGTGTGCGACAGGACGGCGTCGCGGCGGGCCAGGGAGGCCGCGCGGCGCGGGGCGCCGGGGTTGGTCCAGCCGAAGACGTCCGCGCGGATCAGGGCGCCGATCCACTCCTGGTGCGGGTTGTCGTACGTCGCCGTGAGCGGCGGCTTCAGGCCGTTCGCGAGATTCCGGTACGCCGCGCGCTCCGCCGTGAACGTCTGGAGGTACGGCAGGCGCAGCAGCCACAGCTCGCCCACCTGCTCCGTGCTGAACCCGAAGCCGTGCGTCTCCAGAAGGTGCAGACCGAGCACCGCGTAGTCCACGTCGTCGTCGCGGCAGCTGCCGTGGATGCGGCCGCGTACGCACTGGCGCCACTCGGGGCGCAGCGCCGACGCCACGTCGTCCGACGGGGGTTCCGGCAGGTAGTCGGTCAGGGGCAGGGCCTCGGCCTGCCGCAGATAGCGGTCGATGCGCTCGCGCGTCCACACCTCGCCGCGCTCGACCGGCTTGCCCAGCATGTTGCCGGCGATCCGGCCGAGCCAGCCGCCGAGCACGCGGTCGGCGAGGGGGCGGTCGGGTGGGTCGGGGAGGTCGCTGAGCCCGGGGCTCGATGCCGTCATGACACCGGTCTACCCGCTTTTGAAGATCAACGGTCGCCCTGGTTTGCGACTCGTTGTACGGATATTTCGGCGGCCGGTACCGGTCCGGGGGCCGGACGGCCATGGGCAGCGGGCCCCTCCTGCGGTTAAGGTCGCAGCGGCGCGACTGCCTTGACGTGAGCAAGGCGTGAACAGCAAGGGGAGAGCAAGGTGGCGGACGCTGCACAGGCCGCGCGGCACGTGTTGATCGCGGCGGACAAGTTCAAGGGCTCGCTCACCGCCGTGCAGGTCGCACAGCGTGTGACGGCGGGTCTGCACCGGGTCGCGCCCGAGGTCACGGTGGAGTCCGTGCCGGTCGCCGACGGCGGGGACGGGACGGTGGCGGCGGCGGTCGCGGCCGGGTTCGAACGCCGTGAGGTCCGGGTGACCGGGCCGCTGGGCGAGCCGGTCGTCGCCGCGTACGCGCTGCGCGAGGGCACGGCCGTGGTCGAGATGGCGGAAGCCTCCGGCCTCCAGCTGCTGCCCGAGGGCGAGTTCGCGCCGCTGACGGCGACGACGTACGGGTCCGGCGAGGTGATCACCGCGGCGCTGGACGCGGGGGCGCGCTCGATCGTGTTCGGGGTGGGCGGCAGCGCCACGACGGACGGTGGCGCGGGGATGCTGGCCGCGCTGGGCGCGCGGCTGCTGGACGCGCAGGGGGCGCCGGTGGGGCCGGGAGGCGGTGCGCTCGCCGAGCTGGCGTCCGCCGACCTCTCCGGTCTCGACCCACGCCTCACGGACATCGAATTCGTGCTCGCCAGCGACGTCGACAACCCGCTGACCGGGCCGAAGGGCGCGCCCGCGATCTACGGGCCGCAGAAGGGCGCCACCCCCGAGGACGTCGCCGAACTCGACGCGGCGCTCGGGCACTTCGCGAAGGTGCTCTCCGAGTCGGTCGGGCCGAAGGCGCTCGAGTACGCGGAGTCGCCGGGTGCGGGCGCCGCGGGTGGCATCGGCTACGGGGCGCTGGTCGGCCTCGGCGCGAGCTTCCGCCCCGGCATCGAGGTCATGCTCGACGTCCTCGGCTTCGCGCCCGCCCTGGAGCGCGCCGACCTCGTGATCACCGGCGAGGGCTCCCTGGACGAGCAGACGCTGCACGGCAAGGCCCCGGCGGGCGTCGCCGCGGCGGCCCGCGCGGCGGGCATCGAGGTCGTCGCCGTGTGCGGCCGCCTCGCGCTGCCGCCGGAGGCGCTGGGCCGCGCCGGAATCCGCCGCGCGTACGCCCTCACGGAGGTGGAACCGGACGTGTCCCGCTGCATCGCCGAGGCGGGACCCATCCTGGAGGACGTCGCGCAACGCATCGCGACGGACTTCCTGCGCTGATCCGCGCACCTGGGCGCAGACGCCCGGTCCGGCCGGGTGCGCCGTCACGCGGCCGGCCCGGCGCCAGAGCCGAATCGCCCGCCCCGAAGTCCGCCGGAAAGGGCCTCTCCGGGGCGTTGGTGGCCCCGCCCGGACGACTTCCGCCGGACCGGGGGCCGCGGTGACCGGGTGGGGGCCGGAGGCGGGCACGTGTCCGTACGGGGCGTCGCCGAAAAGGCCCTCACCAGCGCGGATGCCCGCCGCCGACTAGCCTGGCGCTCCAGGGGCAACGCGCTGGCGATGGGGGTACGTTGAAGCGGTACATGCGGTCCATGGACGACGTTCTGGGGATGCTCGACCGGGCCTTTCCCGGTGACGGCGGAGCCGACTGGTGGGACCGGTTCTACGCCGACCGGGACCGCGGCGTGCCGTTCTTCGTGGACAAGGCCGACGAGAACCTCGTCGCCCACCTCGACAGGGGCACGCTCCGCGCGGAGGGCCGCGCCCTCGACCTCGGGTGCGGGCCCGGCCGCAACGCCCTCCACCTCGCCGCCCGCGGCTTCGACGTGGACGCCGTCGACCTGTCGGCCACCGCCGTGGCGTGGGGCAAGGAACGCGCGGCCGACGCCCCGGCGGGGGAGCGGGTGCGGTTCCACGAGGGGAGCATCTTCGATGTGCGGCTCCCGCACGCCACCTACGACCTCGTGTACGACTCCGGGTGTCTGCACCACCTCCCGCCGCACCGCCGCGTCAGCTACCTCGACCTGCTCGACCGCGTCCTCGCGCCCGGCGGGCACTTCGGCCTCGTCTGCCTCGCCGCCGGGGCGACGGGGTCCGAGGTGCCCGACGAGGAGCTGTACCGCAGCGGCGACCTGGGAGGCGGGCTCGCCTTCGCGGGCGGTGAACTGCGGTACTTGTTCGGCGAGTTGGCCGAGGTCGAGATTCGGCCCATGGCCGAGCAGGGCGAGGGATCGGTGACGTACGGCGTGCCCTATCTCCTCACCGCGCTGTTCCGCCGACCCGAAACCCCCTCACCCCGGTGACAAGCGGTACGCGTCCAGCGCCAACGTCATCTCCATCAGATCCCGCGGCCGCGACAGCGACCGCGACGTCAACTGCTCAAGCCTGCGCAGCCGGTTGAAGACCGTGTTGCGGTGGCAGTACAGACGGCCCGCCGCCCGCCCCGCCGACCCCTCGCACGCCAGCCACGCGTCCAGCGTCTCCAACAGCACGGCCCGGTCGGCGGGTTCGAGTTCCAGCAGCGCGCCGAAGACGCCCGACACGAGGCGCTGCGCCAGATCCGGCTGGCTCACCACGAGCGCCGTCGGCATCCGCTGGTCCAGACGGACCACCCCCGTCGTGTCCGGCGGGCACGTCCGCAGCGCCAGCTCGGCGAGGCGGCGCGCGTGCCCCAGCTCGGCCAGCCCCTTGACGACCGGGCTGACCCCGCCGGGCCCGGGGCAGCGGCCGTCCAGCAGCTCCTCCAGATCGTCCAGCGTGCGCCCCGCGCCGAGCGCCGCCACCCCCACCTCGCAGTCCGCCCGCATCCGCCACACGAACCGGAACCGCGGATCCTGGAGCCGCCGGTGGAACGCCTCCCGCCCGCCCTGCCGCTCCACCCGGAGCACCACCACCGCGTACGGGCCGTGCTCGGGAAGATCTAGGCCCGCCGCCGCCCGCGCCGCGAGCCCCGGCGCCGGACGGCCGTCCAGGAGCGCGTCGAGCAGCGCCTGGGTCTGCTCGTCGGTACGGCGGCGCAGCTCCAGCTCCGTGGCCCGGTACGCCTCGGACGCCGCCTCGGCCTGCGCGTCCACGGCCGCCCACACCATCGTCGCCGAACGCATCAGCGCCTTCAGGCGGGCCGGTTCGCCGCCCGCGCTCTCCATCAGGGCGTCCCACACGAGATAGCCCGCGTTGCGGTAGGCGTGCACGAGGAGGTCGAGCGGGAGCCCCTGCCCGGCCCGGCGCCGGCCGGCGTCCTCCGCGTACTCCAGATCCCTGCGCGGCGAGTCCCGCGGCGCCGAGATCGTCTCGATGCCGATCCGCATCGCCTGCTCGGCCTCCCGCCACTGCGCGTCGTACGGCAGCACCCGCGCGTAGACGTCCGAGTGCGCGAAGAGCTGCCGCAGATGCTCGTCGACGAGCTCCGGGAGCCGTTCCAGCAGAGCCGCACACGCCTCCTTCAACAACTGCCAGTCCTGACCCGTGCGGTGCTTGCGCGCGCCCATCGCCCCTCCCCAAAAGCCGTGGAGCCACGGCAGTACGAGCCGTAAAGCGACGGCAAAGAACTCATCCGCTTGTGCGGAGGATGCCACCCGCCCCGCCTCCCCGGCAGGCCCCTGACACGGGGTCTTGTGCGCGGGCACAACCGGGGCGGGCGGGCGCTGGGCCCGCGCAGCGATTCGCGGGCCGCCCGTGGACGGGCCGTCCGCGCGGTGCTGTCGTGAGCGCCACCGGTCCAGGGCCACCGGGCCAGGGGAGGGACGTACGCAGTGATCAACGCAGTGTCCGACGCAAGAGAATCAGGGCTACGGGTCGACGACGTGTCCGTCGGCTACGGGCCCGTACGCGCCCTGCGCGGTGTGACCTTGGAAGTGCCGCGGGGCGCCGTCGTCGCCGTGCTCGGCGGGAACGGGGCGGGCAAGTCGACGCTCCTGCGCGCCGTGTCGCGCACGCTCGGCTTCCACGGCGGAACGGTGACGTCCGGCGAGGTGAGCTTCGGCGGGCGCCGGATCGGCGGTCTGTCCGCCGACCGGGTGGTGGCCGCCGGGGTGTGCCAAGTCCCGGAGGGGCGGCAGGTGTTCGCGCGGATGACCGTCGCGGACAATCTGCGGGCCGGGGCGCTCGGCTCGCACGGTTCGCGCGCCGACAAGGCGGCGGCGCTGCGGCGCGTGCACGAACTGTTCCCGGTGCTCGCCGAGCGCGCGGGGCAGCGGGCGGGGCTGCTGTCCGGCGGCGAGCAGCAGATGCTGGCCGTGGGCCGGGCCCTGATGGCCGGGCCGCAGCTGCTGCTGCTCGACGAACCGTCCCTGGGGCTCGCCCCGTTGATGGCGGCCCGGATCGCCGACACGATCCGCGAGATCAACGCCCAGGGCGTCTCCGTCCTCCTCGTCGAGCAGAACGCCGCGCTCGCGCTGCGGCTCGCCTCGCACGCGTACGTCCTGGAGGTCGGCGAGATCACCCTGCACGGCCCCGCCGACGAACTCGCCGGCTCCGACGAGGTGCGCCGCCGCTACCTCGGCGTGGTCGACGAGACGGCGGCCTCGGACGCGGCCGCCGCCACCGGCGGCGCCGCGCACCCGCCGACGCTGCGCCGCTGGGGAGGCACCCGATGACCGAAGCGCCTCCCACGACGGCGGACGTACCGCCGCTGCGCGTACGGGACCTGACCGTGCGCTTCGCGGGCCTCACCGCCCTCGACGCCATCGGCCTCACCGTCGAACCGGGCACCGTGCACGCCGTCATCGGCCCGAACGGCGCGGGCAAGTCCACCACGTTCAACGTGCTCTCCGGCGTCTACCGGGCCACCTCCGGCACCGTCCACCTGGGCGAGCGCGAACTGACCGGACTGCCGCCGCACCGCATCGCCGAACTCGGCGTCGCCCGCACCTTCCAGAACCTGGCGCTGCCGCCGACCGCCACCGTCGCCGACAGCCTGCTCCTCGGCCGGCACCGGCTGACCCGCGCGGGCTTCGTCGCGGCGGGACTGCGGCTGCCGTCGGCGCTGCGCGAGGAGCGCACCCACCGCGAACGAGTGCGGGAGATCGCCGAGTTCGTCGGCATCGGCGACCAACTCTGCGCGCCGACCGGCTCGTTGCCGTACGGCGCGCAGAAACTCGCCGAACTGGCGCGCGCCCTGTGCATGGAGCCGAAGGTCCTCCTGCTCGACGAACCCGTCGCGGGCATGACCGCCGACGAACGCCGTCGCACCGCCGCCGTCATCGCGGGCGTCCGCGACAGCCTCGGCATCTCCATCGTGCTGGTCGAGCACGACATGGGCGTCGTCATGCGGCTCGCCGACGAGGTGACGGTCCTCGACTTCGGCCGCCGCATCGCGGGCGGCGCCCCGGAACGCGTACAGAACGACCCGGCGGTGATCCAGGCGTACCTGGGCGCCCCCGACGAACCGCAGGACCACGCCGGAGAGGCCTCCGCATGACCACGTTCCTCGAACTCCTCATCAACGGCGTCTCCATGGGCTCCGTGTACGCCCTCATCGCCCTCGGCTTCGTCGTCATCTTCCGGGCCACCGAGGTCGTCAACTTCGCCCACGCCTCGCTGCTGCTCGCCGGCGGCTACGTCACCGCGTCCCTCCACGAGGACCTCGGGTTCTGGCCGGCGCTCGGCGTCGGCATCGCGGCCGCGGCCGTGGTCGGCGCCGCCGTCGAGTTCTTCGTCATGCGGCGCTATCGGGGCCGGGACCACAGCGTCCTCGCCATCGTCACCATCGGCGTCGACATCCTCCTGACGACCGAACTCACCCGCCGCCTCGGCACCGACGTGCTCGCCATGGGCGACCCGTGGGGCGACGCCGTGCTCACCATCGGCGGTGTGTCGATCGCGCACACCAGGATCGCCGCGCTCGCCGCCGCCGCGCTGCTCATCACCACGTTCCTGCTCACGTTCCGCTACACCTCGTGGGGCGTCGCGATGCGCGCCGCCGCCGAGAGCGGTGAGACGGCCGCGCTGATGGGCGTACGCCTGGGACGCGTCTCGCTCGGGGCGTGGGCCGTCGCGGGCGGACTCGCCGCCGTCGCCGCGCTGTTCCTGACCGTGTTCCCGACACCGGGGCTGGAACGGGCCACGTCGCTGGCCGCGCTGAAGGCGTTCCCCGCCGCCATCCTCGGCGGACTCGACTCCACCACCGGGGCGCTCGTCGGCGGTCTGATCGTCGGCGTCACCGAGTCCCTCGCCGCGGGCTACCAGAGCGAACTCGCCTTCATGGGCCGGGGTCTCGGCGACCTCGCCCCCTACCTCGTCATGACCCTGATCCTGCTGCTGCGGCCCTCCGGCCTCTTCGGGACGAAGGAGCTGGCCCGTGTCTGAAGCCGTCGCCTCCGAGGCCTCCGAATCCACCCGGACCACCGAACCGGCCGCACAGAAGGGCCGTTCGCGGCTTCCGCTGCTCGCCCGCCGCCGTACGTACGTCATCGCGGCCTGCGCGGTCCTGCTGCTCGCCCTGCCGTTCTACCTGGACCGTTTCTGGCTCCAGGCCGGACTGTTCGCCATGGCCGCCGCCATCGGCGCCATCGGCCTCAACCTGCTGACCGGTGCCACCGGCCAGCTCTCCATGGGCCACGCCTTCTTCCTCGCCGTCGGCGCCTACGGGTACTGCGTGTTCGCGGGGGAGCGGGGCCAGACACTCAACGGGCTCGGCCTTCCGCCATGGCTCGCCGCCGTGCTCGCGGTGCTCGTCGCGGGCGTCGCGGGCGGCCTGTTCAGTCCCATCGCGGGCCGCCTCAAGGGCGCCTACCTCGGCATCGCGACCCTCGCGCTGATCTTCATCGGGCAGCACGTCCTGTTCAACGCCGAGGACCTCACCGGCGGCGCCAACGGCCGCGACGTGCCCGCCATGAGCCTGTTCGGCCTCACCTTCGACGACAGCGCGCTCACCGTCGCGGGCGTGCCGTTCGGGGCGTCGGAGAAGCTCTGGTACCTGGGCCTGCTGCTCGCGCTCGGCTGCGCGCTCTTCGCCCGCGGCGTGCTGCGCGGCCGGCCGGGCCGCGCGCTGAACGCCATCCGCGACCACCGGATCGCGGCCGGAGTGCTCGGCGTGCCCGTCGCCCGCTACCGCGGCTTCGTCTTCGTCCTGTCGTCGATGTACGCGGGCCTCGCCGGTGTCCTGCTCGCCCTGGTCTTCCAGCGGACCGTGCCCGACTACTTCGGCATCACGCTCTCCCTCGAATACCTCGCCATGATCGTCATCGGCGGCCTCGGTTCGGTGTCGGGAGCCGTCGTCGGCGCGGCCTTCGTCTCGCTGCTGCCGCAACTGCTCACGCGGTACAGCGACGCCCTGCCCCTGGTCTCCGCCCCCGGCACCGGCGGCGTGGCACCGGGCGAGGCGTCCCGCTATCTGTACGGCGCCGCCGTCGTGGCGGTCGTCCTGTTCCTACCCGGCGGACTTGTGCGGCTGACCGCCCATCGCGCCAGGAAAAACCCTCAGGAGGAAGCATGAAAGCACGGCACGGCCGCACTCGCGCGCTCACGACGACGGCCCTGGTGACGCTCCTCGCGCTCACCGCCGCGTGCAGCTCGAAGGCCACGGACGACGAGGGCGACAAGCAGAGCGCCGGCGGCATCAAGACCGGCAAGGGCATCACCGGCAAGACCATCAACCTCGGCGTCCTCACCGACATGACCGGCGTGTACGCGACGCTCGGCAAGAGCGTCACGCAGGCCCAGCAGCTGTACGTGAAGCAGTTCAACGCGGCGGGCGGCGCCTGCGGCTACAAGGCCAAGCTGACCGTGCGCGACCACGGCTACGACCCGCAGAAGGCCGTCGCCGGCTACACCGAGCTGGCGCCGGAGGTGCTCGGCTTCCCGCAGTTCCTCGGCTCGCCGTTCGTGGCGGCCGTCAAGCAGCGCATCGACGGCCAGGACAAGGCGCTCGTGCTGCCGCAGGCCTGGTCGGCGCACCTGCTCGGCAGCAAGTACGTGCGTGTCATCGGCTCCACGTACGACATCGAGACGATCAACGCGATCGACTTCCTGATGAAGGAGAAGGGTCTCAAGAAGGGCGACAAGCTCGGCCACGTCTACTTCGAGGGCGACTACGGCGAGAACGCGCTCCAGGGCTCGACGTACATGGCGAAGGAGGCCGGGCTCACCGTCGTCGAGCAGAAGATCAAGCCGACCGACAACGACATGACCGCGCAGGTCTCCGCGCTGAAGAAGGCCGGCGTCAAGGGCGTCGTGATCAGCGCGGGGCCGCGCCAGGCGGCCTCCCTCGTCGGCGTCGCCGCCGCGGCCAAGCTGAACGCGCCGATCATCGGCAACAACTCGGCCTACTCCCCGCAGCTGCTCGGCACGCAGGCGGCGCCCGCCCTGCTCAAGAACTACTGGGTCGCCTCCCCGTCGCTGCCCATCGGCGCGGACACCGAGGACGCCAAGAAGCTCGTCGCCGACTACAAGGAGGCGTACCCGAAGGACTCGCTGGACAACGGCGTCGTCGCGGGCTGGACCGCCGCGGCCGTGTTCGGCGAGGCCCTGAAGAAGGCGTGCGCGGACAAGGACCTGACACGCGAGGGCGTCGACAAGGCGCTGCTGTCGATGAGCGACTTCGAGAACGGCTTCGGCGTCACCCAGGACTTCAGCGACCCGAAGGCCCCGTCCTCGCACGCATCGGTGATCCTCCAGCCCGACAAGTCGGCGGTCGGCGGCATGAAGGTCGTGCGTGAGCCGTCCGAGTCCGAGGAGGCCAAGGGCTTCACGCCCAAGGCGGGTTGACCCCCGCGCACAGTGACCAGGCCGGGAGCGTTCGGACGCTCCCGGCCTGGCCGACATACGCCCGTACGCCCCGAAAACACGTGGACCGACCACGCTCCGTCACGGGACACTCCGATGCCCGGCCCTCACCACGGCCGGAGACCCTCACCCGCCAACACCCAAGGGACGGGATCGGATTGACCTCACTGCGCGAAGTGCCACCGAGCCGCGGCTCGGTACTGCTCGCACTCCGCTACTACGGACGAGAACTGGCCCGTGCGCGCCGGTTCGCCGCCCCCGCGATGCTGCTGCCCGCGCTCGGCAACATCGGAATCAACTACATCGCCCCGCTCGTCGTCGCCAAGCTGGTCGGCCACCTCGCCGACGGCGGCGAGCGCTCCGTGGACGCGCTGCTGCCCTACGTCCTCGCCTTCGCCGGCGTGCTGCTCGCCGCCGAGGCGCTGTGGCGCATCGGCTTCCACTGCATCAACCGGCTGGAGGCGGGCGCCATCTCCCGCCTGTACGTGATCGGCATGGACGAGCTGTACGCGAAGGACGCCACGTTCTTCCACAACAACTTCGCCGGAGCCCTCACCAAGCGCGTCCTCAGCTTCGCCTCGCGCTTCGAGGAGTTCGCCGACGTACTGATCTTCAACGTGATGGCGAGCTTCGTGCCGATCGTGTTCGGATCGATCGTGCTGTGGCGCTACGAGCCGTGGCTCGTCGTCGTGCTCCTGGCGATGATCGCGATCACCGGGCTGTGCGTACGGCCCCTGATCCGGCGCCGCCAGAAGCTGGTCAACGCGCGCGAGGCGGCCTTCACCCACATGTCGGGGCACGTCGCCGACAGCCTGATGAACATGGAGACGGTCCGCGCCTTCGCCGCCGAGGAGCGCGAGGCCGCCGAGCACCGGGAGCGGGTCGCGAGCGCGCGCGGCCACATCCTGCGGGCCTGGGACTACGGGAACCTGCGCGTGGACACCCTCGTCGCCCCGCTCTCCGTGCTGACCAACGCCCTCGGACTGCTGCTCGCCGTCGCCCTCGCGGGCAACGGACAGGGCGTCGAGGCGATCGTCGTCGCGTTCACGTACTTCGGCAACGCGACCCGGATCATGTTCGAGTTCAACCAGATCTACCGCCGTCTGGAGCGGGCCATGACGGAGGCGGCCCAGTTCACCGAGCTGCTGCGGGACAAGCCGAAGGTGCTCGACCCGGCCGAGCCCGAGGCGCTCGGCGTCCCCGCGGGCGCCGTCCGCTTCGAGAAGGTCGCCTACGCGCACGCGGGCGCGGAGCCGCTGTTCACCGGTCTCGACCTGACGGTGCCCGGCGGCACGCGGCTCGGCCTGGTCGGCCGCTCCGGCGGCGGCAAGACGACGCTGACCCGGCTGCTGCTGCGGATGATGGACATCGACGGCGGCCGCATCCTGATCGACGGCCAGGACATCTCGAAGCTGCGCCAGAGCGACCTGCGCTCCCTGATCGCGTACGTCCCCCAGGAGCCGGCCATGTTCCACCGCAGCCTGCACGAGAACATCGCCTTCGCCCGGCCGGGCGCGAGCGACGCCGAGATCCGGCGGGCGGCGGAGGCGGCCCACGTCACGGAGTTCGCCGACGCGCTGCCGGACGGCTTCGACACGATGGTCGGGGAGCGCGGCATCAAGCTCTCCGGCGGCCAGCGCCAGCGGGTCGCGCTCGCCCGCGCGATCCTGCGGGACGCCCCGATCCTGCTCCTCGACGAGGCGACCAGCGCGCTCGACTCGGAGAGCGAGGTGCTGGTGCAGGAAGCGCTGTGGAACCTCATGGAGGGCCGCACGGCCCTGGTCGTCGCCCACCGCCTCAGCACGGTGGCGGGCATGGACACCCTGGTGGTCCTCGACCGCGGCCGCATCGTGGAGCAGGGCAGCCACGAAGAACTCCTCGCCGCCCACGGCACCTACGCCAAGCTCTGGCAACACCAGTCAGGAGGCTTCCTGGAGGAGGTCGCCTGAGGCCGGCGGCGCCGGGGCGGGGGCGGCCCGTAGCGCCTGCCCGGCGCCGGGGTGCCGCCTTGCCCACCCTGCCGCCCAAGGCGGCAGATTGCCCAAGGCGGCGGGTGGGCCCCATCAAGCCCCTCCGGCGATTGAGGAGCGGGGTCCGGGGCAGAGCCCCGAGTCCGCAACCCCGGGGCCGGTGACACGCACAAAAAAGGGCGGTGGGCCCGAGCCAGGAAAGGCTCGGGCCCACCGCCCACACGCTCAGCCGGGCTACGGCAACTGCGCTGCCCGCGCCTCCCGCCGATTCCCCCGGAAATTGTTCACACGCCGTGCCGTCGCGAACAACGGAATCACCGCACCGAGCACGACCTGCAACGTGCACCCGGTCGCCAGCAGCAGCTGACCCCCCGGCGCGTCGAACGCCCACGCCGCGAGGAGACCCATGCTCGCCACGATCCACGCCAGCATCGCCACGGCGAGCCGCCCCCGCGGCTTCGGGTACTCGACCCGGCTGACCATGAGCCACGCCGTACCGATGATCGCCAGCAGCGTCGCCACGAACGGCAGCTCAAGGAGCACGATCGACACGACGGTCAGCGCGCCGAACGGCGACGGCATGCCCTGGAACGTACCGTCCTTCACGGTCACGCACGAGAACCGCGCAAGCCGCAGCACCACCGCCAGCAGCACCACGATCGCGCCCACCGCCGCGACTCTCTGGTGCGCGTCATCGGCGACCATCCCGTACACAAGTACGAAATAAGCCGGAGCCAGCCCGAAGCTGATCAGGTCGGAGAGGTTGTCGAGCTCCGCGCCCATCGGCGACGACCGCAGCTTCCGCGCGACCAGACCGTCGAACAGGTCGAAGATCGCGGCGGCCAGCATCAGGATCACGGCGGTCGCGGCGGAGTGCCGCGCCATGCCGGAGTCCGCGCTGCCCTGGATGTGCGGGATCAGGATCCCGGTCGTCGTGAAGTAGACGGCCATGAAGCCGCACGTGGCGTTGCCCAGCGTGAGGGTGTCCGCTATCGACAGCCGGAGCGACAGCGGCATCTCCTCCGCGTCGTCCGTCATGTCGGCGTCATCGGCCCAGGCCGTGGTCTCGGATTCAGTCACGGTCAATGCGGGTCACCCCAGCCACCGTCTTCTGGCCGACCTCGACGTCGACCTCGACGCCCTCCGGCAGGTAGATGTCGACACGCGAGCCGAAGCGGATCAGACCGATGCGCTCGCCCTGCTCCACCTTCGTGCCCTGCGGGATGTACGGCACGATGCGGCGGGCCACGGCGCCGGCGATCTGGATCATCTCGATGTCACCGAGCTCGGTGTCGAAGTGCCACACCACGCGCTCGTTGTTCTCGCTCTCCTTGTTGAAGGCGGGAACGAAGCCACCGGGGATGTGCTCGACCGACGTGACCGTGCCCGCGAGGGGAGCGCGGTTCACGTGCACGTTCAGCGGGCTCATGAAGATCGCGACGCGGGTGCGGCCGTCCTTCCACGGCATGATGCTCTGCACCACACCGTCGGCCGGGGAGATGACCCGGCCGGGAGCGATCTCGCGCTCGGGGTCGCGGAAGAACCACAGCATGCCGGCCGCCAGAGCGGTGGTCGGGACGGCGAGTGCTGCTGCCTTCTTCGAGCGGCGCGAGCGCGCCAGGCTGAGGGCAGCCGTGGCGACGGTCGGGAGAAGCCACGGCGAGGCTCCGCGCGCAAGACGTCCCTTCAGGACGCCGTCGCGTGGTGCAGAGATTTGGCTGTGGGGCATGGATGACCTTCGTAGCGGATGAGGCCGCGCTGTATACGGGGGACGGCGGCTTTTCCGGGGATGCTATCGGTTGCGAGCCACAACTGGGCAAGCCAGGAAGCCACATCGGACGGTAGGCGTGGCCCGGAGCACGTTGACGGGGTGTGATCTTCTTCGCGAAGAAACACCCCGTAAACGGACATCTTGCCCAGGTTCAGCCTTGGGATCGATACTCTTCGAGCAGTCGACGACCAATGATCATTTTCTGGATCTCGGCGGTACCTTCGCCGATCAGCAACATCGGGGCCTCACGGTAGAGGCGCTCGATCTCGTACTCCTTGGAGAAGCCGTAGCCGCCGTGGATCCGGAACGCGTCCTCGACGACTTCCTTGCAGTATTCGGAGGCCAGGTACTTGGCCATCCCTGCTTCGAGGTCGTTTCGTTCCCCTGAATCCTTTTTGCGTGCTGCATTGACCATCATCGCATGGGCGGCCTCGACCTTGGTGGCCATCTCGGCCAACTTGAACTGGATCGCCTGGTGCTGGGCGATGGGCTTTCCGAAGGTGTGCCGTTGCTGCGCGTAATCGACACCCAGCTCAAATGCACGCTGTGCGACGCCGCAGCCACGCGCGGCGACATTCACCCGCCCGACCTCTACTCCGTCCATCATTTGGTAAAAGCCCCGGCCGGTCTCCCCGCCCAATACGCGATTGGCCGGAATGCGCAGGTCATCCATCACGAGTTCGGTCGTGTCGACGCCCTTGTACCCCATCTTGTCGATCTTTCCCGGGATCGTCAGACCCGGACGGACCTCGCCGAAGCCCGGTTCCTTCTCCACGAGGAACGTCGTCATCGACTTGTGCGGCGCGGTGCCCTCGGGGTGACCTTCATCACTTCGCGTGAGAACCGCCACAAGTGTTGACGAACCGCCGTTCGTCAGCCACATCTTCTGGCCGTTCAGAAGGTAACTGTCGCCGTCCTTCACCGCCTTCGACGTGATCGCCGACACGTCGGAGCCAAGTCCCGGCTCGGACATGGAGAATGCGCCGCGCACCTCGCCGAGCGCCATGCGGGGCAGGAAGTGGTCCTTCTGCTCCTGCGTGCCGTGCTGCTTGAGCATGTAGGCGACGATGAAGTGGGTGTTGATGATGCCGGAGACCGACATCCAGCCGCGCGCGATCTCCTCCACGCACAGCGCGTACGTCAGCAGCGATTCGCCCAGACCCCCGTACTCCTCGGGAATCATCAGGCCGAACAGGCCCAACTCCTTGAGCCCGTCGACGATCTGCTGCGGGTACTCGTCGCGGTGCTCGAGTTCGGTCGCGACCGGAAGGATCTCCTTGTCGACGAAGTCCCTGACGGTGGAGAGGATTTCCTGCTGGACGTCGGTGAGGCCAGCGGTCTGGGCGAGTCGGCTCATGGTTACTTGCTCTCCCGAAGTTCCGGGCGGCCGGGCTGTTCGCCGCCGCGCTCCTTGATGTACGTCTCGGTGGGCACCATCACCTTGCGGCGGAAGACGCAGACGAGCGTGCCGTCCTGCTTGTAGCCCTTGGTCTCCACGTGGACGATTCCGCGGTCGCTCTTCGACCGGGACGGCGTCTTGTCCAGGACCGTCGTCTCGCCGTAGATGGTGTCGCCGTGGAAGGTCGGCGCCACGTGCTTGAGCGACTCGATCTCCAGATTGGCGATCGCCTTGCCGGAGACGTCCGGCACGGACATTCCGAGGAGCAGCGAGTAGATGTAGTTGCCGACGACGACGTTCTTGCCGAAGTCCGTCGTCTTCTCCGCATAGTTCGTGTCCATGTGGAGCGGGTGGTGGTTCATCGTCAGGAGGCAGAACATGTGGTCGTCGTACTCGGTGACCGTCTTTCCCGGCCAGTGCTTGTAGACGTCCCCGACGGTGAATTCCTCGTAGGTGCGGCCGAACTGCATGGTGTCGTCACGCCTCCGGGATCTCGAACTTGGACGTGCGCTGCATGCCCGCCGCGCGTCCCTTCCCGGAGATGACCAGCGCCATCTTCCGGCTGGCCTCGTCGATCATCTCGTCGCCGAGCATCGCCGAGCCCTTCTTGCCGCCGGCCTCGGACGTGCAGTACTCGTACGCGTCCAGGATCAGCTCGGCGTGGTCGTAGTCCTCCTGCGAGGGCGAGAAGACCTCGTTGGCGGCCTCCACCTGACCGGGGTGCAGCACCCACTTGCCGTCGAAGCCGAGCGCCGCGGCGCGGCCCGCGACCTCGCGGAAGCCGTCGACGTTCTTGATCTGGAGGTACGGGCCGTCGATCGCCTGGAGGTCGTTGGCGCGCGCCGCCATCAGGATCTTCATCAGGATGTAGTGGTACGCGTCGGCGCCGTAGCCGGGCGGCTGCTCGCCGACGACGAGGGACTTCATGTTGATGGAGGCCATGAAGTCGGCCGGGCCGAAGATGATGGTCTCGGTGCGCGGCGAGGCCTCGGCGATGGCGTTGACGTTGTTCAGGCCGGCCGCGTTCTCGATCTGCGCCTCGATGCCGATCTTCCCGACCTCGAAGCCCATCGTCTTCTCGATCTGGGTGAGGAGCAGGTCGAGCGCGACGACCTGCTCGGCGTTCTGCACCTTCGGCAGCATGATGCAGTCGAGGTTCTGGCCGGCGCCCTCGACGACGGTCACGACGTCGCGGTACGTCCACTCGGTCGTCCAGTCGTTGACCCGCACGACGCGCGTCTTGCCCGTCCAGTCGCCCTCGTTGAGGAACTTGACGATGGTGTGCCGCGCCTCGGGCTTGGCGAGCGGCGCGCAGGCGTCCTCCAGGTCGAGGAAGACCTGGTCGGCGGCCAGGCCCTGGGCCTTCTCCAGGAAGCGCGGGTTCGACCCGGGCACCGCGAGACAGGAGCGGCGCGGACGGAGACGGTTGACAGGACTGGTCATGCGGGGACCTCCAACGGGTCGAGGTTGTTCGCTTGCCGGATCTCGTCGACGATACGGCCGATGATCTCCGTGATGCCGAAGTCCTTGGGGGTGAAGACGGCGGCCACACCCGCCCGCTTCAGGTCCTCGGCATCGGCGTTGGGGATGATGCCGCCGACGATCACGGGGATGTCGGTGGCGCCCGCCTCACGCAGCCGGTCGAGCACGTCCGGCACCAGCTCGGCGTGCGACCCGGACAGGATCGACAGGCCGACGCAGTGCACGTCCTCGGCGAGCGCGGCGGACACGATCTGCTCCGGGGTGAGCCGGATGCCCTGGTAGACGACTTCGAACCCGGCGTCGCGGGCCCGTACGGCGATCTGCTCGGCGCCGTTGGAGTGCCCGTCCAGGCCCGGCTTGCCGACCAGGAGGCGGAGCTTGCCGCCCAGTTCCTCGCCGGTGCGGCGGACCTTCTCGCGGACCTCGGCGAGCGGCGTGCCCTCCTCGGCGGCGACCGCGACCGGCGCCGACGAGACGCCCGTGGGGGCGCGGAACTCGCCGAAGACCTCGCGCAGGGCCGCCGACCACTCGCCGGTCGTGACTCCGGCGCGGGCGCATTCGAGGGTGGCCTCCATGAGGTTCTCGGTGCCGGCCGCGGCCTCCTTGAGGCGCTCCAGCGCCTGCCGGGTGGTCGGGTAGTGGAACGGGTCGCCCATGCCCTGCCGGTCGGAGGACTCCTCACGCGTCGTGCGCCAGTCGCCGATGGCCCGCACGACCCGCGCCTCGACGTCGTGGTCCACCGTCATGATCGCGGTGTCCAGGTCGGCGGTGAGCGGGTTCGGCTCGGTGCCCTCGTAGCAGTTGACGCCGACGATCTTCTCCTCGCCGGCCTCGATACGAGCACGGCGCTCGGCGTGCGAGGAGACGAGCTGCGACTTCAGGTACCCCGACTCGACGGCGGCCATCGCGCCGCCCATCTCCTGGATCCGCTCGATCTCGGCGAAGGACTCCGAGACCAGCTCGTCGACCTTCTTCTCGATGACGTGCGAGCCCGCGAAGATGTCCTCGTACTCGAGCAGGTCGCTCTCGTGCGCGAGGACCTGCTGGATGCGCAGGGACCACTGCTGGTCCCAGGGGCGGGGCAGGCCCAACGCCTCGTTCCAGGCGGGGAGTTGGACGGCGCGGGCGCGCGCGTCCTTGGAGAGCGTCACGGCCAGCATTTCGAGCACGATCCGCTGGACGTTGTTCTCCGGCTGGGCCTCGGTCAGGCCCAGCGAGTTGACCTGCACCCCGTACCGGAAGCGGCGCTGCTTCGCGTTCTCGATGCCGTACCGCTCGCGCGTGATCTGGTCCCAGATCCGCCCGAACGCCCGCATCTTGCACATCTCCTCGACGAAGCGGACACCCGCGTTCACGAAGAAGGAGATGCGGGCCACGACGTCCCCGAACTTCTCGGCGGGGACCTGCCCTGAGTCGCGTACGGCATCGAGAACCGCGACGGCGGTGGACATCGCGTAGGCGATCTCCTGGACCGGAGTGGCCCCCGCCTCCTGGAGGTGGTAGCTGCAGATGTTGATCGGGTTCCACTTCGGCATGTTCGCCACCGTGTACGCGATCATGTCGGTGGTCAGCCGGAGGGAGGGCCCCGGCGGGAACACGTGGGTGCCCCGCGACAGGTACTCCTTGACGATGTCGTTCTGCGTCGTGCCCTGGAGTGCGGCGAGGTCCGCACCCTGCTCCTCCGCGACGACCTGGTAGAGCGCCAGAAGCCACATGGCGGTGGCGTTGATGGTCATCGAGGTGTTCATCTGCTCCAGGGGGATGTCCTGGAACAGCCGCCGCATGTCACCGAGGTGGGACACCGGGACGCCGACCCGGCCGACCTCGCCGCGGGCGAGGATGTGGTCGGGGTCGTACCCGGTCTGGGTCGGCAGGTCGAAGGCGACCGACAGACCCGTCTGCCCCTTGGCGAGGTTGCGGCGGTACAACTCGTTGGACGCCTCGGCCGTGGAGTGCCCGGCGTACGTGCGCATGAGCCACGGCCGGTCCTTCTGACGCTCAGTCATCTGCTGGCTCTCCTACGGAGGTTCAGACGTTCCGGAACCGGTTGATGGCGTCGATGTGCTGCGCCCGCTTCTCGTGGTCGCGCACGCCCAGGCCCTCCTCGGGGGAGAGGCACAGGACGCCGACCTTGCCCTGATGGGCGTTGCGGTGCACGTCGTGGGCGGCCTGGCCGGTGTCCTCCAGGGAGTACACCTTCGACAGCGTCGGGTGGATCTTGCCCTTGGCGATGAGCCGGTTGGCCTCCCACGCCTCGCGGTAGTTGGCGAAGTGCGAGCCGATGATGCGCTTCAGCGACATCCACAGGTAGCGGTTGTCGTACTCGTGCATGTAGCCCGAGGTCGAGGCGCAGGTGGTGATGGTGCCGCCCTTGCGCGTGACGAAGACGGAGGCGCCGAAGGTCTCGCGGCCGGGGTGCTCGAAGACGATGTCGATGTCCTCGCCGCCGGTGAGCTCGCGGATGCGCTTGCCGAAGCGCTTCCACTCCTTGGGGTCCTGGGTCTGCTCGTCCTTCCAGAACTTGTAGCCCTCGGCGTTGCGGTCGATGATCGACTCGGCGCCCATGGACCGGCAGATGTCGGCCTTCTGCTCGCTGGAGACGACACAGATCGGGTTGGCGCCGCCGGCGAGCGCGAACTGCGTGGCGTAGGAGCCGAGTCCGCCGCTCGCGCCCCAGATCAGGACGTTGTCGCCCTGCTTCATGCCGGCGCCGTTGCGGGAGACGAGCTGGCGGTACGCGGTGGAGTTCACGAGACCGGGAGCGGCCGCCTCCTCCCAGCTCAGGTGGTCGGGCTTCGGCATCAGCTGGTTCGACTTCACCAGCGCGATCTCGGCCAGGCCGCCGAAGTTCGTCTCGAAGCCCCAGATGCGCTGCTCGGGGTCGAGCATCGTGTCGTTGTGGCCGTCGCTCGACTCCAGCTCGACGGAGAGGCAGTGCGCGACGACCTCGTCGCCCGGGTTCCAGGCGTTGACGCCGGGCCCGGTGCGCAGCACGACGCCCGCCAGGTCGGAGCCGATGATGTGGTACGGCAGGTCGTGGCGCTTGGCCAGCTCGTTCGTGCGGCCGTAGCGCTCCAGGAACCCGAAGGTGGAGAGCGGCTCGAAGATCGAGGTCCACACCGAGTTGTAGTTCACGGACGAGGCCATGACCGCGACGAGGGCCTCACCGGGGCCGAGTTCGGGAACCGGGACCTCGTCGAGGTGGATCGACTTGCGCGGGTCCTTCTCGCGGGTGGTGAGCCCTTCGAACATCTCCGTCTCGTCCTTGTGCACGGTCATCGCGCGGTACGAGTCGGGGATCGGCAGGGCGGCGAAGTCGGCAGACGTGGCGGTCTGCGACTGAATCGCGTCCAGGATGTCCTTCACGGTGTTGCCTCCGGCGTTTCGCGTTTGAGGGGAACGCTGAGTCGGGTGTGGCTGCTGAGGTTTTTGAGGGTGTGCCGTCGGTTCGGCGGGGTGGTGCTGTGGCAGCGCTTGGTGTGGCGCGGAAGGTTGCCTGTGACGCAGGCGTCCGGGCGCGCGAATCACGGTCGTACGTGCCTCGCGGGGACAGCCGTCGCACGGAAGTTCTCTGTGCGCCGGCCGCCCGGACACCTTCAACGTATGGCACGCCGTGACAACGCACAAGGCACTGCGTGCCATGAATTTCGCTCAGGTGTCATTTTCGCTGTTCAGGTGAGCGATGATCGATCAAAGCAGGTGAGAGAAGGGCTACCGGCGCGTAGGAGGATCGATGATCGATCACGGCGGCCGGGGAAGGTGGGGCGCGGGCATGAAAAAGGCGCCTGACGTGGCACTGCGTGCCACGTCAGGCGCCCGGTGGGGCGGCGCCCCTGCTAGCGGTTCCTGAGCGCTTCCTCGATCGTGCGCATGACCTCCGGAAGCGGCGCGTCCGTCCGCGCCACCGTCACCAGGACCTCGCCGGACCGGGCGACCTGCGCGGGGGCGGCGGGCTCGGCCGGGGTGCGGCCCGCGCCGATGCCCGTGCCGAACGTGCGGCGCACGATCGCGAAGGCGTGGTCGAGCTGCGCCTCCACGTCGCCCTGGCCGTCGGCCCGCAGCCAGCGCCGCAGTACGTGGTTGTGTGCGGTGACGACGGCGGAGGCGGCCACCTCGGCGAGCAACGGGTCGTCGTTGCCGTCGTGGTGGGCCTGCTCGTCGAAGTGGCCGAGGAGGTAGCGGGTGAACAGCCGCTCGTAGCGGGCCACCGAGGCGATCTCGGCCTCGCGCAGCGTCGGCACCTCGCGGGTCAGCTGGTAGCGCGCGATGGACACCGTGGGCTGCGCCGCGTACATCTTCATGACTTCCTTGATGCCCCGGCAGACCGTGTCCAGCGGGTGCTCCATGGCCGGCGCCGCGTTGAGCACGGCCTCGGCACGCACCAGGGTGTCGTCGTGGTCCGGGAAGATCGCCTCTTCCTTGGAGCGGAAGTGGCGGAAGAAGGTGCGCCGGGCGACCCCGGCGGTCGCCGCGATCTCGTCGACCGTGGTCGCCTCGTACCCCTTCGTGGCGAAGAGCTCCATCGCCGCCGCCGCGAGCTCCCGGCGCATCTTGAGCCGCTGGGCGGCGGCCCGGTTGCCCGCGGCGCTCTCCGGAGCGTCGGGCGTGGCGGAGGGACGGGAGGACTGGTCGGCCTTGGACATGACCCGAACGTACTGCATGTACGTTCCCCATTGCGCCCCGGTCAGCGGGCTGGCCGACTCCCCGAGCAGCCCGCCCCAGCCGGTTTCGGCCTCCCCGGACGAATCAGCGGCAGGGCCTGTCCGGCGGATCTTGCCGGAGTCGCGGGTCCTGGCACGCCCATCTGCGGCGTTGTCGTCAATCACCATCGCTCCGCGATGCCTCAATCCTCCGCCTTGCAGCTGCACGCGCCAGGACCCGCTCGCCCGCACCGATCGTTCGAGGCCGCCCGGGACCAGCCCGATCCGCCGGACAGGCCCTACGCATATTCGCGGAAACCACGGCCCGTCTTGCGGCCGAGGCAGCCCGCGGCCACCAGGTGCTCCAGGAGCGGCGCGGGCGCGAGGCCCGGGTCGCGGAACTCGCGGTGCAGCACGCGCTCGATCGCGAGCGAGACGTCCAGGCCGACCACGTCGAGGAGTTCGAACGGGCCCATCGGATAGCCGCCGCCGAGCTTCATCGCGGCGTCGATGTCGTCGAGCGTGGCGTAGTGCTCCTGGACCATCTTGATCGCGTTGTTCAGGTACGGAAAGAGCAGCGCGTTCACGATGAACCCGGCCCGGTCGCCGCAGTCCACGGGGTGCTTGCGGATCTTCAGGGTCAGCTCGCGGACGGTCGCGTGCACGTCGTCGCCGGTCAGGACGGTCCGCACGACCTCCACCAGCTTCATCGCCGGCGCCGGGTTGAAGAAGTGCATCCCGATGACGTCCTGCGGGCGCGAGGTGGCGCGGGCGCAGGCGACGACGGGCAGCGAGGACGTGGTCGTCGCGAGGATCGCCCCCGGCTTGCAGACCTTGTCGAACGTCGCGAACAGCTGCCGCTTCACGTCCAGGTCCTCGGCGACGGCCTCCAGGGCCAGATCGACGTCGGCGAACGCGTCGTAGGAACCGGCGGGCGAGATGCGCGCGAGGGTCGCCTCGGCGTTCTCCGGCGTCATCCGGCCCTTGTCGACAGAGCGCTTGAGCGACTTGGCGATACGGGCCTTGGCCGCCTCCGCCTTCTCCTCGCTGCGGGCCGCGAGCACCACTCCGTACCCGGCCTTCGCGAAGACCTCGGCGATCCCGGAGGCCATCGTCCCCGAGCCCGCGACGCCGACGGAACGGACGGCGCGGGTGGGCCCGGCGAGGGCGTCGTTCAGCGGCGTCAGGGCGTCGCGGACGACGACCGAACTGCCCGCCTCCTCGTACGTGTAGAAGCCGCGGCCCGCCTTGCGCCCGGTCAGGCCCGCCTCGCTGAGCTGCTTGAGGATCGGGGCGGGGGCGTGCAGCCGGTCGTGCGACTCCGCGTACATGGCGTCGAGGACGGTACGGGCGGTGTCCACGCCGATCAGGTCGAGCAGCGCGAGGGGGCCCATCGGCAGCCCGCAGCCGAGCTTCATCGCGGCGTCGATGTCCTCGCGGGAGGCGTACTTGGCCTCGTACATGGCCGCGGCCTGGTTGAGGTAGCCGAACAGCAGCCCGTCGGCGACGAATCCGGGCCGGTCGCCCACCGCCACCGGGTCCTTGCCCAGCTCGATGGCGAGATCGGTGACGGCCGCCACCGCGGTCGGCGCGGTCAGCACCGACGAGACGACCTCGACGAGCTTCATCGCCGGGGCCGGGTTGAAGAAGTGCAGGCCGAGGACGCGCTCGGGCCGCGCCGAATCGGCGGCGAGCCGGGTCACCGAGAGCGCGTTGGTGCCCGTCGCGAGCACGGTCTCGGGGCGCACGATGCCGTCGAGGGCGCGGAAGATCTGCTGCTTGATCTCGTACGACTCCGGGGCGACCTCGATCACGAGGTCGGCCTCGGCCGCGGCCTGGAGATCGGTGAACGTGCGGAAGCGGGCGAGCAGCTCCGAGCGCTGCTGCTCGGTGAGGTGCTCGCGGCGCACCGCACGCGCCGTCGAGGCCTCCAGGGACGCCACGGCCTGGGCGGTGGCGACCTCGCTGATGTCGATGCCGATGACCTCGCGCCCGGCACGGGCGAGGACCTCGGCGATGCCGGTGCCCATCGTGCCGAGGCCGACGACGGCCACAGTTGAGATGCGGGACAGGGGAGCGTCCATCCGGGAACTCCAGAAGATGAGGGTGACGACTGCTGCGACTGATCCGCCGCACGGGCGCGAGCCGGCAGGCGCACGAAGACGCGCGAGGCCAACAGGAGCAAGAAGTGCGGGAGTTGCATCGAACCGGCGGCCCTGTCCCGGGGCCGAGCCGTACTGCGGTACACACGGGTACCGAACCGACCGACACTCACGGCGGCTGCGTCACCAGGCCGCCGCAAGCGGTACTGCGGGAAGTATGCCCCGCTCACCTGAGCTTAACCAGTGAGTAACGAGCGCGCCAGTACTTGCCGTTGAAAGGTCGCTGTGATCTACGTCGCCGCAGGCCCGCCGCGTCTACCCTCGACGTCATGGACGAAGAGTCGCGAACGGTGACGGAACGCATCCGGAAGGAAGCCGGCGGCACGCCCGCCTTCGAGCAATTGGCCGCCACCCAGGACAGGGACGAGCTGGCCGATGTGCTCACCGCGCCGCAGCAGCCGCTGTGGGCGCGCGAACTGGCGGCGTACCGGCTGGGCATGGCGGGCGACGGCCGCGCCTTCGAGTCCCTCGTCCTGCTGCTCAACCACCGTGACCCGGAGCGCTGCGCCGCCGCGGCCCAGGCCCTGGCGGCGCTCGGCGACCCGCGCACCGCGCGGGCGGCGGCCGCCCTCGCGACCAACGAACTGCGCGTCGCCTACGCCCTGCACCCCGTCCGGCTCCTCACCCAGCTCCGTGCCCCGGAGTCGGCCCCGGCCCTGATCGCCACGCTCCGTCGCCGTCTCGTCCCGCACGACCCGTACCGCAAGGTGGCGCTCGCCTGCGTGGAGGGCCTCGGCAGCCTGGCCGATCCGCGGGCCCGTGAGGTCCTCAAGGAGGCGGCGACCCATCCGCGGCTCGCGATGGCGGCGGAGGCCGCGCTGGCGAGACTTCCGCGGACCTGAGTCACAGCAGCGTCAGCTGGGTCGGCGCCCCGGCGGCCGGCGGCTCCTCGCGCACGGGGATCCGGCGGTGGGCCGCCGCCCGTGACGGGCCGATGCCGAACTCCTCGGCCAGTTCGTGGACCTGGCGGGTCACCCGGCGCTGGTACCACTTCGGGGCGTAGGCGCCCTCCGCGTACAGGCGCTCGTAGCGGCGCACCAGGTGCGGGTGGTGCTGGGCGACCCAGCCCATGAACCACTCGCGGGCGCCGGGGCGCAGATGCAGGACGAGCGGGGTCACGGAGGTCGCGCCCGCCGCGGCGATGGCGCGCACCGTGGCCCGCAGCTGGTCGGGGTGGTCGCCCAGGAAGGGGACGACCGGGGCCATCAGGACTCCGCAGCCGATGCCCGCGTCGGTGAGGGCGCGGACGACGTCGAGGCGGCGTTCCGGCGCGGGCGTGCCCGGTTCGACGGTGCGCCACAGTTCCTGGTCCACGAAGCCGACCGAGACCGAGGTGCCGACGTCGGTCACCTCGGCCGCCTGGCGCAGCAGCGGCAGGTCGCGCAGGATCAGCGTGCCCTTGGTCAGGATCGAGAACGGGTTCGCGTAGTCGCGCAGCGCCTCGATGATCCCGGGCATCAGCCGGTAGCGGCCCTCGGCCCGCTGGTAGCAGTCGACGTTGGTGCCCATCGCGATGTGCTCGCCGTGCCAGCGGCGCGAGGCGAGGTGGTGGCGCAGCAGCTGCGGCGCGTTCGTCTTCACCACGATCTGGCTGTCGAAGCCGAGCCCCGTGTCGAGGTCCAGGTAGCGGTGGGTGTTGCGGGCGAAGCAGTAGACGCACGCGTGCGTGCACCCACGGTACGGATTGACGGTCCACTCGAACGGCATCCGGGACGCCCCCGGCACCCGGTTCACGATCGACCGGGCCCGGATCTCGTGGAACGTGACTCCCGCGAACTCGGGGGTGTCGAACGTCCTGCTCACCACCGTCTCCGCGCCGAACAGCGCGGCGTCCCGGACCCGCCCGTGGTCGGCGGGCTCGTCCGTGAGGTTCTCCCAGCGCATGACGCCTCCTCGGTAGCTCTGGCCACAGAATAGAACACATGTTCCCTTGATCGTGCGAGCCCCGGCCCACGGGGTCCCGGCCCCGATTTGGGCGCCCGGTACGGAGGGTGATTGGCTTGACACCGCCCCTGGGCGGTCCCTGATCAACCGATTGCTGGAGGAAGAGTCATGGCGCAGGTCGAGGCCACCACGGAACGTGTCGTCGCCGCGAAGCCGGACGACGTCTTCGACGCCCTCGCCGACTACAGCGGCACGCGCGCGAAGGTGTTGCCCGAGCACTTCAGCGAGTACGAGGTGCGCGAGGGCGGCGACGGCGAGGGCACGGTCGTGCACTGGAAGCTCCAGGCCACCAGCAAGCGCGTCCGCGACTGCCTGCTCGACGTGACCGAGCCGAACGACGGCGAACTCGTCGAGACGGACCGCAACTCCTCGATGGTCACCACGTGGCGCGTCACCCCGGCCGGCGAGGGCCAGTCCCGCGTCGTCGTCACGACGGTGTGGAACGGCGCGGGCGGCATCGGCGGCTTCTTCGAGAAGACCTTCGCCCCCAAGGGGCTCGGCCGCATCTACGACGCCGTCCTCGCAAAGCTCGCCGCCGAGGTCGAGAAGTGATCCGGTGAAGCGTATGTAGTGCTCACCGTTTCGAGTGGTTTTCGTTTCGCGCCGGTTGTACGCCGTAGGGCTCCGACCGGCGCGTTCGTCGCTCCGGCCCACCTGAACAGCGAATCTTCGCGCTTGCCCGCCGTTGTCACGCAATGCGAGAAATATGCGGCGCAAGGGTGACGAGGGGAGCTGCAGGTGGGCACGACGACGCTGGTGACCGAGCCGGTCGACGATCCGGCGGCCCCGCCCGAGCGCCCCGCCGGGACGGTCCGTCCCCAACCCGCCGCCCCCGCCGCGCAGTTGCCCGGCCACGGGCTCACCCCGCGCCGCGTCCGCATGGTCTTCCTCGGCCTGATGCTCGCGCTGCTGCTCGCCGCGCTCGAGCAGATGATCGTCGCCACCGCGCTCCCGAAGATCGTCGGTGAACTGCACGGTCTGGACAAGATGTCCTGGGCGATCACCGCCTACCTGCTGACCTCCACCATCGGCCTGCCGATCTACGGAAAGCTCGGCGACCTCTTCGGCCGCAAGGGCGTCTTCCAGTTCGCCATCGTCGTCTTCGTCATCGGCTCCGCGCTCGCGGGCCGCGCGCAGACGATGGACCAGCTCATCGCGTTCCGCGCCGTCCAGGGCGTCGGCGCGGGCGGCCTCATGATCGGCGTACAGGCGATCATCGGCGACATCGTGCCGCCGCGCGAACGCGGCCGCTACATGGGCCTGATCGGCGCCGCGTTCGGCCTCGCCTCGGTCGCGGGCCCGCTGCTCGGCGGCTACTTCACGGACCATCTGTCCTGGCGCTGGTGCTTCTACTTCAACGTGCCGTTCGGCCTGATCACGCTCGCCGTGACCGCCGTGGTCCTCAAGCTCCCCAAGCCCACCAGGAAGCCCCGACTCGACGTGCTCGGCGCCCTGTTGCTGGCTGCCGCCTCAACCTGCCTGGTCCTGCTGACCAGTTGGGGCGGCACCGAGTACGCGTGGGGCGACCGCGTCATCCTCGGGCTCGGCGCGGGCGCCCTCGTCTCGGCGCTGCTGTTCCTCCTCGCCGAGAAGTTCGCCGCCGAACCCCTCATCCCGCTCCGCCTGTTCCGCGACTCCGTCTTCAACGTCAGCGGGCTCGTCGGCATGGTCGTCGGCGTCGCCCTGTTCGGCGCGGCGAGCTATCTGCCGACGTTCCTCCAGATGGTCGACGGTGCCTCGGCCACCGAGTCCGGCCTGCTGATGCTTCCCATGATGGGCGGCGTCGTCGGCGCCTCGATCATCTCCGGCCAACTCATCAGCCACACCGGCACGTACAAGCCGTACCCGATCCTCGGCGGCGCCCTGTCGACGGCCGGCATGTATCTGCTGTCCCGCCTCGAAGCGGACACCCCGCGCCTCGAATACAGCGTCTCCATGGCCGTACTGGGCGCGGGCATCGGCCTCATCATGCCGGTGCTGGTCCTCGCCGTGCAGAACTCCGTACGCGCTGCGGACCTCGGCACCGCCACCAGCGCCAACAACTACTTCCGGCAGATCGGCGGCAGCGTCGGCGCCGCGATCTTCGGCACGCTCTTCGCCGCCCGGCTCACGGACTCCCTCGCCGACCGGGTCCCGTCCGGCGGGGACGTCCCCGCCGCCGAATCCATCACACCGCAGCTCGTGCACGCGATGCCCGAGGCGCTGCGCGCCCCGTACATCGAGGCGTACGCCGACGCGATGCCGCGGATCTTCCTCTATCTGGTGCCGGTCCTCGTCCTGGGACTGCTCCTCGCCTTCTTCCTCAAGGAGACACCCCTGTTGTCCAGTTCCGCCGGTCCCGTCGGCTCCGAGTCCCACGCCATCCCCGCCCAGGAGCGCGCCACCGCCCACGTCGCCGGAGTGCCGGTCTGCGGCACCGTACGGCACTCCGACGGCACGCCGGTGGCGCGCGCCGCGCTCACCCTCATCGACGTGGGCGGCTCCCAGATCGGCCGCGGCGCGAGCGGTGACGACGGGCGGTACGCGCTCGCCACGCCCGGCTCCGGGGCGTACGTCCTGATCGCGGCGGCCGGGGGCCACCAGCCGCAGGCCGTGACGGTCACCGTCGGCGAGCGCCCCGTGGACCTGGACGTGGTGCTCGGCGGGGCGGGACGGCTGGCGGGTTCGGTGGTGACGGCGGACGGAACCCCCGTACGGGAGGCGATCGTCACGCTGACCAACGTGCACGGGGAGGTGGTGGCGACGACGCGCAGCGGCCGCGAGGGCGGCTACGTCATCACGGACCTCGTGGCCGGCGAGTACACCCTGGCCGCCAGCGCCCCCGCGTTCAGGCCCGCCGCGCTGCCGGTCACGGTGATGGCCTCCCGTGAGACCCGCCAGGACGTGGAGCTCGCGGGTGGCGCGGTGCTGCGGGGGACGGTGCGGGCGGGGGACGGCCGACCGGTGGAGGACGCGCGGGTCACGCTCCTCGACGCCGCGGGCAACGTGGTGGACACGCTGACGACGGGCATGGACGGGACGTTCCGCTTCGTCGACCTGGCGTCGGGGGAGTACACGGTGATCGCCGCGGGGTACCCGCCGGTGGCGACGGTCCTGCGCGTGGCCGGCGGCGACCGCACGGAACGCGACCTCCAACTGGGCCACGAGGACTGACGCCTCCGGCGATACCGCGGTGCGGGCATATCAAGCCCTTAAGGCGATACCGCGGTGCGGGCATATCAAGCCCCTCCGGCGATTGAGGAGCGGGGTCCGGGGCGGAGCCCCGAGGCCTTGCCCCCGGGGGACCGGGGCAGTCAAGGGGCGCGGCCCAATTCCCGTTAAGAACCCACCCGCAAACCGGCGGAGCCGTACCGTGGAAAGAGGCGGCACGCACCCCCGGCGTGCCGGAGGGAAGGAACGCGGCGATGCACGGCACCGGTCAAGCCCCGCAGGGCCGCGTCCCCCTGGCCGTCGTGGTGATCGACCACACGGGCGCGGTCTCCCACTGGAGCAGCGGCGCCCGCCGCCTCTTCGGCCCACCGAAGGAAGACGCCGTGGGCCGCCCCGCCGCCGACCTCCTCCCGGTCTCCGGCGCCCTGCCCCAAGAGGACACCGCCCCGCACGACTTGGAGGAATCCCTCGGCGGCCACCTCTCCTACCCGGCCTCGGGCCGCGCGAGGCTCGACGCCAGCGCCGGCCCCCGCAACCGCATCGACGTGCTCTGGTGGGCGTACCCCCTGGTGGGCCCCGGCCCCGAGCGACTGCTCGTACTCGCCGCGGACGCCCACAAGTTGACGGCCGAGGACGGCGCCGAGGCCGAGCGCATCGCCCCCGCCTTCGCCCTGCACACCGACTTCCCGGCCGCCGAGGAACTCGCCCGGAAGCTCCCCGAGATCCTGCCGAGCATGAGCGTCGCCGAGAGCGCCCGCATCGTCTCGCAGGTGCTCGAACTCGGCTACCCGGTCCTGGAGTTCAGCCAGCACGACCGCGTACCGGTCACGGCGGACTGGGGCGTGTCCCGGCGCACGGAACGCAAGGCGCGCCGCGCCGAGGCCGCCCGCGCCACGGCGCTCGGCGTCCCGTCCCCGCGCCCGCCCCTCGACGACGCCGACTCCGCGGAGGACCTCGAGTACGCCGCCGTACGCGACCGCCTCGAATTCCTCAACGAGGTGAGCGGACGCATCGGTTCGTCCCTCGACCTCTCCCGCACCATCGTCGAGGTCAGCCGCGCCGTCGTCCCCCGGTTCACCGACGTGGCCGGCACCTACCTGCGCGAACAGGTCGTCGCGGGCGAGGGCTTTCCCGAGGGCGCGCCCGACGCCACCACGATGTGGCACCGCGTCGCGCTGGAGCACACCGACGAACCAGGCCGCTGGGACGACGTCGTACCGGTCGGCGAGTCCATGCCGTTCCCCGTGCACACCCCGTTCTTCCAGTGCATGACCAGTGGCGAGCCCGTCCTCGTGCCGTACATCTCCGAAGAGATGGGCAACGCGATCGCGTCGCAGTTCGAGAAGCGCGACATCCGCCCGCTGATCAACCACCGCTCGATGCTGGTCGTCCCGCTCAAGGCGCGCAACGTCGTGCTCGGCTTCATGATCCTGCTGCGCCACCAGGAGCGGCCCGTCTTCAACGACATGGACCGCGCCACCGGCGCCGAACTCGCCGCCCGCGCGGGCCTCGTGCTCGACAACGCGCGCATGTACACGTACCAGGAGGCCGTCGCCGAGACGCTCCAGGACAGCATGCTGCCGCAGATCGAACCGCACATGCCGGGCTGCGACATCGCCACCCGCTACCTCCCGGGCACGCTGCTCGGGCGGGTCGGCGGCGACTGGTTCGACTCCATCAAGCTGCCCGGCGCGCGCACGGCGCTGGTCGTCGGTGACGTGATGGGGCACGGGCTCAACTCGGCCGCGATGATGGGCCAGTTGCGCACCGCCGTGCAGACGATGGCGGGCCTCGACCTGCCGCCCGCCCAACTCCTGCGCAACCTGGACGACTTGGCGCAGCGCCTCGGCGACAACTACCTGGCCACCTGCCTGTACGCGGTCTACGACCCGATCGCGGGCGAGCTGCACCTCGCGAACGCCGGACACATCCCGCCGGTGCTCGTACGCGCCGCCGACGGCAGCAGTGAACTGCTCGAACTGCCCACGGGCGCACCGATCGGCGTCGGAGGCGTGCCCTTCGAGTCCGTACGGGTTCCGGTCGCGCCCGGCGACCGCCTGGTGATGTGCACGGACGGCCTGGTCGAGGTGCGCGGCGAGGACATCGGCGTGGGCCTCGCGACGCTCAGCGAGTCCGCCGCCCACCCCGCCGCGTCCATGGACGACGCCTGCGACACCATCATCCGCTCGCTGGCCACCCGCGGCGGCCGCAAGGACGACGTGGCGCTGCTGCTCGCCCGGCTCAACGGCTTCGCGCGCGAGGACGTGGCCCACTGGACCCTCGCCCCGGAGCCCGCCGAGGTGCCCCGCGCGCGTGCTCTCGCACGGGAACAGCTGGAGCGGTGGGGCCTGTTGGGCATCGCCGACACCGCCGAGCTGATCGTGAGCGAACTGGTCGGCAACGCCGTGCGGCACGCGCGGGGCGGCCCCGTACAACTGCGCCTGGTGCGCTCCGGGACGCTGCTGTGCGAGGTCGAGGACACCGAGCACGCGCTGCCGACGCTGCTGAACGCGGGGCCGGGCGACGAGTTCGGGCGCGGGCTGCGGGTCGTGGCGCGCCTCTCGCGTGCCTGGGGCGCCAGCCGTACGGCGCAGGGCAAGACCGTCTGGTTCGAACTCACCGCGTCTTCTCGGTGAAGGTGCGCCCGGCGTGCTTGTGGGGCGCACTCCGGCGCGGTAGACCGATCTGACATCTCGGTCGCCGCACCTGGGGAGGGTCCATGAGCGTGAGCGAGCGCTACAGGGGAGCGTGGGAGAGCTTCTGGGAGGATGCCTCGCCGGAGCCGGGAGGTGTCTTCTGGGACTCCGAGCCGGCGCTCGCGGTGGGCCTCCATCTCACCCTGTTAGAGCCGCAGTTGACGGCGCCCGGCCTGCCCCTGGTGGACCTCGGCTGCGGCAACGGCACGCAGACCCGCTTCCTCGCCGACCGCTACCCGAAAGTCGTCGGCGCCGACCTGTCGGCCGCCGCGCTCGACCGGGCCCGCGAGGCCGACCCGGCGGGGCAGGCCGACTACCGCGAGCTCGACGCCACCGACAAGGACCAAATGGGTTCGCTGCACGCCGAGTTGGGTGATGCGAACGTCTACATGCGGGGCGTGCTGCACCAGAGCGAGCCCGCCGACCGGCAACTGCTCGTCGACGCGATCGCGGCCCTCGTCGGCGAGCGCGGACGCGGCTTCCTGGTGGAGCTGTCGGAGCGCGCGCGGCCGATCCTGGAGGAATTCGCCGCGTCGCCCTCCGGCCCCCCGCCCAAACTGGGCGAGGTCTTCTCCCACGGCATCGCCCCCGGCGAGGTCTCGGACGACGCGGTCCCCGCATACGTCGCCTCGGCGGGCCTCACCGTCCTCGCCTCCGGCGAACTCCCCCTCCTGACGACGGACCACTCCCCGGACGGCACACGCATCGAACTCCCGGCGACATGGTTGGTCGTGGGCCATCTTTCGAGCCCGTCCGGCGCCTGAGGGGCGGGGCCGGGCCCTATCAGCCCCTGTGGCGCCCGAGGAGTGAGGCCCGGTCATTTCAGCCCCTCCGGCGATTGAGGAGCGGGGTCCGGGGCGGAGCCCCGCGTCGTCCACCACGCCGGGCGCACCCAGAACCCGACCGGCACTTAGCTTAGGCTAAGCTAAATACCCAACCCCAGCAGCGCGCAGAAGGCGGTGGACGATGCCAACCCCAACCGTGTCGTCCGACCTCGCCTGGGTCCCCGAACCCGTCCGCCCCACCCCCACCACCGGCCCCCGCCTCACCCGCCTCCTCGACGACCTCACCACCGCGGACGCCCCCCGCCGCGCGGCGCTGACCAGGGAGTTCTGGGCGGAGGTCACTCGGGACGGCATCCCTCTCGTCGAGCCGATCGAGGACGACCCCGACCACCACACGCTCACCTTCCTGTACCGCGGCCACCGCACCACCCGCCACGTACTCCTCTTCTCCAACCGCCTCACCGACCGCGCCCGCCTCGCCGACGGCCTGCTGCACCACGTCCCCGGCACCGACATCTGGCACCTCGGCTTCCGGCTCCGCTCCGACCACCGCGGCGCCTACCGGCTGGCGGCCGACATCTCCACCGGCGAGCGGCCCGCCGACCCCGGCCGTCTCCAGGCGTTCCTGCGCACGCTCCAGCGGTACGCCGCCCCGGACCCGCTGAACTCCCGCACCATCCCCTCCCGGTGGGGCGGCCCCGACAGCTCCGTGTTCGCGCTCCCGGACGCGCCCCGGCAGCGCTGGGAGGGCTGGGCGGGCCGGGCCCGCGCGGCGCCGCACGGCCGGGTCGAGCGGCAGCGCGTGCACAGCCCCGCCCTGGGCGACGAGCGCGACGTATGGGTGTACCTGCCGCCGGGCCACGGCCACCGGGACCTCCCCGTGGTGGTGCTCGGCGACGGTGACATGTGGCTCGACGGCATGGGGCTCCAGCACACCCTGGACGCGCTGATCGCCGACGGGGCGCTGCCGCCGCTGATCGTCCTCGCCCCCGACTCCGTCGACAACGCCACGCGCTGGCGCGAGATGAGCGGCCGCGACTCCTACGTCTCGTTCCTCGCGGACGACCTGCTGCCGTGGGCCGCCGGACGCTGGCCGCTCACCACGGACCCGCGCCGCACCGTCGTCGCAGGTCAGAGCCTCGGCGGGCTGACCGCCCTGTACGCGGGCCTGGTCCGGGCCGAGCGGTTCGGCAACGTACTCGCCCAGTCGCCCTCCCTGTGGTGGCACCCCGGCCTGCCGGTCGGCAGCGTGCCGCAGACCCCGGTCGTCGGTGAGCCGTGGCTCGTCGGGCGGTACGCGCAGGACGGGCCGCGCGAGCTGAACGTGCACATCGACGTGGGCCTCCACGAGGGCCCGATGGTCGGCTACTGCCGCGCCCTGCACGAGACCCTGCGCGCCGCCGGCCACCCGGCGACGCTGCGCGAGTTCAACGGCGGACACGACTACGCGTGCTGGCACGGCGCACTGCTCGACGCGCTCGCGGTCATACTGGCTCGGGGTGCCGCCGCAACGCGCTGACGAGCAGGAACTCGCCCAAGCGGGTGCCACATTGGTCTACACCCGTGGGAGTTATCCACAGGTCTGGTGCGGCCTGGCCGGATCCGCGTACGGTTCTGGCCATGAAGATCCTCATCAGCGCCGACATGGAAGGTGCCACGGGCGTCACCTGGCCCGCGGACGTCCTCCCCGGCACCCCGCAGTGGGAGCGCTGCCGGTCCCTGTTCACGTCGGACGTGAACGCGGCGGCGCTCGGCTTCCTCGACGGCGGCGCCGACGAGGTGCTGATCAACGAGGCACACTGGACGATGCGCAATCTGCTGCTCGAACAGCTCGACGACCGAGTGCAGATGCTCACCGGACGCCACAAGTCGCTGTCCATGGTGGAGGGCGTCCAGCACGGCGACGTCGACGGCATCGCGTTCGTCGGCTACCACGCGGGCGCGGGCATGGAGGGTGTGCTCGCGCACACCTACCTGGCGAACCAGATCACCGGCGTCTGGGTCAACGATGTGCGCGCCAGCGAAGGCCTGCTCAACGCGCACGTGGTCGCGGAGTACGGCGTGCCCGTCGTCCTCGTCACCGGTGACGACCACGCGTGCGACGACGCCCTCGGCTACGCCCCCGAGGCCCGCAAGGTCGCCGTCAAGGACCACGTCTCCCGGTACGCGGCCGTGTGCCGCACCCCGGCGCGCACCGCCGCCGACATCCGGGCCGCCGCCAAGGACGCCGCGTCCATCGCGGTGCGCCACGAGCCGGTGCAGGACGGCCCGTTCACGATCGAGGTGGAGTTCGACGCCGAGCACCTCGCCATGGCGTCGACCGTCGTGCCGGGCGTGCGGCAGACCGGCGAGCGCAGGATCGCGTACACGCACGAGACCATGTACGAGGGCATCCGCACCTTCAAGGCGGTCACCACGATCGCCTCGGCCGCGGTGGAGGAACAGTATGGCTGAGCAGTTGACGGGGACCGTCGATCAGCAGGCGCTCGACGAGGTCGTGACCTTCACCTCCGAGCTGATCCGCATCGACACCACGAACCGCGGCGGAGGCGACTGCAAGGAGCGGCCGGCCGCCGAGTACGCCGCCGAGAAGCTGTCCGAGGCCGGCCTGAAGCCGACGATCCTGGAGCGCACCGCGGGCCGGGGCAACGTCGTCGCCCGTATCGAGGGCACCGACCCCACCCGCGACGCCCTCCTCGTCCACGGCCACCTGGACGTCGTGCCCGCCGAGGCCGCCGACTGGAGCGTCGACCCGTTCTCCGGCGAGGTGCGCGACGGCGTGGTGTGGGGCCGCGGCGCCATCGACATGAAGAACATGGACGCGATGATCCTCGCGACCGTGCGCCAGTGGGCCCGTGTCGGGTTCCGACCGCGGCGCGACATCGTCATCGCCTTCACCGCCGACGAGGAGGCCAGCGCCGAGGACGGCTCCGGGTTCCTCGCCGACGAGCACCCCGACCTCTTCGAGGGGTGCACGGAAGGCATCAGCGAGTCCGGCGCCTTCACCTTCCACGACGGCAGTGGCAGGCAGCTGTACCCCATCGCGGCGGGCGAGCGCGGCACCGGCTGGCTGAAGCTCACCGCGCGCGGCAAGGCCGGCCACGGCTCGAAGGTCAACAAGGCCAACGCGGTCGCCCGGCTCGCCGCCGCCGTCGCCCGCATCGGCGAGTACGCATGGCCGGTGCGGCTCACCCCCACGGTGCGCGCCGCACTGACCGAGCTGGCCGCGCTGTACGGAATCCCGGCCGACGTGGACGCCCCGGACTTCGACGTCGACGCGCTGCTCACGGCGCTCGGCCCGGCCGCCGACCTCGTCGCACCGACGGTCCGCAACAGCGCCAACCCGACGATGCTGTCCGCCGGTTACAAGATCAACGTCATCCCGGGGGAGGCCACGGCGCACGTCGACGGGCGATATCTGCCGGGCGGCGAGGACGAGTTCAGGACGACTCTCGACCGGCTCACCGGGCCCGACGTCGACTGGGAGTACCACCACCGCGAGGTCGCGCTCCAGTCGCCGGTCGACGGGCCGACCTTCGCCGGGATGCGCGCGGCGGTCGAGGAGTTCGCGCCCGAGGGCCACGTCGTGCCGTACTGCATGTCGGGCGGCACGGACGCCAAGCAGTTCTCCCGCCTCGGCATCACCGGCTACGGCTTCGCCCCGCTCAAGCTGCCCGCCGGCTTCGACTACCAGGCGCTGTTCCACGGCGTGGACGAGCGCGTTCCGGTCGAGGCGCTGCACTTCGGCGTGCGGGTGCTGGACAGATTCCTGCGCACGGCCTGAACAACCACCCGTAGGACACGGACTAGGAAAAGATGGCGGACGCGAAGAACATGGGGGGCACCGGACAAATGCGGGGCGGGGACGACATGCTGCACACGCGAGAGTACGGATCCTGGCCGTCGCCGATCGACGCCGCCCTGGCGGCGGCGCACGACGGGCAGCCCGAGTACGTGGGATTCGTCGGCGACGAGGCCTGGTGGACCGAGCCGCGGCCCACCGAGGGCGGACGCCGCGCCCTGGTGCGCCGGCTGGCCGACGGCACGGAGCGCTCGGTGCTGCCCGAACCGTGGAACGTGCGCAGCCGCGTCATCGAGTACGGCGGCCGCCCCTGGGCGGGAGCCCAGCGCCCCGAGGGCCCCCTCGTGGTCTTCGTGAACTTCACCGACCAGCGCCTGTACGCCTACGAGCCCGACGTCCCCGGGGCCGCGCCGCGTCCGCTCACCCCCGTCTCGGCCGTCGGCGGCGGGCTGCGCTGGGTCGACCCGCAGCTGCACGTGGAGCGCGGCGAAGTCTGGTGCGTCCTGGAGGAGTTCACCGGTGAGGGCGTGGGCGACCTGCGCCGCGTCGGTGCCGCGGTGCCGCTCGACGGCTCGGCGGCGGAGGACCGCGCCGCGGTGCGCGAACTCACCGACGACGCGCACCGGTTCCTCACCGCCGCCCGCCTCTCGCCCGACGGACGGCGGGCCGCGTGGATCGCCTGGGACCACCCCCGGATGCCGTGGGACGGCACGGAGCTGCTGCTCGCGGAGGTCGCCGACGACGGCTGCTTCGGCGCCGCGCAGGCCGTGGCCGGCGGCGTCGAGGAGTCCGTCTGCCAGGTCGAGTGGGCGCACGACGGCGGGCTGCTGTACTCCAGCGACCGCAGCGGCTGGTGGAACCTGTACCGGCTCGACGTACGCGGTGGATGGGAGGTCCCGCCCGCCCCGGAGCGGGCGCCCAGAACCACCGACGTCCGCGCCGCGCCCGCCCTCACCGTCCCCACCACGCCGCAGGGCACCCTCGCCCCGCCGACGCTCGCCGCCGCGCGGCCGCTGTGCGCGCGCGACGAGGAGTTCGGCGGGCCGATGTGGAAGCTGGGACTCAGCTGGTTCAAGCCGCTGGAGGCCGGACTCGTCGCCGTCGTGCACGGCGTCGGCGCCACCGCGCTCGGCATCCTCGACCCGGAGACCGGCGAGGTCGTCGATGCGGCCGGCCCGTGGACGGAGTGGTCGGCCACGCTCGCCGTGCACGGCAGCCGCGTCGTCGGCGTCGCCGCCAGCCCGCGCACCGCGCCCGAGGTCGTCGAACTCGACACGTGCACCGGGCACACCCGCGTGATCGGTGCCGCGCACGACGACCCGGTCGACCCCGCGTACTACCCGGAACCCCACATCCGCACCTTCAGCGGGCCCGACGGACGCGACATCCACGCCCACGTCTACCCGCCGCACAACCCCACCCACGTGGCCCCCGACGACGAACTCCCGCCGTACGTCGTGTGGGCGCACGGCGGACCCACCGGCCACGCGCCCCTCGTGCTCGACCTGGAGATCGCCTACTTCACGTCGCGCGGCATCGGAGTCGCCGAGGTCAACTACGGGGGCTCGACCGGATACGGGCGCGAGTACCGCAACAGACTCCGCGAGCAGTGGGGCGTGGTCGACGTCGAGGACTGCGCGGCCGTCGCCCTCGCGCTCGCCGAGGAGGGCACCGCCGACCGCGACCGGCTCGCCATCCGCGGCGGCAGCGCCGGAGGCTGGACCAGCGCCGCCTCCCTGACCAGCACCGACGTCTACGCCTGCGGCACCGTCATCTACCCCATCCTCGACCTCACCGGCTGGGCCGAGGGGGAGACCCACGACTTCGAGTCCCGGTACCTGGAGACCCTCGTCGGACCGCTCGCCGACGTGCCCGCGCGCTACACGGAGCGCTCGCCCGCCGAGCACGCCGACCGGCTCACGGTCCCGTTCCTGCTGCTCCAGGGCCTCGACGACGTGATCTGCCCGCCGGTCCAGTGCGAGCGGTTCCTGGCGAGGGTGGAGAGCGAGGGGCGGCGGGTGCCGCACGCCTACATCGCGTTCGAGGGCGAGGGCCACGGGTTCCGCCGGGCGGACACGATGATCCGCGCTCTGGAGGCGGAACTCTCCCTGTACGCCCAGGTGTTCGGCCTTCAGGCGACCGGGGTCCCCACGCTGGAGCTGACCAAGTGACGTCGGCCGGAGAGCCGTTGCACCGTCCTCGGCGGCTCGCTCCCGGCGCGCGGGTCGCCGTCGTCGCGCCCAGCGGACCGGTCCCTGAGGCCGCGCTCCAGAGCGGCCTCGACATCCTGCGCGGCTGGGACCTCGAACCGGTCGCGGCGCCCCACGTCCTGGACCAGCACCGGGAGTTCGACTACCTGGCGGGAGCGGACGCGGACCGCGCCGCCGACCTCCAGCGGGCCTGGTGCGACCCGGACGTCGACGCGGTGTTCTGCGCCCGCGGCGGATACGGGGCGCAGCGGATGGTCGACCTGCTCGACTGGGAGGCGATGCGCGCCGCCGCGCCCAAGGTGTTCCTCGGCTACAGCGACATCACCGCGCTGCACGAGGCGTTCGCGGTACGGCTCGGGGTGAGCACGCTGCACGGGCCGATGGTCGCCACGGCCGACTTCCTGAAGAACCCGCGGGCGCAGGAGCACCTGCGGGCCACGCTCTTCAAGCCGGAGACGGTGCGGGTCATCGAGGCCGTCGGGGAGGCGGCCGGCGCCCTCGTGCCCGGTACCGCGCGCGGTGTCACCCTCGGCGGGTGTCTGTCGCTGCTCGCGGCGGAGCTCGGCACGGCGGGGGCGCGGGCGTCGGCGCGGGGCGGACTGCTGTGCCTGGAGGACGTGGGGGAGGACGCGTACCGGATCGACCGGTACCTCACGCAACTCCTGCGCGGCGGCTGGCTGGAGGGGGTGTCCGGCATCCTGCTCGGCTCCTGGGCGGACTGCGAACCGCTGCGCCCGCTGCTGCTGGACCGGCTCGGTGGGCTCGGCGTGCCGGTGACGGAGGACTTCGGCTTCGGCCACTGCGAGGGAGCGCTGACGCTGCCGCTCGGAGTGGCGGCCCGCCTGGACGCCGCCGCCCGCACCCTGACCCTGGACACCCCGGCCCTGACCTGACCGGCGGTATTCACAAACAAGCCGGGCACAATTAAGCCCCTGCGGCGCTTGAGCAGAGCGGGGTCCGAGGCGGAGCCCCGAGGCGTCCACCACGGTGGGGGCCTTCACCGAATCTCCGTCCGCCCCCGAAGACCCACCCGCGCACACCCATTGCCCCCCGCTGACACGTGCCACACGATGGCTCCGCGCTCACCGTTACCCGCCGGTACGCACCGTACGCACCCACTCCGTGGAGGTCGCCGTGCACAGATCCCGCATCCCGCTCGCCGCCGCCCTGTCCGTCGTGGCGGCAGCCACCCTGGCCGTACCCGCGGCCCAGGCGGACACGCCCACCGCCCCGTTCACGGTGACCCCGCTGAAGCTCACCGTCGACACCGGCGACCGCGACTGCACCGTGGACGCCGACCTCTACCGCCCCGCCGGGGTGGACGCCGCGCACCCCGCCCCCGCCGTACTGACCACGAACGGCTTCGGCGGCAGCAAGGCGGACGGCTCCACGGACGCGAGTGCCAAGGCGTTCGCGCAGCGCGGCTATGTCTCGCTCGCCTACTCGGGCCTCGGCTTCGGCTCGTCCGGCTGCCTGGTCTCCCTCGACGACCCCCGTATCGACGGCAAGGCCGCCTCCGCCCTGATCGACTTCCTCGCCGGTACCCGCGCCGCCGACGACGGCACGAAGATCGACTACGTGACCGCCGACAAGAAGGGCGACCCCCGCGTCGGCATGATCGGCGGCTCGTACGGCGGCGCCGTCCAGATGGCGACGGCCGCCGTCGACCACCGCGTCGACGCGCTCGTCCCGCTGATCACCTGGAACGACCTGGCGTACTCCCTCGACCCGCAGAACGCGCGGGGCCCCGGGGCCGCCGATGTGCCCGGCGCCTTCAAGTGGCAGTGGACCAACGGGTTCTATCTCATCGGGGAGGGCCAGCCCCTGCTCACTCCGTCCCTCGACCCGTCCCGGATCAACAAGCTCGGCTGTCTGCACTTCGTCGACGACGCCTGCGACACCATCCGCACCCTCAACTCCGGCCGCTACCCGGCCGAGGACACCGAGCGGCTCCTCGACTATGCCCGGAGCGTGTCCCCGGTGTCGTACCTGAAGCGGGTGAAGGCGCCGACGCTGCTCGTGCAGGGGCAGGCCGACTCGCTGTTCAACCTGAACGAGGCGCAGGCGACGGACGAGACGCTCACCGGGCAGGGCACGACCGCCAAGATGATCTGGCAGTCGTGGGGCCACAGCGGCGGCCTCACCGACCCGGCCGCCGGCGAACTCAACCTCTCCGAGGGGAACTTGGAGACGAGTTACGTCGGGCGGCGGGTGCTGGCCTGGTTCGACCGGTACCTGCACAAGAAGAGCGGCACCGACACCGGACCCGCGTTCGCGTACTACCGCGACTGGATCGCCGACCCGAACGGCACGTACGCGGAGGCGTCGAGTGTCCCCGCGCTGAACCGCACGCTGTACCTCTCCGGCGACGGAAAGCTCGTCGACAACCGAAAGAAGGTGGCCCGCGGCAGCCGCGAGTACCGCAACTGGCTCGTGCCCACCAGCCACTCCGAGTCCTCGCTCGCCGGGCTCATCGGCCTGAGCGACCCCGCCCCGTACGACACCAAGGGCACGTACCTCGACTGGACCACCGAGCCGCTGGCCGCCGCGACCGACGTCGTCGGGGCGCCGAAGGCGGGGCTCCGGGTGATCTCACCGAAGGCGGAGCGCACGCAGGGCTCCGGGGACGCGGCCGACAAGCTGGTGCTCTTCGCGAAGCTGTACGACGTGGCGCCCGACGGGTCGAAGACCCTGGTGCACCGGCTCGTCGCCCCGGTCCGCGTCCCGGACGTCACCCGCCCCTTCACCGTCTCCCTGCCGGGCATCGTGCACCGCTACGAGAAGGGGCACCGGATCCGGTTCGTGATCGCCGCGAGCGACGGCGCGTACGGCGGCAACAAGGGGATCAAACCGGTGACCGTCACCAGCGCGCCGGGCGACACCGGGACCGTGGAGCTGCCCGTCGTGCCCCAGTAGTCCGGTGGTCATCACCCGGACGGGCCCCTGACCTGTGCGTTCGTGCCGTCTGGCCGGACATGCTGGGCGGGGAGGCGGCAACGGCCTCCGGGGGATCGACGGAAGGGTCCATCGGTGAGCCCCAAAGGCAGTGCAAGCTCGAAGAGCGGCTCCGCGCTCACGCCGGCCAGGATTGGCGTGCTCGTCCTCGCCGTCCTCGGCCTGGTCTTCATCTTCGAGAACACCCGGCACGTGAAGATCCGGCTGCTGATTCCCGAGGTCACCGTGCCGTTGTACCTGGCGCTGCTGGCCACCGCGGTCATCGGCGCGATCTGCGGGGGCTACTTCGTGGCGAGGAGACGCAAGTGAGACGAGTGGCGACAGTGACAGCGGCCGGGGCGGTACTGGCCCTGACGGCGGCGACGGCGTCGATGACGGCGATGGCTCCCGCGGCCTCGGCGGCCTCCCCGGCGCCCCGGGCCGCGGTGGAACCGGCCGCTTCGGCGGCCGCCGCCGGTGGGCAGAGGATGCCGGATTTCCGGGGGCGCGGGCTCATCCGCGTGTTCTCGGGTGTGGACTACCGCACCAAGGTCGAGGTGCGTGACATCGGCGGCGGGCATCGCAATGTGCTGTGGCCGCCGAGCTGGAAGGTGTGCGCCCAGTACCCGGCCGCCGGCCAGGAGATCGGGGACCGGACCGTGCGGGTGGGCGTCGTGAAGCACGGTGAGAAGTGCCCGCCGGGCGCGACGGTGTAGCTGCCGCAGGGGCTCATAGGGTGGCCGGATGATCGACTACGTCGCCACCGGGCCCCGCGTGGGCATACGTCCCTACTCCCTCGACGCGGCGGATGTCGCGGAGTTCACCGCCCGTGCGCGCGAGAGCGTGGAGCTGCACCGGCCCTGGCTGTTCCCGCCGACCACGGACGGGACGTACACGGAGTACGCGGGGCGGCTCATCGAGGATCCGACCCGGCACGGGTTCCTGGTGTGCGAGCGGGACGGTGGGGCGATGGCCGGGTTCATCAACATCAACAACGTCGTGCTGGGGGCGTTCCGCTGCGGGGCGCTCGGATACGGGGCGTTCGCGCATGCGGCGGGGCGGGGACTGATGTCCGAGGGGCTCGCTCTTGTGGTGCGGCATGCGTTCGGGCGGCTCGGGCTGCACCGTCTGGAGATCAACGTGCAGCCGGGCAACGTGGCGTCCGTCGCGCTGGCCCGGCGGGGCGGATTTCGGCGGGAAGGGCTGTCGCCGGACTTCCTCTTCATCGACGGGGCGTGGCGTGACCACGAGCGGTGGGCGATCACGGCGTCGAGCTGAGTTCATGGGGCTGGGAATGGCGGGTTTGGGGAATCCTGGTCAGGGGGCGGGGTGCGCCCCGTGGGAGGGGAGGCGTGGTGGCCGGGATACGTCGTGCGGTGCTGACTCTGCCGGGGGCGGGGTTGGGGGTGGACAATCCGTTGGCGGCGTTGCGGCCGCTCGACGAGATGCACGAGGTCGACGAGCGGGCGAAGGAGGGGATGCCGCTCGACATGGCTCGGCAGGTCGGGTACCAGCCGCTGCGCAGTGTGCTGCCCGAGCGGATCCGGGACGGCTACGGCCGTGAGCGCGGGCCCGTCGACCTCGACACGATCGTGCTGGAGAACGAGCGGCTGCGGGTGACCGTGCTGCCGGGGCTCGGCGGACGCGTGGCGTCCCTGTTCCACAAGCCGACCGAACGTGAACTCCTGTACCGCAACCCCGTGTTCCAGCCCGCCGACTTCGCGCTCAACGGCGCCTGGTTCTCCGGCGGCATCGAGTGGAACATCGGCGCGACCGGCCACACCACCCTGTCCTGCGCGCCGCTGCACGCCGCCCGCGTGACCGCCCCCGACGGCGGGGAGATGCTCCGCCTGTGGGAGTGGGAGCGACTGCGCGACCTGCCGTTCCAGGTCGACCTGTGGCTCCCGGACGGTTCCGACTTCCTCTACGTCGGCGTCCGCGTCCGCAATCCGCACGAGAGGCCCGCGCCCGCGTACTGGTGGTCCAACATCGCGGTGCCGGAGGAGCGCCGGGTGCTCGCGCCCGCCGAGGAGGCGTGGCACTTCGGGTACGAGCGGAGGCTGCGCCGCGTACCGGTGCCGGAATCCGGGGGAGTGGACCGGACGTATCCGCTGAACAGTGAGTTCCCCGCCGACTACTTCTACGAGGTCGAGGACGGGCGGCGCCGCTGGATCGCCGCGCTCGACGACGCCGGGCACGGCCTCGTGCAGACGTCGACCGATCCGCTGCGCGGGCGGAAGCTGTTCCTGTGGGGCAGCGGCACGGGTGGGCGGCGCTGGCAGGAGTGGCTGACCGAGCCGGGCACGGGCGGCTACTGCGAGATCCAGGCGGGGCTCGCGCGGACGCAGTTGGAGCACGTGCGCCTGGAGGCGGACGGCGAGTTCAGCTGGCTGGAGGCGTACGGGCCGCTGGCGGCGGACGCCGAGGCCGTGCACGCCGCGGGCGAGGAGGGTTGGGGGCGCGCGGTCGGGGAGGTGGAGCGACGCCTTGAGGCCGTACTCCCGCGGGCCGATGTCGACGCCGCGTACGAGGCGTGGCGGGCCTGCGCCGACGTCGAGCCGGGGGAGCGGCTGGCGGTCGGCTCGGGGTGGGGAGCGCTCGAAGTGCTGCGCACGGACGCGAAGTTGACAGGTACGCCGTTCGAGGAGTCGACGCTCGGGGAGGCGCAGGCGCCGTGGCGGGAGCTGCTGGAGACCGGGGCGTTCCCGGAGCAGCGGCGGGTCGGCCCGCCGGGGCCCACGCTGGTGGCTCCGCCGTGGCGGGACATGCTGGAGACGGCGCCGGCGAGGCCGCTGTCCGAGTACCACCTCGGGGTGGCGCAGTGGCATGCGGGGGACAGGGCGCAGGCTGTACGGAGTTGGGAGCGCGGCCTCGAACTGGCGCCCTCGCTCTGGCCGTTCCTGCGGTGCCTCGCCGTGGCGGATGTCGTGGACGGACACACCGAGCGCGCCGCGGACCGGTACGCGGAGGCCTTCGACGACCTGTGCGGGGAGCGCCGCGACGAGGGTGAGGCGTGGCGCGCTGTGACGGCGGCGCTGGGCCGCGAGGCGATCGAGGCGCTCTTGGCGGCGGGCCGGGCCGAGGCCGCCCGCGGCGTGTGGGACCGCCTCCATGCACAGACGCGCCGACGGGGGCGGTTCCGGTTGATCGAGGCGCAACTGCTGTGCGTGGAGGGCGAGTTCGACGCGGCGCGAGCCGTCTTCGACGCCGGGTTCGAGGTGGCGGACCTGCGGGAGGGCGCCGAGACGATCGGCGACGTGTGGGCGAAGGTGGCGCGCCCGGACGAGTCACTGCCGGACCACTACGAGTTCCGCATGCGTCCACCCGCACCCACGGGCCCGGACCGGGAAGACCCCCGCGGCGACTGAACGGCGGGGGCCCCGTGGCGTTTACGTCAGGGCGCCGTCCCGCGCCACCACCCGGCCCCCGTGCACCACCACGTCCCGCCGCGGCATGTCCACCACGACCTGCGGCACGCACTCCCCGTGCACCAGCACGAAGTCCGCCGGATCACCGTCCTTGAACTCGACCCGCGGCAGCGCCATCACGTCCGCACCGCCGTGCGCCCCCGCCGTGTAGCAGGCGGTCAGCTCGTCGTCGAGCCGCACATCGGTCACCCAGCCGAGGATGTGCGCTCGGTGCAGCATGTCGGCGTTGCCGAACGGGCTCCACGAGTCGCGCACCCCGTCGGACCCGAGCCCGACCCGCACCCCGTGCTCCTTCAGCCTGGCGATGGGCAGCACCAGCTCCGCGCTCGGCGCCACCGTCGTCAGGGCGATGTCCAGCTCCGCCAAGTCGCTTGCCATGGAGTCCAGTTCGGCGTCTCCGAGAAGCGGCAGGCAGAAGACGTGACTGACCGTCACCTTGCCCCGCAGCGACAGCGCCTTCGTGCGCTCGACGATGCCGCGCAGCACCTTCGTGCCCTTCTCGTCGCGGTCGTGCAGGTGGATGTCGACCCCGACGCCGTACCGGTCCGCGAGGTCGAAGACCAGGTCGAGCTGTTCGTCCATGGCCTGGTCGAAGCTGATCGGGTCGATGCCGCCGATCATGTCGACGAGCCCGTCGCGCGCAGCGGCCCGCAGCAGCTCCGCGGTGCCGGGCGTGCGCACCACACCGTGCTGCGGGAACGCCACGATCTGCACGTCCAGCGCGTCCGCGAGCCGGTCCCGGGCCTCGGCCACGCCCTCGACCCCGGCCAGGCCGTAGGCGGGCGCCACGTCCGCGTGCGCCCGCATGGCGCGCGTCCCGCGGGTCACGGCGTGCGCCATCAGGCCGTACGCCCGCTCGCCGACGGGCCGTTGCTGCGTACGGAACACCTCGACGTCCTGGGCGCAGTAGTCCGCGATGCCGTTCGCCGGCCCCCGCGAGATCCAGTCGCTGCCCCAGGTCGTCTTGTCGGGGTGGATGTGCGCGTCCACCAGGGACGGCAGCGCGATCCGGCCGCCGCCGTCGACGATCCGCGCGTGCGCCGGGGCGGGCGCGTCCGTGAACCGGCCGTCGACCACGGTCAGATCCACGGACTCGCGGGCGCCGAAGGGGCGGACGTCGCGGAAGACCACGGCCCTGCCGGGGCGCCGGTCCGCACCGGCCCCCGCCCGCGCCTGCGCCTGTGCCTGGGCGGGCGCCGCCGTCGTACCGAGCGCCGCGCCGCCGAGCGAGGCCGCGCCCGCGAGGACACCGCGCCGGGACAGGGGAGGAGTCATGCCGTTCTCCTTCATTCGTGGGGAAACGCGAGGGGAAACGCCAGGGGAAACACCGGGGGGAGGGCGGCCCGTGCGGACCGGACCGGGGAGGGCGGAGCGTCAGAGCGCGATGCCCGAACGCACCACGCCCACCGGCGACTTGAGGACCGTCACGTCCGCCAGCGGGTCGCCGTCGACCAGCAGCACGTCGCCCGCGCCGCCGCGCGTGAGGCGGCCCACCGTGTCGTCGAGGCCCAGCAGGCGCGCGGCGCCGGTCGTCGCCGTGCGGATCGCGTCGAGCGCGGGCAGGCCCGCCGACACCATCAACTCGACCTCGCGGCCGATCGGTTCGATGTCGCCGCCGGAGGAGTCGGTGCCCGCCGCGAGCGGCACACCCAGCTCGTGCGCGGCGCGGACCGCCTTCTTCAGCACCGGCAGATACGCGCGGCCGCGCTCGGCGAGGACCGGGTCGTCGGACTCGGCGAGGCCCGCGATGGCGGTGAGCGTGGGCGTGAAGTACGTACCCCTGCGCCGCATCTCGTGCAGCGTGCGCTCACCGACGAACGCGCCGTGCTCCAGGGAGCGGATGCCCGCCCGCACCGCGTCGTCGCAGCCCTTCTCGCTGTAGCTGTGGCACAGCACGCCCTTGCCGCCGCGCTTGGCCGCGGCCACCACCTCGGAGAGCTGCTCGTACGAGTAGACCTGGGCCAGGGGGTCCTGCTCGGGCAGGCCCGCGCGCTCGTTGACGCGCGTCTTGACGACGTCGGCGCCGCGCCGGAGGTTCACCTCGACGACGCGGCGCAGCGCCTCGGCCGAGCGCACCCCGTCCTTGAGGCGGGCGAGCGGGGTGAGGTCCGGGTCGCCGAGGACCGTGTCGCCGAGGTCGGGCGTGACGAAGACGCCCGCGGCCCGCAGGCGGGGCGCGAGTTCGGGGGCCTGGCGGGCCAACTCCCGTACGGCGATGTCCTGGTAGAAGTTCGTGGAGCCGCTGCGTGCGCTGGTGGCGCCCTTGCGGACGGCGTCCTTCGCCTCGGCCGCGGTGTTGAGGTGGATGTGCGCGTCGACGAGTCCGGGCAGGATCCACCGGCCGTGCGCGTCGAGGCGCGGCGCGTCCTCGGGGACGTCCACGCGGCGGCGGGCACCGGCCGCGCGCACCACGCCGTCGCGGATCACGACGACCGCGTCCTCGGTCACCGCGCCGGTCGCCGGGTCCAGCAGGGTGCCGCCCTCGACGACCAGGTCACCGGCGCGGGGCGCGGTGGCCGGACGGCGCGCCCCGGTCCCGGCCGAGGCGGCGGCCGCGGACGTGGCGCCGGCGAGGGCGGTCGCGGTGCCCGCGAGGACGGCGGACGCGGCGAGGACGCCCCGGCGGGTCAGTCGGCTGGACGGGGGCTCGGCGGGCTCGACGCACATGGGGGCTCCTGGTGAGGGGCAGGGCGGAAGGGCTGGCCCGACTTTTTGTATACCAAGAGGAAGCGCACGACAAGATCGGCTCGGAAGCGTGCGGCTTTGGTGGCGTTTTGTGAGGTGGTTCAGTCGCTGTCGGTATACAAAGCGGTGTCGCCGAAGAGGGAGCGCAGCGCCACCGCCCGGCTGTCACGGACGTGCAGCAGCGTGCTCGCCACCGCCAGCTCCTCGTCGCCCGCCGCGATGTGCCGGTAGATGTCCGCGTGCTGCGCCCGCATGTGCTCCGGCTCCTCGCGCAGCCCGAACAGCAGCTGCAACTGCCAGCTCAGCTGCTCCATCGTGCGGGAGAGCAGCGGATTGCCGCCCAGCGCCACGATCTCCTCGTGGAACGCCGTGTGCGCGGCCACCTCCCGCGGCCCCTCGTCCGCCGCGGCCGCCCGTTCCGCCCGGTCGAGGCAGGCCCGCAGCGCGTCGAGGGACGGCGGCTCCGGCGCCGCCACCGCCCGCGCCGCGAGCCGCGAGGCCTGCACGGCGAGCGGCTCCCACACCTCGTACAGATGCCGGACGTCGGCCCGCTCCAGGCGGCGCACCCGCACCCCGCTGCGCGGCAGCAGTTCGAGCAGGCCCTCCGCGACGAGCGCGCGCAGCGCCTCGCGCACCGGCACCCGCGACATCCGCAGCTCCTCGGCGACCTCCCGCTCCACGAGCCGCGCGCCCATGGGGTAGCGGCGGTCCACGATGCGCTGCCGCACCGCGTCCCGCGCCTGCGCGCTCAGGGACGCCTTCCCCTGCCCCTCGACCGACCCCGCCGTACTGCCCGCCACGTGCACCGTCCTTCGCCCGTCGTGCTCCGGGCGAGGATACGTGCACCGCAGGAGTTTCCCCGCGTCACTCGGGGCACCCGGAGGGCGACCCGCACGGCCCGTCCGCAGGAGAGGGACACCATGACGACCAGGCCGCACGACCCGGGAGCGCACCCGGAGGACGAGGGGATGCCCGATCTCCAGGACGGCACCCCCGGGCAGCAGGAGTCCGAGGACCCGCAGCGGCTGCCCGTGCCGGGCGACGCCCCCACCGTCGCCGAGGAGCGCGACACGACCGTCGACGAGGTGATCGCATCGCGGCCGCTCGACGACCGGCTCGCCGACGAGGCACCGGACGTCGGCCCCGAATCCGGCCTGGGGGAGCCCTCGCCCAAGGCGGGACTGCTCTACGACGAACCCGATCCGGACCTGCCGCGCGACCAGGACGTGTACGCGCAGGAGGGCAGCGATGTCGGGCTCAGCGCCGAGGAGGACGCGGTGCGGATCGCCGACGACGAGGAGTTCGGTGTCGGCGACGAGCTGGTGATCGACGACGTGGAGGCCGATCTGCTCGCCTTCGACCAGGAACCGGTCGACGAGCTGGTCCTGGAGGACGACGACGAGGACGACGAAGAGGACGACGACCTGCCGTAGGGCGTCCCGGCGTCAGGCCTCCGCGCCCTCCGCCGGCGCGTTGCGGTCCACGTACTCGAAGACCGAACCGTCCGGGTGCAGCGCGATCAGATTGCGGCCCGCCGGCGTCGGCACCGGGCCCGCGATGACCTTGGCGCCGGAGGCGGTCAGCACCGCGTTCGCCTCGTCGACGTCGGGGACCGCGATGGTCGCCGACACCTTGCGCAGCACGTCCAGCTCCGCCTGCGGCCCGCTCATCAGGAGGAAGCAGCCGACCGCGGCCACCGAGACCCCGCCGCGCTCGAACCGCAGCGCTCTGCCGCCCGTGAGGTTCTCGTAGAACGCGACCGAGGACTCCAGGTCCTCGACGCAGATGCGCAGCGTGGTTCCCAGGATCTCCATGGCAGGAGCCTAGTCGGCCGGGCCGCGGGTGCGTGATCGTTTCGCCGAAGCGGACCGTGCGGCTCCTCGTTATGAGGTCCGGTGCCCGGGTACCCGGCGCGCATGATGAACCGCATCGACGAGCAGCTGACCGACCAACTGACCGGGCAGGTCACGCGGGCCGTCCGCGAGGCGTTGCGCGAAGAGTTCACCGGGGCCCTGCGGGCCCAGCGGCGCAGGGCCGCCCTGTACGCGGGCGCCGGCGCCGCCGCCCTGTACGCCGGGGCCGCGGTGGCGCTCGCGCTCGGGCTCGTCCTCGGTCTCGGCATGCCGGACTGGGGCGCGGCCCTCGTGGTCGCCGTCGTGATGGGGGTGGCGGCGTACGCCCTGCGGACCGCGGCGCGCCCCGGACGGCCCGCCGCGCCGACGGCGCCCCCGATGCCGACCGAGCCGCCGAAGGCAGGAGCGTGAGCGCCGTGCGCCGAGCCCGAGTGGTGATCGTCGGCGCCGGGTTCGCCGGCTACCGGGCCGCCCGGACGCTGACGCGGCTGGCCCGGGGCGCCGCCGATGTCACCCTGCTCAACCCCACCGACTACTTCCTCTACCTGCCCCTGCTGCCGCAGGTGGCCGCGGGCTCCCTGGAACCGCGCCGGGTCACCGTGTCGCTGTCCGGGACGCTGCCGCACGCGCGGCTCGTGCTCGGCGAGGCCGACGGCGTCGACCTCGACGACCGCGTCGTCTCCTACACCGACCCCGAGGGCGGCCGCGGCACCCTGGAGTACGACCGTCTGATCCTGGCCGTCGGCAGCGTGAACAAGCTGCTGCCGGTGCCCGGCGTCGCCGAGCACGCGCACGGCTTCCGCGGCATGCCCGAGGCGCTGTACCTGCGCGACCACGTCACCCGCCAGATCGAGCTCGCGGCGGCCGCCGACACCCCCGAGGAGTGCCGGGCCCGCTGCACCTTCGTCGTGGTCGGCGCCGGCTACACCGGCACCGAGGTCGCCGCGCAGGGGCAGCTGCTGACCGACGCGCTCGTGAAGAGGCAGCCGCTGCGGCGCGGCATCCGCCCGCGCTGGATGCTGCTCGACATCGCCCCGCGCGTCCTGCCCGAACTCGACCCGCACCTGTCCCGCACCGCGGACAAGGTGCTGCGCGAACGCGGCGTCGAGGTGCGGCCCAAGACGTCCGTCAAGGAGGCCACGAAGGACGGGGTGCTCCTGGACAACGGCGAGTTCGTCGACACCCGCACGCTCGTGTGGTGCGTCGGCGTCCGCCCCGACCCGCTCGTCGCCGACCTCGGCCGGCCGCTGGAGCGCGGACGCCTCCTCGTCGACCCGTACCTGAACGTGCCGGGTCACCCCGAGGTGTTCGCCTGCGGTGACGCCGCCGCCGTGCCCGACCTGGAGAAACCCGGCCAGTACACGCCGATGACGGCGCAGCACGCCTGGCGGCAGGGGCGCGTCGCGGGACTCAACGTCGCCGCGTCCCTCGGCAAGGGCGAGCGCCGCGACTACCGGCACAAGGACCTCGGCTTCACCGTCGACCTCGGCGGCGTGAAGGCCGCCGCGAACCCGCTCGGCGTCCCGCTGTCCGGGCCGTTGGCGGGCGCCGTCACCCGCGGCTACCACCTGGCCGCGATGCCGGGCAACCGGGTGCGGGTCGCCGCCGACTGGCTGCTCGACGCCGTACTGCCGCGCCAGGCCGTCCAGTTGGGCCTCGTCCGCTCCTGGTCGGTGCCGCTCGAATCGGCCTCGCCCGAGCTGGCCCGCGTACCCGACGACAGCGACAGCAAGAAGCCCCGAACCGAGCCGGAGCAGAGCGAGCCGGACCAAGGAGGTGCCTCGTGACCACCACGTACAGCGACACCGAACTCCAAGCCCTCGGGCAGCAGTTGAGGGTGGACGCGGTGCGCGCCGCGGACGCCGCGGGCTCGGGACACCCGACGTCCTCGATGTCCGCCGCCGACCTGATGGCCGTCCTCCTCGGCCGCCACTTCCGCTACGACTTCGACCGGCCCGCCCACCCCGGCAACGACCGCTTCGTCCTCTCCAAGGGCCACGCGTCGCCGCTCCTGTACGCCGCGTACAAGGCGGCCGGCGCCATCAACGACACCGAGCTGCTCACCTTCCGCAGGCTCGGCAGCCGCCTTGAGGGCCACCCGACGCCGACGGCCCTGCCCTGGGTCGAGACGGCGACCGGCTCGCTCGGCCAGGGGCTCCCCGTCGCGGCCGGCATCGCCTGGTCCGGCAAACGGCTCGACCGGGTCGGCTACCGGGTGTACGCGCTGTGCGGCGACAGTGAGATGGCGGAGGGCTCGGTGTGGGAGTGCGCCGAGTACGCCGGACACGAACAGCTCGACAACCTCACCGCGATCGTCGACGTCAACCGGCTCGGCCAGCGCGGACCCACCCGCCACGGCCACGACCTCGACGCCTACGAACGCCGCTTCCAGGCCTTCGGCTGGCACACCGTCGTCATCGACGGCCACGACGTCGCCGAGATCGACCGCGCCTACAACGAGGCCGCCTCGACCGTCGGCAAGCCCACCGCCGTCATCGCCCGCACCTACAAGGGCAAGGGCGTCGCGGCGGTGGAGGACCGCGAGGGCGCGCACGGCAAACCGCTGCCCGACGCCGCCGAAGCCATCGAGGAACTCGGCGGCGACCGCGGCGTACGCGTCGAGGTGAAGCCGCCGCCCGCCGCGCGCATCCTGCACGCGGTCCGCAGCGGACGCCTCGAACTGCCGCGCTTCGACGTCGGCGACGAGGTCGCCACCCGCGACGCCTACGGTCAGGCGCTCACCGCCCTCGGCTCCGCGCGCGGCGACGTCGTCGCGCTCGACGGCGAGGTCGGCGACTCGACGCGCACCGAGATGTTCGCCAAGGAGCACCCCGAGCGGTACGCCGAGTGCTACATCGCCGAACAGCAACTCGTCGCCACGAGCGTGGGGTTGGGCACGCGCGGCTGGCTGCCGTACGCGTCGACCTTCGCGGCGTTCCTGACCCGCGCCCACGACTTCATCCGCATGGCGTCCGTCAGCGGGACCGGCATCAACCTCGTCGGCTCGCACGCGGGCGTCGCCATCGGTGAGGACGGCCCCTCCCAGATGGGCCTGGAGGACCTCGCCATGATGCGGGCGATCCACGACTCGACGGTCCTGTACCCGTGCGACGCCAACCAGACGGCCCAGCTCGTGGGCCGCATGGCGGACTTGACCGGGATCCGCTATCTGCGGACCTCCCGCGGCGCGTCTCCCGTGATCTACCCGCCCCACGAGGACTTCCCCGTCGGCGGCAGCAAGGTGCTCCGCTCCGGGGACGACGACCGGGTGACGGTCGTCGCGGCGGGCGTCACCGTCCACGAGGCGCTGAAGGCGGCGGACGAGCTGGCGGCGGCGGGCATCCCCGTGCGCGTCATCGACCTGTACTCGGTCAAGCCCGTGGACCGGCGCACCCTGCGGGACGCGGCGCGGGCCACCGGGTGCCTGGTCACGGTGGAGGACCACCGGGAGCAGGGCGGCCTCGGGGACGCGGTGGCCGAGGCGTTCTCCGACGCGGAGCCGGCGCCGCGGATGGTGCGGCTCGGGGTGCGGACGATGCCGGGGTCGGCGGGGGCGGAGGAGCAGTTGCGGGCCGCCGGGATCGACGCGGCGGGCATCGTCGCCGCGATCGCCCTCCTCACCGAACACGCCATCACCCCCTGACCGGCACCGCGCCCTCACCCCCGGGGCTCCGCCCCGGACCCCGCGCCTCAAACGCCGGCGGGGCTGGATCTGCTCAATCGCCGCAGGGGCTTGAATTTCAAGCCCCTGCGGCGATTGAGCAGCGGGGTCCGGGGCGGAGCCCCGGGGGTGTCACGACGGTGCGGCGCAACACGAAGGAGGTCCACGATGAACGTGGAGATTCAGCGCCCCGACAAACCCCTCTTCCCGGGCATCACCAAACGCGACCTCGCCGCCTACTACCGCTCCGTCGCCCCCCACATGCTCCCCCACCTCCGCGACCGCCCCCTCATGCTGGAACGCCACCCCGACGGCCTCGAAGGCCCGAGGTTCATGCAGAAGAACACCCCGGACCACTACCCGGAGTGGATCCACCGCGTGGAGGTGCCCAAGGAGGGCGGCACCGTCACCCACACCGTGTGCGACGACACCGACACCCTGCTGTTCCTCGTCGACCAGGCCGCGATCACCCTGCACCGCTGGCTGTCGCGCGCCGACGACATCCACCACCCCGACCGCCTGGTCTTCGACCTCGACCCCACCGTCGACGACTTCGAGACCGTGCGCGAGGCGGCCCGCCTGCTGCACGCGCTCCTCGACGAACTGGGCCTGCGCTCGGCCCCGATGACCACCGGCTCCCGCGGCGTCCACGTCGTCGTCCCCCTCGACCGGAGCCAGGACTTCGACGAGACGCGGGACTTCGCGCGCCAGGTCGCCGACACCCTCGCCGAGGAGCACCCCGACCGGCTCACCACGGCCCCGCGCAAGAAGGACCGCGGCGACCGCCTCTTCCTCGACGTCCTGCGCAACGGCTACGCCCAGACCGCCGTCGTGCCCTACACGGTGCGCGCCAGGCCCGGCGCCCCCGTGGCGACCCCCCTGACGTGGCGGCAGCTCGGCTCGCCCCAGGTGGACGCCCGGCACTGGACCGTCGCGAACGCGGTCGAGCAGGCCCGCACCGACCCCTGGAAGGAGCTGCTCGGCCGGGGCCACTCGCTCGGCCCGGCCTGGCGCAAACTCCGTAGCCGGTAAGCGAGTTGAGGTTTGTACCGCAGGGCCGTGGAGACTCGGTGACCGAGGCTGCCATGGCGAATACAAAAAGGACACAAGAGTCGTCGGAGCGACAGCGCGGCGACGAGCAGAGCACACAGGCGGACGGCGGCGCGCCGGGCCCCATGGAGGTACTGCGCGCGGCGCGTGCCCAGCTCGCGGAGCTCACCGGAATGGCGGCCGAGACCGTGTCGTCCTTCGAACGCTCCGATGAAGGCTGGGAGTTGGAGATCGAGGTCCTCGAACTGGCCCGCGTCCCCGACACCATGAGCCTGCTGGCAAGCTACCGGGTGAGCCTGGACCCGTACGGCGTCCTGACCGGCTACCGGCGCATCCACCGCTACGAGCGGGGGCGCGCGACGTCGCGTCATCCGGGCGGCCGATAGGCCGCCGAACTCCGCCTCGAACCGAGCGCAACACAGACAGGGAGGGTCGGCCTTCATGACCGTGGTCCCCGCACAACAGTCCGGCGGCGGTGGCGGCTCCAGCGGCCTGTACGACGTACTCGAACTCGTGCTGGACCGTGGGCTCGTCATCGACGCCTTCGTCCGTGTGTCGCTGGTGGGCATCGAGATCCTGAAGATCGACGTCAGGGTCGTCGTCGCCAGTGTCGACACGTATCTGCGCTTCGCCGAGGCCTGCAACCGCCTCGACCTCGAAGCGGGACCCAAGCGCAGCCCCGGGCTGCCCGAACTGGTCGGCGAGCTCGGCGGATCCGGCTCGTCCAAGGACGGGTCCTCGTCGCAGGACACGTCCAAGGGCGCCCTCTCGGGCGCCGCGCAGACCGTCTCCGGCGCCCGCAGGTCGGCCACGAGCCGCCGTAAGGAGGAGCAGGAGTGAGCGGCGGCACGTACATCTACGGCATCGCGAGCTCCGAACATCCCGCGCTGCCCGCCGGCATGGGCGGGATCGGCGACCCGGCCCGCGAGGTGCGCCTCGTGACGGCGGGCCCGCTCGCGGCGATCGTCAGCGACTCCCCGGACGATCTGCGGCCCAAGCGCCGCGACCTGCTCGCCCACCAGAGCGTGCTCTCCGAGGCGGGCGCCGCCGGGCCGGTGCTGCCTATGCGGTTCGGCTCCCTCGCGCCCGACGACGAGTCGGTGGCGGCGGTCCTCGCCGAGCGCGCGGACCACTACCAGGAGCGGCTGGACGAACTCGACGGCAAGGTCGAGTACAACGTCAAGGCGCAGCACGACGAGGACGCGGTGCTGCACCAGGTGATGGTCGACGACGCCGAGCTCCGCACGCTCACCGAGGCCAACAGGCAGGCGGGCGGCGGCACGTACGAGGAGCGGCTGCGCCTCGGTGAACTCGTCGTCTCCGCCGTGCAGGACCGCGAGCGCACGGACGCCGTCGCGCTCCGGCAGCTGCTCGAACCCGTCGCGGCCGCGGTGTCGTCCGGGCCCGAGAGCACGGGCTGGCTCGCCAACCTCTCGTTCCTCGTGGACAAGAAGGAGGCCGAGCACTTCCTCGCCGCGGTCGACGAGATCCGCGGCGGCCACCCGCATCTGCTGCTCACCGTCAACGGGCCGCTGCCCCCGTACAGCTTCGTCGACCCCGGGCCCTCCGGGCCCGCGGCCACGGCGGACTGAGGCCGGCCGGGAGGGGCCATGGGACTCCTGAAGGAGGTGCTGCTGCTGCCGTTCGCTCCGGTGCGCGGGTCGCTGTGGGTGGTGCAGCAGGCGCTCGCGGAGGCCGAACGGCAGTACTACGACCCGGCGGCCGTACGTGCCGAACTCGCCCGCCTGGAAGAGCGACTGGAGGCGGGAGAGATCGATCAGGAAACGTTCGACCGCGTCGAGGACGAGCTCCTCGACCGTATGGAGGGACGACCTTGAACCGAACAGCGCTCGGCCTCGCGATCGGGGCCGGATACGTCCTAGGGCGTACGAAGAAGATGAAGTTCGCGCTCGCCGTCGGTACGGCGGTCGCGGGCAAGCGGCTCAACCTGAGCCCCCGGGGCGTGATGGACCTCGTCCAGCAACAGCTCCAGAACAACCCGCAGTTCAAGGAGATCGGCGACCAGCTCCGTGAGGATGTGCGCGGTGTCGGCAAGGCGGCCACGGGCGCCCTCGTCAACCGCCAGATCGAGGGCCTGGCCGACCGTCTCCACGACCGCACGGCGGGCGTCCGCGACCAGCTGTCGGGCGTCGCCCCGGACACGGACGACGTACGCGGCGCGGGCAAGCGGGCCACCGGTCTGCTGCGCCGGCGCGGCGAACCGCAGGAGGAACCTGAGCCGGAGGAGGAGGCGTACGACGAGGACGAGCCGTACGAGTCCGACGCCGACGCCGACTCCGGCGACGTGCAGGACGACGAGCACGACGAGCACGAGGACGACGAGGAGCGCTCGCCTGGCGGCGCGGCGATGCGGACGGCGGAGAAGGCGCCGCCCAGGAAGACCGCGGCGAAGAACCCGCCCGCGAAGAAGGCACCCGGCAAGAAGGCCGCCGCGAAGAAGGCGCCCGCCAGGAAGGCGCCCGCCAAGAAGACCGCGGGCGCGGGCCCGCGCGCCGCGAAGGGAGGCCGGAGCCGTGGCTGACACGAACAAGAACCCGCTCAGCGGCCTCACGCAGAGCGAGGCCGCCGAACACCTCAAGGCGGAGTTCCAGGAGTACCTCGCCGCCCAGGTCCAGCGGCTGCTCGTCGGCGCGGGCCGCAAGCTCGGCCAGACGACCGTGAAGCTGAACGACATCGCCGAGGGCAACAGTCCGGGCTTCGCCAAGCTCGCGCTCGACGGCGGCCGCAAGCTCGCCGAGGGCAAGGGCCCGGTGCGCAGCGCGGTGGAGCTCGGCGCGGGCCGCCTCAAGGACAACGTCGTCGGCGCGTTCAAGGGCCTCGGCGGCAAGGGCAAGGGGAAGAGCAAGCGCGGTGCGGGCGCGAAGCCGACCGTCATCATGGAGTTCATCGACGTGGGCGTCGATCTGCGGACGGCTTACGACCAGTGGACCCAGTACCAGGACTTCAGCACCTACGCCAAGGGCGTCAAGAGCGCCGCCCGCGCCGACGACACGAAGTCGGACTGGCAGCTCAAGGTCTTCTGGTCCAACCGGAGCTGGAAGGCCACGACGACCGAGCAGGTGCCCGACGACCGCATCATCTGGACGTCCGAGGGCGGCAAGGGAACGACGAAGGGCGTCGTCTCCTTCCACCGGCTCGGCGACCGGCTGACCCGGGTGCTGCTGATCATCGAGTACTACCCCAAGGGCCTGTTCGAGCGGACCGGCAACATCTGGCGCGCCCAGGGCCGCCGGGCCCGTCTCGACCTCAAGCACTTCGCCCGCTTCATCACCATGCGCGGCGAGGCGACCGACGGCTGGCGCGGCGAGATCCGCGACGGCGAGCTCGTCCGCTCCCACGAGGACGCGGAGCGCGAGGAGCAGGAGGAGCAGGAGGCCCAGGAGGCGCAGGAGGGGTACGAGGGCGAGGACGAGGAGCACGCCGAGGGCGACGAGCACGAGGAGGCCGGTCCCGAGGACGAGGAGGCCTACGAGGACGAGGCGGAGGACGAGGGCGACTACGAGGCCGAGGACGAGGCCCGTGACGAGAAGGACGAGCCCGACGACGAAGAGGGCTACGAGGACGAGGGGGAGGAACCCTACGAGGGCGAGGCTGAGGAGTACGGCGAGGACGAGGAAGAGGAGTCCGCGCCGCGCGAACGGCAGCCCGCCGGAAGCGGAGCCCATCGATGAGCACAGCAAGCCGACTCCCCGACACCTACCGGGGTGACGGCGGCGGGGCCAACCTCGCCGACATCCTGGAACGTGTCCTCGACAAGGGGATCGTGATCGCCGGTGACATCCGCATCAACCTGCTCGACATCGAACTGCTCACCATCAAACTGCGCCTGATCGTCGCCTCGATCGACAAGGCCAAGGAGATGGGCATCGACTGGTGGGAGGACGACCCGGCGCTCTCCTCGGGCGCTCGCCGCAAGGAACTCGCCCGGGAGAACGCCGAGTTGAAGCGGCGCCTCGCCGACCTCGAACTCGACGAGGGCGGCCGGGGCGAGCAAAGCCGGATCGAGAACGCGAGAGAGGACGAGAGGGGGTCCGCGTGACCACCCGCACCGGGCCGGGCGACGGCACCGGCGCACCGCGCGAACTGCGCTACGTGTACGCCGTGTGCCACCCGCTCGACGCCCCGCTCCCGGCGGAACTCACCGGCGTGGCCGGCGGCCCGCCCCGGCTGCTGGAGCACCGCGGGCTCGTCGCGGTCGTCGGTGCCGTGCCCGAACGGGACTTCGCGGAGGCGCCGCTGCGCGCCCACCTGGAGGACCTGGACTGGCTCACCGGGACCGCCCGCGCCCACCAGCACGTGATCGCCGCCCTCACCACGGTCACCGGCCCGCTCCCGCTGCGCCTCGCCACCGTCTTCCGCGACGACAGCGGCGTACGGCTCGCGCTGGAAGAGCAGGAGGCCCGCTTCCGGGCGGGCCTCGACCGTCTCGCGGGCCGCGTGGAGTGGGGCGTGAAGGTGTACGTGGACGAGCCCGAGCGGGGCACCGCGGCAGCGGCAGCGGCGCCCGCGCCCGCCGCCTCCGGCCGCGACTATCTGCGCCGCCGCCGCGCCGAGCGCACCGCCCGCGACGACACGTGGCGGCGCGCCGAACGCTTCGCGCAGGAACTCCACGACGAGCTGGCCCGGCACGCCGCGCACACCCGCATCCACCCGCCGCACAACCCCGAGATGTCGCGCACGAGCGGCCGCAACGTGCTCAACGCGTCGTACCTCGTGGAGCGTTCGGACACCGAGGAGTTCGTGGAGCGCGTCGACGCCACCAAGGACCACGACCCGGACCTGCGCGTCGAGCTGACGGGCCCGTGGGCCGGCTACTCCTTCACGTCCGACCTGGACGACCCGGAGCCGGACGGGGAGCGCGAGGCCGGGGAGCGCGGGGCGGGGGCCGGAGCATGACCGTCATCGAACGCCGTGAGATCGCCCTGGTCGACCTCCTCGACCGGCTGCTCGCGGGCGGCGTCGTCCTCACGGGCGACGTCACCCTGCGCATCGCCGACGTGGACCTCGTCCGCATCGACCTCAACGCACTGATCAGTTCCGTGAACGCGCAAGTGCCGTCGCCCTGGCCGGAGGTGATGGGCCATGACTGAACGCCGCCGCATCGAACTCGAACCCGACACCGTCGAGCGGGACCTGATGAAACTCGTCCTCACCGTCGTCGAGCTGCTGCGCCAGCTCATGGAGCGGCAGGCGATCCGCCGCTTCGACGTCGGAGACCTGACCGAGGAGCAGGAGGAGCGGGTCGGGCTGACCCTGATGCTCCTGGAGGACCGCATGGAGCAACTGCGCGAGCGCTACGGGCTGCGGCCCGAGGACCTGAACATCGACCTCGGACCGCTGGGCCCGCTGCTGCCGCGCGCCTGAACTCCCCCGCGGGGCAGCCCGGTTACGCGGTCTCGGGCTTGCGGCACAGGATCTCCCCGTGCACGACCCCGAACCACGCGTCCGCGTGCGTGCCCCACTCCCGCCACGCCTCCGACACGGCCGTCAGCTGCTCCGCCGTGGCGTGCCCGCCGCCCACGGAGCGCTCGGCGTACGCGGAGGCGACCGTGCGGTCCGCCCACAGCCCGCTCCACCACTCGATCTCCGCGGGCGTCGCGTAGCACCACGTACCGGCGGAACACGTCAGGTCCTCCTGGGCGAAACCGGCCTTCAGGGCCCAGGACTTCAGGAAGCGCCCGGCGTCCGGCTCCCCGCCGTTGGCGCGCGCCACCCGCTCGTACAGGTCCAGCCAGTCGTCCATGGCGGGCAGCCGCGGGAACCAGGAGAACGCCGCGTAGTCGGACTCCCGGACGGCGATGATCCCGCCCGGCTTCGTCACCCGGCGCATCTCGCGCAGCGCCTGCACGGGGTCGCCCACGTGCTGGAGCACCTGGTGGGCGTGGACGACGCAGAAGGTGTCGTCCGGCCAGTCCAGCGCGTGCACGTCGGCCGTCGTGAAGTCGACGTTGGTCAGGCCCCGTTCGGCCGCCGTGGCGCGGGCCTGGTCCAGGACGCCCTCGGCGTGGTCGGCGCCGGTGACGTGTCCCTCGGGGACCAGCGCGGCGAGGTCGGCGGTGATGGTGCCGGGGCCGCAGCCGATGTCCAGGATCCGCATGTGCGGCTTCAGCGAGTCGAGCAGGTAGGCCGCGGAGTTGGCGGCGGTGCGCCAGGTGTGCGAGCGGAGCACGGACTCGTGGTGGCCGTGCGTGTATACGGCGGTCTCCTGCGGCATGACTCGATCCCTTCGCGTACGACGGACCGCCGAAAGGCGGGCGCCCGGTGTCTGGATCACCGTACGCCCGCCAACCGAATGGTGAGACCCCCGTCTTGAATTGTGGACGATGCCCGTCTCAGCGGATCAGGCCCGGCCGGTACACGCGCAGCGCCTCGTGCTCCTTGTCCACCCACAACTCGCCGCCGCACTCGGTGACTTCACCGTCGTATGCGAGCGGCGTACCGGGGGCAACGCCGTCCACGCGCAGCCGCGTCAGCCGGGTCGCCGTGTGGAACGGGGAGCGGGACAGTGGTCCCGAAAGCGCCGCCGCGAGGAGCCGCACGCCGGGCAGCCGGCCACCGGACACCGTGCGCACGTCGAGCAGCCCGTCGGAGAGGCTGGAACGCCGCCCCGCCGTCAGCCCCATCCGCCGGTACGTGCAGTTCCCGGCGAACAGCAGCCACAACGGCCTCTGCTTGCCGTGGAGTTCGACCGTGAGCGGGTGGTCCCGGCGCAGCACGTGCACGGCCGCCACGACATCAGCGAGCCGCCCGCCGATCCGCCCCGACCAGCGCTGCCGCTCCCGCACCAGCTCCGGATAGGCGCCCAGGCTGAAGGTGTTGAGGAAGATGCCGGAGCCGCCCGCCGACGAGAAGCGGCCCACGTCCACCGCGACCGCGTCCCCGGCCTCCAGGGCCCGCGCCAGATCGCCGGAGTCCTCGACGCCGAGGTCGTACGCGAAGTGGTTGAGGGTGCCGCCCGGCAGCACCGCGAGCGGCAGATCGTGCTTCAGCGCGATCCGCGCCGCCGTGTTCACGGAGCCGTCGCCGCCCGAGATGCCGAGCACGCGGGCCCGCGGCGCCGCCTTGTCGAGCTGCGCCTCCAGCTCCTCGCCGGTGCACGACACGAACTCGGCGTTCGGCAGCGCGTCCTGGAGGGCCTTCACCCGCTCCGGCGTCCCGGCCCCCGTGTTCACGACCATCACCAGGCCCTCGCCGCCCGGCAGCGCCGGCACGTCGTCCACCAGCGGGCGGCCCGGCGCGGGCATCTGGTCGCGGGTCGGCACCAGACCGCGTATGGCGAAGGCCGCGCCCGCGCCGAAGGCGGCGCCCACGAGCACGTCCGCCGGGAAGTGCGCGCCGGTGTAGACGCGGGAGGCCGCCACCGAGAACGCCACGGGGGCGACGAGCGCGCCCAGCCCCCGCGACTCCAGGGCCACGCCCGTCGCGAACGCCGCGGCCGACGCCGAGTGCCCGGACGGGAACGAGGTCGTGAACGGCTGCCGCTTCAGACGGCGCACCAGCGGCACCGGGTCCAGCGCGGGCCGCTCCCGGCGCACCGACCGCTTCCCGAGGGTGTTGATGGTGGCGGAGGCGAGCGCCAGCGAGGCCACGCCGCGCACGGCGGCGCGGCGGGCCCTGGGCGACCCGGTGGCGGCCAGCGCCCCGCCGATCGCGAACCACAGCACACCGTGGTTCGCCGAGCGGCTCAGGCGCGGCAGGATCCGCTCGGCACCCGGCCAGTTCGCGTTCGCCGCGAATTCGAAGACGCGCAGATCGAGCGCGGCGAGCCGGTCGCGCAGCGTCGGGGGAGCCGGCGGGGGCGTGGCAGTGGTCGTACTCGAAAAGAACGGCTTCAGCTTTGGCATGAGTAACGCCTACCCCCGGCGGGGGCCCGCACCCAGCCGTGTCCTGGCAATCCGTTTGCTCGTCACCCGCACGGGCGTCCAGAATGCGCAACCATGGGACATCTGGAAGCGGCACACCTCGAGTACTACCTCCCCGACGGGAGGGCGCTGCTGGGCGATGTCTCCTTTCGTGTCGGCGAAGGCGCCGTCGTCGCGCTCGTCGGACCGAACGGCGCGGGCAAGACGACGCTCCTGCGCCTGATCTCCGGCGAGCTCCAGCCGCACGGCGGTTCGGTGACGGTCGGCGGCGGCCTCGGCGTGATGCGCCAGTTCGTGGGCTCGGTCCGCGACGAGACGACCGTCCGCGACCTCCTCGTGTCCGTGGCACCGCCGCGGCTGCGGGAGGCCGCGAAGGCCGTCGACGAGGCCGAGCACCTGATCATGACCGTCGACGACGAGGCCGCGCAGATGAAGTACGCGCAGGCCCTCTCCGACTGGGCCGAGGTGCAGGGGTACGAGGCCGAGACCCTGTGGGACATGTGCACGACGGCGGCGCTCGGCGTGCCGTACGACAAGGCGCAGTTCCGCGAGGTGCGCACGCTCTCCGGCGGTGAGCAGAAGCGCCTCGTCCTGGAGGCCCTGCTGCGCGGCACGGACGAGGTCCTGCTCCTCGACGAGCCGGACAACTACCTCGACGTGCCGGGCAAGCGCTGGCTGGAGGAGAAGCTCCGCGAGACCCGCAAGACCGTCCTGTTCGTCTCCCACGACCGCGAGCTGCTCGCGCGCTCCGCCGAGAAGATCGTCAGCGTCGAGCCGAGCCCCGGCGGGGCCGACGCGTGGGTGCACGGCGGCGGCTTCGGGACGTACCACGAGGCGCGCCGGGAGCGCTTCGCGCGCTTCGAGGAGCTGCGCCGCCGCTGGGACGAGAAGCACGCGCAGCTGAAGAAGCTGGTCGTCAACCTCCGGCAGGCTGCCTCCGTCAGCCACGAGATGGCGTCCCGGTACGCGGCGGCGCAGACGCGCCTGCGCAAGTTCGAGGAGGCCGGGCCGCCGCCGGAGCCGCCGCGCGAGCAGGACATCACGATGCGCCTCAAGGGCGGCCGCACCGGCGTACGGGCCGTGACCTGCGAGAACCTCGAACTCACCGGCCTCATGAAGCCCTTCTCCCTGGAGGTCTTCTATGGCGAGCGGGTCGCGGTCCTCGGCTCGAACGGCTCGGGCAAGTCGCACTTCCTGCGGCTGCTCGCGGGCGACGAGTCGGTGGCGCACACGGGGGCGTGGAAGCTGGGCGCGCGGGTCGTCCCCGGGCACTTCGCCCAGACCCACGCGCACCCCGAGCTCCAGGGGCGGCCGCTGCTCGACATCCTGTGGCGGGACCACGCGAAGGACAAGGGCGCGGCGATGTCGCTGCTGCGCCGTTACGAGCTGACCGAGCAGGCCGAGCAGAAGTTCGAGCGGTTGTCGGGTGGCCAGCAGGCGCGGTTCCAGATCCTGCTGCTGGAGCTGGAGGGGGCGACGGCGCTGCTCCTCGACGAGCCGACGGACAACCTCGACCTGGAGTCGGCGGAGGCGCTTCAGGAGGGTCTTGAGGCGTTCGACGGTACGGTGCTCGCCGTGACGCACGACCGGTGGTTCGCCCGGTCCTTCGACCGCTACCTCGTCTTCGGCTCCGACGGTCACGTCCGCGAGACGTCGACCCCGGTCTGGGACGAACGCCGAGTGGAACGCCCCCGCTGACCATTGCGCCCACCCGCCCGGGGCTCCGCCCCGGACCCCGCGCCTCAAACGCCGGCGAGGCTGAATCTCCTCAATCGCCGGAGGGGCTTGTTTTTCAAGCCCCTCCGGCGATTGAGGAGCGGGGTCCGGGGCGGAGCCCCGGGGGTGGGGCCGCTCAGTGGGTCCAGCGGAGGAGGGCGCCGAGGCCACCCGCGGGGGTGGTGGTCGGATCGGCGCCGGACACGGACAACCCGCCCGCCCCACTCGCGGCAGCACACCGCATGAGCGCGTCATCCGCCCTCGCCGACACCACATCCCCCGCCCCCAGCGCCTCCGCGTCCCCGCGCCGCACCCCCACCTGGTCCGGCTCCGCGCCGACCCACACCTCACGATGCGCGTCGGGCCCGTCCGAGCGGACGAGGAGCTCCGCGATCCGACGCTCCCGCGCCGCCTCCACCAAGGCCGGAACGCCCTCCGCGGCAGCGTCCCCCCGCCCCCGCGCCTCGGCGAACAGCGACAGGTCGTGCGCCGCCCGCTGCGCCACGTGCTCCGCCCTGACCTGCTCCAGCTCGGTGTCGAGGAGCCGGCTCTCCATCCCGTGCCGGGCCCGCACCACCGATCCGTGCAGCGCGGCCGGCAACCGGTCCCGTACGGCCACGCACTCCCGGTCGTCGCCGACGAGCACCACGAGTTCCGCCCGGGTCTCGGCCTGGCAGCTCGCGAGCGCCCCGGCGATCTCCCCGGCGTTGTGCTCCCACGTGTTCTCCACGCGCAGCTGGAAGTGGCGCTCGGACCAGTCGGCGCTCGACGTCCGGTGGATCGGCCACTGCCGCCCGGTCACGGCGCCCGCCTCCGATTCGCCGCGCGCGGACCGCAGCTCGAAGTCGGCGCCGGTCCGGTCGATGTAGGCGACCAGGCACAACGGGTCCTCGCCCGCGAGGTCGAGCAGCGGCGTCGTGTGCGGCAGGGCCGCCCAGTGCGCGGACGTGCTCCGCGGGGGAGTGCTCAGCGGCGGGTCGAGCACGATCTCGCCGTCGCGCGCGAAGAACGCCCGGCCCACCGGTTCCCGCGAGTGCCGCAGGTCCTCGACGGCGCCGCGCACCGCGTGGCACGTGGCCTCGTCGGCACCGGCCGCGGCGAGCGCGCGCTGCACTCCGAGCGCCTCCAGCGACCGCTCGTCGGGCGTGGCTTCGCTGTGCCGTGACGTGTCGACGTACACGGAGGCCCAGGGGCCGGGACGGGTGCACAAAGGATTGAGGAACGCGAGGTCCATGTTCTACCTCCTGGAAGTGGTGCGTACGCGAGGTGCGGCGGGGCGCGGCGCGTCGGCGCGCCCCTCGGCTCAGGTCCCGCTGACCTGCTCCATGAGCGCCGCGTCGAAGGCCTTGAGGTCGTCCGGGCGACGGCTGGTGACCAGCACGTTCGGCCCGCCCGTGCAGACCTTGACCTGCTCGTCGACCCAGGTGCCGCCCGCGTTGCGGATGTCGGTGGCGAGGCTCGGATACGAGGTCAGCGTCCGGCCCCGCAGCACGTCGGCCTCGACCAGCGTCCACGCCGCGTGGCAGATCGCCGCCACCGGCAGGCCCCGGTCGAAGAAGTCCCGTACGAAGGCGACCGCCTCGGGGTCCGTGCGCAGCTGGTCCGGGTTGGCGACGCCGCCCGGCAGGACCAGCGCGTCGAAGCCGTCCGCCGACGACCCGAGGGCCGCCACGGTCTTGTCGACCGGGAACTTGTCCGCCTTGTCGAGATGGTCGAAGGCCTGGATCTCGCCCTGCTTGGTCGATACGAGCACGGGTTCGCCGCCCGCGTCCCGTACCGCCTGCCAGGGGTCGGTCAGCTCAATCTGTTCGGCCCCCTCCGGCGCCACCAGGAACGCGATACGCATGGTCGGTCAACTCCCTTGCTCAGAATGGTTGTTCAGGTTCTGCGTGGGCGGTCGGCCCGGTCCGGTGCCCCGCCAGGAGCCCGGGAGGGCGCCGCTGATGTCGGCCAGCGCGGACGTCGGGTCCTGCGTGAGGGCCAGATCGCCCAGGCTGATCATGCCGATGGCGTGCCCGTCCTCGACGACCGGCAGGCGGCGCACCGCGTGCTCACGCATCAGCGTCACCGCCGCGGACACCGCGTCGTCGGGGCCGATGGCCACCGGGTGCGGGGTGCAGACGGCCTCGGCGCTCACCGTGAGCGGATCGGCCCCGTCGGCGACGGCCCGCAGCGTGATGTCGCGGTCCGTGAGCACGCCCACGAGCCGCACCTCGTCCGCCACCAGTACATCCCCGATGTCCTGCGCCCGCATCAGCTGGGCGGCCTCCACCAGTGAGGCGTCGGGGCGAACCGCGACCACCCCCGGTGTCATGACGTCCCTCACCACATCGGCCATGTCCAACCGGCCTCATCTCGTCCTCGGGTGCACCGCGATTCCGGCCCAGGTACCCGAGCGGCCCGGGGCTAATCACGGTCATGCGTCAGAGCCTCGGCCAGGTCCGAGGCCGTACGGAACACGTCCTCCGCGGGCAGGGCCGCCACCGACTCGACGAGCCGGTCGGGCGCGTGCTTGTCGCGCAGCGCGTCCGCGAGCGGCGCCGGGGTGTCCGGGAACGCCGTACGGCCGAGGAGCCGGCCGAGTTCGAGACGGACCGCGTCGAGGCGGTCGGGTCCGGGACCCGGTGCCACCGGGCCGCCCGCCACCTCCGGGTCGTCCTCCGCCACCGGCTCGGGGTCGTTCCACTCCTCGACCCGCGTGCGATGGCCGGACCTCAACAGGCCCTGCAGCTCGTGCTTCATCTCGTCGTCCCGATGAGCGCTGAGCCGGTCGCTGCGTCGCTGCATCTGTCCCTCCAGTGACTCGGCGATCCACGACGCGTACCCGACCACTTCGGGGTGACACCTGGCGGTTTGCCCTGCGCGGCAGGGGAGACCCGTACGCGGTCGCCCCCTTCGAGCGACTGTCTGGAAGGACGGGTCATGGAACTGCTGACGGTCCTCGTCCCCGTGGGAATGCTGGGTCTCGTGCTGGTCCTCGGACGCTACGAGGAATGGCTGCTGACCAGGTCGGAGGAGGCGCCGCCGCGTGAGCACGCGGGCCCGGCCCACTGAGCGCACGCTGGAGACATGACGTCGTCGTGTTTGCGGCGACGGCCCAGGGGCAGGCGAAAGACAGTGCTTCGGACAGGAGGCACGTCCGTGGGAGCGACACGGCCCGAGCCGTGTCCAGCAGATCCTTCAGATCCCCCCGGGTGTGTCCGAACTCCCTTGCGGGCGCGACTCCCACGGTGACCACCGAACCCAAGGCACTTCCAGGGAGTTGCGATCCAGATGCGCACGCGTACCAGCTCACCCGAGAACTCGGTGAAGCCCGGTGGACGCCACCCGCACGACGACGCCCCCGACACCGCCGAGGCCTTCGCCCGGCTCTGCCACATGCCCGACGGGCCCGAGCGCCACGAACTGCGCCAGGAGGTCGTGGAAGCCTGGCTGCCCATGGCCGACCGGCTCGCGGGCCGCTTCCGCAACCGCGGCGAGGCCTACGAGGACCTGCGGCAGGTGGCCGCCCTCGGTCTGGTCAAGGCCGTGGACCGGTACGACCCCGACCGCGGCAACGCCTTCGAGAGCTATGCCGTGCCGACCGTGACCGGCGAGATCAAGCGGCACTTCCGCGACCACATGTGGACGCTGCACGTGCCGCGTCGCGTGCAGGACCTGCGCAACAGGGTCCGGTTCGCGCAGCACGAACTCTCCCAGACCATCTCGGGGCGCGCCCCGACGCTGGAGGAGATCGCCGCGCACGCCAACATGACCGAGGACGAGGCCCGCAGCGGCCTGGAGGCACTGGAGAGTTTCACCGCGCTCTCCCTCGACGCCGAGCTGCCCGGCAGCGAGGACGGCTACTCGCTGTCGGACGCGCTCGGCGACGCCGACCCGGCGCTCGACGTCGTGGTCGACCGCGAGGCCGTCAAGCCGCGCATCGCGGCCCTGCCCGAGCGGGAGCGGGAGATCCTCTACATGAGGTTCTTCGGCGACATGACGCAGAGCCGGATCGCCGAGCGGCTCGGCATCTCCCAGATGCACGTGTCCCGGCTGATCAGCCGCTGCTGCGACCGACTGCGGGACCAGGTGCTCGCGGACGCCGCGTAGCCCTCACTTCCGCATGGCCAGCGCGATGTGGCGGGCCATCATGTCCAGCGTGCCCGCCTCGGCCAGGGAGAACGCGAGGCGCCCGGCGGACCGGAACAGGGTCAGTACGCCCTGGACCGGTTCGCCGGACGCGGGAATCAACGGGACGCACAGGAGCGAGGTGACATCGGCCCGGACGAGCACCGGCGCCCCCGACGCGTCGTCGCCCAGGGCCCGCGGGTCCTCCGGGCGCACGAGCAGCGCCGGGGCGCCGCCGCGCGCCGTCTCGACGACCAGCGGGCTGTCGGCCGGGTCCTGCCCGGCGATGTCCCGCACGGCCGCCTCGTCCGGTCCCAGCACCGCCGTACGTTCCAGGCGCGCGGCCCCCTTGTCCGCCACGACCCAGTCGGCGAACCGTCCGTGCAGCACCTGGGCGGCGCGCCGCAACAGCTCCGCCGGATCGCCGACGGGGGAGCTCAGCAGCTCCCGCGCCATAGCGTCCAGTAAATCCGTCAGCGCCGCGTGCCGGGTCGCCTCCGTGAGATCCGGGGCAGGCGCGGCGGGCCGGGCGGCCGGGCCCGGCGTGACGGTGGCGTCGTCCTCGGGCTGGAGGATCACGAGGACCGTGGTGCGTGGCTCGTTGCCCGGCCGCAGGCCCGTGAGGACCGCCCGGACGGGGACCTGCGGATCCTGCTGGAGGTGCACCGTCAGACCGCGGTCCCCCTCACCGCGGGCCACCGCCGCCACCTGCGAGCGCAACGCGGCTCGGTCGGCGTGCGCCAGAAACCCGGTCAGCGGGCGGCCCGTCGCGTATCCGGCACGGACGCCCGTGAAGTTCGTCGCCGCGAAGTTCAGGCGGCGGACCACCGACTCGCGGTCCACGAGCGCCACCGGAAGCGGAATGCGCTCGAAGACGGCGCGCAGCAACTGCTGCTCCTGCCGGTCGGCCGTCGCGGAGCGGCCCGCGGCCGGGCCTGCGCCGCCGGCGGCCCTGCCCTGCCCGGCCTGCGGCCACAACGTGCCGATCACGTGGTCGAGTTCGAAGAGTGCCGCGTCGAGGACCGCGGGCAGCTCCGCCGTGGATACGGAACGCGCCGTCTTCAACTCCGTGACGCGGCGCACGAAGTCCGCGAGTTCTTCACCGAATTCGTCCTTCTGGGCCATGCTCAGAACGTATCCCGTCGCACGGTTTCCGGGAGCCGGGCGCGGGAAGCGGACCGATTGAGGAGGCGTGAACCCGATGCGACGGAACGTGCCGACCGATCACCAGCACCTCGCGGCCCGCGTCGAGAAGAATCCGGTGGCGCGGGCCCAACCGGCCGCCCAGGCACCCGAGTCGGGGATGCCGGCCCGGCGGCTGTCCGAACTGGCCGAGGAAGCGGTGCGCTGCACCGCGGACTGCTGCGGTGCGGTCGCCACCGCGAGCGACGGCACCGGCGAGCGGCCCACCGCGGTCACCCACCCCGATCTGGCCCCACTCGTCACCGTGCAGGACCGCTCCGGCGACGGCCCCATACCCACCGCGGAGGAGGGCGGTGACCCGGTCGACGCCACGGACCTGCTCAACGACCGGCGCTGGCCCGAATACCGGGCGCTCGCCCTCGACTCCGGCGTGCGCTCCAGCGTCACCATCCCGTTCCGCAGCGCCGACCTCACGGTCACGCTCAGCCTGTACAGCTTCCACGCCGGATGCCTGGGGGACGCCCCGCACGGCCCGGTCCGCGCCCTCGGCAACCTGGCCGTCGGCTGCCTGGTGCGCGACCGCTCCTACCGGGCGGCGCTCGCCGAGGTCGACCAGCTGGGCTCGGCCCTGCGCTCCCGGCCCGTCGTGGACCAGGCCTGCGGAATCGTCATGCACGTGCTGGGCTGCGGCCCGGACGACGCGTTCACCGTCCTGCGCCGCATCTCGCAGACGACGAACCGCAAACTGTCGGACGTCGCCTCCGCCGTGGTCGAGCGCCGCGGCCGCGGACTGGAACGCGAATTCACCGCCCTGGCGAACTGACCCCGAGCACCCCCGCCCGCCCTCCACCGCCCACCCCGGTCACCCGACCGGCCCAGACCGGCCGGGCCGCCCCGCCCGCCCCGGCGCCCGCACGGGTACTCGCGCGTCCGGAGAGCCGACACGAGCGGTACGCCGCGCGCCGACACCCGTCGAGGTGTGACTCTGGGATGCAGGACCCGGCGGCCCGCCCCACCACGGCGGGCGGCCCCCGTACAGCGACCCCCCACCGAGCGGACGGCACGGAGGCAGCATGCGGCAGTCGGACCACACGGCCCGGACCCCCGGCCCCGGCACGACCCGGGACCGGGCGCCCGGCGGCGCCCGGAGCCCCGAGGGACGCGGGCCCGTGCGCTACGGGCCGCCGCTGCCGGAGCCCGGTCTGCCGGTGCTGCCCGAGCTGACCGCCGTCGTCGCCGGAGCCGCCGGGCGCCCGGCCTCCGAACCCCCCGGCGGCCCGCCCGCCCTGCTCGAAGCGGCCTGCGGCTACTGGCAGCGCCGCGGCCTCACCACCGAACGCGAACAGCTCGGCGCGGCGCCCGGCGCGGCCCCGCTGCTGCTCGCCCTCACCGCGGCGCTCGGCGGCGACGTCCTGGTGCCGCGCCCCTGCTCCGCGTGGTGGGAGCCGCAGGCCCGGCTCCTCGGCCGCGCCGTGTTCCACGTGCCGACGCCCGCCGAGTGCGGCGGCGTCCCCGACTCGTACGCCCTCCTGGAGACGGTCCGCCGGGTCAGAGCCGAGGGCGGCGACCCGCGGCTCCTCGTCCTGTCGGTGGCCGACGACCCGACGGCGACCGTGCCGCCGCCTGAGATGCTGCACGAGGCCGTGGAGGCGGCCGCCGCCGAGGGCCTGCACGTGATCAGCGACGAGACCTGGCGGGACACCGTGCACCCCGGCGCGGACCCCGTCCTGTTCAGCCCCGCCGAGATGTATCCGCGCGACGTCACCGTCCTCAACGACCTGACCGGCGCGTTCCTGCCGCCCTCGCTGCCCGCGGCCTGCGCCCGGTTCCCCGCCACCGAGCGGGGCGCGCGGCTGCGCGCCCGCGCCCTCGACTTCCTCACCGCGACCGGGGCGCTGCTCCCGGCGCCGGTCGCGGCGGCGGCGACGTACGTCCTGAACGAACCCGAGGAGGTCACCGAGCGCCGCCGGGCCGGCGCCGCGCTGCACGCGCGGGTCGCCCGTGCGCTGCACCGCGCCGTGCTCTCGGCGGGCGGCCTCGCCCGGCCGCCCCGCGTCGGCCGGCACCTCTACATGGACCTGGAGGAGCTGCGGCCCCGGCTCGCGACCCTGGGCGTCACCGACTCCCAGGAACTGGAGGACTTCCTCGGCGAGCGGTTCGGGATGCCGGTCCCCGGCGGCCACCGCTTCGGCGACGAGCAGGGCGCGCTGCGGGCCCGGCTGTCGACGGGACCGCTGCTCGGATCAACCCCCGAGGAACGCAGGGCGTCTCTCACCTCACCGGAGCCCTTGGAATTGCCGCATGTGGCACGGGTGTTGACCATGGTGGGGTCGACGCTGCGCGCCATCGGCGACGGTCGGCGGACGGCAGGCGAAGGATGGGAGTCCGAGCGATGACGCAAGCGTCCGAAGCACCGTCGGCGGTCCAGCGGGCGGCTGCCGCCGGGTCCCCTCCGCCCCTCGTCGAGCCGCGGCCGCTCGGCGGGGCGGACCCCGCCGTCCCGGACGTACCGCGCCGCTGGCCCAGGTCGTTCGCCCACCGGCTGACGGCGCCGCTGCCCGGCCTGCGGGCCTTCGCCCGGTTCGCCCGCGAAGGTGCCCTCCGGCCCCCCGCGGAGACCCTCGCCGACATCCCGAAGCTGCCGTTCGCGCCGGGCCCGCTGCCGGACGTCGACGCCCGCACCGCCGCCGTCACCTGGGTCGGCCACGCCAGCTGGATCGTCCGGATCGGCGGCCTCACCGTCCTCACCGACCCCGTCTGGTCCCGCAAGATCCTCGGCACCCCGGCCAGGGTCACCCCCGCCGGCGTCGCCTGGAGCGCGCTCCCGCCCGTCGACGCGGTCGTCATCAGCCACAACCACTACGACCACCTGGACTGGCCGACCGTCAGAAGACTCCCGCGCGACACCCCGGTCCTGGTCCCCGCGGGCCTCGCCCGCTGGTTCACCCGGCGCGGCTTCACCCGGGTCACGGAGCTGGACTGGTGGGAGGCGGTGGAAGTGAAGGGCGTCCGCTTCGACTTCGTACCGGCCCACCACTGGTCCAAGCGCAGCCTCGTCGACACCTGCCGCACGCTGTGGGGCGGCTGGGTCCTCACCGACACCGACGGGCAGCGGATCTACTTCGCGGGCGACACCGGCTACGGCCACTGGTTCGCGCAGATCGGCCGCCGCTACCCCGGCATCGACCTCGCGCTGCTCCCCATCGGCGCGTACGACCCGCGCTGGTGGCTCAAGGACGTCCACTGCGACCCGGAGGACGCGGTGCGGGCGGCGCAGGACGTGGGCGCGCGCCGGATGGCGCCGATGCACTGGGCGACGTTCCTCCTCTCGGCGGAACCCGTCCTCGAACCCCTCACGCGCCTGCGCACGGCCTGGGAAAAGGCGGGCCTCCCGCGCACATCACTGTGGGACCTCCCGGTGGGCGCGTCACGCACCCTGCCGAGCTGAGCCCATCAAGCCCCTGAGGCGCTTGAGCAGCGGGGCCCGGTGCAGCACCCGATCAAGCCCTTGCGGTGCTTGAGCAGCGGGGCCGGGGGGCATCGCCCCATCAAGCCCCTCCGGCGATTGAGGAGCGGGGTCCGGGGCAGCGCCCCGCGACCGCAACTCCGGACGACCGCAACGAGGAACACGCAACGCCCCCGGAGGGCTACGCGTGCTGGCTCCCCGACTCCCGCCCCCGCATCCTGCGCCACACACCCGGCACCACACTGATCAGCACGGTCAGCGCGATCGCCGCCACGACACCCTGCCACGGCTCCGGAAACAAGGACCCGCCCAGAATGCCGATCACCTGATACGTCGCCGCCCACGCGAGACACGCGGGAATGTCCCCCCGGCCGAACCGCCGCAACGGCATCTTCGCCAGCAGACAGGCCAGCATCACCGGAATCCGCCCCGCCGGCACCAGCCGGGACAGCACCAGCACCATCACCCCGTGATCGGCGAGCTTGTCCTGCGCCTGCGCGAGCCGCTCCTCCGGAGCCCGCGACCGGATCGCCTCCAGCCACTTCGACCCGTTCTTCGAGTGCATGCCGCGCCGCCCCAGCCAGTACAGGACGATGTCGCCGAGGAACGCGGCGAGCGCCGCCACCGCGAAGACGAGCAGCAGCGAGAACGGCGCGCTGTGGTGGAACGCGACGACCGCCGCCGAACTCACCAGCGCCCCGGTCGGAATGACCGGGACGAGCGCCCCGAAGAAGACGAGCAGGAACAACGACGGGTAGCCGACGGCCTGTTGGGTCGTCTCGACCGGCACCTGGGACGCGGCGAAGTGCATCACCGGCTCGCCCCCGACCCCACGGCAGACCGTCTCATCTGGCCACCTCCGGCCGTACGCTCTCGCCCTGCGCCAGTCGGTGCACCACCACGCCCGGCGCCCGCAGCGCCGCCTGCCGGACGAACTCGTCGCCCGGCGCGTGGAACTCGTGCGGCCGCACCGCGTCCATGCCGATCGGCCAGTACGTCCCGTAGTGCACCGGCACCGCGCTGCGCGGCGCGATCCGGGCGAGCGCCTCGGCGGCCCGCCCGGCGTCCAGATGCCCGGACCCGAGGTACGGCCCCCAGCCGCCCACCGGCAGCAGCGCCACGTCGACCTCGCCCACGGCCTCCGACATCCCGTCGAAGAGCCCGGTGTCACCCGCGAAGTACGTACGGGCCTCGCCGTTCACCACGAAACCGAGCGCGGGGGACACGTGCGGGCCGACGGGCAGCCGCCGCCCGTCGTGCTCGGCACGGACCGTCTCGACGACCACCTGCCCGGCCTCGACGCGCGAGCCCGGCTCCACCTCGATGATCTTCAACGTGCGCAGCTTGCGCAGCGCGGGTACGGCGCGCGGGGCGCCCTTCGGCACCAGGACGCGGGTGCCGGGCGCGAGCCGGGCGAGCGAGGGCACGTGCAGATGGTCGGCGTGCAGGTGCGAGACGAGCACGATGTCCGCCTCGGCGGCGCGCGGCGGCGGGGGTGCGCCCCGCCTGCGCCTCAGATGCGCCAGACGCCGCGCGAACAGCGGGTCCGTGAGCACGCGCGTACCCCCGTCCTCGACCGTGCAGGTGGCATGACCCCACCAGGTGATCTCCACCGGCACGCCTGCTCCCTTCGACACCTTCGTGCGACTGCCTTGAGCCTACGTGCAGGAGTAGGGTCGGGCCGAAAGCTGTGGTGAGGGGGACGCATGGGGGCATCCGACGGGAGCGGCGACGCCGTGCGGGTGCGGGTCGCGGCGATCGCCAGCCTGATCCCGCTGGAGGAACTGGACGCCGACCCCTTCCTGGTGGACTCGCGCAGCCAGCACGCGATGTGCGCGCGGTGGGCCGCGGACCGGGGCTATGTGATCACCCGGGAACTCCTCGTGCACGCCGTCCGCCCCGACCACGAGGTGCTGTGGGCGGACGTCGACGCCGGTCTCGTCGATGTCTTCGTCGCCCCCTGCGAGCGGGTGCTGCGGGCGGCGCTGAGGTCGGTCGACGCGTTCTCGGCGGAGTGCGCGCGGCGCGGGGTGCGGCTGGAGACGGCGGGTCTCGCCGAACCGGCCTACGACGCGCAGATGAAGGCCCGCGTCCACCGCCGCCTCTCCATGCCCACGGCCGGCTACGACGGCTGCTGACACCCACCCCCGGGGCTCCGCCCCGGACCCCGCTGCTCAATCGCCGCAGGGGCTCGAGATGGTCGACCACATCAAGCCTCGCCGGCGTTTGAGGCGCGGGGTCCGGGGCGGAGCCCCGGGGGTGTAACCACGGGTGGGCGGCAAAAGGTGTGAAACCCTGCCCCCAGCAGACCAAAGAGACGTACCCCGCGAGAGGAGCCCAACCGTGGCCGGAGGCCGTTGGTGGCGACGCGCAGCCAGCACCACCTGGCGCACGATCACGGTGTGGGCCGCATCCACCCTCACCATGATGATCCTCGCCGGTCTCCTCCCGGACTTCCAGCTCCAGTCCGACACCGGCGACAGCATGACCCGCGTCGCCGTCACCGCCGCCCTCGGCGCCGCCGCCTTCGCCCTCCTCTCCGCCCTGGTGTGGCCCGTGCTGGTCCGCGCCCTGCTCCTCGTCCCGGCCCTCGTCCTCGGCCTCGTCGTGTTCTTCCTCAACGGCGCGCTGCTGGTCATCGCGCTGCACCTCATCCCCGACGGCAGGGGAGAGGCGGGCCCGGAGACGGCGGTGGTCGTCGCCGCGGTGATGTCGGCCGTGGCGTCGGCGACCGGCGGTGCGCTCGCCGTCCGGGACGACGACGCGTACCGCAGACGGCTGTACCGGCTCGCGGACCGGCGCCGCCGCAAGGGCACGGACGACGCCACCGCCTGCCCGCCCACGCCCGGCACGGTCTTCATCCAGCTCGACGGCGTCGGCCACGAGGTCCTGCGGCACGCGGCGCGCGACGACGTGATGCCGACGATCAGCGCCTGGCTGCGCGACGACAGCCACCGCCTCACCCCGTGGCGCACCGACTGGTCGAGCCAGACCGGCGCCAGCCAGCTCGGCATCCTGCACGGCTCCAACCACGACGTACCGGCCTTCCGCTGGTACGAGAAGGAGACCGGCGAGACCCAGGTGTCCAACCGGCCCACCAGCGCCGCCGAGCTCCAGCGCCGCGCCGTCGCGCACACCGGCGACGGCGGGCTGCTCACCCTCGACGGCGCCAGCCGCGGCAACCTGTTCAGCGGCGGCGCGGAACAGGTCGCGCTGGTCCTGTCGGTGGCGGCCCGGCGCGGCAGGGAGAACCGTTCGCGCGCCGGCTACTTCGCCTACTTCTCCGACCCGGCCAACGCCGTCCGCACCGCGCTGTCCTTCTTCGCCGAGGTCGGCCGGGAGATCGGCCAGTCCACGCGGGCCCGCCTGTGCAAGCAGCGGCCCCGGATCGGGCGCGGCGGCCTGTACCCGTTCATCCGCGCGTTCGCGACCGTCGTGGAGCGGGACGTGGTCGTCGCCGCCGTCATCGGCGACATGCTCGCGGGCCGCAGCGCCGTCTACGCCGACCTCGTCGCCTACGACGAGGTGGCGCACCACTCGGGCCCGTTCGGCCGCGACGCCGAGAAGGTCCTCGAACGCCTCGACCGCTCGCTCGCGCTCCTGGTGAAGGTCGCCGAGCACGCGCCGCGCCCGTACCGCATCGTCGTCCTCTCCGACCACGGCCAGAGCCCCGGCGAGACCTTCCGGGGCCGCTACGGGCTCACCCTCCAGGACCTCGTCCGGGCGGGCTGCGGGCTGCCCGTCTCCCGCAAGGCGGGCCGCACCCGCAGCGGCGCCGAGGCCCGCGCCGCCGTGCGCGCGGCGCTGCACCGCCCCGTCGAGGAGGCCGCGGGCAAGGGGAAGCACAGCGAACCGATCGTGCTGGCCTCCGGCAACCTCGGCCTCGTCTCGTTCCCGGACGTCCCGCACCGCATGACCCGCGAGGAGATCGACGCCCGCAACCCGGCCCTGCTGCCGACCCTCGCCAACCACCCCGGCATCGGCTTCCTCCTCGTCCGCAGCGAGCGGCACGGCGCGGTCGTGCTCGGGGCGCAGGGCGCCGAGGTGCCGCTCGCGGAACTGGCCGACGGCGAGGGGCCGCTCGCCGACTTCGGCCCCGGAGCCGCCGACGCCGTCCGCCGCACCGACTCCTTCCCGCACACCGCGGACATCATGGTCAACTCCATGTACGACCCGGTGGACGGCGAGGTCCACGCCTTCGAGGAGCAGATCGGCTCGCACGGCGGCCTCGGCGGCGCGCAGAGCCGGCCGTTCCTGCTGTCGCCGAGGGAGCTGTCGGAGCCGGTGCCCGAGGGCGGGACGCTGGTCGGCGCCGAACAGGTCCACCACGTGCTGCGCCGCTGGCTGACCGAGGGGCACGGCCCGCAGATCCCGATGGTGGTCACCCCGCTGCCGCTGGAGACGCCCGCCACGGAGCCCCTCGCACAGGACAACACCGGCTGATACGGGGTGTTCCTCCGTTACCGCGCAATACAGGTGCAAGACGGGGCACTAAGCTGGTATCGGGGCCGCACACCAGGAAGGCCTGTGCCACATGGCTGCTCGCAAGCGCGCGGAGGACCCCGCGGCGGTGCCCCCGCCCCTCGCCCTCGACTCCTACGCGCGCGAAGACCCGCGCAGGGGGAGCCGTCGCCCTCTCGGCGTCCCGGGCCAGCACGAGGCGAACGGCCGTTGTATCGCGCGGTTCCGGGCGCCCGGAGGCCGCACGGCCCGGCTCGGCCTCGAACTCCACGACCAGGGCAGGGGCGCGTGGGACGCCGGGGCGCGGCGAGAGGGCTGGGAGACGCTGATCGACCGTCTCGCGTCCGGTGCCTGCGACGGCGTCGTGCTCGTCGACCTGGAGCGTTTCCTGCGGCAGCCGGACGACGCGGCCCGCCTCGCGGACCTCGCCGAACAGGGCGCCGTCGTCCTCGACTCGGACGGCGCCCACGACCTGACCACGCCCGCGGGGCTGCGCACCTTCCGCGACGCGGTGTCCGCCGCCCGCTACTACAGCGACCGGCTCTCCACCCGCACGCGACGCGGTCTGGGGCAGCGCATCGCGCGGGGCGTCGCCAAACCGGGGCGCTACCGCGCCTTCGGCTTCGAGGCGGACGCCAACACGGTCCGGGAGGCGGAGGCCGAGGTGATCCGCGCACTCATGGCCGCGGCGCTCGCCGGGGAGCGGCTCACCGATCTCGCGGAGGGCCTGAACGAGCGCGGCCTGCGGACGACGACCGACGGGCCGTGGACGCCGCAGACCGTGCGCCACCTGCTGAAGAACCCGCGGATCGCCGGGCACATCACCGTACGCGGGGAGATCGTCGGAGCGTTCCCCGTCGAGGACGAGGACGGACGGCCGACCGGGCACCCGATCGTGGCCCCCGCCGACTGGGAGAGGCTGTGCCGCCTGGTCGCCGGGCGGCGCGGCGCCCCGCCGCGCACGTACCTCCTGACCGGGACCCGCAGTGTCGTCTGCGGCAACTGCGGAGGCCTGCTCCGGGGCAAGCCGTCCCAGAACGGCCGCAGCTATCCGGACGGCGAGGAGATGCGCAAGTACGAGTGCGTGGCGGGAGCCGGCGCCCAGGGGCGGGGGTGCGGGAAGACGCTGGGGGACCAGCGGGAACTCGACCGCTTCGTCTCCGCCCTCGTGGTGCGGCGGCTCTCCGACCCCGCGCACGTCGACCGGCTGCGCAGGCGGGCGGGCAGGCTCGCCGAGGAACGCGTGCCGCACGAGAGGGAGTTGGCCCGCCTGGCCGCCCTGGTCGACTACTGGGACGAGCAGCTGAACGAGGGGCGGATCACGATCGACCGGCGCAACAGGCTGGTCGCCGACGTGACGGCCCGCACGGAGCGGGAGGAAGCGGCGCTGGCCGCGCTCGGACGGATTCCGGACGCCCCGGTCGCGGAGGTCGTCGAGAACGCCGGGGAGAAATGGGAGGCGGCCGACCACCGGGAAAGGCGGTCCCTCGTCCAGAAGGCCTTTCAGGGCTATTACGTGGCGATCGACCCGGGCCCGCTCGCGGATCTCGATTTCCGCGGTCGTGTGCACGTCCTGACGGACGACCGTCCTATCCGGCCTCGGCGGCAGGGCTAGTGCGGTCGTCGGTCCGCCGTTCCTCGATGCCGTCGTAGATGTCCCGGACGGCGGAAAGGGAGGCCGGGGACATCGGCCGAAGGCCGGCGCAGACACCGGATGCCCAGAGGCTCAGTTCCGCCTCGGATATCGGTCCCTCAGTGCTGTCGTCCACGGTGACCGCCACCTCGAATGGGATAAGGAAAACGTTACGCCGTTGGAGTGCTTGTTCAAGGAAACAGCGCGTACTTTACGGTTTCTTTGCAATAAGGTGCCTGCAAAATTTTTGGGTTCACCGGGCAATTCCCAGTGATCCCAGGCGGGTTGAGCTCACGACTGCCGTTTGCGGCGCCCGAGCCGGTGCCGGGAGGAGTTGCCCTCCCTGGAGTGACCGGCGGCTTCCAGGAGTTCCTGGAGCTTCTCGGCGGCCTCCATCGCCTTGCTGGCGACGGTTTCGGAGGCGACGACGTCCGTGGGGGACTGGTTCACCGTCCGCAGTGCCGTGGCGGCGGTCTCCGCCACGGACCCGCCCAGACCCTCCAGAATGGCCCGGACGACCTCCGAGGCCATCGTGCCGTTGCGGTACAGCAGCACCCGCTCGTCGCCCCGTACGGGCAGCGTGGGAGGCAGGAAGCCGATGCCGAAGCTCTTCAGGCGCTCGGCGATGGATTCCACGACGGCGGGGCCGAGGCGCTGGGCGCCCTCGAGGCGGCGGAGGGTTTCCATGTTGGTCTGGTGGACGCCCGCGTCGGCGTCCACGGCGCGCACGAGGTCCGGCCACATCTCCGGTGTCTGGGGAGACATTGGAACCACTCCCAACGGGGTCGAGGGCTCAACCCTCCGTGTGACGCATCTTAGCCGCGTCAAGCGGGACAAGACGGATAAGCCCGCCGCGCGAAAAGCGCCCCGCAGTAGTGCGGGGCGCCTCATTACGGGTACTGCGTTGGTGCTGCGAAAAAGGTCAGTCGGCGATACCGATGACCGGTTCCAGGAGTGGTCGCAGCCAGAGGGGCCAGACGATCAGAAAGGCCACGACGGCGGCGATCGTCGCCCACTGCCGGCGCTGAATGCGCTGGAAGTGCTCCACGATCGTGGGCACCTCTTGCTGGCCTTTCAGCAAGGAGACCACGGTACGGGTCAGTTCGGCGTTGTACTGCTCGGGCGTGACGTTCCTGGCAACGGCGAGCGAGACGGCTTCCACCACTTCGTCGGCCATCGATTTCGCCTCGCCGGGATCGACGCCGTGCTCGATGGCGATGCGCTCGACATCAGCCCTGAGACTGTCCATGGCGACCCACTCCTGAAGCGGCTATGGACAAAGGATATGTCGCGGTACGCCAGGATGCTCGACCGGTGGAAAAGGAGAAGGGCCCCAGGGTTGTCACGTCGTTCTGCCGCGGTAGTGACAGTGGCCCGGGGCCGATTCGCCCGCCGTACGGCTACTGCTGCCTCTTGGGGATGATGCGGAGGATTGCCGCTCCCACCGCGATCACCGCGAACGAGGCGAGCACGATCCACAGGACGGAGGCTCCTGTCGAAGCCAGGAATCCGCCGGTCGCCGCCCCGCTCACGGCAGGGGTTCCGTTGTTGTACATGGCCGTTCACCAGACTTTCGCTCGGTTGGTCAGAACTCGGAAATACGCTGCGATGTGGCACGCCTGAAGAAAGAAGTCGAGTGCCAGTTCGTACATGGACGCGGACAGCAGCATCTGCCTCCAGCCCCGGTCCCGTACGGAGAGGGACCGCTCGACGACGAATACGCCGCTGGCCGCCGCCCACACCGGTTGCACGTGGATGCCGCCGACGGCCAGGGAAGCGGCGATCGTGGCCAGGTAGAGGAACGTCACCACGATGCCCGCGAGGGTGAACAGCTGCCGGCCCCAGTAGCGGGCGGTGACCCGGGTGACGCCGTACTGAATGCAGTTCTGGACGGCGCCCGCCTTCCAGCGGCGCCGCTGCTCCCACAGCGTCCGCCAGGTCGGCATGACCTCGGTGGTGAGGGTGCAGCCGCGCGGGGCCAGGAGCTTGAAGCCCAAGTGCATGATGGCGAAGCTGAGTTCGTTGTCCTCCGTCATGACGCGGGTGTCGTAGACGCCGCCCGCGCCGTCGCCCCGCGGCAGCGTGCCGTCCCTGCGGCCCGCCGTGACCTGGGCGAGGACGGCGGCGGGGAACATCGCCGCGGTCCCCGTGAGGACGAGGCAGCGGCCCCTGCGGCGGCGGACGTCGCGCGCGTAGCGGGCGTACTCGTTGCGTTGCAGGTGCCCGACGAATCCCGCTCCGGGGTCGCCCCGGAAGACGCCGCCCACGCCCCCGTACCGGGGGTCGGCGAGCACGTCCAGGGCGGTCTCGACGAACGAGGGGTCCAGCACGCTGTCCGCGTCGGTCACCAGGATCCGCGCGCCGGGATCGGGCATCGGCAGCTGCCGCAGGAACTGGTTGAGCGCTCCCGCCTTCTTGTCGGTGTTGCCCGTGGTCTCGAAGACCTCGGTGCCGTGTGCGCGCGCCGTCCCGGCGGTCGCGTCGGTGCAGTTGTCCGCCACGACGACGATGCGGTCGGGGGGCACGGTCTGGCAGGTGAGCCCGCGGATGGCGTTCGCGATGCACGCTTCTTCGTTGTGGGCCGGTATGACCGCCACGACTTCGGACATGATCGCTCGCCGTCCTGATACCAGTGGTGACCGAGTGGGGCGTCTTGATCCTGTACGCAACGATCCGCTTCATACTGGATCAAGTCGCTTGCCTTGATCTCATTAGGGACCCGTATGGGTGACAAGTCAATGGAAAACCGTGCAAAACGGGATGATCTTTCTACGTTTCGGTAAGTCGCCCGAGGGGGTGAGGTGTTGCGGCGCCCCGGAGAATCCCCTCCACCGTGAGCCCGACGGTGCATCATTTGCGGCCGCAACCCCTGGGGCGCAGGACGATTCCGGCTGATTTGGAACGGGGCGGGAGCCCACCGGACCATGAACCCGTCACCCGGCGATCCCGCGGTGGCACCAGCACGGATCGAGAGGCGCAACCCCCCATGCACGACTCCGGAACCGCACCCCCCACGGCTCCGGCAACGGACGACGACCGGAACACCGGCGGCAGCGACAGCAAGCACGCCCGCAGATTCGGTCTCCCCATCGCCACGGCCCTCGTCATGGGCAACATCATCGGCGGCGGCATCTTCCTGCTGCCCGCCTCCGTCGCCCCCTACGGCACGATCTCGCTGGTCGCCTTCGGTGTCCTGACGGTCGGCGCCATCGCCCTCGCGCTCGTCTTCGGGCGCCTCGCGAAGCGGCACCCGCAGACCGGCGGACCCTACGTCTACGCCCGCGAGGCCTTCGGCGACTTCGCCGGGTTCCTCGCCGCCTGGTCGTACTGGATCACCACCTGGGTGTCGAACGCGGCGCTCGCCGTCGCCGCCGTCGGCTACCTCGACGTGCTGCTGCCGATCCACGGCTCGACGTTCTGGACGATCGTCGCCGCGCTCGCCTGCCAGTGGCTGCCCGCGCTCGCCAACCTCGGCGGCACCCGCTACGTCGGCGCCGTCCAACTGGTCTCCACCGTCCTGAAGTTCGCGCCGCTGCTGCTCGTCGCGATCGGTGGCCTGTTCTTCTTCGACGCCGACAACCTCGGCCCGTTCCAGGGCAGCGGGGACTCCGCCGTCGGCGCCGTCTCGGCGTCCGCCGCGATCCTGCTCTTCAGCTACCTGGGCGTCGAGTCCGCCTCCATGAGCGCGGGCGAGGTCCGCGACCCGGAGCGCAACGTCGGCCGCGCCACCGTCCTCGGCACCGGCCTCGCCGCCCTCGTCTACCTGCTGTGCACGGTCTCCGTCTTCGGCACGGTCGCCCACGACCAACTGGTCGACTCCACGGCCCCGTTCACCGACGCCGTCAACGCCATGTTCGGCGGAACGTGGGGCGGCACGGCGGTCGCCATCGCCGCGCTCGTCTCCATGGTCGGCGCGCTCAACGGCTGGACGCTGCTGGCCGCGCAGGCGCCGTACGCCCCCGCGAAGGACGGCCTGTTCCCGGCGGCGTTCGCCCGCAAGAAGCGCGGCGTCCCGACGTTCGGCGTGATCGTCGGCGTCTCGCTCGCCTCACTCCTGACGATCTACAACTACACGGCCGGTTCCGACGGCGTCTTCGAGAGCCTCGTGCTCATCACGACCTTCACGGCGACCGTCCCGTACCTCCTCGCCACCGGCGCGCAGATCTACTTCCTGCTGTCCGGGCAGGGCGACCGGGTCAACAAGGCGCGGCTCGCCCGCGACATGACGCTCGCGCTCGCGGCGTTCGGATTCTCGATGTGGCTCGTCGGCGGCGCCGGCTACGCGGCCGTCTACCAGGGCGTCCTCTTCCTCTGCGTCGGCGTCCTCGTCTACGCGTGGATGGCGGCCCGCAAGAAGCGGGCCGCCTGACGCCGGTGGGGCCGAAGCGGGTCACCTGGCGAGCGGCGCGCTCACCCAGCGGAGCTTCTTGAACATGCTGTCCCGGGAGCCGATCTCCACCAGCTTCCGCGCCGCGGGATACGCCTCGTTCCCCTCGATCTCGTACCCGACCTCAAGGGAGCCGGGCACGTCCCGGACCTCCAGCTGCGCCTCGATGTCGGACGCCGACCGCTCACTGTCGGCCGCCATCGCCGCCAGATGCGAGACGCGCCGCTGCTGCGCCTCGTCCAGCGCCTGCCGCGGATCACGCGCCCCGGGCGAGGCCAGCGCCTGCTGCCCCTTGCCGGACGGCGGCGCGACCGCCGACGCGGGCGTGCGCGTCTCCCCGGTCGGCGTCCGCGTCGACAGCGTCGCCTGGACGACCGTGCCGTCGTTGTCGAGCGCCACCCGGAACTCGCCGCGGCCCGGAGTGATCACCGGTACGCCGTCGAAGGCCTGCCGGAACGTGACGTGCGTCTGGAGCGACACCGGCTCACCGATCCGCGAGCCGTCCTTCGCGCCGCTGTTCTGCATCAGGTCGTGCACACCGTCCACGACCAGCTCGACACCGTCGGCGTGCTCGCCCACGAAGCGCTGCGCGATCTCGACCGCGCGCTCGGTGGGCAGCTGCCGGGTGTTGCGGTGGTTGGCCTCGGCGAGCTTCACCCAGCGCACCGCCTGCGGAGCCGTCGACACGTACCGGTCGCCCGACGCGGCGCTGAGCACGCCCTGCCGCTCGACCTGCACCTCTTGCAGCGCCGCCGCCGGGAAGTGCGCCAACTGCCCCATCCTGGCCAGCTCGTCGCTCGGGTCGCGCGGCGCGAGCTGGACGACCTGCGGGCTCGTCGGCGCCTGCGTCAGCGGATCGCGCAGGCCCTCGCGCGCGTAGTACCAGCGCCACGCGTACCAGGCGTCGGAGACGTGCTCCCGGTAGAAGTTGCGCTCGGAGTTCAGCCGGTTCTGCGCCTCGGCCTGGGTCGCGCCCGTGGCGCACACCGACGGGGCCTGACCGTGGTAGATGTCCCAGCTCGCGTTCAGCCACGCGTCGCAGAACGTCTGCCCGGCCCGCCACTTCTCCCAGAACTTCTTGCCGTAGTCCGGGCTGTCGATGCTCACCGTCTCGAACCCGAAGATCATCCGGGAGCCGATGTTCGGGCCCGCCCACGTGCGTACGGGGGAGTGCCCGTCCAGGACGCGCAGCGAGGTGCACGTCGACCAGAAGACGTAGTTCGCCTTCTCGTTGCCGAACGCCATCCGGTTCGAGACCGCGTCCGAGCGGTTGTCCCACTTTGCGCCGAGCGGCGCGAAGAACACCCCGTTGCCGTCCATGCCGCCGTGCCCCGAGTGGTACACGGCGACCACGGCGTCCATGCCGTACCGGTCCTGCCAGTTGTCGTAGGTCTCCTCGTACGCCCACACCTGGGCGCCCGCGTCCGCGAACCAGAAGTTGCGGTCGTAGAACTGCTGGAGATACGCCAGCCAGCCCGTCGCGTCCGCGTGGGTGTGCGAGAGCGGGTTCTGGTTCACGAACTTCTGGATGCTGAACGCGCCCCACCAGCCGAACGTCGAGTCCCGGTCGGTCGCGCCCGGCTTGCCGGTCTCCAGTGGTGACGGACCTCGGTCCGCGTAGATCATGCGCATGGTCAGACCCCCTGCGAGTCCCCCTGATGCCCCCCCTGGGCGGGAGGCCTCAAAGTGTCACCGCCGCGCCGACTTGCCCAGCGCGTATTCCGGCCATGTGCCCGCCCCGGGAACTCAACCGCGCGGCCCCGCGGCACGCCCCGCGCCCCCGAATGTGGTCGGATGGGAGGCACAGGCACACCTCATCCGGAAAGGAAACACCGTGGCAACCACGCGCTCCGCACACACCGTGTGGGAAGGCAACCTGTTCGAGGGCAACGGCACCGTCACCTTCGACTCGTCGGGCATCGGGTCGCAGCCCGTGTCCTGGCCGTCCCGCGCCGAGGAGGCGAACGGCAAAACCAGCCCGGAGGAGCTCATCGCCGCCGCGCACTCGTCGTGCTTCTCGATGGCGCTCTCCAACGGCCTGACCGGCGCCGGCACCCCGCCCACCAAGCTCGTCACCTCCGCGGACGTGACGTTCCAGCCGGGCGAGGGCATCACCGGCATCCACCTCACCGTCGAGGGCACGGTCGAGGGCCTCGACGAGCAGGGCTTCCAGGCGGCCGCCGAGGACGCCAAGAAGAACTGCCCCGTGAGCCAGGCCCTGACCGGCACCACGATCACCCTCACCGCCAAGCTCGGCGGCTGAGCGCCCCGCACTCTTGACGTGGGCCCGCTCACGCCCTGTGCTGGACCCCAGGACGGCGTGAGCGGGCCTTCGCAGCGAATAGGGGACGCGTCATGGGGCGTGCGGTCGGTATCGATCTCGGTACGACGAACTCGGTGGTGGCCGTGCTGGAGGGCGGTGAGCCGACCGTCATCGCGAACGCGGAGGGCGCGCGCACCACCCCTTCCATCGTTGCCTTCGCCCGGACGTCCGCCGCCGAGGTGCTCGTCGGCGAGGTCGCCAAGCGGCAGGCCGTCACCAACGTCGAGCGCACCGCGCGCTCCGTCAAACGGCACATGGGCGACGGGAGTTGGCGGTTCCCCGACAGCGGCGACATCGACGGGCGCCGCTACAGCGCGCAGGAACTGGCCGCCCGTGTCCTCCAGAAGCTCAAGCGTGACGCCGAGTCCTATCTCGGCGAGGACGTCACCGACGCCGTCGTCACCGTGCCCGCCTACTTCGACGACGCGCAGCGCCAGGCCACCAAGGAGGCCGGGGAGATCGCCGGCCTGAAGGTGCTGCGCATCGTCAACGAGCCGACCGCCGCCGCCCTCGCCTACGGGCTCGACAAGGGCGACGAGCAGACCGTGCTCGTCTTCGACCTGGGCGGCGGCACGTTCGACGTCTCGCTCCTGGAGATGGGCGAGGGCGTCATCGAGGTCAAGGCCACCAACGGCGACACCCAGCTCGGTGGCGACGACTGGGACCAGCGGATCGTCGACCACCTCGTGCGGCAGTTCAAGAACGCCCACGGCGTCGACCTCGCCGGCGACAAGATGGCCGTGCAGCGGCTGCGCGAGGGCGCGGAGAAGGCGAAGATCGAGCTGTCGTCGTCGAGCGAGACGAATGTGAACCTGCCGTACATCACCGCCTCCGCCGCAGGGCCCCTACACCTCGACGAGAAGCTGACGCGCGCTCAGTTCCAGGAGCTGACGGGTGACTTGCTGGACCGCTGCAAGAAGCCCTTCCACCAGGCCGTGGAGGACGCGGGCGTCGACCTCAAGGACATCGACCACGTCATCCTGGTCGGCGGCTCCACGCGCATGCCCGCCGTCACCGAACTCGTCAAGTCGCTCACCGGGAAGGACCCGCACAAGGGCGTGAACCCGGACGAGGTCGTCGCCGTCGGCGCCACCTACCAGGCCGGTGTGATCCGCGGCGACGTCAAGGACGTGCTGCTGCTCGACGTCACCCCGCTGTCCCTCGGCATCGAGACCAAGGGCGGCGTCATGACCAAGCTCATCGAGCGCAACACCACCATCCCGACCCGCCGTTCGGAGATCTTCACCACCGCCGCCGACAACCAGCCCTCCGTCGGCATCCAGGTCTTCCAGGGCGAGCGGGACATCGCCGCGTACAACAAGAAGCTGGGCGTCTTCGACCTCACCGGGCTGCCGCCCGCCCCGCGCGGCGTCCCCCAGATCGAGGTCACCTTCGACATCGACGCCAACGGGATCATGCACGTCGCCGCCAAGGACCTCGCCACGGGACGCGAGCAGAAGATGACGGTGACCGGGGGCTCGGCGCTGCCGAAGGACGAGATCGACCGGATGATGCGGGAGGCCGAGGCGCACGCCGAGGAGGACCGCACCCGCCGCGAGGCGGCCGAGGTCCGCAACGAGGCGGAACAGCTCGTGTACCAGACGGAGCGTTTCCTGCGGGACAACGAGGAGCGGATCCCGGCCGACACCCGCACCCAAGTGGACGACGCCGTGCGCGAGTTGAAGACACTGCTGGAGTCCAAGGAGGCCTCCACGCAGGAGCTGCGCGAGGGCGAGCGGAAGCTGGCCGAGGTCAGCCAGCGGATGGGGCAGGCGATGTACCAGGCCGCCTCGGCCTCGCAGGAGGACGCGCCGCCCTCGCAGGGCCAGGAGTCGGCCCAGGGCGAGGACGTCGTCGACGCCGAGATCGTCGACGACGACAAGGGCCGCTCCACGTAAGCCGGTTCAGTCGAGGGCGGCCCGCGCCTCGCACAGGATCTCCAGCGTCCGCTCCGCCCCCGCCGCCTGCGCCACGAGGTGGTCGAGCACCTCCAGGTGCACGCCCACCTCGTCCCGCGAGTCCAGGTACAGGGCCCCGGTCACGTACTCGCTGTAGACCATGTCGGGCAGCTCCCTGACCGGGAAGCGGAACAGCGTGAACGGGCCGAACGTGCCCGGATGCGGCCCCGATGCGAACTCGGCCAACTGGAGCGTCACGTTGGGGCGCCGCGCGGACTCGATGAGCCGGTCGAGCTGGCCGCGCAGGACGTCCGGGCCGCCGGGCGGGCGCAGCAGCACCGTCTCGTCCATGACGACCCACAGGTTCGGCGACTCCTCCCGGTCGAGGAGCGACTGCCGGGCCATCCGCAGATCGATGTGCCGGTCCACCTCGTCGGGCCGGGAGCGGCCCACCGTGCCGGCGTCGAAGACCGCCCGCGCGTACTCCTCGGTCTGCAACAGGCCCGGCACGAAGTGCGGTTCGTAGGCGCGGATCATCGAGGCCGCGCCCTCCAGGCTGACGTACAGGCTGAACCAGTCGGGCAGCACGTCGTGGAACCGCTGCCACCAGCCCGGCAGGTTCGCCTCCTCGGCGAGCGCCACGAACGCCTCGATCTCCCGCTCGGGCACCTCGTACAGCTCCAGGAGCATCTGCACGTACGGGATCTTCAGCGCGACCTCTGCGGTCTCCATCCTCCGGATCGTCGCCCCCGCCACGCGCAGCGGCCGGGCCGCCTCCTCGCGCTTGAGCCCGCGGGCCTCCCTGAGGTCCCGCAGGCGTCGACCGAGGACGACCTGGCCCACGGTGGGGGCAGGCCGTCGTTCACTCACCTTTGTCCGCCCCCAGGGGTTAGGAGCCGGTGCGCTCCCACCCCCGACGCTCCGGCCGGGCGCCCAGGCGCCGCTGATCGCGGCTGCGGTAGACGACGTACGGTCGGAACAGGTACTGCACCGGCGCGCTGAACATATGCACGAGCCGCGTGAACGGTACCAGTGCGATCAGTAGCATGCCCACTACTGCGTGAATCTGATACAAGGTGGGCACACCGTCCATCAGCGCGACGTCCGGGCTCAGCGTGAACAGGCTGCGCGACCACGGCGCGATGGTCTGCCGGTAGTCGTAGCCGCTGCCGCCGGAGTGCGACAGCTTGGCGACCATGCCGAGGACGATGGCGCCGACCAGGAACACGTACATCGCCTTGTCGTTGCGCGTCGTGGCGAGCAGCACCGGTGCCTTGGTGCGGCGCCGGTAGACCAGCATGGCGATGCCCGCGAGCGCGAGGACGCCCGCGAACGTGCCGCCGATCAGCGAGAACATGTGGTACGTGTGCTCGCTGACGCCGACCTTCTCCGTCCACGACTCCGGGATGAACAGGCCGACGATGTGGCCCACGAGGACGAACAGGATGCCGTAGTGGAACACCGGTGACGCGATGTTGAGCAGCTTCGACTCGTAGACCTGCGACGAGCGCGTCGTCCAGCCGAACTTGTCGTAGCGGTAGCGCCAGATGGTGCCCGCGATCAGCAGGACGAAGGCTACGTAGGGCAGCACGCCCCAGATCGCCGTATTCACCGCGCGTGCTCCGTTTCCAGGAGGGGGAGTGCGAAGGGTTCGAGGCCGACGTCCTCGCGGGGCGGCCCGGACCGGGCCAGGGCCTGCGCCTCGGCCCTGTCCTTGGGCGAGGGGCCCGGCAGCGCGGCGCACACCGCGTTCAGGACGACTCCGTACGGGGTGCCGTGGTCGGTGAGGGCGAACCGCAGCAGTTCGAGGCCCGCGCGGTGCTCCTCCAGGAGGAACGTGCCCGCCTGCGCCGAGAATTCGAGGACGGCGGGCAGGAAGTCGGGCAGCTCCTCGCCGGTGAACTCCATGCCGTGCGCCCGGTACGCCTCCTTCATGCGCACCAGCGACATGCCGCGCCGCCGGGTGTCGCCGTCGCGCCACCACGTCAGATACAGGCTGTGCCGGTTCTTGAAGTCGAAGACCTGGACGTAGTGGGCCGCCAGGTCCCGCACCGGCGTGGCCTCGGCGTGCTCGACGAACGCCGCGAGCGGCGGGGCGGCCGCGCGGACCAGCGGGAGCCGCTCGTAGAACTCCTCGTCGGGGTACGTGAGACAGAGCGCCGACGCCTGGAGGAGCAGGGAGGTCCGGTCGGTCATGGGCTGTCCTCCTGGTCGGCGGTCTGGCGTTCCTTGCTGAGCTGGAAGTTCTCGACGGAGACGACGGGCAGCAGCTTGCGGCCGTCCGCGACGGTCGACCCGGAGTCGGCGCCGAAGGGACCCTCGCCGCCCATGCCGGGCCCGCCCTCGTGGTCGAGCGAGCAGGTGTCCGACGGCAGCGCCGACTCCTCCAGGCGCTCCGCGTCCCCGACGGCGGCCGTCGGGATCACGTACCGGTCCTCGTACTTGGCGATGGCGAGGAGGCGGTACATCTCCTCGATCTCGTGCGGTTCCATGCCGATGGACTCGGCGATCGAACTGTCCGGCAGATCACCGAGGTTGATGGCCCGCATGTGCGAGCGCATCGCCGCCAGCTTCTCCAGCGAGGCGCGCACCGGCCCGGTGTCGCCCGCCGTGAAGATCTCCGCGAGGTATTCGAGGGGGATGCGCAGCGTGTCGATCGCGCCGAACAGGTTCGCGTGGTCCTCGCCGTCGTGCCCGGTCTCGGTGAGCGCGTCGACGACGGGGGAGAGCGGCGGGATGTACCAGACCATCGGCATCGTCCGGTACTCCGGGTGCAGCGGCAGCGCCACCTTGTACTTGCTGATCAGCGCGTGGACGGGGGAGCGGCGCGCCGCCTCCATCCAGTCGAAGGGGATGCCCGCCTCCTCGGCGGCCCGCTGCACCGCGGGGTCCTCCGGATCGAGGAAGACACCCAACTGCTCCTCGTACAGGTCGTGTTCGTTCTTCGAGGAGGCGGCCTCGGTCACCTTGTCGGCGTCGTACAGCATCACGCCGAGGTAGCGCAGCCGGCCCACGCACGTCTCGGAGCAGACCGTCGGCAGGCCCACCTCGACGCGCGGATAGCACAGCGTGCACTTCTCGGCCTTGCCGGTGCGGTGGTTGAAGTACACCTTCTTGTACGGGCAGCCGGTCACGCACATCCGCCAGCCGCGGCAGGAGTCCTGGTCGACGAGGACGATGCCGTCCTCCACCCGCTTGTACATCGCGCCCGACGGGCAGGACGAGACGCACGACGGGTTGAGGCAGTGCTCGCAGATCCGCGGCAGGTAGAACATGAAGGTCTGCTCGAACTGGAACTTGACCTTCTCCGCCGCCTGTTCACGGGTCTTCTCGACCATCGGGTCGAGATCGCCGTGCTCGGTCGCGCCGCCCAGGTTGTCGTCCCAGTTCGAGGACCACTCGATCTTCATCGGCTTGCCGCTGATGAGGGAGCGCGGCTCCGCGACCGGGTAGTCGTCGCCGAGCGGGGCGTCGGTGAGGTTCTTGTAGTCGTACGTCCAGGGCTCGTAGTAGTCCTTGATCTCCGGGAGCTTGGGGTTGGAGAAGATCCCCGCGAGCTTCTTGAACCGCCCGCCCGCCTTCAGCTTCAGCGCGCCCTTCTTGTTCAGCTCCCAGCCCCCGCGCCACTTGTCCTGGTCCTCGTAGCGGCGCGGATACCCCTGCCCGGGGCGGGTCTCGACGTTGTTGAACCAGACGTACTCCATGCCGTTGCGGTTGGTCCACGCCTGCTTGCAGGTGACCGAGCAGGTGTGGCAGCCGATGCACTTGTCGAGGTTCATGACCATCGCGATCTGAGTCATGATGCGCATCAGTACTGGACCTCCTGGGAGCGACGGCGGATGACCGTGACCTCGTCGCGCTGGTTGCCCGTCGGGCCGAGGTAGTTGAACGCCCAGCTCAACTGGGCGTAGCCGCCGATGAGATGGGACGGCTTGAGGATCAGCCGGGTGAGCGAGTTGTGGATGCCGCCGCGCTTGCCGGACGCCTCCGCCTTCGGCACGTTGACGGTGCGTTCCTGCGCGTGGTGCATGTAGACCGTGCCGGCCGGCATGCGGTGGGAGACGATCGCGCGGGCGACGACGACACCGTTGCGGTTGACCGCCTCGATCCAGTCGTTGTCCTTCACGCCGATCGACTCGGCGTCCTGCGGGGCCATCCAGATCGACTGGCCGCCGCGGGACAGCGCCAGCATGAACAGGTTGTCCTGGTACTCGGAGTGGATCGACCACTTGTTGTGCGGCGTGAGGTAACGGACCGTCACCTCTTTCTCGCCGTCGGGCCCGAGCCGCGGCTCGCCGAACAGCCGGTTCATGTCGAGCGGCGGCCGGTACACGGGCAGCGCCTCGCCCAGCTCGTGCATCCAGTCGTGGTCGATGAAGAAGTGCTGACGTCCCGTCAAGGTGTGCCACGGCTTGAGGTGTTCGGTGTTGAGCGTGAACGCCGTGTAGCGGCGCCCGCCGGACTCGCTGCCCGACCACTCCGGCGACGTGATCACCGGGACCGGCGCGGCCTGCGTGTCCGCGTAACTGATGCGCTTGCCCTCGTGCTCGGCCGACAGGTGCGCCATCTCCTGCCCCGTACGCGCCTCCAGGGTGTGGAAGCCCTGCGTGGCGAGACGGCCGTTGGTGGTGCCGGACAGGGCGAGGATGGTGTTCGCCGCCTTGACCGCCGTGTCGAGGGAGGGCCGGCCGTCGGCGGGGCCGCCGCGCACCGTGCCGTTGCGCTCGCGCAGCTCCGTGACCTCCTGGTCGGGCTTGAGGACGATGCCCTTGGCGGGCAGGCCCAGTTGCTCGACGAGCGGGCCGAGCGCCGTGAACTTGGCGCCGATCGCCGTGTAGTCCCGCTCGACGACCACCAGGTTCGGCATCGTCTTCCCGGGCACCGGCTCGCACTCGCCCTTGCGCCAGTCGAGGACGACGCCGCCGGGCTGCGCGATCTCGCCCGGGGTGTCGTGCTGGAGCGGCGCGGCCACCAGGTCCTGGCGTACGCCGAGGTGGTGGACGGACAGCTCGCTCAGCTTGTGGGCGAGCGCCTTGAACGTGTCGAAGTCGCTGCGCGCCTGCCACGGCGGGTCCACGGCCGGGGTGAAGGAGTGCACGTAGGGGTGCATGTCCGTGGAGGCGATGTCGTGCTTCTCGTACCAGGTGGCGGCGGGCAGCACCACGTCGGACAGGAGCGTCGACGACGTCTGCCGGAAGTCGAGGGAGAGCAGCAGGTCGAGCTTGCCCTCGGGTGCCTCGTCGCGCCACGTCACCGTCGTCGGGCGCTCCTCGGGCGCGGCCTCCTCGGCGCGCAGCGACGAATGCGTGCCCAGCAGGTGCTTCGTGAAGTACTCGGCGCCCTTCGCGGACGAGCCGAGCAGATTCGCCCGCCACAGCGTCAGCACGCGCGGCCAGTTCTCCGGCGCGTCCGGGTCCTCGACGGCGAACTTCAGCGAACCCGCCTTGAGTTCGGCGACCGTCTCCTCCACGGACTGCTCACCGAGCGCGAGCGAACTGCGGTCGAACGTCGGGTACGAGGGCATCCAGCCGGAGCGCGCCGACAGCGCCAGCACGTCCGCGCCCGTCATGCCCTCGAAGGCGCCCTTGCCGAGCGGGGAGGCCAGCACGTCGGCGCCGAACCTGTCGTAGCGCCACTGGTCGGTGTTGGTGAACCAGTACGCGGCGCCGATCATCTGCCGCGGCGGCCGCGACCAGTCGTTCGCGGAGGCCAGCGAGGCCCAGCCGGTGACGGGCCGGCACTTCTCCTGACCGACGTAGTGCGCCCAGCCCCCGCCGTTCCTGCCCTGACAGCCGGTGAGTTGCAGCAGCGACAGGAAGCCCCGGTAGATGGTCTCCGAGTGGAACCAGTGGTTCGTCCCGGCGCCCATCAGGATCATGCAGCGCCCGCGCGACTTCTCGGCGGTGCTCGCGAACTCCCGGGCGATCTTCACGCACTTGGCCGCCGGGACGGAGGTGTGCTCCTCCTGCCAGCCGGGGGTGCCGGGCGTGGACGCGTCGTCGTACGAGGCGGGCCAGGAACCCGGCAGGCCCTCGCGCCCCACCCCGTACTGTGCGAGCAGCAGGTCGAACACGGTCGTCACCAGCGGACCGTCCTGTCCGCCGAGCCGCGTGGCCGGGACCCCGCGCCGGACGACCTCGCCGCGGCCCTGGCCGTGCGTGCCGCCGTCGGTGTCGAAGCGGGGGAGCAGCACCTCGACGCCGCCCGCGATGTCGGAGCCGTGGAGGCTCAACGTCGGCTGGATGTTGCCCAGTTCGAGGTTCCACTTGCCCTTGCCGGACTCGGTCCAGCGAAAGCCCAGCGAACCGTTCGGGACGACCGGCTGCCCCGTCGCCTCGTCGAGCACGGCTGTCTTCCACTCGGCGCCCTCGCCGCCCTGGCCGAGGTCGGTGGCGCGCAGGAACTTCGACGGGACGAAACCGCCGTCCTTCTCCTCCAGCGTGACGAGGAACGGCAGGTCGGTGTACTTCTTGACGTAGTCCGTGAAGAACGGCGTCTGCCGGTCGACGAAGAACTCCTTCAGGATCACGTGCCCCATGGCGAGCGCGAGCGCGCCGTCCGTGCCGGGGTGCGGGTGCAGCCACTCGTCGGCGAACTTCGCGTTGTCGGCGTAGTCGGGCGCGACGACCACGACCTTCTGGCCCCGGTAGCGGGCCTCGGCCATCCAGTGCGCGTCCGGCGTCCTGGTCACCGGCACATTGGAGCCCCACATCATCAGATACGCGGCGTCCCACCAGTCACCCGACTCCGGGACGTCGGTCTGGTCGCCGAACACCTGCGGCGAGGCCACCGGCAGGTCGGCGTACCAGTCGTAGAACGACAGCATCGGCGCGCCGATCAAGGACATGAAACGGGCCCCCGCCGCGTGCGACACCATCGACATGGCGGGGATCGGAGAGAACCCGGCGACACGGTCCGGCCCGTACGTCTTGATGGTGTGCACGTGCGCGGCGGCCACGATCTCCACGGCCTCGTCCCACGTCGCGCGCACCAACCCGCCCTTGCCGCGCGCCTGTTGGTAGCGGCGGCGCCGCTCGGGGTCGGCCTGGATGTCGGCCCACGCGAGCACCGGATCGTGCAGCCGCGCCTTCGCCTCCCGGTACATCTCCACGAGGACACCCCGGATGTACGGGTAGCGCACACGGGTCGGCGAGTACGTGTACCAGGAGAACGCGGCGCCGCGCGGGCAGCCGCGCGGCTCGTACTCGGGGCGGTCCGGGCCGACGCTCGGGTAGTCCGTCTGCTGGGTCTCCCAGGTGATGATGCCGTCCTTGACGTACACCTTCCACCGGCACGAACCGGTGCAGTTCACGCCGTGCGTCGAGTTCACGACCTTGTCGTGGCTCCAGCGGTCCCGGTAGAAGACGTCCCCGTCCCGGCCGCCCTTGAGCTGCACGCTGTGCAGGTCCTCGGAGGCCGTCCCCTTGCGGAAGAACCGTCCGGCGCGCAGCAGCGCGGCGTCCGGCTCGGTCGGGGTGCGTGTCGTATCCGTCACCGTTTGCTCCCTCGATGTCCCGTTCTGGGCACGCTAATGGCCCTGCGCCGGGGGCACACCTCGGCCGGGGCCGTACGAGTCGCGCACGAGCGGCGGGCACGGGACGGAGCGGGCGGGGCGGGCATTACCTCGGACGTAATCGACCCCCGTGCGGAGCGCGGGCAGGGTGGGGGCACAGATACGGGAGGCGCGGGCAAGCGCCCCCGATCCGATGACGGAGGGTGATCCCCATGTCCGCCACCACCACGACCGCCGCCGCGACGTTCCAGGCCCGCAAGGCCCGTACGTGGCTGCGTCGCTTCCTAGCCTTCGACGCCATCGGCACCGGCGTCAACGGGCTCGCGTACGTCGTCGTCTCCGGCCCCCTCGGCCGGCTCCTCGGCATCGACGCGGGGCTGCTCCTCGGGCTCGGCCTCGGCCTCGTCGCCTACGCCGCCGCCGTCGCGGCCCTCGCCGCGCGCAGCAGCCCGCCCGCGTTCTGGGTGCGCGTCGTGGTCGAGGCGAACCTCGCGTGGACGGTCCTCAGCTTCGTCGCCCTGTTCGCGTGGCTGGAGCCGAGCACGGCCGGAATGGCGTACGGATCGTTCCAGGCGCTGGTCGTGGCCGCGTTCGCGGCGCTCCAGTACACCGCGCTGCGCGCTCAGGCCAGCGTGGACTGAAGATACTTCGCCGTCGCCGGGTCGGCCGGGAGCAGCGTCTCCACGGCCAGCTCGGCGACGGTCACGTCCAGCGGCGTGTTGAACGTCGAGATCGACGACACGAACGACAGCACCTGCCCCTCGTGCTCGACCACCATCGGCAGCGCGAACGCCGGCAGCCCGGCCGCGTCCGGCTCCTCCCCTTCCGTACCCGGCGGCGCCGGATACGCGGCCACCTCCTCGTACAGCGCCCGCAGCGCCTCGGAACCGGACGACGCGACCTGCCGCTCGACCTGCGCCAGCAGATGTCCCCGCCAGGCGCCCAGATTGCGGATCCGCGGGGCGAGGCCCTCGGGGTGCAGGGTGAGGCGCAGCGCGTTCGGCGGCGCGGACAGCAGGTGCTCGGGCGCCGAACCCATGAGCAGGGCGATCCCGCTGTTCGCCGCGATCACGTTGTACGTCGCGTCGACGACGAACGCCGGATACGGCTCGTAGCCGCGCAGCAGCGTGTCGAGCCCCTCGCGCAGGACGTCGAGCGCCGGGTCGTCCAGCGGGGTCTCGGTGAACTGCGGGGCGTAGCCCGCCGCGAGCAGCAGCGCGTTGCGCTCGCGCATCGGTACGTCGAGGTGCTCGGCGAGCCGCAGCACCAGCTCCTGGCTGGGCCGCGAACGACCCGTCTCCACGAAACTGATGTGCCGCGCAGACGACCCCGCCCGCAGCGCCAGCTCCAGCTGACTGACGCGCCGCCGCTCCCGCCAGCCGCGCAGCAGCGCGCCCACGCGCGGCGGGTTCCGGCGGGTGCTGCGCTCGGCGGTCGTCATGGGAAGACCGTAACCGGATCCGGTGGCACGCTGGAGGCATGCCTACCGAACCGCTCTCCCAGAAGGACATCGAGGACCGCCTCGCCGAACTGCCCGGCTGGTCCCTCGACGGCGACGCCCTCACCCGCACCTACCGCCTGGACAGCCATTTCGCGGCGGCGGCCCTGGTCGTGCACATCGCCGCGGTCCAGGAGGACCTCAACCACCACTCCAACCTCGTCCTCGGCTACAACACGGTGACCCTCACCGTGAACACGCACGACGCCGGGGGCGCGGTGACGGCGAAGGACTTCGCGCTGGCGGAGAAGGTGGAGGCGCTGGCGCCGGGACACGGAGCCGGCTGACGCACTCCGGTCCGCCGGCCACCTCGTACGCGGTCGTCGTCACCCGCCGCGGTCCCCCGTCGTGCACGCGGGCAACGTGTCGTGGACGTACGCGTCCAGGTCGGGGCGCTCCGGCGCCAGCAGGTGCCGGACCCACGCGTCCCGTTCGTGCAGCAGCGGCGGCAGTTCCCAGACGCAGCCGATCAGTGGCCGGTCCGGCAGGACGAAGTGGGTCGGGTCCCGGTCCGGGCAGCCGAGAGCCGGCTGGCCCGCGGCGGCGCCCCGGAAGTGCAGGGCGTTGTCCCACGCCCAGCTGTACGCGTTGAGGTACGCGCCGTCGTCGCCGCCGCGGTGCAGCACGACGAACGTGGCGGGCGGTGTGCCGTCCGGGGCCGGCAGCAGCTCGGGCAGGATCGCGTACGCCGCCTCCGCGACCTCGGGCGCGATGCCCTTCGGGTCGGCGGTGACGTGGTAGCGCTTGATGCGGCGGCCCGCCACCTCGATGGACGGCGGCACCGTCAGGTACTTCTCCTCGAAAGCCATGCCGGGACGGTAGGACCGCTCCACTGACATCCTGTGTCAGTGAAGTCCGGGCGGCTCGTCTCGATCCTTCTGCTCCTGCAGACCAGGGGGCTGATGACCGCTGCCCAACTCGCCGCCGAACTGGAGGTGTCCGTCCGCACCGTGTACCGGGACGTCGACGCGCTGCACGCCGCGGGCATCCCGCTCTACGGCGACGCGGGGCACGCGGGCGGCTACCGTCTCGTCGACGGCTACCGCACCCGGCTCACCGGTCTGACCGCCGACGAGGCCGAGGCGCTGTTCCTCGCCGGGGCGCCGGGACCGGCCGCCGACCTCGGGCTCGGGCCCGTGCTCGCCGCCGCCCAGCTGAAGGTGCGGGCCGCGCTCCCCGCCGAACTGCGCGCGCACGCCGACCGGATCAGCGCCCGCTTCCACCTCGACGCGCCCGGCTGGTACGCGGACGACACCGGCGCCGCGGAACAGCTGCCCGCCGTCGCGGACGCCGTGTGGAACCGGCGCGTGCTGCACGTGACGTACCGGCGCTGGCGTGAACCGACGGATGTGGAGCGGCGGTTGGAGCCGTACGGGCTCGTGCTGAAGGCCGGTCGCTGGTACGTCGTGGCCGCCTCCGGGGACGGCGGTCCGCGTGTCTACCGCGTCGACCAGATTCTTGAACTGCGCCTCACGGAGGAGCAGTTCAGCGGGCCCGAAGGGTTCGATCTGGCTGCTTTCTGGGACGAGCACCAGGCCGGTTTCCACCGGCGCCTGCGCACCGGCGAAGCCCTCGTGCGTCTCGCGCCCGGCACGGTCGACCGGCTCACCGGGCCCGCGGCGCGGGCCGCGCACGCCACGGGACGGATCGAGCCGGACGGATGGCTGCGCGCCCGGCTGCCCATCGAGTCGACCGGCCACGCGCACGACGCGTTCCTGCGGCTCGGAGCCGGCATCGAGGTCCTGGAACCCGCCGAACTGCGCGAGCGGATCACCGCGACGGTGCGGGCTCTCGCGGACCTCTACAAGGACGCGGAACCCGGCAACCCAACCGCATCCAGCGGCAACTGACGGTGTGGAAGCACCCGCCGACCCACACCCCCTGGAGTGCCGATGTCCCGGTCCCGCCCTCATCGCAGACGCCGCCGTCTGCTCCTCGCCGCCGCCACGGCCGCCGCCCTCGCCGGTACGGGCCTCACGATCCTGCCCTCCGACGACGCGTCCGCCGCCACCGCCCGACAGGCCGAGAAGCTGGACCGCGGCCTGGTCAGTGTCTACACCGGCACGGGCAACCTGGTCAGCTGGCGGTGGCTCGGCACCGACCCGAACGATGTCGCGTTCAACGTCTACCGCGCCGGCACGAAGGTGAACTCCACGCCGATCACCGGCTCCACGAACTTCTTCCACGACGGCGCGCCCAGCTCCGCCGACTACACGGTGCGCGCCGTCGTGAACGGCACGGAGCAGGCCGACTCGCCGCACGCCATCCAGTTCCGCGCCGGATACAAGGACGTCCCGATCTCGCCGCCCGCGGGGGGCACGACCCCGGACGGTGTCGCGTACACCTACGAGGCCAACGACGCGTCCGTCGGCGACCTCGACGGCGACGGGGTCCTGGAGTTCGTCCTCAAGTGGCAGCCCACCAACGCCAAGGACAACTCGCAGTCCGGCTACACCGGCAACACGATCGTCGACGCGGTCGAGCTCGACGGCACCCGCCTGTGGCGCGTTGACCTCGGCAAGAACATCCGCTCCGGCGCCCACTACACCCAGTTCCAGGTGTACGACTACGACGGCGACGGCAAGGCCGAGGTCGCCATGAAGACGTCCGACGGGACGAAGGACGGCAAGGGCACCGTCATCGGCAGCTCGTCCGCCGACCACCGCAACTCCAGCGGTTACGTCCTCACCGGCCCCGAGTACCTGACCATGTTCAACGGGCAGACCGGCGCCGCCATGGGCTCCGTCGACTACGTGCCCGGACGCGGCACGGTGTCCTCGTGGGGCGACTCGTACGGCAACCGCGTGGACCGGTTCCTCGCCGGGACCGCGTACCTCGACGGTGCCCGGCCGTCCCTGATCATGGCGCGCGGCTACTACACGCGCAGCGTGATCGCCGCCTGGGACTGGCGCGACGGCAAGTTCACCCGCCGCTGGACCTTCGACACCAACTCGTCCACCAACTCCGGCAAGGGGTACGACGGTCAGGGCTCGCACAGCCTCTCCGTCGGCGACGTCGACAACGACGGCAAGGACGAGATCGTGTACGGCGCGATGGCCGTCGACGACAACGGCAACGGGCTGTGGACGACCAAGACCGGGCACGGCGACGCGCAGCACCTCGGTGACCTCGACCCGTCCACCTCCGGCCTGGAGTACTACAAGGTCTCCGAGTCCACGTCGCAGCCCGCCGCGCTGTACATCAACCCGGCCAGTGGCGCGGTGAAGTGGAAGCTCGCCGCGTGCTGCGACAACGGCCGGGGCGTCGCCGGTGACATCTACGCGGGCAACGACGGCGCCGAGGCCTGGTCGTCCTCCGACGGGTCGATCCGCGACGAGGCGGGAGCCACCAAGGGGCGCAAGCCGTCCTCCGCCAACTTCCTGTCCTGGTGGGACGGGGACACCACCCGCGAGCTCCTCGACGGCACGCACATCGACAAGTACGGCACGTCGTCCGACACCCGCCTCCTGACCGGCTCGGGCGTCCACTCCAACAACGGCACCAAGGCTACCCCGGCCCTCTCCGGCGACATCCTCGGCGACTGGCGCGAGGAGGTCGTCTGGCCGACCACCAACAACACGGCGCTGCGGATCTACTCGACGCCCGTCGAGACATCGACCCGCATCACCACGCTCCTCCACGACACCATGTACCGCACGGGCCTGGCCTGGCAGAACACCGCCTACAACCAGCCCCCGCACCCCAGCTTCTTCATCGGCAACAAGATGCCGACCGCCCCGAGGCCGACCATCACCACCCCGTAACCCCCTCGCACCGGAACCGAGAAGGGCGGCGCCCCGCGACCCACCAGGGCCGTGGAGCGCCGCCCCCTTGTGCGGACCGGCCGGTCAGCCCACCGTGCAGCTCCGGTCACCCAGTTTGAACGCCGCCGGTCCCGCGTTCGCCGTCCCGGCGCGGGAGCCGGTGAAGCCGAAGGACACCGAGGAGCCCGGGGCCACCTTCCCGTTCCAGTCGACGTTCTTCGCCGTCACGGCCGTGCCCGACTGGGACACCGTCGCGTTCCACGCCTGAGTCACCTTCTGGCCGTCCGCGAAGGACCAGCCGAGCGACCAGCCGTTCCAGGCCGACGTGCCGGTGTTCTTCAGTGTCACGTCCGCCTGGAAGCCGCCGGGCCACTCGCCCGTCACCTTGTACGTGACCGCGCAGGCACCGGACGGGCCGGGGTCGGTGCCCGGGTCCGTGGTGCCGGCCGTGTCCCCGTAGACGACACCCCGGCCGTTCGTCGACACGTACACCCGGCCGTACACCCGCGGGTCACCCGTGATCGCCGCGCCGGTCCAACCCCACTGGTGGGCATCGTCGTTGACCCGCGTCCACGAGGCACCCGCGTCCGTCGAGCGGAAGATGCCGCGCACGCCGCCGATCTTCGCGCTCGCGTACAGCGTCTGGTACGTGGCGCCCTGCGCCGCCTTGCCGAAGCCAATGGTGTCCGCCTGCTCGATGCCGGACACCTTCGAGAACGTGGCACCGCCGTCCTTGGAGTGCCACAGCCCGTACGTGCCCTGCGTCGAGCCACCCGCGAGCCAGATGTCACCCTTGGCGCCGGGAACCGCCTTGAAGCGGACCGGACCGTCCGTGGGGAGGCCGGTCGACGCCTTCGCCGTGAAGGTGGACCCGCCGTCCGAACTCACGTAGAAGGTGCCGGACTTGAAGGCGTAGAACACCGACGGGTCCGCGCGGTCCGACTCCACCGTCGCGCCCGCCGGTACCCCCGTCGACGCCGTCCACGCGCCACCCGTGCCGGTCTGCACACCCGCCCCGTCCGGGCTCCACACGAACCGGGCGCCGTCCGCCGACACCGCCACCGTGCCACCGCCCGTGACACCGGACGGATCGGCGCCCGACGCATGCCAGTTGGCGCCGTTGTCGTTCGAGATCGCCACGTGCGCGCCCGAGTCGACATTGCCGGAGCGCACCACCACGTCCGGCTTGGACTCGGCGAAGTCCAGGCTCGTCGAGGTCGTGAAGTTCGGGGACGTGAACATCATCGAGGGGACCTTCGTGAGGTCCGTGTGGCGGAAGCCGCCGACGTCGCCGAGCGCGCTCAGCAGCGGGGCACCGGACGGCGGGGAGACCAGGTCGTTGACAGCCGTCTCCTCGAGCCCCTTCACCATGGGGGTGATGGTGAACTTCTCGCCCGCGTCCCACTTGGTCAGGCCCTCGGTGCCGTAGATCGTCGCGCCCGTCCCGTACATCATCCGGTCCGAGTCGAACGGGTCGATCTCCAGCGCCTCCGTCATCCAGCCCAGCTTGGGCGACTGCTCGGGCGGGGTCGGGTTCGCGCCCCAGGTCAGCCACGGCACCGACGACACGTCCATCGTGTACCGGTTCTCGCGGGTCGGGTACGAGGAGTAGTCCCACGCCTTCGTCCAGGTGCCGCCGCTGTCCGTCGAGCGGAAGACCAGGGTGTCCGGCCACCAGGAGCTGTACCCGGACACCATGACCGTGCCGGGGTGCTGCCGGTCGATCGTGAGGCCGCTGTAGCCGTAGTAGGTGTCCGCGTCGGCGGCCGGGCTGATGTTCTTCCACTCACCGGTCTTCGTCGCGTACCGCCACACCTGGCCCTTGGCGCCGTCGTACGGGCCGCCGGTGTCGCTGTACGCCACGTACAGATAGCCGTTCTCGGCGTCGAGGACCCCCTTGTGGGGGACGAAGCCGGTCGGCTGGCCGCCGCCCACCCGCTCCCACGACACACCCGCGTCCGTCGAGCGGTAGACGGAGTTCTCCTTGTCCGCCACCCCGACGTACAGCGTCTTCGTACGGTCGGTTCCCGAGGCCGACGACTCGTCGAACGTCACCCACACCACGCCGGCCCTGTCGGACGAGTAGCCCGAGGTGTCGGACGGGTCGGGCACGTAGGTGCCGGCGTTCGGGAAGGCCGTGACCTGCGACCACGTCACGCCCGCGTCCGTCGAGCGCCACAGGCCCTTGCCGCTGGGCGCGCCGAGGTAGAGGACGTCGTTGTCGTGCGGGTCGACGGCGAGCCGCTCGCCCATGCCGCGGCCCGGCATGTTGCCGCCCAGCTTGAAGGGCAGGTCGGTCTTGTTCCAGGTGGCGCCCCGGTCCGCGGAGCGCAGGATCGCGCCGTTGCCCGGGTCCCAGTCGTTCGTGTACGTGCCGACGGCCGCGTACACCCGGTCCGGGTCGACGGAGTCGGTGGCGATCGAGGCGACACCGGTGTGCCCCCAGTCGTCCCAGCCGACCGAGTCGAGCAGCGGCGTCCAGGACTTGGTCTCCTGCTGCCAGCGGTAGGCGCCGCCGATGTCGGTGCGGGCGTACGCGAGGTTCTTCTCCGAGCGGTTGAAGACGATGCCTGGGACGAAGCCGCCCCCGTCGATCCGGGCGTTCTTCCAGGTGTACGTGTCGGCCGCGACACGTACCTTCGCGTCGTCGGCGGCCTGCGCCGCCGGAGGTGTCAACAGGCCCGCGGCCAGGGCGAGTACGGCCGCGGCGAGCAGCCGGGTGCGTGGTCTTCGCATGAGGGGTCCCAGGGAGGGGTGGGTGGGTTCGGTGGGTTCGGTGGGTTCGGTGACAGGGGTACGGGCCGGGCGGTCCTCGGAGAGGAGAGGTCCGCCCGGCCCGTGGATACGCGGTGCTGCCGCCGGCGGGGCGTTATTCGAGCAGCTCCGCGTACGAGCCCATGGCGAGGGCTATGTCCGCCTGGGCCCAGAACCGGTGGTACGTGAACGTGGGCGCGGCGCCGCCCGCCAGATAGGCCTCGATCTTCGACCAGCTGGGGTCGTTCTTGTAGAAGGAACGCAGCGACGTGAACGTGGCCGACGAGTCGATCGTGTCGCCGTTCGGCATCGTGCCCGTCCAGCCGCTCGGCACGTACACCGAGTCGTCGAAGCGGCTGTAGTCCGCGCGGGTCTCCGGCACCGCGATCCCCAGCGCGTCCTGGTTGTTCTTCCACATGCCGTCGAGCAGCGCCTTCGCCGTCGACTTCGCCTCCGCGTCACCGGACTTGTCGGCGTAGTACGTCAGCGTCTTGGCGTACGCCGCCGCCACGCCGACGTCGTTGGTGTAGTCGGCGACCGTGACGTGAAGTCCCGTGTTGCCGCCAGGACTCGACGCGTTCCACGTGTCCGGCTTGCCCGACCACTGGAGCGTGGAGGGGATCCGGAACGAGCCGTCGGGGTTGACCGTCGTCTTGGACAGGGCCCAGTCGACCCACTTGTCCAGGACCACCTTGGCGTCGGCGTCACCCGTCTGCTGGTAGTACTCGGCGACGCGCTCCATCGACCACGCCTGGAAGCCGAACCACTGGTTGGACGGCGGGTCGTGGTAGACCGGCGCCTCCTCGTAGGCCATCCCGTAGAAGGTGGGTGTGCCGGACGGCGGGGTGCCGTAACTGCCGCCCCAGCTGTTGGTGGCACCGCCCGCGATGGCACCCTCGTCCGACTGGAGCCAGCGGTAGAACTCCAGCTGCCGGTCGAGCGACTTGGCCCAGTCCGCCTGCCCCGTCGCCGACTTGGGCTTGAGATCGGCGTACGAGGACAGGGCGTACGCGGCGAGCGGGTTCTGGTAGCCGCCGTGCGTGTGACTGGAGCCGATCCGCCAGGACCAGCCCGCCGAGGTGTCGGTGGCGCCGCCCCACGCGTAGTACCAGGACATCAGGTAGTGCGAGGAGTCCTTGCCGGAACCGGCCGGGCACCCCGTCGAGGTGCAGTTGCCGATCTTCTTGAAGTACTTGTCGTACATCGCGTACCGCAGATAGTCGCCCATCTTCGCGGCCTTGCCGACCGTGCCCGACACCTCGGAGCCCTTGCCCTGCTCCTTGGCCCAGATGTCCGCCCAGTACGCGGCCTGCACGGCGCGCGCGTCGGCGTCCGGCGCGTTGGTGTACTTCCACTGCTTGGCGTACGACGAGTCACCGGTGAACAGGTCCAAGTACCCGTTCTTGCCACCGTACTTGAAGGCGTCGCAGGTCGGCTGCGGCACCGTCTCCCACACCGACTCCTGCGCGCCGCGCTGGAAGGTGTTGATGTACGAGGGCCCTGTGGCGGTCGGCCCGGCCTCGCACTTGCCGGGCTCGTTGCCGTACCCGTAGACGTTGTCCACGTCCTGCAACCAGTGCATGCCGTAGATGTCGTCCGTGCCGTAGGCGCTCTTCAGCTCGGCCGCGATCGGGTCGGAGCCGACGGAGACCGACGGGTCCAGCTTGGCCGGGTACTGCGAGGGCAGATCGTGCTCGGGCGCGTACGTCGCGGGCTTCGACGCGTTGTACGAGGAGTTCGTCGGCTGGTCCGCGTGCGTCGGGATCATGTACTTCTCCATGATCTCCCACGCGCCGTTGAACTTGGACCAGTCGCCGCTCACCTTCCCGTACATGGCCTGGAGCCACAGGAGGTACGAGTACGCCTCCGACGTCGTCTCGTGGCCGTGGTCGGGCGCCTCGACGATCAGTGTCTCGACCGAGTGGTACGGGATGCCCTCCGGCGAGAAGTAGCCGTTCGCCGGGTCGGTGATCTTGCCGTAGAGGTCGAGGAAGCGGGCGTCGTACTCCTTCGACGCGGCCAGCTGGGTCACCGTGACCTCGGCCTTGGTGTGTCCGGCCGCGGTCGCCGTGAACGTGGCGGCGCCGGTGCCGGAGGAGTCGGCGGCCACCGTCACCTTCTGCGCCGTGTTCCAGTTCGACGGGGTGAAGGTGAGGCTCGCGCCGGACGACACCGAAAGGCCCGTGTTGCCGCTGGTGCGGGACACGGCGACGGTGACATTCGAGGCGGGCTGCGTCGACAGCTTCACGTCGAAGGTGCCCGACTTGCCCTGCTGGACGCCGAGTTGGGACGGGCTCGCGACGACGGCCGCGCCGGCCGCGACCGTGATGCCGACGGGGGTCGACTCGCCGGTGGCGCCCTTGCTGTCGGTCGCCTTCGCGTACAGGGAGTGCGCTCCGGCCTTCAGGTCGTCCGTGTCCAGGGCGTACGGAGCGGTGGTGTCGGTGCCGATCAGTGTCGTGTCGTCGTAGAACTCGACCTTCTCGACGCTCGCCCCGTCGGCCGCGGCGGCGGTCGCCGCGAGCGGCACCGCGGCCCCGGCCGTGTAGACCGCGCCGGCCTCCGGGCTGGTGAGCACCGTGATCGGCGGCTGATGGGCGCCCACGCAGGCGGTGCCGTTGACCGCGAAATTGGTGGGGGCTGAATTCGAGCCACTGTAAGAGAATTGCGCGCCGGTCGAGGTCGCGGCGCCCGCCGCGATCTTTCCGTTGTATCCGGCGTCTTTCACCGTGATGTTCTTGCCGGACTGCGACCAGGTGCCGTTCCAGCCGTTCGACAGTTTCTGGTCACCGGTGTACGCGTAGGTGAGCGTCCAGCCGTCGATCGCCGCGGAGCCGCGGTTGGTGATCGTCAGATCGGCCGTGAAACCGGCGCCCCAGTCATTGGTCCTGTAGTCGACGCTGCACTCAACTGCCGCTGCCTGAGCGGTAGTTGGGAGTGCGGCGAGAGTGGCCATCGGTAACGCGAGGGCCGTGGCGGCGACGGTGCAGAACCGCCGGCCCTGTCTCTTGCGCATGGGGGGTCCTCCTGCTGTGGCTCGGCAACCTGTGAACCAGTGGGAGCGCTCCCAAGGATGGGGACGAGGTAAAAGGTGGTCAAGAGGTGAGGGGAATCGAATTAATTCGACAGTGGTAATTCGGAACACCCCTGTTGCCGAAAGGCCGTTGCTTCTCTACAGTCGCCCAGCAACCAGTGGGAGCGATTCCATCAGTCGACGCGACGACCCCGTTCGCGTCCGAGCTGCAAGGACTCGCTCATGCGACACCCCCCGCACAGTGCGTTACTCCTGGCGTGCGCCGTCTCGGCGGCCACGCTGATTCCCCTGACCTCAAGCGCGTCCGCGGCCACGGCAGCGGCCGCTCCAGCCTGCACGGTCGAGTACTCCGTGACCGGGCAGTGGAGCGACGGCTTCCAGGGCGCGGTCAAGGTCACCAACAACGGCGCGGCGAAGAGCAGTTGGAGCCTGACCTTCGACTTCGCCGACGGCCAGAAGGTCACCCAGGGCTGGAGCGCCAAGTGGTCCCAGTCCGGAAAGACGGTGACCGCGAGCAATGAGAGCTGGAACGGAGCGCTCGGCGCGGGCGCCTCCGTGTCCGCCGGGTTCATCGGCTCGTGGTCGGGCGCCAACACCGTGCCCACGGCGTTCAAGCTGAACGGCGTCACCTGCAACGAGGAGACGGACCCGACCGACCCCACGGACCCGACCGACCCGACCGATCCCACCGACCCGCCCGACACCGGCGCCCCGGCCCTGAAGGTGTCCGGCAACAAGCTCGTCGACGCCGCCGGCGCCACCCGGCGCATCCTCGGCGTGAACCGGTCCGGCGCCGAGTTCATGTGCGTACAGGGCTACGGAATCTTCGACGGCCCCGTGGACGACGCGGCGATCAAGGCGATCGCCGACTGGAAGTCGAACGCCGTCCGCATCCCCCTCAACGAGGAGTGCTGGCTCGGCCTCGACAACATCAAACCCGAGTACGGAGGCGCCAACTACCAGACGGCCATCAAGCAGTTGGTCGACCGCGTCAAGGCGAACGGCATGACGCCGATCCTGGAGATGCACTGGTCGTACGGTCAGTACACCGGGAACTCGGCGGGCTGCTCCGACGTGCACGCCAGCTGCCAGAAACCGATGCCGGACGCCCAGTACGCGCCCAGCTTCTGGTCGTCCGTCGCCAGCACCTTCAAGGCGCAGCCGGAGGTCGTCCTCGACCTGTTCAACGAGCCGTACCCGGACCGCGCCACCTCCAGCCTGACCGAGGCCTGGGCCTGCTGGAAGGACGGCGGGACCTGCCCCGGCATCGGGTACGAGGTCGCCGGCATGCAGGACCTGGTGGACGCCGTACGCGCGGCGGGCGCCGACAACCTGATCCTGGCGGGCGGGCTGGCGTACTCCAACGACCTGCGGCAGTGGCTCGCCCACAAGCCGTCCGACCCGGCGGGCAACATCGCCGCCGCCTGGCACGTGTACAACTTCAACACCTGCTCCAGCGAGGCCTGCTGGGACGAGCAGCTCGCGCCCGTCGCGGCCGAAGTGCCGCTGGTGGCGGGGGAGATCGGCGAGAACACGTGCTCGCACGCCTTCATCGACCGGGTCATGAAGTGGTTCGACGACCGGAAGCTGTCGTACCTCGGCTGGACCTGGAACACCTGGGACTGCTCCTCCGGTCCCTCGCTGATCAGCAACTACGACGGCACGCCGACCAACTTCGGGATCGGCCTGCGCGACCACCTCAGAGCCATCAACCCCTGACCGAGCCACCTGCCCGACAACCGAGCCATGGACCCATCAACCCCCCGACCGAGCCATCAACAGCTCGAACCGAGCCATGACCAGCTCACTGCGAAAGGGACATCGCACATCATGAGTCGCACCAGAGCCAGATCCCGGGCCGGCACCGCCGCCCTCGCCGCCCTCGTCCTCACCGGCACCGCCTGCGTCGGCGCCGCCGTTACCCTGCCCGCCGCTGCCGCCGCCCCCGCGTGCACCGTCGACTACAAGGTGCAGAACGACTGGGGCAGCGGATTCACCAGCAGCGTCACCGTCACCAACAACGGCGCCGCGGTGAACGCGTGGAACCTCACCTGGTCCTACGCGGGCAACCAGAAGATCGGCTCCGGCTGGAACGCCGAGATATCCCAGTCCGGCGCCGCGGTCACCGCCAAGAACGTCTCGTACAACGGCAGCCTCGCCACCGGCGCCTCCACCTCCTTCGGCTTCAACGGCACGTACAGCGGCAGCAACGCCGCGCCCGCCACGTTCAAGCTGAACGGCGTGACCTGCAACGAGGACACCTCGGGCCCGACCGACCCGACCGATCCCACGGACCCGACCGACCCGGGCGAGCCCGGCACCCGCGTCGACAACCCGTACGCCGGTGCCAAGGTGTACGTGAACCCGGAGTGGTCGGCGAAGGCCAAGGCCGAGCCCGGCGGCGACCGGATCGCCAACCAGCCCACCGGCGTCTGGCTCGACCGGATCGCCGCGATCAACGGCGCGAGCGGCGCCATGGGCCTGCGCGACCACCTCGACGAGGCGCTGGAGCAGAAGGGCAGCGGCGAGCAGGTCATCCAGCTCGTCATCTACAACCTGCCGGGCCGCGACTGCGCGGCCCTCGCCTCCAACGGCGAACTCGGCCCGACCGAGATCGACAAGTACAAGACGCAGTACATCGACCCGATCGCGGAGATCCTCGGCGACCCGAAGTACGCGGGCCTGCGCATCGTCAACACCATCGAGATCGACTCGCTGCCCAACCTCGTCACCAACGTCTCCGGGCGCCCGACCGCCACGGCCAACTGCGACACCATGAAGGCCAACGGCAACTACCAGAAGGGCGTCGCCTACGCCCTCGACAAGCTCGGTGACATCGACAACGTCTACAACTACATCGACGCGGGCCACCACGGCTGGCTCGGCTGGGACGACAACTTCGGCGCCTCCGCCGAACTGTTCAAGTCCACCGCGTCCAGCAACGGCGCCAGCGTCTCCGACGTCCACGGCTTCATCGTGAACACGGCGAACTACAGCGCCCTGAAGGAGGACAACTTCAAGATCGACGACACGGTGAACGGGACCTCCGTGCGTCAGTCGAAGTGGGTCGACTGGAACCGCTACACCGACGAGCTGTCGTACGCGCAGGCCATGCGCGACAAGCTGGTCTCGCTCGGCTTCGACCAGAACCTCGGCATGCTGATCGACACCTCCCGCAACGGCTGGGGCGGCACAGCGCGCCCGACCGGACCGGGCGCCAAGACCACGGTCGACACGTACGTGGACGGCGGGCGCTACGACCGCCGCATCCACCTCGGCAACTGGTGCAACCAGAGCGGGGCGGGCCTCGGCGAGCGGCCGCAGGCCAACCCGGCGACCGGGATCGACGCGTACGTGTGGATGAAGCCGCCGGGCGAGTCGGACGGGTCGAGCAAGCTGATCGACAACCCCGACGGCAAGGGCTTCGACCGCATGTGCGACCCGACGTACACCGGTAACCCGCGGAACAACAACAACATGTCCGGGGCGCTGCCCGACGCACCGATCTCCGGGGCCTGGTTCTCCGCCCAGTTCCAGGAGCTCATGAAGAACGCCTACCCGGCGCTGTAGGCCGGCTCCTTGAGCCACGTTGCCGGGTCGGAAATTGCCGACCCGGCAACGTGGCTTGCTCATCCGTACGCCGTCCGCGCACCCTGAGGAACGACGGACGACATACGGGCACGAAGGGCGGCGACCCGCACATGGCACACGACCACCACCAGCACGGACAGCAGGGACACCAGGGCCACGGGCACGGGCACGGGCACGACCACACGGACATCGACTGGGCCGACATGATCCCCATGCTCGAGCGCAACGCCTCCGTGTACGAGCCCCTCTACACGCAGGCCCTCGCCTGGCTCCGCGACACCCGCCCCGCGGGCACCGGCCTGATCGTCGACGCGGGCGCCGGACCCGGCGCCGTGTCGCTGCACCTCGCCAAGGCCTTCCCCGAGGCACGTGTCATCGCGGCCGACCCGGAGGAGAAGCTGCTCGCCCGCGCCACGGAGCGGTTCGCGGGGGCCGGCCTCGCCGAGCGGACCGGCACGCTGCGCGTCGAACTCCCGGACGACGTCGGCGACTTGCCGTCGGCCGACCTCATCTGGGCGGCGCGTTCCCTGCACCACGTGGGGGACCAGCGGGCCGCGGTCGCCGCGCTCGCGGGGCGCCTCGCCCCCGGCGGCACCCTCGCGCTCGTCGAGGGCGGTCTGCCGCAGCGCTGCCTGCCGCGCGACTTCGGGATCGGCAGGCCCGGTCTCCAGGCGCGGGCCGACGCCATCGAGGAGGAGTGGTTCGGCGACATGCGCGCGAACCTGCCCGGCGCCAAGCAGGACACCGAGAACTGGACCGAACTGCTGACGGACGCGGGCCTGGCCCACGCCACCAGCCGCACGTTCCTGCTCGACCTGCCCGCCCCGCTCACCGGCGAGGCCCGCGAGACGGTCGTCGACCTGTGGAAGCGCCGCATGGAGGTCTTCGCGGAGGCCGTCGCGCCCGAGGACATGGCGACGATCCGGCGCCTGATGGACCCGGACGACCCGCAGAGCCTGCACCGCCGCGACGACCTCTTCCTGCTGACCGCGCACACGGTGCACACGGCGGTCAAGGAGTCCTGAGCCCAGGGACCTGGGGGCACGAACCCGGGCATACGAAAAAGGGGGCCCCGGCCGGGGCCCCCTTTCACGTGCGAAAACGAGTACGCGTACGCCCGCGCGTCACGCCACGTCGAACGTCGCCGGGTCCGGGCCCAGGCGGCGGTCCTCGTTGAGCGCGGAGATCGCGCCGAGGTCCTCGGTGTCGAGCTCGAAGCCGAACACGTCGATGTTCTCCTTGATCCGCGACGGGGTCACGGACTTCGGGATCACCACGTTGCCCAGCTCGATGTGCCAGCGCAGGACGACCTGCGCGGGCGTACGGCCGTGCTTCTGCGCGATCGCGATGATGGCCGGGACCTCCAGGAGGCCCTTGCCCTGGCCGAGCGGCGACCAGGCCTCGGTCGCGATGCCCAGCTCCGCGTGCTTCTCGCGGGAGACGCGCTGCTGGAGGTGCGGGTGCAGCTCGATCTGGTTGACGGCCGGGATCACGGAGGTCTCGGCGGTCAGCCGGTCCAGGTGCTCCGGCAGGAAGTTGGAGACGCCGATGGACTTGGCGCGCCCGTCGGCCTGGATCTTCTCGAAGGCCTTGTACGTGTCCACGGCCAGCCCCTTGGACGGGAGCGGCCAGTGGATCAGGTACAGGTCGACGTAGTCGAGACCCAGCTTCTCCAGCGAGGCGTCGAACGCGCGGAGCGTGGAGTCGTAGCCCTGGTCGGCGTTCCACAGCTTCGTCGTGACGAACAGCTCCTCGCGGGGAACACCGGACGCGGCGATGGCCTTGCCGGTGCCCTCCTCGTTGCCGTAGATCGCGGCGGTGTCGATGCTGCGGTACCCGGCCTGAAGTGCGGTCGCGACGGCCGTCTCGGCCTCGTCGTCCGGCACCTGCCACACGCCGAAGCCGAGCTGCGGCATCTCGACGCCGTTGTTCAGGATGATCGGGGGAACCTTGCTCACGAGGTGTCGATCCTTCATTCGTCCGGTGTCCGGTGGCTCTGGTTCATGCGCCACCTCCCATGGTCAACGATCACAGGCGTGCGCGCATTCCTGTGGGTGACACCAGCATGACAGTCACGTATGCGAACTTTGTGTCGGGGTCGGTGTGCCCAGGTACGCCTCGCGCACGCGGGCGTCCGCGCGGATCGCCGCGGGAGCGCCCTGCGCGAGCACGGCGCCGAGGTCGAGGACCACGACCCGGGAGCACAGCTCCATCACGAAGGCCACGTTGTGCTCGACGAGCAGGACCGCGCAGCCGTCGTCGGCCAGCCCGCGCACCGTCGCCGCGAGGAGGCCGCGCTCCTCGGCCGTCATGCCGGACGCGGGCTCGTCGAGGAGGAGGACGCGGGGGTGGTCGGCCGCCGCGCGGGCCAGTTCGAGCATGCGGGCGCGGCCGACCGGGAGGGTCCCCGCGTAGGAGTCGGCGAGCGCGTCGAGGCCGCAGTCGCGCAGCAGCTTCCCGGAGAGGTCCCGGTCGGCGCCGCCGCGCCGCCACTCCTGCGCGACCAGCAGGTTGTCCGCCACGGTGAGCTGCCCGAACAGCTGCTGGCGCTGGAACGTGCGGCGCATGCCGTGCCGGGCCCGCCAGACGGGTGAGCGGCGGGTGATGTCGGCCCCGTCGAGCAGGATCCGGCCCGTGTCGGGCCTGCGGATGCCCGAGACGACGTCGAAGAAGGTCGTCTTGCCCGCGCCGTTCGGCCCGATCAGCCCGCACACCTCCCCGGCCGCGAGCCGCAGCCCCACCCCGTCGAGGGCCCGGACCCCGCCGAACCGCACGCCGATGTCCTCGGCCTCCAGTACGCACGCCCCGCTCATGACCTGGCCTCCTGCGCGTCCGTCGCCGCGATGCCGAGATACGCCTCCGTGAGCCGCTCGGCCTCCACCTTCTCGCGCGGCCCGCACCAGGTGACGCGGCCCTGCGCGAGGTAGGCCACGGTGTCGGCGACGCCGAGGATCTCCGAGGCCTTCTCCTCGACGAGCAGCAGCCCCGTTCCGGCGTCGCGGAGTTCGGCGAGCAGCCGGTACACCTCGTCGGCCACCCGCGGCGCGAGACCGAGCGAGGGCTCGTCGGCGACGAGGACGCGGGGCGGGCGGTGCAGCAGCGCGGCGAGCGCGAGGAGCTGCTGCTCGCCGCCGGAGAGCGAGCCCGCGGCGACCTCGCGGCGCCCGGCGAGACCGGCGAAGCGTGCGTAGACCGCCAACCGGTCCTCGGCGCCCGGGAGTTGGAGCGCCAGGTTCTCGTCGACCGTGAGCGAGGGGAAGATGCCGCGACCCTCCGGCGCGAGCACCACCCCGGACCGCGCCCGGCGGACCGCGCCCGTGCGCCCGGCCGCGGCCCCGGCGACGTACACCTCGCCCTGCTGGGGTGTCATGAGGCCTGCCGCCACCTTGCAGGCCGTCGACTTCCCGGCGCCGTTGGGGCCGAGGAGCGCCACGATCTCGCCGGGGCGGACCGTGAGGTCGACGCCCTGGAGGACGCGGGCGCCGTCGTATCCGGCCTGGACGCCCGCGAGTTGGAGCGCGGCGTTCGGATCGGGCGGCGGAACGGTCCCGGTGTCGGCGGCGGCGTCCGGCCGCCCGGCCTTCCTGCGGTGGCGGCGGGCCGGGATCGCGGCGCAGTACCCGTCGGGGTCGTTGGCGAGCGCGAGCCCGGCGAGGCCGAAGAGGATCACCGGGAGCTGCACCGACTCGGTCAGGTAGTCGCTGATGAGGTGCGGCACGACGGCGAAGGTGAGCCCGGCGACCACCGCGAACTGCGGCCGCCGCACCCCCGCCGCGACCACCACGGCGAGCCAGATCAGCCCCGTCATCGCCGTGAAGTCGGTCGCGGTGATCCGTGTGTTGTACGACGCGTACATCACGCCGCCGAACCCGGCGAGCCCCGCCGAGAGCGTGAACAGCAGCAGCTTCGTGCGGAGCACGGAGACGCCCGAGGCCATCGCGGCGGCCGGCGCCGAGCGTACGGCGAGCATGGCCCGCCCCGCGCGCGAGTTCCGCAGCGCGTTCAGCCCCGCCACCGCCCCCGTGCACAGCACCGCCATGGCCACGCCCATCGCCCGGTCGTCGCCGAGGTCGACGGGGCCCGCGACGGCGCGCGGGATCTCCCATCCGGTGTCGCCGTTGCGCAACCAGCCGAGCTGGAAGAGGACCTGGTCCGCGAGGAAGGCCAGCGCGAGCGTGGCGAGAGCCAGCGAGCGGCCGCCGAGCCGCAGCGCGGGCAGCGCCACGAGCGCGCCGAGCACCGCCGCCGCACACGTCCCGGCGAGCGCCGCCCCGAGGAACGGCCATCCGTGACTCATCAGCAGCCCGGCGACGAGGGCGGCGCCCGTCACGAACGCGGCCTGCGCCAGCGACACCATCGCGCCGAGCCCGGTGACGACGGTGAAGGAGAGGAACACGAGGGAGATCGCGAGCCCTTGGGCGAGGATCCCGCTCCAGAAGGGGGTGGTGACGGTGTAGAAGGCGACGGCGAGCAGAGCGGCGGCCGCCGCCCACGGCCCCCAGCGCCGAAGCCACGACCGCCCGGCGAGATAGTCCACCGGCGGCGCGTCGCTCGCCACGGTGCCCGCCGTGCGCTGCCGCCGCGTGAGCAGCAGCAGCCCGGCGAACAGGATCAGGAACGGCACCGCCGTACGGAACCCGGTGATCCCTTCCGCGAACGTGGCGTACCCCGCGACCAGGTTCTGGAGCACCCCGAGCGCGAGCCCGCCCGCGAAGGCCAGCGGGACCGACATGAACCGGCCCAGCACGGCGGCGGTCGCCGACACGAACAGGAACAGCGTGAAGTCGTGCGAGGAGAGCCCGAGCAGGGGAGTGGCGAGGACCCCGGCGAGCCCCGCGAGCGCCGAGGACAGCATCCACGCCACCGACGACAGCCGGTCGGCGCTGATGCCGCGCAGCTCGACGAGCGAGCGGTTGTCGACGGCCGCCCGCAGCTTCAGACCGAGCGCCGTGCGGCGCAGCAGGAACCACAGGCCGAGCGCGACGACGGCGGTGGTCACCCACGTGATCAGCTGATCGGAGTCGATGCCGACACCGTCCGTCAGCTGCCAGTTCTTCGCCGGACTCGGCCCGACCCCCGGCAGACCGAACTGGTTCTCCGCGGGCTTCACGGGCGCGCCCGCGTCCGCAAGCAGCTCGACGATCCACAGCCCGAGCGCGGGCAGCGCCACGAGCAGCCCGATCGTCGCCACGATCTGCGCGGTCTCCCCGACCCGCGCCAGCTTCCGGAACATCAGCCGGTCGAGCCCCCAGCCCAGCAGGGGCGCCGCGAGCAGGACGAGCAGCAGCGCCGTCGGCACCGCGGGCCAGCCGAAGCCGGAGTGGAGTTCGTAGAAGGCGAGCGCACACAGATAGGCGGTCGCACCGTGCGCGAAGTTGAAGAGTCCGGAGGCCGAGTAGGAGAGCACGAGGCCCGTGGCGAGCAGCGCGTACAGCGCCCCCGACACGAGCCCGCTCAGGACGAAGGCCAGCAGATCCGACACGTGAACACCCCTCGGTGCGGTCCTACTTGAAGGGGATCGGCGGGTAGCACTTGAACGCGGACGACACCCGGTACGCGCCGTCCTGGAGCTGGGCGAGCGCCCCGCAGCCGAAGGACTCGGTGCGCCCGCGGGGCAGCGCCCGGTCGCCGACGAGCGTCCCCGTGTCGGAGAACCCGTCCGCGGCCTTCTGGAACGACGCGGCGGTGAGGTCCTTGCCCGCCTTCTTCGCGATGGCGAGGAACAGGTCGGCGCTCATGTAGCCCGTCATCATGTGCATGTTGAGGGGGATCTCCTTGCCCCCGGACGCCTTCGCGATGTCCGCCTTGAACTGCTTCATCTCCGGCGTCGAGGACTCGAACGGCTGGAAGGACAGCAGCACGTGCACCCCGTCGAGCGCCTGCTTCGTCGCCTTCTTGGCCAGCAGCCCGGGGTCGTAGTCCGTGGGATCGGTGAGCACGCCCTTGTAGCCGGTGCGCTTGACGGCCGTGAACAGGCCGATGTTGTACGGCGTCTGCATCACGGAGACCACCACGTCCGGCGCCTTGCCGCCGTCGCTGCGCAGCATTTCCTTCGTGTACGCCGACCAGTCGCTCGGCACCGCCGTCGCGGGCACGGTGGCTTTCGCGTAACTCACCTTGTAACCGGCGGACGTGAAGGACTGTTTGTACGTGCGGATGGCGAAGGTGCCGGCGTCGTTGTCGTTGGCGAGGATCGCGACGGACCTGCCCTTTGCCCCGCCCGTGACCTTCTTCAGGCCCTCCGGCCAGGTCTGGGAGATGGTGCCGCCGGGCATCGGCACCATGCAGCCGCCGAAGCCGTAGATGTACGTCGGGCCGCAGAACGACGGCAGCGTGCCCCAGCCGAACGTCGGCACCTTCTGCTTCTGGAGGAAGTCCGCGCCGGAGAACGTCACCGAACTCATCGGCGAGATCGCGAACACCTTGTCCTGCTGGACGAGTTTGCGGGCCGCGGCGAGATTCTTGGCGGGGTCCTGGCCGTCGTCCTCCGCGCCGAGGTAGTCGATCTCCCGGCCGTTGATCCCGCCCTCCGCGTTGGCCCGGTCGAAGCGGGCCTTGGCGCCGAGGTCGGTGTCCTTCTTGCTGTAACCGCTCGACGTCGTCATGGAGACGATGCCGCCCACCTTGATCCGGTCCTCGCTCACGCCGCGCACCGAACTCCCCGCGCCGTCGGCGGAGTTGTCGCCGCTGTTGGCGGTGGAGTTGCAGGCGGTGGCGAGCAGGAGTGCGGTCAGGGTGGCGGTGATGGCGCGGATCGGTCGCGACACGGTCGGGCCCCCTCCGTCGGAGTGAGCCGATTCTGTGCGCGACCTGACGAACCGTCAATAACCGGGACGGGAGTATTTGATACACCGTCAGGTGCCCCACTCCAGCCCCTCCGGCGCTTGAGGAGCGGGGTCCGGGGCGGAGCCCCGTGGCCTCAGCCCCGTCGGGGGTGCGCTCTCGGGGCTCCGCCCCGGACCCCGCCGCTCAAACGCCGCGGAGGCTTGAAACGCGCGAGCGGCGACGGATCACAGGGAGCCGTACAGCGCGTCGACCTCCGCCGAGTACGCCGACTCGATCGCCTTCCGCTTCAGCTTCAACGAAGGCGTGAGCAACCCGTGCTCCTCGGTGAACTGATGCGCCAGAATCCGGAACGTACGGATCGACTCCGCCTGCGACACCAGCGTGTTCGCCGCGACCACAGCCCGCCGCACCTCCGTCTCCAGGTCCGGGTCCCGCACCAGCTCCGTCGGCGTCATCGACTGCTTGCCGCGCATGCCGAGCCAGTGCTCCACGGACTCGTTGTCGAGCGTGACGAGCGCCGCGATGTAGGGCCGGTCGTTGCCGACGACGAGGCACTGCGCTATCAGCGGGTGGTCGCGCACCCGCTCCTCCAGTTGCTGCGGCGAGACACTCTTGCCGCCGGAGGTCACGAGGATCTCCTTCTTGCGGCCGGTGATCGTGAGGTAGCCGTCCTCGTCGAGCGAGCCGAGGTCACCCGTGGCGAGCCACCCGTCGTACAGGGAGGAGTCCGTGGCCTTCGGGTCGTTGAGGTAGCCCTGGAAGATGTTGCGGCCGTAGACCCACACCTCGCCGTCGTCGGCGATGTGCACGGACGAGCCGGGGATGGCCTGGCCGACCGTGCCGTAGCGGGTCTGCTCCGGCGGGTTCGCGGTCGCGGCGGCGGTCGACTCCGTGAGGCCGTACCCCTCGAAGACGGAGACACCCGCGCCCTCGAAGAACAGGCCGAGCCGCCGGTCCATGCCGGAGCCGCCGGAGAACGCGTGCCGCACCCGGCCGCCCATCGCCGCGCGCACCTTGGAGTAGACGAGCTTGTCGAAGACGGAGTGCTGCATGCGCAGCGACGCGGAGGGGCCGGGACCCGTGCCGAACGCTCTCGCCTCCTGCGCGTCCGCGTACTTCACCGCGCACTCGACGGCCTTCTCGAACGGCCCCGCCCGGCCCTCGCTCTCGGCCTTGCGGCGGGCCGCGCTGAACACCTTCTCGAAGATGTACGGCACGGCGAGGATGAAGGTCGGCTTGAAGGACTGGAGGTCCGGCATGAGCACGGACGCACGCAGCTCCGGCTGGTGGGCCAGCTTCACGCCGCCGCGGATCGCCGCGACCTCCACCATCCGCCCGAAGACGTGGGCGAGCGGCAGGAAGAGCAGCGTCGCGGGGGTGCGGTCGCGCTTGGAGGAGAACACCGGCTCCCAGTACGCGACAACGGTGTCGGCCTCGTACATGAAGTTGCCGTGCGAGATCACGCAGCCCTTGGGGCGGCCGGTGGTGCCCGAGGTGTAGATGATCGTGGCCGTCGACTCGGGGGTGATCGCGCGGCGGTGCCGGTGCACCGTCTCGTCGTCGATGTGGGTGCCGGACGCGGTGATCTCGTCGACCGCGCCGCCGTCGAGCTGCCACAAGCGGCGCAGCCGGGGCAGCCGTCCGATCACGGTGGCCACGGTCATGGAGTGGTCCTCGTGCTCGACGATCGCCGCGGAGACCTCGGCGTCGTACAGCATCCAGAAGACCTGCTCGGCCGAGGACGTCGGGTAGATCGGGACGACCTGGGCGCCGATGGTCCACAGTGCGAAGTCGAACAGCGTCCACTCGTAGCGGGTGCGCGACATGATCGCGACCCGGTCGCCGAACCGGATGCCCTGCGCGAGCAGGCCCTTGGCGAGGGCCATCACCTCGTCGCGGAACTGGGCGGACGTGACGTCCTGCCACTTGCCGTGCTGGTCCTTGCGGGCCAGGGCGACATGACCCGGTGTGTCCAGGGCATGATCGAACACGGCGTCGGCCAGGCCGCCGACCAGCGGCGCCGACGCCACAGGGGGGTTGGTGAACTCACGCAAAGTTGCTCCTTGTGGCGCTCCGCACAGCGTCGGTGACGGTACCCGACCCGAAGCGCCCGCGGGAGTGCCTTGCACGCGTGGAACAGACGCGGAATTCGCACAGGTCAGAGGTTTATAACGGGCCACAAAGGATGGAGCGGGGCAGACTACTTACGCAAGAGTAAGTTTCGGGAGCGTAATCTCCCGGCCCTCTTCACGAGCCTCCATTGGATCTGTGCAAAGAGGTCACCGGCACGCCGTGTCCCTGTTTTTGGACGGAGTGGTCGGTTCCGGGGACGGTATCACTGCGCCTATCGCGCACCCCGGTGCAGCCGGTCCCCGCCCGCCAGGATGGCCTGCGCGAGTGCCCGCGCCGGCTCGCTCGCGTCCCGGGCCGCGCTGCGCACCACGAAGTCGACCTCGCCCAGCTCCGGAAGCCCCGCCCGCTCCGGCACCCGCACCAGGCCCGGCGGGATGAGGCCCCGGGAGTGGGCCATCACGCCGAGACCCGCCCGCGCCGCCGCGACCAGCCCGTTCAGCGAACCGCTCGTGCAGGCGATCCGCCACGCCCGGCCGTGCCGCTCCAGGGCTTCGAGGGCCAGGGCCCGCGAGATCCCCGGTGGCGGATAGACGATCAGCGGAACGGGCCGGTCCTGGTCGATCCGGAGCCGCTCGGAGCCGATCCACACCAGCCGGTCGTGCCACACGGACTCGCCGCGCGGGTCCTCCGGCCGCCGCTTCGCGAGCGCCAGGTCCAGCTTCCCGGCGTCCAGCTGCTCGTGCAGCGTCCCCGACAGCTCGACCGTCAACTCCAGATCGACCTCCGGGTGTTCGGCCCGGAACGACTCCAGGATCTCGGGCAGCCGGGTCAGTACGAAGTCCTCCGACGCCCCGAACCGCAGCCGCCCGCGCAGCCGCGTCCCCGTGAAGAACGACGCCGCCTGCTCGTGCACCTCCAGGATCCGCCGTGCGAACCCGAGCATCGCCTCCCCGTCCTCCGTCAGGTCCACGGAGTGGGTGTCCCGCGTGAACAGGGTGCGCCCGGTCGCGTCCTCCAGCCGCCGCACGTGCTGGCTCACCGTCGACTGCCGCAGACCGAGGCGGCGCGCGGCCTGCGTGAAGCTCAGCGTCTGGGCGACGGCGAGGAACGTCCTGAGCTGCGAGGGGTCGTACATGTTCCGAACCGTACTCCCGCTCATCACGCGACGCGATCACAGTCAGAGCGGTATACCGGATTCCCGATCACGGTGAAGAGGTGGACGATGGAGAGGGCACGACCTGAACCGAGAGCAAGGAACCAATGAAACGCCTGACCTGGCCCCGCTGGATGCCGATCGACCCGTACATCCTGGCGTTGATCGCGACAGTGGGCCTCGCCGCACTGCTCCCGGCCCGAGGGGCCGCCGCCGATGTCGCGTCGGAGGCCTCCACCGCCGCCGTCGCCTTCCTCTTCTTCCTCTACGGGGCGCGCCTGTCGACCCGTGAGGCGATGGACGGACTGCGCCACTGGCGACTCCACGTCACCGTCCTCGCCTGTACGTTCGTCGTCTTTCCGCTGCTCGGGCTCGCGACCCGCGGCCTGGTGCCGGTGCTGTTGCCGCAGAACCTCTTCGAGGGACTGCTCTTCCTCACCCTCGTCCCGTCGACGATCCAGTCGTCGATCGCGTTCACCTCGATCGCGCGCGGCAACGTCCCGGCGGCGATCTGCGCGGGCTCCTTCTCCTCGCTCGCCGGCATCGTCCTCACCCCGCTGCTCGCGGCGGCGCTGCTCGGCAGCAGCGGCGGCGGCTTCTCCGCCGACTCGCTCGTCAAGATCGTGCTGCAACTGCTCGTGCCGTTCCTCGCGGGCCAGTTGCTGCGCCGCTGGGTCGGCGGGTTCATCACCCGCCACAAGAAGATCCTCGGCTACGTCGACCGCGGCTCGATCCTGCTCGTCGTCTACACCGCGTTCAGCGAGGGCATGGTGCAGGGCATCTGGCACCAGGTCAGCGCGGTCCGGCTCGCCGGTCTGCTGGCCGTGGAGGCGGTACTGCTCGCGATCATGCTGCTGGTGACCTGGTTCGGCGCCAAGGCGCTCGGCTTCGACCGCGCCGACCGGATCGCCATCCAGTTCGCGGGCTCGAAGAAGTCCCTGGCCTCCGGGCTCCCCATGGCGAGCGTCCTGTTCGGCGCGCACGCCTCGCTCGCCGTCCTGCCGCTGATGCTCTTCCACCAGATGCAGCTGATGGTGTGCGCGGTCATCGCCAAGCGCCGCTCCAAGGACCCCGAGGACACGGCCGAGCCCGAGATCACCGCTCGCGCGGGGGACCGAGGCGAAGGGACACGAACCGCGGTCGGTACAGGGACACGTTCCGGCTGAGCTGCGCCTCCGCGGCGGCGGGCGCGGCGTCCAGCCAGTTGACGTCGTAGGACAGCACGAGCCGCCCGTCGCCGCTCAGCTCCGGGTGCGCCTGCGGGTTGTACGCCGCCGTCCGCGAGGGCGAGGCGCCGTCGCGGGGCAGCGGCGGCGTGAACGCCTTCGCCGGGCCGTGCCAGGGGCCCGTCGGCGAGCAGGACCAGTACGAGGTGACCTCGGTCAGCCCCTGCGCGCCCGCCGCGGTGGTGAACAGGACGTACGTGCCGGCGTCCCGCACCACCGTGAACGCGGTGCCCACACCGCTGCGGCGCCCGTCCCCGAGGACCGGCGCCGCGGCCCGCCGCGCCCACCGCTCGCCGTCCCAGTACCGCCAGGCCGGCACGTCGCCGAGCCGTCCCAGCGGGACCCGGGCCACGTACGCGCGATGCACGGCCTTCTGCCCGTCGTCCGCGCCGAACACATACGTCCACCCGCCGTGGTCCACGGCCGTCGTCCCGTACAGCACGCGCCGCGCCGGATCCCGCACCTGCCGCTGGTCGAGGAGTTGCGTGATGCCTTCGAGGCGCAGGTCGGGCAGCGACAGGGTGGCCACCTCCGTCGCGTTCGGCACCCCGTAGACGTACGGGCCCGTGCCCTTCGCCCGCGTCCACAGCAGCACCCGTACGACCTGCCTGCCGTCGCTCTCCTCGACGCGCGCCTCGACCGGCCAGCGCCACTCGCCCGCCGCCGTGTCCGGGAACAGTGGCGCGGCGAGGGTGCGGTCGAGTCGGCCCGAACGGTCCGTCACCACCGCGGAGTTGCGGACGAACGGCGCGTTCGGCTGCCGCCACGCGTGCGACTGCCCGGCGGGGTTGGGCGGCTGGTTCACCGCGCCCAGATACGTGTCGGAGAAGAGCCACAGCAGCCGCCCGTCCGGCAGCCGCACGGAGTGCGTGCCGTCGCCGCCCGTCCAGTCGTCCAGCCGCGTCGCGTCGTCGCCGTAGCGGGCGAACGCGTCGGTGAGCCCCTCGTCCGCCGACCAGGAGGTGACACTGCGCGGCGCGCAACGTGTGTCGCCCTCCCGGTCGGGGAGGGCGACGAACACGACGAGGACGAGGACGAGCGCGGCGAGCAGCACCAGCAGCGGCGCCCCCGGCCCCCGCCGGCCGCGCCGCACCCGCCGCATCCGCTCAACCTCCCGCACGCGACGCGACGTTAATGTGCCGCGCCGCATTGGTCCACGACCGCGCGCCGAACCGTGGGATCAGCCGCCCCGCACCCGGTCGAGCGGCAGCCGCAGAAGGTCGTCGCCGCCCGAGCTGACACGCACGTCGTCGATCGCGCCGGTGAAGTACGCCCGGCTGTCCATGCGCTGCCCGATGTGCACGCCGAACGGCGAGTTCCGGCTCACCGATCCCGGCACGTCGGCGGCGCCGCCGACCTCCACGCCGTCCACCGACAGCGTCAACCTGCCGTCGGCGCGCCGTAGTTCGGCACGGTGCCAGACCCCGTCGTTGTACGCGGACGTGGAGCGCACCGACACCGAGCGGGGCGCCGCCGCGCCGTCCCGGACCGTGATCAGCCCGGTGAGCCGGTTCGACGCCGGTTCGCCGCGCAGCCACACCTGCGGCTGCGTGGTGCCGATGCCGCCCATCCACAGCAGCGGCTGCTCCCCGCTCGTGGCGGTGTAGCGGAACCAGAGCGACGCCGTGAACTCCCTTGTGCCGAGGGGGAGTCGGTTGCTGTACGGTAGCCGCACCGCGTCGTCGACGCCGTCGAGGGCCAGCGCCCCGCCGACCCGTCCGCCGGTCACCTGCGCGCCGCCGAGCACGGCCGCGTCCCGCGCGCCCCGCGCCCGGTCGTCCGTGGTCGGGTCGGGCCCGCGCCGCTCCTTCAGCCAGTCCAGGGTGAACCGGGCGAAGCGGATCTCGTCGCGGGCGTCCACGGCCCCGCCCTCGTACATCAGCCCCACGTGCCCCCGGTCGGCCTGCACCAGGTCCGAGTAGCCCGACCAGTCCGTGGTCACGACGGTGCCCCGGTCGAAGCTCTCCCACGTGCGGCCCCCGTCGTACGAGGAGCGGATCGTCATGGTGCGCCGCCGGTCGGGGTCGCCGGGACAGGCGAGCAGCAGCCGCTCGCCCTTGGCGCCGACGGGCAGCACCGACCCCTGCACCTGCGGCGTGTACAGGTCCGGGACCGCCGAGAACGGACGGGCGAACGACTCGCCGCCGTCCCGGCTGACCGCGTGCGTACGGTGCCCGAGGTCGGTGCCGTCCTGCTCGCGTCCGCTGACGTACACCGTCCCGTCGGGCCGTTCGGCGAGCGTCATCTCCGACGGCTTCTGCCGGAACGTGCCGTCGTCGGCGACCGGCCAGGTGTCCTTGGCGCCGATCCGCCAGTGGTCGCCGCCGTCGTCGCTGACCATCAGCGCCGCGTGGTTGGCGGTGACCCGACTGCCGTTCCACGTCTCGGCGTTGACGGTGAACACGAGGCGGCCGCGGTGCGGGCCCTTGGCGAGCTGGATGCCGTGCACCGGCCCGGTCGCGTACCAGGAGTTGAAGTCGTCGGGCAGCAGCTCGTCGCTCAGATCGCGCGGCCGCGACCAGGTGCGCCCGTCGTCGTCGCTGTACTGGAGGTGCGGAGTCCGGTCGCACGGCACGTCGCAGTTCTTCCCGTCCGTACGCCCCGTGTTGTACGTCTCCGCGAGCACGACGCGGCCCGTCCTGCGGTCCACGATCGGGGCGGGATTGCCGTGCGTGTCACCGGCGCCCTCGTTGACGACCTGGAGCGGCGACCAGGTCCGCCCGCCGTCCTCGGACCGCTTGACGACGATGTCGATGTCACCGGCGTCGGAGCAGTCGTTCGTCCGCCCCTCGGCGAACGCGAGGAGGGTGCCGCGCACGGTCTTCACGACGGCCGGGATGCGGTAACAGGCGTACCCCGGATCCTGCGACGCCTTGAACAACACCTGCTGCTCGAACGGCGGTTGAGCGACTGCCGGGGCGGCGGCCGCCGTGCCTGCCGCGACTGACGCGGGAAACGCGACGGCGACCGCGAGCGCGGCCGCCACCAGGGATCTCGTACGGGTCCGGAACGGTCTTCCGTGCATGGCGCGGCCCACCCTTCGGCTCGTCCGACCAAACGGACATCCGACGTCCAACGTATGCGCCGCGGACGTTACTTGGGCCCCCGCGCACCCCACAAGAACCGTGCGCCGAGGAACGGGATGTGGAAGCGCTGTGCGCCAGATGTGCCGTGCTCCCGTTCCCCGTACGCCATGTGGAGTTCGCCTGCCTCCTCTGAGCTGGTCCGGGAAACGAGAACGGCCGGAACGAGGAAGAGGGTGACACGACGTGTCCGACGCCCGCTGGGACGCGGTACGCAAGGGGTTGCGCCGCAGGCGCAGGCTGCTCGGCCAGGCGTTCAGCCCACCCGCACCCCGTTCCCTGTCCGCGGTCCCGGCCCAGCCCGAGCCGGCCGCGGACGCGCCACCCGTGGAGGCGGCCCCTCGGCTCGTCCCCGACCCGGTGTTCCTGCTCTCCCCGGTCCGCTCCGGCTCCACGCTGCTGCGCGTCCTGCTCAACAGCCACCCCCGCATCCGCGCCCCGCACGAGATGCACCTGCGCACCCTGCACGTCCGGCTCGACCGCGAGTTCAGTCACGACGCGATGCGCGAACTGGGCCTCGACCGGCAGGAGTTGGAGCACATGCTGTGGGACAGGGTGCTGCACCACGCACGATGTCGCGGCGGCGGCGAGGCACCCGTGGTGGTCGACAAGACCCCGGCCAACACCTTCCTCTGGCCCCGCCTGCACCGCGCCTGGCCCCAGGCCCGCTACGTCTTCCTCCTGCGCCACCCCGCCGCCGTCGTCGAATCCCTCACGGCCCGCCGCACCGACCCCGACCTCGACGCCATCCACCACGAAGTCCTCAGCTACGCCGAGGAGTTGGAGCGAGCCCGGCGCAACCTGCCCGGAATCACCGTCACGTACGAGGACCTGACCGCCGAACCCGAACGCGAGACCCGGCGGATCTGCGCCCACCTCGGCGTGGACTGGGACCCGGCGATGCTCGACTACGGCGCCCGCGACCACGGCACCTTCCGCCCCCACATCGGCGACTGGAGCGAAACCATCCGCTCCGGCCACATCCACCCCTCCCGCCCACCCCACAACCCCCAGTCCCTCCCACCCCGCCTCCGTGAACTGGCGAGGGCATGGGGCTACGAGACGTAGGCCGCATTTCAAGCCCCTGCGGCGGTGGCAGTCTCAAGCCCCTGCGGCGATTGAGCAGCGGGGTCCGGGGCGGAGCCCCGTGGCGTTCACCACCCGGTTCAGCCGCTCCCCACTCCCGCCCCCAGAACAATCCGCTCCTCACCCGCGTACACATTCATCGAGCTGCCCCGCAAGAACCCCACCAACGTCAACCCGCTCTCGACCGCGAGGTCCACCGCCAGCGAAGACGGCGCCGACACCGCCGCCAGCACCGGAATCCCCGCCATCACCGCCTTCTGCGCCAACTCGAACGACGCCCGCCCCGACACCATCAGAATCGACCGGGACAACGGCAGCTCCCCGTTCTGCAACGCCCTCCCGACCAGCTTGTCCACCGCGTTGTGCCGCCCCACGTCCTCCCGGATGTCGACCAGCCGCCCCGACTCGTCGAAGAGCGCCGCCGCGTGCAGCCCCCCGGTCCGGTCGAAGACCCGCTGCGACTCGCGCAACCGGTCGGGGAGGGAGGCGAGCAGCTCGGGCTCCATGCGGACCGGGGGAGTGTCGGCGATCGGGAACCGCGCCGTGGTCCGCACCGCGTCGAGGCTCGCCTTGCCGCACAGTCCGCACGACGACGTCGTGTAGACGTTGCGCTCCAGGGTGATGTCGGGCAGGACGACGCCCGGCGCGGTCCGCACGTCGACCACGTTGTACGTATTGCTGCCGTCCTCCGTGGCGCCCGCGCAGTACACGATGTTCTGAAGGTCGGCGGCGGAGCCGAGGACGCCCTCGCTGACCAGGAACCCGGCCGCGAGCGGGAAGTCGTCGCCCGGGGTGCGCATCGTGATGGCGAGCGGCTTGCCGTTCAGCCGGATCTCCAGCGGTTCCTCGGCGACGAGCGTGTCGGGCCGCGTGGACACCTGTCCGTCCCGTATCCGGATCACCTTGCGTCGTTCCGTGACTCGTCCCATGGCTCCCATTCTCCTGTACGGATGGCGCGTGGCCGTGGTCGGCCCGGCACCAGCCGTGACGGGATACTGCCTACAGTATGGAAGCAGCCGGATTCGTCGACAAGAGGAGAGTGGAAAGGGCTTCCCAACACCCGTGCCACTGCCTAACGTTCGGGATCATGAGGCCCCCCGTCGCGCCCCCCGGTTGGAGCCGTTGGCTCGTTCCGCCGGCCGCGCTCTCCGTACATCTCTCCATAGGCCAGGCCTACGCCTGGAGCGTCTTCAAGCCGTCCCTGGAGTCCTCGCTCGGTCTGAGCGGCACCCAGAGCGCGCTGCCGTTCCAGCTCGGCATCGTGATGCTCGGCCTCTCGGCCGCCTTCGGCGGCACGCTCGTCGAGCGCAACGGTCCGCGCTGGGCGATGACCGTCGCGCTCATCTGTTTCTCCTCCGGCTTCCTGATCTCCGCCCTGGGCGCGCTCACCGAACAGTTCTGGCTGATCGTGTTCGGCTACGGCTTCGTCGGCGGCATCGGCCTCGGCATCGGCTACATCTCACCCGTCTCCACACTGATCAAGCGGTTCCCCGACCGGCCCGGCATGGCCACCGGAATCGCTATCATGGGCTTCGGCGGCGGCGCGCTCATCGCGTCGCCGTGGAGCGCCCAGATGCTGGAGTCCTTCCCCACCGGCAGCGGCGGCATCGCCCTGGCGTTCGCGGTGCACGGTGTCGTCTACGCGGTGTTCATGACGCTCGGCGTCCTGCTCGTGCGGGTGCCGCGCCCGGACACCCGGCAGGGGCAGCGCGCCGAGGAGGCGACCGTCGCCGGGCCGCAGGTCTCCGCGAAGCAGGCGATCCGTACGCCCCAGTTCTGGTGCCTGTGGATCGTGCTCACGATGAACGTGACGGCCGGCATCGGCATCCTGGAGAAGGCCGCGCCGATGATCACGGACTTCTTCGCCGACAGCAGCACCCCGGTCTCCGTCTCCGCCGCCGCGGGCTTCGTCGCCCTGCTCTCCGCCGCGAACATGGCGGGCCGCATCGGCTGGTCCTCCACGTCCGACCTGATCGGCCGCAAGAACATCTACCGCGTCTACCTCGGCGTCGGCGCCCTGATGTATCTGCTGATCGTCCTGTGGGGCGACTCCTCGAAGCCGCTGTTCGTGCTGTGCGCGCTGGTGATCCTCTCCTTCTACGGCGGCGGCTTCGCGACCATCCCCGCGTATCTGAAGGACCTCTTCGGCACGTACCAGGTGGGCGCCATCCACGGCCGGCTGCTCACCGCCTGGTCCACGGCGGGCGTCCTCGGGCCGCTCATCGTGAACTGGGTCGCCGACAGTCAGGAGAGCGCCGGCAAGCACGGCGCCAACCTGTACGGCCTCTCCCTCATGATCATGATCGGCCTGCTGGCCGTCGGCTTCGTCGCCAACGAACTGGTACGCCCCGTGCACGCCCGCCACCACGTAGTCCCCGCCCCCAGGGAGCCCCGAGATGACCACGACACCGCCGACCGCGACCGCCGACAGTCCGCCTAGGCGGCGCGGCCTGATCGCCGTCGCCTGGCTGTGGGTGGGGCTGCCGCTCGCGTACGGACTGTACGAACTGGTGCAAAAGGCCACGCAGCTCTTCACCGGGTGACGGTCGGAACTCTCCAAGCAAGGCGGCCTTTTCCTGTCACGGGCCGCCACCCGCTACTCGTGAGTCGCTGACCAGACTGGGAGACCGGACTGGGAGATTCGCAGCTCACGAGGGGGCCCACATGGTCGGATCGCGCATTGTCGGCATCGGGCACCACCAGCCCGCCAGGATCCTCACCAACGAGGAACTGGCGGGCATGGTCGACACCGACGACGAGTGGATCCGCAGCCGTGTCGGCATCCGCACGCGGCACATCGCGGGCCCCGACGAGCCCGTCGACGAGCTCGCCGCGCACGCCGCCGCCAAGGCGCTGGCCTCCGCGGGGCTCACCGCGGCCGACATCGACCTGGTCGTCGTCGCGACCTCCACGGCCGTGGACCGCTCCCCGAACATGGCGGCCCGCGTCGCCCACCGCCTCGGCGTGCCGTCCCCGGCCGCGCTCGACCTGAACGTCGTCTGCGCGGGCTTCACGCACGCCCTGGCCACCGCCGACCACACGCTGCGCGCCGGGGCCGCCCGCCGCGCCCTGGTCGTCGGCGCGGACAAGATGTCCGCCGTCACCGACTGGACCGACCGCACCACCTGCGTGCTCGTCGGGGACGGGGCGGGGGCCGTGGTCGTCGAGCCGTGCGCCGAGGGCGAGGAGCCGGGGATCGGCCCGGTGCTGTGGGGCTCGGTCCCGGAGATGGGCGACGCCGTCCGCATCGAGGGCGAACCCGCCCGCTTCGCCCAGGAAGGGCAGTCCGTCTACCGCTGGGCCACCCGCTCGCTGCCGCCGCTGGCCCGCCAGGCCTGCGAGAAGGCCGGGCTCGCGCCGGAGGACCTCGCCGCGGTCGTCCTCCACCAGGCCAACCTGCGCATCATCGAACCCCTCGCCGAGAAGATCGGCGCCGTGAACGCCGTCGTCGCGCGGGACGTCGTCGACTCCGGCAACACCTCGGCGGCGAGCGTGCCGATCGCCCTGTCCAAGCTCGTCGAGCGCGGCGAACTGGTCAGCGGCGCGCCCGCCCTGCTCTTCGGCTTCGGCGGCAACCTGTCGTACGCGGGTCAGGTCGTGCGCTGCCCGTGACGTGCCGGGGCGCGGTTCCGGGGCACCGGGGGAACACGGGATGTGACGAGGTCAACTCGCACTAGCCGTGGCCATTGTGCTCGGTAAACTGTATTCCAAAGCCAATCCGTTGGAATCTGGAATCGGCTTGCCGGATGCTCCGAAGCCCAGGAGGGGGACCGCGATGTTGTCCACAGGACTGCCGCAAGGGGCGGTGCCCAAGCTCGAACGGCCCGGACCGCTGCGCGAGCGCGTCTACGAGGCGCTGCTCGAACTCATCACGACGCGGGCTCTCCAGCCCGGCCAGCACCTGGTCGAGAGCGAACTCGCCGGGCACCTCGGCGTCTCGCGCCAGCCGGTGCGCGAGGCGTTGCAGCGCCTGAACACCGAGGGCTGGGTGGACCTGCGTCCCGCGCAGGGCGCCTTCGTGCACGAGCCGACCGAGGAGGAGGCCGACCAACTCCTCAGCGTCCGTACGCTGTTGGAGGCCGAGGCCGCCCGGCTCGCGGCGGCCAACGCGGGCAAGACCGGCATCGCCGAGCTGGAGGCGCTGTGCGCCAAGGGCGAGCAGGCCGTCGCCGACGGAGACGTCGACCTCGTCGTCGCCACGAACGCCGAGTTCCACGCCAAGGTCATGGAACTCGCCGGCAACGTGGTCCTCGGTGAACTCGCCGGACAGGTCGACCGCCGGGTCCGCTGGTACTACCAGCCCGTCGCCCGGCAGCGCGGCAAGCAGTCCTGGATCGAGCACCGGGAGCTGATCGCGGCGATCTCGGCGCGTGACGAGGCGCGGGCCACGGCCGTGATGCGCACGCACACCGAGCACACCCGCGAGACGTACCACCACCGCGACGAGGCCTGACGCAGCCCCTTCCCCGCCTCCGGCGAGAGGCTTTGTCCTGTCGCCGGAGAAAGTCGGGGCCAATTCGCGCGCAACTTCTTCCCGCACCGGGCAGCCGCTGCTACGTTCCCCATCGAAAGACAGAGCGAGCGCACGGCACCAGCACCCGAAGAGGCCCGAAGCGGCGGGGAGGGGCACGTGAGACGCATGACGGCTCGACCCGCCAACGCGCACCAGGCGCGCCTGCTGCGGCTGCTGCGCGACGCAGGTCCCAACTCCCGCGCACAGCTGGGCGATCAGGTGGAACTGTCCAGGTCCCGGCTCGCCGTGGAAGTGGACCGCCTCCTGGAGACCGGCCTCGTGGTCGCCGACGGACTCGCCGCCTCGCGCGGCGGCCGCCGCTCCCACAACGTCCGGCTCGCCCCCTCGCTCCGCTTCCTCGGCGTCGACATCGGCGCGACCTCGGTCGATGTCGCCGTCACCAACGCCGAGCTGGAGATCCTCGGTCACATCGCCCAGCCGATGGACGTACGCGAGGGTCCCGTCGCCGTCTTCGAGCAAGTCCTCGCCATGGCAGCCAAGTTGAAGGCGTCCGGGCTCGCCGAGGGCTTCGACGGTGCGGGCATCGGGGTCCCCGGGCCGGTGAGGTTCCCCGAGGGCGTGCCGGTCGCGCCGCCGATCATGCCCGGCTGGGACGGCTTCCCGGTCCGCGAGGCACTCAGCCAGGAACTGGGCTGCCCCGTCATGGTCGACAACGACGTGAACCTGATGGCGATGGGCGAGCAGCACGCCGGCGTCGCCCGGCAGGCCCGCGACTTCCTCTGCGTCAAGATCGGCACCGGCATCGGCTGCGGCATCGTCGTCGGCGGCGAGGTCCACCGCGGCACCACCGGATCGGCCGGCGACATCGGGCACATCCGCGTCGAGCAGGACGGCCGACCGTGCGCCTGCGGCAACAAGGGCTGTCTGGAGGCCCACTTCAGCGGCGCGGCCCTCGCCCGTGACGCCGAGGCCGCTGCCCGCGACGGACGCTCGGCGGAGCTCGCCGCGCGGCTGGAGAGCGCGGGCCGGCTCACCGGCGCCGACGTCGCCGCGGCCGCCGCGGCAGGCGACACCACCTGCCTCGACCTGATCCGGGAGGGCGGCAACCGCACCGGGCAGGTCATCGCGTCCCTCGTCAGCTTCTTCAACCCCGGGCTCGTCGTCATCGGCGGCGGGGTCACCGGACTCGGCCACACCCTGCTGGCCGCCCTGCGCACCCAGGTCTACCGCCAGTCGCTCCCCCTGGCGACCGGCAACCTCCCCATCGTTCTCGGGGAGTTGGGGCCCACCGCCGGAGTGACCGGCGGCGCCCGACTGATCAGCGACCACCTGTTCTCACCCGCGTAACGCGCACCGTCGCACCTCCCGCGCCACCCGTACCCGTACGAGGCTCAGCCCCGCCCTGCCCCGAAACCGGTCCGCACCCGCCCCGAGGGAATCCGTCATGGCACCCGAAACGGCCCCGGCAGCACCGCTGCTCACCATGTCCGGCATCACCAAGTCGTTCCCCGGCGTGCGCGCCCTGGACGGCGTCGACCTGGAGGTCCAGGCCGGGGAGGTGCACTGTCTGCTCGGCCAGAACGGCGCCGGGAAATCCACCCTGATCAAGGTCCTCGCCGGGGCCCACCAGCCCGACGGCGGCACCATCACCTGGCACGGCGAGGAGGTCGCGCTGCGCTCTCCGATCGCCGCGATGCGCCTCGGCATCGCCACCATCTACCAGGAACTCGACCTGGTGGAGGGCCTGTCCGTGGCCGAGAACGTGTACCTCGGGCACGAGCCGACCTCCGGCGGCTTCGTGGTGCGCGGCCGCGCGGCCCGCGAGGCGACGGCCGCGCTGCTGCGCCGGCTCGGCCACCCGGAGATCGACCCCGAACGCCTCGTCGGCCAGTTGTCCGCCGCCCACCAGCAGATCGTCTCCATGGCCCGCGCGCTCTCCCACGACGTCCGGCTCATGGTCATGGACGAGCCGTCCGCGGCGCTCGACCCCGACGAGGTCGAGAACCTCTTCCGGATCGTCGGCGACCTGACCGCCGAAGGCGTCGCCGTCGTCTACATCTCCCACCGCCTGGAGGAGATCCGCCGCATCGGCGACCGCGTCACCGTCCTCAAGGACGGCCGCGCCGTCGCCGTCGGACTGCCCGCCGAGTCCACCCCGACCCGCGACGTCATCGCCCTGATGACCGGCCGCAACGTCGAGTACGTCTTCCCGGACCGGCCGCACGCGAGGCCCCGCACGGAACCCGTCCTGAAGGTCGAATCCCTCTCCCGCAAGGGCGAGTTCGCAGCCCTGGACCTGGAGCTGCACCCCGGCGAGATCGTCGGCCTCGCCGGTCTCGTCGGCTCCGGACGCTCCGAGATCCTGGAGACGATCTACGGGGCTCGGAAACCGACGACCGGTCGGATCAGCGTGCAGGGGCAGCCGTTGCGCACCGGAAGCGTGCGCGCCGCCGTCCGCGCCGGGCTCGGACTCGCCCCCGAGGAGCGCAAGGCGCAGGCCCTGCTGATGCTGGAATCGGTCACCCGCAACGTCTCCGTCTCCTCCATGTCCCGTTTCTCGTACGGGGGTTGGCTCGACCGTGGCCGGGAGCGCGAGGCCGCCCGCGGCGCCACCCGCGAACTCTCCCTGCGCCCCGAGGACCCCGCCGTGCCGGTGCGCACGCTCTCCGGCGGCAACCAGCAGAAGGCCGTGCTCGCCCGCTGGCTGCTGCGCGGCTGCCGGGTGCTGCTGCTCGACGAGCCGACCCGCGGCGTCGACGTCGGCGCCCGCGCCGAGCTGTACGCCGTGATCCGCCGCCTCGCCGACGAGGGCCTCGCCGTCCTCCTCGTCTCCAGCGAGGTCCCCGAGGTCCTCGGCCTCGCCGACCGGGTCCTGGTCCTGAGGGAGGGCCGGGTGATCCACGAGTCCCCGGCGACGGACCTCGACGAACACGGGGTCCTGGACCTGGTCCTGGAGGGATCCCGGTGAGCGCCCCGCGGACCGAAGCGGTCCGCGAGCCACCGCCGAGCCCGCCGCACCCCCGCCGCCGGCCCACACCCCGGCCGACCCCATCCGCCTCCCGAAGGGACCTGGCGTCATGACACACCCCGCACCCGCCGCCAGCCCGGCGGCCCCGGAGACCGCCCCCGCCAAGCACAGGCCCCGCGCCGTCCGGATGGACGTCCGCACGGTGACCCTGCTCGGGGTGCTCGCCGCGCTCGTCGTGATCGGCGGCATCACCCAGCCCGACTCCTTCCTGGACACGGACAACCTGCAACTCGTCCTCACCCAGGCCTCCGTCATCGGCGTCGTCACCGTCGGCATGACCTTCGTGATCATCTCCGGCGGCATCGACCTCTCCGTCGGCGCCATCGTCGCCCTCGCCGGGGTCTGGGCCACCACCGTGGCCACCCAGGAGTACGGGTTCCTCGGCGTGCTGTTCACGGCGATCGCGGTCGGTGTCGGCTGCGGCCTGGTCAACGGCGTACTGATCGCGTACGGCGCCATGGTCCCGTTCATAGCCACCCTCGCGATGCTCGCCTCCGGGCGCGGCCTCGCCCTCCAGATCACCGACGGCAAGACCCAGATGGTCACCGTGCCGGGCGTGCTGAAGCTGGGCGAGCGCGACTCGTACGTCCTCGGGATCCCGCCGCTCGTCCTGGTCTTCGCCGTGGTCACCGTGATCGGCTGGCTCGTCCTCAACCGCACCACGTTCGGCCGCCGCACCGTCGCCGTCGGCGGCAACGCGGAGGCCGCCCGCCTCGCCGGCATCGACGTGCGCCGCCAGCGCCTCTACCTCTACCTGCTCTCCGGCCTGTGCTGCGGCATCGCGGCCTTCCTGCTGATCGTGCTCTCCGGCTCCGGCCAGAACACCAACGGCAACCTGTACGAACTCGACGCCATCGCCGCCGCCATCATCGGCGGCACCCTGCTCACCGGCGGCCGCGGCACCATCGTCGGCTCCGTCCTCGGCGTCCTGATCTTCACCACGATCCAGAACATCTTCGCGCTGAACAACCTGCAGAGCGACGTCCAGCAGATCGCCAAGGGCGCCATCATCGTCGTGGCGGTCCTGGTGCAGCGGCGCACGGCCAACACCACCACCTGACCTTGCAGAACCACGCGGAACCATGGGGAAAGGGACACGCCATGCCAGAAACGACGAGTCGCCGAGGACTGATCTTCGGCGCGGCCGCGGCCGTCACCGCGGGCGGCCTGCTCACCGCCTGCACGAGCAACGAGCCGAGCGACAAGAGCGACGAGAAGAAGGCCGCCGACCAGCCGGTCGCCGACGACAAGCCCGGCAAGCAGGTCACCATCGGCTTCGCGGGACCGCAGGCCGACCACGGCTGGCTCAACGCCATCAACGACAACGCCAAGGAACGCGCGAAGAAGTACTCGGACGTCACCCTGGAGACCACCGAGGGCTCCAACGACACGGCCGCGCAGATCGGCCAGGTCGAGACGCTCATCAACAAGAAGGTCGACGTCCTCGTCGTGCTGCCCGCCGACGGCAAGGCGCTCACCCAGGTGGGCCTCAAGGCGATGCGCGCGGGCATCCCCGTCGTGAACCTGGACCGCATCTTCAACACCCCGCAGGCGTACCGCTGCTGGATCGGCGGCGACAACTACGGCATGGGCCTCAACGCCGGGCACTACATCGGCGAGAAGCTCAAGGACACGAAGAACGCCAAGGTCGTCGAGCTCGCCGGCCTCGACAACCTCGAACTCACCAAGCAGCGCACCGAGGGCTTCGACGCCGCCCTGAAGAACTACCCGAACATCAAGAAGGTGGCCCGCCAGGCCGCCGAGTTCACCGTCGAGTCGGGGCAGGCCAAGATGTCCCAGCTCCTCCAGGCGCAGAAGGACTTCGACGCCCTGTGGAACCACGACGACGACCAGGGCGTCGGCGCCCTGCGCGCCATCGAGCAGGCGGGCCGCGACGACTTCCTGATGGTCGGCGGCGCGGGCGCGCTCTCCGCGTTCGAGGAGATCAAGCAGGACCGGGGCGTACTGAAGGCCACCGTCCTGTACCCGCCGACCATGGCGGCCTCCGCGATCGACCTCGCCCGAGCCCTCGGCCAGGGCAAGGGCATCAGCGGCATGGCCGAGTTCGAGATCCCCGCCCACGTGACCCTGTACTCGGCCGTCGTCGACAAGACGAACGTCGACCGGTACATGGAGACCGGCTTCAAGTGAGGCGGCCCGCCCGTACGACGCATCCCATGGACACCGCGCGCACGAGGAGGACTTCCAGATGGCAAGCACGGGCACGAACGGGGAACCGGGGGACGGTGCCGCGGACCCCGGCACCGCACCGCCCGTCCTGGGCGTCGGCATGGTCGGCTACGCGTTCATGGGCGCCGCCCACTCCCAGGGCTGGCGCACCGTGGGCCGCGTCTTCGACCTGCCGCTCGCACCCGGGCTCGCCGCGATCTGCGGCCGTGACGCCGAGGGGGTGCGCGGCGCGGCGGACCGGCTCGGCTGGGCCGCCGCCGAGACGGACTGGCGGGCGCTGATCGCCCGGGACGACGTCGACCTGGTCGACATCTGCACGCCCGGTGACAGCCACGCGGAGATCGCCGTCGCGGCCCTGGAGGCGGGCAAGCACGTCCTGTGCGAGAAGCCGCTCGCCAACTCGGTCGAGGAGGCCGAGGAGATGGCGGAGGCCGCCGAACGGGCGCACGCGCGCGGCCAGTTCGCGATGGTCGGCTTCAACTACCGGCGGGTCCCGGCCGTGGCGCTCGCCCGGCGGCTGGTCGCCGAGGGCCGCATCGGCACCCTGCGGCACGTGCGCGCCCGCTATCTCCAGGACTGGCTCGTCGACCCGGCGTTCCCGCTCACCTGGCGGCTCCAGAAGCCGCACGCGGGCTCGGGCGCCCTCGGCGACCTCGGCGCGCACGCCGTGGACCTCGCCCAGTACCTCGCGGGCGAGCCCGTGGCCGGTGTCTCCGCGCTCACCGAGACGTTCGTGCGCGAACGCCCGCTCCTCGACGGCGCGTCGTCCGGGCTCTCGGCGGCCGGGGGCGGTGACGCCGGCACCGGGCCCGTCACGGTCGACGACGCCGCCCTGTTCACCGGGCGCTTCGCCTCCGGCGCCCTGGCCTCCTTCGAGGCGACCCGCTTCGCGACCGGCCGCAAGAACGCCCTGAGCATCGAACTCAACGGCTCCCACGGCTCGTTGAGCTTCGACCTGGAGCGCCTCAACGAGCTGTCCTTCCACGACCACACCGAACCCGCCGAGCGGGGCGGCTTCCGCCGCATCCTCGCCACCGAGCCGGGACACCCGTACCTGGAGGCGTGGTGGCCGCCCGGCCACGGCCTCGGCTACGAGCACACCTTCACCCACCAGGCCCGCGACCTCGTGACCGCCATCGCCGAAGGGACGCAGCCGCGGCCTTCGTTCGCCGACGGACTCCAGGTGCAACGCGTCCTCGCGGCGGTCGAGGAGAGCGCCGCCAAGAACTCCGTCTACACCCCGATCCCGGCCTGAGCGCCCGCGACCCGGAAGGAGCCACCCATGCCCCGCCCGTTCACCCTCTTCACCGGTCAGTGGGCCGACCTGCCGCTCGAAGACGTCTGCCGCATCGCCCGCGACGCCGGGTACGACGGCCTCGAACTCGCCTGCTGGGGCGACCACTTCGAGGTCGACAAGGCCCTCGCCGACCCCGACTACGTCAAGGGCCGCCACGCCCTCCTCGACCGGTACGGCCTGCGCTGCTGGGCCATCTCCAACCACCTCGTCGGGCAGGCGGTCTGCGACGCCATCATCGACGAACGCCACGAGGCGATCCTGCCGCCGCGCATCTGGGGCGACGGCGAGGCCGAGGGCGTACGGCAACGGGCCGCCGCCGAGATCAAGGACACCGCCCGCGCGGCCGCCGCCCTCGGCGTCGACACCGTCATCGGTTTCACGGGATCGGCGATCTGGCACCTGGTGGCCATGTTCCCGCCCGTCCCCGAGACCATGATCGAGCGCGGCTACGAGGACTTCGCCGACCGCTGGAACCCGATCCTCGACGTCTTCGACGCCGAAGGGGTCCGCTTCGCCCACGAGGTCCACCCCAGCGAGATCGCCTACGACTACTGGACCACGCACCAGGCACTCAAGGCCGTCGGCCACCGGCCGGCCTTCGGCCTGAACTTCGACCCGTCCCATTTCGTGTGGCAGGACCTGGATCCCGTCGGCTTCCTCTACGACTTCAAGGACCGCGTCTACCACGTCGACTGCAAGGAGGCCCGCAAGCGCCTCGACGGCCGCAACGGCCGCCTCGGCTCCCACCTGCCCTGGGGAGACCCGCGGCGCGGCTGGGACTTCGTGTCCGCCGGCCACGGCGACGTGCCCTGGGAGGACGTGTTCCGGATGCTCCGCTCGATCGACTACTCCGGGCCGATATCGGTCGAGTGGGAGGACGCGGGCATGGACCGCCTCCAGGGCGCACCGGAGGCCCTGACCCGCCTCAAGGCCTTCGACTACGAACCGCCCTCCGCGTCCTTCGACGCGGCGTTCAACAGCTGAGGCCGAAGCCGCAGCCGCGCGACGGGAAGCAGTGGTCGCGCGGCCGCCCAGCCATGCCCGAATCCTGCTTTGTCCTGATGTGGGGAAAAGCTCAACCAATAGCCGCACAAGGTCTGTTCGGACGGGACGAACACAGCTAGCGTCCTCCCTCGAACGTACGCACGGCACGCACCGCACACACATGGCACTCACGGCACAGATCCCTCCGGGGTGACGGCGCACCCCGGCGCATCGCACGACCCGCCCCTCTGTCCGGAGGAACCCGTGCACAGGAAACGCCTGAGAACCCGCAACGCACTCGCCCTGCTCACCGGCACCCTGCTCGCCGCCGCCTCGCTCACCTTCACCGCGGCGGCGGCCCCCGCGTCCGGCCCGGCGACCGCTGCCGAAGCGGCCGCGGCCGAGGACTTCCAGCAGGTCACCCTCGCCAAGGGCGCGGAGGAGGTCGGCGAGCCCATGTCGCTCGCCGTCCTGCCGGACCGCAAGGTCCTGCACACCTCCCGCGACGGTGTCCTGCGCCTGACCGACGAGAACGGCACCACCAAGGTCGCCGGCAAACTCGACGTCTACACCCACGACGAAGAGGGCCTCCAGGGCGTCGGCGTCGACCCGAACTTCAGCGAGAACCGCGCGATCTACCTCTACTACGCGCCCCCGCTCGACACCCCGGCCGGTGACGCCCCCAACGACGGCACCGCCGCCGACTTCGCCCCCTTCGACGGCTACAACCGGCTCTCCCGGTTCACGCTCAACGCCGACGGCACGCTGAACAAGGAGTCCGAGAAGAAGGTCCTCGACGTCCAGACCTCGCGCGGCATCTGCTGCCACGTCGGCGGCGACATCGACTTCGACAAGGACGGCAACCTGTACCTGTCGACGGGCGACGACTCCAACCCCTTCGCCTCCGACGGCTACACCCCCATCGACGAGCAGAGCACCCGCAACCCGGCCTACGACGCCCAGCGCTCGTCCGGGAACACCAACGACCTGCGCGGCAAGATCCTGCGCGTCAAGGTCGCCGACGACGGCTCGTACACCATCCCGGAGGGCAACCTGTTCGCCCCCGGCACCGACAAGACGCGCCCCGAGATCTACGCCATGGGCTTCCGCAATCCGTTCCGGATGAGCGTCGACCAGCCCACCGGCATCGTCTACGTCGGCGACTACGGGCCCGACGCGGGCACCGCCGATCCGGGCCGCGGCCCCGCGGGCCAGGTCGAGTTCGCCCGCGTGACGAAGGCCGGCAACTTCGGCTGGCCCTACTGCACCGGCGACAACGACGCCTACGTCGACTACGACTTCGCGACGAAGACCTCCGGCGCGAGCTTCGACTGCGCGGCGCCGAAGAACAACTCGCCGCACAACACCGGCCTCACCGACCTGCCGCCCGCGCAGGCCGCGTGGATCCCCTACGACGGCGGCTCCGTCCCGGAGCTCGGCTCCGGCTCCGAGTCCCCGATGGCCGGACCCGTCTACCGCTACGACGCCGCCAACACCTCCCCGGTGAAGTTCCCCGAGGCCTACGACGGCGACTTCTTCGCCGGCGAGTTCGGCCGCCAGTGGATCAAGCGGATCGAGCAGGACGCCGACGGCAAGGTCGCCTCGATCAACCCGTTCCCCTGGACCGGCACCCAGGTGATGGACATGGCGTTCGGCCCCGACGGCGCGCTGTACGTCCTCGACTACGGCCTCTCCTGGTTCGGCGGCGACGAGAACTCCGCCCTGTACCGCATCGAGAACGCCACCGACGGCCACTCGCCGACCGTCGACGCCAAGGCCGACAAGACCTCCGGCCAGGCCCCCCTGAAGGTCAAGTTCACCTCCACGGCCTCCGACGCCGACGGTGACACGCTCACCTACTCCTGGAACTTCGGCGACGGCACCACCGGCACCGGCGCCGCGCCCAGCCACACCTACAAGAAGAACGGCACCTACACCGCGACCGTGACCGTCAAGGACACCTCGGGCCGCACCGGCAGCGCCGACGTGCACCTCGTCGTCGGCAACACCGCGCCCAAGGTGACCCTGGAACTGCCCGCCGACGGCCAGCTGTTCACCTTCGGCGACGAGGTCCCCTTCAAGGTGAAGGTCACCGACCCCGAGGACGGGGCCATCGACTGCTCCAAGGTCAAGGTCACCCACATCCTCGGCCACGACAGCCACGGTCACCCGATCACCTCGGCCACCGGCTGCTCCGGCACCATCCAGACCAGCGCCGACAGTGAGCACGACCCGAACGCCAACGTCTTCGGAGTCTTCGACGCCGAGTACACCGACAAGGGCGCGAACGGCCAGCCGGCCCTGACCACGCACGACCAGCACGTCACCCAGCAGAAGCACCGCCAGGCCGAGCACTACGGCGACTCCAAGGGCGTCACGGTCGTCAGCCACGACACCGCCCACGGCGGCAAGGCCGTCGGCACCATCGAGAACGGCGACTGGATCTCCTTCACCCCGTACGCCATCGGCAACGCGACGTCCCTGAAGGCGCGCGTCGCCTCCGCGGGCCCCGGCGGCACCCTGGAGATCCGCACGGGCTCCGCCACCGGCCGGCTCGTCGGCAAGGCCACGATCGCACCGACCGGCTCCTCGGAGACGTACACCGACGTCACCACCACCATCAGCAAGGCGCCCACCAGGAGCACCACGCTCTACCTGGTCTTCAAGGGCGGCAGCGGCAAGAACCTCTTCGAGATCGACGACTTCACCTTCACCACGGACTGAGAGGAGCAGGACCGCATGCGCACCACCGCATCGCTCGGCCTCGCGACGGCCGCCGCCGCCCTGCTCATCGGCGGGCTCACGGCCCCGGCCACCTCGGCGCCCCAGGGCGCCGAGGCCCGGGACCGGGTCCTGGTCTTCTCCAAGACCGCCGGGTTCCGGCACGACTCCATCCCCGAGGGCATCGCGGCCCTCAAGGAACTCGGCGCCGCCGCCCGTCTCACCGTCGACACCACCGAGGACGCGACCGCCTTCACCTCCGGCAACCTCGCCCGGTACAAGGCCGTCGTCTTCCTCTCCACCACCGGCGACGTGCTCGACGCCGCCCAGCAGAAGGCCTTCGAGGGCTACGTCGCCAAGGGCGGCGGCTACCTGGGCGTGCACGCCGCCGCCGACACCGAGTACGACTGGGACTACTACGGCGGCCTCGTCGGCGCCTGGTTCCAGGGCCATCCCGCGATCCAGCCGGCCACGGTCCGCGTCGAGGACCACAGCCACCCGGCCACCCGGGGTCTGCCGGACGCCTGGCAGCGCACCGACGAGTGGTACAACTACCGCTCCAACCCGCGCGACCAAGTGCACGTCCTCGCGTCCCTCGACGAGACGACGTACAGCGGCGGCACCATGAAGGGCGACCACCCGATCGCCTGGTGCCAGAACTACGGCGGCGGCCGCGCCTTCTACACCGGCGGCGGACACACCAAGGAGTCCTACGCCGACCCCGCGTTCCGCGGCCATCTGCGCGGCGGCCTGAAGTACGTCACCGGCAAGGCCACCGCCAACTGCCGCCCGAACACCGGCTACCGGGACATCTTCAACGGCGAGACCCTCGACGGCTGGAAACAGGCCGGACCGGGCGGCTTCACCGTGGACCCGGCGAAGGGCACGCTCACCAGCCAAGGCGGCATGGGCCTGCTCTGGTACCAGGCCAAGGAGCTGGAATCGTACTCCCTGAAGCTCGACTGGAAGATGGCGAGCGAGGGCGGGGACGACAACTCCGGTGTCTTCGTGGGCTTCCCGGCCTCCGACGACCCCTGGTCCGCCGTCGACAAGGGCTACGAGATCCAGATCGACGCCACCGACGCGCCCGACCGCACGACCGGCGCGGTCTACTCCTTCCAGTCCGCCGACCTCGCGGCCCGTGACAAGGCCCTGAAGCCGCCGGGGGAGTGGAACTCCTACGAGATCAGGGTGCGGGGCGAACGCCTCCAGGTGTTCCTCAACGGAGCCGAGATCAACGACTTCGTCAACAAGGACCCCGCGCGGAGTCTGACCGACGGCTACATCGGTCTGCAGAACCACGGCGACTCCGACCAGGTCTCCTTCCGCAAGATCCGCCTGAAGGAGCTCGCCGCCACGTCCGACACGGGCGCGCTGCCCGGCGCGGAAGCACTGCCCGGCGCGGGCGACTAGGACGGCGGCGGGCGAGGGACGCCGGACCCCCGCCCGCCGCCTTGCCCCGCCATGCCCGGCGGGGCGCCCGTCGGGGCCGTGACGGGTGTCGGGTCCGGCCCCGGGCTCGGCACCACCCACGGCCCCGACCTCGGCCGTGCGTACGTCCCCGCCCCTGACCGCGACCCCGTCCCCGTTCCGCACCGCGCGCCCGGTGGCGCGTGTCGCTCCGCGCACGACATCCCGTTCGACTAGGAGGCTGCCCATGTCCGTCGGCCCGTTCCCGAACCCGTCGTCCACGCCGTCTCCCTCGTCCCCCACGTCCCGGTCGTCCTCGGAGGGCGGGCGCTTCGGTGTGTGGCTGGTCGGGGCCCGAGGCTCCGTCGCCACCACGGCGATCGCGGGATGCGCCGCCGTCGCCGCGGGGCTGCATCCGCCCTCCGGCATGGTCACCGAGACCGAACCGTTCACCGAGGCCGGGCTGCCGCCCCTCACGGCACTCGTCTTCGGCGGCCACGACACCCTCGACTGCCCGCTGCCCAAACGCGCCGAACACCTCGCCGCCGGGGGAGTGCTGCCGCACGACCTGCCGGGCGCGGTGCACGGCGAACTCGCCGCCGCCGAGCGGGAGATCAGGCCCGGCGGCCCGCTCCCCGGCGACGGCCGCACCCAGGACGAACTGATCACCGCCTTCACCGCCGACATCCACGCCTTCGTACGACGCCACGCCCTCGCGGGAGCCGTCGTCGTGAACGTCGCCTCCACGGAAGCGCCGCCCCACGACGACCACCTCCCGGCCAGCTCCCTGTACGCGGCGGCGGCCCTGCGCGCCGGTTGCCCGTACATCAACTTCACCCCCTCCACGGGTCTCCACCACCCCTCGCTCCAGCACGCGGCACGTACCGCGGGCGTCCCCTTCGCGGGCCGCGACGGCAAGACCGGGCAGACCCTGCTGCGGTCCGTGCTCGGCCCGATGTTCCGCAGGCGCGCGCTCGACGTGCGCGCCTGGTCCGGCACCAACCTCCTCGGCGGCGGCGACGGCGCGGCCCTCGCCGACCCGGCCGCGGCCGCCGCCAAGAACGCCGGCAAGGAACGCGTCCTCGCCGACACCCTCGGCGCCGTCCCGCAGGGCGAGGTCCACATCGACGACGTCCCGGCGCTCGGCGACTGGAAGACGGCGTGGGACCACATCGCCTTCGACGGCTTCCTCGGCGCGCGGATGACCCTCCAGACGACGTGGCAGGGCTGCGACTCGGCGCTCGCCGCGCCCCTCGTCCTGGACCTGGCCCGCCTGCTGCTGCGCGCCGCGCAGACCGGCCTGCGCGGCCCCCGCCCCGAGCTGGCCTTCTACTTCAAGGACCCCGACCCCGGCGCCACCTCCGACCTCGACCGCCAGTACGAGGCCCTCCTCGCCTTCGCGGCCCGCCTGCGCGACGGTGCGGCGTGAACGGGGCGGCGGCCGGTGCGCCGCGCCACGAGGACGGGGTGCGGCGCGGTGCGGCCGGGGGCGGCCCGGCCGGGGGCGCAAAGGCGTGGGCGGAACTGCTGCGGCTGCCCGCCCTGTTCACCGTGCCGGGCGACGCCCTCGCCGGGGCGGCGGCCACCGGGTACCGGCCGACCCGCGGAACCCTCCTCGCGGTCGGCGCCTCGCTCAGCCTGTACGCGGCGGGCATGGCGCTCAACGACTGGGCCGACCGGGACGAGGACGCCCGCGACCGCCCGCACCGGCCGCTGCCCTCGGGCCGCGTCCGCCCGGCCCACGCCCTGGCGGCGGCCGGAGCGCTGACCGGCGTCGGCCTCGCCCTGGCCCGCGGGGCCGACCGGGCGACCGGCGCGCTGGCCACGGCGCTCGCCACGACGGTGTGGGCGTACGACCTGCGCCTGAAGGGCACGGTGGCCGGCCCGGCGGCGATGGGCGCGGCCCGCGGCCTCGACCTGCTGATGGGCGCGGCGGCCACCGCCCCGGCGGGCGCCATGAGCCCGGCGCTCACGGCGGCCGCCACCCTGGCCACCCACACCGCCGCCGTCACCACGGTCTCCCGCAAGGAAACCCGGGGCGGCTCCAGCACCGCCCCGCTGACGGCGCTGGCCACGGGCGCGGCGATCGCGACGGCCTTGGTCACCCCGCGGGCGAGGAGACGATCTCGTGAGCGGCCCGTGCGGCCGAGTCCAGCCCCGCACGGCGGGAGTTCCGGGCTCGCGCCGGACGCGGGGCTTCTCCCCGCGCGGCCCCGCCCCGCGCAAGCCGCCGCACTCCGAACCTCGCGCCTTCGGCCCGTCCGGCGCACCGCTTCGATCACCGTCGCCGTCCCCGCCGCCACATACGCCGTCACCGCCCTGCGCCCCCTCTTCCACGCCGCCCTCAACCCCTCGCCTCCGCTCACCCAACGCGCCGTCGGCGCCGGGATCCGCGCCCTCGTGCCTCTCCAGTCCGCGCTGGCCGCCCGGTCCGGCGCCCCGGTGACCGCCCTCGCCACTCTCGCCCTGGCCCCACTCGCCCGCCGCTTCGCACGGAAGGTGAGTGTCACGTGACCGCGTCCACGCCGGGGACGGGTGCCGGTGCCGGTCGTGGTGCGCCACCCGACGGGCCCCACCCCGAACTCACCGCTCCCCGCTGGGGCTACGGCACCAACGGGCTCACCGATCTGCGCCTGAGCGACGCCCTCGGGCTGCTCGCCGAGCTCGGGTACGACGGGGTCGGGCTCACCCTCGACCACATGCACCTCGACCCGCTCGCGCCGGACCTGGCGGCCCGTACCCGCGAGGTGGGCCGGGCGCTCGACCGGCACGGGCTCACGGTCACCGTGGAGACCGGGGGCCGCTACGTGCTCGATCCGCGCCGCAAGCACGGCCCCTCCCTCCTCGATCCGGACCCGGAGGCGCGGGCCGCGCGGGTACGGCTGCTCGTGCGGGCCGTGCGGGTCGCCGCCGACCTCGGGGCCCACGCGCTGCACTGCTTCAGCGGCGTCGTCCCCGACGGCACCGATCCGGACGTCGCCTGGAAGCGGTTCGCCATCGCGCTCACCCCTGTCCTGGAAGCGGCAGACGCCGCAGGTGTTCCGCTGGCGGTCGAGCCCGAGCCCGGACATCTGCTCGGCACGCTCGCCGACTTCCACCGGTTCCGGCGTGACCTGGGCAGTCCCGAACCACTCGGGCTGACCCTCGACATCGGGCACTGCCAGTGCCTGGAACCCCTGTCGCCCGCGGAGTGCGTGCGCGAGGCCGCGCCCTGGCTGCGACACGTGCAGATCGAGGACATGCGCCGGGGCATGCACGAGCATCTGCCGTTCGGGGAAGGGGACATCGACTTCCCGCCCGTGCTCGACGCCCTCGCCGCCACCGGCTACCGGGGTCTGACCGTCGTCGAGCTGCCCCGCCACTCCCACGCGGGACCCCAACTGGCCGCGCAATCCATCGAGTTCCTGCGCGCGGCGCACCGGTCGGCGCACCGTTCGGTGCATCGCTCGGCGCGGCGAGGAGGCGCCTCATGACGTACAGCGCCCTTCCCTCCCTCGGCGCCCTCCGCGAGCGCCTCGACGCCACACTCGACACCGCCGCCCGTGCCTGGCTCGACGCCTCGCTCGTCGAGGCCACCGCCCGACCCGAGCCCGGCGCACCCGAACACACCATCGCCGCCTGGGAGTTGCGGTACGCCGAAGCCGGTCGCCGCGCCGGTGACGCACACGCCGACGCCGCCCGTGTCCTGCTGCTGCACGCGGCCCGCCCCGACACCGCCACCCTCACCGCGCTGTACACCCAGGGCACCGCCGCCGAGCGCCGCGCCGTCCTGCTCGCCCTGCCCCACCTGGTCGAGGGCCCGGACGCCCGCCCCCTCGTCGAGGACGCGCTGCGCGCCAACGACACCCGCCTGGTGGCCGCCGCCGTCGGCCCGTACGCGGCCGCGCACCTGCCCGCCCACGCGTGGCGGCACGCCGTCCTCAAGTGCCTGTTCACCGGGGTGAGCGTGGACGCCGTGGCGGGCCTCGCCGAGCGCGCCACGGGCGACAGCGAACTCGCCCGCATGCTCGGTGACTTCGCCGACGAACGCACCGCCGCGGGCCGCCCCGTCCCCGACGACCTGCACCGCGTCCTGGCCCTGACCGCACCCGAGCCACTGACGAACAGCCGGGTCGACCCCCACGGCAAGGAGTTCTGATGCGCATCTTCGACCCCCACATCCACATGACCTCGCGCACCACCGACGACTACAAGGCCATGCACGCCGCCGGCGTACGGGCCCTGGTGGAGCCCGCCTTCTGGCTCGGCCAGCCCCGCACCTCGCCCGCCTCCTTCTTCGACTACTTCGACTCCCTGCTGGGCTGGGAACCGTTCCGCGCCGCGCAGTACGGCATCGCGCACCACTGCACGATCGCCCTCAACCCCAAGGAGGCGAACGACCCGCGTTGCACGCCCGTCCTGGACGCGCTGCCCCGCTACCTCATGAAGGACAACGTCGTCGCCGTCGGCGAGATCGGCTACGACTCCATGACCCCCGCCGAGGACACCGCGCTCGCCGCGCAGCTGCAACTCGCCGTCGACCACGGGCTCCCCGCCCTCGTGCACACCCCGCACCGCGACAAGCTCGCCGGGCTGCGCCGCACCCTCGACGTCGTCCGCGAATCCGCGCTGCCCGTCGACCGCGTCCTGATCGATCACCTCAACGAGACCACCGTCAAGGAGGCCAAGGACTCCGGGGCCTGGCTCGGCTTCTCCGTCTACCCCGACACCAAGATGGACGAGGAGCGCATGGTGGAGATCCTGCGCGTCCACGGCCCGGAGAAGGTCCTCGTCAACTCCGCCGCCGACTGGGGCAACAGCGACCCCCTGAAGACCCGCAAGGTCGCCGACGCCATGCTCGCCTCCGGCTTCACCGACGACGACGTCGACCACGTGCTGTGGCGCAACCCGGTCGCCTTCTACGGCCTCAGCGGCCGCCTGCGACTCGACGTCCCGGCGACGGAACCCGCCACCCACGAAGGCAACTCGATCCTGCGCGGAGGTGAGTGACCCGTGCGCTTCCGGCACCCCGACGGCTCGACCGTCCACCTCGCGTACTGCACCAACGTGCACCCCGCCGAAACCCTCGACGGCGTCCTCGCCCAACTGCGCGACCACTGCGAACCCGTACGCAAACGCCTCGGCAGGGACCGGCTCGGCATCGGCCTGTGGCTCGCCAGGGACGCCGCCCGCGCCCTGGTCGCCGACCCGGCGGCGCTGCGCGGGCTGCGCACGGAACTCGACCGGCGCGGCCTCGAGGTCGTCACCCTCAACGGCTTCCCCTACGAAGGGTTCGGCGCGGCCGAGGTCAAGTACCGCGTCTACAAACCCGACTGGGCCGACGAGGAGCGCCTCACCCACACCGTCGACCTGGCCCGGCTGCTCGCCGCGCTGCTGCCCGCCGACGCCGCCGAAGGCACCGTGTCCACTCTTCCGCTCGCCTGGCGTACGGCCCACGACGCACGGCGGGCCGAGTCGGCCCGTGCCGCTCTGCGTACCCTGGCGGATCGTCTCGACCACGTCGAGGAGTTGACCGGGCGGTCGATCCGCGTCGGTCTGGAACCGGAGCCCGGCTGCGTCGTCGAGACCACCGGCGACGCCATTGAGCCGCTCACCCGTGTCGGCCGTACCGATCGTGTCGGGCTGTGCCTGGACACCTGTCACCTCGCCACCTCCTTCGAGCGGCCCGATGCCGCGCTCGACGCGCTCGCCGCCGCGCGCATCCCCGTGGTGAAGGCGCAGCTTTCCGCCGCACTTCATGCCGAGCACCCCCATCTCCCCGAAGTTCGATCCGCGCTCGCCGCGTTCGACGAGCCGCGTTTTCTGCATCAGACCCGCGCCCGTGGTGACGGTGTGCTGCATGCCGTCGACGACCTGGGCGAGGCGGTTGCGGTGGGCGGGAGCGCGCTGCCACGGGATGTGCCGTGGCGGGCCCACTTCCACGTTCCGTTGCATGCGGCTCCGGCCGCGCCTCTCACCTCCACGCTGGGTGTCCTGAAGGACACGTTGGCTCGGCTCGTCGGTGGTGTGCGTCCGGTGGTGCGGCATCTTGAGGTCGAGACGTACACGTGGCAGGCGTTGCCGGTTCAGTTGCGGCCGAGGGGGCGGCAGCAGCTTGCCGATGGCATTGCGGCGGAACTCGCGTTGGCCCGGGACCTGTTGACCGACCTCGGCCTGAAGGAGTTGCCATGACCGGCATGCCGCCCGCCGACACCCCGGGAGGTGCCCCCACGCCACGGGGCTCCGCCCCGGACCCCGCTCCTCAATCGCCGGAGGGGCTGAAAATGCCCGGACCGCCGCCCACGTGCGCTCCTCAATCGCCGGAGGGGCTAAAAGTGGCCGGATCGGCGCCCACCGATGTGTCCACCTCACCTACCACCACCCCCCTCCTCGTCCTCGACATCGTCGGTCTCACCCCCCGGCTGCTGGCGCACATGCCGGGGCTCAGGCGTCTTGCCGGGGGCGGGACGCAGGCTGCGCTCGGGACCGTGTTGCCGGCTGTCACCTGTGCCGCGCAGTCCACCTTCCTGACCGGCACCACACCCGCCGAGCACGGCATCGTCGGCAATGGGTGGTACTTCCGGGAGCTCGGGGACGTGCTGCTGTGGCGGCAGCACAACGGGCTCGTCGCCGGGGACAAGCTCTGGGACGCCGCCCGCCGCGCCCACCCCGGGTACACGGTCGCCAACATCTGCTGGTGGTACGCCATGGGGGCCGACACCGACATCACCGTCACACCTCGTCCCGTCTACTACGCCGACGGCCGCAAGGAACCCGACTGCTACACCCGGCCCCCGGACCTGCACGACGAACTCACCGACGCCCTCGGCACGTTCCCCCTGTTCCACTTCTGGGGACCCGGCGCCGACCTCGTGTCCAGCCGGTGGATCATCGATGCCACCCGGCATGTGCTGGCCACTCGGCATCCTGACCTGATCCTGAGTTACCTCCCGCATCTCGACTACGACCTGCAGCGCTACGGTCCCGACGACCCTCGCTCCCACCGGGCGGCCGCCGAGCTCGACGCCGCCCTCGCCCCGCTCCTGGACGACGCCCGCGCCGAAGGCCGTACCGTCGTCGCCCTGTCCGAGTACGGCATCACCCGCGTGGACCGCCCGGTCCACATCAACCGGGCGCTGCGCCGCGCGGGGCTGCTGGAGGTGCACACGCAGGACGGTATGGAGTACCTCGACCCGATGGCGTCGCGGGCCTTCGCCGTCGCGGACCATCAGATCGCCCATGTGTACGTGCGGCGCCCCGAGGACCTGGAGGCCACCCGTGCGGCGCTCGCCGAGCTCCCCGGCATCGAGCAACTCCTCGACGACGAGGGCAAGAAGGCGAATCAGCTCGACCATCCGCGCTCCGGCGAACTCGTCGCCGTCGCGGAGGCCGACGCCTGGTTCACGTACTACTACTGGCTCGACGACGCCCGCGCGCCCGACTTCGCGCAGCTCGTCGAGATCCACCGCAAACCCGGCTACGACCCGGTCGAACTCTTCATGGACCCCCTCGACCCCTATGTGAAGGTCAAGGCGGCCACCGCCCTCGCCCGCAAGAAGCTCGGCATGCGCTACCGCATGGCCGTCGTCCCGCTCGACGCCTCACCTATTCGCGGCAGCCACGGCCGGCTCCCGGCGAGCGACGAAGAAGGTCCGCTCATCCTGTGCTCCACCCCCCACGCGTTCCCGGGCCGCGTCGCGGCCACCGAAGTGAAAGCCCTGCTCCTCGAACTCGCAGGAGCGGCAGTTACAGAGAGTGAAGCACAAGCCAATGACAATTCCCGGGCCGCGAGCCCGGATTCACCGGATCGAAGGATGACACCGTGACCGACCTCCACCGCACCCCCGACGACGCCCTCAGAGCCCGCCTCGGCATCAGCCGCCGCCGCTTCCTGAGCACCTGCACCGCGACCGCCGCCGGCGCCGCCATCGCCGCCCCCGTGTTCGGCGCGGCCTCCGCCCTCGCCCAGTCGGCCACCGGCACCGCCTCCCGAGGCGGCGGCCACGGCACCCGACTGATCCCCGCCGACAAGCGCGGCATCATCCTCTACACCGTGCGCGACGCCATCGGCCGCGACCCGCTCGCCTCCCCCCTGCCCTCGGGCTTCCGCGAGGTGTTCAAGGAGCTGGCCCGCTACGGGTACAAGCAGGTCGAGTTCGCCGGGTACGGCCAGCACGCCAACGCGCCCGGCGGCGCCAACCTGGAGTCGGTCGAGGGCGCGAAGCTGCTGCGCCGGTGGCTCGACGAGTACGGGCTGCGCGCCCAGGGCAACCACGGGTTCATCCCGTCGTCGTGGCCGCTCACCCAGGCCGACACCGACCAGTTCAAGAAGCACCTGGAGATCGCGAACATCCTCGGCATGGACCACATGGGCACCGGCGGCGACCCCACCGGCAGCTCCTACAAGGCGGACTGGGACGTGGCCGCCGACAAGTGGAACGCGCTGGGGCGGATCGCGCACCGGGCGGGCCTCAAGCTCTACACCCACAACCACGACGCCGCGTACGGTTTCCTGCTCGACGGAGGTCCGCTCGACGACCAGGGCCGCCCCACCCGCAGCTCCGGCATCCGCAAGCTGGAGTACTTCCTGCGGGTCAGCGACCCGAAGACGGTCTGGCTGGAGATGGACATCTTCTGGGCGCACGTGGCCCAGTACAAGTTCCACACCTACACCGCGCACGACGGCTCCACGCGCGAGGACGTCTTCGACCCGGCCGCGCTCGTCGTCGCCCACAACGCGCGCTACCCGCTGTTCCACGCCAAGGACGGCACCCGCAACGACACCAACGGCATGGGCTACGACATGGTGCCCTTCGGCGAAGGTGTCATCGACTACCGCACGTTCTTCAAGCGGGTCGGCGCCCGCAACTACCACAACCCCATGGTCGAGCAGGACAACGCGCCCAGCGCCACCGACCCCGCGCAGTCCCTGACCCACGCCCGGATCGGCTACGACAACCTGGCCGCCCTGCGCAAGTAGCCCACACCGCATGAGACATGAGTGGGGCCCGGTCCTCGGACCGGGCCCCACTCATCCGTGCGAGGAACGGTGCGCGCACACGCCGCGCACCGTCGGCAGGGTCAGTCGGCCTCCCTGCTGATGGGGGCGGGGTTGGCCTTCACCAGCAGGTTGCCCTTGCGGTCGCGGCCGGGTGCCCGCAGCAGCAGGGACAGCCCGCCCGCGAACAGGGAGATGCAGCCGGCCAGCATGAAGGCACCGGAGTGCCCCCAGGCGGCGACGACCACGGAACCCATGCCCGCGCCGAGACCGGAGACCAGCTTGGCGCTGTAGACCATGCCGTAGTTGGTGGCGTTGTTGTTCTCACCGAAGTAGTCCGCGGTCAGCGCCGCGAACATCGGGAAGATCGCGCCGCCGCCGAAGCCGGAGATCGAGGAGAAGATCAGGAACAGCGGCAGGTTCTCGATACCGGCCGACCACAGGATGCCGAACTGGGAGAGGCCCAGGATGATGCAGACGTACAGCAGGCACAGGTGGCGGCCGTAGAGGTCGGAGAGCCAGCCGATCACGCCGCGCCCGGTGCCGTTCACGATCGCCTTGAGCGACATCGCCGTCGCCACGATCCCCCCGGCGAACCCCGCCTCCTTGCCGATGTCGACCTGGAAGGCGATGCCGAAGATGTTCACACCCGAGGTGCACGCCAGACAGACCCAGAGCAGGGCGACCTTGCCGGTCCGCCACGCCTCGCCGGGAGCGAACTGCTTGATGGCCGGCGGGTTCTTCTCCAGCGAGCGGCGGGCCCGCGGGTCCTCGGGCGGGTTCAGCGGGTCGACCGACGCGGGCCACCAGTTCTTCGGCGGGTCCTTGAAGAAGAAGCCGGCGGCCGCGACCATGGCGGCCAGTCCCACGCCGACGGAGACCAGGATCACCTTGAAGTTCGAGGTGTCCATGACGCCGGTGAACAGGAAGACGAACGGCACCGAACCGTAGGCGAAACCGCCGTTCACGAAGCCGGTCTTGCCACCCCTGCGCTCCGGGTACCACTTGCCGACCATGTTGACGCAGGTGGCGTACACCATGCCCGCGCCCATGCCGGAGAACATGCTGAACCCGACGTACGCGAAGATCGGGTGCGTGGCGTAGGCGAGCGACAGATAGCCGAGCAGGGTGCCGAGCGCGCCGAGCATCATCGCCCAGCGGGCCGGGAGTTTGCCGCTCTCACGGAGTTTGCCCGCGGGCATGGCGACCGCGGCCTGGAAGAACACCCAGACGGTCATCATCCAGAAGACGGTGCCGTCGGACCAGTGATGTGCGCTGTGCAGCGTGTCCTCGGCGGACGCGAACGCGTACTCCGCCGAGCTGATGCCCATCATGCCGATCCACGGCAGGATGACCATCCACTTGCGCTTGCGGCCCATGATGTCGATGTCGGTCTCGCCGACTCGGTACGTGCGGCCGTTTGCGTCCGTCACCTCCCTGTAGGGGACGGGTGTCGGGAAGTCGGTTGTCGTCATGCAGATCGAACCCCTTGCGTGGAAGAAGTCTGGCCAGCGCCCCCTGCCCGTTCTTGCTTCTCAGTCGCGCCGGGGCCCGCGGTCGAGCGGTCGCCGCGAGCCCCGTGGTTCGAGCCCTTGGATCAAGTCATCGGCCACCGCCCAACTTGCCCGCCGCCCGCGCCCACTTGTACTTGGCCCCGAGCACCGCGACCGGCTTCTCCGTCGTGTACGGGTACGCCACCACACCCCGGTCGAAGAGGTACTGGCACGCCTCCTCGACCTCGACGTCCCCGGCCAGCGACGCGACCACCGGCTTCTCGATGCCACGCTCCCGGAACTCCTGGACGACGCGCGCCGTCACCTCCGCGAACACCATGGGCGGGGTGACGATGGTGTGCCAGTAGCCGAGCACGAGCGAATGGATCCGCGGATCCTCCAGACCGAGCCGGATCGTCGCCTCGTACGTCGACGGCGGCTCGCCGCCCGTGATGTCGACGGGGTTGCCGGCGGCCCCGAAGGGCGGGATGAACTTCCGGAAGGCCTCGTCCAGGTCGGCCGGGATCTCCATCAGTTCGAGCCCGTTGTCCATCACCGCGTCCGACAGCAGCACACCCGAACCGCCGGCCCCCGTGATGATCACGACGTTGTCGCCCTGGGGCGTCGGAAGGACCGGCAGCGCCCGCGCGTACTCCAGCATGTCGTTCAGGCCCGGGGCCCGGATGACACCGGCCTGCTTGAGGATGTCGTCGTACACGGCGTCGTCGCCCGCGAGCGCGCCCGTGTGCGAACCGGCCGCCTTCGCGCCCGCCGCCGTACGCCCCGCCTTCAGGACGACGACCGGCTTCTTCGGCACGGTCGCGCGTGCGGCCTCCACGAAGGCGCGCCCGTCCTTGAGGTCCTCCAAGTGCATCGCGATGCAGTCGGTGTTGGGGTCCTCGCCGAACCAGGTCAGCAGGTCGTCCTCGTCGAGGTCCGACTTGTTGCCGAGCCCGACGATCGCCGAGACACCCGTCTTCGTGGTGCGCGCGAAGCCGAGGATGGCCATGCCGATGCCGCCGGACTGCGAGGTCAGCGCGACACCGCCCTTCACGTCGTACGGCGTGCAGAACGTGGCGCACAGGTCCTGCCACGTCGAGTAGTAGCCGTAGATGTTCGGGCCGAGGAGGCGGGTGCCGTGGCGCTCGGCGATGGCGACGATCTCCTCCTGGAGCTCGTGCTCGCCGGTCTCGGCGAACCCGGAGGGGATGAGGACCGCGTTCGGGATGCCCTTGCGGCCGACCTCCTCCAGGGCCGCAGCCACGAACTTGGCGGGGATCGCGAAGACCGCCACGTCGACGTCGCCGGGCACGTCCGTGACGCTCTTGTACGCCTTGCGGCCCAGGATGTCGTCGGCCTTGGGGTTCACCGGGTGGATCTCCCCGGAGAAGCCGCCGTCGATGAGGTTGCGCATCACCGAGTTGCCGATCTTGCCCTGCTCGTTGGAGGCGCCGATCACGGTGATGGACTGCGGTTGCATCAGCCGCCGCATCGAGGTGAGGATCTCCTCGCGCGAGTAGGTGCGCCGCTGCTTCGGCTCGCCCTCGGCGAGGATGATCCGGATGTCGGCGGCGAGCGCGCCCCGCGGGGTCGCGATCACCGGGTTGAGGTCGACCTCGGCTATCTCGGGGAACTCCGTGACCAGTTGGGACACCCGGCGGATCTGCTCCGCCAGCGCCTCCCGGTCGACGCCCTTGGCGCCGCGCACACCGCGCAGCACCTCCGCGGCCTTGATCGAGTGGAGCATGTCGAGGGACTCGTCCTCCGACACCGGCGCGAGGCGGAAGGTGACGTCCTTCAGTACCTCGACGAGGACGCCGCCGAGCCCGAAGGCGACGACCTTGCCGAAGGTCGGATCGGTGACCGACCCGACGATGACCTCCTGGGTGTCGGGCCCGGTCGGCAGCAGTTCCTGGACCTGGATTCCGGTGATGGAGGCGTCCGGCGCGTACGCGTGCGCGTTGTCGATGATCCGCTGGTACGCCTCCCGTACGGCGCTCTCGCCCTCGACGCCGACGACGACGCCGCCCGCGTCGGTCTTGTGCAGGATGTCGGGTGAGACGATCTTGAGCACCACGGGTCCGCCGAAGCGGGCCGCGGCCGTCACCGCCTGGTCGGCATCGGTCGCGAGCTCCTCGCCGGGGACGGCGATGCCGTACGCGTCGGCGACCACCTTTCCCTCGGGCGCGGTGAGCGCTGTACGTCCCTCGGCCCGTACGGTGTCGAGCAGCGCTCGTACCTTGAGCTCGCGTTCCTCGGCCATCAATCAGATCACTCCGTTCGACTTGAGCAGACGCAACTCTTCGTCCCCGAGGCCGAGTTCACCGATGAAGACCTCTTCGTTGTGCTCGCCGAGCAGCGGAGAGGCGGTGACGTCGACGGGGGAGTCGGAGAGCTTGAGAGGGGAACCGACGGTCTTGAAGGAGCCGCGTCCCGAGTGCGGCACCTCGACGACCATGTCGTTGGCCACCAGCGACTCGTCCTCGATGATCTCCTTGGTGGAGAGGATCGGGCCGCAGGGGATGTTGTGGGCGTTCAGCTGGTCGAGGACCTCCCACTTGGGAAGGGTGGACGACCACTCCTCGATGAGCTGGAACATCTTGTTGAGCTTCGGAAGCCGCGCCTCGGGCGTGGCCCAGTCGGCGTCCTCGGCGAGTTCGGGGCGCCCGATCAGCTCGGTGATGGGCTTCCAGCCGACGGGCTGGACGATGACGTAGACGTAGTCGTTGGGTCCGCCGGGTGCGCACTTGACGGCCCAGCCGGGCTGTCCGCCGCCGGAGGCGTTGCCGGAGCGGGGCACCTCGTCGCCGAAGTCCTCGTTGGGGTACTCGGCCAACGGGCCGTGTGCCAGACGTTGTTGGTCGCGCAGCTTGACCCGGCACAGGTTGAGCACGGCGTGCTGCATGGCGACGTTCACGCGCTGGCCGCGCCCGGTGTTCTCGCGCTGGAACAGGGCGGCGAGGATGCCGGCGACGGTGTGGATGCCCGTCCCCGAGTCACCGATCTGCGCGCCCGTGGCCGTCGGCGGGCCGTCCTCGAAGCCCGTGGTGGCCATCGAGCCTCCCATGGCCTGGGCCACGACCTCGTACGCCTTGAAGTTGGTGTACGGGCCCTCGCCGAAGCCCTTGATGGAGGCGTAGACGATGCGCGGGTTGATCTCCTGGATGCGCTCCCAGGTGAAGCCCATGCGGTCGACCGCGCCGGGGCCGAAGTTCTCCACCAGCACGTCGCTGCGGCGGATGAGTTCGGTCAGCAGCTCCTTGCCGCGGTCCGTCTTGGTGTTCAGGGTGATGCTCCGCTTGTTGCAGTTGAGCATCGTGAAGTAGAGGGAGTCGACGTCCGGGATGTCACGCAGCTGCTTGCGCGTGATGTCTCCGGTCGGCGCCTCCAGTTTGACGACGTCCGCACCCAGCCACGCCAGCATCTGCGTGGCGGATGGGCCTGACTGGACATGGGTCATGTCCAGGACGCGCACACCCTCGAGTGCCTTGGTCACGAACGACTCACCTCGCTACTGGTCCACGGTCGGTCCACCGGCTCGTACATTGCATACAGTCGCCGAATACTGTATGAAAACTGGTATCCCGCATTGCGTGGATGGTGTCCAGGGGGCGTGCAGAACTTTTCGCATCGGAGCCACATCGGAAGCTCAGGCAGGAGCCGCACATGGACCTGTACGAACACCAGGCGAGGGACCTGTTCGCGGAGCACGGCATCCCCGTTCCGCGGGCCGAGGTCACCGAATCCGCGAAGGAGGCACGGGAGTTCGCGCGCCGGCTCGGCGGCCGCGTCGTCGTGAAGGCCCAGGTCAAGACCGGCGGCCGCGGCAAGGCCGGCGGAGTCAAGCTCGCCGCGGACCCGGCCGCCGCCGAACTGACGGCGCGCCAGATCCTCGGCATGGACATCAAGGGCCACACCGTGCGGAAGGTGATGCTGGCCCAACCCGTCGACATCGAGGCCGAGTACTACGTCTCCTACGTCCTCGACCGGGCGGCCGGCGCCTTCCTCGCCATCGCCTCCGCCGAGGGCGGCATGGACATCGAGGAGGTCGCCGCCACCCGCCCCGACGCCGTGGCCCGCATCCCCGTCGACCCGGCCGTCGGTGTCACCTCCGCCGTCGGCGCCCGCATCGCCGAGGCGGCCGGACTGCCCCCGCAGACCGTCGACGTCCTCGTCCGCCTGTGGGACGTCCTCACCCGCGAGGACGCGCTGCTCGTCGAGGTGAACCCGCTCGTGCGCACCGCGCAGGGGCAGATCCTCGCACTCGACGGCAAGGTCACCCTCGACGACAACGCGCGCTTCCGCAACGCCCGTTGGGGCGAGATCCCGCAGTCCGCGCACGACGAACCACTGGAGGCGCGGGCGGCGGCCAAGGGCCTCAACTACGTGAAGCTCGACGGCGAGGTCGGCATCATCGGCAACGGCGCCGGGCTCGTCATGTCCACCCTCGACGTCGTCGCGGGCTGCGGCGCGAAGCCCGCCAACTTCCTCGACATCGGCGGCGGGGCCTCCGCGCAGATCATGGCCGACGGCCTCGACGTCATCCTCTCCGACCCGGCCGTGAAGTCCGTCTTCGTCAACGTCTTCGGCGGCATCACGGCCTGCGACGCGGTCGCCGACGGCATCGTCCAGGCCCTGGACCACGTACGGCTGACCAAACCGCTCGTCGTCCGGCTCGACGGCAACAACGCCGCGCGCGGCCGCGCCATCCTCGAAGAGCGCGCGCACCCCCTCGTGGAACAGGCGACCACGATGGACGGCGCCGCACGCCAGGCCGCGGACCTCGCCCTCGCCCCCAACCCCCTTTAAGGAGCCGGGACATGGCCATCTACCTGACCCAGGAGAGCAAGGTCCTCGTCCAGGGCATGACCGGCGCCGAGGGCATGAAGCACACCCGCCGCATGCTCCAGGCGGGCACGAACGTCGTCGGCGGCGTCAACCCCCGCAAGGCCGGGCGCACCGTCGACCTCGACGGCCGCGACGTCCCGGTCTTCGGCGGCGTCGCCGAGGGCATGGCGGCCACCGGCGCCGACGTCACCGTCGTCTTCGTGCCGCCCGCCTTCGCCAAGGACGCCGTCACCGAGGCGGCCGACGCGGGCATCCCGCTCGCCGTCGTCATCACGGAGGGCATCCCGGTGCACGACGCCGTGGCCTTCCAGGCGTACGCGAAGCGGCGGGGCACCCGTGTCATCGGCCCCAACTGCCCGGGACTCATCACGCCCGGCGCCTCCAACGCGGGCATCATCCCGTCCGACATCACCAAGCCGGGCCGCATCGGGCTCGTCTCCAAGTCCGGCACCCTCACCTACCAACTCATGTACGAGCTGCGCGACATCGGCTTCTCGACCTGTGTGGGCATCGGCGGCGACCCCGTCATCGGCACCACGCACATCGACTGCCTCGAAGCGTTCGAGGCCGACCCCGAGACCGAACTCGTCGTCCTCATCGGGGAGATCGGCGGCGACGCCGAGGAGCGGGCCGCGGCACACATCCGCGACCACGTCACCAAACCCGTCGTCGGCTACATCGCCGGATTCACCGCGCCCGAGGGCAAGACGATGGGCCACGCCGGCGCCATCGTCTCCGGCTCCTCGGGCACGGCGCAGGCCAAGAAGGAGGCCCTGGAGGCCGTCGGCGTCCGCGTCGGTTCGACTCCGACGGAGACGGCGCGGCTCGTCCTGGACCGCCTCTCCGACGGTCAGTGACGCTTCTCATAGGCGTCAACTGGCCTTCTCTATAAGGTCCTTGGCTTACGGGAGGTGCCCAGTGGGCACCTCCCGTCCACAGCACCACAGCACCACAGCACCACAGCACCTCAGCCATCAAGTACCCCGCCCCGACTGTGCACCGTGAGCGGAGACCAACACCATGGCAACCACCCTCAAGTCCGGTACCTCCTGGGCCGACGCCTGGCAGCGCTGCCTCGCCGTCGCCCCCGAGGCCTTCCGCGACGACCGCGTCCTGAACCTGTGGAACGGCACCTGGCAGGCCGACGGCCGCGCCCTGCCGGCCACCAGCCCCGTCGACGGGAGCCCCATCGCCGGGCCGCCCCGCCTCGACGCCGACACCGCCCACCGGGCCGTCCGCGCCTCCCTCGACCAGCACCGCGCCTGGCGGCACGTCCCGCTGCCCGAGCGCCGCGCCCGCGTCGCCGCGACCCTCGACGCGCTCACCCAGCACCGCGAACTCCTCGCCCTGCTCCTGGTGTGGGAGATCGGCAAGCCGTGGCGCCTCGCGCAGGCCGACGTCGACCGGGCCATCGACGGCGTGCGCTGGTACGTCGACGGCATCGACGCCATGCTCGGCGACGGCGAGCGCACCCCGCTGCCCGGCCCCGTGTCGAACATCGCGAGCTGGAACTACCCGATGAGCGTGCTCGCCCACGCCCTGCTGGTCCAGGCGCTCGCCGGCAACGCCGTCATCGCCAAGACCCCGACCGACGGCGGCGTCTCCTGCCTCACCCTGGCCTGCGCCCTCGCCGCCCGCGAGGGCATCCCCGTAACCCTCGTCAGTGGCAGCGGCGGGCAGCTCTCCGAGGCGCTGGTGCGGGCGCCGGAGATCGGCTGCGTGTCCTTCGTCGGCGGCCGGGACACCGGCGCCGCCGTCGCCACGGACGTCGCCGACCTGGGCAAGCGGCACATCCTGGAGCAGGAGGGCCTCAACACCTGGGGCATCTGGAACTTCACCGACTGGGACACGCTGACGGCCGCGATCCCCAAGCTCTTCGACTACGGCAAGCAGCGCTGCACCGCCTACCCCCGGTTCGTGGTGCAGCGCGAGGCCTTCGACGAGTTCCTCGCCGCGTACCTCCCCGCCGTCCGCACCCTGCGCGTCGGCCACCCGCTCGCCGTCGAACACCCCGAAGACCCGTACCCCGCACTGGACTTCGGGCCGCTGATCAACGCGGCGAAGGCGAAGGAGCTGGGCGACCAGGTCACCGAGGCGATCGACCGCGGAGCCGTTCCGCTGCACCGCGGCGCCCCCGACCCGGCACTCTTCCTGCCGGGCCAGGACACGAGCGCGTACGTCCATCCGGTGACGCTGCTCGGCCCGCCGCCGTCCTCGCCGCTGCACCATGCCGAGCCGTTCGGCCCGGTCGACACCATCGTGCTCGTCGACACGGAGGCGGAGCTCCTCGCGGCGATGAACGCCTCCAACGGCGCCCTCGTCGCCACCCTCTCCACCGACGACGAGGCGACGTACGCGCGGCTGGCGCCGCAGATCCGCGCGTTCAAGGTCGGCCACGGCAAGCCGCGTTCGCGCGGTGACCGCGACGAGCTGTTCGGCGGGTTCGGCGCCTCGTGGCGCGGCGCCTTCGTCGGCGGTGAGCTGCTGGTCCGCGCCGTGACCGAGGGCCCCGCGGGGGAGCGGCTGCCCGGCAACTTCCCCGAGTACCAGCTGATGCCCTGACCCCGGACACCGGTTGATGTCCGGCCCCCGACGCAGCTGCGGCGGGGTTCCGCGCGGCGCAGGGGGCGCTCCCCGCCGCACGTGAACCCCGCCGCCGTGCCGCGGGGCGAGTTCTCACCCGCCCCGCGCACACGTTGTGTCGACGGGATATTGTGTACAGGCTGGGATTGGCCTCGGCAAGCACTAGGACAACACGTACTGGGGGAAGGGGCCGAGATGTTGCCGACCGCAGGACTGCCACAAGGTGCGGTGCCCAAGCTGGACCGCCCGGGACCGTTGCGCGAGCGGGTCTACGGAGCGCTGCTCGAACTCATCATCACCCGCACCCTGCCGCCGGGCGCCCACCTCGTCGAGACCGAACTCGCGGCGCAGCTGGGGGTGTCGAGGCAGCCCGTGCGTGAGGCGCTGCAACGGCTGAGCACCGAGGGGTGGGTCGATCTGCGGCCCGCGCAGGGCGCGTTCGTGCACGAGCCGACCGAGCACGAGGCGGACCAACTCCTCACCGTGCGCTCGCTGTTGGAGACGGAGGCGGTACGTCTGGCCGCCGGGCGGGCCGACGCCGCGGCCGTCGCGGCGCTGGAGGAGCTGTGCGAGGCGGGGGAGCGGGCGGTCGCCGCGGACGACGTGGAGGCCGCGGTGGCGCTCAACGCGCAACTGCACGGCACCGTCATGGAGTTGGCGGGCAACACGGTCCTCGCCGCACTCGCCGCGCAGGTGGACCGGCGGGTGCGCTGGTACTACACGCCGGTGGCGCGGCAGCGCGGCCACCAGTCGTGGGCGGAGCACCGCGAGCTGATCGCCGCGCTCGCCGACCGGGACGAGGCCAGGGCCGCCGCGGTCATGCGCGTCCACACCGAACACACGCGGACGTCGTACCACCAGCGGGCGAGGTAGCGGCCCGCGCGGGACCGCCACCTCGCCCGGGGAGGAGGGGTGGGGGCGGTGGCTCAGGTGGCGTGCTGCGGCCGGGCCGCCGCGGCCCGGGTGCCCTTCTTCGGGCGGCCCGGTTGCTGCAACGTCATCGCGATGACCGCGGCGATCAGTGAGGTCCCGCCGGCCAGCGCGTAGGCGCCGTTGTAGCCCCAGGCGGAGACCACCATGGAGCCCATGCCGCCGCCGAACAGGCCGCTGACCAACTTGCCGCTGTAGACCAGGCCGTAGTTGGAGGCGTTGTAGTTCTCGCCGAAGTAGTCCGGTGTGAGCGCGGCGAACAGCGGGTAGAACGCGCCGCCGCCGAACCCGGAGAGGAACGCGAAGACCAGGAACAGCGCCTCGCTGTGCAGGTTTCCGGCCCAGATGACACCGAACTGGGCGAGGCCGAGGACCAGGATGACCATCACCAGCGTCGTCTTGCGGCCCCACTTGTCGGAGGCCCAGCCCACGACGCCGCGGCCGATGCCGTTGATGACCGCCATGACCCCCATGGACGAGGCGGCGACGAGCGGGCCGAAGCCGACTTCCTTGGCGTAGTCGACCTGGAAGGAGATGCCGAAGATCGACACACCGGCGCTGATGACGAGGGCCACCCACATCAGCGGCAGCATGCCGGTCCTGATGGCCTCCATGGGCGTGAACTGCCGTACGGCGGGCGGGTTCTTGGCGAGGCTCGCGGCGCTCTTGCCGGAGCCGCCCTGGGCCAGGGGGTCGATGTGCGCGGGCCACCAGTTCTTCGGCGGGTCCTTGAAGAAGAAGGCGCAGACGAACACGACGACCATCACGTACAGGCCGACGAGGTCCAGGACCGTCTGGTAGTTCCCGGTGTCGAAGGCGTAGTTGAAGATGAAGATGAACGGCAGGGACCCGTAGGCGAAGCCGCCGTTGACGAACCCCGTCTTGCCGCCCTTGCGTTCGGGAAACCACTTGCCGACCATGTTGACGCAGGTCGAGTAGATCAGTCCGGAGCCGATGCCGCCGACGACCCCGAATCCGAGGATCGCGACGAGCACGTCGTGGATGTGCGAGAGGGCGAGGAAGCCGATCAGGCACATCCCGGAGCCGATGAACATGGCCCGACGGGCCGTCAGGATGCCCTTCTCCCGCATCCATCCGGCGGGGAAGGAGACTCCGGCCTGGAAGAAGATCCAGACGCTGAGGATCCAGAAGGTGTTGGACTGCGTCCAGTTGTGCGCGTGCGACAGGGTGTCCTCCGCCGAGCCGTACGCGTACTCGAAGACGCTGATCCCCATCATGGCGATCCAGGGCAGGTAGACCATCAACTGCCGGGAGTGGCCGAGGATGTCGCGGTCCGACTCGCCGATGCGGTAGACGCGACCCCGGGCGTCGGTGACCTCGCGATACGCGGGCGGCTCTGCTGTTCCGTGGTTCAAGGTCATATCAGGCGTTCCCTCACAGAGCTTCGTTGCTTCGTGTGCGGTGATCCGGGCCTGTGCTCCGACGGCCGCGCGCAGACGAATGCCGCCGCCGGTTATTGCATACAGTCGACGAATACTGTATGAAGGCGTTATCCCTCACTGGGTGGCTGAGTGTCCAGGGTCGCGCAGATCTTTGTACCGACCTTTTAACTCCGAACGGACCACGAGAAGCCGGGAGTTGACCATGACAAAGGCTCTGGAGGGCGTGCGCGTCCTCGACATGACGCACGTGCAGTCGGGCCCGTCCGCGACGCAGTTGCTGGCGTGGCTGGGTGCGGACGTCGTCAAACTGGAGGCGCCGAGCGGCGACATCACGCGGAAGCAGCTGCGTGACATCCCGGACGTCGACTCCCTCTACTTCACGATGCTCAACTCCAACAAGCGGAGCATCACCCTCAACACCAAGACCGAGCGCGGCAAGGATATCCTCACGGAGCTGATCCGCCGCTCGGACGTCATGGTGGAGAACTTCGGCCCCGGCGCCGTCGACCGGATGGGCTTCACGTGGGAGCGCATTCAGGAAATCAACCCGCGCATCATCTACGCCTCCATCAAGGGCTTCGGTGAGGGCCCGTACACCAACTTCAAGGCGTACGAGGTCGTGGCCCAGGCCATGGGCGGCTCGATGGCCACCACGGGCTTCGAGGACGGCCCGCCGACGGCCACGGGCGCGCAGATCGGTGACTCGGGCACCGGTATCCACACCGTCGCCGGCATCCTCGCCGCCCTGTTCCAGCGCGAGAACACCGGGCGCGGCCAGCGCGTGAACGTCGCCATGCAGCACGCCGTGCTCAACCTGTGCCGGGTCAAGCTGCGCGACCAACAGCGCCTGGCACACGGCCCGTTGGCCGAGTACCCCAACGAGGACTTCGGCGACGAGGTGCCCCGCTCCGGCAACGCCTCCGGCGGCGGACAGCCCGGCTGGGCCGTCAAGTGCGCACCCGGCGGCCCCAACGACTACGTCTACGTCATCGTCCAGCCCGTCGGCTGGAAGCCGATCGCCGAGCTGATAGGCAGGCCGGAGATGGCGGACGACCCGGAGTGGTCGACGCCGGAGGCGCGGCTGCCGAAGCTCAACAAGATGTTCCAGCTCATCGAGGAGTGGTCGTCCACGCTCCCCAAGTGGGAGGTCCTCGACCGGCTCAACGCCCACAACATCCCCTGCGGACCGATCCTGTCCACCAAGGAGATCATCGAGGACGAGTCGCTGGTCGCCAACGACATGGTCGTCGAGGTCGAGCACCCCGGGCGCGGCACGTACACGACGGTGGGCAACCCGCTCAAGCTCTCCGACTCGCCCACCACCATCTCCGGCTCCCCGCTCCTCGGCGAGCACAACACGGCGATCTACGGCGATGAACTCGGCCTGGAAGCATCCGAGTTGGCGCAACTCGCCGAACAGGGCGTCATCTGACATGGGCAGCGTGGTCGACCGCCTCGTCGAGGCGAACGAGCGGTACGCCGCCGCCTTCACCGACCCCGGCATGGACGCCCGCCCGGTCCTCGAAGTGGCCGTCGTGGCGTGCATGGACGCCCGGATCGATCTGCACGCCGCACTCGGCCTGGAACTCGGCGACTGCCACACCGTCCGCAACGCGGGCGGTGTGGTCACCGACGACACCATCCGGTCGCTGACCATCAGCCAGCGGGCGCTCGGCACCCGCAGCGTGGTCCTCATCCACCACACCGGCTGCGGCCTCGAATCGCTGACCGAGGAGTTCCGCCACGAGCTGGAGCGGGAGGTCGGGCAGCGGCCCACGTGGGCGGTGGAGGGCTTCAGCGACGTGGACCAGGATGTGCGGCAGTCCCTCAGGAAGGTGCGTACCTCCCCGTTCCTGCCGCACACCGACGACGTCCGCGGGTTCGTCTTCGACGTCCGGACGGGGCTGCTGCGGGAGATCACCGCATAGCCCCGCCCCTTCGGTGGGGGGAAGGGCGTGGCCGGTTCCGATCAGCTCCCGGAACCGGCCACGGCCTCGATCTGCGCGCAGTAGAAGTCCGTGGTGTTCTGCGTGTGCCGGCGCATCAGTGCCTCCGCGTGGTCGGGGTCGCCCGCCGCGATGGCCTTGATGATCAGGGCGTGCTCGCTCCACGCGTCGTTGCCGCGGGGCTTGGCGATGGGTGTGTAGTACCAGCGCACCCGCTGGTCGACCTGCGGGATCAGCTCGGCCAGCACCGCGTTGCGGGACAGCGTGGTGATGTGCGCGTGGAGCGCCGCGTTGGCCTCGACGATGGCCCGCGCATCCTGCGCCGCGAGCGCGTCGAGGCCCACCTGCTGCAACTCCCACAGCGTGGCGATGTCGTCCGGCGTCGCGTGCTGGGCCGCGCCGCGCGCCGAGTAGGTCTCCAACACAGCCCGTACGCCGAGCAGTTGGGCGCACTCCTCCACGGTGGGGGAGTGCACGAAGGCGCCCTGGGCGGGGCGCAGGTCGACCCAGCCCGAGGTCTGGAGCCGTTGCAGTGCCTCGCGCACCGGCTGCCGGCTCACTCCCAGGTGCGCCGCCAGCTCGGCCTCGACGAGGTGCTGGCCGGGCCTCAGCGTGCCGTTGATGATCATCTCGATCAGGGCGTCGTGGACGGCCTGCCGCAGCGGGACGGGCCGGGTGATCGGGCCGCGGTCGGCCACGGCGGGTATCTCGGGCATGGGCGGGGCCCTCCCTTGTTCGTCCGCTGACGCGACGTCAGAGGCGCTGGGATACTGACTTTAGTATGCAATAGACAGTTTGGAACTCCACGTGCCGCAGCGGGAGTTGAAACTCGGCCGTGCATGCCTCTGGCCCTGCGGCGACCGTCGGAATACTGTATGCAATTACTGCGCCGCATCGCGGCCGCTCACATCACGCTGACGAGGGGGTCGCCCCGTGTCGTACCGCACCGCACTCGCCCACGTCCTGACCGGTGCCGTCGCAACCGGCGGCGAACCGGCCCGTATGCAAGGCAAGTTCCCCCGCTCCGGCGTCACCGCCCTCGGTCAGGCCGGCCTGCTCGGCCTCACCGTCGCCCGCGAACTCGGCGGCTCCGGCGCGGGGTTGACCGAGGCCGCCGATGTCGTGACCCGCGTCGCGCGGGTCTGCCCGGCCGCCGCGGCCGTGCTCCGCTCGCACTACGCGGCGGTCGCCGTCGTCGAGGCGCACGGCGGCGCCTGGGTGCGCGCCGAGATCGCGGCCGGACGCCACCTGTGCTCGCTCGCCCTGGAGGAGGACGGGCCGGAGTCCGCGGCCCGCCGCACCGGCGAGGTCGTCGCCCTGCGCGGCCGCAAGCGTCAGGTGGTCGCCGCCGGTGAGGCCGACAGCTACCTCTGGTCGAGCGCCCCGTGCGCGCCGGGCGCGGGCGGGCGGAGCCTGTGGCTGGTCCCGGCCCACGCCCCCGACCTGTACGTACCCGCGCGCGCCACGGGTCCGGGCCCGAGCGGCAGCGCCACCTCCACGGTGTGCGCCGACCCCGTGCGCGTACCGGCCTCGGCGCTGCTCGGGGAGGACGGGGGCGGCGAGCGGCTGGTGTGGGGCACGGTGCTGCCGTGGCTCACCGAACTCGGGGCCGCGATGGGCCTCACCGCGGCCGCCGCGCCCGCCCACGCGTCCGTGCTCGTGGCCTGAGAACACCGGCCCGGTGTACGGAAGGCGCGGGATCGACTCCGCTCGATTTCGTCCCGCTTCTTTACACCGGGCTTCTGTATACAGAAGTCTGTATGGGGTAGTGCTGGGGTCTCCCGCACCCGCGCCGGAGACCCGCATGACGGAAGGCGGAGCGATCATGACGACCAGCGGGACGGACGTGTCGGTCGAGGGCGTGGTCAGAAGGGCGGCGGCCGCGCACCGTGGCGAGCGCGGCGCGCTGTTGCCCGTACTCCACGCCGTACAGGCCGAGTTGGGGTGCGTACCGCAGGAGGCGATCCCCGTCCTCGCCGACGAGTTCAACCTCTCGCGCGCCGACGTCCACGGCGTGGTGACCTTCTACCACGACTTCCGCCGCACCCCGGCGGGCCGCTCCACCGTCCGCATCTGCCGCGCGGAGGCCTGCCAAGCCCTCGGTGCCGACGGCCTGTTGGACCACGTACGGCAGTCGGGGCTCACCCTCGGCGAGACCAGCGCGGACGGCGCGGTCACCGTCGAGCAGGTCTTCTGCCTCGGCAACTGCGCGCTCGGCCCCTCCGTCGAGGCGGACGGACGGCTGCACGGCCGCGTGACCCCGGCCCGGCTCGGCGCGATCCTCAACGGGACGGTGTGACACGTGACTTCCCCGACCATGACCACGGTGTACGTCCCGCGTGACGCGGCCGCCCGCTCCGTGGGCGCCGACGAGGTCGCGCAGCGGCTCCAACTGGCAGGTATCGAGGGCGGGTTCGGTCTCGACGTCGTGCGCAACGGCTCGCGCGGACTGCTGTGGCTCGAACCCCTCGTCGAGGTCGTGACCGCCGAGGGCCGCATCGCCTACGGCCCGGTCACCCCCGACGACGTACCCGGACTGCTCGCCGCCGGACTGCTGCACGGCGGCGACCACCCACTCCGCCTCGGCCCGGTCGACCAACTCCCGTGGCTGCGACGGCAGAACCGCGTCACCTTCGCCCGCGTCGGCGTCACCGACCCGCTCTCGCCCGAGGACTACGAGGCCCACGGCGGCCTCCAAGGGCTGCGCGCGGCACTGGAGATGACGCCCGCCGACGTCGTCACCGAGGTCACCGACTCCGGACTGCGCGGACGCGGCGGCGCCGGATTCCCCGCGGGCATCAAGTGGAAGACGGTCCTGGACTGCGATCCCGGCCCCGACGGTCTCAAGTTCATCTGCTGCAACGCCGACGAGGGCGACAGCGGCACCTTCGCCGACCGCATGGTCATGGAGGGCGACCCGTTCCTGCTCATCGAGGGCATGACGATCGCCGCCCACGCCGTCGGCGCTCGCGAGGGCTACCTCTACATCCGCTCCGAGTACCCCGACGCCATCGCCACCATGAACGCCGCGATCGACGTCGCGCGCGGACGCGGCTGGCTCGGCACCGGCATCCTCGGCTCGGCGCTCGACTTCGACCTGCACGTCCGCGTCGGCGCCGGCGCGTACATCTGCGGCGAGGAGACCTCCATGCTGGAGAGCCTGGAGGGCAAGCGCGGCATGGTCCGCGCGAAACCCCCGATCCCCGCGATCGAGGGCCTGTTCGGCAAACCGACGGTCGTCAACAACGTCCTCACCCTCACCACCGTCCCCGTCGTCCTCGCGGGCGGCGCCAAGGCCTACCAGGACCTCGGCGTCGGCCGCTCCCGCGGTACCCAGGTCTTCCAGCTCGGCGGCAACATCAAGCGCGGCGGCATCGTCGAGACGGCCTTCGGCATCACCCTGCGCGAACTGATCGAGGACTACGGCGGGGGGACCTTGAGCGGCCGCCCCGCGCGGGCCGTGCAGGTGGGCGGGCCACTCGGCGCGTATCTGCCCGAGGCGCAGTTCGACCTGCCGATGGACTACGAGGCGCTCGCCGAGGCCGGGGCGATGCTCGGCCACGGCGGCATCGTCGTCTTCGACGACACCGTCGACATGGCGGCGCAGGCCCGCTTCGCGATGGAGTTCTGCGCCGAGGAGTCCTGCGGCAAGTGCACACCCTGCCGGGTCGGTTCGGTGCGCGGCGTCGAGGTCATCGACCGGATCGTCGCCGGTGAGCACCGCGACGAGAATCTCGCGCTGCTCGAGGACCTGTGCGACCTGATGACCGATGGTTCACTGTGTGCCATGGGCGGCCTGACGCCCATGCCCGTACGCAGCGCGCTCGCGCACTTCGCCGACGACTTCGTCGACCGCGGCGGCCGTCGGCTCCTGGAGATCCATCCCGTACAGCGGGGCAACACCCGAACGGAGGGCCAGGCATGACGCTTCTGAAGGAACCCGACTTCGGCACTCCGGAACGCCCCGGAGCGGCCACGGTCTCGGTCGAGATCGACGGACACCAGGTGACGGTCCCCGAGGGCACGTCCGTGATGCGGGCCGCGGCGCAGGCGGGCATCGACGTACCGAAGCTGTGCGCCACCGACAGCCTGGAGGCGTTCGGCTCCTGCCGGCTGTGCGTCGTCGAGATCGACGGCCGCCGCGGCACCCCCGCCTCCTGCACCACACCGTGCACCGACGGCATGTCGGTGAAAACCCAGACCCCGAAGGTCGAGAAGCTCCGCCAGGGCGTCATGGAGCTGTACATCTCCGACCACCCGCTCGACTGCCTCACCTGCCCCGCCAACGGCGACTGCGAACTCCAGGACATGGCGGGCGTGGTCGGCCTGCGCCAGGTGCGCTACGGGTACGAGGGCGCCAACCACCTCAACGCCGAGAAGGACACCTCCAACCCCTACTTCGACTTCGACCCGTCCAAGTGCATCGCCTGCTCGCGCTGCGTGCGCGCCTGCGACGAGGTGCAGGGCACGTTCGCGCTCACCATCGAGGGGCGCGGCTTCGAGTCGAAGGTGTCGGCGGGCGCGGGGGAGTCCTTCCTCGACTCCGAGTGCGTGTCCTGCGGCTCCTGCGTGCAGGCCTGCCCGACCTCGACGCTCCAGGAGAAGTCGGTCGTCGACCTCGGCATGCCGACCCGCTCCGTGGTCACCACCTGCGCGTACTGCGGCGTCGGCTGCTCCTTCAAGGCCGAGCTGCGCGGCGACGAACTCGTCCGCATGGTGCCCCACAAGGACGGCGGCGCCAACGAGGGCCACTCCTGCGTCAAGGGCCGCTTCGCCTTCGGTTACGCCACCCACCCCGACCGCAAGCTCAAGCCCATGGTCCGCGAGAGGATCACCGACCCGTGGCGCGAGGTCGAGTGGGACGAGGCGATCGGCACGGTCGCCCGCCGCTTCCGCGAGATCCAGGGCCGGTACGGGGCGGGCGCCATCGGCGCGATCTCCTCGTCCCGCTGCACCAACGAAGAGGTGTACGTCGTCCAGAAGATGGTCCGCGCCGCCTTCGGCAACAACAACGTCGACACCTGCGCCCGCGTCTGCCACTCGCCCACCGGCTACGGCCTCAAGCAGACCTTCGGCGAATCGGCCGGCACCCAGGACTTCCGCTCCGTCGCCGAGGCCGACGTCATCATGGTCATCGGCGCCAACCCGACCGACGGCCACCCCGTGTTCGCCTCCCGGATGAAGCGCCGCCTGCGCGAGGGCGCCAAGCTCATCGTCGTCGACCCGCGCCGCATCGACCTCGTGCGCTCTCCGCACATCGAGGCGCAGGCCCACCTCCAGTTGCGCCCCAGCACGAACGTCGCCGTCGTCAACGCGATGGCGCACGTCGTCGTCACCGAGGGCCTCGTCGACGAGAACTTCGTCGCGGAGCGCTGCGAGGGCTTCGAGGAGTGGGCCGAGTTCGTCGCCCGCCCCGAGAACAGCCCCGAGGCGACCGAGGAGATCACCGGCGTCCCGGCGGCCGACCTGCGCGCGGCGGCCCGCCTGTACGCCACCGCGGGCAACGGCGCGATCTACTACGGCCTCGGTGTCACCGAGCACAGCCAGGGCTCGACGATGGTCATGGGAATGGCCAACCTCGCCATGGCCTGCGGAAACATCGGCCGCGACGGCGTCGGCGTCAATCCGCTGCGCGGGCAGAACAACGTCCAGGGCTCCTGCGACATGGGTTCCTTCCCGCACGAGCTGCCCGGCTACCGGCACATCTCCGACGACGCCGTGCGGGGCGTCTTCGAGAACCTGTGGGGCTCCGCGCTGCTGCCCGAGCCCGGACTGCGCATCCCCAACATGTTCGACGCGGCGATCGACGGCGACTTCCGCGGCCTGTTCGTGCACGGCGAGGACATCGCCCAGTCGGACCCCAACCTCCAGCACGTCACGGCGGCCCTCGAAGCCATGGAACTCGTCGTGGTCCAGGACCTGTTCCTCAACGAGACCGCCAAGTTCGCCCATGTCTTCCTGCCCGGCGCCTCCTTCCTGGAGAAGGACGGCACGTTCACCAACGCCGAGCGGCGCGTCAACCGGGTGCGGTCGGTGATGCCGCCGAAGGCGGGCAAGCACGAGTGGCAGATCGTGTGCGAGATCGCCACCGCCATGGGCTACGCCATGGACTACGACCACCCGTCGCAGATCATGGACGAGATCGCCTCGGTCACCCCGACGTTCGCCGGTGTCTCCTTCGAGCTCATCGACAAGCTCGGCTCGATCCAGTGGCCGTGCAACGAGGAGGCCCCCGAGGGCACACCGACCATGCACGTCGACGCGTTCGTGCGCGGCAAGGGCAAGTTCGTCGTCACCTCCTACGTACCGACCAACGAACGCAGCACCCGCCGTTTCCCGCTGGTCCTCACCACGGGCCGCATCCTCAGCCAGTACAACGTCGGCGCGCAGACCCGCCGCACCGGCAACGTCGCCTGGCACCCCGAGGACATCCTCGAAGTGCACCCGCACGACGCGGAGGAGCGCGGCATCACCGACGGCGACCTCGTCACCCTGTCCAGCCGCGTCGGTGCGACGACGCTGCACGCGCAGATCTCCGACCGGATGCCGCCCGGCGTCGTCTACACCACGTTCCACCACCCGGTGACCGGCGCGAACGTGGTCACCACGGAGAACTCCGACTGGGCGACCAACTGCCCCGAGTACAAGGTGACGGCCGTGCAGGTGGGCCTCGCGCCCAAGGCGGTCGCCGAGCAGCAGGCCGCCGACGAACTCGTCACGGCGGTGGACTGACATGGCGCACACCGTCCCCTCCGAACGCCGCATGGCGAACGACATCGCCGCCCACCAGGGCCATCTGCCACCGGCGGACGCGGCCGAAGCCGTCGCGGGACACCTCACCCGGTTCTGGGACCCGCGGATGAAACGCCGCCTCTACGCGCTCGTCGACGACGGCGCCGACGGCCTCGACCCGCTCGTCGTCGCCGCCGTGAAACTCATGCGCTGAAGGCCTCCCGGCCACCTTCCCAGCGGCCGCCGCGCGACAGGGCACGCGCGGCGGCCGCGCCCACTCACCCACCCATGTGCCGACCGTTCCGCGTGCTGTGCGGCGCGCGGGGCGGCGGCATCCGCGTACCTCCACACCCTCGAAACCAGGAGGCACCACGATGAAGATCGCAGTTCTCGGCGCCGGAGCCATCGGCGCGTACGTGGGAGCGGCCCTGCACCGCGGCGGCGCGGACGTGCACCTCGTCGCCCGCAAGGACCATCTCCGCGCCATCCAGGCCGAAGGCGTCCGCGTGCTCAGCCCGCGCGGCGACTTCACCGCCCGCCCGCACGCCACCGACGACCCGCGCGAGATCGGCCCCGTGGACTACGTGTTCCTCGGCCTCAAGGCCCACTCGTACCCGTCGTGCGGCTCCCTGGTGGCACCCCTGCTCGGCGAACACACCGCGGTGGTGGCGGGCCAGAACGGCATCCCGTGGTGGTACTTCCACCGCCTGCCCGGCCCCTACGAGGGCCGCCGCATCGAAGCGGTCGACCCGGGCGGCGCGACCAGCAAGGTGCTGCCGCCGGAACGCGCCATCGGCTGCGTCGTCTACCCGGCCACCGTCATCGAATCCCCGGGCGTCATACGGCACTTGGAGGGCACGCGCTTCTCCATCGGCGAGCCCAGCGGAGAGGTGTCCCGGCGCTGCACGGAGCTGAGCGAGGCCATGATCGCCGGTGGCCTCAAGTGTCCCGTCGAGCGGAACCTGCGCGACGACATCTGGATCAAACTCATGGGCAACGCGGCCTTCAACCCGATCAGCGCGCTGACCCGGGCCACCATGGTCGACATGTGCCGGCACCCGCTCACGCGCGCGATGGTGGGTCATGTCATGGAGGAGATCCTCGACATCGCCGCCCGCGTCGGCTCGACGCCCGAGATCTCCATCGACAAGCGCCTGCGCGGCGCCGAGGGCGTGGGAGCCCACAAGACCTCCATGCTCCAGGACCTGGAAGCGGGCAAACAACTGGAGCTGGACGCCATCGTGACGGCGGTCGTCGAGATGGCCGACATCACCGGCGCCGAGGCACCCACGCTGCGGGCCATCCACGCGGCGACCGACCTATTGGCACGCACCGTGCTGCCGTAGCACGCTACGGATGAAGATCACGTGGCCGAGGAGGCGCAGATGCTGTTCCGGCAGTTGGAGTACTTCGTCGCGGTGGCGCGCGAGCGGCACTTCGCACGCGCCGCCGAGTCCTGCTACGTCTCCCAGCCCGCGCTCTCCGCGGCGATCGCCAAACTGGAGCGCGAACTCAACGTCACGCTGATCAACCGCGGCCACAACTACCAGGGTCTCACTCCCGAGGGAGAGCGCCTGGTGGTGTGGGCCAAGCGGATCCTCGCCGAGCAGGAGGCGTTCAAGGCGGAGGTGGCCGCGGTCCAGTCCGGCATCACGGGCACGCTCCGGCTCGGCACGGACCCCACCGCGTCCACGACCCTCGCCCTCCCGGTGGGCGCGTTCTGCTCGGCGCACCCGCTGGCGAAGGTCCAGGTCCGCTCCCGCCTGTCCACGAAGGAGCTCCACCGCCAGCTCCGCGACTTCGAACTCGACGTGGCCATCGCCCACTTCGACCCCGACGACCAGGAGGGCCTCCAGGTCGTCCCCCTCTACCAGGAGCGCTACATGCTCCTCGTCCCGGACGACCGGTTCGCCTCCCACACGGGAAGCGTCACGTGGGCCGACGCCGCCGGGCTCCCGCTCGCCCTCCTCACCCCGGACATGCGCATCCGCCAGATCGTCGACAAGGTCTTCGCCGACAAGGGCCTGGAGGTCGTCCCGCAGGTCGAGACGGACTCGATCGCCTCGCTGTACGCGCATGTGGGCGGCGGGGAGTGGGCCAGCGTCGTCCCCCACACCTGGCTGCGGGCGATGCCGGTGGCGGGCCGGACGCGGGCGCTGCCGCTGGTGGATCCGGAGGCCGGGGCGCAGGTGTCCGTGGCGATCCACGCGGGTACGCCCGGGTCGGTGGCGGCGCGTGCCTTCGTCAGTGCGGCGACCACGCTGAACCTGGACGATGCGTTCACCCACGGTGTTCCCGCCCAGCCCGCGTCCGCTTGACCCCACCCACTCGAAAAGCCGGGGCTCCGCCCCGGACCCCGCTGCTCAATCGCCGCAGGGGCTACCAAGCAGCCTCGCCGGCGTTTGAGGCGCGGGGTCCGGGGCGGAGCCCCGATCTTTTCGGCCCGTGCGGCGGCCGAGCGGGCGGACCCATCAAGCCCCTGCGGCGATTGAGCAGCGGGGTCCGGGGCAGCGCCCCGAGGCGGCGGCTCACGCGTACCGTTTCGCGACGGCCAACCGGTCCAACCCGCCCTGCGCCGTCCGCGGCAACGCCCGCACCAGCACGACCCGGTCGGGAACCGCCACCGCGGCCAACCGCTCCCGGCAGTACCGCAACACCTCGTCCGCCCCCACGCACTCCTCACCCCGCACCACCACCGCGGCCCCGATCCCACCCCCACCCACCCCGAACACCGCCGCCTCCGCCACCGACGGACACCCGGTCAGCACATCCTCCACGTACTCCGGGGAGATCCTCCGCCCCCGCCGCACGATGAGGCTCCCGATGCGCCCGGCCAGCGACAGATACCCGTCCTCGTCGAGCGACCCCAAATCCCCCGTCCGCAACCACCCCCCACCCGGCCCGGCCACGGAAGGCCCCCGCACCCACACCTCCCCCCGCACCCCGGCGGGGCACCCCCGCCCGTCCTCCCCGACGACCCGCAACCGCACCCCCGTCGCCCGCCCCACCGTCCCGTGCTTCAGCGGCCCGTCCTCGGGCAACGGCTCGCTGGCGATCTGATGCGCGGCCTCGGTCATCCCGTACGCGGACAGCAACGGCGCGCCGAACATCCGCTCCAACGCCCGCTGACTCGCCGCGTTGAGCGGCGCCCCGCAACTGCGCACGAAGCGCAGCGGGGGAGCGGCCCCCGCGCCGGGCCCGTCCTCGTCCACCTCGGACCGGTCGAGCAACGCCTCGTGCACCGTCGGCACCGCGGTGAACCACGTCGCCCCCACCGCCCGCAGATCCGCCCAGAACGTCTCCGCCGAGAACCGCCCACCCGCCGGCAACAGCACACACCCACCACTGGCGAGCGTGGCCAGCAGCGACGCGAACAGCCCGTGCCCGTGGAAGAACGGCATGACCGCGACGGTCGCGTCCGCGGGCCCCAACGCGTACGTGGCACACACGTTGCCGACGGACGCCGCCACGTTGGCCCCCGTGAGCGGCACCATCCGCGCCCGCCGCGTCGACCCGGCGGTGAACAGGATCAGTGTGTCGTCCACCCCCGGGCGGAGCGGGCCGTGCCCGCCCCCGCCCGTGAGCCGGCCCCCGCGCAGTACCTCCCGTGCCCCCAACGCCCGTACACGCGAACGCAGTTCGGTCTCCGTCAGGCCGGGGTCCAAAGGCGCGGCGACGACCCCCGCCCGCGCCGCCCCGAGCAGTGCCCCCACGAACTCGACGGTGTTGCCCGCGACGATCCCGAGCACATCACCGGCCCGCAGCCCCGAGGCGGCGAACCGCCCCGCCTCCCGCGTCGCGAGCGCGTCCAACGCCCCGTAGGACAGGGGTGTATGTCCCTCGCCCGCGAGGAGCGCGGGAGCGTGGGGTCGCGCACGCACCTGCCGATCGATGACATCGGCGAGCCCCGTGACGCTCAGGACCGACGTGCCCATGCCGTCCACCTCCCGTCCCCAGCGAGCGTGCGGTCAGGTGCCGGGCACGTCCAATACGCACTCGCGAAGAGCCGATAGCAGCGGCTTATCGACCACGAATCGGCAGGCCACAGACGGTACTTGAGACACCTCGGGGCTTCGATAGACGTCAGTTATCGGCTGGAAGCCGATGGGTCTTGGACGGGGCGCCGCCCCCTGCCGAAGGTGTGAAGCAGGAGCCGCACCGGCAGGACCGTCCAAGGAGGAACTCGGATCATGACCGCTGACTCGACCGCCGACCACACCGCCGAGGCCGCGGCAGGAGCCGACGCGCCGTCCGAGCTCACCGACGGCTACCACCTCGTCGTCGACGCCCTCAAGAAGAACGACATCGACACCATCTACGGCCTCGTCGGCATCCCCGTCACGGACCTGGCCCGCCTCGCGCAGGCCGAGGGCATCAAGTACATCGGCTTCCGCCACGAGTCGAACGCCGGCCACGCCGCCGCCATCGCCGGCTACCTCACCCAGAAGCCCGGCATCTGTCTGACGGTCTCGGCCCCCGGCTTCCTCAACGGCCTGGTCGCCCTCGCCAACGCCACCACCAACTGCTTCCCCATGGTGCAGATCTCCGGCTCCAGCGAGCGCCACCTCGTCGACCTCAAGCAGGGCGACTACGAGGAGATGGACCAGCTCGCCGCCGCCCAGCCCTTCGTGAAGGCCGCCTACCGCGTCAGCCGCGTCGAGGACATCGGCCGCGGCATCGCCCGCGCCCTGCGCACCGCGGTCTCCGGCCGCCCCGGCGGCGTCTACCTGGACATCCCCGCCGCCGTCCTGGGCGCCGTGATGGACAAGGAGGCGGGGGAGCGGACGCTGTCCCGCCTCGTCGACCCCGCACCGCGCCAGCTCCCCGCCCCCGAGGCGGTCGACCGCGCCGTCGAACTCCTGGAGAACGCGGAGCGCCCCCTCGTCGTCCTCGGCAAGGGCGCCGCCTACGCGCAGGCCGACGACAAGATCCGCACGTTCATCGAGTCGACGGGCATCCCCTACGTACCGATGTCGATGGCGAAGGGCCTGCTGCGCGACGACCACCCGCAGTCGGCGGCCACCGCCCGCTCCCTGGCCCTGAAGAAGGCCGACGTCGTCATGCTGATCGGCGCCCGCCTGAACTGGCTGCTCAACCACGGCGAGCGCGGCTGGAATCCGGACGCGAAGTTCATCCAGGTCGATATCGACTCCAAGGAGATGGACTCCAACCAGCCGATCGCGGCCCCGCTCGTCGGCGACATCGAATCGGTCCTCGACCAGCTCGCCGACCGCACCAAGCCGGGCCAGATCGCGGCACCGACGGCCTGGCGCGAGGAGCTCGGCGAACGCTCCGCGCAGAACGTCGCCAAGATGGCCAAGCGCCTGGAGGCCGACCCGCACCCCATGCAGTTCATGGGCGCGCTCAAGGCGGTCCGCGACGTCGTCCACCAGCACCCGGAGACGTACATCGTGAACGAGGGCGCCAACACCCTCGACATCGCCCGCAACGTCATCGACATGCACCACCCGCGCCGCCGTCTGGACTCCGGCACGTGGGGTGTCATGGGCATCGGCATGGGCTACGCGATCGCGGCGGCGGTCGAGAGCGGCGGCGCCCCCGTCGTCGCCATCGAGGGCGACAGCGCCTTCGGCTTCAGCGGCATGGAGCTGGAGACGATCTGCCGCTACAACCTGCCCGTCGTCACCGTGATCATGAACAACGGCGGCGTCTACCGGGGCGACGAGACCATCGACGGCGCCCCCGCCCCCACGACCCTGATGAGCGCGGCCCGCCACGACCGGATGATCGAGTCCTTCGGCGGCAAGGGCTACCGCGCGACCACCCCCGCCGAGGTCACGGCCGCCCTCACCGAGGCCATCGCCTCCGGCGGCCCCGCACTCATCGACTGCGTGATCGACCCGTCGGCCGGCACCGAGAGCGGCCACATCGCCCACCTGAACCCGAAGGGAATCGGCATCAAGAAGTAACCCTCCGTGTCCGGGAGTGCACCGATACGCAGGTGAAAGCCACTCCGAAACCTTGGTATTGTTGAGGTGTCGCCGCGGGGAACGCCCCGCGCCGAGCGACGCTCACCTTGTCCGGGTGGCGGAATGGCAGACGCGCTAGCTTGAGGTGCTAGTGCCCTTTATCGGGCGTGGGGGTTCAAGTCCCCCCTCGGACACTCACGAAGTGCCGGTCGAGATTTTCTCGACCGGCACTTTTTTGTGTTTGCGCTGGTCGGGCGTGGGCAGGCGCCGCCTGGAGCCATGTGCATGGCTTTTCAACCTTTAACAGGTCAAAGAGAATAGAGGTCCGTGTGCCTGCCAGACTGGTGGCCGAGCACCTGTACAAGGTGTTCGGCAGACGACCCGATGAGGCTGTGGAGAAGCTCCGCAGTGGCGCGGACCGTGAGGATCTGCGTGCCGAGGGAACCACCGCCGCTGTGATCGATGCGTCGTTCACGGTCGAGTCCGGCCAGATCTTCGTCGTCATGGGTCTGTCGGGTTCCGGCAAGTCCACGCTTCTGCGGATGCTGAACGGGCTGTTGGAGCCGACCGCGGGGCATGTGCGTTTCGACGGGCAGGATCTGACGGCGCTGGCGGCGAAGGAGCTGCGGCAGGTTCGTTCGCACAAGATCAGCATGGTGTTCCAGCATTTCGCGCTGTTTCCGCACCGGTCGGTGAGGGAGAACGCGGCGTACGGCCTGGAGGTTCAGGGTGTGGCGCGTGCGGAGCGTGAGGAGCGGGCGGTGGAGGCGCTGCGTCTGGCGGGTCTGGAGGGGTGGGAGAAGTCCTTCCCGGACGAGTTGTCGGGCGGTATGCAGCAGCGTGTGGGGCTGGCGCGGGCGCTGGCCACGGATGCGGATCTGTTGTTGATGGACGAGTCGTTCAGTGCGCTGGACCCGTTGATCCGGCGGGACATGCAGGATCAGTTGCTGGAGCTGCAGAAGACGCTGAAGAAGACGATCGTGTTCATCACGCACGATCTGAACGAGGCGATGCGGCTGGGTGACAACATCGCGGTGATGCGTGATGGGCGGATCGTGCAGATCGGTTCGGCGGAGGACATTCTGGTGACGCCGGCCAATGATTACGTGGCGTCGTTCACGCAGGACGTGGACCGTTCCCGGGTGTTGAGTGCGCGGGCGATCATGGCGGAGCCGGAGGCGGGTTACGACCTGGCGGCGGCGCCGGCGAAGGTGCATCAGGATGCGCCGATCGTGGATCTGTTCACGCCGTGCTCGACGAGTGGGATACCCGTGGCCGTCGTCGACGACGAGGGCGCTTTGCAGGGCGTGGTGCCGCGTGAGCGGTTGCTGGCCGTGCTCGGCGAACCCTTGAAGACCGTCGAGGACGAGTCGGCTCGCCAGTCGGCGGAGAAGGTGAACGCCGATGCCTAGGATTCCCTTCGGCGACTGGGTCAACAGCGTCGTCCAGTGGATGCTGACCCACCTCGACTGGCTGTTCGGCTTCTTCGAGAGCATCTTCAACGGCGTTTACGACGGACTCAGCGACCTCCTCCAGGCGCCCGCGCCCCTGCTGATGGCGGGCATCTTCGCCGTGGTCGCGTTCTGGCTGCGCGGCACCCTCGGCGCCGTCCTGGCCTTCGTCGGCTTCTGGTTCGTCCAGAACCTGGAGCTGTGGGACGAGGCGATGATGACGCTCTCGCTCGTCCTGGTCTCCACACTCATCGCGTTGATCATCGGTGTGCCGCTGGGTATCTGGGCGGCCCGCTCGAACCGGATCAGCAATCTGTTCAGGCCGGTCCTCGACCTGATGCAGACGCTGCCGGCGATGGTCTACCTGATCCCCGCGATCCTGTTCTTCGGCTCGGGCGCCCCCGCCGGTATCGTCGCGACGCTGATCTTCGCGGTGCCGCCGGGCGTGCGCATGACCGAGCTGGGCATCCGCCAGGTCGACAAGGAACTGGTCGAGGCGGCCGAGGCGTTCGGTACGACGCCGCGCAACATCCTCTTCCGCGTGCAGCTGCCGCTGGCCCTGCCGACGATCATGGCGGGTGTCAACCAGGTCATCATGCTGGGCCTGTCCATGGCCGCCATCGCGGGCATGGTCGGCACCGGCGGTCTCGGTGGCGCGGTCAACGAGGCCATCGGCCAGCTCAACGTCGGCCTCGGCGCCGAGTCCGGCATCTCGATCGTGATCCTGGCGATCTACCTCGACCGCATGACCAGCTCGCTGGGCCAGCAGGTGTCCCCGCTGGGCCGCCGCGCGCTGAACAAGCTGCGGGTCACGCAGGGTCTGAAGATCTGGTCCTACCGTCCCCGTCCGGCCGTCGCCGTCGTCGGTGTCGTCGTCCTCGCGCTCGTCGCGGGCGGCATGGGCATGTTCGGCCAGAACAAGGCCGCGACCACCACCGCGGCCACCGCTTCCACCAACGTGGGCCAGGGCAAGAAGATCACCCTCGGGTACGTGCCGTGGGACGACGCCGTCGCCTCCGGATTCCTGTGGAAGGAGATCCTGGAGCAGCGCGGCTACAAGGTCGAGATGAAGCAGCTCGACGCGGGCCCGCTGTACACGTCCCTCGCCGAGGGCTCGATCGACTTCCAGACCGACTCCTGGCTGCCGGTCACGCACGCCGACTACTGGAAGAAGTACGGCAAGGACCTCGAAGACCTCGGTTCCTGGTACGGGCCCACCTCCCTCGAACTCGCGGTGCCTTCGTACATGAAGGACATCACGTCGATGGAGGACCTGAAGGGTCAGGCCGACAAGTTCGGCGGCAAGATCACCGGCATCGAGGCGAGCGCCGGTGAGATGCAGCTCCTGAAGAGCAAGGTCCTCAGGGAGTACGGCCTCGACAAGGAGTACAAGGTCGTCGACAGCTCCACGCCGGCGATGCTCGCGCAGCTCAAGCGCGCCTACGCCGCCAAGGAGCCGATCCTCACGACGCTGTGGTCGCCGCACTGGGCGTACAACGACTACAAGCTGACGAAGCTCAAGGACCCGAAGGGTGCCTGGGGCAAGGGCGACGGTGTCCACTCCATCGGCCGCAAGGGCTTCACCGAGGACTTCCCCGAGGTCGGTGCCTGGCTCAAGGACTTCAAGCTGACCGAGAAGCAGCTCACCAGTCTTGAGGCCGAGATCAACAAGGTCGGCAAGGGCAAGCAGCAGGACGCCGTCAAGACGTGGCTCAAGCAGAACCCGGGCCTCGTCGACAAGACGGCCCCGGTCAAGGAGGAGTCGGCCCCCGCCGAGGCCAAGCGTCCGGTGAACGTCGCCTGGTTCCCCTGGGACGAGGACATCGCGGTCACCTTCCTGTGGAAGAACGTGCTGGAGAAGCGCGGCTACAAGCTGAACCTCAAGCAGATGGACGTGGGCCCGGTCTACACGGGGCTGTCCACCGGCGACCTCGACGTGAACTTCGACGCCTGGCTGCCGTACACGCAGAAGAGCTACTGGGACAAGTACAAGGACAAGGTGTCCGTCCTCGGCTCCTGGTACGGGCCCACCTCGCTCGAGATCGCCGTGCCGTCGTACGTGAAGGGCATCAAGTCCCTGGAGGACCTCAAGGGACGGGCCGAGGAGTTCAACGGCCGGATCGTCGGTATCGAGGGAGGCACCGGCACGATGGACATCCTCACGAAGGATGTCGTGCCCGGCTACGGCCTCGACAAGGAGTACAAGGTCGTCAACGGCTCCACCCCGGCGATGCTCGCCGAGCTGAAGCGCGCGTACGCCAAGAAGAAGCCGATCGCGGTGCTGCTGTGGACCCCGCACTGGGCCTACAGCCAGTACGAGCTGACCAAGCTGAAGGACCCCAAGGGGCTCTTCGGCAAGGGCGACACCATCCGCACGGTCACCAGCAAGGCGTTCACGAAGCAGTACCCACAGCTCACCAAGTGGTTCAAGAACTTCAAGATGACCGAGGACGAACTCGGCACCCTGGAGATCGAGATCAACAAGCGGGGTCAGGGGCATCAGGCGGAGGCCGTCGCGGCGTGGCTGAAGAAGCACCCGGAGGTCGAGGAGCGGATGACGGCGCCGTAGCGGTGCGGTCGGCGCGCATCGGTGCATAGGTGCTGGTGAAAGCCGCTCCGAGACCTTGATAAGGTTCTGTTCGTCGCCGCGGGCCCCGGCCCCGGGAGCGGCGGACACCTTGTCCGGGTGGCGGAATGGCAGACGCGCTAGCTTGAGGTGCTAGTGCCCTTTATCGGGCGTGGGGGTTCAAGTCCCCCCTCGGACACCAGCGGACCAGCTTTTCACCAACCAGGCCCTGGCCGGGAGCGATCCCGACCAGGGCTTTGCGTTGCGTGCGGCGGTATTCGATGGTGATGCCGAGCGTGGCATAGAACCGGGCTTGTCGGTTTTCTCGGCCACGGCGAGACGGGCGGCGATGTCGGTATCTGATCCCGGACGAGGTGCTGGGGGACTGGGCGGCGTAGAGGTCGGTGCAAAGAGGTGCAAAGAGACGGCGGGATCCTCAGCTGACGCGCGCCCCCGCGGCCTTGGCGCGCTCCCTCGCCTCGGGGCCGACTCCGCGCTTGCGGGCCGACATCTGGCCGTCGAGGGCCTCTCGCTGAGCCACCCGGACCAGTCGGCGCGGTCCGGGCACCGCGACGACGCCCAGGAACCGAGGGTCTCCCGCGAACCACACCTCGGGCACCGTCTCTGCCTTGACCGCGCGAACCCAGAAGGTGAATCCGCTGCCCAACCAGTCGCCGTGGCCGACGGAGACGGACTTCTCGGGGCGCTCCGGATCGGCCAGCTGGAACCGGGTGGTGCCATTGTTCGCCAGGCTGGCGGCCCCATGGCAGGACTGCCACGGGTAGACCCGCAGGATCCGGCGCAGGCTCATGACCTCACAAAGTCGTACGACGTTCAGCATGGCCACGTAGAGCAGCACCAGCAGGATCGGGAGAAATACCGTCAGAGCCCAGACTGACGTCATGATCACCAAGAAGAGCCAGATGGGGAAGGACACCAGCGACAGCAGGAAGGCGCCCAGTCGGAACAGGGCCGTGCGGCGCCAGCCCTGTCGGGTCTTTGGATCCTCGTAGGCCGTCTTCATCGAGGTCATGTCCATGGCCGGTTCCTTCTCCTGGCGGGTCAGCCGAAAGCGGTGCGTACGGATGCTGCGACATCGGACTCGGCGATCTGCTCCGTGATCTCCCCCGGGAGCGGATTGTCGAAGCTCACCATGTGGGCGATCCCCCGATGGATGTCCCGGTAGTGTTCCCGGGCCTCGACCGCGGTGGTGGTGAGGGTGAGGACGACGATCCCCTGCCCGCCGGGGTAGGGGAGATATGCCGTCACCTCATACAGCGATGGCCGCCCCGGGGCGACCTCGGCGGGCACCTCGACCACTGTCTCGGTGAACGCGCCAGGGCCGCACGGCAGGTCCACCACGGCTACTGGCACCGCGCTCTCGCGCTTCGTCGCCGCCCGTACCGCTGCCAGCTTCGGCGGGGAGAAGGGTGTCTCCTTGCTGGTGATGGTGAGGACGGAGGAGATCATCTCGCCGTCGTCGCCTTCGTGCGCGCCGATCGCGACATGTACCACGCCTTCCTCGAGCATCAGCCCACTGAGGGTCCGCGCCTCACCCAGCTGCGTCAGGAAGTCCGCGCGCTTGTCCTCCGGCACGAGCGCGAGGAGCGCGTTGACGGCCTCAACTGTCCGCGCGGCCTCGGGCGAACCAGGTTCGGCGAAGAGAGCGGCGATCGGGATCTCCACGAAACCCGGTGGGGTCGCGAACCACACGTCGCAGTCCTGCCGCAGCGCGGATTGCTGGATCTCATACCCATACTTGACGCTGCCGTCGGGATCGGCTGATGTCGTGTGTGTCACCTGAACAGCACCTGCAGGGTCTTGAGGGCGGTGGCACCGTGGCCGGCGGCGTCGAACGAACCGGCACGGGCAGCATCCATGCCGGTGCCGACGTTTTCCACGGTGTCGTTCTTGATGTCGTCCCATGCGTTCTTGGCGACACCGTAGGCGCCAGTCACCGCACCGGCGCCGGAAACGCCGATATCGATGCCCTTCGCCCAGGCAGACGGGTTCGCCGCGCCCTTCACCATCCAGGTGGTGAGGGGGTTGTCAGCGGAGGCGATGCGCTGGGCTGCAGTCCAAGTGTTACTGCCCGCGCTGGACAGCTTCTGCCCCAGCGAGAGAGCCTCCGCACCGGCGCCTGCCGCCCGCGCTGCGCCGTTGATACCGCGAGCCAGGGCCCCGGCTCCCGGAACCACTCCTAGCGCGTCGCCTGCCAGCCCGACGGAGTTGCTCCAGAAATCCGCATCGAACTCGCCCTTGGTGAAACCGTCCTTGATCGAGGCCCGCACCACGGGATCCGACAGCCGGGAGACCAGGGTGGCAGCGCTGGCCGCCGCGGCCACCAACAACAGGATGGGGCCGACCGGCACGGCGAAGAGCAACGCGGCCAGACCGGCAATCGCGGCGATCGCACCGAGGATGTCGGTGAGGTTGTCGCCGACCCAGTCCATCGCCTTCTCGAACCAGTTCGGCTCCTCGGGCGCCAGGTTGTCCGTCGCGTCCCGGATGATGCGAGCCTGGTTGCGGGCGCCGGTGGAGTGATCGTCCTCCAGCTCCCTCGCTCGCCTGATGACGTTGCTGTAGGCGTCATTGGCGTTGGTGACCGCCTCACGCGCCTTGTTGAGCTCTTGGGTCGCCGTGTCCAGACGGGCCTGGGCTCTCCTCAGCTCGGCGTCGTCAGTGAACGTCTGGCCCGCGAGCTTGAGATCGGGGTTGGCCGAGGCGCTCTTCGCCTGTCCCTCCGCCGATTGGATCTCTTCCTTGGCCGCCTTCGCCTCGCCGTCGAGCCTCCATGCCCGGTCCTGGTATCCGTCGAGCGCGCTCTGCCAGGCGGTCAGTGCCGCGACGGCCTTGTCGATGGAGGTGTAGGCGTTCTTGAGGTTCGTCGGGATCGCGCCGTCGAGTTCCTCCCGGAACGCGACTGCCGCGTCGCCCTCCCAGGAGGTCCCGCTCCGAAGCTTTGTGATCATCCTGTGAGCTTCGGAAATCGTCTCGGCCGACTTGGTCAGCTTCGCCGTCAGTGCGGAGACGGTGCCGAGGTTGCCCGGTGCGGGGTTGAAGCCGAGGTGGGTGTATGGATTCGCAGTCACTTTTCCCCCGACCGGGCTGCGGCTTTACGGAAACCGTCTTCGAGAGCCGTCTCGACCTCTTCGTAGTTGCTCTTGGTCTGCTTGATGCCCTCGGCGAGCTTGCCGGTCTGCTCGGCGATCTGCTCCGAGCCGTATTTCCAGTGCTCCTGGAAGTCATTGCAGGCGGAGTCGAGATCCTTGGTGCCGATGCCGTGCGGCGCCACGTTCTGCAGGGACTTGCGAACTTCCTCGAGAGCGGTCTTGGCATCGTTCAGGGTCTTCATGAACTGCGCCAGCTCATCAGTATCTGTCTTGAAGTGGTCACCCACTCCGGCCTCCCTGCCTGTACGGCAGCAGCGCACCGTGGTTGTTGAGGATTCTGATCGTGGTGTGGCGGCAGCATAACCGTGCCGCCGGTGGGCGGCGGCAGTCGGGGCCCGGAATGATGTCGCGAATGCCTGGTTGGTTGCGTGATGTGGCAGAGGGTAGGAGCACGGCAGCGTACGGCGTGAGAGGTCGTCACCAGGGGGACATGTGAGTGCCATGAGTTGACTTCGGGGGACGTGCCAGCGAGCGGCAACTGTGCACTCGGTCACGCTCATCGCATTCGGGGCGGCGATTATGAGCCACTGTGGTGCGATCAGTTGCTGAATCAACTTGCATGATCGTTCCGGGCGTCGGCGGGATCTGAGCACTTCTCAGTTCTGGGGCAGGGTGTGCCGAGGTGCGTGTGTGGGTGGACAGAGCGGGGCGGCACGGCGAGCGCGAGAACGATGCGCTGGAGCACGGTCTCGCCATCGCGGGCTGGACGGGAACCACCGACCTCTCCGCGAGCATCGAGCGAAGCGACATCCGCGAGGTCGTATAGGCCGCCTGTCCCGACGAGAACGACTACACCCTGCGGAACTGGGCCGGTCAGCTCTTCCGGTTACGGCATGCGGCACATCAGGCCCATCGAGTGGGTCAGGACGGATCTTCGCCGTGAGACGTTCCAGTCAGATCCGTTGCAGTCGCTCGGTTCGCTGCTCACGGTCTTTGAGCTGCGTCGCTTTGATGCCGCGACGCGCGTGGCCCTGGTGGCAGATGGTGGAAGCGATCCGGGGAGGCCGGACGACGGCGAGCCCGGTGCGGGGGGGGCAAGGGGGCGGCGTGACCTGATCGAGCGGGTGCGGTAGCACGATCGTGGCACTCAGGAACCCATGACGCTCACTACTCCTAGGTTGCTGGAACTGTGGGGTGCGGCGCGTCGAGATCGCGCCAGTGTGACGCGGATCCAGTGGGATCTGGATGAGGCTGGGCTGCTTTCGGTCCCGCCCTTTACCGAAGGCGGCTGCGCCGAATTGTCGACCGCCGCATTCCCCTCGACTACATCCGTAACTGCATAACGAACTCGATTCGCGCCCACTGCGCGTCAGTCAACGTCACGCTTCAAGATGATCTGGGCTGAGGAAGAGCCGCTTCCATAGCCGAAGTTGAAAAGAACGGGCCCTTTAACGCCTCTCTCCCTCGGACACATCACATGAGCCCGTGGCTCTGCGAAGGTCCTGGTCGAGACTCTCGACCAGGACCTTTTGCGTTCCCGCTCATGGGTCGCGCGGGAGGTGTCTCACGCGATGTGCGGGTGGGGGCCCGCGAGCGGGATGTCGGACAGGGCCTCCTCCGGCAGGTCGAAGGCGTCGGCCAGGGTGCCCAGGTGCGGGGCCAGGGTGGCGACGGTCGCGTCGGTGGTGAGGGACCAGGCGTCGACGTGGCCCGGCGTGAGCCGGCCGTGGGCGAGGAGGTCGCCGGTGTGCGGGGCGAGTTGCCGCAGCAGGAACAGGCGGCACAAGGAGCGCAGCAGCCGGGCAGCCGTGGGATCGGTGGCCCGCTCGGCGGCCGTGAGGAAGGCGTCGGCGGCCTGGCACAGGGCGTGGGCGGCGACGAGTTCGAGGGCCGGTGTGGACGTGCCGTTCCAGCGGCCGACCGGGTCGCGGCGCGGGCCCTCGCGCAGGGCGGTACGGGCCCTGGCCTGCCAGATCCGTTCGACGTCGCCGAGGAGTCCGCGCAGGAAGGCGAGGTCCGTGAGGGGCTGCTCCGCGTCGACGGGGCGCGCGGCCGGCTCCCCGGCGTCGTAGGAGAAGATCATTTCGGCGGCGGCCTTCAGCCAGACGACCAGGTTGTCGCCCTCGGCGGTGATGGTGCCTTCGAGGTTGGCCTGGTAGTCGGCGATGGCGTTCACCATGAACAGGCCCTGCGCGCCGCACCGTTCACGGCATTCCGTGGTGATGTCGCGGGCCTGCCAGGTGATCCAGCCCTTCGCGACGGCGGCGAGGCGCTCGACCTCGTCCCGTTCCTCGGGGGTGTGTCCGACCCAGCGGTCGAGCACCGTCCGGTGCAGGAAGACCATCGCGTACTCGGTGGCCAGGCCGTGCAGCAGGCGGGCGTGGTGGCTGCGGTGGGCGGCCAGCGGGATGCGCTCGCCGGACCGGGGGCCGCTGATGTGCCGGTGCTGGGCGTGCCGCACGGCGATGGTGAGCGCGGCCCGCGACACCCCGATGGCGGCGGCGCTCATGCACAGCTTGCCGGTGGTCACCCGGCCTATCGCGTGCAGGAATCTCTTGCGCCGGCTGCCGACCCCGCTGTCGAAGGAGCCGTCGGCGCCCAGCTGTCCGTGGTCCCCCTGGAGCAGCGCGTCGGGCGGCAGGCGCACCTGGTCGAAGGCGGTGAGGCAGTGGTCCACCGGGCTGCCGAGCCGCTCCGGAAGTCTGCGCACATGGACTCCGGGCAGCATCCCCGACGCGCCGCTGAGCGGGGTCAGGAAGAGGAACACCCCCTGGTCCGCGCCGTCGATCAGCAGCCGGGCCGCGACGACGGCGCTCTTCGGGCCGCCGGTCGGGCTGGTGTTGGGCATGAACTTCTGCGCGCCCGCGTCGGGGGTGTGCAGTACGAACCCGCCGGTCTCCCGGTCCAGGGTGGCGGTGGTGCGCAGCGCGGAGGCGTCGTTGCCGTGGTCCAGCTCCGTGCAGAGAAACGTTCCTACGCGGCGCATCGACGTGAAGTCGGACAGGTCGCGGCGGTCGGCGCCGTCATGGTCTAGGAGGCTGCCGAGGAACAGGTTGTAGTGGATGGACGACAGTGTCACCAACGAGCCGTCCGAGACGCCGGCCCACTCGTGCAGACTCGCCAACCGGTGCGGATCGCGCGCCAGTTGCTCCGCATCGACGGTGCTGTTGACCAGACGCAGCCGGTCGTAGGCGAGGGCGGTGCGCGCCTCGCGGGACAGGCCCGGTACGTGGCGGAACTCCGGGCGGGCGAGGAGCTTGCGCCAGTCGGCGTGCACCCGGTCGCGTTCCTCCCGGTCGAAGAGGAGCCGCGTCAACTCGGCGGTGACCGGGGCCGGTTCGGCCGGGTTGGCCGGTTCTGCGGCGGGCGGGATCGCTGCGGCCCGATGTGCGGTGGGGTCGCCGTGGGCGGGAGCCGGGAGGGTGGCGCGCAAGGGGGTGGGCTCTCCGTTCGACCCTTCCCCCGGGCTGTGCGAAGCGTGCTTCTGGAACGTCAGCAGGGTCATGGACCTCTCCGCATGGTCATCGAGCGATGGCTGGGAGCAGTACAGGGCCATAAAGATACGGACGCACCGGTTTTTTGCAAGCGAAGTTTTGAAGACGCAGGCCAGACGCGGGCATGACCGCGAAAGGCAGAGAAGCCCAGGTAAAGGGAACTCTCCGCTCCAGTGCGGGGCGCTAGGGGGAGGCCCCGGACGGAGCGCGGGACTCCGCCCGTAAGCGGCCTCTTCGACGGCCGAGACCTTGAAAAACCGGCCAGCTGGTTTAGTATTGCGCTCGCAGGGGCCGCCCCACCGGCCCCCATCGCCCGGACTTCGTCGACGTGCTCCGGGCGGTTCACGGATCACGGGAGGTGTGTGGTGGCACGACAGGAACGCGCCCTGCGGACGAGGCGCGCAGTTCTGGTGGCCGCGGCCGAGGTGTTCGACGAGACCGGCTACGAAGCGGCGACCATCTCCCAGATCCTGGAGCGTTCAGGGGTGACCAAGGGTGCCCTGTACTTCCACTTCGCCTCGAAGGAGGAGCTCGCCCGCGGCGTTCTCGCCGAGCAGCGCCACGCCCTGCCCGAGGTGCCCACCCGGGCGCTGAAGCTCCAGCAGCTCACGGACGGCGCGCTGCTGCTGGCCCACATGCTCAAGAGCGACCCGCTGCTGCGCGGCAGCATCCGGCTCACGCTGGACCACGGTGTCCCGCAGATCGGCGAGGCCCGGCAGGTGCCGATGCGGGCCTGGGAGGAGTTCACCCGCTCCGTCCTCCAGGCGGCCGACGAGGCGGGGGAGCTGCTGCCCGCGGTCGAGATCGACTCGCTGGCCCGGATGATCGTCGGCGCCTTCACGGGCGTGCAGGTGCACTCGGACATCATGACGGGCCGCGCCGACCTGCCCGAGCGGGTCGCCGAGCTCTACCGGCTCCTGCTCACGGCCGTCGCCGTCCCCGGCGTCCTGGTGCGGGTCGACTTCGACCCCGCGCGGGCCGCGAAGGTGTACGAGGAGGCCATCGCGGCCCGTACCGCGCAGTCGGCGGAGCAGGACGACGCCGGCGCCCACCCCCGCACCGGTACCGACTGAACCGTCGCCCCGCCCGGCCGGATCCGCGCATCGGTCCACGGCGCCAGGGGCGTGCACCACGGAATGTGTCCCGCACGACATGTGTCCCGCACGACCCAGCCGAACGGAGTGCGCTCATGGAACAGGAAGCGACCGCGGAGACGCTGACGGCGGCCGGTACGGGTGGCGGTTGCCCGTACCGACTCGACGTCACGGGCCGGGATCTCGCCGGAGAGGCGGACCGGCTGCGCGCCCAGGGCGCGGCGGTACAGGTGGAACTGCCCGGTGGCGTGCTCACCTGGGCCGTCACGCGGCACGGCGTCGCACGGCAACTGCTCCTCGACCCCCGTGTCTCCAAGGACGCCCGTCGGCACTGGCCCGCCTTCCGGGAGGGGCGGATCGGCGCGGACTGGCCGCTGCACCACTGGGTGTCCGCCGAGAACATGCTCTTCGCCTACGGCGAGCGGCACGCCCGGCTGCGCCGACTGCTGTCGAAGGCGTTCACGCCCCGGCGCACCGAGCAACTGCGCCCGGACATCGAGAAGATGACGCAGCAGCTGCTCGACGACCTCGTGGCCGCGCAGCCGGACGGGCCGGTCGATCTGCGGACCGGATTCGCCAAGCTGCTGCCCATGCGCGTGATCTCGGAGCTGTTCGGCCTCGGCCACGACGACGGCCGGCGGCTGTGCGCCGCCATCGACGCCACGTTGCTGACCGCGCCCGACGGCGACGAGACGTACCGGGCGCAGCTCGTGGTCCTGGAGCTGCTCGGCGACCTCGTCGCGCGCAAGCGGGCGCAACCGGGCGACGACCTGACGTCCGCACTGATCGCCGCACGCGAGGACACCGGCGACGGGCTCACCGAGCAGGAACTGGTCGCGACCCTCAACCTGCTGATCGGCGCGGGCCAGGAGACGACGAGCAACCTCATCGGCAACGCCGTGGGCCGGCTGCTGGCCGACCCCGTCCAGCTGGGCCACGTCCGGGAGGGGCGCGCGAGCTGGGACGACGTCGTCAACGAGACGCTGCGCGTGCACAATCCGACCGCCTACGTGCCGCTGCGGTACGCGCTGGAGGACATCCCGCTCGACGGGCCGGACGGCCAGGTGATCAAGAAGGGTGACACCATCCTGATCTCGTTCGGCGCCGCCGCCACCGACCCCGAGCTCTACGCGGACGGCGAGGACATCCACGCCTTCGACGTGCTGCGCGAGGGCCGCCGCGACGGGCTGTCCTTCGGGCACGGGGTGCACTACTGCCTGGGCGCCCCGCTCGCCCGCCTCGAAGCCCTGATCGCCCTGCCCGCCCTCTTCGAGCGGTTCCCGGACATGACGCTGGAGCGTCCGCTCGCGCAACTGCCGCCCATGCAGTCGTTCATCATCAGCGGCTACAGCTCCCTCCCGGTCCGTCTGCACGGGATGCACGGGACGGCCTGACCGCACCGCGCACCACCGCAGAGCCCCGCGTCCCCAACAGGCCGTGGGGCTCTGCCCGTTCGGGCCCCGAGCGGAGCTCGACCGAAGCTGGAGCGCGTCTTGAGCGGCGAGGCGGACCGTGGTGTCCGCGAGGCGCGCACGAGGCGCGCAGGGGCACGTGGAAGGGGAACGGATGAGCAGTCCGGTACGCACCGACGCCGTGGTCCGGGTGGAGCGCGGGAACGCCGACGACGAGGAACTGGCGGCGGTGGTCGCTCTGTTGACGCTGCTCGCCCGCCGGGAGGACGGCGGCGACGGCGCGGGGGACGGGCGCGGCTCCGCACGCGCGGCGACCCGCCGCTGGCGGCCGCAGGAGGAGGGCCTGTACCGGGCGCCGCACAGCTGGCGCTGAGGCGGCACACAGGTTTCTGCGCCAGAGTCGGGGTCACGACCAGGCGTTTCTGCATCTGACATTTACAAACCGCATGTGTGGTTTGTTAGGCTGCGCGGATGGTCAGGACGCACCGCATCCGCGGCGACGAGAGAAGGGGGCCGTCATGACGACGTCAGCCTCTTCGGTCGGTGTGGAGCCGGCCGACGCGCACGCGAGAGTGCGGGAGTTGTACGCCCTGCGGGAGCAGGCGCTGGCCGGACCGAGTGAGAAGGCGACCGCGGCCCAGCACGCGAAGGGGAAGCTGACGGCGCGCGAGCGCATCGCGCTGCTTCTGGACGAGGGTTCGTTCAACGAGGTCGAGCAGTTGCGCCGGCACCGGGCGACCGGGTTCGGCCTGGAGGCGAAGAAGCCGCACACGGACGGTGTCATCACCGGCTGGGGCACGGTCGAGGGCCGGACGGTCTTCGTGTACGCGCACGACTTCCGGATCTTCGGCGGGGCGCTGGGCGAGGCGCACGCCACGAAGATCCACAAGATCATGGACATGGCGATCGCGGCGGGTGCGCCGCTGGTGTCGCTGAACGACGGTGCGGGCGCGCGGATCCAGGAGGGCGTCTCGGCGCTGGCCGGGTACGGCGGCATCTTCCAGCGCAACACCAAGGCGTCGGGCGTGATCCCGCAGATCAGCGTGATGCTGGGCCCGTGCGCGGGCGGCGCGGCCTACTCGCCCGCGCTGACGGACTTCGTGTTCATGGTCCGTGAGACCTCGCAGATGTTCATCACCGGCCCGGACGTGGTCAAGGCGGTCACGGGCGAGGAGATCACGCAGAACGGTCTGGGCGGTGCCGACGTCCACGCCGAGACCAGCGGCGTCAGCCACTTCGCGTACGACGACGAGGAGACCTGCCTCGCCGAAGTCCGCTACCTCCTCTCGCTGTTGCCGCAGAACAACCGGGCGGCGCCCCCGGAGGTGGCCTGTGACGATCCGGCCGACAGGGCCACCGAGGCGCTGCTGGACCTCGTGCCGCTGGAGGGGAACCGTCCCTACGACATGGCCCGCGTCGTCCAGGAGATCGTCGACGACGGCGAGTTCCTGGAGGTCCACGAGCGGTGGGCGCGCAACATCATCTGCGCTCTCGCCCGCATCGACGGCCAGGTCGTCGGCATCGTCGCGAGCCAGCCGCTGGTCCTCGCCGGGGTCCTGGACATCGAGGCGTCGGAGAAGGCGGCGCGCTTCGTCCAGATGTGCGACGCGTTCAACATCCCGCTGGTGACCCTGCTCGACGTGCCGGGCTTCCTGCCGGGCGTCGACCAGGAGCACGGCGGCATCATCCGGCACGGTGCGAAGCTGCTGTACGCGTACTGCAATGCCACTGTGCCGAGGGTCTCCCTCGTCCTCAGGAAGGCCTACGGTGGCGCGTACATCGTGATGGAGTCGCAGTCCATCGGCGCCGACCTGACGTACGCGTGGCCGGGCAACGAGATCGCGGTGATGGGGGCCGAGGGCGCGGCGAACGTGATCTTCCGCAGGCAGATCGCCGAGGCGGACGATCCCGACGCCGTGCGGGCGCGCGTGGTCAAGGAGTACAAGGCCGAGTTGATGCATCCGTACTACGCCGTCGAACGGGGGCTCGTCGACGACGTGATCGATCCGGCGCGGACGCGTGCGGTACTGGCCCGTTCGCTGGCCATGCTGCGCACCAAGCACGCCGGTCTTCCCTCGCGCAAGCACGGGAACCCGCCCCAGTGATCCACGTCCACGGCGCCGAACCGGAACGGGCGCCGTGGTGAGCCCCCGGGAGAGACGGACATGGTCAAGCAGGAACGTGCACAGCGCACACGGAGGTCGCTGATCGACGCGGCGGCCGAGGTGTTCGCACAGGACGGGTACGAACCTGCCAGGCTCGCCACGATCAGCAGGCGGGCGGGCGTCAGCAACGGCGCGCTGCACTTCCACTTCGCCAACAAGCAGACGCTCGCCCAGGCGGTCGAGGAGGAGGCCGTCGCCACGCTGGTCCGGATCACCCGGGCCGCCCAGGGGCCCGAGAGCGGTGCGGGCGGCGGGCGCTGCGCGGTGCAGGCGCTGGTCGACGCGACGTACGAGCTGATGGGCCGGCTCGCGGACGACATCGTGGTGCGGGCCGGGTTCGAACTCGGCCCGGGGCCCGTCCGCGCCTGGCAGCGCTGGGTCGAGGAGACGCTGCGCCGCGCCGAGCGCGACGGGCGGCTCGCCAGGGGGGTCACGGGCCGCAGCGCGGCGCACGCCGTCGTCGCGGCCACCGTCGGCCTGGAGGCCCTCGGGCGGGAGAACCCCGAGTGGCTGACCCGGCGCCGCGTCGCCGGCATCTGGGAGGTGCTGCTGCCGCGCCTGGCCCCGTCGGTGTCCGGGACCCCCCGAAACGCACCGCCCGGTCTGCGCCTGCGCTGAGACGGCCCCGCACGAGCAACAGGAAGAGACCATCCGGCCTGTTTCTTTTCGCCTCTCCGAAAGCCCCCTCTGGGGGCTTTTGTGCTGAGGTGGCACGGGAGTGGCGCCATGAGAGGCCGTGGGGGGCCGTGAGGGGATAACCGTGAAGATCCTTTGAAACAGCACGAATGGTCTGGTATTGACAAACCGTCCGTCCTGTTTTTAACTTCAAGGAGCGCCGAGAGGTAGACCGTGAAGAGGGGAAGCGGCATGGACATCGAAGTGCTGGGTGCGCTGGTGGTCACAGAGGGCGGGGTGTCGGTCACGCCGACGGCCCCCAAGGCGCGACAGGTGCTGGCCCTCCTGGCTCTGCGCGCGGACCAAGTCGTCCCCGTCGCGTCACTGATCGAGGAGCTGTGGGGCGAGCGACCGCCGCGCAGCGCCCGCACCACTTTGCAGACGTACGTGCTGCAAGTGCGCGACCTCATCACCGCGGCCCTGGAGCGCGACCCGCAGGGCGCGCCGCCGCGCACGGCCAAGGACATCCTCGTCACGGCCCCCGGCGGATACATGCTGCACACCGCGGGCGGCACCATCGACGTCCACGAGTTCGAGCGGCTCGCCGGGCGCGGCTACCGCGCGATGGACGCCGGTGACTTCCCGCGCGCGGCCCGCGAGTTGAGCGACGCACTGCGCCTGTGGAGCGGCTCCGCGCTCGCCGACGTGCACGCCGGACCCCAGCTCGACATGGAGATCCGGCGCCTGGAGGAGACCCGGCTGTGCGCCCTCGACCAGCGCATCGAGGCCGACCTCCGCCTCGGCCGGCACCGGGAGCTGCTGAGCGAGCTGACCGTCCTGGTCCGCCGCTACCGCACCCACGAGAACCTGCACGGACAGTTCATGCTGGCCCTGCACCGCTCCGGGCGGCGCAGCGAGGCGCTCGACGTCTACCAGCGGCTGCGCGCCTCCCTCGTGCGGGAGCTGGGACTCGAGCCGTCCGCGGGGCTGCGTCGACTCCAGCGCTCGATCCTGATGGCGGGCCCCGAGAAGGCCCTAGCCGACACCACCGAGCGGCTGGCCCGCGCGGCGAGCTGAGCGCGGCCGCGCGGGCCGGGGCGGGACGACGGGCGCCGGGGAGGGGCTCATGCAGGAGAGGTCGGAACGGACGAGGCGCAGGCTCCTCGAAGAGGGGGCGAAGCTCATCACGCGCAGCGGGTACGCCAGTGCCACGCTCGGCCGGATCGCCGCCGCCGCGGGGGTGACCAAGGGTGCGCTGTACTTCCACTTCACGTCGAAGGAGGGGCTCGCCGACGCGGTGCGGGAACAGGCGGGCGCCCTGCTGCGGGACTTCCTGGACGAGCGGCGGGCCTCGGGCGACGCGCCCGTGCAGATCCTCATCGACCTCACGCACTGGCTCGCTCGGGCCCGACGGGACAGCGCCGTGGTCAGGGCCGCCTTCCGGCTCGCCGACGACACCCACGGCGGGGCGCCCGGACGCGCCGGCCTGCGCCGCGCCTGGCTCACCGAGGCGCAGCACCTCCTCGACGAGGCCGACATGGTCGGCGAGCTGACCGGGGCCGCCCGCGGCGACGGCGTCAAAGCCCTGCTCATGGCGTTGCTCTACGGTGTCGCGCCGCCCGGCGCCGACCAGCGCTCCCCGGCCGAACTGCGGCACGGAACCGACGAGTTGTGGCAGCTGCTGCTGCCGGTGCTCGTGGCCCCCGGCCGGGCGGCCCGCTACCGCACGGCGCCGCCGCGCACCCGGGGCGAACCCCTCCAGGTCGCCTGACCCCGCCGCAGACCCCCACCTCTCGGCCCGGCCGACCGGGCACCCCTGGAGACCTCCATGTTCCGTGACCTCCCGTCCGGGCCCGCCGCGCCGTCGGGCACCCCCGGCGACGTCCTGGCCGCGCTCCTGCGCATGCTGGCCGACGTCACGCGACGCAAGGCCGACACCCTCGATCCCGGGCAGCCGTTCACCGCGCTCGGCCTCGACTCGCTGCTCGGCGTGGAGTTCGTCGCCACGGTCAACGCGTACTTCGGTACGGACATCAAGGCCGCCGCGGTCCTGGACCACGCCACGCCCGCACACTTCGCGCGCCACGTCGCGGGAGAGGTGCGATCCGAGCCCACCGCCCCGCCTGCCGCCGCACCGGCCGCTCCGCCACCCGCCCCCGCGCTGCCCGTCGCCGACGTACTGCGCGAGGAACTGGCCAGGGTGCTCGTCTGCGAACCGTGGGACCTGGACGCCGACACCCCGTTCCGCGTGCTGGGCGTCGACTCCCTCGTCGGCGCCGAGTACATGGCCGTCGTCAACCGGGTGTACGGGCTGCGCGAGCGCGCCGTCGTGCTCCACGACCATCCGACCCTCGCCGCGCTCGCCGGACACATCGGCGCGCTCGTGGCGCCGCGGCTCCCGGACGGGGCGCCGGTGCCGTCGGCGGTCGTGGCGGACCCGGCGCCCGGACCGACGATGTCGCTCGACGACCTCCTCGACGCGGTCCGCGACGACCGGGTCAGCCTCGACGACGCGGTGGCGCTGCTGCCCCGGCTCGGCTGAAGCGCGGCCGACGATGGACCAGCGCGAGATCCTGGCCCGCTTCAAGTCCGGCCAGCTCGACCGGGGCCGCGCCGTGCACCTCCTCACCGGCGTACCGACCGGGCTGCCGGACGCGGGGGCGTACGAGGGCGGGGGCGCGGAGAGCGGTGCGGAGGCGGAGCCGGGGTCACGCGAGGACGAGTCCGGTGTGGGGCGGTCGGCGGTGGACGCCGGCGTCGGCGTGGACCGGTACGCGGTCATCGGGCTCGCCGGACGCTACCCGTTCGCCCCCGACCTGCCCACGTACTGGGCGAACCTGCGCGACGGGCGTGACACCGCCACCGCCGTGCCCGCCCCGCGCCCGACGCCCTCGCCGCTTCCGGCAGGTGGGCGCGGACACTTCCTCGGCGGAGTCGACGCCTTCGATCCGGAGTTCTTTCAACTTCCGCCCGAAACAGCTGCTGTGACGGACCCTCAGCAGCGGCTGTTCCTCGAAGTCGGATGGCAGGCCCTCGAGGACGCGGGCCTGACCGGCGCCCGCCTCGACACCCTGCTCGGGCCGGGCGGACAGCCGCGCTCCGTCGGGGTGTTCGCCGGGGTGAGCGCATGCGACTACGCCCTGCTCGCGGCCGGTTCGCGGGGCCGGGGCGGCGGACAGTGGGACCTCGCCGGGCGGCTGGGCCGGCTGCTCGGCCTGACCGGGCCCGCCCAGGTCGTCGACGCCGCCGAGGCGTCCGGGCTCGTCGCCGTGCACCTCGCCGTCGCCGCGCTGCGGGCCGGGGAGTGCGCCGTCGCCGTCGCCGGTGCGGCGGAACTCCTGCTCCACCCCGCGCGCGCCCGCGACGGGGCGGGGGAGGGCGTGGGCGCCGTGGTCCTGAAACCGCTCGTCCGGGCGCTCGCCGACGGCGACCCCGTGCACGCCGTCGTCCGTGACACCGGTGCGTGCGTCGCGGCCGACGAACCCGTCGAGGGGTTGTACGAGAACCGGGAGTCGACCCTGCGCCGGGTGGGCGACGCCGGGGCGGCCACCGGGATCGCCGCGTTCACCGCCGCCGTCCTGCAACTCCGGCACGCCACCAGGGCGCCCCTCCGGCCGGACGGCCAGGCCGAGCCGTGGCCGGGGCCGCGCGTGGCCACCGTCGAGATCCGCATCCCGGACGGCCCCGCGGCCAGGGCGGTCCTGGAGTCGTTCACCCCCTCCGGATCCGCCGCCCCCGACACCGAGGACGGCGCCGCGCAACTCGTGCTGCTTTCGGCGCCCACCCCGGACCATCTGCGGGCCACCGCGGAGCGGTTCGCGGACTGGCTGGCCGGGACCGAGGGCGCGCGGGTGGCGCTCGGAGAGCTGGCCGCGGCCACCCGCGCCACGCGGTCCGCGCTGCCCTGCCGCCTCGCCCTGCGCCCCACGAGTCGGCAGCAACTCCGCCAGCAGTTGCACGAGTTCGTCGCTGAGGAGGTGGTGCCGCCGGGCGGAACCGGGGACGCCCTCGGGCTCGGCGCCGCCCCGGAGACCCAGGACTATCTCCGCGCGCTGTGGCGCGGTGGACGCGTCGAGCAGCTCACCCGGCTGTGGCTCGCCGGCCTCGACATCGACTGGCCCGCACTGGAGCGACGGCCACCGCACCCGCCCGTGGACCTGCCGCACACGGCGTTCCTGCGCCGCCCCCTCTGGTACGACGGCGCCCCCGGATGAACCCGCCCGTCAGGGTCGGCCTCTGGTTCTGCCCCAGCGGCGCGCTCGCCCCCGGCATCGCCGCACGGCTGGCCGCGCACTGGCTGGACGGCGACGAATGCGGCACGGCCGACCGGTTCCGGTTCGAACGCGACCGGCGCCGCTACGTCGCCGCGCACACCCTCGTCCGCCGGGTGCTGGCCCTGGAGTGCGGGGTGCCGGAGGCCGCCGCGGTCATCCGGCGCGGCGCACGCGGCAGGCCCTTCCTCCACGAACCCGCCACTCCTGGCCTCGACTTCAACCTCGCCTACGCCCACGGCCACAGCCTGCTCGGCGTGGCGCACGGCTGCCGCATCGGCGTGGACCTCGGTCAACTCGCTGCTGAGGGGCGGGGATCAGTGCCGTACGACGCGCTCGCCGAGACCCTCGCGCCCGCCGAGCGGCAGTGGGCGGCGGACGCCGGGCCCGGGGCCGCGCGGGAGCGGCGTGTGCTGCGTCTGTGGACGGTGAAGAAGGCGTACGTCAAAGCGCGCGGCCTGGGCCTCGCCGTACCGTTCGACTCCTTCACCGTCACCCTCGACGAACGACGCGGCGTGCGCGCCTTCGCGCCGCCGCCCCGAACGGCCCCGGAACGCTGGCGGTTCGTGGAACTCGAACCCGTACCGGGGGTGCTCGCGGCGGTCGCGCTGACCGGCGCCGCGGCCGTGGAAGCAGTCCAGGTGCGGCACGGCTTCCCCTGGGCGCCCGGCGTTCCGGAGACGGTGGAGCTGCCGCCTGCTGTGGGCTGAGGGGTCCTCCGGGGTCCTATCCGCGAACCGTGGCGTTCAGGCGGTGCGTCAACTCCTGCTGGGCCTGCTCCAGTTCGGCCACGCGGCCGCGCAAGTGGGCGAGTTCCGCCGACAGCGCCGCGCAGTCGCCCGTCGGCAGAGCGGGCGAGTGGTTGAGGATCGATTCCAGGCGGCCCCGCAGCGCCGGTCCCGGTTCCACCCCCAGCGTGGTGATCAGCCGCCGCCTGGCCCGTTCGTACACGCCGAGCGCCTCCGCCTGCCGTCCGCTGCGGTACAGGGCGAGCATCAGCAGGTCGTAGAAGCGCTCGCGCAGCGGATGGTCGGCCGTCAGCCGCTCCAGATCGCCGATGCACTCGGCGTGCCGCTCGCAGCGCAGCGCCGCCTCGTACCGGGCCTCCAGGGTGACGAGGCGCAGCTCGTCGAGGCGGTCGGCCTCGGCCGCGCAGACCGGCCCCGTACGGCAGTCCTGGAGCGCCGGGCCGCGCCACAACTCCAGTGCACGGGACAGGAGTTCCGCCGCCCCGGCCGGGTCCGTGGCGAGGGTGGCGCGGCCCTCGGCGGAGCGCCGGGTGAAGCGGTGGACGTCGGTGGAGGCCCGGCCCAGGTTCAGCAGATAGCCCGTGGGCAGGGTGCTGATCCACTCGTGCGCGGCGCCGCCCGGCGCGGGCAGCAGCCGGCGCAGCCGGGCGACGTGGGCCTGAAGCGCGTTCGCCGCGTTCGCGGGCGGCGCCCCGTCCCACAGCTCCGCGGCGAGCCGGTCGACGTCGAGCAGCACCCCGGCGTGCGTGACGAACGCCGCCAGCAGGGCCCGCTGTTTGGAACCGGGCGGCGTGATGTCCGCCCCGCCACCGGCGCCGTCGTGCACCGTGACCGGGCCGAGCAGCCGGAACTCGACGGACCCGCCCGCGGCGGCGCCCGGCGCGGCCTGCGGGCGCGAAGTGGTGAGGACGCTCATGGTGTGGCCCTGTCGTCGTCGATCCGGTCGGGACCCGCACGGTAGCCGCCCCGCGCGGGCCGCGGGACGCCCCGCGAGCGGTTCTCCAGCTTCCGTACGACGGGCTTCGAGACGCTGTTGCGGAGCCGAACGTCCCAGCTCGCAAGGGCTGTTGGAAGGCCGGTCGAGCGCGGGTCGAGAGAACCCGGCGCACCGGACCGGCGCGGCTAGCGTGCCCAGCGCACAGACGACCACACGGTCGGGCAGCCTCGACCGGTCCATGATCAGTCCTTGGGGAGGACACCATGCGCATACAGGTTCTGGGCCCGTTGAGCGCCGAAGTCAACGGAGTGTCGATCGTGCCGACCGCCGGCAAGCCCCGGCAGCTCCTCGCCCTGCTCGCCTTCTACCCGGGCCGCGTCGTGCCCGTCTCCACGCTCATGGAGGAGATCTGGGGCAGCAACTCGCCGCAGAGCGCCATGACCACGCTCCAGACGTACATCCTCCAGCTGCGCCGCCGCCTCGGCACCGCCATGGGCCCCGACGCGCCCGGCACCGCCAAGGAGGTCCTGGCCACCCGTCACGGCGGCTACCTACTCCAGATCGCCCCCGACGCCGTCGACGTGCACCGCTACGAGCAGCTGGTGACACAGGGGCGCTCCGCGTTCGACGGCGGAGACGACGAGCAGGCCGCCCGGCTGTTCCGCGACGCGCTCGCCCTGTGGCAGGGCCCCGCCCTCGTCGACGTACGCCTCGGCCCGGTCCTCGACATCGAGGTGCTGCGCCTGGAGGAGTCCCGCCTCGTCACCGTCGAACGGCGGATCGACGCGGACCTGCGCTGCGGCCGCCACACCGAGGTCCTCGCCGAACTCACCGACCTGATCGCCCGGCACCCCCAGCACGAAGGGCTGCACTCGCAGGCGATGGTCGCCCTGTACCGCTCCGGGCGGCAGGCCACCGCCCTCGACGTGTACCGCAGGCTGCGGGTGCGCCTCGTGGAGGAACTCGGCGTGGAGCCGTCGCCGCAGCTCCAGCGCCTGCACCAGGCCATGCTCGCCGTCGACCCCGCCCTGGACGTGGCGGGCGGGCCGCGCGGCCTGTCCACGTTCGACCTGTACGCGGCCTGACCGGCGGACCCGCGGCGTTCCATCTGCACGCAGCCCGCACGCGAGTGCCGTTCGAGCCGGCGCTGCCAGGCTGCACGCGGCCAGGAACCGGCGCGAGAGGACGGCCCATGACCGAGACGCGGACCACGACCGAGACACGGACCACGGCGGGGACGCGGCCCGTGCGCATCCACTGCTTCGCGCACGCCGGGGCGGGCGTCTCCGCCTTCTACGGCTGGGCGCCCCGCCTCGGACCCGGCGCCCTGACCGTGCCGCACCTGCTGCCCGGCCGCGAGCGGCGGCGCGCCGAACCCCGCGTCACCCGCCCCGCCGACCTGCTCGCCGACCTGCTCGGCCACTTCACCGACGAGGACCGCGACACCCCGTACGTGCTCTACGGGCACAGCCTCGGCGCGCTCGTCGCCCACGCCGTGACCCGCGCCCTGCACGAGGCGGGACTGCCGGGGCCCGCGCTCCTCGTCGTCGGCGCCTGCCCGCCGCCCGACGCGCTCTCCGACCTCTCCGACCAGTGCCGCGCCGCCGACGAGGACCTGCTGCACCTCCTCGACGGCGTCGGCGCCCTGCCCCGCGGCGCCGAGCCGGGCGACCTGTGGCACCGGGCCGTGCTGCCGGTGCTGCGCGACGACCTCGTCCTCGCCCACGAACTGCGCCTCGCCGCCCGCGAGCCGTCCGCCGCGGGGCCGCTCGACGTGCCGGTGCTCGCCGTCGCGGGCGCCGACGACCCGCTGGCACGGCCCGGGACGGTGGCCGGGTGGCGGCGCTGGACGACCGGACCGTTCGCCGCACGCACCGTGCCCGGCGACCACTTCTTCGTCCGCGGGCCCGAACTGCCCCGCCTGGTGGGCAGGGCCGCGCGCGTCGTGCGCCGGCTCACGCCGCAGCCGGTGGTGAGCGGCCGATGAGGCGCGTTGCCGTCACCGGCATCGGCGTCGTCGCCCCCGGCGGCGTCGGCACCGCCGCGTTCTGGTCGCTGCTCACCGAAGGGCGCACCGCGACCCGCCGCATCACCCGCTTCGACGCTGCCGGATTCCGCTCCCGGATCGCCGCCGAGGCCGACTTCGACCCGGCCCGGCACGGCTTCGACGCCGCCGAGGCACACCGCCTGGACCGGGTCGCCCAGTTCGCGCTCGTCGCCGCCCGCGAGGCCGTCGCCGACAGCGGCCTCGACCTGGCCCCCGGCGCCGAACGCACCGGCGTGACCCTGGGCACCGCCGTCGGGTGCAGCAGCGGACTCGACGAGGTGTACGCCCAGGTCAGCGAGGGCGGCAGCCACTGGCTCCTGGACCCCGCGCGGGCCGAGGACCGGCTCGGCGACTACCTGGTGCCCAGCTCCGTCGCCGCCGAAGTCGCCCGCGACGTCGGCGCGTTGGGGCCCGTCGCCGTCGTCTCCACCGGCTGCACCTCCGGCCTCGACTCGCTCGGGCACGCCGTGGAACTGATCCGCGAGGGCAGCGCCGACGTCATGGTGGCCGGCGCGTCCGAGGCACCGATCACGCCGATCACGCTCGCCTCCTTCGACGCGATCCGCGCCACCTGCGCCCGCAACGACGAACCGGAGAGCGCCTCGCGCCCCTTCGACCGCACCCGCGGCGGCTTCGTCCTCGGCGAGGGCAGCGCCGTCCTCGTCCTGGAGGAGCACGGCCGTGCCGTGCGCCGCGGCGCCCACGTCTACGCCGAGATCGCCGGGTTCGCCAGCCGCTCCAACGCGTACCACATGACCGGACTGCGTCTGGACGGACGGGAGATGGCCGAGGCCATCCGCGTCGCCCTCGACGAGGCCCGGCTCGACGCGACGGCAGTCGACTACGTCAACGCCCACGGCTCGGGCACCAAACAGAACGACAAGCACGAGACGGCCGCGTTCAAGGCGAGCCTCGGAGCGCACGCCCACCGGGTGCCGGTCAGCTCCATCAAGTCGATGATCGGGCACTCGCTCGGCGCGATCGGCTCCCTGGAGATCGCCGCCAGCGCCCTCGCCATCGAGCACGACACCGTGCCGCCCACCGCGAATCTGCACGAGCCCGACCCGGACTGCGACCTCGACTACGTACCGCTCGTCGCCCGCGAGCAGCGCACCGACACGGTCCTCAGCGTCGGCAGCGGATTCGGCGGATTCCAGAGCGCGATGGTGCTCACCGCGCCCCGGACGGAGGCCGCCGCATGACCGCCCCCGCCATCGAACACGACGGACTGCTGCGGGCCGGCTCGACGACCGCGGCCGTCACCGGGATCGGGGTCGTCGCCCCCGGCGGCGTCGGCACCGAGACCTGGTGGGCCGCGATGCTGCGCGGACAGCGCGCCATCGGCCCCGTCACCCGCTTCGACGCCTCCGGCTACCCCGCCGCCCTCGCGGGCGAGGTCACCGGCTTCGACGACGCCGAGCACGTGCCGGACCGGCTGCTGCCGCAGACGGACCGGGTCACCCGGCTCGCCCTCGCCGCCGCCGCGGAGGCGCTCGGCGACGCGGACCTGGACCCGGCGGCCCTGCCCGACTACGCGGTCGGCGTCGTCACCGCCAACGGCGCGGGCGGCTTCGAGTTCGGGCAGCGCGAACTCCAGGCGCTGTGGAGCCGGGGAAGCCGGCACGTCGGCGCCTACCAGTCCTTCGCCTGGTTCTACGCCGCCAACTCCGGCCAGATCTCCATCCGGCACGGACTGCGCGGCCCCAGCGGCGTCCTCGTCTCCGAGCAGGCGGGCGGCCTCGACGCGGTCGCGCAGGCCCGGCGGCAACTGCGCCGCGGCGGGCTCGCCGTGCTCACCGGCGGCTTCGACGCGGCGGTGTGCCCGTGGGGGTTCACCGCGCAGCTCGCCGCGGGCGGCCTGAGCACGAGCCGTGACCCCGAGCGCGCCTACCTGCCGTTCTCCGCCGACGCGTCGGGGCACGTCGTGGGGGAGGGCGGCGCCCTGCTCGTCCTGGAGGACGGCGACCTCGCCCACGCCCGCGGCGCCCGCGTCCTCGGCACCGTCGAGGGATGCGCCGCCACCTTCGACCCGGCCCCGGGACGCGGCGCGCCCCGGCTCCTCGACGCGGCGCGGCTCGCGCTCGCCGACGCGGGCCTCGACGCGGCGGACGTGGACGTGGTGTTCGCCGACGCGGCGGGCGAACGCGCCGCCGACCGCGCCGAGGCCGCCGCTCTGCGTACGCTCTTCGGCCCGCACGCCGTGCCCGTCACCGCCCCCAAGTCCCTGACGGGGCGCCTGGGTTCGGGCGGCGCCGCGGTCGACCTGGCGGCGGCGCTGCTGGCGCTGCGCGACCAGGTGATCCCGCCGACGGCCCCCGTGGGCCGGATCGCCGACGACTGCCCCGTCGACCTCGTCACCGGCGCGGCGCGCCCGGCGGCGCTGCGGCACGCGCTCGTGCTCGCGCGCGGACGCGGCGGGTTCAACGCGGCTGCGGTCGTCCGCGGACCGCGCCCCTAGGGCCTGATCCACACGACAGGCCCTGAGGCATCCGGCGCCCTCACCTCGCACCAGACCACGTACCAGGAAGGAAACACCGTGGACCGCCTTCAACCGAACGACCTTGCCGTTCTGCTGCGCGACGCCGCCGGCGGTGACGAGGGCGCGCCCCTGGACGAGGCCGCCCTCGACACCCTCTTCCTGGACCTGGGCTACGACTCGCTGGCCCTGCTCCAGGTCACCGGGGTCGTCGAGCGCGACCACGACGTGACGCTCGACGAGGAGGCCCTCGACGAGGCGCGGACCCCGCGCCAGTACCTCGACCTCGTCAACGGCGCGCTGTCCGCCCGAACCGCGCGCTGACATGCGGGAGTTCGGGGCCCTCACCGAGATCGCCGACGGCGTCCACGCCTACACACAGGCCGACGGCGGCTGGTGCCTGAACAACGCGGGCCTCGTCGTCGGCCGGCGCGGCGAGAGCGCCCTCGTCGACACCGTCGCCACGCAGGCGCGGGCGGCGGCGCTGCGGGAGCGGGTCGTCACCGTCACCGGCGCGCCGCCGCGCCTGCTGGTCAACACCCACTTCCACGGCGACCACACCTTCGGCAACTTCCTCTTCCCCGAAGCGGTCGTCGTCGGCCACGAGGACGCCCGCGCCGAGGCCGTCGCCGCCGGACTGCACCTGACCGGCCTCTGGCCCGACGTGCACTGGGGCGACCTGGAACTCGTCCCGCCACAGCTCACCTTCCGGGACCGGCTGACCCTGCACATCGGGCCGGTGCGCGCCGAACTGCTGCACGTGGGGCTCGCCCACACCAGGGGCGACACCGTGGTGTGGCTGCCCGAGCGGCGGGTCCTGTTCGCGGGCGACGTCGTGATGAACGGTGTCACCCCGTTCTGCCCCATGGGCTCGGTCACCGGCTCCCTGCGCGCCCTCGCGACGCTGCGCGCCCTCGATCCGCTCGTCGTCGTCCCCGGCCACGGGCCCGTCGGAGGCCCCGAACTCCTCGACGAGGACGCCGGCTACTTCCGCCACCTGCAACGCCTCGCCCGCGAGGGCATCGCCGCGGGACTCACCCCGCTCGCCGCCGCCCGGCATGCGGACCTCGGCCCGTACGCCGGGCTCCTCGACGCCGAACGCCTCGTGCCGAACCTGCACCGCGCCTACGCCGAGGAACACGGCGCCGAGCCGGGCGCGGCGCTGGACGTCGCGCGGTGGTTCCGGGACATGGCACAGCACCACGGCGGGCCGTCGGTGTGCCGGGCCTGAGGAGGACTCGCCAGGCCCGGCGCGGCGCCGTCAGCCCAGGTCGTCGCGCGTGACCAGCCGGTACCGCACCCGCAACTTCCCCCGGCAGCGCACCAGTTCGTCCTCCATCACGCACACCCGCGACACCGTCGATGCGCCGCCGCGCACGGTCGCGTAGACGAGCGCGTACGCGCGCGTGCGCAGGGTGCCGTCCGGGCGCGGTGTCACGTCCAGCATGCCGATCCAGTGCCGCAGCTGCTCGCCGTCGCGGTCCTGGCGGGCCCGGTTGCGGTGCACGTTCGCGGCCAGGTCGGCGCGCCCGCGCACCGGAGCGTCCAGGGTCGGCACGGCGAAGACGGCGTCCTCGGTGAACGTGGCGGCCCAGCGGTCGGCCTCGTGCGCGTCGAACAGCTGCATCTGGTGGGCGTAGAACCACTGGACCTCGGCGTAGAGCACGCCGAACTCCGTCTCCGTGAACGGGTGGGCGTGCGGGGACTCGACGGTCATCGGGGCTTCCTCTCCTGCGAACCGGCAGCGGATGTCCGGCGGTTCACGACACCGTCCCCGGCGCCGATCGAGTGTTCTTCGAAGATTCCTCAAGCGCCCCGGCGGACGGTGGGACCCATCGACACGAGCGGGAGGAGACACCACGTGGGCGACGTCCCGTACAACGACCTTCCGGTGGACGCACTGCTGCGGCGCGCGGCGCGCCGCGACCCGGACGGCACCGCCGTGCGCACCGCGACCCGGACGCTGCGCTTCGCCGCACTCGACGCGTACGCCGACCGGATCGCCGGCCTGCTGACCTCGACGGGCATCGGCCGCGGCGGCCGGATCGGTGTCGTCCACACCCTCGACCCCGAGTTCGCCGCCGCCTACTACGGCGTCCTGCGGGCCGGTGCGACGGTCGTCCTCGTGAATCCGCTGCTCCCGCAGGAGGGCCTGCGGCACGTGCTGGCCGCCGCCGACGTCGAGCTGGTCCTCGCGCCCGGCGCCGTCGCGGGACCGGTCACCAAGCTCCGCCGCGACCTGCCCGCCCTGCGCGCCGTCGTGGTCACCGACGCCCCCGACGGCGTCGTTCCCGCCGACACCGAACCCCTGCACACCCTGCTCGACGCGGTACCGGCCGGGCGCGCCCCCGCGCCCGCCGCCGATCCCGGCGACATCGCCTGCGTGCAGTTCACCACCGGGACGACCGGCGCCCCCAAGGGCGTCCTGCTGACCCACCGCAACGTCGTCGCCAACGCCTGGCAGGTCGCCGTCGCGCACGGCCTGACCGCCGACTCCGTGACCCTCAACCACCTGCCGCTCTACCACGTGATGCACCTCAACTCGGCGCTCTGCGCCGGTGCTTGCCAGGTGCTGTGCCAGGACCCCGACCCCGTCGCCTCCCTCGCCCTCGCCGCGGAGACCGGAGCCACCCACTACTACGGGCTGCCCGCCCGCCTGCACGCCCTCGCCGCCGACGAACGCCCGGCCGCCGCGGCGCCGCGCGGGCTGCGGCTCACCGCCGTGCTGTCCGGCGGGGCGGCGCTGCGGCCCCGCGCGGCCCGTGCCCTGGAGAAGCGGTTCGGCGTCCCCGTCATCCAGGGCTACGGCATGGCCGAACTGGCCCCGCTCACCCACTGCCAGCGCCCCGGCCGCTACCGCCCCGGCACCGTCGGCACCGTCGTGCCCGGCACCGAGTGCCGCCTCGTCGACCTGACGACGGGGCGTCCCGTCGACGTCTGGTCCACCGGCGAAGTCCAGGTACGGGGGCCCCAGTTGATGGCCGGCTACCTCCATGAGGAGGGGAAGGGCCCGGCCGCCCGGATCGACGCGGACGGCTGGTTCGCCACCGGTGACGTCGGCTACGTCGACGACGAGGGCAACCTGTGTCTCGTCGACCGGCTCGACGACGTCTTCAAGTACGACAACGAGATCGTCTCGCCCAGCCGCGTCGAGCGGATCCTCGCCGAGGACCCGCGCGTCGCCGACTGCCTCGTCGCCGACTGGCCCGACGCCGAGCACGGCGCGCTCGTCTGGGCGGGAATCGTGCTGCGCGAGGACGCCGGGAGCGAACCGTGGGGCGTCGGCGTCCTCGACGTCCTGGACGAGATCGCCGAGCGCGCCAACGAACGCCTCGGCTCCTTCGAACGCATCCGCTTCGCCGAAGCCCTCGACGCCGTGCCGCGCACCCCGACCGGGAAACCCCAACGACGCTCCGTGCGGCAGAAGTTGAGAGAGCGTGCCGCGGCATGACCCCCACAGCCATCCACTCGACCACCACTCCGGGAGACCGCTCATGGTGACCCTCGGCAAGGAGTCCGCAGCCCGGCCCCAGGTGCTGATCGCGGGCGCCGGACCCGTCGGCCTGACCGCCGCCCACGAACTGGCCCGCCGCGGCCTGCGCGTCCGCCTCGTCGACGCGGCGCCCGGCCCCGCGCGCACCAGCCGCGCCGTGGCCACACACCCCCGCACCCTGGAGACCTACGACCAGATGGGCGTCGTCGACGCGATGCTGGCGCGCGGCCGCCGCAACCGGGCCTTCACCATGTACGCCGAGGGCCGCCGCCTGGTGCGGCTCCAGGCGGACTACGCGTCGATGCCCACCGCGTACCCGTTCACCCTCGTCATCGCGCAGACCGAGACCGAGGCGGTGCTGCGCGAGGCCGTCGCCCGGCTCGGCGTCGAGGTGGAGTGGGGCGTACGCCTCACCGGATTCGCCCAGCACGAGGACGGGGTGCGCGTCACCCTGGAGGACACCGAAGGGCGGCAACAGACCGTCGACACCTCGTGGCTGGTCGGCTGCGACGGCGGGCACAGCACCGTCCGCAAGCTCCTCGGGCTCGAACTGCACGGCGTCAGCAGCGAGACCTGGATGCTCGCCGACGTGCCCGTCACCATGGACCTGCCGCCCGACACCATCTACTGGGCGCACACCGGCGGCCAGGCCCTCATGATGGTCCCGTACGCCCGCGAAGGGTACTGGCGGCTGCTCGACACCGTGCCCGGCGGGGACACGGAGGGCGCCGAGGAGCGGCTGGGCGCGAAGCTGTCCAAAGGGCTCGGCCGCGAGGTGCGGGTCGGCGCCAGCGACTGGACCTCCGTGTTCACCTTCCAGCAGCGCATGGTCGAGCGGATGCGGGACGGCCGCGTCTTCGTCGCCGGCGACGCCGCCCACGTGCACAGCCCCGCCTCCGGACAGGGCATGAACACCGGAATCCAGGAGGCGTACAACCTGGCCTGGAAGCTCGCCCAGGTCGAACAGGGTCACGCGGCAACGGAGTTGCTCGACAGCTACAGCCAGGAACGGGTGCCCATCGGCGCCGCCCTGCTCGACTCCACCCGCACCGCCACCGTCCTCGTCCAGCTCAAGAACCTGCTCGCCGCGGCCGCCCTGCCGGTCGTCTTCGCCGTCGTACGCCGCGTCACCCCGCTGCGCCGCGCCATCCAGCGCAAGGTCCTCGGCGGCATGTCCGGACTGCGCATCGGCTACGCCGACTCACCCGTCACCACCCACGACCGGCCCGCCGCGACCGGACCCGCGCCCGGCGAGCGCGCCAGGTCCTTCACCCTCGACGACACCACGCCCGCCGCCCGCACCGCCTACGACGCCCTCGCCGCCCAACTGCGCGACGTGCGCTGGACGCTGCTGCTCGGCGCGGGCGGCACAGGACCCGGCGACGTGCCCGTCGGCGTCGCCGTCACCGCGGCCGCGCAGTACGGCGAATGGCTCTCCGTACGCACCGTCGGCGGCCGCCCCGACGGCTCCGAGGGGCCCGCGCCGCTCGCCGATCCCGACGGCGCGCTGCGCGCCGCGCTCGGTCTCGACCCCGGCGCCTGGCTCCTCGTGCGGCCCGACGGCTACGTCGCCGCGCGCGGCCCCGTCCTCAGCCGCGCCGCCCTGCGCCGGGCCCTCGCCCCCGTCGGACCGGCCGTGCCGCTCGCCGACGCGGCGCGCCCGGAACCGGGCCCGGTCCTGACCCCCGTACCGACCCCGACGAAGGAGCGCTGACCATGCCCGCCACCCCCGCCCCCGCCGAGCGCCGGCCCGTCGCCCTGGTCACCGGCGGCACCAGCGGCATCGGCCTCGCAGTGGCCCGCACCCTCGGCCGCGCCGGACACCGCGTCTTCCTGTGCGCCCGCACCGAACTCGCCGTCAAGCGGACCGTGGAGGAACTGCGCGACGAGGGCCTCGACGTCGCCGGGCAGGCCGCCGACGTGCGCTCCCGCGAGGACGTCGCCGCCCTCGTGCGCGCCGCCGTCGACACGTACGGGCCGCTCACCGTCCTCGTCAACAACGCGGGCCGCAGCGGCGGAGGTGTCACCGCCGAACTCACCGACGAGCTGTGGGACGACGTCGTCGACACCAACCTCAACAGTGTCTTCCGCGTGACCCGCGAGGCACTGCGCAACGGCGGCCTGGACGGCGCCGCCCACGGACGCATCATCAACATCGCCTCCACGGCCGGCAAACAGGGCGTCCTCCTCGGCGCCCCCTACAGCGCCTCCAAGCACGGCGTCGTCGGCTTCACCAAGGCCCTCGGCCGTGAACTCGCCCCGACCGGAGTGACCGTCAACGCGGTCTGCCCCGGCTACGTCGAGACACCCATGGCCCAGCGGGTGCGGGAGGGCTACGCCGCCGCGTGGGAGACCACGGAGGCGCACGTACAAACGCAGTTCGAGGCGAAGATCCCGCTCGGCCGCTACTCCACGCCGCAGGAAGTCGCCGCCCTGGTCGGCTACTTGGCGTCCGAGCCCGCCGCCTCCATCACCGCGCAGGCCCTCAACGTGTGCGGCGGCCTCGGCAACTTCTGACCCTGATCCCCGAACAACCGATGAGGAGGTGTGTGGTGTCGGACGAGCGTGTGCACCGGACACGGCACTGCGTCGAGGTGGACGCCCAGCCGGGCGTCGTCTACGGACTGATCGCGGACGCCGTGCGCTGGCCGCTGTTCTTCCCGCCCAACGTCCACGTGGAACGCCTGGAGTTCGACGGCCGCGAGGAGCGGCTGCGGATGTGGGCGACCGCCAACGGCGAGGTGCGCTCCTGGATCTCCGAACGCACCCAGGACCCGGCGGCCCGCCGAGTCACCTTCCGGCAGACCCGGCCTCAGGCCCCGGTCGAGACGATGGACGGCACCTGGATCGTCGAGGAGCGCCCCGGCGGCGGCAGCCGGCTGACCCTGCTGCACGACTTCACCGTCACCGGCGACCGCTACGACGACGTGGTGTGGGTGGAGCGGGCCTGTGACACCAACTCCCGTGCCGAACTCGACAATCTGAAGCGGCTCGCCGAACGCTGGGCGCGCCTCGACGACCTCGTGCTGTCCTTCGAGGACTCGGTGCGCGTCAACGGGCCCGCCGAGCTGGTCTACGACTTCCTCTACCGCGTCGGCGACTGGCCCGAGCTGATCCCGCACGTGTCCCGGCTCGACCTCACCGAGCCCACGCCGGGCGTCCAGGTCATGTCCATGGACACCGTCACCGGCGACGGCAGCGCGCACACCACCGAGTCCGTCCGCGTCTGCTTCCCGCACGCGGGCCGCATCGTCTACAAGCAGACCGCGACGCCCGCCCTCATGGAGGCACACACCGGCGAGTGGTCCGTGGTGCCCGACACCACCGGCGTCACCGTCGTCTCCCAGCACAGCGTCGTCCTGCGCGAGGAGGCCGTCGAACGGGTCATGGGCCCCGGCGCCACCCTCACCGCGGCCCGCCGCTACGTCCGCGAGGCCCTGGGCCGCAACTCCACGGCGACCCTGCGCCTCGCCAAGAACCACGCGGAGTCGGCGATCCGGGTGCTGTGACACCCCGAGCCCCCGGACCGCCCGCACCGCACCCCCGTACGACGAAGGAGGCGAACACCGCCGTCATGACCGCCATCGCCGAGACCCACGGGCGCCCCGCGCCGCCCAGCGACCGCCCCGACGCCGATGCCCTCGCGCGTGCGCGGCGGCTGGAGGCGCGGCTCGGCGACCCCTACGACCGCGCCAACCCGCACGGTCTCGCCGCCCTGTTCGCCGCCGACGCGCGACGCACCCCGCCCGAGGCGACCGAGGCGCTGCTCGCCGACGCGGGGTTCGGCGCCGAACTCGTCCCGGCCGCTCTCGGCGGCCGGCTGACCCGCGCCGACACCCTCGCGCGCGCCCTGCGCCCGGTGTTCCGGCGCGACGTGGGCCTCGGCTTCGGGCACGGCATCGTCTCGCTGTTCGCCGCGGGCGCCGTCTGGGCCGCCGGCGACGAACGGCAGCGCCGGGACGTCGCGGACGTGCTGCTGCGCGGCGGCCGCATCGCGATCCTGCACCACGAACTCGCGCACGCCAACGCCATCCTGCGCGACGAGTTCACCGCCCGCCCCGCCCCCGGCGGCTATCTCCTCGGCGGCCGCAAGGACGTCGTCATCAACGCCCGCCGCGCCGACCGCCAGGTCGTCTACGCCCGCACCGACCCCGCCCGCGGACCGCGCGGCCACTCCGTGCTGCTGCTCGACCCCGCCCGGCAGCCCGCGACCCACCTGCCGCGCGTCGAGACGACCGGGATGCGCGGCGCCCTCTTCTCCGGCCTGGAGTTCACCGACCGCCCCGTGCCCGCCGACGCCCTCGTCGGCGCCACCGGCGACGGCGTCGGCCTCGCCCTGCGCGCCTTCCAGGTCAACCGCAGCCTCATCTGCGGCGTCGTCACCGCCACCGCGGGCACGGTCCTGCACTCCGCGGTCCGCGCCGCCACCGAGGGCCGCGCCGGGCGCGTCGCGAAGAGGTGGCACCGGCCGCTCGCCGGGGTCTTCGCCGACCTCCTCGCCTGCGACGCGACCGCCACCGTCGTGCTGCGCGCCCTGAGCCTGCTCCCCGCCAGCGCCCACCTGTTCGCCGCCGCCGTCAAGTACGTCGTGCCCGACCTGCTGCGCGAGAACCTGGAGGAACTCGCCACCGTCCTCGGCGCCCGCGGCTACGACCGCTCCACCCCCGAGTACGGGGCGCTCGACAAACTCGTCCGCGACCTGCCCGTCGCCGGACTCGGCCACGCGGGCAGCGCCTCCTGCCTGTCCGTCCTCGTGCCCCAACTGCGCGGCCTCGCCGAACGGTCCTGGTTCGCCGAACCCGAACCGCCCACCGAACTCTTCGCCGCCGACGCCCAACTACCGCACCTCGACTACCGGTTGCTCGGCATCGCGGGCGGCGGCGACTTCATGGCGGCCTCCCTCGTCGCCAGCGCCGAGCGCCTCGCGCCGCTGCGCGACCTCGGCGGCCACATCGGCGCGCTCGCCGCACTCGCCGAGTCCTACGCCGACGAACTGCGCGCCCTGCGCGAGGCGTGCCGCCACATCCCCGCCGCCGCGAGCGCCCTCACCGACCCGGCCGTCGTCCGGCTCGCGGACCGCTACGCCCGCGTCGTCGGCGCCGCCGCCGTGCTCGGCGTGTGGGAGAGCCAGGACGGCTCCGACCCGTTCCTCGCCGAACCCGCCTGGGCCGTCCTCGCCCTCACCCGCACCGGCCAACGCCTCGGCATCCCCGTGCCCGACCTGCCCGAAGGCGTCCAGGACCAGGTCCTCGACGAACTCCTGCGCCGCCACCGCGAAGGACTGAGCCACGACCTCGACGCGCTCGCCCACGGGGGCGGGCACGCCCAGGAGGGCACACCATGACGACGCCCGCCGCACTGCCCGGAGCCGACCGCATCAGCGCCCCCGTCCACGTCGCGGGACCGGGCGCGCCCTGGCACCTCGTCCGCGACGCCATGGACCGGCACGGCAACGCCGTCGTGCACACCACCTGGGGCGAATGGCTCGGCGCCGCCGTCACCGACCCGGGCCTGCGCACCCTGCTCGGCCGCGACTGGCAGCGCTACCGCCGCACCCAGGACCCCACCATCCGGCACCGGTTCGTCGCCTCGCGGCTCGCCACCAAGTACACGGCCGCCGCCGCGCTGCGCACCCGCCCGGCCGAACTCGACCTCGCCTACCAGATCGGCGGACGGCCCTATCTGCGCGGCCTCGACCAGATCGACGTCAGCCTCACCCACACCGACGACGTGATCGCCGTCGGCATCAGCCGGGACGGCCGCATCGGCGTCGACGTCGAACCCGCCGACCGGCACATGTCGTACGACCTGTTGCAGGGCCACGTCCTCACGCCCGCCGAGTGCGCCGCCCTCGAACGGCTCCCGGAGCGGGCGCGGGCCGCCCGGCTGCTGCGCCTGTGGACCCTGAAGGAGGCCTACACCAAGGCGCTCGGGCAGGGGCTGCGGCTCGGCTTCAGCGAGTTCGGCTTCACCGCCGACGGCACGGAACTCCGCGCCCCCGACGGCCGGCCCGCCGCCCGCGGCGAATGGGCCTTCGCCACGCACGACGTCCTCGGCCGGTACGTGCTGAGCGTCGCCCGCCACGACGCGGGCCTCGCCGCCTCGACCGACACCGCGGCCGCCACCATGCTCGACGAAGGCTTCGTCGGCGCCGTCACCGAACTGCTCGGCTGACCGTGCGCGCTACCGCGCTCGAGAAGCGCTCGAATCCGTCTCCGGCCCCGGTGGAGGAACCGGCCGCGCCACGCCGGACCCCGTTAGCGTGCCAAGACGGTCGCCTCCCTTGCGCAGCCTCGCGGCACCGCGTCGCCCCACCGGCGGACCACCGACGTGTCAGCGCCGTATCAGGGCTGCGTGGGCGGGCCCCGCACACTCGTTCCGCACTCGTCGAGAGAGGGGAGGGAGGGGGCTGCCCCGCACGCGTGGCCCGGCCGCACCGGCCGTCGCCGCGGAGCTGCGCGCGCCCCGGACGCCGATGACCACCGACCACTCCTCGCACTCCGCGTCCGCCCGGCCCGCCCCCGGCGCCGCGATGACCGTCGTCGTCGCCCCTCCGGCCGACGCCGCCGCGCCGCCCGTCCTGGAACTGCGCGGCCCCCTCGACCCGCAGGCGGTCGAGGCCGCCCTCGACCGCCTGGACCGGCTCGCCGCCCGCCCCGGCCCGGCCTGGCGGCCCCGGCTGCTGCGCGTCGGGCCCGGCCACCACCACCTGCACCTGACACCCGTCGGGGCGCGGCCCGGCGCCGCCGCGGCGCCCTTCCCCGCCGGGCTCCTCGCCGACCTGCTGACCGTCGAGCCGGCCGGCCCCGGCGCCGCCGCGCGCGTCGAACCCACGCCCCTGCAACGGGAGTTGCTCGCCGACGCCGACGCGCATCCCGGCACCGAGGGCTGGTGCGAACAGCTCGCGCTCACCTGGCGGGGACCGCTCGACGCGGGACGGCTCGCCGCCTCCTGGCAGTCGGTCGCCGACCGGGAGAGCGTACTGCGGGCCGCCTTCGAGGACGGGCCCGAACCGTGGATCGTGTGCCACGACGGGACGGGCCCGGAGGTGCTGCGGTTCCCGCACGGCAGCGTGGAGTGGCAGGCGCTCGTCGAGGCCGACCGGCGCCGGGGCGTCGACCCACGCAGGCCGGGACCGCTGCGCGTCACCGTCCTCGAAGGCGGCACGGACACCGCGCGCGTCCTGCTCAGCTTCCACCCCGCGCTCCTCGACGACTGGAGCGCCCGGCTGCTGCTGCACGAGTTCTACCGCGCCTACCTGGCGGGCGGCGCACTGCGCGGCGGCGAGCGCCGCCCCGACCACGGCGACCACGCGCGCTGGCACGCCGCCCAGGACCCGGCCCCGGCACAGGAGTTCTGGCAGGCCGAGCCCCCCGGACCCGCGACGCGCCTGCCCGGCGCCGACGGGCAGGCGGTCGGCGCCGGCCAGGTCCGCGCCCGGCTCACCCCCGAGGAGAGCGAACGGCTGCGCGTGTGGGCGGCGGGCCAGGGCTGCCCCGAGAGCAGCGCCCTGTACGCGGTGTGGGCGCTGGCCCTGTACCGGGCGGGCGCGGGCCGCGGCCCGGCCACGGTCCGCTTCAGCGCCACCGTGCCCGGCCGCGGCATCCCCCTCGACGGGGTCGAGCGGCTGCCCGCCGCGCTGCGCAACCCGCTGCCGATGACGGCCGGCATCGACCCCGCGGCGCCGCTCACCGGCCTCCTGCGCGGGCTCCGCGACCAGTCGATCGACGTGTCCGCCTACGAGTGGGTGTCCGAGGGGACCGCCCACCCGGGGCGCCCCACCGGTGCCGCGCCGCGCACCGGCACGCTCGTGCACGTCGAGCGCCGCCCGCAGGCCCCCGAGGACCTGGCCCCCGGGCTCGCCGCGCTCGGGGTGCGGGTCAGCGGCGCCGAGACGCTCGGCGCGCGCACCGGGTTCCCCGTCACGCTCGTCGCCCACCGGGACGACGACGGGGCGCTGCTGCTCACCGCCACCTGCCTGGGCGCCGCCATCGCCGGGGCCGGACACCTGCTCGCGCGGGCCGCCCACGCGCTGCGCGAACTGCCCGGCGCGGCGACACCGTCCACCACCGTCGGCCAGGCCCTCGCGCTCCTCGCGGGACCGGGCCGCGCCCCGCGCGTCCGGCCCGCCGCCCGCCGCCCCTCCCCGCTGGTCGAACTGCGCCCCGCCGCCGACCCCGGCGCGGGCACCGTGTGCCTCGTCCGGGCGCCGGGCACCCCACTGTCCTCGCTCACCCGGGTCGCCTACGCCTACCAGGGACCCGAGGCCGTCGTCCTGCTGCGCCCGCCGCCGTACGCGGACGCCGCCACCCCGGCCCGCGCGCTGGCCGACCTCGAAGGCCCCCTCGTCCTCGGCGCGTTGTGCGGCGGCGGCGACACCGCGTACGCGCTCGCCCGCAGCCTCGCCGCCACCCGCGACCGCCCGCCCGGAGTGGTCCTCACCGGCACCACGGCCCCGCCCGCCGGATTCGCCCGCGCGCTCGAAGCGGTGGCCCGCCGCACCCGGTGACCCGCCCGGCCACCGGTCAACCGCCCCACCTCACACCTCAGGAGAACCATGCCGACACGACTGTTCACCTCGGAGTCCGTGACCGAGGGACACCCCGACAAGATCGCCGACCAGATCAGCGACGCGATCCTCGACGCGCTGCTCGCCCGGGACCCCGCCTCCCGGGTGGCCGTGGAGACCCTCATCACCACCGGCCAGGTGCACATCGCGGGCGAGGTGACGACGTCCGCGTACGCCGACGTGCCGGGGATCGTGCGGGAGACGATCCTGGGCATCGGCTACGACTCCTCGGCCAAGGGCTTCGACGGCGGCTCCTGCGGAGTGTCGGTGTCGATCGGCGCGCAGTCCCCGGACATCGCGCAGGGCGTCGACACCGCCTACGAGAAGCGCGTCGACGGCTCCGAGTCGGACGAGCTCGACCGGCAGGGCGCGGGCGACCAGGGCCTGATGTTCGGCTACGCGTGCGACGAGACACCGAGCCTGATGCCGCTGCCCATCGACCTGGCCCACCGCCTCTCCCGGCGCCTCACCGAGGTCCGCAAGGACGGCACCGTCCCCTACCTGCGCCCCGACGGCAAGACCCAGGTCACCATCGAGTACCAGGGAAGCCGCCCGGTCCGCCTGGACACGGTCGTCGTCTCCACCCAGCACGCCTCGGACATCGACCTCGACGGACTGCTGGCCCCCGACGTCCGCGAGCACGTCGTCGAGCACGTCCTGAACCAACTCGCCCAGGAGGGAATCAAGTTGGAGACGGAAGGCCACCGCCTCCTCGTCAACCCGACGGGCCGCTTCGAGATCGGCGGCCCGATGGGCGACGCCGGGCTCACCGGCCGCAAGATCATCATCGACACGTACGGCGGCTACGCCCGCCACGGCGGCGGCGCCTTCTCCGGCAAGGACCCCTCCAAGGTCGACCGTTCCGCCGCGTACGCGATGCGCTGGGTCGCCAAGAACGTCGTCGCGGCCGGCCTCGCCGCCCGCTGCGAGGTCCAGGTCGCGTACGCCATCGGCAAGGCCGAGCCGGTCGGCCTGTTCGTGGAGACGTTCGGCACCGCGACCGTCGCCCAGGAGCGCATCGAGCGCGCCATCCGCGAGGTCTTCGACCTCCGCCCGGCCGCGATCATCCGCGACCTCGACCTGCTGCGCCCCCTGTACCGGCAGACCGCCGCGTACGGCCACTTCGGGCGCGAGCTGCCCGACTTCACCTGGGAGCGCACCGACCGCGCCGAGCGGCTCAAGACCGCCGCGGGACTGTGACCGCAACCCGCCGACAGGGACAGGAGTTCCCATGCGCATCGCGGTGACAGGCTCCATCGCCACCGACCACCTGATGGCGTTCCCCGGCCGGTTCACGGACCAGCTCCTCGCCGACCAGCTCGCCCATGTCTCCCTGTCGTTCCTCGTCGACGACCTGGAGGTACGGCGCGGGGGAGTGGCCGCCAACATCGCCTTCGGCCTCGGCTCCCTCGGCCTCGCCCCGATCCTGGTCGGCGCCGTCGGCAGCGACTTCGGCGCGTACGAGGTGTGGCTCAAGGAGCACGGCGTCGACACCGGCGCGGTGCGCGTGAGCGACGAACGGCAGACCGCCCGGTTCTCGTGCATCACCGACCAGGACGCCAACCAGATCGCCGCGTTCTACGCGGGCGCCATGACCGAGGCCCGGGACATCGACCTGACGGCGGTCGCCCGGCGGGCGGGCGGCGTCGACCTCGTCCTCGTCGCCCCCGACGACCCGGCCGCCATGCTGCGCCACACCGCGGCCTGCCGCACCCTCGGCGTCCCGTTCGCCGCCGACCCCTCACAGCAGCTCGCCCGTCTCGGCGCCGCCGAGGTCCGCGAACTCGTCGACGGCGCACGGTGGTTGTTCACCAACGAGTACGAGTCCGCCCTGCTGCTGGAACGCACCTCCTGGAGCCGCGCCGACGTGCTGCGCCGTGTCGGCACCTGGGTCACCACGCTCGGCGCGAAGGGCGCCCGCATCGAGTCCGCGGACACCCCAGCCCGCACCGTGCCGGGCATCGTCGGCGTCGACACCGTCGACCCGACCGGCGTGGGCGACGCGTTCCGCGCCGGGTTCCTCGCCGCCGTCGCCCACGGCCTGCCCGCACCCCGCGCGGCCCAACTCGGCTGCGCCGTCGCCTCGCTGGCCCTGGCCGGAGTCGGCTCGCAGAACTACGCCCCCGACCCCGCGCACCTCACCGACCTCCTGCGCCACCGGTACGGCCCGGAGGCCGCCGGCGAGCTGGCCCCGGTCCTGGAGACGGCGTCATGACCGCGGCGGACCGCGTCAGCGAACTGCGCGCCGCGCTGGCCTCCCGCGTCGTGGTGGCCGACGGGGCGATGGGCACCATGCTCCAGGCGCAGGACCCGACCCTGGACGACTTCCAGCAGTTGGAGGGCTGCAACGAAGTCCTCAACGCCACCCGGCCCGACATCGTGCGCTCCGTGCACGAGGAGTACTACGCCGTGGGCGTGGACTGCGTCGAGACGAACACGTTCGGCGCGAACCACGCGGCGCTGGGGGAGTACGACATCGCGGGGCGCGCCCACGAACTGTCCGTGGCGGGTGCCCGTATCGCCCGCGAGGTCGCCGACGAGTTCGCCGCCAAGGACGGCCGGGCCCGCTGGGTCCTCGGCTCGATCGGGCCGGGTACGAAACTGCCGTCGCTCGGTCACATCGACTACGCCACGATCCGCGACGGGTACCAGCGCAACGCCGAGGGTCTGCTGGAGGGCGGGGCGGACGCGCTGATCGTCGAGACGACGCAGGACCTGCTCCAGACGAAGTCCAGCCTCGTCGGCGCCCGCCGCGCCATGGACGCCCTCGGTGTCTCGGTTCCGCTGGTGTGTTCGCTGGCCTTCGAGACGACCGGTGTGATGCTGCTGGGCTCGGAGATCGGCGCCGCGCTGACCGCCCTCGAACCGCTCGGCATCGACCTGATCGGTCTCAACTGCTCCACGGGCCCGGCCGAGATGACGGAACACCTGCGCCACCTGGCCCGGCACTCCCGGACGCCGCTGATGTGCATGCCCAACGCCGGCCTGCCGGTCCTCACCAGCGATGGCGCGCACTTCCCGCTCGGCCCCGACGGGCTCGCGGAGGCCCAGGAGGCGTTCGTCCGTGACTACGGCCTGTCGCTGGTGGGCGGCTGCTGTGGGACGACCCCGGAGCACCTGCGTGCCGTGGTCGACCGCGTACGGGGTCTGACGCCGCCGGATCGCGTCCCACGGCCCGAGCCGGGCGCGGCGTCGCTGTACCAGACGGTGCCGTTCCGCCAGGACACCGCGTACATGGCGATCGGTGAGCGCACGAATGCCAACGGGTCGAAGAAGTTCCGCGAGGCCATGCTGGAGGCGCGCTGGGACGACTGTGTGGAGATGGCGCGCGACCAGATCCGTGAGGGCGCGCACATGCTGGACCTGTGCGTGGACTACGTGGGCCGGGACGGCGTCGCGGACATGCAGGAGCTGGCGGGGCGTTTCGCCACCGCCTCGACGCTGCCGATCGTGCTGGACTCGACCGAGGTCGATGTCATCCAGGCAGGTCTGGAGAAGCTCGGCGGGCGTGCGGTCATCAACTCGGTCAACTACGAGGACGGCGACGGCCCGGAGTCCCGGTTCGCGAAGGTCACGCGGCTGGCGCAGGAGCACGGCGCCGCGCTGATCGCGCTGACCATCGACGAGGAGGGCCAGGCCCGCACCCCCGAGCACAAGGTCGCCATCGCCGAGCGCCTCATCGAGGACCTGACCGGGAACTGGGGCATCCGCGAGTCGGACATCCTCATCGACTGTCTGACGTTCACGATCTGCACGGGTCAGGAGGAGTCCCGCAAGGACGGTATCGCGACGATTGAGGCGATCCGGGAGCTGAAGCGGCGCCACCCGGATGTGCAGACGACGCTGGGCCTGTCGAACATCTCCTTCGGCCTCAACCCGGCCGCCCGCATCGTGCTGAACTCGGTCTTCCTGGACGAGTGCGTCAAGGCAGGACTGGACTCGGCGATCGTGCACGCCTCGAAGATCCTGCCGATCGCCCGGTTCGACGAGGAGCAGGTCACCACCGCCCTGGACCTGATCTACGACCGGCGCGCCGAGGGCTACGACCCGCTGCAGAAGCTGATGGCCCTGTTCGAGGGCGCCACCGCGAAGTCCCTCAAGGCCGGCAAGGCCGAGGAGCTGGCGGCGCTGCCGCTGGAGGAGCGTCTTCAGCGGCGCATCATCGACGGCGAGAAGAACGGTCTCGAACAGGATCTCGACGACGCGCTGGCGGACCGGCCCGCGCTGGACATCGTCAACGACACCCTCCTGGAGGGCATGAAGGTCGTCGGTGAGCTGTTCGGTTCCGGCCAGATGCAGCTGCCGTTCGTCCTCCAGTCCGCCGAGGTGATGAAGAACGCGGTGGCCTACCTGGAGCCGCACATGGAGAAGTCCGACTCCGAGGGCAAGGGCACCATCGTGCTGGCCACGGTGCGCGGCGATGTCCACGACATCGGCAAGAACCTCGTCGACATCATCCTGTCGAACAACGGCTACAACGTGGTCAATCTGGGCATCAAGCAGCCGGTCTCGGCGATCCTGGACGCCGCTGCCGAGCACCGCGCGGACGTGATCGGCATGTCGGGGCTGCTGGTGAAGTCCACGGTGATCATGAAGGAGAACCTGGAGGAGCTCAACCAGCGCAAGATGGCCGCCGACTTCCCCGTCATCCTCGGCGGCGCCGCCCTCACCCGCGCCTACGTCGAGCAGGACCTGCACGAGATCTACGAGGGCGAAGTCCGCTACGCCCGGGACGCGTTCGAGGGCCTGCGCCTGATGGACGCCCTGATCGCGGTCAAGCGCGGCGTTCCCGGCGCGACCCTCCCGGAACTGAAGCAGCGCCGGGTCCCGAAGCGCGACGTCGTGGTCGAGGAGACGCCCGACGAGGGCCCCGTGCGCTCCGACGTCGCCATCGACAACCCCGTGCCCGAGCCGCCGTTCTGGGGCACCCGCGTCATCAAGGGCATCCAGCTCAAGGAGTACGCGTCCTGGCTCGACGAGGGCGCCCTCTTCAAGGGCCAGTGGGGGCTCAAGGGAGACACGATCGAGCGGGAGGGCCGGCCGCGGCTGCGGATGTGGCTCGACCGGCTGCGGACCGCGAACCTCCTCGAAGCCTCCGTCGTGCACGGCTACTTCCCGTGCGTGTCCAAGGGTGACGACCTCATCGTCCTCGACGAGAACGGTCACGAACGGACCCGGTTCACGTTCCCGCGCCAGTCGCGCGGACGCCACCTGTGCCTCGCGGACTTCTTCCGTCCCGAGGAGTCCGGCGAAACCGACGTCGTCGGCCTCCAGGTCGTCACCGTCGGCTCCCGGATCGGCGAGGAGACGGCGAAGCTGTTCGCGTCCGACTCCTACCGCGACTACCTCGAACTGCACGGACTGTCCGTGCAGTTGGCCGAGGCGCTCGCCGAGTACTGGCACGCCCGCGTCCGCTCCGAACTCGGTGTCGCCGCCGCCGACCCCGCCTCCCTGGACGGCATGCTGCGCACCGAGTACCAGGGGTGCCGCTACTCGCTGGGTTACCCCGCCTGCCCGAACCTGGAGGACCGCGCGAAGATCGCCGACCTCCTGGAACCCGAGCGGATCGGTGTCCGGCTCAGCGAGGAGTTCCAGCTCCACCCCGAGCAGTCCACCGACGCCCTCGTCGTCCACCACCCCGAGGCGTCCTACTTCAACGCGGGAGGCGGCCGGTCATGACGACGTTCTCCTTCGAGTTCTTCCCGCCGAAGACGGCCAAGGGCGAGCGGACCCTGTGGCGGGCCATCCGCCGGATCGAACCGCTCGCCCCGGACTTCGTGTCCGTCACCTACGGCGCGGGCGGCTCCTCCCGGGACCGCACCATCGACGTCACCAAACGGCTCGTCGCCGAGACGACCCTGCGCCCCGTCGCGCACCTGACCGCCGTCGGCCACTCGGTCGCCGAACTGCGCCGCATCATCGGCCAGTACGCCGACGCGGGCGTACGCGACGTCCTCGTGCTGCGCGGCGACCCGCCCGGCGACCCCAAAGGGCCCTGGACCCCGCACCCGGAAGGCTTCACGCACGCCCGCCAGCTCGTCGAACTCGTCCGGTCGCTCGGCGAGTTCACCATCGGGGTCGCCGCGTTCCCGGAGCGACATCCCCGCTCGCCCGACTGGGACAGCGACATCCGGCACTTCGTCGACAAGTGCCGGGCCGGCGCGGACTACGCCATCACCCAGATGTTCTTCGACGTGGAGGACTACCTGAGGCTGCGCGACCGTGTCGCCGCGGCGGGCTGCACGACGCCGATCATCCCGGAGATCATGCCGGCCACCGACGTCCGGCAGATCCGCCGCTTCGCCGAACTCTCCGACGCCGCCTTCCCCGAGGACCTCGCGCACCGCCTCGAAGTCGCCCGCGACCGCCCCGAGGCCGCGTACGCGATCGGGGTCGCCCACGCCACCGCCATGGCCGACCGGCTCCTCGCCGAAGGCGCCCCGGGGCTGCACTACATCACCCTCAACCAGTCCACGGCGGCCCTCGACATCCACCGCAACGTACTGAGCTCAAGGAGCCTTCATGTCAGCTGAGTTCACCGACTTCAAGGTCGCCGACCTCTCCCTCGCCGCCTTCGGCCGCAAGGAGATCACCCTCGCCGAGCACGAGATGCCCGGCCTCATGGCGATCCGCGCGGAGTACGCGGCCGCCCAGCCGCTGGCCGGGGCGCGGATCACCGGCTCCCTGCACATGACGGTCCAGACGGCCGTCCTCATCGAGACGCTCGTCGCGCTCGGCGCCGAGGTCCGCTGGGTGTCCTGCAACATCTTCTCCACGCAGGACCACGCCGCCGCGGCCGTCGCCGCCGCCGGCATCCCCGTCTTCGCCTGGAAGGGCGAGACGCTGGAGGAGTACTGGTGGTGCACCGAGCAGGCTCTGACCTGGCCCGGACACACCGGGCCCAACATGATCCTCGACGACGGCGGCGACGCCACCCTCCTCGTCCACCTCGGCGTGGAGAAGCAGAAGACCGGCAAGCTTCCGGAGGCCTCCAACGAGGAACTCGCGGTCGTACGCTCCCTGTTGGAGGGCTCCGACCTCGACTGGACCGCCCTCGCCTCCGAGATCCGCGGCGTGACGGAGGAGACGACGACGGGTGTGCACCGTCTGTACGAGATGCACCGGGACGGCTCCCTCCTCTTCCCCGCGATCAACGTGAACGACGCGGTGACGAAGTCGAAGTTCGACAACAAGTACGGCTGCCGGCACTCGCTGGTGGACGGCATCAACCGTGCCACGGACGTCCTGATCGGCGGCAAGACCGCGCTGGTGTGCGGGTACGGCGATGTGGGCAAGGGCTGTGCGGAGTCGCTGCGTGGTCAGGGCGCGCGTGTGATCGTGACCGAGGTCGACCCGATCTGCGCGTTGCAGGCGGCGATGGACGGTTTCCAGGTGACGACGCTGGACGAGGTCGTCGACCAGGTCGACATCTTCGTCACGACGACCGGCAACAAGGACATCATCATGGCCTCGGACATGGCCAGGATGAAGCACCAGGCGATCGTCGGGAACATCGGTCACTTCGACAACGAGATCGACATGGCCGGGCTGGCGAAGATCGAGGGCATCGTCAAGGACGAGGTCAAGCCGCAGGTCCACACGTGGACGTTCCCGGACGGCAAGGTGATCATCGTGCTGTCCGAGGGGCGTCTGCTGAACCTGGGCAACGCGACGGGTCACCCGTCGTTCGTGATGTCCAACTCGTTCGCGGACCAGACGCTGGCCCAGATCGAGCTGTTCACCAAGCCCTCGGAGTACCCGACCGACGTGTACGTGCTGCCCAAGCACCTCGACGAGAAGGTCGCCCGTCTGCACCTGGACGCACTCGGCGTGAAGCTCACGACGCTGCGCCCGGAGCAGGCCGCGTACATCGGTGTCGAGGTCGAGGGCCCGTACAAGCCGGACCACTACCGCTACTGACACCGCTCCCACTGGCCTGATCCCGACGGTCCGCTCAAGGACCGCTCAAGGGACGGCCAGCTGCCATGGCTCGCGGGGCAAAGGCCTGCCTACGCTGCCATGCATACACGGAAACCCCCGTACCACGCACACGACACATGTCACTACAGAGTCACTACAGACGGGACGAACCATGACGAACACGACCCTGGTGATCGGCGGCACGGGCAAGACCGGACGGCGGGTCGCCGAGCGGCTCACCGCGAAGGGGCTCCCCGTGCGCATCGGCTCCCGCTCCGGGACGCCTCCCTTCGTCTGGGAGGACCCCACCACGTGGGACGCCGCGCTCGACGGCGTGAGCGCCGTCTACATCACCTACTACCCCGACCTCGCCTTCCCCGGCGCCGCCGAGACCGTCGGCGAATTCGCCAAGGTCGCCGTCGCCAAGGGGGCTCGCCGTCTGGTGCTGCTGTCCGGGCGCGGTGAGGAGGGCGCCGTCATCAGCGAGAACAAGGTGAAGGAGTCCGGCGCCGACTGGACCGTCGTCCGCGCCAGCTGGTTCAACCAGAACTTCAACGAGAGCTTCTTCCACGACCTGGTGCTGTCCGGCGAGATCGTGCTGCCGACCGCCGACGCCGTGGAGCCGTTCGTCGACGCCGACGACATCGCTGACGTCGCCGTCGCCGCGCTCACCGACGACAAGCACATCGGCAAGACGTACGAGCTGTCCGGCCCGCGGCTGCTCAGCTTCGGCGACATCGCCCAGGAGCTGTCCAAGGCGACCGGCCGCACCATCACGTACATCCCCGTCAGCGTCGACGAGTACCGCAAGTCGCTGGAGGAGCACGGGCTGCCCGTCGAGTTCGCCGACCTGTTCCAGCTGATCCTCGACGGGCGCAACGCCCACCTCGTGCACGGCGTCGAGGAGGCCACGGGGCGCAAGCCCAAGGACTTCGCCGACTTCGCCAAGGACGCCGCCGCCACCGGCGTCTGGAACGTCTGACCCGCACGGGCCCCGCGGCGCGGGGCGGGGCGCCGCACACGCCACCCCGCCCCGCGCCGGCCCGACCCCCTCTCGCGTGAGGACACCGCCATGACCGGAACCGAACCGATGACGAGCGAACGACTCGCGACGCTGCCCGGCCACTTCCACGGATTCGCCCTGATGCACATCGCGATGCGCCGGGACGCCCGCAGACTGGCCGCCGTCGCCCGCTCGGCCACCGGCGCGCACCCCGACCGGGTGGCGGCGTGGTGGCGCGGCCTGCGCGAGATCATCGACTGGCACCACCACAGCGAGGACGAGGTGCTGTGGCCCGAACTGCGGCGCTCCGTACCGGAGTTCGCCCAGGCCGCCGACGTCATCGACGGTGACCACGCGCGGCTCGACGCGGCCATGGACGCGGTCGGCGCGGCGCTCGCCCCCGGCGTCGGACCCGGCGGGCTCGTGCCCGCCGCCGACACCTTCGGGGACGTCCTGCGCGACCACCTCGCCGCCGAGGAACGCGTCGCCTTCCCCGCCTTCACCGCGCTCGGCGAACAGCGCTACCTGGCCCTGGAACGGAAGCTGCTGCGCACCGCGTCGCCCCGCGTCCTCGGCCACCTTCAGCCCTGGATGTTCGACGGCGCCGACCCGGCGTCCGTCGCGCACGTCGCCGCGACCATCCCGCCGCCGGTGCGCCTGCTGGGCCGCACCGTGCTGCGCCGACGCTACGAACGACTGCTGGCGCCCGTCGCCCGGTCCCTGTGACCCGGTGCCGGCGCCCGGACACCTCACGGAGGACCCCATGAACGCCCAACCGGACGTCGCCGCCGCGCCGTTGACCTCGTACGGGGTCCGGCCGGGCGCGCGCGCCGACCTGCCGCTGTACGCCGCCACCGTCGCCATGGGACTGAGCGCCGGCCTGTACTTCGCCTTCGACGTCTCCGTCATGCCGGGCCTGGAGCGCGCCGACGACGCGGCCTTCGTCGCCACCATGGCGCACATCAACGACGCCATCGAGAACGGCCTGTTCGGCCTGGTCTTCTTCGGCGCGTTCCTCGCCACCGGCGCGTCCGGCGTCCGCCTGCGCCGCCTCGGCAAGGACCGTGCCGCGCGCTGGGTGTGGGCGGCCCTCGCCCTGTACTCGGCCGTCGTGGCGGTCACGATGAAGGTCAACGTCCCCCTCAACCAACAACTCGCCCGTCTCACGGAACACGCCTCCGGCGCCGAACTCGCCCTGATCCGCGACAGGTTCCGCGGCACATGGGTCCCGGCCAACGCCGCCCGCACCCTGGCGTGCACGGCCGCCCTGGCCTGCCTGGGACGCGCCCTGGTGCTCCGAGCCCGCCCCTGAAACCCACCGCACCACCCCTCGATCCGCGCCTGCCCTCCGGACGTTCCCCCGCACGGAGGGCAGGCGCATGGGTGCGGTGTCCCGACGTCACCTCACACGTGAGGGCCGCCTCCCCAGTGTTCGGGGAGGCGGCCCTCACGTGTGAGGTGACGGGGAACTACCCTTTCCCGCCCGTCAGTTCGGCCACCGCGGCCACCACGACCTGGGGCGCCTCCAGGGGGAGCATGTGGCCGATGTCCGGGAGTTCCTCGAAGCGGGCGCGGGGGAGGGCCTCCGCGACGACGCGGCCCAGACGCGGTTCGATCACCTTGTCGCGGCTGCCCGCCAGGACCACCGTCGGTACGGTCACCGACACCAGCGCCGGGCGCAGGTCCATGCCGCGCGAGGACCGGAACGCCTCGGCGCGCACCGCGGGGGCGGTCGCCGCGAACATCTGCCGGTTCACCTCGCGCAGCTGACGCCCGGCGCCCGGACCCAGCATGTTCTGCCCGAGCAGCATCCGGCCGAGGGCCGGCCGGGACACGGCGCGCTGGAACAGCGCGCTGCCCATCATGCGGACCTCGCTGTCCGGGGTGTCCTGGTCGTGCGCCGCGGTGCCGAGGAGCACGAGGCCGCCCAGCCGCCCGGCGCCGGCCGCGCCGGACGAGGCGTACGACAGCGCGGCGAACCCGCCGCCGGAGTGCCCGACGACGACCGCGTCGGGCGCCCCCACGTGGTCGAGCACCGCCGCCAGGTCCGCGCCGAGCCGCGCGATCCCGAACGGCTCGCGGCCCGTCGAGGACGCGCCGTGACCGCGCTGGTCGTAGCCGACCACCCGGTGGCCGAACCGGATCAGCCGGTCGGCCACCGTGCTCCACACCCGGCGCGACGCGCCCCAGCCGTGCGCGAGCACCACCGTGACACCCGTCGGCGGCGCGAGCGGCGGCAGCACGGAGACGGCCAGCAGCGCGCCGTCGTCCGTGCGGAGCTGCGTCTCGGTCGCCGACGCCGCAGCGGCCGTCGTCATCGGGCGCTGCCCTCCAGCTGACGGTCCTCGGCGGCACGGGCCGCCCGGTCGCGCTCCTCGGCGAGGACACGGCCCAGCGCGACGAAGGCCGCGCTGGTCGCCTTGGAGTGCTCCGCCCCGATGTCGGCGACCTTCGCGAGCAGCTTCAGCCAGCCGTGCGGCCGGCCCACGAAGTGCATGCCGACCTTGGTGCGGCCCCCGTCGAGCGGTTCGACGACGAAGTCGCTGGTGCCGCGGAACACCCCGTCGACGTAGTCGACCGAGAGCAGCCGGCCCGGCTCGACGGCGCGGGTGCGCGCGGTGAACCGCAGCTTCGGGCCGCCCTTGTCGACACCCTTGGTGTGCACCGTGACCGCGACCTCGCCGCCCACCACGTCCGGGGCGCCGGACACCACGGCGAAGGTGTTGGCCGGCACCCACCACCGGGCCGCGCCGCGGAACTCGGCGACCAGCGCCTCCCACACCGCCTCGGGCGGCGCGTCCACGACCGCCTCGTCGATCAAGTCGTAACCTGTCATGCCGATTCTCCTGTCGAATGCCGGAGGGTCAGGCCCCGGGGGACGGGCCCCGGGGTTCAGCCGAAGAAGCCCTGACCGGGGGTGAGGATGCCCGCCGGGTCGTAGCGGCGCTTCGCCGCGACGAGCCCGTCCCAGCGGGCGCCGAAGTGGGCCTTCCAGTCCGCCTGGGTCATGCGGGGGACGGCGCCGACCAGATAGCGCTTGGCGCCGAGGGCGACCGCCTTGTCGTACAGCTTCCGGTTCTGCTCGAGCATCGCCTGCACGTCCGCGCCCGGCGCCGGGAAGCGCAGCACGTCGCACAGGTACGCCGTCGACTCGGTCGGCTGCACCGACAGCGGCCGCGTCAACTTCGCCGTCGGGTACGGGTAGTAGAGGAGGAAGCCCGCGCCCAGGTCGTCCGCGGTGAGCTCCTCGGTCAGCAGCCGCGCGAACTCCTTCGCCTTGGACGCCGGGACGAACAGGCTCAGCCACGGCTTGGGCTGCTCCCAGTACCCGTTCTCCTTCAGCCACGTCTCCCAGGCGTCGGTGCGGAACACGCACTCCCGGTAGGGCATGTCCTGGATCGTCGCCGAGGCCCGCTCGTCGTTCAGCCCGGACAGCAGCCGCTCCCGGTTCGGGGCCGTGCCGCCCGACCAGTACGCCTGGCCCTCCAGCTTGTACCACCAGCCCGAGTAGTCCGGGGTGACGGCGATCTCGCCGACCTGGCCCTGGAACCGCTTCTCGGCCATGAGCTTCTCGGAGTCCGCGAGGAACACCGCCGGATCCCGGTAGTACAGGGTGAACACCGTGACCTTCGGCGGAGCGGGAACCAGCGCGAGCGTGGCCCGCACGATGATCCCGACCTGGCCGCCGCCGCCCAGCGCCGCGTTGAACAGGTCGGCGCGGCGCGACGGGCTCGCGGTGACCAGCTCACCGGCGCCGGTCACGATGTCGAGCGACTTGACCGTGTCGACCTGGAGCCCGTACCGCTGCACGGTGGAGCCGATGCCGCCGACGCTGAGCGTGCCGCCGATCGACAGGTGCAGATAGTCGGTGAGCGCCGGCGGGGTCAGGCCCTTGGCGAGCGCGGCGTCGGTGAGCTGCGCCCACGTGACCCCCGCCTCCACCACCGCGCTCGACGCCCCGACGCTGCATATCTTCGTCAGGCCGCGCGCGTCGATCGCGATGCCGCCCTGCGGCACCTGGGCCTGCCCGTAGCAGGAGTGCGACTCCTCGTCGCCGCCCGTGCCGCCGCGCCCGTTCATCGCGATCTTCAGGTTGTTGGCGCGTGCGTAGCGCACCATTTTGACGACGTCCTGGACCGAGCCGGGACGCAGCACCGCCCAGCACGCGCCGTTCACCATGCGCCCGAAGTCATGGTTGAACGCGGCGGTGGCACTCGCCGCGGTCTGCAACGTGCCGTCCAGGGAAGGGAGTTCGGCGGCGGACGCGGCGGCCGCGTCGCCCTCGCGGGCCCACGCCTGGTGCGTGGAGCTCCAGCCGATGACAGTGGCGGCCGCCATGCCCCCGAGGACGCCGCGCCGCGTGATGGAGGTGCTGCTTCTCATTCGGTGTGTCTCCTGTCCGGTTACGTGCGGTTCAGGGCCGGCAGACCGGCGCCCACCGTGGTCGCGAGCTGGTACTCGGAAGGGTCGAACTGCTTCGTCTGACGGCGGAAGCGCCAGGTGTACGTCGGCCAGATCGACGGATTGCGCCCGTGCTCGTCGAGGTACCAGCTCTTGCAGTTCCCTGCGTTCCACACGGTGCCATCGAGTCGCGCCTGAAGCCGTTTGTTCCAGTCGTCCTGGACCGACTCTCGAACCTCCACCGAGGCCAGGCCCTTCTTGTCCATGACCTTCAGCGCGTCCAGGACGTAGCCGATCTGCGCCTCGATCATCACGACCTGCGAGGAGTGCCCGAGCGTCGTGTTGGGGCCGAGCAGCAGGAACAGGTTCGGGAAGCCCGCGACCGTGGTGCCGCGGTGCGCGGCCATGCCCCGCTCGCGCCACACGTCGCGCAGCAGCCGGCCGCCGCGTCCCGTGATGCGTCCGGCGACCGGCCGGTCGGTGGCCTTGAAACCGGTGCCCAGGATGATCGTGTCGACCTCCCGCTCGGTGCCGTCGGCCGTGACGATCGAGCGGGCCCGCACCTCGGCGATGCCGTCGGTGACCAGGTCCACGTTGGGCTGCTGGATCGCCGGGTACCACGTGTTGGAGAACAGCAGGCGCTTGCACGCCATCACGTAGTCGGGTGTCAGCTTCGCCCGCAGTGTCTCGTCCGCGACCGACTTCTTGAGATGGTCGCTGGCCATCTTCTGCATCTTCCCGGCGACCTTGGGCCGCTTCATCACGAAGGCCAGGACCTCCCGGCCCCACATGTTGAAGTTGCGCCGGAAGCTCTGATAGCCGGGCATCCCGCGCAGCAGCTTCGCCTGCAACGGGCTGGTCGCCTTGTCGTTCTTCGGGCCGATCCACGGCGGGGTGCGCTGGTACAGGTCGAGGCGCCCCACCTCGGGCTGGATCTTGGGGACGAACTGGATCGCGGAGGCGCCCGTGCCGATCACGGCGACCTCGCGGCCGCTCAGATCGTGGTCGTGGCGCCAGCGCGAGGAGTGGAACACCGTGCCCTCGAAGCCGTCGAGCCCCGGAATGTCGGGGACCGCGGCCTCACTGAGATAGCCGGTGCCGCTGACCAGCACCTGCGCGGTGTAGTCGCCCTGCGAGGTCTCGATGTGCCAGCGCCGCGTCGGTTCGTCCCAGCGGGCCGCGAGCAGTTCGTGGCCGAAGCGGATGTGCGGACGCACCCCGAACCGGTCGGCGGTGTCGCGCAGATACGCGTACAGCTCGTCCCGCTTGCCGAACGTGGACTTCCACTCCGGGTTCTGCGCGAACGAGAACGAGTACAGGTGGGACATCACGTCGCACGCCGCGCCCGGGTAGGAGTTGTCCCGCCAGGTGCCGCCCACCTCGTCGGCCCGCTCGAAGACGAGGAAGTCGTCGACGCCCCGCTGGAGCAGCCGGATCGCCATGCCGAGGCCGGAGAAGCCGCTGCCGATGACCGCGACCCGCAGGTGCCGCTGCGGTCCGCCGCCGCCGGCCCGGCCGCCCGGCCGGGTGTCGCCGTCGCTGCGGGCCGGTTCGAGAATGCTCGTCACGTCAGCCTCCTAGCGGCGCGCGATGGTGACGCGGAAGTTGTTGAAGAACTTGTCCTCGAGCGTGTACGCGAAGATGTCGAGGTAGCGCTCGAAGCGGGCCACGACCTCCTTGCCCTCCAGGGCGACGGCCTCGTCGCGGCGGGCGGCCAGCAGCTCCAGCCAGGCCCGGCAGGCGACCGCGAACGACTCGCGCTCGTTGACGATCTCCACGACGTCGAAGAGTCCTTCGGCGGCCTGCGTGAGCTCGTGCAGGTGCGGGATGTGGCAGTTCTCGAACTCCGAGCGCTGGAGGAACTTCAGGTCGTCGAGCAGCTGCCGGTTCATCGGCAGCGCCTCCGCGGTCATGGTGTGCAGCACGAAGCGCGCGCCCGGCTTGAGGGTGGCACCCACCTTCTGGAAGAACACCCGGTACTTCTTGGTGCGCTCGCGCGGCGACAGCGTCGAGGAGACGAAGTGCTCCAGGGCGTTGATGCAGAACGCGGCGTCGTACTTGTCGTCGGTGGTGTGGTCCTCCCAGGACTCCACCCGCGTGGTGATCCTCGGGTTGTCCAGGCCGGCGATGAACTGCTCCTGCGTGCGGCTGAGCGTGAGGCCGACGGCCTGCTCGACGCCGTGCACCGTGGTGAGACGGTTGAGCATGGTGCCCCAGCCGCAGCCCACGTCGAGGACGCGGCGGGTGTTCGCCGCCCCGGCCAGCTCGACGAACGTGTCCAGCTTGCGCTCCTGGGCCTCGTCGAGGGCCTCGGTGAGCCCCTCGCCCTCCTCCCAGTAGCCGCCGGAGTACATCATCGTCGGGCCCAGCAGGAGGCGGTAGAAGTCGTTGCTCACCTCGTAGTGGTGCCTGATCGCGTCGACCTCGGGGACCGACTGGTTCGCGACCGTCGTCATTTTCGTCCTCAACTCCCGTCCGGTTCATGGCTCTTGGCGTCACGCCAGATGTCAGCGCGAGACGAGAAAACCCTCCGCGTCGCAAGAGATGTGCAACACGAACGCAGGCGCCGGCTGTTGCGCGCCGATTGCGCGCCGACGGGTTCGATGCGTACTCGTCAAGGCCGCGGCCGCATCAGGACAAGGCCCCACCCTGCGGAGGAAGGACCCACCTCATGTCTCTGCCCACCATCGAAGAACTGGCGAGCCAGCTCGAGGCCGTGTCCGGCGCCCAGAAGGTCGACCCGGACCACCCCCTCCAGCACATCCCGGACGTGGACTCGCTGGACCTCATGGAGTGGCTGTACGGCTTCCAGAACACCTACCCGGACATCCCGGCCGACGAGTCCCTCTTCGCCGACCTGGACGACACCACTACCCTGCGCCACGTCTACGACCGCATCCTGGCGCTCGTGCCGGCGCAGGCCTGAGCGGGGCGCGCATGAACGGCTTCGACATCACCGGGTGGGGGATGTCCGTCCCCGAGAAGGTGGTCACCAGCGCCGAGTTGGCCGAGCGGTTCGGCGTCGACGAGCACTGGATCACCAGCCGGTGCGGGATCAGTGAACGGCGCGCCGTCGGGCCCGGCCAGACGACAGCCTCCCTGGCCGTCGAGGCCGGTCGGCGCGCCCTGGAGAAGGCGGGCCTGAGCGGCGGCGACATCGCGCATCTGATCGTCGCCACCGCCACGCCCGAGCAGCCCTCGCCGGCGACGTCCGCGTTCGTCCACCACGAACTGGGCATCGCCGGCAGCGCGCACGACGTCAACTCCGAGTGCGCGGGCTTCGTCTACGGGCTGGTCTCCGCGATGGCGCTCATCGCGATCGACCCGCGGCCCATCCTGCTCATCGGCTCCGACACCCACACGCTGACCGCGAACCCCGCCGACCGGGACCTGTCGATCCTGGTCGGGGACGGCGCGGGCGCCGTCGTGCTGCAACCGGCCGCCGACAGCAACGTCCTCGCCTGGAACCTGGGCGCCGACGGCAGCTGCACCGGCAGCCTCAAGGTCCTCGCCGGCGGCAGCCGCCTGCCGACCACCGAGGACACGGTGCGCCAGGGCCTGCACTACGCGCAGATCAACGGCAACGAGATCTACCTCAACGCCGTGCGCTACACGGTCCGCACCGTCCGCGAGACCCTGAAGAACGCCAAGGTCGAGGCGGCCGACGTACAGCACGTCATCCCGCACCAGGCCAACATCCGCATCATCAACTCGATCCTCAGCCACACCGGCCTTCGCCCCGAAGCCCTGGTGGCCAACCTGCACAAGTACGGGAACACGGCGTCCGCGTCGATCCCGATCGCCCTCACCGAGGCCCTCGACGAGGGCCGTGTCAAGGACGGCGACCTGGTTCTCCTGGCCGGCTTCGGGGCCGGCATGACCTGGGGCTCCATGCTCCTCGAATGGCGCGGAGGAACACGATGAGCAGCACCGGCAAACCCGCCGGGACCCGGCCCGAGCAGCCCGTCGCCCTGGTGACGGGAGCCTCCGGCGGGCTCGGCCAGGCGCTGGCACTGGAACTGGACGCGCTCGGCTGCAAGGTGGCCGTCCACTACAACAGCGCGCGGGACGCGGCGCGCGCCGTGCAGGACAAGCTCACCCACGACTCGGTCCTGGTCACCGGCGACGTCGGCTCCTACGAGGCGGTCACCGCCATGTACGAGAGGATCTCCGCCGAACTCGGCCCGGTCGACGTCCTCGTCAACAACGGTGCCATCCGCCGCGACCAGGTCATGGCGATGCAGAAGCCCGAGGACTGGGCAGCCGTCATCCAGACCAACCTGATCGGCTCGTTCCACACGGCGCGGGTGTGCGTCCCGTACATGCTGCGCAAGCGGTGGGGCCGGGTCGTCAACGTCGTCTCGCCCTCCGGTCTGATCGCGACCGCCGGACAGACGGCGTACTCCGCCTCCAAGGCGGGGCTGATCGGCTTCACGCGCACGCTGGCCGCCGAGTGCGGCCGGCGCGGCGTGACGGTCAACGCGCTCTCGCCCGGCTTCATGATCACGGGCATGACGGAGACCCTGCCCGACCAGGTGAAGGAGTCGATGGAGTCGAAGGCCCCCGTGCCCCGGTTCGTCACCGTGGAGGAGGTCGCCCGCAGCGCGAGTCTGTTCCTGGACCAGGACTGCATGACGGGACAGGTCCTCAGTATCGACAGCGGCGTTTCGATCACCTGAGAGCTCAGCCCGTAACGGTTCGCCGTGCCACCCCCCGCCGGCGACCGTTACGGGCTGATTCATTTACGGCACACGAAAGCGTCCGGGGAATTCGAGCCCGTTCCCCGGACGCTTTCGCGCGTGGCCGTCCTACGCGGGCGGCCGCAATTCCTCCAGTGCTGCCCGCGGCTCCGGATCGCGCAACAGGTCCAGATAGAGCGACTGGGTGCGCGGCGCCGGCTCGATACCGAGTTCGTCCGTGAGCAGTTCCCGCAGCTGCTGGTAGGCGAGCAGCGCGTCGGCCCGGTTGCCGGCCGCCGCGTGCGCGTTCATCTGGCAGCGGTGCGCGCTCTCTCGGAACGGCGCCCGGCGCACCGCCTCGTCGGCGTACCGCAGGGCGTGGTGGCCGTTGCCCAGCGCCGCGGCCGAGACGCTCGCCAACTCCAGTGCGGTGAGCCGCAGTTCGTCGATGCGCTCGCGGGTGCTGTTCACCCACTCGCCCTCGTGGGCGGGCAGGAACGCGCCGCGCAGATTGGCGACCGCGCCGGTGGCCAGCTGCTGCGCCACCGCGTGCGCCCGGTCCCGGCAGGCCTGCCGGGCCTCGGCCACCGCCGCCTCCGCGGCCTCCACATCGGTCACCGCGTCGTCCGGCAGCCGCAGCAGATAGCGCCCGCTCTGGGCGATCAGCGGCGTCTCGCCGGGCCGCTGGCCCTCGCTGGTGACGAAGGTGCGCACCCGGCTGACGACGCTGCGCAGCGCGGACGCCCACGTGTCGGGCAGCCCCTGTGGCCACAGCGTGTCCGCGAGCTGGTCGCGGCTGGTGCCCGCGGAGCGCTCCAGGACGAGCCGGGCGAAGGCGACCTGCGCCTGTGCGCTCGACAGGTGCCTGGGCGGCTCCGCCTCGTGCTCGATGGTGACAAGTCCTACGAGTCGGATCAACATTGCGCCGTCCTATTCTCGCCATTCCCCGTGTTGTCGACGCGACCATCGCAAAAGCTTTCACGCCATGTCAATTGAGCCCGGAAACATACCGATCGGAATGCCTGGAAGCCCAAGTTCCATGGTTTTTCCGGGCCGTTGTCGTGCAGCTCTCCGCGTGTTCTCCAGAGTTCTTCGAGTGGAATTCGAGAAGCGCTCCAGCCCTCGTGTTGCGGCCGTCTTGCGGAGTGCGGCGTACAAATTCCCTCATGAATAGGCCGGTTGCCGGCGGACTGAATCAGCCTGAGGAGACTCACGTGAACGCACCCGGAGGTTGGGAACGCCTCGAGCCGAAGCTGGACGCCACGCTCCAGCGCGTCGCCGCGCTGGAGCCGGTGCCCGACCGCCGCAACAGCTTCGTCGCCTACACCGTCGAGCGCGACAGCGCCTACGCCGACCTCGACGGGCGCCGACTGCTGATGATGTCCGGCTACAGCTATCTGGGCCTGGCCGGCGACGAGCGGGTGGTCGCCGCCGCCAAGGCCGCCGTCGACCTCTACGGCACCGGCAACCACGGCGTGCGCGCCCTGGCCGGCACCATCCCGCTGCACGAGGAACTGGAGGCCGAGGTCGCCCGGTTCGCGGACCGCGAGGCCTCCATGGTCTTCGGCTCCGGCTACGCGGCCAACGTGGGCACCGTCGGCGGCGTCGTCGGACCCGGCGACACCGTCTTCATCGACAAGTACGACCACGCCTCCATCGTCGACGGCTGCCGGCTGTCCGGCGCGACCGTCACCCGGTTCCGCCACAACGACGTCGACCACCTCGACCGGCGCCTGGCCGCCGCCCCGCCCGGCGGCGTACGCCTCGTCGTCGTCGACAGCGTCTACTCGATGGACGGCGACATCGCCCCGCTGCCCGAACTGCGCAAGGTGTGCGACGAGCACAACGCGCTGCTCATGGTCGACGAGGCGCACGCCCTCGGCGTCATCGGCGCCACCGGACGCGGCATCGAGGAACACTTCGACCACCGCGTACGCGTCGACATCAAGCTCGGCACCCTCTCCAAGGCCATCCCGTCCATGGGCGGCTGGGTGGCGGGCCCCGCCGAACTGATCGGCCACCTGCGGTACGCGGCAAGGCCGTTCCTGTTCTCCGCGGCCCTCGCCCCGGCGCAGGCCGCCGCCGCCCTGGAGAGCCTGCGCATCCTCCAGCGCGAACCCGAGCGCGTCACCCACATCCAGCGCGAGTCGGCCCGCCTGCGCGACCTCATCAACGCCCAGGGGCTGCGCACCCAGGACAGCGAGACCGCGGTCGTGCCGCTGATCGCCGGTTCCGACGACGCGGCGTACGACCTGGCCACCGCCTGCCGGCACAACGGTGTCATCGGCATCCCCGTCGTCACCCCCGCGGTCCCCAACGACCTCGCGCGGCTGCGGATCGCGGTGACCGCACGGCACACGCCCGAGGACATCGACCTCGCCGCCGAGGCGTTCGTGAAGTCCGCGCGCGAGTGCGGCATCCTCCCCGCCTGACGAAGAGACGTGACGACGATGACTGCCGCTGCCTCCCCGCGCCCCCCGGTGGTGATCACCGGGATCGGTGTGGTCACCCCGGCCGGATGCACCCCCGAGGACCTGTGGGCCGCCCTGCGCGCGGGCCGCTCCACCGCCGCCGAGCTCACCCACCTCGACCTCGCCCGCCACCGGGTGCGGATCGGCTGCCGGGTGACCGGACTCGACGTGGACGGACCCGGCGCCCTGGTCTCCGCCAAGGACGCCCGGCGCATGGACCCCTTCGCCCTGTACGGCACCACCGCCGCGCTCGCCGCCCACCGCGACGCGGGCGCCCCGGCCGCCGAACCGGGCCGCACCGCGATCGTCGTCGGCAACGCGGTCGGCGGACGCGCCACCAGCGACCGGGAGTCCGCGCACTTCAGCGAGGCGGGACCGCACCGCGTCAACCCGCTGATGCCGCTGCTGACCATGCCGAACGCGGCCGCCGCGCAGATCGCGATGCGGCTCGGCTGGACCGGCCCGGCCACCACCGTCGCCACCACCTGCGCCAGCGGCGTCGACGCGATCGGGCACGCCACCGAGCTGCTGCGCTCCGGCCGCGCCGACGTGGCGATCGCGGGCGGCTGCGAGTCCACCCTCACCCCGGTCACCCTCGCCGCGTTCGGCAACCTCAACGCGGTCTCCGGCCGCGACGACGACCCGGCGCGCGCCTCCCGCCCCTTCGACCGGGACCGCGACGGATTCGTCATGGGGGAGGGGGCCGGCTTCGTCGTCCTGGAGCGCCTCGACGACGCGCGGGCCCGCGGCGCCCGCGCCTACGCCGAGATCGCCGGGTACGCCGCCACCTCCGACGCCTACCACCTGTCGATGCCGCTGCCCGACGGCGCGGGCGCCGTCGCCGCCATGACCGGCGCCCTCACCGACGCCGGACTCGCCCCCGACGAGATCGCCCACATCAACGCCCACGGCACCTCGACCCCGCACAACGACCGCGCCGAAGCCGCCGCCCTGACCAAGGTCTTCGGCACCGACGGGCCGCCCGTCACCGCGCCCAAGGGCGTCATCGGACACCTCATCGGAGCCGCCGGGGCCGTCGAGATCATCGCCGCGGTGCAGGCCATGCGCGCCCAAGAGGTGCCGCCCACCGCCAACCACGAACACCTGGAGCCAGGAATGGAGATCGACGTGGTGCACACCTCGCCACGGCCCGTCGCCCTGGGACCCGCCCTGTCGAACTCCTTCGGCTTCGGCGGCCACAACGCGAGCCTGGTGGTGGCGCCGTCATGACGACCACCACCGCACCCCGCACGGCGCGACACAGCGTCACGGAAGAGGAGTTGACCGCCTTCCGGGCGGCCGTCCGCGCGATCCTTCCGGCGCCTGGGAGCGCCGACGGCGCCTCCCCGGTGCACGCCTTCGTCCTCGCGCACGGCCTCGCCGACGCCACCGTGCGCGAGCTGGCCGCCGCCGAACCGGAGCCCGTCTCCGTCGTCCACCTCGCCCAGGACATCCGCATCGAGCGGCCCGTGCGACCCGGCGACCAGGTCGACATCGCCCTCGACGTGCTCGGCGCCCGCCGCGAACCCCGCGGCACCCGCGTCGCCGTCCGCGCCCGCCTCACCGGCGCCGACGGCACCGCGTACGCCGAACTGCTCACCAGCGCCCTGCTGATGGGCGCGAGCGCCATCGAGCCCTTCGGTGAGATCCCCGCCCCGGCGACGCCCGCCCCGACCGGCGAAGCCGCCGAACCGACAGCCGTCGAGCACCAGTTGACCCCCGAGTGGATCCGCGGCTACGCCCACGCCTCCCGCGACCTCAACCCCATCCACCTCGACGAGCGGGCCGCCCGCGACGCCGGGTTCCCCGGCGTCATCGCCCACGGCATGAGCGTGCTCGCCCTGACCGTCGAGGAGATCGCCGACCGGTACGCCGACGGCGACATCACCCGCGTACGCGCCGTCAGCGGACGCTTCTCCGCGCCCGTGGTGCCCGGTGTGCCGCTGCGCGTCGAGCTCACCCCGGACACCGCCCGCACCCTCGTCCGCTTCACCTGCCGCACCCCCGGCGGCATCGCCGTGAAGAGCGGCTGGGCCCAACTCGCCGACACGGCAGGCCCGTCGGGCGGCGGCCATGACTGACCGGGACCCCGTCACCGGGCTGCTGCACGGCTTCCTCACCCAGGTCCGCGAGCGGCCGGAGGCCACCGCCCTCGTCTGGCACGGCGAGGAGACCAGCTACCGCGCGCTGTACGAGATGGCGGGCCGCGAACGCGAACGCCTCGCCCTGCTCGGGCTCTCGGCCGGCGAACCCGTCGGCGTCCTCGCCGCCAAGTCACCCGGCGCCGTCGCGCTGGTACTCGGCTGCCTGCTCGCCCACCGCCCGTTCCTGCTGCCCTCGCCGCAGCTCGCCGACTCCCTGCTCACCCATCTGTTCGCGCAGGCCGGCTGCCACCACGTACTGGCCCCGGAGGGCGAACCCCAGTGCGTCCTCGCACCCGCCCGCTCCGAGGCCCACCCGGTGCACCCGGACACCACCTTCATGCTCACCACCTCCGGCTCCACCGGACTGCCCAAGATCGTGCCGCTGCGCCGCGACGCCGTGGACCGCTTCACCGCCTGGGCCGGACCGGCCCTCGGCGTCACCCACGACACCGCCGTCCTCAACTACGCGCCGCTCAACTTCGACCTGTGCCTGTTCGACGTGTGGAGCACCCTCGCGCACGGCGGCCGTGTCGTCCTCGTCGACCCCGACAAGGCGGTCGACGGACGCCATCTGCTCGACCTGCTGCTGCGCCACGACATCGGCATCGTGCAGGCCGTGCCGATGTTCTACCGGCTCGTCCTGGACGCCGCCCACCGGGCGGGCGTCGTCCTGCCCTCGGTGCGCCGCGCCGTCTTCACCGGCGACGCCCTGCCCGAGCGCACCTTCGCCGAACTGCGCGAGCTGCTGCCCGCGGCCCGGCTCACCAACATCTACGGCTGCACCGAGACCAACGACAGCTTCGCGTACGAGGTCGACACCACCGCCACCGTCTTCCCGCCGGTACCCATCGGCACCCCGCTGCCCGGCGTGGCCGCGCTCGTCCTCGACGCCGACGGCCGCGAGGTGACCGGCGCGGGCACGGGCGAGCTGTACGTCAGGACGCCCTTCCAGTCCGCCGGCTACCTCGACCCGGCGCGCAGCCGCGGCAAGTTCACCGCCCACCCGCTCGGCCACGACGACGCCACCTGGTTCCGCACCGGTGACCTCGTGCGCCGCGACGCCGACGGACTGCTGCACCTCACCGGCCGCAGCGACTTCCAGGTCAAGGTGCGCGGCGTCGCCGTCAACACCGCCGAGATCGAGCAGGTGCTGCTGCGCCACCCCGCCGTCCTGGAGGCCGGCGTCGCGGCCCGGCCCGACCCGCTCACCGGCAAACGGCTCGTCGCGGGAGTGCGGCGCGCCCCCGGCAGCGGCCTCAACAGCCTGCTGCTCAAGGAGCACTGCGCAGGAGCCCTGCCGAGGGCCGCGGTCCCCGGCGTGCTGCGCATCACCGACGAACCGCTGCCCAAGACCGCCACCGGAAAGGTCGACCGCGGCGCGCTCGCCGCGAACTGACCCCCGTATCCCCAGCACACGACCCTCAGCGGCAACAGACCCTCAGCCACAGCAGAAGGAAGGACGTCATGAGCGACAGGGCCACCATCAAGCAGTTCCTCATCGAGGAGTTCCTGCCGGACCTCACACCGGACCAACTCGCCGACGATCAGGACCTGTTGACCAACGGAGCCATCGACTCCCTCGGGCTGCTCAAGCTGATCGCGTGGGTCGAGGACCGGTTCGGTCTCGCCGTCGACGACACGGACCTCGACCCCGACAACTTCCGCAGCGCCGCCGCCATCGACGCCTTCGTCGCGGGCGCGCGCCAGGAGGTGACGAGCTAGCCATGCATGACGCGCTCACCGGCCTGCTGGCGCGGCGGGCGGTGGCCGAGCGCGAGACGTGGCGGTCCCTGTGGGACCGGCTCGGCGACGGCACGCTCCCCAGGGAGCAGGCCGTCGCCCTGCTGGCCTCCCTGACCACCCGGCTCCCCGACCCCGCGACGCTGGCCGCCCTGCACGGCACACTTCTGGAGCGGCGCCCCGCGCCCACCGGGCCCGCCTGGCCCGGGACGGTCAACGTCGTGGGCACCGGCGGCGGACCCGCCACCTTCAACATCTCCACGGCCGCCGCGTTCGTCGCGGCCGCCGCCGGGGTGCGCGTCGTCAAGACCGGCTCGCGCGCCTACACCTCCAGCCTCGGCTCCGTCGACCTGCTCGAACGCCTCGGCGTGCGCCTGACGGCGTCGTACGAGCAGACCGAGGAACACCTGGAACGCGACGGCATCGCGTTCGCCGGACCGTTCGTCTACCCGGTCGAACTCACGCGCCTCGCCCGCCTGTTGGCGCCGATGCCGATGAAACCGTTCGGCCGGTTCCTGAACGCGCTCGGCCCCTTCCTCGCGGACCTGCCGGTCGCCGCCCAGGTCACCGGAGTCTCCCGGACCATGCCGCTCGACGACCTGCGCCGCCTCGCCGCCACCCTCACCACCCGCACGGTGTGGCTGACCAGCAACGACCAGGGCGCCGACGAACTCCTCGGCTTCGCCCGCAACACGATCCACATCGCCCGTGGCCGCGAACTCGTCCTGGAACCGGGCCAGTTGCTGTCGGTCGTTGGCGGCTTCGACGCTCTGGCGCCCGCCCCCAAGGGCGAGGCCGTCGACCACTTCCTGGCCGTCCTCGCCGGCCGCGCCCACCCCGCGGCCACCGCCACCGTCCGCCTCAACGCCGCCGCCCTCGCCGTGGCGAGCGGCCGCCACCGCGACTGGCCGGCCGCCCTGGCCGCCACCGGCGAGGCGATCACCTCCGGCGCCGCCACCGACCTGGTACGACGGCTGCGCACCCGACGGACCGCCGAGGCGGTGCGCCGTGGCTGACTTCTTCGCGCGCCGCGCACCCGGACACCCCGGACTCGCCCTCTTCCTCAACGCGGGCGACCCCGGCCTCGACGAGCTGACCGACGTCGTCCACATGCTCGACGAGGAGCGGGTCGACTGCCTCGAACTGGCCGTCCCCTTCCCGGACTCGTTCACCGACGGGCCCGTCGTACGCCGCTCCGCCCGCCGCGCCCTCGACCGCGGCACCGGTCTCGACGACGTCCTCGCGTTCCTCGCCCGCACCCGGCCGTCCCTGCGCCATCTGCGGATCGCGCTGCTCGCCGACTGGAGCCACTCCCTCAAACGCCGCGACCTCGCCGCCGCGGCCCGCGACATCACCGCGAGCGGCGCCGACGGCCTGCTGGTGCACGGCCTGCCGCCCCGGCTGCGCGACGCCTACCGCGAGGCCACCGACGCCGCGGGCACCGCCGTCGTCACCACCTGCTACCCGACCAGCCCCGAGGAGACCCGGGCGCGGGCCGCCCGGGAAGCCTCCGCCTACCTCTACCTCGTGGCCCACTACGGCCGCAGCGGCACCCCGCCACCCACCGGGCACGCCGCGCTCGCCCCGACCGTCACCGGTCTGCGGGCCCACACCGACTCCCCGATCGCCGTCGGCTTCGGGGTCAGTACGCGCAGCCACGTCGCGGCCGTCGCCGCGAGCGGGGCCGACGCCGCCATCGTCGGCTCGGCGGGCGTCGCCCACGTGGAACGGGCCCTCGACCAGAGGGATTCCGTCACCGCACAGCTGCGCGCCTTCGTCCGGTCGCTCCGCCTCGGGCCGGACACCACCCGTTCACCCAACAGCCTTACACACCAAAGGAGTTGACCGTGATCATCCGCGACCTGGAGACCGTCAAGACCGTCGACTGGGGCAACGGGCTCAGCCGCCGCTTCCTCACCGCCTCCGACGGCGTCGGCTACTCGCTCACCGACACCACCGTGCGCGCCGGCACCAAGTCCCGCCTCGAGTACCGCAACCACCTGGAAGCCTGCTACTGCATCGAGGGCTCCGGAGAAGTGGTCGAGCTCGACGGCACCTCCCACCCCATCACACCGGGCCGCATGTACGCCCTCGACCAGCACGACCCGCACTACCTCGTCGCCTCCCCGCACGAGGACCTCCGCCTGGTCTGCGTCTTCACCCCCGCCCTCCAGGGCGACGAGGTGCACAGCCTCGACGCCCACTCCTCCTCCGCGTACTGAGCCACCACCCGCACCCGTACGCACCCCTGAAGGGGGCCCCAAGTGATCCGCTGGAACACCGACCAGGCCGATCTCCGCGACGGCCTGGCCCGGTGGGGCGAAGCGCTCAGCGCCGACCACCTCGACCAGGACGAACGGGCAGAGTTCTCCTGGGACAAGTGGAAGCTGGTCCGGCGGACCGGCATCCTCGCCCTGCCCTTCGCCGAGGAGCACGGCGGCCTCGGCCAGTCCCTGCTCACCACCATGTACGTCCTCGAAGGCCTCGGCGAGCACTGCCGCGACGCCGGCCTGAACTTCTGTGTCACCACCACCCTCGCCAGCACCGGCGTCCCCCTCACCGCGTTCGGCACCCCCGAACAGAAAGCGAGGTACCTCCCCCTGATCTGCTCCGGCGAGGCCATCGGCGCCCACGCCATCACCGAGGCAGAGTCCGGCAGCGACGCGATGGCGATGGCCACGCGGGCGGTGCGCGACGGCGACGACTACGTGCTCAGTGGCGGCAAGTGCTTCGTCAGCAACGGGCCCGTCGCCGACGTGTTCGTCGTCTACGCCCGCACCCGGCCCGACGGCGGGGCGCTCGGCGTCACCGCGTTCCTCGTCGACCGGGACACCCCCGGCCTCACCGTCGGCAGGCCCGTCAAGAAGATGGGCCTGCGCACCTCGCCGCTGAGCGAGCTGTACTTCGACGACTGCCGCGTACCGCGCACCCAGGTCCTGGGCCGCGTCGGCGGCGGCTTCATCGTCCTCGACCACGTGATGAAACGGGAGATCCTCTTCTCGTTCGTCGTCAACGCGGGAGAGATGCGGCACCGGCTCGACCGCTGCGTGGAGTACGCCCGCACCCGCCACTCCTTCGGCAGACCGATCGGCTCCCACCAGAGCGTCGCCAACAAGATCGTCGACGCGAAGATCGGGCTGGAGACGGCGCGCAAGTGGCTCTACGACACCGCCGAGCGCCTCGAAGCGGGCGAGAACGTCACCGAGGACCTGGCCATCGCCAAGCTCGTCACCAGCGAGGCCAACCTCTCCGGCGCCCTCACCGCCGTACAGGTCTTCGGCGGACACGGCTACATGAGCGAGACCGGCCTGGAGATCGACGTGCGCAACGCGGTGGGCGGCACGATCTACTCGGGCAGCAACGAGATCCAGTACAACCGCATCGCCGCCCAGCTGGGCCTGGGCCGATGACCTCGGCACCCGCACCGCCGTCCCCGCCCGCGCCCGTCCGCACCCTCAAGGTCTGCGGCGCCACGAGCCCCCGCGACATCGAGGTGCTCGCCGGAGCCGGAGCCGGCCTCGTCGGCCTGTGGCACGGCGTCCCGGGCGGACCGGCCGACCTGCCGGAGCACGACGTGGCCGCCCTCGCGGCGGCCGCCCGCGCCACCGGGCGTCTGCACCCCGTCCTCGTCACCTTCCTCGGCGACGCCGACACCCTCGCCGGAGTGCTGCGCCGCACCGGCATCACCACCGTCCAACTCCACGCCTACCAGCGGCCGTCCACCGTGCGCGCGCTGCGTGCCGCACTCCCGGACGCCGTCATCGTCAAGGTGCTGCACGTTTCGGGCGGCACCTGCGCCGAACGTCCCCTGCTCGGCGCGTACGAGCGGGCGGGCACCGACCTGTTCCTCATCGACGCCACCACCGCCGACGGCCGCGTCGGCAGCACCGGGCAACGCCTCGCCGAGGACACCGTCCTCGACCTGGCCGACCGCTTCACCCTGCCGTTCTGGCTGGCCGGCGGGCTCACCGAGGCCAACAGCCGCGCCTACGGACGGGTACTGAGCCACCCCCGGCTGCGCGGCATCGACGTCGACACCGCGGCCCGCGGCGGCGACGGCCGCTTCGCGGGCCCGGCCGTCACCGGGATCGCCCGCGCCTGGAGCACCTGACACCCAACGGAGCGCACCATGAGCCAACCCTTCATCGAATCCCTCCTGTCGGCCGAACGGCCCCTGGTGATGGAGATCAAGCGGCGCGACGCGCACGGCTTCGACCTCATCGCGGGCCACACCCCCGCCGAGACCGTCATCGCGTACGAGAACGCCGGCGCGCCCTGCATCTCGGTCGTCACCGGCCGCTGGTTCGGCGGCACCCGCGAGCTGCTGCGCGACGTCGCCCGCCTCACCAAACTCCCGCTCCTGCAGAAGGACTTCATCACCCGCAAGGAACAGCTGGAGACCGCCCGCGAGCTGGGCGCCTCGGCCGTCCTGCTCACCGCGGGCCTGCTCCCGGCGTCCGCGCTGCGCTCCCTCGCGGTGGCGGCGCTGCGCACCGGACTGACCCCGTTCGTCGAGGTCACCACGGAGGCCGAGATCGAGACGGTGCCGCACGCCGACGAGTGCGTCATCGCCGTCAACAACAAGGACATCAAGACCAAGGAACGCGACCGCGGCGATCCGAACCGCAGCTTCGACCTGCTGCCCGCCCTCCTGGCCAGCGGCACCCGCTGCCCGGTCAGCGCCAGCGCCATCGACACCCCCGGCACGGCGGCCCGCCTCCTCGACGCGGGCTTCGCGGGTCTCCTCGTCGGCACCGCCCTGCTGCGCAGCGGCGACCCGGAGCGCTGGCTGACCGACCTCGACCACGGGCGGCGCGCGCCGCGTCCCGTGCTCCACTCGGCCTGAGCGCATCCGCGCCGCACGACGAGCGGTGCCCCTGGCCTCCCCGGCCGCGGGGCACCGCTCAAGTGTCGCTCGACGACCGGTCGAGAACCGCTCGCAAAGCTGTCCAGGCCCGCCCCGGGCGCCGTGGGCCGCGGGGGGAATCCGCCTAATCTCAGGAACAGCGCGCCTCGGCACCCGTACACACCGGCTTCAGACCAAAGCGAGGACGTACCGATGACAGCCAACCCGTACCAGCGCCAGCAGTACGGCCACCCGCCCTACCAGCAGCCGCTGCCGCAGCAGCTACCGCACACACCCGCACGCCCGAGCAGGGCGGCAGGGGTGCTGCACCTCGTCTCGGTCGTCACCCTCGGCCTCATGGCCGGCCTCTTCTTCGCGTACGACATCTCGGTGATGCCGGGCCTCGCGCACACCGACGACCGTACGTACGTGACCGCGATGCAGCAGTTCAACGCCGAGATCGACGGCAACGGCCTGTTCGCCCTCGTCTTCTGCGGCGCGATCGTCGCGGCCGGTGTCGCGGCGTTCCTGGAGTTCCGCAGGGGCCACCGGACGATCGCCCTGTGGGCGGGGCTCGCCGCCGTCCTCTATCTGTTCGTCCTCATGCTCACGATGGGCGTGGAGATCCCGCTCAACAACCAGCTCGCCGACCTCGGCGACCCGGCGAAGATCCACGACTTCGCCCTCGTCGAGAAGTTCAAGGGCACCTGGGAAACGGTCAACATCGTCCGTACGCTGCTCTGCACGGCGGCCCTGGGCTGCGCGGCGTACGCGGCCAGGCTGCACGGCCGCACGGAGGCCTGAACCGCACGAGAAGGCGGGGCGCGGCGACACGCCGCACCCCGCCTTCCCGCATGCCCGCCGGTCAGCTCCCGCCCTGGAGCACGAGCGCCCAGCACCACAGCCCGGTGGCGACGGTGCACATCAGCGCCCGCACCACGTTCCACCGCACCCACGGCCCCTCGAACGCGGCCCGTACGGCCTCGGGCCGGGCGATGGACCCCACCGGGCCCGCCGCGTCCAGCGCGTTGTTGAGCGGAATGTTCATGCGGTTGGTGAGCCCCATCGACGCGAAATAGACGACGAGCGCCGCGACGGCGGGCCACAACGCGTCCTTGTCCCCACCACCGAACTGCAACCCGACCGCGAGCGCCCCGAACAGCAGCGCGCCGACGTACCCCAGCAGAAACCATCCATTGAGGATCGCCCTGTTGATCCGCTGCATCACATCGATGAACGTCCGGTCGTCCCCACCGTGCAGCGCCGGCATCACCGAAATGGCGAACCCGTAGAACAACCCACTGACCAGCCCCGTCGCCACCGTCGCCACGACGAGCGCGACCCCTTGCGCGATCTCCATTGCCCCGACCCTCCCTACAGCCCTTCGACGCACCCGCCAGTCAACTCCACGGTGCGCAAAGAGAATGCAACAGAAAGGTCAAACGCGCAGGCGAACGGCTCAGGAATCCGCGTCGAGGGCAACGTCCAGGTTTTCGGCCTCGTTCCAGAAGTCGGGGTCGGCTTTCTGGAGGCGGGTCGCGGCGTGTTGCATGTGGAGGCGGGCGGCCGTGCGGGCGGCTTTGGGGTCGCCGGATTCGATGGCGGTCAGGATGGCCTGGTGCTCGCTGCGGACCGCTTCGAAGAAGTCGTCGCGGCGGGCCTCGTTGGCGCGCGTGACGCGGATGCCGCCGCGGGAGACCTCGCCGAGGTAGCGGACCGTGGAGACGAGGACCGGGTTGCCCGTGGACTCGGCGACGGAGCGGTGGAAGGCGAGGTCCTCGTCGGTGCCGTCGCCGCCCGCCGCCACCGCCGTGTCGATGGCCTCCAGCGCCGCGCGCATCCGCGCCACGTCCGCGGGGGTCGCGCGGGTCGCCGCCAGGTGGGCGGCCTCCGCCTCCATGGCGCGGCGGACCTCGACGATCTGGAGCACCTTCGCCAGCGTGCCGCCCTCGGCCGCCAGGTCCAGGGGACGGGTGCGGCGGGGCAGCACGAAGACGCCGCGGCCCTGGCGGGGCTCCACCAGGCCGGCGTTGCGCAGCCGGGAGACCGCCTCGCGGATCACCGTACGGCTGACGCCGAGCTGCTTGACGAGTTCGACCTCGGTGGGCAGCTTGTCGCCGGCCGTCAGGCGTCCCGACTCGATCTCCTCGGTGAGCATCGCCGCGACGCGATCCGCGAGCCGAACCGGCCCGTCCACCTTGTTGAACATGGGTTTAGTCTATCGGCGCGGTCACCGCGTCCGCGTGGTCGGACGCGTACTGCCGGACCACCGACGCGAAGTCCGGGTCGGGGGTCAGGCCGAGGGCGGCCGCTCGGGCGTTGTCGAACGCCGCCGGCCACGAGCCGACGATCGCCTCCACCGACGGGTCCGGCGCCACCGTCACCAGGTCCGCCACCGCGTCCCCGGCGAGCTCCCGCAGCGTCGACAGCATCTCGGCGACCGTGACCGTCAGTGCGGGCAGGTTCACGGGGATGTCACCCGTCAACTGACCCCGCTCCGTGCCCCGTTCGGCCTGCGCCACCCGCAGGATGCCGTCCACCGTGCGGCGCGGCGAGGCCAGCGCCACCCGGGTGTCGGGGCTCACCGGGCACGTCGAGGGCAGACCCGCGAGCGGTTCGCGGATCACGCCGGACAGGAAGCCGGAGGCCGCCGCGTTCGGCCTGCCGGGGCGCACCGACACCGTCATCAGCCGGGTCACCCGGCCGTCGACGTATCCGCGGCGCGTGTACTCGGCCACCAGCTGCTCGCAGATCCGCTTCTGCACGCCGTAGCTGGACCGCGGCGTCGGCAGCGTCGACTCGTCCACCACGGCGGGCAGGGGCAGGGCCGCGTCCGAGCCGTAGACCGCCACGCTGCTCGCCAGGATCAGGCGGACCCGCGGCCCGCCCGCCTCCGACTGGGCGCGAGCCGCCTCCAGCAGCGCGCGCGTCGTGTCCAGGTTCGCCGTCATGCCGAGGTCGAAGTCCGCCTCGCACTCCGCCGACACCGCCGCCGCCAGATGGACGACCACGTCCACCGGCCGGGCGAACAGCTCGGCCAGGCGGTCCGTGAGGTCCCCCTCGACCACCTCCACCAGCGGATCGGCCGTCAGCGGCGACTCGTCCGGAACGAACCTGTCGGCGAGGACGAGACGCTCGATCGGCCGGCCGTCGAACGTGCGCCGCTCCAGCAGCGCCTCGGCGACCTGACGGCCCAGGAAGCCGAAGCCGCCCGTGATGACGATCCTCATGAGTGCAGTTCTCCTTGCAGGTTCTTCAGCCAGCCGAGACCCTCGCTCGTGCCGGACCGGGGGAAGTACTCGCAGCCGATCCAGCCGTCGAAGCCCAACTCGTCCACCACGGCCAGGAGATGGGCGAGATTCAGCTCGCCGTCCGCCGGCTCGTGCCGGTCGGGTACCCCCGCGATCTGGAGGTGTCCCACCCGGCCCGTCGGCAGGTCCCGGCGGAGCGTCGTCGTGAGGTCGCCCTCGACGATCTGGCAGTGGTACAGGTCGAGCTGGACCTTCAGGTTGGCCGCGCCCACCTCCCGTACGACAGCGTGCGCCTCCGCCTGGTGGTTGAGGAAGTAGCCCGGCATGTCACGGGTGTTGATCGGTTCGACGAGGATGTCCACTCCGGTCGACGCCGCCTGCCGCGCCGCGTACGCGAGGTTCGCCACGTACGTGTCCCGGCACGCCGCGCGCGGCACACCCTCCGGGACCAGACCCGCCATCATGTGCACGCGCGGGCTGCCGAGCGCCACCGCGTACGCGAGGGCCCGGTCGACGCCCTCACGGACCTCGGCCTCGCGGCCCGGCAGCGCCGCGATCCCGCGCTCGCCGCCGTCCCAGTCGCCGGGCGGGGCGTTGAACAGGACCTGGCGCAGGCCGTGTTCGTCGAGGCGGGCGCGGAGCTCCCCGGCCTCGTACGTGTACGGGAAGAGGTACTCGACGGCCTCGAAGCCGTCCGCCGAGGCCGCGGCGAAGCGGTCCGGGAAGTCGTGCTCGGGATACAGCGTGGAAAGGTTCGCCGCGAACCTCGGCATGGTGACTCCAATCGTTCCAGAGGTGAGGGCGGTCAGCGGTTGACGACGTCCTTCTTCGTCGTCAGGACCGCCGCCGCACCGATGACCAGCGCCAGCGCCAGAACGTACATCGGGATCGCCGTCGAACCGGTCGCGTCCTTCAGCGCGCCGATCATGTACGGGCTGACGAAACCGGCGAGGTTGCCGACCGAGTTGATCGCCGCGAGGCCCGCCGCGGCCGCCGTGCCGCCGAGGAACGCCGTCGGCAGCGACCAGAACAGCGGCGCGCAGGTCAGCACCCCGGCGGCGGCGATGGACAAGGCGATCAGGGCCAGCGCCGTCGAACCGGTGAAGCTCGCCGCCATGGAGAAGCCGACCGCGCCCATCAGGGACGGGATCACCAGGTGCCAGCGGCGCTCGCGGCGCTTGTCGGCGGAGAAGCCGAAGAGATTCATGGCGACGAGCGCGGCCAGGTACGGCACGGCGCTCAGCGCGCCGATCGCGAGGCCGCCCTCGACGCCGGTGGACTCGACGAACGTCGGCATCCAGAACGTCAGCGCGTACTGGCCCATCACGAAGCAGAAGTAGATGAGGCACATCAGCCACACCTTGGCGTTGCGGAACGCGTCGAGGGCGCGGCCGTGCACCGTGTGGTGCGCGGAGTCCGCCTCCAGGGCGCGCTCGACGACCGACTTCTCCTCGTCGGTCAGCCACGTGGCGTCGCGCACGCCGTTGTCCAGGTAGAACAGGCAGATCACACCGATGACGACGGCGGGGACCGCCTCGACGACGAACAGCCACTGCCAGCCGTTCCACCCGGCCGTGTCGTCGAAGACGTCCATGATCCAGCCGGAGAGCGGGTTGCCGAAGATGCCCGCGACGGGGATCGCCGACATGAACATCGCGATGACCCGGGCCCGGCGCTGCGACGGGAACCAGTACGTGCAGTACAGGATGACGCCCGGGTAGAACCCGGCCTCGGCGGCGCCGAGCAGGAAGCGCAGCACGTAGAACGTCGCCTCGCTGTCGACGAAGGCGAACGCCGCGGACACCACACCCCAGCTGATCATGATGCGGGCGATCCAGGTGCGGGCGCCGACCTTCTGCATCAGCAGGTTGGAGGGGACCTCGAAGAAGAAGTAGCCGATGAAGAACAGCCCGGCGCCGAGTCCGTACGCCGCCTCGCTGAAGCCGAGGTCGGAGGACATCTGGAGCTTGGCGAAGCCGACGTTGACGCGGTCCAGGTAGGAGACCACGTAGCAGAGGATCAGGAAGGGGACGATGCGGCGGACCACCTTGCGGAACACCGCGTTCTCACGCGCGAGTTCGGGGGTGTCGGCCGTGGGGACGGTCGTGGACATGAGGGGCACTTCCTTGTGCGGCTCAGGGGAGGCGGGAGCGGGCAGGTGGAGCGGTCACCACGCCGCGCCGAACACCGTTCTCAGTTCGGCGACGGCGTCGTCGGGGAGCGGGGTGGGCTTGCGGTCGGTCGTCAGCCACAGGCGGGCCGTCTCCTCCAGTTCTTCGAGGACGGCGAGCGCCGAGGCGGCGTCCGGGCCCCAGACGACGGGGCCCAAGCGGTCGAGCAGCACCGCGCGGATCGGAGTGCCGTGCGCGGCACGGGAGTTGATCCGCTCGGTCACCAGGTCGGCCACGCGCGGGTCGCCGGGCCGGTGGTACGGGATGTGCGGGACGTGTCCCACCTTCATCACGTAGTACGGGGTGAGCGGCGGCAGGACGTCGTCCGGCGACCACACACCGGCGAGCGTGAGCGCGACCAGGTGCGTGGAGTGGGTGTGGATCACGAACCGGGCCGTGGGGTCGGCCTCGTAGATCCGGCGGTGCAGGGTGAGCGTCTTGCTGGCGCGGTCGCCCGCCACCTGCCCGCCCTCGGCGTCGACCAGCGCCAGCCGGTCGGGGGAGAGGAAGCCGAGGGCCGCGTCGGTCGGGGTGATGAGGTGGCCGAGGCCGTCGTCGAGCCTGGCGCTGATGTTTCCGGCGCTGGCATGGACGTAGCCGCGGGCGAAGAGGCTGGTGCCGACGCGGACGATCTCCGAACGGGCCTGCTCGGCGGCCGAGTTGATGTCGATGGTCATCGGGAGGCTCCCTCGGCGAGCTGGTCGAACGACGTGGTGAAGAAGTCCGGGCCGCCGAAGTTGCCCGACTTGAGCGCGATGTGGAGGGTGTCACCGCCGGGCAGCGGCGCCGCGCACCACGGCACCCCGGGGTCGATCTGCGGGCCGATCCGCAGCCCCGTCAGTCCGAGGGCCCGGACGACGGCGCCGGAGCTCTCGCCACCGGCGACGACGAGCCTGCGCACCCCGCGTTCGACGAGCCCCTGGGCGATGCGCGCGAGCGTCTCCTCCACCAGCTCCCCGGCCTCGGAGGCACCGAGCTCGCCCTGCACGGCGCGTACGGCGTCGGGGGATTCGGTGGAGTGGATCAGCACGGGCCCGTCGGAGGGCCCGGCCAGGTGCTCGTCGGCGAAGGCGAGCGCTTCGGCGGCCACGTCCTCGCCCGCCGCGATCCGCAGCGGATCCACGCGGAAGCCCGGCCGCCCGGTGGCGAGGAACGCCCGAACCTGACCGTTGGTGGCGGCCGACACGGAACCGGCGACGACCGCCGAGCGGCCGGTCGCGGCGGGGAGTTCGGCGGCCCCGGGGGACGGCTCGATGCCCCAGTTCGCGGGCAGCCCGATGGCCAGCCCGGAACCGGCGGTGACGAGCGGCAGCCCGCGCACGGCGGCGCCGAGCCGCACGAGGTCGTCGTTGGAGACGGCGTCGACGATCGCGGCACCGACGCCGTCGCCCCGCAGCTCGTCGATGCGGGCGCCGATCGCCTCGGGGCCGGCCGCGACGGTGACGTGATCGATGAGCCCCACCGGGCGCGTGGTCTGCGCGGCGAGCACGGACACCAGGTTGGAGTCGGTCATCGGGGTCAGCGGGTGGTGGCGCATGCCGCTTTCGGCGAGCAGCACGTCGCCGACGAAGAGGTGCCCCTTGAAGACGGTGCGCCCGTTGTCGGGGAACGCGGGCGTCGCCACGGTGACGTCGGTCCCGAGGGCGTCCATCAGCGCCTCGGTGACCGGGCCGATGTTCCCGGCCGGGGTCGAGTCGAACGTCGAGCAGTACTTGAAGTAGATCTGCTCGGCGCCCGCCGCCCGCAGCCACTCCAGGGCGCGCAGCGAGGCGTCGACGGCCTCCGCGGCCGGAACGGTCCGCGACTTGAGCGCCACGACGACGGCGTCCGCGTCCTCGGGCGGGGTGGTGCCCGCGGCCGGTACGTCGATCAGCTGGACGACGCGCATGCCCGCGCGCACCAGGTTGTTGGCGAGGTCGGTGGCGCCGGTGAAGTCGTCGGCGATGCATCCGAGACGGAGGGGCATGTCAGTTCTCCTCGTCGTGCGCGGCGGGGGAGCCGGGCAGCTCGACCCCCGGGAAGACCTTGATGACGGCGCTGTCGTCCTCGCCGCCCAGACCCGAGGCGGACGCCTGGAGGAACATCTGGTGGGCGGTCGCCGACAGCGGCAGCGGGAACTTCTCGGGCCGCGCCGCGTCCAGGACCAGACCGAGGTCCTTGACGAAGATGTCGACGGCGGAGAGCGGCGTGTAGTCCCCGGCGAGGACATGCGCCATACGGTTCTCGAACATCCACGAGTTGCCCGCGCTGTGCGTGATCACCTCGTACAGGGACTCGGCCGGCACGCCCGCCTTGATGCCGAACGCCATGGCCTCTGCCGCGGCGGCGATGTGCACGCCCGCGAGCAGCTGGTTCACGATCTTGACCTTGGAGCCGAGTCCGGCGGTGTCCCCGAGCCGGTAGACCGTGGCGCTCATCGCGTCGAGCACCGGATCGGCGAGCGCGTACGCCGCCGGGGCGCCGCACGTCATCATCGTCAGCTCGCCGGTGGCGGCGCGGGCGGCGCCGCCCGAGATCGGGGCGTCGAGGTAGCGCACACCGGACGCGGCGAGCCGTTCCTCCAGCCGGGCGGAGAAGGCCGGGTCGACCGTGGAGCACATGACGTACACGGAGCCGGGGCGCAGACGGTGGGCGGCGCCACGGTCCCGCTCGTCCTCGCCGTCGCCGTCGCCGTCGCCGAAGAGGAGCGACTCGACCTGCGCCGCGTTGACCACGACGCCGACCAGGATGTCGACCTCGGCGGCCAGGTCGCCGGCCGTGGCGTACGCGGTCCCGCCCTCGCGGGCGAACTCCCGCGCCACCTCGGCGCGCAGGTCGTGGACCCCGACGTGGAACCCGGCGGCGCGCAGGCTGCGCGCCATGCCGAGGCCCATCGCGCCGAGGCCGACGACGCCCACGCGGGGGGCGGGCGCGGCCGGTGCCGGGTGTTCCTGGTCGTGCATGTGTGTCTGTCCCTGTCTCTCGCCGGGGGCCGTTGACGGCGGGCCGAAGACCGTCGGGCCCTCGAACGCAGGTCATATGATGACCTGATGCCGAGGCGTGAGTACAGAGTGATGCCGGTCACAGTTGTGCGGCCCGGAGAGGCCCGCTACGCGTCGAGGTCCACCTCGACGTCCACGACGCCCTCGACGGCACGGACCAGCCGCGCGGCGACCGGCACCAGGCCGGTGTCGCGGATCCGCCCGGTCAGCCGCACCCGCCCGTCGTGGACCACGACCCGCACCGGCTCGACCGGGTGCGGGAAGAGGTACGCCACGATCTCGCGGCGCACCTGCTCGGCGATCTCCTCGTCGGTGCGCAGGAACACCTTCAACAGGTCCGAGCGGGACACCACGCCTTCGAGGACGCCCTCGTCGTTGACGACGGGCAGCCGCTTGACGCGGCGCAGTGCCATGATGCGCGCCGACTGCGCCAGCGTGGCGTCCGGGTGCACGGTCACCGCGGGCGCGGACATCAGCTCGGCGGCCGTCACGGCGCCCGCCTTCGCCAGGTCCGTTAGGCGGCGCAGCTGGGTGGGCCGGTCGGGATCGCTGTCGCGGAACTCCTCCTTGGGCAGCAGATCGGCCTCCGACACGACCCCGACGACCCGGCCCTCGCCCTCCAGCACGGGCAGGGCGCTGACCCTCCACTGCTCCAGCGTCCTCACGATCTCCTTGAAGGTGGCCTCGCGGCCGACGGCGACGACGGTGTGTGTCATCACGTCGCTGACGATGTGCGGGCTGTCGTTCACGGTTCTCCTCCAGCCGGTGGTGACCACCGTTTCCGGTGGTCAGCGCAGTCGACGCAGATACGGGTCGTGGGGGCGGCGCGGCGCGAGCCGGACGCGGACGTCGAGCGCGGTGATGCCGCGCGGCCCGGCCAGTACGGGGTTCAGATCGGCCTCCGCGAGCTGCGGCAGCTCGCAGGCCATCCGCGACAGCCGGTGCAGCAACTGCTCCAGCGCGTGCAGATCGGCGGCGGGCCGGCCCGCGTAGCCGAACAGCAGCGGGGCGCAGCGCGGAGCGGTGAGCAGTTCGTGGACGGCCCGGTCGGTCAGCGGGGCGAGCCGGCCCGCGCGGTCGGCGAGCAGATCGGTCGCCGTGCCACCGAGCCCGAACACCACGAGCGGCCCGAACACCTCGTCCTGGGTGACCCCGGCGAACAGTTCGGTGCCCCGGTCGGCGAGCGGCTGGACGACGACGCCCGTCATCAGGCCACCGAACCGCGTCGTCAGGTCCCGGTGCGCGGCCCGTACTTGGGAGGAGCCGCGCAGATCGAGATGGACGGCGCGCTGCTCGCTCTTGTGCAGCAGGCCCGGCCAGTACGCCTTCATCACGACCTGACCGCCCGGACCCGCGAGGCGTTCGGCCGCGACGACGGCCTCGTCCTCGTCGCGGGCCCACTCCCACGGCAGCTGCGGGACGCCGTACGCGGCGAGCAGCGCGGCGGTGTCCCGCGGATCCAGCCAGCCGCCGTCCGGGTGCCCGGCCAGATACGAGGCGACCAGGGCGCGCGCCGTCGCCGTCTCCACGTCCGGCAGCTCCGCCACCTCGCCCTCGTCCCGGGCGAGCCACTGCCCGCGGGTGGCGGCATGCGCCAGGGCCCGCGCCGCGTCCTGCGCATCGGCGTACGCCGGCACCGCGGCACGGCCCTCCGGCGCCGCGTCGTCGCCGCGGCCCTCCGGGAGAGCGTCGAGCAGTTCGACGCGGGTGGCCTGCGCCGGCAGGACGGCGAGCAGCGGGCGGTCCGCGGCGGGCGCCCGGGTGAGCGCGCGGGTCAGGTCGGTGCCGGTCGCCGCCGCCACGGCCGTCGGCACCAGCGCCACCAGCACCGCGTCGACACCGCCGTGCGCCGCCAGCATCGCGACACAGTCCCGCAGTTGATCCTCCGCCACGGCGGCCGTCACATCGACCGGGTTGTACGCGCGGGCGTCCGCCGGGAGGACGGTGAGCAGTCGGTCGACGAGGGCGGGGCCGAGCGGCGGCACCGTCAGGCCCGCCTCCGCGCAGGCGTCGGCGGCGAGCACGCCGATGCCGCCCGCGTTGCTGACGACCGCGACGCGGCGCCCCTTCGGCAGCGGCTGCGCGTGCAACAGGGCCGCCGTGTCGAGGAGTTCGCCGATCGTACGCGTCGCGGTGACCCCGGCCTGGGTGAACAGGGCCTGCCGGGTCATCGTCGGGGTCGCGGCGGCCGCGGTGTGCGAGGCCGCCGCCCGCCGCCCCGGCTCGGAGCGCCCCGCGTCGACGGTGAGCACGGGCATGGTGCGCGCCACGCGGCGCGCGGTGCGGGAGAAGGCGCGCGGATTGCCGAACGACTCCAGGTGCAGCAGCGCGAGGTCGGTACGGCCGTCGCTCTCCCACCACTGGAGCAGATCGTTGCCGCTGACGTCGTACTTGTCGCCCAGCGAGGCGAACGACGACACCCCGATGCCGAGCCGGGCGAGCCCGTCGAGCAGCGCGATGCCGACCCCGCCGGACTGCACCGCGACCCCCGCCGTGCCGGGGCCCGGATGCCGGGCCGCGAACGTCGCGTCGAGGTGCACGGCCGGCTCGGTGTTGGCGATGCCGAGACAGTTCGGCCCCGCGAGCCGCATCCCGAACCGTCGGCAGACGGAGACGAGTTCGGCCGCCTGCTCGAAACCGAACCCGGCGGACACGACGACCAGCGCACGCACCCCGGCCCGGCCGCACTCCGCGGCGACCTCCGGCACGGAGCCGGCGGGCACCGCGAGCACGGCGAGGTCCGGCACGCGCGGCAGTTCCGCCAGCGACGCCCTGGCCGGGACGCCGCACAGGTTCGCCGCCCGCGGGTGCACGGCGTACAGGCGGCCCGCGAAGCCGCCGGTGCGCAGGTTGCGCAGGATCGCCCGGCCGACCGAGCCGGGCCGCCGGCCGACGCCGATCACGGCGACGGTGTCCGGCTGCAACAAGGGCCGGAGGCTGGCCACGTCGGCCACCCGCCCGCGCGTCTCGACGGCCGTCAAGTACGCGTCGTCCGGCACCAGTTGCACCGCGCAGCGCACCTCGGGCCCGTCGAAGGAGCGCCGGGTGCGCAGCCCCAGATCGGCGAAGACCTTCAGCATCTCGTGGTTCTCCGCGAGCGCGTCCGCCGTGAACTCGCCGATCCCGGCGGCGCGGGCGGCGTCCGCGAGGTGTTCGAGGAGCAGCGTCCCGACACCCTTGTGGTGCCAGTGGTCGTCGACGGCGAGCGAAATCTCCGCGGATGCGGATGCGGATGCGGATGCGGATGCGGACGCGGACGCCGGGCCGGGGGCGGCGCCTGCGGCCTCCGCCGGGGTGCGCTCGTACTCGGCCACCCCGAGCAGCTCGGGCCCGCCGTCCTCACCGCTGCCCCGCTCGGCGAGCAGCGCCAGGTAGCCGGACCGCCCCTGCCGGGCCACGCGGTCGGCGGCCTGGCGGGCCGAGCTGCGGCTGACGGAGAAGAACCGCAGCCGCAGGTGCTCCGGTGACATCTCCTCGTACAGCCGCAGCACCGCCGCCCGGTCCCCGGAGCCCGCGCGCCGGATGCGCACGGTGGTGCCGTCGGCGAGCAGCGCGTGCACCGGCGCGCCGCCGGTCGGTATCGGGTCCTGGCGCTGGGTCTCGGTCATCGTCGTCCCCTTCCGGCGTCCGGGCACTGCCAGCGTCCGCCGCGCGCGGGCGCGTCGCGATGGGCCGGGCGGGGCACGCCCGCGGGCCGAGGGTCCCTGGGGCCGCGAAGGCCGGACGGGTTCAGCGGGCGTCCGCCCGGCCGGGCAGCGGTTCGCCGAGCTCGCCCTCGACCTGGTCGGCCATGGCGCGCAGCACGTCGAGGGTGCGGACGGCCTCCGCCTCGTCGAGGCGTGAGATCGCGAAGCCGACGTGGACGACGACGTACGTCCCGACCTCCGCCTCCGGCACGTACGCGAGACACACCTCGCGCCGTACGCCGCCGAAGTCGACGTCCCCCATGCGCACTCCGGCGTCCTCGCTGACGGCGAGCACCCGGCCGGGGATCCCGAGACACATCACGCACACTCCTCGTCGAGCCGGGCCGCCGCGACGGCCGCCTGCCCGAAGCTGATGCCGCCGTCGCCCGCGGGCACCTCGACGCCCGCGAGCACCCGCAGCCCCTGCGCCCGCAGCAGCCGTGAAGTCGCCTGCAACAGAAGCCGGTTGACGAAGCAGCCGCCGCCCAGGCACACGGTGCGCGGGCCGCCGTCGGCGACGACCCGCTCCACCAGGGCGGCCGTCGCCTCGGCGACCGTGGTGTGGAAAGCCGCCGCCAGGACGGGCACCTGCTCGCCCTCGCTGCGTCGCTCCAGGACGGCCGTCAGCGTCGACGCCGGATCGTAGACCCACAGACCGTCCACCCGCGCGATCCGCCAGGGGAGCGCGGCCACGTGCCCGCGCACCCGCTCCGCCGCGCCCTCCAGCGCCGCCGCGGCCTCACCCTCGTACGACACGGCGCCCTCGCACAGGCCGAGCAGCGCGGCGACCGTGTCGAAGAGGCGGCCCGCGCTGGACGCCTGCGGGCAGCGCACGCCGCGGCGGATCATCGTGAGCACGCGTTCCCCGGCCGCCGCGTCCAGGCGTCGCGTGAACGTCCGCGCCTGCCACGGCGGGGCCGGTGGCGTGCCCAGGCGTTCGGCGCCGAAGAGGTGGCCGAGGGCGGCGCGCCAGGGGTGGCGCACGGCGGACTCGCCGCCGGGCAGCGGGGCGCGGGCGAAGCGGCCCGCCCGCCGGTAGCCGGTGAGCGAGGCGACGAGGATCTCGCCGCCCCACAGCGTGCCGTCGTCACCGAGCCCGAGCCCGTCGTAGGCCACGCCGACGAACGGGGTCCGCACCCCGTGCTCGGCCGCCACCGCGGCGACGTGGGCGTGATGGTGCTGCACCGCAATCCGCCGCACGCCCTCGGGCAGCGACTCGGCCCACTGCGTGGACAGGTAGCCGGGGTGCGGGTCGTGGGCCACCGCGAGCGGGGTGATCCCGGTCAGACGGGTCAGATCGGCGTACGAGGAGCGGAACGCGTCGTACGTCTCCGCGTCCTCCAAGTCGCCGCCGTGCGCGGCCGGATGGGCACGGTCGTCCTCGACGAGCGTGAAGGTGTGCTTGAGGTGCGCGCCCGCCGCCACCAGGGGCAGCGGTGACGCGACCGGGAGCGTGAGCGGGGCGGGCGCGAGGCCGCGGGCCCGGCGCACCGTGCGCACCCGGCGGCCCACGCGCTGGACCACCGAGTCGTCGTAGCGGGCGGCGATGGGCCGGTCGTGCGTGAGGAACCCGTCGGCGACGTCCGCGAGGGTGCGCTCCGCCGTGGTGTCGTCGATGGCGATGGGGCCGCCCGAGAGGTTGCCGCTGGTGACGACGAGGGGCCGGTCGAGGGCGCGCAGGAGCAGCTGGTGCAGACCCGTGGTGGGCAGGAAGAGCCCCAAGCGGCCGGTGCCCGGGGCCACTTGGGGCAGTTTCGGGTGGGCTCCGACGTCGAGGAGGACGACGGGGCGCTGCGGGGAACGCAGGACGGCCTTCTCGGTGGCGCCGCAGTTGGCGAGACGGCGCACGGCGGTGAGGTCGGCGACCATGACGGCGAAGGGCTTCGCCGGGCGGTGCTTGCGGCGCCGGAGTTCGGCGACCGCCGTCAACCGGGTCGCGTCGCAGACGAGTTGGTACCCGCCGAGCCCCTTGAGGGCGACGATGCCGCCGTCGTCGACGGCGCGCACGGCCGCCTTGAGCGCGATGTCCCCGCTCAGGGCGGACCAGGCCAGCTGGGGTCCGCACTCCGGGCAGGCGAGCGGTTCCGCGTGGAAGCGGCGGTCGGTGGGGTCCGCGTACTCGGCGGCGCAGGCCCCGCACAGCGGGAAGCGGCGCATGGTCGTGCGGGCCCGGTCGTACGGCAGGTCCTCGACGACGGTGGCGCGGGGGCCGCAGTCGGAGCAGCTCAGGAACGGGTAGCGGTAGCGGCGGTCGGCCGGGTCGAAGAGCTCCGTGAGGCACGGCTCGCACAGCGCCGCGTCGGGCGGCACCTCGCGCCGGGTGGTGGTGGCGGACGGGGGCGGACTGGCGAGCACCGTGAACTCCGTTGTTCTCAGGGGTGGTTGAACGATTCCGTGGGTCACCTCGACCGTGCGGACCGCGGCGAGCGGCGGCGGCTCGTGCCGGATGCGGGCCACGAGGCCGTGCAGGACGGGCGCGGGCGCGCGGGCGGTGATCTCCACGTGCCCGTCGACGTTGCGGACCCAGCCCGTGACACCCAGGACGTGCGCCGCGCGATGCACGAAGGGGCGGAAGCCGACGCCCTGCACGCGGCCGAAGACATCGATGCGCCAGGTCTCGACGGCGGGTCCTGGCCGAACGCCGCGCGGGCGCCCGGCGGAGCGGTCGACGGCACTCACGCGCGGCCCCCGCCCGCGCCGCGCGCGGTCGCCTCGCGGTGCCGCACGATGTCGGACTCCACGGCGTCGGCCACCGCGTCGACCCGCTCGGCGACCACCGGCGACAGGCCCGTGCCGACCGTGCGGTCCGCGCCCTCCACCGCGTACACCACGAGCCGCCCCGGCAGCCGCCCCAGGACGCGGGAGAGTTCGACGGCCTCCCCGAGACCGAGCCCGTGCGAACTCGTCGAGCCCGGCCGCGCGAGCGCCTCGTCGGCCAGTTCGAGACGGTGCACGCGGCCGGGATGCGGCGGCTCGGCGTGCGCCGCGTCGACGACCACGGCGAGCGCGGCGTTCTCCCAGCGGCCCAGCAGCCTGCCCGGTTCGCCGTCGCAGGTGGCGAGGGTGGTGCCGGGCGGCAGCGGCCGGGTGGCCGCGCGGGCGCCGAGGCGGGCGACCACGGCGGGGCCGAGTCCGTCGTCGTGCCGGAACTCGTTGCCGACCCCGATGACCACGATGCGTGCGGATGCCGCCGTGCGCATGGCGTCCTCCTTCCGTAGCCGTCCCCGACCATCGTCGGAGCGCCGGGTGGTCCGGGGGAGGGGGCCGAAGGTCCCCGAACGGGGGCGAAGCGGCCCCGTCACGTGCCGGGGCCGCGGTGCGAGGCTCACCACAAGGAGACGAGAAAGGCGGTGGGAACAATGCAACTGCCCCTGGTCGTGGGCGTGGACGGATCCGACTCCAGCCTCGCGGCGGTCGACTGGGCCGTCGACGAGGCCGCACGCCACGGACTGCCGGTGCGCCTGATCCACGCATCGCTGTGGGAGCGGTACGACCGCGCGACGCTCGGCGGAGACGTCGGCCGGCCCAGTGAGCGGATCTTCGCCGAGAACGTGGTCGGCACGGCCGCCCAGCGGGCCCAGCTCCGTGCCCCCGGCGTGCCGGTGAAGACCAGCGTGGTCGCCGAGGAACCCACGTCGGCGCTGCTGCACGCGAGCGCCGACGCCCACGCCGTGGTGACCGGCTCCCGCGGGCGGGGTGAACTCGCCGGGCTGCTGCTCGGCTCCGTCGGCCTCGCGGTGGCGGCCCGCGCGCACTGCCCGGTGATCGTCGTACGCGGCGACAAGGAGGGCGTCGCGGGTGCGCACGGCCGGATCCTGCTGGGCATCGGCGAACCCGAACAGTGCTCCGAAGCGGTGGAGTTCGCGTTCCGGGAGGCGAGCGCGCGCGACTGCGAGATCGACGCCGTACGGGCATGGCGCTGCCCCGCCCACGAGTACGCCGACGTTCCCGTGGGCGCCGGGGAGGCCGAGCGCGAGCACCGCCGCCGCGCCACCGAACTCCTCGACGAGGCCCTGGCCGCCGCGGTGGCAGCGCACCCCGAGGTCCGGGTCCGGCGGTCCGCCGTCGAGGGCCCGGCCCGCACGACCCTGCTCCACCGCACGTCCGCGGCCGACCTGGCGATCCTCGGCGCCCGCCGCCGCCACGCCCACTTCGGCCTCCAACTCGGCCGCGTCGGCCACGCGTTGCTGCACCACGCCCAGTGCCCGGTGGCGGTGATACCGCAGCGGGCGTGAGGGGCCCCGCCCCGGTGCGGCAGGTTGGGGTCACGCCTCCGGTGTGGGGCCCGCCTATGACTGCGCGCCGGGTGGTGCTGGGGCGCGCCTGGGTGGGGCCGGGTGCGGTGGTGCGGTCTCTTGGGGTCACGCCTCCGGTGTCGGGCTCACCACGACTGCGCACCGAGTGGGGCCGAGTCCGGTGGTGCGGTCTCTTGGGATCACGCCTTCGGCGCCGGGCTCACCGTGACCGCGCACCGGGTGGGGCCGAGTCCGGTGGTGCGGCTTCTTGGGGTCACGCCTTCGGCGTCGGGCTCACCGTGACCGCGCACCGGGTGGGGCCGAGTCCGGTAGCGCGGCCTCTTGGGGTCACGCCTCCGGCGTCGGGCTCACCACCACCGCGCACCGGGCCTGCCGCAGGAGGGCGCGCACCGTCGGGCCCAGCCGTCCGGTGCCGCGGCGTCCCACCACCAGCAGCGACGAGTCGGCGGAGGCCCGCGCCAACGCGGCGTCGGGGTCGAGCATCACCACGTCCTCGACCACCCGCACCGACGGGTACTTCGCGCGCCAGGGGTGCAGGCGGTCCGCCAGGGCCTGGACCTCCTGGTCCTCCCAGGTCGCCCGCTCCGCCGACGGCGGCCGCCACGGCGGACGGGGCGGCTCCGACGACGTCGGCGCGGGCAGCGCCCAGGCGTGCAGGGCGTGCAGGCGCAGTCCGTGCCGGTGCGCGGCGGCGAAGGCGTACCCGGTCGCGGCGTCGTCGGCGGGGGAGCGCGTGTCGACGCCCAGCGTGACCGGCCCGGACGGCCGGTGCGGCCCCGCCCTTTCCGGCACGGTCACCGAGACCCGCTCACGTCCGGACCTTTCCGGCTCGGCCCCGGGCGCCCGCTCACCTCCGGACCTCTCCGGCGCGGCCCCGGGCACCCGCTCGCCTCCGGACCTTTCCGGCACGGCCCCCGGCACCCGCTCACCTCCGGACCTCTCCGGCGCGGCCCCGGGCACCCGCTCGCCTCCGGACCTTTCCGGCGCGGCCCCCGGCACCCGCTCACCTCCGAACCCCTCCGGCTGCCCCTCGCCCTCCCCCTCCGGCACAAGGCCCACCGGCACAAGCGCCACCGGCACCCGCGAACACGCCGCGATCTCCGCCGGCAGCCGGTCGGCCTCGGCCCCACCGACTGGGCCGAGGCCGAGCACCAGCAGCGCCGCGTCCTCGGCGCGCGCGAGCAGCGCCCGCGACGGCGGCGGCGTGCCCGTCAACTCCACCGTGGAAACGGCCAGTTCGGGGTGGCGCCCCGCCACATCCGCCCGCACCCCCTCAAGCACCGCCGCGCCCCGCGTCCCCGCCCCGGCGCCCCCCGCGTACACCACCACCAGCGGCGCGCCCCGCGCCCCGGCCTCGTCGGCCGCCCACCGTGCCGCGGCCCTCGCTCCCCGCGCCCCGTCGGCACCGGTGACACCGACGACAACCGCTCGCCCCATGACCGCTCCCTCCGCCGCGTGAACGGTGCGTGCACCCCCACACTCCCGGCTCGGCACCGCTCGGCGGCATGGGCCGGATGGTCCCGAACGGGGGCCCGGCGGCCCCTCCAGGGCGCGGCGGCGCGGCGAAACGATGTCCACCATTACCGCCGGGCCACGGCACGCCGGACAGCCCGAAGCGGAACCCGAAATCGCCCAGCACCCGCCCCGAACGCGCCCTTCCCGGAGGGGAGTCGTCATGACTGGTCCACACGCCGCCCACCCCGTCGTCGTCGGGGTCGACGCCTCGGTGGAGAGCGGCGCGGCCGTGCTGTGGGCGGCCCGCGAGGCCGCCCGCCGCGACGCCCCGCTGCACCTGGTGCACGCCTGGAACTGGAGCCCCCACCCGTCGCCCGCCGAGGCGGAGGTCACCGGCCAGCGCCGCCGCGCCGAGGAGCTCGTACGGTCCGCCGCGCAGCGGGCCGCCGCCGAGAATCCGCTGACGCACCCGACGAGCGAGACCCTGGAGGGCCCGGCCACCACCGCCCTGCTCGCCGCCGCCGAGCACGCCGGCGTGCTGGTCCTCGGCTCGCGGGGCCTGGGCGCGCTGTCCGGGCTGCTCGTCGGTTCGGTGGCGGCCGGCGTCGTCGGCCGGGCGCCGTGCCCCGCCGTGCTGGTGCGCGCCGACACCGAACCGTCCGCCGACGGCCTCGACGTCGTCATCGGGCTGGACCTGGACGACCCGTGCGACGACGTCATCGACTACGCCTTCGAGGACGCGCGCCGCCGCGACTGCCGCCTCCAGGTGGTCTCCGCGTGGCGCGGCCCCAACCCGCTGAGCGTCGGCCCCGGTGAAGTGGCCCTGGCCAGGGGCGCGTTGCGCGGCGACGAGTGGAACGGTTTCCAGGAGGCGGTGCTGTCGAGCTGGCGGGAGAAGTACCCCGACGTCGAGGTGGTCCGCACGGTCGTCGAGGGCCGCGCCCAGGCCCCGCTGCTCGGCGCGGCCGCCGGCGCGGGCCTCGTGGTGGTCGGCAGGCGCCGGGGACCCGAACCCCGCCTCGCCCCGCGCACCGGCCCCGTCGCCCACGCGGTCGTCCACCACGCCCCCTGCCCGGTCGCTGTCGTCCCCCACGACTGAAACGTGCGTCGCACGTGACGGAACCGCCCCACCAGGCCGGACGGTTCCGAAGTACCCCATCCGCAAACGGAGTTGAGTCACAAGCGGTGCGCGGAACCTTGCCACCCGCTCCGGCGGCGCTCTATTGTCCCGCGTCAGAAAGCGCTTTCCCCCCTGATCCGTCGGCGCCCCGCAGCGGCCGCATCGGTAGCACCGGCATGCCCAGAACCGGAAGGGAACCACCACAATGAAGTCAGGCAGACCCGTCGCGCTCCGCCTCACCGCCGGGATCGGCGCCCTCGCCCTCGCGGGAGCCGCCGCGATGACGCTGACGACGTCCGAGGCCTCGGCCGCCGTGACCGGCACCGCCACCGGCTACGCCACGCAGAACGGCGGGACCACCGGCGGCGCGGGCGGCGCCACCGTCAAGGCCACCACCGGCACCCAGATCCACGCGGCCCTGTGCAACCGCGCCAGCGACAGCACCCCGATCACCATCGAGGTCGAGGGCACGATCAACCACGGCAACACCAGCAAGGTGTCCGGGGACAGCTGCAACACCGCCGACGGTGTCATCGAGCTCAAGCAGATCAGCAACGTCACGATCGTCGGCGTCGGCAACGGCGCGACCTTCGACCAACTCGGCATCCACATCCGCGAGTCCAGCAACATCATCATTCAGAACGTGACGGTCCAGAACGTCAAGAAGTCCGGCTCGCCCACCTCCAACGGCGGCGACGCCATCGGCATGGAGAGCGACGTCCGCAACGTCTGGGTCGACCACGTCAACCTGCTCGCCTCGGGCGGCGAGTCGGAGGGCTACGACGGCCTCTTCGACATGAAGGACAACACCCAGTACGTCACGCTCTCGTACAGCACCCTGCGCAACTCCGGCCGCGGCGGCCTGATCGGCTCCAGCGAGACGGAGCTGTCGAACGGCTTCATCACGTTCCACCACAACCTGTACGAGAACATCGACTCGCGGGCGCCACTGCTGCGCGGCGGCACGGCGCACATGTACAACAACTACTACGTGAGCCTCAACGAGTCGGGCATCAACTCCCGCGCCGGGGCGAAGGCCAAGGTCGACAACAACTACTTCAAGGACTCCAAGGACGTCCTCGGTACCTTCTACACGACCGCCGCCGGATACTGGCAGGTCAGCGGCAACACCTTCGACAACGTGACGTGGTCGTCCGCCGCGAGCGACTACAAGCCGGCCGGGCCGAACCCGACGTCGAACACCACGGTCTCGATCCCGTACTCCTACAAGCTCGACGCCGCGTCCTGCGTGCCGGGCGTCGTGGGTCAGACGGCGGGCGCCAACAAGGGCATGAAGGTCTCGGACGGCAGCTGCACGCCGCAGACCCCGGACCCGACGCCGACGCCCACGCCGACGACCACCAGCCCCACGCCCACCGACCCGACGACGCCGCCCACGGGCACCAACCTGAGCATCGGCGCGGGCTCCGACGGCACCAGCAAGGCGGACGGCACCAGCTACGGCAACGTGCGCGACGGCAGCATGACCACCTACTGGTCGCCGAGCGGCACCACCGGCTCGGTCTCGATCAAGTGGGGCACGGCCACCGCGATCTCCAAGCTCAACATCCGGGAGACCTCGGCCGCCAGCGGCCGGATCACCGGCTGGCGGGTCCTCAACGGCGACACGGGCGCGGTGTTGGCCTCCGGCACCACAGCGGGTGTCGTCTCCTTCCCGAAGACCTCGCTGAAGAAGGTCACCTTCGAGATCACCGGCGCGAGCGCGGCGCCCCAGGTGGCCGAGTTCGAGACGTACGCCCAGTAGCAGGCGGTCGTCCGCACGACGACGCCCCGCTCACCGGTGCGGACACCGGTGAGCGGGGCGTGTGCGTGTCCCCGTCAGCCGTGGAACGTGATGTACCCGTCGCGGTCGCGGTCGTTCGACGCCTTGGTGTACGCGTGCACGTCGGAGCGGGAGCCCGAGGGCTTGTACAGGTAGATGGTGTCCTTGTCGTTGTTCCAGATGAAGTTGCAGTTGTCGCGGTAGACGACGTTGTTCGCGTCCGAGTCCGTCCCGTTGCCGCCGCGGAGCTTGACGTAGTCACCGGGCTGGAGGGAGTGGCTCGCGGTGAACGTGAAGCGGTTCCCCGTGGCGTCCTTCACGACGTACCCCTTGAGGTTCACCGTGGCGGTGCGCGAGTAGTTCTTGATGGTCAGGTACTCGTTCTTGGTGTTGCCGCCGGAGCACCGGTTCGAGTCGGTGCCCGGGGCGTCGTACTGCACACCCCTGACCTTCAGGGCCGAGGAGTACTCGGCGGCCTGCGCGGGAGCCACCGTCGCGGCGAGCGCGACGACGGTGACGGCGGCGGGCAGGGCAAAGCGAAGACGCATGAGGTTCCCCCCTCAATGGTTCCAGTCGAGCTCCGAGAGCATATGACACGTGAAAGCGTCGTGACGTACATGTGTTGAAAATGTGTACGCCGGGAGCGAGGGGGGTGTACGGGGGCGTCAGGGGGAGCTGATCGAGGCGCCGGGCCCCAGCGGGATGTCGAAGCCGTAGAAGATGCCGAGCACCGCCAGCCACGCGACGAGGAACGGGACCACGAACACCGACAACCGGGAGAGCAGGGAGCCCAGTTGGGCCTCCGGCTCGTACCGCTTGAGGACCGTCAGGAGCAGGAACACGTACGGATTCAACGGCGTGATCATCTGCGTCGCCGAGTCACCGATGCGGAACGCGGCCTGGGTGACCGCCGGTTCCATGTGCAGCAGCATGAAGGCGGGGACGAAGACCGGGGCCACCAGGGACCACAGCGCCGAGCCCGACGTGATGAACAGGTTCAGCACACAGACCAGCAGGACGAAGGCCACCAGGCCCAAGTACCCCGTCAGGCCCACCGATTCGAGCAGCGCCGCGCCCTTCACCGCCAGCAGCGTGCCCAGGTTCGTCCAGTCGAAGACGCCGATGACCTGCGCGATGACCAGGATCAGCACGATGTACGCCGACATGCCCGTGATCGCGTCGGCCATCATGCGCGGCACGTCCTCGAAGCGCGTCACCGCCTTCACCGTACGGCCGTACACCGCGCCCGCCAGGAGGAACGCCACGAAGAGCAGCGGCACGATGCCGTCGAGGACCGGGGAGGGGACCAGCGCACCGCCCTCGCCGCGCAGCGGGGAGCCGGGCAGCAGCCAGCAGGTGAGGACCACGGCGGCGTAGGCGAGGACCGCGAGCCCGGCGCGGCGCATGCCGCGGCGCTGGAGATCGGTGACCTCCGTGGTGACGGCGTTGCCCTCGCCGTCGGTGGCGTCGGCCGTGCCGTCCGCCGTCGGCCACGGCAGCCTCGGCTCCAGGACGCGGGAGATGAGGAAGCCGCCGATGAGGGCGAGGACGATGCTCGCCGACGCCGTGTAGAAGTAGTTGATCAGGATGTGCGTCGGGGCGTCCGCGCCCTGCGGCAGCACCTGCGCGGCCTGGTGGGTGATGCCCGTGTAGAGGGCGTCGAGCGCGCCGATCGAGAAGCCCGCCGCGTACCCCGCGCACACGCACGCGAAGCCGCCGATGAGGCCCGCGACCGGATTGCGGCCCGCGTTCTTGAACACCAGGGCGGCGAGCGGCGGGATCACGAGGATCGCCACGTCGCTCATCAGGTGGGCCTGCGCCGCCACGAAGGCCACCAGATAGGGCAGCAGCCACCCCGGCGCCCGGGAGATCGAGGCGCGGACCACGCTCTCCAGCAGCCCCGTGCGCTCGGCCACGCCCACGGCGGCCATCATCAGCAGCACCGTGCCCAGCGACGGGAAGCCGGTGAAGTTGGGGATGAAGTTCTCCAGGAGCCAGACCACGCCGTCCCCGGTGAACACCCCCTGCACCGCGACTGTCTTGTCCTCGCCGGGGATCTCCACCGTCGCGTCCGCCGCCGCGAGCGCCGTCGACGCGGCGCCGACGAGGACGAACAGCCCGAGGAAGAGGAGGACCGGGTGGGGCAGCTTGTTGCCCACCCGCTCGATGCCGGACATGGCCTTGTCGATGAACCCCCGCCCGGTGTCGGCGGGCGCGGTCCCGGGCGCCGGTGCCTGCGTTCTCATGTGCCCAGTCCGTTCTTCCTGAGGACGCCGTTCTGCGCGACGAGGGTGATGTTCGCCGGGTCGGCGAGGAGGCTGATGTCGGCGAGCGGATCGCCCTCGCACAGGACCAGGTCGGCCTGCTTGCCCGCTTCGAGGGTGCCGACCTCGTCCGCGAGGCCGAGGAGTTCGGCGGCGCTGCGGGTGCCCGTGGTGATCGCCTGCGAGGGAGTCATGCCGAGGGCGACGAGGTGGGTCAGCTCCCGCAGATTGCGGCCGTGCGGCACCATCGCCGCGTCCGTGCCCATGGCGATCCGCACCCCCTCGGCGATGGCCGCGGAGATGTTCTCCTTGGTGATCGCCGACCAGCGGACCTTCTTCTCGTAGTGGTACGGCTCCATGGTGGCCTTGTCGATGCCGTCGAAGACCGTGGAGAGCGTCGGCACCACGAACGTGCCCTTCTCACCGGCGAGTTCACGCGCCTGCGCCGTCATGCCGTAGCCGTGCTCGACGCTGGTGACACCGCCGCGGATCGCGTTGAGGATGCCCGCGGTGCCCTGCGCGTGCGCGGCCACCGGGCGGCCGCCGTGCCGGGCCAGCTCCTCGACGACCGTACGAATCTCGTCCTCCGTCAGCCCCTCGTCGTCCGGGTGGTCGTACGGGGAGGACATGCCGCCCGTGGCACACACCTTGATGACATCGGCGCCCGCGCGCAGCAGCTTGCGCACCGCGAGCCGCACCTCGTTCGGGGTGTCGGCGATCTCGCCCATCCCGGCACTCGGGTCGAACCCGCACTCCGTGGCGAAGTCGGCGTGCCCGCCGGTGTGGCTGAGGATCTTCACCGCCGTGTGGATCCGCGGACCCGTGGTGAGACCCTGCGCGACCGCCGTGCGGTAACCGGCCGGCAGCCCGCCCAGGTCGCGCACGGTGGTGACACCCGCGTCGAGGGTGGCGCGCAGCCGCTCGGCGGTGCGGAAGGTCTCGACCGTGGTGTCCTGCTCGTAGCGGCGCACCATCTGCCGGGCGGACTCGACGCCGAGGTGCACATGGGTGTCGATGAAGCCGGGCAGCAGGGTGCGGCCACCGGCGTCGACGGTGCGGACCCCGGGCTCGGCGGCGGGCGCCGCCGCGGCGGGACCCGCGTACGCGATCCGGCCCTCGGCGTCGACGACGAGCGTGGCGCCCTCGACGGGCGCGGCGCCGGTGCCGTCGATCAGGCGGGCGTCGGTGATGCGGAGCGAGGAAGACTGTTGGGAACTCATGAGCGAACACTGTCGGATTCGGCGATGACGAACACGTAAAATCGCAGGAACCCGACCGAGCCCGTCGATCTGTGCAGGATTTCAGCCACCGTGAACACGCAGCTTTCGGACCCCGCGGTGGCGGAGCCCGCCGTCGCGGACCGCACCCGCATCGACGAGCTCGACCTCCAGCTCGTGCACGCCCTCCAGATCAACACCCGCGCCCCCTGGACGCTGATCGGCGAGGCCCTCGACATCGATCCGGTCACCGCGGCGCGGCGCTGGGAGCGGCTCGCGCGGACCGGGGCCGCCTGGGTCGACGGATACCTCGCGCTCGACCGCGACGAGGGCTCCGTGTACGCGCAGGTCGAGATCGACACCGGCGGGCACCTCCCGGAGGACGTGCTGACGTCGCTCGCCGCGGACTCCCGGATGCTGAGCCTCAAGCAGACCTCCGGCGGGCGCGACCTGCTCGCCATCGTGGGCGCCGCGTCGTTCGACGACCTCGCCCGGTACACCGGCGAGCGGATCTCCCGGCTGCCCGGCGTGCGCGGCACCCGCATCCACGTCATCACGGCCGTCCCCGTGGAGGGCGCGCAGTGGCGGCTGCGCAGCCTCACGCCGAGCCAGCGCGCCCTGCTCCGCCCCGAGTACCCGGAGGCCGAGAGCCCCGTACCCGACGAACCGATACGCCCCGTCGACCGGCGCATCGCGCACGCGCTGGGCACGGACGGCCGGATGTCGCTCACCGGTCTGGCCCGCGCCACCGGGGCGAGCACCGCCACGGTGCGGCGCAGGCTGCGGGCGCTGAGCGCGGGCGGACGTCTGTCGCTGCGCTGCACACTGGCCCGGCCGCTCACCGAGTTCCCGGTCTCCGCCGTCTACTTCGGGTCCGTGCCCGCCGAGAACCTCGACACCGCCGTGCAGGCCCTGCGGACACTCCCCGGCCTGCGCATGTGCAGCATCACCGCGGGCACCCACAACCTCATCCTCGACATCTGGCTGCGCACCCTCGCCGAGGTGCACACCACGGAGGCGCTCCTCAACCGCCGCCTCGCGGACCTCGGACTGCGCATCACGGAGCGCGCGGTGGTGCTGCGCACGCTGAAGCACGCCGGCCGACTGCTCGACCGACGTGGCCACAGCGTGGGGGCGGTGCCGCTCAGCTCGACGGACGGCTGAGCAGCTCCCGCTCCTCCGCGTCCGCGTCGAAGCCCACCGGCTCCCACCGCTTGACGAGCAGCGCGATCAGACCGAGCACCGGGGCCCCGAGGATCACCCAGTAAACCCCGGTGCCGAGACCGGCACTGAGGATCGGGAAGAAGAACAGCGTGAGCGTCGAACCCAGGCGCAGCACCGCCTGGTTGAAGCCGATGCTGACGCCGCGCACGGACGTCGGGAAGCCCAGCGAGGCGTAGCTCATGATGTGCGCGCCGGGCCCGAAGCCCTGCGCGAACATGAACGCGCCCAGCATCAGGATCCCCGCCGTGACCACCGCCGTCCCCGACGGCCGGCCGATGAGCGCGAGGACCGTGATGGCGACGAGCTGGATCGCGAAGCCCAGCGACATCATCGGCCAGGCCCCCTTCGTCGACGCCCAGCGGATGCCGAGCAGGCCACCGGTCAGGGCGAACACGAGGTTCAGGGCGAAGGACGACGCGATCGTCGTCAGCGGGCCCTGCGTCATGAGCGTCGCGATGATGATCGGCAGCCCGAACGCCACCGCGTTGTACCCGAAGGTCTCCGCGAGCCCGACCGCCACCGACTGCACGGTGCGCGCCCGGTACGGCCCCTTGAACAGCCGCGCGTAGGAGCCGATCCCGGGCCGCTGCGGCCGCCGCTCCGACGCCGCCTGCACGTCGTCGGGCACGTACGCCTCGACCCCGTACGACTCCCGCAGGATGCGGGCCGCGCCCTCCAGGTCGCCCTGGTCGGCGGCCCAGGTCGGCGACTCGTTCATGTAGCGGCGGCGCAGCAGCAGCACGAGCAGCGCGGGCACCGCGCCGAATCCGACGGTGAAGCGCCACAGCCAGCCCAACTGGGCGTCGGGCAGCAGGAAGTACAGCGCCATGATGACGAGGTAGCAGCCACTCGTCGCCGCGTACCAGGCGGGCGACCACGCGGCCGTCCGCGAACCCTTGCTGCCCTTGCCGCGCAGCCGGGAGAACTCGGCGAGGAACGCGATGGCGACCGGGATGTCCATGCCGACGCCGATGCCCATCACGAACCGCGCGCCGATCAGCGTCCACGCGTCCTGCGCCAGCGCGCACACCAGCGCGGTGACGACGAAGAACAGCATGTTGGCCATGAAGACCCGATAGCGCCCTATGCGGTCCACCAGCCACCCGCCGACCAGCGCGCCGATCAGCGAACCGACACTGATCGACGCGGTGACGACCCCGGCCATCGTGGAACTGAGCCCGAACTGCTCCGTGATGTCCGGCAGTCCGTACGCCAGCGAGCTGAGGTCGTACGCGTCGAGGAAGATGCCGCCGAGCGCGATGATCACGATCATGCGGGCGTGCTTGCCGCGCGCGGTACCGGAGTTGACCAGATCGGAGACGTCCGCGGCGGACCGGATGGGCACGGTCCCGGCCGCCGCCTCCGCCGGCGTGGATGCGGACGACAGGGGAGAGGTACTGCTCACGGTGGCCTTCCGGGTGGTGCGGGTCCTGCGAATACCGCGGGTGTGCGTACCGCGGAATCGTATGCACCTACCGGAAGGACATCGTCCACTTGTCCGAATACTGGTCAGACCCGCTTGATGAGCGCGGCCAGCTCCCCCCGCTCCGCCTCCGTGAGATCCGTGAGCGGCGCCCGCACCGGCCCGGCCGAATGCCCCGTCACCGTCATCCCTGCCTTCACGATGCTGACCGCGTACCCCGCCTTCCGGTTCCGGATCTCCGTGTACGGCATCACGAAGTCCCGCACGTGCTTCAGCACCGTCCCGTGGTCCCGCCCCCGCACCGCTGCGTAGAAGTCGAGCGCGAACTCCGGCAGGAAGTTGAAGATCGCCGACGAGTACGTCGTGACACCGAGTTCGAGGTACGGCAGCGCGTACATCTCCGCCGTCGGCAGCCCGCCGACATACGTGAAGCGGTCGCCGAGCCGCGCGTAGATGCGGGTCATGGCGTCGATGTCACCGACACCGTCCTTGTAGCCGATCAGGTTCGGGCAGGTCTCGGCGACCCGCGCCAGGGTCTCCGCGCTGTACTGGGCGTTGGCCCGGCCGTACACGATGACGCCGAGGCCGGTGGCCTTGCAGACCGCCTCGATGTGCTCGGCGAGACCGTCCTGCGAGGCTTCCGTCAGGTACGGCGGGAAGAGCAACAGGCCGTCGGCGCCCGCCCGTTCGGCCGCCTTCGCGTACTCGATCGCGGTGCGCGTGCCGTACCCGGCCGGAGCGAGGATCGGGGTGCCGGCGGGCGCCGCCTGCACGGCCGCGGTGACCACCGCCTCCGTCTCGGCGGCGGTCAGCGAGAAGAACTCGCCGGTGCCGCCCGCGGCGAAGAGCCCGCCGACCTCGTGCTCGGCCAGGCGCTCGATGTTGGCGCGGTAGGCCCGCTCGTCGAAGGAGAGGTCCTCGGCCCTGAAGTGGGTGACCGGGAAGGAGAGCAGGCCCGAGCCGACGCGGGCGGCGAGTTCTGACGGGGTGAAGGACGACATGACTGGTCTGCTCCTACGGGAGGGTGGAGGGTGATTGAGGGGGGTGAAGAGGTGGTGTGAGTACGACATTACGAGCCGTCACTCATGCGCGTCCAACACCGGTTTTGCATCCACTGATACCTGATGGGTATGGCGAGAGGTCTCCGGGCATGACTCTGGCGCGGACCCCGCGCTGTCCGTCAGCGGGGCCCGCGCCAGAGAGCGGGAGGGGCGGCGGCGTTACGGGCGCTTGCCGACCTCGTGGGTGGCGACGGTCCAGGCGCGGGCCTGCTCGGTGAGGGTGATGCCGAGGCCGGGCCGGGAGGAGACGTGCATACGGCCGTCGCGGGTCTCCAGGCGCTCGTTGAACAGCGGCTCCAGCCAGTCGAAGTGCTCGACCCAGGGCTCGATCGGGTAGGCGGCCGCGAGGTGCAGGTGGATCTCCATCGCGAAGTGCGGGGCGAGCTGGAGGTTGTGGTGCTCGGCGAGGGTCGCCAGCTTGAGGAACTGGGTGATGCCGCCGATGCGCGGGGCGTCGGGCTGGATGATGTCGCAGGCGTTCGCCTTGATCAGCTCGACGTGCTCGGCGACGGAGGCGAGCATCTCGCCGGTGGCGACAGGGGTGTCGAGCGAGGCGGCGAGCGCGGCGTGGCCCTCGGCGTCGTAGGCGTCGAGGGGCTCCTCGATCCAGACGAGGTCGAACTCCTCCATCGCGCGGCCCATTCGCTGGGCGGTCGGCCGGTCCCACTGCTGGTTGGCGTCGACCATCAACGGCACGTCGTCGCCGATGTGTTCGCGTACGGCGGTCAGGCGGGCGAGGTCGGCCCTGCGGTCCGGGTTGCCGACCTTGATCTTGATGCCGCCGATGCCGCTGGCGAGGGACGCGGTGGCGTTGTCGAGGACCTGGTCGGTCGGCGTGTGCAGGAAGCCGCCCGAGGTGTTGTACGTCCGCACGGAGTCGCGGTGGGCGCCGAGCAGCTTGGCGAGCGGCAGCCCCGCGCGCTTGGCCTTGAGGTCCCACAGGGCGATGTCGAGGGCGGCGATGGCCTGGGTGGCGACACCGCTGCGGCCCACGGAGGCGCCGGCCCACACCAGCTTGGTCCACAGGCGGCCGATGTCGCTGGGGTCCTCGCCGATCAGGTTGTCGGCGATCTCCTTGGCGTGTGCGAACTGGGCGGGGCCGCCGGCGCGCTTGGAGTAGCCGAAGCCGATGCCGGAGTGGCCCTGAGCGGTCTCGATCTCCGCGAACAGGAAGGCGACCTCGGTCATCGGCTTCTGCCGGCCCGTGAGCACCTTGGCGTCGCTGATCGGCGTCGCGAGGGGCAGCGTGACGGAGGAGAGCTTGATCCAGGCGATGGTGTCGAGGGTCGCCCCGCCCTGACCGGCGGCGGCTGAACTGGCTATGGACATGCTGGTCACCACTGCGAATCCCTGGGGGTGTGAGCCGTTGGTTCCTGTTGACGCTAAGGTCGGCGATTGATCCACGTCAAACATAGTTTTTGGATGATCCAATACCTGGAGGGCATCGTTGTTCACGCTTGCGCAGCTGGCGAGCTTCGTGGCCGTCGCGGAGGAACTGCACTTCACGCGCGCCGCCGAGCGGCTGCGAATGACGCAGCCCCCGTTGAGCCGCCAGATCCAGCTCCTGGAGCACGAGCTGGACGTGCAGCTGCTGGACCGCACCAATCGCACCGTCCGCCTCACCCCGGCGGGCCGTGCCTTCCTCAACGAGGCGCGCACCATCCTGCGGCAGGCGGAGGCGGCGGCGCTCGCCGCACGGCAGGTGTCCACGGGTGAGGCGGGGGCGATCGCCGTCGGGTTCACTGCGGCGAGCGCGTACTCGGCGCTCGGGCCGCTGCTCGACGTCGCCCGGTCCTCCCTGCCCGGGACGGAGATCGTGCTGCGGGAGAAGGTGACGCGGGACCAGTTGGAGGCGCTCACCGAAGGGTCCCTCGACCTCGGCATGATCCGGCCGTCCAGTACGGGTCCAGACCTGGAGACCCGGCCGGCGGGGCGGGAGGCGCTGCTGGCGGCGGTGCCGAGCGGGCATGCGCTGGCGGGGGGCGAAGGAGCGTTGCCGATGGGGGAGTTCGACGGCCAGGACGTGCTGATGTACTCGCCGATCGAGGCGCGGTACTTCCACGAGTTGCTGGTCAGCATCTTCCGGGAGGCGCGGGTGCGGCCGCGGTTCACGCAGTACCTCAGTCAGGTGCACAGTCTGCTGGCGATGGTGCATGCCGGGTGGGGGATCGCGTTCGTGCCCGAGTCGGCGGCGCAGATGCGGTTTCCCGGGATCGCGTTCCGGCCCCTGGAACTCTCCGACGCCCGGCCCGTCGAGCTCCACCTCGTCTGGCGCAAGGCCAACGACAACCCGGCGTTGCACGCGCTCCTGCGCCTGCTCTAGTCCCGCCCCCGGTGGCGCCCACCCGCCCTCACGCCACGGGGCTCCGCCCCGGACCCCGCGCCTCAAACGCCGGCGAGGCTGACAAGGGAGCCCTTGCGGCGATCGAGCCCCGGTCTTTCGCGCGGCGCCCCGGGGCAGCGGGTGACCACGGCGCCGGGTATCACTAGGGTCGACATGGACCACCCGACGTACCAGGAGGAACCGTGTCCAAGCCCCCGCTCTCCCCCGACGCCGTCGCCATGCTGGAACGCGCCAACCCCGCCACCGTCGCCACCCTCCGCTCCGACGGCTCACCCGTCTCCACGGCCACCTGGTACCTCTGGGACGACGGCCGCGTGCTGCTCAACATGGACGAGGGGCGGGCCCGCCTGAAGCACCTGCGCCGCGACCCCCGCGTCACCCTCACCGTCCTCGACGAGAACAGCTGGTACAACCACATCAGCCTCATCGGCCGGGTCGTGGAACTCCGCGACGACAAGGACCTCGCCGACATCGACCGGATCTCGACGCACTACGCGGGCGGCCCCTACCCGGAGCGCGAGCGCGCGCGGGTCACGGCCGTGATGGAGATCGAACGGTGGCACGGCTGGGGCTCCTTCCGCGACAGCGACCAGGCCACCGTGTAGCGCTCGCGGCACTTCCCGCCCGGCTGCGCAAAAGCGCTTGCCGGGCCCGCGCGCCGACCCCTGGGGTCGCCCACTGTGTTCGAAGACCCCACCGGCCCCCGGCGGGGCCTACGGCACGCGCGCCGTCCACTCGTCCGTGCCGAACTTGGTGCGGACGAGTTCGTGGGCGCGGGCCAGTTCCTCCTCGGTCACCGCGCCCTCGGCGAGCCCGTAGCGGCCACGGAACGAGTCGATCATGCGGGAGATGACCTCCTCGCGCGGCAGGCCGGTCTGGCGGCGCAGGGGGTCGACGCGCTTCTTGGCGCTCTTCGTGCCCTTGTCGGAGAGCTTCTCCTTGCCGATGCGGAGCACGTCGACCATCTTGTCGGCGTCGATGTCGTACGACATCGTCACGTGGTGCAGCACCGCGCCCCGGCCCGCGGCGACCCGCTTCTGCGCCGCGCCCGCGACCTTGCCGACGTCCGTGGCGATGTCGTTCAGCGGCTGGTACCAGGCCTTGATGCCCATGTCGGCGAGCGCGCCCAGCACCCAGTCGTCCAGGTAGGCGTACGAGTCCTGGAAGGACAGGCCGGAGACGAGGGACTCGGGGACGGCGAGGGAGTACGTGATCGTGGACGTGGGCTCCGCGAACATCGCGCCGCCGCCCGAGATCCGGCGTACGACGGTCACGCCGTGCCGCTCCACGCCCTCCGGGTCGACCTCGTTGCGCAGCGACTGGAAGCTGCCGATGATCACGGCCGGGCGGTCCCACTCCCACACCCGCAGCGTCGGCGGCCGCTTGCCGAGCGCGACCTGCTCCACCATCACCTCGTCGAGCGCCATGTGCAGCACGGGGGACTGCGGCGCGTCGTGGACGAGCTGCCAGTCGTAGTCCCGCCAGTCCGTGGCCTGGGCGAGCGCCCGGCGCACCGCCGTCGCGACGCCCTCCGTGGTCAGGCCGAGCATGACCGTGCCCTCGGGCAGCGCCGCGTCGATCCGGGCGGCGAGGGCGGCGGTGTCGGCGTCGGCGGGGGCGCCTTCGAGCGCGGCGTTCATCGCGGGCAGCGCGTCGTCCGGTTCGAGGAAGAAGTCGCCCGCCACCCGGACGTGGCGCAGCGCGCCGTCCGCCACGTCCACGTCCACGACGACGAGCTTGCCGCCGGGGATCTTGTACTCGCCGTGCACGGTGTGCCGCCTTCCACCAGGTTGTCCGTCTTCGCGGACAACGCTAACCGGAGATCGGACATTCCGGGTCCCGCGACCGGCCCGGCGGGGGTACCGCCGGACGGCGCCCCTCGCTATTGACACTTCGTCAGATATCCCGCATCGTCGCCCCGCGCACGCCCATCGCGCGCCCACCGCACGTCTCCCGCACGCCCACCGGACCGCCTACCGGAGGAGCTCGCCATGGACCTCGATGTGCTGTACGAGATCGACGTACCCAAGCCCTGGCGGGGCGCCCACCCGTACGGCCAGCGCGCCGCCGAGCAGCGCGCCTACCGGGAGGCGGTCGAGCAGATCCGGCTCGCCGACCGGGTGGGTTTCCGTACGGTGTGGGCGGTCGAGCACCATTTCCGCGAGGGCCGTTCGCACTGTCCCGCACCGAAGGTGCTGCTCGGCCACCTGGCGGCGCTGACCGAGCGGATCCGCCTCGGCTTCGGCGTCACCCTCACCCCGTTCGGCTTCACGCCGCCGCCCCGGATCGCCGAGAAGGTGGCGGCCGTCGACGTGCTCTCCGACGGGCGCGTGGAGTGGGGCACGGGGCGCTCCACGCCCATGGAGCAGGCCGCGTTCGGCGTCGACCGGGAGCTGTCGCGGGCCGACTGGCGCGAGGCCGTCGAGATCGTCACCGGCATGTGGCGCGAGGAGTACTTCCACTACGAGTCCGAGCGGTACACCTTCCCGCGCCGCATGGTCACCCCGAAGCCCGTGCAGGACCCGCACCCGCCGTGCTGGATGGCGGCGACCTCGGCCGGGTCCGCGGAGGTCGCGGGCGCGGCGGGGCTCGGGCTGCTGTCCTTCTCGATCATGCAGCCGCTGGAGGCGATGGGGCGGCAGGTCGCCGCCTACCGGGAGGCGGCCCGTACCGCGCGGCCGATCACGGACGTGACGACGGACCGGGTCGCCGCCTACACCCTCGTGCACGCCGCCGACCGGCCATCGCGACGGGTGTGGGACTCGGTCGCCTGGTGGTACCGCAACCTCGCCCAGTTCACCCTCGACTGGGAGCTGCCGCACCTGTCGCCGGAGGAGCGGGACCGGACGTTCCCGCTGCTCAAGCCGATCATCGAGGGCACGGTGCCGGTCGCCGACTTCGACAGCGGCGACATGATCCTCATCGGGGACGCGGAGACCATCGTCCGCAAGGCCAAGCGCTACGCGGACCTCGGCGTCGACCAGCTCATCTGCTACGTGCAGTGGGGCTATCTCGAACACCAGGAGATCCTGCGGACCATCGAGATCCTCGGGAAGGAAGTCCTGCCGGAACTCGCCGCGTACAAGCCGAAGCCGGTGCCGAAGCCCGAGCCGAAGCGGGCGACGTCGTGAGCGAGACGCTGGACGAGACGCCCGTTCCCGACTACCCCGCCCTGCACCGCCTCGACGGCCGGGCCTTCGTCCTGCTCGGCGCGGGCAACGGCATCGGCCGGCAGACCGCCCACGCGCTCGCCTCCGCGGGCGCGCGCGTGCTGTGCGTCGACGTCGACAAGGAGCGCGCGGAGGCGGTGGCGGCGCAGGTGAGCGGGGCGCCGTACGTCGCGGACGTCACGCGGCGGGAGGACGTACGGGATCTCTTCGCCTACGCGGAAGGGGAGTTGGGGCCCGTGGGCGGTGTCGTCGACATCGTCGGCATGGCCCGTTACGCGGCGCTGGACGCGCTCGACGACGACGCGTGGGCGTGGCACTTCGACCTGGTGCTGCGGCACGCCTGGCTCGCCGTTCAGTACGGGGGAGCGGCGGTGGCCGCGGCGGGCGGCGGACCGCTGGTCTTCGTCGCGTCGGTGTCCGGGCTGACGGCGGCGCCCCTGCACGGCGCGTACGGGGCGGCCAAGGCGGGGCTGATGTCCCTGGTGCGGACGGCCGCCGTCGAGTACGGGGCGCGCGGGGTGCGGGTCAACGCGGTGGCGCCGGGGGTGGTGTGGACGCCTCGGGTCGCGGGGCTGCTCGGGCCGGAGGGCCGGGCGGCCAACGCGGCGAACGCGCCGCTGGGGCGGGTGGCGCTGCCCGCCGACATCGCGGGCGCGCTGCTGTTCCTGGCGTCGCCGCTGTCGTCGTACGTGACCGGGCAGACGCTGGTCGTGGACGGTGGGGCTGGGGTCAGGTTCCCGTACCCGACGATCGGCGACACGTGACGGCCCCGCCGGGGGTCCGGGAGTTGTTGCGTGGGGTCGCGTGGTGGGCGGAGGACGGGCGGCCCGTGCGGGTGGCCTCCGGCGGGGGGTTGCCGGGGGAGACGGTGGAGCGGGGGCTGACGCCGGTGGGGGTGCGGTTGGAGTTCGTGGTGCGGGGTGCGGTGGGGGAGGTGGAGATCGCGTATGAGGCGTTGCCGGTGGGGGAGGTGGACGGGGTGCGGGGTGTGGTGCCCGTGTTCGCGGTGCTGGGGGGTGTGGAGGTTCCGGCCCGGCCGGGGAGCGGTGTCGTTCGGCTCGCGCTGCCCCGTGGTGGACGCCTCGGGGCTCCGCCCCGGACCCCGCTGCTCAATCGCCGCAGGGGCTTGAATTCGCTCGACCGTCGCCGAGGGGAGGAAGAGGCTTACGGGCGACGCAGCCGCGCGGGAGCAGCTGATGAGTGTCGTCCTGAGTCGGGGGACCGCACGGTCGTCGTGTATGTGCCGGAAAGTCTGCGCCCGTTGATCCAGCACGTGCGTCCCCTCGGGGGCGGCACCCTCGAACCCGCGCCGCGGCGGCCACGCTGGATCGTCTACGGGGATTCCGTCGTCGAGGGGTGGGTCGCTTCCCGGCCGTCCCGGGCGTGGCCCGCCGTCGCCGGGCGGATGCTCGGGGTGGAGGAGGTCAACCTCGGTTACGCGGGCGCGGCGCGCGGCGAGGCGGAGTCGGCTCGGCAGATCGCCGCGCTGGACGCCGACCTGCTGACCGTCGCCTTCGGGACGAACTGCTGGTCGCGGCCCGCGCACTCGGCGGCGCGGCTGTACGAGGTGACCCGGACGTTCCTGCGCCTGGTCCGCGTCGGGCATCCGGGCACGCCGCTGCTGGTCGTCTCCCCGGTGCTCCGGCCCGACGCCGAGGACGTGCCCAATGAACGCGGCGCCACGCTCGCCGAGTTGCGCGGCGCCGTGGAGCGGGCCGCCCGGGACGCGGGGGTCGCCCTGCTCGGAGGGCGTGGGCTGCTCGGGGCCGAGCGGCTCGCCGACGGGGTGCACCCGGACGACGAGGGGCACGAGCGGATCGCGTGCGCCGTGGCGGAAAGTCTCAGGTGTCACGGGCTGCTCAACGACCTTATTCCGTAAGGCTATTGACTAATACCCACACGAGGCCACAAGAATCTGTTGGCTCACGTTCGTTTCTGGCGTGTCATGTTGGCTTCGAGGGGACTTCTCCATGTCTGCTAGCGGTAGATCCGTCAGCCGTAGATCCGTCCTGGCCGCGACCGCGGCGGCCTCCGCGGCGGGGACGCTCGCCGCGCCCGCGGCCCGCGCCGCCGAGGGGCGCTCCGGCAGCGTCGGGCGGCGCACCGTCGACCTGGCGGACGGCTGGCGCTTCGCGCTCGTCAGCCCGGCCGGCATCACCGACCCGACCGGCGCGTACGCCGACGCCGAGCGGCCCGGCCACGACGACGGCGACTGGCGCGAGGTCGCGATCCCGCACGACTGGTCCATCGAGCAGACCCCCACCACCGAGCACAACACGACGAGCGGCACCGGCTTCCTGCCGGGCGGACTCGGCTGGTACCGCAAGACGTTCACCGTCCCGGCGGGTTACGCGGGCAAGCGGATCTCCGTCGAGTTCGACGGCGTCTACATGGACGCCAATGTGTATGTGAACGGGGAGCTCGTCACCCACCACCCGTACGGCTACACCGGGTTCGCCCACGACATCACCGACCTGCTGCACGTCGACGGCGCCACCCCCAACGTCCTCGCCGTCGAGGTCCGCAACCGGCTCCCCAGCAGCCGCTGGTACTCCGGCAGCGGCATCTACCGCCGGGCCCGCCTCGTCGTCACCGAGCCGGTGCACGTCGGGCGCTGGGGCACCTTCGTCACGACGCCCGACCTCGCGCGGACCCTGGAAAAGGGCTACGCCACCGTCGACATCCGTACGAGCGTCGTCAACGCCTCGGGCACCGCGCGCGACGTGACCGTGCTCTCCACCGTCCGCGACGCCAAGGGGCGCCGCGTGGCGCGCGCCGAGTCGACCCTCGACGCGGTCGCGAAGGACGGCGGGACGGACCACGTACAGGTCCGGCTCACCGACCCCGACCTGTGGTCGGTCGAGACGCCGCACCACCAGTACACCCTCGTCACCGACCTGCGCGTCGACGGCCGCACCGTCGACACCTACCGCACCCGCTTCGGCGTCCGGCACGCCGTCTTCGACCCCGAGGACGGGCTCTCCCTCAACGGCACCCACATGAAGATCAAGGGCGTCGACCTCCACCACGACCTCGGCGCGCTCGGCGCCGCCGTGCAACCGGACGCGGTGCGGCGGCAGTTGGTCATCATGAAGTCGATGGGCGTCAACGCGCTGCGCACCTCGCACAACCCGCCCGCGCCCGAAGTGATCGAGGCCTGCGAGGACCTCGGCCTGATCATGCTCGTCGAGGCCTTCGACTGCTGGCGCACCGGCAAGAACACCTACGACTACGGCCGGTTCTTCGACGAGCACTCCGACGCCGACATCGCCGAGATGGTGCGCGCCGCCCGCAACTCCCCGGCCGTCCTCATGTGGTCCATCGGCAACGAGATCCCCGACTCCACCCAGACCGCGGGCATCGCCATGGCGCAGCGGCTCATCGACGACGTGAAGGCGCTCGACGACACCCGCCCGATCGTCATCGGCTCCGACAAGTACCGCTCGCTCCCGGCCGTCGGCTCGCCCGCCGACCTGATCGTCGCCAAGCTCGACGGGCTCGGCCTCAACTACAACACCGCCGCGTCCGTCGACGCCCTGCACAAGCGCTACCCGCACCTGTTCCTCTTCGAGTCCGAGTCGTCCTCGGAGACCTCGACGCGCGGCACGTACCAGGAGCCGGAGCACCTCAACACCGGCGAGAACCACACCCCCGGCAAGCGCGCCACCTCCTCCTACGACAACAACCTCGCCTCCTGGACCATGAGCGGCGAGTACGGCCTGAAGAAGGACCGCGACCGGCGCTACTTCACCGGCGAGTTCCTGTGGTCCGGCATCGACTACATCGGCGAACCCACCCCGTACGACGTGTTCCCGGTGAAGGCCTCGTTCTTCGGCGCGGTCGACACGGCCGGATTCCCCAAGGACATGTACCACCTGTTCCGCAGCCAGTGGGTCGACGAGCCGATGGTGCATCTGCTGCCCATGGACTGGACGACGCACGAGGAGGGCGCGGAGGTGGAGGTGTGGGCGTACGCGAACGTCGCCGAGGTCGAGCTCCACCTCAACGGCCGCTCCCTGGGCGTGCGTTCCTTCGACGCGAAGAAGACCGTCGACGGGCGCGCCTATCTGGAGACCACCGAGGCCACCCACGACGACAAGACCGTCACCTCCGGCCCCTACCCCGGCAGCTACACCAGCCCGAACGGCAGCGCGGGCAAGCTCCACCTGACGTGGAAGGTGCCCTTCGAGGCCGGTGAGCTGAAGGCCGTCGCCCGGCGCGGCGGCAAGACCGTGGCGACGGACGTGCTGCGCACGGCGGGCGCCCCGCACGCCGTGCGCCTGACCGCCGACCGGAAGTCGGTCGCGGCCGACGGTCGCGCCCTCGCCTTCGTCACCGCCGAGGTCGTCGACGCCAAGGGTGTCGTGGTGCCCGACGCCGAGCACAACCTCGAATTCTCCGTCAAGGGCGGCGAGTTGGCCGGACTCGACAACGGCCGTCAGGAGTCCGCCGAGCGGTACCAGGCCAGCACCCGCACCGCCTTCCACGGCCTCGCCCTCGCGATCGTGCGCGCCGGAACCGACCCCGGCACCCTCACCGTCACGGCACGCGCCGAGGGCCTGCGGCAGGGCAGGACGACCCTGCGCGTCACCGGGCCCGCCGGCGCCCCGGTCACCCCGGCCGAACCCTTCGCCCCCGACCCGGGCCCCGGCCCCACCGCGTACCCGCACGCGGACGCCAGTTACTCCGGCGCCCCGACCACGCTGCCCGCCGCGATGCTGGACGGCGACCCGGCCACCCAGTGGTCCAACGCCTTCAACAAGGCCGCGACCGCCCTGCTCCCCGCCTTCAAGGGGGCCAGGCCCGACGACTGGGTCTCGGTGGCCTGGGCGGAGGAACGGCAGCTCGGCCGCGTCGAGGTCTCCTTCACGGTCGACGCCACGCACTCCCTGCCCGCCGCGATCGAGGTCGCGGTCGGCGACGGCGACACCCACCGGGTCGTCGACGACGTCGACATCGCCTGGGCCACCGCGTCCGGCGAGCCCACCGTCCTCACCTTCGACGCGGTACGGGGCCGCTCCCTGCGCCTGAGGCTGACCAGCCGCAAGCCCGGCGACGTCACCGGCGCCGTCGGCATCAGCGCCCTGGACGTGGCGCGGTCGTGACACCCCTCGACGGCATCGACCCCGCGTGGCTCCCCGACGAGGCGCTGCGCGCGGTCGGCGCCCGCCGCGTCCTCGTCCGGGGCGAGGGGGCGCTCGTGGACACCGTGCGCGCCGAAGTCGCCTACGCCTGCGCGGCGTTCGGCGGCGCGGTGGCCGCCGAGGGCGAACCGTACGATCTGCTGCTGCACATCACGGACGGCGGCCCCGGCGGCGAGCGGCACCCCGAGGGCTTCACCCTGCACCGGGCCGCCGGCCGCGCCGCCGTCACCGCCCACGCCCCGGCCGGCCTCCTCCACGGCTGGTTCCACGTCGTCCGCCTCGGCGGGGCCGCCTTCGCCGACGCGCCGCCCGAGACCCACCGCCCCGCCCTCGACCTGCGCATGCTCGACCACTGGGACAACGTCGACGTGCACCCAGTGATGGGGCAGGTCGAGCGCGGCTACGCGGGCGGATCACTGTTCTGGCGCGACGGGCGGGCACGCGGGGACCTCGGCCGGGTCCGGGCGTACGCACGGCTGCTCGCGGCCTGCGGCGTCAACGCGCTCAGCGTCAACAACGTCAACGTGCACGCGACGGAGGCCCGGCTGCTCACCGACCGTCTCGGCGAAGTCGCGGACATCGCCGCCGAGTTGCGGCACTACGGCATCCGCACCCACCTCTCCGTGAGCTTCGCCGCGCCCCTCGTCCTCGGCGCCCTCGACACGGCCGACCCGCTCGACGACGCCGTACGGGAATGGTGGTGGGAGGCCGTCGACCACGTGTACGCGGCCGTCCCCGACTTCGGCGGCTTCGTCGTCAAGGCCGACTCCGAGGGGCAGCCGGGGCCGTTCGCGTACGGCCGCAGCCACGCCGACGGCGCGAACCTGCTCGCCGACGCCCTCGCCCCGCACGGCGGCACCGTCCACTGGCGGGCCTTCGTCTACGACCACCGGCAGGACTGGCGCGACCGGGGCACCGACCGGGCACGCGCCGCCTACGACCATTTCGCGCCGCTCGACGGGCGGTTCAGGGACAACGCGATCCTCCAGGTCAAGCACGGGCCCATGGACTTCCAGGTCCGTGAACCCGTCTCACCGGTCATCGGCGCCCTGCCCGGCACCCGCGTCGCCGTCGAACTCCAGGCCACCCAGGAGTACACCGGGCAGCAGCGGCACGTGTGCGCGCTCGCGCCGATGTGGAGCGACGTGCTGCGGTTCCGGCCACGAGGGGAGGGCGGCCCGACGGTCGGTGAACTCGCCGCGCGCGGCGGCCTGGTCGCCGTGTCCAACGTCGGCGACGACCCGTACTGGACGGGCCATCCGCTCGCCCAGTTCAACCTCTACGCCTTCGGCCGCCTGGCCTGGAACCCCGAAGCCGACCCCGGTCGACTCCTCGACGAATGGATCGAGTCGACGTTCACGCCCGAGCTGACCGGCGACCCGGCCGGGCTGCGGCGCGGGCTGCGGGCCGTCCTCGCCGGGTCCTGGGCGACGTACGAGAAGTACACGGCGCCGCTCGGTGTCGGCTTCATGGTGCAGCCCGGCCACCACTACGGGCCCGCCGTCGACGGCTACGAGTACAGCCCCTGGGGCACCTACCACTTCGCCGACCGCGACGGCGTCGGCGTGGACCGCAGCCGCGCCACCGGCACCGGGTACGCGGGCCAGTACGCGCCGCCCTGGTCGGACACGTACGAGACACCCGCCACCTGCCCCGACGCACTGCTCCTCTTCTTCCACCACGTGCCCTACGCGCACGTACTGCACAGCGGCACGACCGTGATCCAGCACATCTACGACACCCACTTCGAGGGCGTCGAGGAGGCCGAGGCCGCGCGGGAGGTGTGGGCGTCGCTCGCCGGGCTCGTCGCGCCGGACCGGCACGCCCGCGTGAGCGAGCTGTACGAGGAGCAGGTGCGCTGCGCCCGCGAGTGGCGGGACCAGGTCAACAGCTACTTCCTGCGCAAGTCGGGGGTGCCGGACCGCAAGGGGCGGCTCATCCACTGAGCCGCCCCCGCGCACGTCACTCGACGCGCAGCACGGCCACGCCCAGCGGGCCGAGGGCGAGCGGCCCGCCCTTGTCGTGGCGTTCGCCGGTGAGGAGGTCGGTGACGGTGGTGTGGGCCGTCAACTCCACTGCCTGCGCGCCGTGGTTGAGGAGAAACACCACGTGGGTGCCGTCCGGTGCCACGCGCGCCGCCGACTCCACGTCGCGGTGGTCGGCGTACGGGCCGATCAGGTCGTGGCGGGCCAGCACGGCGCGCACCACCCGGTCCGTGCCGACGGCGTCCAGGTGCGTCGCCACGTACCAGCCCTCGCCGCCCCGGTCGCCGAAGCGGTTGCGGGTGACGGCGGGCGTGCCCGCGTAGAAGTCCGCCGTGTAGCGGGCCACCGGCTCGGCGCCCCGGGGGAGCACCAGCTCGAAGACGAGACTGCCCGCGCCGCCCCCGTCCAGTGGGTTCGTGACGTCGGCCGGACGCGCGTCCCACTCGTCGACGCGCACCCCCATGAGCGGCGCCAGCGGACCCGGCACATCCGTGAGGAACGCGCGGTCGTGCTCGTCGCAGCGCCCCGACAGGAACGTCGCAAGGACCGTCCCGCCGTGCTCCGCCACCGCCTCCAGGCGCGCCGCCAGACCGTCCTTCACGAGATGCAGCGCGGGCGCGAGGACCACGTCGTACGCCGACAGGTCCGCCGTCACCGGGACCACGTCCACGTCCGCGCCCGCCGCCCGCGCCGCCCCGTAGTAGGCGTGCACGACGTCGAGGTACCTCACGAGCCGGGACGGGCCGTCCGACAGCTCCAGCGCCCACCAGCTGTCCCAGTCGAAGAGCAGCGCGGTACGGGCCGGGGTGCGCGCGCCGAGGGTGGCGCCACTAAGTGCCGTCAACTCCGCGCCCAGGGCCGCCACTTCACCGAACACGCGGGTGTCGTCGCGGCCCGCGTGCCCGATCACCGCGCCGAAGAACTTCTCGCACGCGCCGCGCGAGGCCCGCATCTGGAAGTACAGCGCCGCGTCCGCGCCGTGCGCCACCGCCTGCCACGTCGCGAGCCGCAGCTCGCCGGGGCGGCGCAGCGGGTTCACGTCCCGGCACGCCGTCGGTCCCGGCGCCTGCTCCATCAGCCAGAACGGGGCGCCGCCCTTCAGACCGCGCATCAGGTCGTGGCCGAACGCCGCCACCGACGGCGGGGCGTCCAGTGGCGGATAGCTGTCCCACGACGCGAAGTCCAGGTGGGGCGCCCAGCGGTGGTAGTCCAACGGCCGGTAGGCGCCCATGAAGTTGGTGGTCACCGGGGTCGTCGCGTCGTGCGCCCGGACCGCCTCCTTCTCCGCCGTGAAGCAGCCGAGCAGCGCGTCCGTCATGAAGCGCAGGTAGTCGAGCGTGATGCCCTGGAAGGCGGTGTGGTCGGGGCCGCGCCAGTGCTCGGTGAGCGCGCTCGGCGGCTCGATCTGGTCCCAGTCCGTGAAGCGGTGCGACCAGAACGTCGTGCACCAGGCGTCGTTGAGGGCGTCGAGACCGCCGTGCCGCTCGCGCAGCCAGCCGCGGAACGCCGCCGCGCACCGCTCGCAGTAACAGGCCCCGCCGTACTCGTTGTTGATGTGCCAGGCCAGCAGCGCCGGGTGGCGGGCGTACCGCTCGGCGAGGCGGGCGGCGAGCGCGGTCGAGAAACGCCGGTACGCCGGGGAGCTGGGGCAGAAGTTGTGCCGCTGCCCGTACGCGTGCCGGCGGCCCTCGAAGTCGGTGCGGTTGACCTCGGGGTGGTCCTTCGCCAGCCAGGGCGGGAGCGCGGCGGTGCCGGTGGCGAGGACGACGCGGCGCCCCTCGGCCGCCGCCCGGTCGAGGATGTCGTCGAGCACGGTGAAGTCGTAGGTGTTGGGCGCTGGTTGGGTCAGCGACCAGGTGAAGACGCCCACGGTCAGGGTGTCGATCCCGGCCCGCGTGAACAGCCGGTGGTCGTCGTCCCACACCTCCTTCGGCCACTGCTCGGGGTTGTAGTCGCCGCCGTAGAGGATCTTCCCCGGGGGCGTACGAGGGTCGTGGCTCATGCGGTGAAGACCTCCTCGGTCCGAGCGATCACCGGGCGGAAGGCGGTCAACAGGGACAGCAGCAGGGGAGCGGCGAGCAGGGCCGCGAGGGCCTCCGTGCCGAGCACGGTCAGGCCGCCGGCGAGGACGAGGAGCGAGGCGGCGGCGAGCGTCGCCGTCGGCCGGCGCGGCAGGAAGTGCGCGGCGAGCCGGGCCACGTCCCCGGAGCGGAACGCGAACAGCGAGCCCAGCACCAGCGCGTGCCCGCCCCACAGCAGCGACACCGCGCCGATCACCACGAGCAGCCCCGCCCACCAGCCCGGCACCCCGGCGGCCGGGAAGTGGATCAGCGAGAAACCGATCACGCTCAGCCAGGCCAACAGCGGCACCCACCACCGCAGCACCGGCAGCGCGTTCAGCCGCCACCCGCGCCAGAACGTGCGGGCGGGCCGCAGCTCCGTGAGCTCCCGGCCCCGGCGGTGCAGCGCGTACAGGGCGGCGGACAGGGCGGGCCCGAGCGGCACCAGGCACAGGGCGAGCAGCGGCAGGTTCGACGGGTCCGCGCCGAGCAGGAACGCCCCGATCAGGCCGGGCGAGGCCGCGACGAGGAGCATCGCCTCGACGGTGAGCAGGGTGTGGACGAGCGCAGCGGCGCGGGAGAGGGGGCCGGTGCCGAAGCCGCGCGCCGTGGCGGCGGCCGTCACCCGTTCTCCTTCTCGAAGCGGTCGGCGGCCTTGTTGTGCAGGTCGACCAGCTGCTGCATGTTCTTCCCCTTCAGTTCCGTGAGGAAGTCGTTCCACTGGGACATGGGCCGCTTGCCGAGCACGAACTTCAGGGTGTTCTGGATCGTGTAGTCCTTGAGCGGGGTGTCCCACAGGGTGGCCTGCTCCTGTTCGGCGGAGCGCAGCGGGTGCGCGGGGCCGATCGGCTGCTCTCGCCGCTTCGCCATCTCGTCCTGGAACTTCTTCTCGTCCGCGCCGAAGTTCGACGAGACGAGCTCCCAGCTGCCGCCGTAGGTGAACACGCCGTTGAAGAAGCCGAAGTCCTTCTGGAGGTCCTTCGGCGCGTCCGCGTCGGACCCCATGAGCGAGACCCCGTCCTTGAGACGGTACGTGCCGCCGGACTTCGTGTACGTGACGCCCTCGACGCCCCACTTGCAGAACTCCTGGCCCTCGTCCGAGTACCAGAGCCAGTCGACGAACTGCATCATCGCGACGAACGTGTCCGCCTTCAGCGCCTTGCTGGAGATCATGACGCCGTTCTCCAGGCGGGAGCCGCCGTTGACCACCGGGCCCGCCGGGCCGAGCGGCACCGGGACCATCTCGATCGTCGCGCCCTTGACCTGCTTGTCCAGGTTGTAGCGGTAGTTCTGCACCAGCTCCTGCGGATTGGCGCTGATGACGTACGACTTCTCGGCGAGCAGCTTCTGCACCGCCTGGTCGTCCTGCTGCGTGAACGACTCCGGGTCGAGCAGCTTCTCCGCGACCAGGCCCCGCAGATACTCCACCATGTCCCGGTAGCCGTCCTGCGTGGCGGTGAAGACGAACTTCTTCGCCGTCCCGTCATAGCTGATGTTGTCGTACGACCAGCCGGCCCGCACCCCGTACGCCTGCCCGAGGTACTGGAACAACGCACCGCACGGGAAAGGGGTGTTGGTGCTCCAGCGATCCGTCATCGGGTACTTCGACGGGTACTCCTCCTTGAGCGCCTTCAGGACGTCGTGCACCTCGTCCCAGGTCGTCGGCAGGGAGAGGCCGTGCTTGTCGAGGACGTCCGTGCGCAGGGACAGCGAGTAGCCGGACTTCACCTTCTCGTGCAGACCGGGCAGCAGGTAGTACTTGCCGTCGGACTGGCGGATCGAGTCGAGCTCCGGCTCCAGCTTCCACTTCTTCACCTTGGCCCGGAAGTTGGGCATCAGGTCGACGTAGTCGCTGACCGGGAGGATCGCGCCGGACGAGACGAACGCGACCTCCGAGGGGTGGTACGTCTTCGGGATCAGGAACGGCGCGTCCCCCGAGCCGATCAGGACGCCGCGCTTCTTCTCGTAGTCCGCGAGCGGCACGTCGACCGGCTCGAGGGTGATTCTCGTGCGCTTGGTGAGCTCCTTCCAGAACAGCCAGCCGTCCTTGGTCGGGTACACCGGGTTGTTGTTGTGCAGCATCGAGAACGACAGCGCCTTGGTGGCCCTGAACTGCTCGCCCGCCTCGAACTTCTTCATGGCGCCGCGCTGCTTCTGCGCCAGGTCCTTGCCGTCGGTGCCGTCGTCGCCGCTGCCGCAGGCCGTGAGCGTCGCGAGGCCGATGAATCCGGCGGCGGCGAGTATCTGGCGCCGCGAGAGCTGACCGCTGTTCTTCACTGGGACTCCTGGGGGAAGGGGGTGTGGGGAGCTGTCAGCCCTTGACCGCGCCGAGCATGACGCCCTTGACGAAGTAGCGCTGGACGAACGGGTACACGCAGAGGATCGGCAGCGCGGTGAGCACGATGGTCACCGACTGGATGTTGGCGCCGACCTGGCTGAGCTGCTCGGTCGCGGCGCCCGCGTTGGCGCCGCCCGTGGCGCCCAGGATCATGTTGCGCAGATACACGGTGACCGGCATGAGGTCCGCCCGGTCCAGGTACAGGAACGCGCTGAACCACGAGTTCCAGAACGACACCGAGTAGAAGAGCACCATCGTCGCCACCACCGCCTTCGACAGCGGCAGCACGATCCGCAGCAGGATCCCGTACGTGCTCAGGCCGTCGATCTGCGCGGCCTCCTCCAGATCGCTCGGCAGGTTCTCGAAGAAGGCCTTCATCACGAGCAGGTTGAAGACACTGATCGCGTTGGGCAGGGCGATCGCCCAGATGCTGTTCTTCAGGCCGAGGCTGGTGACCAGGACGTAGTTCGGGATCAGGCCGCCGGTGAAGAACATGGTGAACACGGCGATCCCGATGAGCGCCGTGCGCCCGCGCAGCTGCCGCTTGGACAGGACGTACGCGTAACAGGTGGTCAGCACCATGGCGACGGCCGTCGACACCACCGTGTACAGGACCGTGTTGCCGTAGTTGCGCCAGAACATCGCGTCCTGGAACACCAGCTCGTACGTGGTCAGGTTGAAGCCGCGCGGCCACAGCGTCACCTCGCCCGCGCGGATCTGCCGCTCACCGCTGAAGGAGCGGGCGATGATGTTGACGAACGGGTACAGGGTGACGGCCACGACGAGCGTGAGGATCACGGCGTTCGCGCGCCGGAAGACGCGGTAGCCCTTCGTGGGGCGTTCGGTGCTCACCACAGGCTGGTCCCCACTGTGCGGCGCGAGAGCTGGTTCGACGTGGTGATCAGGACGAGGCCGATGACCGCCTCGAACAGGCCGATCGCGGCGGCGTAGCTGAAGCTGCTCGACTCGACACCGGTCCGGTAGACGTACGTGGAGATCACGTCGGAGGTCTGGTACGTCAGCGGGTTGTAGAGCAGCAGGACCTTCTCGAAGCCGACCGCCATGAACGTGCCGACGTTGAGGATCAGCAGCGTGATCATGGTGGGGCGGATGCCGGGCAGGGTGACGTGCCAGGTCTGCTGCCAGCGGTTCGCGCCGTCGATCCGCGCCGCCTCGTACAGGTCCTCGTCGATCGTGGTGAGCGCCGCGAGGTAGAGGATCGTGCCCCAGCCCGCCGTCTGCCAGATCTCCGAGCCCACGTAGACCGTCCGGAACCACTCGGGTTCCTGGATGAAGCGGATCGGGTCGTGGCCCAGCCAGCCCAGCACATGGTTGACGGGGCCGTCGGTCGCGAGCATCTGCATCGTGATGCCGGCGACGATCACGATCGACAGGAAGTGCGGCAGATACGACACCGACTGGACGAAACGTTTCAACGCGGTACGGCGCACCTCGTTGAGGAGCAGCGCGAGGACGATCGGGAGGGGAAAACAGAAGACGAGCGTCAGGCCGCCGAGCCACAGCGTGTTGCGGAAGACCTGCCAGAACGTGGGGTCACTGAGGAACATCTCGACGTAGCGGAGTCCCACCCACTCCTCGCCGAAGATCGAGCCGCCCGGCTCGAAGCGGCGGAACGCGATCACGTTGCCGAGCATCGGCAGGTAGCGGAACACCAGGAAGAACGCGATGGGCAGCAGCGCGAGGGAGTACAACTGCCAGTCTCGGCGCAGTGCTTGACGCCAGGTGCGCCGTCCGGACGGAAGCTTCTTGCGAGGACCCCGGCGGGGAGGGTCGGGGGCGGTGCCGGTGCCGGGCGGGACGCCCGTCATCGTGGAGGAACTCATGCAGGGCCTTTCGGTGCGCGGCTCAGTGCGGGGCAGGGGAAAGGCGTGACCGAGAACTTTCGTGAATCTTCCGGTAACGTCGCCGCAACCTAGAGCCGCTCCCGAACCCTGTCAATGGGGGCCGCCGCGGCGCTCGTTGGCTGATTTTCGGCGGCCGTCCGGAGATCATTGGAAAAAAGTGTGTCGTTGGAGGTGGGGAACGTGGGCCGGGAAGGCGCTCAGCGCAAGGCAGCCACGCGGAGCCCGGAGGGGCCGGCCAAGGTGACGATCACCGAGATCGCGCGGGAGGCCGGGGTCTCCGTGCCGACCGTCTCGCGGGTCGTGAACGGGCGGTCCGACGTCTCGCCCGGCACCCGGGCCCGCGTCGAGGACCTGCTGCACCGCCACGGGTACCAGCGCAGGGCGCCCGCGCCCGGCGACCGGGCGGCCCTGCTCGACCTGGTCTTCAACGACCTGGACAGCCCCTGGGCCGTCGAGATCATCCGCGGCGTCGAGGAGGTCGCGCACGAGTCCGGGGTGGGCACCGTCGTCTCCGCCATCCACGACCGGGCCGGGGCCGCGCGGGAGTGGATGACCAACCTGCGGGCCCGCGCCTCGGACGGCGTGATCCTCGTGACGTCGGTCCTGGAGTCCGGTCTGCGGGACGAACTCCAGCGCCTGGGCGTGCCGTTGGTCGTGATCGACCCCGCGGGTTCGCCCGTGACCGACGCCCCGACCATCGGCGCCACCAACTGGGCGGGCGGCATGGCCGCCACCGAGCACCTGCTCGGGCTCGGGCACCGGCGGATCGGGTTCATCGAGGGCCCGCCGCGGCTGCTGTGCTCCCGGGCGCGGCTCGACGGGTACCGGGCGGCCCTCGACGTCGCGGGCGTACCGGTCGAGGACGAGCTGATCGTGCCCGGCGACTTCTACCACGAGTCCGGGTTCACCGGCTGCAACCGGCTGCTCGACCTCGCCGCACCGCCCACCGCCGTCTTCGCGTCCAGCGACCAGATGGCGCTCGGCGCCATCGAGGCGCTGCGGCGGCGCGGGCTGCGCGTGCCCGAGGACATGAGCGTCGTCGGCTTCGACGACCTTCCGGAAGTGCGGTGGTCCGCGCCGCCGCTCACCACGGTGCGCCAACCCCTCTCCGACATGGGCAAGTTGGCGGCCCGCACCGCGCTCGACCTGGCCCGCTCGGTCGAGCCGGCGGCGCCGCGCGTCGACCTGGCGACGGAACTGCTGGTGCGAGCGAGCACGGCGGCGCCCCGGAACGACTGACTCCGCCGCTGCGCCACCGGGGGTGTCAACGACCTTTTTCGTAAAGGCCGTTGACACCCCCGAGTTGTGTCCGTAACTTCCGTGGCCGTCTCCCGATAGTTTTCGGATCCCTTCCGGAAGGTGCGCCATGTCAGCGTTCGACCGAGCCGCTGTGCCCCCGTCGTCCCCGTCGTCCGAGCAGTCGGGGCCCGCCGTCCCCTCGGCCCTGTCCCGCCGACGGTTCCTGGGGACCGCCTCCGCCGTGGGGATCGGAGCCGTGGGGCTCTCCGCCTGTTCGGACTCCGAGTCGGGCGCCACCGACAGCAAGGGCCGCACCGTCGTCGAGTGGTGGAACATCCAGACCACGGAGCCGTCGAAGACCGTCTGGCCGGAGCGGGCCAAGGCCTTCGAGGCCGAGCACCCCGACGTGCGCATCAAGCTCGTGACGCTGGAGAACGACGCGTTCAAGTCGAAGATGACCGCGCTGACCAGCTCCGGAAAGCTGCCGGACATCTACCACACCTGGGGCGGCGGGGTCCTCAAGCAGCAGATCGACGCCGGTCTCGTCGAGGATCTCACCGAAGCCACCGCGCCGCTGTCCGACAAGTTCGTGGGCGTGGCCCCCGATGCCTACAAGTTCGACGGCAAGATGTACGCGATGCCCATCGAGGTGGGCGGCGTCGGCTTCTGGTACAACAAGGCGCACTTCAAGAAGGCCGGCATCACGAGCCCGCCCACCACCTGGAGCGACTACCTCGACGCCGTCAAGAAGCTGAAGAGCGCCGGGATCGCGCCCATCGCCCTCGCGGGCAAGGAGAAGTGGCCCGGCATGTACTACTGGGCCTACCTGGCGATGCGCATCGCCGGAGTCGACGGCATGCAGAAGGCCGCGGACGCCAAGGACTTCACCGGCGACGACTTCGTCAAGGCGGGGGAGCGCCTCAAGGAACTCGTCGACCTGAAGCCGTTCCAGAAGGGCTTCCTCGGCGCCGCGTACTCCACGCCGGGCGGCCAGGCCGCCACCATGGGCAACGGCAGGGCCGCGATGGAGCTGATGGGTCAGTGGGCGCCTCCCACACAGGCGGACGCGGGCAAGGGCATCGGCAAGGACCTCGGCTTCTTCACGTTCCCGTCGGTCCCGGGCGGCAAGGGCGCGGGCAGCGACGTCTTCGGCGGAGGCAACGCCTACGCCGTGCGCAAGGGCGCCCCCAAGGCGGCCGTCGACTTCCTGAAGTTCTTCATGTCGGCCGAGTCCGACAAGATCCTGGTCGAGAAGGCCGACCTGATGCCGGCCCTCAAGGACGCCATCGGCTCCCTCACCGACCCCAACCTCAAGCTCGTCTCCGCGGCCCTTGACAAGGCGACCGGCTTCCAGCTCTACCTCGACCAGGCCTACCCGCCCGCCCTCGGCCAGGAGATCAACGACTCCGTCGCCGCCCTCATCGCCGGCGCCAAGTCGCCCGAACAGGTCGCCCGTTCCATCACCCAGGTCGCCAAGAGCCAGTAAGCCACCATGACTTCGACTCAGCTCAACGACGCGCGGCCCGCTCCCGTCAAGGAGCAGGCCGCCCCGGCACCGACCCGGCGCCCCCTGGCCCGCCGGATCCGGGACTGGCTCACCGCCTTCTCGTTCACGGTGCCCGCCCTTGTCCTGTTCGCCCTGTTCGTGCTCACGCCGATCCTCTACGCCCTCTACGTCAGCTTCTTCAACTGGGGCGGATTCGGGTCGCCTTCGGACTTCGCCGGCACCGACAACTACACCCGGCTCCTCGACGACCCGGTCTTCCTCGGCGACCTGTGGCGCGGACTGCTCCTCGTGGTGTTCTCCGTCGGACTCCAGCTCCCGTTCGCGCTCGCCATGGCCGTCCTGCTCAACCAGAAGCTGCGCGGCCGCGCCGTCTACCGGATGCTGTTCTTCGCCCCCTACGTGCTGTCCGAGGTCATCACCGGCGTCCTGTTCTCCATGATCTTCTCGCCGGACGACGGGCTCGCCGACAAGGTGCTCGGCTCCATCGGCCTCGACGGCCTCGGCGGACTCTGGTTCGCCGACCAGGACTGGGTCCTGCCCACCCTGTTCCTCGTCATGATGTGGAAGTACTTCGGCTTCCACATGATGCTGTACCTGGCAGGACTCCAGGGCATCCCCGCCGAACTGCACGAGGCCGCCCGCATCGACGGGGCGAACGCCTGGCAGCGGTTCCGCAGCGTCACCCTGCCGCTGCTCGGACCCACCCTTCGCATCAGCGTCTTCCTCTCCGTCATCGGCGCCATTCAGCTCTTCGACCTGGTGTGGGTCACCACCCAGGGCGGACCCGACCACCACTCCGAGACCATGGCCGTCACGCTCTTCCAGTTCGGCTTCAAGCGCTACCAGATCGGCTACGCCAGCGCGATCAGCATCGCGATGTTCCTCATCAGCCTCGTGTTCGCCGTCGCCTACCAGAAGTACGTGCTGCGCCGGGACACCGAAGGAGCCCTCACCACCATGCGAGGCAACCGATGAGCGTTCTCAGTCACACCGCGCGCCGCCGCCTGCGCTCCACACCGCTGTACATCACCGTGTGGCTCGTCGGCGTCGTCATGGTCACCCCGCTCCTGTACGCGCTGATCTCCGGGTTCAAGTCCACCGACCAGCTGTCCGGGAACGCGTTCGGGCTCCCGTCGCCCTGGATCGTGTCCAATTACACGGACATCCTGACCGACGGCTCGTTCTGGCGGATGCTCGGCTCCTCGACGCTCGTCGCCGTCGGCACGACGATCCTGACCGTCGGCACCGCCGCGCTCGCCGCCTTCGCGCTCGCCCGGTTCGCCTTCAAGGGACGGGAGGTGATGTTCACCCTCTTCACCGTCGGCCTGATGTTCCCGTTCGCCGTGGCGATCCTGCCGCTGTTCATCCTGCTGCGCACCTTCGGGCTGCTCGACAACCCGCTCGGAGTGATCCTGCCGCAGGCCGCGTTCGGCCTGCCCATGACCATCGTCATCCTGCGCGGCTTCTTCCGGGAGATCCCCGGCGAGCTGGAAGAGGCCGCCACCCTCGACGGCTGCTCCCCGCTCGGCTTCTTCTGGCGGATCCTGCTGCCCATGGCGCGCCCCGCGCTCGGCACCGTCTCCGTCCTCGCCATCGTCACGAGCTGGAACAACTTCCTGCTCCCGCTGCTCGTGTTCACCCAGCCCACCTGGTGGACGATCCCCGTCGGCGTCCAGCAGTTCCAGGGCCAGTACGCCACCGACATCGCCCGCGTCTTCGCGTACCTCATCCTCGCCATGGTGCCCGCGCTCGCCTTCTACGCCGTCGCCGAACGCCAGCTCATCGGCGGCATCACGATGGGCGCCACCAAGGGCTGACGCCCCGCCAACCACCGCAACACGTCACGTACTTGAGGAGTTCCATGGCTCAGCCCTGGCAGGACACCACCCTGCCCGCCCACGTCCGGGCGGCGGACCTGCTCGCCCGGATGACCGCCGAGGAGAAGACGGCCCAGCTGTCCAGCGTCTGGCTGGGCGCCGCCACCGGCTCCGACTCCGACGCCGCCGTGGCACCCGGACAGCACGAGTACGCCGCCGAGAGCGCGGACCTCGACGCCCTCCTCCCGTACGGCCTCGGTCACCTCACCCGCCCCTTCGGCACCGTCCCCGTCGACCCCGCCGAGGGCGTCGGCCGGCTCGCCGACCTGCAACGGCGGATCCGCGCGGGCAACCGGTTCGCGGTGCCCGCCCTCGCCCACGAGGAGTGCCTCACCGGGTTCGCGGCCTGGCAGGCCACCGTCTTCCCGACCCCGCTGGCCTGGGGCGCGACCTTCGACCCTGCCCTGATCACGGAGATGGCGCGGGCCATCGGCGGCTCCATGAGCGCCGTCGGCATCCACCAGGGCCTCGCCCCCGTCCTCGACGTCGTCCGCGACCCCCGGTGGGGCCGCACCGAGGAGTCCATCGGCGAGGACCCCTACCTCGTCGGCACCATCGGCGCCGCCTACGTACGCGGCCTGGAGGCCGCCGGGATCGTCGCCACGCTCAAGCACTTCGCCGGGTACTCGGCCTCCCGCGCGGCCCGCAACCACGCGCCCGCCTCGCTCGGCCCGCGCGAGCTGGCCGACGTCATCCTGCCGCCGTTCGAGATGGCGCTGCGCGAGGGCGGCGCCCGCTCCGTGATGGCCGCGTACAACGACATCGACGGGCTGCCCGCCCACGCGCACACCGAGCTGCTGACGCGACTCCTCCGTGACACCTGGGGGTTCACGGGAACCACCGTCTCCGACTACTTCGGCATCGCGTTCCTGGAGTCCGCCCACCGGGTCGCCGCGTCCGCCGCCGACGCGGGCCGGCTCGCCCTGGCCGCAGGGGTGGACGTCGAACTCCCCGCCGCCCACTGCTTCGAGCCCGGCGGCGGCCTGCCCGAGGAACTGCTCGACCGGGCGGCGCTGCGCGTCCTGACACAGAAGTGCGAACTGGGCCTGCTCGACCCCGACTGGCAGCCGGTCGACACCGACGGCCCCGTCGACCTGAACCCCGCCCCCATGCGGGAACTCGCGGCCAGGGCGGCGCAGGAGTCCGTGGTGCTGCTCGCCAACGACGCGGGGCTGCTGCCGCTGCCCGTCTCCGGCGCGCTCCGTGTCGCGCTCGTCGGCCCGCTCGCCACCGAGCAGGCCGCGATGCTCGGCTGCTACACGTTCCCGCGCCATGTCGGCGTCAACCACCCCGAACTGCCCACCGGCGTCGACATCCCGACCCTCGCCGAGGCCCTGCGCGCCGAACTGCCGGGCGCCACGTTCGTCGACGACCCGGCGGCTGCCGATGTGTGCCTGGCCGTCGTGGGGGACCGGTCGGGACTGTTCGGGCGCGGCTCCTCGGGCGAGGGCTGCGACGCCGCCGACCTCGAACTGCCCTACGGACAGGGCGCGTTGCTCGACGAGACGCTCGCCTCCGGCACGCCGACCGTCATCGTCGTCCTCAGCGGGCGCCCCTACGCGCTCGGCCGCTGGGCCGACCGGGCGGCCGCCGTCGTCCAGGCCTTCTTCCCCGGGCAGGAGGGCGGCGCCGCCGTCGCGGGCGTGCTCTCCGGCCGCGTCGAGCCCTCCGGCCGCCTCCCCATCGGCGTGCCCCGCACCCCCGGCGGGCAGCCCGCCCCGTACCTCGCGCCGCCGCTCGGCCGGCACGGCGGCCCCAGCAACGTCGACCCGACCGCGCTCTATCCGTTCGGCCACGGCCTGTCGTACACGACGTTCGACTGGTCCGCCCCCACCTGCGACACCCCCGAATTCGCCACCGACGGCGAGGTGTCCCTGAAGCTCACCGTCCGCAACACCGGCGAGCGCCCCGGCACCGAAGTGGTCCAGCTCTACCTCCACGACCCCGTCGGCACCGTCGCCCGCCCCGAGGTCCGGCTCGTCGGCTACGCCCGCGTCCCCCTCGACCCGGGCGCCGCCGCCGAGGTCCACGCCACGTTCCCCGCCGACCTCGCCGCGTACACCGGCGCCGACGGCCGCCGCGTCGTGGAACCCGGCGCCCTCGAACTGCGCGTCGCCGCCTCCAGCGAACACGTCCACCACACGGTGCCGCTCACCCTGACGGGACCGGTGCGGGAGGTGGGCCACGACCGCAGGATGCGCTGCGAGCTGCGCGTGAAGTGACCCGACCGCACACCCCGCCAAGCCCACCAGCAGAGGAGATCCGTCATGCGCCGCCCCACCCGCGTCAGATCCGCCGTGCTCGCCGCGACGACCGCCGTCGCCCTCCTCGGCGGCCTCGCCGCCACCCCCGCGACCGCCGCGGGCGACGGCGGCAAGAAGCCCGGCTCCTCCGCCACCCTCCACGACCTCGCCCGCGCCCAGGGCCGCTACTTCGGCTCCGCCGTCGACAACCCGGAGCTCGCCGACACCGAGTACGCCGACCTCCTCGGCACCGAGTTCGGCCAGACCACGCCCGGCAACGGCATGAAGTGGTACGCCACCGAACCGCAGCGCGGAGTCTTCGACTTCACGGCGGGCGACGAGATCGTCGACTACGCCCGCGCCAACGGCCTCAAGGTGCGCGGCCACACGCTCCTGTGGCACAGCCAGCTGCCCGACTGGCTGACCTCCGGCACCTGGACCGCCGACGAACTCCGCTCCATCCTGCGCAACCACATCACCAAGGTCGTCAAGCACTACCGGGGCAAGGTCTTCGCCTGGGACGTCGCCAACGAGATCATGAACGAGGACGGCACCTACCGGGAGAACATCTTCTACAAGACGCTCGGCCCCGGCTACATCGCCGACGCCCTGCGCTGGGCCCGCGCCGCCGACCCCAAGGCCAAGCTGTACCTCAACGACTACAACGTCGAGGGCACCGGCGCGAAGTCCGACGCGTACTACGCGCTGATCAAGCAGCTCAAGGCGGACCGCGTCCCCGTCGACGGCTTCGGCATGCAGGCCCACCTGGCGCTCCAGTACGGCTTCCCGTACCAGATGCGGCAGAACATCCAGCGCTTCGCCGACCTCCGCGTCGACGTCGCCCTCACCGAGCTCGACATCCGCATGATCCTCCCCGCCGACGAGGCGAAGCTCGCCCAACAGGCCGACTGGTACGGGCAGGTGACCGACGCCTGCCTCGCCGTGAAGCGCTGCGTCGGCATCACGCTGTGGGGCTACTCCGACCGGCACTCGTGGATCCCCGCCTTCTTCGACGACGAGGGCGCCGCGCTGCCCTGGGACGAGAACCTCCAGCACAAGCCGGCGTACGACGCGATCCGGGAGGCCCTGACACGGAAGTGACGGCCGTGCACGGTCGGGGCCATTGACGGGCGCGGGGCCGCCGTCTAGCTTCTGGTCGGTTTATCGAACCCGTGTCGATATGTCGAACGGAAGGTTCTCCATGGCACCCGGTCCCACCAGACGCTCCCTGTGCGGCGCCTTCGCCCTGGGCGCCACCGCGCTCGCCCTCGCCCCCGGCAGGGCGGGCGCGGCACCCCGCGCCGCCGCCGCGTCCACGCCGGGCGGCGGCGCCCTCCCCTTCGCGCTCGACGACGTCGCCCTCGGCAAGGGCGTGTTCGCCGACAAACGGCGCCTCATGCTGGACTTCGGGGGCGGCTACGACGAGATGCGGCTCATCCAGGTCTTCCGCGCCAACGTCGGCCGCCCCACGCCCGGCGCCGTCGCCCCCGGCGGCTGGGAGGGCCTCGACGGGGAAGCGGGCGGCAACCTGCGCGGGCACACCACGGGCCACTTCCTGACCATGCTCGCGCAGGCCTACGCGAGCACCGGCGACACCACGTACCTCACCAAGATCCGCACCATGGTCGGCGAGCTGTACGACGTGCGCGCCGCGCTGCGCGCCGACCCGACCGTGCTGAGCGTCGCGGGCCGTTTCGGCGGCGGCGCCGTCTCCACGATCCGGGGCTCCTACACCTACGTCGACCTGCCGTCCGACGTCCTCGACGGCGCGACGAACGCCCTCACCCTCGCCGCCTGGGTGCGCCCCGAACACGCCGACGACTGGGCCCGCATCGCCGACTTCGGCGACGACACCACCCGCTACCTGTACCTCGCCGCGCGCGGCGCGGGCGGCAACCCCCGGTTCGCGATCACCACCGGCGGCGCGGGCCGCGAGCAGAGCCTCGACGGCACGGCGCCGCTCCCCGTCGACGAGTGGAGCCACCTCGCGGTCACCCTCGGCGGCGGCACCGGCGTCCTGTACGTGAACGGGCGGGAGGTCGCCCGCGACACCGCGCTCACGCTCACCCCCGCCGACCTCGGCGCCGTCAAGGACTGCTGGCTCGGCCGCTCGCACTACGCCGCCGACCCGCCGTACGCCGGATCCCTCGACGAAGTCCACCTGTTCGCACGGGCGTTGAGCGCCGACGACATCGCGGCGCTGCACGCGGGCGACGACTCCGCGCCCACCGGCGACCTCGCCGCGTACGGCTTCGACGAGACGAGCGGCTCCACGTTCGCGGACACCTCGGGCCGCTCCCGCACGGCCACCCTGCGCCGCACCTGGGGCGGGCCCAGCCACCCCGGGTTCCTCGCCGCCTACCCCGAGACGCAGTTCATCGCCCTGGAGTCGATGACCAGCGGCGACTACACCAAGGTGTGGGCGCCCTACTACACCGCGCACAAGATCCTGCGCGGCCTCGTCGACGCCCACCTCGCCACCGACGACCCCCGGGCCCTCGACCTCGCCGAGGGCCTGTGCGACTGGATGCACGCACGCCTGTCGCAGCTGCCCGAGGCGACCCTCCAGCGGATGTGGGGCATCTTCTCCAGCGGCGAGTTCGGCGGCATCGTCGAGGCGATCTGCGACCTGTACGCGCTCAGCGGCAAGGCCCAACACCTCGCCCTTGCCCGCCTGTTCGACCTCGACAAGCTCATCGACGCCTGCGCCGAGGGCCGGGACATCCTCGGCGGACTCCACGCCAACCAGCACATCCCCGTCTTCACCGGCCTCGTCCGCCTCCACGAGGAGACCGGCGAGGACCGCTACCTCACCGCCGCCCGCAACTTCTGGGACATGGTCGTACCGCCCCGCATGTACGCCATCGGCGGCACCAGCGACCGCGAGTTCTGGGGCGAGCCGGGCGTCCTCGCCACCACGCTCAGCGACGTCAACGCCGAGACCTGCTGCGCGTACAACATGCTCAAGCTCAGCCGGATCCTCTTCCGGCACGACCAGCGGCCGCAGTACATGGACTACTACGAGCGGACCCTGCTCAACCAGGTCCTCGGCTCCAAGCAGGACAAGGCCGACGCCGAGAAGCCGCTCGTCACCTACTTCATCGGACTGCGACCGGGCCACGTACGCGACTACACGCCCAAGGCCGGCACCACGTGCTGCGAGGGCACCGGCATGGAGAGCGCCACCAAGTACCAGGACACCGTCTACTTCCGCGCCGCCGACGACAGCGCCCTGTACGTGAACCTCTACACCGCCGCCACCCTCACCTGGGAGGCCCACGGCATCACCGTCACGCAGACCACCGACTTCCCGCGCGAGCAGGGCAGCACCCTGACCGTGCGCGGCGGGCGGGCCGCGTTCGACCTCAGGCTGCGGGTGCCGTCCTGGGCCGTCGACGGCTTCACCGTCACCGTCAACGGGCGCCCGGCGGGCGGCAGTTCCGCGAAGCCCGGCAGCTATGTCACCGTCTCCCGGACCTGGCGGGACGGCGACACGGTGCGGATCGCGATGCCCTTCCGGGTGCGTGTCGAACGCACCCCGGACGACCCGGCGACCCAGGCCCTCTTCTACGGCCCGGTCAACCTGGTCGCCCGCGACGCCCGCACCACGGCCCTCACCTTCGGCCTCCACGGCCGGGCGGCGCTCTCCGGCGATCTGCGGCCCGCGCTCACGAAAATCGACGGCAAGCCCCTCCACTTCACCCTCGACGGCGTCGAACTCGCCCCGTTCCTGGGGGGCACCGAGGACGCCACCCACGCGTACTTCCGGCGCGCGGAACCCCGGGTGGTCTTCGGTGGCCTCGACTCGGGCGTCGCCAACCCGGTGCGTGAGAGCGGGAGTTCGCTGCTCGACGCGGTGTGGGCCGCCGCGCCGTTCCCGAACAAGCGGGCGCTCGTCGGCACGGTCCGGGAGGTCACGGAGGCGTACGTCGCCGAAGGGCTGCTCGGCGCCGACGACGCCGCGAAGGTCGTGTCGACCGCGGCCCGCGCCACGTACCGGCACTGAGCACCCGCTCCCGGAAGGCTCAGCCCTCCGCCGCCACGCCGAGGCGTGCCTGCTCCTCCTCGACGATCCGGCGCGCGATCTCCGCGTCGGACACGTCGACGGCGTCGGGCGTCGCCTCGGCCATGGAGCTGCGCCGGGCGTACGCGTCGAACTGCCGCGACTTGTCCGTGCGCAGCCCGTCACGCTCCACGAGGCCGACGCGCACCCGGCCGTCGGTGGCCTCCTGCAACCGGGCCACGGGCATGGTGTCGAGGACCCGCGCCACGGACTCGTCGAGGAGCGGGTCGAGTGCCTCCCGCACCGCGCGTACGGCCCGTGCGTGGTCGTCGAGCAGTGCCCGTACGGTCGCGTGGAGGCGTGCGCCGTCGGCGACGGCCTCCCGCTCACTGCGTCCCATCCGGGCCTGCCCCTCTCTTCCCGCGTACTCCGGCATCTTCGCATCGGGGTGTGACAGCGGGCATCGCGTCCTGCGACGGGGCTGCGGCCCCGGGGCTCTGCCCCGGACCCCGCTGCTCAATCGCCGCAGGGGCTTGAAGGGGGCAACCTTCCCCGCCCCGGCGGCGACACCACACCGGTACGTGCCGCCCGGCACGGATTCCCCCACCACGTTCGGAGTGCGACAGCAGATGAGCGACACCCGCAGCAAGCCCAGGCACCGCAGGCGCAGAACCGTCCTCGTCGCGGGCGCCCCGCTCGCCGTCGCCGCCGCGGCCACCCTCGCGTACGGCGGCGGCCTCCTCGGCGGCGACGGCGCGGCCACGGCGAGTGCCGCGACCGCCGCCGCGTGGGCCGACGACACCGCCGACGGTTTCGCCTCCGTCGACTCCCAGGGCCAGAAGGGCACGTACGGAGGCCGCGACGGCCGGACCGTCACCGTGAAGACCCTCGCCGACCTGGAGAAGTACGCGACCGCGAGCGAGCCCTACGTCATCGTGGTGGCGGCCGCCATCCGGATGGACCCCGTCGGCAAGGAGATCAAGGTCGCCTCCGACAAGACGATCGTGGGCTCCGGAACCTCCGGACACATCGTCGGCGGCGGCTTCTTCCTCGGCACCGGCGTGCACAACGTCATCATCCGCAACCTGACGATCCGGGACACCTACCAGGGCACCTGGAACGACAAGGACCACGACTTCGACGCCATCCAGATGGACGGCGCGCACCACGTGTGGATCGACCACAACGACCTGCGCCACATGGCCGACGGGCTGATCGACGTCCGCAAGGACTCCACGAACGTCACCGTCTCCTGGAACAAGCTCAGCAACGACAACAAGGCCTTCGGCATCGGCTGGACCGAGAACGTCCTCACCGACATCACCATCCACCACAACTGGATCCGCGAGACGGAACAGCGCAACCCGTCCACCGACAACGCCGCGCACGCCCACCTCTACAACAACTACCTCCAGGACGACCCGGGCACCGACATCACGTCCTCGTACGGCAACTACTCGCGCGGCAAGACGAAGATGGTCCTGGAGAACAGCTACTTCCAGGGCGTCAACAACCCCGTCATCAAGGACTCCACCGCCACGCTCGTGCAGCGCGGCAGCGTCTTCTCCGGCACCAGCGGGCGCAACGAGAGCGGCGGCACCGCCTTCACGCCGTCCGACTTCTACCCGTACACGCTGGACAAGGCCGCCGACGTGCCGGCCCTGCTGAAGTCCGGTGCCGGGCCCCGCAGTTCCCTCGGCACCACCGCGAGCACCACGGCTCAGACGAAGGCCGCCGCCGCGACCACCCTCACCGTCGCCGCCGACGGCAGCGCCCAGTACGGGACCGTGCAGGCGGCCGTCGACGCCGTGCCCGCGAACAACACCGCGCGCGTGGACATCAAGGTCGCGCCCGGCACCTATCGCGGGACCGTGAACATCCCCGCGAACAAGCCGCACATCACCGTCGTCGGCACCGGGTCCAGCCGCAAGTCCACCGTCCTCGTCGAGGGGCACGCCGCCGGTTCGAAGAAGCCGGACGGATCGACGTACGGCACCTCGGGCAGCGCCACCGTCACCGTCCTCGGCGCCGACACCCAGCTGCGCAACCTGACCGTCGACAACGACTTCGACGAGTCCAAGGACACCTCGATCTCCGCGCAGGCGGTGGCGCTGCGCACCAACGCCGACAAGGTGTTCCTCGACTCGGTCATCACCAGCGGCGACCAGGACACGCTGCTGCTCGACGGCGCTGGCAAGCGCGTCTACATGAAGAACTCGTACGTCGTCGGCAACGTCGACTTCATCTTCGGCGGCGCCACCGCCGTGATCGACCAGTCCGTGATCACCCTGAAGAAGCGCTGGGACGGCACGTCCGCCGGGTACGTCATGGCGCCGAGCACCGCCGCGGGCAAGAAGGGCCTGCTCATCAACCGCTCCACCGTGGGCGGCGACGTCACCGCCGGATCCTTCCACCTCGGCCGCAACTGGCACGCGGGCGGCGACGCCTCCCTCGACCCGATGGCCACCGTCCGGAACTCCACGCTGAGCGCCGCGATCAAGGCGAAGCCGTGGACGGACATGGGCGGCTTCTCCTGGAAGGACGACCGGTTCGCCGAGTACAAGAACACCGGGGACGGCGCCGGTTCGGCGAGCGCCGACCGGCCGCAGCTGACCGACGCCCAGGCCGCCGACCAGGAGGTCGCGGACTGGCTGGGGGACTGGACGCCCACCGCGTCCTGAGCGGACACCCGCTGTGCGCGGCGCCGGTCAGCGCGCCGCGTACAGCTCCTCGACGTCCCGTGCGTACGCCTCCATGACGGCCGCCCTGCGCACCTTCAGGGACGGCGTGAGCAGACCCTGCACGGCGCCGAACTCGTGCGGCAGGATGCGGAAGGCGCGGATCGACTCGGCGCGCGAGACCCGGGCGTTGGCTCGTGACACCGCGCGCTGGATGTGGCCGTTCAGCTCCTCGTCCGCCGCCGCCTCCGCCGGGGTGGTGGGGACGCGGCCCTTGAGCGACTGCCAGCTGGCCAGGGCCTCCGGGTCGAGTGTGATCAGGGCCGTCACGTAGGGGCGGTTGTCGCCGATCACGACGCAGCCGGAGATCAGCGGGTGGGCGCGCAGCTCCTCCTCCAGGGTCTGCGGGGAGACGCTCTTGCCGCCGCTGGTGATGATGATGTCCTTCTTGCGGCCCGTGATCACCACATAGCCGTCCGGGTCGAGGTGGCCGAGGTCGCCCGTGGCGAACCAGCCGTCCCGCAGCGACGCCTCGTTGGCCTTGCGGTTGTTGAGGTAACCGGCGAAGACGACGTCCCCGGCCACCCAGATCTCCCCGTCGTCCGCGATGTACACCGCGTTGCCCGGCAGCGGCTTGCCGACCGTGCCGTGCCGCACCGCGCCGACCGGCTGCGCGGTGACCGCGGCCGTCGTCTCGGTGAGGCCGTAGCCGTCGTACACCGTGATGCCGCAGCCCTGGAGGAACAGGCCGAGGTCGCGGGAGAGCGGGGAGCCGCCCGACACCGCGTTGCGCACCCGGCCGCCCAGCACCGCGCGCACCTTCGCGTACACCAGCCGGTCGTACACCTTGTGCCGCAGCCGCATGCGCGGTCCCGGCCCCGGGCCCTCGCCCGCCGCGTGCCGCTGCACGGAGGCCGCGTACCGGATCGCCGTGCGCACGGCCCGCTCGAACAGGGCGGTGTGGCCGCTGTTCTGGGCGTTGATCCGGGCCTTGGCGAAGATCTTCTCGAAGATGTACGGGACCCCGTACACGAACGTCGGCCGGAACGCGGCCAGCGCGGGCAGCAGCGCGCTGGTGGAGAGGTCCGGCTGGTGGGCGATGTTGACCCCCGAGCGCATCGAACTGACCACCACCATCAGGCCGTAGCAGTGCGCGAGCGGCAGGAAGGCGAGCAGCGAGGGCTGTTCGCCGGGCGCGGCGAGCAGGCTGCCCCAGCCCGCCACCAGGTTGTCGGCTTCCGACGCCAGGTTGCTGTGCGTGATCACGCAGCCCTTGGGGCGGCCCGTCGTGCCCGACGTGTAGCAGATCACCGCGGTGTCGCCGGGACACACCGAGGCCCGCAGCTGGTGCACGTGATCCGGGTGCACCGACGCACCGGCCTCGACCAGCAGGTCCAGGCCGCTGGAGTCCAGCTCCCACAGCCGGGTCAGATCGGTCCGGGCGCCGTACGCGGCGGCCACCGTCATCGCGTTGTGCTCGTTCTCGACGACGACCCCGACGGCGTCCGTGTCGTACAGGATCCACCGCACCTGCTCCGCGGACGAGGTCGGATACACCGGCACCAGTTCGGCGCCCACCGTCCACAGCGCGTACGCGATGAGCGTCCACTCGTAGCGGGTGCGCGACATCACGATCACCCGGTCGCCCCGGCCGACCCCGCTGGCGAGGAACCCGCGGGCCACGGCGGTCACCTCGTCGCGGAACCGCGAGGTGGTGATCTCCTGCACCGGCCGCCCGTCGCGCAGCAGCGAGAACTGGACCCGGTGCGGGGCCTCCAGTGCCGTGGCGAAGACCGAGTCGGCGAGACCGCCCGAGACCAGGGGCGGAGCGAGGCGAGGTGATGCGAGTTGCCGCATGTGTCTGTTCAACACCTTTCGCCGCAGGGAGTTGAGGCTTCAACCTGTATCCGTCGAAACGGCAAGGTACCTCCACGCCGACGTTTTCGCCCCGCTGTTGCATAACGAATCGGGTGCCGCCCGCGACCGGCGGCACCGCTCGGGCGCGGCGTGGCATTCTGGCCCGATGAACGGTCCGGAGATTCTCCTCCAAGTAGCCCCTGAACTGGGATTGTTCGTGCCACAGGCGTTCCGTGCGGGCGCCCCGGCCCCGCTCACCACCGACGGCGTCTCCACGCTCGGGCACGTCGTCGAGTCGCTCGGGGTGCCGCTGACGGAGGTCGGCGTGCTCGTGGTGGACGGCCGCCAGGTGCCCGTGGCGCACGTACCGGCCGCGGGGGAGCGGGTCGAGGTCCGGCCCGTCGCCCGCCCTCAGGACGTGCCGGACGCCCCGCTGCGGTTCCTCCTGGACGTCCACCTCGGCACCCTGGCGCGGCGCCTGCGGCTCCTCGGCGTCGACACCGCGTACGAGGCGAGCGACGTCGGCGACCCGGCGCTCGCCAAGCGCTCCGCCGCCGAGCGGCGGGTGCTGCTCAGCCGCGACCGGGGGCTGCTGCGCAGGCGGGAGCTGTGGGCGGGCGCGTACGTCTACAGCGACCAGCCGGACGAGCAACTGCGCGACGTCCTGGGGCGCTTCACCCCGCGGCTGCGCCCGTGGACCCGCTGCACCGCCTGCAACGGCCGGCTCGCCCAGGCGAGCAAGGAGGACGTCGCCGACCGGCTGGAGGGCGGGACGCGGGCCACGTACGAGGTGTTCGCGCAGTGCGCCGAATGCGCGCGGGTGTACTGGCGCGGGGCCCACCACGACCGGCTGGAGGCCATGGTGGGCGCGGCGGTGGCGGAGTTCGGGCAGCAGGCGTAGCGGCGGGCCCCGCGCCTGTGCCCCCGCGCGGCCGCGTGACCCCGTCCGCTACGCTGCTGATTCCCGATGGCATGTACACATAGAGGAGCCACGTCCGTGAAGCGGCGCTCGACCCTGGCAGGACTGACCATGATGCTGGTGGTCGCGCTCGCGGCCTGCGGCGGTACGGACACGTCGTCGTCCGTGAACGGAACCGGCAAGGGCAGCGGCAGTGGCAGCGGCACCGTCGAGCAGGCCGACCAGAAGGTGACCGGCGTGCGCGACGGCGTCCGGCACGTCACCCGGCGCACCACCCGGGCCACCCGCCCGCACCTGGTGAACAAGTGCGAGACCGACACCCGCAAGGTGCGCCACACCAAGCGCAGCAACGGCCGCACCAAGACCTGGTACACCACGGACAAGGTCCGCGACTGCCACAAGGTGCGCCGGGGCACCGAGAAGTACACGAAGGTCCTGCGGTCGGAGCGCTGGTGCGTCCGCCTCGACGACGTGGGCGGCAAGCGCACCGCGGACGACCGCTGGTTCCGGGTCAACTCCACGACCTACGGCCGTGTGCGGGGCGAGGAGGACCGCTCCAAGGTCACCATCGAGCCGCTCCGCGAGGGCTGCTGACCCCGGGCACGGACCCCCCGATCACCAGGTCCCGGTCGGCTCAGGCGGGGAGCTGCCGGTTGCGTCCCGCGCCGATGCCCGCGACGCCCATCGGCACGCACAGCACCGCGAGCATCACCAGCGGCACCGTCCAGCCGCCCGTCCAGTCGTGCAGCGCGCCGAGCAGGAACGGGCCCGCGGCGGCGAGCAGATAGCCGACGCTCTGCGCCATCCCGGACATCTCCGCGGCGCGCGCCGCGTCGGGGGAGCGCAGCACGATCACGGCGAGCGCCGTGCTGATCAGCAGCCCGCAGCCGAAGCCCTGCATCAGCATCCAGGCGTACGCCCCGCCGACCGGCGCCACCAGCAGGCCGAGCACGGAGCCGAGGACCAGCACGGTGCCCGTGAGGGAGAGCGCGACCTGGTGCGAGGACCTGCCGACGAGCGCCGTGAAGGCGAGCGAACCGGCGATGCCCGCGAGGCTCATCACGGACAGCATCCACCCCGCCTGCGTACCGGTCATGCCCTGGCTCGTGAGCATCGCCGGGATCCACGCGGCGCACGCGTAGTACTGCAAGGACTGGAGCCCCATCAGGAGCGTGATCTGCCAGGCGAGCGGTGAACGGCGCAGCGGCGCCCGGGAGTCCGGCCCGTGTCCGGCCGCGGCGGGCGGCGCGTCGGAGCGGCGCAACTGCGGCAGCCACAGGGCGAACGCGAGCGCCGACAGCACCGCCCAGACGCCGATCGCCCCGCGCCACCCCAGCCCGAGCGCGTCCCCGAGCGGCACGGTCACCCCGGCCGCGAGGGCGGCGCCGCAGAACAGGGCCACCGAGTACAGGCCCATCATCAGCCCCGTACGGCGGTGGAAGTTGCGCTTGATCACGCTCGGCACGAGGACGTTGGACAGGGATATCGCCGCGCCGATCAGCACGGTCCCCGCGAACAGCGCCACAAGCCCCGGCGCGAGCCGCAGCGCGATGCCCGCCGTCAGCAGCGCCATCATCGCGCCGAGCGCCCGCGTCATGCCGATGCGCCGCGACAGCTTCGCCGCGAACGGGGCGAGCAGTCCGAAGCAGAGGATCGGCAGCGTGGTCAGCAGCCCCGCGAGCGAGCCGCTGAGCCCGGTGGAGGCGCGGATCGTGTCGAGCTCCGGGGAGACGGAGACGACGCCGGGACGCAGGTTCATGGCGATGAGGAGCACGCCGGCGGCGAGCAGCGTCAGCCCCTGCGGCGCTCGGGCGGCGTGGTCCGGGACGGTGCCCCGGGACGTCAGGGCAGGCGCGGGTTCAGTGGACGGCATGGACCCAACGTAACATCCCATGTTTCGCGCCTGGTGGTTCGTGAATATGTACGTAACCGGCGAAAGTGGGCCACTCGCCGCGCCCAGACATGGGATATCTTGGCCGTGCAGTCTCCGTACTCGCCCGCCCAACCGCCCCGGAAGGCCCCGCCGTGCCCGAACCCGCCACCCTGGTCCAGCGCACCATCCACCGGATCGAGGGCAACATCGACAGCGGCGCGTGGGCCGTGGGCGACCGCATCCCGGCGGAGGGCCGCCTCGTGGAGGAGCTCGGCGTGGGCCGCAACACGGTGCGGGAGGCCGTCCGCGCCCTGTGCCACACCGGACTGCTGGAGGCCCGCCGGGGCGACGGCACCTACGTGCGCGCCGCGAGCGACCTCAACGCCGCGCTCCAGCGCCGCCTGCGCCGCGCCGAACTGAAGCACGTCCTCCAGGTCCGCCTCGCCCTCGAACGGGAGGCGGCCCCCGCCGCCGCGACCCACCGCGGCGAGGACGACCTCGCCCGCATCCTGACCGCCCTGCTCGCCCGGCGCCGCGCCGAGGAGAGCGAGGATCCGGCCGCGTACGTCGAAAGGGACGTGGAGTTCCACCGCGCCGTCGTCGCGGCGAGCGGCAATCCGCTGATGACGGAGCTGTACGAGAGCATCGTCGAGTCGGTGCGCGACAGCATCGCCTCGCTGCTCCCCAGCTGGACGCCGGAGCCGCTCGGCGCGAGTGCGCACGACGACCTCGCGGACGCCATCGCGCGCCGCGACCCGCGGGCGGCCGCCGAGGCGGCGTGGGCGCACACGCGGACGGTGGAGGCGGCGATGGAGCGGATGACGGAGGATCAATAACGCTTCTGGGAGGCTGAATTGAGCGCACTTCGCCCTCTGTCGGTGGCCCCGCCGCGCGCTCTACCCTGACATGAGCCTCAACGGCCTCGAGGGGGAGTCGCATGAGCGATCACAGCGGGCGTGCACGAGGTGACGGGCGCCGTCCCGATCCCCCGGGCCGCGGTGAGCGGCTCGCCGACTGGGCGGACGGCCGGCTCGGGCTGTACCAACTCGCCAAGTCCCAGATGCGCAAGGTCTTCCCGGACCACTGGTCGTTCATGCTCGGCGAGATCTGCCTCTACAGCTTCCTCATCCTCATCCTCACCGGCGTCTATCTGACCTTCTTCTTCAACCCGAGCACCAACGAGGTCATCTACAACGGCTCGTACGTGCCGCTCAAGGGCATCGCGATGACCGAGGCCTACGAGTCCACGGTCAACATCAGCTTCGAGGTGCGGGGCGGGCTGCTCATCCGGCAGATCCACCACTGGGCGGCGCTCGTCTTCGTCGCGGGCATGATGGTCCACATGATGCGCGTCTTCTTCACGGGCGCGTTCCGCAAGCCGCGCGAGCTCAACTGGCTGTTCGGCTGGACCCTGTTGTTCCTCGGCATCATCACCGGGCTGACCGGCTACTCGCTCCCCGACGACCTGCTGTCCGGCACGGGCCTCAAGTTCGCGCACGGGGCGGTGCTCGCGGTGCCGATCGTGGGGTCGTACCTGGCGTTCTTCCTCTTCGGCGGCACGTTCCCCGGCGACGACTTCATCGCCCGGCTCTATCCGATCCACATCCTGCTGCTGCCGGGCATCATGCTGGGCCTGGTGGTGCTCCATCTGATCCTGGTCTTCTACCACAAGCACACCCAGTTCGCGGGCCCCGGACGCGGCGAGAAGCGGGTCACGGGAGCGCCCTTCTTCCCGATCTACGTGGCGAAGGCGGGCGGCTTCTTCTTCCTCGTCTTCGGTGTCCTCGCGGTGCTCGGCGCGGTGGCGACCATCAACCCGGTGTGGGCCTTCGGACCGTACAGAACGGACCTGGTGACGACCGGCGCGCAACCGGACTGGTACCTCGGCTTCTCCGAGGGACTCATCCGCGTCATGCCCGCGTGGGAGATCAACGCCTGGGGCTACACACTGGAGTTGGGCGTCTTCATCCCGTTCACGCTGTTCCCGCTGATCCTGTCCTTCATGGCGGTGTACCCGTTCCTGGAGGCGTGGATCACCGGCGACAAGCGGGAGCACCACACCGCCGAGCGTCCGCGCAACAAGCCGGTCAGGACCGGCATCGGCGTGGCCTGGCTGAGCCTGTACGCGGTGCTGCTGATCGGCGGCGGCAACGACATCGTCGCGACGCAACTGCATCTGTCGATCAACGCCATCACCTGGTTCGTTCGCGTCAGCGTCTTCGTGGTGCCGATCCTCGCGTTCGTCGTCACCAAACGGATCTGCCAGGGCTTGCAGCACCGCGACCGCGACAAGGCGCTGCACGGCCGCGAGTCCGGCACGATCAAGCGGCTGCCGCACGGCGAGTTCATCGAGGTCCACGAGCCGCTCACGCGTGCGGAGCTGTACACGCTCAACGCGCACGAGCAGCCCGCCGCCTACGAGTTGGGCCCCCGCGTCGACGACAACGGCGTGGCGCGGAGGTTCCCCGCCCGCGCGCGGATCCGCGCCCGGCTCGCCAAAGCGATGTTCGGCCCCGGCACCTACGTCCCGAAGGCGACACCCGAGGAGTACCGGGCCCTGCACGCGGGATGGCACGAATCGGAACGCGTGGACTGAGCCCCGTTCAAGCCCCTCCGGCGATTGAGGAGCGGGGTCCGGGGCGGAGCCCCGGGGGGGCGCCCCGGACTACCGGGACGCCGCGTACGCCCAGAAGTCCCGCATGATCGGCGACGGAGCCGGACCACTCATCCCGAGTTGCGTCATCAGCACCGTCACCACCCCCGCCGCCGGAACGACATGCGCGGCCGTACCCGTGCCCCCCACCCACCCGTAGCGGCCCGGCACGTTGTACGGCCGGGTGCGGGTGACGTCGACGGAGCCGCCGAAGCCCCAGCCCTCGCCCTCGATGAACAACGCGCTCGCGGCGCGCTGCTCGGCGCTCAGGTGGTCCGTCGTCATCAGCCGCACCGACTCCTCGGACAGCACCCGGCCGCCGCCCTCCAGGAGCATGCGGCCGAAGGCGAACCAGTCGTCGACGGTGGAGACGAGGCCGCCCGCGCCGGACGGGAACGGGGGCAGTGAGCTCCACTGGCCGTCCGGGGTGTCGCTCAGCTCGGCGCCGCCGTCGGCCGTCGGGACGTAGGCATGCGTGAAGCGGTCCCGCTTCGCGGCCGGGACCTCGAAGCCGGTGTCGGTCATGCCGAGCGGCTCGAAGATCCGCTCCGCGAGGAAGTCGGGCAGCGAGTCGCTCGTCATCCGCGAGATCAGCACGCCCTGGATGTCCGAGCACGCGTTGTACAGCCACGCCTCGCCCGGCTGGTGCAGCAGCGGCACCCCGGCGAGCGAGGCCAGCCAGGTGTCCGGCTCGGGCACCCGCTGCGGGTGCAGCGGATCCATTAGCGCGAACAGCGGCTGCACCGCGGGGAGCGAGAAGTCCGGGGGGAAGCCCCAGCCGGCCCGGAAGGTCAGCAGGTCCTCCACCGTGATCGGGCGGGCCGCCGGAATCACGTCCTCGACGGGGCCCGCCGGGTCCCGCACCACGTTCGGCGCGGCGAGCTCGGGCAGCCAGTGGGAGATCGGCGAGTCGAGCGCGATGCGGCCCTCCTCGACGAGCGTCATGAGGGCCGCCGCCACGATCGGCTTGGTGATCGACGCGATCCGGAAGATCGAGTCGCGGGCCAGCGGCGTCCCGCCCTCGGTGTCGGCGTGCCCGACGGCGGCCACCTCCACCTCGCCGCCCCGTGCCACGAGCCCGACGGCTCCCGGCACGGGGCCCTTCGACACGTGCGGGGTCAGGACGTCGGTCAGGCCGGTGCTGTCGGTCATCGGGCGGTCCTCCTGTGCGTACGGGTGCGGTGGCGTCGTCCGCGTGAGCGTACAGAGGAAGACCGCCCGAACCGGCTCAACTCATCGGCCCCTCCGAAAGGCCCTGGTCCCAGAGCGTGTCGTGCGCGCGGTGCGCGTCGGTCAGACCGTTCGTGAAGAAGCGCTCGTAGTACTCGCCCTCCACGTGGTGCGCCTGCAACCAGACCCCCGGCACATGGATGGCGTCCGTGTGCGCGGGGAAGCGGCGGTGCGTGGCCAGGATGTACGCGCAGATGTCGCGGGCGCACTCGATGACGCGCTCGTCGTACTCGCTGGCCTCGGCCAGGTAGCGCTGGCCGTAGTCCTCCTTGTAGATCCGGGCGAAGACGTCCTTGTCGCCGTACGTGCCGCCCGTGCCGAACTTCGCGTCGACGATCGCGTCGACCGCGTCCGACATGGAGGCGTGGGCCGGCGGGCAGGCCGCGGCGATCAGCGGTTCTCCGGTCGCCGGGTCGGCCAGGCCCACCGGGTGCGAGCGCAGGTTCGCGTACTTCGGCAGCGGCACGTGCCAGCGCCACAGATCGGCCAGGCGCCAGCGCGGCGTGACGAAGGTGAAACCGAGCATCCTCCCGTACGTCTTGGAGAACTTGGGGTCGCCGAGGGCGATCGCCGGGTTGATGGAGGCGTGGATCCAGGCGCCCAGGCCCATCGCCTCCGCCGTCAGCATCACCGTCTGCAACAGCAGGTCCGCCTCGATCTGCGTGCGCATCGGGCCGAGCGCGCCCAGCGGCAGCTTCAGGTCCTTGTTCAGGAACCCGTTGTCGAGCCACTTCTTGACGCCCGCCGGACGGTAGAGGTTCCGGTCGTCGACGAGCGTCGGGCGCGCCCCGTCCGGCTGGGTCAGCAGATACATGAGCGCGTTGATGTACTGGTGCGACAGGTCGACCACCGGGAACAGCACCGTCGTCCCCGGCAGGTTCGACAGGAACCGGTTGGAGTCCAGATAGGCCGGGAAGTCGCGCAGCCCCTCGGCGACGTCGAGGCGGTGGTCGAGCACCTTGACCTTGGCCTGGCGGGCCCGCTCCACCAGCGCCGCCGCGGTGAACGGCTCGTGCGGGGCCGCGGGCAGCTTGCGCAGGAAGTACGTACCGCTGTCGTTGATCAGGAAGAAGTACGTGCCCTGCGCGTTGTCGGGGCTGCCCGCCGTGCGGCCCGTCATCGTCAGGTTCGGTTTCGACATGATGGGCTTGCCGTCCCGCGGGTCCTCGAACGGACGGTCCGGCATCGTCAGGCCCGTCGAACCGGTGACCGCGATCAGCAGCGCCTCCTCCAGCTCGGAGAGCGGCCGCGGCTCGTGCGGGGACGTGTAGCTCATCGAGCCGGCCGGCACCGACGCGCCGCGCGAGACGCGGTGGGTGCGGCGGCGCCAGACCGTCTTCAGCAGCGGGCGGGCGAGCAGGTCGTCGAGACCCCGGTGGCCCGCCCCCTCGTCAGCCTGCGTCATGGGTGCCTCCGTTCTCCGCCGGCGGCACCGGCCGCCACGGCGCGAACGCGCTGGCGTCGCGCGGCAGCAGGCTCGCGAGGTCCGGGCAGTGCCGCAGGATCACGGACTTCATGCCGCCCTTCTCCACCCAGTCCATGCCGAGCGGCGTGTAGATCTCGGGCCGGTAGTCGACGGTGAGGAAGCGGTCGCTCTGGAGCCGCCGCGTCGCCATCAGGATGAAGATCCGGAACGCGGTGTCGGAGAAACCGAAGCCGGTCGGCGGGTTCTCCGCGAACAGGCCGACGACGGTGTCGATCTCGTCGACGTCCCGGTACACCTCCTTGAGGCGGGCCAGGGTCTCCGGCTCCCGCGTCAGGTCCTCGAAGCGGCGGATGCGGTTCTTGTGCAGGCCCGCCCGGAAGTCGTTGTAGCGGGGCACACCGCGCCTGCGGGTGCGCACCAGGTCGACCACCGACAGGTCGATGATCTCGCCCTCCCGCTGGAAGTGGGTCAGCGACTTCGGGTAGTTGTGCAGCGTGATCGCGCCCGGGTGCGCGATGCCGAACGAGTAGAGGGTGTCCGCGAGCCCCGTCTTGCGGATCTGGCTCTCGGCGGCCGCACCCTGGATGTCGTTGAAGCCGAGCGTCTCGACCCGCTGCCCGAAGTGGTGCTCGCGCAGCTCGTAGTCGTCGGGGATCAGCGGGTGCATCCGGTACACGGTGACGAAGTCCTCCGTCAGCGAGTACGGGGCGCCGTGATGGTCCGGCATCGTCTTCGGGATACCGGTCAGCGAGTGCGATTCGAGCAGCCACAGACCCAACTGGTTCAGCCAATTGCGCGGCGGGCCCTCCCAGTTGGTGCGCAGACCGATGTCGATGGCCTTCGTCGCGAGGATCGCCGGCGTCCACTCCACCGTGTGGATCTTCGCGATCAGCGCCGACACCACCAGGCGCGCCGTGTGGTAGATGCGGTCCTCGCTCATCGACGGGTACTCGGAGCGCAGCGCGTCGCACACCGCGTTGTGCTCGCGCGCGAACAGCGTGTGCATCGCGCTGAGCCCCATCCACCAGTTGTCCTTGAACCCGGTGATCGGGATGCCGGTGCGGTCGATCGGGATGTGCCCGCCGTCCAGCAACAGCCGTGCCCCGCCCCCGGGTTCACGCAGCTGCCGCGCGGTCTGCTCGTCGCCGCCGTACACCTCGGAGCCGTCCCACCAGTGCGAGGCGGTGTTGCCGAACAGGATGGGCGGCCGGTCGCCCGGCAGCTCGATCCCCTCGTTCTCGGCGAACCGCATGACGCTCTCCTCGGGCCCGCCGGGCGTGTTCACCCACGTCCCGCCGCCCGGCGGCAGCGGCACCTCGACCGCCTTGTCGCCCTGCTTGTAGCGCCGGTGGTTGACCCAGTCGTGCACCTGGAACTGGATCCACGCCGCGGCGAGGATGTTCAGCGACGTCGCCGGGACGAAGGACTCGCGGGTCAGCAGGCTGCGGCTGACCGTCACCGGGTTCGGCGTGTCGAACAGGTCCGGCCGGTACACGGGTGTCAGGTTGCGGCCGAACGCCGCGCCCACCGCGCCCATCCTCGGCGCCGACAGATCGTTGTACGTGCCGTCGTAGGAGCGCTCGGTGCGCAGCCGCTCGTCGACCGCGACCGGCACCGACTCGGTCTTCGGCGGCGCCTCCCGCACATCGGTGTCGATGAGGTTCAGCCTGCGCAGCACCTTCCGCAGGAACACCAGGTTCAGCAGGCTCAGCTCCAACGGCAGCCTGTGCCACGGCACATACCGGTTCAGGCGGCCGAAGACGAAGCCGATGGGCGCGCCGAGGACCCGGTTCCTGAGCGGTTCGTGCGGGGTGAAGCGGGTGCCGTGCCGCTGCGCGCTGCTCGCGTGGTACGCGGACTTGCGGGCCCGGTTGATGTTGCCCAGCGGCCGGAACTCCTCCGTGCCGAACCACGGGCTGAAGGTGAGTTCCTCGATCCGCCGGGCCGCCGAGCGGGCCTCGGCCGTCGTGATGTCCTGGCTCGGGATGGTCAGCCGGGCCACCGGGATCGCCGGCGTGATGCCCTCCTTCCACTCCACGGCGGCGTTCTCCACCGGGGTGCGCCGCTCGTCGACGTAGCGCTGTACGCACAGGTCGAAGGCGACGTCGCCGCGGGCCAGCCTGCGAGCCATCTCCTTGTGCAGGAAGTCGGGGTCACGGCGGTCCGGGCGCGGCTCGGGGCCGCCGCCCACGGCGGGCCGCAGCAGGAACCGGACCGGTCCCGCCTCGCCCCACAGCATCGCGCCACGGCTCCAGTACGTCTCCCTGGCCAGGCTGTTGACGGTGTGCCGGGTCGCCGCCTGGACGTTCTTGCGCATCCGGTTCGCGGTGCCGAGCCCGACGGCCAGCGGCAGCTTCACGAACAGGCCCAGCGCCTTCTGCAACGGACCCCGCGCCCCGGCCATCGCCTTGGCGAACGCCACGAACTCCCGGGCGTTGGCCGCGTGCGACACCGGGAAGGAGGTGGCGAGCAGGTCGTGGCTCTCCTCGCCCGTCGTCCGCACCCGCACCGCGATGCCGTGCAGATCGGGCGCCCCGTCGGGCCCGCGCATCCCGCTCGCGTTGGAGAGCCGCACCGTCGCCGCGTACTCGGCGCCGGGCTGGGCGAAACCGGCGCGCAGCGCGGCCGGCAGGTCGTCGTTGAACCGCAGTCGGGCGTTCTCCACCCCGAGCGCGGACTTGGCGTGGAAGGCGCGCTCGAAACCCTGGGCGCCACTGGCCCGCCGGTTCGCGACCTGAACCTTCATGATCTCGCGGGCAAGGCGCTCGAACACGAGGCGTTCGGCCTCGGGACTGCCGCCCTCGTACCGCTCGTACTGTGGCTGACGTTCGTTCTCGGCCATCATTGCCGTCCCTGTCGAAGGTACGTGGGGAAGGTTCGTTCAGGGGGGAGGGTCAGCGACGCTATCGGCGCCGTCGGACCTGCCACAGCGCCCGATCCCGCCATGTACGCGCACGCGAACTCCCGTACGGGCAGGTGGATTTGCCCCTGTCAGCGCGCGGGGTACGGGCGGCGGGCCCGCACCGGCCGTCGCCCGCTGCCCACCCGCCCCACCCGCCGACCCCGCGCGTGGCCGATCGACGACGCCTTGACGGCGGCAGGCGGCGGTGGTGTGCTGCTCAGCCCCCGCCACGGGAGGTGCCATGCGGGAAAGGACCGCGCACGGACCGGCGTTCGCCGAGCTGCGCCCCCTGAAGCCGCCCACGTTCATCGAGTCCGGCCGGACGACCTTCCCCGTCCACCCCGACCTGCCGCGCGTGCTGCGCGAGGACAAGGAACACCCGGATGCGGACGGGGTGCTCCCGCACACCATGGCCACGCTGTCGGCGTACGCGTACGCGGGCCACGACCAGGGCGGCGACGCGGAGACCGTCGCGATGATGGCGACGCGTCTCGGCCTGGAGCGCAACCGCTGCCGCGTCTTCGAACAGCGCGTCGACGCGCTCTACATCGCGTCCGCCGCGTATCTGATCCAGGACGAGGACCGCGGCACCGTGATCCTCTGCTACCGGGGCACGCAGCCCGAGGACATCATCAGCATCCTCACCGACGCCGACGTCCGGCCGGAAACCCTCGCCGTCGACCTCGACGGCGAGAGGTACGACGTGCACGCCGGCTTCTACCGCAACATGCGCGCCACCCGCTATCTGATCCTCCAGGCCCTGGAGCGCGCGGTGCGCGGCGAGTCCATCGACCCCGCCGAGAAGGGCACCCGCGGCCCCGGTCTCGAAGCGCTCTACATCACCGGCCACAGTCTGGGCGCGGCCATGGCGGCCCTCATGGCGGTCACCCTCGTCCACGAACCCCGCTACGCCCACATCGCCCGCCGCCTGCGCGCCGTCTACACCTTCGGCCAGCCCATGCTCGGCGGCCCCGACCTGGCGCGCGCCTGCACGGACACCGTCGACAGCAACGGCAGCCACCTGCTGCGCGACCGCCTCCTGCGCTACATCTACGACCGCGACGTGGTGCCCGCGCTGCCCCCGCGCCCCGTCGGCCCCTACGCCCCGTTCGGCCGCGAGTTCCACTTCCGCAAACCGCGCCGCGCGGTCGACGCGGCGTTCACGGCGACCGCCGACGCGGCGGCCGAACTCGCCGCCCTGCCGGGCGACCTGCTCACCGGCGCCAACCCGTTGCGCCGCCTCGGCCGCCTCGGCTCGATCCCGCGCCGCGCCCGCGGGGAGGGCTGGGTGGAACGGATCGAACCGGCCCTCCCGTACCCCCAGATGGACAGCCTCGCGGGCCTCGCCGTGGTGGCCCCCCTGGCCTTCTTCGCGGCGCGCCTGGCACTGACACGGACGATCCCGTTCAAGTACTCCTTCGACGACCACGGACCCGCGCACTACGTCAACGCACTTGCCCCGCCGGGCGTCTTGAGCGAGTACGGGGACCTGCGCTAGGGCCCGTTGCCTACACAGCCGTCGGCCACATGTCCCGCCACGGCGCCGCCTCCTCGTACGCCGCGCACACGTCGAGCAGCGCGCCGTCCGCGAGGTGCCGGCCGATCAGCTGCACGCCGACCGGGAGCCCGGCGCGGGTGCGGCCCGCCGGGAGCGAGGCGGCGGGCTGGCCCGTGAGGTTGGCGAGCGGGGTGAACGACGTCCAGTGGTCCGTGGGCACCATCCGCCCGTCGATCAGCTCGGGGCCCTGGACGCCCACGGGGAACGCCGCGACGGAGGTCGTCGGCGTGAGGATCAGGTCGTACGTCGCCATCAGCCGCGCCACCCGGTTCACGACCGCCTTGCGCACCAGATTGGCGTCGGTGAACCGCTCGGCCGTCCACGGGGTGCGCAGCAGCGCCGTGAGGTGCGGGGACATGGCCGGGCCCAGCTCGTCCGCCATCGCCCGCATCCCCGTCAGATCGGTCTCTGCGGCGACGATGGCCCCGAACGCCTCGCCATAGTCCGGCAGTTGAAGGTCGACCTGCTCGACCACGGCGCCCAGGTCCTTCTCCAGGACGGCGGCCGCCTCGTCCACCACCCGGCGCACCTCCGGGTCGACGGCGACCCGGCCGAGGTCGGGACTGTAGGCGACGCGCAGCGGGCCGGTGGGGCGGCGGCGGGTCCAGTCGACGTCCACGCACGGGATGGAGTGCCGGTCGCGCGGGTCGGGGCCCGCGAGCACGGAGAGCACGAGGGCGGCGTCGGCGACGGTGCGGGTCAGCGGGCCGATGTGCTCGACCGACTCCCAGCCGGACACCCCCGGGTAGCGTTCGTCGCGGCACCCCGGGTACACCGGCACCCGGCCCATCGACGCCTTGAACCCGAAGATCCCGCACAGCGCGGCGGGCACCCGCACGGAGCCCCCGCCGTCGGAGCCGAGCGCCACGGGCCCGAGCCCCGCCGCGACCGCCGCCGCGGACCCGGCGCTGGAACCGCCCGGCGTCAGCGTGAGGTCCCAGGGGTTGCGGGTCGGCGGGAACAGCGGGTTGTGTCCGGTGGCGCTGTAGCCGAACTCGGTGGCGTTGGTCTTGCCGAGGACGACCGCGCCCGCCGCCACCGACCGCTCCACGACGATGTCGTCCTCGTCCGGTACGAAGTCCGCGTACGCGTGGGAGCCGGAGGTCGTCCGGATGCCCTTGGTCGAGATCAGGTCCTTGACGCCGAGCGGGACACCCGCGAGCGGGCCGGTATCGCGGCCCGCGGCGATGTCGTCGGCGATCCGCCGGGCCGCGGCCCGTGCCAGGTCGGGAGTGGGGGTGCAGAACGCGCCCAGCTCGCCGTCCACGGCGTCGATCCGGTCGAGGACCGCGTCCGTGACCGCGACGGGGGACAGCTCCCGCGAGCGGATCAGCGCCGCGGTCTCGGTGGCGGACAGCCGGCAGATCGTCTCGGCGTCGGTGGGGTGCACGTGTGGCCTTTCCGTTGTTCCGGTTCAGACGGTGGTGGCGCCGGCCGTGTCGACGGCGGGCTCGGCAGGGGTGGGCCGGGGCGCCGTGCGCCGCTCGACCAGCAGGTGGACGACGGCCGCGACCACTGTGCCGAACAGCGGATCGACGGAGCCGGGCAGGAGGTAGTGGGCGAGGCCCGCGACCAGCGCTCCGGCCGCCCAGGCGCCGAGGGCGCTCCACCGGTAGTCGCGCTCGACGGCCGTCGCACGGCCCCCGCGGCGGCGCAGGTACTGGTCGGCGACGAGCACGGCACCGATCGGCGGCACGAACACGCCCAGCAGGTTCAGCCAGTCCACGAAGTGCCCCCACACGCCGCTCAGCGCGAACAGCAGCCCGAGGACACCGAGGCCGAGGGCGAGCGGCCGCATGGTCGCGGGCGTGAGCGCGGACCAGCCGACCGCGCCGTTGTAGAGGCAGTGCGAGGCGACGGAGCCCAGGTTGACGAAGACGAACAGCACGGCGACCGAGGTGAGCAGCGGGCCGTGCCCGGTCAGCAGCGGCAGGAAACCGCCGCCGTCGACCGCCGGATCGGCCGCCCCGCCGATCGCGACGACGACGCCCCCGAGCGCGTAGGCGACGAAGTTGGCGAACGGGAAGGCGAAGGCCGTGGCGGCGACCGCGCTGCGCCCGCTCCTCGACCAGCGGGTGAAGTCGGCCGTCATGGTGCCGGAGTCCGCGAACCCGGCGATGACGATGGTGACGGCGCCGCCGAACCCGAGGGTGGTGCCCGCGCCCTGGTAGGTGAGCGCGTCGGAGAACGTGGTGTGGCCCGCGCCGTAGCCGACGGCGACCGCGCCGAGGACGACGAACAGGGGCGTCGCGACCGCGCCCACGAGGGCGAGGGCACGGATGCCCGCGACGGTGAGCAGGGTGTAGAGCGCGCAGCCGAGCAGCGCGCCCCACATCGGGGCCCAGCCGAGCGTGCTCTGGAGCGTCGTCCCGGTGAGGCCGATCTGGAAGCTGAACCAGCCGATCACCACGGTGGCCAGGAACCCGGCCGCCGCGATGCGGCCGCGGCGCCCGAAGGTGTCGGCGGCCTGGAGGGCGAAGTTCTTGCCGGTGCGGCCCGCGTAGTGGCTGAGCGCGCCGACGTAGCCGAACAGGGCGAGGTTGCCGACGAGGATCGCGAGCAGGCCCTCGACGAGCCCCAGGTTGTAGACGATCACGCCGCCGAAGACGGCGTTGCCGAGGTTCATCGGGAACCCGAACCACACGGAGGCCACCGACAGTAGACTCTTGCGCGCGGTGCCCGGGACAGGGGTGTGTTCGTACTCTTCGGTTCCGGCCATGGAGCCCTCCGCACAGGCCCCTCGGGGCCGTTGGTATACCGTAATGGCCGTGAATTTAGGAGTGCCGTGTTACGCGGGAGGGCGCCCCGTGTTTCCGCTGGGGCGCCCTCGGTCGCGTCCGTGTTAAACGTCGGCGTGCGGCGTCACCGCATGTCGGCGGGGCGCTCCGGGCCCTCGAACGGGAAGCGGCGCCGGAAGTCGTCCGCCGCGTCCTCCAGCGTCACGAACGACACGCCCTCGTGCCCGGAGACGTACTCGATGAAGCGCTCCAGCATCAGCAGCACGTTGGGGCGGCCCGAGACGTCCGGGTGCAGAGTGATCGGCAGCACCGCGTAGTCCAACTCGCGGTGCACCCAGTCGAACTGGTCCCGCCAGTCCTGCTCCAGGGCGCGCGGCGAGACGTAGCCGTGGCTGTTGTGGGCGTGCTTGTTGAACATCATGGGCGGCAGGTCGTCGACGTACCAGTTGCCGCAGAACTCCACGAGGTCCACCTCGTGGCCGTGCACGAGCGGCTTCATCCAGTCCTTCGCGTCGCCCGAGTAGTCGATCTTCGTCCAGGAGTCGCCGACGCGGGCGTAGAACGGCGTGAAGTCCCGGTAGTTCTGCGAATGGTCGTAGGAGAAGCCGTACTTGTGGAGCAGCGCGGCCGTCGACCGGGACATCTCCCACCACGGCGCCACGTAGCCCTTGGGGCTCCGGCCGGTGAACTCCTCGATCAGCTCGACCGACTTGGCGAGGACGTCCTCCTCCTGCTGCGGGGTCATCTCGATCGGGTTCTCGTGCGAGTAGCCGTGCGCGCCGATCTCGTGGCCCGCCTCCACGACCATCCGGGTCTGCTCGGGGAACGTCTCGATGGAGTGGCCGGGGATGAACCACGACGTGCGGATGGAGTACCGCTCGAACAGCTTGAGCAGGCGCGGCGTGCCGATCTCGCCCGCGAAGACGCCGCGCTGGATGTCGTTGGGGGAGTCCTGGCCGCCGTAGGAGCCGAGCCAGCCGGCGACCGCGTCGACGTCGACACCGAGGGCGATCTGGATGTTCTTGGCCATGCGTGAACTACTCCTTGGAATCGGCGAGTTGGGCGGTGAGGTCGGCGGTGGCCGCCGCGAGGGCCTGCTGGTCGGCGTCGGTCCAGGCGCGTTCGCGGGTGCTGTGGACCGAGATCCAGCCGGTGAGCGCGCCTCCGGTCTGCACGGGGGAGAGCATCTGGGCGCGCACGCCGTACACGTCCTGGAGCGCCCGGGGCGGGTGCGGGGCCTCGCGGAAGTGCGGCTGCACCAGCGGGCGGCGCTCGGCCTCCAGCCACGCGACCGTGTTCAGACGGCGCTGGTCGAGGGAGGCGTCGCGGCGGATCGAGCGGACGCCGGGGGCCAGCGCCTCGCCCGCGGTGAGGTCGACGTGCAGACCGTGTGCGGGCAGGTCGACGCGGAACGTGGTGCGGTCGGCGCCGGTCGCCGTCAGCAGCGCCTGGAGCACCTTTTGCACCCGCGCGCGCAGGCTGCCGTCGCGCAGCAGCTGCCCGTGCCCGGACCACGAGGGGCGCGCCCCGGCCAGGTCGAGCGCCCGCCACAGGGTGACGCCCACCGAGTCCAGCACCGGTACCCCGAGGGCCGGTTCGAGCCGCTCGGCCTCGAAGGCGCCGTACACGTTCGTGCAGACCACGGCGACGGCCTGGGCCCCGCCGGTCGCCGCCGCCTCGATCTGCCGGGCCACGTCGGCGGGCGGGATCCGGGCGAAGGCCTCGTTGTCGTGCTCTCCGAAGGGCTCGGCGAGCACGCACTCCAGGCCCTCCTTCGCGTACGTCGCCACGATCGCGTCGGCGACGTCGCGGGTGTAGGGCAGGGCGAGCCCCAGCCGGGTCACTCCGTAGACGGCGCAGGCGTCGAGCAGCGCCAGCGTCGACGTGGTGGCCGGGATGCCGGTCTCGGCGGTGAGCGCGTCGGCCAGGGCCCGGTCGCGGCCGACGCCGAGCCAGGACCCCGACGTCCCGTTCCACACCAGGACGTCGACCTTCGCGTCGGCCAGCTGCCGGGCCGCCGCCAGCATCGGCTCCCGGTCGAACTGGGCGTCGCTGCCGGAGTCGAGCGCGATCCGGGTGACCGGTACGCGGGCGAAGTGCGCGGTGGCGAGGCCCGGCCCGGCGCCCCGGAGCAGCCCGTACGTCACGGGCTCCAGGCAGGTGTTGGAGGACGGCGTGAGCATCCCCACGCGCAGCGGACGGTCGTTGCTCATCGGACGACGAGCCTCCTCGAATAGTCGATGACCAGGGACGCGCAGGTGAACAGCACCCCCGCGCCGACGAAGTAGAGCAGCGCCCAGGTGTAGGAACCGGTGCCGCCGACGATGAAGCCGACCGCGATGGGCGTGACGATCCCGGCGATGTTCCCGGACAGGTTCATGGCTGCGCCGACCACGCCCGCGTTGGCCCGGCCGCCGAGCGTGGAGGGCAGCGCCCAGTACAGGCCCGCCCAGCGCAGGAAGAACAGCACGCCGGACAGGAGCGCCACCGCCGTCACGGCGTCGGGTACGAGGACCACGCCGAGCAGCCCCGCCGTCACGGCCGTGCCCGCGATCCCCATCAGGGTGCGCAGCACCGTGTTGGCGGCGGTCCCGCGCGAGCGCCACGCGTCGGCGAGCCAGCCGCCGATCAGTTCGCCGACGAACCCCGCGCCGAAGATGACGAGCGTGGACCAGCCGATGGACTTGATGTCGAAGCCCTTGGTCTCCGACAGGTACAGCGGCCCCCAGGTGAGCAGCCCGTAGAAGACGCCGTTGAAGCCCATCCAGCCCAGGCACATGCCCCAGAACGAGCGGTACTTGAGGTAGTGCTTCAGCTTCGCCGGACGGTCCTCGCCGGGCGCGGCGGCGTCCTCCTCGGCGTGCGCGCGCTCGATGTAGTCGGCCTCCGCCGCGTTCACACCCGGGTGTTCGCGCGGGGTGTCCCGCAGATACCGCAGGGCCAGGAAGCCGACCGCCACCGTCACGGCGCCCGCGACGACGAAGGCGATCCGCCAGCTGCCGGTCCAGGCGATCAGACCGGAGATGGCGATGCCGCCGAGCGCCGAGCCGAGCGGGGCGCCGCCGTCCATCAGGACCGCGCCCCGGCCGCGCTCCTTCGCGGGCAGCCAGTGCGCGTTGAGCTTGCCGCCGGCCGGCATCACGGGCGCCTCGACGGCGCCGAGCGCGAGCCGCGCCGCCAGCAGCGAGCCGACACCGGTGGCCGCCGCGGTCACCCCGGTCGCCAGGCCCCAGCCGACGCAGGCGCCGCCCGCCATCCGGCGCGGCCCGAACCGGTCGATGAGCCACCCGCCGGGGATCTGCATCAGCGCGTACGTCCAGAAGAACGCGCTCAGGACGATCCCGGTGACCTCCTTCGACAGGTGCAGGTCCTGGGTGATGAGCGGCAGCGCCACGGACACCGAGCCGCGGTCGATGTAGTTCAGCGTGACGATGCCGAGGAGGAGCAGGAACACCTTCCAACGGGTGCGGCTCTGTGGTGACTTGGTGGTTCTCTCGGACGCCTTGCCCGCGTCGGTCGCGCGGGACAGATCGGCTGACGACATGTCGAACCCTTTGCCTGGGGACAGGGAGAGAAGCTTCTGACGTGTGCGTTCGTCGCTATGGCATACCAAAGGATGCGGACGGTGCGGTCCCGCGTCAAGGCGTTGGTATACCGTGAGCGGTAATTGACGGGGAGGAAACATGGCACAGGCGGGACCCGGCGAGGCGGGCTGGCTGCGCGACCAGGTCTGCGAGGGCATCCGCGACCGGATCATCGCGGGTCAACTCAAGCCCGGTGACCGGCTGTTGGAGCGGGACGTCGCCGAGGAGTTCGGGGTGTCCCGGATCCCGGTGCGCGAGGCGATCCGGGTGCTGCTCAGCGAGGGCTTCCTGGAGGCGGCCTCGGCCCGCAAGATCGTCGTCAAGCAGCTCTCGTTCCAGGACGTGCTCGACCTCTTCGACCTGCGCGAGGCGCTGGAGGTGCTCGCGGTGCGGCGCGCCACCGAACGCGCGCAGCAACCGCAGCTCGCCGCCCTCGGGCGGCTGCTGACCAGCGCGGAGAAGGCCACCCGCACGGGGAAACCGGCCCGCATCTCGCGCGCGAACACCGCCTTCCACCACCACATCGTGGAGATCGCGGGCAACACCCTGCTGGCCAACACCCTGCAACCGCTGGAGGGCCGCATGCGCTGGCTGTTCCAGCAGGTCGACGACCCGCACGCGGTGTGGGAGGAACACCAGGGCCTGTACGAGGCCATCGCGGCCCACGACGCCGACCTCGCGGCCACCCGCGCCCTGAGCCACGTCCGCCACTACCGCGAGGTGGCGATAAGGGTCCTGTTCGGCGCGGGCCAATCAAGCCCCTGCGGCGATTGAGCAGCGGGGCCCGGGGCGGAGCCCCGATCCTTCCAGCCCCGCCGGCGTTTGAGGCGCGGGGCCCGGGGCGGAGCCCCGCGACGTCACGCCATCTGCCGCCGCACCAACTCGTGCAACCGCCCACCCGTATCGGCCAGCAACTCCGCAGGAGACCCCTGCTGAACGACCCGCCCCGCCGACATCACCACCACCCGATCCGCGTCCATGACGGTCGACAGACGATGGGCGATCACGATCCGCGTCGCGTTCAGCGCCCGCGTACTGTCGATGACAATGCGCTGCGTCTCGTTGTCGAGCGCACTCGTCGCCTCGTCGAAGAAGAGAATCCGCGGACGCCGGATCAGCGCCTGCGCGATCATCAGCCGCTGCCGCTGCCCCCCGGAGACCGCCCCACCGCCCGAGATCATCGTGTGCAGCCCCATCGGCATCCGCTTGATGTCCTCCGCGAGCCCCGCCATCCCGGCCGCCGCCATCGCCTCTTCCTGCGTGAACGCCTCCGCGCCGCAGATGCACTCGTAGATGGACCCGGTCAGCGGCTGCGCGTTCTGGAGCACCACACCGCACTGCCGCCGCACCGCCGCCTGGTCGAGCGCGGCGAGGTCCTGACCGTCGTACAGGACGCTGCCGGACGCCGGGGCGTCGAAGCCGATCAGCAGGCGCAGCAGCGTGGACTTGCCGCATCCGCTCTCGCCGACCACCGCCACGAACTCGCCCGGCCGGATGGACAGGTCGACGTCGTCGAGGACGAGCGGGCCGTCCTCCGTGTAGCGGAAGGAGACGCCGCGGGCCTCCAGGGCGCCCGTCAGCTCGCCGGGCTGCGTCGCCGCCGCGCGGACCTCCGGCTTCTCGTCGAGCACCGGCTTGATCTGCTCGTACATCGGCAGCACCGCCGCCGCCGAGATCAGCGCGCCCGTCAGCTGCGTCACCGCCGTCAGGAGCATCGTCACCGACGTGTTGAACGTGAGGAAGGACGCCGCCGACATGCTGCCGCGCGCCGGACCGGCGAGCAGCATGAACATCACGAGTGAACACAGCGGCAGGTAGACCGCGTTGAGGACCGTCGTCGCGTTCTTGATGCGGCCCGCGCGGCGCTGGAGCTCCCGGGTGCGCGCGAACTCCTTGGCCCATGCCGCGTACGCGAAGCTCTCCGCGCCCGCGACCCGCAGCTTCGGCAGCCCGCGCAGCGTCTGGAACGCCTGGTTGTTCAGCTTGTTGCCGAGCTTCACCAGGCGGCGCTGCCACCGCAGTTCGAGCAGCCCGAGGGTGAGGAAGATCCCCGCGACGAGGACCAGCATGCCGAGCGCCGCCATCGCCAGCGGGACGCTGTAGAGCAGGAGCAGGACGAAGTTCATCGCGCCGACCGTCGTGGACTGCACGACGATCGGGCCGACGCCGGAGAGCAGCCGCCGGATCGAGCTGATGCCCATCGCCGCGCTCGCCAGCTCACCCGTCGAGCGGGACGCGAAGAACCGCGTCGGCAGCCTCAACAGCCGGTCCCAGACCGCCGGTTGGAGGACGCTCTCGACCCGGCCCTCGATCCGCAGCACCGTGAGGTTCTGCAACAGCATGAACGCCGCCGTGACGATGCTGGTGACCATCACGGCGAGGGACACCTGCGTGATGAGGCTCGTCTGCGCGTTGGGTACGTACGTGCCGAGGACCTGGCCCGTCGCGACCGGGACGAGCGCGCCGAGACCGACCGTGACCAGGCCCGCCAGGAGCAGCCTGCGGATGTCCGACGTCATGGTCCCCATGCTGAAGCGCATCAGCCGCAGCGGCGTCAGCCGGCCCTCCGGCAGCGGGCGGTACAGCATGATCGCCCGTTCCTCGAAGTCCTCCGCGCCGTCCTCGTCGATCCGGACGCGGCGGTCGCCCGCCGCGCTCACCGACTCGTAGCCGCCGCGCCGCCACAGCAGCGCGACCGGCGCCCCGGACGAGGCCCGGTAGCCGACCAGGGGGCCCGCGTCGCGGCGCCACCAGTCACCGGCGAGCCGCACCGGCCGGGTGCGCAGCCGGGAGGCCGTCGCCAGCTGCTCGACCGGATCGAGGCGGTCGCTGACCGCGCCCACGTGGTCGGGGTCGACGAGCCGGATGCCCGCCGCGTCGGCGACCACCTTGCAGGCGGCGTACGTGGCGTCGGCGCCCGCCTCGGCGGAGCGGCGGCGCCCGCGCCGCGTGCCCATGGACGCCAGCAGAGCCCGGTCGGCCTGCTCGCGGACCGCTTCGCCCGCCCGGATGCCGGCGGCGGCGCGGTCCTCGTGGGCGCTCTCCAGCCGCTCGATCCAGCGGTCGAGCGTGGACAGGAGACGCCACTGCTGGTTGACCATGCGCTGCCAGAGACCGGAGTCGACGAGCAGGTCGGCGGCGGCGTCGGCCGCGTACGCGGAGCCGTACTGGACGCTGCCGGGGGAGAGCTGCGGCCAGAGCACGTCGTCGTCGCCGACGAGGGAGTCCTCCTGCGCGTCGACGGTCCGCCCGTCGAGCGGCGCCTCGAACAGGATCCGCTGCCCGCGCCCCACCCCGAGCGCAAAGGCCTCCTCCAACAGGCTCCAGCCGTACGAACCGTCGTACGCGGGCGGCGCGTACGGCAGCTCGCGCAGCGGGATCCGGCGGACCTGGCAGCCGCCGAGCGGCCGCCCCACCAGCGTGTGCTGGGTGCCCTCGACGGGGCCGAGCAGCAGCGTGCCCGGCTCCAGGCGGCCCAGGAAGTGCCAGTGGCCCTGGCTGTGCGCGTCGACGGCGAACAGGTCGAGGGCGCCGCCAGCGACGAGCCACAGCACGTGCGGGCCCTCCAGCGGAAGGGTGCGCAGGTCCGTGCAGTCGACGGGGGCGCCGAGGCCGCCGAAGGCCGCCACGACTTGGTCGGAGGAGGTGAACTCCTGGTGCAGGTCGGTCATGTCCGTGCTCAGTGCTCCTTGACCAGGTTCGCGTACGGCCCCCCGGCCCGCACCAGGTGCTCGTGGCGGCCGCGCTCGACGACCTGTCCGTGGTCGAGGACCACGATCTCGTCGCTGTCCCGCACGGTGCTCAGGCGGTGCGCGATGACGACGCAGGCGCAGCCGCGCCGCCGGATGTTGTCCATGACCGTCTGCTCGGTCTCGGCGTCGAGGGCGCTGGTCACCTCGTCGAGCACCAGGATCGACGGGCGACGCACCAGCGCGCGGGCGATCTCCAGCCGCTGCCGCTGCCCGCCCGAGAAGTTCCGGCCGTCCTGCTCGACCCGGCCGCGCACACCGCCGGGCCGCCGCGCCACCACGTCGTACAGGCACGCGTCGCGCAGCGCCTCCTCGACCGCCTCGTCGGAGATCGACGGGTCCCACAGCGCGACGTTGTCGCGGACCGTGCCCTCGAAGAGGAACACGTCCTGGTCGACGAAGGAGACGGAGGCCGCGAGGGCGCCGCGCGGGACGTCGTCCAGGCGCCGGTCGTCGATCCGGATGACGCCCTCCCACGGCGCGTAGAGCCCCGAGATCAGCCGCGAGACGGTCGACTTGCCACTGCCGGAGCCGCCGACGAGGGCGACCTGCTGGCCCGGCCCCACCGTCAGCGAGAACCCGGACAGCAGCGGCTTGTCGAGCGGGCTGTAGCCGAACGTGATGTCGTCCAGCTCGATGTGACCGCGCAGCCTACGCGTGCTCTGCACCTGCTCGGGGCGCGCGTACAGCTGGTCGACGGGGAAGTTCTCCACGTCCTTCAGGCGCGCCACGTCGGCGGCGAAGTCCTGGATGCGGCCCGCGACGCCGTTCAGGCGGGTCAGCGGCGCGGTGAAGCGGGTGACGAGGGCCTGGAAGGCGACAAGGAGACCTACCGACAAGTGGCCCTCGACCGCGCGCATGCCGCCGATCCACAGGATCAGCGCGCTGTTCAGCGTCGCGAGTGTCGGTGCGACGATGCCGAGCCACGCGCTCGGCACCCCGAGCTTCTGCTGCTCCTCCAGGGTCGTCGCGTGCTGGCCCGCCCACCGCCGGAAGTAGCCGTTCTCCCCGCCGGTCGCCTTCATCGTCTCGATGAGCTGAAGCCCGGTGTACGAGGTGTTGGTGAGCCGCGCCGTGTCCGCCCGCAGCTTCTGCGTCCCCGTCGCCCGCAGCCGTACGACCACCCGCATCGCCACCACGTTCAGCAGCGCGATCCCGACACCGACCCCGGTGAGCTGCGGATCGTAGGAGTACAGCAGCGCCGCGTACAGCAGCACCACGATCCCGTCGACGCCCGCCGCCGTCAGGTCGCGGGCCAGGGTCTCGGCGACCGCGTCGTTGGACTGGAGGCGCTGCACCAGGTCGGCGGGGCTGCGCTGCGCGAAGAACGTGACGGGCAGCCGCAGCAGATGACCGAAGAAGCGGGCGCTGCTCAGCGTCGAGGAGATGATGCGCCCCCGCAACAGGTTCGCCTGTTGCAGCCACGTCAGCACGGCGGTCAGCGCCACCATCGCGCCCATCGACGCGAACAGGGCGCCGAGCAGCGAGGTCTGGTCGCCGATGAGGAACAGGTCGATGTACGTCTTGCTGAGCGCGGGCACCGCCGCGCCCACGCCGACCAGCAGCAGACTCGCGAGCAGCGCCACCAGCATCGTGCCGGTGGTGCCGCGCAGACGTCCGGGCAGCGCCTTCAGCACGCCGGGCTTGCGGCCGCCCGGCCGGAAGTCCTCGCCCGGCTCCAGGACGAGGACGACACCCGTGAAGCTGGTGTCGAAGTCCTCGATCGGCACGAAGCGGCGGCCCTTGTCGGGGTCGTTGACGGACACGCCGCGCCGTCCGAAGCGGCGCGTCATCCCCTCGTAGACGACGTAGTGGTTGAACTCCCAGAAGAGGATGGCCGGGCCCTGCACCTCGGCGAGCGCCGCCGGTTCCATCTGCATGCCCTTGGCGGTCATGCCGTAACTGCGGGCCGCCTTCAGAAGGTTGGAGGCGCGCGAGCCGTCGCGGGAGACGCCGCATGCGATGCGCAGCTCCTCCAGCGGGACGTGCCGGCCGTGGTGCGCGAGGATCATCGCGAGCGCCGCGGCGCCGCACTCCACGGCCTCCATCTGGAGCACGGTGGGCGTCCGTACTGATCTGCCCGCCTTCTTCGGCGGGGGAGCGGGGCGGGCGCGGCGGCGGTCGGGGCGGTGGCCCGCGGGCGGCAGGGAGGTCTGGGTCACGGCTTCAGCCAATCCATCGGGCGCTGATCGGCGAGGTGCACGGAGCCGGAGGCGAGGGTCATGGAGGCGAGCGGATAGGGCGGCCCGCCGTCGGACGACCAGGCGTACCCGGACTCGGTGTCCGCCTTCTCCAGCTTCACGAGGACCGGGACCCGCGCCCCGCCCTTGGTGAACTGGGCGGCGAGGGAGCCGTCCCCGAGGAAGTCGGTGACCTGCCGCTCCGTCTGGGCCGCGCGCCCGACCGCCTTCACGGTGCCGCGCAGCACGCCGTAACTCTGGGCCTGCGGCACGGTCAGGTCGACGTCGGCGCCCGCCTTCACGGTGCCCGCGCCGGTGGCGGGCACGTACAGCATCGCGAGCAGGGGGTCGCGCGTCGAGCCGGTCCGCTCCACGGTCGCCACGTCGGAGCCGGTCGTGACGACCGAGCCGATCCGGGCGACGAGCGCGGTGACCCGGCCCGCGTCGATGGCGCGCACCGCCCGGTTGCCCTGCGCCGTGCGCACCTTGAGGATCGGCGCGTCCGCGCGCACCCGCTGCCCCTCCTTCACGTACACGCCGGTGACCTGCCCGGTGACGGGGGTCTGGAGGACGTAACTGCCCTGCGCGTACGTGAGGATGCCGTCCGCCTTGAGGGTCGACGACACCGTGCCGGTGACGGCCCAGACGCACGCGGCGACCATCACGGCGACCGTGACGGCGAGGACGAGCAGTCCCTGCGGCCGCGCGAGGCGCACCGGCAGATCGAGCTCCTCCGGCGACTGCAGCTTGGACAGGGCCTGTTGGCGGAACTGCACGGGGTCTTTCCCTTACGTTGCTTCCACGCCCGGCTCCGAACGGGTCCCGGACGCCCCGAAAGCCCCGGGACGCGGGGTCCCGAGGCTTTGGGGTGCGCCGCCCGTCAGGTGGCGGCGCGGTGATCCATGGGATCGGTCCGGCTCAGAGGCCGGCCGTCACGCCACCGACGAGGCCGGTCACGGCGCCGGCGTTGACGCCGGTCAGGCCCTCGACCGTGTTGGTGACCGAGGAGACGGTGCCCGAGACCGGGACGATGCCGTCGACGGTGTTGGTGACCTGGCCGACGAGACCGCCGACGAGACCGCCGGAGACGTTGTCGAGGTCGGCGTCGGAGATCTCGAGGGTCTCGATGTGGTTGCTCATGGTGAGCCGCCCTTCATGGGTATGTCCGGGTTATTTCAAATTCGCGCGGCGCGCTGGAAATCGGTGGCTGCGAATGCCTGCGGCCGTCTTGCGATGCGGAGGATCAAAGCATGTTGACGCGCCGCACAGCTAATCGGACCGGACTCGTTCGCGGTGAATTCGCGCGACCAATTACCGCTGTGTGCCGGGGTTTTCACAACCGGGCGGCAGGTCCTTCACATTCTTCACGGAGAGGTTTGTGAACTCCCTGTGTCGCTCAATGGCAAAGGGGGACAGGCGCCCATCAATGGCGCGCGGTGCTTGTATGGGGCAATGGTTTTTTGCGGAGCGCCGTGACTGCCCTGCGCATTCGGTGTGCAGGTTTCTGGCAAGCGACCGCCGCGACGGCCAGGACCACGGGTGGCGCGAACCCCCACGGCGCCGCGGCCTCCCGGACGCCGACGGCGCAGGTGGCGCCGCCGACCACGGCCAACAACCGCCCGGTCACCCACAGTTGCCCCCATCCCCGCCCGGACCCGTCGACCGCCCCGGTCACCAGCGTCGTCAGCGTCCCCGTGAAATACGTGGTGGGCGCGGCCCCGGCCCCCGCCGCGACCATCGCCGCGGACTGCCCGCCCATCGCCACGGCCGCCACCACGAGCAGCACCGTGCGCCAGGCCCCGTCCGGCTCCCCGCCGAGCAGGCCGCCCGCCACGGCGAGGAAGCCGAGCAGCAGACACTGCGCCGCGAGGCAGCCGACGACCCGGCCCGGCCACCCCGCCGCCGCCCGCGCCTTCCGAACACCCCGGCAGACGAGGGCGGTTGCCGCGGCGCCCGCCGCGTACCCGCCCAGCGCGTACAGCGGCCCGGCCACCTCGTGCCCGGACCCCGGCCCCGCCGAGATGCCGAGCAGGACGAGGTTGCCGGTCATCACACCGGCGAAGACGGTGCCGAGGGCCGTGAACGCGAGGGCGTCCACGGCCCCGGAGGCACCGGCGAGCAGAACCAGTGACAGCTGGGCGCGTTTGTCCATGCCCGAGACGGTAGGCGCGCGGGCCGGATCGAAACGCTCAGCCGTCGGCGCGTCGGCCCTCCGATGCCCGGTCGGACTCCAGATCCAGCGGCGCGAACGCGAAGTCCTCCCACAGCAGCCGCGAGGCCTCTTCCGGGTACGGCGCCGTGCGCGACGGCGCGTCGAAGACCCGCGTCGAGCGCTCCTTCGCGGTGAAGGCGGCCCACCCCGGGTCCCCGTCCTCGGCGAACGCGGTCCACGCCGCCCCCATCTCCTCGGACAGCGCCACGGCCTCCGGCGGGATCTCGCCGCCGAGGAACAGTCCCGCGAAGTCGGAGTCGAGCGCCCCGAACACCAGCGGCACGTCCAGCGCGTGGCACGCCCCCAGGGAGCCGTCCGCGCCCGGCGCGCCCCAGGTCAGCTCGTACGCGAACGCCGTCCCGCCGCCCGCCGTGTGCGCCTCGGCGAGCCGCAGCGTCGGAATCCGGAACAGCCAGTCGGACATGACGAGTTCGTGCAGGTCGGTCGGGCTCGCCGACGGATACGCGGCCCGGTAGCCGCCTTCCGCGCCCGGACCCGGACCGAACCGCGCCAGCGCCCGCGCCGCCTCCTCCTCGGTCGTCGTCCCGTACCGGCCGGCCATCACGGTGAACAGCCGGTACTCGTCGCGGTTGTGCCCGACCAGCAGCTCGACGTCGCGCGCGGCGCCGCCCGCGAGCGCCTCCCACGGGGTGACAGGGAGCACCTCGCCGTCGACCACCGGCGAGAACGGGGTGAGCGTGTGGGCGACGCGGCCCCAGCGGTCCGCGTGCTCCGACAGCTCGCGGATCACGTCGTCGGTGGCGTCCCGCAACGCTTTCGGCGCGCACGCGGCGAGCTCGGCGGCGCCCGCGCCCGGCACACCCAGGCGGCGCGCGATCGTCGCCCCGATGTCCCGCGCCAGAGCAGGTGTGAAGAACGTGCCCGGCACGCTCTGCGCCACCGCCCGCCGCACCAGACCGGCCGCCGACGGCATCGCGAGCAGCGCCGCCACCGAACCCGCGCCCGCCGACTCCCCGAACACGGTGACCCGGTCGGGGTCGCCGCCGAACGCCGCGACGTTCTCCCGCACCCAGCGCAGCGCCGCCACCTGGTCGAGCAGCCCTCGGTTGGCCGGCGCGCCGTCGAAGACGCCGAACCCCTCGGCGCCCACACGGTAGTTGAGGGTCACGACGACCGTGCCGCGCGCCGCGAGCGCGGACCCGTCGTAGTGCGGGCCGTCCGCGGACCCGGTGATGTACGCGCCCCCGTACAGGTAGACCAGCACCGGCAGGCCCGCCGCGCCGAGGTCCGGCGACCACACGTTGACCGTCAGCCAGTCGTCGCCCTCGGGCATCGGCCGGCCCATCAGCCCGCCGGCGAGGGACTGCGGGGGCGGCGGCCCGAACGCGAACGCGTCCCGCACGCCGTCCCACGGCAGGGCGGGCTCGGGAGCCGCCAAGTGCAGTGCGCCGACCGGGGGTTGGGCGTAGGGGATGCCGCGGAAGACGCTGAGGTCTCCCTGGACGAGGCCGCGGACCCGGCCCGTCGTGATGCTGACGGGCGCGGTGGCGGTGGCGTCGGTCATGCGTGTCCTTCCTGGTGCGTCGTTCCTGGAAAGAGCGGGACCGGCCGGGCGGCCGGAGCCCGGGTTCCACGATGACACGTGTGTCCGACAGGGCCTCCGGGGGGCGGCCGGCGCCCCGCGGTCCGGCTGTCGAAGCGCTTCGACGCGGTTCTGGACAGGCACCCCGCGCGAATCATAGGGTCGGCGTGCCGAACGACGGGTGGCTTCCGCCGACGTCGGCGCACTCCCCACTCTTCGGCCCGGCTCAGGAGAACCCCATGGTCACGCTCGCAGAGGTCGCCAAACACGCCGGAGTCTCCGCCAGCACCGTCAGCTACGTCCTCAGCGGCAAGCGGTCCATCTCCGCGGCCACCCGCGAGCGCGTCGAGACGAGCGTGCGCCAGCTCGGCTACCACCCCAACGCCGGTGCCCGCGCCCTCGCCAGCAGCAAGTCGAACATCATCGCCCTGATGGTGCCGCTGCGCACCGACATGTACGTCCCCGTGATCATGGAGATCGCGACGGCCGTCGCCACCGCCGCCCGCAGCCACGGCTACGACATCCTGCTGCTCACCGGCGAGGAGGGCGCGCAGGCGGTGCGCCGCATCGAGGGCAGCGCGCTCGCGGACGCCGTCATCGTGATGGACGTCGAGCTCGACGACGAGCGGCTCCCGCTCCTGCGCACCGCGAGCCGCCCCGCCGTCCTCATCGGCCTGCCGACCGACACCACGGGACTGCACTGCGTGGACCTGGACTTCGCCGCGGCCGGCGCGCTGTGCGCCGAGCACCTCGCGGACCTCGGGCACCGCGAGATCGCCGTCATCGGCGAGGCCGCCGCCGTCTACGAGCGCCGCACCGGCTTCGCCGAGCGCACCCTCACCGGCCTGCGCGAGCGCAGCGCCGAACTCGGCCTGCGGCTCCTGCACCGCCCCTGCGAGGGCAGCTACGCCTCCGTGTCCGCGACGCTCTCCCGGATCTTCGACGAGCGCCCCGGCACCAGCGCGTTCATCGTGCAGAACGAGGCGGCGACCGACCCGCTGCTCGCCCTGCTGCGCCAGTCCGGCCGGGCGGTCCCCGAGGACGTGTCGGTCGTCGCGGTCTGCCCCGAGCAGGTCGCCCGGCACGCGTCCGTGCCGCTCACCTCGGTGGCCGTGCCCGCGCAGGAAATGGGCCGGCGGGCCGTCGAGCAGGTCGTCGCGCAGATCGAGGGCCGCGGCTCGGCCGAGGAAGTCGTTCTGCTGGAGCCGGAGTTGACGATCCGCGAGAGTGCGGCGCACGCGCCACCCGCCGCATAGGATCACCGTATCCGGTCCTGAAACGTCAGAAAGCGAGCGTCCCCGTGCACCCCACGTACGTCCTCGTCCATGGAGCGTTCGCCAACTCCTTCTCCTTCGCCCCGCTCCAGGCGGAGCTCGGCCTGCTCGGCCACCGCTCCGTCGCCGTCGACCTGCCGGGCCACGGCTTCGCCGCGACCTACCCGGCGGCCTACCAGGCCCCGCAGGACCCGGCGGGCCTCGCCTCGGCGCCCGGCGCCATCAAGGGCGTCACCCTCGCCGACAACGCCGCGCACGTGATCGGCGTCCTGGAGCGTGCCAAGGAGAACGGGCCGGTCGTGCTCGTCGCGCACAGCCGCGGCGGCGTCACCGCCACGGCCGTCGCCAACCGGCGCCCCGACCTGATCGACCACCTCGTGTACGTGTCGGCCTGGTGCCCGGTCGACCTCACCGTCGGCGACTACTACGCCGCACCGGAGATGGCCACGGTCGACCCCGCGTCCCTGGCCCTCGCCATGGCGGGCGACCCGGCCGAACTCGGTCTGCTGCGCGTCAACTTCCGCACCGCCGACGAGAAGGCGCTCGCCGCGTTCAGGGAGGCCTTCTTCGCCGACGGCACCGACGACGAGTTCCGCACCTTCCTGAACACCTTCCAGCCCGACGAGAACCTCGACGCCGGCTCGGACGCCGACCGCGCGCAGGCCGCGACGTGGGGCCGCGTCCCGAGGACGTACGTCCGCCTGGCCCGGGACACGAGCCTTCCTCCGGCCCTCCAGGACCGGCTGATCCGCGAGGGGGACGCGCTGACGCCGGACAACCCCTACCGGGTGCGCACCCTCGACAGCTCGCACCTCAAGTGGCTGGTCGACCCGGCGCCCGCGGCCCGCGTGCTGGCCGAGATCGCGGACGAGGTCAGCCGCCCGACACGCTGAAGCCGTTGGTCCGGAAGTCGAGGCCGCCGGACGACGAGGTGATCTCGTAGCCGAACTGCACGTCCCCGATCGTCACGTCGCCCCACCAGCCCTTGGTGTCCCGGATCCACTTCAGGATCGGCAGGATGTTCACGGTGCCGGACGTGGAGTCGGAGGTCCGCAGGAACGAGTACACCTCGTTGGCGCCGTTGTTGCCCTTGTAGACGGTCCAGGTGTGCCCGCCGAGCGTGAGCGTGCCCTGCGAGGTGCCGAGCGGACCGACGGCCCCGTTGTGGTTCATCCAGAGCATGACCTCGTGGTCGTAGTTCGTGTCCCAGATGTCGTACGAGGTGTTGTACGCGCCGGAGGACGGCACGGTCACGTTGTAGCTGCTGGACAGCGACGTGAGCGCGCTGATCCTGCGGTTCACGACCTTCTTGGCGTTCGGGTAGGACTTGATGCCGCCGGTGTTCGGGTGGTTGGCCCAGACACCCCAATTGGAGGACGAGTTGGCCCAGATCGTCTGCGCGCCCGCGCCGGAGCCCCAGATGTTGTTGTAGAGGATGTAGCCGTCCGGGGTGGTGTAGTTGCCCCACTGCTCGGACGAGGACCAGACCGCCGCGCGGGCGGGAGCGGAGGCCAGGCCCAGCAGCGCCCCGGCCGTGAGAGTGGCGCCGAGGAAGGTGCGTCGGGTGGAGGGTGCCATGGTCTGCCTTTCCTTGGGGGTTCGTGTCGGACAGGGGTGGTTCCTGTTGGACGGGTGTCGTGAACTAGCCGGTGGAGAAGTGCAGTTCGTGTGCTTCCCCCGCTGTCAGGCGCAGCCGCCCCTCGCCGCCCCGGGGCGTCCTCAGGTCGACGTCCGCGTCCCGGCCCGCGCGCACGACGGCCGTGCACTTCCCGCCGCCCCACCGCAGCTCCACCTGCGCGCCGAACCGGGTGCGCAGCCCCCGCACCGCGCCGCGCCGCCAGTCGGCCGGACGTGCGGGCAGCAGCACCAGGCGGCCGGGCGTGGATTGCACGAGGGCCTCCGTGACGAGGGCGGGCAGGGTGTGCGCCGCGTCCGCGTTGTAGACGGTGCGGTCGGGGTAGTGCGCGCTCATCAGTGAGTCGTGGAAGTAGTCGCCCGCCAGGACGTGGCGCAGACAGTCGGCGACCCGCGGCGCGTCCCGCAGCCGGGCGGCGATCAGCGCGTGGTGCAGATGGCCGTGCGCGGAGTGGTTCTCGGCGCCGCGCAGCTCCAGCGCCCGCTGCGCCGCCTTCGCCCACTCCGGGGTGTCGTACGGGGTGATGTCGTGGTGCGGCCACACCGGATACAGGTGGCTGAGGTGCCGGTGGTCGTAGGTGTCGTCGAGCCCCGGCCAGGCCCACTCGGCCAGCGCCCCGTCCTCGTTGACCCGGTAGTGGGGGAGCCGGTCGGCCAGTGCGGACCAGCGCGCGCCGTCCGGCCCGGGGTGCCAGGCGGCCGCCGTGCGCAGCGCGTGCCGGGCCGCCGCGATGTCCATGGTGGCGTTGACCGTGCCCCAGCTCGCGTTCGCGGGACGGTTCTCCGGGGAGTACGAGGGGACGATCGCGATCCGCCCGTCGGGGCCCGTCCGCGTGAGGAAGTCCTCGTAGAACACGGCGAGTTCGGTGACGGCCGCCGCGAGCCAGGCGGGCCGCTCGCCCGTCGCCTCGGCCTGTTCGAGCAGCGGCGTCAGCAGCCAGTCCGCGCCCGCGGTCCACAGGTGCATCGGATACGCGCGCTGGTAGTGGTACGCGTGCCCCGACTCGCCGTCGGTGTGCGCGGGCGCGACGATGCCCCGGGCCCCGAAGACGAGCCGCGCGTTGTCCCGCCAGTGCGCCAACTGCCCCTGGATCAGATATGCCTGGGCGTCGAGCGTCTCCGGCAGCGCGCAGGCGACCGCCGACGCCGTCTGGAGGTTCAGGTTCGCGTCCGTGGTGAACGCCCCCGACCACGCGGTGTCCCACGCGCCGGTCCACAGCCCGGTCAGCCGGGGCGGCAGCACGCCCGACGAGCTGAGCAGGTGGTACCGCCCGGCCGCGAACAGCCGCTCAAGGAGGGCCGGGCTGCCCGGCCGGGCCAGCAACTCGGCGCCGGGCATGCCGCGTTGGTGACGCGGCGCGTCCAGCTCGAAGCCGACCCGTTCGTAGGCGGGGCGGTGCAGCGCCTCGTGCCGGGCGAACAGCGCCGCGTACGTGGCCGCGCCGACGTCGGACGGCTCCCCGGCGGCGTCCGACGGCCGGACCAGCAGCTCCGCGAGCGCGGCCGCCTCGGCGGCCGTGTCCAGCTCCCCGGCGTGCCGGCGCACCCGCGTCAGGAGCAGCACCCCGGTCGCCCCCTCGACCCGCAGCCCCGTGGCGCCCACCGACGCCCGCCCGCCCCGCACCACCGCGAGCGTCACCCCGGTGTACGCCAGGTCGCCCTCCGGGTAGCGGCAGCGCATCGTGAGGCGGGCCCCGTACGGGGTCAGCACGATGCCGCGGCCGACGCCGAGCCCGCCGGGGACCCTGTCGAGCCGCGGGTCGAGCGACACCTCCCCGTCGAGCCCGGCCCCGGTCACGTAGTGCGCGACCACGTCGTCCGCCCGCGACACGAAAACCCGCGAGGACCATCCGCCGCAGCGTGCCTCGCACACCCCCGTCGCGAAGTCGACCGCGCGCCGGTAGCCGCGCCCCACCGCGCCGTCCCGGGCGAACCGCACCTCGAACGCCGGGTGGAACGCCCGCACCCACGTGAGCGGCCGCCCGTCCGTGAACCGCTCGGCCGCCGTCACGTCACCGGCCAGCAACTGGTCCTGGAGATCGGTCAGTTGATGGGCCAGCGCGGGCGGTCCCGGCTGCGGGCCGCCGTCGGGGCGGACGAGGGTGTGATGGGTGACCACCACCCGGTCGTCGAGCGGACCGCCGTGGGCCAGGGCCCCGTGCCGGCCGTTCCCGCTGAGGTAACCGTCCTCCCAGCGGGCGGCGGGCGCGGACTCCCACGTACCGTGCGGATGCTCCGGGATCACCGGAACCCCACGCCGTCCCGGACGGCCGGACCGAGACGCGGGAACCCGCCCCGGGCGGCCCTCACCCCTTCACCGCCCCGATGAGCATCCCCTTCTTGAAGTGCCGCTGGACGAACGGGGACGCCACCGCGACCGGGGCGAGCGCGAGCACCATCATCGCCATCTGGAGCCCGAGCGCGGACAGTTCGCCCGCGTTGACGGCCTGGCTCAGGCCCGTCGGCAGCGCCGTGTTCTTCTGCACGAGCTGCATCAGCACGTTCTGGAGCGGCAGCTTCGCCGGATCGTCGATGTAGATCATCGCGTTGAACCAGGCGCTCCAGTACGCCACCGCGTAGAACAGCGAGATGACGGCGATCACCGCGCGGGACAGCGGCATCACGATCGTCCACAGGATCCTCAGGTCACCGGCCCCGTCGATCCGGGCGCTGTCCGTCAGCTCCTGCGAGATGTTCATGAAGAACCCGCGCAGCACCAGGATGTTGAACACGCTCACCGCGCTCGGCAGGATCAGCGCCAGATAGGTGTCGGTCAGCCCCAGCGTCTGCACCAGCAGATACGTGGGGATGAGCCCGGCGCTGAAGAACATCGTCGTCATCAGCGCCATCAGCAGCGCCCGGTGGGCGAACGACCCCGGCCGCGACAGCCCGTACGCGGCCAGGACCGACACCGCCATCGAGAACACGGTGCCGACTCCGGTCACCCCGAGGGAGACCAGCATGGCCCGGCTGACCTGACCGCCGCTCAGCAGCTCCTGGTAGTTGACGAAGGTGACCGCCTCCGGCCACAGCACCAGGCCGCCCGCGGAGTCGATGACGTGCCGCGGCGACAGACTCGTCACGACCACCACCCACAGCGGTCCGAGCACCGCGACGACGCACACGCCGAGGATCAGGCCCTTGGCGCCGAGGCCGACCTTGGTGGGCGGCTCCTCCCACACGGGGCGCTCGGGCGCCTGCCAGCGGGAGCGGGCGGGCGCGACCGGCCGCTCGGCGGGGTCGGCCGCGGGACGTTCCACGGTGACGCTCATGTCTCGTACACCTTCACTTCTTGTAGACCCCCTGCTCGCCGAGGAGATGGGCGAACTTGTTGGCCGCCAGGACCAGACAGATCCCGACCACGCCCTTCACGAGGCCGACCGCCGCCGCGTAGCTGAAGTCGCCGTGCTGGATGCCGGTGCTCCACACATAGGTGTCGAGCACTTCCGAGGCGCCCGCGCCCACCGCCCTGCGTTGCAGCAGGATCTGCTCGAACCCCACGGTGAGCGCGTCACCGACCCGGAGGACGAGCAGCAGCGCGATCACCGGGCGCAACGCGGGCAGCGTGACGTGCCACATGCGGCGCCACCGGTTCGCGCCGTCCATCGCCGCGGCCTCGTACTGCTCGGGGCTGACGGAGGCGAGGGCGGCGAGGAAGACGATGATGCCCCAGCCGGCGTCCTTCCAGACCATCTGCGCGGTGAGCAGGTACTTGAAGATCCCGGCGTCCGTCATCAGGTCGAAGCCGTCGACGCCGTGGTCCTGGAGGATCTGCGCGATCAGCCCGGCGCCGCCGAACATCTGCTGGAAGACGGTGACGACGAGCACCCACGAGAAGAAGTGCGGCAGGTAGAGGATCGCCTGCGACAGGGCCCGCACACGCGGCCTGATGACGCTGTTGATGAGCAGCGCGAGCGCGATCGGCACCGGGAAGAACAGCAGCAGCTGGATGACGAACAGGACGAGGGTGTTCTGGAGCGCGTTCCAGAAGTCGGAGTCCCCGACCATCTTCTCGAACTGTTCGAGACCCACCATCGGCGAGTGCAGGATCGCCGTGACGCCGTTGGTGGAGACGTACGGGTTGTAGTCCTGGAAGGCGACGACGTTGCCGAGCAGTGGAAGGTAGTTGAAGACGACGAGCAGCCCGATCGCGGGCACCGTCATCAGGATCAGTGCCCGGTCGCGGCGCAGCCGGATCCGCCGGGTGATGCCGCCGCCCCGGCCCGCGCGCTTCGCGGGGCGCCGCCGTTCCCGGTCGCCCCGGCCCGCCGCGCCGGAAGCGGCGGCGGACCGGGGCGGGCGCTGTGCTTGCAGTGCCATCAGGAAGCGCTGCCGTTCTCGTCGAGGAGCTTCTTGTACCAGTCGCGCAGCTTGTCGCCGCCGCGCGACTTCCAGTCGCTGATCGCCTGCTGCACGTCGCCGAGGCTCTTGTTGCCGCGGACGTAGTCGTCCTCCAGCTGCTCGAACTTGTCTTCAAGGGTGGCGTAGCGCGAGGGCTCGACGATCGTCATGCCGTAGAACGGCGACTTCGTGACGAACGCGCCCATCCGCTGCTGCCACTCGCACATCGCCCTGGTGATCTCGGGCAGGTCGGGATAGGCGAAGAAGGGAGCCGGGCCCGACAGCATCTGCCAGGAGTTGAGCGCCTGCGCGTTGCCCTTCCTGGTCTTCGTCGGGACGCCGTCCTCCAGCGTGAAGTGGGTGCCCTCCTCGCCGTAGTAGGCGAGCATGTGCTCCTTGGTGCCGACGGGCGCGGCGGCGTAGTTGGCGGCGGCGAGCGCGTTCTTCACCGTCTCCTTGGAGGCGTCCTTGCGGATGAACGCCCACACGTTCGCCGGGGTGCCCGCGTACAGCTTCGGGTCGCCGCCGTCGTGGCCGAAGATGTCCATGGCGGCCATCTCGAAGTCGGGGAACGCCTTGCTGCCCTGCATCTCGGCGCTCTTGCCGTACCAGTAGGCGATGTCGGCGTTGCACATCATGACCTTGCCGCTGGTGAAGCGGAGCAGGCCGTCACCCGTCTGCGACTTGGCCTCGGGGTGCACGACCCCGGCCGCGTACAGCTTGCGGGTCCACGACAGCGCTTCGAGGTACTCGTCGGTCTCCAGGCGCTTGACGAGCTTGCCGCCCTCCAGCTTCCAGCCGAGTGCCTTCTCGCTGCCGCCGAGCGAACCGAAGAAGTTGAAGGCGGACCACTTCATGTCGTCGCAGCCGTACACCCCCGCCTTCTTGCTGGTCATCTCCTTGGCGAGGTCGAGGAACTCCTGCGCGGACCTCGGTACCTCGTACCCCTTCTTCTCGAAGAGGTCCTTGCGGTAGAAGGGCGCGATGTTCGGGATGTACGAGTACGGGTACGGGATGCCGCGCAGCTTGCCGCCGAAGATGCCGCGCCGCCAGGCGTCCTCCGGTACGGCCGCCAGGTTCGGGTAGTCGCGCACCTTGCTGCCGGACAGGTACGGGCCGAGGTCCATCATCTTCGCGACGAGCGCGGCCGGTATCTTCCCCGAGAGTTCCCAGCCGGGCACGATCAGCACGTCCGGCAGCGAGCTGGAGGCGAGCACCGCGCCGATCTTCTCGCCGTACGTGTTGCCGTCCTGGTTCTGCCAGCTGACCCGCACACCCGAGGCCTCGTTGAGCGCGGTGTAGTACTCGCAGTCGTCCTTGGGCGGCGGCCCCCAGAACGGGGCCATGATCTTCACCTTGGCCCCGGTGCCGAGCTTCTTCGGCACGGACGTCTCCAGCTTCGACAGCTCGACCTTGCCGGTGAAGCCGACGCACGAACCGTTCTTCGACGCGATGTCGGGCGTGACGATGGAGCGCGCCGCGTATGTCGGCAGCAGCTTCTTCGCCGAGTTCCCGGAGGTCGTCCCCTCGCCCGTCTCGGCGGTGCCACCGCACGCGGTGAGCAGGGGCGCGCCGCCGGCCACGGCAGCGGCGGCGACCGCCGTGGAGGCGAGGAAGCTTCTCCGGCTGGGGGCGGCGGAGGGTGAGTTCGGCGTCATTGCGGCAACCCTTCGGGGGACTACGCGTCGACTGCGCGACAGGGCAATGTCGAAGCGCTTCGATGTTGCAGCGAGGCTAAGGGAGCGCTCCCACCCCGACAAGACGAGTGCGTCAAAAACCTGAACGCGCTTTCTCGTACGCCTACTTGACACCCGGTCACCCGACTGCCGAGCATCGAAGCGCTTCGAAGCTGTGTCCTCCTCCCCGCTCTCCTCACCGGCCAAGGGACTCGCACGTGACCGAAAGATCTCCGCTTTGCCCCGACGCCGACGCGCCCGACGGCAAGCGCGTCGACGAGCTGCTCGCCCGGCTCTCGCTCGACGAACGCCTCGCGCTCCTGCACCAGTTCACGCCCGAGGTGCCCCGGCTCGGCCTCGCCGCGTTCCGCACCGGCCAGGAGGCCCTGCACGGCGTCGCGTGGATGGGCGGGGCCACCGTCTTCCCGCAGGCCGTCGGCCTCGGCGCCACCTGGAACGACGTGCTGCTGCGCCGCGTCGGCGACGCGGTGTCGAAGGAGGCCCGCGCCATGCGTGAGCGCGACGACCGGGTCGGCCTCAACGTGTGGGCGCCCGTGGTGAATCTGCTGCGCAACCCGCTGTGGGGCAGGAACGAGGAGGGCTACTCCGAGGACCCGCACCTCACCGCCGCGATCGCCACGGCGTACACCCGCGGCCTGCGCGGCGACCACCCCGTGTACTGGCGCACCGCCCCCGTCCTCAAGCACTGGCTCGCCCACAACAACGAGACGGCCCGCGACACCTCGAACGCCTCCGTGCGCCCGCGGGTGCTGCACGAGTACGACCTCACGGCGTTCCGGCGGCCCGTCGAGGCGGGCGCCGTGGCCGGCGTCATGCCCGCCTACAACCTCGTCAACGGCCGCCCGAACCACGTATCGCCGTATCTGCGCGAGCAGTTGAGGACCTGGACCGGTCAGGACCTCCTCGTCTGCTCCGACGCGGGCGCGCCCAGCAACCTCGTCGACTCCGAGCACTACTTCGACACCCACGAGGAAGCCCTCGCCGCCTCCTTGCGCGCCGGCGTCGACAGCTTCACCGACCACGGCACCGACTCCGCCACGACCGTCAACAGGCTGCGCCGCGCCTACGACCAGGGACTGATCACCGAGGCCGACATCGACGCGGCCGTGCGCAGACAGCTCACCGTGCGGGCCCGCCTCGGCGAGTTCGCCGACACCGAACCCCTCGGCTCTGACTGGGACTTCGACACCGAGGACCATCGCGCGCTCGCCCAGGAGGCCGCCGAGCAGGCGATCGTGCTGCTCAAGAACGACGGCCTGCTGCCGCTTCCCGAAGGCGCCCGGATCGCCGTCGTCGGCCCGCTCGCCGACGCGTGCAAGACCGACTGGTACAGCGGCACGCTCCTGCACCGCTCGACCCCGCTCGACGGCCTGCGGGAGCGGTTCGGCGCGGAGCGCGTCACCTACGCGGAGGGCGCGGACCGGGTGCGGCTGCGGTGCGCCGAGGGCTGGCTGCACGTGCCGGAGTCCTCCGGCGCCGGGGCGGCCACCGCCGAGGTGGCCCTCGACCCGGCGCTGATCGCGGGCCGCACCGACCTGCCCCCGCTGACCGTCCGCGCCACCGAGGGCACCGAACTCGCCCTCACCGACTGGGGAAACGGCGTCCTCACGCTGCGCGCGCCCGACGGCCGCCACCTCTCGGTCGCCGACGACGGCCACGTCCGGGCCTCCGCCGAACAGCCGGGCGGCTGGGTCGTCCAGGAGACGTACACCCTCGAAGAGCACGGGGACGGTCACCTCCTCAAGCACGCCGGAACGGGTCGGTACGTGGCTGTCGCCACCGACGGCGTGAAGGTTGCCGACCACGGCACGGTTTTCCGGATCGAGGTCCTGGAGCGCGGCACCGACGCCGTGACCCGCGCCGCGGCCGGGGCCGACGTGGTGCTCGTCGTCGCGGGCAACGACCCGCACATCAACGGCCGCGAGACCGAGGACCGTACGAGCCTCGAACTCCCGGCGCGACAGGACGCGTTGTGGCGCGCGGCCCGCGCCGCCAACCCGCGCACCGCCCTCGCGCTCGTCTCCTCGTACCCGTACGCGGTGCCCGCCGCGCACGCCGAGCTGCCCGCCCTGCTGTGGTCCGCGCACGGCGGGCAGGCCGCGGGCCGCGCGCTCGCCCGTGTCCTCGCCGGTGACATCAGCCCGGCCGGTCGGCTCCCGCAGACCTGGTACGCGGCCGACACCGACCTGCCCGGCCTGCTCGACTACGACATCATCGGCTCCCGCCAGACCTACCTGTACTTCCGGGGCGTGCCGCTCTACCCGTTCGGACACGGCCTGTCCTACGCGGAGTTCGGCTACGACGCCCTGTTCGTGGCCCGCCCCGACGACGACACGGTCGAGGTCACCTTCACCGTCACCAACACGGGCGGGCGCACGGCGGACGAGGTGGCGCAGCTGTACGTGCGCGCGGTCGACGCCGCCGTGCCGCGCCCGCGCCGCCAGCTCGTCGCGCACCGCCGGCTGACCCTCGCCGCGGGCGCCTCGGAGCGGGTCACCTTCCGGGTGCCGGTCGCCGACCTCGGCCACTGGGACGTGGCGCGCGACCGCTGGAGCGTCGCCGACGGCCCGTACGAACTGCTCGTCGGCGCCTCCAGCGAGGACATCCGGCTCACCGACACCCTGCCCGTCGAGGGCGAATCACCCATGCCGCGCCCGGTCCACACCCACGGCCTCGAAGCGGCGACGTACGACGCACAGCACGGCGGCGTCGACATCGTCGACCGTACGAAGACGCACGGGGACGCCGTCACGGCCCTCGGCAAAGAGTCCGAACTCCACTATCGGGACTGCGACTTCGGCCCCGAAGGTGTCTCGGCCGTCCGCCTCGACGTCGCCGGCGAAGGCGCCGTGGAGGTCGGCGACGACTGTCGCGTCGAGGTGCCCGCGACCGGCGGCCCGTACCACTACGTGACGGTGGACGCCGACTTCACCGCCACCGGCGTGCGCGACCTGCGCGTCCGGCTGCGCGGCAGCGTCCGGCTCGCCCGCCTCACCTTCATCCCAGGCAACTCATCACGCGACTCACGGGGGACCGGCGTATGAAGTTCACGGACGGCTACTGGCTGATGCGGGAGGGTGTGCGGGCCGCGTACGCCACCGAGGTGCGGGACGTGCGACGCGAGCCGGACCGGTTCACGGCCTACGCGGCCGTGCGGACCGTCCGCCAGCGTGGTGACACCCTCAACTCGCCCCTGATCACCGTGGATTGCTTCTCGCCCGCCGAAGGTGTCATCGGCGTCCGCCTGACCCACCACGCGGGCAGGCGGCACCGCGGGCCGGACTTCGAACTCCAGCCGACCGAGGGCGGCAGCGGCGCCCGCGTCACCGACGAGGACGGCGTCGTCGAACTCGTCACGGGACCGCTCACCGTCCGCCTCGACACCACGGGGGAGTGGGGCATGGAGTTCACCGACACCACCACGGGGGAGCGGCTGACGGGTGTCGACCGGCGCGGCGCGGCCTTCGCCACCACCCCCGACGGCGCCCACCACACCATCGCCCAACTCGCCCTCGGCGTCGGTGAACACATCTACGGCCTCGGCGAACGCTTCACCCCCTTCGTCAAGAACGGCCAGAGCGTCGACATCTGGCAGGCCGACGGCGGCACCAGCAGCGAACAGGCCTACAAGAACGTCCCGTTCCACCTCTCCTCCCGCGGTTACGGCGTCCTCGTCAACCACCCCGGAAAGGTCTCCTACGAGATCGGCTCGGAGTCGGTCGGCCAACTCCAGTTCAGCGTCGAGGACCAGTCCATCGAGTTCTACGTCGTCGCGGGCCCCACCCCCAAGGACGTCCTGCGCCGCTACACGGCCCTCACCGGCCGCCCGGCGCTGCCGCCCGCCTGGTCCTTCGGCCTGTGGCTGACGACGTCGTTCTGCACCCAGTACGACGAGGAGACCGTCACCTCCTTCGTCGACGGCATGGCCGAGCGCGACATCCCGCTCAGCGTCTTCCACTTCGACTGCTTCTGGATGCGCGAGTACCAGTGGTCGGACTTCGCCTGGGACGAGGAGGCCTTCCCCGACGCGGCGGGCATGCTGGCCCGCCTCAAGGCGCGCGGGCTGCGCATCTCCGTGTGGATCAACCCGTACATCGCGCAGAAGTCCGCCCTGTTCCAAGAGGCCTTGGAACAGGGGCACTTGGTGACCAAGCCGAACGGTGACGTCTGGCAGTGGGACCTGTGGCAGGCGGGCATGGCGCTCGTCGACTTCACCAGCCCGGCCGCGCGCGAGTGGTACGCGGGCAAGCTGCGCACCCTCCTCGCGATGGGCGTCGACACCTTCAAGACGGACTTCGGCGAACGCGTCCCCACCGACGTCGCCTGGCACGACGGCTCCGACCCCGAGCGCATGCACAACTACTACACCCATCTCTACAACCGCACCGTCTTCGAACTCCTGGAGAAGGAGCGCGGCAGCGGCGAGGCCGTCGTCTTCGCGCGCTCGGCCACCGTCGGAGGCCAGCAGTTCCCGGTGCACTGGGGCGGCGACTGCTTCGCGTCGTTCGGCGCCATGGCCGAGTCGCTGCGCGGCGGTCTGTCCCTGTCGCTGTCCGGGTTCGGTTTCTGGTCGCACGACATCGGCGGCTTCGAGGGCACCCCCGACCCGGCGGTCTTCAAACGGTGGCTCGCCTTCGGCCTGCTGTCCTCCCACAGCCGGCTGCACGGCAACGTCTCCTACCGCGTCCCGTGGGAGTTCGGCGAGGAGGCCGTCGACGTGGCACGCCGGTTCACCCGGCTCAAGCACCGCCTCATGCCGTACCTGTACGGCGCCGCGACCGAGGCGCACACCACGGGAGTCCCGGTGATGCGCCCGATGGTGCTGGAGTTCCCCGACGACCCGACGGCGCGCACCCTCGACCGCCAGTACATGCTCGGCCCGGACCTGCTGGTGGCGCCGGTGTTCACGGCCGACGGCGACGTGGAGTTCTACCTGCCCGCGGGCACGTGGACCCACCTGCTCACCGGTGAGCGGGTCGAGGGCCCCGCCTGGCGCCGCGAACGCCACGGCTTCGACAGCCTGCCGCTGTACGTACGGCCCGGCGCGGTGCTCCCGCTGGGCGCGGACGACTCCCGCCCGGACGGTGACTGGCTCGACGGCCTGACGCTGCTCGTCGCGCCGGGCGCGGCCGACGCGACGGTGACGGTGCCGGGGCGCGGCGGCGGCGCGGGCGCGACGTACCGATTGAGCCAGGGCGCCGTCGTGGAGGTGGCCGGGACCGGGCTTCCGTACACGGTGCGGGAGTTGTAGTCAGGTGGTGCGGGCTCCGGTGGGCCGCCGGGCGCTGCCGGGGGTTCACCGGGGCCCGTGGGGACCCCTGGGGTGACACCACCTCCTTCGCGTGAGTAAGGTGAGCCTTGCCTAAGTTTGGAGTGGAGATGGTCAACCCAGTGGCGCACCCTGAGCTCACCCCCGCCGAGCGGGCTCGTACGATCCTCGCCGCCGCCGACACCCTCACGCTGACCACGACCGACCCCCGCCAACGCCTCGACTGCGTCGGCCTCTACGCCGTGGACGCCGCGTCCCGGCTCGTGCTGCTCGACCCCGCTGACACCCGCCTCACCGACGCGCTCGCCACCGCCCCGCGCTCGGGCCTCGGCGCGTACGCGGAGTTCACCGACGTGGCCCCCGTCGTGGTCCGCGACCGGGTGCGAGCCCGCCTCGCCCTCAGCGGCCGGCTCAGCAACGCGGGCCCCGACACGCTGGTGTTCCGCCCGGCGCGGGCCGCCTTCGCCGAGGACGACACGGTCCGCGTCCTCGACATGACCGAACTCGCCGCCGCGGCACCGGACCCGCTGGCCTCCGTCGAGGCGGAACTGCTCTCGCACCTGGACACGGGCCACGCGGACCTCCTGGTCCAACTCGCGGAAACGGTCGGCGAACGGGACCTGGCCGACGTCCTGGACATCCGCCCCGTGCGCCTCGACCGCAAGGGCCTCGTCCTGCGCCTCGAACGCGACCAGTCTCACGAGGACGCCCGCATCGCCTTCCACACCCCGGCCGTCGGCCCCCACGAGGTGGGCCACCGCATCCAGGAACTCCTCGACGTCGCGGCCGCCCGCGCCCACCGCTGAACGCCAGGAACTCACGGCCCCGCCCGGCGCGGGCCCGACGGCTCCCGGTGGGCGCTCAGGCTCTGCCCAAGGACCGCGTCATGTCCTGCGGTTACTGGACACACTGAGCGCCTGCTGCCCCTGCTGGGCGCGCTGCAACTCGTCCAGCGCCACCGACACGGGGTCGGGCCGCCGCTCGGCGGTGCCCAGCCGCCGGTACCAGTCGCGCAGCGCCACATAGGCGGAGGCGGGCAGCAGCCGCCGCAGGACCGGCACCGCCACCTTCGCCACCCCGTGCAGCGGATGGTGGACCGCCGGTGTCCGCGGCTGCTTCGCTGCGGCCGCCACCGGCTTCTCGGCACCCGGCACGGAGAGCTTGACTCCGGACAGACGCGGCGCGCTGAGCCACCCGCCCACGTTCAGACGCAGGCACACGTGCCACGCGCCGGGGTCCAGCGGGCCCGACACCTGGTCGACACCGGCCGGGTCGATGGTGCAGTCGGTCGTCCAGTGCATCTCCCACAGATCGGGGTCCGCGGCGTGCGGCGTGGGCTGGAGCCGCGACCGGCCGGTGGTCACCACCAGCTGCGTGCCGCCCGCCTTGTGGTGCACGAGCCCCTGCGCCTTGGCCTTCGTCAGCGGCTCGGTGAAGTCGAGCGCGGAGTCCAGCCCCGGCAGCCCGTCGAGGTCCGCCGGCGGCTGCCACGTCCACCGCACCCGCTTCCTGCCGGCCGCCGTCTCGGACACCGAGCGGCGGAACAGCAGCGGGGTGCTCTCGCCGGTCTCCGGATCGGTCCGCACCAGCGACGTGCTGGCCCGGACCCGCAGCGCCCCGTCCTGCCGCACGCACTCCTCGACCTTCGGCAGGTGCCGTACGCCGCTCTCGAACCGCGTGTACGCGTGGATCGCCTCGTGGTCCCCGGCCCGGCACAGCCGGGACAGCACGCCGAGGCGCTCCGGCAGATGCCGGTCCACGGCCGTCGGCAGCTCGGCCGCCAGATCGATGACGTGCCGGCGCCAGGCCGCGCGACGCTCCTCGTCCTGGCTGAGGAAACCTTTCCCGGTGAGCCGCTTCAGCGCCTTGCTGCCGTACCAGTTCGCGGTGAACCGGTGCCGCTGCTCGTCGTCCGCCACCTGCGTGTCCGGGGCGTGCAGCAGCGCGATGATGCGCCGCACCGACTTGATGTAGGGCTCCGGCTCGATCGGCGTGTAGCTGATGTTGTGCTTGCCGTTGTTGTGCCGCACCCAGTGGTACGTCGTGTAGTCCGACACCGTGCTGACCTGCTTGGCGAGCAGGTACGCCCGCAGCATGAACAGGTGGTCCTCCAGCCGGACCCGGCCCTCGTCGAAGCGCAGGCCGTGGTCGAGGAGGAACTGCCGGCGGAACAGCTTGTGCACGGTCATGCTGCCGAGCAGCACCGGATTCTCCCGCAGTGAACCGCGCTCCAGCGGCTTGGCGAACGGGGCCCGCGGCGCCCCGCGCCCGTGCCCCGCCATGCGCCCGGCCACGATGTCCGCGTCGGTCTCCTTGGCGCGCGCGTACAGCCGCTCCAGTGCCTCGGGGGCCAGCCAGTCGTCGTCGTCGACGAAGTGCACGTACTCGCCGCGGGCCCGGTCCACACCGGTGTTGCGGGGGCGTCCGGGCCAGCCCGAGTTGGTCATCGGGACGACCTGCATGTTGTCCTCGTCGGCCAATTCCCTTTCCAGGAATTCGACGGTGTCGTCCGTCGAACCGTCGTCCACGTAGAGCACTTCGAAATCCGTGCGGGGCATGGACTGTTTCCGGAGAGCGTCGAGGCCGACCATGACGTCTTCGCCGGTGTTGTGCGTCGGAATGATGACGGTGACTTTTACGGGGCTCATGTATGGCTGTCAATCCGTGCGCTCGGACCAGTTCCGAGGGGAGGGCTCGTAAGTTATCAGCGTTGGCTGTCTGCACAGGTAACGCACACCCATGGTCGCGCGGCGATATGAAGATCGCACGGAATGGAGAGAGTCACTGCTTCGAGTGAAGCGCGCAGAGCCGCCACAGGGTTTTGTTCCGGGTCTGCGACGGTGAGCTTCATGGCTTCTCTGTACCGGACTCTGCTGAACGGAATCGCCCGGACCGGGGCACAGGTCATCGACCTCGCCCCTGGAGCTGCGGTCCTTGTGCACCGGCGGCATGGCAAGTGGACCAGCACGGCGTTCGGGGACGGCGCCCACCTCGTCGTCGACCGCCGCAGGTCCAGCGGCGCGGAGCGGGAATTCCAGAAGGCCGCGGCCGACTACCTCGCGGGCCGCCACGTCGCCGAGATGCTCAGCTACTACGGAGTGAACTGCGTATTCGACGTCGGTGCCAACGTCGGACAGTACGGAAAGCGGCTCAGGCGATTCGGATACCGGGGCCGCATTGTATCGTTCGAACCCGTTCCGCGCTTCTTGGGCAAGCTCCAGAAGCGGGCCGCGGGGGACCCGGACTGGCATGTCTTTCCGTGCGGGCTGGGCCGAACGGACGAATCCCGGCCCATGCACGTCGAGTGGAACACCATGAACTCGCTGCTGCCTCCGAGTGACTACGGAAGCGCGGCGTACAAACGCTTCACGAAAGACCGCACGCAGGAAATCCAGATCTGCCGCCTCGACGGCCTCATGGACCAGGCCCTCGCCGGCCTCCCCGACCCGCGGCCCTTCCTCAAGATGGACACGCAGGGCTACGACCTGGAGGTCTTCGCCGGGGCCGGCGACCGCGTCGAGGACTTCGTCGGACTCCAGTCGGAGGTCGCGCTCCTGCGCCTCTACGAAGGCAGCCCGCGCATGGAGGAGGCCCTCGCGCAGTACGAGGGCCGCGGCTTCGAGGTCACCGGTATGTACCCGGTGACCCGCGAGGAGGCCACCGGGCGGGTGCTCGAGTTCGACTGCGTGATGATGCGGGCCGCGGCGGCCCCCACGCCGGTCCCGGGCGCACGGCAGCACGCACCGGCGGAGCGTCCCGCCGCGGACCCGGCGCTCTAGCGCTCCAGCTCGCGGTGCGCGCTCTCCGGCAGTCTCAGGTACACCACGGACGACACAAGGCACAGTAGGGCGACGTACCACGGGAACAGCCCGCTATGCCCAAGATCCTTGAAGAGTGTGCCCATGTACGGCGCCGTGCCGCCGAACAGCGCCACCGTCAGCGAATAGGGGAACCCGATCCCGGCGGCCCGCACGCGCGCCGGGAACACCTCCGCGTTCACCGCGGCGGAGATCGAGGTGAACCCGGTGAGCAGCACCATCCCGGCGCACTGCACGAACAGCAGGGACCAGAACGTCCCCGTCAGAAAGTGCAGCAGCGGCACGCTCAGCAGCGCGAACCCGAGCCCGAAGAACAGCAGCAACGGCTTGCGCCCGAACCGGTCGGACACCAGCCCGCCGACCGGTTGCAGCAGCGCGAAGAACGCGAGCGAGATCGTCCCCACCGTCAACGCCTGCGACTTGTCGATCCCGGTGTTCAGCTCCGCGTACGTCGGCAGGTACGAGGTCCACGTGTAGTACGCGAGCGTGCCACCGGCCGTGATCCCGCAGATCAGCAACGACTGCCGCGGATACTGCCGCAACGCGTCGAACAGCCCCGGCCGCTCGTGCCCCGCGCCGCGGGTCTCCTGCGCGCCCTGCCGGATCCAGAACCCGACGAGACTGAGCACCGCCCCCGCCAGGAACGGCACCCGCCAGCCCCACCCGTCCATCTGTCCCTCGCTGAGCGTGGCCACGAGCAGCGCGGCGACGCCCGAGGCGATCAGCTGGCCGATGGACGTGGACACGTACTGGAACGACGAGAACAGCCCGCGCCGCCGCGGCCCCGCCGACTCCACGAGAAACGTCGTCGACGCCGCGAACTCCCCTCCCACGGACAGCCCTTGCAGCAGCCGCGCCACCACCAGCACGACCGGCGCGAGCACGCCCACGGACGCGTAGGTGGGTGTCAGCCCGACCAGCAGACTGCTGCCACCCATCAACAGGATCGTCACGGTCAGCGCGGCCCGCCGCCCCCGCCGATCCGCCACCGCCCCCATCACCAGCCCACCCACCGGCCGCATGAAGAACCCCACCGCGAACACGGCGAAGGTGGCGAGCAGCGGCACGAGCGAGTTGTCGGCCCCCTTCGGAAACACCTGATCGGCGATGTAGGTGGCCAGGAAGGTGTACGCGTACCAGTCGTACCACTCGACGGCGTTGCCGACGGAGGCGGCGAGCAACTGCCGGAGGGGGTGTGCGGGTGGGGCCGCGGTGGTGGTCGTCTGTGTCATGCGCCTGACGCTAACCCCGGGAACTCCCTGCTCACATGCGGTTTGACCGAGTCGTCACATGCGTGTCATCGATGGTGCGGAGACCCTTCGTTCGCGCACTGTCAGTTCACGGAAACCGCCTAGGCTTGGTCAACTCGACGAGTCCGGAGGGGACATGACCGAGGTGAGCCGGCTCGACGACATGGTCACCGGGGCCGCCGAGCGGCTCGGCGGTCTGGACACTCTGGTCACGGTGGTCGGCGGGCAGGTCGCTTTCGTTCCCGCGGTCAGACTTCACGAGATGAAGGACGAGGACTGGGACACCGTCTACGAGGTGAACCTGCGCTACGTGGTGCGTGCCGTGCGGCGCGTACTCCGCCTGTTCCTGGAGCAGGGCACGGGCGGGAACATCGTCAGCATCGGCTCGGTCACCGGGTTCATGGCCGCGCCGCAGCAGGCCGGTTACGGCGCCGCGAAGGCCGGCCTCCACAGCCTGGCGCGTACCGTCGCCGCCGAGTACGCGGCGGACGGCATCCGGATGAACGTCGTCGCCGGTGGAGCCATCAACACCGCGGTCAACCAGGCCGAGTCCGCGGGTGCCTGGGTCCCCGAGATTCCGGCCGGGCGCTACGGAGCGTCGGAGGAGATGGCCGAGGCCGCCGTCTACCTGGCCTCGGACGCGGCACGCTATGTCACCGGACAGCAGATCGTCCTCGACGGAGGCGTGTCCGTGCGTGGTCCGTTCCCCGAATGACTGGCTCCCCGGTCGCCGAGGAAAAAGGTGATCCGATCCCGCGTTCAAGCGTGGCGTGCGAGGATGCCGGGATGTCTCGTCGAACACGCCTTCTGTGGTGGGTCGTTCCAGCAGTCTTGTCCGCCGTGCTGCTCGTCGTGTTCCTCCACCCCTGGGGCGACGAGTCCGACTCCGCGGTCTTCCCGCGCGCGACCGGGTCCGTCTCTCCCACGGTGGCTCGGACGGCTCGCGAGTACCTTCACCTGTCACAGCCGTCGGGCGAGGAGAAGACGGTGCGCCTGAGGGTGGACGGCATCCTGCGAGGGCAGCAATACAACGCCGTCTCGGGCAACCTGGACTTCCTGAACGACGAGGGCGAGGTCGTCGCCCGGGTCCCGTTCCATGTCATGGGTCTGGCCGACGGGCCGCTGGAGAGCTCGACGAGCGAGCACCGGCCGGACCGGCGGGCCGAGGACGTCACCGGGGTCGAGCTCGGTCCCGGGCTGAAGCTCTCGGAGTGGCGGAGCGAACCGTAGGGGCTCGGGCCGGGGCCCGGGCCGGGTGACGCGGTGTTCGGTGTTCGGTGTTCGTAGCGGCATCGGTGCGTCCAACCGGGCGATGTCGCCGATGAGTTCACCGGCCCCGAACGGTCTGCCCAGCGATGCGACCGTTCTCGACAGGAGTGCCATGTCCACCATCCAGCCAGTGATCCTGACGGCCGACCAGGACGTTCTGCTCGGCTTCTACACGAAACTGTTCGGGGCCGAGGAGGTCTTCCGCGTACCGGCGAAGGGCCCCGTCTTCTATCGCGGCCTGCGCATTGGTGACACCGACCTCGGGCTGGTGACCAAGGACGACCCGGGGAGCGGGGCGGCGCCGCGGATCCTGCTCAGTATCGGTGTGGACGACGTCGACGCGATGGTCGGCCGGGTGGAGGAACTGGGCGGCTCGGTCACCGGCGGCCCCAACGACATGCCGTGGGGGCAGCGCGTCGCCCACATCAAGGACCCCGACGGCAACGCGGTGAACCTCACTCAGCCGATCCCGGTCCGATGACGCTGGTGCGTGGCACTCATGCGGGAGGCGGGCGGGGGCCGGGGGTCGGTGCGGGCCGGTACTCCATCAGCAGGCGCTCTCCCTCGCGTGCCATGCGCCGGAAGCCGGCCTTCTCCCACGCGTGCACGGCCCGTGTGTTCCTCACGGAGGGGTCGACCGTGACCCGTCGCCACCCGAGCGTCGTGCACAGGTAGGTGATCAGCGCGCGGGCCGCGTCCGGCCCCAGTCCGCGGCCTCGGGCCCCGGTGGCCAGGACCATGTCGATTCCGCCCTGATCGGTGTCGGCATGCCAGTACTGCGCGTAGCCGACGGGCTCGCGCTCGGCGTGGATCAGGAAGGACTCGACCTGCGGGCGGCGTCGGCCCACGTACTTCGCGGCGACCTCCTCACGCGGTATCGGCAGCCCACCCCAGTGCTCCACGAATTCGGGATCGGCGAACCAGCGTGCGAGCAGATCCAGATCGGCCTCGGACGTGGGCACGAGGCACGTCCACCGTCCGCTGATGACCGGATCCCTGGGCATGCGCCTCCTCAACTGAGCCCCTCACCCCCGGTCGCGCGCCGCGCCGTGTAGACCGTCGCCTTCATCGGGGCGGTCACCGGGCCGGTGCCGAGGGTGGCGGTCATGGAGCGGATGACGGAGGCGTGAATGGCCGTGGCGTCCGGGCGAGGGGCAAGGGCGGCGTTGATCGGTGTGCCGGTCAGGAGGCCGGTGGCCACGGAGGCGGCTGATTCCGCGACGCCTTCCAGGGTCACTTCCTCGGCGGAGTCGAGGGCGAGGCCCGCCGCCGCGAGGTCTTCGGCGACCACGGCAGGGTCGGCGTAGCCGTGCGGGACGTCGCGGAGGAAGGTGGGGGCGTCCCCGGGCATCGACGATTCCAGGGCGTCCTGGAAGGGCGCGCCGAATCCGTGCGAGGCCACGGGGCCCCAGCTGTTGAACAGGAAGCGTCCCTCCGGGGCGAGGACCCGGCGCACCTGCGCGTAGGCGCCCGGCCTGTCCGGGAAGAACATGACGCCGAACTGGCACAGGACGAGGTCGAACGAGGCGTCCCGGAAGGGGAGTTCCTGCGCGTCGCACTGCCGCCACTGCGCGCGCGGTTCCCGGGCCGAGCCGCGGGCGACCATCGCCTCGTTGAGGTCGGTCGCCAGGACTTGCGCGTCCGGTGCCGCGTCGAGCACGGCGGTGGTGAGGGCTCCGGTGCCCGCGGCGAGTTCGAGCACGCGCCGTGGGCTCAGGGCCGCCGCCCGCGCCGCGAGGTCGGCCGCGAAGGGCCGGAAGAACACCGGCACGAGGTGGCGCTCGTAGGCCTCCGGCATGGAGCTGGTCCACCGCCGGGCCGCATCGGTTCCGCTCACACTCTTGACGGTACTCGCGTCCCCCGGGTTCCGGCAGCCCGAGCCGCCGCGGGGCAGGTCAGGCGGCGGGGGCGCCGTCGTACCGGAGGAAGGCGAGCATCATGGCGCCGAGGTCCTCGATCAGGGTGGGGAGGTCGCTGCCCTCGGCCGCTTCGGCGGCGACGTCGAGGGCCAGGGCACGGGCGAGGGCGGCGTACACGGTGGTGAAGCAGGAGCCGACGGCGCGGACCGGGTCCGGGTGCGCGATCTCGTCGCGCCGGGAGAGGACCAGGTCGACGAACCGGTCGCGGGCGTCCATGTAGCCCGCCTTGCCCACCTTGGCGACGGCCGGGTCGACCGCGCCCCGCTGGAGGAAGGCTCCGAGGGTCTTGCCCTGTTCTTCGAGCACGTCGGCGAAGGCCGCGATGAGCCGCGGGACGAGTTCCGCGAGCGGGGCGCCCGCCCAGCGCCCGGGGTCGGTCATCTCGCGGTGGGCCGCGAGCAGCCGGTCCTGGAAGCGGGTCTGCGCCGCCCGCAGCAGGTCGTCCTTGCCGTCGACCCGCGTGTAGATCGACCCCACCGACACCCCGGAGCGCCGGCTGACCTCGGTCAGGGCGAAGCCCGAGTAGCCCTTCTCCGCCAGCAGGCCGAGGGTCGTGTCGAGGACCAGGTCGAAGGAGCGTTGGCTCCGCTCCTGCTTGGGAGCGCGGATGCCGCCGGTCTTCGACGACGGCTTGGGCGGTGTGGGCATTCGGCAAGTCTATGCAGTCCTGCGCCCCCGGTGTCCGCGCGCTCCGCCCGGCGGGGGACGGGCGCGCGGGACATCGTCGCGTGCCGGCGGCAGCGGTACGCCGGTCAGGCCGCGTACACCGGCCGGGCGGGCGCGGTGGCGCGTGCGGCGAACGCGTGGACCTGGTCCCCGAGCAGGGCCAGTTGCGCCGCCGCGGCCGGGTCCGCGCACGCGCCGTCGGGGCCGAAGAGCGGGCCCTGACCGGAGTTGAGGGTGACACCGAGCGGTGTCGGCCAGCCGCGCATGGCGTGCACGACGTTGCGCAGCGCGGTGAGCGTGGTGCCGCAGGCCTGCCAGCCGGCGGCCGTCACCACGAGGCCGACGGCGCGCCCGTCGAAGTAGACCCGTTCGTCGTCGCGCAGGTCCTCCAACAGGTCGAGTGCGTTCTTGACCAGGCCCGAGATGCCGCCGTGGTAGCCGGGAGAGCCGATGACCAGGCCGTCCGCGCGGCGCACGGCGTCGACGAGGCGGCGCTGCTCGTCGGTGCGCTCGGGCCGCTCGGGGGCGTAGTGGGGCAGCGAGGCGAGGAAGTCGCCGCCGAAGTGGAGGGTGCGGGCGCCGCCGCGTTCGGCGGCGGCGAGCGCGCCGCGGACGGCGAGCTCGCTGCTGGAACCGGGGCGGGTGGTGCCGCCGATGCCGACGATCAGGTGGTTCATCGCTCGCTCCCCGCGGGGGCGCCGGCGCGGAAGCGGGGCATGACCTCGCTCGCGAACAGGTTCATGGACTGGCGCGTGAGGGCGTAGCGCTCGGGGGTGAGCGGGCCCGTGGTGAAGCCCATCAGAATGTTGCCGACGCCCAACTGCTCATAGTGGCCCAGCTGTTCGGCGACCGTGTCCGGGCTGCCGTACAGGCACCAGGTGCGGATCCACTCCTCGCTCAGGGCGTTGGGCGCCTTGGCCGCCGTCAGGTCGACGCCGCTGATGTCCTCGGCGCGCTTGTTGTACGCGTACTCGCGGTCGATGGCCTCCTGGTAGGCGGCCATGATGATCTCCAGCTCGGCGCGGGCCTGCTCATCGGTCTCGGCGACGTGGACGCACTGGTAGGAGTGGGTCATCCACGCCATGCAGTCGTCGATCACCTGCCGCGGGTGGCCGGAGTCGGCCATCGCCGAGCGGTAGGCGTCGAGGTACTTCTGGAAGGCCTTAGACGGCTCACCGGCGGCCGGGATCGGCGGCACGAACGCCGGGATGAACGCCGGCCAGCCGTACTTCGCGGCGCGCGCCGTGCTGGCCTCGCGCATCGCGACGCTCATCAGACGGTGCCGCTCGCTGTACGGGGCGGGGACGACGCGCTGGACGACGGCGCCCTTGTACGGGCCGTGCTCGAACACGATCGGATCGTCGTCGACCTTCTTGGCCCACAGCCGCTGGACCAGCTCGACCTGCGCGTCCATCAGGTCCTTGGAGTCCTGGAAATCGACGCCGAACCCGATGGTCTCCTCGGGGGTGGTGCCGGAGCCGATGCCGACGAGGAGCTTGCCCTTGGTGAGGTGGTCGAGCAGGTTCACGCGCTCGGCGAAGCGCACCGGGTGGTGCAGCGGCAGCGTCGTCACGGAGAAGCCGTAGTGCACGTTCTTCGTCCGCGCGGCCAGGTGGGCGGCGAAGAGGAACGGGTCGGACGACATCGGGGCGTACCCCGTGAAGTGGTGGTCGGGCAGGAACACGGCGTCGAAGCCGAGCCGGTCGGCCTCCAGCGCGTGTTCGGCGAGCGTGTCGATGACGTAGGCGTCGTCGGACGGGCTCATGGAGCGGCCGACGAGGAAGGCGGAGAAGCGCACGGAGGGACCTCCCGTAAGGAAACCGGTGCGGAAGCCGAGAAGGAATCAGAATTGTGATTCTGAAAGTAGATGCGGCGGGGGTGGTCGTCAAGGTAGCTTGAAGCAAAATCAATCTTCTGATTTTGAGGTGCTCATGGATCGAGGCATGAACCGAAGCCGGCAGCCGTCCGCGTCACCGGCCGCGCTCACGGCGGGGGAGACCGGCTGGAGCACACCTGCCGAACCCGCCCTGGGACTGCGGCCGTTGCGACTGGTCGACGGGCCGCTCGGACTCGTCAGCCCGACCTTCGACGAGCGTGACACCGCGCTCCTGCTGCCCAGTGGCATCGCGCTCGGCGCGACCTGGGACGAGGAGACGGTCCGCACGGTGGCCTCGGCGCAGGCCTCCGAGTCCAGGCGGCGCGGCTACGACGCCGTGTACGCCCCGAACCTGAACCTCGCCCGCACCGGCCTGTCCGGCCGCACCTTCGAGATGCTCTCCGAGGACCCGCATCTCGCCGGTGTGCTCGGCGCGGCCCACGTCACCGGCCTCCAGGGCCAGGGCGTGGCGGCGTTCCCCAAGCACCTGGTGGGCAACGACACCGAGACCGCGCGCCAGCGGATGAGCGCGGACATCGGCGAGGCGGCGCTGCGCGAGGTGTACCTGCGCCCCTTCGAACTCGCCGTCCGCGCCGGGGCGTGGGGGCTGATGGCCGCCTACAACCGGCTGAACGGCGTGCCCTGCACGGCCCACGCCGAACTGCTCGCGATCGTGAAGCGCGAGTGGGGCTTCGACGGCGTCGTCGTCTCCGACTACTTCGCGCTCAAGGACACGCTCGGCCCGGCGCTCGCCGGCCTCGACCTCGAAATGCCCGGCCCCGCCCTCCACTTCGGCGAGCGGTTCGCGGAGGCCGTGGCCCGCGGCGAGGTGCCGAAGGAGCGGCTCGACGACGCGGTGGAACGCCTCCTGCGCCTGGCACGCCGCGTCGGTGCCGTGGACGGCGCCGCACGCCTCGTGACCTCTCCCGGCGAGCATCTGGAGCAGGAGGCAGCCGAGGAGGCGCTGGTCGACGCGGCCGCCGCGGGCTTCGTCCTGACCCGCAACGAGGCCGGCCTGCTGCCCCTCGACCCGCACACCACACGCCGCCTCGCCGTCATCGGCCCCAACGCCGACCGGCCCTGCTACCAGGGCGCCACCTTCGGCCGGATCCGCCCGGCGCGCGCCCCCCTCACCCCGCTCCAGGCGCTGTCCGAACGCTTCGGCCCGCACACCCGGATCGTCCACGAACGTGGCGTCGACACGACCCCGGCCGCCTCCCTCGGCGCGTTCGACGTCACCACCCCGGACGGTCGGCCCGGCGTACTCCTGGAGCACGTGCGGGGCGGGGAGACGGTCCGCACCGAGGTCCGGGCCGACAGCGCCTTCATCTGGTTCGGCGACGTACCGGGTGCCGGGCCCACCACCGAGCCCGGCACCCTGCGCCTGACAGCCGTGCTCACCCCCGACGCCGACGGGCCGTGGGCCCTCGGCGCGGGCGGCTCCGGCACCACCACGCTCCGCGTCGACGGCGCCGTCGTGGCCGAACGCGAGGCGCCCGCGCCGCAGGACGTGATGGGCCAGGTCGCGCGCGCCGAGACGGCCGCGGCACGCGTCGACCTGCGTGCGGGGCGACCCGTGACGCTCACCGTCGAGATGACGTCGGGGGAGGGGGCCCGCGTGCAGGCGCTGACGGTCACCTGCGCGCCGCCGGCCCGCCCCGGCGCCCTGGAGCGCGCACGGCGGGCCGCGGCGGGGGCGGACGCGGTGGTCCTCGTGGTCGGCGACGAGCTGGAGACGTCCCGGGAGAGCAAGGATCTGGACACCTCGGAACTGCCGCTCGAACAGGTCGAGTTGATCGAGGCCGTGGCCGCGGCGAACCCGCGGACGGCCGTCGTCGTCAACGCCGGCCGCCCCGTCCACGCCCCCTGGGCCGACGCCGTGCCCGCCGTGCTCCAGGGCTGGTTCGCGGGCCAGGGCTTCGGTACGGCGCTCGCGCGCGTGCTCGCCGGGGACACCGAGCCGGGCGGCCGCATGCCCGTCACCGTCCCGCTGCGCGACGCCGACCGCTCGACCCACGGTGAACGGCCCGACGCCGACCTGCGCCGCGACTACGACGCGGCTGAACCCACCGGCTACCGCCACCTCGTCGCTACGGGAACGAAGGCCCGCTTCCCGTTCGGCTCCGGCCTCGGCTACACGACCTGGCGCCTCGGCGAGGCGGACCTGTGCCGCCGGGGCGAGTGGTGGGCGGTGACCCTGGAGGTGACCAACACGGGGACGCGGCGCGGGCGCGAGGTCGTCCAGGTCTACGTCCGTGCCCCCGGCGAGGCGGACGTGCGGCTCGCCGGGTTCGCCGGGGTGCGCCTCGACGCGGGTGCGCGCACGGAGGTCGAGGTGCCCCTGGACGAGCGGACGTGGCAGCGCTGGGACGCGGACACGCACGCCTGGACGGTGCCGGCCGGGGACCACGAGGTGCTGGTCGGGCGGTCCGTGGAGGAGATCGTGCAGGTGCTGGTGCGCGAGGCGTAGGTCGGCGACGCGCAAAGGGGGGAGGCGCGGACGTCCACGCCTCCCCCCTTGATGTCCGGCCCGTGCCGTCAGAGCGCTCGGACCACGTCCTCGATGTGCGCGAGCCCTTCCACCGTCCCGGTCGTCGGCAGGTACTCCAGGCCGAACGGGCCCGCGTACCCGAGCCGCCGCAGCGCGCTCAACTGCCGCGCCCAGTCCACCGATCCGGTGCCGGGCTCGCCGCGGTCCGGCAGGTCGGCGATCTGCACGTGGGTGACGAGGTCCATGGCGTCGGCGAGCTCCCGCTCGGGCACCTCGCCCATCTGGAGCGAGTGGTACGCGTCGTAGAGCAGCGTGAGACCGGGGGAGCCGACCTCGCGGACCGCGGCCAGGCACTCGGCCGTCGTGTCGAAGAGGGTGCCGGGGTGGTCGACGCGCGTGTTGAGGTTCTCCAGGGCGATGGTCACGCCGTGCTCGGCGGCGACCTCGGCGCCCGCCTTCAGCGCCTCCACGATGATGCCGTGCTGCACCGTGCGCTTCATGTACGGCAGTCCGACGCCCGAACCGGTCACGACGCGCGTGCAGCCGAGGTCGCGCGCGGTCTCGGCCGCCGCGCGGACATGGCCGAGGAACGCCTCGTGGGTGGAGGCGTCGGCGAGGGTGAGGCGGCCCTCGACGAGCAGGGTGTGCAGCGACGAGCCGGTGGCGTCGAGGGCCTTGCGCAGGCCGTCGACGTCCTTGTCGCTGTGCGACCAGATCTCGACCGTACGGATCCCGTGGTCGGCGGCGGCGCGGACGCGCTCGCCCAGGTCGTCACCGGCTTCCTTGAAGAGCAGTTCGACGTTGACGGAGAGGGACATGGGTGCTCCAGAAACGGAGTGGGGTGACCCCGCGACGGTGACCGCGGGGGAGCGGGGCAGGGGACCGCTAGGGCCTGTCGTTTGGATCAGGCCGGCCCCGCGCGAACAGGCGGCGGGCGTACCAGCCGTTCAGCATGGTGCTGCGCGCCGGGTTCGGTGTCTGTTCGCTTTCGAAGACGGCCCAGCCGGACCACGCGCGGGCGCGCAGCCGTTCGGCGAGGGCCGGGAAGTCGACGAGGCCGCCGGGCGTGCCGCACTCGTGGAACCAGCGGTCGATGCCGCGCGCGCCGCCCTCGGAGAGCATGCTCGACTCGGCGTGCGGGGCCAGGCGTTCGCCGGTCTCGTCGACGTACCGGGTGTCCTTGAGGTGGAGATGGTCCACCCGGTCGTGATGGGCGTCGAGGACGTGCACCGGGTCGAGGCCCGCGACGGTGAGTTCGGCGGTGTCGAGGGTCAGGCCCACCAGCGACGGGTCGGTCCCGGCGAGCAGCTCCGCGAGGGTCTTCTCGTCCGCCGCCGCGCTCAGGCAGTCCACGTGGAGGGAGAGGCGCACGCCCGTGTCGGCGAGCTCGGCGCCCACCGTGTTCCAGCCCGCGGCGGCCGTGCCGATCGCCTCCGCGGACAGCGGACCGTCGAGCGAGCCGGCGGACGGCAGCGCCCGCACCACGAGCCGGCTGCCCCCGGCGCCGCTCAGGAACTCGGCGAAGGGCCGCAGGGACGTGGCGACGGCGGCGTGCTCGGTGGCGGACAGGATGCTGCGCCCCCGGCTGAGCTCCTCGTCGACGGGCTCGCCCGGATCCACGTACCAGCTGCTCACCCCCTCGAGGCCCGCGTCCCGCACCAGGGCGAGGAACGCGTCGGTGGACCCGTAGGTGGCGGCGATGGAGGCGGGGCGGCCGAGCGGGTCCCAGCGGCCGGTGCCGCCCCGCAGCTCGACGCCGGTGAAGCCGCAGGCGGCGATCACCTTCAGGGCGCGCTCGTGCTGTTCGGGGCGGGTGAAGTCGTCGAAGTTCGGCTTCCACTGGTTGATGGCGTAGGCGCAGCGGACCGGGGCGCTCATGCGTAGATCTCCGAAAGGACGTTGCGGGCGTACCACATGGACAGGGCGGTGGCCTCGGCGTAGTCCCCGCCGATGTTGACCTTGTCGTGCTCGACGGTGATCCAGCCCTCGTAGCCGACGTCCTTGATGGCCCGCATCAGGCGCGGGAAGTCGACCAGGCCGCCGTCCGTGCCCATCTCGTGGAACCACTGGGCGGTTTGAGGGGCCATCAGCTCGGCGTCGGGGCTGTGCCGGTACGCCTCCGTGGTGTCGCGCTGGCGGGTGTCCTTGAAGTGGAAGCCGGAGCAGCGCTCGCGCAGGTCCATGAAGAGGGCGACCGGGTCGATGCCGGCGATGCAGTGCTGGGCGGTGTCGCAGAAGAACGACACGTACCGCGGGTCGGTCCACTCGTAGAACTTGCGGATGTCGTCCTCGGTGCGGATCGCGCAGAAGAACTCGTGGTGGCATGTGGTGCGGACGCCGAACTCGGTGAGTGTCATCTCGCCGACCCGGTTCCAGCACTCGGCGGCGGCCTTGATCTTGTCGTCGGTGACCGGGGCGGTGTCCTTGTAGAGGCTCGCGGGCATCACGATCAGGCTCTCGATGTCGAGGCTCTCCCACATGCCGAGCATCCGGCGGGTGCTGGTCACGATCTCGTCGTGCGTCTCGCGCACGTGGGCGTCGGCGACGCGCGGGTCGTACATGATGCCGCGGAAGAGATTGACGATCTTGTCGATGCCGTGGTCGCGCAGATAGCGCTGGTAGTTCTCCACCGAGCCGAACATGCCGGACAGCGCGTGGACCTGGAAGTCGAACATGTCCAGGCCCTCGAAGCCGACGGCGCTGATCTGCTTGACGAAGTCGTCCATGTACCTGCGGGCGGCGTACTGGGTGACGGGGCCGCGCGGGCTGTCCGCCCGCCAGTGGTCCATGTAGCTCCAGCGGAGCGCGTTCATGGGGGATCAACTCCAGGGGGAGTGGTGCGGGTTCGCGGGTGCCGGTGGCACGCCCGATTGAAACAGAATCATGATTTTGCTTCTAGGGGTTCGGCCGAGGCAATTCGCTCGTGGAGCGCGCGGCGCGGCAGCCGCAGCGCGCAGGCGAACCCGGCCGCGAAGCAGGCCGCGACGACCGTGAACACCGGCGCGAACGCGGCCCCGTGGTCGCCGGGCGCCGCGCCGTGTGCCGCCAGCGCGCCCAGGCCCGCCGCGCCCAGCAGCACCCCGAGCTCCCGGACGAACGCCATCCCCGCCGTGACCTTCCCTGTCGCCCCGGCGCCGCCCGCGTCCTGTGCGACCACGACCACGAGCTGGAGGAACAGGCCCGCCCCCAGGGCGAGCAGGCACAGCAGCGCGGCGGTCACCGGCAGCGGCGGACGCGAGTCGCTCAGCAGGGCCAGCGCGCCCGCCGCCGCGGCGGAGAGCGCGCACCCGACGAGCGGGAACGGGCGCCAGACGCCCCATCGGCGCACCGCGAGGCCCGAGCCGTTCATGCCGAGGGTGATGCCGACGGTGACCGGCAGCAGCATGAGCCCGGCCGTCGTCGCCGATGTGCCGTACGCGCCCTGGATCCACGCGGGCACGTACGCGAGGACGCCGAACAGGCCGATGCCGCCGAGCAGCGCCAACAGGCAGCAGGAGAGCGCGGGTTGACTCCGCAGCAGCGCGACCGGCAGTACCGGATCGGCCGCCCGCCGCTCCCAGCGCCACGCGGTCAGCGCGAGGAGGCCGGTGCCCGCCGCGACCGAACCCCACAGTGGGTTCCAGCCGTTCTCGGCGACCGCCTCCACGGTCACCACGAGCCCGGCGGTCGCGGCGGCGAGCAGCGCCGCGCCCACCGTGTCGAAGGCGCGGCGGCCGTGCGCGCGGCGCGGCACCACGGCCCGTACGAGAACCGCGGCCGTGAGGCCGAGCGGCACGTTGAGCCAGAAGATCCACCGCCAGGACGCGTGGTCGGTGAGCCACCCGCCGAGCAGCGGGCTCACCACCGTGGCCAGCGCGAACACCGCGCCGAGCGGGCCGAGGTAGGCCGCCCGCTCGCGCGGCGGCACCGCGTCCGCGACCACGGCCTGGGGCAGCGTCAGCAGGCCCGCCCCGCCGATGCCCTGGACGAGCCGGGCGGCCGCGAGTGCGGTGACCCCCGTCGCGAAGGCGCACGCGACGGACGCCGCGACGAACACGGCGATCGAGACGAGAAGCGTCCGGCGCCGCCCGAACCGGTCGCCGAGCGCCCCGAACGCCGGCATCGCGGCCGCCAGCGCGAGGGTGTACGCGGTCACGATCCACGGTGCGCGCGCGGGCGAGCCGAGGTCGGCGACGACGGTGGGCAGGGCGGTGGCGACGATGGTCTGGTCGAGCGCGCCGAGCGCCGTGACCAGGACGAGGCAGACGAACAGGGCGCGACGGGCGGGGTGTTGGCGTCGCGCGGCGGAGAAGCGGAGCATGCGGCGATTCCCTGGGGCGGTGGGCCGCCCTGCGGCGGCAGGTATCCGTTGGACGAATAAACAAAATCCGAATTTTGAATTTACTTTGTCTTGTGCGCGCCGCGCCAGTCGTGTGCGCTGTCCATCCGAGGAGTCGCAACGCGGCGGCCCTGTGCGCGCGAAGGAGCGGAGCACGTTGGACATCACCAGCAAGGCGATCGACAAGCGGACGGCCATGGAGCCGACGGTCCGACTCGGATGGTGGGAGAAGTTCGGCTACGGGGCCGGCGACCTCGCCTCGAACCTGTCCTGGAACCTCGTCGGCGGGTTCCTGCTGTACTACTACACCGACGTCGCCCGCGTGCCCGTCGCGGCGCTCGGCACCCTCTTCCTGGTGGCCCGGCTGCTCGACGCCGTGGTCGACCCCGCCATCGGCATCCTGGTGGACCGCACCAACTCCCGCTGGGGCAAGGCCCGTCCGTACCTGATCTTCGCGTCGGTGCCGTTCGGTGTCATCGGCGTGCTGACGTTCATGGTCCCGGACGTCGGCGACGGCGGAAAACTCGTCTACGCCTTCGTCACCTACCTGACCCTGGGGCTGCTGTTCTCCCTGGTCAACGTCCCCTACAGCTCGCTGCTTCCGATGATGACGCGGGACTCGCACGAGCGGATGCAGATGGGCGGCCTGCGGGCGGTCGGCAGCTCGGTCGGCTCCATCGTCGTCACAGCGAGCACCACACCCTTCGTGGCCTGGCTCGGCTCGGGCGACGAACAGCGCGGCTGGACGCTCGCCACGATCGTCTACAGCGTGCTCAGCGTCGCCTTCTTCGCCGTCACCTTCCTTGCCTGCAAGGAGCGTTATGCGCTGCCCGCCGAGTCCGAGAAGCTCGCGCTGGGGACCGCGCTGCGCACGCTGTGGCGCAACCGGCCGTGGATGGTGACCTTCGTCTACGGCGTCCTCAACTTCGTGCGCCTGTCACTGGTCCTCGGTGTCACGGTGTACTTCGCGCTCGCCGTCCTGCATGCGCCGTGGGCGATATCGGTGCTGCTGCCGCTGGTCTCCGGCACGATGATCGTCGGCGGCCTGGTGGCGCCGCCGTACTACCGCCGCTTCGGCAAGCGCCGGGGCAACCTCCAGGCCCTCGCCGTCGGCGGGGTGGCCTGGGCCGCGATGTACCCGGCCGAGGGATCCTTCCCGGTCTTCCTCGGCTGCTACATCGTCGCGACCTTCGCCATCGGCCTGTCCATGGTGTCGATGTTCACGATGGTCGCGGACACCGTGGAGTTCCAGCAGTGGCGCTTCGGTACGCGCAACGAGGGGCTCCTCTCGTCCGGTGTCAGCTTCGCCACCAAGGTCGGCTCCGCCATCGGCTCGGCGGCCGTCGCGTACGGACTCGCGCTGGCCGGCTACCGTCCGGGGCAGGAGAGCGACGCCGCGCTGACCGCCATCCGCGTCATGTTCTACGGGCTGCCGCTGCTGTTGGTGGCGGCGCAGGCCGTGACGATGACCTTCTGGGGCCTGGACGGGCGGCACGAGGAGATGCGTGCGGAGATCGACGCCCGCGAGGCGAGGGCGGACGGGTCCTAGCGCGCCCGGAGGCGGGAGGCGTCACCTCGACAGCGGCGCCTCCCGCCCAAAAAACAGAATCCGAATCTTGAATTTGATCCTTGTGGGGCGGAGACTGTCCCCACGGGACCGACGAAGGAGACGACAGCCCAGCATGACGCCCCTGACACCCGCCTCGTCCGCACATCGGCCGCACGGCATCCGCCGCGCCGTCAGCCTCTACTCCTTCCAGGAGGAGTACTTCCTGCGCACCATGACCGTCGAGGACTGTGTGTCCGCCGCGGCCGGCATGGGAGCGCTCGGTATCGAGATCATCCCCGAGCAGTCGATCCCCGGCTACCCCGTGCTCAGCGACGCGTTCGTCGATCGCTGGCACGCGTGGATGGCCGCGTACGGCACGACGCCGGTCGCCACCAACGCCTTCCTCGACACCAGGCTCCACCCCGACCGCCGCCTCACCCCCGACGAGCAGGCCGCGTCCGTGCGCCGCGACATCGACATCGCGGTCCGCCTCGGCGCCCCCATCGTGAAGGCCACCATCAACTTCCCGCCCGAGGTCATGGAGGCCGTCGCCCCCTATGCCGAGGAGCGGGGGGTGCGGGTCCTCCTCGAGGTGCACGCACCCTTCCACTACGAACACCCCTGGATCCTGGAGCACTTGGAGGTCCTGCACCGTGTCGGCCCGCAAGCGCTCGGTCTCATGCCCGACATGGGCATCCACGTACGGCGCTTCCCGCGTGTGGTCAGCGAACGCGCGCTGCGCGACGGCGCCCGCCCCGAACTCGTCGACTACATCGTGCGCACCTACGACGACCACGGCGACACCCACGCGCTGATGGACGTCGTCAACTACCGCGGCGGCGGACCCGTCGAGTTCTCCCTCGCCCGCCAGGCCACCCACTACATCTGGACCGAGCCGAAGGAATCGCTCCCGCACATGCCCCTCATCGGCCATGTCCAGGCGAAGTTCTACGAGATGACCGACGAGGGGAACGAGTTCAGCATCCCCTACGCGGACATCCTCCCCGTCTACGCGGAGGGCGGCTTCACCGGCCACTTCTCCAGCGAGTACGAGGGCAACCGGCACATCCAGGACGCTTTCGAGGTCGACAGCGTGGAGCAGGTGCGCCGCCAGCAGCTCATGCTCGCCCGCCTGCTGGGCGAGGAGCCGACCGCGACCGCCTGACCGGCCCCACCCGCACGACCACCACCGCAGGGAGCAATCACCGTGTTCGACCAGTACATCGTCTGCGAGGACGGCTTCCGGACCCGCGAGGACGGCCGCCCCGGCGGCCGCGTCGAGGTCCGCATGCCCTACTACCGGGGCCTTTTCCTCTCCATGGTCGAGGCCGTCGATCTCGTCGTCGACGGAACCCCGGTCCCGCCCGAGCGCACCACGTTCACCGTGCACGGCGCCACGTACACCTTCGCCGAGATGCCCCACGTGACCGATGACCGCTGGGAGATGGGGGAGCGGGCGGTGCTCGGCTTCGAGACCGACGCGCCGCTCGCCCCCGGCGAGCACGAGGTCGCCGTCTCCGTGCGGCTGCGCATCTCGTACATGCCCGTGCCCGGCGGCGGCAGCGACCGCAAACGCCTCGTCCTCGGCTCCTGAACGGAGGGACCGCCACCACCATGAGCGGACGATTCCCCGCGCACGTGGACGTGGCCGTGGTCGGCAGCGGCCCGTGCGGCGCCGCCTACATCCGCGTCCTGTCCGAGCGACGCCCGGACCTCGACCTGGCCACCTTCGAGGTGGGCCCGCTGCTCGCCGGCCCGCCCGGCCTCCACGTCAAGAACATCGCCGACCCGGCCGCCCGCGCGCACGCGCAGCGCCGCTCCCAGGGACCCGGCCCCGCCCCGGCCGACGGGCGCCTCGCCCGGCCCGGAACCTTCCTGCTCCCCGACGGCGGAGGGCTGCCGAACGCGGCGATGTCCAGCAACGTCGGCGGCATGGGCGCCCACTGGACCGCCGCCTGCCCGCGCCCCGGTGACGGCGAACGCATCGGCTTCGTGCCGGGCCTCGACGAACTCCTCGACGAGGCCGAGCGGTTGCTCGGGGTCGACGCCCACGCCTTCGACGACGCGCCCTTCGCCGCCGAGGTACGGGCGCGTCTCTCCGACGCCCTCGACGGCGACCGCCCGCCCGAGCGCCGCGTCCAGCCGATGCCGCTCGCCGTGCACCGTGCCCCCGACGGCGCGGTCGCCTGGTCCGGCACCGACGTCGTCCACGGCGAGGTGAGCCGGAACAACCCTCGCCACACCCTCTTCCCGGAAGCGCTGGTCACGGGTGTCGTGGTGGAGGGCGCACGGGCGGTGGGCGTCCGCGTACGTGACCTGGCCGAGGGCGGCGAACACGTCGTGCGGGCCGCGCGCGTGGTGGTCGCCGCCGACGCCCTGCGCACCCCGCAACTCCTGTGGGCCTCCGGCATCCGCCCCGCCGCGCTCGGCCGCCACCTCAACGACCAGCCCCAGCTCGTGTACGCGGTACGGCTGCGGGACGTGGGGCCGGTCGAGCCGGGACCGGCCGCGCACAGCGGCGTGAGCTGGGTGCCGTACACGGACGACGAACCGTTCCACGGCCAGGTGATGCAACTGGACGCCTCCCCGGTGCCGTTGGCGGACGACGACGTTCCGGCGCCGGGGTCGATCGTGGGCCTCGGCTGGTTCTGCGCGAAGGACGTGCGGGCCGAGGACCGGGTCGAGTTCGACGACGACCGCAAAGACGCCTACGGCATGCCCGCGATGCGCATCCACTACGGGCTCACCGACCGCGACCTCGCCGCGCTCGACGCCGCCCGCACCGCCGTGCGGCGCGCCGCCGAAGCGCTCGGCGAACCGCTCGACGACGCGCCGCGCACGCTGGCGCCGGGCTCGTCCCTGCACTACCAGGGCACCGTCCGGGCGGGCCCGGCCGACGACGGCACCTCGGTCTGCGGCCCGGCCGGAGAGGTGTGGGGCGTGTCCGGCCTGCACGTCGCGGGCAACGGGGTCATCCCCACCGCCACCGCCTGCAACCCCACCCTGACCTCGGTGGCGCTGGCGGTGGCGGGCGCGCGGCACATCGCCGGCACACTGGCCGTCGCAGGGAGGTGACCTCGCGTGTGCGCCGGGCCCGGCGCGGTCAGTTCGGTTCGGCGACCGGGGGCCGCGCGGGGCCCGGGACGGTCGGGCGGGGGAGGTGTTCGTACTGGTCGGCCTGGAGGCGGTACATGCGGGCGTAGCGGCTGGTGGGTTCGGCGGCGAACAGTTCGGTGTGGCTGCCCTGTTCGATCAGGCGGCCCTCGTGCAGGACGAAGATGCGGTCGGCGTGCCGGACGGCCGCCATGCGGTGGGTGACCAGGACGATGATGCGGTCCGGCGCGGCGAGCCCGAGGATCTGGTCGAAGGCGCGCTGCTCGGCATCCGGGTCGAGCGCGGACGTCGGCTCGTCCACGATGATCATGCAGGCGTCGCGGAAGTGCGCGCGGGCCAGACCGATCTTCTGCCACTGGCCGCCCGACAGCTCGCTGCCGCCCCGGAACTGCTTGCCCAGCAGCGTCTCCATGCCGCGGGGCAGCGCCGCGATGTCCCCGTCCGCGCCCGCGTACGCGGCGGAGGTGTCGAGCCCGTCGGCGGTGGCCTCGCGGTCGGGGCGGCCGATGCGGATGTTCGCCCCGGCCGTGAACGGCCAGCGTTCGAAGTTCTGCGTGAGCAGGCTGACGTGCGCGAACAGCGCGTGCCGGTCGGCCTCCGCGACATCGACGTCGTCCCAGTGGATGCTGCCCTCGCCGGGCAGGTGGAGGCCGCACAGCAGCCGCACGAGGGTCGACTTCCCGGAGCCGTTCGGACCCACCAGGGCGATGACACTGCCCAGCGGGATGGTGAACGAGACGTCCCTGACCGCCGGTTCCTCGCGACCCGGGTAGCGGAAGCTCACCTTGTCCAGGCGGATGGCGCGCGGTCGCTCGGGCAGCGGCAGGCCGCCGTCCGGGACGGCCCACGCGTCGGCCCGCACGAGGAAGTCGGCCAGGTCGTGCACGTACAGGGACTGCTCGTGGAGCTGGCTCATGGTGCTGACCAGGGCTCCGATTCCGGCGGAGCCCGAGTTCAGCGCCATGGCGGCGGTGCCGAAGGCGGCCACGCTCATGTGTCCCGACAGGCACAGGCCGATCATGAGGACGAACGTCAGCAGGTAGCCGACGCCCTGAAGGGCGGACGCCGCCAGTTCGGTACGGGCCTTGTCCTTGGCGAGGCGCTCCTGTTCGGACTCGGCGGTGTGCGACATCCGGTGGAAGTGGCGCAGCAGGTACCCGCCCACGCCGTGCACACGTACCTCCAGCGCGGCCGTGACCGACGTGAGGAGGTGGGACAGCACCCGGCTCGCCCGCAGGTGCTCGATCCACGTCATGGTCGAGAAGTAGCGCTGCTGGGCCACCCGCATCACACCCCAGCCGCGCGGCGCCACGATCAGGACCAGCATCGGCAGCAGCACCGGGTTCAGCGCCAGCAGCACCCCGCCTGAGGCGATCAGCGCGAACACGCTGTTGATGGCCGCGACGCTGGAACCGATCATGTGGCGCGCCTCGTTGGCCCCGTACTGCGCCCGGTCGATCAGCTCGCGGAACGAGCCGTCCTCGATCGCCGCCATCTCGACGCGCTCGCAGGCCGCCAAGTACTGCTCGGACGCCGCCCGTTCGACCTTCGGCTCCAGACTCCCGGCCGCCGACGTCGACCACGATGCCAGGACGGCGTTGACACTGTTGATCACGACGAGAGCTGCCCCGGCGGGCAGTGCGTGACGCAGTCCGCGCACATCGGTGCCCGCCGCGAGCACCGCGTGCAGGGCCGCGTTGACCGCGAGCAGCTTCAGCGCGGCCGCGATGCCCTGACCCACCTCCGTGACCCCCACGGTGACCAGCGAACGCCGGTCGGTGCGCCATGCCAGGGAGATGGTGTGTCCCACCAGCCGCGGCAGGGACCGCAGCGCACCCCACAGCGTGAGGTCGAGGCGGGCGTACTCGTGCTTGCTCCAGCCCATGTCGTAGCGCAACGGACCGCCGAACAGCTCCAGTTCGGAGTCCGACACCTTCGGCTCCGCCATCCGCGGGCGCCGCAACATCCTCATCCGACTGCCTCCTGTGTACGCCGACGTCCGCTACGGTGCAGCGCGCGCAGGGGCGCACGGGCCGGATCGCCGCAATGCCAAACGGCAGTGACGAAAGAGGCCGCGAGAGAGGCCACGCGGGCGGTCGACGCGCGCTGCGCCCGGCATGCTCTGATTCGCCGTGAAAGTCGCGATATTACGGCCGGTCGACCGGGGCAGTAGATACGGCGGAGGGGCTCCCGCCGGGTGGGCGGGGCCGAACGGATACACGCGAGGAGATGACGGAATGACCGTGTTGCTGCCCACGGCTGCCACTCTGCGCCGGGCCCTGGCCCGGCACGCCGAGGCCGACGCCGAGGACGAGCGTCACTCGACGCCCCGGACGGTGCGCGCACGCGAGGACAGCGCCTACACGTTGTGTGTGATGACCGGCACGACCTGCGTCGAGGACGCGCTGAGAGCGGCCGACGCCGTGTTCCGTGCCACCGGATCGGAGCTCGCGGAAGCGGCCTGACCGGGCGAAGGAGGGGAGCCGGGGTGTGTCACGCGCCCGGCTCCCCTCGTCGTGTTCCGGCCGCTCAGCCGGAGCGGGTGTAGGAGATCACCGCCGTGGTCACCAGGCACGGCGCGGGCGGCACCATCTGGACGCGCAGGGTGCCCCGCGCCGCGTCGTAGTCGATGCCCTCGGACTCGAACGTGCCCTTGCAGACGCTGCGCTGCGGGATCGCGAACGCCGATGACACCCGGCCGGTGACCGGGGCGCCGTCCAGCGGGCGGTCCAGGGTGATGTCGAGGACCTCCTTCGTGTCGGCGTCGGACGAGCACAGCAGGTGGGTGGCGTCGGTGAAGTCGCAGCCCTGGATGTTCGTCACCGGCCTGTCGAGGGTGATGCCGCCCGCCTGCGGGAGGTCGGTGCCGGGCCGTGGCGCGGAAGCGTTGAGCACCGGGGTGGGGAAGACCTGCAGACGGTCCCGTGTGCCCCATTCGCCGGAGACGAGCCACTGGGCGTCGGGTGACACGGCGGCGAACGAATTGTTCAGCAACTCCCCTTCGTCCAGGGCGTGTTCATACGTGGTACGGGTACCCGCGGGGGATGTTACCGCGAACATCTTCTTCGTGGCCGAGTCGCCGCCCTGGTACGCGTCGAAGGTGTAGCCGCGCGCCGTATCGGGGTCACCCACATGAGACCAGCCCGCCGCGCGCAGTGCCAGCGGTATGGAGGCGAGGCCCCGGTAGAGGAGCGTGCCGTCCGCGCGCGAGGCCAGGCCCTGGCTCCCCGTCAGGGAGTTCACGTGCGTCGTGCCGGTCTCCGTCCAGGTGGGTGCGGCGGACGCCGTCGTCGCCCCGAGGGCCAGGACCCCCAGGGTCGTGGCGAGGGTCAGCGCGGCGCGTCTTCCGTGCCGCTTCGCCGTCTGCGTGGCTTGCTTCCGGTGCGGGGTCATGGAGATCAGCCTGCCCCACGGTCCGGGCCCGCAGGGCGCGTTCGGGAAGGGTGACGCATTGTCGCCGTCCGGGCGCGCGCAGAGATGTAAAGGGATGTAAAGGCGCCGTATAGGTGGAGTGGCCACAAAGCCCCACGCTATGCCTCGCGCATGCCCGGCTGACGTTGCGTCATCACGCAGCGTGGCGGAATGAACTCCTCCTCGGTGTGACGCGTCTTACCAAAATGAGACCGAGAAAACCGCTGGAGGTGTGACGTCGGAGAGTCACCATGCGCTTGACTTGGCGAACCCCCAACTAGGAGAGCCCATGCGACCGTTCGCACTGAACTATGCCCGCCCCACGCGAGAGGCAGAGGTCAGAGCGCCGTACATGTACGACGCAACGCTGCAGTTGAACGTGCTGGCCAACGGCGCAGTGGCCGCACGCGACTACGCAGTGTTGCGAGAGTTCGCGGCCACCACCTCCACCGCGGGTTCGAAAACCCATTTCGACGACTGAACGGCCCAGCGGAAATGACCGTGCTGATCCTGACGAGTGAACAGGATGTGACGGCCGACCTGGCCGTCGTCGAATTGAACGCCAATGGAATCCCCGTCCTGCGGCTCGATCCCGCCGAACTGCCCGGCGGCGTCGGCGTGTCCGGAGAGTTCGCGCACGGGGCGTTCCACGGCCACCTCTCCGTGGGCGGCCGGGTCGTCAGCATGGGCGGCCTGCGCTCCATCTGGGTACGCCGCCCCGGCGTACCCGCCGCCCACGCCGAAGCCGCGTCGCCCTGGCTCACCGAAGAGGCCTCGCAGTCCCTGTACGGGATGCTGCGGTGCACCGAGGCGCGCTGGATGAACCACCCCGACTCCGCCCGCCAGGCCCGCCAGAAGCCGTGGCAGTTATGGCTGGCGCGCGCCTGCGGCCTCCCGGTCCCGGCCACGCTGATCACCACGTTCCCGCGCGCCGCCCGCGAGTTCGCCGAGCGCTACCCCGACCTCATCGTGAAGCCCGTCTCCGGCAAGCACCCCGACGACGCCGGGCTCGCCGTGCCGACCACGCGCGTGCGTCCGGGCGAGGACTTCCAGGACGTCGCGAACGGCCCCACGCTGTTGCAGCGCCGCGTGCGCAGGGCCGCGGACATCCGTCTGACGTGCGTGGGGAGTCGGCTGTTCGCCGCGCGTGCCGCCGCCTCCCCGGGCGGACGCGAGGACGGCCCCGGCATCGACGACGTACGGTTCGACGCCGCCGCGGGCCCCTGGCGCCCGATACCCGTGCCCCGGCGCGTCGCCGACGCCGTGCGGGCCTATCTGACCCGCGCCCAGTTGGCGTACGGAGCCTTCGACTTCGCCGAGGACGCCGACGGCATCTGGTGGTTCCTGGAGTGCAACCAGTCCGGCCAGTTCGGCTTCGTCGAGATCGAGACGGGGCAGCCCATCGGCCGCGCCGTCGCCGAGTGGCTCGCGGGCGAACCCCTCGGGCCCGTGCCCCCGGCGGGCGAGGACGACGAGCGCGCCCTCGGCGCGGGGTGTGGCTGACCCGACTCCCCCGCGATCTTTACGGGGTGGTGGACGGCGGGGTACGAGAGGAGTGGCCGACCGCCGACCGCACCATCGAGGGAGCCGCACCGCATGACCGACGCCACCGCAGTCACCAGCCGGGGAACCCTGCGCGGACGCACCACGGACGGCGTCACCGCCTTCCTCGGAGTGCCGTACGCCGCCGCCCCGTTCGGCCCGCGCCGCTTCGCCGCCCCGGAGCCCGCCGAGCCGTGGACCGGGGTACGGGACGCCACCGCGTACGGGGCGACCGCGCCCAAGGCGCCGTACGCCCCGCCGTTCGACGCGCTCATCCCCGAGGCCGGCCAGGACGGGCCCGACTGCCTCAACCTCAACGTGTGGACCCCGGAGCCGGGACCCGGCGCCCGCCTGCCCGTCATGGTGTGGCTGCACGGCGGCTCCTTCTCCAACGGCTCCGCGAACTCCTCCGGCTACCGCGGCGACGCCTTCGCCCGCGACGGCGTCGTCTTCGTCGGCGTCAACTACCGGCTGGGCGTGGACGGATTCCTGCACCTGCCGGGGGCGCCCGACAACCGGGGGCTGCTCGACATGATCGCCGCGCTGGAGTGGGTGCGGGACAACATCGAGGCGTTCGGCGGTGACCCCGACCGGGTGACCGTCTTCGGCGAGTCCGCCGGGGCCGTCGCCATCGGCCGGCTGCTCGTGGAGCCGCGCGCCCGCGGCCTGTTCCGGCGCGCCGCGCTCCAGAGCGGGGCCTGCCACCACTTCGTACGGCCCGACACCGCGCGCCGCATCGGGGAGCTGTTGGCCTCGCGGCTCGGCGTGGCGCACACGGCGGAGGCGTTCGCCGCGGTGCCGCTGCCGGAGCTGGTGGCGGCGCAGGGCGCGCTGTCGGACGAGTTCCGGCGACGGCCCGACCCGGCGGTGTGGGGCGACGCGGCGCTCAACGGGATGGTGTTCGAGCCGGTCGCGCGGGAGCGTCTGCTGCCGGGGCCGGACGCGGGCGTGGACCTGCTCGTCGGCAGCAACCGCGAGGAGAACCGCCTCTACATGGTGCCGACCGGCCGCTTCGCCACCATCAGCGAGGGCCGGGTGCGGCGGGGCGCCGAGGCCTACGGCGCCGATCTGGCGGGCTACCGGGCGAGCCGGCCGGGGGCCACGCCCGGCGAACTGCTCGACGCCCTCGTCACCGACTGGTTCTGGCGGATCCCGGCGGTACGGCTCGCGGAGGCCGTGCCGGGCTCCCACGTGTACGAATTCGCCTGGCGGTCGCCGCAGTTCGGCGGTGAGCTGGGTGCGTGCCACGCCCTGGAGCTGGGCTTCGTCTTCGACCGCGTCGACGACCCGGACTACGTCGCGCTCGCGGGCAAGGACGCCCCGGCGGACCTGGCGCGCGCGATGCACGGGGCGTGGGTCGCGTTCGCCGAGTCGGGCGACCCGGGGTGGGCCGCGTACGACCCGGCGGGGGAGCGGGCGACGATGGTGTTCGATGCGGGGGACTGCCGTGTCGAGGCGGACCCGCGGGCGGCGGAGCGGGAGCTGTGGGAGGGCGTCCGGTGAGGTCGTGGGCCCGCGATAGTGTGCCCCGGTGACAACGCAATCGAACATCCCTGCAGGCTGGTACCCGGACCCGCAGGGCGCACCGCAGGGCCCGTCGCAGGGCCTGCGGTGGTGGGACGGCTCCCAGTGGACCGAGCACACGCATGCCGCCGCGCAGGCGGCGCCGCCGGTGCAGGCCCCCGCACCGGTCCCGGCTCAGGCGCCGCCGGTCCCAGCACCGCCGGTCCAGGCTCCCGTACAGGCGCCGCCGGTTCAGGCTCCCGTCCAGGCGCCCGCCGCCGGGTCCCTGTTCAGTGAGCCGGTCCTCGTGGTGAACCAGCGGGCCAAGCTGATCGAGCTGACCAACGAGTACAGCGTCATGGACCAGCACGGCCGTCAGCTGGGCTCCGTCGTCCAGGTCGGCCAGAGCGCCATGAAGAAGGCGCTGCGGTTCGTCTCCAGCGTCGACCAGTTCATGACGCACAAGCTGGAGATCCGCGACGCGTACGGGCAGCCGCACCTCGTGCTCACGCGGCCCGCGAAGTTCATCAAGTCTCGGGTCGTCGTGGAGCGGCCCGACGGGTCGCCGGTCGGCGAGATCGTGCAGCAGAACGCCATCGGGAAGATCAACTTTGCGATGACGGCGAACGGGCAGCAGATCGGTGCCATCAAGGCGGAGAACTGGCGGGCCTGGAACTTCGCGATCGTGGACCACGCGGACCAGGAGGTCGCGCGGATCACGAAGACGTGGGAGGGGCTCGCCAAGACGATGTTCACGACCGCGGACAACTATGTGCTGCAGATTCACTACCAGTTGCCCGAGCCGTTGTTGAGTCTGGTCGTGGCGACGGCGTTGACCGTGGACACGGCGTTGAAGCAGGACGCGCGAGGGTTCGGGTGACCGGGGCGGTCGGGGTGCGCCGCTACGGGGCGTAGGCCACGGGGCTCTGCCCCGGACCCCGCTCCTCAATCGCCGGAGGGGCTTGGATGTCCGGAGCCGTTCGCTGTGCCGCAGGGGCTTGAATAGCCGGAGCCGGTCGCTGTGCTGCAAGGGCGTGAATAGGCGGAGCCGGTCGCTGGGCCGGAGGGGCTTCCGCGGTGGCGGTCGGCGCCGCGTGCGTGTGGGTCAGGAGGATCACGCCACCCGTGGCCAGCGTCGCGCCCAGGGCTGCCAGCGCCCAGCCGGCCGGGCCGCCCTGGAGGTGTTCGCCGAGGAGGGCGAGGCCGATGACGGAGGCGGCGACGGGGTTGGCGAGGGTGACCATGGCCAGGGGAGCGCCGAGGCCGCCCCGGTAGGCGGTCTGGGACAGGAGCAGGCCGCCCGCGGCGAAGGCCGCCACCAGCAGGGCCACCCCGATGACGTGTACGTCCAGCAGCGGACCCGAGCGGTCCGTCACGGCCACCGTCACGGTCTGCGTCAGCGCGGAGGCCACGCCCGAGGCGACACCGGAGGCAGTGGCGTGGCGCAGGCCCGGCTTGGCGCCGCGGCGCGAAAGCACGCCGATGAGGGCCGCCGTCACCCCCGCCACGCCGAGCGCCTCGGGCAGCGAGAGCGTGTCGTCGGGGGCCGGACCCGACGCGGTCAGGAGCAGCGCGCACAGCCCCGCGAGCGTCAGCGCCGTACCGCGCCATTCGCCGACCGTGACGTGCCGCCCCGCCACCCGCGCGCCCAGCGGCACCGCGGCGACGAGGGTGAGCGCGCCGAGCGGCTGGACGAGGGTGAGCGGCCCGTACTTGAGCGCGGCGACGTGCAGCAGCGCGGCCGCGGCGTTGAGCCCGACCGACCACCACCAGGCCCCCGTGCCGAGCAGCCGCAGCGTGCCCGCGCCCGACCTGGCCGCGAGCCGCTCCTGGGCCACGGCCGCGGCGGCGTACGCCACGGCGGACACCAGGGAGAGGGCGACGGCGAGCAGGGTGGCGGTCATCGTGCCCCTCCGGTCGCGAGGCTCACGGTGGAGGGGGCGGCCGGGCCGGCGCCCGGCGCGGAGATCACCTCGACCGGTATGTGCGTCGGCGTCGCCGCGGCGAGCACGTCGGCGGCCGTCAGCGCGTCGGGCGGCGTACGGAACGCGGCCGGGGCCCACGGCGTCGGCGTGGCCGCCGCGTACTCCGCGACGTGCGGCGCGCCCGCGGCGGCCGGCACCGGGAACAGGTGGCGCCAGAAGCCCGTCGAGTCGACGGAGCGCGGCAGCCGGATCACCGCGAGCGCGGCGCCGAGCAGCAGCGTCGCCACGATGGTGTCCAGCCAGTAGTGGTTGGCGGTGCCCACGATCACCAGCAGCGTGAACAGCGGGTGCGCGAGCCACAGCCAGCGCCACCGCGAGCGGGTCGCGGCGACCAGGCCGATGGCGACCATCAGCGCCCAGCCGAAGTGCAGCGAGGGCATCGCGGCGAACTGGTTCGCCATCGTGTCGGTGTCCGGCTGCGCCGCGTACACCGACGGGCCGTAGACCTGCGCCGTGTCGACGAGGTGCGTGGCGTCCAGCATCCGCGGCGGGGCCAGCGGGAACGTCAGGTGCAGCACGAGCGCCGCCGCGGTGAGCGCGGCGAGCACCCGCCGCGTCCACAGGTAGTGGCGGGGGCGGCGCAGGTAGAGGAAGACCAGCAGCGCGATCGTCGCCGGGAAGTGCACGGACGCGTAATAGATGTTCGCGGCGTGCACCAGGGTGTCGCTGCTCAGCAGCACGTCCTGCACCGCGCCCTCGCCGGGCAGGTGCACGGCGCGTTCGAAGCTCCACACGTGGTCGGCGTTGTGGAAGGCCTCGGCGGTGTGGCCGTTGGCCAGCTGCCGCCCGAGCTTGTAGACGAGGAAGAGTCCCACGACCACCAGAAGCTCGCGTATCAGGGGCGGCCGGACGGCGTGCTGCTCCGGCTCCCGTGTGTTCCCGTTCATCGATACGCCAGTGTACCGATACGGTGGCGTACCGGTACACTGGCGTATCGATAGGCCGGTGTGATCTCATCGACACTGCCGCCGACCGAGGAGTGAGGGCCATGACGACGCGAGACCAGGCCACCGAAGCCGTGCCCACCGCCTCGCGCCGCTCCAAGATCAGCCCCGAGCGGGCGCAGGAGTTCTACGACGTGGTCCTCGACCAGCTGCGGCAGAGCGGCTACGAGTCCGTCACCATGGAGGGCGTCGCCGCGCAGGCCTGTTGCAGCAAGTCCACGCTCTACCGGCAGTGGAAGACGAAGCCGCAGCTCGTGGCCGCGGCGCTGCGCGCCGGACGCTGCGCCAAGTTCTTCATGGCCGACACGGGTACGCTCGCGGGGGACCTGGTCGCCGCCGCGCGCAACGCGGCGTCGCAGGCCAAGCCGGACACCGTGCTCGTGCAGGCCCTCGGGCACGCCGCCCTCCAGGACGACGAGCTGAAGGGCGCGCTGCGCGAGGCGCTGATCGAGCCGGAGCTCGCGTCGATCGACGCGATGGTGCGGCGGGCGGTGGAGCGCGGCGAGATCGCCGCGGACCATCCCGCGCTGCCCTTCCTGGCCGCGCAGCTCTTCGGAGTCATGCGCAGCCGGCCCATCCTGGAGGGGCGCGATGCCGACGGGGACTATCTCGTCCGCTTCGTCGAGCGCGCGCTGCTTCCGGGCCTCGGCCTGACCCCGGAGGGTCGGGCCACCTGAACGGTTGGCCGTCGGTCGCAGGGATGACCGACCGACGGCCCGCCCGCGCCGCACCGTGGGGACGGGGGCGGCGCGCACCCCCGGCCGGGCGGGCCCTCCTTGAGCGGAGGAGGCCCGCCCGGCCACTTGATCCTGAGCGGTTCAAGCCCCTGCGGCGATTGAGCAGCGGGGTCCGGGGCGGAGCCCCGCAAGTGCAACCACGGCACGGGCCGCCCCGTCGAGGAGGGCGTCACACGTTCTTGCCCGCGTCACCCCCACCCGTGACCTCCGCCTTCTTCACACCCTCGACGATCTCGTCGATCGCCCCCGCGTCCGGCCCCGCCGCCTTCTCCGCACTGGTCCGCGGCACATCCACCCCGACCCGCAGCACGACGAGCTTGTCGGGATCCCCCGGCGAGGGGAACGCCACCGACTCCACCCACGCGTCGACGTCCGACTTCGTCTTCACGCTCCACCGCACCCGGTACCCCTTCTGCCCGGCGACCGTGACCGCCTTCGAGAAGAGCTGCTTGTGGCTCGTGATCCCCTCATAGGTCTTGCCGCCGTAGGAGGACTTCGCGTTCTTCGCTATGTCCTCCTTCGCCGCGGCCTCCGCGCTCTTCGCGTCGAGCTTGAGGCGCTCCGCCGACGACGTCGACGCGCCGCCCTTGACGCAGGTGTCGCCCTTCGAGTTGGGGCAGGGGTACGGGCCGATCGTGATCCCGGCGACGCCCGCCCCGTCGGTGCCGGTCCAGTTCTTGACGACCGGGATCGCCACCCCGTTGCCGACGTCGGTCGCGTACCCCTCGTCGAGCGGCGCCCGCGGCGACGACCGCGGCGACTCGGGGGCCGGGCTCTCGCCGTCGCCCGGGGCGCCCCGCTCGTCCGGTCCCTCCGGGCTGGGGCTCTGCGACCGGGAGTCCGCCTTGTCGTCCTTGCCGTCGCCGTCCCCGCCCGACGTGAGCGCGTAGACGCCGGTGCCGATCCCCGCGAGCACCACGACCGCGATCCCCGCGGCGATGGCGATGCGCCCCCGGCCGCGCGGCTTCGGCGGCAACTGGCCCGGTTGGCCCGGGTAGTTGGGGTATGCCGGGTTCATCACCGGCGCGGTGGGGTACTGCGGGACCGCGGCGACCGGCTGCTGCTGGGGCGGCTGCGAAGGCTGCTGCGGCGCCGTCGGCGGCACGGGCGGCGGGGTGGTGGCGGGCCGGGTCTGGTCGGTCCAGCGGGCCCCGTCCCACCAGCGTTCGGTGCGCGGGCCGTTCGGAACCTGCCCCGGATCGGGGTACCAGCCTGCGGGAGTCTGCGACGTCATGGACGGAACAGTATGAGCCCCGGCTGAAAAGCGGATGAGAGGGTCGGCCTTGCGGTCGGGATCGTTACCGGGACACCCCGGCCGACGGACGGGCCCGAGCGCGGCCACGAGGCCCCATCTCCGACCAAATGTCACCGGCTGCCGAGACGCCCCACGAAGGAAAGGCCTCCCGGACTACCCTCGTGACCAGTACGTCGATCAACCCATGTGATCGGCTGCGGACCGACATCGGGACGACACCGGAAACGACAACGGGAGGCTGCGGGATGACCCAGGGACGGCAGGCCGACGCCGCGCCCTCCGGCCTGCGGCTGTGGGAGCGGGAGGGTGAACTCGGGGTCGCGGCGCGCGCACTCGACGAACTGTCCGGCGACTCCGCGGCCGCGGGCAGCCTCATCGTCTACAAGGGAGAGGCCGGGCTCGGCAAGACCGCGCTGCTCTCCCAGGTGCGCGAGATGGCGGCGGGCCGCGCCACCGTGTGGTCCGCGCGCGGCGGCGAGACGGTCACCTCCGTCCCCTTCAACGTCGTACGCCAGCTCCTCCAGCCCGCCCTCGTGGCGCTCTCCGAGGACGAGGCGCGCGAGTACTTCGGCGACTGGTACGACATCGCGGGCCCCGCCCTCGGCATCGCCGAGCCCACCGGACGGCAGGCCGACCCGCAGGGCGTGCGCGACGGACTCGTCGTCGCGGCGGCCCGACTGGCCCGGCTGCACTGGCCGTTGGTGCTGCTGATCGACGACGCGCACTGGGCCGATCTGGAGACCCTGGAGTGGCTGGCCGCGTTCGCCGAGCGCCTCGACGACCTGCCGGTCTTCGTCGTCGTCGCGCAGCGCGAGGCCGAGGACGAGCGGGCCGCCGCCTGCCTGGACGCGGTGGCCGCCGCAGCCCGCCCCGGCGCCACCAGCCTGCGCGCGCTCACCCCCGCCGCCACCGCGGGCATCACCCGCGCCACGCTCGGGCGGCACGCCGACGACCCGTTCTGCCGCGAGGTGTGGGCGGTCACGGGTGGAAACCCGTACGAGACCGTCGAGTTGCTGGCCAAGGTGCAGGACGCGGAGCTGCGTCCCGAGGAGGACTCGGCGGCCGAACTGCGGGCGCTGAACAAGTCGGCGCGTGGCCGGGGCCTCGTCACCCGGCTCGAAGGGCTCGGCACCGAGGCCACCCGGTTCGCCTGGGCCGCCGCCATCCTCGGCACCCGTATCGAGCCGGGCCTCGCCGCGCTCCTCGCCGGCATGCACCCCGAGCAGGCGGGGCGCTGCGCCGAGCGGCTGGTGGCCGCGCGCATCCTCACCGACGACACGTACGGCGACGACAGCACCCTGGAGTTCGTGCACCCGCTGATCGCCTCCGCCGTCTACGACGCGATCCCGCCGGCCACCCGCACCGCCATGCACGGACAGGCCGCCTGGGCCGTCACCGCGTCCGGGCACGGGCCCGCCGCGGCCTCCCGGCACCTCCTCGAAGTGCACCCGGACGACGACATCGAACTCGTCGAGCAGATGCGCGCCGCGGCCGGGGAACACCTCGCCGTCGGCGCCCCCGAGGCCGCCCGCCGCTGCCTGGAGCGCGCCCTCCAGGAACCGCCGCTGCCCGAGATCCGCCCCGAAGTGCTCTACGAGCTGGGCTGCGCGACGCTCCTGACCTCGCCCGCCACCACCATCGGGCACCTCACGGAAGCGCTCGACACGACACCGGGGCTCGACGGGGACCTGCGGGTCGACGCGGTGTGCCGGCTGTCCCAGGCGCTGGTCCACAACGACCAGCTGGAGGAGGCGCTGCGCCTCATCGACGAGGAGGCCGAGCGCCTCGCGCCCGGCCACGCGCGCCTGCGCCTCCAGGCCATGCACTTCATGTGGGAGGGCATCCACACCGGCGAGGAGGACTCGCCGGGCCGCTCCCGCCGCCTCGCCGAACTCGCCGACCGCCTCGCGGGCCGCGACAACCCGGAGCGCGTCCTGCTCATGCTGCGCGCCTTCGACGCGATGACCCGCGGGGAGAACGCGGAGGAGGTCGTCGAGCGCTGCGACCGCGCCATGGTCAACGGCGGCCTGGCGCCCGGCCTCGGCTGGACCGACCCCGAATGGGGCTTCGAGGTCCTCACCATGCTCACCGTCTCCTACGTCTACGCGGACCGGCTCGACCGCGCCGAGAGCATGTTCAGCGACGCCCTGCGCACGTACGAGACGGCGGGCTGGAGCGGGGGCCACCTCGCGCTCGCGCACGCCTTCGTCGGGTACGTGCACCGCAGGCGCGGCCGGCTCACCGACGCCGAAGCGTTTCTGCGCGAAGGGCTGCGGCTCGCCGACCGCGTGGGCCGCGGGCTGCCCCTGCACTGGGACGCGGCCTGCATGCTCATCGACACGCTGCTCGCGCGCGGCAAGGCGGCGGAGGCCATGGAGATCGCCGAGCGGTACTCCTTCGGCCCGCCCTACCCCTCGACCGTCGTGCTGCCCGACGCGCACTCGGTCCGCGGCCGGCTGCTGCTGGCCGTCGGCCGCGTGGAGGAGGGCATCAACGAGTTGGAGACCGCGGCCAAGGCGGCCACCGCCCGCGGCGGGCACAACACGATCATGGCGCCGTGGGCCTGCGACCTCGCCCGCGCGCTCGCCCCCACCGACCCGCGCCGCGCCGCCGAACTCGCCGCGGAGGCCCGCATCCAGGCCGAGCGGTTCGGCACGGACACGGCCATAGGGGAGGCCCTGCGCTGCGCGGCCGCCCTGGAGACGGGCCAGAAGCAACTCACCCTGTACGCCAAGGCGGTGACGTACTTGGAGGCGTCCCCCTGCGCCTACGAGCACGCCCAGGCCCGCGTCGAGTACGGCATAGCGGCCCGCTCCCTCTCGGAACTCAACCGCGGTCTGCAACTGGCCCGCGCGTGCGGCGCGGACGGACTGGCGGCGCGGGCGCGGGAGGTCCTGGAGACGGGGCGGGGGCTGCGCTAGGGCCCTTCTGACGGATCTTGCTGGAGTCGCGGGGCCTGGCACGCACATCTGCTGCGTTGTCGTCGGTTGCCAACGCTCCGCGTTGTCGCCCTCCTCCGCCTTGCAGCTGCACGCACCAGACCCCGCTCGCGGAGCCGAACGATGCGGCCTCCCGGGCCCAGCCTGATCCGTCAGAAGGGCCCTAGAGCCCGAACGGCTTGAGGATCCGGTCGAGTTCGGTGTCGAGCCGGTCCTGCACCTCGCGGTCGTACGTGTCCGCGTGGGCCAGGGTCGCCTGCTCGCCGTCGAAGAATCCGGCCGTCGCCTCGCCGCCCATCTCGCCTACGGCCAGGGCGAGTACGCCGGCCGCGCCGTCCTCGACGGAGTTCAGCGGACCGACCCCGGCCTCGCGGACCATCGCCGTGTCCATGTACGTCGCCGGGTGCACCGCGTTGACGTGGATGCCGGTGCCGGTCAGCTCGCGGGCGAGGGAGAAGGTGTGCGCGGCGAGACCGAACTTGGCGCGGCAGTACGCCTCCGTACCGGCGTAGTCGCGCGTGAACTCCAGGTCGTCGAAGTCGACGGGGGACTGGCCCAGGGAGCCGCAGTTCACCACCCGGGACGGCGCGTTGGCGCGCAGCGTGGGCAGCAGGGCGCGGGTGAGGGCGACGGGGGCGAGCAGGTTCACGGCGAGGCGCAGCTCGTGCCCGTCGGCGCTGACCTCGCGGCCCGCCCCCGGCTCCCCGAAGCCGACGCCCGCGTTGTTGACGAGGACGTCGAGGTCGGGGTGGGCGGCGGCGACGCGGGCGCCGAGGCCGCGGACCTGCTCCAGGGAGGCGAGGTCGGCGACGAAGCCCTCGGCGTGGCCGCCGGCCGCCCGCAGCTCCGCCACGAGCGCGTCCGTCCGTTTCCCGTCGCGTCCGTGGGCGAGGACGACGTGCCCGCCGCGGGCCAGCTCGAAGGAGAGGTGCCGGCCGAGGCCGGAGGTCGCGCCGGTGATCAGAATGGTGGCCATCCCTCCAGGCTAGGGCCTGTGCGCCGGGGGACGCGCAGGGTCAGGCCAGGCCCTCCTCGGTGAGGACCCGTTGGGCCACGCCGAACGCGGAGTTGGCGGCCGGTACGCCCACGTACACCGCGCACTGCTGCACCACGGCGCCGATCTCGTCCGTGGTGAGGCCGTTGCGGAGCGCGGCGCGCACGTGCATGCCGAACTCGTCGAGGTGGCCGTGGGCGACCAGCGCGGTCATCGTGACCATGCTGCGTTCGCGGCGGGAGAGCGTGGGGTCGGTCCAGATCTCGCCCCACGCGTACCGCGAGATGAAGTCCTGGAACCGGGCCGTGAACGGCGTCTGCTTGGCCTGCGCCCGGTCGACGTGCGCGTCGCCCAGTACCTCGCGGCGTACCTCCATGCCGCGCTTGGCGCCCGGCCCGAAGTGGGTGCGCAGCGCCCCGAGGACCGCCTCCGGGCGCTCGGCGGGGGCGAGGTGGGAGGCGCCGGACAGCTCGACGAGTTCGGCGTCCGGTACGGCGTCGGCGATCTCGCGCAGGTGCGCGGGCGGGGTGGCGGGGTCCTCGCGGCCGGCGATGAGGAGGGTGGGGACGGTGATCTCCGGGAGGCGGTCGCGCAGGTCGAACGCGGCGAGGGCGTCGCAGCAGGCGGCGTAGCCCTCCGGGGAGGCGTCGCGGTGGTCCCGCACGAGGCGCTCGTCGGTGAAACCGGGGGTGAACCAGCGGGAGGGCGCGTTGTCGGCGAGGCCGGCGAGTCCTTCCTCGCGGACGAGCGCGGCGCGGTCCTCCCAGTTCTTGGCGCCGCCGAAGTGGGCGGAGGAGCAGATCACGGCGAGGCGTGTGAGACGTTCCGGGTGGTGCGCCGCGAGGTGCAGGCCCACGGCTCCGCCGAGGGAGACGCCGGCGTAGGCGAAGCGGTCGATGCCGAGGTCGTCGGCGAGGGCGAGGACGAGGGCGGCGAGGTCGGCGACGGTGGCGCCCGCCGTGATCAGGTCGGCGGGCGATCCGCCGTGGCCGGGGAGGTCCCACCGCACGACGTGGTGGGCGATGGAGAGTTCGGGGGCGACCTTGTCCCACAGCGCGAGGCTCGTCCCGAGGGAGGGGGCGAGGAGCAGCGGGGGAGCGGTGGGCGAGCCCTCGGTGTGGTGGTGGAGACGGTGTGCGTTCATGGGTGGGCTCCCGGTCGTGGTGTGGACCTTGTGTTTCTTGGGCGGTCGTCTGCGTGCGGCCGTCCGTGGTCGGTGTCGCGCAGTTCCCCGCGCCCCTGTCTCCAGGGGCGCGGGGAACTGCGCAACGCCGGCCACGGGGGCCGAGGGGTGCGGTACCGGCCCGCCCCTGCGCAGCGCACGCAGTGCTTTCGGGAAGGGGTGGGGCGGGGTAGGGGCATGTCAGTGGCGGGTCAGGGCGCGGTCCACGAGGGCCCCCGCCGCGCCGGTGTAACGCGCGGGATCCAGCAGGTCGGCCACGTCCACCCCCGCCTCCTTGAGCACACGCTCGGACGCGAGGACGTCGGCCAAGCCGTGCCCCTCCTCCCGCGCCCTCCGCGCCGCACCCGCCAACAACTCCTTCGCCGGCCCCCGCCCCAGCACCCCCGACAACTCCGCCGACAACCGCTCCGACACGATCGCCCCACCGGTCATCGCCAGATGCGCCCGCATCGCATCCCCCCGCACCACGAGCCCACCCACCAACTCCGCCGCGTCCCGCGCCGCCCCGCCGACCACCCGCAACAGCTCCCGCAGCGTCCCCCACTCGGCATGCCACGCCCCGGCCGGCCGCTCGTCCTCCGCGGCCAGCGAACCGTACAGCGTCGCCGCGAGCGCCGGCGCCCGCCGGGCCGCGGCGGCGATCAGGGTGGAGCGGACCGGGTTCGCCTTGTGCGGCATCGCGGAGGACCCGCCGCCCGATCCCTCGGCCAGCTCGCCGATCTCCGTACGGGAGAGCACGAGGACATCCGCCGCGACCTTGCCGAGCGCACCCGCCGCGAAGGCCAGCGCTCCGGCCAGATCCGCCACCGGCGTCCGCAGGACGTGCCACGGCAACTCCGGTGCGGCGAGGTCGAGTTCGCGCGCGTAGGCCGTCACCAGCCCCAACGGGTCCCGCGCCCCGTACGCCTCGAAGGCCGCCAACGTGCCCGCCGCACCGCCCAGTTGCGCCGGAAGCGCGGCGCGTACGGCCCGCAGCCGGTCCCGCGCGTCGAGCGCGAGAGCGCGCCAGCCGGCCGCCTTGAGTCCGAACGTCGTCGGAACGGCCTGCTGGGTGAGCGTGCGGCCCGGCATCACCGTGTCCCGGTGATTCGATGCCAGTGATGCCAACGCCCCTTCCGCCGAGGTGAGTTCGGCGAGTACCGCGTCCAGCGTCCGCGCCGCCACCAGCATCAGCGCCGAATCCAGGATGTCCTGGCTCGTCGCCCCCCGGTGCACGTACGGCGCGTGCTCGGTGGGCACCGCGGCGGTGAGGTCGGCGACCAGCGGAATCACCGGATTGCCGCCGCCGCGCGCCCGGCGCGCCAGGTCCCGGACGTCGAAGCGGTCGGCGACGGCCGCCGCGGTGACCGCCTCGGCGGCCGCGGCGGGGGCGAGGCCGAGCGCGGACTGGGCCCGCGTCAGGCCCGCCTCCGCGTCCAACAGGGCCTGAAGAAAAGCCTCTTCGGACGTGGTGCGCTCGGTGGGCGCGTCCTCGCTGCCGGGGTCGAACAACGTCACGTGAACTCCAGGAAGACCGTCTCGCCCTCGCCCTGAAGGCGGATGTCGAAACGGTACGTGCCATCGGCCTGCCGCTGTGCGATCAGCGTGTCGCGGCGCGCGGGGTCGACCTGCTGGAGCACCGGATCGGTGCCCAGCGCCGCGTCGTCCGCGAAGTAGATCCGCGTGTACAGGTGGTGCAGCAGACCGCGGGAGAAGATCACCACGGCGAGGTACGGCGCCGAGGCGCCGCGCGCGCCGGGGCGCAGGGTGCGTACGGCCCAGTGCCCGTTCGCGTCCGTCTCGATGCGGCCCCAGCCGGTGAACTCCACGCCGTTGCGGCCCAGGTAGCCGCCGGTGAAGGGCTGGCGGCGCATCGAACCGTCGATGGTGGAGGCGTTGCCCTCGGGGTCCGCGCCCCACACCTCGACGAACGCGTCGGGGACCGGGTCGCCGTTGCCGTCGCGGACGTAGCCGTGCACGGCGATCGTGTCGGGGTGGCCGACCGGGGCGATGTCACCGCCGCCCTCGAAGGGCAGCGCGTAGCCGTACCAGGGGCCGACGGTGTGCGACGGGGTGGGCCGCACGGACTCGGGGTTGGTGGTGTCGATCTGCGTCATGGCTGGTCAGCGCCCTTCTTCCATCCAGGTGGCGTGCGGGCCGTCGAGGACGATGTCCCACTGGTAGCCCATCGAGAACTCCGGCACCGACTTCTCGTGCACATACGTGGCGACCAGGCGCTGGCGCGCCGCGTCGTCGGTCACCGACTGGAGGATCGGGTCGTACGGGAACAGGGGGTCGTTCGGGAAGTACATCTGCGTCACCAGGCGCTGGGTGAACGCCGAGCCGAACACGGAGAAGTGGATGTGCGCCGGGCGCCAGGCGTTGGTGTGCTGCGCCCACGGGTACGGGCCCGGCTGGATGGTCGTGAACTTGTACCAGCCGTCGTCGTCGGTCAGCGCGCGGCCGACACCCGTGAAGTTCGGGTCGAGCGGCGCGTCGTGCACCTCGATCTTGTGCGCGTAGCGGCCCGCAGAGTTGGCCTGCCACAGCTCGATCAGCTGACCGCGCAGCGGCCGCCCGTCGCGGTCGACCAGGCGGCCCTCGACGGTGATGCGCTCGCCTATGGGCTTGCCCGGGTGCTGGATCGTCAGATCGTTGTCGATCTTCGTGATGTCGCGCTCGCCGAAGGCGGGAGCGGTCAGCTCGATCAGCTCCGGGTCCTTGGAGACGTCGATGTTGATCGGTGGCTGCTTGGGGTGCCGGAAGGTGGAGGAACGGTACGGCGCGTAGTCGCGCCGCGGGTGGTCCTCGACGGGCGCCCCCTCGGCGAGGCCCTTGTAGTAGGCCTCGCGCCTGGCGGCGATCTCGAGGTCGATGTCGTGCTGGGTGAGAGCCATGAGGGCGGACCTTCCTAACGTTCCAGGACGAGGGCGAGGCCCTGGCCGACGCCGATGCAGAGCGTGGCGACGCCGACACCGGAGCCCTTGCGGGCGAGCTGGTGGGCGACCGTGCCGGCGAGCCGGGCGCCGGACGCGCCGAGCGGGTGGCCGAGCGCGATGGCGCCGCCCTGCGGGTTGAGGATCGCCGGGTCGAACGCGGGCCATTCGGCGACGCAGCCGAGGACCTGCGCGGCGAACGCCTCGTTCAGCTCCAGTGTCGACAGGTCGTCAAATCCCTTGCCGGCCTTGGCGAGCGCCCGGTTCGTGGCCTCGACCGGGGCGAGCCCGAAGTAGTGCGGGTCGATCGCGGAGACGCCGGTGGCGGAGATCCGGGCGAGCGGCTCGCGCCCGGTGGCCTTCAGCCCCTCCTCGTCGACGAGGAGCAGTGCGGCGGCGCCGTCGTTCAGCGGCGAGGCGTTGCCCGCCGTGACCGTGCCGCCGTCCGCGCGGAAGGACGGCTTGAGCTTCGCCATCGCTTCGAGCGAGGCCGAGGCGCGTACGGACTCGTCGGCGGTGACGACGGCCGGGTCGCCCTTGCGCTGCGGGATGGTGACCGGCGCGAGTTCGGCGTCCAAGTACCCGTTCTTCTGCGCTGCGGCGGCCTTCTGGTGGCTGGCGAGGGCGAACTCGTCCTGCTGCTCGCGCGTGATGCCGTGCTTGTCGGCGATGAGTTCCGCGGACTCGCCCAGCGGCACCGTCCACTGCGGCTCCATCCTCGGGTTGACCATGCGCCAGCCCAAAGTGGTGGAGTACATCGCGGTGTTGGTGGCCGGGAACGGCTTGTCGTTCTTCGGCAGCACGTAGGGTGCGCGGGTCATGGACTCGACGCCGCCCGCCACGGCGATCGACGCGTCGCCGACCGCGATGGCGCGGGCGGCCTGGACCACGGCTTCCAGGCCGGAGGCGCACAGCCGGTTCACGGTGACGCCCGGCACGGACGTGGGAAGCCCGGCGAGCAGCCCCGCCATACGGGCCACGTTGCGGTTCTCCTCGCCCGCCCCGTTGGCGTTGCCGACGTACACGTCCTCGATCCGGGACGGGTCCAACTGGGGCGTACGGGCGATCAGTTCACGGATCGCGTGCGCGGCGAGGTCGTCCGGGCGGACGGCCGCGAGGGCGCCGTTGTAGCGGCCGATGGGGCTGCGGACGGCGTCGACGATGTAGACGTCCTTGACGGTGCGGCTCACTTGGACTCCTCCGGGACACGTACCTTCGCGGCGGTCTTCTCGACGACCTCGTCGGCGCTCACGCCCGGCGCCAGCTCCACGAGCTCCAGGCCGTCATCGGTCACGTCGAGCACGGCGAGATCGGTGATGATCCGGTCGACGCAGCCCTTGCCGGTCAGCGGCAGCGAGCACTCCTCGACGATCTTCGGGGAGCCGTCCTTCGCGGTGTGCGTCATGGTGACCAGGACCGTACGGGCGCCGTGCACGAGGTCCATCGCACCGCCGATGCCGGTGATCATCTTGCCGGGCACGGCCCAGTTGGCGAGGTCGCCGCTCGCGGACACCTGCATGGCGCCGAGCACGGCGACGTCGATGTGGCCGCCGCGGATCATCCCGAAGGACAGCGCGGAGTCGAAGAACGAGGCGCCGGGCAGGACGGTGACCGTCTCCTTGCCCGCGTTGATCAGGTCGGGGTCGACGGCGTCGTCGGTGGGGTACGGGCCGGTGCCCAGGATGCCGTTCTCCGACTCCAGGATCACCTCGACGTCGCCGCCGAGGTAGTTGGGGATCAGCGTCGGCAGGCCGATGCCGAGGTTCACGTACTGGCCGTCGCGCAGCTCGCGGGCAGCGCGCGCGGCCATCTCTTCACGGGTCCAGGACATGGTTACTCACTCACCGTCCGCTTCTCGATGCCCTTGTCGACCGCCTGCTCCGGCGTCAGGGCGATGACGCGCTGCACGAAGATGCCCGGCAGGTGCACGGCGTCGGGCTCGATCTCGCCCGGCTCCACCAGCTCCTCCACCTCGGCGATGGTGATCCGTCCTGCCTGCGCGGCGAGGGGGTTGAAGTTCCGTGTGGACTTGTTGAAGACCAGGTTGCCGTGCCGGTCGCCCTTGGCGGCGCGCACCAGCGCGAAGTCGGTGCGGATGCCGCGCTCCAGGACGTACTCGACGCCGTCGAACTCGCGGACCTCCTTGGGCGGTGAGGCCTTCGCGACCCCGCCGCTGCCGTCGTAGCGCCAGGGGAGGCCGCCGTCGGCGACCTGGGTGCCGACGCCCGCCGGGGTGTAGAAGGCGGGGATGCCCGCGCCGCCCGAGCGCAGGCGCTCGGCGAGCGTGCCCTGCGGGATCATCTCGACCTCGATCTCGCCGCCCAGGTACTGGCGGGCGAACTCCTTGTTCCCGCCGATGTACGAGCCCGTGACGCGGCTGATCCGTCCGGCGCTCAGCAGGACGGCGAGGCCGGATTCCATGGCGCCGCAGTTGTTCGACACCACGGAGAGGTTCCCGGTGCCCTGGTCGTACAGGGCCTTGATCAGCACATTCGGCACTCCGCTCAAGCCGAACCCGCCGACCGCGAGCGACGCGCCGTCCCCCACATCGGCTACGGCCGCTGCGGCCGTGGCGACAACCTTGTCCATCCCTGCGAGCCTCATCTCCGCGAAGTGCTCAGCGCACTGAGCATTTTCTGGGTCCGGCTCACGTTGCCATCGGGTGTCTGAACCGTCAAGAGTTGCAAGGGAAAACCATGGATGTGCTCGACAATCCGGGGCGCGTTATCCGATCCTTGCTCAGTGCACGGCCGCTTTCAGCGGCGAACGACAGCAGACGGAGGACCGCCATGGCCGCGGTGGATCTGGCCGCCCATCCCGGGCATCTCGCCCGGCGGCTCCAGCAGGCGCACTATCTGCTGTGGAACACGATGGTCTCCGAGGAGATCACGTCTCCGCAGTTCGCGGTTCTCAACGCGCTGGTGGCGGAGCCGGGGCTCGACCAGCGGACCGTGGGGGAGCGGGTGGGCCTCGACCGGTCCACCATCGCGGAGGTGATCACGCGGCTCACGCGGCGTGAGCTGGTGGACAAGGTGCGGGATCCGAGGGACGGGCGGCGGTGGCTGCTGAGGCTGACGCCGGCGGGGTTGCGGACGCACAAGAAGCTCACGGTGCGGACGGCGCGGATGAATCAGGTGTTCCTGGCGCCGTTGGAGGCGGAGGAGCGGGTGGTGTTCTTCGATCTGATTCAGCGGGTGTGCGATGCGGCCGAAACCCTTCGGCATGCGCCCACCCTGGAGCCCACGGCTCCCTGACACCCACCCGTGCCTCACGCCCTGGGGCTCCGCCCCGGACCCCGCTGCTCAATCGCCGCAGGGGCTTGATGTGGACGGGCACATTCAGCCTCGCCGGCGTTTGAGGCGCGGGGTCCGGGGCGGAGCCCCGGGGTGCGGCCACGGGTGAGTGTCAGGAGTCGGTGAGGAGGAGCCAGACCGGGCCCGGGGCGAAGGGCACCGTGAACCTCGTACCGTCCGACGGAGTCCCACGCTCCCACCCCGCGTCGTATGAGCGCCCGTCCCGGAGGACCACCGCCCGCCCCTCCCCAACCGTCCGCGACAACGGCGACACGTTCCCGGACCGGTCGTGGAACCGCGACGACTCGACGTCCACGTACTGCACCACGACCGTCGACGCGCCGAGCCGCTCCCCGCCCACCACCGTCGCCGCCCGCCCGTCCATGCCGACCAGCCACCGCCCCCGCTCCGCCGACCAGTCGAACCGGAACCGCGCCGCAGGAAACCGCACCGTGCGCGACGCCTCCGCCCGGCCGCCCTCGGGCACCCGCTCCGCGAACTCGAACCCGGCGAGCTTCCCCGCGTGCACCCCCGCCGCGGGTTCCCCCAGCTTCGCCGGACGCAGGTACAGATTGTGCGGCGCGGGCCTGTCGGAGCCGCGGAAGTACGCTCCGGCCCCCGCGCCCCGCCCCGGCGGCACCGCCGTCAGCGGCGCCGCCTCGATCGACGGCCGCAGCGCGCTCTGCGCCCCCGAGTAGGCGAGCGTGGGCCGGTCGAACTGGCGCAACAGCTCCAGGTCGGTCTCGCGGGCGCTGCGCACCGGCCCGACCACGTCCGGCAGCCGCGAGCCGAACACCGCCATCAGCCGGCTCAGCCCCGCCTCGACCTGCTCGACGTACACGATGTCGGCCTCGTCGATCCCGGTCTGCGGGCGCGCGGGCCCCACGTTGTCGATCTTCACGGCGAGCAGTGGCGCCCGCGTCGACGCCGAGCCTCCGTCCCCGGGCAGCCGGTTCGGCGTACAGGCCGCCGCGAACAGCCCGAGACAGCCGGCCACGACCGTGCGTCTGCGCACGCGCATCTCGTCCACGGCCTCTGCATACCCGGGAGCGCGCCCCGTTCACCCCGCGGCGCGCCACTCCGTCAGCGCAGCACGTCCGCCAGGTCGAAGGACACCGGCTCCTCCAACTGCGCGTACGTACAGCTCTCCGGGGTCCGGTCCGGGCGCCAGCGCCGGAAACGGGCCGTGTGGCGAAAACGCGCGCCGTTCTCCATGTGCTCGTACGCCACCTCGGCCACGAGCTCGGGCCGCAGCGCCACCCACGAGAGGTCCTTCTTGCCGGTCCAGCGGCTGGTGGCCCCCGGCATCCGCCGCCCCTCGTGCGCCGCCTCCTCCGTCCACGCCGCCCACGGGTGGCCCTCGGCGGCCTCCATGCGCAGCGGCTCCAGCTCGGCCACCAGCTCCGTACGCCGCTTCATCGTGAACGCCGCGCAGACCCCGACGTGCTGGAGCGCGCCCTCGTCGTCGTACAGGCCGAGCAGCAGCGAGCCGACGACCGGGCCGCTCTTGTGGAAGCGGTACCCGGCGACGACGCAGTCCGCGGTCCGCTCGTGCTTGATCTTGAGCATGACGCGTTCGTCCGGCCGGTAGCGCAGGGTGAGCGGCTTGGCGACGACGCCGTCCAGGCCCGCGCCCTCGTACTGCTCGAACCAGGTCTCGGCCAGCTCCTGGTCCGTCGTCGCGGGCGCGAGGTGCAGGGGCGCCGAGGCGCCCGCGAGCGCCTGTTCGAGCAGGGCCCGGCGGTCGGTCAGCGGCAGCTCGACCGTGGACTCGGAGCCCAGCGCCAGCACGTCGAAGGCCACGAAGGAGGCGGGCGTGCGCTCGGCCAGGGTCTTCACCCGGGAGGCCGCCGGGTGGATGCGCTCGGTGAGCGCGTCGAAGTCCAGCCGCCCGTCCCGCGCGATCACGATCTCCCCGTCGAGTACGCAGCGCTCCGGCAGCCGCTCGGCCAAAGCCGCCACCAGCTCGGGAAAATACCTGGTCAGAGACTTGGTGGTGCGGCTCGTGAGCTCGATCTCCGGACCGTCGCGGAACACGATCGCCCGGAAGCCGTCCCACTTCGCCTCGTAGTGCATCCCGGCGGGGATCGCGGCGGCGGACTTGGCGAGCATCGGCTTGACCGGCGGCATCACGGGAAGATCCATGCACCGATTCTGTCCGCTGTCGCCGCACATCGCCCGGTATGCGAACTACGTCCTTTCGGCCTAGCGTGAGCGCATGGGCGGCAAGGGCGCAGGCGCGGCGGTGGAACTGGAAGCGGGCGGACGGGCGGTACGGCTGTCCAGCCCGGACAAGGTGTACTTCCCGGACAGCGGGAAGGCGGCGTACACCAAGCTCGACGTCGCGAACTACTTCCTCGCGGTCGGCGACGGCATCCTGCGGGCCCTGCGCGACCGGCCCACCACACTGGAGCGCTACCCCGAGGGCGTGACCGGCGAGTCCTTCTACCAGAAGCGGGCGCCGAAGAACCTGCCCGACTGGATTCCGACCGCCACCATCACCTTCCCGTCGGGCCGCACCGCCGACGAGATGTGCCCCACGGAGATCGCCGCGGTGGTGTGGGCCGCGCAGTACGGCACGCTCACCTTCCACCCCTGGCCCGTGCGCCGGGACGATCCCGACCACCCCGACGAGCTGCGCATCGACCTCGATCCGCAGCCCGGCACCGACTACGCCGACGCGGTGCACGCCGCCCGTGAACTACGGTCCGTGCTGCACGACTTCGGCGGCCTGCGCGGCTGGCCGAAGACCTCCGGCGGACGCGGCCTGCACGTCTTCGTACCCATCGAACCGCGCTGGACCTTCACCGAGGTGCGCCGCGCCGCCATCGCCTGCGGCCGTGAACTGGAGCGCAGGATGCCCGAGTTCGTCACCACGGCCTGGTGGAAGGAAAAGCGCGGCGAGCGCATCTTCGTCGACTACAACCAGACGGCCCGCGACCGCACCATCGCCTCCGCCTACTCGGTCCGCGCCCGCCCGCACGCCCCGGTCTCCGCGCCGCTCACCTGGGACGAGGTCGGCGACGCGCTGCCCCGCGACTTCGACATCGTCTCCATGCCCAAGCGGTACGCCGACGTGGGCGACGTGCACGCCGACATGGACCGGGAGAGGTATTCGCTGGACGCCCTCCTGGAGCTGGCCGACCGCGACGAGAAGGACCGCGGCCTGGGCGACATGCCGTATCCGCCCGAGTACCCGAAGATGCCCGGCGAGCCGAAACGGGTGCAGCCGAGCCGCGCCAGACACGAGCCCGAGGACGCCGGTTGAGTGAGCGGCCCCTCCGGGAGGTGAGCCGTCCGTCCCGCGAGGCGGGCCGCCCGCTCCACCGCCTGCGGCTGTGCCGTGCGCCGGCGACGCGCCGTACCTCCGGGCTGCCGGGCCAGTGCCTCGCGCGCTCCGACGCGCGTCCTGCCGACGGCAGTTGACCGGGCGTCAGGCTGGGGGCGGGAACGGCGCGGCCGTGCCTCCCCGCTCCGGTACCGTGCCGCGCTGCTTCCCGCCCTCACGGGCCGCGCCGCGAAGCCCGTCACGCTCACCGGGGCCGACTCGCCCGCCAACATCGCCCGCTTCCTGCTCGGCGGCCGCGGACCGCTCACCTCCAACGTCGGCGAGGCCGTCGCCTTCCTCGCGACCCGTCCCGAACTCGCCGCTCCCGACATCGAGTTGATCTACGCGCCCGTACCGTTCGTGAACCACGGCCTCCAGGCGCCCACCGAGCACGGCCTCACCGTCGGCGTGGTCCTGCTCCAGCCCAGGAGCGAGGGCCGCGTCACCCCGACGGGCCGGGACTCGGAGGTACGGATCGACCCGGGCTACCTGACCGACGAGGAGGACCTGCGCACCCTCGTCGCCGGGGTGCGCCGCGCCGAGGAGATCCTCGCCGACGGCGCCCTCGCGGGGCACCACACCGGGCCGATGGGCGGTTACCCCGGCGTCGTCGACGACGAGGCGCTCGTCCGCTCGGTGCGCGCCACCGCCGAGACCCTCTACCACCCCGTCGGCACCTGCCGGATGGGCGCCGACGAGGGCTCGGTCACCGACCCCCGGCTGCGGGTGCGCGGCACCGAGGCCCTGCGCGTCGTCGACGCCTCCGTCATGCCGCGCATCACGCGCGGCCACACGCACGCGCCGACGGTCGCCCTCGCGGAGCGGGCCGCCGACCTGATCCGCGAGGACGCCACCAAGTAGCGCGCCCGTAAGGGGAGTTACGAGCCCACGCTCACCGTGAACCGGCGCGGGTTGCCGTCGTGCGCCGCGCCGGACACGTCCGGCTGCCCCTCGGCCTGTACGTCGTCGTAGGGGAACGCGTAGCCGATGGGGGAGTTGGCGTGCACGATGCGCGACCAGTGGTTGGTCGTGGCGTCCTGGTAGTAGTCCGCGGACGTCAGACCGTTGGGCTGCGAGGTGTGCGTGAGCATGATGCTGCGGTTGAACCCGGCGGCCAGGCGGGACAGGATGCCCTTCTTGTCGTCGGAGTCGTCCGGGTTGTTGGCGAACGGCCCGTGGTTGCAGGTGAAGATGTCCTTCGAGGACGGCTTGGCGAAGGTGTGGCCGCCGTTGAAGGTGAGCGTGTCGCCGCTGACCCGGCCCGTGAAGGTGCCGCGCCCGCCCTGGAGATCGATCGTGAGGTCCGTCGAGGCGTACTTCTCCCACACCTGGTCGATGTAGGCGCCCCACACGTCGCGGAACGGCATCTCGTCGGGGCGGTCGAAGTACGGCGCCATGAGGTTCTGCGGGGAGATCGCGCGCAGCACCTTGCCGTCGTCGCCCTTGATGACGAGCTTGTCCCAGGGCTGCCCGTCCTTGGCGGCCTGCGCCGCGAGGTCGGCGGCGATCTTGTCGATGGCGCCCTCCGGGAACGGCGCGACGGTGTGCGTGGCGTCGCCCTCCAGCTTCAGCCCGATGGGCAGGGCCGTGACCAGGTCGACGTAGCTGATGTTGGCGTACAACTGCTCGGAGTTGAAGGTGAATTCGGCGAACGCCCAGGTCTTGCCGTAGTTCGCGTCCTCCTTCGTGGCGAAGGCCGGCTCGACCAGCGAGGGGCCCGGGTTGAGGAAGAATTCGAGCGTGTCGTCGCGGACGAAGTAGACGCGGGCGCCGTACATCTGAGGCAGCGTCACCACCTTCGGCGCGGAGCCGGCGGCGCCGAGCGGTATGGCGCAGTCGACGGGCAGCGGGGTCTGCGGGGCGCTCGGTGACTCGGGACGGTAGACGCTGCCGTCGGAGCGCAGCAGCACCCAGTTGCCGGTCGCGCCGTCGTGGCCCGTGACGTAGGCGTGCACCGTGCCGGTCAACGACTTGTTCTCCAGGGCGAGTTCGCACGTGGCCGGTGCGGCGCCCGCGGTCCAGGAGGGGACGGTGAGCGCCGCGGCGGCGGTGGCGAGACCGGCACCGGTGCCGACGAGGAATTTTCTGCGCGAGATCACGAGGGGCACTCCCTGAATGTGGGGGGTGTGTGGGGGAGCCCTACTGTGGCGAGGGTGGCCACAGGCGTCAATACTTTTCGCAGAGAGCGCTCTCAGAAATTGTTTGCGTTCAACTGTTGAAGACGGAGCGTTCGCTTCCTCTGGTCTGAACCATCGCAGGTCAGAGTGGTGCGAGGGCGATTGTCAGTGCCCGGTGGAAGACTCGGCAGTCCGGTAGAGGAAACCCTCGACGAGGAGGGCAAGACCATGATCACAACGGAGTTCGTGAACGGCGCGCCGAACTGGCTGGACCTCGGCACCCCCGACATGGACGGCGCGATCTCGTTCTACGGAGGCCTCTTCGGCTGGACGTTCCAGTCGGCGGGCCCCGAGGCGGGTGGCTACGGGATGTTCCAGCTCGACGGCAGGACCGTCAGCGGGGCCATGACCGTCACGCCCGAGCAGGGCGGGCCCGGCTGGTCCGTGTACTTCCAGAGCGGGGACGCGGACGCGACGGCGAAGGCGGTCGAGCAGGCGGGCGGCAGCGCGCTGCTTCAGCCGATGGACGTCTTCGACCTGGGCCGGATGGCCATCTTCACCGACTCGGCGGGCGCCTCCTTCGGCATCTGGCAGCCGGGGAAGAACAAGGGGCTCGAGTACACCCGGGACGACGGCGGGCTGAACTGGGTGGAGCTGTACACCCCGGACGTGCCCGCGGCGAAGCGGTTCTACGGCTCGGTCTTCGACTGGGGCGCCTTCGACGTCGAGTTCCCCGGCGGTTCCTACACGACGGTCAACCCGCCGGGCACGGACGAGAACGCGATGTTCGGCGGGATGGTCCCGCTCCAGAGCGACCCCGTGGAGGCCCCGGCGGGCCCGCACTGGACGCCGTACATCCACGTCCCGGACGTGGACGCGACGGCGGACCGGACGCAGGAGCTGGGCGGGACGGTGCGGGGTGAGCCGGTCAGCATTCCCGGTGTCGGGCGGATCGCGAAGCTGGCGGATCCGTACGGGGCGCCTTTCGCGGTGCTGAAGGGTGACCCCGAGCAGAAGTGACCGTGCGGGGGCCGGGGCGGAGGTCGGGGCGAGGGGTCGGGGCCGGGTGTCGCGGCGTCCGGGTGTCGTCCGTTGATTCGGCGTTGATCAAACGTTTTTCGGGGGGCGGCAGGCTGGGCCGCATGTACGCGAACACGACCCTCGCGCCTGCCGGCCCCACCTGGCGGGACCAGGCGCTGTGCGCCCAGACCGGTGCCGACTTCTTCTTTCCGGAGCCGGGGAGCTCCGTGCGGGAGGCCAAGGAGATTTGTGGCCTCTGTGAGATGCGGCGGAGTTGTTTGGAGTATGCGTTGGAGAACGATGAGCGGTTCGGGGTGTGGGGTGGGATGTCGGAGAAGGAGCGGGAGCGCCTCCGGCGGGGGTGACGAGGGCGTGGCCGCCCGGGGCGTGATCTGTGGCGGTCGGCCGCCCCCCTGCGTCGCGGGGCTCCGCCCCGGACCCCGCTCCTCAATCGCCGGAGGGGCTTGATTTACCCGGACTCTGCTTCATGGGTGCGGAGGGGCTTGATGTGGCCGGGCGCTGCTCCATGGGTGCGGAGGGGCTTGAAATGCCCTGGAGCGCTACGACGCCGCTCGCGCCGCCATGCGGGCCTTTCGGGCCGCCAGCTTCTCGTCGAACTTGGAGGCTTCGGTGTCGAGGCCGTTCATGAAGAGGCCGAGTTCCTCTTGGGCCTTGAGGCCCTCGGGGCCGAGGCCGTCGATGTCCATGACCTTGAGGAAGCGCAGGACGGGCTGGATCACGTCGTCGTGGTGGATGCGGAGGTTGTAGACCTCGCCGATCGCCATCTGCGCCGCCGCGCGCTCGAAGCCGGGGATGCCGTGGCCGGGCATGCGGAAGTTGACGACGACGTCGCGGACGGCCTGCATGGTCAGGTCGGGGGCGATCTCGAAGGCGGCCTTGAGCAGGTTGCGGTAGAAGACCATGTGCAGGTTCTCGTCCGTGGCGATTCGGGAGAGCATGCGGTCGCAGACCGGGTCGCCGGACTGGTGGCCGGTGTTGCGGTGCGAGATACGGGTGGCCAGCTCCTGGAAGGAGACGTAGGCGACCGAGTGCAGCATCGAGTGCCGGTTGTCCGACTCGAAGCCCTCGCTCATGTGCGACATGCGGAAGGCTTCCAGCTTGTCGGGGTCGACGGCGCGCGAGGCGAGCAGGTAGTCGCGCATCACGATGCCGTGCCGCCCCTCCTCGGCCGTCCAGCGGTGCACCCACGTGCCCCACGCGCCGTCGCGGCCGAACAGCGAGGCGATCTCGTGGTGGTAGCTGGGGAGGTTGTCCTCGGTGAGGAGGTTGACGATGAGGGCGGTGCGGCCGATCTCGGTGACCTTCGACTGCTCCTTGGACCACGCCTCGCCGTCCTCGAAGAACTCGGGGAAGTTGCGGGCGTCGGACCACGGCACGTAGTCGTGCGGCATCCAGTCCTTGGCGACCTTCAGGTGCCGGTTGAGCTCCTGTTCCACGACTTCTTCCAGCGCGTGGAGCAGGCGGGCGTCGGTCCATGTGGTCGACGAGCCGAGGCGGGGGGAGATGACGGTCACGGGGGCTCCTGGGGGACGGAGGTAATGCGAGCGGAGATACCTACGGTGTCGTAGGTTACGTTGCCGTAGGTTAAGCGCCCCATAAAGATCGTTGTTACGCGTGGAGCTCCCGCAGTCGAACTGAGAGACAGGTCACACAGCCTTCGAGCTTCTCGAACTCGGAGATGTCCACCAGAACCGGCTGGTATCCCAGGTCCGCGAAGAGCTCCGCCGACTTCGGCGCGCTCTCGGCCATGAGCAGCCGGTCGTCGCCCAGCAGCACCACATGCGCCCCCGATTCCTCGGGCACCGGGAGGAAGCGCGGGAACAGGGAGGGGTGCTCCACCAGCGGCGGATGGCCGATCACCGTGCCGTCCGGCAGCGCCGTCACCGCCGACTTCAGGTGCAGCACCTTGCTGAGCGGCACCGCGACCACCCGCGCGCCGAGCGGCTCGAAGACGGCGCGCAACTGGGCCACGCCCGCCGCGTTCGTGCGCCCGCCGCGCCCTACGTAGATCGTGTCGCCGACCTTCAGTACGTCGCCGCCGTCCAGTGTGCCCGGTTCCCACACCCAGTTGACGGAGGCGCCGAGCCGCGCGACCGCCTCCTCGACGCCCGGCGTCTCCGGGCGCCGCGGCTCGGCGCCGGACCGGGTGATGAGTGCCACGTTCCGGAAGATCACCACGGTGTCCTCCACGAACACCGCGTCCGGGCACAGGTCGACCGGTTCCACCAGGAACGTCTCCCAGCCGTGCGCCTCCAGGGCGCCCACGTACCCCTGCCACTGCTCCTGCGCCTTCGCGGCGTCGACCGGGGTCCGCTCGATGTGGGTGACGAGCCCGTCGGCGATGCGCGGTCCGGGGCGGCGGACGAGGGCCTTCTTGCTGGGCACGGCGTACTCCATGGTGAAGAAATGGGGTGACGGCGCACATCATGCACAGGACGACACGTGTCGCGGAATCCCCTGTTACGCGGCCGTCACCGCCCCCTCACTCCGCCCGCCCGCCCCCGCGACGGCCCGCCGCAGGTGCTCCGCCGTGAACGAGCCGTCCGCGCGCAGGAGTTGGGCCGGTGTGCCCTCGAAGAGCACCTCGCCGCCGTGCCGGCCGCCCTCGGGGCCCATGTCGATGATCCAGTCCGCCCGCCGGATCACGTCGAGGTTGTGCTCGACGACCAGGACGCTGTTGCCCGCGTCGACGAGCCGGTCGAGCAGCGCCACGAGACCGTCCACGTCGGCCATGTGCAGGCCGGTGGTCGGCTCGTCGAGGACGTAGGTCGCCGCGGTCCGGTGCAGCTGGGTCGCCAGCTTGATGCGCTGGCGCTCGCCGCCGGACAGCGTGCTGAGCGGCCGGCCGAGCGTCAGGTAGGTGAGGCCGACCTCGTGCAGGGCCCGCAGCCGACGGCGCACGCCCGGCTCGTCCAGGTCGGCGAAGTAGTCCAGGGCCTGCGCGGCCGTCATGTCGAGCACGTCCGCCACGGACCGCCCCCGCACGGTGAGGGCGAGCACCTCGTCCTTGAAGCGCCGCCCGTCGCACGCCGCGCACACCGTGGTCACCGGGTCCATGAACGCCAGGTCGCTGTGGATCACGCCGCGCCCCTCGCAGCTCTCGCACGCGCCGCCCGAGTTGAAGCTGAACAGGCCCGGCCGCGTGCCCGTCTCGCGCGCGAACACCTTCCGTACGGTGTCCATGATCCCGAGGTATGTCGCCGGGGTGGACCGCCCCGAGATCCCGATGGACGACTGGTCGACGACCACCGCCTCCGGGTGCGCGGCCAGGAACGCGCCCGCGACCAGGGAGCTCTTGCCGGATCCCGCGACCCCCGTGACGGCCGTGAGCACCCCGGTCGGCACGCGTACGGTGACGTCCTTGAGGTTGTGGAGCCGGGCGCCCTCGATCCGCAGGTGACCGGTGGCCGGGCGCGGGTCCGTCTTCACGCCGCCCGTGCGGCGCAGGCAGCGTCCGGTGAGGGTGTCCGCGCGGCGCAGCGCGTCCGGCGTGCCCTCGAACACCACGCGCCCGCCGTCGGCGCCGCCCGCCGGTCCCATGTCGACGACGTGGTCGGCGACGGCGATGACATCGGGGTCGTGCTCGACGACGAGCACGGTGTTGCCCTTGTCGCGCAGGCGCAGCAGCAGCTCGTTCAGGCGCCCCACGTCGCGCGGGTGCAGGCCGACACTCGGCTCGTCGAAGATGTACGTCATCCCGGTCAGGCTGGAGCCCAGGTGCCGCACGGTCTTCAGGCGCTGGCCCTCGCCGCCGGAGAGCGTCGACGTCTCCCGGTCCAGGCTGAGATAGCCGAGGCCGATCGCCTCGATGCGCTCCAGCGCGGTGACGGTGGCGTCGGCGATCGGTCCGGCCACGGGGTCGTCGATGCGGCGCAGCACCGGGATCAGCTCGCTGACCTCCATGCGCGTGCACGCGGCGATGCCCAGGCCCTCGACGCGGGTGGCGAGCGCGGCGGCGTTCAGACGTGCCCCGTCGCAGGCCAGGCAGGTGCCCTCCGTCAGGAACCGGCCCACCAGGTCGCGGGTGCGCTGGCTCAGTGTCGACAGGTCCCGGTTGAGGTACAGCCGCTCGAAGCGGTCGGCGAGCCCTTCGAAGTCGATGTCGCGACGGCCGCCCGTGTTGGCGACGTTGACCTTCGCGTCCCGCCCGCGCATCAGGAACTCCCGCTCGGCGGCAGTGAATTCACCCACCGGCTTGCCGGTGTCGAGGTCGGTGGTTTCGGTGTACGTCTGCCCCTGCCAGGTCCCGACGGCGAACGGCGGGAACAGGATCGCGCCGTCCGCCAGGGACTTCGACGGATCGAGGATGCGGTCGTAGTCGGGCCGCACCGTGCGCCCGAGCCCGTCGCACCGCGGGCACATCCCGCTCGGGTCGTTGAACGAGTACGCGGTCGCGGGCCCCGCGCTCGGTGTCCCGTACCGCGAGAACAGCACGCGGATCACCGAGTACACGTCGGTCATGGTGCCGACCGTGGACCGGGAGTGCCCGCCGATCGGCTTCTGGTCGACGACGATCGCGGGCGTCAGCTCCTCCAGGGCGTCCGCGTGCGGCTTCTCGAACTTGGGCAGCCGGTTGCGGACGTACCAGGTGTACGTCTCGCCCAGCTGGCGCTGCGACTCCACGGCGATGGTGTCGAAGACGACGGAGGACTTGCCGGAGCCGCTCACCCCCGTGAAGACGGTGAGCCGCTCCTTCGGGATGTGCAGGGTGACGTCCCGGAGGTTGTTCTCGCGAGCGCCGACGATGTGCAAGTACGTCATGACAGCGACGCTAGGCGGAATACCCGACAGGTTATGTCGGGTATTCCGGGGTTTCTACGCGCCGAGGTCGAGCCATCGCGTGATGCCGATGGACTCCAGGAACGGCAGGTCGTGGCTGGCCACGATCAGCGCGCCCTCGTACGACTCCAGGGCCGACGTCAGCTGGGCCACGCTGGCGAGGTCCAGGTTGTTCGTCGGCTCGTCCAGCATCAGCAACTGCGGCGCCGGCTCGGCGAGCATCAGCGCGGCGAGCGTCGCCCGGAACCGTTCGCCGCCGGACAGCGTTCCGGCGAGCTGGTCCGCCCGCGCCCCCTTGAACAGGAAGCGGGCCAGCCGCGCCCGCACCCGGTTGTTCGTGGCCTGTGGCGCGAACCGGGCCACGTTCTCGGCGACGCTCAGGCGGTCGTCGAGGACGTCGAGCCGCTGCGGCAGGAAACGCAGCGGCACGTGTGCCTCCACCGCGCCGTCGGCCGGCGCCAGTTCGCCCGCGACGGTGCGCAGCAGCGTCGTCTTGCCCGAGCCGTTGGGGCCGAGCAGCGCGATCCGCTCGGGGCCCCGCAGCTCGAACTCGCCCGCCACGCGCGCCCCGTACACCGTCGTGATGTTGTGCAGGGACAGCACGGAGCGGCCCGGCGGGACGGCCGTGTACGGCAGGTCGACGCGGATCTCGTCGTCGTCGCGCACCGCCTCCACCGCCTCGTCGAGGCGTTCCTTCGCCTCGGCGAGCTTCTCCTCGTGCAGGATGCGGTGCTTGCCCGCGGAGACCTGGGCGGAGCGTTTGCGCAGCTTCATCACCGCCCTCGGCTCGCGTTTGGTGTCGTACATCTTCTGTCCGTACCGCTTGCGCCGCGCCAGCGTCACGTGTGCTTCGGTCAGTTCACGCTTCTGCTTCCTCCAGTCGGACTCGGCGACCCGCACCATCCGCTCCGCCGCCTCCTGTTCGGCGGCGAGGACCTCCTCGTACGCGGAGAAGTTCCCGCCGTACCAGGTGACCTCGCCGTCGCGGAGGTCGGCGATCTGGTCGACGCGGTCGAGGAGTTCACGGTCGTGGCTGACCACGATCATGACTCCGGACCAGCCCTCCACGGCCGCGTACAGGCGCCCTCTGGCGCGCAGGTCGAGATTGTTGGTCGGCTCGTCGAGGAGCAGCACGTCCGGGCGGCGCAGCAGCAGCGCGGCGAGGCGCAGCAGCACGGACTCGCCGCCGGAGACCTCACCGATGGTGCGGTCCAGGTCGACGTGGCCGAGACCCAGCTCGCCGAGCATGGCGCGGGCGCGCTCCTCGACGTCCCAGTCGTCGCCGACGGCGGTGAAGTGCTCCTCCCGTACGTCGCCGGACTCGATGGCGTGCAGGGCGGCGCGGGTGCCGGCGATGCCGAGCGCCTCGTCGACACGGAGCGCCGTGTCGAGCGTGACGTTCTGCGGCAGATGACCGACCTCGCCGGTGACCCGCACGGTGCCGTCGGTCGGGGCGAGTTCCCCGGCGATGAGCTTCAACAGGGTCGATTTGCCGGATCCGTTGACGCCGATCAGGCCGGTGCGGCCGGGGCCGAAGGAGACCTGGAGGCCGTCGAGGACCGCGGTGCCGTCGGGCCAGGCGAAGTCGAGTGCGGTGCAGGCGACGGAGGCGGGGGCGGAGCCCGGAAAGCCGTGGGGATGTGACATGAGGCGACCTCGCGGTTGCTCGGTGGATGCGGTGGGATGCAACGCGTTCGAGACACCGCGGGGGGGGCGAGGGCCACAGAAGGAGGCCTGCTCCGGCGGGGAGGACGGCTCGGGAACCGAGGTCGCACACGCGCGAGGACATGGGTACGCGAAGGCGTGACACATGCGCGGTGTCTCAGGACCTCAGTGGAGCAACGTCCTTCTCCGATCGACGGCAACAGAACCGTCGACCAAGCTAGGAGCCCCTCAAGGGGCTGTCAAAGGAATTAATGGCGCGGTCCGCTCAGTAGCGCTCCGCTCAGTAGACGTCGCGCAGCAGCTCGTCCAGGTCGCCGTCCACGTCCACGTGCGCCGCCTCGTCGCCGACCGGGACCAGATCCGTCGTCTCCGCCAGGAAACGGCGCAGCTCACCGGTGCGCACATGCACGATCGCGGTGCCCTCCACCGCGTGGAACTCCAGGACCGTGCGGTCGTAGCCGTACGGCTTCACGCGCACGTCACCCGCGCCCGCCGGGCTCGTCACCCCGCTGGTGAGCAGCTCACGGGCGAAGGTCCAGCTCACCGCGACGCCTTCGAGGGTCGCCGGGGCCGGGAAGGACATGCGCACGGCGAACGGGTCACGCACGTCGTAACGCAGAGTCGCCGGGATGTGCGCCATGCGCGGCGCGGCGGCGACGAGACGGGCCTCGACGGCTTGCTCGATGACGGACAACGCCTGCTCCCTTGTGACGGCTGGACGGTGGGACTGCACGGCCTCACTTGACTAGACGGCGGAATGAGGGAATCCGTGCGCCCGAACCCGGTCGAAATTCGAGTGACCTGTGTCACCGGTTTCAACCTTGGTGCAGGTGTGACTGCCGACACCATCGGGATGCGGAAAAAAGGGCCGCGCTCTTGTGGCCCTCGTTGAAGTGTGCATGATCTACGGCTATGGCTACCGCCCAGCAGAGCGACCTGGAGAGCGCGGCGATCGGGCTGCGGGAACTGCGCAAGTCGTTCGGTGAGGTGCGTGCCGTCGACGGGGTGGACCTCGACGTGGCCGAGGGCGAGTTCTTCTCGCTGCTCGGCCCCTCCGGGTCGGGCAAGACGACCGTGCTGCGGCTGATCGCCGGCTTCGAGACCCCCTCGGGCGGCGCGGTCCGGCTCGCGGGGGAGGACGTGACCCGGCGCGCGCCCTTCGAGCGCGACGTGACCACCGTCTTCCAGGACTACGCCCTGTTCCCGCACATGAACGTCGAGCGGAACGTCGCGTACGGCCTGAAGGTGCGCGGCGTCCCCCGCGAGGAGCAGGCCGAGCGGGCCCGCGCCGCCCTGGCGTCCGTGCGCCTCGACGGATTCGGCGGCCGCAGGCCGGGGCAGCTCTCCGGCGGTCAGCGCCAACGCGTCGCGCTGGCACGGGCGTTGGTGGTGCGCCCCCGCGTGCTCCTCCTCGACGAGCCCCTCGGCGCGCTCGACCTCAAGCTCCGCGAGCAGATGCAGGTCGAGCTGAAGGAGTTGCAGCGCGAGGTCGGCATCACCTTCGTCCTCGTCACCCACGACCAGGCCGAGGCCCTCTCCCTGAGCGACCGCGTCGCCGTGATGAACGCGGGCCGCGTCGAACAGGTCGGCACGCCGAGGGAGTTGTACGAGAACCCCGCCTCGGCCTTCGTCGCGTCCTTCGTCGGCACCTCGAACACGGTCACCGGACCCGCCGCCGAACACCTCGTGGGCAAGCCGGGCACGTTCGGCATCCGGCCCGAGAAGATCCGCGTCCTGCGCCCCGGCGCCGAACGGGACGGCGACGACCACAGCGAGGCGCCCGGCACCGTCGCCGACGCCGTGTACCTCGGGGACAGCACCCGCCTCGTCGTCGACACCGACGCGGGCGTGCGCCTCGTCGCCGTACGGCAGAACACCGGAGCCGCCGACGACCCCGCGCAGGCGCCCGCCCCGCCCGGTGCCCGCGTCCTGCTGCGCTGGCACCGCCGCCACAACGTCCCCCTGCACCCCGCAAGTTGACCCCCCGACGAACCGACCAGGGAGTGTTCACGTGCGCGCAACCCGAACCCTGATGGCCGCCACGGCGCTCGGCGGGCTGCTGCTCGCCACCGCGTGCGGCTCCTCCGACGGCGACGGCGGTAGTGGCGCCAAGGGCGCACCCGGCGGGCAGGGCTTCACCCCGCCGAAACTGTCCGCCCCGAAGTCCCTCGGCGAGACCGAGGGCAAGGTCAACCTCATCGCCTGGGCCGGGTACGCCGAGGACGGCTCCAACGACCCGGACGTCGACTGGGTGCACCCCTTCGAGAAGCGGACCGGCTGCCAGGTGAGCACCAAGGTCGCCGGAACCTCCGACGAGATGGTCAACCTGATGAAGACGGGCCAGTACGACGCCGTCTCCGCGTCCGGCGACGCGTCCCTGCGGCTGATCGCCTCCGGCGACGCCGCCCCGGTCAACACCGACCTCGTGCCGAACTACAAGGACATCTTCCCGGGCCTGAAGATGCAGCCCTGGAACTCCGTGAAGAAGGTCGCGTACGGAGTCCCGCACGGCCGCGGCGCCAACCTCCTGATGTACCGCACCGACAAGGTCAAGCCGGCGCCCGACTCCTGGAAGGCCGTCTTCGAGGACGCCGGGAAGCACAAGGGCCGCGTCACCGCCTACGACTCGCCGATCTACATCGCCGACGCCGCCCTCTACCTGATGAAGACCCAGCCGGACCTCGGCATCAAGGACCCGTACGCCCTCGACCAGAAACAGTTCGACGCCGCCGTGAACCTGCTGAAGAAGCAGAACGCGAACGTCGGCGAGTACTGGAGCGACTACCTCAAGGAGATCTCCGCCTTCAAGAGCGGCGACTCCGTCGTCGGCACCAGCTGGCAGGTCATCGTGAACACCGCCCAGGGCGAGAAGGCCCCCGTCGAGGCGGTCCTCCCGAAGGAGGGCGCCACCGGCTGGTCCGACACCTGGATGGTGTCCGCCAAGGCCGAGCACCCCAACTGCGCCTACAAATGGCTCGACTGGATCGTCTCGCCGAAGGTGAACGCCCAGGTCGCCGAGTACTTCGGCGAGGCACCCTCCAACGCGAAGGCCTGCGACGAGACCAGCGACCCCAAGCACTGCGCCACCTTCCACGCCGACGACGCCGCGTACTGGAAGCAGGTCCACTTCTGGACCACGCCCATCCCGCAGTGCCTCGACGGCCGCACCGGCACCTCCTGCGTGCCGTACGCGAAGTGGGTGCAGGCCTGGACGGAGATCAAGGGGTGACGTGCCGCCGACGATGAAGAGCGCGGCCGGGACGCTGCACCGCAGCCCCCGGCTCCGCCTGACCCTGCTGCTCGCCGCGCCCCTGACGTGGCTGGTCGTCGCCTACCTCGGCTCGCTCGCGGTCCTCTTCCTGTCCGCCCTGTGGACCACCGACCCGTTCACGTCGGACATCGTGCGCACCTGGACGCTGGACAACTTCACCGCGCTGCTCACGACGGACGTGTACCGCCAAGTGGCGCTGCGCAGCGTGGGAGTCGCCCTCGGCGTCACGGCGCTGTGCGTCGTCATCGCGTTCCCGATCGCCTTCTTCACCGCGCGCGTCGCCCGGCCCCGGTGGCGTCCGCTGCTGGTCGTGGCGATCCTGACGCCGCTGTGGGCGAGCTACCTGGTGAAGGCGTACGCGTGGCGGGTCATGCTCGCCCAAGAGGGCCTGCTGGACTGGCTGTTGAGGCCGTTCGGACTCGACGGGCCCGGCTACGGCCTCGTCGCGACCGTGCTCGTCCTGACGTACCTGTGGCTGCCGTACATGATCCTGCCGATCCACGCCGGGCTCGAACGCGTCCCCGACAGTGTGCTCGACGCCTCCGCCGACCTCGGCGCCCGCACGTGGCGCACCTTCCGCACCGTACTGCTGCCGCTCGTGCTGCCGTCGGTCGCGGCGGGCTCGGTGTTCACGTTCTCGCTGAGCCTCGGCGACTACATCGCGGTCCAGATCGTCGGCGGCAAGACGCAGTTGATCGGCAACCTCGTCTACTCGAACATCACGCTCGACCTGCCGCTCGCCGCCGCCCTCGGCACGGTCCCGGTCGTCGTCATCGTCCTCTACCTGCTGGCGGTGCGCCGCACGGGCGCGCTCAGCAGCCTCTGAGGCCCCCAGGCCCTCCAGGCAGAAGGAGTCCGTGGTGCACCTGTCCCGCCCGGCGCGCATCGCGCTCCGCGTCGCCGCCGTCCTCGGCTTCACGGTGATCTACGTGCCGTTGCTGCTGGTCGTCGTCAACTCGCTGAACCCGGAACGGAGTTCGAGCTGGCCGCCGTCCGGCCTCACCCTCGACTGGTGGGGGGCCGCCTTCCGCAGCGCGGGCGTGCGCGACGCGCTGTGGACGTCGGTGAAGGCCGGGATCGGCGCCACGGCGATCGCCCTCGTCCTCGGCACGCTCGTCGCCTTCGCGGTGTCCCGCTACCGGTTCTTCGGCCGCGAGGCGATCTCCTTCGCGGTGGTGCTGCCGATCGCGCTGCCCGGCATCATCACGGGCGTGGCGCTGAACACGGCGTTCCGTACGGTCCTGGAACCCATCGGGATCGGCCTCGGCCTGTTCACCGTGATCGTCGGCCACGCCACGTTCTGCGTCGTGGTCGTCTTCAACAACGTGGCGGCCCGGCTGCGGCGCCTGCCCGGCTCGTACGAGGAGGCGGCGATGGATCTGGGCGCGAGCCCGCTGCGCACGTTCCGCGACATCACGTTCCCGCTGACGCGCTCGGCGCTCGCGGCGGGCGGCCTCCTCGCGTTCGCGCTGTCCTTCGACGAGATCGTGGTGACGACGTTCACGGCGGGGGCGGGCGTCCAGACACTGCCGGTCTGGATCTTCTCCAACATGGCCCGCCCCCAGCAGGCCCCCGTGGTCAACGTGGTGGCCGTCGTCCTCGTCCTGCTCTCCGTGATCCCCGTCTACGTCGCCCAGCGCCTGTCCTCGGACACGGCGGCGGGCAGCCGCGTGTGACGGCCTACTTCAGGGTGTCCGCGAAGAGCGGCACCACGTTCTTCAGCGCGTACCGCACCGACAGGACCGAGTCCGTGGCGAACGCCGAGCTGATGTTCTTGTCGTCGAAGACGAGCGAGTGACCCTTCTTCGCCGCGGGGATCGCCTGGTAGAGCGGGTCGCCGCTGATCTTCTTCGCGGTGGTGCCGATGGGCGCCATCACCATGAGGTCGGCGTCCAGCATCTGGAGGTTCTCCTCCGACACGGGCACGGAGAACGCGCTGCCGGCCTTCTTCTCGACGGCCGGGTTGTTGTCGAAGCCGAGCCGCTCGACGAAGTCGATGCGACCGGTGCCGCGCACGTAGGCGCCCCAGGCGGAGGCGGTGCGGGAGCCGACCGTGATGGTCTTGTCCTTGAACTCCGGGTGGGCCTTCGCCGCCGCGGCGAACTCCTGCTCGGTGTCGTCGATCAGCTTCTCGCCCTTGTCGGCGAGGCCGAGGGCCTGGGAGACCATCTCGGTCTGCTTCTTCCACGACAGCTTGTACTGGTCGCCGCCCTTGGGCACGCCGACCGTCGGCGCGATCTTGCTGAGGGTGTCGTAACGGGTCTGGTCGCCGCTGGACTTGGTGTCGAGGATGAGGTCCGGCTTGAGCGCCGCGATCTTCTCGTACTCGGGCTCCAGCGTGCCGATCTTCTGCGGCGACTCGTCGTACTTGCCCTTGGCCCACGGGCCCGTGCCGTCGCCGCCGAACGCCAGCCAGTCGCTCGCCCCGACCGGCTGCACGCCGAGCGCGAGCGCGGTCTCGGCGTCGCCCCAGCCGAGCGCGACGACCCGCTGGGGGCGCTCCTTGACCGTGACGGTGCCGAACTTGGTGGACACCTTCGCCGGGAAGGCGCCGGAGGACTTCGCTCCGGCGCTCTTCGAGGAGTCGCTCTTCTCGGCGCCGCACGCGGCGAGCGAGCCGGTCAGGACGAGGGCGGCGGCGCCGATCAGAAGGCGGCGGGGGGTGGTTCTGGGCATGGGTGTGTTCTCTCTCTGAGCGACGGGCGACGAGCTGCGAGTGGGTGAGGGGACGGGGGCTACTGAATGTGGTGGCGTCCCATCGGCACGATCAGCGGTGTGCCGGACGCCGGGTCGGGGATGACGGTGCTGCGCAGCCCGAAGACCTTCTCGACGAGGTCCGCGGTGACCACGTCGGCGGGCGCGCCCTCGGCGACGATCCGGCCGTCCTTCATGGCGATGAGGTGATCGGCGTATCGGCAGGCCAGGTTGAGGTCGTGGAGGACGACGACGAGGGTGACGCCGCGCTCCTTGTTGAGGTCGGTGATCAGGTCGAGGACGTCGAGCTGGTGGCTGATGTCGAGGTAGGTCGTCGGCTCGTCGAGCAGCAGCACGTCCGTCTCCTGCGCGAGCGCCATCGCGATCCACACGCGCTGGCGCTGGCCGCCGGAGAGCTGGTCGAGCGGCCGGTCCGCGAGGTCGAGGACGTCGGTGGCGGTCAGGGCGGCGGCGACCGCCTCGTCGTCGGCGGCCGTCCAGCGGCGGAACCAGCCCTGGTGCGGGTAGCGGCCCCGGCCCACCAGGTCGGCGACGGTGATGGACTCGGGCGCGACCGGCGTCTGCGGCAGCACGCCGAGCACCGCGGCGACCTCCTTGGTGGAGGTCGCGTGCAGGTCCCGCCCGTCGAGCAGGACCGTGCCCGCCGTCGGCGTGAGCAGCCGCGCCATCGAGCGCAGCAGCGTCGACTTGCCGCAGGCGTTGGGGCCGACGACCACGGTGATGCGGCCCGGTGGGACGTCGACGTCGAGGTCGGAGACGATCCGCCGCTCGCCGTAGCCGAGTTCGAGGCCGTGGGCCTGCAAGGTGTGCGGGGATGCCACGGTCTTCTCCTTGGTGGTGGTCATGGTCAGCCGCCCGTTCCGGCGCGGTTGGAGCGGGCGAGCAGCCACAGCAGGTACGGGGCGCCGATCACGCTCGTGACGATGCCGACCGGCAACTGCGTGCCGGGCACCAGGTGCTGGCCCGCGAAGTCGGCGACCGCCACGAGCAGCGCCCCGGTCAGCGCCGACGGCAGCAGCGCCGCACCCTGCCCCGGCACCAGGCGGCGCGCGATCGGCGGGGACACGAACGCGACGAAGCCGACCGGGCCCGCGGCGGCCGTCGCCACGCCCGCGAGGGCGGTCGCGCAGGCGAGGAGGGCGAGCCGGTCCCGCTCGACGCGCGCGCCGAGCCCGCCCGCGGTGTCGTCGCCGAGTTGCAGCGTGCTCAGCGCGCGGGCGGCGAGCACGGTCAGCGGCAGGAGCAGCACGGCGGCCCCGAGCAGCGGCCAGAACTGCGGCCAGGAACGCCCGTTGAGGCTGCCGGCCAGCCACAGGAATGCGGTCTGCGCCTCGGGCGCGTCCGAGCGCGTCATCTGGTACGAGATGAGGCTGGACAGGCCGGTGCCGACGCCGAGCCCGATGAGGACGAGCCGGTAGCCGGTGACGCCCTTGCGCCAGGCGAGCAGATAGACGGCGGCGCCCGTGACCAGCGCGCCCGCGAGCGCGACCAGCGACAGGGCCGGACCGCTCAGCCCGGCGATCGCCCCGCAGAGCACGGCGGCCGCGCCCGCGCCGGAACTCACTCCGATGATGTCGGGGCTGGCCAGCGGGTTGCGCAGCAGCGTCTGGAAGACGGCGCCGGACAGGCCGAAGCAGCAGCCGACGAGCAGCGCCAACAGGGCGCGCGAAAGCCGCAGTTCGAGGACCACGAACCGCGTGCCGGTGTCGCCGCCGCCGAACAGGGTGCGCACGACGTCGCTCACGGGGAGCGGGTAGTCGCCGAAGCTGAGCGAGACGCACAGCGCGGCGAACGCGGCGGCGGCCAGCACGGCGCAGACGACGGTGAACCGGGCGCGCCCGCGGCGGCGTACGGCGGCGACGCGCGCCACGGCGGGACGGAGGTCGACGGTCACAGCTCCACCATGTTTCTGCGGCGCACCAGGACGACGAAGGGGATCGCGCCGAGCGCCGCCGTCATCACGCCGACCTGCACCTCGCCGGGGCGTGCGACGACGCGCCCCGCGATGTCGGCGAGGAGCAGCGCGGCGGGCGCGAGGAGCGCGCTGTACGGCAGGATCCAGCGGTGGTCGGGGCCGGTGATCAGGCGGGCGGCGTGCGGAACGGCCAGGCCCACGAAGGCGATCGGTCCCGCGACGACGGTCGCCGCCCCGCACAGCAGCACCACGCACGCCGCGGCGGCGAGCCGGGCCAGGGCGATCCGCTGGCCGAGGCCGCGGGCGGTGTCGTCGCCGAGGGCGAGGGTGTTGAGCTGCGGCCCGAGCGCGAGCGCGAGGAGGCTGCCCACGACGATGAACGGCAGCGCCTGCCACAGCACATCGGGCTCGCGCCCGTTCAACGAGCCGACCTGCCAGAACCGGAACTGGTCGAACGTGGACCGGTCGGTGAGGAGCATCGCGCTGGTCACCGAGCCGAGGGCGGCGGCCACGGCAGCGCCGGACAGGGCCAGTTTCACGGGCGTCGCCCCGTCGCGGCCCAGGCTGCCGACCCCGTAGACGAGGAGGGCGGCGAGGCAGGCGCCGAGGAAGCCGAACCAGATGTACTGCGCGGGGTCGGTCAGCGCGAGGACGCTGATGGCGAAGACGACGAAGACGGAGGCGCCCGCGTTCACGCCCAGCAGGCCCGGATCAGCGAGGGGGTTGCGGGCGATGCCCTGCATCACGGTGCCCGCGAGCCCGAGCGCCACCCCGGCGAGGAGCCCGGCGACCGTGCGCGGGACGCGGACCTCCCGCACGATCAACTGGGCGCGGTCGGCGCGGTCCGGGTGGAACAGGCCCGCCAGGACGTCGCCGAGGGGGACGTCGCCGGAGCCGACGACGAGGCTGAGCAGAACGGCGCCCGCGAGCACGAGGGCGAGCGGCAGCAGTCCGGCCGCGAGGGCGTTGCGGGATCTTCGCGTGGTGTCGCGGGAGCTCCGCGCTATGAGTGGCACCGTTCCGTCCTGTTCACCTGGGGCCGCGCAGCGGCAGGCACCGGAACGGAGCGCTCCGGGCGTTAGGGGAGCCTAACCTAACATCGGATAAGGTACGGGAATCAATCACACTGGACTCGAACCCATCACCCTGGACCCAGGAGTCGGCTTGTCGCACGCCCCGGACACCCTCGCGCCCCGCACCGCCCGACTGCCCGAGGGATACGAGGAGTTGCGCTCCCCGCAGCAGCTGCGCGAGATCCTCGGTGAGCCCTGGCCCATCGTGATCGAGAAGGTCCACGCGGAACTCACCGAGAAGGACCGCGCGTTGCTGGCCCGCTCACCGTTCTGTCTCCTCGCCACGTCCGACGCCGAGGGCAACTGCGACACCTCGCCGCGCGGCGACGGCCCCGGTTTCGCGCACATCGTCGACGACCGCACCATCGCCCTGCCGGACCGCCCCGGCAACCGCCGCGGCGACAGCTTCCACAACATCCTCCAGAACCCGCACGCGGGCCTGCTCTTCCTCATACCCGGCACCAAGGACGTGCTGCGCATCAACGGCCGGGCCCGCATCCTCACCGACGCCCCCTTCTTCCCCGACATGGCCGTCAAGGGCGCGCCCCCGAGCCTCGCCCTGCTCCTCGACATCGACGAGATCTACCTCCACTGCCCCCAGTCGCTGCGCCGCGCCGGACTGTGGCAGCCGGAGACCTGGGGGAGCGGCGCCTGAGCGGGGCGGACCGCACGCCTAGACTTGCCCCCGTACGGACGACGGCGGAGCGAGCGGTGCGGGACAGGAGTGGGCCAGTGGTGGCAGGGGCAGGGCGGTTCGAGGATCCGTCGGCTGACGTGCTCGCCGAGGCGGCCGAGGCGTTCGCCCTGCTCGCCTCGCCGGTGCGCCTGCACATGGTGTGGGCCCTCGCGCAGGGCGAGAGCGACGTGAGCGGGCTCGCCGAGCGGGTCGGCGGCGCGCTGCCCGCGATCAGCCAGCACCTCACCAAGCTGAAGCTCGCGGGCCTCGTCCGGTCCCGCCGCGAGGGCCGCCGGCAGGTGTACTACGTCGACGCCCCCGATGTCGTCAGCGTCGTCCACCTCATGATCGGCCAGCTCGCCGAGCGCGCCGAGCAGGCGCAGGCGCCGGTGCGCCGCCTGCGTGGCGCGGGGGCCTGAAGGCCGGCCCGTGGCCGTCTTCGACTCGGCCGAGCGGACGCGGCTGCCCGCACCCCGCCCGGAACCGCACCCCGCGGGCGGCCGCACCGCACTCCAGACGCTGCGCGCCCTGGACACCGGACCGCGCGGACTGACCACGGACGAGGCCGAGGCACGCCTGGCCCGGTACGGCGGCAACACGCTGCCCGCCGCCCGGCCCCCCTCCTGGCCGCTGCGGATGTGGCGCAGCCTGCGCGATCCGTTCACCACGGTGCTGTTCTGCCTCGGACTCGTCTCGGCGCTCGTCGCCTCCTGGGGCACGGCCTGCGTCATCCTCGCCCTCGTCGTCGTCAGCAGCGTGCTGCGCGCGCACGGCGAGTACCGCGCCGACCGGGCGGGCGCCGGGCTGCGCGAACTCGTCGCCGGTACCGCGAGCGTCCAGCGCAGGGACGCACCCGGCGCCGAACCCCGGGTGCGCGAGATCCCCGTCGACGACCTCGTGCCCGGCGACGTGGTCCGGCTCGCCCCCGGCGGCCTGGTCCCCGCCGACGTACGCCTGCTGAAGGCGCGCGGACTCACCGTGCACCAGGCGGCCCTGACCGGGGAGTCGGCGCCCGTGCCGAAGGAACCGGCCGACCTGCCGGACGCCGGGACCGAGGACCACCTGGCGTTCCAGGGCAGCAGCGTCGCCTCCGGCAGCGGCACCGCCGTCGTCGTCGCCACCGGCGCCGACACCCGCTTCGCCGCCGTGCGGGGCACCCGGCACCGGCGCCCGCCCAGCGCGTTCGACCGCAGCGTGCACGGCATCTCGTGGGTGCTGATCCGCTTCATGCTGCTGACGCCGCCGCTGGTACTGATGGCCAACGCGGCGCTGCGCGGCCGGGGCCTGGAGACCCTGCCGTTCGCCGTGGCCGTCGCCGTCGGCCTCACCCCCGAGATGCTGCCGGTCATCGTCACCATCTGCCTGGCCCGCGGCGCCGCCCTCCTCGCCCGCTCGCACGGCGTCATCGTCCGCCGCCTCCCGGCCCTGCACGACCTCGGCGCCGTCGACGTGCTGTGCGTCGACAAGACCGGCACGCTCACCAGCGACCGCCCCGTCGTCGACGCCGCCCGCACCGACCCCGACGCCCTGCACTGGGCGGGCGCCTCCGCCTGGTGGACCCTCCAGACCGCCGAACTCACCGACCCCGACCCGCTCGACGAGGCGCTGCTCGCGGCGACCGGGCCCGACGACTGGGACGCCTACGACGGCCTCGACGCCCTGCCCTTCGACCCGGTACGCCGTCTCGCCACCGCCGTTCTCAAGGAACCCGGCACGCTCGGCGTGCACCTCCTCGCCGTGAAGGGCGCCGTCGCCGAGGTCCTGGAACGCTGCGCGCTCGACGAGGACGAGCGGGCCGCGCTGCACGAGCGGGCCGGCGACCTCGCGGCCGAGGGCGTGCGGCTGCTCGCCGTGGCCACCGCCGAGCGCACCGCCCGCACCCGCGCCTACACCCCCGCCGACGAGCGCGCCCTGACCTTCCGCGGCTTCGTCGCCTTCCACGACGCCCCGGCCGACACCGCGCGCGACGCCGTCCGCGCCCTCGGCGAGCGCGGCGTCACCGTCAAGGTGCTCACCGGCGACCACCCGGCCACCGCGACGCGCGTGTGCCGGGACGTCGGGATCGAGCCCGGCACGGTCGTCGTCGGCGCCGACATCGAGCACCTCGACGACGAGCGGCTCGGTGAACTGGCCGACCGCACGGTCGTCTTCGCCCGCTGCACCCCCGAGCACAAGGCCCGCGTCATCACCGCGCTGCGCGGCCGCGGCCACACCGCCGGGTTCCTCGGCGACGGCGTCAACGACCTGCCCGCGCTGCGCGCCGCCGACGTCGGCGTGTGCCCCGCCGGAGGCGTCGACGTGGCCCGCGAGAGCGCGCACGTCGTCCTCGCCGACAAGGACCTCACGGCCCTGGAGCACGCGGTCGTGGCGGGCCGGCACTCCAGCGCGAACATAGCGTCGTACCTGCGGATCACGCTCTCCTCCAACCTGGGCAACGTGATCGCGATGCTCGCCGCCGGCCTGCTGCTGCCGTTCCTGCCGATGCTGCCGCCGCAGGTCCTCGTGCAGAACCTGTGCTTCGACGCCGCCCAGCTCGCGCTCGCCTTCGACCGGCCCCGCACGGCCGTGCTGCGCCGCCCCACCGTGCTGCGGCCCCGGCCCTTCCTGCGCTTCATCACCGGGTTCGGCGTCCTCGGCGCGCTCGCCGACCTCGCGACCTTCGGGGCGCTCGCGCTGTGCCTGCCCGGCTCCCTCGACCTCGGCGACGCGCAGGGCTTCCACGCCGGGTGGTTCACCGAGAACCTGCTCACCCAGGCCCTCGTGATGCTCCTGCTGCGCACCGGACGGCAGGCCGCCGAGGGCCGCACCCCGGGCCCGGTGCGCTGGGCGGCCACCGGCCTCGCCGCGATCGGTGTCCTGCTGCCGCTGACCCCGGTCGGCCCCTGGCTGGGCGTGACGGCGCTGCCGCCGCTGTACTACCCGCTGCTCGCGGCGATCCTCGCGGCGTACGCGCTCGCGCTCGTGTGCCTGCGCCGCCGGGCCGGTCAGCCGTAGGACAGGTGGGAGCAGATGTCCTGGTCGGCCGAGCGCGCCGTGTCGGCCACGCCCGAGGGCACCGCCGTCGGCGTCGGCGCCGGGGAGGCCGCGCTGCCGGGCGCGTAGTCCGCGCCGAGCACCACGCTGATGCCGGGGCCGGTGCCCGCGGTGACCTCCGCGTCCGGGAACAGCCGGGCGACGGCGGTGGCGTGGGCCTTCTCGCCGGGGCCGTAGGTGATCGTGGTGGTGGGACTGTTCTGCTCGGCGGCGTTGCCGGTCGCCGTGACGGTGAAGTCGTGGCCGGTGAGCGCGGCGGCGGCGTCGGCGGCGAGGCCCGGGGTGGGGGTGCCGTTGTAGACGGTGACGGAGACGCCCTCGCCGGAGACCTCCCCGGTGGCGCTCGCCCCGGGCGAGGGGGAGGACTTCGCCTTGCCGCCGCCCTTCGTGCCGCTCGCGTCCTTGCCGTCGAGGGTCCGGCCCGCCTTGAGCGACGCCCACAGCGCGTTCGCGTCCGGCTGCACGACGGCGACGCGATTGCCCTCGTACTTCCAGGGGATGGTGACGAACTTGGTGTTGTGCAGGTCGACGTTCTTCAGTGACATCGCGAACGCCAGCAGCTTGTCCGCCGAGCCGAGGCCGGGGTCGACGGTCATCGACTTCGTGGCGGCGTCGGCGAGCGGCAGCAGCTTGGTGGGGGTGAAGCCGTCGGTCTTGATCTTCTTGATGAGGCTGGAGACGAAGGACTGCTGGCGCTGGATGCGGCCGATGTCGGAGCCGTCCCCGATGCCGTGCCGGATACGGACGTAGTCGAGCGCCCGCTGCCCGGAGACCGTCTGCTCGCCCTTCTTGAAGAGGCGCTTGCCCTGGGTGGGACGGTTCGGGTTGAGGTCGTTCTGGTAGACGTCGTTCGGCAGGCACACCTCGACGCCGCCGACCACGTCGGTGAGCTGGGCGAAGCCCTTGAAGTCGACGACGACGGTGTGGTCGACGCGCAGCCCCGTGAGCTTCTCCACGGTGTTCTGGGTGCAGGCCGGGTTGCCCGCGGCGGTCTCGCCCGTGGAGTACGCGGCGTTGAACATCACGTGGGTCCGCGTGCTGCTCCACGTACCGTCGGGGAGCTTGCACGGCGGGATCGTGACCAGGGTGTCGCGGGGGATGGAGACACCGACGGCGTGCCGGTGGTCGGCGTAGACGTGCAGCAGGAACGCGGTGTCCGAGCGGCCGATGTCGTCCTTGTCGCCGCCGCCGAGCTCACTGTTTCCGCCGGTGCGCGCGTCGGTGCCGATGACCAGCACGTTCTCGCCCTTCGACGTGTCGGCGGGCCGGTTCTTGGACAGGCCGTCCGCGCCGAAGGTGTCGATGTTGCCGTTGAGCTTCAGATACAGCCAGCCCGCGCCGGCCGTGATCAGGACGAGGAACGCCAGCCCCGTGATGAGCGTGATCCGCATCCGGCCCCGCTTGCGCCGTCGCCCCATACCCCTGCCCTTGCTCTCGGCCGACCCGAAGGTTGTACAGTTGCGCAATGTAGCAAGCCAAACCATGAACGGAGGTGGGGGCCGTGTTCCGCAACGCACTGGAGCCCTGGCACCTGTTGGTCCTGGGAGTCGTGATCATCCTGCTCTTCGGATCCAAGAAGCTGCCGGACACCGCACGCTCCGTCGGCAAGTCCCTTCGCATCCTCAAGAGCGAGGCCAGAGCCATGAAGAACAGCGAAGAGTCGTCCGGACCACTTTAATCATTGCGCAATTGTTCGAACCGACATGGAGGTATCAGCAGTGGGGATTTCCCTGGCCAAGGGCGGCAATGTCTCGCTCAGCAAGGAGGCGCCCGGCCTGACCGCGGTAGTGGTGGGCCTGGGCTGGGACGTGCGCACGACGACGGGTGCCGATTACGACCTCGACGCGAGCGCCCTGCTGTGCGACGCGTCCGGGAAGGTGCTCTCGGACAGCCACTTCATCTTCTACAACAACCTCACCAGCCCGGACGGCTCCGTCGAGCACACCGGCGACAACCTCACCGGTGAGGGCGAGGGCGACGACGAGAGCGTCAAGGTGAACCTCGCCGGGGTGCCCGCCGAGGTCGACAAGATCGTCTTCCCGGTGTCGATCCACGACGCCGAGACGCGCGGCCAGAGCTTCGGCCAGGTCAGCAACGCGTTCATCCGCGTCGTCAACCAGGCGGGCGGCACCGAGATCGCCCGCTACGACCTGTCCGAGGACGCCTCCACCGAGACCGCGATGGTCTTCGGCGAGCTGTACCGGCACGGCGCCGAGTGGAAGTTCCGCGCCGTCGGCCAGGGCTACGCCTCCGGCCTGCGCGGCATCGCCCAGGACTACGGCGTCAACGTCTGACGCTCCCGCCCTCCCGGGATGCGCCGCCCGCCCGCCCGCCGTGCCGGGCAGGCGGCGCGTCCGTATCCCCGTCCGCCCGACCAGAAAGCACCGCATGTCCGTGAACCTGGCCAAGGGCCAGCAGATCAGCCTCAGCAAGGACACCGGCGACGCGCTCACCGTCGTCCGCATGGGACTCGGCTGGCAGGCCGCTCCCCGCAAGGGCTTCCTCGCCAAGCTGACCGGCACCCGCGAGATCGACCTCGACGCCTCCGCCGTGCTCTTCGCCGGCTCCGGCTACAGCGACGTCGTCTTCTTCCGCCACCTCGTGAGCAACGACGGCTCGGTGCGCCACAGCGGCGACAACCTCGTCGGCGGCACCGGGCAGGCCGACGACGAGTCCATCACCGTCGACCTGCGGCGCGTCCCGCCCGAGGTCGACCAGATCGTCTTCACCGTCAACTCCTTCACCGGGCAGACCTTCACCGAAGTGGCCAGCGCCTACTGCCGCCTCGTCGACGAGACCACCGGCCAGGAACTCGCCCGCTACACCCTCACGGGCGGCGGCAACCACACCGCGCAGATCATGGCCAAGGTCCAACGGGACGGCGCGGGCTGGAAGTTGAGAGCGCTCGGAGAGCCGGCGGCGGGCCGGACCTTCCAGGACCTGATGCCCGCGATCAGCCGCCACCTGTGAGCCTGACGGCGGCCGCGCCCCGCACCGGGGCGCGGCCGGTCACGGCGCGCGACGCGTTCCACGACAACGCCAAGTACCTGGCGATCGTCCTGGTCGCGATGGGGCACGCGTGGGAACCGCTGCGCGACGACAGCAGGGCCGCCGCCGCGCTCTACCTCACGGTCTACGCCTTCCACATGCCGGCGTTCATCGTCATCTCCGGTTATTTCTCACGGTCGTTCGACGCGAGCCCGGGGCGCCTCAAGCGGCTGATCACGGGCGTCGCCGTGCCGTACGTCGTCTTCGAGGTCGCCTACACCTTCTTCAAGCGGACGGCGGGCGACGATCCGGGGTACCCGATCAGCCTGCTCGACCCCTGGTACCTGACGTGGTTCCTCGTGGCGCTCTTCGTCTGGCGTCTGACCACGCCGCTGTGGAAGGTCGTCCGGTGGCCGCTGCCGCTGGCGCTCGCCATCGCGGCGCTCGCCTCGGTGTCGCCCAGTATCGGCGACGACCTGGACCTCCAACGGGTCCTTCAGTTCCTGCCGTTCTTCGTGCTCGGCCTGTGCCTGAAGCCCGAGCACTTCCAGCTGGTGCGGCGCAGGGAGGTGCGGATCCTCGCCGTGCCGGTGTTCGCGGCGGCGCTGCTGTTCGCGTACTGGGCGGTGCCCCGGATGAACACGGCGTGGTTCTACCGCCGCGACAGCGCCCAGGAGTTGGGCGCCCCCGGCTGGACCGGCGTGGTCATGACCCTCGCCATGTTCGGCTGTTCGGCGATCCTCGTCGCGTGCTTCCTCGCGTGGGTGCCGGGCCGCACGTTCTGGTTCACCGCGCTCGGCGCGGGCACGCTGTACGGCTACCTGCTGCACGGCTTCCTCGCCAAGGGCTCCCGGTTCTGGGACTGGTACGAGGCGGCCTGGGTGCACACCCCGTGGGGCGAGATCGTGGTGACGCTCCTCGCCGCGGCCGTGATCACCGCGCTGTGCACCCCACCGGTGCGGCGGGTCTTCCGGTGCGTGGTGGAGCCGCGGATGGACTGGGCGTTCAGGCGGGACCCGGGCCGTCCGTGAACCCGGCAGGTCCTAAGGTCGGGGCATGACCACGATCACGGGGATCCCCGACGGCTGGCCGGCGGACGAGGACACGGCGCGCGGCGTGCAGGACGCGCTGCGCGGCCGTGTCGTGCTCGGCGAGGCCGGACCGCCGCCCGGCACCGGCACGGTCACCGGGATCGACGTCGCCTACGACGACGAGCGCGGCGTCGTCGCCGCGGCCGCCGTCGTCCTCGACGCGGCGAGCCTCGCCGTGGTCGAGGAGGCGACGGCCGTCGGCGACGTCGCCTTCCCCTACGTACCCGGCCTGTTGGCGTTCCGCGAGATCCCGGCGGTCCTCGGCGCCCTTCAGGCGCTGACCACGGACCCGGGGCTCGTCGTCTGCGACGGATACGGCCTCGCGCACCCGCGCCGCTTCGGCCTCGCCAGCCACCTCGGCGTGCTCACCGGACTGCCCACCATGGGCGTCGCGAAGAACCCGTTCGTCTTCTCCCACGGGGCGCTGGGCGAGCGCCGGGGGAGCGCGGCGCCGCTGCTCGACGGCGCCGAGGAGGTCGGCCGCGCCCTGCGCACCCAGGACGGCGTGAAACCGGTGTACGTCTCCGTGGGCCACCGGATCTCGCTCGACACGGCGTGCGCGCAGACGCTGGCGCTCACGCCGAGGTACCGCGTCCCGGAGACGACCAGGAGGGCCGACCGCCTGTGCCGGGACGCGCTCGCCGCGCTCAGAGCCTGTGAACAAACCCCCGTCTGCGCTGCGACGTCCGGCACGCACGCTCGCGGCGTTGCCGAACCGCCCGAGTAGCTCCGCTACTAGGACGCTCCGGCGCCTTGCGATCGCACGCACCGGACGCCGCAGCGCCCGCCCTTCGGGCGGACGACGGGGGTTTGTTCACAGGCTCTCACCGCTCGGCCGCGACCCGGAACGTGATCCCGGCCTTCGTCAGCCGCTCGATCAGCGCGTCGCCCATCGCGGCGGCCGTCGTCACCTGCCCCGCGGTGTCCGGGAGTTCGTCCTGGGCGAGGCACATCGCGGACTCGGCGAGCATCTTCGCGGTCTCCTCGTAACCGGGGTCGCCGCCCGACACCTCGGTGTACACGCGGCGCCCGCCGCCCTCGCCCACGAACCGCACCGAGAACCAGCTCTTGGCCCGGCGCGCCTCGTCCGGCCCGTCGCCCGGCTTCATCCGCCCGCTCAACCACCGCCGCACCGGCGGCACTTGGGCCGCGGCGAACAGCGTGCTCATCCCGACGACGCCGCCCACCGCGAACGGCAGCGTCTTCACCGCGGCGTAGTGCCGGTAGCGGAAGTCCGGGCCGTAGCGGGCGACGGCCCGCGCCGAGCGCTGCACCACCTGCGGGTCGATCGTCGGCAGCGGCAGCGCCCAGGCGCCGACCTCCTTGGCGAACCGCGGGGTGCCGGTCGGCGCGTACGCCGTGCGCTCGACGGTGCGCGGCTCGTGGCGGCGCCGCTCCGCCTGCGCGGCGAGCATCTGCCGGGCCCGCGAGAACTGGTTCAGGGCCGAGGCGAACGTGCCGCCGGAGAACGTCGCGTTGGACCGCACGAAGCCGTCGATCCGCAGCGGGACGCCCTCCGGCAGCTGCTTGACCGTGAAGTACGCGCCCAGGTCGTGCGGGATCGAGTCGAACCCGCAGGCGTGCACGATGCGGGCGCCGGTCTCGCGCGCGCGGGCGTCGTGCCGCACGTACATGTGGTCCACGAACTCGGGCTCGCCCGTGAGGTCCACGTAGTCCGTGCCGGCCTCCGCGCACGCGGCGACGAGACCCTCCCCGTACTCCAGGTACGGGCCGACGGTCGTCGCCACCACGCGCGCGTTGGCGGCGAGTTCGCGCAGCGACGCCCGGTCCGCGACGTCCGCGCGGACCAGCGGGAGCACCGCGCACTCCGGGTTGATCTCGGTCAGCCGCTCGCGCAGCCGCTCCAGACGTACGGTGTCGCGCCCGGCGACGGCCCAGCGCAGCCCTTCGGGTGCGTGCGCCGCGAGGTACTCGGCCGTGAGCACCCCCACGAAGCCCGTCGCCCCGAACAGCACCACGTCGTACGTCCTGCCCGCTGCCGTGTCCGTCTTGCTCATGACACCCCTCACCTGCGTCGCGCGCCGTTGTCGGTGGCCGAGGCTAGCGTGCGGGGTGGGGCGGCGGCAGCGGGGCCCCTCCGTCCCGGCGCCCGGTCAGGCGCGCTTCGCGGAGGCCGCGGCGATCTCCTTGAGGTCGACGGTCTCGTCGGCCGAGGGCTCCTCGGGGCGCACCTTCTTGTCGTAGTCGCTGAAGGTGGCGCTGTTCGGGTTCTGCCCGCCGCTCGACGTGGTGCGCAGAATGTACGGCTTGCCCTCGGCGGCGACGTACAGCGACAGCGTCTCGCCCCCGGAGGCCTTCTTCGTCAGCCGGACCGCCTTCTCACCGCCCACCTCCGTCGTCCCGGCCTTCTTCATCCCCTTGCGCTCGGACTTGTCCTCGTCCATCGACGCGACCAGCCCCTGCTTGTCGCACAGGCCCTGCGTCATGGAGTCGTCCGCCGGGGTCTTCACCCACTTGTCCTTGAGCTTCGGCACGATCTTCGCGGCCTCGGGCTGGCCCTTCAGCGACGTCTGCCAGTACTTCTCGTCGCCCCGCAGGTAGAGCGTGCCGTCGAGATGTCGCACGTCGGCCGTCGCGCCGGCCATCGAGACGGTGCCCTCGCAGTTCTTGCTCTGGTCCACGGTGAGGTCGACGGTGACCTTTCCGCCCGCCTTCTGCTGCGTCGTGCCCTTCACGTGCATCGAGTCGGCCTGTCGCGTCGCCTTCACCGCGTCGGCCGCGATGCGGTCCGCGCTCTTGCCCGCGAAGGGGTCGTCCGAGCCCTTGCCGTCGCTGCCGCCGCATGCCGTGAGCCCGAGGGCCGAGATTCCGGCGATCACCGTCAGAGCCACTGCGCGCTTGCCGTGCCCCATTTTGTCTCCTTACGGATCCGTTCGAATCCGGCCGATTTGTGAGTAACTTCCGTGGGAAATCCCCGAATACCCCGTTGATTCAGGTGGTCACCGGAACGGGACTGATCACTTGTGGCGGCAGTGACCGGCCGGGTGGCCCCCGGCCTTCCCGCGACGGCGGAAATTGGCTAAGCGCTTGCTCGCCAGGGGCTTGTGCCGATGCGCGCGGGTTCATAGCATCACTGGTGTTACATCAGTTGTGTCACAAGCTGGGGGCGTGCGGAATGGCAGTGGCAGGCACGGAGACCGGTGGCGGACGCGGCGGCCGGCAGGGCGGTCCGCTCGCCGGGGTGCGCGTGGTGGAGCTGGCCGGGATCGGCCCCGGCCCCTTCGCCGCGATGCTCCTCGCGGACCTCGGCGCCGACGTCGTACGCGTCGACCGGCCCGGCGGGCAGGCGCTCGGGGTGCCCCCGGAGTACGACGTCACGAACCGCAACAAGCGCTCCGTGGTCGTCGACCTGAAGGCCGAGGACGGACCCGCGCGGGTGCTCGACCTCGCCGCGCGCGCCGACGTGCTCATCGAGGGCTACCGGCCGGGCGTCGCCGAGCGGCTCGGCGTCGGACCCGCCGAGTGCCACCGGCGCAACCCGAAGCTGATCTACGGCCGGATGACCGGCTGGGGCCAGGAGGGCCCGCTCGCCCAGCGCGCCGGACACGATCTCGGCTACATCGCGCTGACCGGCGCCCTCGGCCTGACCGGCGACCCGGACCGCCCGCCCGTCGCCCCGGCGAACCTGCTCGGCGACTACGCGGGCGGCTCCCTCTACCTGGTCGTCGGCGTCCTCGCCGCCCTCCACCACGCCCGCGACACCGGTACCGGACAGGTCGTCGACGCCGCGATCGTCGACGGCACCGCGCACCTCAGCACGATGATCCACGGCATGCTCGCGGCGGGCGGCTGGCAGGACCGGCGCGCCGCCAACCTCCTCGACGGCGGCGCCCCCTTCTATGGCACGTACGAGACGGCCGACGGCCAGTACATGGCGGTCGGCGCCCTGGAGCAGCAGTTCTACGCCCAGTTCGCCGAGCTGCTCGGGCTCGGCGAGGCCGCCGACGCGCGCGGCGACCTGTCCCGCTGGGGCGAGCTGCGCGAGGCCGTCGCCGCGCGCTTCAAGGAGCGCACGCGCGACGAGTGGACGGCCGTCTTCGAGGGCTCCGACGCCTGCGTCGCGCCCGTTCTCTCGCTGCGCGAGGCCCCGCACCACCCGCACCTCGCCGCCCGCGGCACCTTCGTCGAGCACGGCGGCCTCACCCAGCCGGCGCCCGCGCCGCGCTTCTCCGCCACCCCCACCAGCGTCCACTCGGGACCCGCCCGGCCCGGCGCCGACACCGCAGACGTCGCGCTCGACTGGGACGTACCGGCCCTGAACGAGCCCACCAAGAAAGGCAGTTGATCGCGAGCATGGAACGACGCCTGTTCAGCGCCGAGCACGAGGCGTTCCGCGAGACCGTGCGCACCTTCCTCGCCAAGGAGGTGACGCCGCACTACGAGCAGTGGGAGAAGGACGGCGTCGTCTCCCGCGAGGCGTGGCTCGCCGCCGGGCGCCAGGGACTCCTCGGGCTCGCCGTGCCCGAGGAGTTCGGAGGCGGCGGCAACGCGGACTTCCGCTACCCGGCCGTCCTCGCCGAGGAGTTCACGCGCGCGGGCGTCTCCGGCCTCGCCGTCGGCCTGCACAACGACATCATCGGCCCGTACCTCACCTCGCTCGGCACCGACGAGCAGAAGCGGCGCTGGCTGCCCGGCTTCTGCGACGGCTCGCTGATCACCGCGATCGCCATGACCGAACCCGGCGCCGGATCCGACCTCCAGGGCATCCGCACCACCGCCGAGGACAAGGGCGACCACTGGCTGCTCAACGGGTCGAAGACCTTCATCTCCAACGGCATCCTCGCCGACCTCGTCATCGTCGTCGCCAAGACGACGCCCGAGGGCGGCGCGCACGGCCTGTCGCTGCTCGTCGTCGAGCGCGGCATGGCGGGCTTCGAGCGCGGCCGCAATCTCGACAAGATCGGCCAGAAGGCCCAGGACACCGCCGAGCTGTTCTTCAACGACGTGAAGGTGCCCAAGGAGAACCTCCTCGGCGAGCTCAACGGCGCGTTCGTGCACCTGATGACGAACCTCGCGCAGGAGCGCATGGGCATCGCCGTCGCCGCGATCGCCGCCGCCGAACACCTCCTGGAGATCACCACGACGTACGTGAAGGAGCGCGAGGCCTTCGGGCGGCCGCTCGCCACGAAGCAGCACATCCGCTTCGAGATCGCCGAGATGGCCACCGAGTGCGCCGTCACCCGCACGTTCCTGGACCGCTGCATCGAGGACCACTCGGACGGGCGACTCGACGCCGTGCACGCGTCGATGGCCAAGTGGTGGGCCACCGAACTGCAGAAGCGGGTCGCCGACCGCTGCCTCCAACTGCACGGCGGCTACGGCTACATGACCGAATACCGCGTCGCGAAGGCGTTCACCGACGGGCGCATCCAGACCATCTACGGCGGCACGACCGAGATCATGAAGGAGATCATCGGGCGTTCGCTGCTGTCCTGACCCCGCACACCACCCTCCGGCACACCCTCTGTTCCGCCGCTTCGAAAGGCACCTCCCGTGACCACAGACGCGTACGTCTACGACGCGATCCGCACCCCGCGCGGCCGCGGCAAGGCCAACGGCTCCCTGCACGGCACCAAGCCGATCGACCTCGTCGTCGGCCTGATCCACGAGATCCGGACCCGCTTCCCCGGCCTCGACCCGGCCGCCATCGACGACATCGTGCTCGGCGTCGTCGGCCCCGTCGGCGACCAGGGCTCCGACATCGCGCGCATCGCCGCCATCGCGGCCGGCCTGCCCGACACGGTCGCCGGCGTGCAGGAGAACCGCTTCTGCGCCTCGGGCCTGGAGGCCGTCAACCTGGCCGCGATGAAGGTCCGTTCGGGCTGGGAGGACCTCGTCCTCGCCGGTGGCGTCGAGTCGATGTCCCGCGTCCCGATGGGCTCCGACGGCGGCGCCTGGGCGATGGACCCGATGACCGCCTACGAGACCGGGTTCGTGCCGCAGGGCATCGGCGCCGACCTCATCGCCACCATCGAGGGCTTCTCGCGCCGCGACGTCGACGAGTACGCCGCCCTGTCGCAGGAGCGCGCCGCGGCCGCCGTGAAGGACGGCCGGTTCACGCGCTCGATCGTGCCGGTCAAGGACCGCAGCGGGCTCACCGTCCTCGACCACGACGAGCACCTGCGCCCCGGCACCACCGCCGACTCCCTGGGCAAGCTGAAGCCGTCGTTCAAGGACATCGGCGACCTCGGCGGCTTCGACGCCGTCGCGCTCCAGAAGTACCACTGGGTCGAGAAGATCGACCACGTGCACCACGCGGGCAACTCCTCCGGCATCGTCGACGGCGCCTCGCTGGTGGCCATCGGCTCCCGTGAGATCGGCGAGCGCTACGACCTCACGCCGCGCGCCCGCATCGTCTCGGTGGCCGTCTCCGGCTCCGAGCCGACCATCATGCTCACCGGCCCGGCGCCCGCCTCCCGCAAGGCGCTCGCCAAGGCCGGGCTGACCATCGACGACATCGACCTCGTCGAGATCAACGAGGCGTTCGCGGCGGTCGTGCTGCGCTTCGTGAAGGACATGTGCCTGTCCCTGGACAAGGTCAACGTCAACGGCGGCGCCATCGCCCTCGGCCATCCGCTCGGCGCCACCGGCGCGATGATCCTCGGCACCCTCGTCGACGAACTGGGGCGCCAGGACAAGCGGTACGGCCTGGCCACGCTGTGCGTGGGCGGCGGCATGGGCATCGCCACCATCGTCGAGCGCGTCTGACCCCTCGTCCCGAAACCCCTTACGGAGCCATGCAGATGACCGAGAGCACGACCATCCGCTGGGAGCAGGACGAGACGGGCATCGTCACCCTCGTCCTCGACGACCCCAACCAGTCCGCGAACACCATGAACCAGGCGTTCAAGGACTCCATCGCCGCGATCGCGGACCGCGCGGAAGCGGAGCGCGACTCCATCCGCGGCATCATCTACACCTCCGCCAAGAAGACCTTCTTCGCGGGCGGTGACCTCAAGGACATGATGAAGGCGGGCCCCGAGGACGCCCAGTCCGTCTTCGAGACCGGCACCGGCATCAAGAACTCGCTGCGCCGCATCGAGACCCTCGGCAAGCCCGTCGTCGCGGCCATCAACGGCGCGGCCCTGGGCGGCGGTTACGAGATCGCCCTCGCCAGCCACCACCGCGTCGCCCTCGACGCGCCCGGCTCGAAGATCGGCCTGCCCGAGGTCACCCTCGGCCTGCTCCCGGCCGGCGGCGGCGTCACCCGCACCGTCCGCCTCATGGGCATCGCCGACGCGCTCCTCAAGGTGCTGCTCCAGGGCACCCAGTACGCCCCGCAGCGCGCCCTGGAGAACGGCCTGATCCACGAAGTGGCCGCCACCCGCGAGGAGATGCTGGAAAAGGCGAAGGCGTTCATCGACGCCAACCCGGAGTCCCAGCAGCCCTGGGACAGGCCCGGCTACCGCATCCCCGGCGGCACCCCGTCGAACCCCAAGTTCGCCGCGAACCTGCCCGCCTTCCCGGCCAACCTCAGGAAGCAGCTGAACGGCGCCCCCTACCCGGCGCCGCGCAACATCCTCGCGGCCGCCGTCGAGGGCTCCCAGGTCGACTTCGACAACGCCCTCGCCATCGAGGCCCGCTACTTCACCGAGCTGGTCACCGGCCAGACCGCGAAGAACATGATCCAGGCGTTCTTCTTCGACCTCCAGGCCGTGAACTCGGGCGCCAACCGCCCCCAGGGCATCGAGACCCGCAAGGTGCGGAAGGTCGCCGTCCTCGGCGCCGGCATGATGGGCGCCGGCATCGCCTACTCCTGCGCCCGCGCGGGCATCGAGGTCGTCCTCAAGGACGTCACCGACGAGGCCGCCGCCAAGGGCAAGGCGTACTCCGAGAAGCTGTGCGCCAAGGCCGTCAAGCGCGGCCGTACGACGCAGGCGAAGGCCGACGCGCTGCTCGCCCGCATCACGCCCGCCTCCGACCCGCAGGCCGTGGCCGGCTGCGACGCGGTCATCGAGGCCGTCTTCGAGGACCCGTCGCTCAAGCACAAGGTGTTCCAGGAGATCCAGGACATCGTCGCCCCCGACGCCCTGCTGTGCTCCAACACCTCGACGCTGCCCATCACCACCCTCGCCGAGGGCGTCGAGCGGCAGGACGACTTCATCGGCCTGCACTTCTTCTCGCCCGTCGACAAGATGCCGCTCGTCGAGATCATCAAGGGCGAGAGCACCGGCGACGAGGCCCTCGCCCGCGCCTTCGACCTCGTACGGCAGATCAACAAGACGCCGATCGTGGTCAACGACTCGCGCGGCTTCTTCACCTCGCGCGTCATCGGGCACTTCATCAACGAGGGCGTCGCCATGGTCGGCGAGGGCATCGAGCCCGCGTCGGTCGAGCAGGCCGCGGGACAGGCCGGCTACCCGGCCAAGGTGCTGTCCCTGATGGACGAGCTGACCCTCACCCTGCCCCGCAAGATCCGCGAGGAGACGAAGGCCGCGGTCGTCGAGGCCGGCGGCACCTGGGAGGAGCACCCGGCCGAGGCGGTCGTCGACCGGATGGTCGACGAGTTCGGGCGGCCGGGCCGCAGCGGGGGAGCGGGCTTCTACGAGTACGGCGAGGACGGCAAGCGCGCCGGTCTCTGGCCGGGGCTGCGCGAGCACTTCACCAAGCCGGGCACGGAGATCCCGTTCGAGGACATGAAGGAGCGGATGCTCTTCTCGGAGGCGCTCGACACCGTGCGCCTGATCGAGGAGGGTGTCCTCACGTCCGTCGCCGACGCCAACATCGGCTCCATCTTCGGCATCGGCTTCCCCGGCTGGACCGGCGGCGTCCTCCAGTACATCAACGGCTACGAGGGCGGGCTGCCCGGCTTCGTCGCCCGCTCCCGCGAGCTGGCCGAGCGGTACGGCGACCGGTTCCTGCCGCCCGCGCTGCTCGTGGAGAAGGCAGAGAAGGGCGAGACGTTCAAGGACTGACCGTCCCGGGTGCGGGAGGCGGTCACCGCTCGGTGCGGAACGCCTCCCGCAGCTCCTCCTTCAGCGAGCGCTGGAACGCGGTCAACAGGGCCTGCACGACCAGCGGTTGCATATGGGCCGACAGGGACTTCACGTCCTGCTCGGCCCGTTGCGACACCTCGTCGCTGAACAGACGGGCCAGCTCCTGCGCCGCCCCGCGCGAATGCTCCACCAGCACCTCGCGCGAGGCCAGGATCGCGTCCAACGACAGCGGTACGTCGAGGAGTTGGGCCCCCAGGCGCAGCTGACCGGTGTCGCAGCGGTAGGTGCCGTCGGCCTCCCGCGTGAGGACGTCCATCGCGCCGAGCCGCGCCAGGTCCTCCTCGGTCAGCGCCCGGCCCGCGCGCCGGTCCAGGTCGGAGCGGGTGAGCGTCTCGACCGTGTCCGGCGCCCAACTCGCCACCACCGCACGGTGGATGGCCAGGTCCTGCGCGCTCAGGTCGGGCGGCAGCTGCTCCAGGTAGCGCTCGATCGCGGCCAGCGTCATGCCCTGGTGCTGCAACTCCTCGATGAGCGCGAGCCGGGCGACGTGGTCGGGCCCGTAGTGACCGACGCGGCGCGGGCCGATCGCCGGCGGCGGCAGCAGGCCGCGGGTGCTGTAGAAGCGGATCGTGCGCACGGTGACGCCCGCGTGGGCCGCCAGTTCGTCGACGGTCAGCGTCGGAGCCGACGCGGGCGCCCCGGCGGCGTGCTCGGTGTCCGTCGTCATCTCCGCCTCTCGCTGCGCTTCGGGTTCAACAGTATTGCTGATACACCGACGTTGTGAAAGACGACCGCCGCAATCGCCGGAGAGGCTCCATATGCCCCGTCCGGTTCCCTGTCCAGAGGCGTGTCGCCATGTGAGAAGCGCCGCTATGTGATCTCCGCCACCGCATCGCGAGCGATCTTTGGGGGAAGGTGCACCGTCGGTCCGCACACCGTCAGGGGTGATGCGGGCCGCAGCACTTTCCGGACCCCGGCGGCCCCCACGTCGCCGGGCACCACAGAGTGGACATCCCTTCGTGAGCAAGGACGCCGTCAACACGGCCGTGGACGCATCGCGCACAGATGCCTCCCGGGCGCCCGCCGACGCGGGCGACGCCGGCTACAGCAAGGCCCTCAAGAGCCGCCACATCAACATGATCGCCATCGGCGGCGCGATCGGCACCGGACTCTTCCTGGGCGCCGGCGGCCGGCTGCACGACGCGGGCCCCGCCCTCGTCTTCGCTTATCTGATCTGCGGGATCTTCGCGTACTTCGTGGTGCGCGCCCTCGGTGAAATGGTCGTCTACCGCCCCTCATCCGGTTCCTTCGTGTCGTACGCGCGCGAGTTCCTCGGTGAGAAGGGCGCCTACGTCGCCGGCTGGATGTACTTCCTCAACTGGTCGATGACGGGCATCGCGGACATCACCGCCGTCGCCCTGTACACGCAGTACTGGAGCGCCTTCACGAGCATCCCGCAGTGGGTGCTCGCCCTGATCGCGCTCGCCGTCGTGCTCGCCGTGAACCTCGTCTCCGTGAAGTACTTCGGCGAGATGGAGTTCTGGTTCTCGATCATCAAGGTGGCCACCCTCGTGGCCTTCCTGTTCGTGGGCATCTTCCTGGTCGCCACCCAGCACCCGGTCGACGGCCACACACCGGGCCTGAACATGATCACGGACAACGGCGGCTGGATGCCCAGCGGCACCATGGCCGTGGTCCTCGTGATGCAGGGCGTCGTGTTCGCGTACGCCGCCCTCGAACTGGTCGGCGTCGCGGCGGGCGAGACCGCCGAGCCGCAGAAGATCGTCCCGCGCGCGGTGAACTCCATCATGTGGCGCGTCGGCCTGTTCTACTGCGGTTCGGTGCTGCTGCTCGCGCTGCTGCTGCCAGCCACCTCGTACACCGCGGGCGAGAGCCCCTTCGTGACGCTGTTCTCGAAGCTGGGGGTCAGCGGCGTCGGCGACATCGTGAACATGGTCGTGCTGACCGCGGCGATGTCCTCGCTGAACTCCGGCCTCTACTCCACGGGCCGCATCCTGCGCTCCATGGCGATGTCGGGCTCCGCCCCGAAGTTCACCGCCAGGATGAACAAGAGCCAGGTCCCCTACGGCGGCATCCTGCTCACCGCGGGGGTCGGCGTTCTCGGTGTCGGCCTCAACTACCTGCTGCCCGCCGACGCCTTCGAGATCGTCATCGAGATCTCCTCGATCGGCATCATCGGCACCTGGGTCATGATCATGGTCGCCCACCTGGCGTTCGTCCGCCGGGCCAAGCAGGGCCTGGTCGAGCGCCCGACGTTCCGGCTGCCGTTCTCCCCGGTCACGGAGATCGTCACGATCGTCTTCCTGCTCTCCGTGCTCGTCCTCATGTGGAACGACACGGAGACCGGCCGCAAGACGCTCATGCTGATCCCGGTCGTCGGCGTCCTGCTCTTCATCGGCTGGTTCCGGGTGCGGCGCAACGTCGACCGCCTCGCCTCCGAGGAGCTGACGAAGGTGGCCGACGGCGACTGAGCGGCTCCCGCCACCGTCGCCACGGGGCCCCGACGCACACGGTGCGTTGGGGCCCCGTGCCGTTCGGGTAGGACACAGGCATGGCCCTGGTTCCGTGGGACGTGCATGTCAAGGTCGGTCATCTGGCCGCACTGGCCGCGGCGCTGGCGACGGCGCTGCTCTCCTCCGCCCGCCGCCGCACCGCCCCCGCTCCACCGAAGGCGCCCCCGCCACCGTCCCCGGCCCCGCACCCGGCCCACGTGGTCCCCTCCCGCGCGACCCCGACCGCGGCGGCGCTCACGGACCTGTGCACCTGCGTCTCCGAACTGGCCTCGGACCTGGCGAAGCGGTACGCGGACGACGACGCCCGCCCACCCGGCCCGGACACGCATACTTGATCACGGGCCCCCCAGGCTCCGCACGCGCCACGAGGAGCAGCACCCGTATGAAGCACCACGATCCGGATCCGCCCCCGCCCCCGGTCGGCGGCATCCTCTGGGACACCGCGGGCGACGTCCGTGCCCTGCTGGCCCTGCCCGCCGCGTTCGTCCTCCAGGTCGCGCACCCCGCCGTCGGCGCGGGCGTCGACGACCACTCGGTGTTCCGCACCGACCCCTGGGGCCGCGGCGCACGCTCACTGACCTCCGTCATGCTCTGGGTGTACGGGGGAGAGGCCGCCGCCGAGGAGGGCCGCCGCCTGCGCCGACTGCACCGCACGATCCAGGGCACGGACCCGCACGGCCGCCGCTACCACGCCCTCACCCCGGCCTACTACGCCTGGGTCCACGCCACCGGCTACCCCGTCTCCCGCTACGCGCGCCGCTACTTCGCCACCCCGTTCACACCGGAGGAGGACGCGCGGTTCTACGCGGAGTGGCTGATGGTCGGCCGCATCCTCGGCATCCACGACCGCGACATGCCGCAGACGCCCGCGGAGTTCTGGCCGTACTACCGCAAGATGCTCGCGGAGGAGGTCGAGGGGAACGCGGTGGTGCGTGAACTGACCTCGCGCTCGCGCCCCCTCCCGCCGCCCCCGGGCCACCACCCGGTCCTCACGCTCCTGTGGCCCCTGCTGCGCCCGGCCCTCACCCGGGCGATGAGCTTCCTGTCGACGGGCCTGCTCCCACCGGAGGCGAGGAAGGCCATCGGCCTCCCCTGGACCCCCCGCCAGGAACGCCACCTGCGCCGCTTCGCGGCCCTGGTCCGCTGGACGACACCGAGACTCCCGGAACGCCTCAGGTATCTCCCGATGGCCCGCAGGGCGCGAGCTTCGGCAGGAGCCGCCCTTTCAAGCCCCTCCGGCGATTGAGGAGCGGGGTCCGGGGCGGAGCCCCGCGACCGCAATGAGGTGCGGGCATTTCAAGCCCCTCCGGCGATTGAGGAGCGGGGTCCGGGGCGGAGCCCCGCGACCGCAACCACGGCCCGCCGACATCAGCCTTCGGCCTGCAACCGCAACCCCGCCAACGTCAAATCCAGCGCGGCGAGAAACTGCTCCCGGTCGTCATGCCCCGCAAACTCGTCCACGATCTCCCGCACGAACGGAAACTCCTCCGCATCGAGCCGCCGCCACGCCTCCGCGAACTGCGCGAGGTGCTCCTCCCGGTCCACCTCCCCGTCCAGCAACCGCTGAGGCACCTCCATCCCCAGATCGGCCGCCGTCCCGACCACCACCCCCGTGATCGCCGAAACGGCGTGGAACCGCTGCCGTTTCGTGAGATCGAGCCGCAACGTCTGCCGCCCGAGCAGCTCGTACAGCCGCAGTGAGTTCCCCTGCACATCGGTGTTGCGCATGAAGTACGCCGACAACCACGGCCGGTCCACGATCGCGTCGAACAACGCGACGGCCATCGCCCGCAGGTCGGCGATGGGGTCGTCGCTGTCCCGCCGCTCCTCCACGGCGGCCAGCACCCCGCCGATCGCGTGGTCGGTGGCGCGGTCGAGGAGCTCGTCCTTGTTCTGGACGTACCAGTAGATCGTGCCGACGCCCGTGCCGAGCCGGGCCGCGAGCGCGCGGAACGTCAGCGCGGACCCGCCGGCCTCGTCGAGCACGGCCACGGCCGCGTTGAGCACGGCCTCCATCGAGTGCGAAGCGCGCCGGCGCCCCCGGGGGGACTGCGCGGCGGCGGAGCGGGTCGGCGGCGGAGTCATGGCATCCATCCAAGCACAGCTTGCCTCCTCATCGAACATGGTTCTATGGTAGAACCACGTTCGAACATCGAACCGTGTTCCATAGCTGAACGCCGTGGCCTCCACCGCGGCGCTCTCCGTCCGAAAGGAGGCCGGTCATGACTGCCACCACGGAAACCGGGCCCGTTCCCACCCGTACCTACGGATCACTGCGCGCGGCGTGGATCCCGCTGGCCGCGCTCTGCCTGGCCTTCTTCGTCGAGATGGTCGACAACACGCTGCTCTCGATCGCGCTGCCCACCATCGGCCGCGACCTCGGCAGCGGCACGACCGCCCTGCAATGGGTCACCGGTGCCTACTCGCTGACCTTCGGCGGCCTGCTGCTCACGGCGGGATCCATGGCCGACCGCCTCGGACGCCGCCGCGTCCTGCTGGTCGGCCTCGCCGTCTTCGGCGTGTTGAGCCTGGCCGTCGTCGCCGTCGACTCCACCGGACAGCTCATCGCCCTGCGGGCCGGACTCGGCGTCGCCGCCGCGGCCATGGCCCCCATCACCAACTCGCTCGTCTTCCGGCTCTTCGACGACCAGGCGCTGCGGATGCGCGCGATGACGCTGATGATCGTCGTCGGCATGTCCGGGTTCATCCTCGGCCCGCTGCTCGGCGGCACCGCGCTCGCCCACGTGAGCTGGCAGTGGCTGCTCCTGATCAACGCGCCGATCGCGCTGATCGCGGCCATCGGCGTGCGGCTCGGTGTCGCGCCCGACCGGCGCGAGGACCTCACCGACGACAAACTCGACCTGCCGGGCGCCGCCCTGAGCGTGCTCACCATCGGCCTGGCCTGCTACGCGCTGACCAGCGGCGTCGAGCACGGCTGGAGCTCCGTGGCCACGCTCGGCTCGGTCCTGGGCGCCGTGGCCGCGGGCCTCGCGTTCGTCTGGCACGAGCGCCGCAGCAGGGCCCCGATGCTGGACCTCAAGATCTTCTCGAACGGCACCGTGCGCGGCGCCGCCCTCGCCCAGATCGGCACGTCCGTCGCGATGGCCGGCGTGATGTTCGGACTGATCCTGCACTTCCAGTACGCCTACGGCTGGAGCCCCGTGCGGGCCGGCCTCGCCAACCTGCCGCTCATCCTGACCATGATCGCGGCGACCCCGCTCTCGGAGTGGCTCGCCAAGCGGTTCGGCCACCGCGTCGCCTGTCTCGTCGGCGCGGCCTGCCTGACCGTGGCGCTGGCCGGACTCGCCTGGGGCGTCGACCACGGATACGCCGTCATCGCGGCCTGCATGGTCGTCATGACGATCGGCCTGCGCACGGTCATGACCATCTGCGCCATCGCCCTGGTCGAGGCGATGCCCGAGAACCGCACCTCGATCGGCACCGCGCTCAACGACACCGCCCAGGAGGTCGGCACCAGCGTCGGCACCGCCGTCGTCGGCACCCTGATCGCCGCACTGGTCACCACCCAGCTGCCCGCGGGCGTCTGGAGCAGCGACCTCGTGCAGTCCTTCTTCCACGGCGAGCGTGTCACCTACGCCGTGCTCGCCGTACTCGTCGGCCTGATCGCGGCGGGCGGCGCGCTCACCCTCACCGACTCCCACGCGACCGAGGAGCCGGCCTGAGACGTCCGGTGCGGGTGAGCGCTGAACCGTGGTCGGTCAGTGCTCGCCGTGCACCGTGTTCGTGGCGGCGATCCGCTTCCACGACTGCGGCCGCACCGGCTCAGCGGCTCCCCGCGCGGCCGGTGCGGCCGGCTTCGACGGCTGGTACAGCCACGTGTCGAACAGGCCGCGCAGCCGCTGCCCGGACACCTTCTCCGCGTACGCCCGGAAGTCGGAGACGCTCGCGTTGCCGTACGCGTACTGGCGCGGCCACCCCTTCAGGATCGCGAAGAAGTCCTTCTCGCCGACCTTGTTGCGCAGCGCCTGCACCGCCAGCGCGCCCCGGTCGTAGACCGCCAGGTCGAACTGGTTCTCCGGCCCCGGGTCCCCCGGCTTCACCGTCCAGAACGCGTCGTCCGCCGGATGCTGCGCGTACACGTAGTCCGCGAGCTCCTGCGCCGTGCCCTCGCCCTCCTTCTCCGACCACAGCCACTGCGCGTACCGGGCGAAGCCCTCGTTGATCCAGATGTCCTTCCAGCCGCGCACGGAGACGCTGTCGCCGTACCACTGGTGCGCCAACTCGTGCACGACCACGGACACGTTGGACCCGTTCGCGAACTGCTTCGGCGAGTAGAACGGCCGGGTCTGCGTCTCCAGCGCGAAGCTCGACGGCACGTTCGGCACGTACCCGCCCAGCGCCTCGAACGGGTACGTCCCGTAGACCGACTCCAGCCACTCCGCGACCTCGGTGGTCCGCTCGACGCTCGCCTTCGCCGCGCCCTCGTTCGCGCCGAGGTCCTTGCTGTACGCGTTGACGACCGGCAACCCGTCCGCGGTCCTGTCGGTGGTGATGTCGAACTTGCCCACCGCGAGCGTGGCCAGATAGGTGGCCTGTGGATGGGCCGAGCGCCAGTTGAACCGCGTCCACCCCAGCTTCGAACTCTGCGACTGGAGCGTCCCGTTGGAGATCGCCTGCGTCCCGTCGGGCACCGCGACCGACACGTCGTACGTGGCCTTGTCGAGCGGATGGTCGTTGGACGGGAACCACCAGGCGGCGGCCTCCGGCTCATTGGCCGCGACACCGCCGTCCGGGGTGCGCTGCCACGAGGTGAAGCCCCACAGCTTCACGTCGGACGGCTTGCCCGCGTACTTCACCACGACCGTGAACGGCGTGCCCTTCGGCAGCCCTGCCGCCGGAGTCACCTCCAGCTCCTGCTCGCCCGACGTCGCGAACGCGGCCTTCCTGCCGTTCACCCGGACCTCACTCGCGGTCAGCCCGAAGTCGAGGTCGAAGCGGGACAGGTCCTGCGTGGAGGAGGCGAGGATCGTCGCCGTGCCCTCCAGCAGGTCCGTCCTCGGCTGGTACGTCAGACGCAGGTCGTAGTGCGAGACGTCGTACCCGCCGTTGCCGTACGCCGGGTAGTACGGATCGCCGATGCCCGGCGCCCCCGGCCGGAAGTCGGCCGCCGACGCCGGGATCGCCAGCATCAACGAGGCCACGAGCGCGCCGGGGGCAATGAGTCTGCGATGCACGAGAACTCCAAGTCGTAGGGGTGGCACGACAGTCAGGAACTGCTCAGCAGCCTATTCAGCACCTCGCACCCCAGTCGTGTCCATGGCCGCTCCAGCCACACGATCGTCATCCGGCCGACATGTGCGCACGCGTCCCACGGACCTGTCCTCGATGCCCCCGGCCCTCTGTCGCCCGGCAATTGACCCGTGTACCTTCCGCGCCATGCCGATACCTGCCAGACGCAGCCACCCCGGACCACGCCGCTGGAGAACCCTCGCGGCCGTGACCGTCACCGCTCTGCTGACCGCACTCCTCGCCACCGGCACCACCGCCTCGGCCGCCCCCGCCGGGCCGGCCGAGTCCCGGCCCGTGTACTCCTACGCCGACGCCATCCGCGAATCCGTCTGGGTCGACACCCGGCTCGACGGGGACGACGACGGGAAGACCGACCGGGTCGCCGTCGACATCGTCCGCCCCCGCGAACCCGCCGCGCAGGGCCGCAAAATCCCCGTGATCATGGACGCCAGCCCGTACTACTCCTGCTGCGGGCGCGGCAACGAGAGCCAGAAGAAGACGTACGACGGAGGCGGCGACGTCGTCCAGATGCCGCTGTTCTACGACAACTACTTCGTGCCCCGCGGCTACGCCTTCGTCGGCGTCGACCTGCTCGGCACCAACCGCTCCGACGGCTGTGTCGACGTCGGCGGGGCCTACGACATCGGCAGCGCCAAGGCCGTCGTCGACTGGCTGAACGGCCGCGCCAAGGGCTACACCACCAGGACCGGCTCCCAGAAGGCCGCCGCCAACTGGACCAACGGCCGTACCGGCATGATCGGCAAGAGCTACGACGGCACCGTCGCCAACGGCGTCGCCGCGACCGGTGTCGAGGGCCTGGAGACCATCGTGCCGATCGGCGCCATCTCCTCCTGGTACGACTACTACTTCCAACAGGGCGCCCCGCTCTACGACTCGGGCCCCGAGTGGCTCTCCGACTACGTCGAGAGCCCGGCGGCACGCGAACGCTGCGCCGCCGTGCAGCAGCGGCTCGTCGACGAAGCGCCCCGCAGCGGCGACTGGACCGGCCTCTGGCAGGAGCGCGACTACGTCGAGGACGCCGACCGGGTGAAGGCCAGCGTCTTCGTCGTGCACGGCATGCAGGACCTCAACGTCCGCGCCAAGCACTTCGGCCAGTGGTGGGACGCCCTCGCCAAGAACGGCGTCGACCGCAAGATCTGGCTGTCCCAGACCGGCCACGTCGACCCCTTCGACTTCCGCCGCACCGCGTGGGTGGACACCCTGCACCGCTGGTTCGACCACGAACTCCTCGGCTACGCCAACGGGATCGACCGCGAGCCGATGGCCGACATCGAGCGCGCCCCCGACCGCTGGACCACCGACAAGGTGTGGCCGCCGCGCGGCACCGACACCACCGCGCTGCGCCCCGCCAAGGGCGACGCGGCGGGCGTCGGGACACTGGGGCTCAAGACCGGCTCCGGCACCGAGACCTTCACCGACGACCCGGCCCTCGGCGAGCTCGACTGGGCGGACCGGATCGAGCAGCCGACCGCCGAGAAGGCCGGATTCCTCAGCCGCCCGCTCACCAAGGACCTGCGCCTGTCCGGCTCCTCCAAGGTGACGGTCACCGCGACCCCGTCCACGTCGACCGCGCACCTGAGCGCCGTCCTCGTCGACCTCGGACCCGCCACGATCCGCGACTACGGCGGCACCGGCGAGGGCATCACCACGGGCACCGACCGCAGCTGCTGGGGGCCGAGCACCAGCGGCGACAGCTCCTGCTTCCTCAACACCGCGACCGCGACCACCGACGTCAACTCGACCGTCTTCAGTCGTGGTTGGGCCGACCTCGGCACCGCCACCGACCCGGAGCACGGCAGCGCCCTCACGCCCGGCAAGCCGTACACCCTCACGATCCGGCTGGCCGCCGCCGACCACGTCGTCCCCAAGGGGCACCGGCTCGCCCTCGTCGTGGCCGGCACCGACCAGGGCCTGATCGACCCGCCGTCCACCCGGCCGACGCTGCGCCTCGACCTCGCCCGCACCGCCGCCCGCGTCCCCGTCGTCGGCGGCGCCGCCGCCTTCGCGTCCGCCACCTCGGGCGCCGTCACCGCAACCCCCCACTCGCCCGCGGCCGAAGGCGTGCGTCCCTACCGCCTCGACCGCCCCGTACCGGGAGGCAGCAACCGATGAGAGCACGTCCGCGCACGCTCGCCCTGGCCGCCGCCGTCGCGGCCCTCACCGTGCCCCCCGTGACGGCGGTCCCCGCCGGAGCGGACGCGGGCCCGCCCCGCACCGGCTTCGAAGAGACGCACGGCGCCCGCTGGACCACCCAGCCCGAGGAGAGGAAACTCCTCGCCACCGTCGACAAGGCCTCCGCCGAGGTGTCCGTCTCCCGCATCGGCGAGACCAAGCAGGGTCGCCCGCTGAACCTCGTACGCGTCGGAGCCCACCGCGGCGCCACGACCGTGCTGCTGATCTGTTCCCAGCACGGCGACGAACCGTCCGGCCGCGAGGCCTGCCTGACGAAGATCCGCGACCTGGCCTACGCCAAGGACCGCGCGACGCGAGCCTTCCTGTCCCGGACGACCCTCCTCGTCGTGCCCACCGCCAACCCCGACGGCAACGCCGCCGACACCCGCGGCAACTCCGACGGCATCGACATCAACCGCGACCACATCGCCCTCCAGACCGCCGAGGCGCGCGCCATGGCGGCCGTCATCCGCGACCGGCGGCCCGACGTCGTCTACGACCTGCACGAGTACGGGGCCACCCCCGAGTACTACGACAAGGACCTCTTCGACCTCTGGCCGCGCAACCTCAACACCGACCACGCCGTCCACGACGAGGCGAAGTCGCTGTCCCTGGACTACGTACGGCCCGCCGCCGAGGGCGCCGGATACTCCACGGGCACCTACGGCATCTGGACCGACCCGGTCACCGGCGAACCGATCAAGCAGACCGCGGGGGACGGGCAGGAGCGGATCCTGCGCAACGTGTCCGGCGTCAAGAACTCCGTGGGGCTGCTCATCGAGAGCCGCGTCGACCCCGACACCCCCGCGGAGGAGGCCGATCCGGCGCTCGTCAACCAGCGCCGCCGCGACTCCCAACTCGCGGCGCTGGGCGGCCTGTTCCGGTACACCGCGGAGCACCGGGACGCGATCCGGGAGGCCACCTCGGCGGCCCGCGCCAAGGGCTTCGAGGACGACGGGCCGATCTATGTCGGTGGCGCCGACAACGACCCCGCCGAACCCGCCGAGATCATCCAGGACCCGCCCTGCGGATACCGGTTGAGCGCGGCGCAATACGCGGAGTTCGGGGACGAATTGGCGCTGCACGGCATCACCGTCCGGAAATCGGGCAAGGGTGCGTTCGTGCCCCTTGGACAGTCCGAGCGGGCACTGGTCGCGTTGCTCCTCGACGCGCGCGCGACCTACCACTTGACGGAAGCGGAGCCCGACACACGCTGCTGATCGGGTTACTGGAGTGTCAGGTGTGGTAGGTCGTAAGGGGTGACAAGCCCTCAGAAGACTCCCAGCGACGCACCCATCCCCGAGGAGGGAGCGACCGGCGAGCGGAGCCCCGCCACGGACCGGATCGTGTTCGGCGTCACCGCCGTGCTCACTCTGGCCTTCGTGGTCTGGGGCGTCGCCGCCACAGACAACCTCGAGAGCGTCTCCAGCACGCTCCTCAGCGGCCTGATGCACAACGGCGGCTGGGCGTTCGTGCTCGCCGCGACCGGCTTCGTGGTCTTCGCCCTCTGGCTCGCCATGAGCCGCTACGGGAAGATCCCTCTCGGCAAGGAGGGCGAGGAACCGGAGTTCCGCACGGTCTCGTGGATCGCGATGATGTTCAGCGCGGGCATGGGAATCGGCCTCATGTTCTACGGAGTGAGCGAGCCGCTCGCGCACTTCACGACGCCGCCGCCGGGCACCGACCCGGCCGACGCCGCCCAGGGCATGGAAATCGCCATGGCCACCACCCTGTTCCACTGGACCCTGCACCCGTGGGCCATCTACGCCGTCGTCGGCCTCGCCATCGCGTACAGCACGTTCCGGCGGCGCAGGCGGCAGACCATCTCGTCGGTCTTCGTCCCGCTCCTCGGTGAGAAGCGGGCGCACGGCACGTGGGGCCGCGTGATCGACATCATCGCGATCTTCGCGACGCTGTTCGGCTCCGCCGCCTCGCTCGGCCTCGGCGCCCTTCAGATCGGCGCCGGCCTGGAGGCGGCCGACTGGATGGACAAGGCGAGCACCGGCCTGCTCGTCGTCATCATCGCGGTCCTCACCGTCGCGTTCGTCGCCTCCGCCGTCTCCGGAGTGGAGAAGGGCATCCAGTGGTTGTCGAACACCAACATGGTGCTCGCGCTGCTGCTCGCGCTCTTCCTGTTCGTCGCGGGCCCGACGATCCTGATGCTCGACATGCTGCCGACGTCGCTCGGCGCGTATCTGCAGAACTTCCCGCAGATGATCGGCCGCACCGAGGCGTCCAGCGGCAAGGGCGTCGCGGACTGGCTGAGCAGCTGGACGGTCTTCTACTGGGCGTGGTGGATCTCCTGGTCGCCGTTCGTCGGCATGTTCATCGCCCGCATCAGCAAGGGCCGCACGATCCGCCAGTTCGTCGGCGGCGTGATCCTCGTGCCGTCGACCGTCAGCCTCATCTGGTTCGCGATCTTCGGCACCACGGCGATGAGCCTCAAGGAGGACGGCAGGCTGGCCGGGGCGGACACCCCGGAGACCCAGCTCTTCGGCGTGCTCCAGGAGTACCCGATCGCCACCGTCACCGGCCTGCTCGTGATGATCCTCGTCGGCATCTTCTTCGTGTCGGGCGCGGACGCCGCGTCGATCGTGATGGGCACCCTGTCGCAGAAGGGCGCGCTCGAACCGGGCAAGTTCGTCGTCATCTTCTGGGGCGTCGTCACCGGCGCCGTGGCCGCGATCATGCTGATGATCGGCGACGGTTCCGGCGACGCGCTCACCGGTTTGCAGAACCTGACGATCCTCGTGGCCGTGCCGTTCGTCATCGTCATGATCGGCATGTGCTGGGCGCTCCTGCGCGACCTGCGCCGCGACCCGCTGATGGTCCGCGGCGAGATGGGCATCGAGGTCGTCGAGCAGGCGGTCGTCGCCGGACACGAGCAGTACGGCGGCGAGTTCGAGATCCGGATCGGCCCCGGCAGCAGCCTGGAGACCGAGGGAGACCCGATCGGCAAGCACCACGACGACTGATCGTCGATCGGCATCCGCGTACGAACGGGTGGGGCGTGGTCCGGTTCGGACCACGCCCCACCCGTTTCCGCGTCCGTACCGGCAGTACGCGACCGGGGACCGGCTCAGCCCTCGACGAGGTCGGCCGCCTCCCGCGCGCAGCCCCACGCCACCGTCACCCCGGCGCCGCCGTGCCCGTAGTTGTGCACCAACACCCGCCCCGACGCGGCGACTTCACGCTCCACGCGCACCGCGGGGCGCGCCGGGCGCAGTCCCACGCGGTGGTCGAGTATCCGCGCCCCGGCGATCTCGGGGCGCACCCGCGCGCAGCGCCGCACGATCTCCTCGGCGGTCGCCGGGTCCGGCTCCAGCGACCAGTCGTCCTCCTGGGCGGTGCCGCCCAGCAGCAGCCCGCCCGGCTGGGGCAGGAAGTACGTGGTGGCCGCGGAGGCCGGGTCGGCGGTCGTGAACCACGTGTCGACGCCCGGGTTCTCGACGACCACCAACTGGCCGCGCACCGGGCGCACGGATCCGTCCCGCGCCAGCTCGCGGGCCGCGAGTCCCGTGCAGTTCACGACGGTCGGCGCGACGTCGAGCGCCTCGTCGAGCGAGCCCACGGCGCGCTCCTCCACGGTGACGCCCGCAGCGCCCAACTCGCCGCGCAGCCAAGCGAGATGGGCGGGCATGTCGATCAGCGGGAGGCGCGCCGCGAGACCCTCCGGGGTGTCGCGCAGCCCGGCCACCTCACCGGCCCACGCCCCGAGCCCGTCAAGACGCGCATCCCCGTGTACGCCGTCGACCAGGCGTACCCCGGTCTCCTCCGGGCGCGCCGCCCACTCCTCGTACCGCCGCAGCGAGCGCAGCGACCACGCGCCCACCAGCTCCATCGGGTCGATCCGGTACGGCCACCACAGGCCGCCCGCGACCGCCGAGGTCGTGCGCTCGGCGGCGTCCCGCGACCACACGCGCACCGGGCGGCCGCGCCGCACGAGTTCCAGGGCGGTACTCAGGCCGATCACACCGCCGCCGACCACGATCACTTCACTGCCGCTGTCACTGATCATCCCCGGACGCTAACGGAATGTCCCATGCCGTGCGCAGGCCGGGTGCGCGCTGGGGATACTCACCACATGTCTGCCGACGACTACGCGACCTTCGGCCTGGCACCGGCGATGCGCGCCGGTGGCGTCCTCGCGGACGGGGACTATCAAGTCCACCGTGACTTCATGGACTTCATCGTCGACGGCCGCCCGCTGCTCTTCCAGCTCTCCGACCTCGACGCGGTGTCGCCGCTCGCCGCCGACATCCCGCCCGCCATCTTCGTCCACCACGTCAAACGCCTGCTCCTGGAGGCGGAGGCGCCCCTTCCCGACGGCCGTTGCGTGATCTACGGGTGCCCCGAGTGCGAGGGCATCGAGTGCGGGGCGGTGACGGCGGTCATCGAGCGGGACGGCGGCGCCGATGGCGAGACCTACGTGTGGCGGGACTTCGCGTGGCAGACCGACGAGCGTGCCGACCTGGAGCTCAACGGGTACCACGGCATAGGCCCGTTCCGCTTCCGGGCCGCCGAATACCGGGCGGCGCTCGGCCAGTTGCTGAACGCGGCGGACGCGCCGGCGCCGCGCCGCAAGGTGCTGCTCATCGGCGCGCGCGTCGCCGTCCTCGCGAAACTCGCGGCGGCGCTGCGGACCATCGGGGTCGGCGCGGACATCACGCAGGACGCGGCCGGCGTGCCGCCCGAGGAGCTGCGCACGTACGAGGTGGTGGCCTTCGGTCGCGCCGTGGAGGAGTCCCAACGGGCGGCGGTTCGGGGGGAGTTCGAGCGGGCGGGGGCGGACGTGGCGTACGTGGACGGCTGGGCGCCGATCATTCCGCTCCTCGTCGCCCAGATCGAGAGCGCGCTGGATCGCAGTCCGGCGGCGCGGCGGCGGCTCACGCGGTTGGTCGCGGCCGACGGGGAGGCGGGGGTGGAGGTCACCTCCACGTGCCGTGTCCGTCTCACGGCCTACCGTCTCGACCGTCTCTACCGCTCCCATGTGCATGAGGTCTTCGACGCGGTCCTGGAGCCGGGGCGGCACCGGATTCGGCTCGCCGCCAAGGTGACGAAGGGGGACGCCTACCTGGTGGCCCGCACCACCGACTCCGTCCTGACCACCCCCATGCCCCACTGACCCACCCCACACCCCGGGGCTCCGCCCCGAACCCCGCTCCTCAATCGCCGGAGGGGCTTGATCGGGCCCACCCGCCGCGGCCTCGCACCCCGCTCCTCAAGCGCCGGAGGGGCTGAGATGGGGCGTCGCGCGCCGCCTTGGGCAGTCTGCCGCCTGGGGCGGCAGGGTGGGCAAGGCGGCACCACGGTGCGGCGCAACGGAACGAGGGGGCCGGCCCCGCCGCCCGGCGCGCCCGGCAGGGCCCCGCTAGGATCGGCGCCCTGATGACTGCAACGCTCGTAGCCAAGAATCTCGCCGCCGGGCACGGCGACCGTACCCTCTTCGCCGGTCTCCACCTCGTCGTCGCCCCCGGCGACGTGATCGGCCTGGTCGGCGCCAATGGAGCGGGCAAGTCCACCCTCCTGCGCCTCCTCGCCGGCCTCACCACCCCCGAAGAGGGCGAGATCCGGCTCTCCCCGCCGACCGCCACCGTCGGCCACCTCCCGCAGGAGCCGGACCGCGTCCCCGGCGAGACGGTCCGCGCGTTCCTGGCCCGCCGCACCGGCGTCGCCGCCGCCCAGCGCGCGATGGACGAGTCCACCCAGGCCCTCGTGGACGGCGCCCCCGGCGCCGACGACGCGTACGCCACCAGCCTGGAGCGCTGGCTCGACCTCGGCGGCGCCGACCTCGACGAGCGGGCCGACGAGGTCGCGGCGCAGCTCGGCCTGGAGGTGGGCCTCGACCAGGAGATGACGTCCCTCTCCGGCGGCCAGGCGGCCCGCGCCGGCCTCGCCTCGCTCCTGCTGTCCCGCTACGACGTCTTCCTCCTCGACGAGCCCACCAACGACCTCGACCTCGACGGCCTGGACCGCCTGGAGAGCTTCGTCCGCGGCCTGCGCGCCGGCACCGTCGTCGTCAGCCACGACCGCGAGTTCCTCACCCGCACCGTCACGAAGGTCCTCGAACTCGACCTCGTCCAGCAGGAGATCAACCTCTACGGCGGCGGTTACGCCGCCTACCTGGAGGAGCGCGAGGTGGCCCGCCGCCACGCCCGCGACGAGTACGAGGAGTACGCCGACAAGAAGGCCGCCCTCGAAGGCCGCGCCCAGATGCAGCGCTCCTGGATGGACAAGGGCGTCAAGAACGCGCGCCGCAAGGCCACCGACAACGACAAGATCGGCCGGAAGTTCCGCAGCGAGGCGAGCGAGAAGCAGGCCGCGAAGGCCCGCCAGACGCAGAAGATGATCGAGCGCCTCGACGTCGTGGACGAGCCCCGCAAGGAGTGGGAGCTGCGCATGGAGATCGCGGCGGCGCCGCGCTCCGGAGCGGTCGTCGCCTCACTGCGCGACGCCCGACTGCGGCGCGGCGACTTCGAGTTCGGCCCGGTGACGCTCCAGATCGACTGGGCGGACCGCGTCGCGATCACCGGGGCGAACGGCTCCGGGAAGTCGACCCTGCTCGCCGCGCTGCTGGGCCGCATCCCGCTGGACTCCGGCCACGCGACGCTCGGTTCGGGCGTGGTGATCGGCGAGGTCGACCAGGCCCGCGCCCTCTTCCACGGCCCGGAAACGCTCCTGGAGGCGTTCGGCGCGGCCGTCCCCACCATGGAACCGGCCGACGTCCGCACGCTGCTCGCCAAGTTCGCCCTGAAGGCGGACCACGTGCTGCGCCCGGCGGCCACCCTCTCCCCGGGCGAGCGCACCCGCGCGGCCCTGGCCCTCCTCCAGGGCAGAGGCGTCAACCTCCTGGTCCTGGACGAGCCGACCAACCACCTCGACCTTCCCGCCATCGAGCAGCTGGAATCGGCCCTGGCGACGTACGAGGGCACGCTGCTTCTGGTCACCCACGACCGCAGGATGCTGGAGGCGGTCCGGACCACGCGGCGCTTCGAGGTGGCGTCGGGCAAGGTGACCGAGCTCTGAGGGGCGCGGGGAACCGCGCGAGCCCGGCCACGGCCGACCGCGCAGCTCCCCGCCCCGTCACCCCCGGACGGGGTTACGCCAGCCCCGCCTTGCGCAACGCGTCCGCCATCGCCGAGTTCGCCGGCGGCGTCGCGGGACGGCCCTTGCCGCCCCCGGACGAACCGGCGCCACCGGAACCCCCGCGGCCGCCGCCCTGCCGGGACTGCCGCGGCGGCTTGCGGTCGCCACCCCGGTCACCGCGCGGGCCACGCTCACCGCGCTCCCCGCGCCCGCCGCCCCCGCCGGAGGCCTTCTCGTCGTCGAGGCGCAGCGTCAGCGAGATCCGCTTGCGCGGCACGTCGACGTCGAGGACCTTCACCTTCACGATGTCGCCGGGCTTGACCACGTCCCGCGGGTCCTTGACGAACGTACGGGACAGGGCCGACACGTGCGCGAGCCCGTCCTGGTGCACGCCGATGTCGATGAACGCCCCGAAGGCGGCCACGTTGGTGACGACGCCCTCCAGGATCATCCCCGGCTCCAGGTCGCCGATCTTCTCGACGCCCTCCTTGAAGGTGGCCGTCTTGAAGGCGGGCCGCGGGTCGCGCCCCGGCTTCTCCAGCTCCTTCAGGATGTCCGTGACGGTCGGCAGACCGAACGTCTCGTCCACGTAGTCGGCCGGCTTCAGCGAACGCAGCGTCCCCGTGTCGCCGACCAGCGAGGCGACCTCGCCCCCCGTCGACTTCGCCATCCGCCGCACCACCGGGTACGCCTCGGGGTGCACCGACGACGCGTCCAGCGGGTCGTCGCCGCCCCGGATCCGCAGGAAGCCCGCGCACTGCTCGTACGCCTTCGGGCCGAGCCGCGCCACGTCCTTGAGGCCCTTGCGGTTGGTGAACGGGCCGTTGGAGTCGCGGTGCGCCACGATGTTCTCCGCGAGCCCGGCGCCGATGCCGGACACGCGCGCGAGGAGCGGCGCGGAGGCGGTGTTCACGTCGACCCCGACACCGTTCACACAGTCCTCGACCACCGCGTCGAGCGAACGCGACAGCTTCACCTCGCTGAGGTCGTGCTGGTACTGGCCGACACCGATCGACTTGGGGTCGATCTTCACGAGCTCGGCCAGCGGGTCCTGGAGGCGCCGCGCGATCGACACCGCCCCGCGCAGCGAGACGTCCATGTCGGGCAGCTCCTGCGAGGCGAAGGCCGACGCCGAGTACACCGAGGCGCCCGCCTCGCTCACCATCACCTTGGTGAGCTTCAACTCCGGGTGCTTGGCGATGAGTTCACCGGTGAGCTTGTCGGTCTCGCGGGATGCCGTGCCGTTGCCGATCGCGATCAGGTCGACCGCGTGCTCCTTGGACAGCTTCGCCAGCTTGGCGATCGCCTCGTCCCAGCGGTTGGCCGGCACGTGCGGGTGGATGACGTCCGTCGCGACGACCTTGCCCGTCGCGTCGACGATCGCGACCTTCACACCCGTACGGAAACCGGGGTCGAGCCCCAGCGTCGCGCGCGTGCCCGCGGGAGCGGCCAGCAGCAGGTCCCGCAGGTTCGCCGCGAAGACCTTGACCGCCTCGTCCTCGGCGGCCGTGCGCAGCCGGGTGCGCAGGTCGAGGCCGAGGTGCACCTGGATGCGCGTGCGCCACGCCCAACGGACCGTGTCCTGAAGCCACTTGTCACCGGGACGCCCCTGGTTCCGGATCCCGAACCGGTCGGCGATGATCGGCTCGTACGAGGAGGTGGCGTCGCGGTCCTCCGCGGCGGCCGGCTCCTCCGGCTCCAGGACGAGCTCCAGCACGTCCTCCTTCTCGCCGCGCAGCATCGCCAGGACGCGGTGCGAGGGAAGGTCGGTGAACGGCTCCGCGAAGTCGAAGTAGTCGGCGAACTTGGCGCCCGCCTCCTCCTTGCCGGACTTCACCTTCGCCGCGAGCCGGCCGCGCCCCCACATGCGCTCGCGCAGCTCGCCGATGAGGTCGGCGTCCTCGGAGAAGCGCTCGGTGAGGATCGCACGGGCCCCGTCGAGCGCGGCCTGCGCGTCGGCGACGCCCTTGTCGGCGTCCACGAACGCGGCGGCGGCCGCCGCCGGGTCCACCGACGGGTCGCCGAGCAGCCCCTCCGCCAGCGGCTCGAGCCCCGCCTCGCGCGCGATCTGCGCCTTCGTGCGCCGCTTGGGCTTGAAGGGCAGGTAGATGTCCTCCAGGCGCGCCTTGGTGTCGGCGGCGCGGATCTGCGCCTCAAGGTCCGAGGTCAGCTTGCCCTGCTCGCGCACGGAGTCGAGGACGGCGGTGCGCCGCTCCTCCAGCTCGCGCAGGTACCGCAGCCGCTCCTCCAGGGTGCGCAGCTGGGCGTCGTCGAGGGACTCCGTCGCCTCCTTGCGGTAGCGGGCGATGAAGGGCACCGTCGAGCCGCCGTCAAGCAGCTCGACAGCGGCCTTCACCTGCCGCTCCCGTACGCCGAGTTCCTCGGCGATCCTGCTCTCGATGGACCCGGGACCGGATCCAGCAGTGGTGCCAACTGTGGGTGTCGCCACGATTCCCGTACCGCCTATGTCGACTGAGGTTGCGCGGCAATTGTGGCAGGTGGCACCGACACCCGGGGATCAGGGAGGTCAGGCGCGGTGCGCGCGGCCGGACCGGGAGGCGCCGCCGAACAGCCGGGCGAGTGCCCGGAACGGCAAGGTCACGACGGTGGCGACGGCACCGGCGATCTGTCGAAGAATGTCGGCGATGGCACGGAACATGCGAATTCCCCTCTCGTGTGTCCGGCCGCACGGTGCGGCCCGAACACCCGAGTACCTCACCTGCGCCGATTGAGACCTACGCGGCCTTGCCGATCAGGTCCGCGGGGAACGCGCCGTTGCCGAGCGCCGCGCCGACGAAGACCGTCGCCAGCTCGGTGAGCCGGGCGACGCCCGCCTCGCCGAGGTGGTCGTAGGGGGCGCGGTCGAGGGCGTCGGTGCGGTGCTCGATCTCGGCGCGCAGCGTCACGCCCTCCTCGGTGAGCGTCAACTCCTCGGCGCCGGTGAGCAGTCCACGCGCGCGCAGCCGCTCGGCGGCCGCGTCGTACTCGGCCCGGTCCCAGCCGCGCGTGGCGAGCAGCCACTTCGGGGCCATGCCCTTGCCGGTGGCGACATGGCTCACGAGGGCCTCGACCGGGTCGAGGCCGGCGCCGAGCAGCGCCGCGATGTGCCCGTCGCCGCGGTGCTCGCGCAGCAGCGTCGCGGCGTGCCAGTACGCCATGTGCGGCGCCTCGGGGACGTCGAGGTCGGCGTGGGCCGCGTACAGGGGGCGGGCGTGCCGGGTGCAGGCCTCCGTGGCGCGCAGGGCGAGTTCGGCGGCCTCGGCCATCTCCTTGGAGGCGAGCGCCTCCTCGCCGATGAGGCGGCGCAGCGTCGTGTCGACGGCACGCGCGCGTGCCGCGAGCACCGCCTGCGGCGACGCCGTCTCCCACACGGCGGGCACGTGCCGGGCCACCAGCTCGTGCTTGAAGTTGTAGAACGTGGCGGTCACGGTCCCGGCGCCCACGGCGCCCATGGGCGCGGACCGCGCGGCGAGGTAGGCCGCGCTCGGGTCACTCACGCCTATGGCGGCGAGCTCCTTGCCCAGGTCGGGCGAGAAGTAGTGGGTCGAGTGGAACGGGTTGAGCACGTTGTGGCAGTGGCGGGCGGCGCGCAGGCGGGAATCCGAAGTCATGCCGGTCACGTTACCGACCGGTCGGTACGAGTGGGAGCACCGGCCGTCCGGCGATGGCAGGAAAGGTGGGACATTCGTCATTGCGGCCATGCGGCCAGGGCCCGAAGAATGAGCCCCATGCCGCCGCCGCGCACCGTCCTCGTCCTCCTCTTCGACCAGGTCCAGAGCCTCGACGTGACGGGCCCCGTGGAGGTCTTCTGCGGTGCCGCGCTCGCCGCGGGGGACGCCGACGCCGGGTACCGGGTGCGGACCGCCTCCCTCGACGGGGAACCGGTCCGCACGTCCAGCGGGCTCACCCTGGTCCCGGACCACGCGCTCGCCGACGCCCCGGCCCCGCACACCCTGCTCGTCCCCGGCGGCCAGGGCACCCGGGACCCCGACCCCCGCCTGATCGACTGGCTGCGCTCGGGCGCCCCGCGCGCGCAGCGCCTCGTCTCGGTCTGCACCGGAGCGATCCTGCTGGCCCGCGCGGGCCTCCTCGACGGCCGCCGCGCCACGACCCACTGGGCGTACTGCGACCGGCTGGCCCGCGACCACCCGCGGATCGACGTCGACCCGGACCCCATCTACGTACGCGACGGAAACGTGGCGACGTCCGCGGGCGTCACCGCGGGCATCGACCTCGCCCTGGCGCTCGTGGAGGAGGACCACGGCCGGGACGTCGCGCTCACGGTCGCCCGCCACCTCGTCGTCTTCCTGCGCAGGCCCGGGAACCAGGCCCAGTTCAGCGCCCAGCTCGCCGCCCAGACCGCCCGCCGCGAGCCGCTGCGCGAGGTCCAGCAGTGGATCAGCGAGCACCCCGACGACGACCTGAGCGTCGAGTCCCTGGCGAGCCGCGCCCGCCTCTCGCCCCGTCAGTTCGCCCGCGCCTTCCAGGCGGAGACGGGGCTCACGCCCGGCAAGTACGTCGAGCGCGTCCGTGTGGAGCACGCCCGCCGCCTCCTGGAGGACACCGCGGACGGCGTGGAGGAGATCTCCCGCGCCAGCGGCTACGGCACCCCGGAGGCGATGCGCCGCGCCTTCCTCAAGACCCTCGGCACACCCCCGGCGGAGTACCGCCGCCGCTTCCACGCACCCCTGGGCTGAACACCGCCCGCCGACACCCCGGAAAGGCATGCCATGCAGATCGCCGTCGTCCTCTTCGACCGGTTCACCGCCCTCGACGCCATCGGTCCCTACGAGACCCTCGGGCGGCTGCCCGACGCCGAGGTCGTCTTCGTCGCCGAGCGGCCCGGTCCCGTCCGGACCGACACCGGCGCCCTCGCCCTCGTCGCCGACAAGGCCCTCGACGAGGTGCCGCACCCGGACATCGTCGTGGTGCCGGGCGGGCCGGGCCAGTCGGACCAGATGGACAACCGCGTGCTGCTCGACTGGCTGCGCGCGGCCGACGCCCGCAGCACCTGGACCACGTCCGTGTGCACCGGCTCCCTGCTGCTCGCCGCGGCGGGCCTGCTGAAGGGGCGGCGCGCCACCTCCCACTGGCTGGCCCTGGACGCCCTCACGGGGTTCGGCGCCGAGCCGACGGGGGAGCGCGTCGTCGTCGAGGACAAGTACGTCACGGCCGCCGGGGTGTCCGCCGGCATCGACATGGGCCTGACCCTCGTCGGGAGGATCGCGGGGGACGAGCACGCCCAGGCCGTCCAACTGCTGACGGAGTACGACCCGCAGCCGCCCTACGCCGCGGGCTCCCCGGACAAGGCGCCCGCGCACCTGGTCGAGGAGTTCCGCTCGAAGAGCCGGTTCATCCTGCGCTAGACGCGGGAGCCGTCGCGGGCGGCACGGTCCACGCGAACCGCGGCGCCCGCCGCTCCAGGAACGCCGCGACGCCCTCCGCCGTCTCCCCGCCCGCGCGTGCCTGCGCGGCCCAGTGGGCGTCCCGGTCCGTGCGACCCGCCACGAACTCCTTGGCGGCGGCCTGCGTCAGCTGGGAGCGGGCGGTGAGGGTCGCGGTGAACTCGGTGACCCGGTCGCCGAGTTCGGCCTCGGGCAGCACCTCGTCCACGAGGCCCGTGCGCAGCGCCCGCTCGCTGTCGATCAACTCACCCGAGAACAGCAGGTACTTGGCGGTCGCCGGTCCCACGAGCGCGGCCAGACGGCGCGTGGACGAGGCCGGGTAGACGATGCCGAGCTTGGCCGGTGTGACCCCGAACCGGGCCCCCTCGGCGGCGAACCGCAGATCGCAGGCGGCCGCCAACTGGCTCCCGCCGCCCACGCAGAACCCGCGCACCACGGCGAGCGTCGGCTTGGGGAACGCGGCGAGCGCGTCCTCCGCCGCGACCGCGAGCCCCTGCGCCGCCCCCTCGCCCAGCGTCGAGATGTCGGCCCCGGCGCAGAACGTCTCCCCGGCCCCCGTGAGCACGACGACCCGCACCCGCGGATCGGCCGCGAGCCGTGCCAGCAGCGGCGGCAGCGACGCCCACATGGCGTCGGTCATGGCGTTGCGCTTCGCCGGATGGTCGATGACGACGGTGGCGACACCGTCGGCGACGGCGTGCGTGAGCTGCGACGGGGAGAGGGAAGCCATGGCCGGATGCTAACCGTGCCCTCGCGGGGACCGGCGTGCCGGGCGGCTCGTAGAACAAGCTGAAGACGGTGCAAGCCGGACACGATCAGGGCTGGAATGATCAATTCTCCGGCCTGGTCGGACAGGGGCGGTCAAATCGCGTCGATACACGCTGACTTCTGGTCAGTCCCGCGGTCCGGACCTGGTGATTCCCAACACTCGAAGCGTGGTGACAATCGAGCGCAAGGGCGGCGACCTGACAATGGGCGACCAGGGGTGGGGATCCCACCCGAGTCCTCAGGACAGCGGGGCAGCGCCCCCGGATGGTCCGGCGGGCGGGCCGCTCCCGTACGAAGGGGTCTGGCGGTTCACGGCGCAGGCGGTCGACGCCTCCGTGCCGCAGGCCCGGCGCGCGGTGCGCGAACTGCTCGCCCGGCAGGGCGTGCCCGCCCCGGACGACATGGTGCACGGGCTGCTCGTGATCGTCTCGGAACTCGTCACGAACGCGGTGAAGCACGCGGCCGTGGTCTCCCCGATGCTCGCCGTGGAGGTCGCGGTCGGGCCCGAGTGGGTGCGGGTGTCCGTCGAGGACGAACACCCCTACAAGCCCACGGCGCTGGAGGCCACCAGCGGCCAGACCGGCGGCCGCGGCCTGCTGCTGGTGCGCGAGATCACCGCGGAGGCGGGCGGCGTCTGCGACGTCGCGAACACCGCGAGCGGGGGCAAGGTGATCTGGGCCGCCCTGCCCCTCAAGCCCGAGAGCGCGGGTGCTACCAGCCGGCCTTCTGGCCCGTCAGTTCCCTGACGGCGGGACGCGCCGCGTCGAGGACCGTCATGAACCACGCGGAGAACGGGTCCTCGGCGTGCCGCGCCGCCAATTCCTCGGCGGTCACGAACGCCGTCTCCCCGACCTCCTCCGGGTCGGGGTTCAGCGACGCCTGCACGAGGCCCACGAAGAGGTGGTTGAACTCCTGCTCCACCAGGCCCGAATCCGGGTCCGGATGGTTGTAGCGCACCGTGCCGGCCTCGGCCATCAGCGAGGGCGAGACCCCCAGCTCCTCGAACGTGCGGCGGGCGGCCGCCGCGAACGGCGCCTCGCCGGGGTACGGATGACCGCAGCAGGTGTTCGACCACACGCCGGGGGAGTGGTACTTGCCGAGCGCCCGCTGCTGGAGCAGCAGCCGCCCCTGCTCGTCGAAGAGGAACACCGAGAACGCTCTGTGCAACTGCCCGGGTGGCTGGTGCGCCGCGAGCTTCTCAGCGGTGCCGATCGTCCTGCCGTCCTCGTCGACGAGTTCCAGCAAGATCGCTTCTCCGGTGCCGTTCGACGAGGTGCTCGCCGTGGGGGCAGGTGTGATCGGCATACCCATCCTTCGTTTCGTTCCTCGAACCAAGTCTGCCGTACGGGACGGACAGTTCCCCCACCGTCGGTGTCCCGAAAGTCCCGTCCGGCCGCCCGGCCGGGCCGGACCACCGTAGGCGCCGGTCAGACGCCGAACGCGGCAGGGTAGGTGATCGTTCCCCGCGGGAGCTGCCCGGAATCGTCGGTTTCATCCAGTACGAGAGCCATCATCGCCTCGTCCGGCACGTCGAAGCCGGGCCGGATGCCGTACTTCGAAGCGGGCGTGAAGCCGAACCGCGGGTAGTACTCGGGGTGCCCGAGCACCAGCACCAACCGCTCGCCCCGCGCGCGTGCCGCCTCCAGCACCGCGCGTACGACGGCCGATCCGGCGCCCGTGCGCTGGTACTCCGGCAGCACCGCGCAGGGCGCCAACGCCGCGGCAGGAGCGCCGTCCACGGTGCAGCGGGTGATCAGCGCGTACGCCACGACCGTGCCGTCCGGCGCCTGCGCCACGTACGACAGACCCGGCAACCACGCCGCCTCGTCGGCGCGCAGCGCGTCGACCAGATCGGCCTCGTCCTCGGTCGGGAACGCGGCGGCGTTGACGGCGTGCACGGCCGCCCGGTCGGCCTCGGTCTCCGGACGGGTACGCCACTCGTCCGTGGGACGCGGCGCCTTCTGTACGGCGTCGTTTTCGGACAACCCGAGAACCCCTCTCAGTGGCACAAGCGTGCTTCGTGCTCCGCGTGGCCGGTCGGCTCCAGCTGGAACGTGCAGTGCTCCACGTCGAAGTGGTCGCCGAGGCAGCCCTGCAACTCGTGGAGCATCTTCTCGTGGCCGATCGAGCCCAGCATCTCCGGGCTCACCACCACGTGCGCCGAGAGCACCGGCATCCCCGAAGTGATCGTCCAGGCATGCAGGTCGTGCACGTCCTCGACGCCGGGCAGCGCCAGTATGTGCGCCCTGACCTGCGCCATGTCGACGCCCTTGGGGGCCGATTCGAGCAGCACGTTCAGTGTCTCCCGCAGCAGCTTCACCGTACGCGGGACGATCATGAGGCCGATCACGAGGGAGGCGATCGGGTCGGCGGGCTGCCAGCCCGTGGTCAGGATGACCGCCGCCGAGATCAGCACCGCCAGCGAACCGAGCGCGTCGGCGGCGACCTCCAGGAAGGCGCCGCGCACGTTCAGGCTCTCCTGCTGGCCCTTCACCAGGAGGGACAGCGAGATCATGTTGGCGACCAGGCCGATCAGACCGAACACGATCGTCTGCCCGCCCGCGGTCTCGGCCGGCTCGATGAACCGCTCGACCGCCTCGTACAGCACATAGCCGCCGACGCCGAGCAGCAGCAGGCAGTTGGCGAGCGCGGCGAGGATCTCGGCGCGCGCGTAGCCGAAGGTGCGCTGGTCGCTCGGCGGGCGGTTCGCGAAGTGGATCGCGATCAGGGCCATCGCCAGGCCGAGCGCGTCCGTCGCCATGTGCGCGGCGTCGGCGATCAGCGCGAGCGAGTCGGCGAGGATGCCGCCGACGATCTCCACCACCATCACGGACAACGTGATCGTGAGCGCGACGCGCAGCCGTCCCCGGTGCGCGGCGGCGGCCGTCCCCGTCGTCGGTCCGTGACTGTGCCCGTGGTCGTGATCGTGACCGAGGCCCATCGAAAACCCCCTCCGTATCGGTCCCGCGCGACGCCCTGGTCGGGGGCGACGATCACAGTGAACTACGGGGAGGGGGTATCCGCAAACATGGCGGTGAACACCGTTGTCATGTGCCCTGACCTGCGTAAACGCTGTGCTGCGTGTACGCAGGTCAGAGCGTCGGAGCGATCACTTCCCGGCCGCCTCCGGGTGCCGCAGGCACCAGCCGGCCCACGCCGACTCGACCATCTCGCGCACGCCGCGTTGCGCCTTCCACCCGAGCTCCTCCTCGGCCAGCGCGGAGGACCCCACCGCGCGCGGGGCGTCACCGGGACGGCGCGGCTCGACGACCGCGGGCGTGTGGTTCCCGGTCACGTCCGCGATCACGTCGATCAGCTCGCGCACGGAGGCGCCCTGCCCGGTGCCGATGTTCAGCGTCAGGTCACCGCTCGCGCCCGGCGCGGCCAGCCGCCGGGCCGCCGCCAGGTGGGCCTCGGCGAGGTCGGCGACGTGAATGTAGTCACGTACGCAGGTGCCGTCCGCGGTCGGGTAGTCGGCGCCGAAGATCCGCGGGGCCTCGCCGCGCGTGAGGCGGTCGAAGACCATCGGGATCACGTTGAAGACGCCGGTGTCCGAGAGCTCCGGCGCGGCGGCGCCCGCCACGTTGAAGTAGCGCAGACAGACCGTCGCCATGCCGTGCGCCTGCCCGACCGCCCGCACCAGCCACTCGCCCGCGAGCTTCGTCTCGCCGTACGGGTTCACCGGCGCGGTGGGCGTCGACTCGGTGATGAGATCCGTCACGGGGATGTCCGGGTTGCCGTACACCGCGGCCGACGACGAGAACACGAAGCGGCGCACCCCGGCCGCCGCGACCGTCTCCAGGAGCGCGGCGAGCCCGCCCACGTTGTCCCGGTAGTACATCTCGGGCTTCTCGACGGACTCGCCGACCTGCTTGTGCGCGGCGAGGTGCACGACCCCCGTCACCGCGTGCTCCGCGCACACCCGCGCCACCAGCTCGGTGTCCAGCGCCGAGCCGCGGACCAGCGGAATCGACGCGGGCAGCCGCGCGGGCACCCCCGTGCTCACGTTGTCGAGGACGACGACTTGCTCGCCCGCTTCCGTCATGGTCCGCGCCACATGGGCGCCGATGTATCCGGCTCCGCCGGTGATCAGCCACGTCATGGCGCACCACCCTAAGACCGAACCGGACTTCTCCCGGTTCGTGAACCCGGCTACCCCCGGTTACGGACCCGGGCCGACCCTGGTTTGTGGCCCGCGTACTTGATCGTCAATGATGAGCGCGCGGTCGGCCCCGTGCCGACCGCATGAGACAGGGGCCAATCGGGCGGTAAACGGGCAGCGAACGCCCGGTGGCGCCATCCGATAGCCTCTGCCGACATGCCGCCCGGCCGCGCGTTCGCGCCGGGTGCTCCACCATGCATGAGCCCGGCGCCCACGCGCGTCGGCATCCAAGGAGTGAGTTCGTCTGTCGACCGCCATCGTCACCGGATCGCCGGTCCCCGGATCGTCCCTGGAGGGGGATCTGCGGGCGCTCGGCTTCGACGTGCGGCTCGCCCAGGACCCCGCGGACGCCGAAGCGGCGCTCGCGGCCGTCCCCGGCGACCAGCGGGTCGCGGTCGTCGACGCGGGGTTCGTGGGCCACGTCCACGCCCTGCGCCTCGGCCTGACCGACCCGCGCTTCCCCGCCGCGGCGATCCCCGGCGCGCTCACCGCGCAGCCCGCCGCCCGCCAGGCGCTGACCCGCGCGGTCGCGCGGACCGGCGTCGACCCGGACGTCGTGGCCAAGAGCCTGGAGACGGACGGCACCGCCGTGCACCGCCCCGAGCTCGGCGAGCTCGTCGCCGCGGTGCCCGCCGACCCGCAGGCCCGCAACGAGGCGCGGCAGGCCCTCGCCGCCGTCGACGACGAGGCGATCCGGCTGCGCACGGCGGTCAAGGCGCGCGACGGCTTCTTCACGACCCACTGCATCAGCCCCTACTCCCGCTACATCGCGCGCTGGTGCGCACGCCGCGGCCTGACCCCGAACCAGGTCACCACCGCGTCGCTGCTCGTCGCGCTGATCGCGGCGGCCTGCGCGGCCACCGGCACCCGCGGCGGGTTCGTCGCGGCCGGTGTCCTGCTGCTCGCCTCCTTCGTCCTGGACTGCACCGACGGGCAGCTCGCCCGGTACTCGTTGCAGTACTCGACGATGGGCGCCTGGCTCGACGCGACGTTCGACCGGGCCAAGGAGTACGCCTACTACGCGGGCCTCGCGCTCGGCGCGGCCAACGCGAGCGGCGACGACGTCTGGGCGCTCGCGCTCGGCGCCATGGTCCTCCAGACCGGCCGCCACGTCATCGACTTCTCGTTCAACGAGGCGAACCACGACGCCGAGGCGCTGGGTGAATTGGCGGGGGCCAGCCCCACCGCGTCCCTGTCCGGCAAGCTCGACTCCGTCGGCTGGACGGTCTGGGCGCGCCGCATGATCGTGCTGCCGATCGGTGAACGCTGGGCGCTCATCGCGCTGTTCACCGCGTTGACCACGCCGCGCATCACCTTCTGGATGCTGCTCATCGGCTGCTCGCTGGCCGCCTGCTACACCACCGCGGGCCGCGTGCTGCGCTCGGTGACCCGCAGGGCGCGCCGCACCGACCGCGCCGCACAGGCGCTGCGCGACCTCGCCGACTCGGGCCCGGTCGCCGACATCGTCGCCAAGGTCCTGAAGGCCTCGGCCGCCCCGGTCGTCGCGGCCGTCGGAGCCGCCGCCGTCGTCGCCGTGAGCGCGCTCACCGACTTCGGCAGCGCCTGGCCGGTCGTGGCCGCCGCCGTGTACTGCGTCACGTCGGGCGTCGCCGTCGCCCGCCCCCTCAAGGGCGCCCTCGACTGGCTGGTGCCCCCGGTCTTCCGGGCCGGCGAGTACCTGACGATCCTCGTCCTCGCCGCCCGCGCGGACGTCCAGGGCGCCCTGCCCGCGGCCTTCGGCCTGGTGTCGGCGGTCGCCTACCATCATTACGACACGGTGTACCGCATCCGCGGCAACGCCGGGGCGCCCCCGCACTGGCTGGTGCGGACGATCGGCGGGCACGAAGGCCGGACCCTGGTGGTCACGGTCCTGGCCGCGCTGCTCACCCCCACAGATTTCGCCACTGCGCTCACGGTGTTCGCCGTGGCCGTGGCACTCGTGGTGCTCGCAGAGAGCATCCGCTTCTGGGTCCTCTCCGCTCGTCGCGGAGAGCCCGCCGTACACGATGAAGGAGAACCCGCATGATCGGCCTCGTCCTGGCCGCCGGCGCCGGCAGCCGGCTCCGTCCCTACACCGAGACGCTTCCCAAGGCGCTCGTGCCCGTCGTGGGCGAGGGGACCGAGAACGAGCTCTCCGTACTCGACCTCACGCTGAAGAACTTCGCGGAGATCGGTCTCACCGAGGTCGGCATCATCGTCGGCTACCGCAAGGAGGTCGTCTACGAGCGCAAGGACGCGCTCGAGGCGAAGTACGGCCTGAAGCTCACGCTCATCGAGAACGACGTGGCCGAGAAGTGGAACAACGCCTACTCCCTGTGGTGCGGCCGTGACGCCATGAAGCACTCGGTGATCCTCGCCAACGGCGACACCGTGCACCCGGTCTCCGTCGAGAAGACCCTGCTCGCCGCCCGCGGCGACGGCAAGAAGATCATCCTCGCGCTCGACACGGTCAAGGACCTGGGCGAAGAGGAGATGAAGGTCGTCGTCGACCCCGACAAGGGCGTCCAGAAGATCACGAAGCTGATGGACCCCTCCGAGGCCACCGGCGAGTACATCGGCGTCACCCTCATCGAGGCCGAGGCCGCCGAGGAGCTGGCCGACGCCCTCAAGGCCACGTACGAGCGCGACCCGCAGCTGTACTACGAGGACGGCTACCAGGAGCTCGTGAACCGCGGCTTCAAGATCGACGTCGCGCCCATCGGCGATGTCCCGTGGGTCGAGATCGACAACCACGACGACCTGGCCAAGGGGCGGGAGATCGCGTGCCAGTACTGACGAGACTCATCCCCTCGCCGGTCGTCGTCGACATTCGGCCGGGGGCGCTCGACGACCTGGCCAAGGTCCTCGCCGACCAGAGGATCTCGTCGTCCACGGGCCGCCTGGCCATCGCGATCAGCGGTGGTTCGGGCGCCGCCCTGAAGGCCCGTCTTGAGCCTTCGCTGCCGAACGCCGAGTGGTTCGAGGTCGGCGGCGGCACCATCGACGACGCGATCAAGCTGGCCGACGACGTCAAGAAGGCCGGGCGCTACGACGCCCTGGTCGGCCTCGGCGGCGGCAAGATCATCGACTGTGCCAAGTTCGCGGCGTCCCGCGTGGGCGTGCCGCTGGTCGCCGTCGCGACGAACCTGTCGCACGACGGCCTGTGCTCGCCGGTCGCGACCCTCGACAACGACGCGGGCCGCGGCTCGTACGGGGTGCCGAACCCCATCGGTGTCGTCATCGACCTCGACATCATCCGCGAGGCGCCGGTGCGTTTCGTGCGCTCCGGCATCGGCGACGCCCTCTCCAACATCTCCGCGGTCGCGGACTGGGAGCTGGGCGCCCGCGAGCGCGGCGAGGACATCGACGGCCTGGCCGCCGCCATGGCCCGCCAGGCGGGCGAGGCGGTGCTCCGGCACCCCGGCGGCGTCGGCGACGACGACTTCCTCCAGGTGCTCGCCGAGGGCCTGGTCCTCACCGGAATCGCCATGTCGGTCTCCGGCGACTCGCGGCCCGCCTCCGGCGCCTGCCACGAGATCAACCACGCCTTCGACCTCCTCTTCCCCAAGCGCGCCGCCAGCCACGGCGAGCAGTGCGGCCTGGGCGCGGCGTTCGCGATGCACCTGCGCGGTGCCCGCGACCAGTCCGCGTACATGGTCGAGGTGCTGCGCCGGCACGGGCTGCCCGTGCTGCCGGAGGAGATCGGCTTCACCGTGGACGAGTTCGTCAAGGTCGTGGAGTTCGCTCCGCAGACCCGTCCGGGCCGCTTCACGATCCTCGAGCACCTCGACCTCTCCACCGATCAGATCAGGGACGCCTACGCCGACTATGCAAAAGCCATCGGTAGCTGAACTCCGCCCGGTCGTTCACCCCGCCGGGGTGAAGGACCGCAGGAGCGGTGAGCACTGGATGGGCCGGCTCTACATGCGCGAGGTCTCGCTGCGTGTCGACCGCCACCTGGTGAACACCAAGGTCTCGCCCAACCAGCTGACCTACCTGATGACCGTCTGCGGCGTCCTCGCGGCTCCGGCGCTCCTGGTGCCGGGCATCTGGGGCGCGGTCCTCGGCGTCGTCGCGGTGCAGCTGTACCTGCTGCTCGACTGCGTCGACGGCGAGATCGCGCGCTGGCGCAAGCAGTACTCGCTGACCGGCGTCTGGATGGACCGGGTCGGGGCCTACCTCACCGACGCCGCCGTCCTCGTCGGCTTCGGACTGCGCGCCGCCGACCTGTTCGGCAGCGGCCGGATCGACTGGCTGTGGGCCTTCCTCGGCACGCTCGCCGCGCTCGGCGCCATCCTGATCAAGGCCGAGACGGACCTCGTGGGCCTGGCCCGCGCGGCCGGCGGCAAGGAGCAGGTCAAGGAGTCCGCGTCCGAGATGCGCTCCTCCGGCATGGCCCTGGCCCGCCGGGCCGCGGCCGCGCTCAAGTTCCACCGGCTGATCCTGGGCATCGAGGCGACGCTGCTGATCCTGGTCCTCGCGATCGTGGACCAGATCCGCGGCGACCTGTTCTTCTCGCGCCTGGGTGTGGCCGTCCTGGCGGGCATCGCGCTCCTCCAGACCCTGCTCCACCTGGTCTCCATCCTCGCGTCGAGCAGGCTCAAGTGACCGGGGAAGCAAGGCAGTTGAAGGTCGGCGCGGTTGTCATCACCATGGGCAACCGGCCGGCCGAGCTGCGCGCCCTCCTCGACTCGGTCGCCAAGCAGGACGGCGACCCGGTCGAGGTGGTCGTGGTCGGCAACGGCTCCCCGGTCCCGGACGTCCCCGAGGGCGTACGGACCATCGAGCTGCCGGAGAACCTCGGCATCCCCGGCGGACGCAACGTCGGCATCGAGGCCTTCGGCCCGTCCGGCTCCGACGTCGACATCCTGATGTTCCTGGACGACGACGGCCTGCTGCCGCTCACCGACACCGCCGAGAAGTGCCGCGCGGCCTTCGCCGCCGACCCGGGTCTCGGCATCGTCAGCTTCCGCATCGCGGACCCGGACACCGGCGAGACCCAGCGCCGGCACGTGCCGCGGCTGCGCGCCGCCGATCCGATGCGCTCCTCGCGCGTGACCACGTTCCTCGGCGGCGCCAACGCCGTGCGTACGCGGGTCATCGCCGAGGCCGGACCGCTGCCCGCCGAGTTCTTCTACGCCCACGAGGAGACCGACCTCGCCTGGCGTGCCCTCGACGCGGGCTGGATGATCGACTACCGCGCCGACATGGTCCTGCACCACCCGACCACGGCGCCGTCGCGGCACGCGGTCTACCACCGCATGGTCGCCCGGAACCGCGTCTGGCTGGCCCGACGCAACCTGCCCGCGCTCCTGGTACCCGTCTACCTCGGCGTCTGGCTGCTCCTGACGCTGGCCCGCCGGCCCTCGGGACCTGCGCTGAAGGCCTGGCTCGGCGGGTTCAAGGAAGGCTGGACGACCCCCTGCGGGCCCAGGCGCCCCATGAAGTGGCGTACGGTGTGGCGGCTGACCCGACTGGGCCGACCCCCTGTCATCTGACAAGCTCGTGTCTGACGGCATGGGGGCCGCGGACCGGCCCCCGGCCCCGCTCCCATGCCCTTCCAGGCCGCGCTCTTGAAGACGAAAGTTCCTCTTGTGAGTGAGACAACGCATGACGCCGGAGTCGCGGTGACCGCGCCCCCGTCGCCCGACGACGGGCTCTCCCCGAGCGAGCTCGCCGCCAAGTACGGCTTGTCCGTCAGCGGGGCGCGCCCCGGTCTGTTCGAGTACGTGCGGCAGCTGTGGAGCCGGCGCCACTTCATCCTGGCCTTCTCGCAGGCGAAGCTGACCGCCCAGTACAGCCAGGCCAAGCTCGGCCAGGTGTGGCAGGTGGCGACGCCGCTGCTCAACGCGGCGGTCTACTTCTTCATCTTCGGGTTGCTGCTGGGTGCCAGGAAGGGCATCCCGCACGACATCTACGTGCCGTTCCTCGTGACCGGCGTGTTCGTCTTCACGTTCACGCAGAGCTCGGTCATGGCGGGCGTGCGGGCGATCTCCGGCAACCTCGGCCTGGTGCGCGCGCTGCACTTCCCGCGTGCGTCGCTGCCGGTCTCGTTCGCTCTCCAACAGCTCCAGCAGCTGCTGTTCTCCATGGTCGTGCTCGTACTGATCATGCTCGGGTTCGGGATCTTCCCGGCCTGGTCCTGGCTGCTCGTGGTGCCCGCCCTGGTGCTCCAGTTCGGCTTCAACACCGGTCTCGCGCTGATCTTCGCGAGGGCGGGCGCCAAGACGCCCGACCTCGCGCAGCTGATGCCCTTCGTCATGCGGACCTGGATGTACGCCTCCGGCGTCATGTTCAGCATCCCGGCGATGCTCGCGGACAAGAATGTGCCCTCCTGGGTCGGCGACGTCCTCCAGTGGAACCCGGCCTCCATCTACATGGACCTGATCCGCTACGCCTTCATGAGCGATCACGGCTACGGCTCCGGCTACCTGCCGCCGCACGTGTGGGCCTTCGCCCTCGGCTGGGCCGTCGTGTTCGGCCTGTGCGGGTTCATCTACTTCTGGAAGGCAGAGGAGCGGTACGGCCGTGGCTGACCTCGACAAGATCACCGACGCCCGCGTCCCGACGGTCATCGCCGACGAGCTGCACATCGTGTACCGCGTCAACGGCGCCAAGACCGGCAAGGGCAGCGCCACCTCCGCGCTCAGCCGCATGCTCAAGCGCGGCGAGGAGCGGGGCGTGCGCAAGGTGCACGCCGTCAAGGGCGTCTCCTTCACGTCGTACCGCGGCGAGGCCATCGGTCTCATCGGGTCGAACGGCTCGGGCAAGTCGACGCTGCTGCGCGCCATCGCGGGGCTGCTGCCGGCCGAGAAGGGCAAGGTCTACACCGACGGCCAGCCCTCGCTGCTGGGCGTGAACGCGGCCCTGATGAACGACCTCACGGGCGAGCGCAACGTGATCCTCGGCGGTCTCGCCATGGGCATGTCCCGCGAGGAGATCAAGTCGCGCTACCAGGAGATCGTCGACTTCTCCGGCATCAACGAGAAGGGCGACTTCATCACGCTGCCCATGCGGACGTACTCGTCCGGCATGGCCGCGCGGCTGCGGTTCTCGATCGCGGCCGCCAAGGACCACGACGTGCTGATGATCGACGAGGCCCTGGCGACGGGTGACCGCAAGTTCCAGAAGCGCTCCGAGGCCCGCATCCGTGAGCTGCGCAAGGAGGCCGGCACGGTCTTCCTGGTGAGTCACAACAACAAGTCCATCCGCGACACCTGCGACCGGGTCCTGTGGCTCGAGCGCGGGGAACTGCGTATGGACGGTCCGACGGCAGAGGTACTCAAGGAGTACGAGAAGTTCACGGGCAAGTAACCGCCCGCTTCCGGACCACGTCATAGAGGCCCTACCGGCTTCCTTCCGGTGGGGCCTCTGATATGCCTGTAGGTACCAAGTAACTGGCGATCAGGGTCAAGCGAGGGTCAACTTCCTTGCCCTGAAGGAATCTTGGCGTCAATCGGTGTGTTGTTGTGATGCGCGGAACACCCCGACGCGAGGGCGGGCGTTGTACAACGTAAGCTGTACCGGCCGTATTCGCGGCAAGTGGGGCGATAAGGCGCGACATCCCGATCCGTCCGGGGCTGGGCGGCCGTGCGGACGGCCGGGCGGCGTGTCCGAAATGGGATGTATTGGGTCCGCAGTGTAGAACGGGAGTCGTGACGGCAATGGCGATGGAAACTCTCCAGCTCCGCGGGGCTTTGGCCGTCGTCGGGGAAGCGGGCCCCGCCCGGTGAGCGCGCGCCCCCGAACGCGCCCCGAGAGCCCTGAGGAGTCAGCGAGCCCGGTGAGCGCCACCCTCGACAAGGCGGCCGCGGAGAACTTCCCCGTGGCCCCCTTCTTCCTGCCGCGCGCCTGGCGCGACGACCTGATGGCCGTGTACGGCTTCGCGCGCCTGGTCGACGACATCGGCGACGGCGACCTCGCCCCCGGCGGTGCGGACGCCCGGCTCCTCGGCGTGTCACCCGATCGGGCCCACGACCGGCTCGCACTCCTGGACGCCTTCGAGGCCGACCTGAACCGGGTCTTCGACGGCGTGCCGGACCACCCGCTCCTGAAGGCCCTCCAGCCCACCGTCCGGCGCCGCTCGCTCACCCCCGAGCCGTTCCTCGGCCTCATCGCCGCGAACCGCCAGGACCAGCTGGTCACGCGCTACGAGACGTACGACGACCTGCTCGCCTACTGCGAGCTGTCGGCCAACCCCGTCGGCCGCCTGGTCCTCGCGATCACCGGCACCGCGACCCCCGAGCGCATCCGCCTCTCGGACGCGGTCTGCACCGGGCTCCAGATCGTCGAGCACCTCCAGGACGTGGCCGAGGACCTGGACCGCGACCGGATCTACCTGCCGGCCGAAGACCTGAAGAAGTTCCACGTCGACGAGGCGGACCTCGCCGCGCCGAGCGCGGGCGCATCGGTGCGCGCGCTGGTCGCGTACGAGGCCGAACGCGCCCTGAAGCTGCTGAATGAAGGCACCCCCCTGGTGGGTAGCGTCCACGGCAGGTTGAAGCTGCTGCTGGCAGGGTTCGTCGCAGGGGGGAAGGCGGCGGTCCACGCGATCACCGCCGTGTCGTACGACGTGCTTCCGGGACCACCCAAACCCACCAGAGCGCGGTTGCTGCGCGAAGTGGGAGCGACTCTGCGAGGAGAGGGGTGAGCAGGACCGTGGAGTCAGACCAGACCGTGTCGGCACCGGTGCTCGCCGCATACAGCTACTGCGAGACCGTCACCGGGCAGCAGGCCCGCAACTTCGCCTACGGGATCCGGCTGCTGCCGACCGCCAAGCGGCGCGCCATGTCGGCGCTCTACGCGTTCTCGCGCCGCGTCGACGACATCGGCGACGGCGGCCTGGAAGCCGGGATCAAGGCGCACCGGCTCGACGAGACCCGGGCGCTGCTCGGCCGGGTCCAGGACGGCAAGGTCGAGGAGGACGACACCGACCCGGTGGCCGTCGCCCTCGCGCACGCCGCGAGCCGCTTCCCGATCCCGCTGGACGCGCTCGACGAACTGATCGACGGCGTCCTGATGGACCTGCGCGGCGAGACCTACGAGACCTGGGACGACCTCAAGGTCTACTGCCGGTGCGTCGCGGGCGCCATCGGCCGGGTTTCCCTCGGCGTCTTCGGCACCGAACCGGGGGCGCGCGGCGTCGAGCGGGCGCCGGAGCTGGCGGACACGCTCGGGCTCGCGCTCCAACTCACCAACATCCTGCGGGACGTGCGCGAGGACGCCCTCGACGGGCGCACCTACCTGCCCGCCGACGACCTCGCCAAGTTCGGCTGCTCCGCCGGGTTCCACGGCGCCGTGCCGCCGCCCGGCTCGGACTTCGCCGGGCTCGTCCACTTCGAAGTGCGCCGCGCCCGCGCCCTGTTCGCCGAGGGCTACCGGCTGCTGCCCATGCTCGACCGCCGCTCCGGCGCCTGCGTCGCCGCCATGGCCGGCATCTACCGCCGCCTCCTCGACCGCATCGAGCGCGACCCCGAGGCCGTGCTGCGCGGCCGGGTCTCGCTGCCCGGCCACGAGAAGGCGTACGTCGCCGTGCGCGGCCTGTCCGGCCTGGACACCCGCACCGTCGTGCGCGGCGTCACCCGCGCCGCCCCCAGGAGGCGCGCCTGATGGACACCCCGGGCCCGAGTGACGCGCAGGGAACGAAGCGGCGGGCAACCCTCCGCGGTGACGCCGCGTCCCTGCATGCAACGGTCGGTCGCGCGTTCGCCACACCCGTCGAACCCGGCCCCGCACAGGCCGTACGCACCACCGAGAGCACCACCCAGGGGGAGGGCGCATGACCGAGCGGACCACGCCATCCGACGCGCGCGAGGCGGACGCCGCCGGGGACCGCGCGCGGCCCACCGCGGTGGTCGTCGGCGGTGGGCTCGCAGGGATCACGACCGCGCTCGCCCTCGCCGACGGCGGCATGGACGTCACCCTCCTCGAAGGACGGCCCCGGCTCGGCGGCCTCGCGTTCTCCTTCAAGCGCGGCGACCTCACCGTCGACAACGGCCAGCACGTCTACCTGCGCTGCTGCACCGCCTACCGCTGGTTCCTCGACCGCGTCGACGCCACGTCCCTCGCGCCCCTGCAGGAACGACTCGACGTGCCCGTACTCGACGCCGAGCGCAACCGTCTCGGCCGGCTGCGGCGCACCGCGCTGCCCGTGCCGCTGCACCTCGCGAAGAGCCTCGCCACCTACCCGCACCTGTCGCTCGCCGAGCGCGCGGCCGTCGGCCGCGCCGCGCTCGCCCTCAAGGGCCTCGACCCCACCGACCCGGCGCTGGACGGACGGGACTTCGGCTCCTGGCTCGCCGAACACGGCCAGTCGCAGCGGGCCATCGAGGCGCTGTGGGACCTGGTCGGCGTCGCGACCCTGAACGCGGTGGCGGGGGAGGCCTCGCTGGGCCTGGCCGCCATGGTGTTCAAGACCGGGCTGCTGTCCGAACCCGGCGCCGCCGACATCGGCTGGGCCCGCGTGCCCCTCGGTGAACTCCACGACACTCTCGCCCGCAAGGCGCTCGACTCCGCGGGCGTACGCACCGAACTCCGTACACGCGTCACCTCCATCTCCCGTACGGACAACGGGCGTTGGGCCGTCGAGGTTCCCGAGGGGCCGGACAGTTCCGGCCACGTGCTGCGCGCCGACGCCGTCGTGCTCGCCGTGCCGCAGCGCGAGGCGCACGACCTGCTGCCCGCAGGCTCCCTCGACGACGCCGACCGGCTCCTCGGCATCGACACCGCGCCGATCCTCAACCTGCACGTCGTCTACGACCGCAAGGTCCTCAAGCGGCCCTTCTTCACCGCGCTCGGCTCCCCGGTGCAATGGGTCTTCGACCGCACCGACGCCTCCGGCCTGACCCGGACGCTGCCGGGCGGCCAGTACCTCGCCGTCTCCCAGTCGGCCGCTCAGGACGAGATCGACGCCCCGGTGGCGGCCCTGCGCGAACGCTACGTACCGGAGCTGGAGCGGCTGCTGCCAGCCGCGCGCGGCGCCACCATCCACGACTTCTTCGTCACCCGCGAGCGGACGGCGACCTTCGCGCCGACCCCCGGCGTCGGCGAACTGCGGCCCACGGCCCGCACCAATGCCCCCGGCCTGTACCTGGCCGGCGCGTGGACCGCCACCGGGTGGCCCGCGACCATGGAAGGCGCTGTCCGCAGCGGCACCAGTGCCGCCGACGCGGCCCTCGCCGCGCTCGGCCGCCCCCGCGGCCACCTGTTCCGGGAGGCGGCGTGACCAGCGGACCTCCCGCAGGCGACAGCACCTGCGAACTTCCCACGGTGGGAAAGCCACACACGGCGAATCCGGCTGTATCCACCCGGGGGACAACCCCCGGACCCCCGGCCGACACGCAGCAAGGCCGGGGTGTCCCGAGCGGACACGACCCGGTGAACTTGAGCCAACAAGGAGAGACTGTGCCACCAGTGCCCTCGGCCCCAGAGGCTGCCGACGCGGTGGACGTGACCGCGCTTTTGGAGCGCGGCCGAACCCTGGCCACCCCCGTGCTCAAGGCGGCGGTGGACCGCCTGGCACCCCCGATGGACACCGTCGCCGCCTACCACTTCGGCTGGATCGACGCCGCCGGCAACCCCGCCGACGGCGACGGCGGCAAGGCCGTGCGCCCCGCGCTCGCCGTGCTGTCCGCGCAGGCCGCGGGCGCCGCCCCGGAGGTCGGCGTGCCCGGCGCCGTCGCGGTCGAACTCGTCCACAACTTCTCGCTGCTGCACGACGACCTCATGGACGGCGACGAGCAGCGCCGCCACCGCGACACCGTGTGGAAGGTGCACGGCCCGGCGCAGGCGATCCTCGTCGGCGACGCCCTGTTCGCGCTGGCCAACGAGATCATCCTGGAGCTCGAGACCGTCGACGCGGGCCGCGCCACGCGCCGCCTCACCACCGCCAGCCGCGCGCTGATCGACGGCCAGGCGCAGGACATCGGCTTCGAGCACCGCGAGCGCGTCAGCGTCGTGGAGTGCCTGGAGATGGAGGGCAACAAGACGGGCGCCCTGCTCGCCTGCGCCTCCTCCATCGGCGCGGTCCTCGGCGGCGCCGACGACGCGACCGCCGACGCCCTGGAGAAGTACGGCTACCACCTCGGCCTCGCCTTCCAGGCCGTCGACGACCTGCTCGGCATCTGGGGCGACCCCGAGTCCACCGGCAAGCAGACCTGGAGCGACCTGCGCCAGCGCAAGAAGTCGCTGCCGGTCGTCGCCGCGCTCGGCGCCGGCGGCCCGGCCTCCGAGCGGCTCGGTGAACTGCTCGCCGCCGACGCCAAGGACGTCGACTTCGACACCTTCACGGAGGCGGACTTCGCCGCCCGCGCCGCCCTCATCGAGGAGGCCGGCGGGCGCGAGTGGACCGCCGAAGAAGCGCGGCGCCAGTACGCCGTCGCCCTCGAAGCCCTGGACTCCGTCCAGATGCCAGCCTCGGTGCGCGCGCAGTTCGTGGCGCTCGCCGACTTCGTCGTCGTCCGAAAGAGATGATCACTATCGGCCGTATATGACTCGCGTCGCCGGCCGGTGCCTCGCCAGGGCATCGGCCGACGGTTACCCAGCATCAGAACCACTGCATGAAGGGATAGCCATGACAGCGACGACCGACGGAAGCACCGGGGCCACGGCCCCGCAGGCGACCTCGGCCACCACTGCCCAACTGACCGAAACGACCTCTGAGACGGCCGGGACACAGGCTGCCGCCGGCCGAGCCATACAGCGCGCCACGGACTTCCTGCTCGCGCGGCAGGACGACCGGGGCTGGTGGAAGGGCGACCTCGACACCAACGTGACGATGGACGCCGAAGACCTGCTGCTGCGCCAGTTCCTCGGCATCAGGGACCAGGCCACCACCGACGCCGCCGCGCTGTTCATCCGCGGCGAGCAGCGCGAGGACGGCACCTGGGCCACCTTCTACGGCGGACCCGGCGAACTGTCCACCACCATCGAGGCCTACGTCGCGCTGCGCCTGGCCGGCGACTCACCGGACGACGCGCACATGGCCAAGGCCTCCGCGTGGATCCGCGAGCGCGGCGGCATCGCCGCGGCCCGCGTCTTCACCCGGATCTGGCTGGCCCTGTTCGGCTGGTGGAAGTGGGACGACCTCCCCGAACTCCCGCCGGAGCTCATCTACTTCCCCAAGTGGATGCCGCTCAACATCTACGACTTCGGCTGCTGGGCCCGGCAGACCATCGTGCCGCTCACCATCGTGTCCGCGAAGCGCCCGGTGCGCCCCGCGCCGTTCCCGCTGGACGAATTGCACACCGACCCGAGCGACCCGAACCCCGCCAAGCCTCTTGCCCCGGTGGCGAGTTGGGACGGAGCGTTCCAGCGGCTCGACAAGATCATGCACGGCTACCACAAGGTGGCCCTGAAGCGGCTGCGCAAGGCCGCGGTCAACTCCGCGGCCCGCTGGATCATCGAACGGCAGGAGAACGACGGCTGCTGGGGCGGTATCCAGCCGCCCGCCGTCTACTCCGTCATCGCCCTGCACCTGCTCGGCTACGACCTCCAACACCCCGTCCTCAAGGCCGGTTTGGAGTCCCTGGACCGGTTCGCCGTGTGGCGCGAGGACGGGGCCCGGATGATCGAGGCCTGCCAGTCCCCGGTGTGGGACACCTGCCTGGCGACCATCGCGCTCGCCGACGCGGGGCTGCCCGCCGACCACCCCGCGCTCGTCAAGGCCGCCGAGTGGATGATCACCGAGCAGATCGACCGGCCCGGCGACTGGTCCGTACGCAAACCCGCCCTCGAACCCGGCGGCTGGGCCTTCGAGTTCCACAACGACAACTACCCCGACATCGACGACACCGCCGAGGTCGTGCTCGCGCTGCGCCGCGTCGCCCACCCCGACCGGGCGCGCGTCGAGAAGGCCATCGAGCGCGGCGTGCGCTGGAACCTCGGCATGCAGTCGAAGAACGGCGCGTGGGGCGCCTTCGACGTCGACAACACCAGCCCGTTCCCCAACCGGCTGCCGTTCTGCGACTTCGGCGAGGTCATCGACCCGCCGAGCGCCGACGTCACCGGGCACGTCGTCGAGATGCTCGCCGTCGAGGGCCTCGCGCACGACCCGCGCACCCGCCGCGGCATCGACTGGCTGCTGGCCGAACAGGAGGACAACGGCGCCTGGTTCGGCCGCTGGGGCGTCAACTACGTCTACGGGACGGGGTCGGTGGTGCCCGCCCTCGTCGCCGCCGGGCTGCCCGCCTCGCACCCCGCGATCCGACGCGCCGTCGCGTGGCTGGAGTCCGTCCAGAACGAGGACGGCGGCTGGGGCGAGGACCTGCGCTCGTACCGCTACGAGGACTGGAAGGGGCACGGCGCCTCCACCGCCTCGCAGACCGGATGGGCGCTGCTCGCGCTGCTCTCGGCGGGGGAGCGGGAGTCGAAGGCCGTCGAGCGCGGAGTCACCTACCTCGCCGACACCCAGACCGACGACGGCACCTGGGACGAGCCGTACTTCACCGGTACCGGTTTCCCCTGGGACTTCTCGATCAACTACCACCTGTACCGGCAGGTGTTCCCGCTGACCGCGCTCGGCCGGTACGTCCACGGCGAGCCGTTCGGCGACCAGGGCGCCGCCGCCAAGGGGAGCTGATGACCGCGCAGCCGGCGGGCCGTCCGTCGGACTCCGCGCCGCTGCTGGTCGCCTGCGCGCTCGGCATCGAGCACCTCGCGCTGCGCAGCGGCAGCCGGGCCGGGGCCACCGGCCCCGTGACCGTGCTGCGTACGGGCATGGGGCCGAAGGCCGCCGAGCGCGCCGTGGCGCAGGCCCTCGCGGACCCCGCGCTGCGCGGCGCCGCCGTGCTCGCCACCGGGTTCTGCGCGGGCCTCGCGCCCGGCATGCACCCCGGCGACCTGGTCGTGGCCGAGGAGACCCGGGACACGCACGGCAGCACGCCGTGCGCGGATCCGGAGCTCCTGGTCAAGGAACTGGTCAGGGCGCTGCCCGGACGCACCGTGCACACCGGGCCGCTGACGGGCTCGGACCATGTGGTGCGCGGGCACGAGCGCGGCGACCTGCTCGCCACCGGCGCCATCGCCGTCGACATGGAGTCCGCCGCGACCCTGCGGACGGCCCGCGGCACCGGGAAGCGTCCCGTTGCCGCCGTCCGGGTGGTCGTGGACGCCCCAGAACATGAACTCGTCCGGATCGGCACGCTGCGCGGTGGACTATCGGCTTTCCGTGTCCTTCGTGCCGTCCTTCCAGCCTTTTTTGAATGGCACCGTTCTTTGCTGCTCCCTCGGAGGTGAGCCCAGATGGCCATGCCGCTTCGTCAATCCATCAAGGTCGCGACCTATCTCGCTGAACAGAAGATCCGCAGGCGGGACAAGTTTCCGCTCATCGTCGAACTGGAACCGCTCTTCGCCTGCAACCTGAAGTGCGAGGGCTGCGGAAAGATCCAGCACCCGGCCGGAGTGCTCAAGCAGCGCATGCCGGTGGCGCAGGCCGTCGGCGCCGTCCTCGAATCGGGCGCGCCGATGGTGTCCATCGCCGGCGGTGAACCGCTGATGCACCCTCAGATCGATGAGATCGTGCGGCAGTTGGTGGCCAAGAAGAAGTACGTCTTCCTGTGCACCAACGCGATGCTGCTGCGCAAGAAGATGGACAAGTTCACGCCCTCGCCGTACTTCGCCTTCACGGTGCACATCGACGGCATGCGCGAGCGCCACGACGAGTCCGTCGCCAAGGAAGGTGTCTTCGACGAGGCCGTCGAGGCGATCAAGGAGGCCAAGCGGCGCGGCTTCCGGGTCACCACGAACTCGACCTTCTTCAACACCGACACCCCGCAGAACATCATCGAGGTGCTCAACTACCTCAACGACGACCTCCAGGTCGACGAGATGATGATCTCGCCCGCGTACGCCTACGAGAAGGCGCCCGACCAGGACCACTTCCTGGGCGTCACACAGACCCGCGAGCTGTTCAAGAAGGCGTTCACGGGCGGCAACCGGCGGCGCTGGCGGCTCAACCACTCGCCGCTGTTCCTCGACTTCCTCGAGGGCAAGGTCGACTTCCCGTGCACCGCGTGGGCCATCCCCAACTACTCGCTGTTCGGCTGGCAGAAGCCCTGCTACCTGATGGCGGACGGGTACGTCCCCACCTACAAGGAGCTCATCGAGAAGACCGACTGGGACGCCTACGGGCGCGGCAAGGACCCGCGCTGCGACAACTGCATGGCGCACTGCGGCTACGAGCCGACGGCGGTGCTCGCCACCATGGGGTCGCTCAAGGAGTCCATCCGCGCCATGTCCGAGACCGTCGCCGGGAACCGTGGGTGACGGCCGCATGAACGCCGGAGAGCCGGTCTCACTGGGCCTGCCCGAGCTGCCGGCCCGACCCATCGCCGAGCGGCGCGTCAGCCGCCGGATCCAGGTCGGGCCGGTGGCGGTCGGCGGCGGCGCGCCGGTGTCCGTTCAGTCGATGACGACGACACGGACCTCGGACATCGGGGCCACGCTGCAACAGATCGCCGAGCTGACGGCGTCGGGCTGCCAGATCGTGCGGGTGGCGTGCCCCACGCAGGACGACGCCGACGCGCTCGCGACCATCGCGCGCAAGTCGCAGATCCCCGTGATCGCGGACATCCACTTCCAGCCGAAGTACGTGTTCGCGGCCATCGACGCAGGGTGTGCCGCGGTGCGCGTGAACCCCGGCAACATCAAGCAGTTCGACGACAAGGTGAAGCAGATCGCGCGGGCCGCCGCGGACGCCGGCACGCCGATCCGCATCGGCGTCAACGCCGGTTCGCTGGACAAGCGGCTGCTCGCGAAGTACGGAAAGGCCACCCCGGAGGCGCTCGTCGAGTCGGCGCTGTGGGAGGCCTCGCTCTTCGAGGAGCACGGGTTCCGGGACATCAAGATCTCGGTGAAGCACAACGACCCCGTGGTGATGGTGAACGCCTACCGGCAGCTCGCCGCCGCCTGCGACTACCCGCTGCACCTGGGAGTCACCGAGGCCGGGCCCGCCTTCCAGGGCACCATCAAGTCCGCCGTGGCCTTCGGGGCGCTGCTCTCCGAGGGCATCGGGGACACCATCAGGGTTTCGCTGTCCGCGCCGCCGGTCGAGGAGGTCAAGGTCGGCAACCAGATCCTGGAGTCGCTCGGCCTGAAGCCGCGGCGCCTGGAGATCGTCTCGTGCCCCTCGTGCGGGCGCGCGCAGGTCGACGTCTACAAGCTCGCCGACGAGGTGACCGCCGGGCTCGACGGCATGGAGGTGCCACTGCGGGTCGCCGTCATGGGGTGCGTCGTCAACGGCCCCGGCGAGGCCCGCGAGGCGGACCTCGGCGTCGCCTCCGGCAACGGCAAGGGACAGATCTTCGTGAAGGGCGAGGTCGTCAAGACCGTTCCCGAATCGAAGATCGTCGAGACGCTGATCGACGAGGCGATGAAGATCGCCGAACAGATGGAGAAGGACGGCGTCGCGTCGGGGGTACCCGACGTCACCGTCGCTTGAGTTCTTACGTACGGACGGGAAGGGGGCTCGAGCGTGACGATTCTGGAAACGATCCGGGGGCCGCGCGACCTGAAGGCACTGAGCGAGGAGGAGATCGCCGAACTGGCCCACGAGGTCAGGGAGTTCCTGATTCACGCGGTCGCGAGGACGGGGGGACACCTCGGGCCGAACCTGGGCGTGGTGGAGCTGTCCATCGCGCTGCACCGGGTCTTCGAGTCGCCGGTCGACCGCCTCGTGTGGGACACCGGCCACCAGAGCTACGTGCACAAGCTGTTGACGGGGCGTCAGGACTTCTCGAAGCTGCGCGGCAAGGGCGGCCTCTCCGGCTACCCCTCGCGCGAGGAGTCCGAGCACGACGTCGTGGAGAACTCGCACGCCTCCACCGCGCTCGGCTGGGCCGACGGCCTCGCCAAGGCCCACCAGGTGCAGGGCGAGCGCGGGCACGTCGTCGCGGTCATCGGCGACGGCGCGCTGACCGGCGGCATGGCCTGGGAGGCGCTGAACAACATCGCCGCCGCCAAGGACCGGCCGCTCATCATCGTCGTCAACGACAACGAACGCAGTTACGCGCCGACCATCGGCGGCCTCGCCAACCATCTGGCGACGCTCCGCACGACCGACGGCTACGAGAAGGTGCTCGCCTGGGGCAAGGACGTCCTGCTGCGGACCCCGGTGGTCGGGCACACCGTCTACGAGTCGCTGCACGGCGCCAAGAAGGGCTTCAAGGACGCGTTCGCGCCGCAGGGCATGTTCGAGGACCTCGGCCTCAAGTACGTGGGCCCCATCGACGGCCACGACGTGGGCGCCGTCGAGTCGGCGCTGCGGCGCGCGAAACGCTTCCACGGCCCGGTCCTCGTGCACTGCCTCACCGAGAAGGGCCGCGGCTACGAGCCCGCGCTCGCCGACGAGGCCGACCGCTTCCACACCGTCGGCGTGATGGACCCGCTCACCTGCGAGCCCCTCGCGCCGTCCAACGGCCCCTCCTGGACCTCGGTGTTCGGCGACGAGATCGCCGCGATCGGCCGCGAGCGCGAGGACGTCGTCGCGATCACCGCCGCGATGCTGCACCCGGTGGGACTCACCGAGTTCGCCCAGGAGTTCCCCGACCGGGTCTGGGACGTCGGGATCGCCGAACAGCACGCCGCCGTGTCGGCCGCGGGGCTCGCCACGGGCGGACTGCACCCGGTGGTCGCGGTGTACGCGACCTTCCTCAACCGGGCCTTCGACCAGCTGCTCATGGACGTGGCCCTGCACAAGTGCGGAGTCACCTTCGTGCTCGACCGGGCCGGAGTCACCGGCGTCGACGGGCCCTCCCACAACGGCATGTGGGACATGTCCGTGCTCCAGGTCGTGCCCGGCCTCCGGATCGCCGCGCCGCGCGACGCCGACCAGCTCCGCGCCCAGCTGCGCGAAGCCGTCGCCGTCGACGACGCGCCGACCATGCTGCGCTTCCCGAAGGAGTCGGTGGGCGAGCCGATCGCGGCGGTCGACCGCGTCGGCGGCATCGACGTACTGCACCGCACCGAGGGGGCGCGGGTGCTGCTCGTCTCGGTCGGTGTCATGGCGCCGGTGTGCCTCCAGGCCGCCGACCTGCTGGAGGCGCGCGGCATCAACTGCACGGTGGTGGACCCGCGTTGGGTCAAGCCCGTCGACCCCGACCTCGCGCCGCTCGCCGCACGGCACGAGCTGGTCGCCGTCGTCGAGGACAACAGCAAGGCGGCGGGCGTCGGTTCGGCCGTCGCACTCGCCCTCGGCGAGGCCGAAGTCGACGTGCCCGTACGCCGGTTCGGCATCCCCGAGCAGTTCCTGCCGCACGCCAAGCGGGGCGAGGTGCTGGCCGACATCGGGCTGACACCGGTGGACATCGCGGGCCGGATCGCGACCAGCCTGAACCTGGCCGCGGCGACACCGGAACCGGCCGCGGACAAGGAGAGGAACGCATGAGCAAGGAGTTCGACCTCGGCACGCTGCTCGCCGAGCGCGGCGCCGAACGGTACGAGCTGCACACCACGTACCTCAACCACCAGCTGCCGAAGATGCTGCACACCATCGGCTTCGACAAGGTCTACGAGCGGGCCGAGGGCGCGCACTTCTGGGACGCCGACGGCAACGACTACCTGGACATGCTCGCCGGCTTCGGCGTCATGGGCCTCGGCCGCCACCACCCCGTCGTCCGCAAGGCGCTGCACGACGTCCTCGACGCCTCGCTCGCCGACCTGACCCGCTTCGACTGCCAGCCGCTGCCGGGTCTGCTCGCCGAGAAGCTGGTGGCGCACAGCCCACACCTGGACCGCGTGTTCTTCGGCAACAGCGGTACGGAGGCGGTGGAGACGGCGCTGAAGTTCGCGCGGTACGCCACCGGCAGGCCGCGGATCCTGTACTGCGCGCACGCCTTCCACGGCCTGACGACCGGATCGCTGTCGGTCAACGGGGAGGACGGCTTCCGCGACGGCTTCGCCCCGCTGCTGCCCGACACGGCCGTCCCGCTCGGCGATCTCGACGCGCTGGCACGGGAGTTGAAGAAGGGCGACGTCGCCGGACTCATCGTCGAACCCATCCAGGGCAAGGGCGTGTACGAGGCGCCGCCCGGCTATCTGCGGGCCGCGCAGGAACTCCTGCGGAAGCACAAGGCGCTGCTGATCGCGGACGAGGTGCAGACCGGGCTCGGCCGGACCGGCGACTTCTACGCCTACCAGCACGAGGACGGCGTCGAGCCGGACCTGGTGTGCGTGGCGAAGGCGCTGTCGGGCGGCTACGTGCCGGTCGGCGCCACCCTCGGCAAGGACTGGATCTTCAAGAAGGTCTACTCCTCCATGGACCGGGTCCTCGTCCACTCGGCGAGCTTCGGGTCCAACGCGCAGGCCATGGCGGCGGGCCTCGCCGTCCTCGCCGTCATGGAGGACGAGGAGACGGTCGCGAACGCGCGGGCCATGGGGGAGCTGCTGAAGTCGCGGCTCACCGAACTCGTCGACCGCTACGAGCTGTTGAGCGACGTGCGCGGCCGTGGGCTCATGATCGGCATCGAGTTCGGACGGCCCAGGTCGCTGAAGCTGCGCAGTCGTTGGACGATGCTCCAGGCCGCGCGCAAGGGACTGTTCGCGCAGATGGTCGTGGTGCCGCTGCTCCAGAAGCACCGGATCCTGACCCAGGTCTCCGGCGACCATCTGGAAGTCATCAAGCTGATCCCGCCGCTCGTGATCGACGAGAGCGACGTCGAGCGGTTCGTCGAGGCGTTCACCGCCGTCATGGACGACGCGCACAGCGGCGGCGGGCTGATGTGGGACTTCGGCAGGACACTGATCAAACAGGCGGTCGCGAACCGCTGAGCGCGGACGCGGCTCCGTGTCGCGGCCATCCGTCGAGGCGGACGCGGTGTCGGGCGGGGGCTTTTGCCTCTGAGGCAAGAAAGTTGCCGCAGAGGCAAGGGTCTGGCTGAATCGAGAGCATGAGCCCTGCCCTCCCGCCGGACGGGCCGGACGGTGCGGAGGTCCCGGAACCCCCGGAACTTCCCGCCGTCGCGCCCCAGCTCCGCGAACTGCGCCGCCGCGCCGCCCTCACGCTGGAGGCCGCCGCCGCGTCCGCCGGCCTGTCCCCGGCGCACCTCTCCCGCCTGGAGACCGGACAGCGTCAGCCGTCGCTGCCGATGCTGCTCTCACTCGCCCGTATCTACGGTACGACGGTGTCCGAACTCCTCGGCGAGACCCCCGCCGACCGGGACGCCGTCGTCCGGGGCGGGGCGCTGGAGTCCACCGAGGCCGGGGGCTGGACGTACCGGCAGGCCGGCTCGCCGGGCCGCGGCATGCAGGCGCTGCGGGTCCACGCGCCGTACGGGTCGCAGGGCGGCGTCGTGCGGGTGCACCCCGGCGAGGAGTGGCTGTACGTCCTGTCGGGGCGGTTGAGGCTGCGGCTCGGGGACACCTCCTACCGGCTCGACCCGGGGGACAGCTCCCACTTCGACTCGCTCACTCCGCACCGTATCGCCGCCGTCGACGAGGGCGGCGTCGACTTCCTCTTCGTCCACACCCTGCTGCAGAGCCCGACGGCCGCCCTGTGCCTCGGCCCGGCAGCGGGACTCGTCAAGGAGACCCGCCATGGGTGAACCCATCGAGCCGACCGCACCCCCCGCCCGCCGCGACATCGAGGACAAGCTCCCGCGCGGGATCTGGGTCCGTGTCCTCGTGTACGTCTTCGCGGGGCACGCGCTGGCCGCTTTCATCTACATGCTGTTCGCGCTGGGCGGGGGAGAGTAGGCCCCGGCCGCCCCGGCCGTCACTCCAGCAGGCGCTCGCGCAGCCGCTCGCGGGTGGCCGGGGTGATCCGCAGGCCCTCTTCGAGGTAGCGGTCCGTGCTGCCCCAGACCTCCTCGATGGTCTCCAGGCCCGCGTTCAGGTACTCGATGCGGGCGTCGAAGAGCGGGCTGAGCAGCTCCATGACCTCCTCGGAGTAGGCGTCCTGGGAGGTGGCGGTGCGGTGCACCTTGTAGCGGCGGTGCTTCTCGTTCGACTTGAGGTAGTCCGCCTCGATGGCGTCGCGCTCCACGCCGACCGCGATCAGCGTCACCGCGATGGACAGGCCCGCACGGTCCTTGCCCGCCGCGCAGTGCATCAGCGCGGGCAGGCTGTCCTCGGCGAGGGAGTGCAGCACGCGGCTGTGCTCCGCGGTGCGCTCCTTGATCATCGTGCGGTAGGAGTCGACGAGGCGGTCGGCGGCGCGGCCACCGGAGAGGATCCCGCGCAGCTGCTCGATGTCGCCGTCGCGGACCATCGCCCAGAACTCTGCGCCGTCGGCCGGGTCGTTGAGCGGCAGGTTCAGATTGCGCACGCCGGGCAGCTCGACGTCCGCGCCCTCCAGCTTCTGGTCCGCGGCGTTGCGGAAGTCGAAGACGGTGTGCAGGCCGAGGGAGGAGAGGAAGGCCGCGTCCTCGGCCGTGGCATGGGCGAGGTGGCCGCTGCGGAACAGAACGCCCTGGCGCACGCGACGGCCGTCCACGGTGGGAAGGCCTCCCACGTCTCGGAAGTTGCGCACTCCGGTCAGCTCGGGCTCGGTGGACGGTGCGTGCTGCGTCACAGGGGCTCCTCCCGTTCGGTGCACCGGCGTTGAGTCGCCGGCGGGCGCGCTCCTGACGATACGACATCGGTTCCAGGGGCAACCATGTGTCCGATTTAGGGCCATCCGTCCCAACTGTTCATGGATGGGAGGGGCTTGGGGGCGTGTGCGTGAGCGGCGTCATGTTCGTCACCCTGCGTGGCGATCGGCCGGGATTCCCGCGGCGCGAATTCCCCAAGGTATGGCGTTGGTAAAGCGGATTCGGCGACGCAGGGTTACACAGCAAACCCTCAGATGACCAAGGAATGGGCCGCCGAAGCGAATTCGGCGTTTGTCGCCGCCTTTGCCGTTCGCCTAATGTCCCCAATCAATCCGGTCGGAACGCCTAGTCCTGCCGCCGCCCGGAATCCTTTCGACTACCCGTCACGGCAGGAGCGGGGGACCCACACGCACGACGCCGCGCAGGGAATTTCCCGAAGCGGCTAGGGGTGAAGCCGGTCCCGTACGCCGGGCACGGCCGGGCATCTCCAGCCCGAACCCGACAGCTCACCTCGTAGGCGACGGAGAGGAAATCCCCCATGCCCGCAAAGGGAAAGCACCGCCTTTCGCCCTCCCGCCGCATCGCCCGCGTCGCCGCCGTCGCCTCCGCCGGTGGCGTCGCGATCGCCCTGCCGCTGATGGGCGCCTCCGGCGCCCAGGCCGCGACGGACGGCGGCGCCGCCGACACCTCGACGTACACCGTCAAGGCCGGTGACACGCTCTCGAAGATCGCCAAGGCGCAGGACGTCGAAGGCGGCTGGAAGAAGCTGTACGAGGACAACAAGGACGTCGTCGGCTCCGACGCGGACCGCATCCAGATCGGCATGAAGCTGGAGCTCGGCGGCGCGGCCGAGAACGACTCCGCGGACTCCGCGGACGATGCGGCCACCACCACGCAGACGAGCGCCACGACCACCGCCTCCGGCGACTACGTCGCGCCCGTCGACGGCGCCTCCGGCACCGGCTACGGCAACTCCGGCTCCATGTGGTCCAGCGGCAGCCACACCGGCGCCGACTTCTCCGTGCCCACCGGCACCTCCGTGAAGGCGATCGCCGACGGCACCGTCGTCTCCGCCGGTGACGGCGGCGCGTACGGCAACGAGGTCGTCATCGAGCACGCCGACGGCCACTTCTCCGAGTACGCCCACCTGTCGTCCATCAATGTCGCCCAGGGCGCCAAGGTCACGGCCGGCCAGGAGATCGCCAAGTCCGGCGCGACGGGCAACGTCACCGGGCCGCACCTCCACTTCGAGGTCCGCACGACCGCCGAGTACGGCTCGGACATCGACCCGATCGCGTACCTCAGCCAGCACGGCGTGGACGCCTGAGACACCGAGCGCGGCGGCCGTCGGCCGCTCGCTCCGTCCGGCGCCCGGGGATCCTCCCCGGGCGCCGGACCCGTTTCCGCGCTTATTCCCCAGATGGCGAGTGGGCTATCTCACCACGCGTCAACCCCTGGCTACGGTCGCGTAGGTCACACCTCAGGGTGAAAGATGTGTGGTCGTGGCAAACGAATCGAGCGCAATCACGGGTTCACTGAACGGCACGATCCGGTCCTACGCGGCCGTGGGCGACAGTTTCACCGAGGGCGTGGGCGATCCCGGCCCCGACGGGAAGTTCGCGGGCTGGGCCGACCGGCTCGCCGTCCTCCTCGACGACCGCGTCCCCGAGGACACCTTCAAGTACGCGAACCTCGCCGTGCGGGGCAAGCTCCTCGACCAGATCGTCGCCGACCAGGTGCCGAAGGCCGTCGAGCTCGCCCCCGACCTGGTGACCCTGGTCGCGGGCGGCAACGACATCATCCGGCCCGGCACCGACCCCGACGACGTGGCCGAGCGCTTCGAGAAGGCCGTGGCCCAGCTCGCCGGCGCCGCCGGGACCGTCATGGTGGCCACCGGCTTCGACACCCGCGACGTGGCCGTGCTCAAGCACCTGCGCGGCAAGATCGCCACGTACAACATGCACGTCCGGGCGATCGCCGACCGCCACGGCTGCCTGATGCTCGACCTGTGGTCCCTCAAGTCCATCCAGGACCGGCGCGCCTGGGACGAGGACCGCCTGCACCTCTCGCCCGAGGGGCACACGCGGGTGGCGCTGCGCGCCGGTCAGGCGCTCGGCCTCGACGTGCCGGCCGACCCCGAGCAGATGTGGCCGCCGCTGCCGCCGCGCGGCACGCTGGAGGTGCGGCGCGACGACATGCACTGGGCGCGGGAGTTCCTGGTGCCGTGGATCGGGCGCCGGCTGCGCGGCGAGTCCTCCGGTGACCGGGTGCAGGCGAAGGGCTTCATCGACCCGCACATCGTCAAGGCGCATCTGCAGTCGGCGTCCTGACCGTCGGCGTTCCGATCAGCTGAGGCGCGGCCGCTGGCGCGGCCGGGACGCGCTCCAGGACTCCGCCCGCGAACACGTCGTACAGCGGCAGCGTCTCCAGGTGGACGTAGCCGATGTGGCAGTCGCAGACCGCCAGCGGGCAGGCCCTGGGCGCGAGCGCCGCACGGTACGAACCGTCGTACAGATTGCCCAGCTCGTCCCGGACGAAGTGGCAGCGGCGCACGGTGCCCTCGCCGTCCACCGAGATCACCGAGGAACCGGTGCGGCACGGCAGCCCCGCCGAACGGTGCGGGTGCCGGCTGTACGGGAAGAGGGGGTCCACGGCCGTCCAGGCCGCGGCCTCCTCGTCGGTGTAGGTGCGGCCCTCCGCCGCGTTCACCCACAGGTAGACCTCGGCGGGCAGCGCCGCGCGCAGCGTCCGCGCGTGCTCCAGGTGCTCCGGGAAGCCGACGACGCCGACGCTGAACCGGATGCCCCGTTCTGCCAGGTCGCGCGTCTTGCCGAGGAAACGCTCGTACGGGGTCTGGCCCGGGTGGTACGTGCACCACAGGGCCAGCTTCTCGGGGTCGGCGTCGGCCAGCCACTCCGTGCGGCAGCTCAGGTTCGTCTGGATGGCGACGCGGCGGACGTGCTCCCGGTGCGACAGCTCCACCATCGCCCGCCGGTACCAGGACCGCACCAGGCCCTCACCCCAGGGCGTGAACAGGATCGAGAGCCGGTCCTCGCGCCGCGCGCCCGCCCACGCCGTGAACCGCTCCAGCGCCGACCGGTCCGCGCGCAGCTGCTCGGTGCTGTCGCGGCGCTTGGCGAACGGGCAGTAAGGACAGTCGTAGTCGCAGGAGGCCAGCGGGCCCCGGTACAGGATCGTCAGGTCCATCGGGCGGTCACCTCGCCTCGTACGCGGCCATCGCGGCGCGCACCGAGGGGGAGAACAGGGCCGGGCCGAGGGCGTCCGAGTGCGCCAGGCCCTCGGGGGTCAGGCGCAGGAGACCGTCCGCCGGATCGGCCAGCCAGCCGCGCTCGCCGAAGGCGCGCAGCTCGGCGGGGAAGTCGTCGTGCGGATCGGAGCCGAAGCGGGACCGGTAGTCGTCCAGCGGCATCCCCTGCGCCTGGAGCAGCGACTGAAGGAGGTGGCGGCGCCGCGCCTCGTCGGCGTCGACGCGGCGGCCGTGCACCGCGTGCCCGAACTCCGCGGCCGGCAGCGCCGTGTAGCGGTCGATGATCCCCCGGATCTCGCGCATGTCCACGGCGTAGTCGAACGAGTAGTGCACGCTCGCCGTGTACGAGCGGGCGCCACAGCCCAGGCCGATCATGCCGTCGGTCTGGCACGCGTAGTCGTCGGGGCCCTGGGCGGGGGCGTCCGCGCGGCGGAACATGCGCATCGACACCTGCTCGTACCCGTGGGCCCGCAGATGGTCGCGGCCCTGGCGGTACAGGCGCAGCCGCTGCTCGTCCCAGGCGCGGTCGGTGAGCGGGGCGACGCCCCGGCCGAGCCCCGTCAGCGGCCTCACGTACAGCGGGTACAGGTACAGCTCCTCCGGGCGCCAGGCGAGCGCGGCGTCGAGCGAGGTGCGCCAGCTCGCCGGGGTCTGGCCGTCGATGCCGTAGATCAGGTCGATGTTCAGGACGGGGATGCGCGCGTCGCGGATGCGGCCCAGCGCCGCTTCGACGTCCGCGCGCCGCTGCGGGCGCACGGCGGCCCTGGCCTCGGCGTCGACGAAGCTCTGCACGCCGATGCTCAGGCGGGTCGCGCCGCGCTCGGCGAGGACGGCGAGCCGGTCGGCGGTGGCCGTCGCGGGCGAGGTCTCCACCGACAGCGGGACGGCGCGCAGGTCCGCGCCCATGCGCAGCTCGGCGATGTCGCACAGCCGGGCCAGCTCGTCGGCGTCGAGGTACGTGGGCGTGCCGCCGCCGAACGCGGCGTTGGCGAACCGGAGGCCGGGGCGGTCGGTCCCGGTCTCGGTGCCGGTGCCGGTGCCGGTGTCCGCGTCGTCCAGTGCCTCGCGCACGGCGACGGCCTGTCGTTCCAGCGCGTCCAGGTACCGGGTCGTCAGGTCGTCGGGGGCGCCGATGCGCGTGAAGAGGTTGCAGAAGCCGCAGCGGACCTCGCAGAACGGTATGTGGAGGTAGAGGGAGAGCGCGTCCTTGGGTTCGTGCCGCCACAGGTCGCGCAGTGCGGGCCGGTCCGGCAGCGGACGGTAGGCCGTCTTGTGCGGGTAGGCGTACACGTAACTCTGGTACGGGCGGGTGGAGTCGGTGGTCGCGGGTGTCGCGAGTGCCTCGGATGCGGGTGCCGCGGGCGTCACCGGCGCGTCGGTCGTCGTGCTCATGCGGTCGGCTCCAGGAAGAAGTGGGCGTAGGGGACGGTCCAGACGGCCTCGTGGCCGAGGCGGTGGCCGGTGTAGCCGTCGTCCCCGTACGTCGTGCCGTGGTCGGAGCAGACGATCGTGAAGCAGCGGCGGCGCGAACTCATCGCCGCGAAGAGGCGTCCGACGTGCCGGTCGATGTACTCCAGCGCGGCGGCGTGCGTCGCGCGGGTGTCGCCCGCCGCGCTGGTCGCGTCGGGCAGATGGAACCAGTTGGGCTGGTGCAGTGCGGAGGCGTTGACGAACAGGAATAGCCGCTGCCGCGACGGCAGTTCGGCGACCACACGCTCGGCCCGCGCGACCTGCGCCTCGAACGACGTGGGGGACGCCACGCCGAACTCCGGCTCCCAGTGGCTCTCCTGGAAGAAGCCGGGCAGTACGTCGCCCAGCGCGCCCTGTTTGTTGAAGAAACCGACGCCGCCGACGCACACGGTCCGGTAACCGGCCCCGGCCAGGCCGGAGACGAGGTCCGGTGTGTCGAAGACGTAGGTGCGGCCCGCCGTCGTCTCGCTGCCCGCGAAGCGCGCGGCGAACAGTCGGGGATGCGGGCCCGGTGTCGCGGGCGTCGGCAGGAAGCCCGCGAACATCGCCTGGTGCGAGGCGTAGGTGAAGCTACCGGGCGCGTGCCGCTTCTCCCAGGTGCCGCCCGGAAGGTGCCGCGCCAGGTTCGGGATGCGTCCCTCGGCGGCCAGTTCCACCGCCACGTCGTGGCGCAGGGTGTCGAGCGTGAGCAGCAGGAGGTCGTCCCGGCCGACGACCTCGTTCATGTCGGGCGTGGCCGGTGCGGCGGGCGCGGTGGGCGTGTCGGGTCCGCGGGGCGCGGTAGGCGCGGTGGGCGTGTCGGGTTCGCCGGGCGCGGCTGGCCCAGTAGGCGCAGCGGGTGCGGATGCGGCCGGTGCTCGGGGCGGTGCGGTCGGTTCAGGAGCGGGCATGCGGGGTCCTTGCGGGGTCGTGCGGTGGGAGGAGGGGAAGGAAGGGCGGGGCCGGCGCGAGCGGGCCGGGGGAGCGGGCGAGCACGGCGGCGACCTGGGCCGCGTACGTGTCCTGCCCCTCCGCGCCACTGCCGGGCAGGCCCGTGAGGCGGGGCAGCAGATCGCCGAACGCGTTGACCTCGCCGACGGTGAAGCGCCGCCAGCCGATGGCGGGCAGCAGGTCGACGCCGACGCAGAGGGTGCGCGGGAAGCAGGCCGCCGCGCGCTCGCAGACGTCGAGGGCCTCCGCCCAACCGTCGCCCGCGGCCTCCATGGCGGCCGCCAACTCGCCGCGGGCGCCGCCCAGATGGAGGTTCGTCAGCGGGAAGCGGCTGGTGCGCACGACCGCATGGGTGGCGCGGCCCGCCACCACGACGACCCGCAGGTCGGCCACGCGCGCGTGCAGCGACGCCTTCGGTACCCAGCGCTCGATGTGCAGCCCGTCGGGCGCCAGCGCGTCGACGACGGCGGCGATCTCCCGCTCGTCCGTGTAGCGCCGCACCCGAAGGGAGTTGTGCAGCACGCCGCCTGCCGACTCCACGGACGTCGTCGCGCGCAGCCGCCCCGGGCCCGCCGTCTCCAGCGCCAGCACCCCCGAAGCGGAGGAGCCGTGCGCCGGCTTGACGAAGACGCGCGGCATGCGGTGCTCGGCCATCAGCGCGCGCACGTCGTCCCAGCCGCGTACCGCGACCGCGGCACCGGAGGTGGGCGACGCGGGCACCGGCACCCCCGACTCCGCGAGCACGCCGTGGCAGCGGCGCTTGTCGAAGAGGACGGCGAGCTCGTCCGGATCGTCGAGGCGGACGCCGCCCTCGAGCGAGCCCACGGCGGCCAGGAAACGCCGGTACCAGCGGGCGCCGCCCTCGACCCGCGTCGGATCCGGCATGTCCCGCAGCGCCCGGTCGACCGCCGCGTCCTCACCGGGCGAGTCGAGGCGGACGATCTCGTCGTCGGCGAAGCGGGCGCCGCCCTCGCGCAGCACGTCGCGCCAGGCCACGACCCGGGGCGCGGGCAGTCCCGCCCCGCGCACGGCGTCGGCGAACAGCCGCACCCGGCGATTGTCCGGATTGCCGACGACCGCGAACCGCGCACGGTTCGCCGCGCCCGCACCGCCCACGGCGGCCCCCGCCCTACTCGCCGACGCTGACACAGCGCCCCTCCCAGCCCCTGCCCCGGGTGGTGACGGCGAGGTCCACCGCGACGCTGTGCGACGACAGCTCCGAACGGAACCGCTCGACTACCTCCGGAGACATGAAGTGGTGGTGCAGGTCCAGGGAGCGGAGGTGGGTGAGGGGCCGACCAGCCAGCAGCGCCGCCCCGCCCTCGTCGCTGAGCGCCGTCCCCCGGAACTCGACCACGGGCAGTCCGTGGAACCACCTGAGGTGCTGCCCCGGATAGCCCCTGTGCTCTGCGTACGTCATGCGTGCGTCCCCCCCGATTCCTCTGTCCCCGACCCCTCTGTCCCCCACCCCTCCGGCTATTCGCCGACCGCGACGTACCGCCACACGTCGCCGTCGCCGTCGTCGTCCTCGTCCGCGTCCCCCCGGTCGAGATCGAGTTCGACGCCCGCCGGGGCGAGCGACTCCTCGATGCGTGCGCGCAGCGCGTCACTCAGGTAGTTGTGGTGCAGATCCAGCTTCTTGAGGTGGCCGAGCGGCTGTCCGGAGACGAGCGCGGTGGCGCCCTCGTCGGTGAGGACCCCCATGGACAGGTCGAGCGTCTCCAGCCGGGCCACCACGGGCGCCGCCGCCACGGCCGCGGCGATCTTGTCCTGGATCTCGCTGTTGCGCAGCGCCAGATGGCGCAGGCTCGGCAGCCGGTCGCCCGTGAGGAACGGCGCCAGGTCGGCGGTCGTCGCGTCGCCCCCGTACTCCGGCGTGCCGAGCCACAGGTCGAGACGGGTCAGGGCCGGGAGATCGCTTGCCGCTATCCCCCTGACGGCCTCCGCGGGCATGCCGCCGGTCTGCGCGGTCAGCGTCCGCAGCCGCTCGTGCTTCACCGCCGAGAACGCCAGGTCGGTCCCGCCCCGCACCCCGAACTCCTCCAGCTGCGGGAACCCGTTGAGCAGCGGCGCCGGATCGCCCTGGATGATCCAGGAGATCTCGCACTCCTCACCGACCAGGTCCCCCACGAACAGGGCCCGCAGCGACGTAAGCCGCTCCCGTGCGCCGAGCAGGGTGGACACCACCGTCTCGGGGCTGTTCTCGTACGGGTCGGACCACGCGCCGACGATGAGCGCGCGGACCCGCGTGAGGTCCACGGCCTTCGCGAACCGGGCGAACGCCTCGGCCCACTCCTCGTCGCTCTCGTACGCGTCGACACCGATCCGCCAGGCGACCGCGTCGGCCGCGGGCAGCTCGGTGCGCTGCTCCGCGTCGGCGAGCGGGAAGTCGAAGGCGGGCAGGCCATGCAACTCGTGCAGATGTTCTCCGATGGTCATGTCCGCGCGCTCCTGAGCCAGTCCGAATGGTGGATGGGAGCAGCGCGTCGGTCCGCGTGCCCCGGCGATCTTCCGACCGCAGAGGAAGTTGTACCAACCGGCACTGACAACGCCCGCCGCCGGTCCGCCGGAGCGGAGTACGGGGAGCGGCACCGCGTCGCCCTCCGCCCCGCACCCGGTCAGCGTGCGGCCGTCAACTCCGCCTTCTCCAGGCCCAGTTCACGGGCGAGCGCCTCGTCCACCCATTCCTGCGTACGGGTGCGGGACACCGTGCCCCGGTACGCCGTCATCTGCACGGCGAGTCCGTCGAGGAGTGCCGTCAGCCGCAGCGCCGTCGCCGTCGGGTCCGGGCAGCTGAACTCGCCCGCCGCGACGCCCTCGGTGACCACGTCCGCGAGCGCCGCCTTCCACTGCCGGTCGAGGTCCTGCGCGACGTCCCGCAGCGCGGGCTCGCGCAGCGCCGCCGCCCAGCCCTCGATCCACAGCCGCCAGCCCTTGGCCGTCCCCGTCGGCGCGTACCAGCGCACCGCGGCCCGCAGCCGCTTCAGAGCCGTCGTGCGGCGGCCCAGCAGCTTGCGCAGATGGGCCAGATCGCCCTCCGCGGCATGGGTGAACGCGGCCGCGACGAGCTTCTCCTTCGTCGAGAAGTGGTACAGCACCAGCGCGTTGCTCACGCCGAGCGCCGAGGCCACGTCGGCGATGCGCACGGCGGCGACCCCGCGCGCCTCGATCTGTTCGATGGCGGCCTTGAGCAGCTCTTCACGCCGCTCGGCCACGCTCAACCGGACTCTGGTCACGCGGCCAGCCTAGTCGGCGGGGTCGCGGCGGGGCTCGGGCCGCGTCTGGATCGTGAGCGCGCTCGCGACCGGATTCGTGGTGCCGGTCAGGTGGTTGACGTCGCGGGGCGCTGCCCCGGACCCAGGCTGCTCAATCGCCGCAGGGGCTCGAAAGGGGGTCGGAGCCCTCACGGGATGGTGAGGGCCGCCGCGGTGATGAACAGCACTTGCAGGGCGGTGCGTGGGACGAGGGGGTCGCCCTGAGCGACGTTGCGGCGGGCCGCCGAGACGTTGGCCGGGAACATCGCGACCAAGAGCGCGACGAGGCAGATCGCGGCGAGGCGCTGGGTCGCCGGGACGAGGACGCCGATGGCTCCGGCGAGTTCGAGGATCCCGGTGAGCGTGACGAGGAGGTCGGGGCGGGGCAGCGCGGGCGGGACCATGCCGATGAGGTCGGCGCGGAGCTTCGGATGGAAGTGGGCGAACGCGGTGAGCAGGAACATCGTCGCCAGTCCGACCCGCAGCGCGGGCTGCCAGGCGTCCAGCGCGTCGATACCGGCGATTCCGGCGATCCGGGCGCCGCCGAAGCCGACCAACAGAGCGACAAGAGGTTCCATGGTGCCTCCAACCCTGAACGCTTGCACGGAACTTACCATTGGAAAGTTAGGGCTGCTCCGCAATGTTGTCAACGGTAAGATGCCGTCCATGACTGATCGGCCCTACCACCACGGAAACGTCCGCCGGGCGGCGCTCACCGCGGCCGTCGAGGCCATCGAGCAGGGCGGGCCCGCCGCGCTCAGCCTGCGCGACGTGGCCCGCCGGGCCGGTGTCTCGCACGCCGCCTTCACACCCCACTTCGGCTCCAAGGCCGGACTGCTCACCGCGTTGGCGGCCGAGGGCTTCGACCTGCTGGCCGACGCCGTGACCGCCGCGGGGGACGACCTCGTGGAGGCCGGGGTGGCCTACGTGCGGTTCGCGACGACGCACCCGGCGCATTTCGAGGTGATGTTCCAGTCCAGCCTGCACAACGCCGCCGACGCCCAGCTCCTCGCCGCGCAGGACCGCGCCGGTCGGGCGCTCACCACGGCGCTCTCGGCGCGGGCCGGCGAAACCACCGAGCTGGCCGCCTGGTCGATCGTCCACGGCTTCGCCGACCTGTGGCTGAGCGGCGCCCTGCCGACCGGCCTCGACGAGGACCCGGGGGACGCCGTGCGACCGGTTCTCCGCATGCTGTCGTTCACCCAATGACCCGAACCGGGACGGGTGTCGCGACCGCGCGCGCGTCCAGGCTCATAGCGGCGACGCTCATCCGTACCACCCGAACCTCTCCGCCAGGACCGGCAGCCGGTCCGCGACGATGGCGTGCGCGGCGGCCCTCGGGGTCGTCCCGTCGCCCTCCGCGCGCGCGAGCATCTGATCGATCAGCGCCCGCATGGAGCGCCGCGTGTACGCGAACGCCTCGTCGGCGTCCGCGCCGATGTCGCCGAACAGGGTCCACCACCACCAGGCGTTCGTCCCCGAGTTGACCACCACGTCCGGCAGAACCGTGATCCCGCGCGCGGACAGCAGCGCCTCCGCGTCCCTCAGGACCGGCATGTTCGCCGCCTCCACGATCCAGCGGGCCGTGATCCGCTCCTGGTTCGCCGCGTCGATCGCGTACGACACGGCGGCCGGGACCAGCACGTCCGCGTCCGCCGACAGCCAGGCGTCGCCGGGCAGTTCACGGTCCCCGGGCCGCAGCCGCTCCCGGTCCACGGTGCCGTACGCGTCGCGGGCCGCGAGCAGCGCCTCCACGTCGAGCCCCGCGTTGTTGGCGATCGTGCCCTTCAGGTCGGCCACCGCCACGACCGTGAGCCCCGCGCGCGCGAGGAAGCGGGCCGTGGCGCCGCCCATGGTGCCGAGCCCCTGGAGCGACACACGTGTGCCCTCGTACGGCACCTCCGCGCGGTCGAGCGCGACGAGGACGGCCTCCGCGACCCCGCAGCCGCCCACCAGCTCGTCCAGACCGATGCCGTCGACGTCCACCGCGAAGGCGTCCGCCAGGCGCCGACGTGCCGCCTCCTCGTCGTCCAGGAGCGGGTACACGGCCTGGATCGACGAGACGAGCCCCGCCTCCGTCGCCGCCTTGTCGACCAGGTCCTGCGTCAGACCGAGGTCCTCGCCCGTGGTCCAGAAGGACTCGATGTACGGACGCATCGCCTTGAGGTACCGCACCAGGACGCCGTACGCCTCCGGGTCCCGGGGGTCGCAGTCGATCCCGCCCTTGGCGCCGCCCAGCGGAATGTAGTGGCCCCGCGGGTTGTAGTGCAGCGCCTCCTTCATCGTCATCCCGCGCGCGAGGCCCGCCACCTCGTCGAGGGTGCACCCCGCACGCATGCGCAGGCCACCACTGGACACGCCGCGCACCAGACGGTCGACCACCAAGTAGCCGCGCCGCCCGGTGAGGTGATCGGTCCAGGTGAGCTCGATGAGGGGAGCGGTCTGGGGCGTGGCGGGTTGGGCGGTGGTGGCGGGGGTGGGCGGCGTGGGGGCGGCCATGCGGTCTCCTCGGGGGGCGGTGGTTGGCGTGAGGGGAGGGGGACTGTGACGGCCCAGCGCGGCGGATTCGTGGTGAGAGGTCACAGTGACTTCGCGATGATCGGGTGCATGGTGGATGGTGCAGGGTGGATGGCTTTACTGAATCGGCGGTCAGTATTTGGAGTTGTCGAGGGCGCTGTCAATCGGTGGCGGCGGGAGGTGGGGTGGGCTCAGGTTCGCTGCTCGGGCACACAGGAGGGGGCCGGTGCGTTGTCAGTGGTGCCGCACATAATGAGATGACTGATCGATCAACGGGAGGCGCCGTGTCACGTTCTCTGACTTCCGGGCTGCGCTCGCTCCAGCCCGATGCCTTTGGCGCCGAGCCCACAGGGGCCCGACTGGACCGGATCCGCCGGTCGCCGAACTTCGCGGACGGTTCCTTCCAGAACCCGGAGGGCGCGCGCACGCGGCCCGACGGGTCGATGCTCGAGTTCGCCAAGACCTATTTCCGCAAGGAGGAGCGCGCCCGCCGCGCCCCCACGGGCACCGTCCCCGTGCACGCCACGACCCTCGCCGACCTGGCGAAGCCGTCCGCCGGCGGCCTGCGGATCACATGGATGGGGCACTCGTCCGTGCTCGCCGAGATCGACGGGGTGCGGGTGCTGTGGGACCCGGTGTGGGGCGAGCGCTGCTCGCCGTTCCCCTTCGCGGGGCCCAAGCGGCTGCACCCGGTGCCGCTGCCGCTCGCCGCGCTCGGTCCGGTCGACGTGGTGGTGATCTCGCACGACCACTACGACCACCTGGACATGCCCACCATCAAGGCGCTCGCCCACACGGACACCGTGTTCGCGGTGCCGCTCGGCGTCGGCGCGCACCTGGAGCACTGGGGCGTGCCCGCGGACCGGCTGCGCGAGCTGGACTGGCACGAGTCGACGCAGGTCGGTGGGGTGACGCTGACCGCCACGCCCGCCCGCCACTTCTGCGGCCGCGGCCTGCGCAACGCACAGCACACCCTGTGGGCGTCATGGGTGGCGGCGGGGCCCGAGCACCGCGTTTTCCACAGTGGTGACACCGGCTACTTCGCGGGCTTCAAGGAGATCGGGGCCGAGCACGGCCCGTTCGACATCACGATGATCCAGATCGGGGCCTACTCCGAGTACTGGCCGGACATCCACATGACCCCGGAGGAGGGCATGCGCGCCCACCTCGACCTTCAGGGCGGGCCCGCGGCCGGGCCGATGCTGCCGATCCACTGGGGCACGTTCAACCTGGCGCCGCACGCCTGGACCGAGCCCGGCGAGGAGACCGTCACCGCCGCCCGCCGGGCCGCCGCACGCGTCGCGCTGCCGCGCCCCGGAGAGCCCTTCGAGCCCGGCGCCGCGCAGCTGCCCACCGAGCAGTGGTGGCGGGCCGTCGCGGCGGTGCCGCGGGGCGGCTGGCCGGTTGTCGCGGGGCCCGCGGCGGGGGCGGAGGAGACGGAGATCGTGATCGCCGGGTAGGCGGGGGCGGCGGCACCGTCCGGCAGTCCCTTCCGGACCCCGCCCCGTCGCACCTCACGCCCTCCGCTGCGCCCGCAGGACCGTGTCCCGGTGGTGGTGGGTGCCCGGTGGCGTCGGGGCGGTGCGGGGGCGGGTTTCGTTGAGCTGGATCTTCCAGTCGGCCGGGGCGAGGAGTGCGGCGATGTCGTCGGCCCAGTAGTAGTCGGCGGGGTCGAACTCGGAGGTGGCTTCCGTGTGCTCCTCCAGGTCCGCCAGGGCGTGCGTGACGAAGAGCAGTGTGCCGCCGGGAGCGACCGCGTCGACGATGCTGCGCAGCGCCGGCAGGCCCGCCCTGCGCAGCAGCGGGAAGTACTGCATGGTCACCAGGTCGAAGGCACCCGCCGGGGGAGGCGTGACGGCCAGGTCGGCCCGTGCCCAGGAGACCCGGCCCGCTACGTCGGGGCCCGCTGCGGCGGCGCGGCGCAGCGCGACCTCGGAGACGTCGACCGCCGTGACCTGCCAGCCCTGCCGGGCCAGCCACAGCGCGTCGCCGCCCTCGCCGCAGCCGACGTCGAGCGCCTGGCCGGGTGCCAGGTCCGTGACCTCGGTGACGAGCACGCCGTTCGGGTTTCCGCTGAAGAGCTGCTCGCGGCTGCGGTAGCGCTCGTCCCACTCGTGAGCGGTGGCGTCGTGCGCCGTGCTGCTGTGCGCGGAGTCGCTCTCAGCGGGGGCGCTCTGTGCGGTGTCGCTCACGGCGGGGGCGTTCTGCGCGGTGTCGGTCTCAGCCAGGTCGCTCTGCGCGGTGTTGGTCTCAACGGTGTCGCCCTGCGCGGGGGCGCCCTGCGCCGTGTCGTTCCGGGGTGTCTCGGTGGCCATGGTGTGCGGTCCTGTCTCTCGCGGGTGGCTGCCCTCGACGCCAAGGTCGCCCCACCCGCGCGTACGGGCAAACTTCTTTGCGGAAAACGCAAAACGCGGGCACGGTGGAGTCATGGGCGACGCGGGCACGGGACGTACGGGCCAGGACGACTTCGGCGGGGTGCTGGCCGCGGTCGGGCCGAGGCTGCGGGAGCTGCGCCGCCGCCGGGGCGCCACTCTGACGGCCCTGTCGGAGACCACCGGTATTCCGATCAGCACCCTCTCCCGCCTGGAGTCCGGGCAGCGCAAGCCGGGGCTCGAACTGCTCCTGCCGCTGGCCAGGGCCTACGAGGTGACGATCGACGAGCTGGTCGGCGCCCCGGCCGACCTCGACCCGCGCGTGCAGCCGCGGCCGGTCACACGCAACGGGATGACCGTCGTCCCGCTGACCCGCAAGCCCGGCGGCCTCCAGGCGTTCAAGCAGATCCTTCCCGCGGGACTGACCGACGGCCGCGAGCCCGAGCCGCGTTCCCACGAGGGCTACCACTGGCTGTACGTCCTCAAGGGGCGGCTGCGCGTGCTGCTCGGCGACCAGGACTTCGTCCTCACGGAGGGCGAGGCCGCCGAGTTCGACACCCATCTCCCGCACTGGTTCGGCAACGCCGACGAACGCGCCGTCGAATTCCTCAGCATCCTCGGCCCGCAGGGCGAACGCATGCACATCAAGGCGCGCTTCCGCCTGGACGAGAACTGAACGCATGCGCGGGTGAGCGCCCGTCACCAGCGGCTGCACGGCGAGTACTTGGCCCGTGGCGAACGGGCGTGCGACGGCGCGCGGACACATCACGGCGTCGTAATCGCTCGTAGGTACGAGGGCTCATACCAGAGCGGGACCTCGGGCGTTGGAGTTTGTCAACTGCCCCTCGCGTATGTGGCACCCGCGACTACCGTGTGTGCTCGCTGTGCGACGCCCGGTCGCGCTGCCCGCTGTCTGTTCACCTCCCGATCCCCGAGGACAAGGTCGCCGAATGTCCCAGCTTCGCCAGCCGGCCACCCGCGCGGACCGCCGCGAAGGCGGTCGGCACGGCAGGCCGACCGGGCGGGCCGCGCCGCACCCGACCGAGACCCACATACGCTCCCAACTGCTGCGCATCGCCGTCCTTCCGCCGCTCGCGGTGGCGCTCGGCGCGAGCGCGGCCGTGCTGTACGTCCTGCGTCACGCGGGGGTGCGGCCCAGCCTCACGCTGTGGGCGGTGCTCGCCGGGGCCTGCGTGGTGACGGTCGCGGGCATCGTGATCGCCGCCGTCGCCGCGGGCCGGACCGCCGCCCTCGTACGCGACCGGCTGCTCGCCCTGCGCCAGACGAGCGCGCGCGGGCAGGCCGAACTGCGGGCGCTCGTCGAGCAGTTGCGCAAGGGGGAGGACCCGCCGCCGCGCCGTGCCCCCGCCATCGGCGCGCCCGGCGGCGACGACTTCGACCGGCTCGCCGTCGACCTCGCGCGCACCCAGGACGTCGCCGTCACGGCCGTCGTGCAGGCCACCCAGCTGTCCAGCCAGACCGGCAGCCGGCAGAAGGTCGAGGTGTTCGTAAACCTCGCCCGGCGCCTGCAGTCGCTGGTGCACCGGGAGATCAACCTCCTGGACGAGCTGGAGAACCAGGTCGAGGACCCCGACCTGCTCAAGGGCCTCTTCCACGTCGACCACCTGGCCACGCGCACCCGTCGGCACGCCGAGAACCTCGCGGTGCTCGGCGGCGCCGTCTCGCGCCGCCAGTGGAGCCACCCCGTGTCCATGACCGAGGTGATGCGCTCCGCGATCGCCGAGGTCGAGCAGTACTCGCGGGTCAAGCTCGTGCCGCCGATCGACGGCACCCTGCGCGGGCACGCCGTCGCCGACTGCATCCACCTGCTCGCCGAACTCGTCGAGAACGCCACGGTGTTCTCCGCCCCGCACACGCAGGTCCTGCTCCGCGCCAACGCCGTCACCTCGGGGCTCGCCATCGAGGTGGAGGACCGCGGCCTCGGCATGCCGGTCACCGAGCAGAACAAGATGAACGCGCTGCTCGCCGACCCCGACCAGGTCAACGTGGCCAGCCTCCTCGCGGACGGCCGCATCGGTCTCTTCGTCGTATCGCAGCTCGCGCGGCGGCACGGCATCACGGTGCGGCTCCAGACCAACATCTACGGGGGAGTGCAGGCGGTCCTCGTCCTGCCCCAGGACCTCCTCGGCGGCGACGGTGACACCGGCGGCGGGGGTGTCCGCGTCCCACGCGTGCGCAAGGCCGCCGCCGCGGCGACCGCCAACAGCGTGCTCGGTGCGGAACAGGCCGACCGGTCCGAACAGGCCAAACACGCCGAGCGGGCCGGACAGGGCGTGAACGCGAACGCGGCCGCGAGCGGGCTTCTCGCGACACCGCCGTCGTCCGGCTCGGACCCCCACGGAACACGGCCCGCGCCCGCCACCACCCCGCCCCCGGCGCCCTTCTCGCCCGCACCCGCGGTACCTCCGCGCCCGCCCCTCGCCACGCCTCCCGCGCATACGCCCCCCACGGGCACACCCGCCGTCACCCCCGCCCCTCGCACACCCGTCGGCCACGCCCGCACGGGAAGCCCCGCAAGCGCCAGGGCCACCGGCACCGCCACCCCCCTCCCGCAACGCGTCACCGGCGACCCCCGCCCCACTCCCGCCGAAGCCGTCCCCGGGATCCGCCCCGAGGACCGTGAGGCCACGGCCGACTTCGAGCCTCCGGTCGCCCGTCACGAGAGCGTCGTGCGCGGCACCATGGGCCGTCGGCCCCAACTGCCGCGCCGCAGGGCGCAGGAGCACATCGCCCCGCAGTTGCGCGGCGGCCCCGCCCCGCGCCAGGAGGACACGCCGCCGGTCGGCCACGATCCCGGCCTCATGGCCGCCTTCCAGCGCGGCATCACGCTCGCCGAAGCGGCCGAGCCCCGCGCCCCCGGCGATGCCGGGCCGCACGCCCAGCGCGACGACGCCGGGCGACCGACGGGCCCCGACGGGCAGGGCGGTGCCCGCGCATGACCCCGCAGACGCCGCACTCGCGTCCGCCCCCGGCCCCGGCCGCGTCCACCCGCCCCACCACCCGCACCGGTCCCTGCCACCACCGCCGTACCCGCCGTTCCCCCCACCTTCAGCACCACACCGAGCAGTCCACCAAGGAGTCGATCCCCCATGGCGAGCGATGTGCCGACGGGTCATGTGTCCGATCTCGACTGGCTGATGAGCGGCCTCGTCCAGCGCGTTCCCCACACCACCAGTGCCGTGCTGCTCTCCTCCGACGGACTCGTCAAGTCCGTCCACGGGCTCGACGCCGACAGCGCCGACCACATGGCGGCCCTCGCCTCGGGTCTCTACTCGCTGGGCCGCAGCGCCGGCATCCGGTTCGGCGACGGCGGTGACGTACGGCAGGTGGTCGTGGAACTCGACTCGGCGCTGCTCTTCGTGTCGACGGCGGGCTCCGGCACCTGTCTCGCCGTCCTCGCCGGGCGGGACGCCGACGCGGCCGTGCTCGGCTACGAGATGGCCATGCTCGTCAAGAGCGTGCGGCCCTACCTGGTGACAGCGCCGCGCCAGGCCTCCGCCGAGCCCACGGCGATGAGGAATTGACGGTGGCGGCCCCGCAGGACGGGCCATGGCTCGACGGCGCCGCGGGCCGGCTCGTGCGTCCGTACACCATCAGCAACGGACGTACCCGGCCGAGCACGTCGATGGATCTGCTCTCCCAGGTCATGGCCACCGGGGCGACCCCCCTCGGCTACCTGGGTCCGGAACACAGCCAGGCGCTCGACCTGTGCGCGCGACCCACGTCGGTCGCGGAGATCGCCGGCCGTCTGCTGCTCCCGGCGGCCGTGACCAAGGTGCTCCTCTCCGACCTCGTCGACTGCGGAGCGGTCACGACCAAGCCCCCGATGTTCCACGACAACCCCACTGACCGGTCCCTACTGGAGGCAGTGCTCGATGGACTACGACGACAGCTCTGACCCTTTCCCCACAGCACTGAAGATCTTGGTCGCGGGCGGGTTCGGGGTCGGCAAGACGACCTTCGTGGGGGCCGTCAGCGAGATCGCTCCGCTCAGCACCGAGGAACTGCTCACCACGGTCAGCGCGGCCACCGACAACCTCGACGGCATCGAGAACAAGGTCGAGACGACGGTCGCCATGGACTTCGGCCGGATCACCCTCGACCCGGCGCACGTGCTCTACCTGTTCGGCACGCCGGGCCAGGAGCGCTTCTGGTTCATGTGGGACGAACTGTCCGAAGGCGCCCTCGGCGCGGTCATCCTCGCGGACACGCGCCGCCTGGAGGACTGCTTCGCCGCCGTCGACTTCTTCGAGGAGCGCGGCATGGGCTTCATCGTCGCGATCAACGAGTTCGACGGCGCGTACCGCTACGAACCCGAGGAGGTGCGCGCCGCCATCGACCTGGACCCCGCGGTGCCCGTCGTGCGCTGCGACGCGCGCATCTCCAGCTCCGGCATCCAGACGCTGCTCACCCTCGTGCGGCATCTGCTCGCGCACACCCCGGCGGCCGTCCTGTGACGTACGACGGGACCAGGCGGCTGCTGCTCACCCCGCAGGACAAGGAGGGGGCCGAGCGGGGCCGCCGGTTGCGCAGGCTCGACCTCGGACAGCGGCCCGAGCCGGTGTTCGACCGGTTCGCGGACCGCCTCGCCGAGGTGACGGGCGCGCCGTACGCGATGGTCAACTTCATCGACGAGAACCGGCAGTTCTTCGCCGGTCTGCACACCCCCGACGGCGACCACCGCGGCGGCGAACTGGGCGCGGTGGCCGCCGGGTCGACGGAGAGCGGGGTCGCGCGCTACATGGCGCGCGACCACGGCTACTGCCCCCACGTGGTGGTGCGGCGCAAGGCGCTCGTCCTGGAGGACGTGTGCGACTACCCGCGCTTCGCGGGCAACCCCGTGGTCGACGAGATCGGCATCCGCTCCTATCTGGGAGCGCCGTTGATCGACGAACGCACGGGCCTCGCGCTGGGCACCGTGTGCGTGGTCGCGACGGAGCCCCGCCCCTGGGGGAGGGCGGGGCTCGCGACCATCAAGGGGATGGCCGGTGAACTCATGGAACTGGTGCGCGGGCGCGGCGACCTGCTCCAGTGAGCCCCGCGGCCTCGCGGAGTGGTGACCGTCAGCCGCGCGCGTCCTTGCGCTGCTTGACGTACCCGCCCGCGGCCAGCGCGGCCACGAGGATCGCGGAGACGAACAGCTGGTCGCGTCCTTCCGCGGTGGTGGCCATCACCACGAACACACCTGCGATCGCTGCCAGAGCCAGCCAGGTCAGGTACGGGAAGCCCCACATCCGGACGGTGAGCAGTTCGGGCGCCTCGCGCTCCAGACGGCGGCGCATCCGCAGCTGGGCGAGGCAGATGAACACCCAGCCGACGAGGATGGCGACACCGGTCGTGTTCATCAGCCAGGTGAACACGGTGTCGGGCCACCAGACGCCGGCGAACACCGCGAAGAAGCCGAAGAGGCAGGACGCGAGCACGGCGGCCACCGGCACGCGGCGGTGCACCCGGCCCAGGAAGCGGGGGCCGAGGCCCCGCGAGACCAGCGAGTAGGCCATGCGGGACGAGCCGTAGATGTTGGCGTTCATCGCCGACAGCAGGGCGACCAGGATGACGGCCTGCATGATGGTGCCGGCGGCCGGGATGCCGAACTCGTCGAGGACCGTGACGTACGGGCCGTCGGCGGCGACGTTCGGGTCGTTCCACGGCACCAGGGCGACGACCAGCGCCATCGACCCGACGTAGAAGAGCGCGATGCGCCACACGGCGGTGCGTACGGCGCGGGCCACGTTCTCGCGCGGCTTGTCGGACTCGGCGGCGGCGATGGACACCGTCTCCAGACCGCCGTACGCGAAGACGGCGGTGAGCAGGCCCGCGATCAGCCCGGAGGTGCCGGTGGGGAAGAAGCCGCCCTCGCCGGTGAGGTTCGAGGCGCCGGGGGCGTCGCCGAAGACGCCGCAGATGCCGAGCACGCCGAGGACCAGGAACGCGCAGATCGCGGTGACCTTCAGGGCGGAGAAGAAGAACTCGAACTCGCCGAAGTTGCGCACGGCGGCCAGATTGCTCAGGCAGAAGAACACCATGAAGACGGCGACCCAGCCGTAGGCGGGCAGGAACGGCACCCAGCCGTGCATGATCTGCCCGGCCGCCGTCGCCTCCGCGGCCACGCCGCAGGTGAGCATGGTCCAGTACATCCAGCCGGAGGTCGCGCCCGCCCAGGCGCCGAGTTCGCGCTCGGCGTGCACGGAGAACGAGCCGGTGGCGGGCCGGGCGGCGGACATCTCGCCGAGCATCCGCATCAGCAGCATCACCACGAACCCGGCGCCCGCGAACAGCAGGACGACCGCGGGTCCCGCGGCGGCGATCCCGGCACCGGACCCCACGAAGAGGCCCGCCCCGATGACACCGCCGAGGGCGATCATCGAAAGGTGCCGCTGCTTGAGGCCGTGGCCGAGGCTCGCGCCGGTGGAGGTGTCCTCGACGTCGCCGGGCGTGACGCCGACGTCGGATCCGGCGTGCGGCCGGTCCGTGACGGAGGTCCGTGTCATGGTCGTGCCTGTTCGCTATGTGAGACGGGTGGAAATGCGGCGTCAGTATGCGATGAGTGATCGTGCCGTGCGTCGGGTGTCCGTTATTCGGACAAGATGTTCGTTCAGCGTGGCGAGGGTTGCCCGGTGAGGGTGTGACGGCGCGGCTGTGGCGGGTGGGCCTGTAGGAAACCTGGGGCGCCGCTTAAGAAAACCTCGATGGACCCGGGGCCACCGCGTACGCAAGAGTCTGCGGTGACGGCGGGCCGCCCGGCGCGGCCCCCGCACACCCACCACCCACTCTTCCCGGCACGCGGGCCGGTTCGCCCTGCCCGCGTGCGCGAGACAGGAGCCGAACCGTTGAAGGCGCTGGTCAAGGAGAAGGCCGAACCGGGCCTGTGGCTGACGGACGTCCCGGAGCCGGGCGTCGGCCCCGGTGACGTACTGATCAAGGTCCTGCGCACCGGGATCTGCGGCACCGACCTGCACATCCGCGGCTGGGACGGCTGGGCGCAGTCGACCATCAGCGCACCGCTGGTCGTCGGCCACGAGTTCGTCGGCGAGGTCGTCGAGACCGGCCGCGACGTCGCCGACATCGCGGTGGGCGACACGGTCAGCGGCGAGGGCCACCTGGTCTGCGGCAAGTGCCGCAACTGCCTCGCCGGCCGTCGCCACCTGTGCCGGGCGACGGTCGGCCTCGGCGTCGGCCGCGACGGCGCGTTCGCCGAGTACGTGGCGCTGCCCGCCTCGAACGTGTGGGTGCACCGCGTCCCCGTGGACCTCGACGTCGCCGCGATCTTCGACCCGTTCGGCAACGCCGTGCACACCGCCCTGTCCTTCCCGCTGGTCGGCGAGGACGTGCTGATCACGGGCGCCGGACCGATCGGCCTGATGGCGGCGGCCGTCGCCAGGCACGCCGGCGCCCGCAACGTCGTCGTCACCGACGTCAGCGACGAGCGCCTGGAGCTGGCGCGCAAGGTCGGCGCGAGCCTCGCCCTGAACGTGGCGTCCTCGACCATCGCCGATGGCCAGCGCGAACTCGGCCTGCGCGAGGGCTTCGACGTGGGCCTGGAGATGTCCGGCAACCCCGTCGCGATGCGCGACATGCTCGCGAACATGACCCACGGCGGCAGGATCGCCATGCTCGGCCTGCCGTCCGAGGAGTTCGCGGTCGACTGGGCGCGGATCGTCACCTCGATGATCACCATCAAGGGCATCTACGGCCGCGAGATGTTCGAGACCTGGTACGCGATGTCGGTCCTCCTGGAGGGCGGCCTCGACCTCTCCCCGGTGATCACCGGCCGCTACGCGTACACCGACTTCGACGCGGCGTTCGACGACGCGGCGAGCGGCCGCGGCGGCAAGGTCATCCTCGACTGGACCTCCTGAACTCCCCCTCCGCACCCAGGACTTCTCCGCACCCAGGACTTCTCCGCACCCAGGACTTAAGGACTTACGGCATGTTCGACAACGTACGCGAAGACCTCCGGGCCACCCTCGACGAGATCGTCGCCGCCGGCCTGCACAAGCCCGAGCGGGTCATCGGCACCCCCCAGTCCGCCACCGTCGGCGTCACGGCGGGCGGCAAGCCGGGCGAGGTGCTGAACTTCTGCGCCAACAACTACCTCGGCCTCGCCGACCACCCCGAGGTCGTCGCCGCCGGGCACGCGGCCCTCGACCGCTGGGGCTACGGCATGGCCTCCGTCCGCTTCATCTGCGGCACCCAGGAGGTCCACAAAGAGCTGGAGGCACGTCTGTCCTCCTTCCTCGGCCAGGAGGACACGATCCTCTACTCCTCCTGCTTCGACGCCAACGGCGGCGTCTTCGAAACCCTTCTCGGCCCCGAGGACGCGGTGATCTCCGACGCCCTCAACCACGCCTCCATCATCGACGGCATCCGGCTGTCCAAGGCCCAGCGCTTCCGGTACGCGAACCGCGACATGGCCGACCTGGAAGCGCGGCTGAAGGAGGCGTCCGGCGCCCGCAGGAAGCTCATCGTCACCGACGGCGTCTTCTCCATGGACGGCTACGTGGCGCCGCTCGCGGACATCTGCGACCTCGCCGAGCGTTACGACGCCATGGTCATGGTCGACGACTCGCACGCCGTCGGCTTCGTCGGCCCCGGCGGCCGCGGCACCCCCGAGCTGCACGGCGTCATGGACCGCGTCGACATCATCACCGGCACCCTCGGCAAGGCCCTCGGCGGGGCGTCCGGCGGCTACGTCGCGGCGCGCGCCGAGATCGTCGCGCTGCTGCGCCAGCGGTCGCGCCCGTACCTGTTCTCCAACAGCCTCGCCCCGGTGATCGCGGCGGCGTCCCTGAAGGTCCTCGACCTGCTGGAGTCGGCGGGCGACCTGCGCGAGCGCCTCGCGGCGAACACCGAGCTGTTCCGTACGCGGATGACGGAGGAGGGCTTCGACATCCTCCCCGGTGACCACGCGATCGCCCCCGTGATGATCGGCGACGCCTCCGTCGCGGGCCGCATGGCGGAGCTCCTCCTGGAGCGCGGCGTCTACGTCATCGGCTTCTCGTACCCGGTGGTCCCGCAGGGCCAGGCCCGCATCCGCGTCCAGCTGTCCGCGGCGCACTCCACGGAGGACGTGAACCGGGCGGTGGACGCGTTCGTGGCGGCGCGCGCCGAGCTGGGCTGACCGGCTGGGACCGACCGGCTCGGGGCAGGGCTCACCCGTTTGGGAGAATCGCCCCATGATCGAAGCGCGGCGGCTGCACATCCTCCGTGCGGTGGCCGACCACCGCACCGTCACGGCCGCGGCCGCCGCGCTGTACCTGACCCCCTCAGCGGTCTCGCAGCAGCTCACGGCCCTGGAGCAGGAGACGGGCCACAAGCTGGTCGAGCGCGGCGCGCGCGGCGTCCGCCTCACGACGGCGGGCGAGATCCTGCTGCGGCACACCAACGCCGTCCTCGCCCAGCTGGAGACGGCCGAGGCGGAGCTGGCCGCGTACAGCACGGGCGAGGCGGGCACGGTGACGCTCGCCTCCTTCGCCACCGGCATCGGCCTGGTCGTGGGCCCCGCGCTCGCCCATCTGGCGCGCTCGGCGCCCGGCATCCGCGTCCGCGTCCAGGACGCCGAGGGCGACGCCAGCCTGCCGATGCTGCTCGACCGGCGGATCGATGTGGCGGTCGCCGTCGAGTACCGGGGCGCGCCGGGCGCCGACGACGACCGGATCACACGCGTACCGCTGTACGCGGAGCCGTTCGACGCGGTCCTGCCGGACACCCACCGCCTGGCGGACGCGCGGTGGGTACCGGTCGCCGAGCTGGCCAAGGACACGTGGATCGGCCCGTACCCCGGCAACCCCTGCCACGACGTCGTCGTCCTCGCCTGCGAGCACGCCGGTTTCTCCCCGCAGTTCGAGCACTCCTCCGACGACTTCCGCGCCGTCGTCGCCCTCGCCTCGGCGGGCGCGGGCGTGGCACTCGTCCCGCGCTCGGCGCTGCACGGCGTGGACCTGGACCGGGTCGTGGTCCGTCCGATCGACGGGGTGGCCCCGGCGCGGAAGGTCTTCGCGGCGGTGCGGCACGGGGCGGAGGAGCATCCGCTGATCAGGCCGGTGCTCACGGCGTTGGGGGAGGCGGCACAGGGATGACGCGGGTCCGTGGCAACGCGCTGAGGGCCGCCGGGACGGCCGCGTAACCTGCCTGTTTCATATCTGGGATATCGTGCCGAATATGAGACACGATAGTGGGGCGCCGCCGAGCGGCGGCAGCAGCGGTGGTGGCAGTGCCCGTGGCGGCGACATGACTCCGGACCCCGTGGACGCCCGGCTCGGGGCGCGGCTCGCCGAACTGCGGGCCGAACAGGGCTGGTCCCTGGGAGACCTGGCCGACCGCAGCGGCGTGAGCCGGTCCACCCTGTCGCGGGCCGAACGCGCCGAGATCAGCCCCACCGCCGCCCTCCTCAACCGCCTCTGCGCGGTCTACGGGCGCACCATGTCGCAGCTCCTGAGCGAGGTCGAGTCCGCCCCCGCCCAGGTCGTCCGCGCCGCCGAGCAGTCCGTGTGGCGCGACGACTCGACGGGGTTCGCGCGCCGCTCCGTCTCCCCGCCGCTCGCCGGACTGCGCGGCGAGATCGTCGAGGGCACCCTGGAGCCCTACGCCGACATCGCCTACGACCGCCCGCCGGTCCCCGGCCTCGAACAGCACATCTGGGTGCTCGACGGCCGCCTCGACCTCACCGTCCAGGGCGCGACACACCACCTGGAGGCGGGTGACTGCCTCCGGTTCCGGCTCTGGGGACCCACCCACTTCCACTGTCCAGGCCCCGAATCCGTGCGGTACGCGCTGGTGGTGGTCCTCCCGTGACGATCACCTGCACCCGCCTCACGGCCTCGCAGTTCCCCTCCTGCGTCGCCGAATTGGGCTCCCTCCTGGCCGACGTCGTCCGTGGCGGCAGCTCGCTGGGCTTCCTCCACGACCTCACGCCCGACGAGGCCGCGGCCTGGTGGCGCGACTCCGTCGGACCTCCCCTGGAACGCGGCACCCACGCCCTGTGGGTGGCCATGGACACGGACACGGGCCGCTGCGTCGGAACGGTCTCGCTCGCCTTCACCGACAAGCCCAACGGCCGCCACCGCGCCGAACTGATCAAGCTGATGGTGTCCGGCTCCACCCGCGGCACCGGCCTCGGACGGACCCTGCTGGAGACCGCGGAGCGCGCCGCGGCGGAGGCGGGAGTGACGCTCCTGGTCCTCGACACGGAGACCGGCAGCCCCGCCGAGAACTTCTACCGCAAGGCGGGCTGGCACGAGGTCGGCGTCATCCCCGACTACGCAGCCGACCCCGCGGGAGCGCTCCAGCCGACCACGCTGTTCTACAAGCGGCTCCGGGCCCCGGCTCCCGCTCCGGGCGGTGGCGTACAGGAATGACGTCCAGGGCAATGGGGGAGATGCACGCCAGCACGCATCGACCCCACCCCCGGGGCCGTAAGACCGTCCGAGAGGGAGCCGCCAGATGACCGCCACCGAACCGACGTACACGACGAGCGCGCTCAGCACGGGTGACGGCGCCGCCGTGGCCACTTACACCTGGCTGCCCGAGGGCGGCAGGCCCCGCGCCTTCGTGCAAATCGCCCACGGAGCGGCGGAGCACGGCCAGCGCTACGACCGCTTCGCCCGCCACCTCACCTCGCACGGCTACGCCGTCATCGCCTCCGACCACCGCGGCCACGGCGCCACCGCCCAGTCCACGGGCGGCTACGGCGTCACCGACGACGGCGACCCCGCCACCACCGACGCGTGGGTGTCGATCGTCGAGGACCTCAAGGCGATCGGCGACCAGGCACGCGCCCTCCACCCGAACGTCCCGTTCGTGCTGCTCGGCCACAGCCTCGGCTCGCTCCTCGCGCGCGACTACGCGCAGCGGTACGCGGACGACCTGGTGGCCGTGATCCTCTCCGGCACCTTCCGCTCCCTGCCCGGCGCCGACAACGAGGGCGACATCGCGGCCCTGGAGGCGCAGGTCGCCAAGGACGGCCGCGCGGCGCCGTGCTCCTACGTGTCGAACCTGTTCGCCTCCTTCAACGACCCGTACGAGCACCGCACCGGCTTCGAATGGCTCTCGCGCGACGAGGCGGAGGTCGACAAGTACGTCGCCGACGAACGCTGCGGCTTCGACTTCTCGGCGGGCCTGTCCCTGGACTGGGTCCGCGCGGTGCGCCGCGTCAACGACCCGGCGAACCTGGCGCGCATCCCGGCCGACCTGCCGATCCACGTCGCGGTCGGCACCGAGGACCCGTGCCACCAGGGCATGACCCTCGTCCACGAACTCCTGGAGGACTTCCGCTACGTGGGTGTCTCCGACCTCACGTGGAAGGGTTACGAGGGTGCCCGCCACGAAATCCTCAACGAGACCAACCGCGACGAGGTGCACGACGACCTGACGGCGTGGCTGGACAAGAGGGTGCCGTGAGCGCAGCGGGGCCGGCGGGAGCAGGTGCGCGGGCCGGTGCGGGGGCCGGCACCGGCCGCACCGATGCCCGTGGCGCCGATCCGGGCCGTTGTCAGTGGCGTTGGCTACGGTTCGACACATGCTGGACGCCGAGGATGTACGCACCGTAGCCCTGTCCCTGCCGGACACGACCGAGAAGGTCGCCTGGAGCATGCCCACGTTCCGGGTCGCGGGCAAGATGTTCGCCACGCTGCCCGAGGACGAGACATCGATAGCGGTGCGCTGCCCGAAGGAGGAGCGCGACGAACTGGTCCTGGCGGAGCCGGACAAGTTCTGGATCGCCGACCACGAGGCGTCCTTCGCGTGGGTGCGCGCACGGCTCGCGGCCCTTGAGGACGTCGCCGAGCTGCGCGACATCCTCGCCGACTCCTGGCGCCAGGCCGCCCCGTCCCGACTCCTGGACGCCCACCCGGAGTTGGGCCTTCCGCGTGCAGGATGAGATCGCTTGGTTGCGCCCCGATGCCGCGTGGCATGATCCGCTCGCGAAGGCGAGCCGTACGGTGCGGCGTGCCGCGGCGGACGTGAGAGGGAGCGTGGATGGGCGACCGGGTGGGCGACGGCGGAGGTGTGTCGAAGCGGGGCATCTGGACCCGCGACTTCGGCCTCTTCTTCACCGCGAGGGGTGTCGCCAAACTCGGCGACAGCATGCTGCCGGTGGCCCTCGCGGCGGGCCTGCTGCAGTACGGGCACGGGGCGGGGGCGGTCGGCCTCGCCATGGCCTCGTCGGTGGCCTGCTTCGCGGGGCTCGTCATCTTCGGCGGGGTGCTCGCGGACCGGTTCGACACCCGCCTGCTGATGACGGGCGCCGACCTGGCCCGCCTGGTCACGCAGTCCCTGGCGGCCGCCATGTTCTTCACCGGCCATGTGGTGCTCTGGCACATCTGCGTGATCGGTGCGATCAACGGCGCGGCCGCGGCCGTCTTCCAGCCCGGCGTGGCCGGTACGGTGCCGCGTCTCGCGTCGGACGTCCAGGCGGCGAACGGGGCGATCCGGGTCGCCGAATCCGGGGCGCAGCTGGCGGGCCCGGCCGTGGCGGGTGTGCTCGTGGCGGTCGCCTCCCCGGGGCTGGTCTTCGCGGCGCACGCGGGCACGTACGGCCTGAGCGCCCTGTGCCTGATCCTCCTGCGCCTGCCACCACTGCGCACCACCGGGACACACCCGTCGGAACAGGCACGCCCCCGCGGTGCCTTCCGCGCCGAACTCGCCGAGGGATGGCGGGAGTTCAGGTCCCGCCGATGGCTCTGGGGAGTCATCTCGGTGTGGTGCGTGCTGATGATAGGAGCGTGGGGCCCGGCGGTCCCCCTGGTGGCCGTGCAGGTGACACAGGAGTACGGCTCGGGCGCCTACGGCCTGGTGAACTCGGCCCTGGGCGCGGGCACCGTCATCGGCGGACTGCTGGCCCTGCGCGTGCGCCCGCGCCGCATGCTGCGCGCGGGCGCCCTCGCCCTGTTCGGCTTCGCCCTGTTCCCCGTGACGGCGGGCGCGGGCCTGGGAGTGCCGTGGATGATGGCGGGCTGCGCGGTGGCAGGCGCCGGCATGTCGTTCTGGGGCGTGATGTGGGCGACGAGCGTGCAGACCCAGGTCCCGCGCGAGGTCCTCAACCGCATCCACGCCTACGAGGTGGCCGGCTCCATCGCCATGCAGCCGGTGGGCCAGGCGCTGGCCGGACCGGCGGCCGCGGTGTTCGGCACGCACCAGGTCCTCATGGCGGGCGGAGCGATCACGTTGCTCGTGGCGACGACGATGCTCGCGGTCCCGGCCATCAGAGGCCTCGTGCGCGCCGACGCCGCCCAGCAGCCCCTGCACACCCCCCTGCCTACGCCGGAACCTCGACCGGGCCGGGACTACGGGAGAGCAGAAACCCACTGATCCGCTCCCGCAGCGTCGCCGCGTCGAGCCCGTGCCCGGCGACGTGCTCCTCGACGCTCCCGTACCGCCGCAGCTCCCGCCGCCCGACGCCGAGCCCGAGCACGCGGTGCGGCAGATCGGCGAGCGCGTCATTGGCGGCGGCGACGGAGGTCCCGGCGAGATACGGCTCAACGACCACGACATCAGCGCTCCGCCCGTCACCCCCACCGACAGCCCGCCGCAGCGCACCGGCATCGAAGGGCCGCACGGTGGTGGCGTACAGCACGCTCACGTCGAGCCCTTCGGTGGCGGCGAGCACGTTGTCCAGCATGGGCCCGACGGCGACGACCACGCCGCCCCGCCCCTCCCGCACGGTCAGGAACCGCTCCCCGTCCACGGCCAGCCCCTCCCGATTCCCCTGCACGGACAACCGCACGTACACCCGCTCGTCCCCGGCCCCGACGGCCTTCCGCAACAGCGCCTCGGCCTCGTCCGGATGTCCGGGCACGTGCACGCTCCACCCGTCGAGTGTGTCGAGCAGCGCGACGTCGCCGGGTGCCATGTGCGTGAACCCCCCGGACGAAACGTCGTACGACGCCCCGGCGCTCACCAGCACACCGCCGACCCCCTGATGCCCGAAGTCCAACTTCACCTGCTCAAAAGGCCGTTCAACGAGAAAGCTGGCGAAGGTGTGCATCACGGGCCGCATCCCGGCGAGCGCGAGCCCCGCCCCCGCCCCGACGAGCAGCTGCTCCCGGATCCCGACATTGATCACCCGCTCGGGATGCCGCCGAGCGGCCCCGGCGAACTGGGCGGCCCCGATCTCGGCGAGCACGACGGCGACGCGGGGATCCTCGTCGAGGAGCTGGGCCAGAACGGGGGCGAAGCGGTCACGCATGGTGTCCATGGAGGTTCCTTCCGGAGGAGAGTCTCTCTTGGGGGAGCGGGTTCTCACGTTGGGGGAGTGGGATCTCACGTTGGGTGAGTGGGCTCTCACGCGAGCTTCGGCTCGACGCGGGCGACGACGACGTGCGGCCGCCCGGGGTGCGGCGCGGTGAAGGCCTCGTACAGGGCCTGGTGGTCGCGCCCGTCGGCACTCACGGTCGACCAGCCGGCCGCCTCGAACCGCGCGGCGATGCCGCCGGCGCGGCCGTAGGTGGCGGAGAGGTTGTCGACGACGACGGTGTGCAGCCGCTCGAGGCCGGCGGCACCGGCGAAGGCGATGGCCTCGTGATTGCTGCCCTCGTCGAGCTCGGCGTCCCCGACGAGAACCCACACGGCGGGCTCGTGCCGCCCCTGGGCCCGAAGCCCCAGCGCGGTCCCCACGCCGATGGGAAGCCCGTGCCCCAGCGACCCGCTCCCGATCTCCACGCCCGGCACGAGCACGCGGTCGGGGTGGTGCCCGAGCCGCGACTCGTACCCGCCGAACCCGCTCAGCCACGCCTCGGGCACGAACCCCTTGGCGGCGAGCACGGCGTAGTAGGCCGTGGGCCCGTGCCCCTTGGACAACAGGAACCGATCGCGCCCCGCGTCGTCGACGCTGTCCGGCCCGACCCGCAGCACGCGGTCGTACAGCACCCACAGCACGTCGAGGGTGGAGGTGGCGGCGGGGCCGTGCTTCTCGTCCCCGGTCATGAGGCTCATGAGCCGAGGCAGATCTTCGTAGCGATAGGTGGTGTGGGCGAAGGCGCCGGTGGCGCTGGTCGAGATGGCGAGGTCATCCGCTGTGGTCGTCATGGAACGAAGCGTGCAACCTCAACTTTGCTTGAGGTCAACCCCTGCTCCCGCGCCGCGCCGGACCCGGCCGCGCGCCGGAAGTGATTCACGACCACCGCCCCGAGTGCGGTATGGTTTCTCTGCGCGTTCGGCCAGGGGGAAACCCCAGGTCAGTGAACGGGCACCGGGACGTGGCGCAGCTTGGTAGCGCACTTGACTGGGGGTCAAGGGGTCGCAGGTTCAAATCCTGTCGTCCCGACAAGTTCGAACGATCGAACGCCGCAGGTGAAGGGCCGTTTTCGAACGGCCCTTTTTCTGTTGCTTCCACGCTCCCAATGGGAGCGCGGCGAGTGGGAGCGGGCTCCCGGTGTCCCCTTGTCTGATTGCTCCCACTCGGGCCGATGCGCACATATTCGATTCCTTGCGCTCACGTTCACATCCGTGCCCGGTTTGTTACCGGCGGCTCCCCGTCCTATGAGCTCATAACAGGATCTTGCTGTAGTGCCCTGGTCGGGCGTGACTGATGTGACGATCCGACCGTTCGGGTGGGTGTGACGACTCGGCCGTGGATCGTGGACGACGACTTGTGGGCGCTGATCGCGCCGCTGCTGCCGCCCTGGCCGAAGCGGTCGCCGGGCCCGAAACCGGTGCCGGACCGGCTGTGCCTGCAGGGCATCCTGTACGTCCTGCACCAGGACATCGCCTGGCAACTCCTGCCTCTGGAGCTGGGGTTCGGCTCCGGGCAGACCTGCTGGCGGCGCCTGGACCGCTGGCAGCAGGCGGGGGTCTTCGAGCAGCTGCACAAGATCCTGCTCGCGAAGCTGAACGCGGCCGGCGAACTCGACTGGACTCGCGCGTGCGTGGACGGCTCCCACGTCCGCGCAAAAAGGGGGGAGCCGCGACCGGTCCGTCGCCGGTCGACCGCCGGAAAACGGGCAGCAAGCACCACCTGATCTGCGACGGGAAGGGCACCCCACTCCATGCCCTCACCACCGCGGCGAACGTCAACGACATCACCCAGACCCTCAACCTGATCGACGGCATCCCACCGGTCGCGGGACGGCCCGGCCGTCCCCGCCGACGCCCCGAGGCTCTGCTCGGCGACAAGGCGTACGACTCGAAAGCCGTCCGCCGTGAACTGCGCAAACGCCGGATCATGCCCGTCATCTCCCGCAAGGGCGCCCCGAATATCAAGGGTCTGGGCAAGCTCCGCTACGTCGTCGAGCAGACCTTCGCCCTGCTCCATCAGTTCAAACGCCTCGCCGTCCGTTGGGAACGACGCCTCGATCTCCACGACGCCTTCATCTCGTTGGCCTGCGGCCTGATCTGCTGGCGCCGCCTCAAGAAGGCCGGAGCATGATCGCGTTACGAGCTCTATGGGTGGGGAGTGTCTTTTCCTTTGTGTAAGCCCTGGTGTGGAGGCTTCTCTTTTGTCGTGTGTAAGGGCTACTGATTGTCGGTGACTCGGTCGCCGTAGAAGCCGGCGAGGGTGTTGATGGCCGTTTTCCAGTTGCGGGTCTGGCCGGTGACGTTGGGCTGGTTGGGCCGCCGGTCGCGGATCACGAGGTAGAGCACCTTCAGGGCCGCCTCCTCCGTGGGGAAGTGCCCCCGGCGCCGAGTTGCCTGGCGGAAGCGGGAGTTGAGGCTCTCGATCATGTTGGTCGTGTAGACGACCTTGCGGATCTCGGGCGGAAATCTGAGGAAGACCACGAAGTGCTCCCAGCTCCGACGCCAGGTCGCGATCAAGGCCGGGTAGCGGTCACCCCATTCGGCCTCGAATTCGGCGAAGCGGGCCTCGGCGGCATCCGCGTTGACGGCCGTGTAGACCTGCCGGAGCTCTTTGGCCAGCACGGACCAGTCCTTGGTGGAGGCGAAGCGGAGGCTGGCGCGGACCATGTGGACCACACACAGCTGGACGTCGGCCAGCGGCCAGATGTTCTGGATTGATTCGGGCAGTCCCTTCAGGCCGTCACAGCAGGCGATCAGGACGTCCTGGATGCCGCGGTTCTTCAGTTCCGCCAGCCAGGTCATCCAGGTCTTGGCCCCCTCGCCGCCGCTGCCGACCCACATGCCCAGCACGTCCCGTTCCCCTTCGAGGCTGATGCCGACGGCGATGTAGACGGGACGGTTGGCGACCGCGCCATCACGGATCTTGATGACGATGGCGTCGATCATGACGACCGCGTACACGCGGTCCAGTGGGCGCTGGCGCCAGGCGTCGAGCTCGGTGGCGACCTTGTCGGTGGCCCGGGAGATCAGGTCCCGTGAGACCTCCATGTCGTAGATCTCCGCGAGGTGCGCCTGGATTCGTGGTCAGGCCCTTGGCGTACAGCGACACGATCGCCTCGTCGAAACCCTCGACCCGCCGCGTGTGTTTGGGCACGATTAGCGGTTCGAAGCTGCCCGCCCGATCCCGAGGCACCTCCAGATCGACCGGCCCGACATCGGTCAGCACGGTCTTCTTCGACGTGCCATTGCGGGAGTTGCCCGCCCCGGCCCCAGCACGGTCCCCGCGCTCGTAGCCGAGATGCTCACTCAGCTCCGCCTCCAGCGCGCCCTCCAAGACCAGCTTTACCAGCCCCTTCAGCAGCCCGTTCTCCCCGACCAGGTTCAGTCCCTCGGTGCGAGCCCGGGCAACCAACTGCTCGGCCATCTCCCGGTCCAGCTCGGCTTGCCTTGCCAACTCCGCCCCCGTCTGTACGTTGTCCGCACTCTCGCGGGGGTTTCCACGCTTGATCCCCATAGTGATCCTTCCCGGCAGAGACTACGTCTCATGCCAACCGGGTCACACCGGGGCACACACAATCTTTAGGACAGTCCCCCTGAGTGGTGCATCTGCTGCGGAATTCCTTCCGCTATGCCGCCCGGCAGGACTAGGACAAGGTCGCCCGTCTGCTCAGGCCGGTCTGCACCGCCGCCACCGAGGAGGCCGCGCTGGACCGGTTCGCGGAGTTCGCCGATGCCTGGGGCCGGAAGTATCCGGCGATCGTGAAGCTGGGGGAGAACGCCTGGGGGAGGAGTTCACTCCGTTCCTGCGGTTCGACACCGAGATCCGCCGCATCGTCTGCACGACCAACGCGATCAAGGCCCGCGGATACTTCCCCAACGAGCAAGCCGCCCTGAAGTGGGTCTAAATGGCGATCATGTCCCTCGATCTCACCTGCAAGGGGCAGACCCGCTGGACCATGCGCTGGAAGACCGCGCTGAACGCCTTCGACATCACCTTCGACGGCCGCCTGACGGCAGCTCGTCAGTAGGTACAACAGCCCCAGTTGCACCGCTCGTGTGACAGCCCCACAGGTGATAACTGGCGTGACGAGTGATGCCGGGTCTGGCCATGGTGGGCGAGGCCCTGGGGGGCCGAGATGATGGAGCGGGCCCGGGCTGGCGGGGTAAGCCTTACCGAGGAGGGAGGTCTAATGCAGCAGCTGACCAAGCGGGTGCTGGAGGGCGAGTTGACCGCCCACCTGCGCCACGAGCCGGGTGAGCAGGCTGAGGGCGGCCGGGACAACTACTGACCTCTCCGAGGCGTTGTCGGAGAGTCTGACTCGGGAAGGGGTGTGAGTCCTGTGCCGATGAGACAGCCGTCGATGAGATGCGGAGAACGTCGGATTCTGCGCAAGCCGCGTCGGACGGCCTGCTCCAGGTGGTCGCGATTGTTGAAGACCATGTTGGCGGTGGTGGTGCGCCGCAGCAGGGACCATATGCCTTCGACGGGGTTGAGGTTGTGGGCGTAACTGGGCAGTTGAATGATGGTGAGCCAGTCCTGGCAGGCTGCCCATCGGCGCAGATCGGTACTGCGGTGAAGGTTGAGGTTGTCCCAGATGAGAACGATGGGTGCGGCAAGCTGGAGGTGTGCTCGCACGATCAGGTTGCGGTAATCGTGCCAGGTGAAGCCGCTGTGGTCGCCTCGGAGGTGTCCCTGTATGCGCGGACGGTGGATCAACCGGCTGCGGTGTCGGGAGTGATAGCAGGCCAGGGCAGCCAGCATGTCCCGGCCGCGGGAGCCGCCGATGAACCGCACGAGGGGCCTGTCTCCGCGTGGCGCCCAGGTGCGGCTGTGGTGCGGACGCCATCGAGACCGCGGCCTCGTCCTCAAAGACGAGCCGGGCCCCGAGCGCCGCCGCGATGGTTTTGCGGACGGCCATGTCTCTTTCACCCACCCGGTCACGACCTGCTCGTCTCGTTCTACGGCCCGCCGGACCGGTTGCAGGCACCGCCACCCGTGACGATGCAGCAGTTCCCACATGGCGCGGACCGACACCTCGATCCCGAGCGTGTCGGCGATGAGCAACCGGACACGGGGCAGGGTCTACCGCTCGTACGGCCACCCGTGGGCCACCGCACCGGCGAGCATTACGGGCTCCAGCAGGGCGGATGCCCCTTGGTCCACCTTGGGCCGCTTGGCGGGACCGCTGCTGGCCAGAGCCCTTCTGCTACTTTTTGGCCCGGGTGGGGCCGCATCCGGCTGTGGCCGCAGCGGTGGTCGGGTCCAGTGTCTAGCGCTGGAAGCGCGCGAGATCACGCTGCGTTGGTGCCAGTGGCGTCTGTTGTCGTGGGCACAGGGACGACCTCGACGCTCATTCCGCGTGCGGTGAGGTCGCGTACGGTCTGGTGGAGCGTGATCTGGGAAAAGGCGAAGAGTGAGTCGGGGGTGAGGGTGGCCCCGGACTTATGCCGGACGGCGAGGACGAGCCGGCGGGGTGTGAAATCCTCCGCCAGTCTGATTCGCCCGCCACTGTCCCGTGTGACCCGGCGGATGAACTGGGCCCTTGCTTCGTGGGAGTTGAGCAGGAGCTCGACAGCTACCTGGGCCTGCCCGAGGAGGTGGCTGAAGGTGCCGGAGGAACTGGTCTGTTTGACGAGGATCAGGGTTCCGTCCGGCGTCAGCAGGTCGCAGATCTCGACGCGGTCGGTGCGCTTGAGGGGGTTGTTGATGAATTCGCCGTCGAGGAACAGCCAGTCCGGCCGAGCCTTGGCGACTGCTTTGTTGTAGGCCCTTTCGGTAGCGGCGCTGGGCCAGGGCGGCAGGCCATACACGGCCGTGTCAGTGAAGATTCGCCGCAGGCCGTCGCGCACGGAGTCGATGTAGCCGGCGCCGAGCTCGTGCCAGTTACCGTCCAGGAGGCAGTACTTCCGTGAGCCGAGTGAGATGTCGGCCTGGATCCAGTCCAAGGCGTGGGTGGTTGCCAGCGGGATGGAGGATCTGGGCGACGCGTCGCGGTGGAGGGTCACCGTGCCGTCGCGCAGGGCGGTGAGGCGGCTGCCGGAGTGGTGGATCCGGGCCCGGGTGAGGACGTAGTCCAGGTCGAAGTCGTCGGACAGGAAAGAGTCGGTGCTGCTGATACGGGTCCGGTACGCGGTGGCTTCGGCGTACGTGTCGTGCAGGTCGAGAGGGACGGAGAACGAGATCCGTCCGTCGGGGGGAGCTCCGAGCAGACGGTCGAGGGCGGCATCGAGCCTGGCGCGGGTGACGGCGTCGGTGACCGGGACGATGTGGTCGACGAATTCCAGCTCGGGGTGCGGAATGTCGTCCTGGCAGACCCGGGTGATCGTGCGCAGGTCCTGGACCAGATCTGTCGGCTCGATGCCGAGAGGAAGTCGCAGGCCGACGCCGCCCTGGGCGGTGAAGGCCCGGCCGTTCGCGTGGCGGCTGCGGGTGAGCGGGATGTTGTCGAGCTGGCCGCCGAGGTGGCGGACCACCCGCGCCTGGTCGCGGATGCCGAGTGCCGGAACAGAAGTGCCGGCCGGCACCAGTGAGATGTCGGTGCGGGGCCGGCCGAGCGCTTTGGTGATGGCGCCGCTGATGTGCCGGGGGTCGATCATGCGGATGGCGAAACGGAGGCCGAACCGCTTGTCCTTGAGGGCGTCGGGAACCATGCGGTAGCCGTTGCCGCAGGTCACGGCGTACACCTGGTCGGCGACGGCAAGAAGTAGCAGGGCGCCGGTGCGGCGGACCGGTTCGAAGACCGGGATTCCGGTGGTGCGGGCGTTGGGGGCGCACCAGGTGTCGGCTTCGTCCTCCTTGCCGTAGGTGAGGTAGAGCGCGGGCACACCGAGGACCTCCGGGTGATGCAGTTCGGCGCCCAGCCGGTCGAGCTGTTCGTGGTCGAGGGCCTCGAACATGGCTTCCGGGGTCGGAGAGACCGTGGAGAGCCGGTAGACGGTGCGGACTGCGGTGTGGGTGGCCATGACGATGTCTCCGAGCGTCTGTGTGCGTGGGGGCATGGTGCGAGAAGACAGACGAGATCTCGCCTGTATACGTGGAATGATGATGGCGGCGTGTGTACGTTGTCAACGCACTTCAAGTATTCCCGGGCTCCTGGCGCTGCGTGTACGGTGGCCCCATGACGGATCAAGCCGCACCTGCCACCGGCCCCCTCGTCACTGGATCGGAGATCGCCAGGATCGCCGGGGTCACCCGCGCCGCCGTATCCAACTGGCGGCGTCGCTACGACGACTTCCCCGCCCCTTCGGGTGGCGCGGCGAGCAGCCCGTTGTTCGCGCTCGCCGAGGTCCAGGCGTGGCTGGAGAAGCAACGGAAGGGGCAGGACGTCTCGGCCGAGGTCCAGGTGTGGCAGGAGCTGCGGGCCGCCTACGGAGACGACATGGTCGCTGGCCTCGCGGATGTGGCCGAGCTGCTCTCCAAGGGGCAAGGGCGTCGCCCGCCGGGGTTGCGCCTGCCGCGAGAGGCGGTGGCCCGGGTGCGCGCACTCGTCGAATCCGAGCGGCCCGTTGACGTCGTGAACGCACTGATCGACCGTTTTACCGACGCCGTCCGCCGCGCCGGGTCGGACCAGCTGACATCGCCTCGCCTTGCCCGCGCCGTACGCCACTTCGCACCGCCGCCGGCGCCCGGAGCGACGGTCTTCGATCCTGCCTGCGGCATCGGTCTGCTGCTCCTCGCCGTCGCCGGGCAGACCGGGGCGCACTGCCGTGGACAGGAGTCCGATGCCGACTCAGCGCGGCTTGCCACGGTGCGCGCCGCCCTGTCCTCGGTGCCCGACACCCGGATCGAGACGGGTGACTCGCTGCGCGACGACCGGTGGCCCGACCTCCGGGCCGAACTGGTGGTCTGCGATCCGCCGGTGGGAGTCACCGGATGGGGCCGCGAGGAACTCCTGCTCGATCCACGCTGGGAACTCGGTACACCCTCCAAGGCTGAGGGCGAACTCGCCTGGCTGCAGCACGCCTACGCACACACCGCGCCGGGCGGGCACGTCGTGATCGTGCTGCCCGCCTCCGTCGCCTACCGCAAGGCCGGGCGAAGGATCAGGGCCGAACTGGTCCGCCGAGGCATCCTCACCCAGGTCGTGGCCCTGCCTCCGGGTACGGCCTCCTCGCATGCCCTCCCCATCCACCTCTGGACCCTGCGCCGCCCCGGGCCGGGCGACACCCCGCCGGCCACGGTGCGCATGGTCGACCTCACCGCCAACGATCCCGACGGCGACCTGGACCCGCGCCCCGAGCAGACCGGAGACATCCCCCCGATCAACCTTCTCGACGACACGGTCGACCTCACGCCGGGCAGCCACCTCCAGGCCGGGCACCGCGACTATCCCGGCGAGTTCACGGCCCTCCGCGGCGACCTGGAGGAGCAGTTGCACCGTCTGACCGCACTGCTGCCGCAGCTCCGGCCCGGTGCCGGGGCGGGCTCGCTCGACGGCGCCACGGCGGGCGTCGCCGAACTCCTGCGGGAGGGCCTCGTGACCTTCGACGGCCCGGACCCCGTCTCCGCCAGCGACCAGCTCGACACCGACTACCTCCAGGGCTTTCTGCGCAGCCCGGCCAACACCCGCCGAGCCACCAGCGCCTCCGGCACCTACCGGATGGAGGCCAAGGGCGCCAGGATCCCGCAGCTGGCCATCGAGGAACAGCGCCGCTACGGTGCGGCCTTCCGCGGCCTCACCGAATTCGAGGCGTCGATGCGGACCGTGTCCGAGCTCAGCCGCCGACTCGCCGACCTGGCCCGCGACGGCCTCTCCTCCGGTGCCCTGGCCCCGGAGGACTGAGGACACCCGGCGGGCGGCTCCGAGGGCGGTGCATCCGCAGCCCCGGAGCCGCCGGTTCCTCCGGGATCGGAAGGAACCGGCTCGGCTGCCCGCTCCAGTTCATTCCTGGGCCGGCAGGAACTCGCTCGGCTGCCCGCTCCAGCTCACGCTCAGCGCCTCGCGCGCCCTCGTACAGGCGACGAAGAGCAGGCAGCGCTCGCGCAGCAGATCGGCTTCGTGCTGCGGTGCATCCGCCTCCAGCGGGGTGATCTCCCGGGCGAAGGGCACCGTTCCGGTCGTGACGCCGAGTACGGAGACCGCCCTGAACTCCAGCCCCTTCATGGCGTGCATCGTCGCCAGCCGGATCCCCGGCGTCTGAGCCGCGACCTGCCCCTTCACCCGCACCACCGGGATCCCGGCGGCCTTCAGCCTGGCCTCTGCCGCGTCGAGTGCCAGGTTGAACCGTGCGCAGACTCCGATCTCGTGCGGGGCGAGCCCTTCGCCGAGCCAGGCCCGCACCCGCTCCACGAGCGCGGTGTGCTCCTCCGCCTGGGTGGTGTACCCGCCGGCCTCGGGACGGCGCCCGTGCAGCAGCGAGCGGTAGCCGGCCAGGGAGTCGGCTCCTTCGCCTTCCAGCGCGTCCACGCTGACCGGGGCGAGCAGTCGCGCCGACCAGACCAGGATCTCCTCGGTGGAGCGGTAGTTGAGGCGCAGTCGGAAGCTGCGCCCTGCGGTGGCGATGCCCAGCGAGCCGAGCGTCACCCGGGAGTCGTAGATCCGCTGGTGCGGGTCGCCGGTGAGGAACAGATCGTCGGGGCCGGGAGCGACGGCGGCCCGGAGCACCCGCCACTGCGCGGGGTGCAGGTCCTGCGCCTCGTCCACCACGACATGGTCGTACGGGGCCGGACCGGCGGCGAGCAGGTCGGCCGCTCGGGCGCAGACCCGCAGGTGTGTGGTGGCGCCACGCTCCTGCAGCAGCTTCTCGAACCGCTCGACGCCGCTCCACACCAGCTCGCGCCGGGCCGCGCCGAGCCCGGTGCCGCGTCCGCGCCGGCTCGCCGCGAGGTAGCCGTCCAGATCGCGGATGTCCTGCCCGAGGACCACATGTCGGTACTCCTGTGCCAGGAATCGGTCCTGGAACGGCAGGTCCAGCTGCTTGACCGCCTTCTCCCACAGCTGCCGCTGGTCGCGGTCGCCCACCGGCTTCGGTGCGGAGCCGGTGTGCTGTCGCACCACGCCGTTGGCGTAGGCGTCGACCGTCGTCACATCGACCCGGGCGAGCAGGTGCTCGTCCTCTTCGAGAAGAAGACCGAGCATGTCGCGCAGCCCGGAGGCCAGTGCGTTGGTGTACGTCGTCAGCAGGATCCGGCTGTTCGGTGACCGCCCGAGCAGGTGCTTCACGCGGTGCAGCGCGGCCACCGTCTTACCCGTCCCGGGACCGCCGGTGACCTGCACCGGTCCGCCGTACGACGTGCGGAGGGCGACCCTGCGCTGGGACGGGTGCAGAAAGACCCGCCAGGCCGCGAACGGCTTCGCCAGGACCTCCTCCAGTTCGTGCGGGCCGGTGACGAGGCGGATCCGGGCGGTGGTGTTGCTGATGACGGTGGCGAGGTCCTCGACCGGCTCGGGTGGTGCGTCCACCGGGCGGCGCACCGCCACCACGTCCCGGTAGACCTCCTCCGGTGAGAAGCCCTCCGCGAGGTACTGCAGGACCTCCAGCTGGTCCTCGGGCAGCAGTGTCGCGAACGCCTCCAGCTGTGCCTTGTCCGCCATCGAGCGCGCGGCGCGCAGCACCTGTGCGTCGATGCCCAGTTCGCGCAGGACCCCGTCGGAGACGCCGGAGAACAGCAGCTTCGGCGCCTTGCGGGACGCCGTCTCGTACAGCGGCGTCAGTTCGTCGAGCGCGACCGCGTCACGTACCTCCAGGCCCCGGGTGGCGGTGTTCGCGCTGTACAGGCGCTTTGCCGCCCACGTGTACGCGTCGTCGTGCGGCAGCACATGGACGAGGAGGAACAGATCGCTGCCGTCGTCCGGCGCGAGGACCACACCGCGCCAGAAGTCGGTGATCCGTATGGTGCGCATCCGCCGGTCGCGGGCGTTCTCCACGGATTCCAGGTGCAGGCCCTTGTCGGCGTTGAGTTCGGCCGCGGTGAGGGCCTGGAACTTGGCCATGGCCTTGCGGACGCCGGCTCTGACCGGCTTCTCCAGGGTTTCGTATCCGTCCCAGAAGCTCTGGGCGAAGGCGAGTCGGGGCATGGGCCGAGGCCCCCTTTCCATCGGTATCAGGTGTCAGTCGGCGGATCCGGCGAGGCGGGCGGCGAGTTCCCGGAACGTCCGCAGCAGCGCCGCGGGTTCCGAGGTGAGGTCGAGGCTGTGCTGGAGCAGCCGCAGACCGCCGGTTCCGCGTACCTCGGTGGCCCGCTCGGGCAGCCGGCCCGCCGCGTACACCAGATGTGCCTCGCGCAGGCCGAGCACGGTGGCGTAGGCGAGCGCCTGGTACAGGTCGGCGTTCGGATAGCCGTCGGACTTGTACGGCTTCTCGGTCTTGTACTTGGCGTCGACGACGGCGACGGGTGTGCGGCCGTCCGCGGCGTACACCACCAGATCGGGCTTCATCCGGACCCGGCCGCCGAGGTCGAGGTGGTGTACGTCCTGCAGCCGCGCCGTCAGACCGTGTTCCCGGAGGGCCTCGCGCAGTGCGACCGTCACGAAGTCCTCGAAGAGCTTGTTCATGTCCAGCAGGAAGCCGTCCAGGGCGAGCGGCCCGGGCCGGTGCTCCGGCGAGGTGGAGCGCAGTACGGCTTCGGCGAGGCGCAGGGCGGGCTGGTACCGGGAGTTGAGACGGGACGGCTGCCAGAGCGGCAGTTCCTGGCCGCGTACCAGGGGACCGGCGTCCGCGAGGCGGACCCTCTGGTGGGCGAGGCGGCGCCGCACAGGCCCTGGCACGTGCGGCAGCCGCAGCAGCCTCTCCACCGCGGCGCGCAGGATGCGGTTCTCGGCGGTGTCGGCGGTGTACGCGTCGTAGACGATCTCGACGGGCGGGGTGCGGCCGAAGTGCCGCCGGATCTGCTCGGCCTCCCGCAGCCGGCCGCGTACCACCAGCGCGGACTCCGCCACCTCCCGGTAGCCCTGGAGCACCCCCTGCCGCAGTGCTCCGTCGATCTGCCGCTCCACCGCGTACGCGAGAGCGGGCACCACGTCGTCGTGCGCACCGGTACCGACCGCGCCCTCACGGCTGTCACGCCAGGCGCCGGCCGGGTTCAGGCTGAAGCCGAGCAGGAAGAACAGCCGCCCCACCGGCGTCTTCGGCGCGATCCGCAGGACCGTCCCGCCGGGCAGCCGGACCGCACCGACCTGGTTGCCCGCCCGCAGCCGCCAGTGTCCGGGCCGCTCGGGATCCGGCGCGACGCTGTCGAGGAACCGCGACGCGACGAGGGCCCGCCCGACGGCCGCGTCGAGCGGCACGGACACGGTGTCGCCGTACTCCCACAGCGTGATCTCGTCAGAGATGTCCCTCTGCTGCTCCGGGGCCGTGCCGCTCATGCCCGCCGGGTCCGCTCGCGCAGCGCGTCCAGGCCGTAGCGGGCGGCGATGTCGAGGCCCTCGCCGTAGTGGTGTTCCTCAAGCAGCGGGAGGATCTTGGTGCGCCAGGTCCGGTCGAGCCCGCCCTCGCGGTAGACGCCGGGCTTCATCAGATAGGACGGGCCGATGGCGAAGTCGGGGTCGTCGATCGCCTCGTTGAGGGCGTCGAGCAGGCTGGCCGGCTCGGGGTCCTTGCCCTCGCGCTCCAGCCAGCGGGTGAGCAGGCCCGCCGTGGGCTCCACCCGCGGGGAGAGCTCCACGAACGCGAAACGGCGCCGCATCGCCGCGTCCACCAACGCGATCGACCGGTCCGCGGTGTTCATGGTGCCGATCACGTACAGGTTCGGCGGCAGCCCGAAGTCGTCCCCCGAGTAGGTCAGGCGCACCGAGCGCGTGCGGTACTCCAGGAGGAAGTACAGCTCGCCGAAGACCTTCGCCAGATTGGCCCGGTTGATCTCGTCGATGATCAGGAAGTGCGGCACATGCCGATTGCCCTCGCGCGAAGCGGTGTCGGCGAGTTCCCGCAGCGGTCCCGCCGTCAGCCGGAACGCGACCTCCCGGGTCTCAGGGTCCTCGACCGGCCGGAAGCCCTCGAAGAAGTCCTCGTACGCGTACGACGGATGGAACTGGACGATCTTGACTTGCTCCGGGCCGCCGCCGAAGTACTCGGCCAGCTGCAGCGCCAGATACGTCTTTCCGGTGCCGGGCGGCCCGTAGAGCACCATCTGCCGCTCGTCGAGGAGGAGTTCACGCAGTTCGTCGACGAAGGACCTGTCGTGGACGAGTAGCTTGTGGGCGAACTCCTCGGTGACCTCGGGGAGCGTCAGGACGCGCTGCTCGGTGGAGGAGTCCAGGACCTGCCCGGCCTCCTCCGAGGCGGTCCCTGCGCCGCCGGTGAGCGCGGCGAGCTGCTCCAGGACGGAGGTCAGGTCGACCACGTCGTGCTGGGCGGAGAGCTTCTGCTGTATTTCCTCCGGCAGTTCCTCGTACGGGTGGCTCGTCTCCTGCCAGGACACCGTGCGCCGCAGGTTGGAGAGCCCGCCGGGGGAGCCCGACTGCACCAGGTCGCCGGTGATCCGCCCAAGGTGGAGCAGACCGTCGCTGAGGGTGGCGACGGTGTCGCCGATCCGCATCTGGGTGATGAAGGCGTGCAGTTCGTCGACGAGTCCGCGCTTCTGGTGGTAGGTCGCCGAGCCCTCATAGCCTTCCTCGACGAAGCGGCGCAGCACGCTCTTGGTCGGGTCGGGCTCGTCCACCTGTGGAAGGTGTGCCGCATCGAGTGAGACGACGCCCTCCTTCAGCCAGAGCTGACGGACCAGGTTGTGCCCGGAGACGTTGTTCCCCCGCACCAGCCAGGCTTTCTGCGGAGCCCGCCAGCTCTGCGGCAGGAAGTCGCCGAGGCGGTGCCCGTCGTCGGTGCTGCGCCAAGTGCCGGGGCCTGTGGCTCCATAGCCGAGAACCAGTGCGGCCGCGGCGGACGGCGAGTTGCACTCGATGTCGCGGGACGCGGTCCACGTGTCGGAGCGGGGCCCATCGGTCAGCGTCCCGCTGTCCCGCAGTTCGGCACGGAGCCGGCGGGCGGCAGGGGGCAGCCCCGGCCAGTCCTCCGCCGATACCGCCGATCCCGCGGTCACCAGGAACTTGTGCGATCCGCTGTCGCCGAGCTCGGCGAGCAGGTGGCCGCGGGCCTCCCCGGCGTCCTTGGGCAGGGCGATCCGGAAGTCCGGGAAGCCGGGTAGACGGTCGGGGAGCTGCGGCATGGGGACCTTCCGTGGCGTGGGCGGGTCGGCGGTACGAAGCACGTCCAGCGTACGTGTTGACGGTGTCAATGGGTGTGTGCGGCGTGTAGAGCGCTCACCACACCCCGTTCACCTACCGGCGCTCGGGGAGCACCTGGGCACTGTCCCGGTGCTTCCGCGCCGTCGGGACGGGCGCCTGAGAGTGGCCGGCGAGGTCGTTCAGCTTCACGTGCAGGGCGTCCTGATCGGCGTAGTCCCCGCGTGTGGCCGCGGCGCGCAGTTCGTCCCAGGTGGTCAGGACGGAGCGCCGTACGGACTCCGGGAAGCGGCCGAGCTCGGCGTCGTGGGCCGCGAGCATGGACCGCCAGGTGGCGGTGTCGATCTGCCGCCACAGGCTGCGGGCGTTCTCCGTCGCGGCCCGCATCGCGGGCAGATCCATCCGCTCCCGGGCCGCGTCCAGGGCGCGCCGTGCGTCGCCCAGCTCTCCGGCCAGCCGGCCAAGACCCAGCTCCCGGCCCCGGCGTGCACCGATGGACACGTTGGCCGTCCAGCCGCGTGCGTTCCGGCACGTCTCCACCGTGTCGCGGGCCTCGTCGAGGAATCCGTCGAGGGACCGGCCGAGGGTTTCACCGCGCACGGTCGCGGTGAGCTGCTCGGTCAGTTCCGTGAAGGCGTCGCGCTCCGCGTCCTTGAGCTCGTCGCCGAAGTGGGCGAGATGGGTATGGACCTCGTCAAGGAGATGAGCGGCGTCGCGGCCGATTCCGTCGGCGACTGCGCTGCGGCGCAGCCGCGCTCCCTGCTCCTCGCCGTCGCCGAGGCGGTAGGCGAGGTGCACGGTGCGGTTCTCGTCGATCCGTACGCGCAGGACGAGCCGCTCCGCACCTCCAGAGCCCGCGCCGAGGAGATGTGTGTGCTGTCCACAGAACTCGTTGCGGGCATGGGACTTCTCGTGCGGTCCCTCGACGAACCGGAAGGTCAGCGCGGTGGCGGTGTCCGGCCGTACCTGGAGGTCCTCGATGTTTTGCCAGTCGGTCGGGTACGTCGTTCCGGCGGGGAAGACGACCGCGACGGTGCCGTCGTCGAGGGCAAGTCCCAGGTTCTGGGCGGTGACCTGCTCCGGCTGGTCGGTGTGGAAGAGCGCGTCACAGGCTGAACACGCCGTCAGACCGGAGGCGTTGACCATCTGGCACCGGGGGCACTTCAGGCCGCCCGCGTCCAGCGGTTGGTCGCAGTCCCGGCACACGGTGGACGTGGTGGAGTTCTGCCGGCAACCGCAGTGCGGGCATTCGGCGCGGGCCGCGACGGGGGCGGACGCCCGCAGCCCGGAGAGATCACGGGCACAGATCGGGCAGCTCACGGTCCCCTCGGAGGCGGGCACATGGCAGTCGGGGCAGTCGATCGTCGCTGTGCCGAGCAGCGAGGCACCGCAGTCGGGGCAGGCGCTCTCGGTGAGCGGGATCCCGGTGGTCAGGCACCGTTCGGAGGGACAGGGGAGAGCGGATACGAGCCCGGCCTCGATGCCGGCGCCCAGCGCGACGGCGGCCATCGGGTCGGTCTCGCTGTTCACCTTCTCCTCACCGAACAGTTCGGTCAGCAGGCGGCGGACGAGCGGGATACGGGTCGAGCCGCCGACGAGGAGGACCTTGTCGATGTCCCCGGGCGTCCTGGACGTCTCGCGCAGCACGCCGCGGGTGATCTCCAGAGAGCGGGCGATGTCAGCGCTGATCAGCGCCTCGAAGCCGTCGCGGGTGACCTTGCCCGTCCAGGAGCCGCCGTTCTCTCCCAGCGGCGCGAGGATGATCTCCGCTGCGGGAACGTCCGAGAGCTCGATCTTGGTCCGTTCGGACGCGGCGCGGATCCGCGCCGCGTCGCCGGTCCCGGAGAGGTCGCGGTCGCCGAGCCGTTCCTCGATGAGCATCCGGTAGAGCGCGGAGTCGAAGTCGGCTCCGCCGAGCGACTTGTCCCCGCCGAGGCCGTACACCTTGAAGTACCCGGGTCCGATGATCAGCAGCGATACGTCGAAGGTGCCGCCGCCGAGGTCGTAGACGAGTACCGAGCACATGTCGTCGTCGTCCTCGACGAGGCGCTCGACTCCGAAGGCGTGGGCCGCCGCGGTCGGTTCCTCCAGGGTCCGTACGACGGTGAAGCCCGCCAGCTCCCCGGCTTCCCGCACCGCCGCGAACTGCGGTTCCGTGAAGTACGCCGGTACGGTGATCACGGCCCGCCGGAAGGGTTCGCCGGCGGTGTTCTCGGCGTCCGTGCGCAGCCGGCGCAGCAGGATCGCCGAGATCTGCACGGGCGTCAGCCAGTGGGCGCCGAGCCGGATCTCGACCCCGCCATCCCCGTCGGTGGATTCCCGCACCGGTGGTGCGTCCGCGGGCCGTTCGGCGAGCAGCCGCTGTACGTCGTCGTCGGCGTGGCGGCGGCCGATCAGTCGCTTCACCTCGGTGATCACGGAATTGGGCAGCCGGTCGCGCACGCCGAGCGCCTCGCTGCCCACCAGGAGGGACCCGTCGGCGTCCACACCGACGGCGGACGCAGTGGCCTGCTCGCCGTGGCGGTTGGGCAGGACGACCGGAACGCCGCCGTCCATCCAGACGGTGACGGAGTTGGTGGTGCCGAGATCGATTCCGAGCGTGCGGTACGGCATGGCGTGCCCTTCGGGCTGTCTGGACGGGTCAGGGGTGTGCGGTGCGTGCTCAGCGGCGGCGCTTGGAGGGCTTGCGGGGCAGTGGCTGCCGTCGCCGGGCGCGGCTGGTGCGGCGCGGCTGGTTCCGGCGTTCTCGCGTGGGCCCGGCTTCCGGCGGCCCGTCGTGTGCTGCCGGTTCGGCGGCGGGCACGGGTACGGGTACGGGTTGAGCTGCTGGTACTGGTTTCGGTGTGGGCGCGGGCCCGGGCACGGCGAGGACGACGTCGGCCCGGCGCAGGCATTCGGTCCCGTGCCGGAAGCCGGTGACGGTCTCCCGTAGGACGGTGCCCTCGGGGGCGGCCGGGTGCGGTTCCACGCCCGTCACCCGCGTCTCCACCGGGTCGGGTGTCTTCCCCGTCAGGTCCATGGGACGGACGTCGTGGCGGGCGAGTTCGGCCCGGAGCATCCGGTGGGCGGCGTCCGTCTGCTGCTGCACGGCGGCAGCGAGCCGTCCGGTGGGGTCTGCTTCGGACCGTCCGAGCTCCTCGGACCGGGCCGCCGTGTCGGCGAGGAGGTCGTCGAGCGGCAGCAGCGCGGTGAGCAGGCCGGTCAGCCGGGCTTCGGCGTCGTCGCGCTTACGGGAGAGCGCCGCGACGCGGACGCGCAGCTTGCTCAGCTCGTCGGGGCCGGGCGGGGGAGTGGTCACTGCGGTGCGGGGCCTTCCGGTGCGGCGGTGGACGGGAGGGGAGGAGTGAGCAGTTCGGCGACGAAGGAGTCGCCCGGGGTGCGGGCTGCGTCGTGGGCGGCCTTCAGGGCGCGCTCGCGGTCCGTGCCCCGGGCACGGCGAGCCCGGGAGATCGCCACGCCCGCCGCCTTCGCGAGGTCCCCCTGACCGATGCCCGGCCGGGCGTTCGGAACGAGCTCGAAGACGGTGGGGCCGAAGTAGGGCATGGGTGTGCGGGAGTGCGCGGTCACAGGGTCTCCTGGGTGTACGGCGGCCGACCGTCCTGGTCCGGCGGCGGTTCGGGGCAGTCGAAGAGCCCGGGGAACAGCTCTGATTCGAAGTCGAAGTCGAAGTCGAGGGCGATCTGCTGCTCGGTCTCCATGTGCAGCGCGTCGGCGGTGCGTTCGTCGCGTACGGCACCGGCGGGGTCGCCGTTGGCACGGCGTTCGCGGGCGCGCCGGTGGTGCGCGACGGCGACGAGCTGGTCGTACTCCACGTGGCGACCCGGGGTGATCAGCAATCCGGCTTGCAGGGCGATGAGGTCGGACGGGCGTCCGGCGTCTACCAGTTCCGCGGCATGCGGCAGGACGGTCTCCAACGCCTGCTGTTCGGCCTCCGCCCCGGTGAGCCGGGCGAAGGACGCGGCGGCGGCGAGCAGCAGGGGCACCTGCAGGGTGTAGCCGTCGGCCCGTGCTTCGAGCTGTCGGACGGCCGTCTCGCGCAGGCTATGGGCGAGGTCACCGTCGCTGACACGGTCTGCCCGCTCGTCCCAGGAGGGATGTACTTCCTCCCGCTGCCGCAGGGCCCTGCGCGCCTCGGTCTTCTTCCCGGCAAGGGCCTTCTCCGCGATCCGTTCCGTCATCCGGGCGCGGTACCACGCGTGCACCTCACGCAGTTCGTCGACCGGTTCCTCGGCACGGAATCCGCGGTGCAGGAGTTCCCGGACCCGCTCAAGGCCGGGCTGCCTGCCTCGCCTGGCTCCCGTGATGACGGCGGCGACCTCGGAGAGTTCCAGGGCGTCAAGCGCGCGCAGTGCCTCTGCGGCCGCCGGATCGCCCGGCAGCACGCTCAGTGCCCGCTGGAAGCGGGCACGGCCCTGCCTCCTGTCCTTCCGACGCAGCACCTCGGTGCCGCGCCGGACCAGTGCGGCCGCCAACTCCGTGGCGAGAACGGTGTCTTCGGGAGCGAGCGCGTGCGCGGACTCCAGCCAGTGGATGCGCTGGACGAGCGAAGCCCGCTGGTAGCCGTTGCCGTCCTGGCCCGCGCTCAGCCCGGCTTTGCGGGCCATCTCGTGGTGCCACGGGTCGAGTACGAAGCCGAGACGGGCGGCTGCCGTGAGGTCGTCGAGGGTGTCCCGCCACTCGCCTTTCCCGAACTGCTCATGGGCTCTGGTGGCCAGGGCCCGGGCGAGGTGCGGCGCACAGGCTCGGTGGGCGTCGGACTCCGCCTGCCAGGTGGCGGGTTCGCCGTGGCGGCGGGTGTACGCGGTGAGGAGAGCGCGGTGTTCGCCGCACTCCTCCAGCTGCCGGGCGGCTGCGTCCACGGTGACGGGCGAACCCATCCACAACCGGCCGCCGAACAGCAGTCCCGAACAGGGGGGAGCGGTCTCGCGTGTGGGCAGCGGCCAGGCGTCGGCTGGGCACAGGCAGCCAAAGCCGTCGACGCAGCTGCCGAAGCAGTCCTCCATGCGCAGGTAGCCGCGTTCGCCGCGGACGAGCTCGCCGCTGTACTCGTACTCCTCGACGTTCCAGGCGGTCTCCCAGGCGTCGAGGACGTCGTGGCCGTCGCGTTCGTCGACCGAGCGGAGCGCTGTACGGATCCGGCCGGCCAGCGTGTCGCGAGCGGACCGCCACTCCTGGGCGCCGATGGGAGCGCCACGCCGGGCCGTCACCAGTGCTTCGAAGCGGAGCGGGTCCTCTTCGTGGAGCAGCAGGTGCCAGACACCGATGGTGAAGACCGCGTCTGCCGGAGCGACCGCCTCTCCTGTCGCGAGCGAGCGCAGAGTGCCGATCGCGAGCGCGTGTACCAGGGCGGTGCGGCGGTTCCCGGACGGGTCCGGGACGGCGTCCAGGACCTGACCGATCGTCCCCTCAAGGGCCGCCTGCCACACCAGCCGCCACAGCACATGCGCCGGGCAGCACAGGCAGGGCGTCTCGCCGGATGCGGCCTCCGGGGCGTCGAGCACGGTGCGGACGTCGCAGTCGCAGCCGATGTCGCAGGGCTGGTCCTCGCCGCTCGCGGGCGGGGTGTCGTCGAACGCGGCGAGCCAACTGTGGACCGCGCCGGGCCAGTTGCCCGCGCGTTCGGCGAGCAGGGCGCGGAGCGCGAAGTAGGAGGCGCGGTCGCCGTCGGAGAGGCCGGCGCGGGCTGTGGAGATGCGGTCCAGCAGGTTGAGCGAGTACGCGAATGTGCCCGTGCCGTAGGCGCGTTCAGCCTGACGGAGCATGCGGGTGGCGTCGGTGATGTTCAAGCAGGTCCCCCATGTGCACGTGGTGCACGGTTGACCTTATGGGGCCCCTGTTGGCGTGGTCAACGGACCGTCAGATATCGGACGGCGTGGCCAGTTCCGCTCGTACGGTCTTGCCGCCGGGTGGGCGTGGCACGGTTTCCCAGTGGTCGGCGAGGAGGGTTACGAGGGTGAGGCCCCGGCCGCCGGTGGAGAGGTCGTGATCCTCGGTGGCGGTGCGTGGGAGGTGGTCGCCGCGGGCGTCGGAGACCTCGATGAGAAGGCGGCCGGGGTGGGGCAACGGGGTGTAGGTCAGGGCGAGTTCGAAGTCCCGGCCGGGGGCGCGGCCGTGCAGGACGGCGTTGGCGGCGAGTTCGGCGACGACGAGTTCGGCACGCTCCGTGACGTCTGGCGGGAGGCCCCAGGTGTGGAGTTCGGTGACGGCGAGGAGCCGGGCGAGGCGTGCGCCGCGATGGGTGGACGACAGTCGCTGCCTGAACGTCAGTGTGGAGGTGGCGAGTTGGGGTGCGGTGCGGTTCATGAGGCCAGCGTGGCCCGCGCGGGCGTGGAACGGTGAGAGGCGCGGCCCGTACGGGGCGTCACCGTACGGGCACATGGGGTGGACAGTACGGGGCGTACGCCGTCACTGTGAGTGCGTGATCGTGCGGGCGCGAAGGGGTGGCGGATGAACATCGTCGGAGAAGGGGCCGGAGTGCTTCCCGAGGGGGAAGGTGATGGGGAGCGGGAACCGCATCCGTCGGACAGTCTGCGGACGTTCGGGGCCGTTGTGCAGGCGTTGCGTGAGCATGCGGGGCTCAGTCGGGTGGAGTTCGGCGAGCGGGTGCGGTTCTCGAAGCACACCGTGGAGTCCGTGGAGCTGGGGCGCCGGATGCCGGACGAGTCGTTCGTGGAGCTCGGGGAGGAGGCTACGGGGAACACGGGGGCGCTACGGAAGTCGGCGCGGTATCTGTCGCGGGGGGAGGTGGGGTTGGCGGCGTGGTTTCGGGAGTGGGCTCGGCTGGAGCGGACGGCGGTGAGTCTGTGTACGTACGAGTGCAGGCTGGTGCCGGGGTTGTTGCAGTCGGAGGCTTATGCGCGGGCGGTGTTCGAGGGCACGATTCCGGTGGTGACGGACGAGCGGCTCGAAGCGCTGTCGGCGGCGCGGGCGGAACGGCAGCGGATGCTGGTGGAGCGGCCGACGACGTTGTTCAGCTTCATCGTTGAGGAGCATGTGTTCAGGCGGCGGTTCGGGGATGCGGAGGCCATGCGCGCAATGCTTGATCACGTGCTGGAGCTGACGTCTCGGCGGAACGTGACGTTGCAGGTGGTTCCGTTGGACTCGGCGCTGCACGCGTGCCTGGACGGCCCGGTGCGCCTGCTGGAGACGCCGGACCGGCGGCGGGTCGGATATGCCGAAGGGCAGCAGAGCGGACGACTCATCTCGGACGCGAATGAGGTGAGTCTCCTTCACCAGCGCTATGACACACTGCGCTCGCAGGCCCTCAACCCACAGGAAACCAGGGCCCTTCTGGAGAGACTGCGAGGAGAGCGATGACGAGCGGTACGGCGGAACTGTTCTGGTTCAAGTCCAGCTACAGCGGCAGTCAGGGCGACGACTGTGTCGAGATCGCGATCGCCGAGCGGGCCGTCCACGTAAGGGATTCCAAGGATGTGGCGCGTCCGGCCTTCGCTGTTGGCCATGAAGGCTGGGGACGGTTCGTGCGGTTCGCGTCGGAGCGCTGATACGTCGAAGGGGCGCCGCCCGCTGGGTAGCGGGCGGCGCCCCTTCGCGTTGTCCGGACGTCAGCCGTCCTGGCGGGCCGGGTGGCGCGGGCCCTGACCCGGCGGCGGGGTGAGTGTGGACCGGTACGTGCCGGAGTCGCTCTCGTCGAGCGGGGTCTCCAGGGTGAGGCCGGCGGCGGCCATGCGGTCGTACTCGGCGAGGATCAGGTCCTTGGTGCGGTAGGTGCCGTGGGCCTTGATGTCGTTGTCGCGGGTGACGTTGAAGGTGTCGAGGATGTAGGCGGTGTCGTCGCGGGTGATGCCGTAGAGGTGGAAGAAGAGGGCGTCGAGCTCGGCGCGGATAACGGCGCGGCGGTCGGGGTTCCATTGGAAGGGCGTGCCGGTGTCGCCGAAGTCGCGAGCGAAGGGGGTCATGTCGTGGGAGGTGTAGGCGAGTTCGAGTAGGCGCGCCGAGATGCAAGGGAGGTGTACCGCGAGAGAGTCGGGGGTGGGTGTGGGAAGTTGACGGACGATGAAGAATCCCATTGATGTTCCACCAATGGATTGACGGGCGGCGTAGTCGAGAACGAATGACGACCAGACGGCAGATAGGAGCGCGCTATGCGGAGAGAGCGCGAGCGGGAACTTGTGCCCGAATCCATGGCTTGGAGCAACTGAGCAGATCATGGTGCGTTCGTCACTTGCTCGACAAATGTCGCGCCAGCCCAGTACCCATTCCGAATCCCATCCCTTTGTCGCAAGCCGACTCCGAACGCCCGGCGCCTTGATCTCCTGACCACTCTTGTCGAACTCTCCGGTGGGGACGTCTAGTTCGGGGACCCAGTAGCGAGGTAGCGGCGCGGCCTGCGAGTCCTGGTGCTGTTCCACGGTGAAGCGCGGGAGGGTGCCCTTGTTGAGCTGCTTCTCCGTGGCGTTCTCGTACGTCGAGAATCGGTGGTCGTAGTGGTGGAGCATCTTCCCCTCGTACAGTGGGAGCATGCATTCACCGGCCTTGGTGAAGATGTTGCCTTCTAGATTCCACCCATCGGCGATTAGGTGTTCATGCGTGCGGAACTTGTCCGAGTCCGTGTTCATCATGAACATGAGCTGGAACCTTACGTCCCACGGGTTGCCGTCCTTGGTGCCTTCTTTGATGAGCACAGGGACCCGCTTATGGATTCCAAGTGTGATCTCCATGTCGCGGCGTGTTCGGAAGACTGGGCAGGTTCCGGTATTTGGGCTCATCGCGAGAATGTCTGCCGCTGTTAGTGTGTAACTTCGGTCTGGGATCTGTTCGGGCTGGCGGACCTTGAACACCATGCGGATAGGTTCATGTACGCCGCCTGATCCGCGGAGTGTGAATAGGCAGAAGCGCAACTGATTGTGGACCTCGGGGAATACCTTGTCCTCATTCTCGAAGTCGAACAGTGCGACCAGCTGCCCCTGAGTAACCAGGTTCTTGAAGAAGTGCTGGTTGAACGAGTCAGTGGCAATCCCGGAGGGAATGATCTGCCCGCTATGGCCGCGAGGTGCCATGGTGATCCGGGCGTGCTCCGCGAAGAGCGAGTACGTATTGAGGCGCCCAAAGGCTGTCAGTGGGAACCGCCCAGAAGAATGCGCGAAGTGCTTGAATCCGTCGTTCTTGCGCTGCTCTTCCTTGAACAGTGCGTATAGCTGAGGATCTTCAGCTGCCAGCGCGCTGATCATCTTGTTGCGGGCCGTCATGTTGGCCGCTTCAGCGATGTCGGATCGATTCGAAGCGAAGAACTCGCGTGCGTCGACCTGGACTTGATCCCACGGCGGGTTTCCCACCACCGCATCAAATCCCCCGGCCCACCCGGTCCCCGCCTGAACCCCCGCCCCACTCTCCGGAACCGCGAACACGTCCGGAAACTCCAGATGCCAGTGGAAGAACCGGTACTGCTGCTTCAGCCGCAGAACCTCCGTATGCGTCGCATCCGGAACCCCCGCCTGATCCCGCCCCCGCAGCGCCCGGAACACCTGATCCGTCGGCGCCTCCGGCGCCCCAGCCCACTTCGGCCAGACGAACGCCGCACACCATGCATCCGCTGCATGCAGATCCTGCACGTACGCGGACGACTCCACGTACTCGCGATACGCCCGCTCCTGCGCGTGGACGTCCTCCAACGACTCCGCGCGCGCCGAGACGATCCGCCGCAGCGCCTCCGCGTAGATGTCGTTCCCCGGCAGCGGCTCCGCGTCGAAGAGTAGTTCGTCCTGCCCGCCCCGCTGCGTCTTGTTCCGCTTGACGAGACCCGCCGCGTATTTCTTGTCGTCGCCCTCGATCGGCTTGAACGCCTCGTCCGGAACCCCGTCCGCGAGGAGCTTCGGCGTCGCGCCGATCAACCCGTTGCCGTGCTTCACATGCGCGTCCAGGAACCCCAGCGCCTTCCCCGGCTCCATCGCCTCCAGCCACAGCGACACTTTCGCCAGCTCGACCGCCATCGGGTTGAGGTCGACGCCGTAGATGCACCGCGCCACGACCTCCCGCAGCGCATGCCGTACCGCGTCCACCGTCGGCTCCGGGTTGTGCTCGCGCACCGCCGCGACCCGCTTGGCGATCCGCCGTGCCGAAGCGACCAGGAAGTGCCCGGAGCCGCACGCCGGGTCGCACACGGTCAGCCCGAGCAGCTCCTCCACGATGTCGTTCGCCGGATCCGGGCGCCCGCCCGCCGACGCCCGCTGCTCGCCGCGCTTGACCGCGTCGTCGATAACCGGGTCGAGGGTCGTGTCGAGGAGGCACTCGATGAGGGACGACGGGGTGTAGTAACTTCCCGTCGTCTTACGGCTGTTGCCCGCCACTTCGACCAGTTCGAACGACCGGTCCGTCGCCGAGTGCTTCGGCTCCAGTTCGAGGAGCGACTCGTACACCGACCCGAGTTCCTCCGCGTCCAAGTGCCGGTAGTCGACGGCCCGCCAGCGCCGCGCGCCCGGGTCGCGGACCTGCGCCAGGTGCTCGACGGCCGTGAGGAGCGCTTCGTTGGTCAGCTTCAGCCCGTCCAGCGGTTTGTCCGCCTCCTTGCGCGAGAACAGTCCGCCGAGGCCGGGCAGAGCCAGCTCGGGCCGGCCGCCCTCGGTGCCGAGCGCGTCGAGAACGAGCCGCAGCGCCTCGTACTGGTCGCCGTGCGCGGTGCCCTGGCGCCGACGGGCCCGCCTGCGCAGCCGGGCCGAGGAGAAGTACTTGGCATACGTGTCCCGCGCCTGCTCGTCCGCCTCGGGGTCGAGGAGCGCATCCCGGTCCTCGGCGACGAACACGAACAGCAGCCGGTAGACGAGTCGTAGCAGCGCCGCCTGGAGCGCCTTCGGGTCGGTGTTCTCGCGCAGCCGCGTGTTGTCCGGGTGGCGCAGGAAGCCCGTACCGAGAACCGTCAGCGCCTTCTGCACACCGAGCCGCAACTGGTCCAGGGCCCGCGCGCCGGAGGTGACGGCCTCGGTCCGCCACTTCTCCAGCCAGCACCCGGACGCCGCCGCCCCCTCCGCCACCTCGAACCGTGACGCATGCAGCACGCAGTACAGCAGCACGAACTCGCTGAACAGCTCGCCGTCGAAGATCGCCTCCAGGTCGAACTCGACGTACGCGGCCGTGGCGAACGACGACGAGTCGCGGAGCAGCCGCAGCGTCCGCCCGTTGGTGAGGACCGCCCACAGATGGCTTTCGACCCGGTTGAGGCAGTCCTGGACCAGGGACTGCGGCGGGACCTGCCCGGCCGCCGGCCGCTTGTCCGGCTCCTGGTTCCACGGGATCAGGTGGAGCAGGGCGGGCCCGTGCCGGTGCGAGATGCGGAACCTGGTCTCCGTATCGGAATCGGCGCGGATCCCGTCCGGCCCGACCTCCGTCAGCGTGCCGAAGTCCAGCTTGCGGAAGAGCTGGGAGAGCCAGTCGGAGGAGGCACGGCCCGTCGGGTCGGCGGCGGGCGCGCCGGTCACCGGGTCGGCAGGCAGCGCGGTGCGCAGTTCGCGCCAGAGGGGCTTGAGGTACTCCCAGGCCCTCTCGGCCTCGTCGCGGACGGCGACCGAGCCCGGAAGACCGTAGTCGGCGGACTTGGTGCCCGGCAGGTTCCGCGCCTCGGCGATACGGACGAGCATGTCGCCGGGGAGCAGCCCGCCGACGGTGGTGACGGCGGTGAAGACCGGTGCGGTACGGGTGGCGGCGGACATCAGGCTTCGGCTCCGGTCACGGTAGAGGCGGAAGAAGGAGTAGAAGGCGTAGCAGGAGAGGCGGGCTGCTGCGGCAGGTACACGTACACACCGAGGACGTCGGCGGGCTCCTGCGGTACGACCTTCAGGCCGCGCACGATCTCATCGCCGGCCTTGCGTACCCGCCGGTGCGAGGCGTCGAGGTCGGCGGCGAGCGCGACACCGTACTCCGCGATGTGGCCGGACAGGTCCGGCAGTCCGTCCAGGGTGCGGGTGATCTGGTTGCGGGCCAGCTGTTCGTGGGTGTTGGCGGCGGCCCGCGCCCCGAGGAGCGATGCCGCCGCGTCGTCGTCCAGCCAGCGCGCCCGCGCCGGGAGACCCTCGAAGGCGAGCAGGCGGGCGTCCTCCGCGACGATCTGGCGTTCGCCGTTGCGGGACGGCAGCGTCAGGTGGAAGCGGTAGCGCACCAGAAGGAGCGTGGTGCGGGTGGTGACCGCGTCCGTGGTGACGACGCCGCAGCGGCGAGCCGGACGAGGGCCCGGAGTGTTCGCGTCGAGGGCCGAGTCGAGGACGTACGAGGCGAGCGCGCCGACCGCCGGGTCGGTGCGGACCAGGGCCGCCTCGCCGCGCCCGATCGCCGGACTGGTGCGGAACGGGATCTCCCGGTCCTCCTCCACGATCCGCCCGCCGAGCACCGCAGCGAGCCCGTCGCGCACCCCGGCCGGGGTGCCGCCGACCTGCGCGGCGAAGTCGCCGGAGCCGTCGCGCGGGTCGCGGACCTGGGCGTCCAGGTCGCGCAGCGCCTCCAGGACGAAACCGCGGACCTCCTCCGAGCCACCGAGCGCGGCCCGTACGGCGGTGACCTCGCGGGCCACCTCCTCGGGGTGGATGGCGCGCTGCGCGTACTTCGAACGGGACGTCCGCTCGCGCTCGGCGGCCGAGTTCCACTCCCGTTCCATCCGGTCGAAGGACTCCTGGTGCCCGTCGAACTCGAAGAGGCTCTCCTGGGTGCCCTGCCTGCCGTGCAGGAGCAGCCATTCGACCACCGCGTCGGTGACGCCGGAGGCCGTCTCGTCGGGGACGGAGACCGAGATGCCGAGGTCCTTCTTGATCTGCCGGTGCTTGGCGAAGAGGACTTCGAGGACCTTGCCGTCGATGCCGTTGTCCTCACCGAACATGGTGATCACCCGGACCTGGTCGCGTTTTTGCCCGTACCGGTCGACGCGGCCCTCCCGCTGGTCGTGCCGGGTCGGGTTCCACGCCAGGTCGTAGTGGATCACCGCGTCGAAGGAGTGCTGGAGGTTGACGCCCTCGGAGAGGCAGTCGGTGGCGATCAGGACACGGCGGACGGCCGGGTCGTCCGCGTTCTCGGCGGCCAGCTTCTCGATGCGCTCCAGGCGCTGCTGCGGGGAGAGCGTGCCGGTGACGGACGCGATCAGTGTCTTCGTCCCCAGCTTCTTCTCCAGCTGCTCCGCCAGGTACTCGGCGGTGGGGATGTAGCGGCAGAAGACGATCGGGCTGTAGCCGTCCGCGATCAGCGACTTGAGGTGCTTGGTGAGGGCCTTGAGCTTGGTGTCGGACGCCGGACCGTACAACTCGGCGGCGCGAGCGGAGAGTTCACGCAGGCGCGGGTCGCCCTGCTCGCTCTCCGCCGCGCCCGGTGCGACGTCCATGCCCTCAAGCCGGTCGCTGTCCGAGGAGTCGCGGGTCAGCGGGGCGCCGAGGGCGTCCGCCTCGGCGGCGGTCCGGGCGGCGGCCGACTCGGAGCGGGTCTTGAGGGTGCTGGCCGCGGCGGCCGGCGAGGACACCATCGAGCGGAGCAGCGCGATCACCGACCACCAGGCGATCCTGGCCTCCCGCTTGCCCTGCAACTTGGCCGTCTCCACCCGGTCGCTGGCGTAGGCGATGGCGTCGTCGAGCAGCGCCCGGTAGGCGGGGGCCAGCTTGTACGGCTCGTCCTTGGTCCACCGGTCGGAGGGGAACGCGGTCCGCTCGGCGAGGGAGTCGTCGGCGAGACCGTCCTCCTTGGTGAGGTACTCGCGGACGTCGGCGCGCTTGCGAGCGACGAAGTGCTCGGCGAGACGGGCCCGGCCCGCCGGGCTCTCCAGGTCGACCGTGGCCAGGTCAGGGCGGACCAGACCGAGCAGATTGCGGAACGCGGACTCCTTGCCGGAGTGCGGGGTGGCCGTGAGCAGCAGCAGATGCCGGTCCTCGTCGGCGGCGATCCGCCGCAGGAGTTCGTAACGGAGCTGACTGGTGGCCGAGGAGGACGCCGGGCCCTGCGCGTCGTCAGCCGCGACACAGGTGTGCGCCTCGTCCACCACCACCAGGTCCGGACAGTGCCGTACGAAGTCCTCGCGGTGCCGGGTCGACTTGATGAAGTCCGTCGAGATGATCGTGAACGGGTGCCGGTCGAAGAGCGACTGGCCCAGTTCCAGGCCGCGCTCCAGACGCGACACGGTGGAGGCGAGAACCAGCTCGGCGTCGATGCCGAACTTCTCCCGCAGCTCCCCCTGCCACTGCTCGGCGAGCGCGGGGGAGCAGAGCACCGCGAGGCGGCTCGCCTCGCCCTGCGCGAGGAGCTCCTTGACGATCAGACCGGCCTCGACGGTCTTGCCGATGCCCACGTCGTCCGAGATAAGGAGTCGCACCGTGTGCTGCCGCAGCGCCATCAGCAGCGGCACCAGCTGGTAGGCGCGCGGCTCCACGGCGATCGACGCCAGCGCGCGGAACGGGCCGGCCCCGGAACGGAAACCGATCCGCAGCGCGGTCCGCAGCAGGCCCGCCGCCCGCTGGTCACCCAGGTCGGCCGGGCTCGGCGCCGCGAACTGCGCGGGCCGCACCTCCTCGAAGGCGGGAAAGACCGCCGCGACATCGTCCTCGCCGCCGCCCAGCGGGCGCAGCACCAGCATGCCGGAGGCGCTCTCGGGGAGCACCACCCATTCCCGGCCGCGGGCGGTCACCAGCGAACCGGCCGTGTACGTGGGGCTCATGAGGTCTCTCGGTTCCTTCGGGATCGTGGGGATGGTCGGGAGGGGCGCGGTGCCGGGCGTACGGGTCAACGAGTGTGGAAATAGTCCGCGTTGCCGTCGGCGACAGCGTCCCAGTCGGAGCCGGCCGGGAAGCGCAGGACGTCCCAGCCGGCCTCCTCCAGGCGGTAACCGGCCTCGGCGTCGCGGGTGGAGTCGGCGGCGTGACCGGGAAGGTCGACGAAGACCGCGAGGTTGGCGCCGTCGATCCGGAACACCAGGTCCGGCTTGGCGGCGGCCTCCGGCACCAGGACGTCGACCTCGTCCGGCAGCCGGTAGCCCTTGGCCTTCAGCCAGCCGAGGAGGTCACCCGACGCGATCAGGGCGGCAAGGTCGGTCTCCAGCGGAGTGCTGACCGCCGGGACTTCGGCTCCGGCCCGAGCGGCGGGCGTCGCAAGGCGGTGGAACTGCTCGCTCCGCGACTCGCCCCGGTCTTCGCGCACGGTGTCCGCGGTCGCGAGACGCAGCAGCAACGGGCGGGCCGCGTGGCGGCTCAGCTGCCGGTGGTGGGTCTGGTTGCCGTACGTCAGGAGGCAGGCGTAGCAGCCGCGGGCGCATTCCTCGCCGCCCGCAGGACCGCCCAGGTCCTCGCCGGTGTCCGGGTCGAAGTGACAGATCTCCAGGGCCTTGCGGGCCGCCTTCCGCAGCGCCTTGCGCTCCTGCCGCAGGCGGCGCAGCACACCGGCGCCGCCCTCCGCGGCCTCGGTGAACAGCAGCCGGCGGCGCGGTCCTTCGGGCGGCGGCAGGAGTTCGGCCGTCAGCTCGGAGTCCTCCAGCTCGAAGGCCGCCTCGATGCCCCGCTCCAAGGCGTACAGGACGGAGAACGCGACCGGCTCGGGCAGCGGCTCGTCCAGCGTCGCCACCAGGATGTTCCGCCGGTCCTCCACATACGGCAGGACCCGCTTCTTGCGGCGCTTCTCGTTGCCGTCCTCGTCGACCACCGGCATCCCCGTGCCCTCCACGGCGTCCGCCGCGGCCCGGTCGTTGAGCCAGCGGCCGTCGCCCAGGTCCAGCCAGTAGCCGTCCTGCACGTCGTCCTTGTCACGGACCCGGCCCAGGTTGGTGATCCGGACGGTGGCCGAGTCGCCGTAGTCCAGATCGAGGACAGCGGCGCCCTCGCCGTCCGAGACCTGTGAGGTGAGACGGCCCTTGCGGACGCCGTGGTCCTGGAAGGCGTACGAGGTCTCCAACCGGAAACCAGCCCGGCGCCGCTCCTCCTCGTCGGAGGAGATCCGCTCGCGCGGCGTGGTGTACACGGTGTGCAGATGGATCAGGCCGGTGCGCTTCCCGGTCAGCTCCTCATCGCACATCGCGCAGCGGTCGAGGCCGGGGCGCACCGGGTGGTGGTAGCCGCAGGAGTCGCAGCGGCGCGCCTCCGCGGTCGCCAGGTCGCCGGAGGCGTCCGGCGGCAGCTGGATCCGAGTCACTTGGTAGCGGGCGCCCTCGTGGTAGATCAGCGCACCCGGGCCGAACTCGCGGATCGCCAGGAACCGCGGGCGCTGCAGATAGTCGCCGTCGGCGTTGCGCCGGTTGCCCGAACGCGGGATGTACGCGGCCAGCGGCAGCCGCGGGAAGCTGTAGCCAGGCAGGAAGCCCTCGGAGGCCAGATAGCGGTAGGGGTTGAAGTCGCTCATCACCGACTTGCTGTCGGTGGAGCGGTTGAGCAGCAGATTGGTCTGCGTCTCGGCCTCCCGGCGGCGCGTGCGGGCACGGCCCTGCTCGCCCTGGCTGAGGGTGTGGTCCACCACCCGCTTGTTCTGCTCGTACTGGTCGAGGACCGCGGCCCGGAACAGGTCGCGCCAACGGTCGAAGGAGGCGTCGAACCTGTCCGGGGCCCGCTCGACACAGTCCTCGATCCACTCGTCGTACCACCAGGTCGTGTCCTGGAAGTCGGAGACCAGCGGCGCGAGCACGGCACGCGCGGCGGCGACCGCACGGCGCCGGGCCTCCTCGTCGAGCGACTTGTCACGGATGTGCGTGTGCAGCGGCAGTGCCATCCGCGGGTCCGGCCGGTCCCCGCTGTCCGGGTCGTACGCCACGTCGACGACATCCGGGACGGCCGTACCGAGCTTCATCCCGGTCTCCGCCAGCCAGATGCCCTGGACGTGGCTGCGGACCAGGTCCTCGTTGGCGAGATCGAGGCGCGGCGGCGAGACCTGGCCGGAGACCATCTGCTCCGAACGGCGGAAGTAGTACTGGTCGTGGCTGTTGCCCGTCGCGCAGTACGTGGTCACCAGGGCGGGCTGTCCGGAACGGCCGGCCCGGCCGGAGCGCTGCGCGTAGTTGGCCGGGGTCGGCGGCACGTTGCGCATCATCACCGCGTTGAGCGAGGAGATGTCGACGCCCAGCTCCATCGTCGGCGAGCAGTAGAGCAGCGGCAGTTCGGCCGTTCGGAACTCCTCCTCGCGAAGCAGCCGGTCCTCCGGCGGCACCTGCGCGGTGTGCTCGCGGGCGTAAAGACCCGCCAGCTCGGTCGCCGCGTCGCGGTACAGATCGCGGAAGAAGGGATTGACGCGCGGCCCCTCGCCATGACTGTAGGTGCGGGTCAGCGGATCGATCGCGCCCGTCTCACCGCTTCCGGCCCGCCACACGATCGCGGCGGCCGACACCCGGTACCCGGTGCGCTTATCCGCCGCACGCCGACGGAACGCCGGTCCCGACCGCTCCGGGGCCGCCTCCACCTCACGTACCAGATCGGCCTTGCGGAGCACGGTGAGCAGGGTCTCGATCACCCCCTGCACGTCGTCCTGCGGAGCGTCGCGCAGCGCGGGCACGTTCCGCCGCAGGTACTTGCCGAACTTTCCGCGCGGCGACAGGAAAAGCGCGGAGCGCTCCATGCCGGGGCGGGAACCGTACGGGTAGGCCGTGCCGACGTCCGGCTTGTCGCTGTCGCCGAGCACCCAGGGCCCGGTCAGCCGCTCCTCGCTGGCGCCCTTCAGCGCGTCGAAGTCGTCCCGGAAGTACTGCACGTCAATGGCGAGGTGCCGGCGCATGTAGTCCAGGAGCGTGCGGGCGATCTCGGCACGCAGTTCCGCGTCGATCTCGCGTAGCACCGGGTGCGCGCCTTCCCCTGCCCAGCGCTCGTCGCGGGCCGCCACCCAGTCCAGGTCCTCGTAGTCGATCCGCAGCAGTCCGGTCTGCTCCAGGTTCGGCATGGTGATCCGCCAGCCGCGCTCCAGATCGCGGTACAGGCGGTAGCCGACGACGTCCCGGAAGGTCTTCGTCGCCCGCTTCTCCATGGACGGCGGCTGGTCGGCGACACCGGTGTACTCGCGCGGCGAAAGCCCCATCACCTCGGTCACCGCCAGCGTCAGGTCGTCGTGGCGCACCCCCTCCTCACCGGAGCGCACCACCGCCGCGTACAACGCCCCGCGCAACTGGGTGACTTGGGCGAAGTCGTTGAAGTGGCCGGCCTGCAGCGAGGCGTCCTGACGGTTGTCGACGAAGGTGAGGAGCTTACGTGCCTCCTTGTCCAGGCTCTTCTCCGGCACCGCGCGCAGCGACTTGAGAATGGAGGCCGAGATCAGCGACGTGGCCGAGGAGCGACCCTCCTGGTCGAGCGTCGCCAGCTTGGCGAAGTCACGGCCGCGCGTCTGCTCGTAGGACACCTGGCAGTGCACACAGAACAGGAACGGCGCCGGGACGAACGCCGCTTCCAGACCTTCGCCGCTCTCCACACCGAGAGAGTCCACGACGACGTGGACGGGCACCCGCTCCCGGTAGGACTTCTTCACCACCGTCACGCCGTTCGCGTCGGGCTCCAGCCAGGACTCCGGAAGCCGCCGGTCGTCCACGGCCCGCTGAGGATCGGCAGGCCAGACGTAGTCCTCGCCCGGCACCCCGACGTACAGATAGCCCTCGCCCTTGCGGCCGCCGGAGGCCGAGGTGTCACGCCGTGGCTCGTAGCGGAAGACACCGTCACGGCCCTCGGTGCGCCACACGGTGAGGTACTCCTGCCCGCACTCCCGGCAGAACGACAGCGGATACAGCGGCATGCCGCCGCTGCCCGGCTTCTCCAGCTGGAAGGTGCGGGTCAGCGGGCGGGTGAGCGGGTTCTCCAGGGTCGTGAACACGGTGTCGCCCTTGGAGAGGAACTGGTGCAGGCGGAAGGCGAACAGGGGCCGCTCGGTCACCGGGTGCTTCGCCTGCGAACCGGCCTCCAGGGTGGCGCGGATCGCCGCCCGGACCTGGTCGGAGGGGATCCCGGACGCCGCGGCCAGCTCCTCGGCGGCCGACTCGATGGTCCGCGGCGCACAGCGGCGCAGCCGCCCGGTGCCCGGCTCGTCCTCGAGCCCGAACCGGGACTCCACCCAGCGGGCAAGGGGGTCCTCGGTGAGCGCCTCGTACGCGCGGGGCGCCGCGGGCATCCGCAGCCGCTCGGCGGGCACCGCCGCAGGGGCCTGGCCGGTGGCCCGGACCAGGGTCTCGCCGATCACCCGCGTGGGGAGCACCGTGGTGCCGAAGAGCCGACCCGCGACCTTGGCGACCTCCCGCCGCTGGTCCTCCCAGGTGCCCTCGGTGGACATGGTCGCCGAGGTGCCGATGCACTGCAGCGTGTCGGACGCCTTGCATGCCTCGCGGACCCGACGGATCAGCAGCGCGACATCCGCGCCCTGCCGGCCCCGGTAGGTGTGCAGCTCGTCGAAAACGAGGAATTGCAGGCCCTCGGCGTTGCGGATCAGACCGTCGCGGTCGTCCGGCCGTGTGAGCATCAGTTCCAGCATCACGTAGTTGGTGAGCAGGATGTCCGGCGGGTTCTTCCGTAGCTCCCTGCGCCGCTCCTCGTCCTCCTGGCCCGTGTACCGGGCGAAGGTGACCGGCTCGCGGCCCTCCCCGAAGCCGTGCCGCAGGTACTTCTCCAACTCCTTGAGCTGTGAATTGGCCAGCGCGTTCATCGGGTAGACGACGATCGCCCGCACCCGGCGCCGGGCCCCGGGGCCGGCCGCGTCCCGCTCCTTCAACACCTGGTTCACGATCGGCACGATGTAGGACAGTGACTTGCCGGACCCGGTGCCGGTGGTGAGCACGTACGAGTCGCCCGCCCGGGCGGCCTCGATCGCCTCGCGCTGATGGCGGTGGAAGGTGAGCGGCCGGCCGTCCGGACGGCGGGCGTCCTCCTTCTTACCGGCCTGGAAGATCTCGGCACAGCGGGGATGCAGGATTCCGTCCCTGACCAGGTCGGTGACCTGGCCGCCGTCGGCGAAGAACGGATTCAGGGAGAGCCAGGGGTCGGGCCACTGCGACTTCGAGGCCAGATCGTCCTCGACGAAGTTCTCGATCCGGGCGTCACGGATGACAGTGGCGCTGCGGGTGAAGGTCGCGTACTCGTCGATCAGGTTCGCGTGGATGCCGAAGACGTCCATGGTCTCGGGCAGGCGGGGCGTGCGGCGCGGCACCGGGGCCGGCTTCACGGCAGTGGGCCGCGGCATATCTGCGCGGAGCCGGGCCACCGGGTCCATCGCCGTCCACTCCGGGGCCAGCAGGCCGACCGTCTCGTCGTGGGCGAGCGCGTGCGGGATCAGCGCCTCGCGGACCAGCGTGGCGTTCTCCGGCCGGTTGTCGGCGTCCTTCTCCAGGAGTCGGGAGACCAGCCGGACCAAGGCCGACGGCAGATCGGGCCGGACGATGGTCAGCCGCGGCGGCGGGTCGTACTGGTGCTGTACGGACAGCTCGTAGGCGGTCCGCGCCGAGAACGGGGGACGACCGATCAGCATCTCGTAGAGGACGCAGCCGAGCGCGTACAGATCCGCTGCGGCGGAGACCGGATCGGCGCGGAACTGCTCGGGCGCCATATAACGGGCCGTGCCGACGCTCACTCCGGTGCTGGTCAGCCGCGTCTGGTCGGGGTCCTCCACAATCGAGCCCATGCCGAAGTCGAGGATCTTCACGGTGCCGTCGCGCAGCAGCATGGCATTGGCCGGCTTCAGGTCACGGTGGACGACGCCCGCGGTGTGGGCGGCGGCCAGACCGGCCGCGATCTGCGCGCCGATCGCGGCGACCCAGGAGACCGGGAGCTGCGGCTCCTCGTCCATCAGCAGGCCCAGGGTGTGGCCGTCGAGCAGCTCCATCGCCAGATAGGGGAGACCGCTGGCGCCCGGCCCGTCGTCGACGCCGCCGGCGATCAAGTGGGTGAGGTTGGGGTGCCCCTGGGAGAGCATGCGCATGATCTTCACCTCGCGGCGGAAGCGCTGTGTCTCCTTGTTGCCCTCCGCCGTGTCGACCAGCAGGCCGGTGCGGTTGCGCAGCACCGTCTTCACCGCGACCTCGTGGTGAGCCGTGCCGGGGGTGGCCTGTTCGTCCACCGCCCGGTACACCTCGCCCATGTTGCCCCGGCCGAGATCTCCGGTGATCCGGAATCGTCCACCGACCTGATCAAGGCCCACTGCTGCTCCCCGTCTCATGCGTTGTGGTCGAAGTCGAAGGTGAGTATCCCGTACGTAGCGTACACCTTGAATCGACTAAAGCGTGCGTGAATAGCTGTTGACGTTGTCAACGCGCATCTCGTACGCTCATGTTGCACCGTGAAAGAGGGGGTAGTCGTGGCGCTTGGGGTGGCAGGTGGAGAGGCCGGGCCGGGAGGTCTGCGGGCGATGGCGGAGCTCCTCGCGGGGCTGCGGCGCTCGGCGGTCGGCGGAGTGGTGCCGGAGACGGTCTTCCGGGTGCGGGCGCGTGCGCTGGGGCTCGGCGAGCGGGAGCAGGACCGGCTCCGTGCGGAGCTCGGGAAGATGGGGCTGCCGGTGCGTCAGATTGCGGTGCATGCCGAGGACGACCCACAGGTGGGGCGCACGGTTGCACAGAGAAGTGAAGAAAATGTGCGCACGGTGGAAATGGTGCCCTTCCGGGACGCCGTGGTGAGGCAACTGCTCGCGCGCTACCGGGACTCCGAGGGGTATGCGACGGCGCGTGCGCTGGACGGAGTGGCCCGGCTGTGCGGTCTTTCGCCGCGCGAGGCCACGGAGCTGCGGCGCGCGGTGCGGGTGAGGGACGGGGGAGCGGCGGACGTCCCGGTGCAGGATGCGGGACCCGGGCGGGCGGCGGATGCACAGGGGAACGGGACCGGTGCCGTCCCTGCCGCGAAGGTGAAGGCTTCTGCCGTTGGCGCCAGCGCCGTGGGGGAAGTGAAACCCCGTGGCGTCCTTGATCCTGCGGGGACGGTCCCGGTCGCCGCCGCGCCAGTCTCCGCAGATGGGATACGGCCCGGTGCCACGCTTGATGCCGCCGTGGCGGCTGCGCACGCCGTGATGGAGGAGGACCGCTTCAGGAAGGACCTCGGCACAATCCTGCTGAAAGCCGAGGAGGAGGTCGGCCTCGCCGTGCTGGTGCGCGGCGGACCGCGTCTCATCGGGCAGGAGCCGGATGCGAAGGAACTGGCGAGCCTGGAGCGCGACCACGTCAGGGCCCGTGCCCAGCAGTGCCTGGTCTTACACAATCAACGGCTGGTGCACAAGGTGGCCCAGCCCTACCAGGGGCAGGGGCTCGACTACGAGGATCTGATCCAGCACGGCATGCTGGGGCTGATGCGGGCCGTCGTGAAGTTCGACGCCTCCAAGGGGTTCAAGTTCTCGACGTATGCGACGTGGTGGATCCGGCAGGCGATCACCCGGTCGATCGCCGACTACGGCTCTCTCATCCGTATCCCGGTGCACATGCACGAGCAGATGCGGAAGGTCGCGAACGCCGAGCGCACCTTGATCGGCCAGGGGAAGCGGGCCGGGGTCGTCGAGGTGGCCGTGTTCTGCGACATGTCGGTGGGGCGAGTCGAGGAGATCCGCCGTCTCAGCCAGCGCACCGACTCGCTGGACCGGGTCATCCGGGACGGGGTGACGCTCGGCGACTTCCTGGGGCAGGAGCGTCCCGCGGCGGCGCCGGACGCCCTGGTGATGAGCGCGATGGTCATGGACCAGGTCATGGACATCATCGACGACAACTTCTCGCTGCGCGACGCACGCGTACTGGTGCGACGGCTGGGGCTGGACGGCGACGAGCCGTCGACCCTGGACGAGTTGGGGAAGGAGTTCGGGGTCACGCGGGAGCGCATCCGGCAGGTCGAGTCCAAGGCCAGGAGCCGATTTCGCGGCCTCTTGCATGATGCCGGCGTGCTTCCCGCGCGGTATCGGTTGGAATCAGGTGCGTTCACGAGCGGAGAGTCGTCAAGCGCGGCATACGTACAGACCGCGCGGTCCGGCGTCAATGAGCAGGCAGATGCGGTGCCGACCGTTGAAGCGGGGACGCCTGCTGAGCCGGAGGGTTCAGCCGTGCCGCCGGAAGGGGCAGACGCAGTGAACCCCACCGAGACCATGCCGTTGGACGAGGTGGCCCCGACGCCCGTAGCCGACCAGGAGGAACCGACCACGACGGCGGAACCGGAGATTCCTGTGCCGGCACCCACCTCCACCTCACCGACGCCGTCGGCGGACAGAGGCCTGGGCGCCGAAGCCGGGATCGGTGTGCTCTCCGTCGGGGCTCCGGAAGCAGTTCCGCCGACGGCGTCGGCCGAGACCGGGGAACAGCCGGTGGCGGTGCCGACTCGGCCGCGAGGAAAGGCGCAGGTCCCAGGCCCCGCGGCCGACTGGGAAAAGGCGCAGCAACTGGCCGTTGCCCTCACCGGAACGGTTCAAGGCCTCGCTGAGTACGCAGTGCTCGCGCTCGGTGTGACGGAGCTGACCACGGTGCTCGGCCCGGACGCGGCCGAGGCGGTACGACGGGCCGCTTACGAGCGGGGAACGCTGGAACGGCGGGTGGTGAAGGCGCTGGAGGTCCTCCGGTACGCCTTCGACATCGTACGGAAGGCGGGCGTGCGGCCGGAGGATTTCCTTGACCGGCCGGCCGTCTCGCTGGACGGCAGGACACCAAGGCAGTGCCTGGCGATGCGTCCCCTTACGAGGGACGACATGAATCTCGCCGTACGCAAGGCGGTGTGGGAATTCCCGGTACCGGCCGCCCGTGCGGCGGGAGGCGAACGAAAGAAAGCGGATCGTGCCCCGGAGCGGGGCGACAGATCCGCCGATCCGGCTACGGCCGTCCCAGGGATGCGTGCGAGGCCTGTGCCCCGCGAGACGGAGCGCCCCACGGCGTCGGCGGCTGAGTCACCCGTGGCCAAGACAATGCCGCCCATGCCGGTCCAACCGGAACCTCCCCAGGTGTCGGGGGAATCCGCTGCAACGGAGACGTCGTCCGTGCTCGGGGAGAAGGTGCCGGCCGAGCCCGGCATGTGCCGCGAGGCCGCTTCGAGGCCAGCCCTCGCGCGCGACCTGCACGCGGCGCAGCTGGCAGCTCTCCGGGACCGGCACATCCGTCAGTTGCTTGCGGAACGGGATGCCTCGCAGGCACGTCTGGCAGCAGCCCGTGACGAGGCCGACGACGAACTCGACGCGCTGGAGGACATGTTGCTCCAGCGCATGGACCGGGCACTGCTCCGGCAGCGGCAGCAGCTGGGCGCCGCGGCGCAGGAATCCGCCGTCCGGAACCGAGCGGAGCTCGCCCGGGTCACCGCCCGCGCCGAAGAGGCCGAGCGCGCGGAACTCGCTGCCCGCGATCACGCGAGGGACGCTGCGTCGCATGCGTCCTTGGCAGCTGGGCGCGCGGACACCGCCGAGCAGCACCGGCTTGCGGCCGAAGCCCGCCTCGCGGACCTGGAAGTGCGGCTCCAGCAGGCCGAGGCCCTGCTCGCCGAACGCGACGCCTACTACCAAGTCGTCCAGCGGGAAGTGACGGCGCGGGTGAACGCGGCCGAGCAGCAGGCCGCGCACCGGGTCGCCCAGGCCGAGCGGAACGCCTGGGCCCGGATATCTGATCTGGAGTCGCAGCTCGCCGCGGAACGCGCGGCACCGCCCGGACGCATCCCGATCCGCGACCGCTGGCGCCGGCCCTGATCCCACCGCGTACTCGATCTCCCCCCCAGGAGCACCACCATGGACCCCCGACAGGAACTCATCGCGTCCCTGCGGCGCCGGCTGGTCGGCCCCGCCGCGGGCCAACACGAAACCTTGCACGCGCCACCCGACCGCGAATACCTCATGGGCACCCTGTACCCCCAGGACGCGGACCTCCAGCGGCAGTTGGACCTCGCTGCCGAGGAGCCCGAGGGGCCCGCCGCCGAGCCCAGCACCGAAGAGAGCGAGCCCGTCACCGACCCCGTGCCCGAGTCGAACTCCTGGCTGCCTTCCTCGCTCGGCATCAGCTTCTACACGGACGCCACCACCGTCTCGGTCCGTTGCGTCGGCGCCCACTACCGGACCGTCACCACTCCGGGCGAACGAGGCCGCCGCTGGCAGCGCCACCCGCTCCCCGAGGAGACCCACACCGTGGCCCCCGACCGCGACCGGGTCGCCGTACTAGACGGCCGTGCGGAGATCCGGGTCCGGCGCCGCTCCTTCGGCGGCGGCCACCTCGTCACCGTGGCCCTGGTCAACAGCGCACACCATGATCAGACCCAAGGGAAGGCCGCCCCCTGGGACCACATGCTCTTCCAGACCGAGTTGTCCGTACGACCCGAGGACGGCGATGTCCTGCCGTACCCGAGCATCGAGCTGGCCAGCCGAGACCCCGAGGAACAGGAACTCCGGCTGCAGTACCGCCATGTCCTGACGCACGCGGTCGGACACGGCTGCGCGGTCGAGGAACGCTGCGAGGAGACCGGCGACGGCCGGACGGCCCTGGGACTCCACGCCGCCGTGATGCCCGAGGCCGAGGTCAGCGGCGTACGGGCCGCCGGCTTCACCGGATCCGCCGTGCTGAACGTACGCCACCTCGCGGACCCCGCCGTCTCCCTGGAACAACTGCGCGAAGAACTCTGGGAGTTCGCCGCCGACTACCGTGCCTGGTACGTGGGGCAGCACTCCACGGACATCCCCGACTGGGGCCGCGAGGCCGCCGACCGGATACTCGCCCGTATCCGCGCCGCCGTCACCCGGATCGAGTCAGGCATCCGCACCCTCTGCGACCCCGCCCGCCCCGAACTGCTGCACGCCTTCCGCGCCGCGAACCACGCGATGGCCCTGCAGATGCGGCACTCCGCCCGTGACCAGGCGGGGGAGCGCCGCGCCCGCCGCGACCCGATGCTCCTCGACCCCGAGCCCGATCCGTCCGCATGCTGGCGGCCCTTCCAGCTCGCCTTCTTCCTGCTCTCCCTGGACGGCGTCGTCGACCCCGGTCACCCCGACCGCGCCACGACCGACCTGATCTGGTTCCCGACCGGTGGCGGCAAGACCGAGGCGTACCTCCTGCTCGCCGCGTTCGTCATGGTGCTGCGCCGCGGGGCCGAGGACGGCGGCGGCACCGCCGTCCTCAGCCGCTACACCCTCAGCCTGCTCACCACCCAGCAGTTCCAGCGGGCCGCCACCACCGTCTGCGCCCTGGAGACCCTGCGCCGCGCCGACCCGGCCCGGTACGGAGAGGAACCGTTCTCCATCGGCCTGTGGGTGGGCGAGGCCACCTCACCGAACTCCTACGCCAAGGCACACACGGCCTTCGAAGACGTACGCGGAGCAGCCCACCCCGAGGACGTCTTCATCCTCGACCGCTGCCCGTGGTGCGGCACCCGCATCCTGCCCGCCCGCAAGTCCCCGGACATCGCGGACTACGGCGTACGCACGACCCCCAGCTCCTTCGCGTTCTTCTGCCCCCGCGAGGACTGCGCCTTCCACGGCGAACTGCCGGTCGCCGTGGTCGACCAGCACCTCTACGACCGGCCGCCCACCTTCGTCCTCGGCACGGTGGACAAGTTCGCCCGGCTCGCCTGGGAATCCCAATCGGGGCGGCTCTTCGGAGCGGACAGCGCCAACCGGCCCCCGGAGCTCGTCATCCAGGACGAACTCCACCTGCTCACCGGTCCGCTCGGCACGACCGTCGGCCTCTACGAGTCGGCCGTACTCGGACTCTGCACCGCTGCCGACGGGACCGGACCGAAGGTCGTGGCCTCCACCGCCACCATCCGCCGCTCCGGTGAACAGATCCGCGCGCTGTACGGCGGTGGCGTCCAGCTCTTCCCACCCGCCGGCCTTGAGGCCCGCCACTCGTACTTCGCCGAACCCGACACCACTCGGCCGGGCCGCCGCTACCTCGGCGTCATGGCCCAGGGCCACACCGCGGGCCGCGCCTCCGTCGCCACCACGGCGGCCATGCTCCAGGGAGCGTACGAACTCCCCGCGGAGCACCGTGACGACTACTGGACCCTGGTCGCCTACCATCACAGCCTCCGCGAACTCGGCCGCACCGTCACCGCCGCAGCCGACGACATCCCCGCGCAGCTCACCGGCCTCGACACCGGCGACGGTGTACGGGACCTCCCGGACCACCAGGTACAGGAACTGACCAGCAACCTGCCGCGCGCTGAACAGCCCGTACTGCTCGACCGGCTCGAACAGCCCTGGGACGACCCGCGGGCGATCTCCTTCCTGCCGTGCACCAACATGCTCTCCGTCGGTGTCGACGTGAAGCGGCTCGCGCTGATGCTGATGCAGGGCCAGCCCAAGACCACCGCCGAGTACATCCAGGCCACCAGCCGCGTCGGCCGGCACAACGTTCCCGGACTCGTCGTCACCTTCTTCAACGCCACCCGCCCGCGGGACCGTTCGCACTACGAGACGTTCGACGTCTACCACCGCTCGCTGTACCGGCACGTCGAGCCGACCAGCGTCACTCCCTGGTCGGTACCCGCGCGCCGTCGCGCCCTGCACGCCGCACTCGTCATCCTGGTGCGCCACCGGATGGGGCTCTCGGCGGAGGACCAGGCGGGGCAGATCCTCGACCGAATGCCCGAAGCGGAGGCCCTCACCGAAGAGGTCGTGGCACGGGCCGCCGCCGCGGACCCGACCGCCGCCGAGCCGGTACGCAAGGAACTCGCCGGCCTCCTGGCCGACTGGGAGGAAGCGGCCCGCGCGGCACGCAAGGACGGCCGTGCCCTGTACTACCGCAGTCAGGGCAAGGGCCAGTCCAACCTGATCATGAGCTTCGAGCAGCGTTACGGACTGTGGGAGACGCCGAACTCGATGCGCAACGTCGACCGTGAATGCCAGGTCACGGTGAAGGGAACCGACCTGTGAACCGAAAACTCCGTGTCCGCCAGGCGCAGACCGTGCTGCCCTTCGGGGTCGGCGCGGTGCTCGACGTCCAGGGCGAGTCCTTCGTCGCCACCGGTATCGGCGACTGGCCCCGCAACAAGCAGTGGATCGAATCCGCCCGGCTCGCCGACCGGCTCGGCATCACCGGTCTGTACGCGGCCCCGACTACTGTCAACGACCGCTACGACACGCCGGACGCCCCGGGCGCGCCCTACATCCGCTTCCCCTCCTGGCTCTTCTGCGGCGCCTGCCGCCGCATGAAGCGCCGGCGGATCGCCGACGAGCAGCCGGGGCACGCCCCACGCTGCACCTTCTGCTCGCCCGGCCGCCCACTGACCCCGATGCGATTCGTGCAGATCTGCGCCGGCGGACACCTCGGCGACGTCGACTGGTGGTTCTGGGCCCACTCACAGCGCGATACGGAACAACGCCAGCAGTGCGGCGAACGCGAACAGCTCCGCTTCCTCGTCGCCGAGCGAGCCTCCGGCCTCGAAGCCCTCTCCGTCGCGTGCACCGCAAAGGGCTGCGGCGCGTCCCGTGACCTGCTGGACGTCCTCGGCACGCACGGCATGCGCTGCTCGGGCCGGAACCCCTGGCAGCGGGTGCACGAGGCCGCCATGTGTGAGAAGCCCGTGCAGATCGTGCAGCGTACCGCAGGGAACCTGTACTACCCCGTGGTGCACTCGGCGCTCGACATCCCGGAGACCGACGCCACAGCCCCGCACGCCGACACCACACTCGCGGAACTCGTCCGCGGCCACGACCTGTGGATCTCCCTGTGCCGCTTCGCGGGAACACCGCGTGCCGAGGTGTTCCGCGGCATGATCCAGGACGAGACCGGCGCCGACGACGCACTCCTCGACGCCCTGCTCGCCGAGGAGAACGGTGGGCCCGCACCCGCACATCCTGCCGGTCCCGCCGGGGCAACCGGCGTCGCCCGCCCCGACCTCAGCCGAGAGGAATGGGCTGCCTTCATCGCCCCGACACCGCCCGCCACCCGTGACTTCGCCCTGCGCACGACCACCCTGGGGCTCGGCCAGGAGACCGCCGAACCCTGGGCGAGCCTGCACCGGAGCCTCGGCCGGATCGTCCTCGCCGACCGGCTGCGCGAAGTGCGGGCACTGTCTGGCTTCACCCGCGTCACCCCGGACGCCACCTTCGTGCCCGCCGACACCTCCCGCCGGCTCAAGTGGCTTCCGGCCGTAGAGGTCTTCGGCGAAGGCATTCTGATCACTCTCGACGAACAGCGACTGGCCTCCTGGGAAAAGGACGACCGGGTGTACCGGCGCGTGGACGGCATGCGCGAGGACCTCGACCGCTCCTTCCAGCGCGACCGCCTGGCGGCACTCACCGGCGTAGCTCTCTCACCTCGCTTCGTCCTCCTGCACACCCTGGCCCACCTGCTCATCCGCCAGCTCGCCTTCGAGTCCGGCTACACCACCGCGAGTCTCCGCGAACGTGTCTACGCCCGGCCCGAACACGGCCAGCACGGCATCCTCGTCTACACCGCGGCCGGAGACGCCGAAGGAACCCTCGGCGGGCTCGTCCGGCAGGGCGAGGCACCGTACCTGGCCGAAACCCTCCTCCGCACCACCGAGGCCGCCGCCTGGTGCTCCGCCGACCCGCTCTGCGCCGAACACACCGGCCAGGGCTTCGGGAACCTCAATCGGGCCGCCTGCCACGCCTGCGCGCTGCTTCCCGAGACCAGCTGCGAGAGCGGCAACACCCTCCTCGACCGGGCCCTCGTCATCGGCAGCGACCACGTGCCCGGTTACTTCGAACCGATCGTCGCCGCGGCACGCGCCGCAGCCGCGCAGGTTCTGCAGGAGGCCCGCCGATGACCTTGACCTACCGCGATCTCACAACCGCCCAGCGGCGCTCCCTCGACAGCCTGCCCTTCGACGGGAATCACCTGGTCAGTGGTCCACCAGGCAGTGGAAAGAGCATCCTTGCCGCCCAGCGAGCCGTGATGCTCGCGCTGACCGGGACCCCTGTGGTGCTGCTCACCCGTTCCAACCTGCTCCGCCAGTCCCTGACCCCCATGGTCCGCGGGCTCGGACCCGACGACGGCAGCATCCGGGTGGCGACCGCCCACTCCTGGCTCGCCGAGTGGTACGGGGGCGGCGCCCCGAAGAGTCCCGACGGCTGGTTCGACTGGCCTGCCCTCTACGCGCGAGCTGCCGAGACAGGCCCCCTCCCCGGACTCACCCTTGTGATCGACGAAGGACAGGACTTGCCACCGGAGTTCTACCGTCTGTGCCTGCTGCTCGGCGCCCGCACCACCGTCTACGCCGACGAATACCAGCGCCTCACCGAAACCCACTCCACCCTCGAAGAGATCAGCCGACGCCTGGGCGGCCCCGTCAGAACGCAGCTCGACGGAAACCACCGCAACAGCCGGCAGATCGCCTCCTTCGCCGCACACTTCCACACCGGCTCCGAACTCCCGTCCCTCCCCGAAGGAGACGGACCGTCCCCGGCACTGCACCGCCTTGCCCCAGGCAGCACCACCGAGCTCCTCATCGGGCTCACCCAGCGCAGGCCCCAGCACACCATCGGAGTGATCCTGAACTCCGCACAGGCCCAGTTCGACCTGCTGGTGAGGCTCGAGCGCAGGGCACCACGTCTCAAGCCCCAGCTCTACACCTCCCAGGCAACGCAGGGGCGTTACCGCGCTCTTGACCTCGCCCGCCCCGGAATCGTGATCCTCCACCGGGCGAGTGCGAAAGGGCTCGGTTTCGACACGGTCGTCGTCCCCGACACTCACACGGACGCCGCACTCGACCCCACATCCGCTGCCCTCCGGATGACGTACTACGTCCTCGCCACCCGTGCCAGGAAGGAGCTCCACCTTGGCTACGAAGGCGACCGCGAGCCGCCGCTGCTCGCCGCGGTTGACGTAGGGGTGCTGGTCCGCGCCTGACCGGCCGGTCCGTCCAGCCTGCGGCTGAACCCGACCGGAGCCCCCGGATACGGGGCCGATCGCTAACAACGGCTAACACAAAGAGGTGGATCGGCGCTGAGGACTATGTCCGGGGCGGAAGTTGAACGTTCGGACCTGCGTGGGGACATCGCCGTGGAACGTGTCGGATGACCTGTGGGACCGCCTGGAGCCCTTGCTTCCGCAGCGTGAGCGCAGGTTCCGGTATCCCGGGCGCAGGCCGTTGCCGGACCAGGATCGGCACCGGGCGGCCGCTGTTGGATGCCGTGCCGTACTCCTTGCGGAAGCAGCATCACACGAGCATGTCCGGGGTCAGGCTCCCTGTATGAGCAGTGTGGTGGAATGCGGCTGGCAACGGCGGCGAACGTCCGGGTGCGGCGCCATGGGGCTGGACAGCTCCCGCAGGGGCGTTGTGCGCCGCGCGACGTTCGCCAAGATCTCGGGACGGAATCCTGCGCATTGCTGGGGGTTAAGGGGGCGCAGGTTCAAATCCTGTCGTCCCGACAAGTTCGAAGGATCGAACGTCGCAGGTGAAGGGCCGTTCTCGAACGGCCCTTTTCTGTTGCTCTCACGCTCTCGGTGGGAGCGACGGGAGTGGGGGGCGTGCTCCCACTGTCCTTTTGCCTGTTCACTCCCACTTGGACCAATGCGCACATATTCGATTCCACGCGCTCACGTTCACATCCGTGCCCGCTTTGTTACCCACTGGCTCCCGTCAATATGGGCGGCTTTCCGGATATGTGCTTGTGCTCGCTCTTCGCGCTGGTGGGGGCCACTCCCGGTGGGGGCGGTGCCCTCTCGGCTGCCGGGTGGGTTATGGAGGCGTGCGAAATGTTGATCCCAGTTCCGACTTCAGGTGGATGGTGTGCGGCTTTTCGGCGGCGGCCGTTGGGGGATGCGTCGAGATGAACGCGGGTGGGGCGTCGTCGGCACCTGGTATCCAGCTGGTTCTGGGCGGAGTGATGCGCACAACGGATCCATCTGGACGCAACGCGCAAACCTGCATTACTCATCCAATAGACTATTGGATGTGTTGATAGCTACGCAGTTGCGATGGTTCGCGAGGGGTCGGGGGCCCGGTGGCCAGTCGGGAGCAGGACGCAGTGCGTCTGCTGTTGCTGATCGACGGGGTATGCGAGCCGCTGAGCATAGCGGACAGGTCCGTACCGCCGCTTGAGCATGCGGTCGGCGTGGTGCGGACGCGGGTGAAGCTGCAGAAGCTGGATTCTTGGTTACGCAGTCCGGAGTATCTGGCGAATGTGCGCCTGGACGCGTACGAATCCGAACGCGAAGAGGTAGTGCTAAGAGCTCGTAACGCGATCATGCTCCGGCCTTCTTGAGGCGGCGCCAGCAGATCAGGCCGCAGGCCAACGAGATGAAGGCGTCGTGGAGATCGAGGCGTCGTTCCCAACGGACGGCGAGGCGTTTGAACTGATGGAGCAGGGCGAAGGTCTGCTCGACGACGTAGCGGAGCTTGCCCAGACCCTTGATATTCGGGGCGCCCTTGCGGGAGATGACGGGCATGATCCGGCGTTTGCGCAGTTCACGGCGGACGGCTTTCGAGTCGTACGCCTTGTCGCCGAGCAGAGCCTCGGGGCGTCGGCGGGGACGGCCGGGCCGTCCCGCGACCGGTGGGATGCCGTCGATCAGGTTGAGGGTCTGGGTGATGTCGTTGACGTTCGCCGCGGTGGTGAGGGCATGGAGTGGGGTGCCCTTCCCGTCGCAGATCAGGTGGTGCTTGCTGCCCGTTTTCCGGCGGTCGACCGGCGACGGACCGGTCGCGGCTCCCCCCTTTTTGCGCGGACGTGGGAGCCGTCCACGCACGCGCGAGTCCAGTCGAGTTCGCCGGCCGCGTTCAGCTTCGCGAGCAGGATCTTGTGCAGCTGCTCGAAGACCCCCGCCTGCTGCCAGCGGTCCAGGCGCCGCCAGCAGGTCTGCCCGGAGCCGAACCCCAGCTCCAGAGGCAGGAGTTGCCAGGCGATGTCCTGGTGCAGGACGTACAGGATGCCCTGCAGGCACAGCCGGTCCGGCACCGGTTTCGGGCCCGGCGACCGCTTCGGCCAGGGCGGCAGCAGCGGCGCGATCAGCGCCCACAAGTCGTCGTCCACGATCCACGGCCGAGTCGTCACACCCACCCGAACGGTCGGATCGTCACATCAGTCACGCCCGACCAGGGCACTACAGCAAGATCCTGTTATGAGCTCTAAGAGGTCGTTTCATCCTTTTGTTTCATCGCGATATGTGGCTTTGATGGTCTGATGTCGGGTCGCCCCAGGAGATGGTGCTCTCGCCGGTGAGGCGGCGGGCCATCAGATCGGTCATGGCGAGGTGAATCATGGCTTCGGAGCGGGTGGGCAGGGTTTCGTAGTCGTGGGCCAGGCGGCGGTGCAGCATCAGCCAGCCGTAGGTGCGCTCGACCGCCCAGCGTTTCGGGATCGGAGTGAACCCCCTGGCCTCGGGCGCGCGTTGAACGATTTCGAGGTCAATGCCGAGAGTGGCGGCATGCTCGACGAAGTGCTTGCGGTAGCCGCCGTCGACCCACACCTTGCGCAGACCGGGGTGGTCGGTGGCGGCCTGTTCGAGCAGGGTGCGGCCGGCGGCGGAATCCTGCACGCCGGCCGCGGTGACCAGCACGGCCAGGAGCAGTCCGAGGGTGTCGGTGATGATGCTGCGCTTGCGCCCGGCGATCTTCTTGCCCGCGTCGATGCCCTGGCTCGTGGCGGGCACCGAGGTGGAGGTCTTCACGCTCTGCGCGTCGACGATGCAGGCCGAAGGATGCCGGTCTTTGCCCTCCTGGGCTCGCACCAACTCCCGCAGCAGCCCGTTCAGCCGGGCGAAGATGCCGTCCTTCTGCCAGTGAGCGAAGTAGCCGTAGACCGACTGCCAGGGCGGGAAGTCGTGCGGGAGATAGGTCCACTGGCAGCCGGTGCGATCCACATAGAGGATCGCGTTCATGATCTCGTGCAGGTCATGGCGGGGCGGGCGCCCGAAGTCCAGGGCCCGGCCGCGGCGCTCGAAGCGCAGGCGGCCAGCACCGGCTCGATCAACTCCCAGCGGGCATCGGACAGATCACTCGGATACGCACGACGGTCGGCCATGACGTCGGCGTACCGCCGTATCGGGGTGTGCGCCCAGGCATGCAGCCGACCCGGTGGAAGCGCGGAACAGACCGGGGCGTCCCGGAATGAGACAGGCGCAAGATGTCTCCCGTCCCGGACGTCACATCACCTGTCCCGACCCTCACAAACGGCCCTTCTACCCCACCAGCACCAAGCCAGCGCCCTGCACAAAGTAGTCGGTATCGCAACACTCAAGATGAAAACGACCTCTTAGAGGCCGTTTTCACCTGTGAAGCCTTTTTCATCCCAACATGGACCTGTGGCAGGGCGTGACTTGACCGGCAACAGGTGCGGGTGCGCCCCCCCCCGAGCCACCCGGGAGGTCCGACTTGCCGGTCTCATCCCGCGAAGTTTGTCTCATCCCAAAGCGTGAGCCGAAGTCCTCTCTGTGAAGTGGAGGCGCACCTGGAATCGACACGCGTGAGGCCTGGGACAAGCAAAGAGACACGCGAGGTGGAGCAAATCAGGTGAAAACGGCCTCTTATGCGCCGCCGTGAGATCGTGCTTCGCGCCGGGCAGCGCGAGCGAGGCCCACAAGAGGCGTCCGAACGCATTGGTCAGGACCGCACGTTCATCCCGTGATGGCGTTTCTTGCCGGAGTAGTAGGGCCGGTCGGCGGCGGTCCGGTCGATCGGCAGCAGCGTGCCATCCAGGATGACGTATGCCTTCTTCCGGGCCCTGGCCATGGCCTCGTCCAACGTCGGCGCCAGCGCGGCCAGAACGTCGACGGCCTCGCGGATGTGGCGGTACGCGGTTGCGACGCCGATACCAAATCCGGCCGCGAGCTGAGCATATGTGCCGCCGCACCGCAGATGGGCCAGGGCGAGCAGGGCCTGGCGGCCGGGAGACAGCCGCCTCCACCGACTGCCGATCTCCCGGCGTCGAGCTGTCAGATGCCGGCTCAGATGACGCAGGTGGGTGGTGGACAGATCCACCGCGGACGGGTAGACAAGCACGCGGAGCTCCTGGCGCGACGGTTGATCTTGGTCGACAACTCATCTGCCAGGGGCTCCGCCATGTTGCAGGCACGTCCAACTGGCTCTCCTCGCCATCAAGTTGGAACTGGCTCAATGGGAGGAGATCAAGATGTTGAGCTCAAGAAGTGCCCAGGGGGTTTGGGCGCCGAGCCTCAGCGGTGGCCGACAGGTCGTGGCTATCGCAGCTCTGCTGTGCTGATGCGGCTCTTGAGGTGGCTGGTCAGGGTGTGGAGCTTTGTCCAGGCGTCGGCGCTGGTGCCGTCTCCCAGCGGGTAGTGGAGAGACGGTGATGCGGCGGTGCCCAGTTGTACCGGCCTGATCGCGAGCGGCGGGCGGCGAGCGTGGGTGAGGCCGATGGAGCGGACTTCGGAGGCGCCGAGGGTGAAGGTCATCGGGAGCGGTGGGGCAGTCAGGAGTGGGGGCAGGGTGAGGTCCGCGCTGGCCGCGCGGAGGGTGGTGAACATCGTGGCCAGGTGGTGGGCGTCGACGAGTTCGGCGGTCAGGGACTCGATGGCGTCCAGGGGAGCCGGCTCGCCGGCGCGGTAGCCGACCGTGAGGGTGATGTCCTCGGTGATGCCTGCTGCGGTGCGGGTGGTGCGGTGGGTGGCGACTGCTGGGCGGCCAGGGGCGCCGATCGCGAGGGCGTGGGTGGGTTCGGGAGCGCGGCCGCGGGCCAGGTCGGTCAACTGGCGCGTCGACCACGGGAGGTTGATGGGTTCGGCGGTGCCCCACCCCGTCGGCGGTGTGCCCATGAGGTGGCGCCAGGCGGCCTCCAGTGCGGTGCCGAGTGTCAGGTCCGCGTCCGGTGCGTGGAGGGTGCGGAAGGACACCGTGAACTGGTGATCTTGCGTGGTGAGGTCGGCGCCAGTCGTGAAGGCGGAGGCGGTCCTGCCGACGCCGGACGGTGTGAATGTGCCTTCCCGCCAGAGCAGTTCGGCGCCGGACAGGCCGTCGTAGTAGCCGTCTTCCGGGTGTTGGACGACCCAGCGGTTGGGGGCTCCGCCAAGCGCTGTTCGTAGCGGGAGCGTGAGGCGGCTGTGGGGCGGCGTCACGATGTGCAGGGCGCGGTCGGCCGCGGTCGTAATGCGCAGGACGTCGGCGAGCCAGGTGGTCAGACCCAGGACGGGCCGGTCCGCGATGACGACCGCTGTGGAGTCGGTCAGGACGTCGACGATGGGCAGTGCGCCCGCCGCAGCGGGCGTGGGGGTGATGCCGTCGGGTGCCGTATCGGCTGTCTCTACGACGGTCGTGGTGTTCGTGCCCCGTGGCCAGGTGGTGCCGCCCAGGAGCATCGTCAGGCGGGCGGCCACCGTTGTGGCGAGGGACTCGGCCTCCGTGGCGGCGGTGGACGCGCGCAACTCCGTCCACCAGAAAGGCGGTTCGGGGGCGCCGACGTCGGACCCGAGCAGTCGCTCTGCCTCGCCGGCCGTGTGGACGAGAACCGGCGCCTCGACGGAGACCAGCGGCCGGCCCGATGCCGTGCACAGGTGGATGACCGCGTCGTCGTCGGTGGTCGTCAGGGTGAGATCGGGTCCGCCGGCGTGCAGGGCCGCGAGGAGGGCCGCGGGGTCGGGCATCTTCGGGGTGAGGGCGACGATGTCCTGGGTCACGCCGGTGTCTCCTCGGCTTCGGGCGCGAGAGCGGTCTGGATGAGCTGGTGACGGCGTCCTCGGCGGGCCAGTGTGCCGCGGCCGGGTGGCTGGGGCGAGGCGTGGAGGCCGGGCAGGAGTTGGCCTTCGCTGCGGTCACCTGTCATGACCAGGGCGGTGGCGCCGGTTTCACGCAGGGCCATCAGGAACGGGTCGTACAGGGCGCGGGAGGAGCCCGCGACGCGGCGCGTGACGACGAAGTGCAGGCCGATGTCCTGGGCCGAGGAGATGTACGGCAGGAACGGGTCCAGCGGGTGCTGCCCGGCTGCGGTGAGGATGTCGTAGTCGTCGACGAGGATCACGATGCGTGGGCCGGTGAAAGGCGGCTCGGTCTCCGTCGTGTCCGGGTCGGCCGCTTCAGGGAGGCGCTTTTCCAGTTCGGCGGCGATGCCGGTGGCGAGCGCGTTCGCCAGTTTGGCGTTGTGGGCGTAGCCGCCGCGGTACGGCTCGGGGATGACACCTCGCAGACCGCGGCGCGGGTCGAAGACGCCGAAGACCAGGTCCGTCTCGCCGTAGCGGTCGACCAGGGAGCGGGAGATCAAGGACAGGAGGTTGGTCTTGCCGCACTCGTTGTCGCCGAGGACCAACAGGTGCTGATCGGCGCCGAACAGGTCCAGGACGGCGGGGGAGAGGGTGTCCTGGTCGAGGCCGATCGGTACCGCGTACGGTTCCGCGGTGGTGGACGGCAGGCGTTGTGCGGGCAGACGCGTCGGCAACACTCTTACGGGCGCCGCGAGTTCGCCGTGCCAGGTGGCGCGGATGGTGCGGGCGGCCTCCTCCAGTGCGGGGCCGATGTCCGTGACGGTGGCGCCGGCGTCGATGCGTGGCAGGGCCACGTGCGCGAAGAGTCTGCCGTCGGTGAGGGCGCGGCCCGGGGTGTCCGCCGACAGTGTCTCGGAGAGTTTGCGGTCGATGGAGGAGTCGGCGGGGTCGTTGAGGCGCAGTTCGACGCGGCTGCCGAACATGGACTGGGCGGCGATGCGGACGTCGTTCCACCGGAGCATGCCGGCGACGATGTGGATGCCGTAGCCGCTGCCGCGCTTGAGCAGTTCCTCGACGGTCTCGTCGAGGTGCGCGAACTCGTCGCGCAGCGCGCCGTAGCCGTCGATGAGCAACACGATGTCCGTGGAACCGAGTTCGGGCAGGCGGCCCTGGGCGCGCAGGAGGCGCAGTTGGTCGACGGAGTCGATGCCGTGCTCGCGGAAGACGGTCTCGCGCAACTCGAGCATGGCGCGGACCTCGGCGACCGTGCGAGCGGCGCGTTCGTGGTCGGCGCGGCCCGCGATGCCGCCGACGTGCGGCAGGTCCGCCAGCGCGCCGAGTCCGCCACCGGCCAGGTCCAGACCGTAGAGGGCGACGTCGGCGGGCGTGTGGGCGAGGGCGAGCGACAGGGCGAGGGTGCGCAGCAGGGTCGTCTTGCCGGACTGTGGGCCGCCGATGACCGCGGTGTGTCCGCCGGCCGTGTTGAGGTCGTGGATCCACGGGCCCTGCCACTGGCGGGCCGGATCGTCGAGGACGCCGAGGGGAACGCACAATGCGCTGCCAACGGTAGCGAGTTGAAGGCCTTCGGACGTCGCGCGGACGGGGCCCGCGGCTGTGTCGAGGGCGGCTGCCCCCGGGAGCGGGGGCAGCCAGATGCGGCGTACCGCCGGTGCGGCCTCGGTGAGTTGGGCGACGGCGGTGGACAGGACCGTCGGCCCCGTCTCGCGTTCCCGAAACGGCGCCGACTCGTCCTCCCTCGGCGAACTCGCCGGCACCTGTGGGGTGTTGAAGGCTGGGTACGGCCGCACGCGGGGTGCGTCGTCGGCCACGGTCTCGCGCGACGCAGGGCCGCGGTAAGCGCCGGATACGTAGCCCGCCTTGAAGCGAATGTACGTCGATGTGTCGACCTTGAGGTAGCCGAAGCCGGGCAGGGGCGGCAGGTGGAAGGCGTCCGTGGTCTCCAGGACGGTACGGGACTCGTCGGCGGAGAAGGTGCGCAGGCCGAGGCGGTAGGACAGGTACGTTTCCAGGCCCTTGAGATTGCCGCCCTCGATGCGCTGACTGGACAGCAGCAGGTGGACGCCGATCGAGCGCCCGATGCGGCCGATGGACAGGAACAGGTCGATGAAGTCGGGCTTAGCGGTGAGGAGTTCGCCGAATTCGTCGATGACGACGAAGAGGTGGGGGAGCGGTTCCAGGTCGGGACGCTCGTTCGCGCGCAGGGCGCGGTAGTGGCCGATGTCGGCGACGTTGCCCGCGTCCTTCAGCACCTGCTGGCGGCGCTTGATCTCACCGGCGAGGGAGGTGTGGACGCGTTCGACGAGCCCTGCCTGGTTCTCCAGGTTGGTGATGACGCCGGCGACGTGCGGCAGCCCGGTGAACGGGGCGAAGGTGGCGCCGCCCTTGTAGTCGACCAGGACCATCGCCAGGTCGTCGGGCGCGTGCGTCGTGACGAGCGCGAGAACGAGGGTGCGCAGGAGCTCGCTCTTGCCGGATCCGGTGGCGCCGACGCACAACCCGTGCGGGCCCATGCCGAGTTCGGAGGACTCCTTGAGGTCGAGCAGGACCGGCTGGTGGTGGTCGTCGAGGCCGATCGGAACACGCAGGAAGTCGCGCTCGCCACGCGGAGCCCACCGCCGGGGCAGATCGAGGGCGGCCATGTCGTCGACGCCCAGCAGATGGGGGAAGTCGACCGGGCCGGCAACCGGGGCGCCCTCGGTCGCGGATTCGGCCGACAGGCGCAGCGGGGCCAGGACCCGCGCGAGTGCCTCGGTGGCGGCCGGGCCCGCCTCGTCGGCGAGCCCCGAGGTGCGTACGGGCTGCTGGGGGCGCAGGTCCTCGACGACGATCCGGTCCTCGTCGACGGTGACGCGCACCGAGACATGGTCGGGCTCGTGGCGCTGGTCGGCCAGCAGGTGGACCACGGTGACACCCATGGCGTGGAGCGGGACAGCGGCGTCGGGGCGCGGCAGCTCGGTGGCGTTCTCGCCGTAGGTGTCATGGACGACCAGGAGCCGGTCGGTGAGGTCGAGGGCTCGTTTGTCGGCGAGGCCCCGGCGTACCTCGGCGGCGTAGGTGGCACGCTGCTTGAGGTCCACCCCGATCACCTGGGCCAGTTGGGTCAGGTCGGGTGCGATGCGGCGCGCCGGGGTCGCCCCGTCCTGGACCTGGGGGTCGAGGGCGTGCGGGAGCCACTTGGCCCACTCCCACTCCTCGATGCGTTCCCCGGGCACGGCGAGCGCGAGTGCCGCGTCGTCCGGCGCATGGGTGGCCGCCACCTGCATGAGCAGGGCGCGGGCGACCCGCAGGACACCTGCGCGGTCGCCGATGACACTGACATTGCCCGCCCGGTCCAGCGGCACCGTCAGCGGATGGTCCGGTGTGGTGGCGTAGCGGGTCTGGAGGGCACGGGCCTCGTTCAGCATGAACGGATCGGGCGGGGCCATCGCGGTGCCGGACGTGTTCTGCCCGACTGCCAGATCCTGCACGGGGACGTCGCCGACGCCGATACGGGCCTGGAGGAAGTCGGCGTCGCAACGGCGGCGTTCCCACAGCCGGGCCGGATCGCGCACGATGTCGTGGAGGGCGGCCGGGGCGGGGTGCACGAAACGGGCCGCGAGGCGGCGCTCGCGCTCGGCGTCGGCCAACTCGGCCCGGAGCCCCTCCAGATACTCCAAGTAACGCTCGCGCTGGGTCCGCCGCTGACGCTGTGCCTTGCCCCGCTGCGACAGGAACAGGGCGACCGCGCCGAGCAGCGCGATGACCAGGACGACGGCGCCGAGCCCCGCGAACTGGCTGGAGCGGATCACGGTCATCATCACGACCGAGCCCATGACACCCGCCATGGGCAGCAGCGCGGTCGCGGCGCTGCCGGTCTTGCCCTCGGGCAGGTTCGGCGGCGGTTCGATGGTGCGGGTCTCCACGGGCGGCAGCGGCCGGTGCGAGCGGGCCGGACGGTGGACGAGGTGCTGGGTCACCGGGTGCGCACCGCCGTCCGGTTCAGGTGGTGGGTCATCGGACGCGCACCGCCCGCTGCATCGCCTCGGCGGACAGTTCGGTGGCCGCACGCCGGGTGGCCTCGCCGAGCCGGTCGGTGCGGAGCGGGCCGCCGCCCGCCAAGTGGCGGTCGTAGGGCAGGTGCACGACGGTGGCGCCCGTCTCGCGCAGATGGGCCACGGCGGCCTTCAACTCCAGGCTCGGATCGGTGCTGTTGGTGGTGAGTACCACGACGGTGGAGGCGAGCGCGTCCTGCGGCAGCCGGGCCAGCCAGTCCAGCACGATCCGGCTGCCGTTCACCCCCTCCGCGGTCTGCGGCGCGACCACCACGCGGGCGTGCGCGGTGGCCATCGCGGTGCGGGCGATCTCGCCGGGCAGCGACTCGCAGTCGACGACGGTCACGGCGAAGTAGCGGCGCAGTGAGAGCGTCACTTTGCGATACGTCGGAATGTCCAGCGGTGCGATACCGAGACGGCCCTGGCTGGCGGGCAGCAGCCAGCCGCCGTCGCCGGTGGGCGCCAAGTAGCCTGTGACATCAGTGAGTTGCATCGACGGCGTGAGGATCTGGGCCAGGTCGGTGGCCGACCAGCGCACCGTCTCCGCTCCCAGCCGCACCGGCAGCGTGCCCAGCGCGGAGTCCGCGTCGAGGGCCAGGATCGGGTCGTGCCGGTAGTGGCTGAGCGTGCGGGTGAGGAGCGCCGAGGTGGTGGTCTTGCCCGCGCCGCCACGGATCGACGTCACCGCGATGACCCGGCCCGTGGTCACCGGCTGCTGCACCAGCCCGGCCAGCCGGGTCTCCTCGGCGACGTCACGCGCCGCGGACGACGCCAGTTTGCGCAGACCGCGTCCGGTGCGGCGGGCGAGTGAGTCGCCGTGCTGCGGTGTACCCATCGCGAAGGCGAGACGGGGGTCGAGGGTGGGCACGGACTCGGGGGACGCGACGGGTTGGCTGGGCGGGCCGGGCGGGGGCGCGGTGGGGGAGGGACTAGCGGGGTGAGCCTGGGCGGGTGCGGGTGCGGGTGCGGGTGCGGGTGCGGGTGCGGGTGCGGGTGCGGGTGCCGGAGGGGCCGGCGGTGCCTGTTGAGGCGGGCCGACCGGAGCCGGCGGCGGCGCCGCTTGCGGCATCGGCTGTGGCATTGGCTGCGGCATCGGCTGTGCACCGGCCGGTGATGCCTCCGTCCGGGACGGGTTACGCGCCTGCCCCGGGTGGGGGCGCTGCTCGTCCGGGCGCCGCACGGGCAACGGCGAGCGGCCATCATCAGGTGTGGGCTGCTCGGCGGACGCGTTGAGCTCTCGCAGTACGTCGTTCTGCCACCGGCCGGATGCCGTCATCACCGCCCCCTTACGCGAACGTGCCGAGCAGCCGCCCGTACACCCCGAACACTCCGAGAACCAACGGGAACAGAGCGATCACCCCGACCGACTCCAGCACGTCCCCGACCTTGCGCAGCCGTACCCGCACGTGCTCGGCCGGCTCCATGGCGAGCACGCCGAGCGGCACCAGCGCCAGCACCACCAGCACCGCGAGCGGCCCTGCGGCGTCCTGCTGGTCCAGCCACAGCCACGCCAACCGCGCCACTACGACACTCGACGCCAGCAGCAGCGCGACGACCTCCGTCACCAGGGGGTACGCCCTGGCCCGCAGCGCGAGAACGAGGGCGACGGTCACCGCGAGCAGCACCGTCCACACCGTCACCGTCCGGATGACCAGCATCCCGGCGAGCGCTCCGGATGCCGCCATCACCACCGTAGCCAGGGCCAGCCCCCGGTGCGTGGCGGCCAGGGCGGTCCCCACCTGGAGCCTGCTCACCGAGGTGCCCGCCGAACGACGGTCGTCGAGACCGGAAAGCCCTGACGCCATCAATGCAAGTCGTGGCAGTACTCCCGAGGCCACCACGGAAACCACGGCGAGCAGCGCCGCCGCACGAGCCGAACCGACGGCCTGGTCGCCACCGGACTGCACGGCGAGTGCCAGCTCCCAGCACACCCCAGCCGCGGCCAGAGCGCCGGCACCGACCAGAGCGCCCCGTCCGAACGGCGAGAACCCGCCGAGCAAGAGCAACGCCACAGTGACCACCGCAAACACGGCGCCCCACCGACCCGCTGCGGACCACCCGTTGGCGTCCGCGAACGACCACGCCGCCACGATCCCGACCGCAGCACTCGCGCCGATCAGCGCCGTGGCGAGTCCCTGCCGTCCGGACCGCCCGAGCAGCACACCGGCCACCGCGGCGACGACCGCGGCGATGGCCAGCGCGCTTCCGACGGTTCGCGCCTCGTACCCGTCGCGGGCGATGAACGACGCGGCCACGGCCCAGACAACACAGGCCCCGGCACAGACGATCCGCCGCGCTCGCGCGCCCCACCGCCAGGCCCGCACATCCAGATCGCCGGCCGCTTCGTCGCTCACGTCGTGCACGACGGGGGCGGACGGCGCGTGCTCGATGCGTACCAGCCGCAGCACGGCGCCATCGGGCACGCCCGCGGACTCCAGCGTGGCGTCCTGTTCCAGGGCGCTGCCGTCGGCCGTCACCAGGTGGCGGGCCCGCGGCCGTTCACCGACCCGGTCGTCCAGCAACCGCATCACCTCAGGCAGAAGCAGCCCGATCGGCTCCTGCGAGGGCAGCACCAGATCAATACGGCGCCGCTCACCGACCAACGTGATACGGCTCAACGCCGTACGGCTCACAGCCCCCTGGGAAATCACGCGTTCGAACCTATCACCGGGCGGAATCCCCGCTCTGGGGTGATCCGGAGCCGGAAACAGAAGGGGCTGACGGCGTCGACGCGGGCGCCGACGTCCCGTATCCGGTCTTCCCGATCACTCGATGCGAAATGAACGACCAGCCCACGCACCCGGCACACAGAACAGCGGCGATCACGACTCCCGCGAACGCCTTCCCCAACCGCTCATCGACGGTGCGTCGTTGCCGCTGCGCACCGAACAGCACGGCATCGCGGAGCCGTCTGCGACGTACGGCTACCGACTCGAGGAGCTGACTGTCGTAATCCTGGGCTGGCATGACTCAAATCTGCTTCGTTACTGGGCGGGTGAGGTCGGACGGGCGTTCGGCAAGCCTCAGACCTCGAACTCGCCGACCCATTCGCGGTCGAGGAGATGCCTCGGAAGGTAGTCGGACTCCACATTGATCGGAAAGCCCGCGTCGTGTGCCAGGCATGTGACGGCCAGGAGAGCGAGGGCTACTGATCCACCGAGGTCGTTCGCCCGCTTTTCGTCCATTGTCCAATAGCTCTTGTGGAGCTGGAGGGCCTCGAGCAGGGCCGCGTTGAAGGCGTCGTGGTCCTTGCGCAGGAACTGGTAGAAGAGGTTGATGGGGGGATACAGGATGTTCTGAAGCAAGTCCCTGGGCGCGATTGTTGCGACTTCCGGGTATGAGTTGTCGATGGTGGTGGAGAGCTTGTCCACCAGCCCCGGTCGCTCCAGCCAATATGTCTGCAGCGTGTCGACCCAGTTGTAGATGTATTCGTCGCCCGCCGCGCTCGAGGCCCGTAGGGTCGCCAGCGGGATCTGGCAGAGCTCGGTCATACGCGCCTGATCCCGGCAAATGATCGCGAACCACAGGGCGGTGAGCCAGTTTCCCGCGTTCGCATAGAACTGTGATCCGGTCGCGGGGAGCGTGCGCACCTGGCCGATGATCCGGCACTCCACGCTACCGGAATTCTTCGTCGTCGTGGCGAAGGCGGCATGGCTGACCTGCATGGCTGCCACGGTGGCTTCCCATGTGGGGAGCTCTGATGCCTTCGGGTCGATGGTGAGGCGGGCCTGTACCTGCATCAGCGCTTCGTTGAAGGCGAGTCCGAAGACGGTGGGCGACGTCCCCAAGCTCTCGACGCTGTCGCCCAGTTCCTCGGCCAGGTCCTGGACGTCGGCCTCGTCCAGAGCGTTCGGCCTGACGTGCCGGGCCACTGTCTCGGTCACCGATGCCTCCCCTTAGCGGATGTCGAACGTCCATTTTTGGTAGCCAGCGTACTCGCCTGCTGAAGTGACCCTGCCCTTGACCAGGATGTAATCGACGTTCCCTTGCTTCAGGGCCCTGCTCAATTCTTTGTGCAGGTGCTTCTCGTCCAAGTTCCCATTGACTCCCCGCTGCTTCATTTCTCGGAGAATGTCGAGGAAGTACTCCCGGGATCCTTGCCTGGCGTCGAGTCCGCTGGGCAGGGACCTCTTGCCCAGGTCTGTGCCGACCGTGCTCTTGGACTCGATCACTACGAACTTCTTGGTGCCGTGCTCGCTCGTCCAGCTCCACACCTGGTCGAACTGGTCGTTGCCGTTCTTCGGGCCCGCCAGTTCCTCGATCCGCGCGCCGGGGTAGTGCTCCGGAATGACATGGTGTCGTGCGACCGCTTCGCCGAACGCCTCGCTGTCCTCACTCATGGCCCGATGGAATGGCGCGTGCTCGGCTTTGATTTCCTCGTACGCCTTGAGGTTGTCCGGGGTCGGGTCTGTCTTATAGGTATGCTTTGCGTCCTTCAGGGGTTCATGCCACGCGTTGTCCGCTGTCACTGAGTCGTGCCGCTGCAGCGCCTTCTTGCCTATGGCGTCAAGGTCTTCCTGCGTGCGGACCGTCTCGGGCCCTTGCTCCACCTTGGAACCGTGGACGTACTTCTCCGGTATGGGTGAAGCCTTGTCACTGGCCGCGATCCACATCCCGGGATGATGCGGGTCCTTGGCCAGCTGTGGCGGAGCGAAGCCACTCTCGTCGGCGATGGCCAGGCGCAGACGATGACCGTGCTTCTGGTAGTACGTCTCCCGATAGCCCGGCTCGTGATTGGCGCGGTAGACCTGTACGTCCTTGATCTGGTGTGGATTGAGGCCGTCGTACCAGGCCTTGCCCGTGGGATGTGGGGCATCATCGTGCACATGCGGAGGCAACTCTCCGCCCGAGCCGCGTCCGGACATACCGGTGGGCGGGGTGTCTGTTCCGTGCCCGGTGCCGATGTCCGAGTGGTCAGCTGAGGAACCCGGAGACGAGGTGTGCGCTGTCCCCGCACCGCCGTCGCCAGCGGCGTGGGGAGCAGCACGTGGCACCGAATTGGTGACCTCGTGCGCGCCGACGAGTTCGGGATTACGTGCTCGCCCGTCCTCGGCGTCCAGCCGTGCCCGATCCGCCGCCGACACCTCACCAGGTGCCTGATCGGCATGCTGCACCAACTGGCCGTCGGCGTTCAGCAAGTGGCCTTGGTCGGTGAGGTAGACGACCTTGCCGGTGGTGTTGTCGACGTACGGGATCGCCGTTTCGGGAATGCTGGGCGAACGGACTGCGTCGGCCTCCCGGAACAGGTCGACCGAAGCCCCAGCGCGGAGATTCCTCAGGGCGGTGAAGGTGTCGCCCACCTTCACGAAGGCGAACTTGCCCGCCTTCCCGACGTACGTCATCGGGTCGACGATCCGCGCGGCCTTGCCGGTGATGGAGAGCGCGCGGGCGACCGCTCCCGCTTTGCCCGCGCCGGAGGCGGCGCTGCCGGCGCCGCCGGTGAAGATGGCGGTGAGGCCGTTGAAGGTGACCGCTCCGGCCGCGCGGGAGGGGTTGGTCTTCCAGGTGTCCCAGGCGACCAGGGCCTTGCCGGTCTCCTTCATGGTGGTGCGCGATTCGCGCAGCCAGGTGGGGAGCTTGTCGTCGGGGGCCGTCCAGTAGGCGGCGGCGACCCCGGCGCCGCCGAACATGGCGGTGGAGGTGATGGCCAGGCCGGTGCCGAGTTGGGCGAGGTGCTTCCAGGCCTGTCCGGCGGCGGCCCAGCCGTCGGTGCCGACCAGGGTGCCCAGGCCCGTGATGGTGCCCCACACGCCGTCGACGACGAAGCCGTCCCACACGTAGCTCTTGATCTGGTGTCCGAGCCAGGCCAGGCCCTCGTATTCGCGCTCGGCCGACGAGCCCCACGGGGTCTCCTCGGCGTGATCGAGGTCGCCGGCCCTGAAGCCGTACATGTTCTTGCCGTGCGAGCCGTCGTCGGTGGTGAGCGGGGTGCCGCCGATCAACGCCATGATCTTGTTGTAGGCGGCGCGCTCGGCGGACTGGAACGCGGCGACCGTGTGGTTGACGTCGTGCCACAGGTCGTTGTTGTGGTCGACCTTGTCCTGGTCCTTGCGCCAGTCGTCGTCCCCCGAAACCGAGTTCACGAACGCGGTCGCGTCCGCCTTGAGCGTGTCCAGCTTCTTTACCAGGGGCTGGACCTCGGTGCTGTAGGCGGACAGCGCGGAGGAGACCTTCTGAAGGTCGTCGGCGAACGCGTCCGTCTTCGTCTTCACCGGCAGCGTGGTGGCGAACAACTGGTCCGCCTCCGGTGCCTGGTAGAACGCGGACAGGCCCTGGAACTCGGCGTGCACGTCCGCGCCCGCCGAACGGAACTCGCCCGCGTGCGTGTTCAGGTTCGTGACGTCGGTGTCCAGAGTGGCCAGGTCACCGATGAAGTGCGGGATCCCGGACGGGTCGATCAGCTGGTCGCTCAACGCTACTGCCCCTCCGTACGGCGCCCGGTCTCACCCGCGCCGGGCCCCTGGGACCGGCCCACCCCCGGCATGTCGATCCTCGGTTCCCTGGACGCGGCCTGCTGGGCGTTCGCCGCCTGCTCACGCGCTCCCTGTATGTAGGCGCCGGTCGCCTCGGCCGCACCGTTCAGTGACTTCTCGGTGCGCTTGGCGACGTAGACCAGATCCCGGTTCCAGTGCTGCGCGAACTGCGCAAGGGCTGCGCCCACCACACCAGCCGTACTGGTGTAGGGGCCGAACTGACTGGTCAGCGTGCCCGCGGCGGAGGACGCGGACTCCAGGTCCTTCTGCATCGCGCCACCGGCCCTGGACATGTCCTGCGCCGAGGCGCCCGCCTTGGACAGCACACCGGACACCCCGGCCGGGTCGATGTCCCAACCCGTCACGACACCATCCCCCTCATCCCCGTTGACGGCGCGCGCCGGAGCCCGCGCCGATCCTCACATCACGTAATTCGGCGTGCGTCAGCCGATGTTGTGCACGGCCGCGCGTGCCCTGGCGAGGGTGGACTGGGCCGTGGCGTCGTTCTTCTCCAGCGTCGTGCGGACCAGTTGGATGATGTCGCGCACCTCGTTCGCGGCACGGTTCCAGCGGACTTCCTTGCCGTGGTACTCGTCCGAGACCCCGTCCGCCTGGTAGTCGGCCATCGCCGTCTTCACCGCACGGTCGCGGTCGCCGAGCACGGCCTCCAGCCGGCCGATGATGCCGTGCAGGCTGCCCTGCACCTCGGCGGAGGCGCCGGTGTCGTACGAACGTCGGTCCTGCGTCGCCATGATGGTCGAACCCCCGTGTTGTCTCAGCCGCTGAAGCGGGCCGCGTCGAAGTTCGCGGCGCCCATGTTCTGCTGCGCGTTGTCGGACTGCTCCTGGTCGCCGGTCCCGAACGCGGTGTCCATGCCGGACTGGCCGCCCAGGATCGAGGAGAGCGAACCGTTCAACGCGGCCGTGATGTCGTCCGCGTTCGCCTTGAACGCGTCGAACATCGCCTTGCCCTCACCGTTGAACCTGCCTTCCAACGGCTGTGCCGCGGCGATGAGTTGCTGGATCAGTGCGCCGAGATCGTCACTTGAGCCGCTCGTGCTCTTGGCCAGCGTCGACAGCGTCGTCGACCCCATGTCGAACTTCATGTTCCCCGCTCCCCGTCGACCAGCGTCAGTTGCTGCGCCGTCCGTTGGACGACACCCCGTGACACTCACAGGCGTCACGGGAGCAACAAAATCAATTCGTACATGCTCACGCAGAGGGAGCCGCGACCGCAACGTCTCCACGCCGGAGTGGCCGGATTCACGGTGAACCAGGGCGCATCGCCCGCGGTTCTCGAATGCAGACAAGGACGGGGCCCTGCCGGGCCAGGGACACGAGAAGGTCTCGCCTGGAGGCGGCGGAGCACTGCCCGGTGGAGGCGACGGTGAGCCGTGGTTTCCTCCGGAGGAATCACGGAAGCGATCAGAATCGGCCGTTTGGCCAATTATGGATTGGTGGATTCCGCTTTCCCTCGGGCTCCTGGCTGTGCGAAACCGGTGTTCAGCCTGTTAAACATGCGCCCCTTCTCGCTGTTTTCGGCCAACCCTTTAATGCCTTCTGTGGATTCCCGAGACGTGTCGTTACGATCATTTTGGAGCGCGACGGGGGCGGCCTGGCGCGCCGTATTTTGAGGGAGGGAAAATGCGCGAGTCCAACGACGAGCAGAAGATCCTCGAAGAGATTGAGGACCTCGACTCTCTGGAGGTTCTGGAGGCGGAGGACCTCGACGACAGCGTCGCGTTCCACGCGTTCCGCTTCAGGAGCTAGCGGCAACGCCGGTCAGGCGTGATGCCGGTGGGCGGGCCGGGCGACCGGCCCGCCCACCGGTGCGGTGAGATGGTGCGTACAGCGCGCGGCGCGTTCTGCTAGAAAGGTTTCACGGCCCCGGTGGGAATCTATTTTCGGTTGTTCCGGCATCGTCGTTTCGCCGGACTCTGTTCAGGTCAGATTGTTTCGCTTATTGGCGACGCGTTTTTTCCCATCATTGTCGTGGTGGCCGCCGCGAAGGCGGGAACTCCCGCGGAGACCATCGGCGCGGTGTTCGCCGCGCGCTTTGTCGCACTGGGGGGTGTCGTCCTCTTCAGTGGCGCTCTCCTGGACCGGTTCGATCCGGTGCGGGCCGCAGTCGTCGCGGACTCGACGCGGGTCGTCGCCCTGGCCGTACTCGCCCTCGTGTGGGGCGGGCAGCTGGACGCCGTCGTCGTGACCGTCGCCGTGCTCGTCGGTCTGTGCGAGGCGGTGAGCGAACCCGCCCTGCTGGTCATCGCGCCCCGCGTCCTCGACGGGAAGGGCCCGACGGCCGCGGACGGTCCCGCCGAAGGCCCCGCGCCCGACGAGGACGCCGAAGTCACCGCCGCCTACGGACTCCTGGAAGGTCTGCGCAACGCCTCGGGGATGATCGGCCCGGCCCTGGCCGCCGCCGTGGTCGCCGGGCTCGGCTCGTCCGCCGGCGCCGTCCTCGCCGCGGTCGCCTTCGGGCTGTCCGCCGTCGCCACGCGCTGGGCGGGCGCGCACCTCGTCGCGGGTTCCCGGGCCGGCGCCCCGGCGGAGAAACCGGACCCCACCTGCGAGGAGCCGGAGACATCCCGACCCGACAGCGACGGCCCTGGCGAGCCCGAGCCGTCCCTCCTGCGCTCCGCCCTGCAAGGGCTGGCCGTACTGTGGCGCATCCCTTGGCTGCGCAATGTGCAGCTCCTTGCCGTCGTCCACGTGGTGTTCGCCGTCGGCCCCTGGATGGTCGCGCTGCCCGTCTTCCTGGTCGAGCGCGGACACAGCGCGACCCTCTACGGATTCGTCCTGGGTGCCTTCGCCGTCGGCAGCGCCGTCGGAGCGCTGGTCGGCGGCAGGATCGGCGGCCCCCGCCGAGGCCTGTACGCACTCGCCCTGCTCGCCCTGTACGGCCTGACCGTGCTGGCGCCCGTGGCGAGCGGCTCGATCGTGGTGCTGACCGCCGCCTTCGTCGCGGGCGGCATCGGGCAGCAGGCGTTCGACGTGGTCAAGATGACGGGACTGCGCAGGGACGTTCCGGAGGAACTGCACGGCCGCGCCTTCTCGGCGGACTTCTTCTTCTCCTTCGCCTCCCTGCCGCTCGGCCAGCTCCTCGGCGCTGCCCTGCTCCGCTTCACCGACCCTCGCACGATCATGCTGTGGGGCGGCGCCCTCGTCCTGGTCTCGACCGCCGCGGTGATGCTGCGCCCGGACGTCCGCCGCTTCTCCTCCGCGCCTGCGGCCGCATCCGTCCCCGCCGCGCCGACACTCCGCGTGGAACGGTGATCGGATGCCCGTGGACGTCGATCTCTTCGAGGAACACGGCGAGGTGGCGGCGCTCTGGCCCGACCGCCCCTACCACGGCCGTACGGTCGTGTGCTTCGACCGCCATCTCGACCTCAAACCCCTGGCGCCCGGCGGCGAGGAGGCGCTGCGTGCCACCGCCGACAGGGGCGCCTCCCCGGCCGAACTGGTGCGCAGGCTCCCGGTCCGCGGGGTGCCCGGTGCTTTCGGTCTGGACGATTTCTGGTCCGCCGCAGCAGTCGTCGCCGGCCTCACCGACCTGATCTGGGTGCCCAGTTGGCGGTCGTACCAGGGCTGGCATGCGCACGCGGTGGACGCCGTGTCCCTCATCGCGACCGGCGGCGTACCGACCGAGCCCAGGACGCAGGCGTGCTGCCTGACCGTCACCCTGTGCGGCGTCCGGCTGGCCGTCGTACCGCCTGATCTCCTCGCCCGGCACCTGGACCGGCATGTGCACACGGACGTCGTGACGGACATCGACCTGGACTGGCTGGTCGACGAACACGGCAGGTTCGAGCACACCGCGGAAGATCTGGCCGCACTCGTCGGCGCCTGCGGCGGCGAACTGGCCGCGATGACCTGGTCGACCCGGTCCGGGTTCCTGCCTCCCGAGTACCGGACCGTGGGAGCGGACGTCGCCGCCCGGCTCGGACTGCGCGCACGGGAATCGTCCTTCCTGCCCGCCACACCCTGGCCGGAGGACCTGATGCTGCGCGTCCACCGGGGCGCCGCGGCCCCCGGACCCGGCCCGGCGGACGACGACGGAGGGCCGGAGCAGGGCATCGCTGTCGCCCTGCACGGCCTGGCCTTGGCCGGCCCCAGTCCCGACCGGGCACAGGAGTGCTTCGAGCGGGCGGCCGCGTACGGCTACCGCTCCAGCTGGCTCGCCTACAAGATCGGCGCCGCCCATTACGCCAGGGCCGACCATCGCACGGCACGCGAGTACCTGCGGGAGGCCGTCCGTCTCGACCCGCAGGACACCCTCGGCGCACATGCCCGCATCATGGGCGCCCGAGCCACCCTGCGCCTGGAGGGGCCGGCCGCCGCCCTGTCCGAATTCCGTTCTCTCGGCGCCGAATTGCCGCTGCGCAGAGGGGTCTGGAAGACGGTACGGGTCCTCGCCCGCACCGAGGGCGACGCGGACGCGGCACGGACCGCCGAGGGACGACTGCGGCTGCTGGACCGGCTGACCGGGCCCGGCGCCGCCGAACCGGACGCGGAGGGCGCGTGACCGACGTACTGCTCGTCATGCCGCCCGTCAGCGAAGCCGTGCAGTTCCCCTACCTGGCCCTGCCCCAGCTGACCGCGGCCTGGACCGCCCGCGGCCACACGGTGCGCGCCCTCGACCTCAACCTGGAGTACCGCGACGAGGTGCTGGGCCGCCGCAGGCCTGCCCGGGAGCGGCCGGACGACGCCCCCGCGCGGACCGCCGGGGACATCTACCGCGGCGTCAGCGAGCGCTACCGATCGGATCACGGTGCCCTGCTGCTGAGCACCGCCCGGGACCGCTCCGCGGGTTTCGCCCAGGAGACCGCCATCCAGGCGACCGGTCGCTATGTGGCCCAGCAAGCCGCCCGGGACGGCTGGATCATCTCCGGGACGCCCCGGCTGGGACAGCTCGACAAACTGGTCGAGGCCGCCCGCGACACCTGGTCGGCACGCTGGTGCACCGGCCGGCTGGAGGCGGTGCTCGACGAGGAGCGGCCACGCGTACTGGCCTTCTCCGTCCCCTTCTTCAGCCAGGTCGTTCCCACCCTCGTCCTGACCAGCCTGCTCAAAGAGCGCCGACGCAACCTGAGGATCGCGCTCGGCGGGCCGACCGTACAGATGTGGGCGGCCCTCCTGCGGCGCCGGACCGAGGCGGCCCGCTCCGTGGACCACTGGTGTCTCGGCCACGGCGAGGACTTCCTCACGGACATCCTGCCGCCGGAGCCCGCACGCACGGCGGCCTCGGTCCGGGAACGGGAACCCCGGCCCGAACCGGCAACGGAAGGCCTGCGCGACGCCTTCGTGCTCAACGACCAGCCGATGCCGGACTTCGGCCAGTTCGACTTCGCCGACTACAGCAACCAGGCCCACCAGTTCCCCTACCGCCTCACCGTCGGCTGCTACTGGGGCAGATGCACGTTCTGCTCGTACGGCAACCGCTACCGCGACGCCCAGGCCTTCCAGCAGATCCACCCCGACACCGCGGCCGGCCACCTGATCTCGCTCTCCGAACGGCTCGGCATCACGGATGTCGCGGTGGCCGACGAGAACACCGGGCTGCGGCATCTGCTGCGGGTCATGGAGGCGGTACGCCGACGGGGCGCCGAGCTGACGTTCCGGGTCCGGGCGCGGCTGGAGCCGGAGCTCGCCGACCCCGGCTTCTGCCGTCGGCTGCGGGACTCGGGCTGTGTGCAGCTCTCGACGGGATTCGAGACCGCCCGTCAGGAGATCCTCGACTCCCTGGGCAAGGGACAGGACGCGGCCCACGCGGAACGAGCCGTGCTCAACCTCACCCGCGCGGGCATCGTCACCAACCTGTCCTTCATGGACGGCTACGACCATCCGCACGCCGTCGACGGCCACCACGACACCGTCGGCGTGATCCAGCGTCACCCGGCGGAACTGGGCCTGGACACCCTGCAGTTGATGGTCGCCGAACCCGGCAGTTACCTGTGGGCGGGCCGGGAGCGCCCCGACGACGAGCCCCTCGTCACCAACGACGGTCTGGCGTTCGCCGCGGGACGGGTCGGGGGAGCGGTGCTCGACGACACCGCGACCGAGGCCGCCCGACAGCGGTTGCTGCGGATGACCGTCGAGGCGGTACCGGACGCCGAGCGGGCCGGCCGCCCGGACCTGCCGCACCGTACCGGCGGGCCGCCCTCCGACGGCCCGACCGCCGACCGGCGGCTCGCCGCGGAGCCGGCGCCGCCCGCCCGCCCGCGCTTCGCGGTCGCCCTGGAGCAGGTGGGCAGCCGCTGGTACCTCGCCGACGTGGCCTGGCCGCGGATGGCGACCGTGCCCCCCGGCCTGGCCCCCGACCGGGACGGCCGGTTCACGGCCGACGACCCGGCCTCCCACCGCTGGCTGCACCGGATGCTCGACAAACGCCTGCTGGTGGCGGAGCCGCCGGTACCCGACGCCCTCGAAGGGGGGAGTGCGTGATGGAGAAACTCGGACTCGGGCTGGGGATGGACCTGGTCTGGGGGGAGCGGATCGGCTTCGACAAGACCGGCCCCGGCCGTCCGACCGACCACGTGGCCGCGTTCCTCGAACGCAACGCCCACGCCTACGACTACATGTTCGTCGCCTTCCAGCCCATCGACTACGGCCCGCTCGCCGCCGAGCGCTACATCCCGGCGTACGACCGGCTCTTCGAGCTGTTCGGCGCACGGCGCCCGCGCGCCTTCCACCACACCCTGCTCAACACCGGCAGCCCGGAGGAGTACGAGCGGGCCGCGATCGCGGACTTCACCAACGCGCTCATCGAGCGCTACGGATTCCGCTGGGTCATCGAGGACCTCGGCATCTGGTCCCTGGCCGGCCGCAGCCTGCCCTACCCCATGCCGCCGGTGCTCACCACGGAAGGACTGCGGCGGTGCGTGGAAGGCGTCGCCGACTGGGTGCGGCGGCTTCGCGCCCCGCTGTCCGTGGAGTTCCCCGGCTTCACCGAAGGAGGCAGCTTCCTCGTCGGCGAGCTGGACGCGTTCGCCTTCTACGACACCGTGATCCGCGAGACCGGTGCCCTGGCGACCATCGACATCGGCCACATCCTCGCCTACCAGTGGCTGAGAGGACACACCGGGGAGCGGATGTTCGACGGGCTGGAGGCGCTGCCCCTGGACCGCTGCCACGAGATCCATCTGTCGGGGTGTCAGATCGTCGACGGGCGCTTTCGCGACCTGCACCACGGCGTTCTGCTCGACGAGCAGCTCACCCTGCTCGAACACCTGCTGCCGCTGATGCCGAACCTGTCCGGAGTCACCTACGAGGACCCCAAGTTCACCGCCGAGGGGGAGCTGGTGCCCAAGTCGCGGCCCAACGCGGAACGGCTGTTCGCCCTCGTCCGCTCCTGGAAGGAGGACGACGCCCGTGCCGCATGAAGCCCTCAGGCACGACCGCATCCTGCGGGTACTGGACCGCCTGCTCTACGACAAGGACTTCCGCACCGCGTTCGCCGAGGAAGGACCCGCCGGTGCACGCGTCGCGCTCGACGAGGACCTCCTCGACGCGTTCGGCCGGGTGGACGTGCACGAACTGGCGCTCGTGGGACGCAACATCCGCTCCGAGGTGGTCTCCGGCGGCACCGGTACGGGACCCGGACTCAAGGGGTCCTTCCCCCGGACGCTGGACGCGCTGCGGCAGGGGCGCGGTGTCCCGGTCAACGAGGTGGCCGAGGCGTTCATCGCCTCACCGGCCTTCCAGGAGTTCCGGGACGTCCCCTTCTCGCCCCGGGGCAGGGGCACGACCCTGCCCGAGTGCTTCCACCGCTTCATGGCCGCACGGCCCGTCGCCCTCGACCCGTCCGGTGAACTGGAGCCGCTGGTCCACCACGAGGCCGCCGCCGCCGTCACCCGCGCGGTCGCCACCGGCGCCCACGCCACCTTCGATGTGGGGCTGCGGGACACGGCGTTCCACGGGGGCGTGCTGTGCGGGTTCCGGGAGTACGCCGAGGCGCCGGCCGAATGGCAGCTGAAACCGACGATGTTCCTGGCCGGAGCCGGGCGCTGCGTGATCGGCCCCGCCCGCCGTCCGCTGTTCGACGCGCTGACCATCCTCCTCGACGGCCGACCGGACGCGCTCACACCGTCCGTCCGGGCCTCGCTGGAGGACCGCCTGAGCTCATGGGGGCTGCGATGAACGAGCCGGCGCACATCGACGCCGTGACAAGCGCCGGACGGCCCGACGAGACCGACCGGTTCGACCCGGAGCGCTTCTACCGCGACCACTGGCGCCGCCGCCCCCTCGTACTGCGCGGCTGCGCCAAGGACTTCCTCGCCCCGGCCCTGGAGTGGTCCGACGTCACGGCGCTGGAGGCCCGGCTGGACGGCGACACCTCGGGAGCCGGTGTGAACCGGCGCCCCGACGGTACGGTGCTCTTCGTCAACCAGGCCCAGCACACCATGCCCGAACTCGCTGAAGCCTGCGCACGGTTGGCGGACCTCATGGGCTGGGACGAATGCACGGCCGACCTGTCCGTCACCCGCGGCAGCGGCGCGGGGATCGGCTGCCACTTCGACCACAGCGACAACTTCGTCGTCCAGCAGCAGGGCTCGAAGAGCTGGCTGGTCGGCCGTCCGGAACACACCGGCCGCGAGCGGCAGCGCAAACGCATGCTGGAGACCAAGGGGTTCGTCCCCTCCGGACGGTTCCCCGAGCCCCCGTGGCAGGTGGTGCTGCACCCCGGCGACGTCCTCTACCTCCCGCTGTTCGCCCCGCACGAGGGCGTCGAGGGTTCCGACGGCTCGGCTCAGGGCTCGATCAGCGTCTCCTTCTCGTACAACGCGCGCAGTGCGCTGGGCAGCCACCTCAAACCGCTGCTGCGCGCACTGGCCGCGGAAGACGCCTGGTGGGAACCGCTGCCCCTGGCCGGGGCCGACGTGGACCGACTCGAAGAGGCACTGCTGCGGGCACTGCGCGACGTGACCCGCGCCGCGAAAGGGGAGACATGAGACTGAAGGAACTCGCCGCGGACAGGTCCGCCCAAGGACTGCCCGACCTCTCGCTGATCGTCCTCGCCGGGGACGCCGAAGCCGTCGCCGCCAACGAGCAGCTGCACCGGGTCGTCGCCCGGCAGTACCTCGTACGGCTGCTGCGCGGAGTGAAGCGACTGCGCGAGGACCGGCCCGGCGCGGCCGAGCCCGCCCGGGTGCTGGAACTGGTGGACGGCTGGGACGTCGACGAGGCCCTGAGCTGGGCCGTCCGCCCCGATGTCACGGGCTGGACCTGGCGCAGCACCATGTCCGACGCGGACCCCGCGCAGCTTCTCGACCAACTCGGCAGGTGCCTGGCGGTGGAGCAGCCGGAGGCCTCCGTCCACCTCGGCCCCCGGCGCACCGCGGCTCCGGTGATCACCACCGGCGTCGGCCCCCGCTCCGCCCAGCTGTTCGCCTGGGCCTGCGAGGGCGACGAGGATCCGCTCGACCTCACCGCCGAGCGACTCCGGGCCTTCGCCGCGAGGGTGCAAGCCGGAGCGGACGCCCTGGCCGCCGTGTGGCCCGAGGGCCGGGACATGGCCGCCATCGACATCCAGGTGTTCGCGGCACTCGGCAACCACCGCGGGCTGCGGCCGCTGAACTTCAGCATTCACGGCCTGCGCGGTCTGGTGCTGACCAGTGAGCGGCCCGCCTACATGCTCGCCCAGACACTGGTCCACGAGGCCACCCACCAGCGCTTCAGCGGGATCCTCGACTGCGTGGCGGTGGTGCGCAATCCGCAGGCCACGCATCATTCGCCGTTCGTCGACGCGGAACGCCCGCTCGGGCACATCCTCCACGGCATCCTGTCCTTCATCAACGACGTCCATGCGGCCGACCGCCATCTGCGGACCGAGTCCGACCCGGTCGAGCGGGGGCGCCTGGAGCGCTACTGCGCCCTGAAGACCGATCAGTTGCGCGTCGCCGAGAAGAACCTCCTCGAAGTGGCGGAGCCGACCGAGCACGGGGCCCGGATCATCGCGGGGTGCCGGGAAGCGATCAGCCGGCTGACCCATGCCTGACGGCACCACCGGTCTGCCCGCCGCCCCGCACGATGCCGGGGGACAGGCCCTGTACGAGGCACTGGAGACGGCCCGCACCCGGCTCGGCCCGCAGGCACGCATCGTCCGCGACGAACCGGACGGGCTGTGCCGGGTGCGCATCACGCTCGGTCCCGCGCAGCACGGCCGAACACCGCAGTGGGGTGTCGCCGCGTACGACCGTGCCTATGTGGCCGGCGAAGTGGCCGCCGGCGTACGGCATTTGCTCGACGACCGCGCGCTGGTGGCTCGACGCCGCCCGCTGCCCGGACCGGTGTCCGGCCCGACGCTGCTCACGCCGTCGGCGGCCGGAGTGCTGGTGCACGAATGCTTCGGGCACACCAGTGAGGCCGACAACTACCTCGTCCACCGCGAGGCGCTCGGCCTGGGCCTCGGCGACATGTGGACCCGGGCGCCGCTGACCGTGTGGGACCGCCCGACGGCTCGTCCCTACGCGGGCAGCTACGTCCGTGACGACGAGGGAACCCCGCCCCGTACCGTCCCGCTGGTGCGGGAGGGCCGCTGGGCCGGGCTGCTCACCGACCGCGCCACCCGTGCGCTGAGTGCGGGACGCAGCACCGGGCACGGTCGGGGTGCGCCCGGAGCGGTGGCGCCCCGGTGCAGCGTGCTCGAGGTGGCCCCGGGCACGCGGTCCGAGACCGAACTGCTCGACGGGATCGACGACGGCTGGATCCTGGGGACCGCGATAGGCGGCTTCTCCGTGCGCGAACACCTGATCATCGAGGCGCTGTGGGCCCGCCGGGTACGGGGCGGCCGCCGGACGGCGGACGTCGTCGGGCCGGTGGCCGTCTGCGCACCCAAGGTGGCGCTGGCCCGGCAGATCACGGCGGTGGGGCGCGAGACACGGGTGCACAGCTCGCCGTACGCCTGCGTCAAGGACAGCCAGGAGGTCGGCTCCACCTTGATCAGCCCTTCCCTGCTGCTGGGCCGCTGCGTGCTCCGGCCACTCGGGCAGGTGGAGCGACTCCTCGCCCGGTCGTCGGCGCCGGTGCGCTGACACACATCCCGTGCGTCACCGGGCGCTTGAGTGCGGCCGATTCCGGCGCCTGGGCCTCTCACCGGGTGGGGGAGGCCCGCCTTCTCGTAGGTCTGCCGGAACGGCCGATATCGGACCCTGACAGCCGATGGCGCGTCCTCGTACGATCCCCCTGCTGTGTGCCGCAATAGGGCGACATGGGGGGCTTGCGTGCTCGACGCGAGGCAGCATCAGGGCAAGTTCGGCGAAGACTACGTCCGTGTGCTGGCCTCCGCGGCGGGGCTGATCGTCCTGCAAGGTGATCTCGACGCGGACGGGGTAGACCTCGGATTCCGTGCCACCGGCCGCTACGGACGGACGCTGTCACCCACGGTCGAGGCTCAGATCAAGACGTGGTCGAAGCCATCCGTGTCGAACGGCCACCTGCACTACCGCGGGCTCAACGAGCGGCAGTTCAACAAGCTCGCCGGTCCCGACTTCACCGTGCCCCGGTTTCTGTTCGTCATCTGCGTCCCCGCCGACAACCAGGCGTACGCGGCCATGAGTACCGACGGTGTGCTGCTCCGTCACCTCGGCTACTTCGTCTCGCTGCGCGCCGAGGAGCCGATCAAGGACCCCGACCGGGAGCGACATCGCCCGGTCAGAGTTCCGACTGCGAACGTGCTCACCGCCGCCTCACTGCGCCGGCTCACCGAGACACAGTCCGACTGGTAGGGGAACCGATGACGCTTCCGCTGAAGGTCGACGACATCGCCAGCTATCTGGCGGACACGGGTTGGGAGCGGGAGCCACAGGGCTGGCGAGGAGCGAGTGTCTGGCAACACCCGGGCGAATACGAGGTGTTGGTACCCGCTCGCGACGGCATGGGCGACAGCGACCGCCGAGTACGGGAGATCCTGCGCTGTCTGTGCGCGGTGGAGGACCGGCCCGCGGGCGACATCGCGCTGGAGATCGCGCGACCGCAGCTGGACAAGCAGTCCTTCCGCACGTTTCCCACCGACCACGACCCCGGCTACACCTCGCTGCTCCAGGGCACGCAGACGGTTCGGGGTGTCCTCAACGCTCTGACGGCCGCGGCGCGCACCGTCGTGCAGGGCCCGCACTTCGCCTTCGCCGGACGGCAACCGGGCGCGGTGGCAGACCTCCTGCGCGCAGCCGAACTCGGCCCCTCTCGCGCCGGGAGCTACATCGTCGAGATCCGGGTGGCGGCGGATGCGACGGCCCGAACGGCGAGCGGCGAGCAGGTCACCGGCCGGTCCGTGCTGGTCCAGATGCTCGAGGCGGTGAGCGCGGCCCGGACAGCCGTGAGGGCGGACGCGCCCGCGGCCTTCGACGAGACCGTCACCGCCGGCGTCTCCGCGGATCTGTGCAAGGCGCTCAGTGAGCTCTCCGGTGTCGACCGCAACGAGCCCTTCGAGATCGGCTTCCGGTGGGCGCGTTCGCAGCCACTCGATGGGGCACCACGCGTCGTCGCGTTCCCGGAGGCCTCGGGCCCGCTCCTGCACGCGGCGTCCCTGCGGCTCCGCGACCTCGATGCCACCGGTGCCGCGACGGTCATCGGGGCCGCGACGGTCACCGGTGTGGTCGAGGGGCTGCACGACGACTCCTCCGGCAACGACCGGTGGCGGATCAAGGTCCGCGGTGAGTTGAGCACCGAGCACGCCGAGCCGGTCCGGCGGGCCGTCTGGGTGCGGCTCCCGGACCAGGCCTTGTACGACCGGGCGATCACCGCGCATCGGGAACGGCAAGTAATCACCGTCACGGGCGAGTTGTCCAGCACGGCCGGCCGGGTGGAGCTGGTGCCCGGGCGGAGGTTCGACATCTGACCGGAGTTCGGCTCATCGAGGAGGGTCACTGTGCCGACGGAGTTGACTGTACGGGAGCATGCGTCGCTGTTCGCCCTGATGGTGGTCGCACGGCCGGTCACCAACCGTGAACTGCGCGAACTCGCTGGCCTTGAGATCACCGCGGTGGTACGACGGCGAGTGAACCAGGATGCCGAGCGGATCGTGACCAAGAAGTTCGGCGCCGTCAACACGCACCGGCTCTCGCCCGCGGGCCGGACCTGGTGCGAGTCCGCCCTGGTGGCCGGACGCCCGGACGGAGCGAAGTTCCCGGCCGGGGTGCTCTACGCGGTGCTGGACAACGTCGGACAGTACCTGGCCCGCTCCGGCACCAAGTTCGGCGACTTCTTCCAGCCCGACGCCGAGGCCTGGATCCGCGCCGTCTACACGGAACTCACCGTCCGCCGGAAACCGGGCAGTTGGGTCAGACTGTCGGCGCTGCGCCCATGGCTCGAGGACCTGCCGCGAGGGGCCGTCGACGCCGAACTCGACCGGATGATCGAGCAACCCGACGTAGAGCTGAAGGGCGAGCTCAACCGCCGCACGCTCAGTGACGAGGACCGCAGTGCCGCCGTCGACATCGGCGGCGAACCCCGCCACCTGCTGCGGATCGGGCCGGCGTGAACGGGGAACTCGCCGCCCTGGAGAAGCTGTACATCAACACCGCGCTGACCCAGGAAGAGATCTGGACACCGGTGACCTCCTACCATGTCGACGGACTTCACCCCGAGGTGTTCCGGCGGCTGGGGAGGGCGATGAGCGCCGTCGAGCGCGCCCACTCGCCGGTGGCGACCGTGGTGCGTGGCGAAACCGGCTCGGGCAAGACGCACCTGCTCGGCTGGACCCGCCACGAGATCCAGGAGCGCGGCGGCTCCTTCTTCTACATCAAACTCGTCACCGGCCGGAACTTCTGGGAGAGCGCCGCCGACAGCCTCGTCGACAGTCTCTACCGGGAGGACGAGGGTGGCCAGGAGCAACTGATCCGCCTGCTCGACAAGCTTGCGCGCCAGGCCCGCCTCGATCAGGACACCCACGACGCCGTCATCGGGCGGAACGAGTTGACGCGCGCCCATCTCGACGCGTTCGTCCGGGGGATCCGGACCATCGACCGGCAGGTGGGCAACGAGGCCGCGGACACGGCCCGCGCGCTGGCGCTCATCGCGTCCACCGGTGATTCCGTGGAGATCGGCAGGGCCTACTTCGCGCTCAACGACGACGACGAGGACAAGCGTGCCGCCTGGGGGATGTCGCCGGGTGGGCGACCGGCTCAACGCGTCCTGCGCGATCTGACGCGGCTGTTCGCCCTGGCCGGGCCGCTGGTGTTCGCCTTCGACCAGCTCGACACCCTGGTGTCCGCGGCGGAGACGTCGTCGCTGACGTCGCCCGCTTCCGGCGAGGGCCGGGCCGCGAAGCGGTTGAGCGGTGAGATCGCCGACGGCCTGATGGAACTGCGGGAGGAAGCCCGCCGGACCCTGATGGTCGTGGCGTGCCACGAGGACACCTGGGAGCAGATCTCCCGGGTGGCGGTCCGGTCCGCCCTGGACCGATTCGAGGTGCTGCCCACGCTCGGCGCGATTCCCGACGAGGCCACCGCCGCAGCCATCGTCAGCAGCCGTTTTCGGCCCTACTACGCGTCGGTGGGGTTCACCCCGCGGTATCCCACCTGGCCGGTCACCTCGGCGGCGCTGGCCGAAGCCCCACACCGCTACACGGCGCGGCGGCTGCTCATCCGGATCCAGAAGCACATCGAGGCGTGCCTCCAGGCCGGCACGGCGGCCGAACTGACCTCCCTGGCAGGGGAGGAGACGACGGCAGCCGCACCACCCGCACCGGCGAGGGCCGTCAACCTGAGCACCCTCACGGAGTCCTTCGACAAGCTCCGTGCCGAGGCGGACGACCTCGGGCCGATCGACCCCACCACCGAGGACGGGTTGATGCCCGCCCTGCTGGGCGCGGGGCTGCGAAGTCTGCTCAGGGAACTGGGCGCCGACGAGACGCGGTTCTCCATCGAGACCGACTTCGGCCGCAGGGCGGCCCTGCACGCCCGGTTGCGCTATGTCGTGGACGAGGCCAGCGAGAACGAATTCCACTGGTCCTTCCGGGCGATCGCCGCGAACAACGCCGTCGCCGCCCAGAGCCGGATCCGCAACGCGGCCGTGGAGGCGGGCCTGACGGCCGATCTGGCGAGCCGCCGGTTGATCCTGCTGCGGAACATGCCGTACCCGAGCGGCCCCAGGACCAAGGACATCAAGGACGACTTCGAGGCGCGGGGCGGGATGTCGCTACCGATCGGCGCCGCCGACCTACGGACCCTGGCCGCCCTCCGGGCCATGCTCGACGACCGTACGTCGGGCCTGGACGCATGGCTGCGACAGGAGCGCCCCGCGTCCCGTATCGAAGTGTTCGCGCCCGTGCTGGGAGACCTACGGCAGCGACTCGGCATCGCGGCCCCGGACGTCGGCTCCACGGCGGCGGTGGACGCGAAGGACACACCCGAGGACGCCGAGCCCGCTCGTGCCGACATCGTCGTCGGAACCACGGTCCGGGGTGGTCGTTCGTTCGCGGTACCCATGGAACAACTGCGGATGCACACCGCGGTGTTGGGCGCGTCGGGGTCGGGCAAGACGGTTCTGATCAAGCGACTCGTGGAGCAGTGCGCTCTGCGCGGTGTCTCGGCGATCGTGCTGGATCCGAACGGCGACCTCGCACGGCTGGGCGACCCCTGGTCGCGCGCGCCGAAGGACTGGACGGACGACCATGAGCGCGATGCCCGGCGCTACTTCGCGGACGTCGAAGTGGTGGTGTGGACACCGGGTCTGAACCGCGGGCGTCCGATCTCCTTCCACCCGCTTCCCGACTTCGCTCCCGTCCTCGATGACGAGGACGACTTCCCGCGTCTGGTCAGATCGACCGTGGCCGTACTCGCGCCCCATGCCGGTGTACGCGGCAGCAGTGCGCGCGCGATCCAGCAGCTGGGGGTCCTCAAACGTGCCCTCGAACGGTATGCGCGTGACGGGGGCAAGAACCTGGCCGGATTCGTCGAGCTGCTCGCCGAGCCCTCGGGCGACATCGTGAACAGCAGGACCAGTCGCTTCGCGGTGCAGATGGCGGACACGCTGGACGCCGCGATGGAGACCGACCCGCTGTTCGGGGAGTCCGGCGCACCCGCCGATCCCGGCATGCTCCTGATCCCGTCGCCGGGAAAGGCCGCCCGTATCTCGGTGATCAGCTTCGTCGGCCTGTCCGGGGACGGACCGGCCCAGTTCGTCAGCCGCCTCCAGGCGACCTTGTTCTCGTGGTTCAGGGCGCACCCGGTCGGTGACCGGCCGCTGGGCGGACTCCTTGTGATGGACGAGGCGCAGAACTTCGTGCCCTCCGGTGCGTCGAATCCGAGTACGGAGAGCACGGTCGAACTCATCCGCCAGATACGCAAGTACGGACTCGGGATGGTCCTTGCCTCGCAGGCCCCCAGGGGGATCCACAACCAGGCGCTGGGCAACACCGTGAATCAGTTCATCGGCCGACTCACAGGAAACGCCCACATCGAGGCGGCCACGGCCATGGCTCAGGCGCGGAACGCGGTCCTCGACAACGTCGGTGGTCTCGACGTCGGCATGTTCAACGCCGCAAGCGAGGGCACCGGATTCAGCAAGATCCAAGTGCCGATCTGCCTCAGCCACCACGACGTGCCGCTCACGGAGAACGAGATCGTCGAGCGAGCGCGCCGGGGTGGTGCGGGTACCTGAGCGGTCTCGTCTCCCACATGCCGAAGTGTGTGTTCTGGCCCAGGCTGGATACGCGGGGCCGTGAACCGGACCACGCTTCGGACGTCGGACGAGGGAGCAGAGCGGCCATGGCAACCGGTGCCTTCCACTCGGCAGTGTCACTGACCGTGAACGGCAAGGGCTGCGATCTCACGGTCGACCATCGCGCCACGCTGCTGGACGTTCTGCGGGAGCGGTTGGATCTGACCGGCGCGAAGAAGGGGTGCGATCACGGTCAGTGCGGCGCCTGCACCGTGCTCGTCGACGGGCGTCGCGCCAACAGTTGCCTGCTGCTGGCCGTGGCCCAAGAGGGGTGCGACATCACCACGGTCGAGGGTCTGTGCGCCGAAGCCGAAGCCGAAGCCGAAGCCGAGGACGGTGGTCGGGGCCCGGACGGCGTGGGCCACGACGGTGAAGGACACCTGCACCCGCTTCAGCGCGCCTTCCTCGCCCGGGACGCCTTCCAATGCGGCTACTGCACACCCGGCCAGCTCTGCTCGGCCGTCGGCGCCATCGCCGAGGCCGAGGCGGGCCACCCCTCGTACGTGACGGATCCGGGCGCGGACCCGGGCGAACCCGTCGCGTTGAGCAGGGACGAGATCCGCGAGCGGCTCAGTGGCAATCTGTGCCGCTGCGGGGCCTATCCGCACATCGTCGAGGCCGTCGAGGGCGTGACCCGGTGAAAGCCTTCCAGTACGTACGGGCCCACAGTGTCGACGAGGCGACCGCGGCCCACGCGAGACACCCCGGCTCCCGTTACCTGGGCGGAGGCACCAACCTCGTCGACCTGATGAAACTGGGGGTGGAGACGCCCGGAACACTGGTCGACGTCAGCGGCCTGCCGCTGGACGCGGTCGAGGAGCTCACCGACGGATCCGTGCGCGTCGGAGCGACCGTCCGCAACAGCGACCTCGCCGCCCACCCCTTGGTGCGCACCCGCTATCCGGTGCTGGCGCAGGCACTGCTCGCGGGTGCCTCGGGGCAGCTGCGCAACATCGCCACGACCGGCGGCAACCTCCTTCAGCGCACCCGCTGCCCCTACTTCCAGGACCTGGGCAAACCCTGCAACAAACGCGAGCCCGGTACCGGCTGCGGGGCGCGCGACGGCGTCCACCGCGACCACGCCGTCCTGGGGCACTCGCCGCAGTGCATCGCCACCCACCCCTCGGACATGGCGGTGGCGCTCGCCGCACTCGACGCCCAGGTGGAGCTGCACGGCGCGGCGGGCCCGCGCACGGTGCCCGCGGCCGAGTTCCACCGGCTGCCCGGCGACCGTCCGGACCTGGACACCGAGATCGCGCCCGGGGAACTCGTCACCGGCGTCGTGCTCCCGGCCGCCACCGCCGGGCTGCCCTCCGCCTACCGCAAGGCGCGCGACCGTGCCTCGTACGCCTTCGCGCTCGCCTCGGTGGCCGTCGCCCTGAGGGTGGAGGACGCCGTGGTGCGCGAGGTCTGCATCGCGTTCGGCGGTCTGGCGCACCGCCCCTGGCGGGCCCTGCGCGCCGAGCAGGCGCTGACGGGCGGGGCCGCGGACGACGAGGCGTACCAGCGGGCGGTCGACGCGGAACTCGCGGCCGCCGAACCGTTGCGCGACAACGCGTTCAAGGTGCGCCTCGCCCGCAATCTTGCGTGCGACATGCTGCGCCGCCTGACGCCGCCCGGAGTCTCCTGACACGGCCGCCTCGCCCACCTCGCTCTCCAGGGAGAAGAACCATGCCGGACACCACCAGCGCTCTCGGGTCGCCTGCCGCCCGCAGGGAGGGCCCGGCGAAGGTGACCGGGGCCGCCCGTTACGCGGCCGAACACACCCCCGAGGGGTGTGCCTACGCCTGGCCGGTGCCGGCCGGTGTGGCACGGGGCGAGGTCACCGCCGTCGACGACACGGCGGCGCGGGCCCTGCCCGGTGTCGTCACCGTCCTCACCCACCTCAACGCGCCGCGCCTGGCCGAACCGGACGACGCGACGCTCGGCGTGCTCCAGAACGCCCGGGTCCCGCACCGCGGCTGGTACGTCGCCCTCGTCGTCGCCGACAGCCTGGAGACGGCACGCGAAGGAGCCGCCGCCGTCCGAGTCACCTACGCCGAGGAACCCCACGACGTCACCCTGACCGCCGACCACCCCGACGCCTACGTTCCCGAGGACTCCGACGGCACCTCCGGCGAGCACGTACGCGGCGACGCCGACACCGCGTACGCCCGCGCGGACGCCCAAGTCGACGTCGCCTACCGGGTGCCGCCGCTGCACAACCACCCGATGGAACCGCACGCGGCGACCGCCCACTGGGTGGACGACCGGCTCACCGTGTACGACTCCAGCCAGGGCGCCAGCAAGGTACGCGACGTTCTGGCCGGGCTGTTCGAACTGCCGAAGGACCGGGTGACGGTCGTCTCCGAACACGTCGGCGGCGGCTTCGGCTCCAAGGGCACCCCACGGCCGCACGTGGTGCTCGCCGCCATGGCCTCCCGTGCCACCGGGCGGCCGGTCAAACTGGCCCTGCACCGGCGGGAGTTGGCGGCCGTCGTCGGCCACCGCTCGCCGACCGTGCAACGGGTGCGACTCGCGGCGGAGGCCGACGGCACCCTCACCTCCGTGGTGCACGAGGTGACCTCGCACACCTCCCGCATCAAGGAGTTCGTCGAGACGGCGGCCGCCGTCACCCGCGTCATGTACCCCTCGCCGCACGGCCGCACCACCCACCGGGTGCTCCCGCTCGACGTGCCCAGCCCCTCCTGGATGCGCGCACCGGGGGAGGCGCCGGGCATGTACGCCCTGGAGTCGGCGATGGACGAGCTCGCGGAAACCCTCGGCATCGACCCCGTCGAACTGCGGCTGCGCAACGACACCCAGCGCGAACCCGACAGCTCCCGCCCCTTCAGCAGCCGCCACCTCGCCGAATGCCTGCGCGAGGGGGCCCGCCGCTTCGGCTGGTCCGCACGCGACCCGCGCCCCCGTTCGCGCGCCGAGGGACCCGTCCTGGTCGGCTCCGGCGTGGCCGCGGCGACGTACCCTGTGAACGTGGCGCCGTCGCGCGCGAGCGCCCACGCCGCACCGGACGGCAGCTTCGTCGTCCGGATCAACGCCACCGACATCGGGACCGGCGCGCGCACCGTCCTCGCCCAGGTCGCCGCCGACGCGCTCGGTGCACCGGCGGACCGCGTGCGCACGGAAGTCGGCAACAGCGACCTCCCCACCGCCTCCCTCGCGGGCGGCTCCTCCGGCACGGCCTCCTGGGGCTGGGCCGTCCACGAGGCCTGTACGCGACTGGCGGCGGACCTCGCCGACCGCAAGGGGCAGGTTCCCTCTTCCGGGCTCGATGCCACGGCCGACACGGCGGGCCGCGCCGACGCCGACAGCGCCTACGCGCGACACGCCTTCGGCGCGCACTTCGCCGAGGTCGGTGTCGACACGGTGACCGGCGAGGTCCGCGTGCGGCGCCTGCTCGGTGTCTACGCGGCGGGCCGCATCCTCAACTCCCGTACCGCACGCTCCCAGTTCATCGGCGGGATGACGATGGGTCTGGGGATGGCCCTCACCGAGGGCAGCACCCTGGACCCCGCCTTCGGTGACTTCGTGGAACGCGACCTCGCGGCCTACCACGTACCGGCGCACGCCGACGTGCCCGCGATCGAGGCGCACTGGATCGACGAGGACGACCCCCACCTCAACCCCATGGGCAGCAAGGGCATCGGCGAGATCGGCATCGTCGGAACGGCCGCCGCCATCGGCAACGCCGTGCACCACGCGACCGGCGTCCGGCACCGTGAACTGCCGATCACGCCGGACCGGGTGCTGGCGGGCGGCGGCTGAGGCGTGACGGAGCGGCGCACCCGGGCAGGCGGTTGCGCCTCGCGCTCTCTTCACCGGATAGCCACATTCGGTAGGATCCGGGCACTCCGTCAGCTCCGGTGAGGGGGGGCCTCAGTGCATCCGGAGCGGATCGGAGAGCGTCACCACGTCGCAGTCACCGCCAACCGGGCGGGACAGCGGCCTCGACCGAGTACAGCGCTTGATGCGGCATGCGAGTCGGCTTGATCGGACGTGGGGGGCTTCATGGCGGTGGGACAGCGGCTTCGGCAGTTACGGCGCACGGCGGGTATGACCCTGGAGGAACTGGCCGGGGCGTCCGGGGTCAGCGCTCGGGCCATCAGCGACATGGAGCGGGGGCACAGCCGGGCGCCGCAGCCCCGGACGCTCGCCGCGCTCGCCACCGCGCTGAAAGTGAGTGAGGAGGAGCGTCGGCGGCTGGAGGAGGGCGCGCGGGCGATGCGCCGCAGCACGGCCGCCGCCCGGCCCGGCCCGTGCGAACCCCCACGTGCGGCGCCCGACTTCACGGGCCGGACCGGCGATCTGGAAGCGATCCGCCGCGCCGCGGCCCACGGCGCCCGAGGCGGTCCCGCGCCGGTCGTGCTGGTGCACGGGCAGGCCGGGGTGGGCAAGACCACCGTCGTGCTCCGGGCGGCCGAGGAACTGCGCGGCGACTATTCCGGTGGCTGCCTCTACGTCGACCTGCGCGGCGTCGACGCCTCCCCGCCGTCCGCGGGCGACATCGCCGTCCGACTGCTGCGGGCCCTTCAGGTCCCCGTCCGGGCCATCGCCGCCCCGGACGACGAACGGTGCGCCCAGTTGCGGGCGGCGCTGCGGGAGCGTCGCTGCCTGCTGGTGCTGGACAACGCCGCGGACGAGGCGCAGGTGCGGCCGCTGCTGCCGGGCGAGGGAGCCGGGCTGGTGCTGGTGACGTGCCGTCGGATGCTCAGCGGTCTGGAAGGCGTCCTGCGGCTGGCGCTCTCCCCCTTCGCACCGCACGATTCGGCGGCACTGCTGCGCAAGGTCGCCGGTCGGACGGCGACGCCTTCGGCTGCCCAGGACGTCGAGGAGCTGTGCCGGCTGTGCGGCCACCTCCCGCTGGCGCTACGGATCGCCGGCACGCGCCTGTCCACGCGGTCCGGCTGGTCGGTGCGTCACCTGGTCGACCGGCTGGCCAGCGAGGACCGGCGGCTGGCCGCGCTGCGCAGCGGCGACGTCAGCGTGGGGGCGGCTTTCGCCCTGTCCCACACGCAGCTCTCCGCCGCGGCGCGGCGGGTGTTCCGGCGGCTGGCGCTCCTGCCCGGCCCGGACTTCTCCGCGCCGCTGGTCGTCCTGGTCACCGACGACGATCCCGCCGACACCGTGGACGTACTCGATGACCTGGTCGAGCTGGGACTGCTCCAGCCGCAGGGCGCCGACCGCTACCAACTCCACGACCTCCTGCGGCTGTTCGCCGGGGAAAGGCTGCGGGGCGAGGAGCCGGAGGGCGAGCGGGCAGCCGTCCGGCTCGGCATGGCACGGCGGCTGCTGGGCATCACGGTGGTCGCGGGCCGCTGGTTCGAACCCGGCTACGGCCCTCCGCCCGCGGACTGGAACGGACCCGTGCCGCTCGGTACGGCGGACGAGGCGGCGCACTGGCTGCGGTCCGAGGCCGCGAACTGGCTGGGCGCCCTGCGCATCGCCGCCCTGGCCGGCGACCACCGGCGGGTGGTGGAGACCGCCGAGGCACTGCACTGGTTCTCCGACACCACCATGGCCTGGAGAGGCTGGTACGAGGTGTTCGGGCTCTCCCGCACCGCCGCCGCGGAGCTGGGCGACCGCCGCTTGGAGACCGTGCACCTCAACTACCTCTCCTGGGCGGCCACGAACTGCGCACGCCGCTGGGAGGAGGGACTGCGGACAGCCCTGGCGGCACGGGACCTCGCGGCGGCGGAGGGCGATCTGAAGGAGGAGGCGTGGGCGTTGCAGTACGCGGCGGATGCCCTGGGCCGCGGCGGGCGGCACGCCGAAGCGCTGGAGATGGTCCGTGCGGCACTGGGGCCGGCCGATCTCGCCGGTGACCACGACGGATACGTCCAGTTGTTCACGCGCATGGGCGGGATGCAGTCCGAACTCGGCCGCTACGAGGAGGCCCTCGCCGCCTACCGGGAAGGACTGCGAGAGGTGGAGGCACGTCCGGTCGCCGACCGGCCGGGGCTCGCCGTGCGGGCCGGCACCATGGCCCACACCGCCCATGTCCTGGCCCGACTCGGCAGGTGGACGGAGGCACTCGAAGCGGCCGGACGGGCCGAACCGCTCACGGCGGCCCTCGGCATCCCCGGCCTGGCCGGCTACCTCCACCTCGCCAGGGGCCTCGCCCTGCACGGACTGGGCGCCCACGAACAGGCCCGGCTCGAACTGGTCCGGGCGATGGAGCTGGTCGAGGACCACGTGGGGCATCCGGTGTCCGTCGAAGCCCTGGGCGTGCTGGAGGCGTCGGCTGCCGACTGATGTGCCCCGGAGCCGGTTCCCGCGCTGCCCGTGGGCGGTTCTGCGTGCCGTTGTCTCACGTGCCGTTGTTCTGCGTGCCGTTCTGCATGGTTCGGTCGAACGGGCGCTGCTTTCCTCGTCGTACGGCCGCACACGAGCCGCTGTCCGGGAAAGCCCGAGCCCCCTGAAGGAAGAGGTACGTCCTCGCATGCCTTCCTCCGTTCCCCGCAGAACCATCCTGGCCGGAGCCGCCGTCGGCGCCGCCGCGATGACCGTCGCGGCAGGCGGCCCGGCCGCGGCAGGCGGCCACCCGTCGAGGCCGAAGCCCACCATCGTGCTGGTCCACGGCGCCTTCGCCGACGCCGGCGGCTGGTCCCGGGTGATCTCCCACCTGACCCGCGACGGCTTCTCCGTCATCGCCCCGCCCAACCCGCTGCGCGGCGTGCACGCCGACTCCGCCTACCTCGCCGCCTTCCTCGACACCGTCCCCGGCCCGCTGGTCCTGGTCGGCCACTCCTACGGTGGTGTGCTGATCACCAACGCCGCCCACGGCAACGAGCGGGCGCGGGCACTGGTCTACGTGGCCGCCTTCGCCCCCGACGCCGGGGAGACCGTGCCCGGCCTCCAGACGAAGTACCCCGGCACCCGACTCACCGAGGCCGCGCTCGACTTCCGCCCCCATCCGCAGGGCGTCGACGGCTATGTGAAGCGGTCCGTCTTCCGTGAGGTGTTCGCCGGTGACCTGTCCCGCGCCGACGCCGACCTGCTGTGGGCGACACAACGGCCCGGCGACACCGCGACCCTCTCCGAGACATCCGGGGAGCCGGCCTGGAAGACGGTCCCCTCGTACTACCTCGTCGCAGGCGAGGACAACCTCATCCCGCCGGCCGCGCAGCGCTTCATGGCCGCACGCGCCGGCGCGCACACCCTTGAGGTCAGGGCGTCGCACGTCGCGATGATCTCCCAGCCGCGGTCCACCGCCGCCCTCATCGCGAAGGCGGCACGATGACCCACGTCACCACCTCCGACGGCACCCGCATCTTCTACAAGGACTGGGGCGCCGGACGGCCCGTCGTCCTCAGCCACGGCTGGCCGCTCAACTCCGACAGCTGGGAAGCGCAGCAGCTCTTCCTCGCCGAGCACGGCTACCGCGCCATCGCCCACGACCGCCGCGGCCACGGCCGGTCCACGCAGACCTGGCACGGCAACGAGATGGACACCTACGCCGACGACCTCGCCGCCCTCCTGGACCACCTCGAACTCCAAGAGGTGACGCTGGTCGGCTTCTCCACCGGCGGGGGCGAGATCACCCGCTACATCGGCCGGCACGGCACCGCCCGCGTCGCCCAGGCCGTCCTCGTGGCCGCGGTGCCGCCCCTGATGGTGCGCCGGGACGACAACCCGGACGGGGTCCCCGTCGAGGTGTTCGACGGGCTGCGCTCCGGCTCGCTCGCCGACCGCTCCCAGCTCTACCGGGACCTCGCCGAAGGACCGTTCTTCAACCACCCCGCCAAGCCCGTCTCCCAGGGCGTGCGCGACGCCTTCTGGCTCCAGTCGATGGCCGCAGGTCACCGCAACGCGCTGGAGTCCATCGCCGCCTTCTCCGCCACCGATTTCCGCGCGGACCTGGCCCGCTTCGACGTGCCCACGCTGGTGATCCATGGCGACGCCGACCAGGTCGTGCCGTTCGACGTCGGCGGCAAGGCATCGGCCGCCCTGGTCAAGGACGCCGAACTGCTCGTCTACCCGGACGCGCCGCACGGCCTGACCGACACCCACAAGGAGCAGCTCGGCCAAGACCTGCTCGCCTTCCTGGAAAGGTACGGAAAATGAGCACAGTCGTCCTGATCCACGGACTGTGGGTGACACCGCGCAGCTGGGAGCAGTGGATCCCGTACTACGAGGCCAAGGGGCACACGGTGATCGCGCCGGCGTACCCCGGGTTCGAGGTCGAGGTGGAGGCGCTGCGGGCCGACCCCTCGCCCATCGCGGCGCTGACGGTGCCCGAGACCGTCGCCCACCTGGAGAAGGTGATCACCGCACTGCCGGAGAAGCCGATCCTCATCGGCCACTCCTTCGGCGGCACGCTCACCCAGCTCCTGCTCGACCGGGGACACGGCGCGGCCGGAGTGGTGGTCAACTCGGCGCCGCCGGAGGGAATCCGGGTCAACCCGCCCTCACAACTGCGCTCCCTCTTCCCCATCCTCAACAACCCCGCCAAGCGGCACCGAGCGGCGGGCTTCACGCCCGAGCAGTTCCACTACGCCTTCACCAACACCCTCCCCGAGGACGAGGCGAGGGCCGCCTACGACCGGTACGCCATCGCGGCCCCGGGAAGCTGGGTGTGGACCTACGGACTGATCGCCAACCTCACCCCCGGCAAACGGGAGACCTGGGTCGACTTCCACAACCCGGACCGGGCCCCGCTCCTCTTCATCTCCGGCGGGCGCGACCACATCATGCCGCCCTCGGTGAACAAGTCCAACCACCACCACTACAAGGCACCGGGCACCGTCACCGACTACCACGAGTTCCCCGGGCGGTCCCACTGGACGTGCGCGGAACCGGGCTGGGAACAGGTGGCCGACTACGCACTGGACTGGGCACTGCGCCACGCAGCGACGTGAACCGGGCCGGAGCCGGTCTCCGCGCCTTCGTGGCGCAGCGCCCGGTGCCGACCGATCCGTTGGGACAGGGACCGTATCCTGACGGCGTCGACCGAGAGGCACAGCCCGATGCCCGACCACGAGAGCGTGCGCAGGCTGCGGGCCCGTGCCCAGGCCCTGGCCTGCGGAGCGCGCGAGGCTTCGGCGGAGGCGGTCGTCCGACGGGTCTTCGCCATCCAGGCACAGGATCCCACCGCCGCCGACCTGGGCATCCGGGTGCGCGGCCGGGACATCACCGCTGGTGCCGTCCGCGCGGCGTACGAGGACGAGCGGAGCATCGTCCGCAACTGGTACCTGCGCGGCACCCTGCACACGATCCCCAGTCACGATGCCCGCTGGGTAGCGCAGTTGCTGTCCCCACGGATCCTCGCCGCAGCCGGCCGCCGCTACCAGCAGCTGGGCCTGGGCGACGATCTGCGCCGGCGCGCCGACCGTCTCATCCGGCGTGCCCTTGCCTCGCACGGCCCGCTGACCCGGGCCGAGCTGACCGAGCACCTTGCCACGCTCGGTGTCGCGCCGGACGGGCAGGCGCCGTTCCACCTGATCCGCCACGCGGCACTCACCGGCATCCTCTGCCACGGTCCGCGGCGTGCCGGAGAGGCCACGTATGTGCTGCTCGACGACTGGCTGCCCGGCACTGGAGGCGTCCGGTTCGAGGGCGACGACGCGCTCGCCGCGCTGGCCCACCGCTATCTGGCCGCACACGCCCCCGCCTCCGTGGAGGACTTCGCCGTCTGGTCGGGGCTGCCGGTGACCTGGGCCCGCAGGGCCTGGAAGCTGCTGGCGGACTCCGGCGCGATCACCGAGTACGGCGCGTTGACTGTGCTCGCCGGGCAGGTGACAGAACTCCCGGACCCGTCCGACACCCCGGACGTGCGCATGCTGCCCGCCTACGACAACTATCTGACCGGCTACCGCACGCGCGAACTGTCCGTCCCCGCTCGCCACCAGGCCCGCGTGTGGCCGGGAGGCGGCCTCATCCGGCCCACCGTCATCGCCGACGGCTCGGCCGTCGCCACCTGGAACCGTGGCTCGGGCGCGCGCTCCCTCCAGGTCGAGGCGTTCGGGCCCCTCCCGCCTCCGATCGAGCAGGGTATCGACCTGGAGCGGAAGGCCGTCGTCAATTTCGTACGGCCCACCGCGTAACGGGACTTCCTACTGCTCGATCTGCTCCGGATCGATCGGAATCTCGCGTGCCGTGTTCTCGGCGCGCTCCTCGGCGCTCAACTCCCGCGCCACGGTCCCGCAGCAGCGGTTGAACTGGTTCTGCCAGTCCGCCATGAACAAGTCGTAAGTGGACTGGCCGACCAGCTTCAGGTCCGACTCGTCGTTGTGCCAGACGCCGTTGCTCGTCCAGTTCGCGGAGCCGACGAACACGACTCTGGCGTTGGACGAACTCGCGTAACCGCCGCTGACCATCATGTATTTGTTGTGCGTGTAGTGCAGAGCGTTGCCGTTCGCGTCGGTGCCGCGGCTGGTGTCGTGCACGGTGATGTTCGGCCGGTCCTTCAGGTAGTTCTGCACGCTGCTGTCGACCTGGTGGGCGGTGAAGAGTATCCGTATCTTCACGCCGGTTTTCGCCAGGCTCACCAGCTTCTTCGGCAGCTCCAGGTAGTTCCGGTCGCCCGGCTCTCCGTGGGCGGTCCACTGGAACATGGCGATATTGATCGTGGCGGGCGCCTTGACGTTGTTCAGGAAGTCGACCCAGGTGTCGCTTCTGGAGCGTGCCTTGGGCCACTGGTAGGAGGGCGGGGACAGCGTCCTGGCGGCCGTACCGCTGGTGGAGTTGTAGTAGTCGGGCATCAGCGGGCCCGGACCGCCCAGTGCCCCCTTGGACATGGCCGTGAAGTAGCGGACGTAGGAGTTGTACAGGTCGACGTTGCCCTTGACGGTGGCGGCACTGTTCCACGCGGTCCTGACCTGGGCGGAGGTGGGGTTGGCGCTGCTGACGGTCACCGTCCTGTTCGCGTCGCTCCCGCCGCTGAGCATGTAGTACTTCGCGTGCAGGGCGGAACCGGCGTAGTGGGTCAGGCAGCCCCCCGGGCACAGCGCGGCGAAGCTGGAGGCTCGCGGGTCGTTGCCCAACTCGGCGACCATCGACTGCCAGACCGCGTTGTCGCTGTGGGAGTCCATCAGCGCCTTGACGATGACGCCACGTTGGTGTGCGGCGATCAGGGCGCCCGCGAACTCCGGACCCGGGCGCGTGCTGCCTATCGAGTACATGGCGACGCGTATGGTCTGCCCGCAACTGGCGCTGTTGATCGATTCGATGATCGGCCCCATGACGTTCATCTGGGCGTCGGGGTCCTCCGGGTCGTTGAAGCTCGGGCCCGGTCTTGAGGTGAACGTCCGGGACTCGCAACTCAGCGGAGCCTTGGCCTTCTTGACCGCCGCGTGTGCCGTCGTGGGAGACAGCGCGGTGACGGCCAGCGCGGTGATCAACGTGAGCGTGCGCTTCATGGGTGGGCCTTTCGACGGGTTGTTGACGATGGCGGGTCGGGGTGTCGCTGTACTGATCGACCGATGCGTGGTCGCCGAGGTGGGCAGGCCTGGAGGACGACGTCGCCGTACGTGCCTGGCGGGCGGCTCCGCGTGACGGGATCGCCCGTCATGCGGCCGTCAGTCGATCGCCATGCGGGCAGTGAACTGCGCGCTGCCACGCGCCAGTTGGCGGCCTTCGCCGTGAATGTCCGGTAGGCGCCGCCGTGGACGGTGCTCGTGGCGGGGGCTGCGCCTCAACCGCCCTGGGAGGAGCGCGCGGTCGCTGGGGCGACGCGGATGTGCGTCGGAGGCGGGGCGGTCATGCGTATGGGCTTGGCCATGCGTTGAGCTCCTGCAGGGGCAGAGGCGTCCGGCGGACATCCAGCTTCGATCGGGCGTGCGTACGTGGGTTTTTGTCTGGATTTGCTCCAGCCGGGACCCGCCGTTCGGCACACAGGAGACTCGCAAAGACGTCCGAGGGTTGCACGAGAAAGCGGGGAAGTGGTCGTGAAGCCATGCAAGTTGGGTCAGAGGGGGAGCCGGCCAGGAGGAGGTCGGCCTCGGGAGCGCGTTCCAGTGCCTGGACGAGGTCCCCGTTTTGGTCTTCACCCGCCAAGATCCATAAGATCCGCCGATGATCATCAAACAACGGCTGGCGGCGAGCCTGTGCGCGCTGTTCGCCGCCCTCGCCGTCGGCGGCCTGCCACCCACCCAGGCGTACGCCGACGGAGCCGACGAAAGACCGGCGCCTCAGGTCGAACTCGTCCTGGACGCAAGCGGATCGATGCGCGCCCGCGACATCGACGGCGGCTCCAGGATGGCCGCCGCGAAGCAGGCGTTCAACGAAGTGCTCGACGCGACACCCGACGAGGTGGAGCTCGGGATCAGGACGCTCGGGGCCAACTACCCCGGAGACGACCGCAAGACGGGCTGCAAGGACACCGAACGGCTGTACCCGGTCGGCCCGTTGGACCGCACCGAGGCCAAGACGGCCGTGGCCACGCTTCAGCCCACCGGCTGGACGCCGATCGGCCCCGCCCTGCTCAAGTCCGCCGACGACTTCGGCCCCGGCGCCGGCGCCAAGCGCATCGTCCTCATCAGCGACGGCGAGGACACCTGTCAGCCGCTCGACCCGTGCGAGGTGGCCCGCGAGATCGCCGCCAAGGGCATCGGTCTGACCATCGACACGCTCGGGCTCGTCGCCGACGCGAAGACGCGCGAGCAGCTGTCCTGCATCGCGGACGCGACCGGCGGCACCTACACCGCCGTCCACCACAAGAATCAACTCTCGGACAAGGTCGGCCAGTTGGTGGACCGGGCGGCCGATCCGGTGGCCACGCCCGTGGCCGTCGACGGCGCCGCCGAGTGCGCCGACGCGCCGCAGCTCAAGGCCGGCCTCTACGCCGACCGCGAGAAGTTCGGTGAGCACCGCTTCTACCGCGTCGGCGTCGAACCGGGACAGGAGCTGCGCGCCTCGGTGAGCGTCGCGGCCGACCGCGCGGTCAACCAGGACTACGGTGTGCTGCTGCGCGCGTTCACCACGCACGGCCGGGAGATCGTGCGCGGGCAGGAGGCCGGGGACGGGCGCACCGACGTCCTCTCGACAGGCCTGCGCTACCCGAAGCCCGAACGCGACGACGACACGGACGGGACACGGGCGGAGACGGTCTGCCTCCAGGTCTCGCAGTCCTTCTCCGCGCCCGCCTCGGTGAAGACGACCCCCGGACTGCCGGTCGAGCTGACGGTCGACCTGGTGGACGGCCCGGACCAGGCGACCGACGCGGCCGCGTTCGGACTCGGCAACGGCTGGTGGCTGCTGGCCGCCCTGGTCGTGGTCGGCTTCCTCGCAGGTGTGATCTGGGGCTGGCTCTCGCGCTGGCGTGTCGCTGTTTGGAGGACGAACTGATGCCATTCGCAACGCTGTTGGGGCGTACGAGACGACTGGCCGGCGGCCTCCTGGTCGCCAGTGCCGCACTGCTGGCGCTGGCCGGGCCCGTCGCCGCGGACGAGGGCGAGGACACCGCCCAGAAGGCGCCGACGGAGGCGGGTACGTCGTTCCGTACGGCTGCGCAGATGCAGCAGGACCAGAAGGCGACGGCGAGCGCCTCGACGGGCGACTACCTGTACTGGTCGTTCCCGGCCGACGCCGGTCAGCGCCCCACGGTGAAGGCGACCGTGGAGCTGCCCGAGCCGCAGGCCCGGCACGGCGCGCAGGCATGGCGCATCGACGTCTACGACGGGCTGAGGCGCCGCCAGCCCTGCCAGTACGGCATGCAGGAACGTGCCGTTGAGGCCGGGGCGAACCGCGTGGAGCTCGCCTGCACGGTGCGTACGGTGCGCGCGTGGGCGGACGCCTGGAGCAACGACCAGCTGCCCGGCACCTACTACGTCCGCCTCACGACGGCCTCGCTCGCCGACGCCGACCTGGGTCAGCCGGTGACGGCGTCGCTGGAGGCCCACTCGAAGGACATCGGCGGCGCGGCGGCGGTCGACGGCAGCCTGTCCACCCCGCTGGTCCCGGGCACGACCGCCTCCGCCGAGCAGGCCGCACCGGCCGACGGCTGGGCCTCCGCCTGGTGGACGAGCCGCTGGCTGTGGACGGCGGCGGGTGCGGTGCTCGCGGCGCTGGCGGGCATCGGAGGCTACGCGCTGACACGAGGGGGCGGCCGCCCGGCGGGAGTCTGAGGGTGCCCTGCACCGAGTACGTCGTCCGCCGTGGTGGGAGCGGTGCGCTCACGGCTGGCGCGGGGCATCCGTGCGTGAGTGCCGGATGGTCTCGTGGGCCAGGCGGACGAGGGTGGCGTTGTCCGGGGCGGGGGTGCCGTCGGGAAGGTGGAGTACGTCTTCCAGGCCGATTCGGGTGTCCAGGCCGCGGGAGGCCGCGAGACGGAGGACGGGCCAGGCGGCGGTGTCTTCGCCGTGCAGGAGCACCGGCGTGGCGGCTGATCGGAGTTCGGCCAGCAGGTCGTCGGAGGCGTGGATGGCCTCCTGCGGGTCGTTCTCGGTGATCTCGGCCAGGATGCGCAGGACCCGGTGGGATCCGGGCCAGTCCATGAACCGCCGTGCCGCCGGCGTGCCCGAGTAGAGACCGGCTTCGATACCGACCCCCTGGTCCAGCAGAGCGGCGGCCACCTCGGTGGCGCCGTCCTCGTGCCAGTTGACGGACGCGTGGTCGGGGAGCACGGTCCAGGCCCGAACCTGCGCGGCGCGGACCCGAGGGTCCTCCGTGGCCCACGCACCGGTGGTGACCCCGACGGGCACGCCCGGGACCGCGGTCCGGACCGCGTCGACGGCGGCGGCGACGGCAATCGCGTCCAACGTGTCCCGGCCGTCGCCGTCCTTGGGGTGAAGATGGATGTCCTCGGCGCCGGCGGCGACAGCCCCGCGGGCCGCCGTCGCCAATTCGTCGGGGGTCACCGGGAGATGGGAGCACTCGGCGCGGATTCGGGCGCCGTTGAGGCAGGCCTGCAGCATTGCGTCATCCTTGCAGGTCGCGACACGGGAGACCTCCAGGAGCGCATCCGGACGCAGGCCTAGGTCGATCCCCACGGTGGGCAGGACCACGCTCGTGATGACCGTGTCGAAGGCGGTCTCGGGGGAGTTGAGCAGCCAGCACGTCGAGTAAAGGCCCTCTGCCGCAGGACCTGGGAGAGATTCGTGTTCAACCGTCGTTGGCAGACTGTCACCGCTGCCCTTCTCGGACTGCTGTGCGCGGCCTGCACCGCAGCGGAACACGGCCAGAACCCCAGCGGGACCGCGAGCGCCGCAGTGTCGGCGACACCACTGACCCAGCTGCCCGAACTGGCCGTGTCCCAGGACGCGTTCGCCGGCGTGGATGTCGAGCCGTCGCCACCCGAACGCCGTGTTCTGGGCGAGGTGCGGATGGGAGACGGCGCTCACATGCTCCTTTACACCCAGGGCAACCGGCGCGGAATCGTCACCTATGCGGACGCCGATTACCGCACGCCCGAGGCGCAGCTTCTGGCGGCGCCGCCCCGGTCGGCGGACGACGGCACGTCGCTCCTCCCGTACGGCCCTTACCTCCTGGCGTCGGACTCCGGCTCCGGAACGTCCTACGCCCAGCTCTCCCTCGCCTGCGGGCACCGTGCCATGGTCGTCGAGTACACCTCGTCCGACCTGAACCACGCACCCACCCCGCGCGGTGAGTCCACGGCCCGGGTCAGCGGGGACACGCTGTCCGTCGTCGCAGCGGACAAGGCGATCCGGGAAAGGATCCTGTCGAAGACCCCTGTGCCTCTGTAGCGGCAGGGTGGGGTGGTGGTGGGTGGGTGGGGCGATGGGGCGCAGGTTCGGACCCCGTCATCCGGAGTGTTCCGGCAGGGCTGTCGCGGAGGTCACTGTTGGTGTGCGGCCTGATCTGTATCCGGCCTCTGTGCAACGGTTCCGTAGTGATCGGCCGGGAGTCCGAGCGCAGCCCCAGGGCGAGCCTGGGCCTCTCGGAGGCGTGGAGTACTCAGCCGGACGGGGGCAGCGTGAAGCGGAAGGCGCCCTGGTCCGTGCCGAGTTGGAGCCAGAGACTGCCGGGGTGGGTGACGACGCGGAGGGCGAGCTGGGCGCAGTCCGGGCAGCGGCCCGTGAGGCCGGGATCGGGCCCGTAGACGTGCAGTTCGCCGACCGAGGACGGGGTGCGGCACGTCGGGCACGTCCACCGGGCGGTGGTGGGGTCGAGTACGAAGACCTGGGACAGCGGCCCGGCCAGGCAGTTGCCGTCGAGGTGGAGCGGAGAGCGCTGATTCACGGTGCATTCCTCGTGTCGCGGGCGGAGAAGGGCGGAGAAGGACGGACGCACAGCTCGTCACGGGTCAGCCGAACCGCTCGGTCCGGATCGTGTTCGGCGGATGTCCGAGGGACTGGAGGAGGGCTGCGGCGTGTTCGACGAAGCCGGTCGGTCCGCAGAGGTAGCAGCGGGTGTCCGGCGACATCGGCAGCCCGTCGAAGTCGTCCGGTGCGATGCGGCGTGCGGGACGGCCCTCGCCCGGGGGTGCCTGACGTGTGTAGAGGACCCGGATGTCCTCGGACCCGGCCGGGTCGGCGAGTTCCTTCGCGTACCAGAGGTCGTCCGGGGCGCGTACGGAACAGAGCAGCGCGCAGGGAGCGTCGGAGATCCCGGCCGCGCGCCGGGCACGGAGCATGGCCATGAGAGGGACGACGCCGCACCCGCCGGCGACGAGGAGCAGCGGCCCGCGCTCCTGCGGAGTCCATACGAACCATCCGCCCAGCGGCCCCTTGACCTCGACCTCGGCGCCGATGGGCAGGACCTCGTTCAGGTACGGGGAGACCTCTCCGTCGGGCGCGGTCTGGACGCCGAGTTCGACGGTGTCGCCGTCGGCGGGCGCCGCCAGGGAGTAGCTGCGGACGGCCTGGTAGCCGTCGTCCGCGGTCAGGCGCACGTCGACGTGCTGCCCCGGCCGGTGCCCCGGCCAGCCGGGCACATGGAAGCGGAGGGTGCGACCGGTCGCCGTCTGGTCCTCGCGGGCGGTCAGCCGTGCCCGGCGCCAGCCGTTGGTGGCGGGACGGCGGACCGCCGGGGTGGTCACAGGTCGCCCCGGTAGCGCTGCTCACGCCAGGGGTCGCCGTAGTCGTGATAGCCGGCCCTCTCCCAGAAGCCCGGCTCGTTGTCGTTCGTGAAGCGCAGTCCCCTGACCCACTTCGCCGACTTCCAGAAGTACAGGTGCGGGATCAGCAGCCGGGCGGGACCGCCGTGGTCCGGCGACAGCGGGTAGCCGTCGAAGGAGTGGACGAGCCAGGCCCGGCCGCCGGTGATGTCCGCACGGGGCAGGTTGGTGGTGTAGCCGTCGAAGGACTCCGCGACGACGAAGCCGGCGGAGGAGTGCACCGCATCGGTCAGGACGTCCAGGGAGACGCCCTGCCATCGGGTGTCGAACTTGGACCAGCGCGTCACGCAGTGGATGTCGACGACCGGTTGCTCCTGCGGCAGCGCCGTCATCTCCTCCCATGTCCAGCTCCGGCTCGCACCGGTCTCGCTGGTCACGGTGAAGGACCAGCGTTCCGTGGGCACGCGTGGGGTCGGACCTGCGGAGAGCACGGGGAAGGATTCCGTGGGGTACTGGCCCGGGGGCAGGCGATCCACGAGGCTTCGGCTGCTGCGGCCATGGAAGCCGGGCGACAGACTGGCCATGGGGACTGCTCCTCCCGTTGGAAGTCGGGCTTTCGCTCGCTCGTCGTCGAGGACGGACCGGGCGTGGGCGTCGAGGTGGTTGACGTGCTGGGGGAGCGGGGCCGCTCGCGAGCTGCCGGCACTGGGCTGGGCGCGAACGGCCCCGGAGGGAGAGGTGGGTGCCGTCAGAGCATTCGGGACCGTCAGAATCCTCTGGACGGCCGAACCGTCCCGGTGGGCAGGACTCCCGGGACATTCAGGGCTTCAGGACTTGAGGAACTCGATCAGGTCCTGGTTGAAGCGCTCCTTGTCGCCGGGCACCATCGCGATGCCGTGCGAACCACCCTCGTACACCTTCAGTACGGCGCCGGGGACGAGTTCGGCGGTCTTGCGGCCGGTCGCGTCGATGGGGACGACCTGGTCGTCGTCGCCGTGCACGACGAGCAGCGGGATGTCGAACTTCTTGAGGTCCTCGTGGAAGTCGGTGTACCCGAACGCGTCGACGCAGTTCACACCGCCCTCGATGGTCTGTGCCATCGCCATGTACCAGAAGGCGTCCTTGTTGCCCTGGGTGACCTTGTTGTCCGGCCGGTTCGCGGAGAAGAACTCTTCCGCGGTGTCCTTCCAGAACTGCGAGCGCTCGTTGAGGATCCCCTCCTTGATCGAGTCGAAGACCGATCCGGGCACACCTTCGGGGTTGTCCGGTCCCTGGATCATCAGGGGCGGGATCGCGGACAGCAGCACGGCGGACTTGATGCGCGAGGTGCCGTGCCTGCCGATGTACCGGGCGAGTTCGCCCCCGCCCATGGAGTGCGCGACGAGGGTGACGTCGTGCAGGTCCAGCGAGGTGAGCAGGTCGTTGAGGTCGTCGGCGAACGTGTCGAAGTCGTAGCCGTCGAAGACGGGGGTCGAGCGTCCGTGACCGCGGCGGTCGTGCGCGATGCCCCGGAACCCGGCATCCGCGACGGCCTTCAGCTGGTCCTGCCACGCGTCGCCGTTCAGTGGCCAGCCATGGATGAAGACGACCGGCCGGCCGCTTCCCCAGTCCTTGTAGAAGATCTCCACTCCGTCGCGAGTCTCGCAGAGAGGCATCGACGTCTCCGTTCAGTGGCGAATGGCCGGGCGCGGGACAGCGCACCGGCGGGAAACAGGGCACAGCCCAGTTCAAGAGGACGGGACAGCACGGCGCCGGCGAGTGGAACGCCTGGCGTGGCATGTGCCGTCGCACACGTGAGCCAATCCCCTTCTGCGGCGGGTCGCTACTTGACGCGTTCGAACACTGCTCCGTTCGAGCGGTAAATGGTTCGAGAGGTTTACGGGGTGGCGGCTCTCGCGGGCATTCCCGGTGGCGCGGCGATCAGTGATCAGTGATCAGCGGCCGCCGACTTCAGCGGCCTGTGCATCAGAGGCCAGGGGGGCGAGGAGTCAGTCTTCAGAATGCCGACGGACTTGCCGGTGAGCCTGGTGAGTCGGGTGCGCCCCGCACACCTTCCACCTGTCCGGTGCCGCGGACCCGAAGGCGGACATCGCGGCGATGATGCGCCACGCGGGCGACAGGCTCCAGCACGTGCACATCGCGGACTCCTTCAACCACAAGGGCTCGTCCGGGCTGCGCTACATCATGAACCCGCCCGGCACACCCGCCCGTGTCCACCAGCACCTCGACATCGGTCAGGGCGAGGTCGACTGGGACGCCTTCTTCGGCACGCTGCGCGAGCTGAACTTCGACGGCGTCGCCACGGCCTGCGTCTTCGCCTGGGAGGAACGGGCCCGCGAGTCCTCGGCGTTCATGCTCGACCGGATCCGAAAGGAACTCGTCGGATGAGGCTCGGCGTCTACACCGCGATCCTGCACGACCGGCCCCTGCGCGCCGCCCTGGAGACCATCGCGTCCCTGGGCCTGAGCGGAGCCGAGATCAACGCGGGCGGCTTCCTGCCCACGCCCCACCTCCCGGTCGACGACCTGCTGTCGGGGCGGCTCGCCCCGGCCGCGTACCTGAAGACCTTCAGTGCCACCGGGGTGGAGCTGACCGGCCTCAACGTCAATGGCAACGTTCTGGACCCCCACCCGGAGGCAGGCCCGCGCCATGCCGAGGACCTGCGGCGCGCGATCCGGGGGGCCGGGCTGCTCGGAGTCGACCGGGTGGTCGCCATGTCGGGGCTGCCCGCCGCCGAGCCCGGCGGCACGACACCCGCCTGGAACGTCAACCCGTGGCACAGCGCCTATCTGGACTCCCTGGAGTACCAGTGGGACCAGGTAGCCGTGCCGTTCTGGCGGGACATCGAGGCCCTCGCCGCCGAGCACGGCGTCCGGGTCTGCATCGAGATGCACCCGCACAACCTCGTGTTCAACCCGGCCACCCTCAAGCGCCTGGTCGAGCGGACCGGCGCCCGGCACATCGGCGCCGAAATGGACCCGAGCCACCTCTTCTGGCAGGGCATCGACCCCGTCGCGGCGATCGAGGACCTGGGCCCGCTCGTCTTCCACGCGGCGGCCAAGGACACGCGGATCAACGAGCGTTGCCGGGTCAACGGGGTCCTCGACGACCGGTTCACGCGGGTGACGCGGGATCCGGTCGCGCTGGGCGGCCCGTGGACGCTCAACAACTGGCCGACGGAGTCGAGTTGGGACTTCGTCGCGGTCGGCCGCGGCCACGACGAGCCGTTCTGGCGCGACTTCCTGGACGCCCTGCGCCGCATCGACCCGGACATGGCGGTGAACATCGAGCACGAGGACCAGGAGCTCGGACGCTTGGAAGGGCTGGAGGTGGCGGCCCGGACGTTGCGGGAGGCGAACGCCTGAGGAGGGGCGGATGGTTCGCGCGTCGGCCCGGCAGGGTCCCGTTCGCGCGGAGGAGCGGCGGAAGGGCGCCGGCGAGTGCCGTTGGCGTCAGACGCGCGGTGGCGCGGCCGGACCGGACGTCCGGCCGCGCCACCACGCGTCTGGCCACCATCCGTTCGATCTGCCTCAGGCGGGCGCACCGACCGCCGGTTCCGAGGCGTCGTCGGCCTCGGCGGCAGTGGTGGTGACAGGTGCATCGGACGGGGACGATGACAGCGGCCCGCGAACGTACTGCGCGGCCACGATCTCGTCGGCTTCCTCCGGAGTGGAGACGGCGGGCGCGGAGCCCTCCAGCGGCTGTCGCGCCGTTTCCTTGACGAACAGCACGGCGATCGCACCGGCCACGGCGGCCACCATGATGTAGAGCGCCGGCATGAGGTTGTTGCCGGTGGCGCTGGTCAGGCCCTCCATGACGAGCGGGGTGGTGCCGCCGAAGAGGGAGCCTGCGACGTTGAAGGAGATCGCGAGCGCCGAGTAGCGCACCTCCGTCGGGAACAGCGCGGGCAGCACGGCGGACATCGTCGCGAGGAACGTCAGCAGGCACAGCCCGAGCAGCAGCAGACCGGCGTAGATCGCCACATGCCCGCCCGTGCGCAGCAGCAGGAACGCCGGAACGGTCAGGACGACGAAGCCCGCCATGCCGGTGAGCAGCACCGGCTTGCGGCCGACGCGGTCAGAGAGAGCGCCCAGCGGGTGCACGAGACACATCAGCACGATCATCACGACGACGATGGCGACCAGTCCGGCGGTGGAGCCGTACTTCAGCTCGTCCGTCAGGTAGGTCGGCATGTACGACAGGAGGCCGTAGTCGGCGATGTCGTAGGCGGCGACGAGGACCATGCACAGCAGCAGCGCGCGCCAGTGGTCACGGAAGAACGGACCGAAGCGGAACTTCGGCCGGTCGGCGCCGCGCTCCTGCTCGCGCTCCAGCTCCTGGTAGGCCGGGGTGTCCTCCAGCTTGAGGCGCATGTACATCCCGATCAGGCCCAGCGGACCGGCGACCAGGAACGGCACCCGCCAGCCCCAGGAGGACATGGCGCCGTCGTCCAGAACGGTCGTGAGGATCGTGACCAGACCGGCCGCGCCCACGTATCCGGCGAGCGTGCCGAACTCCAGGTAACTGCCGAAGAATCCGCGCTTGCGGTCGGGCGCGTACTCGGCGATGAACGTGGCGGCGCCACCGTACTCACCGCCGGTGGAGAAGCCCTGGATGACGCGGAAGACGAGCAGCAGGATCGGCGCCCAGATACCGATGGCGGCGTACGAGGGCACCAGGCCGATGCCGAAGGTGCCGAGCGCCATCATCATCATGGTGAGGGACAGGACCTTCTTGCGGCCGATGCGGTCGCCGAGCGGTCCGAAGACGAAGCCGCCGACCGGCCGCAGCAGGAACGCCGCGGCGAACGCGCCGAAGGAAGCGAGGGTCTGGGCCGTCGGGTTGCCCGAGGGGAAGAAGACCTTGCCCAGGGTGACGGCCATGTAGGAGTAGATGCCGAAGTCGAACCACTCCATGGCGTTCCCGAGCATCGCGGCCTTCACCGCGCGCCGCACCACCGGCTCCTCGGTCACCGTGATGTCACTGCGTCGCAGCTTGGGATTGCGGCGCCGCTCGATCACCCGGAACAGCCCACGGTGCCGACGCACCGCCTCCGGGTTCCAATCCGGATCAGCGCCACTTGCAGCCTGCGTCGTCTCTGCGCTCACAGACGGTTTCCCTTCCACTGGCTTCCCGCCGGTGGACAGCGCGCCCGGCCGGAGCGGCGCCGTGCTGACGGGAAGGTTGAAACCTTCAGAACGCCCGCTTGCCCAGTGATCGATGTTGCATGCATCCAAAAAGATGGCGCCGCTCGGTGACGAAGGTCATGACGAGGTGAGGTGGTTACGCCCCTGCCTGTGCGGCGAACGGTTCCGCGTGCGTCGGCACCGATGCCACCAGAGCGATCCACGAACCGTCGGCGAAGGCGAGTTCGAGGCGTCCCCGCTGGGTGATGCCCCTGGGGTTCGCCCGGACCCCGGCCACCGCCGACCGGGGTGCTTCCCACTGGGGTTCGTACGCGCGCTTGAGCTGCCACGGCTTCGCCCGGTCCGCCAGGGCGAGCACACGGCGGTCGGTGAACGCGACCGCCAGCCGCGGGGAGGGAAGGTGCGCGGCGGTGCAATGCCTGACCAGGAACTGCCCCGCCTGACTTTCCCAGCCGCCGTGCAGCCCCTCTCCGTGCGCGGCGCGCGCCAGGCCGTTGTCGACTGCCTGCTCGGCGCCCTCCAAGGTGCGCTCGACGCGGGAGACGGGTTGGGGAGCGCTCGGTTGCAGGAAGCGTTGCACGGCCCCCGGCAACCGCAACTTGATCCGGCGTTCCAGATCGGATTCCCGCGGGGGCCGACGCAGCTGGCCCGGCATGTCCGGCACCCCTGGCGCGAGCTCGCACTCGCAGACGGCGATCAGGTGCTCGCCGGGTTGCAGGTGCGGCTCGACCTGGCTGCGGCATTCCTTGTTCATCGGGTACGTACCTCGGTCGGGGCGGACGGTCAGCCGAACCGGCTTCGTCGGCTGGAACGTTGGGGTGCAGGTCTACGAGGATCGTCCATGCGCGGCTCCCTCCGCGGACTCGCCCTTCGGTTCCTCCGGAACGTCACGCCACTTGCGCGGACGCCAGAACACGCCGGCGGACAGCCAGACCACCAGGCAGAGGGCGCCGGAGATCACCAGCAGCCCCGCGCTGTCGCCCTGTTCTCCGGAGCGGCCCCACAGGGCGATGCCGAAGCCGAGTTGTACGAGGGAGCCGGCCACGGAGAGCACGGCGAGCACGGTCCGGGTGGTCAGGCGGCGTCCGGGCGTGTTTCCGCCCTTGGCGTCGTGTCTGCGCGCCGCGCCGCGGATGCCGTGCCGGCGTTCGAGGAAGCCCCAGGTGATCCAGCACAGCAGACCGAGGACCGCCAGGATCCAGGTGAGGTTGAGGATGATGTCCATCCACAGCACGTGCGTGTAGTCGACGAACTTGCCGCTCGCCAGCTCCACGCCGTACGTGGACGGTTCCGTCGAAGTCGTCATCCGACACACATGGCCGCACAGTCCGGAACGACTCCTGTCACTTCGGTGGCGGTCGGCGTGCGCTCGGGGGAGCGGACACGGTTTGATGGTGGGGTCGGCCCACAACGGCTGAGGTCGGCATACGTGACTCGAAGGGAAACAGACCATGGCTACGGCTTCCGCACGCCACATCCTCGTCGCCACCGAACCCGAGGCGGAGCAGCTGAAGGAGCAGCTCGCTTCCGGGGCCGATTTCGCCGCGCTCGCCAAGGAGCACTCCAGCTGCCCGTCCCGGGCGCAGGGCGGTGACCTCGGCTCGTTCAGCCCGGGTCAGATGGTGCCCGAGTTCGACCAGGTGGTGTTCTCGGCGCCCGTGAACGAGGTCCAGGGCCCGGTGAAGACCCAGTTCGGCTGGCACCTCCTTGAGGTGACCAGCCGCCAGGACTAGGGCCTGTCGTTTGGATCAGGCCGGGCTCGCGGGGTCTGGCACGCACGCTCGCGGCGTTGTCGTCGGTTGCCGACGCTCCGCGTCGACGCCCTCCTCCGCCTTGCGATCGCACGCACCAGCCCCCGCTCCCTGATCCGGCCTGATCCAAACGACAGGCCCTGGGTCGACCACGCGCGGAACCGGGCCACCGGCGCCCCGCGGTCGTGGCCGAACCGAGGTGGCGGTGGCCCGCTCCGAGGTTTCAGGCCACGAGCAGGCGCAGGCCCAGTTCCGCCGCGTCGAGCGCGACGACGTCCCGGTTGCGCTCGGCCCACTGGCCCGAGGAGAGGTCGTCGCGCAGGTGGTTCACCGCCCGCCGCTCGGCCCGCGGTCCGACAGAGCCGCGATCTCCCGCAAGCCGAAGCCCAGCCGCCGATAGCCGAGCACCTCGCGCAGCCGTTCCACGTCGCCCGCCGAACAGGCCCGGTACTGGGCCGCCGTCCGCGCGGACGGCCGTACGAGGTCGATCTCGTCGTAGTAGTGCAGTGTGCGGACGCTCACGCCGGCAAGTTCGGCCGCGCGCCCCACGCTCAGGTGTTCCTCCACGCCACCGATCATGCGGCATCACGTCACGTGAGGGTCAAGACATGAGGGGCGAGCGCATCGCTCCCCGCTGCCATGCGCGATGTGCTCTCGACACCCGTTCTTACCCATGAGTAAGATCGCGCGTCAGCCGCTTCGCGCCCACCGGGAGGACCCTTGCCCCGCGCCCGTTCCCCGCACCTCCTCGCCGGCCTGTTCGCCGGGGCGGGTGCCGCGCACTTCCTGATGCCGAAGCCGTTCGACGCGATCGTGCCGCGTGCCCTGCCGGGACCGGCGCGCGCCTGGACCTACGTCAGCGGCGCGGTGGAGCTCGCGCTCGCCGCCGGGATCGCGCTGCCGCCGACGCGGGCCCGCGCGGCCTCCGCGGCGGCCGCGTTCCTGGTGGCGGTCGTGCCCGCCAACGCGCAGATGGCTGTCGACTGGCGTGACAAGCCCGCCCCGTTGCGGCGCGCCGCCCAGGCCCGGGTGCCGCTCCAGATCCCCCTGGTGCTGTGGGCGCGTCAGGTGTCCCGCGACGCTGCCGCCTGAGGCGACCGACCGTGCGGCTGCCCACACCATCCGCCCTGTCGGCGCTGGCCCGGAACGCGTTGCGCCGGTGTGCCCTCGACAAGGGCTCGGCGCTCGCCGCCACCTTCGAAGAGCGCTGGGCCGGGACGCCGGACGTGGCCGGGATCCGCACCACCAGGAACAACACGCTGCCGTTCCTCGGATCGTCCACCGGCACCCTGACGCTCGACGAGGGCACGCCGGCCGAGCGCGTGACGCGCCTGGCGGGGGATTTGCGGGCGTACGTCGCCCGGCGCCGCCACGTCACCGGCCGGATCACGGCGAACGACATCACCTTCACGGTCGTCGCGGACGAGGGCCGTACCGGCGAGGTCCTGGCGCTCTGGCGGTCGCTGAGCGCCGACGACCGGGTGACAAGCGCCGACATCCAGGACGCGCCGTGGAAGGAAGCTGCCGTCCGTCGGCGGATCGAGGCCGGAGCGGTCGATGCCGACGCGGCGTTGGCGGTGTTCAGGGACCTCCTCGCGGACGGCGGCAGGCACCGGTCGCTCACCGGAGTGACGGTCTTGAGGGTCACCGGACCGGGGCTGTTCGTGGAGACCGATTTTCACGACGCCTACCCGGCCGAGGCGATCGCCGCGTACGAGGCGGTTCTCGCCCGGTATCCCGTCACCCGCGCAACCCTGCGGCGCGACGCCGTGTCCGGCTCCGCCGCGACCATCGTCGTCACGCACAGCGCCGACGTCGCCCCCGCCGAAGAACTCGCCAGGACCGCGGCGCCGAACCTCGGCACCGCCGTCGAGGTCAGGGCCGGCAGCCATACGTGATCGCAGGCTGGACGAGGGGTGTCGGTGACGGCTCTCGGGTATCCACCCGTGCACGTAAAACAGGCACGAGACACTTCGTTGTCGAACAGTGAACGGGGGACCGGACAAGGGGTAAATCGGGAACCTGGCTGCCGGTTGGCGGGCTTAGGCTTCCAGCCATGGCATCCACCCCCAACCCGACCCACCCCCCGGTCCGGTTCGAGACGGCCGAGCGTGTCTGGCGGCTCGTCGTCGACGAGGCAGATCGTGGGCGTGCCGCGCCGGAGCAGGTGCGGCTGGCGTGTGTGCTCACGCTGGCCCGCGCGACCGGTGGGCGGGCCAGGGTGGGGGAGTTGCAGCAGGTCACCGTCGACGATGTCGACCTGGGGGCGGGCCGGGTCGGGGTGTGGCACACGCGACCGGGCCCGGCGGGCGGTTCCCGCTACCTGCGCACGTACCCGCTGGACGAGGCTTCGCTGACGGTGCTCGGCTGGTGGCTTCAGGCTCGGGAGCGGGTGATGCACGGGCCGATCGAGGGCGACCGGGTGCGGGCGTTGTTCGTGACGGTGCGGGCCGCGCACCGGCCGGACGGCACGCTGTACCACGTCGGGATGCCGATTCACCCGCGCGGCATGCAGCAGTCGTGGGACCGGCTGGTCGGCCGGCTGAATGCCCGTCATGCCGGGCAGGAGGGCTTCCCGTTGCCGCGCCGGTTCGAGCAGATGCGCCGCGCGTGGCGGTGACCGTGATCGACCTCGGGCCACCGCCGCGCACCTGGCATCCCGCGCGGGCTCAGCTGCCGAACACCGCCTCTACGAGCCTGTCCTGCGCCTTCACGAACGGCTCCGCCAGCGTCATCTCGGCGTCGTCCACGTAGTTGAGCGCGGCGGTCAGGGTCCTGCTGCCGTCGGCCGTGCTGTACATCAGGGCCGCGTGGCCGCCCTGCCCGCCGTTGTGGAAGAGGAGGGTGTCGCCGTCGGGGGCGGTCCGCTGGATGCGCAGGCCGAGCCCGAAACCGCTCACGGGGTGCGGCTCGGTCATCTCGGCGAGGAGCGGGGCGGGCAGCAGCTCGCCGCGGGCCAGCGCGGAGATGAAGAGGTGCAGGTCCCGGGTGGTGGAGATCATGTCGCCGCCCGCGTCGACCCAGGACGGGTTCTGGTGGCTGACGTCGACCGTGTGCCGGTGGCCGGCGTCCTCGTACCGGTAGTAGGCGTGGGCGTACGGCTCCGGGATGTCCTGCGAGGCGCCCGGCACCACCGTGCCCGTCAGGCCGAGCGGTTCCACGATCCGCTCCCGCGTCACCTCGGCGCACGACCGGCCGGTGACGTTCTCGACCAGCAGTCTGGCCAGGACGTAGTTGGTGTTGGCGTAGCTCCAGCTCGCGCCCGGCTCGAACCGCGGCGGCTTCGACAGCGACAGCCGGGCCAGGTCCTGCGGGCGGTAGGTGTGGAAGCGGTTGTCCACCCATTCCTTGCCCGCGATGGTCGAGGGGATCCCGGGGGTGACGGTGCCGTCCGCGTTGAACTCGCCGGTGTGGTTGAACACGCCGCTGGTGTGCTGGAGCAGCATGCGGACCGTGATCCGGCGGTCGAGGTCGAACCCGGGGAGGTGGTCGACGGCCGGTTCGTCGAGGCCGACCTTGCCCTCGGCCACCAGTTGCAGCACCAGGGTCGCGGTGAAGGTCTTGGTGTTGCTGCCGATACGGACGTGCCCGTCGGCCGGAGGCGGTGCGCTGCGGCCCAGCTCCGCCGTACCGGCGGTGGCGGCCCACATGCCCTGTTCGTCGTCCACCCGCAGCTGGATTCCGGTGATGCCGGAGTCCACGATCTCCTGGAGGAGGCCGCGCAGGTGCGGACGGTCCGGCCCGGCGGCGAAGTCGGCTGCGGTGCCCGGGGTCTGGCTCATGGTCGTCTCCTTCTGTTCCTCTGCCCGAGTGGCAGTACGAGGAGCGTGGTGCCTGCCCTAAGGTCAAGGTCAAGTCCCGTTGGACATACGGGTCGAGGGAGACGGGGAGAGTGGGGGCGGATGCGTGCCAAGGGCGGGCTCACCATCGGTCAGGCGGCGGCGTACGCCGGTGTCACCATCAAGACCGTGCGGCACTATCACCGGCTCGGCCTGGTCGCCGAGCCGGAGCGGGACACGTCGGGCTACCGGCGCTATGGTTCGGCCGAACTGCTCCGCCTCGTGCAGGCGCGCACCCTGGCCGGGGCCGGAGTGCCGCTCGCCGAGGTCGGTGAGCTGCTCGACGCGGAACCGCAGCGGTTCGCCGCCGCCCTGGACGACGTCCATCGCCGGCTCACCGACCAGATCGACGACCTGGTCGCGCGCCGCGACACACTGCACCGGATCGCGCAGGGCGACCGTGCCCTGTTGCCCGACCGGGCCTGCGCGGTCCTGGACCGCATGGCCGAACTCGGCTTCAGCGTCGACTACTTGGCCACGCAGCGGGAGGCGCTGGTGCTCACCCGAGCCCTTGTCCCGGAGATGTTCGACGCCTTCCTGACCCGGCTGGAGCACCTCCTCGACGATCCCGGGCACGTCGAGCTGACCCGGCGCGCCTGGGACGCGGCGTCCTGGCCGCCCGACGACCCGCGGCTCGACGAACTGGCGGCGGCGCTCGCGGAGAAGGTGCTGGCCGACCGTGCGCTGCTGGAGGCGGGAACAGGGCTGCGCGGCGGGTCCGACGGCGCGGCGCGTTACGCGCTGGTCAATCGCCACCGGGAGGACGACGCACCTTCCATCGCCCGGCTGAACGCGCTGGTCGAGGCGCGGTTGCGGGCGGCCGGTGTCGACTTCCCGCAGGGGTAGGGGCCGGCGATGTGATCGCCGTCATACCGGGAATGCCGTGCGCCGACGGGCCGTTGGGGGTTTTGTGCGTGCTACGTGCGCGCGCCGTCTTCCCGCCCACGGGGCCCGGCCCCGCCCATGACGTCGACCGACTCCTGCGAGGTACTGCCCCACATGAGCCAGCCAACCAACGTCGAGAGCGTGGACGTGCCCGCTGACGGCGGCAGTTCGACCGTCCCGCCCGCGAGTGCGACATCGGCGCGCGCGGGCGTCCTCATCGCCGTTCTTGTCGCCTCCGCGTTCGTGATGATCCTCAACGAGACGATCCTGAGCGTCGCCCTGCGCGACCTCACCGTCGACCTGGGGGTCTCCACGACGACCGTGCAGTGGCTGACCAGTGGCTTCCTGCTGACGATGGCCGTGGTCATCCCGATCACCGGTTTCCTTCTCGAGCGCTTCTCGGCGCGCCAGATCTTCCTGGCATCGCTGACGGCGTTCAGCACCGGCACCCTGATCAGCGCGCTCGCGCCCGGCTTCGGCGTGCTGCTCACCGGGCGTGTGGTGCAGGCGTTCGGCACCGCCGTGATGATCCCGCTGCTGATGACGACGGTGATGCGTCTGGTCCCCGCGGAGCGCCGCGGCGCGATGATGGGCACCATCACGATCGTCATCGCGGTGGCCCCGGCCATCGGCCCGACGGTGGGCGGCGCGGTGCTGTCCTCGCTGGGCTGGCGCTGGATGTTCTGGATCGTCCTGCCGCTGGCGCTGGCGGCGCTGGTGATCGGCGCGATATGGCTGCGCCTGGACGGCGAGACGCGGAAGGTGCCGCTGGACGTGCTGTCGGTGGTGCTCTCCGCCCTCGGCTTCGGCGGTGTCCTCTACGGTCTCGCCTCCATCGGCGAGTCCGGTGGCGGGGAGCACGCGGTCGCGCCGTGGATGCCGATCGTCGCCGGTCTGGTCTGTCTCGCCGTGTTCGTCCTGCGCCAACTGCGCCTGCAACGCGGGGATCGCGCCCTGCTGGACCTGCGCCCGCTGGCGAACCCCACGTTCTCCGTGGCCCTGCTGCTGTCCGCGCTGCTGTTCATGTGCATGCTGGGCGCGGCCGCGATCCTGCTGCCGCTCTACCTTCAGACGGTCATGGGCACGTCGACCTTCGTCAGCGGCCTCGCCGTCCTCCCCGGCGGCCTGCTCCTCGGCGTGCTTGGCCGCCCCGTGGGCCGGCTCTACGACCGTGTCGGTGCCCGTCCGCTGGTGATTCCGGGGGCGGCCGCGCTGGCCGCCTCGCTGTGGCTGTTCTCGCTGCTCGGCCCGGACTCCGCGCTGGCGGCGGTCATCGGCATCCACCTGCTGCTCATGGGCGGCCTCGGCCTGATGATGACCCCGCTGATGACGGCGTCCCTGAACGTGCTGCCGGACCACCTGCACTCCCACGGCAGTGCCATCCTCGCGACGATGCAGCAGGTCGCGGGCGCCTTCGGTACGGCGGTCTTCGTCACCGTGGCGTCCCGCGCGTCCGACGGCGCGTCCGGTGCGCCCGACGCGAGCGGCCTGAGCGCGGCGTTCGTCCTCGCGGGCGTCATCGGCCTCGTGGCGTTCGCGGCCTCGCTGTTCTTCGGCCGCGGCGCGAACGCCGTGCAGGGCCCCGCGACACTCGCGAAGGCCCTGCCACGCCCGGAGCGCGGGGACTGAGGTCCCGGTCAGCCGCCCGCGGCGTCGTCGACCGCGAAGTCCATGTCGACCTTGTCGCCGTCGACCGACTTCGCGGTGACCGTCATGCCCAACGTCTGCCCGCCGTCGGTGAGTCGACAGCGCACGGTCGCGCCCACCTCGGCCTTGAGGTCGTCCTCGCAGGTGACGTCGTCGGGCTCGCGGCCGACCTTCTTGCCGAGCGCTGTGGAGGCCTGCTTCGCGACCTCGTCCTTGCTCACGCCCTTCGAGCCCACGCTCACGGAACAACCCGCAGCGCACGCCACCGCCAACAACGCTCCTGCCGCTCGTACGACGATGCGTCCCTGGGCCGACTGCCGCATGCCAACTCCTCCTGGATCAACAACCGTTCATGTCACGCTCCCGGACGCGCGAAGTCGTTCTCCTGGTTCCGGCCGGGGGTGACGCCCCCCGACCGGGCTTGACGGAGGTCAGTAGGGCAGGTTCGGTCGGGTGCGCTGCGTCCAGCGGCGTTCCGCGTAGGCGAGGTCGTCGCGCCACAGACGCCCGGCCGCCGTGCGCATCAACGGGCGCAGCAGGAAGGACGCGTGGCGCGCGAAGGTGAAGCCGGGGCGTTCGGAGGTGGCGAGCACCGCCTCGACCACGGCCGTGCGGGGCCGGGGGTGACCGGGCGGGGTGACGGGGGTGGCGTGGGTCTCGACGACGGAGTCGCGCCCCTCCCCGTCCGTGATGTGCATGACGACGGTGCGCGGTTCCGGAGCCGTGAAGACGGCGCGGACGGGAACGACGAGCCGGGTCGTGAGCTTGAAGGAGACGTCGACGACGAACCGGTCCGGTTCGTCGGCGTCGCCCTCGGGGCTCTCGGTGACGGTGAGGTCGACGAACGAGTAGGGGTGGAACCAGGCGCCGTGCCAGGGATCCAGCCGGTTCGCGACGATGTCCTCGGGCTCGCAGCGCCCGAACCCGGTGTAGACGGCCTGCAAGGAGCGTTCCGGATCCGGGCGCGGGGGCAGCACCGGCCGGTCGAGCGGCTGCTCGCCGTCCACGGCGTCGAGGCGGACCCACATCAGGACCCCGTCGTCGTGGACGGGAAGCGTGCGCCAGCCGGGACCGCCCTGGGCGCCGAGGGAGAGTCCGTGCCAGTGGCAGACGATCGTTCCGCAGCGCAGCGGGCTGTCCTTGAGCGGCGCCCCCAGGTGGGGGCAGGCGCCGGGGCCGGCGGCCAGGTTGCCGTCGGCGTCCCGCCAGACGACGAGTTCCCGGCCCGCGACGGTGCGTCCCAGGGGCGCGTCGGCCGGTACGTCGCGGGTGGCTCCGACGACGTACCAGTTGCCCGACGGGCGGGCCTGGGAGCGCTTCAGCGCCGTCTCGATCACGGCGGGGCGCGCCTGCCGCCAGGTCGGTTCCTGACGCTCCCACGGCTGCGGGTTCTTGCGGCGCGTCAGCGGGAATCGGGGCGTACCTGGTTGCTTGCTCATGCTGCCTCTTCGCGGGCCGAGGTGGCCAGGGTCAGGGTGTCGGGCGTCCGACCGGCGCAGGAGTGCCCGGGTCCGGAGGCCGGGGCGGTGGAGCGGTGGCGGATCCGAGCATGCATGATGCGGGCCAGTCCGTCGAGGGCGACGACCGCGCGACGGCGGCGGGGCACGACGGCGCGCCGGTGCAGGACGTTGTAGCCGTCCGCGGCGACGGCGTCGAGGATCCCGGAGTAGAGGACGAAGGCGGTACGGATGCAGGGCCGGGACACCGGGTCCAGCAGGGCGATTCCGGGGACCGCCTGCCGGTACACGCCGCGGGTGAGCGCCTCGAAGGCCCGCAGCGCGTCGGTGACGCGGTGATCGGAACGGCCGGTGGCGCGGCTCCACAGGAGCCGGTCGCGGTCGACGCCGTGCGCGGCGAGCAGTTCGGCGGGAATGTACACGCGCCCGCGGTCGAGGTCCTCGCCCACGTCCCGCAGGAAGTTGGTGAGCTGGAAGGCCACACCGAGGTCGGCCGCGTACGGTTCGGCCTCGGCGCGCGGCACGACCGTCCCGAGGACGGGGAGCATCTGCAGTCCGATCACGGCTGCCGAGCCGTGCATGTAGCCCCTGAGGTCCGCATAGGTCGGATAGTCCGTGACGGTCAGGTCGTCGCGCATCGCCGTCATGAAGTCCTGGAAGTGGCGGGCGTCGATCTCGTAGCGGTGCGCGGTGTCGGCGAGAGCCTGGACGACGGGTTCGCCGCTGTGACCCTCGCGCAGGCCGGTGCGCAGGCTGGTCGCCAGCTCCTCCAGCGCCACGCTCCGTTCAGCGTTCGTGCTCCGGTCGCCGAGGGAGTCCACGATGTCGTCGGCCCAGCGGGCGAAGCCGTACAGGGCGTGGACCGCGGGGCGGTGCCGCGCGGGCAGGAGCCGGGTCGCCAGGAAGTACGTCTTGCCGTGGCGGGCGTTGAGCTCGCGGCAGTGCGTGTAGGCGTGGCGGAGGGCGGGGTCGGTGATGCCGGCTGCGTCGAGTTCGCGGGCGGTCACGAGGCGGCTTCCTTCGGGGTCTTGAGCCCGGTGCGGGCTCGGCGGGTGGCCGGCGGGGTCGGTCCGGTGATGCGGGCGGCGGCGAGCTTGCCGGACAGCAGCACGGTGGGCACGCCCACGCCGGGGGTCGTTCCGCAGCCTGCGAGGACCGCGTTGTCGGTTCCGCGTACGAGGTTGCGCGGGCGGAACGGGCCGGTCTGCGCGAAGGTGTGCGCGGCGGAGAACGGGGTGCCCGCGGCGTGCTCCTGGGCGTGCCAGTCGGCGGGCGTGACGAGGCACTGTTCGTCGATGGCGTCGCCGATGCCGTCCAGGCCGCGCCGCTCCAGTTCGGTGAGGAGCTCGCTGCGGTAACGCGGTGCCAGGTCGCCCCACTGGGACGCGCTGGGGCCGACGTCGGTGTTCGGGCAGGGCGCCAGGATGTAGTGCAGGTGCCGGCCGGGCGGCGCCAGCGTGGGGTCGGTCGCGGTGGGCCGGGTGATGAGCAGCGACGGGTCGCTCATCAGCTGCCCCTTGCGGGTCAGCTCGTCGAACGTCTCGTGCCAGGCCGAGCCGAACGAGATGGTGTGATGCGCCAGTTGCGGCCAGGTCCGGTCGGTCCCCGCGTGCAGGATCACGGCCGACGGGGCGTTCCGTACCGGGGCCGGGCGGCGCGGGGTGCGGCCGAGCAGCCGGTAGGTGACGGGCAGGTCGGGGGTGAGGACGACGGCGTCGCAGGGGATCCGCTCGTCGCTGGTGACGACGGCGGTGACGCGGCTTCCCGAGCGTTCGAGGCTCTTCACGTCGCGGCCGTAGAGCAGTTCGGCGCCGGCGTCCCGGGCGGCGTCCGCCATGGCCTGCGGCAGCGCGTGCATGCCCCCGCGCGGGAAGTACACGCCGGCGATCGTGTCCATGTAGGCGATGACCGCGTAGGCGGCCAGGGCACGGGCCGGGGGCACCCCCGCGTACAGGGCCTGGAAGGAGAAGACGCGGCGCAGGCGCTCGTCCTTGATGAACCGGGCGATGCGGGAGTCCATGCGGCCGAAGCCGCCCAGCGCGGCCAGGCGCGCCAGGTCGGGGGTGAGCAGTTGCAGCGGTGAGTCGAAGTTGGTGTCGATGAAGTGCTTCATCTGCGCCTGGTAGAGGCGGTGCAGCCAGCGGCGCAGCTCGACGTACCCCGCGGCGGCCCGAGGGCCGGCGAAGTCCTCGACGGCCTGCTCCATGGCCTGCGCGTCGGTGTGGACGTCGAGGCTGCTGCCGTCGGCGAACGAGGCCCGGTAGGCGGGGTGCAGAGGGATCAGGTCGACCCGGTCGGCCAGCCGCTCACCGACCGCGGCGAACGCCTCGTCGGCCAGGTCGGGCATCGTCATCACGGTGGGGCCGGTGTCGATCCGGTAGCCGCCGCGCGTGAGCAGTCCCGCGCGTCCGCCGGGCCGATCGTCGCGCTCGACGAGCGTCACGCGCCGTCCCGCGCCCAGCAGATGGAGCGTGGCCGCGAGGCCGGAGAGCCCCGCGCCGACCACGACGACGTGGTCCGTCCTGCCGCGTACGGTCTTCACTGTGCCGCTCCCTGGAGTGCGCCGACGGCCGGGGTGCCGGGCCGGGTCGAAGTGCCGGAAGGCACGGGGACTTCGCCGCCGGCCACCTGTTGGAGGAGCAGATGCAGTCGGGCACGGGCCTCGGGATCGAGTGTGGCCGCGGCGAGGTGACGCATGCTCTGCGCGACCAGACGGCGGATCTTGTCCTCGACGACGCGCCTGGCCCCGGTGTCCTCCAGGACCTGCCGGATGTCGGCGAGGTCGTCCGCGCCCAGATCGTGCCGCCCCAGGCAGCGGTCCATGACCCGCAGGGTGCGCAGGTCACCGTCCCGTTCGGCACGGGCGTGGGCGAGGGCGACCAGATACGTCGGCTTGCCGGCCTGGAGGTCGCCCGCGGCGGGTTTGCCCCGCGGGTCGGGGTCCGTGAACACGTCGTCGAGGTCGTCGCGCAACTGGAAGGCCAGGCCGGCGCCGCGCCCCGCCGAGCACAGCGACCGCAGGGTCGCCTCGTCGGCGTCGCCGAGGACGGCTCCCAGTTGCAGCGGGCGCTCCACGGTGTACAGGGCGGTCTTCAGGCACGCGGCGCGAATGGCGTGGCTGAGGGACCGCGTGGAGGTGTGCTCGCCCTGGATGTCGAGGTACTGCCCGGCCACCATCTCCAGGCGCATCTGCCCCCACGTCTCGCGGATCCGCCGCATCTGGTGCGCCGGGATGTCGAGGACGGCGGCCTCGTCGTCGGCCCAGGCCAGCGCCAGGTCACCGGCGAGGATCGCCGCCGACTCGCCGAAACGGGCGTCCTCCGCGCGGACGGAAGAGGCGTACTGCGCCGCGAAGTTCACGTGCACCGCGGGGCGGCCGCGCCGGGTGGGCGCCTGATCCATGATGTCGTCGTGGATCAGGGCGCACGTCTGTATCAGCTCCAGCGCCGCGCTCAGTTGAAGCGCCGCCTCGATCTGCCGCTCGTCCGGCAGCCCGCAGGCGCGCAGCCCCCACCACAGGAACTGCGGGCGGACGCGCCGCCCGCCGCCCAGGGTGAAGTGCGCGACGCGCTCGGCCACGTCGGCGCCGAACGTGGCGTCGACGGCGGTGGCCTGCGCGACGCGCCGCGCGAGGAGCGGGGCCAGGCGGCGCTGCACGGTCAGCGGCACGTCGTCGTCGATCTGGCGCACACGCATCGAGCGCGGCAGGGGACCGCCGCCCGTGGCGGCGAGGTCGCCTTCGCGGTGCGCTCCGTGAGGTGGGGCGACCGTAGCGGTGGCGGCCGGTGCCTCGTGGGAGGGCATGTCGGCTCCTTAGGGATGCGTGTGACGGGAGATGCTGTTCAGGGCATTCCTTGCCCTGCGCGTGTTCGGATGCGCCTGACCGTGGCAAATGGAGCAACATCGCGTTCGGACGGCTGTGGGTGGTGGGCAGAAGCGTGAAGGCCGGACCGCGCATCCGCACGGGGGGAGCGGCTGGAAGAGTGATCCGTATGCGACTGTGCAAACACTGGAGGTGAACGTGCGCTCGGACGTGGTGATCATCGGCGCCGGGGCTGCTGGGCTGTCGTTGGCGGAGCGCCTGTGCACCACGCCGGGGGCGTCGGACGCGCTGTCCGTCCGGCTCATCGACGCGCCCGCCGGCCCGCTGCGGCCCCCCGCGCGCACGTGGTGCTTCTGGGAGCAGGGGCCGGGGCGCTACGACGACGCGGTGACCGCCGCCTGGAACCGGATGCGGGTGAGCGGCACCGACGGCCGCACGGCGGGCGGCAACACGGGCTCGCTGCGGTACAAGATGATCCGCTCGCCCGACTTCGAGGCGCTCGTGGAGCGCCGTCTCGCGGCGCAGCCGGGGATGGTGCGCTCGGAAGGGGTGGTGGAGAGCGTCGAGGCGAGCCGTGCCGGGCCCGCCGTGCTGGTCCGCACGGCCGACGGCGGCCAGGAACGCATAGCGGCGCGCTGGGTGTTCGACTCCCGGCCGCTGGGCAGTCTGCCCCGGGCCCGTACGACGCTGTTGCAGCATTTCCGCGGCTGGTTCGTCCGCACGGACCGGCCGGTCTTCGACCCGGAGTCCGTCGAGCTGATGGACTTCCGCACGCCGCAGCCCGAGCGCGGTCTGGCCTTCACCTACGTGCTTCCGACGAGTGACCGCACGGCTCTGGTGGAGTACACGCAGTTCTCCCCGGCCACGCTGCCGGGCGACGACTACGACCGCGCCCTCACCGCCTACGTCCACGACGTCCTGGGGGTGCGCGACTTCCACGTCGAGGCCCGCGAAGAGGGCGTGATCCCCATGACGGACGGCCGCTTCACCCGCCGCAGCGCACAGGGCGTCTTCAGGATCGGCGCGGCCGGCGGCGCCACCCGCCCCGCCACGGGCTACACCTTCGCCGCCATCCAGCGCCAGACAGCGGCGATCGCGGACGCCCTGCTGGCGGGCCGCGATCCCGAGCCACCGGCCCCGCACTCGGAACGCTCCATGCTGATGGACGCGGTCCTGCTGAACGGACTGGCCCGGGGCCATGTCGACGGCGCGGCCTTCTTCATGCGGCTGTTCTCGCGGGTGCCGACCCAGCGGCTGCTGCGCTTCCTCGACGGCGCCACCACGCTGGCCGAGGACCTCTCGATCGGCCTGAACAGCCCGGTGGGGCCGCTGCTGCGCAGCGCCGTGGAACTCCCCGCCCGACCACGGCGGCCCGCCCCCGCCACCCGTCCCGACCGGTCCTCGTAAGGGACCCGGTCCCCGTCCTCGTAGAGGAGCTCCATGCCCACCTTGCGCGATGCCGAACTGGCATCGGCCTTCGACCACGCCGCCGGCAGCTACGACGCCCTGGTGCGGGCCAACCCCGGCTACCACGCGCACCTGCGGCGCTCGGCGCGCCGTCTGGGTCTCGACTCCCGCGGGCGCGGCCTGCGCGTGCTCGATCTGGGCTGCGGCACGGGCGCGTCGACGGCGGCGCTGCTGTCCGTGCTGCCGGAGGCCTCGATCACCGCCGTGGACGCGTCGGCGGGGATGCTGGAGAGGGCGGCGGCCAAGTCCTGGCCCACCGGGGTCACCTTCACGCACGCGCCTGCCGAGGAACTGGACCCGGGCGCGCTCGGCGGCCCCTTCGACGCGGTGTTCGCCGCCTATCTCTTCCGCAACACCGCCGACCCGGACCGCGTGCTGTCCTCGGTGTCGGCGGCGCTCAAACCGGGCGGCCGGCTGGCCGTGCACGAGTACACCCTCAGCGGCAAGCACCGTCACCGCGCCCTGTGGTCGGCGGTCTGCGCGGGCCTCGTACCCGTCACCACGGCGCTCGGCGACGGCGCTCTGTACCGCCATCTGTGGCGCAGCGTCGTCGAGTTCGACACGGCCGAGCAGTTCGCCGACCGGCTGACCCGCACGGGGTTCACCCGGGTCCGGGTGCTGCCGCTGCCCGGCTGGCAGACCGGCATCACCCACACCGTCGTCGGCCAGGCGCCGGGGGAGAGGACACACCGATGAAGCCTCGGCACACCCTGCCGCCGGGAGGCCTGGACCGCCGGGCCGTACACCTCCCGGCCGCGCCCGGAGCGGCCAGGGCCACCGGCACGCCGCCCACCACGGCCGTCGTGGGAGGCGGGATCGCGGGCCTCGCGGCGGCCGTCGCGCTCGCCGAACGCGGCGTGCGGGTCACGCTCTTCGAACGCGAGGCGGCACTCGGCGGGCGGCTGGCCGGGTGGCACACGGATCTGGCCGACGGTTCGTCCGCCACCATGAGCCGCGGCTTCCACGCCTTCTTCCGTCAGTACTACAACCTGCGGTCGCTGCTGCGCAGGACCGATCCGCACCTGCAACGGCTGACTCCGCTGCCGGACTATCCGCTGTGGCACGCCGACGGTATGCGCGACAGCTTCCGTAATGTCCCGCGGACCCCGCCGTGGAGCGCGCTGGGGTTCGTCGCGCGCAGCCCCACCTTCACCCTCAAGGACCTCCCCGGGATGAACGCGCGAGCGGCCCTGCCGCTGATGGACGTGCGGGTACCGGAGGTCTACGACCAGTTGGACGGCGTCAGCGCCCACGACTTCCTTCAGTCCATCGGCTTCCCCGAGGCCGCCCACCATCTGGCGTTCGAGGTGTTCTCGCGCAGCTTCTTCGCGGATCCCCGGCTGCTGTCGGCGGCCGAGATGGTGCTGATGTTCCACATCTACTTCCTGGGGTCCGCCGAAGGCCTCCTGTTCGACGTCCCCAACGACCCCTTCCCGACCGCCCTGTGGGATCCGCTCAGCGCCTACCTGGAGAAACAGGGCGCCGAGATCCGCCTGTCGGAGCCGGTCGACCGGATCGAGCCGTCGTCCGACGGCGGGTTCACCGTCGCCGCCGGAGCCGAGACCCGGCACTACGACGCCTGCGTGCTCGCGCTCGACACCGGCGGGCTGCGACAGGTGGTGCGCAGCAGCCCCGGGATGGGCGACGCGCCCTGGCGCGACCGGATCGCCGGGCTGCGGACCGCCCCCGCCTTCCTCGTCTCCCGGCTCTGGCTGGACCGGCCGGTGGGGCACGACCGGGCCGGATTCCTCGGGACCAGCGGCTACGAAGGCCTGGACAACGTCAGCGTGCTCGACCGCTGGGAGCAGGAGGCCCACCGGTGGTCCCGTCGCACGGGCGGGTCCGTGGTGGAACTGCACGCCTACGCCGTCGCCGACGACGCGGACCGGGCGAGCGAACAGCAGCGGCTCATCGACCAGTTGCACCGGGTGTATCCCGAGACCCGCTCGGCCCGCATCGTCGACGTCCGCCACGAGTGGCGCGACGACTGCCCGCTGTTCCCGGTGTCCGGTTACCAGGACCGCCCCGCGGTCACCACACCCCACTCGCGCCTCATGGTCGCGGGTGACCTGGTGCGTACGGGGCTGCCGGTGGCGCTGATGGAGCGGGCCGCGACCAGCGGCATGCTCGCGGCCAACGCCCTGTTGCGGCAGTGGCGGCTGCGCGGACATCCGCTGTGGACCGTCCCGCAACGGGGACGTAGCCCGCTTCTGCGGCAACTGGCGGGGCGGGCGGGCACGTTGCCGCGCTGAGGAACGGCGCCGCCGGGCACGGCGCAGGCGCCCCGGCCCCCTCCGCGCGCGAGCCTGTGGCAAGATCGCGGAATGTTGCGACTTACCGACTTCATCATCGACTGCCCGGACACGATGAAGCTGGCGGCCTTCTACGCGGAGGTGACGGGGCGTCCGGTCAAGGAGGGCAGCGACGAGCACTGGGCCGGTATCCGGTTCGGTGACATCGAACTGGCCTTCATTCAGGTGGAGGACTACCGCGCCCCGCGGTGGCCGGACAGCGAGCACCCCAAGCAGTTCCACCTCGACTTCGAAGTCGACGACATCGAGGCTGAAGAGCGCCGGGTCGTGGCTCTCGGCGCGACCCTCCAGCGCGACTGCGTGGGCCCCGACGGCTACGGATTCCGCGTCTACACCGACCCCATCGGCCACCCCTTCTGCCTCTGCCGCAACAAGGGCGTCACCTGGACCGACCACGGCCCCGTGTGGCCCGAGCGCGGCTAGGGCCTGCGACCGCCGGGCAGCATCAGTGCAGGGTGGGCCGGTAGACCAGTTCCTGGATGCGGCGGTCGAGCGTTCGCTGCTCGATCAGGTCCAGGTCGAAGTCGGCCGCGCCCGCGAAGACCGGGTCCAGGCCGGTGCGGCCGGTGATGACGGGGAAGAGCGTGACCTGCACGCGGTCCACGAGGCCGGCGGCCAGCAGGGCGCGGTTCATCGACAGGCTGCCGTGCGAGCGCAGCGGAACGTCCGACTCCTCCTTGAGGCGGGCGATCACGTCGACGGCGTCGCCGCGCTCGACCGTCGCGTCCGGCCAGTCGAGCGGGTCCTTGAGCGTCGTCGACACCACCGTGGCCGGCAGGTTCCGCATCCGCGTCACCCAGGGGTCCCGTACCTCGGACTCCTCCGTGCTCGACGCCACCATCTCCGCGAAAATGCGGTAGGTGTTGGCCCCGAAGACCATCCGCTGCTCCGCGTCGTACAGAGCGAGGCGGTGGTCGAGCAGTTCGGGCCCCTGTTTGCCCCAGTAGCCGGTCCAGTCGCCGCCGGCGGCACCGTACCCGTCGAGGCTGGAGAAGACGTCGAAGGTGTAAGTGGCGGTCATCTCGGGTTCCTTGAGTCGATGGCGGTGGGAAGGTGAGTGGGGCCCTGCGGGCCTCTACGGTGCGTACTGGGGGCGCCCGGTCGGGCGGTAGACCTGGATGGTCACGCCCTTCGGGGTGGTGCGCGAGTGCACCAGGTCGAGCGCCGCGTCCGGGCCGGTGCCGGGGAACAGGCGCGTGCCCTGTCCGACGATCACCGGATAGACGAGCAGGATGATCTCGTCGACCAGATGGTTGTCGAACAGCTCGCGCACCAGGCGCCCGCTGCCGTGCACTTGGAGCTCACCCGTCGGCCTCTCGGCCTTGAGCGTGCGGACGGCGGTCGCCATGTCACCCGACAGCACGGTCGTGCTGGCCCACCGCGGTTCCGTGAGGGTGGCCGAAACGACGTACTTGGGCTGCTTGTTCAACGCCGACGAGATCGGATTGTCGCCCGCGTCCGCGCCCCAGGAGCCGGTGCCCCAGGAGTCGGCGAAGATCTCGTAGGTCCGCCGGCCGAACAGGAACGCGTCGGCGCGCTGGTAGACCTGGCAGAGGTACGCCTCGGCCTCGGCGTCGAACAGGGGCAGCGCCCAGCCGCCGCGCTCGAAGCCGCCGGACCGGTCCTCTTCGTGTCCGCCGAGTCCCTGCATCACGCCGTCGACGGAGACGTTCGTGACGGTCGTCAGTTTCATGGTCGCGGTTCCCTCCTCGCGCGCGCAGAAGCGCGTTGGCGGCCGACCCCGGCGTGCCGGGGGCTTCCACGAAACAGACTTCCGCGGAGGAGAGAACTCATCGCTCCAGCCGCACCGTCGACGTCGACGGCGAGGCGCATCGCGTGCGCGGCGGGCCCAGTGACCGTGCCGCGCACGCGGTACCGCTCTTACAGACCCCAGATGCGGGCGACGAAGAACCCGGCCACCAGCAGCGCACCGACCGCGACGAGGGCCACCCACACGGCGGGGTGTTCCCAGATGCCGCCGTCGGCCCGTTCGCGGTGCGCCTCGGCGATGGAGCCCTCCGCCGGAGGAGTCTCATTCGGGGGAACGAGGGGATGAGTCATGCCTCCACGGTCTCTCGCTCCGCGGCGGTTCGCACGCCGAGCCAGGCCTGCCGCTCGGTCGCACCTTTGAGCGGCAGGTCTCGCTCGGCCCTCCGGAGGCCGACGGCCGCATCCGCCGAGCCACCAGAGGGCGAAGGGACAACAGATGCCGAGAACGGTGTTCCCGACGCATGACACGTACGTGAGGTGCCCGCATGGCCATCGTCCCTCCGCGCGCCCTGGAGCCTCTGCGCCGACGGGCCGGTGCGATGCTGTTCGCGCGCGTCGCCGGCGCCGAGGGCCCCCGTAACCGCGCACTGATCCACGGCACTCCCGGGCCGCGGTGGTTCCCGCCGGACAGCCCCGTGCGGCGGGTGCACGCCGACAGTGCCATGTTCGTCGGCGGACTGTCCGCCCTGCTGCTCCAGACCCTCCACCCGTCGGCGATGGCCGCGGTCGCCGCGCACTCCGGCTACCGCGGGGACCCCTGGGGCCGCCTGCACCGCACCAGCACGTTTCTCGCGACGACGACGTACGGAACCGCTGACCTGGCGCAAGCGGCCTGTGACCGGGTGAACGCCGTGCACGGCCGCATCCGGGGTGTCACCGATGAGGGCGTCGCCTACCGGGCGTCCGATCCGCATCTGGTGGAGTGGGTCCACATCGCCGAGGTCGACTCGTTCCTGCGGGCCCACCAGCGCTTCGCCGCCGACCGGCTCACGGCGAGCGAGTGCGATCGGTACGTCGCGCAGATGGCCCGCATCGCCCACGCCCTCGGGGTGGCCACGCCGCCGGAGTCCGTGTCCGAGCTGCGGGACCGCCTCGCGGCCTACCGTCCCGAGCTGCGGGCCACCGAGCAGGCGCTCGACACCGTCCGGTACCTGATGTTCAGCCCGCCGCTCCCCGCCCCCGCGCTGCCGTTCTACGCCGCGCTGGCGTCCAACGCGGTCGCCCTGCTGCCCCCGTGGGCGTCGGCCCAACTGCGCCTGCCGCGCTGGGACTTCGCCGAGCGGTGGGCGGTCCGGCCGTCCGGCCGGTTCGTCACGGGGGCGATTCGGTGGGCGATGCACGATCCGGCGGAGTCGGTGGCGCGTGGCCGTGTCGCTCCGGCACGCCCCTGACGCTTCTCACGGCCGGACGAGGCGGTGCAGGGCGTGGCGCGCCAGGGGTGCGTAGGCGAGGACGACGAGTGCGGGGCCCTCGATCGTCAGCCGCGTCGAGACACCTGACACGCCGGAGCGGTCGACGGTGTGGCCCAACTGCATGCGCACCGGTCCGGCCCGCACGCGCCAGGCCCACGCGCGGGCCTCGACGTCGACGTCCGTGACGACGAACCGGACGGCGGGCCCCACCACGGGTTTCACCCGCCCCCTCATCCCCGCCCGGAGCACGCCTTCCGTCTCCACCGAGCGGATCTGCGCGGCCCACGTCGACCACAGGGCGGGCTCGGCGTACCGCCGCCACACCGTGTCCACGTCGGCGGCGCCCTGGACCCGCAGCCTCAGTCGCATGTGTCCACGGTGCCCGCGCGGGAAGGTGTTCGCCAGCGGCGGGGAGACGGCTCCACGGCGGGCTGCGCGCCGGGCCGCCCGCGGGCGGCCCGGCACACAGCTGTCAGCACAGGGCGCCGTGCGGCAGGCCCGCACCGTCCTGGCGGGTGACGTGGAAGTCGCAGCCGTCGAGCCCCGCCGCATCGATGGAGGCGCGCACCGCGGGGAGCTGCCCGGCGGGCAGCTCCGTGGTGCGGGAGAGCACGAAACCGGCCGTGCGGTCGCTGTTCGTCACCACGGCCCAGCGGTACTCGGGGTCGATGCCGGTCACGATGTAGTTGGCGTCGTCGCTGTGGCGGAAGGAGTCGCCGGACTTGCGGAAACTGACGTTCAGGTTGGCTCCGGAGGCGTCGAGCGCCTTGGCCTCTCCCGTGATGCCACTCGTGGTGCCCAGCCACGTGGTGCAACTGTTGCGGACGCCGACGGTGTCCGCCGCCGTGGCGGTGTAGACGGCCTTCACGTTCTTGGCGCACTGGATCTCGAAGAGCCTCGGCACCGCGGCGAGCTGGTACCAGGTCCCCTGGTAGCGGTTGATGTCGAGCCGGTCGACCGACGGCGGGGGCTGCGGAGCGGCGTGGGCGGTCGGGGCGACGAGGCCGAGGCCCAGCAGCGCGGCGGGCACGACCGTGAGACAGCGGGAGAGCGACACGAATGTCCTTTCGTGGAAACGACAAGTGACGGGGTATGACTGTGGTGACCGGCGGCACACCATGTGACAGCTCTTCCGCGCCCGATGCCGATTCGGATTCGGTGAGGCCGCACCTTTGGCCCTTCAGTGTGTCCAGTCGTCGGGTCCGCCGCCGCGCCACTCGATCAGCCCGGTCCGGACGACATCCACCTCGTCGAACGACTGGAGCCCGGCGTTCTGAAGGAAGGCCGCGACGTCCCTCACGTTGAACGCCCGGCCGAGGATCGTGCCGTCGACGCGTACGCGCCGGCCGCCGTCCTCGTCGGGCGGGTAGATCACTACGGGCTGCGGAGAGGCCATGCCGCCATCGTGGAGCGGGCGCGGCCTCCCCGCAGCCCGGGTGTCGGCTACTCGGGGGCGAGCAGGTCCCCGCGATCGGAAAAAGACTCGCGGACGGATGTCGATCCAGCCGCCCCCTGTTCGACGTCATGATGGCGGCGCCTTGCCGCACGAGGACGCGACACGACACGACACGACACGACACGACGAGGGAACCCCATGGATCAGCTGTTGCGAGTCATGAACTTCACCGTCTCGAAGGACGGAATCGGGGCGGGTGAGGACCAGAGCCTGGAGCGCCCGTTCGGCCACGCCGTCGATCCGGCGAAGCTGTTCGCCTGGGCCGGTGCCACGGCGAGCTGGCCCATGCGCACGGACGGCGGAGGCAGCCGGGGCATCGACGACTACTTCACGCGGGACTTCGCCCGCGACATCGGTGCCGAGATCATGGGCCGCAACAAGTTCGGACCGCAGCGCGGACCGTGGCAGGACCACGAGTGGCGCGGTTGGTGGGGTGAGGAGCCCCCGTTCCACACCCCGGTGTTCGTCATGACCCACCACACACGCCCGTCGTTCACGCTCTCCGACACCACGTTCCACTTCGTCGACGGCGATCCGGCCACGGTCCTCGGCCAGGCGCGGGAAGCGGCGCAGGGCAAGGACGTCCGACTCGGCGGCGGGGTCACCACGGTCCGGCAGTTCCTCGACGCCGACCTCGTCGACACCCTGCACGTGGCGGTCGCGCCGGTCGAGCTCGGGTCGGGACTGCGCCTCTGGGAATCCCCCGACGAGCTGCTCGACCGCTTCCACCTGGAGGTGGTGCCCAGCCCGAGCGGCATGACGCACCATCTGTTCTGGCGGAAGTGACGGTACCGACTGGCCGGCCGCCGCTCCGGGGGCTCCGATCCCGTAGCGGCGGCCGGCCGGAGGCGTCACGCCGCCTGGGGTTCCTCGTCGGAGTGGGCGGCCGCGGCGGTTTCCAGGACGCGGTCGGCGGCGAGGAGGGCGTCGGGGATGCACTGGGTGCCCGTGGTGACGCACAACGTGTAGGTGACGTCGTCGAGTTGCCGCTGAAGCTCCTGGGTGGGGCGTTCGGAGAAGCGCAACTGCACGTCGGCATACCGGCTCAGAAGTGTCCGGATGACCTTCGGGTCGGGATTCAGCACGAGGCTCCGCCTGTTCTGTTGTCCTATGGGTCGTCGGAGGTCCAGTGCCCCGGAAGGTGCCGGGCATGCCCTCCGTTTCCGGTCGATCGTGGCGCATTCCTTGCGGAGGCGATGCTGAAGAAATGGGGTGACATGTCGGGGTGAAAGGGGGGTATGGGGGGAGACACAGCAAAACCGTACGAGACAGGAGATGTGACGTTGACCTCCCAGGCCGCCCCGAAGTACACCGTGCCCGGTATCACCACCAAGGATGCCGGGACCATGATCACGCTGCTCCAGCAGCGGCTGCACGCGCTGAACGACCTCCACCTGACGCTGAAGCACGTGCACTGGAACGTCGTGGGTCCGCACTTCATCGCCGTGCACGAGATGCTCGACCCGCAGGTCGACCGTGTCCGGGACATGGCCGATGACGTCGCCGAGCGCATGGCCACCCTGGGCGGGGTCGCCCAGGGCACGCCGGGCGCGCTCGTCGCGGAGCGTTCGTGGAAGGACTACAGCGTGGGCCGGGCCGATGCCATCGCCCACCTGGGTGCCCTCGACCTCGTCTACACCGGAGTGATCGGGGACCTGCGGGCCGCCGTCAAGGAGGTCGGGGACATCGACGCGGCCACCGAGGACCTGCTGATCGAGCAGCTGCGGGACCTGGAGCAGTTCCAGTGGTTCGTGCGCGCCCACCTGGAGACCGCGGGCGGCACCCTGGCCACGGCCGACGCCGCCACCGAAGTGGAGGCGTCGCGCGCCGGCGCGCAGTGACCGATGCCCGCCGCACCGGGCCCGCCCCTTCGGGGCGGGCCCAGAGCCTGTGAACAAACCCCCGTCTGCGCTGCGGCGCCCGGCACGCACGCTCGCGGCGTTGCCGAACCGCCCGAGTAGCTCCGCTACTAGGACGCTCCGGCGCCTTGCGATCGCACGCACCGGACGCCGCAGCGCCCGCCCTTCGGGCGGACGACGGGGGTTTGTTCACAGGCTCTCAGCGCGGCAGCAGGGGGCCCAGCGGGCCCAGGTCGATGTTCAGGTCCTCCGGGGCCAGGTCGTAGCGCTCACGCAGCTCGGCCATCCGGTCCTCGAGCAGCATCAAGGTCAGGCCGATCCGCTCCTCCTGGTCCTCCGACAGGTCTCCCGTGTCGAAGCGGCGGATGGCCTGACGCTCCATCAACTGCCGCAGCAGTTCGATGATGGTGAGCACCAGCTTCATCAGGTCGCGCTCCACGGTGTCGTGATCCATCTGGATCCGTCCGCGCGGCTTCCCGGTCCCGGCCGGCTCGCCCCGCTCGGCCGGTGCGGGGGTCGGGGCTTCGTCGTCGGAGTTCACAGCAGGTCTTCCCAGGGTGAGGGGACGTTCTCGTTCACCGAGCTGATGAGGGCGTTCAGGTCGATCCGCACGAGGTCGACGTCAGCGATGCGCAGCGTGACGTCCCCCGCGAGCACGACGCCGCCCGCCAGCAGCCGGTCCAAGAGGTCGACGAGGGCGATCTCCCGCCGTTCGATGACGGTCATCGTGAGTCACCCGCCTCCGGTCGCGCCCCGTCCCGCGTGCCGTCCCGTGCGTCGTCGGGCGGGTCCTCGGACGGTGCGGAGAACGAGTACGCGGCCCAGGGGCCGGTCAGTTCCACGCGCAGGCCGGGCTGCCCGTCCTTGTGACCGTCCACCAGCTCCACGAAGGCCTCGGACTCCGAACGGCGCACCAAATAGGCCGCGTTGAAAACGTTGCGGTCCGGCGACTTCGACAGTTGCGGGTTCTGCGGCGGATGCACACGTGTGTCGTCGGCGGCCTCCGCCAGCTCGTCGTGCAGGCCTTGCGCGAACCCTTCCGCCCGGCGCCACAGCTCGTCGCGGCCCGTCCGCTCGGCCCGCCGGCGCCGGAGGTAGTCGCGCCCGGACCCCGCGGCGGCCGAACCCGGCGAGAGCCGGTCCCGCCGTGCCCCGTCCGCCGCGCCGGAGGCCGCCGTGGGGTGCGCGTCGTCCTGCCCCACGGCGGACGCCACGTACACCTTCACGCCCCATTCCACGCGGTCGTGGAGCCGGGCGAGCGAGGACCGGAAGCGTTCGGCCTCCGTCTCCAGCATGGCCCGCACGCCGCTGTCGTCGTGGAACACCGTGGCCAGGCGCAGCGGCAGGGGACTGGTGACCGAGGTCAGCGCCGCGATCACCGTCTGGTGCGCGCGGGCCGTCTCGGAGAGCCAGTCGAGGTTCTCCAGATTCCGGCGCAGCGCCTTCTCGGAGAACTCGTCGGCCGGTACGTGGCCGACGACGGCCGTCAGACCTGCGTGCTGCAACTGGTGCGGGGCGGCCCCCGCGACGCCGGTCAGGTCCGCTGCCAGCGGGGCGTCGAGGGGGCCGCACACGGCGTAGACGTAGCGCAGCTCAGTCATGTCGAGTCCCCTTCCTGCGTGGCTCCTTCTGCGGGGCCGAGTCGAGTTCCTCGTGCGTGCCGGCGTCCTCCAGGGCGGCCAGCCGCTGCCTCAACTCGGCGTTCTCCCGCGCGAGTTCCTGGTGCCGTGCCCCCGAGGAGAGGGCCGGGTCGTGCTCCCACCAGTCGATGCCCATCTCCTTGGCCTTGTCGATCGAGGCGACGATGAGGCGCAGCTTGATGGTGAGCAGCTCGATGTCGAGCAGGTTGATCTTGATGTCACCCGCGATCACGATGCCCTTGTCGAGGACACGCTCAAGGATGTCGGCGAGGTTGGCGCCGGAACTCCCCCCGCCGAGCGGGGAGTCGGGGAGGCTGCTCGCGGGGCCCATCAGCGGCTCCGCGCTCCGGCGCGTTCCCGGTCGCGCTCAGGTTCGGCCTCGTACTCGGGCTCGTACTCGGTTTCGTACTCGGTTTCGTACTCGGGCTCGTGCTCGTCGGCAGGGGCCCGGTCGTCCTCGTACTCCAGGTCCTCCTCCTCGTCCGTGTACTCGCCGTCGTCGCCCTCCTCGGCGTCGTCGTCCTCGCCGTACTCGCCGTACTCGTCCTCGGCCTCGTCGTCCGGGGTCTCGTCGCCCTCGTAGGCGCGGTCGTCCTCGTCGGTGTACTCGTCCTCGTCGTACCCGGCGTCCTCGTCGCGCTCCTCCTCGGCCACCGCGTCCTCGTGGCTCCGTACGACCTCGCCGTCGCGGATCTCGCCGCGCCAGCCGTCCGTCGCCTCGCCCTTCATGGAGATGAAGCGCGCGAAGTGCTTGAGGTCGAGACGGGCCCGGCGGCCCTGCGCCCGCCAGATGTTGCCGGTCTTCTCGAAGAGCCCCTTGGGGTAGTACTCGATGATCAGCAGGACGCGGGTGAGGTTCTCGCCCAGTTCGTGGAAGGTGATGACACCCTTCGTGGTGCCCTTGGCCCCTTCCGAACTCCAGCTGATGCGCTGGTCGGGTATCTGCTCGGTGGTGTGCGCCTTCCAGCTGCGGCTCGACCAGAAGATCTTCATCTGCCAGTCGGAGGTCACGTCGTCCGCACGGCCGGCGCTCTTCACGCCCCGGGCGAAGGTCGAGAACTCCTGGTACTGCGTCCACTGGTCGTAGGCGGTGCGGACGTTCACCCCGACGTCGATGCTTTCGAGGATGACCGTCGGCTTCTGGCCGCTGCCCGACTTGGACTTGCCCTTGCCGCCCTTGCCGAACAGTCCCTTGACCCCGCCGACCAGGTTGTCCTTGAGGTGCCCCGCGCCGAGCTCGACCGCCGAGCGCAGCGGGCTCTTGCCCTCGGCGAGCTTGCGGCCGCCGGCCAGGGCGAGCTTGGCGAAGCCGGGGCTGTTGCCCTCCGCGATGTCGTTCAGCTTGACCGTGGTCTGCCCCAGCTTGCGGCCGGCCCCGGTCAGCACACGGGTCAGCTGCGCCGCGACGTAGTCCTGCGCCTCGGCCTTGAGGCGGTCCGCGGCCTCGCTCTTCGCCAGGTCCTTCAGGGGATTGGTTCCGCTCGCCTCAGCCATGGCCGCGCTCTCCCCTCGCGTCGCCGCGCGGGGCCCGCCGGGCGGCCCCGGTGGCCTTCTTCGCGGGGGTGGAGGCCTTCTTGGCCGCGCCCTGGGCCCGCTGGCCGCTCTTGCGCGGCGCGGCCCCGCGCGCGCCCGAGCCACCCGAGCCGCCCGAACCGGTGGACTTCTTGGCGGGGGCCCGCTTGCGCGGAGCCGGCCGCTCGGCATCCTGCGAACTGCCCTTGTCCTGGGCCCCGTTGTCGTCGGAGGAGCCACCGCTGTGCTCGTCGGCGCCCCCGTCGTCGTCCCGGTCCCGCGTCGCGCGCCCGGTCACCTTGCCGCTCACTCCGCCCGTGGCCTTGTCCGCCACGTCCTCGACGGGGGCGACGCCGTCGATGCGGTCGCGGATGCCGGCCGTGCTGTTCTGCAGCCGGCCGGCCAGGCCCTCGATCTGCCGCTCCAGGATCGCCCCGGTGGCGGCCTTGCCGACGCCGCGGAAGTCCTCGCGGAGCTGTCCGCCGAGCTCCTTGAACTGCGGGTTGTTGTCCAGTTGCGTGCGGACCAGGTCCAGGACGGCCTTCGGGCTGAGTTGCAGCTTCTTCCCGGCGACCATGGTGCCGACGGCGAAGGCGAGCTTCAGCTTCTTCGTGCGTCCGAGGAGATATCCGGCACCCACTGCGAGGCCGAGTGTTGCTCGGTTCATGGTGTGTCGTCCGTTCCCGCGCGCCGTCTCACGTCACGCGCCTGTTGATCTGATGCGGCTGGCTTCCAGCCGGTCGAGAAGTTCGTCCTCCGTGCGGTCGAACGTCTCCTCGTCGATCTCGCCCGCCTCCAACTGGGCCTCCAGCTGCCGCAGTTGGGCTTGGATCGCCGAGGGGTCGTAGTACTGGCGCTCCGCGTCGGCGACCACCTGGTCCAGGACCCACAGGGAGCCCCGTACGGGAGCGAGCGGCAGGAGGAGGACCTCGCTCAGCAGTCCCATGAGGGCCTCACCCCGCGGTGGTGGCCGCCGGGGTCTGCTCCACGAAGCTGTAGGGCGGCAGCGGCCCGTTCACCCGGAACACGAGGTGGGGGTGTTCCGTGCGCAGTTCCTCGATCGCCTCCAGCAGGCGCTCGGAGGAGGCACGGTCCACCAGGAAGGAGAGGTTGGTGATCCAGCCGGTGCTGTCGGGCGCGGGGCTGATCGCGTCCGCGTGCGGCTCCAGCCGCGACCGCACCACCTCGCCGTCCTCGGCCTCGCGCTGCTGCACGGCCTTGGCGACCATCTCGCCCAGCCGCATCTTGTCCTCGTGGCTGCCGCCGCCGGCGGCGCGGTTGCGCTCGACCAGCGCGCGCAGATCGGGCTGGTCCGTCATGACGGCGCGCAGGACCGCCTCTTCGTCGTGCTGCGCCTTGACGTTGTACTCGACGCGGTCGCGCAGGGCCGTCAGGCGTTCCTGGTAGTGGTCCGCGTGCTCCTCGAGCGCCGCCGCGACCGCGTCGTCGTCCGTGGCGACGCTGCCGAAGCGCATGGGCAGCACGGTGCCCCCGCCGCCGGCCTCGGACAGGACGTTCTGGTGGGCCAGCAGGTCCCGGCGCTTGGGCCGCAGGTTCTCCGGGGAGTCGCTGACCAGGGCGGCGAGCCCGCCGCCGGTGACGGTGCGGACGGTCAGCGCCGGGCTGCCGATGCCCTCCATGCCTTCGGGCAGGCTGGGGTGGTCGGCGGCCGTGATGCCGTAGACGTACGTGCTCATTCCTGCTCCTCCTTACGGCTCGACGTACGGCGCTGACGCGGCCGGGACTGGCTCCTGCCTTCCTCCCGGGCCTGGCTGAAGGCGTCGGATATGGTCTCCGCCGCTCCGGACAGGGCGCCCTTGGTCTTGCCGCGCGCGCCGGACTCCATGCTGTCGCCGACGATGTCCGTCAGACCGGACGGCTTCTTGCTGCCGGTCTCCAGGTCGAGTCGGTTGCAGGCCTCGGCGAAGCGCAGGTACGTGTCCACGCTGGCGACCACGACGCGAACGTCGATCTTCAGGATCTCGATGCCGACGAGGGACACGCGGACGAAGGCGTCGATGACGAGGCCGCGGTCCAGGACGAGTTCGAGGACGTCGTAGAGACCGCTCGAACCTCCGCCTCCGCCGCTCTGTGTGGTGGCAACGGTCATGACTGTTCCTCCCGTTCCTCTGTGTGAGGGGGTGTGTTGTGTGTGACATGTGCCGGGTGGGGTGTGCGCCGCGCGTGCGGCGCCCCCCCGGATCAGCCGGAGTTGCGGCTGTCGGAGCGGCCGCGTTCGTAGCGTCCGAGGCGTCGGTAGCCCGTGAGCACCCCTTCGCTGTCGAGCGTGACCTCGTAGCTGGCGAGCAGGCTCATCGTGTCGGGGACCCGGGAGAGTTCCAGGATCTCGACCTCCAGCAGCCACCCGTCCTCGGTGGCGTTGAACGTGGACACCGCCTCGACGGGCTTGCCCGTGAGCTCGGCGAGCTGTTCGCGTGCCTCACGGATCGCCTCGGCGGGACGCAGCCTTTTCGGGCGTCGCGGCGGAGGGGATTCGCTTTGACGGCTGGAACTCCGGGGTTTCTTGGCGCTTGATTCTTTTCGTGCGTCGGGCTCGGCGTCGGCCGAACCGGAAGAGTTGGACATGGAAACCTCTCGTCCCCCGTGCCCGTTCATGGGTGGCCGGTAAAGGGGCGCCATTCAAGGGGCGCCGACACATTGTTCGGACGTCGGCAGATGTGTGACGTCCGACGACCCATCAGAAACGGCCGCCGGTCGCCCGGGTGATCGGGCCGTGGCCGCGTCGGGCGCTGGCACGGCCGAGACCGTAGGTGCCGGCCAACGCGGCGAGCAGGCCGACGGTGGTGCCCGCCGCGATCGCCTTGCGGTGCTTCACGAAGCCCCAGGCGGCCGTCGCCGCTTGGGCGGACTTCGCCGGAACCGTGGTCAAGAACTCGCCGCCGGCCTTCGCACGCGAGGCGAGCGTGACCACCTGGCCCGCTCCCTGCGCGGCGGCGTCGGTGCTCTTGGACGCGGCGGTCTTCGCGGCCTTCGCGGAGTCCGCGGTCGCCTTCGACGCGGCGGCCTTCGCCTTCGTGCTCTGTACGGGCTGTTCGCTCTTGGCAGCTTCAGTCATGCACCCCGATTTGCCGTCACCGCGCTCCTGAAACAGATCCGTGAAAATTCGGCGGCGAAGCAGGGGAGAAAAAATCCGGGACCGGCCCCGCGGGTGTTGATCAGGTAATGGCAGGGGCGCTTCGCGACGCGGCGGGTTTCCGGGTCCCGGTGAAGTAAACGTGACGGGAGGCGACGCGGGAGGGCGCCGTCAGTGCGCCGGTTCGTCGGGCGTCGAGGTGCTGTCGTCGTCGAGGAGCGCGTGGACGCGCCGCACCCCTTCCTCGCGGTCGGCGGCCAGGTCCAGGACCTCGCCGACACCGGTGACCTCGAACAGCCTGTGGACGGGGCTCTGGTAGGGGCCCGCCAGGACGAAGGGCCTCGACACCGCCTGGTGATCGGCGTGGGCGCGCAGGATCAGGTTCAGCAGCGTGCTGTCGGCGAAGGACAGCCCGGCCAGGTCGAGGAGCGTGCCGGTGGTACTCGGGTCGGTGCGCGCGTTCTCCAGCGCGAGCATGACCTCGGGCTCGTCCGAGAAGTCCAGGTCGTAGCGCAGGGGGACGATGACCACCTGCTGGTGACGGACGAGCTCGATGCTCTGTCTTTCGGAAGTCATCCGCTGAGCCTCCCACACGCTCTTCACCGTTCCACCCCCCGGATCCCCTCGCCGGTCCGGTACGGCCGCCGGGCGACGTGTGGGGCCTGCCGGGCCGGGCACACGAAAGCGGACCGAAGCGATGAAAGCGGGGACCGCACATGGACGACGACACGGCCGACGGCGCGATGACCGTGGTGGAAGCGGGGGAAACGGCGACCGAGCCGGAGTGCGAGAACATCAGCTGCGCGGACGCCCGGATCATGGTCCGCTCGGTACTGATGGAGGTGTGCTGCGGGCTGCCGCTGGCCCGCGCGCGGCGGCTGCACGACGACGCGCTGCTCGTGGTCAGCGAACTGGTCTCGAACGCGCTGCTTCATGCGGGCGCGGTGACCGGCTTCTCCGCCCGGCTGACCGGGCACGAGCTGCACCTGAAGGTCAGCGATGCCGGAGCCGGCATGCCGCGGGACCGCAAGCCGGTGCCCGGCCGGCAGGGCGGATACGGCTGGCAGATCATCCAGCGCCTGTGCACGCGGGTGCGGGTCGACGGGGGGCCGGGCGGGAAGACGGTGACGGCGGTCCTGGCCCTGGTGTGAACGCCGCGCGCGGGACGGGGTTTTCCGTAGGTATACGCGGGCGACTCGGGGGTATCCGCAGGCGTAAGCGGTGTGTCCGAAAGAGCACACGACGAGAGACAGAGGCTTGCGGCGATGAGCACCATGGCAGTTGACGAGCAGACGCACAGGACGGCCGGCGGGGCCGACGTGGGGCTGATCGAGCGTGTCTGTGCCGATCCTTCCGCTGTGCGGCCGAAGGATGCCCGTGAGGTCGGCCGGCACTTCTTCGACCGCCTCTCCCGACTGGAGGAGGGCACGCCCGAGTACAGCTACGTGCGCGGCGTGCTCATCGAGGTGAATCTCTCGCTGGTGCGGTACGCGGCCACCAGGTTCAGGCACCGCGGCCCGGAGGAGATGGAGGACATCGTCCAGGTCGGCACGATCGGCCTCATCAAGGCGATCGACCGGTTCGAGCTGTCCCGCGAGGTCGAGTTCACGACGTTCGCCGTGCCCTACATCGTCGGTGAGATCAAGCGGTTCTTCCGTGACACGTCCTGGGCCGTGCACGTGCCGCGCCGTCTCCAGGAGGCGCGCATCGAGCTGGCCAAGGCCACGGAGGAGTTGAGCACCCGGCTCGGCCGCACCCCCTCGACGGCGGAGCTGGCGGAGCTGATGCAGCTCGACGCGGGGGAGGTGGCCGAGGCGCAGAAGGCGTCCAACGGCTACAACAGCGTCTCCCTGGACGCGGCGGTGAACGGCACCGGCGACGACTCCGACCCCCTGCTCGCCGACTTCATCGGCATGGAGGAGGACCGCTTCGAACTCGTGGAGGACTTCCACTCCCTCGCCCCGCTGATCGCCGATCTGAACGAGCGGGACCGGCGCCTGATCCACCTCCGCTTCGTCGAGGAGCGCACCCAGCAGGACATCGCGGACGAACTCGGCTACTCGCAGATGCATGTGTCGCGCCTGATCTCCAAGGTGGTGGCCCGGCTCCGTGCGGGACTGATGGCCGCGGAGTGACCGCGTCCGGGCCGGCCCCGACCCCGCCCGCCCGGCGGCCGGCCCCGTCCACTACCCTGGAAGGCCCCCAACTTGCCCAGGCCGTTCCGGGTGCTCTGCCCGTGACGGCCCGAAGCGACAGACAGCCACGTCACTCTCGGCCAGAGAGGGTGTATGAATGCCCCGAAACCTACCTCCCCGTAATCCCGAGCAGGTGGCCCACGCGGCGAACCGCGTGGGCGAACTGCTCGAGGTCCTGTGGGGGCGGGCGCAGGAGAAGGCTCCTGCGGGGCCGATACCGCCCTCGCAGCTGCGCGCCCTGAAGGTGGTCGAGGGTCAGCGGAGCGTCAACCAGCGCACGTTGGGGGAGGCGCTGGGAACCGGACCGTCCTCCGTCAGCCGGCTGTGCGACCGCCTGGTCGCCGCCGGCCTGCTGGAGCGGGTCCCCAGCACGACGAGCCGGCGCGAGGTCGAACTGACCCTGAGCGCACAGGGCGCCAAGGTGCTCGACGAACTGCGCCTGGCGCGCACCCGCGAGGTCCAGGCGGTGCTGCAAACGATGGCGCCCGCCCAACTCGGCTTGCTGGCCGAGGGGTTGGAGAACCTCCGGGAGGCCGCGACGGCCCGCGTCGGTCTGCGCACGGCCGCGAACGAGGACACCTCCGAGACCGCCTGACCCCCTGCGGCACGCCCGAGCCCGTGGTCGTACGCGGCCGCAGCGGCGGCCGGCGCACCCCCGCTTCCGGCGAAGCCGGGGATACACTGAATCATTGCCCCATGACAACAGTTGTTGTGGGGCTACGATTTGTTCGGCTTGAACTCCCGACCGCTGCTGAGCTGTGCTCGCACCACCAACGAAGGCTGCCGTGACCAACTTCCTGGCTGTGGAGCGCGCGCTGCGCACCGCCGCACCGTACGACCTGCTTCCGGCGGCGCGGGCCGCGCTGGTCGAGCACTATGGAGCGCTGCACGTCGATCTGCTGCTCGTCGACTACGGCTTCAAGGTGCTCCAATCCGTCACCGACGGTCCGGGCGACGGTCGGCAGCTGTCGGTGCACGGCAGTCCTCAGGGGCGGGCGTTCGAGAGCCGCGAGCCCGCACAGGTCGTCCGGTACGAGGACACCGTCGAGCTGCATGTGCCGGTGAGCGCGCGCGGTGACCGGATGGGCATCCTGTCCGTGCGGCTGCCGGAGGAGAAGGTCCTGCCGCACGTCGTCGACGAGCTCACGGCCATCGCCGACGTCGTCGGGCACGAGATCCTCGTCGCGGAGCGGGACACGGACGTCTACCTCCAGGCCCGCCGGGCCAGCCGGCTCACGCTGGCGGCCGAGGTGCAGTGGCACCTCCTGCCCGGACGGGCGTGCAGCCGCAAGGAGTACGCGATCGGGGCCCAACTGGAGCCCGCGTACGCCATCTACGGGGACAACTTCGACTGGGCCGAGACCGAGAAGACGCTCACCCTCAGCATCACCAACGGGATGGGCGAAGGAATCCAGGCGTCCTTGCTGACCAGCCTGGCCGTCAACGCGCTGCGCAACGCGCGGCGAGCGGGCATCGGCATCGCGGACCAGGCGGCCCTGGCAGATCAGGCCCTGTTCGCCCAGTACCGCGGTGAGCACCACGTCGCGACGCTGCTCCTCTCCTTCGACCTGGACACCGGCCGCGTCGAGGTCGTCGACGGCGGCTCCCCGCAGCTGTGGCGCCACCGGGGCAGGACGGTGGAGCACATCTCCTTCGACGAACAGCTGCCGCTGGGCATGTTCGAGGAGACCGACTACGTCACCCAGGAGTTCCAGGTGGAGCGGGGGGACCGGCTGATCTTCGTCAGCGACGGCGTGTTCGCCGCGGCGTCGGACAAGGGGGAGACCTTCGGCGAGAAGATGCTGGCGCGCGCCATCCAGGCGGCCCGGCTGCTGCCGGCGGCCGCCGTGCCCCGCGCGATCCTGCACGAGCTCTCCCAGTACCTGGACGCGGGCGCGGGCCCCGAAGTCGCCGACGACGCGCTGGTGTTGTGCCTGGACTGGTTCGGCCGCGACACCGGCTCCTGACCTCCGGCGGCCTGGCGACGCCCGGCGCACATGCGTGGTGGGCGGCCCCTTCGAGAGGGCCGCCCACCAGGCGTTCGAGCGCACTGAACGCGGCGCCCCGAGGGGCGGCGGTCCAGTGGTTCAGTGACTCAGTGCTTGCCGATGTCCTTCGTCTTCTCCTTGGCCTGGCGGGCGTCGCCCTTCATCTGCTGGGCGCGGCCCTCCGCCGTGAGGCGTTCGTTGCCCACGGCCCGGCCGAGGGCCTCCTTCGCGGCGCCAGTGGCCTGCTCGGTCTTTGCCTTGGCCTTCTCGCCGGCGGTCATCTCCGCTCACACTCCTTGGCATCGACATCATGTGCTGCCCTCCGCTTGGCCGCTCAGGAGCGAGGTAAACATCCGCGCCTCAGGGACGCTCCGGCTCGTCGAGGCCGGACGCCCGCGACGCCGCGGCGAAGCCGTGCAGCCCGGCCAGCAGGTGCCGGCGCGTGTGCTCCGGCATGCGGTCGAGCACCTCGGTGAGCAGGCGCTCGCGCCGGGCCGAAACCGCGTCGAGCGCGTCGTGCCCGCGCCGGGTGAGCGTCAGGCCGACCGCGCGGCGGTTGACGGGGGAGGGCTCGCGGCGGAGCAGGCCCGCTGCTTCGAGCCGGTCGCACAGTCTGCTGGCCGCCGACGGCACGGTGCCGAGTGCCTCGGCCAGGGTGCCGAGACTGAGGCCGGGCGTGGTCCGGGCCGTGTGCAGGGCATGGAGTTGCAGGGCGGAGAGCTTGGGTGTGCCGGCTCCCGCGGTACGCGTCCACAAAGCCACGAGCAGGTCGACTGCCGCCGTGGTCTCCGGCGGCAGCGAGGGCCTGGGGTCTTCCAGCGGGCCGATGAAGTCACCGCGACCGTCTCGGTCGTCCATGAGATGAAGCTAACCTCTCGCGAGCTGAGGCAGTCGGTACGCCGTACCCCCGTGACCCTCGTATTCCCGTCGCGCGCGAAATATCCATCCGGGCCGTGATGATCTCGGGTGCGGTTGTGAAGGTTTGACGGAACGAATCAATAATGGGCGGGATGTTGCTCGTCGCGGATCGTTGCGCATGGGAACGCCGCATGCTTCTCGCGGATCGGCGCGTCCCGAAAGCGCACGTCACACCGCCGTACTCGGTTTGTCCCGCCCGTCTTGGGTACCCGGTGTCAGCTCGTGACGGCCGGTCGACTCTCGTCGAGCGGCGGTCGCGGGAACTTCGGGGTGGACGTGGTTGCCGCGAACCCTTCGACCGTGCGACTGTTGCCCCATGGCAACTGTTACGATGATCTTGGATCAGCCTGGGACGGTCAATCGACGTTGATGGCTGCTTCAGGACCCCAGCGAAGGGTGGTGGGGACCCCGCACCGCGCGGGTCCCGCATGATGAAGTCCCCAACGAAGTCCCGTACGGATCCGGTGAGTTCCCGAAGCGCCGACCCCGCGGCCGGTCGCGACACGGCGTACCCGGTGGTCACGGTCGACGGAGCGGGCCGCGTACTGTCCCGCAACGACGAGGCCGTCGCCCTCCTGGGCGAGGTGCGCACCGGCGCGCTGCTCGCGGACGTGGCACCCGCCTGGCTGGCCGCTGCGCACGCGGACGTCGCCGGAGCCGCCGCGGACGGCGGCGCGGGCCAAGTCGCGGCGGTGCGGGGCCGCATCGGCGAGTCGACGGTGGACGCCCTTCCCAGCCGCGCCGGCGGCGGCGCGGTGTCGTGGTGGCTGGTCGACGACGTCGAACTGCGGAACGTACGCGAGGAGTTGACCCACGAGAGGGACCGCGCACGGGTCCTGCGGGAGATATCCAGCGAACTGCTGGCATCGCTGAACGTGGACCGATGCATGGAGGTGACCGCCCGCATGGCCGCGCAGCATCTCGCGGACGCGGCGGTCATCGTCGGCGTCCGGTCCGGCCGCATGCACCCCGTCACCCGGTGCTTCACCGGCGGGCCGGTGGAGCAGGAAATGGTCGCGCTGGACCCGGAGAGCATGCCGGGGCTCGCGGAGGCGCTGGCGGGCTTTCCTCCCGTGCCCTCCCGATGGATAGACCCCAGTCTCGTCCCGGACTGGGCGATCCCGGCGCAGTTCCCGGCCGGGCGCGCGCAGATCGGCTCCATCGTGGTGGTGCCGCTGCCCGGACACGGGGTCCCGGCCGGTGCCATCGTGCTGCTGCGGCAGAGCGAGGAAGCGGCGTTCACCGCGACCGAGGAGGCCTTCGCCCGGCTCTTCGCCGCCCGCGCGGGCGTGGCCCTGTCCTCGGCGCGGATCTACGCCGAGCAGGCCCACATCACCGACGTACTGATGCGGGAGCTGCTGCCCCCGGCCCTGGAGAGGGTGCACGGCATCGACTTCTCCGGCCGCTACCGGGCGGCGTCGGCCGCCGACCGGATCGGCGGCGACTTCTACGACGTCCACCCCGCAGACAGCGAGGACGCGGAGACCTTCGTGGTCCTGGGCGACGTGTGCGGCAAGGGACTCGAGGCGGCCGTCCTGACCGGGAAGATCCGCAACACGATCGAGGCGCTGCTGCCGTTCGCCGCCGATCACCTGAGGGTCCTCACGCTGCTGAACAACGCGCTGCTGTCGTCCCACCACACCCGGTTCGCGACACTCGCCCTGGCCTCGGCGCGGCGCGAGGGCAGCCGTGTGCGCCTGCGCGTCTCCAGCGCCGGACACCCCACCCCGCTGATCCTGCGCACCGACGGACAGGTGGAGGAGGCCGACACCAAGGGTGTGCTGATCGGGGCCCTGCCCACCGACCGGCTCAAGCTCACCACCGCGGCCGTGGACCTCGCCCCGGGAGAGACCTGCCTGCTCTACACCGACGGCATCACCGAAGCCCGCGGCGGACCGCTCGGCGACGCCATGTTCGGCGAAGAACGCCTGCGCAACACGCTGGCCGAGTGCGCGGGCCTGCCGGCCGAAGCGGTCACGGAACGGCTCCAGATGGTCGCCGCGCAATGGGTCGGCGACGGACCGCACGACGACACGGCCGTACTGGCCATCACCGCGCCGCGCACCCACCACCTCGCGGCCGTCGACGGACACACCCGAGGCAGGTTCACTCCATGACCACACCAGACGTCACCCGGGGCGGGGCGTCGGCCAGCCCCGACGAACTGCGCGAGCAGCTGTGGCGGGCGGCGATCGACTGCGACGAGGTCCACGCCGTGGCCCTCGTCCGCAACGCCGTGGGCGACGGCACGCCCGTGCAGGTGCTCGCCGCGGCGGAACGGACGCTGCTGGAGATGATCGCGCCGGTGCAGAAACGTGTCGGCGTCCAGTGGGCCGCCAACGCCATCACGGTCGCGCAGGAGCACGCGGCGACCGCCATCAACGAACACTGCGTCTCCGCCGTCGTCGACCGCGCCGCCGAGGCACTCGCCGACGTGACCCCGCTGGGCCGCGTGACGGTCGCCTGCGTGGACGGCGAATGGCATGCCCTGCCGGCCCGCCTGCTCGCCGCGGTGCTCCGGCTGCGCGGCTGGCACGTGGACTACCTGGGCGCGCAGGTCCCCACCGAGCACCTCATCGCCCACCTCCACCGGCGCCCGGCCGACGCCGTGCTGCTGTCCTCGTCCATCCCGGCGCACCTGCCCACCGCCCACACGGCGATCAGCGCCTGCCAGGCCGCCGGAGTCCCCGTCATGGCCGGCGGTGCCGCGTTCGGCCCGCAAGGCCGGTACGCGCTGCGCATGCAGGCCGCCTGGGCCCCGGACGCGCCCGGCGCCCACACCCTGCTGATGAAGGGACTCGACCGGCCCACCGCGGACGCGGCCCGGCTGCCGGACCTGGACCTGCCGCACCTCACCGACCAGGAGTACACCCTGATCAGGCAGACGACGCGGCAACTGGTCAAGCAGACCCTCACCGACGTCGCGGACGGCTTCCCTCCCATGCGCTCCTACACCGAGTACCAACTCGAGCGCACCGCCGAGGACATCCAGCACATCGTCACCTACCTCGCCACGGCCGTGTACGTCGACGACGCCGACCTGTTCACGAGCTTCATCACGTGGACCGCCGACATCCTCCGGGCCCGCGGCGTGCCGCCGAAGAGCCTGCTGCCCGCCCTCGACTCGCTGCGGCGCCAGCTGACCGACTTCCCGCGCGCCACCGCCGTCCTCACCGCCGCGCACACCGCGCTCGCCGCCCCCGGGCAGCCCGCATGATCGCCGTCCAGCTCGGCACCGCCGGCCCGCACGACGGTGTGCTCGGCCTCCGGGTGACCGGAGCGCTCGACTTCGACACCTGCGACATCTTCATCCGGCAGGCCACCCGGATCCTGGACGCCCATCCCGCCCTGCGGGCCCTGGAGTTGGACTGCTCCCACCTGAGCGGCATCGACTCCATGGGCCTGTCCACCCTCCTGGCCCTGCGCCGCCGACTCGACAAGGACCACGTGACCCTGAACCTGACCCGACGCTCGGCACGACTCGAGCAACTCCTGACCATCACCGGGACCCTCGACTACCTCCACGGCGAGACGGCACCGGCGGCCGGCGCGCCACCGGGCCCCGGCAGATGACCGAGCACGACAGCACACCATGAAATTCGAAGGGGCGGACGCATGATCAATGTGACAGCACGCGAACAGACCCAGAGCGCGATCGCGGAGGCCGGGGCCGACCAGGAGAGTCTGGTGGCGCGCGCGTACGCGGACCCGACCTCGATAGCGCCGAAGGACGCCCGCAGCGTCGTCCGGCACTTCTTCACCCGCCTCGCCGAACTCGAAGAGGGCACGCCCGAATACAGCTACGTACGCAATGTCCTCATCGAGGTGAACCTCTCCCTGGTGCAGTACGCGGCGTCGCGGTTCAAGCACCGCGGACCGCAGGAGATGGAGGACATCGCGCAGGTCGGCACCATCGGCCTGATCAAGGCGATCGACCGCTTCGAGATCAGCCGCGAGGTCGAGTTCACCTCCTTCGCCATCCCGTACATCACCGGCGAGATCAAGCGGTTCTTCCGTGACACCTCCTGGGCCGTGCACGTGCCCCGCCGCCTTCAGCAGGCGCGGCTCGAACTGTCCCGTGCCACGGAGGAGTTGCGCACCCGCCTGGGCCGGCTGCCCACCACGGCGGAGCTCGCCGAGCTGATGCAGCTGGACCCGTCCGAGGTGGCCGAGGCGCAGAAGGCCGCCAACGGCTACAACAGCGTCTCCCTGGAGGCGGCGACCACCAGCAGGGACGGCGAGGGAGAAGGCCTGCTCGGCGACTTCCTCGGTTTCGACGAGGAACGCTTCGAACTCGTCGAGAACTTCCATTCCCTGGCCCCCCTGGTCGCCGACCTCGACGAGCGGGACCGCCGCCTCATCCACCTCCGCTTCGTCGAGGAACACACCCAGCGCGAGATCGCCGAGGAGCTCGGCTGCTCGCAGATGCACGTGTCGCGGCTGATCTCGCGGGTGGTGACGAAGCTGCGGAACGGCCTGATGGCCGGTCAGTAACGCCTGTGATCCATGTAGTTGTGGACCCGGGAGCGTCACGCGGCCGCACGCACCGTGCGGCCGAAGCGGCGGCGCTCCCGGGTCTCCAGGCGGCGTGCGGCGGCGGTGAGCGCGACGTTGACCAGCATGAAGACGAGGGAAGCGACCACGTAGGCCTGGAGCACCGAGGCGCTGAAGTACTGGCCGACGATGGTGGCGCTGCGCAGCATCTCGATGTACCCGCCGAGCACGAACGCCAGGGCGGTGCCCTTGAGGAGGATCACCAGCTGGCTCACGAGGGCCGGGCTCATCGCCCGCAGCGCCTGGGGCAGCACCACGTACCAGGTGGTGCCCGCCCGGCTGAAGCCGAGGGCCAGGGCCGCCTCCGACTGGCCCCTCGGCAGTGCCCGGATGCCGGCCCGGACGATGTCCGCGATCGCCGCTCCGTTGAACAGGGTCAGACCGGCGACCAGGAACCAGAAGTCGGACAGGCGCAGGCCCCAGGACGGCAGGACGAGCGAGAGGAAGTACAGCAGCAGGAGCAGCGGGACGCTCCGGAACAGTTCGACCGCCGTGCGTACCGGCCACCTCACCGCGCGGCGACGCGCCAGCAGGCCCAGGCCCAGCACGATGCCCATGACCATCGACAGCAGCATGCCCGCGAGGGCCGCGCGGAGGTTGTTCAGCAGGCCCTCGCCGAGGAACAGCCACAGCCGATGGTCGGCGAAGGGCCGCCACGCCTGAGCGGACAGCTCTCCCGCCGCCGCGCAGCGGTGCACGGCGTACGCGAGCAGCGCGGCCAGCGCGACACAACTCAGCGCTTCCAGAACGCGGTTGCGGGCCAGGGTGCGCGGGCCGGAGACGTCGGCGAGGGGGTTCGCCGGGGTCGCTGTGCGGGGCCGCGAGCGACGGCCGCCGCTCGCGGGGACCGCTGCCTGAGGGGCCTGGCGGGCGGCGCCGGGGAGCGTCTGCCGCTCCGATAGGTTGTCGGTGCTCATCGCTGGAACGCCACCCTCTTCTCCAGGTTGTTGACGCCCGCGCCCAGGGCCACACCCAGCAGGACGTAGGCGATGACGGCGCCGCCGAAGACGACGAACGTCTCGGCCTCCTCGACCGCCACCTTGTTGGTCATGAACGTGAATTCGGCGACGCCGATGACGGCGGCGACCGAGGTGTTCTTCATCATCGTGATCAGCACCGACCCCAGCGGCTGCACGACGGCGGAGAAAGCCTGGGGGAGGACGACGAAGCGCAGCAGGCGCAAGGGGCCGAAGCCGAGCGCGCGGGCCGCCTCCACCTCGCCGCGGGGGATGGTGTTGATGCCCGCGTGCACGGTCTCGGCGACGAAGGCGGCGGTGTAGACGATCAGCACGATCACTGCCGAGGTGAACAGGGGATAGCTGATGCCCAGCACCGGCAGCCCGAAGACGAAGAGCACCATCTGCATCGGCAGCGGCACGTTGCGGAACACCGTCGTGTAGGCGAGGGCCGCCGCGCGGGCGGGGCGCAGGGAACTGAGCGCCAGCGCGGCCAGCACCGTTCCCACGGCGAGGGAACCGAGCGCGGCGAGGACGATGAGCAGCAGGGTCGTGCCGAACGCCTCGGCGAACTCGGGGGCGTGGTCTACGAGTACGGTCATCTGGGGCTCACAGGGTCGTTTCCGGCGGGGACGGTGCGACGTGGGTGACCTTGCCGACGGTGTCGCGGTAGGCCTGTCGCCAGCGGCCGTCCTCGGCGATCCGGTCGAGGAACGCGTCGAGGTGGCGGTGGAGCGCGCGGTCGCCCTTGGGCAGGCCGACGGCGACCTCCTCCGGCTCCAGATGGCCGGGGACGACGGCGAGTCCGTCCGGGTTCTGCTTCTCCAGGCCGATCAGGATGGACTCGCTGGTGACCATGGCGTCGACGCGGCGGTCCTTGAGCGCCTGGGCGCAGTAGCTGTACGCGCTGAACTCGCGCAGCTCGGCGCGGGGCGCGAGGTGGGGCAGGACCTCGGCGGAGGTGGAGCCCTGCGCGACGCACACCGGACGGCCGTTGAGGTCCGCCGCCCCGCGGATGGACCGCTCGCCCTTGCGGGTCATGATGGAGATGCCGGTGTCGAAGTAGGGCCCGGCGAACGCGACCTGCTTCTTGCGCTTGGCGTTCACCACGTAGCTGGCGAGCACCAGATCGACCTTGCCCTGCTGGAGGAACGCCTCCCGGTTCGCGGTGACGGTCTCGACGTAGGTGATGTTCTCCTTGCTGCCCGTCAGGTCCTCGGCGATGAGGCGGGCGATCTCGATGTCGAAGCCCTCGGGTTCGCCGGTGAGCGGGTTGAGCAGGCCGAAGGCGGGTTGGTCGTACTTGACGCCGACGATGAGCCGGCCGCGTTCGCGAATCTTGTCCATCGTGCTGCCGGCCGGGAAGGCGCCGGTCCGTGCCGCGGTCCTCGGCCCGGGATCGTCGCTGGTGGAGCATCCCGTGCCGAGGGAGGCTGCCAGGACGAGACCGAGGACCGCGGCCGCCGTGCGGGTGCTACTGCGCATGGTGCGGCTCCTGGGGCGTGCGGTCAGTGGACGGAGGACAGGAAGGCGCGCGCCCGTTCGCTCCTGGGCGCGGTGAAGAACTCCTCGGGTTCCGCGGTCTCGACGACCCGTCCGGCGTCCATGAAGACGATCCGGTCGGCGCAGTCGCGGGCGAAGCTCATCTCGTGGGTGACGACGAGCATGGTGGTGCCCGCCTCCGCCAACTCCCGCATGGTGGCCAGGACTTCGCGGGTCATCTCCGGGTCGAGGGCGGAGGTGGGCTCGTCGAAGAGGAGCACCTTGGGCTCCATGGCGAGGGCCCGTGCGATCGCGGCGCGCTGGCTCTGGCCGCCGGAGAGCTGGGCGGGGTAGGAGTGGACGCGGTCGGCGAGACCCACCCGGCCGAGGAGGCGCCTTGCCCGCTCCTCGGCCTCCGCCCTGCCGAGCCCGAGGATGCGCCGGGGCGCGAGGGCGACGTTGGCCAGGACGGACTTGTGCGCGAAGAGGTTGAAGGACTGGAAGACCATGCCCACCTCGGCGCGGAAGCGGTACAGCTCGCGGCCCTCCAGCGGCTGCGGGCGGCCGTCCACCCGTATCTCGCCCTCGTCGACGGCCTCCATCCGGTTGATGCACCGGCACAGCGTGGACTTCCCGGAGCCGGAGGGCCCGAGGACGACGACGACCTCGCCCCGGTCGACGGTCAGGTCCACATCGGTCAGCGCCTGGAAGTCGCCGAACCGCTTTCCCGCCGAACGTACTTCGACGAGGCTGCGCGTGGGCGCCGGGTCCTTCGGGGCTGGGGATGGTGCGGGTGGTGCGGTGCTCATCGTCCGTCCTCCTTGACAGTGATGGGGCACGGGGCGTGGGAGAGACCTCAGCCGCGGTCGGCGACGGCGGCGCGGCCGGCACGGCGGCCGAAGACGGAACCCGCCGTCAGGCCGGAGCCGCCCGGGTAGTTGAAGTAGAAGAGCCCGCCGACCAGTTCACCGGCAGCGTAGAGACCGGGCACCGCGTGGCCGGAGGTGTCGAGGACCCGGGCCTGCGCGTCGATCCGCACGCCGCCGAAGGTGAAGGTGATGCCGCAGGTGACGGGGTAGGCGTGGTACGGGGCGGTGTCGATCGGCTGCGCCCAGTTGGACTTGGGCGGGGTGACGCCGACGGTCCGCTTGCCGTCCTTGACCGTCGGGTCGAAGGGCTCGTCGGTGACGCCCGCGTTGTACTCCTTCAGCGTGGCGAGGAACTGGGCCTGGTCGACGCCGATCAGCTCCGCGAGCTCCTCCAGGGTGTCGGCGGTGTGGTGGGTGACGCCCTCGGACAGGTACTCCTCCGGGCGCAGCAGCGGCGCCGACTTGGCGTCGAAGACCTGCACGGCGGTGCTGCCGGGCTGCTTGAGGATCTCCGCGCCGTACTTGGCGTAGGTGTAGTTGCGGAAGTCCGCGCCCTCGTCGACGAAGCGCCGCCCCTCGGTGTTGACGACGACCCCGAACGGGTAGCCGCCGCGCGTCAGTTGGTTGGTCAGCTCCAGATCGCCGGTGGCGGGGGCGCCCGCGTCCCAGGCGACCGAGTGGCAGCCGCTCCAGTTGCCGTAGGGCTGCGCACCCGCGTCCAGCGCCATGCGGATGCCGTCACCCGTGTTGTACGGCGTGCCGCGGACCAGCGCCAGGTCCCACCCGGCGCCGAGGTAACCGGCCCGCATCTGCGGATTGGCCTCGAAGCCGCCGCTGGTCAGCACGGTGGCGCGGGCCCGCAGTTCCTCGGGCCCGTCCGCCCCGGCGACGGTCACCCCCGTGACCTCGCCCGCCTCCCCGGTCAGCAGCCCGGACACGCGGGCGTCGAAGCGGACGGTGACGCCACCCGCCTCGGCGGCGGCCAGGTGCTGGGCGATCATGCCCTTGCCGCCGCCCACGACGCCGACCGCGAGACCGCCCCAGAACCGGAACCGTCCGTCGACCTCGTACGCCTGGCGGTGGTACATCAACTCGAAGCGCAGGCCCGTGCGGTGCAGCCACTCGATGGTCTGCCGGGACTCGGCGGCGAGGATGCCGGACAGCTCCGGGTCCGTGCGCCCCCGGGACACGCGCTGGAGGTCGGCCGTGAAGTCCTCGGCGGTGTACGGGGCGAGGTCGGTGCGGTCCTGGCGGTCCTCCGTCATCCCCTCGACCAGCGGGCCGAGGTCGTCCAGGCCGCCGTGGACGGTGCGCATGGCACCGGCGGTGAAGTACGAGTTGCCACCCATCCAGGCGCGGGGGGCCTTCTCCAACAGGAGTACGCGACCACCGTCCTGCGCCGCCGCGTGCGCGGCGCTGAAGCCGGCGTTGCCGCCGCCGACGACGATGACGTCCCACTGCTCGCTCATTGGTACCTCGTTCCGTGCTGGGCCGGTGTGCTGCGCGGGCGCTTCTCGGGGTGCTCCCACGGGGCGTGGAGAACGCCGTGGCGCTCGTTGCATGCCTTTGTATGCAACGAGCGCCAGTTGTATGCCCAATGATGTGGGGTGCGCAAGGGGGCTGCACCGAATTCGAGGGGGAAGGCCGGCCCGCGGCCGGGGTGGTGCCCTGGAAAAGTGACGGCGGCCCGGCGCGCCGCCGGACCGCCGAGGAGGGTCAGTGGCGGCCGTGGCCTTCGGCTTCCTCCGCCGCCGTGTACATGGCCAGCCGGATGTCGCGGGCCGCCGCCATGTGCTCGGCCGCGATCCGGGCCGCGTCGTCCGCGCGGCGCTCACGTACGGCCGCGAGCAGGTCCTCGGTCTCCCGCAGGACGGCTTCCCACCGGCCCGGGTGACTCAGCGTCGTCTGCGGGTAGCGGCGCAGATGGTCGCCGAGCCGGTCCAGCAGATCGATGAGGGTGGGGCTGTGGCTGGCGTCGCGCAGCCGCTCGTGGAACACGCGGTTGGTGCGGGCCTGTTCGGCGTGGTCGTGCGGGGCCACGCCGCGCATGTCCTCGTACGCCCGCTCCAGTCGGCCGAGGTCGAGCGGAGTGTGCCGCAGGGCCGCGCCGCGGCCCGCGGACTCCTCGAGGATGATCCGCACCTCGTAGATGTCGAGGATCTCCTCGGGTCGGTGCAGCCGGACGTGCATCTGCCGGCCGATCCGCTCCACCAGACCGTCCTGCTCCAGGCGGCGCAGCGCCTCGCGGATGGGTGTGCGCGACACCCCGTAGCGTTCGGCCAGCGCCGCCTCGCCGAGATGCTCGCCGGGCGGAATGTCTCCCGCCACGATGTCGGCACGCAGACGGTCGTACGCCGAACCAGCCACCGGTGCTCCTAGCCCTCTCCCTGACACGTGTCCGAGCCCACCGGGCGGGGGCCGCGCGGTGACTCAGCAGTCATTGTGCCCTCACGCCGGGGTCCCGTCCGCCCAGGGGCCGGGGCGGCGGCGACGGGGGAGGGCTCCCGTGCGAGGAGGGGCGCCGGAAACGCCTAGCATGTGCGCATGTTGGTCTACGCTCCGGCGGTCCTCTTCTTCCTGATGTTCTGCTTCGGAGTGGTGCGCGAGCGTCGCCGATTCAGCAACGCCGTGCTCCTCGGGCTGTCGGCGGTGTTCGCGCTGGCCCCGTGGGTGCTCGAACTCGTCCGTGAGGGGCGGGAGTTGAACAGGACGGTCGTCGTCCTGCTCGTCGCCCTCGCGATGCTCTGCGTCGCCGTCCTGGCCGGGTTCCTGATCGCCAACGGCGTGACCATGCTGCGCAAGGAGGGCAGAAGTCCCGCGAACCTGATGTCCCTGCTGGCGGGGGCCGCCCTCGCGGGACTGCTCGTGCTGCTGGTCGTGGCGCTGATCCGGCAGACCCGCACCCTGCTGGTGGTGGCGGGCACGGCGATGGCCCTGGCGGGCTACATCGCCTTCCTCTTCCTCTGTTTCATCGTCTACGCGTTCCTCTACGGACGCCTCCACCTGCGGCGGCGGACCGATTACGTGGTGGTGCTCGGCTCGGGCCTGGTGAACGGTTCCACGGTGCCTCCGCTGCTGGCGAGCCGCCTCGACCGGGCCCACCGGCTGCACACCGCGCTGTCGAAGCGGGGCAGGCGGCCGGTGCTGCTCACCTCGGGCGGCCAGGGCCCGGACGAGGAGCTGCCGGAGTCCCACGCCATGGCCGACTACCTCGTGGAGCGCGGGTTCCCGGCGGAGCTGATCGAGCGCGAGGACCGCTCGACGAGCACCGACGAGAACCTCAGGTTCAGCAAGGCGCTGATGGAGAAGGCCAGGCCGGACTACCGCTGCGTGATGGTGACGAACAACTACCACGTGTTCCGTGCCGCGGTGACCGCCCGCAGGGTCGGGGTGCGCGGGCACGTCGTGGGCGCCCCGACCGCCGCGTACTTCTGGCCCAGCGCGATGATCCGCGAATTCGTGGCGCTGTTCCTCGCGTACTGGCGCACCAACGTGGGCATCTGCCTGGCGCTTCTCCTGGGTGGCGTGCTCGTCTGGTGGTACTGAACGCCCTTCGCGTGTGCCGGGCCCCGGGCGGTCAGCGCGGGGAAGGCGCGGGCTCCGGCTCGTCGGCCCTGGAACCGCCGCGCATCCAGACGGTGTGCTGCGGCACGTGGATGTCGATGCCCGCCCTGTCCAGCGCCTCCATCGTCCGGCGGCGCAACTCCCGTGTCACGGACCACTGTTGGAGCGGCACGGTCTTGACCGCGAGGCGCACCACCGCGCCCGTCGCGGCGTCCAGCGACTGGACACCCCACACGGCGGGGTCCTCCAGCAGGATGTCCTTGAACGCCGGGTCCTCGCGCAGGGACTGACCGGACTGCTCCAGCACGCCGTACACGGTGTCCAGGTTGGCGTCCGGGGCGACGGGGATGTCCAGGACGGCGCGCGCCCATTCCTGGCTGTCGTTGCGGACGCGCAGGATCTCCCCGTTGCGGATGTGCCACAGACCGCCGTTGAGGTCACGCACGTGGGTGAGGCGCAGGCCGACGTGCTCCACGGTGCCGACGGCCTCGCCGAGGTCCACCGAGTCACCGACGCCGTACTGGTCCTCCAGCATGATGAGCAGGCCCGACAGATAGTCGGCGACCAGGCTCTGCGCGCCGAACCCGATCGCGAGACCGACGACTCCCGCGCTGGCCAGCAGCGGGCCGAGAGCGATCCCGACCTGGTCCAGGACCATGGCCACGCCGAGCATGAACAGCAGGATGGTCACCGCGCTGCTCAGCACGGACCCGATCGTGCGGGCGCGCTGCTCACGGCGCTGGCGCGCGTACGACCGGTCCCGCTGCAACAGGGCGGGGGCGCGCCCCGACAACCTGAAGGAAGCGCGCTCCGAACCGTTCTCGTCGCCGGCCGGTTCGAGGATGCGCTGCACCACCCTGGTGATGGCCTTCCTCGCCGCGATGCGAAGCAGCAGCAGGACGACCACGATGAGCGCGATGCGCAGCGGCACCCCGATCAGTGCCGTGGTGTGATCGCCTATCCACCCCGACCAGTCGGCGGCGGACTCGAACTCCGCGGCGAGGTGGGGGTGCGGGGACATGTGCTCCATCAGAGCGTCGGCTCCGTTCTTCGAATGCTGTTCTACGGGGAGTTGTTCTTCGAGAGTGGTCACGCGGACCTCCACCGCAGCTACCCGATGCGGAAACGAACACGATGGGGATTTCGTGAGGGCCGCGCGTGCATCGTGTCGACCGCCGGTCACCGCACCGCCGGACATCGGGGCAAGATTTTTCCGCGACCGCGGCAACCCGCCCCGGACTCGCGCGTCGTGTGGGGGTGAAGGGTGCCCTCCGGCATCCTCGCCCCGACCGAGGAGTACGACCGTGAACCACTTCGTTCCCGTGCGCAGTGCCGTCGTGGCCACCGGCCTGCTGGCCGCCCTGGCCGCGATCCCCACCGCCCACGCCACACCGGCGCAGTCGTCGACCAGCGCCTCGGCCGCTCCCACCGGGACGCCGAGCCCGGCCCCCTCGGCGCCCGCCACCAGCGTCCCGCAGCCGGCCGAGAGCACCCCGCCCCCGTCGGCCGAGCCCGCCACCCCCGACGCCAAGGGGGACGCCGCCGCGACCGAGGTGCCGAGCGCCGCCCCCACCGAGCCCGGCACACCCGCGCCCGCCCCCAACGACGACGAGCTCGCCCATACTGGGTCCTCGGACACGACCACCGCCGTCCTGGGCGCCGGAGCCGCCGTACTCGTCGCCGCGGGCGCGGGAACCCTCTTCGCCGTACGCCGCCGCTCGCACCGCTGACCCGGCACGACCCGAGGAACCCTGTGCACACCCCCGCAGTCAACGAACTCGCCCCGCCAACAAGGCCGTTCGCGCTCATGCACGGCCACGCCCGCCCCCGGTGGCGGGATGTGCTGCGGGGGCTGCTGCGACGCGACCGGTCCACCCTCGAAGAGGCCCCCGGCCCGGCCATCGACGCGCCGGGCCGGACCACCACCGCGTACGCGCACACCCACGGCGCCGTCCCGCCCCGGGACCTCGACCGCCCACCCACCGTCGGCGAGCTGTACCACGCGCACCGGCTGCGCATGGTGCGCCTCGCGGTGCTGCTCGTGGACGACCTGGCCACCGCCGAGGACGTGGTGCAGGACGCGTTCACCGCCCTCTACCGCCGCCACGGCGAACACATCACGCAGGTCGACAACGCGCTCGGCTACCTGCGCACCGCGGTCGTCAACACCGCACGCTCGGTGCTGCGCCGCCGCCGAACGGCCCGCGCGTGGACCCCGCCACCGGCCGGTGAGGCCCCGTCCGCGGAGGACTCCGTCGTCCTCGACGAGGCGCACCGGGAAGTCCTCGCCGCGCTGTCCCGCCTCACACCGCGCCGCCGCGAGGTCCTCGTCCTGCGCTACTGGGCCGACCTCAGCGAGGCCGAGATAGCCGCCACCCTCGGCATCAGCAAAGGCGCGGTGAAGTCCAACGCCAGCCGTGCCCTGGACGCGCTCGAAAAGAGCCTGGAGGGCCGGATATGACTCCCCGTACGCCGTCCGACCGCCCGGCCGGCCGATCCGAACGCCCGGTGGAACAGCGCCTGCGCGAGGCGCTCGCCGCGCGCGCCGACGGCGTCACCGTACGGGCGCTGCGCCCGGCCCGGCCGCCCGGCCCGCGGCCGCGCCGACTGCCCCGGCTCCGCGACCTGCGCCGGCGGTACGTCCTCCCGGTCGCCGGACTCGCCGCGGCCGGGGCCCTCGCCGTCGGCTACGTCACGTGGAGCCCGGACCCGGCCCCGGACCGCACCCCCGTACCGCCCGCCGCACCCTCGTCCACGACCACCCCCGACCACCGGCCGACGCCCAGCCCGTCGACGTCGTCCAACTCGCCCGTCCCGAACCCGGCGACGCCGTCCACCTCGGTCCCGTCCCCCTCCTCCCCGCCCACGTCGACCCCGTACGCGCAGTCGCCGACGGACCCGGAACCCACCCGGTGAAGGGGGTACCTGATCAAGGGCGCACCTGGTGAGGGGCTTCCTTGATCAGCTGCTCCCGGCGGCTACCGTGCGTCGCAGGAGTACGGCCCGTGCTGGAGGAGGAAGAAGTGAAGGCGCTGCGTTACCACCGCTTCGGCGGCCCCGTCGCCGTCGAGACGGTTCCCGACCCGCAGGTCCCGCGGGACGGCGCGGTGATCCGCGTCGCGGCGTCCGGCCTGTGCCGCAGCGACCGGCACGCCTGGTCCGGCCACGACGACACGGTGAGCGTGCCGCAGATCCCCGGACACGAGTTCGTCGGCCGCGTCGAGGCCGTCGGCGCGAGCGTCCGGAACTGGTCCGTCGGCGACCGGGTGACCGCCCCCTTCGTCAACGGGTGCGGGACCTGCGAGTGGTGCGAAGGCGGGAACGCGCAGGTCTGTCCCGACCAGACCCAACCCGGCTTCACCCACTGGGGTTCGCACGCCGAACTGGTCGCCGTGCGGGCCGCCGACACGAACCTGGTGGCGGTCCCCGAGGCCGTCCCCGACGCCGCGGCCGCTGGCCTCGGCTGCCGGTTCGCCACCGCCTACCGCGCCGTGTCCGCGCGCGGGCGGGTGCGGCCCGGCGAGTGGATCGCCGTCTTCGGAGCCGGGGGAGTCGGACTCAGCGCCGTCATGATCGCCGTCGCGCTCGGCGCGCGGCCGATCGCGATCGACCGCTCCGCCGCGGCGCTGGCGCTCGCGGCCAAGGCCGGAGCCGAACACGTACTGACCGCCTCGGACGACACGGTCGCGGAGATCGTCGCACTCACCGGCGGCGGAGCCCACGTCGCCGTCGACGCGGTCGGCGCGTCGGAGGTGATCGACACGAGCATCCGGTCGCTGCGCCGCCGCGGACGCCATGTGCAGATCGGGCTCCTCGCCGGACCGCCCCCGGCGATTCCGCTGGATCGCGTACTGGCCTGGGAGCTCGATGTCCTGGGCAGCCACGGCATGGCCGCGAGCGACTACCCGGAACTGCTCGACCTGGTCGAACGCGGGGTGCTGCGCCCGGCCGATCTCGTGACGCACCGGGTCGGGATGGCCGAGGCCGCCCACCTGCTGTTCGCCGAGGACACCGCCCGCCGCTCGGGCATCACGGTGCTGTGCCCGCAGGGCGACGACGACGCCCCGCCGCCGTCACGCCACGCCTGACCCGATGGCGCGGTCCGTCCCGCCCCGACGCCGCGCGGCCTCAGTCGACCGGGTGGCCGGGAGCGATGCCCTCGGCGTCGGAGAGCCGGAACGGCTGCCGTCCGGCCGCACCGCCCTCGCCCGCCGCCTCCGGAGTGAGTACGAACCCCACGTGATCGCCGTCGTCGAGCCGGTTCACCACCCGGCCCACCAGCCAGGCCCGCACCGCCCCGAGCACCACGGTCCCGCGCGGCCCACGCCCCCACTCGACCTCCGCGAACTTGTCCACGCGGTCCCCGCTCTCGCCGCCGAACAGCCGGGCCAGCGCGTACTGGTCGCGCCCCAGCAGGTGCACGGCGAGGTGGTCGGCGTTCTCCGCGACCGCGTACGTCCGATTGACCTTCGACAGCCACACGACGTAGCGCACGGGGCGGATCGAACACTGCGAGGAGAACCCGACCAGACACCCCGCCCGCTCGCCACCGGCCTCGGCGGTGACGACGCACATCTCCGGGTCCAGCTGATCCACGAACGCGTCCGCGAAGGCCATGACGACAACATCTCCCTCGGATCGGCGAGCGCCGGTGCGGCGGGCCGACGGGTGCTCGGTCCCGTTGAGTCGGTTTCCAGGTGACCATGGGGTGGGTGTGGTGGGGTGGCGGCGCGCGGGTGAGGGGGCGGGTACCCAGGGGGTGTGGTCCATGCGGTGCTCAGTCGACGTCCCCCGTCCGCGCCAGGCACCGCGCCAGTTCGGAGCGGGAGCGCAGGCCGAGTTTGCGGTAGACGCGGGTGAGGTGGGCCTCGACCGTCTTGCGGGAGATGAACAGGGCCGTCGCCGCTTCGACGTTGCTCAGTCCGGATCCGATCGCGCGGGCCACCTGGAGTTCCTGCGCGGTCAACAGGTCGACCGGGGGCGGCCGTTCGGAGGGGCTCGCCGAGGGGTGGCCCGCCGCCGCGAGTTCGGCCGCCGCGCGGGCCGCCCACGTCGCGGCGCCCAACGCGGTGAACCCTCGGTGCGCCGCCTGCAACGGTTCGCGGGCCGCGGCCGGTCGGCGCAGTCGGCGCAGTGCCTGGCCGCACACCAGGCGGGTGCGGGCCAGCTCGTAGGGCATGGACCGCCGTGTGTGCGCCCGCTCCGCGCAGGCCAGCCAGCGCATCACGTCGTCGGCGTCACCCGCCAGGAATGCCCGGCACCGGGCGTGCGCCGCGGTCGGCCAGGCCAGACCCGTGGCGCGGGCCCGCTCGTCCAGCCAGTGGGTGAGCTGCACGGCCCGGTCGCGGCTGCCCGTGCGGTGGTGCGCCTCGGCCAGGTCGGCGACGAAAGGCATGAGGTTGGGGTTGGCCAGGCCCATGCGGTCCGCCGCGGCGAACGCCCGCTCCAGGTGTCCACGGCACGGATCGGGGTCCCCGGCGGTGAGCGCCGCCGAACCGAGCGCGGACTGCGCGAAGACCTCCAGCCCCGGAACGCCCTCGCCGCAGTGCCGCTCGAACGAGGCGATGTGTTCCTCACAGGCGGCCCGTTCGCCGCGCAGCCCCTCCAGACGGGCCAGCGACGTCAGCGCGTAGCCGGTCATCGCGGTGTGTCCGAACTCCTGCCCCCAGCGCAGCGCCTCCGTCGCGTCCGCGCGGGCCGCGGCCCAGCGGCCCCACGACTCCGTCTCGGTCCGCTCGACCAGCGCGAACGGCAGCAGGGCCGGCAGACCGTCGCGCCGGGCCCGGTCGATCACGGCGTCCAGCACCGCGCGAGACGCTTCCTCGTCGTCGACCCAGGACAGCGCCTGCCCGATCAGGACCGCCAACTGCCCGTCCTGGACCGGCCAGTCGCCCCGCATCGCCGCGTGTGCGGCGCGCAGCAGCGGACGCGCTCGTCGCACCTGGCCGGACAACGCCAGTGTGTTCGCCCGGAGAACCCGGCCCAGCCGCAGCTCCGGCCCCGTCCCCAGGGCGCTCGCCAGTGCCGCGCACCGGTCGGCGGTCTCGGCGGCCCGGCGGATACGGCCGCTCATCGCCGCCGGCATGACGGCCGCGCCGTACAGTGCGCACGCCCACGTCGGCGCCGCCGTCCCGGCCGCGGCGCCCGCCTCCATCAGCAGCCGGTGTGCGCCGCCCGGATCGCCGAGCCAGCTGCGCGCCTGGCCGCGCAGCAGCTCGACGGCGGCGGTCAGGGCCGGATCGGTGCTGTGCCGCAGCGCCTCCTCGCACCACTGGGCGGCGTCGGTCGTGCCGCCGCTGTGGAAGGCGTCCTCCGCGGCGTTCAAGTACCGTACGGCCCTGTCCCGCGCGGCGGGTGACAGCTCGGCAGCCCGGTGCCAGGCCCGCGCCGACGCCGCGAGTGCACCGTGGCGCCGCGCCCGTTCCGCGCTCTCGGCGAGCGCTCCGGCCACCGACTCGTCCGGGCCCGACACCGCACTCGCCCGGTACCACGTGCGCAGTTCCCCCGACGACAGGTCCGCGAGCACCCGGTACGCACGCAGCCTCAGCGGCGCCGGGCCGTGCGCGAGGACCAGCGGCCGCAACACCGGATGCCGCAGCTCGTATCCCTGGGGCCCCGCCCGCACCAGGCCCGCCTCCTCGGCGGCCGTCAACGCGCCCAGCGACAGCCCGGCCGCGTCCAGGGCCCGCTCCAGCAGGCCGTACTCGGGAACGTTGCACACCGCGACGTACAGCAGGGCCTCGCGCGACTCCGGGGCGAGCGCCCGCATCCGGCCCCACCACGCCCGCTCGACCAGGGGGCCCGGGGTCTCCCAGTCCGGGCGGGTGGGATCCCCGGCGTCCGTCCGAAGGCGGGCCTGCGCGTCCGCGTACTCCACGAGGACCAGAGGGTTTCCCATGCTCAGCGGGATCAGCCGGGCGGCGGCGGGCGTCGCCGGGTCGAGGCCGTGGCGACGGAGCAGCTCCCGGCACGCGGCACCGCTCAGCGGGGCCAGCTCCAGCTGCGGTACGCCCTCCCACGGCGCCACGTCGCCGTCCTCCGCCCGCACGGCCATCACCAGCGCCACCCGCTCGGTGGCAAGACGTCGTGCGACGAAGTGCAGCACCCGTCGGGACGAGGGATCCGCCCAGTGCAGATCGTCCACCAGCACCACCAGCGGCTCCTTCTCGCCCGCCGCCGCGAACACACCGAGCGCCCCCGCGCACACGGCGTACGGATTGGGTGCCGCGACGTCCGCGAGCGCGAGGCACCCTTCGAGGGCCCGGCACTGGGCGGGCGGCACCTCCTTGAAGAATGCGCGCAGGGGCAGCAGCAGGTCGGCGAGGACCGTGTACGGAAGCACCGCCTCCGACTCGACGCCACGGGCCCGCAGCACCCGCGTACCGCAGCCGGTGGCGGCCCGTGCGGCGGCGTCGTCGAGCAGCGTGCTCTTGCCGATGCCCGGCTCGCCCCGCAGCAACAGTGCCGCGCCCCGGTCGGGCAGCGAGTCCAACAGGCCGTGCAGCAGCATCCGTTCGCGCTCCCGGCCGACGGGCTCCCCGTGGTCCGGATCGGCCGCCCCGGGCACGGTTCCTGTCTCGTTCATCACGCCCCCCGTGGTCCGTGCGGTGACGCCCCCGCACTCAACCCCGCCCCCATCAGAGTGCTCCTTCCGGGCTGATCCCCGAGGGAACTTGACTGCCCCGAGGGAGTTCCCCGATGCGAGACAGCGGGTCGACGCGCTCAGGTGCCTTCATGGAGGCAAGCGCCGACTACGCGGGAGGAGGCCGACCGTGCGGGGACCGGACCGGCTCGACGCCGTCGTCATCGAGGTGCTGGTCTCTCCGGCCCAGGCGCGCGCGGCAGGGCTCTGGGACGGCGAGCCGGCCGCGCACCCGCCCGGCCGGCTCTGGTTCTGCGAACGGATCGACGCGTCCGGGAACCGGCTGCCGCTGCTGGACGGCGGGGTGGTCCTGCGGCTGCGCGAGACACCGCACCGGAAGGCCGAGGCCGTCGCGGAACTCCGTCCGTGCAGGCGCTCCCGGATCGCCGGACACCGGCCCGGCCGCGTCGAGGAGGAGTGGCGGGGTGAGCGGCGCGTCCTCACGGCCACGGTGACCGCGTACCGGGAGGAGGGCTTTGTCGCAAGGACGCTGGCGCGCGGAACGTCGCCGCGAGGGCTGCTCAGCGCGGAGCAGTGGGCCTTCCTCGACGCGTGCGCGGATCGCCCGGGGGACCTGCACGCGCTCCGCGCCCTCGGCCCCGTCGCGGTGCGTCACTGGCCCAGGGTCGGGTGGGCCGGAATGCAGCTGGACGTGCAGCGGTGGCGGTCCGGTGAGGCCACGGGAGGGGGGTTCGACTTCGTGCGGCTGTCGCGTCGTGTCGACCGGCCGGGCGCCGAACTCGCCCAACTCGCCCTGGAGAGCGCGCTGCGCCTGCGCGGCGTGGACGCGTGGGAGGCCCGAGCGGCGCCGGATCTGCGGCAGTTGCTCAGCGGCCTGGCGTCGGCGCGCCGGTGAGCGGTCGGGGGCGTTCCCCGATGCGGGCGCGCGGGCCGGGCGCTGTGCTGGATGCCGGGGAATGCCATCGCGTGAAGGGGGATCACAGATGGACGTCCCGACGAGTGGATGGCGGGGACGGACACCCGTCCGTGAGTGCCGCCTCCCACGGTCGCGGCCGGTCGCGGCGGCGGACTCCCGGGACCTGCTCCCGGCGCCCGCCGACGCGCCTCCCGACCGGGCGAAGACCGTCCACCAGGAGATCCGCGCCGCTCTGGTGGGATCGGAGCGCGCGGCCGGGGCGCCACGGTGACCGGCACCGACGCCCGGCTGCGTCTCCTCGGCTGTTTCCGACTCTCCTGCGGGGGCCGCGATGTCGACGTCACCGCGGGCGGGCAGCGCGTACTGGCCTTCCTCGGGCTGCGCGGCCGGGCGAGCCGCACCGTCCTGGCCGGAACCCTGTGGCCGGACGTCGCCGAGGAGCGGGCGCAGGGCAGCCTGCGCACCGCGCTGTGGCGGCTCCGCCGCGCGCCCCGCCCGCTCGTCGACGGCGGCCACGACACGTTGACCATCGCGGACGGCGTACTGGTCGACGCGCACGGCCTGGCGTCCACCGCCTTGGACCTCGTGTCCATGCCGAGCCGGGGCGACGAGGTGCGGGCACTGCTCGGACGGCTGCGCGGCGGCGAACTGCTGCCCGGCTGGGACGAGGACTGGGTGATGTTCGAACGTGAGCGGCTGCGGCAACTGCGGCTGCACGCGCTCGACACGCTCTCCGCCCGCCTCGTGGAACAGGGCTGCCACGCGCTCGCCCTGGAGGCCGCGCTGGAGAGCGTACGCATCGAGCCCCTGCGCGAGAGCGGACACCGGGCGGTCGTCGCGGTCCACCTTGCCGAGGGGAACGCGGTGGAGGCCGGCCGGCACTACGCGTCCTACGAGCGGTTGGTGCGCGAGGAGCTGGGGGTGCGGCCGTCCGACCGTTTCGCGGTGATGCTGCGCGGGACGTCCGCGCTCGACTCGCCCCCGACCTCCCCCGATGATCCGCCGCTGACGGTGCGGTGACGCGGCCGCGCGACAGTGAAGGCTTCGCCGACGCCCTCCGAGGAGCGGATCGTCATGGACGAGGTTCCCGCGTCGCCCGGTGCCGTCCTGCTGATCAGTGTGTGGTGGGAGGGAGCGCCGCCCGGCCTGCGGGCCCGCCTCGTGCGCACCCTGGACGTCCGCGAGCCCGGGGGAGAGGCGCTGCTCCTGGCCGGGCGACGGGACGTGCTCGCCGCGGTCGAGGACTGGCTCGACTCCTGGGAACGCGCGCACGATTGACGGCCGCGTGACGGACCGATGACACCACGCTCCTAGCGTTGGCGGCCACCGAATCCCCACGGGGGCAGCGATGGGAACCGCGTATCCGGACGATCTCGCTCACGCGATGGGGTGCCTCGACGCCCTGCTGCGCGACACGGTGGCGCGCGTCCTGGCCGCGTACGGGGGACAGGCGGCCGACGATCCGTTCCGCGGCCTCTACATCAGTCGGGCGGACATCGGCAGGATGCTCGACACCTGGGACACACCCCCGGCCCACGCCACCGGGGACGCTCCGCCGCTGCTCGACGGATTCGTCGGGCCCGACGCCCTCGACGGCGGATCCCGGCTGCTCCGGCTGGTGCGTACGTACGGCCTCGACGAGACCGATCTGTGGTTGCTCCTGATCGCGCTCGCACCCGAGGTCGACCTGCGTTACGAGCGGTTGTACGGCTTCCTCCAGGACGACGTCTCCCGCCGGCGCCCCGGCGTGGACCTCGCGCTGACCCTCCTGTCCGCCGATCCGGCCGGGCGGTTCGAGCGGCGTGCGCGACTGACGGGCGACGCCCCGCTCGTCCGGCACGGACTGATCGAACTCCGTGACGAGTCGCAGGGCGCGCGGTGGCCGGTGCTCGCGCACTCACTGGTGCCGGACGGCGCGGTGGTGCAGTACCTGCTCGGGTTCGATGAACTGGGGCCCGAAGCAGGGGAGTTCAGCGCGCTCCTGCCTTGCCCGAGTGCGGCGGCTGCCGTGCCCGCGGACGTGCTGCCGCCCGGGATCCGGCGGCTGCCCCGCCCGATCGGCGCGGACCCCTTGCTGCTGTACTTCTCGGGCCCTCCTGGTGGTGTCCGTCGCCAAGCGGCCGAACGGCTCGCCGCCGAAGCCGAACGTCCCTTGCTGACCGCTGACTTGGACGCCGCCACGCTCCGCGGAGGGGACTGGCCCCGGATCCTGCTGCGGGAGGCGTCGCTGCGTGGGGCGGTCGTCTACGCGGAGCCGTACGACGCGCTGCTCGGCGAGGAGCGGACGACGCAGCGGCGGGCGTGGGACCGGGCGGTGGCGGCATATCAGGGCGCCGTGATCGTCGCCGGTTCGCCGGGACGTCCCGATGCGGCCGGGCGAGCGTTCCACGTGGCGTTTCCCCGCCCGGCGGCCCCGGAGCGGGGCGCGCACTGGAGCCGTTGCCTGGAGCGGGCGGGGCTGCCGGCGCGCGCGGACTGGGCGGCCGTACTGGGCGGGCGCTACCGCCTGACCTACGACCTGATCGAGGCCGCGGTCGCGCAGGCCGCCACCGGGGCGAGCGCCCCCACGCTCGCCGACCTGTCGCGAGCCGCCCGCGAGCAGTCCGCCCCCGAACTGGGGGAGCTGGCCCACGCCATCGAGCCCGTGCACGGCTGGGCGGACCTGGTGCTGCCCGAGGACACGCGCCGACAACTGGGCGAGCTGTGCCACCAGGTCGAATGCCGCCAACTCGTCCTGCACGAATGGGGATTCGGACGCCGACAGACCCTCGGCAAGGGCACATCCGCCCTGTTCTGCGGTCCGCCGGGAACCGGCAAGACGACGGCAGCCGAGATCATCGCGGCGGAACTGGGACTCGGCCTCTACAAGATCGACCTGGCCGGGGTGGTCAGCAAGTACATCGGAGAGACGGAGAAGAACCTGCGGCGCATCTTCGCCGCTGCCGAACACGCCGACGCCGTGCTGTTCTTCGACGAGGCCGACGCGCTGTTCGGGCGACGCTCCGAGGTGCGCGACTCCCACGACCGGTACGCCAACATCGAGATCGCCTACCTCCTGCAACAGTTGGAGAGCTACGAGGGCGTGGCCGTCCTCGCCACCAACCTGCGCCGCAACATGGACGAGGCGTTCGTGCGTCGCCTGCAGTTCGTCGTCGAGTTCCCCTTCCCGGACGAGCACCAGCGCGCCGACATCTGGCGCCTGCACTTCCCGCCGGAGGCTCCACGCGACCCGGACCTGGAACTGGGGCTGCTGGCCCGCCAGTTCAGGATCACGGGTGGCTCGATCCGCAACGCCGTACTCGCCGCGGCCTACCTCGCCGCAGCCGACTCCCGACCGGTCACCCTGCGGGACCTCCTGCACGCCACGACCCGCGAACTCGCGAAAGCGGGGCGGGTGGTGGCGGGGGAGGAGCTGGAGTTGTTCGAGCGAGTGAGGGCGCGATGAGGACCACCGTGCAGCGAAAGGCGCCGTCCCCGCCCGTCCGCGAGGCCGAACGGCGGGCGTCCGCGGGCCAGAACGGCACGCTTGATCCGATGGCTCTGGTCCAGCTCTGCCGAGCGGGCGGAAACAGCGCGACCGAAGCGCTCGTCCAACGCAAGACGCGGGTGAGCCGACCCGGCGACCCGCATGAAAGGGAGGCCGAACGGGCCGCCGAGCAGGTGTTGCGGACACCCGGCAACGACAACGGGCCCGAGCCCGATCTCACGGGACCACCTCCCCGGATCACGCCGCTGCGGGCGGGCGGTGCCCCCCAGCTGTGTCAGAGGTGCGCCACCGCGGAACACCGGGTGGGCGAACCCTCCACCGGCCAGTGCTGCGGTGGGCAGGTCCAGCGGCAGGCGGAGGAGGAGAGTCCGCAGCCGCCGGAACCGATGGAACGGGTCGCCGGTCCCGCTACGAATGGACAGCCCCTCACGGACGAGGACCGGACGTTCTTCGAGGACCGCCTGGGCCGGGACCTGAGCGCGGTGCGTGTGCACACCGGTGGCGACACCTCCGCGACGGCGCGGGCGTTGCGGGCCCGTGCCTACACGATCGGGCACGACATCGGATTCCGCTCCGGTGAGTACGCCCCGGGCACCCCTGCCGGGCGACGGCTGCTGGCCCATGAACTCGTTCACGTCGTGCAGCAGGAGTCGGACGGCGGGAGCCGGACCGCTGTGCAGCGGGCGACCGACCGTCAGGGGACGGCAGCGGACGACTCCTTCTGGCCGGTGCGGGCGGCGATGTACGCGCTCACCGGAAACGTCGTCGGGCTCGTCGGTGAGGTGTGGCTGCACCTGAGCCGTGAGCACAAGGAGAAGTACCTCGACCAGGCGCTGGCGGGGGCGACCGAGGCGATCTCCGTGCTGCCCGCCGATCCGGCCCTCGGGCTGCTCTGGCCCCTGTACCACGCCGGGCTGAGGGGATTCGTGGCGCGACTGCGCTCACCGAACATCTCCACGGCCGAGAAGATCCAGGCGATGGACAAGATCGCCGGGGTGGTCACCGGCCGCAGCACGGGATTCAACCTTGCTTTCCTCAAAGGGCTCGCCAAGGGCTTCTTCCTGGACGGCATGCTCGGCATCTTCCTGCTGATTCGCGACGTGTGGAAACTGGTGCCCCGTCTGTGGGGCGTGCTCGGCCAGGTGGCCCACGCGATCGGCGGATTCCCGCCGCAACTCGCCCACGCCATCCAGGGGTTCAAGGATTCCTTCGCGCATCTCAGCGCGGAGTCCGTCGTGGAACAGGTCGTTGCGCTGGCTCGGGATCCGAGGCCGCTGCTCGACGCGGTCGCCGGGCTCGGGGAGAGCGCACGGGAGATCGCCCGGGAGCAGGGCGGAAATCTAGCCGAGTTCCTGGTGCGCGCCGTCAACAAGCCGGGCAGCGAGGAGACCTTCGGGGACGAGGCCGGAAAAGCCGTGGGGCAGGTCCTCTGGGAGGCAGTGTTCGCAGTCGTCACCGCCGGTGGCGGAACGGCGCTCACCGGAGCGAAGGCGGGCCTGCGGGCGGTGCTCGGTGTCCTGGGCAAGCTGGGCGGCAGGATGTCCGGCGGCAGTGCCTTCATGTCTGTTTTCCGGGCTGTGCACGTGGCGCTCGGAGCGGCGGGCGAATGGATTCGCAAGGCAGCGCTTGTCGTGAAGGGGCGACTGGCGAAAGTCGGCGAACGCTTGGGTGAGCTGCTCGGAAGGGCGCGCGAGTTCTTCGCCCTCCTGTTTCGCAGCTGCCATGCAAGCGCGCTGCGCTGCAAGCTGCCAAACTTCAAGGTTCCGGCGAGGGGAAAGACCAGTGAGCTGAAGAAGCTGGCGAAGGAGCTCAGTGAGCAGCTGGACATTCCTGTCGACTACCGAATGATCATGGAAGCTCCCTGGGTCGGCAGAAAAGGGAGATTCGAAGAATACAGCAATGCGGCGGGCTACCTCCGCAGTAGCCGAAAGTTCTGGAAAGCGTACAGTCAGCATTTCGCGATGCACTCACATTTGGTGGGGAAAGGAAAGGTAGTGACGAAAGACCTCGCGGCAGTGCTCGGCTGGACCGCGCGGGTGGCCGAGTGCAAGTCGCTGATCGGCGGCAAGATGGTTCACCATCACATCCGCAAAGGCAAGTACGTCGTGGCGATACCCGCATGCCTGCATCTGTCGCGGTCCAAGCGCATTCACTAGTCGGAAAAGACTCCGGGGGAGGTGAGACAGCAATGTTCCATGACCTGGACAGCGCTCTGGCGCGGTTATTGCACGATGCGCCGGTTGTCGAGATGCCTGAGCTCCGGGCCGCCGACGTGAGTTTCGAGACGCCGGACAAGGTTTTCGCGCCCGGGAACGCGACCGTGGACCTGTTCCTGTACGAGGTGCGGGAGAACCGGGAGATACGGGACCCCGTGCCCGTCGTCGAGCGGGTCGGCGCCGGTGGCACGGGCGGATATGTGCGGAGGCGCCCACCGCTGCGGGCCAACTGCTCGTACATCGTGACGAGTTGGGCGTCGGGTGTCATTGGCGCCGCGCGCGTGGTCGCGGAGCACCGGCTGCTGGGTCAGGCGCTGGGGTGGGTCAGCCGGTTCCCAAGGATCCCTGAGGCGTATCTGGTGGGGGCGCTCGCCGGCCCGCACCGTGTCTTCCCGCTGCCCACGATGATCGCCCAGCTCGACCCGAACCAGCACGCGGGCGACTTCTGGGCGGCGATGGGGATCGCGCCGCGTCCCGCGTTCTATCTCACCGTCACCACCGAACTGCCGATGGGCTTCCCCATCGAGGGGCCGCTCGTGACCGCGGCCGTCGTCGACCACCAGCAGGACATGAATCTCGCCACCCGCGAAACGCTGATCGACTTCGGCGGCACCGTCCGCACCGCCGCCGGTGAGCCGGTGCCAGGGGCCTGGGTACGGCTCGATCCCCTCGGGCGGACCGAGACGAGCGACGACGACGGAAGGTTCCGGTTCAGCCAGGTCGTCCCGGCGCCGGGACACACCCTCCGGGCCCGTGCGCCGGGGCTCGGAGACGTCACCCGGAACGTCGACGTGCCGGAGCGGAGCGGCGACTACGACCTCCGGTTCACGTGACCCGTCGCGACGGAACGCAGAAGAAGGAGCGAGATCCATGGCCGTATCCACGAACTATCCCGGGGTGTACATCGACGAGTTCGAGCCCGCGCCGCCCATCCAAGGCGTCGGCACCTCCACCGCCGCCTTCGTCGGACGCGCTCTCAGCGGGCCGGTGGGCGTGCCCGTGAAGGTGACGCGCTGGGAGCGTTTCCAGGACGTGTACGGCACCGTCCCCCGGCCCGGAACGTACCTCTGGTACGCGGTCCGAGGCTTCTTCGAGAACGGCGGAAACACCTGCTACGTCGTCAGGGCCAGCGACGCCACGACCGGGCAGGCCACGTTCGACAACCGGGCGGGCCACGCGATGTTCACGGTGCGCGCCCGCCGCCCCGGCCGGTCCCAACCTGCGATCACCGTCACCGTGAGCCGAAACCCACTGGTGTCCGGTGCCGAGTTGTACCGGCCGACCGGGAACGTCACCGTGGCCGCCGTACGCGAGTTCACCGCCGACTCGGAGGACGTGGCCCGGCGCTTCCGGCCGGGCGACGAGGTGGACTTCGGCGGGGCGGACCGGCGCGTGCCGATCGCCTCGGTCTCGGGCACGGCCGTGCGGACGACCGTGGACCTCCAGCAGGCCGTGGGCACCGCCGGCGCGCTGAGGCTCGTGAACACCCGGATCGACACACGCACCGTCCGGATCGCCGCCACCGAGGAGATAGCTCCCAAGGATCTGGTCGCGGGCACCGTTCTGACGATCACGCAGGGCGCGGGGGCGAACCGGGCGGCCGCGACCCGGGTCGTCGAGTCCGCGCAGGCCGAGGGCGTCGCCGAATCGGCGGCCGGCACCGACACGTGGACGTACCGGGTCACGTTCCGTACGGGACTCGACGCCGTGTTCGACCTGGCCCCCGGGGACCCGCCGGGAGCCGCGGGTGTCGAGTCGGAGGAGTTCGACATCACCGTCGCCCCGGCGGACGACCCCCTCTGTGAGGGCCTCTCGGCGGACCCGGCGCACCCCCGCTATTTCGTCCGGGTCGTCAATGCCGCCGACCTCCCGGCCAGTATCGAGCCGGAGGATCCGCCCCCTGCCGACACCCTGCCGGACGCGCTGCCCGCGCAGGTCGTGGCGACGGCGTTGCCTCCCGGGCAGGACGAGACGGTCGGCCCGCTCGGCGCGGGTCCGTACACCACCGCTGTCGGCGCCCTGCGTACCACGGGGGACGTCAACCTCGTCGCCGTACCGGACAGCACCGATGGCGATGTGCAGCGGGCCGTGCTCGACCAGTGTGTGCTGCTGAGTGACCGGTTCGCGGTCATGGACGCCCAACCGGGTCTCGCGCCGGGGGACGCTGCCCTCCAGACTCAGCGGAACGGCCTGGAGAGCGTGGGCGGCTTCGCTGCGCTCTACTACCCGTGGCTGCGCGTGCCCGCCGCCGACGGCTCGGGCTCACTCCTGGTGCCGCCGTCCGGCCACGTCTGCGGCGCGATCGCCCAGGTCGACGGCGCCCAGGGCGTGTTCAAGGCCCCGGCGAACGTGCGGTTGAACGGGTGCAGTGACATCCAGGCCAGCGGCGCCATGACCAACCAGGAGCAGGGCGGCCTGAACCTGCTCGGCATCAACGTCATCCGTGTCTTCCGCAGCGGCGGACCACCCACCCTCTGGGGCGCGCGCACCGCCACCACCAACACCAACTGGGTGTACATCAGCACGCGGCGGCTCTTCCTCTTCCTCGAAGAGTCCATCCAGGAAGGCATCCGCTGGGCGGTGTTCGAGCCGAACGACCTCGCCCTGTGGCAGAAGCTGAAGCGGTCGCTGACCGCCTTCCTGTTCCAGCAGTGGCGGGACGGCGCCCTCTTCGGGGAGACCGCCGAGCGGGCCTTCTACGTGCGCATCGACGAGGGGCTCAACCCGTTCAGCCAGCGTCAGCTCGGCCGCCTCAACATCGAGATCGGCGTGCAGCCCGCCTACCCCGCCGAATTCATCGTCGTACGCATCGGCATCTGGGACGGCGGGGCGGAGATCACCGAATAGCCTCAGAAGGAGGGGACGCATGCCACGCGTGGACCCGTACCGGAACTACAACTTCTTCGTCGAGCTCGACGCCCTGATCGTCGGTGGATTCACCGAATGCACCGGATTCGGCGCGAGCGTCGATCCCATCGAGTACCGCGAGGGGAACGAGGCGCCGACGGCCCGCAAACTCGCCGGACTCACCAAGTACACGAACATCACCCTGAAATGGGGGCTCACCGACTCCCGCGTGCTGCACGACTGGTTCATGGGATTCACCAAGGGCATCATCGACCGGAAAACCGGCAGCATCGTGCAGGTCGACATCGACGGCGTCACCGAGAAGACCCGCTGGAACTTCTACGAGGCATGGCCCGTGAAATGGGACGGCCCCGACTTCAACGCCACGGCGAACGCCGTGGCCATCGAAACCCTGGAACTCGCCGTCGAACGCATGGAGAGGGCCTGACCTGCCATGATCGCCACCGAGCATCCGTTCACCCTGCCCATCGGCTACCTCGACGAGGACGGCACGCTGCACCGCGACGGCGTGATGCGCATGGCCACGGCGGGCGACGAGATCCTGCCCCTCAAGGACCACCGGGTCCAGGCCAACGAGGCCTATCTCGTCGTGCTGCTCCTGTCCCGCGTCGTCACCCAACTGGGAACGGTCCCGAGCGTCAATCCGAAAGTCGTCGAAAACCTCTACGCCAAGGATCTGGCCTTTCTCCAGGACTTCTACAACCACGTCAACCAGACCGGCGACAGCACCCTGCATGCCGCATGTCCGCGGTGCGCGCACGAATTCGACATGGAGGTGAGTGGTGCGGGGGGATCGTAGGCTACCGACTCGTCTCGCTGTACGAGGAGGTGGCCTTTCTCGCCTACCACTTCCACTGGCCGCTGACGGAAATCCTCGCCATGGAACACGCCGAGCGGCGGCAGTGGGTGGAGCAGATCTCGTCGATCAACCGGCGGATCTCGGAGGCCACGGAAAGGGGGACGTCATGAGGAGAATCGCCGTGGGGGCGCTGCGCCGGCGGTGCTGGGGTGCCGAGTTGGCGGGCCGGTACCGAGGCCGCGGCGGTGGCTACGGGCGAGGCCCGAGGTTCACCTTCGTGGGCCGCCGCGCCGGGGTGTGCCACGGGCGGGCGCGTGCCGTGGCACTCACGGTGCGTACGGTCGGGAGAGTCGGACCCGCCGGCCGGGCGGGGCGCAGTGCGGTGGCGGGCGCGACGCTCCGAGTGGTGAGGGAGCAGCGGCCAAAGCCCCGGCTGCGGAAGTGGGTTCGTCCGTCCGTCACGCTCCTGGTTCCTGTGCTCCACACCGAGCGCGTGGCCGGACCGCCGGTCACCGTCGGTCTGCTCGGTCCGGCGCCCAGGCGTCCCGCGCCGCCGATCCGGCCGCCGCGCGGACAGGACGCCCCTCACCTCCACCCGTCAACACCGGCTCGTGCACCGCGACGTGGTGGCGGTGGCGCCGGACCCTTCCCTGGAGCGCGGCAGACACCACGCGTGCGCACAGCGCAGCCGTACTCGCGTCAGCCGTCGGCCGCACCGAACACGAGCGCATCAGGCGTCGCCCTCATACGCACCCTCGCCCCCAGCCGTCGAGTCGAGCGCCTGGTCCCGGCCGCGCCCCCGGCCGTGGCGCCGCCCCCGGTCGTCCCGCCACTCAGGCAAGCACCCACTGCTCCACCCCGGCCGCAAGAAACCCGGTCCGTGCAACTGCCGAGTCCGGCACCGGCGCCAGCCGCGCCGGACCTGGGCCGGATGACCGACGACATCGTCCGGCGCATCGACCGCCGCATCACCGCCCACCGTGAACGCCTCGGCCGCATCTGAGACCCGGGAGCCGACACCATGCCGATGAAGAAGCTGACCCTCACCCCGCTCGACGGCGACGGACGGCCCCACACGGGCCGGACGGTCACCGTGGACTACAACCCGGAGGAGTTCAGCGTCAGCAAGGACAACAACTTCGCCGTCCAGGGCGTCCCCGGTCTCGGCTCGCCCGTCGTGCAGTTCGTCCATGGCAACCAGCGCACCCTCGACGTCGAGCTGTTCTTCGACACCTACGACACCCCGCACGCCGCCAAGCAGGACGTACGAGAACTCACCCGACAAGTAACCGACTTGATGGACCTCGACCCCGAACTCCACGCTCCGCCCGTCGTGGTGGTCGCCCTGGCCGGGTTCCGGTTCACCGGTGTACTCGCCCGCGCTCAGCAGCGGTTCCTGCTGCTCATGCCCGACGGGAAGCCCGTGCGGGCCCGGGTGACATGCGGCTTCATCGAGTACAAGGAACCCGCGCGGGCAGCGGTCGAGGCCAACCTCCAGACCGCCGACTTCAGCAAGGTCCACACCGTGCTGCCCGGCGAGACGCTGAGCGCGATCGCCGCCGCCCGGTACGACGATCCGGCGCTGTGGCGGCCCCTCGCCCTCGCCAACGGGATCGTCGACCCGCGTGCCGTCCGCCCGGGGCAGAGCCTGCGCGTCCCCGCGCTGCCGTACACCGACCCGCGTACCGCGGAGGTGCTGACATGACGGCGGCCGCCCTCCCGCGGCACACCTACGCGCCGGCGTTCGAGGTCACCGTCGGCGGGGCGCCGCTGCCACCGGGGATGCGTGCCGCCGTGACGGCACTGCGCCATCAGGACGGCATCGAAGGAGCCGACCGCGTCGAACTCACCATCGCCGACGACCGCGGGCGCTGGCTCGACCACCCCCAACTCGCCCTCGACGCACCCTTCGAGCTGCGCATGGGCTACGCGCCGCACGTCCTGGACCAGGTCTTCACCGGCGAAGTGACCGGCGTCGACGCCGCGTTCCCCGCCTCCGGCAGCCCCACGGTCACCGTCGTCGCCCACGACTTCCTGCACCGGCTCACCAAGGGAGCCAAGGACCGGGCCTTCGCCCTGAGCCTGCCCTGCATCGGGAAGTTCCCGCTGCCCGACCCCGTGATCGTCGCGGCGGTGGCGGCGACCGACCTGCTCGTCCCCGTCGTCGATCCGGCCGGGGCCGCGCTGTCGTTCCTGACGCTCCTCGCGACGTATCTGATCGACCCGGCGGACGCCTCGCGGTCCATCCGAGTCCAGAAGGGCCAGAGCGACTTCGACTTCCTCGCCGGGCTCGCCCGGCAGAACGGCTGGGACATGTACATCGAGCACGGCGCGCCGCCGAGCGGGCGGGTGCTGCGCTTCCTGTTCCCAGGTCCCGAGCTGCCGCCCGCCGTGCAACTCGACCGGGGGACCACGCTCGTGGACTTCACGCCGCGGGTCAGCGAGGTCGGGCAGGTGGTGGCGGTCGCGGCGCGCATCTGGGTGTCGGCGCTGAAGGCCGAGTTCGTCGTGGTGCTGGGCTGGGACCACGACCGGGCCGCGTTCGACCTCCAGGTGTTCCCGGGACTCGGCGATCTCGACGCCCTGCTGGGCGAGGAGAAGGCGCGCGGCACCCTCACGGTCACCGCCGACGGACCCGCGACCGCGCCGCGCCGCGTCCTCGGTGAACTCCTGCCACGGCTCAACAACCGGCTCACCGCCAGCGGTTCGGCCGCCGGAGACCCGCGGATCAAGGCCGGAAGGGTCATCGCGGTGTCCGGCGTCGGCCTCCGGTTCAGCGGCCTGTACCGGGTGGTCTCGGCCACCCACACCCTCGACAGCGGCGGCTACCGCACCTCTTTCGACCTGCGCCGCGAGGTGTGGTTCCCGCCGCTGCCCGTGCCCCGGGGAATCCGTCTCCAGGGCCGGCGACTGCTGTGAGGAGGTGAGCACGCCATGGCGTACACGCTGTACGAGTCCGGGGCGGGCGCCGCGAAGGAACCGCCCGTGCCCACCACTCGCCTGGTCAGCGGCACCGTCGTCAACGACTGCGAGGGCGCGGTCCACGGCAACGTCCTCGTGCGTGTCCCCGCGCTCGGCGAGGAACTGTGGGCCCGCCTCGTGGTGGCCGGCGGTGGTGACGGCGCCGGGTTCTACTACCAGCCGCGGGTCGGCGACGAGGTCCTCGTCGGCCTCAGCGGCAACGACGCCTTCGTCATCGGCGGGATGTTCGGCCCCAAGTCCGGCCCTCCGGTCGAGACCCCGGCGGCCGCGCAGACCCAGCGCGTCATCCGCAGCGGCCTGCGCGGACAGCGCGACGGGCACCGCATCGAACTCGACGACGCCCGCCGTTCCCTCAGCCTCACCAGCACCACCGGGCAGCAGGTCACCCTCACCCCGGACACCATCACGGTCTCCAACAAGGCCGGCTCGGTGAGCATCACGCTCGCCGACCGGGACCAGCGGATCACCGTGAAGGGCGCCGACATCGAACTCCAGGGCACGACGTCCCTGACGCTGAAGGCGCCCAAGGTCGACATCACGGCGACCACCGGCGCCGTCACCATCAGCGCACAGACCGGCGCCACCGTCATCAGCGGCCGCCCGATCAAGCTCAACTAGTGGGAACGCCGGGCGGGTTCACCCGCCCGGCCCAGGAGGTGACCAGACATGCCACCAGCGGCCCGCACCGGTGACACCACCAGCCACGGGACCCCGCTCACCCCGGCGGCCCCGCCCGGCGGCAGCCCCGACGTGCTCATCGGCGGCAGCCCCGCCTGGCGCGCCGGAGCCGACACCCACGTCTGCCCGCTCGTCTCGGTGAACGTGCCCCACACCGGCGGCGTCGTCGCCCAGGGCAGCACCACCGTGTTCGTCGACGGGCTGCCCGCCGCCCGCACCGGCGACCGCGTCATCGAGACCGGTCCGCCGAACCCCATCGGCGCGGGCTGCCCCACCGTCCTGATCGGAGGCTGAACCGATGGATGTCGCGGACCGCGCACCCGAGCCGAGGGACGACCGGGCCGAAATGGACCCGGCACCGGCCTTCCTCGGTACCGGCCTCGCCTTCCCGCCGCACGTCACGGCGGACGGCCGGATCGCCGAAGCCCAGTACGAGGACGACGTGCGCCAGGCCGTCCTCGTCGTCCTCGGCACCGAACCCGGCGAACGCGTCATGCGGCCCCGGTTCGGTGCGGGCCTGCGCACCTTCGTGTTCGAACCGCTGACGGTCGCGCTCACGGCCCGTATCGCGGAACAGGTACGCGGCGCGCTCACCGACTGGGAACCCCGGATCGACGTCGCCTCCGTCGACGTGACGGATCGCGACCGTGCCCGGGGTGTCCTGAACATCGACATCACGTACCGGGTGCGCGCGACCAACACACTGCGGAACCTCGTGTACCCCTTCTACCTGCGAGAGGGGGACGGAACATGAGTGTCCCCCGCGGCCCCGCCACCGGAGCGGGGGTCGACGAGTTCCTCGGCAGGCTGCGGGAGTTGAGCCCCGGTCTCGCGCCGGAATGGACACCGGGTGAACACGGCGCGGACGCCGCGCTGCTCCGCGTGGCGGCCCACCTCCTGCACACCGTCGCACAGCGCCTCGCCCAGGCCCCCGACAAGGACAGGGCAGCGCTGCACGCCCTACTCGGGCCGCACCGGACCGCGCCCCGACCCGCCAGGGTGCCGGTCGTGTTCCGGCTGGCAGAGGGGGCGAGCGAGGTGCGGCTGCCCGCGGGCAGCCGGGTCGCGGTGCCCCCGCCGCAGGAGGGCGGTACTCAACTCGTCTTCGAGACCGCACAGTTCACGACGCTCTGCGCCGCCGGGCTGCGCGAGGTCGTGAGCCTGTGGCCGGGCCGGGACCAGTACACGGACCACAGCGCGGACCTGGAGAACGGGCTGCCGCTCCGCCCCTTCGACCGGCAGGCGCTGCGCCCCGTCCCGCACGAGCTGTACCTCGGCCACGACGTACTGCTCGCCCTCGCGGGACGGAGCAGCACCACCGTCTCCTTCGACCTCACGACACCGGGCAGCGAACCCCTCGACATCCGCTGGGAGTACTGGGACGGCACCGGATGGCGTGCTTTTCTCGCGACGGACGAGGGCCGCGACGGTACCGGTGGGCTGCGGCACAGCGGCACCTACCGCCTGGAGACCGACTGCGCGGAGGCGGCTCGGACGACGGTCGACGGCGTCGAGACGCACTGGGTGCGGGGCCGTCTCGCCGCCTCGGAGCCGCTGCCGCCCGACCCCGGACGGGTGCTGCCCGAGATCGACGCGATCCGGCTGAGCACCGTGGCCGGGCACGGCTACACGAAGGTGTGGCGGGTCGCCACCGGCGACGGCACCCCACCGGCGGGCGAGGTCGCGGTACTCGTGCGGGACGCGACCGGGGTGCCCTTGGAGAACGTGGAGGTACGGATCGAGGGCGGAGAGCGGAAGCGGACCGGCCGCAAGGGCCTCGCCCAGCTCACCGCCGCGCCGGGCGACACCCTCGTCGTCGCCCTCGGGGCGTTCGAGCAGGAGCAGCGGATCGCCGTGGGAGCGGGCCACCTCGTCTTCACCCTCGATCTCCTTGGCCCGGACCGCGCGGTCGCGGCCGACGGCGCCGAAGTCGACCTCAGCGGCTCCTTCCAGCCTTTCGGTGCCCAGCCGCAGCCCGGCTCCGTCTTCCACTTCAGCTGCGAGGAGGCGTTGAGCAGGCCCGGGGCCCGGCTGCGCGTCTACGTCCGCCCCGCACCCCTCCAGCCCGCCGACGGCAGAGCCGCACGGCACGTGGTGAGCTGGGAGTACTACAACGGCCGGGCCTGGACGTCGCTGCGCACCGACGACACCCGCTCCCCGGGCGACCTCACCCGGCACGGCTTCGTCGACCTCCCTCCGGTGCCCGCCGACATGACGGCCGTCGAGGTCGCCGGAACCACCGCCCACTGGCTGCGGGTCCGGCTCGCCGGCGGCGGCTACGGCGCCACCCGGACCATCGCCGTCGGCGACCGCCCGACCGAACTGACGCTGTACGAGAACCGCCCGCCCGTCCTCGCCGACCTCCGCCTCGGCTACGCCTGGCAACAGGGGCCCGTCGCGCCCCAACACGTCCGGACCCACAACGACTTCGGATTCCAGGACCGCACGGCGCAAGCCGCCTGGCCCGGAGGCTCGTTCCAGCCGTACACACCGGTCGCGGAGGCGCTGCCCGCGCTCTACCTCGGCTTCGACGGCCCGCTGCCGGAGGGCCGCTTCGGGCTGTACCTGGACGCGGCGGAGCAGTCCGACAGCGTGCTCCCCCCACCTCTGGTGTGGGAGTACTTCGACGGCTCGGCGTGGGCCCGCCCGACGGTCGACGACGAGAGCCGGGACCTGCGGATGCCCGGGGTCCTCGCGGTGACCGGGATGGTCGGCGGGGCGCCGCTCGCGCGGTTCGGGACGGCCCGACACTGGCTGCGGGCCCGCCTGGCGCAGGACGGGCCGCCGCCGGCCGTCGTCCTCGGCGCGGTGCGGCCGAACGCCGTGTGGGCCGAACAGCGGCAGACCGTCCGGGCGCAGCCGCTCGGCACCAGCACGGGTACCCCGTCCCAGGTCCACGCCTTTCCACAGGCGCCCCTGCTCCCCGGCCGACGCGTCGAGGTGCGGGAGCTCTCCGGGCCGCGGGCGGCCGTCGAGTGGCGCGGCGTGGCAGCCCAACTCCTCGACGCGGAAGCCCCTTTGCTGTACGGGCTGGAACGAGACCTGGCAGCCGCCGGAACGGGTGAGGTGCGTCGCGGACCGCTGCGGCTGCACCGCGACCGACAGGGGAGGGTCGACGAAGTGTGGGTGCGTTGGGAAGAGCGCGCCACCCTCGCCGCGTCCGGGCCGCACGAGCGTCACTGCGCCGTGGATCCGCTGCGCGGCCTGCTGCAGTTCGGCGACGGGACGCACGGCCGGGTGCCACCGCCCGGCGCTTCCGTCGTCGCCGAGCTGTACCGGACCGGCGGCGGCAGCGCGGGAAACGTCCCGGTGGGCGCCGTCAACCAGGTCCTCGGCGCGGCCGCGGGCATCGAGGAGGTCACCAACCCGGTGGCCGGTGCGGGCGGCTCCGACGCCGAGACCGTCGAGCAGCTGCTGCGCCGGGCGCCGACGACCCTCAGGGCACGCGGCCGGGCCGTGACCGCCGCGGACTACGAGGCCCTCGCGCGCGCCGCGTCCCCGTCGGTGGCCCGGGTGCGCGCGTACCTGGGCCGCGACGCGGGCGGCCGTCCGACGCCCGGCCGGGTCACGCTCGTGGTCGTGCCCCTCGGTGAGCAGCCCCGGCCGGGACCGTCGTTCGGACTGCGCGAGACGGTGCGGCGCGCCGTCGCGGCGCTCGCACCCGCCGGTCTCGCCGACGCCATCACGGTGACCGGTCCTGCCTACGCGGAGGTCGACGTCGAGGCGACCCTCGTGGCCGCCGACCCGCCCGTCGGACCGGAGCCCGACGTCCTGCCGGTCGCAACGGCCGACGAGGCCGCCCGCCACGCCCTCGCCGCCTTCTTCGACCCCGTGCGGGGTGGCCCCGAGGGCGAGGGCCCGGAACCGGGAGCGGCGGTCTACGCATCCGATCTGGCGGCCGTACTGGGCGCGTTGGACGGTGTCGACAGAGTGCGGCAACTCGCCCTGAAGTACGCCGGGGTGGAACACGGTGACGTGGTGCGGCTCCCCGCCGGCCGGGTACCGGCCGCGGGCGCGCTGCGCATCCGGTGGGCGGGGGAGTGAACCATGGACCTGTCGCTGCCCCGCCTCGACGACCGGGCCTGGGCGGACCTCGTCGAGGAGGCCCGCTCGCTGATCCCCGTGTACGCGGCCGAGTGGACCGACCACAACGCCTCCGACCCGGGCATCACCTTCATCGAACTGCTCGCCTGGATCGCCGAGATGGACATCTTCCAGCTCGACCAGGTACCCGAACCGCTGCGCCGCGCCTTCCTCGCGCTCGTCGGTGTGGCACCGGCCGCGGCGACGCCCGCGCGCACGGTCGTCGAGGTGACCCTGCGCCCCGGCGCCCGGCCGCTGACACTCCCGGCCGGAGTGGAATTCGAGGGACACGACCCGCACGGCCGCGCGACGCGAGTGCGCACACTGCTTCCCTTGCGGGCCACCGCCTCCCGCCTGACCGCGCTGCACGCGGCGTCCGGCGACGGCCACTCGTCCCTCGATCTGGCCGCGACGCTGAGCCGTGGCGCTCCCGCGCTCCCGTTCGGAGACGACCCACGACCCGGCGACAGCATGGTGCTGCACATCGACCCGCCGGTACCACCACGCACGCCTTTGACGGTCGTTGCCGCGCCCGAATACCCCGATGCACAGAGCCCGTTGGAGCACCACAGCGCGCGCACCCAATGGGACGTGGCCAGTCCCTCCGGCCGGTGGCGGCCCTTGTCCGCGCGCGAAGTCCGTGATGCCACCCGGTGCCTCACCCGTACCGGCACGGTCGTGATCACCGCGAAGTCCGCGTTCTCACGGCTGCGGTGCCGCCTGGTGCGGGCCGGGTACGACGCCGCTCCGGTCCTGTCAGGGCTGGCGGTCAACGCCGCCCCGGCCGAGCAGTCGGTACCGGTCGGCACGGCGCGCTGGGAGACGGCCCCCGGAGCGGACGTTCCCGCCGCGGTGGCCCCGGGGCGGACCGTGCGGCTCGGTGTCCGGCTCGACGCGCACGGCCGGGTCACCGGCTGGGACCCGGGCGACACCGCGGCACCCACCGCTCTCGTGCTCGACCGGGGGCGGGACCACGTCACCGTGGAGGCCGCCGACCTGGGGCCCGCAACCGGCGCGCCCGAGCAGTCGTACGCCCTCGCCGGAGAACCGGCCCGGCTCTCCGGGCTGTGGACGCTGGAGGTGGAAGGCGACCAACACGTCTGGCGGCGCTGGTGGTTGAGGCCGAGCCTCACAGGCTCCGGCCCCGCCGCTCACCACGCGGCCGCGGATCCCGCGACCGGGCGGATCACCTTCGGTGACGGGGCGCACGGCCGTGTTCCGCCGCTGGGCGCCCGGATCCTCGCCGTCGGCCGCACGTCGGCGGGACCGGCCGGGAACCTGCCCGCTGGACACATCACCGCACTGGCCGACGGCGCCCACAACCGGGCCGTTCTCGCCGCCGCCCGCATCGCCCCCGAAGAGGTGCGGGCCGTCGCCAACACCATGGCCCTGAAAGGAGGTTCGGCGCCCGAGGCGCTGCCCCAGGCGGAAGCCCGTGCTGCCCGCACCGTTGAGGAGACGCCGCGTGCCGTCACCCTCGCCGATCACGAACGCCTCGCGCTGGGGACACCGGGCGTGCGCCTGGCCCGTGCGGCGGCCCGCGCGAACCGGCACCCGGCGTTCCCTTGCGTCACCGCGCCGGGCGTGGTGTGGCTGACCGTGCTGCCGTACCTTCCCGCCGGGCGGCCCGTGCCCGGCCCGGGGCTGCTCGCCGCCGTGCGCGCCCACCTGCACGCGCACCGCGTCCTCGGCACCCGGGTCGAGGTCACCGGCCCCGTCTACCGACGGGTCACGGTGCGCGCCCGGATCGAGGCCCGCGGGCCGGACGCCCCCGCCGACCTGGCCCGCGCGGCCGTACGTGCCCTCGACGCCCACTTCGACCCGCTCACCGGCGGTCCGCACGGCGAAGGCTGGCCGCTCGGACGCGACGTCGACCGCGCGGAGATCCTCCGCGTGCTCGACGCGGTGCCGGGCGTCTCGCACGCCACCGGCCTCGAACTGCTCACCGACGACGGCACGCACTGCGGCCGCGTCCGCGTCCCGCCGGGCGGCCTGGTCGAGTCCGGCCCTCACGAGATCGAGGTCCTCCGGACATGACAGCGCACCGGCAACGTTCCCTGGAAGTGAGCAGGTTCATCCACGAACCCGGCCAACTGCTGCGCGCCCGCGACCTGCGCGACCGGTTGTCGCAGGACGAGGAGATGCGCTGGTGGCACCACCGAGCCGTCCACACCGGACTCGGCGTGGTCGAGGGACTGGCCGTCGGCCTCACCGAGGGGGACCGGTCGGCGGTCGTCGCGCCCGGCATCGCGTACGACCCCCGGGGCCGAGAGGTCGTCCTCACCGCCCCGGTCACCCTGGCCCTGCCGGGCCGCCGCGCCACCCTGGTCGCCCGCCGCCGCGGGCCGGACCGTGCGTCCCTCGTGTGGCGGCGCACGGACGACGACATCGAGCCCTGCGCCGACGTGCTCCTCGCCGTCCTCACCTACGACGCGAAGGGCGCGCCCCGTCTCGCCTCCGCACGTCCGGAACACGAGCCACCCGCTCTCGGCTTCGGCACCACTCCCGCGGACGGTACGGAGTGGCAGCCCTGGGAGCCGCCGGAACTGGCCCCCATGGTCACCGGAGCGCTCGGCCTGACCGCGGCCGTCGACACCACCGCCGCCGCGTTCACCGGCACCCCTTGCTACTTCGCCTGGCTGCGGTGGCCCGCCCCGCCGCCCCCGGCCCTCCGCGCGCCGCAGCTCCGCATCGCCCAGCAGTACGTGGAGGAGTCCACGCCCCACGGCTTCCTGTTCCGGATCGCCCTGTCGCCCAGACTGCGGCCCCCGCACGGGGACACCCTCCCGGGCCCGCGCGACCTGCCCGACCGCACGCAGCTCCGCCTCGCCCGCGCCCAGCGCCTCTCGGTGGCCTGGCTGGGCATCGGCCACCGTGAAGGGACGTGACCGACCGATGAATCCCACCGCACCCGACCAGGATGCCCTGGAACGCCCGCTGTTCTTCGACGGACAGCAGCTGTACGCCGACAACCTGCAAGGCCTGGAAGCACACCACCGTGCGCTGCGCCGTCTCCACAACCGCAGCCTGCACCAGCCGGGCGTCGGCAGCGGCCTCGCCGTCGCGGGCCGCAGGGGCGAACGCGAAGTGCGGATCCAGCCCGGCTACGCGCTGGACGCCGCAGGCCGTGAACTGTTGCTCGGCGAGCCGGTCACCGAACCCGTGCCCCCGGTCGCGGGCGAACCGGACGGCGGCCCTGCCCACTTCGACCTGGCCGTCTCCCATCCCGCGGACGAGGACCTTGAGGAGACCGAGACCCGCGTCGGCGTGTGTGCGCCACGCGGCGCGGTACGGCTGCGCGAACACCCCCGGCTGGACTGGGTGCGGCTGCGGCCCGACCCGAGCGGCGAGCTGCTCCCCGTCGACGACGCCCAGCGCCTCGCCCTCCAGAACGGGCAGCTCATCGCGCTCGGCCGCGCCGCCGTCCGCGACTGCCGCCTGGACGCCGACGTGTCACGCGTCCTGCGCCGTACCGCACGTCCCCCGCAACGTCCCCGGGTCCGCTGCGGCAGCGCCTCCGTGACCTGGCTGCCCTGGTACGCCGACCCCGACGACGTCGAGTCCGCCCTGCTCGGCCTGCGCACCGAAGACCCCGTGGGCACCGGAGGTCTCCCCGCCACCCCCTGCTACACCGCCCGGGTCGAGGGCTGCCGCCCGCTGGTGCTCTCCGGCGGCGCCGACGAGCAGGCGCTGGTCGTGCTCGACGGGCCCGCATACGTGCAGGACCCGACGCCGTGGGGGTTCGTCTGCTGCGTACCGCTGCTCGTGTACGCCGGTCAACTCGGTTTGATATCAGACAAGTGGCTCAAACACGCCAACGCTCTCTGGCGTGTCATGTGGTACGCGATCGAGGAGTAGGCCATGACCGAGCCGCCCGCCTACCGCTGGCTGAACAGAGAGGGTTGCTGGCGCGGCATGAACCGTGCCGGACTGGAACTCGCCCCCGACGGCAGCCTCCGCCTCCAGCCGCTGCCCGCCGTCGACAGCCCGATCCCGGCCGACCCTGGACAGGGCGGCGGTATCGCACCCGGCGCGACGCGGGAGCTGCTTCCGGCGGGCCTCGCGGCACTGCCGACCGGAGACGTCTTCCTGACCTGCCCCGACACCGACCAACTCCTCCTCGTCCGGGCCTGCGCCCCGCAGGCGCCGCCGGTACCCTGCCCAGTCGGCCCGGCCCGGCTGTGCGGGCCACGCGGGCTGGCGTGGCATGCCGACCGCCGGGCCCTGCTGATCGCTGACAGCGGCCACGGCCGGATCGTGCTGCTGGACCCCGATCGCCTGCAACTCCTCGACATCTGGGAGGATTTCACCGCACCGAGCGGCGTCGCGACCGGCCCGGCGGGCCAGGTGTACGTCGTCGACGGAGGCCTCGTCCTGGCGCGCGACCGGTGGGGAAGCCCACTCGCCGGATTCCGCTGCGCGCTCCCGGCCCCGGCCGTGGACATCGCCACGACCGGCTCGGGCGACGCCCACCGCCTCTGCGTACGGGACGCGGAGGGACACCTCCACCTGCGCGCCGCCGACGGCACGCCGCTGGACGACTGGGCAACCGGCCTCGAACAGCCCCTCGGCCTCGCCGCCGCGGACGCCACCGTGTACATCGGCGACAACGCCGACCGGCACATCCACGTCTTCGGCACCGACGGACTCCGCATCGGCACGGCCCACGGGTACGAGCACGCCGTGACCGCCCTCGCCGTCGACCACCGCGACGGTCTGCTCGCGCACACGGGTGCCGCGACGCACCCGGTCCACCTCGCCCGGTACGGCGCTCGCCGCACACACGGAACACTGGTCGGCGGCCCGTACCGCAACCCGCGCTCCCGGGGTACCCCGCTGCACCTGGTGCGGGCGCACATCGCCAACTCCGGTACGGGCGCCGGGTTCCGGCTCCACGTGTGCAGCGCCGGCGGCGGTCGCGCCCCGGACGACTCGGCAGGCGCCTTCACCGACCCGGGCTGGCGGACGGTCGCGCGCGACGCCCCGTACACCCTGCTGGCGGGAGCGCCCGAGGACGACGTGTGGGTCGGGGTGTCCTTCGAGGGCGACGGGCACGACACCCCCGTCCTCGCGCAGATCCGCATCGACTTCGATCACGACACCTACCTGCGCCACCTGCCGGAGCTCTATCAACAACCCACCGGGCACGGCGACTTCCTCGCGCGCTGGCTCACCATCTTCGAAACCGCCTTCGACGACCTGCACAGCGGCATCGAGGAACTCCCCACCCTCTTCGACCCGATGGCCGCACCTCCCGCACACCTCCCGCGCCTCGCCGACTGGCTCGCCGTACCGCTGCCGCCCGGCGCCCCGGATCCGCTGCGCCGCCGACTGCTGCGCGACGCCGCGAGGGCCGACGCGCGCCGGGGCACCGCCGCCGGACTGCGCGACGCGATCCACGTACGCACCGGAGTGGACGCCACCGTCGACGAGCCCGTCGTCCACACCGATTGGTGGGCCCTGCCCGGGAGCGCACCCACGCCACCGAGTGGCACACCGACGGGACTCGGCCTCGACACCGTGCTCGCCGCAGCCGACCCCCAAGGCGCGGTGATCGGCTCGAGCGCGGTGCTCGACGGTTCGGTCCTCGCCGCGCACGACGCGTACGCGAGCCATCTCTTCGCAGAAGTCGCCCACCGGTTCACCGTCCGCTACCGCACGGACCGTGCCGACGACGCGCACGGCGAACGCACGGCCGCCGCCGTCCGGGCCGTCGTCGACGCCGAGAAGCCCGCTCACACCACGTACCACCTGTGCGCGATCGAACCCCGCATGCGCCTCGGTGTCCAGGACCGTCTCGGCGTGGACACCGTCGTCGCCGGCCCACCCCGGGCGACCCGACTGACGGCACCCGGCACCGCCCGGCTCCGCCTCGACGGCCCCGTGCCCGACCGGATCGGCACCACACGTCTGGGCCATCACCGAGAAGGAGACACCCCGTGACATCCCTGCATGGGCGGCGGCACACCGGACGCCCCGCCGCCATCGAGGCACCGGCCCGCAACCACTACTTCCACGGCCGCCTGATGAACGTGCCCACCTTCGAGCTGGAGACCGAGTACTTCCTGCGCCGTGACCGCCTTTTCACCCGCCTCGCCCTGGGGCCCGGGGTGGTCCGCGGCCTGGACGTCGAGGTCACCGACGACGACCGTGTCCGGATTCGCCCGGGGCTCGCCGTCGACGGCTGGGGGCGCCGCATCGCCGTCCCCGAACGCACGGACCCGCTGGAGATCCCGTACGACGTCATGGAGAGCGCCGTTCAACGCGCGGGTGCCTGTCGCGACGACGCCGCCGTGCAGCTCGTCCTCTGCTACCACGAGTGCCTGGACGACCCGGTCCCCGCGTACGCCGATGACTGCGGTGACCCGCGGGCCTGTCAACCCAGCACCGTCCGCGAGCGTCACCGCGTCGAGTTCCGGGACCGACCGGCCCGCAAACCGCCGCCAGGGCCGCTGGTCGCGGGTCTGCTCCGCGACGGCCGCGTCGACCAGGACGTACTCGCCCGATGGGTCTCCCGCGAGTGCCGCGTCCCGACCGCCGATCCCTGCGTCCCGCTGGCCAACCTCAAGGTGACCCCCGACCCGGACGGCTCGCTGCGCTGCCCGCCCGACGGCGCCGACATCACCGTACGCCCGGTCGCGCCCACGAACGCTGTCCTGACGGCGCTGCTCCTCGCGCTCCTCGACTACCCGCCGCCCGGCTACTGAGAAGGTGCCCACGATGTGTCCGGAACCGGTCCCCGGCGTCGTCCACCAACGGCCCCGCTACTTCCCGCGCCAACTCGTCACACCGGCTGAACTCAACCTCGCCAACCAGTACTTCATGGACCGCATGCGACGCCACAACCGGCTCCTGCACGGCTGGGGCGTCGTCTGCGGAGCCGTGGTCCGCCCGGCCGCCGCCGCGGACGGCGGCGGCCCCGAACCGTGGAAAGTCGTCATCGCCCCGGGCTGCCTCCTCGACCCGCAGGGCAACGAGATCCTCATCGAGGAGCCCCGCACCGTGGACCTGCGCACCGAAGGTGTCACGGCCATGCCCGACGATCCCCCCGGTGAACTCGACGACCCCTGGTGCGCGCACGAGCCGTCGGCCGCGCCCCGCGCCGGCCGCTACTGGGTCGCCGTCCGCTACGAAGAGGCGCTGGCCCGGCCGGTGCGCGTCGAGCCCGCGGGCTGCGGCTGCTCCGGCGCCGACTGCGAGTACTCGCGGTGGAGCGACGGCTACCGGGTGCGGTTCCTGTCCGAGTGCCCGCCGTCCCACCGGGGCGATCCGCCGCCCCTGGACGAACTCGTCACCGGCCACGGACCTCATGTCCCGTGCCCGGTGCCGGAGTCGGGGCCGTGGGTGGTGCTCGCCACCGTGGACGTGGCCGCCGACGGCGCCGTCACCTCTGTCGACCACCACGACTGTCGCCGCATGGCCCCCTCGCTGGCCCCGCACTGGTGGCGCGTCGACGCGGTCGCCCCCACCATCCGGTCCGTCACGACGGATCCGCCCGGCCCGCACGCACCGGGTGCGGGAAACGTCACCGTCACGGTGCACGGGACCGGACTGGCGGCCGTCACCACCGCCACCCTCGGCGGCAGGACCCGCTCCGCCTCGCTCACCGCCGCCCCCGACGGACGAACAGCTCGCTTCACCCTGCGCGTCCACCGCAACAGCCCTCCCGGCCCCCGCACTCTGACCCTCACCACCGCGGACGGGACGCAAACCGTGTTCCCGGAGGCGGTGACCGTCGGGGAGTCCCCATGAGCTGACCGGCACCCGGCCGTACGCTGCCACCGGGCCTCGCCGACGGGACCGTCGAGGCGTTCGTTCCCCCGTACAACCCGCCCACTCCCTCAACGGTCACACCCCGTGAACCCACCCGCTCGCCGCCGACCCACCGGAGCTCCCCGTGCCACACAGACGCCGCACCCTGACCTACGCCACCGCCGTCGTCGTCGCGGCCACCGCCGGGTTCGTGTTCCCGGCCGGGGCCACCGCCGCCACGCCCGGCGCCGCCACGAGCGACTTCAACGGGGACGGATACGCGGACCTCGCCGTCGGCGTTCCGGACGGCACCGTCGGTGGGCAGGCCAAGGCCGGGTACGTGAACGTCGTGTGGGGTGGGCCGAAGGGGGTCGGTGCCCACGGGAGCATCCGCGTCACCCAGGCCACCGCCGAGGTGCCCGGGTCCCCGGAGGCGGGCGACCGGTTCGGCGCCTCCGTGGTCCTGACCGACCTCAACGGTGACGGCATCGCCGAACTCCTCGCCGGTGTCCCCGGCGAGGACATCACCGGCCGCGGTACGGACGCGGGCATGGTCATCGCCGTGGGCGGCTCGACGAGCGGGCCCGGCCCGGGGTCGTCGGTCCTCACCGGGCCGTCGTCGTCGGCCGCGTACGGCAAGTCGCTCGCCGCGGCCGACCTCACCGGCACCAGCGACGGCAACAAGGAGATCGTGATCGGCGGCAACGACAAGGTCGTCGCCCGCGTCATCCAGGGTGAGGACAGCATGGTGACGACCGTCGTCGCCGCCCCCATGGGCGGACGCGCGCCCGTCCTGGCCACCGGCGACTTCGACAGCGACGGCGTGGCGGACCTGGCCGTGGCGTACTGGACCAAGGGCACCCCCAACACGCAGTCACACGTGCGCCTTTGGAAGTGGGACGCCCCACAGGGCGGGATGGCCAACATCTGGAACACGGACAACGCCGGCGTCAGCGCCCTGGCCGCCGGTGACTTCGACGGCGACGGACACGACGACCTCGCGCTCGGCGAGTGCCGCGAGATCGCCGACGAGAACATCGACGACCCGTGCGGCCCCGAGCCGCTCGCCGAGGGCGGCGGCATCCACGTGCACTACGGGAGCGCCGCGGACGGCTCGTTCGGCAGCCGTGCCCAGACCCTGAACCAGGACACGCCGGGCGTCCCGGGCGTGGCCGAGGACGGCGACCGCTTCGGCTCCGCGCTCGCCGTCGCCGACATCGACCGTGACGGCCGCGACGACCTGATCGCCGGCGCCCGCGGCGAGGCCATCGGAAGCAGGGCCGACGCGGGTGCGGCCTGGCTGCTCCACGGCGGCGCCCGCGGGCTGCTCGACGCGAGCGGCGCGGCCAGGTCCGTCGCCTGGAACCAGGACACGGCGGGCGTCCCGGGCGTCGCCGAGGCGGGCGACGCCTTCGGCGCGGCGGTCGCAGCGGCCGACCACAACGGCGACTCCGTGCCCGACGTCACGGTCGGCTCCCCGGGCGAGAACGCCTCCCTGGGCGCCGCGTGGCTCCTCCCCAAGGCGACGACCACCAACTCGGCGGCCTTCTCGCCCCGCACCCTCGGCCTCCCGTACCTGTCCACGGCCCACAAGTACGGGAATCCGTTGAACAGCCACTGACCGACGTGCGTCGGACGCGTCAGATGTATCCGTCCCGCCCCCGGTCGTGGCGCTCCCGCCGGGCCTCGCGGCGTCCTCGTACGAAGGTCAGCAGCGGGGTCCGGAAGGCCAGCAGGGCCACCAGCGCGACCGCGACCCCGCCCCACGCCACCACTTCGGCGCGCAGCCAACTCACGCTGTGGGACACCGTGTTGTGCGCCTCGAAGCGGATGGTGAGCGGCGGGTTCAGCGCGGCGAGCGCCTGGTCCGATGTGCCGCGGAAGGTCGTCATGCCCAGCTTCAGGGCGTACACCCCGGGCCGGTCCGCGGCCACCGCCCACTCCCAGAAGGCGGTGTCTCCCGTCTCGGCGATGACCTGCTCGGCCTTGCTGTCACCCAGCGACCGGACCTCGACGTGACGGCTCGTGGCGGTCAGCGAGGCGCCCTGCACACCGCCGACCGGGAAGGCCCACCTCTTGACGGCTCCTGTCGGCGGCGCGGAGTCGGCGACGGCCGATGCCGGGACCGCCCTCAGGCGAACACCGAAGACGACCGAATCGCCCACGTCCGCCGAGAGCCGCTGCCGACAGCTGATGACCCCGGCCAGCAAGGACCGTCGATCCGCGGCGACGTCGTCCCGGAACACCGCTTGGTCCGGCTTGCCGCTGGGCGGTGCGCTGGCCGCGGCGCTGGAGGTGGGCGCGTTCCCGGCCGGCGGGGCGGCGCCGTGATCCTGGTTCGTCAGCAGGAAGCCGACGCCGACCAGCGCGCCGGTGAGTCCCAGGAGGACGCCGACGACCAGCACCCACACGCTTCCCCGCCACCGCCCCCGCCTCGCGCTCGGCGCATTCCCGGCGGGCCGTCCCCTGTTCTGTGCAGCGTTCATCGCGATTCCCCCGAAACGCGGGGCTCCCCCGAGGGGAAGCCGGATGCCGCCATTCTCCTACCGGGGCGGGGGCCGCGCAGCCCTCCGGCCGGCTCTCACAGATGGTCCCGCAACGCTCCGATCGCCGAAGCCGCGTCCAGCACCCGTGGAATCGCCCTGTCCGCCAAGGACGGATCCGCGGTGACGATGTTGACCGCCGCGCGGACCGGCCAGCCGGGCAGCGGGGCCGCGACGGCGTGGGCGCCGACGTTGACCTCGCAGTGCGTGACGACGTAGCCCGCCGCGAGAGGCGGTGCAGGGCGGGCTCGGCGACGGTACGCAGGTTGGGCCGCGTACCGCTGAGGAGCCCGGCCACGGACGGGCCGACGACGTAGCGGCCGTCGTCGTCGCGCGAGGCGAACCCCGTCCGGTGGAGCGACACGAGCAGGCGGTGCGCGATGGAGCGGTGGAACCCGGTCGCGGCCGCACCACTTCCTTGCGCATCTGAACGGTGTGAAGCCGACCTGCGCGAATCCGGGCCGCGCGAATCCGAGCCGTGTGAATCCGAGCGGCGCGAAACCGCGCTATACGGTCGGGAGGATCTTGCCACGGACCTCGCCGAGGCCGATGGGCCCCCGGGCGCCCGGCGCGGAGTAGCGCAGGACGACCTCGTCGCCGTCCTCCAGGAACGTGCGCTCCTGACCTCCGGCGGTCCACGTCTTCGTCCCGCCCCAGGACAGTTCGAGGAACGAGCCGCGCTGGTGCTCCTCCGGACCCGAGATGGTGCCCGACGCGTAGAAGTCGCCGACCCGCAACGAGGCCCCGTTGACGGTGAGATGGGCCAGCATCTGCGCGGGCGACCAGTACATGCACGAGTACGGCGGGTGCGCGACGACGGTGCCGTTCACCTCGACCTCCACGGCGATGTCGTAGCCCGAGGGGCCCTTCTCCTGGAGGTAGGGGAGGACGGTCGGGTCCTGGCCCGGGAGGTCGACGCGGGCGTGCTCCAGCGCGGCGAGCGGGGTGACCCACGCGCTGATGGTGGTGGCGAAGGACTTGCCGAGGTTCGGGCCGAGCGGCACGTACTCCCAGGCCTGGATGTCGCGCGACGACCAGTCGTTGACGCCGGTGACGCCGAAGACGGTCTCGCTGAACTCCGAGGTCGCCACGCGCTGCCCCAGCGGCACCGAACGGCCCACCACGAAGCCGAGTTCGGCCTCGATGTCCAGGCGCAGCGACGGACCGTACGTCGGCGCCGGGTCGGCCGGAGCCTTGCGCTGGCCGGAGGGGCGGTGCACGGGGGTGCCGGAGACGACGATGGAGCCCGAACGGCCGTGGTAACCGACCGGCAGGTGACGCCAGTTGGGCATCAGCGCGTCCCCGTCGGGGCGGAAGATCCGGCCGACGTTGGTGGCGTGGTCGACGGAGGCGTAGTAGTCGACGTAGTCGCCGACCTCGAACGGCAGGTGCAGGGTGGCCTCGGCCAGCGGTACGAGCCGCACGTGGTCGCGGTGGGCGGCGTCCGTGAGCAGCTCGACCGTCCAGGAACGCACGGCCGCCCAGGTCGCGGCACCGGCGTTCATCAGCGGGTTGAGCGCGGGCGCGTCGAGCAGCGCCGTCCACTCGGGGCGCAGCGCGGCGGCCGCGGCGCCCAGGTCGAGCACGTGGTCACCGATCCGGACGCCCACACGACGGCCGGCGTCGGCGGCCGAGAAGACGGCGTACGGGAGGTTGTCGACGTCGTACGCGCTGCCGGCCGCGGCCTCGACCCAGGTGACGGGTGAAGTGGTCATGTGTGGGGCCCTTTCGGATACGGAGTTCCGTGGTGGCTCGGGGAGGGGCGGGTGCGGTGGGTCGCGCGACACCCTAACGCAGGGCCATCGAAATGCGAACGCCCGTGTTCGCTTATCGGTCAAGCCGGGGGAGTCGTGGCGCCTCGACTTGAGCGACGCGGCGGCGGAGAAGCGGGCCGTGGAGCGCGAGAAGCCCCGCCGCTCGGATTCCAGGACGAGCGGCGGGGCTGGAGGGCTGCGAACGGCGGAGGAATGTGCACCCGTACCGCCATGGCACTCCGTTCGCATGCCCACGGGCCGTACAACCCGCCCAGCGTGAAATGGATGCGCCTGACGCAAGGAATCACCCGTACGTGTGCGTGAGCGGTGCTTGCAGGGGCGGGAACCGCGCGTTTCCCGTCTATAGCTACCCGTGAGAGGCGTGAGAGGCGTGAGAGCCGTGAGAGCCCGTCCCGCTCACGTCGCGCTGCGTTCGCTCGCCTCGCGGTACTCGTGTTCCAAGGCCCGGACACTGCTCTCCTCCGGGCGTCCGCTGCGCAGGAGTTCGCGCCACTGTTCGACGTTCCAGTCGCCGGGAGCGGTGGTGGCGATGAACTCCTCCAGGAGGCGCACGAACCGTACGGGTTCGGTGTGGTGCGGGAAGTGCCCGGCGCCCGCGAAGACTTCGAGCCGGCTGCCGGGCATCGCCTCGTGCGCCGTGTACGCGTGCGCCACCGGCAGCACGCTGTCGCGATCACCCCAGACGAGGAGGGTGGGGAAGCCGCGCGCCAGATAGCAGCGGTCCAGCATGGTGACGACCTGGCCGCGCCAGTCGACGACGGCGCGCAGGGTCCGGGTGAAGGCGTCGCGCGACTTCTGGTCGGGCAGGGCGTCGACCACGTTGACGAGGTCGGGCGCGTCCACGCCGAGCCCGGTGTCCATCAGCCGCAGGGCGCGGACGGCCGCGGTGACCGGCAGGCGCGCCCCGGCCACCTTCAGCAGGCCGAGCGCGAGCCCCGCGCCGGGCAGTGTCGCGGCCCGCAGGAGGGGTGTGACCTGGGGCCCGACCCCGCCGGTCGAGATCAGGACGAGCCGGTCGACGCGCTCGGGGAACTGGTACGCGAACTGCATCGCCACCCCGCCGCCGAAGGAGTGCCCGACGAGGGTGACGCGGTCGATGCCGAGCACGCCCAGCAGGTCGCGCAGACCGTTGGCGTACGCGGCGACCGAGTAGTCCGCGCGCGGCTTCGCCGAATCGCCGTGCCCGAGCAGGTCGGGGGCGATGACGGTGTGCCGGCGCGCCAGGGCGGCGATGCAGTCCTCCCAGTGCGCGCAGGACGCCCCGACGCCGTGGATGAGCAGCACCGCGGGGCCCTCGCCCGCGATCCGGTAGGCGCGGCGGTAACCGTGGACGGTGGCGAAGGAGAGCGCGCCGGCGGTCTGCGGCGCGCGTACGGCGGGCGTGCGGATCGGAATGACGTGCCCCATGGCCCTTCTCCCCGTGCCGGTGCTCTGCGGGCGCGCGCCGGATCGCGGTGTCCGGGCGCGGTACGGCGAGCGTACGGAGCGCGATGCGGCGCGGGGTTTCGGGCCGGTTGCGGGCACATTCCGTTTCCTGGGCGAAGGCTCCCTAGAGAAGGTCCCTGGGCGTCACACCCCGCCCCACACCTCCTCCGCCGTCTCCACGATGAGACGCAGCTTGGCCGACTGGTCCTCGGCCGTGAGCTTGTTGCCCTCGACGGTGGAGGAGAAGCCGCACTGCGGGGACAGGCACAGCTGATCGACGTCGATGTAGCGGGAGGCCTCCTCGATGCGCCGCTTGAGGGTGTCCTTGTCCTCCAGCCGAGGCCGTTTGGTGGTGACGAGGCCGAGGACGACCTGCTTGCCCTTCGGGACGTAGCGCAGCGGTGCGAAGCCGCCGGAGCGCTCGTCGTCGTACTCCAGGAAGAACCCGTCGACGTCGAGACCGCCGAAGACGGCCTCGGCGATGAAGTCGTAACTGCCCGAAGCGGCCCAGGAGGAGGCGAAGTTGCCGCGGCACATGTGCGTGGTGACGCGCAGGTCGTCGGGGTGGCCGGCGAGCGCCCGGTTGATGTTCGCGATGTACGTCTCGTGCTGGTGTTCCGCGTCGCCGCCGATGGACGCGACGTAGGAACGCTGCTCGGGATCGTTCAGGTACGCGAGCGAGGTGTCGTCCAACTGGAGGTAGCGGCAGCCCAGTTCGTGCACGCCGCGGATCTGGGCCGCGTAGGCGTCGGTGAGGTCGGACCAGAAGGCGTCGAGGTCGGGGTAGACGGACGCGTCGATCGCGGCGCGGCCGCCGCGGTAGTGGACCATGCTCGGCGAGGGGATGGTCAGCTTCGGGGTGACACCCTCGGCGACGGTGTCACGGAGGAAGGTGAACGCGTCGGCGAAGATGGTGCGCTCCAGTGTCACCTTGCTGTCGACGCGCGCGGAGGGCGGCGCGAACTCGATGTCGCCGTCCTCGTTGTGGAAGCGCACGTGCAGCGACTCGTCCTCGACGCGCCGAACGCCGCCGAGGGCGTAGATGAAGTCCATGTGCCACGAGGCACGGCGGAACTCGCCGTCGGTGGCGCTGCGCAGCCCCGCCTCCCGCTGCATCGCGACGACCGCGCGCACCGCCTCGTCCTCGGCGGCGGCGAGTCCCGCGTCGTCGAGCTTCCCGGCGGCGTGCTCCTCGCGGGCCCGGCGGAGCGCGGGCGGGCGCAGCAGGCTGCCGACGTGGTCGGCGCGGAACGGGGGCTGGGTGGTGGCGGCCATGGCGGGACATCCTTTCCTCGGCTACGGCCAACACCATCACCCGAATCATTGCGCTCATCAACCACTTCGACCGGTCGGCGACCGAACTGCTTGCGTTCCGGCTTCACGGGGTACCAGAGGTCCATGATCAACGACGGCTCCCACTCCTCCGGCTCCTCCAGCGGCCCCGTACCGTCCGGCCCCGTACCGTCCGGCATCGACGTACCGGCCCTGACCGCGCTGCTCGACGGCGAGTACGCCGAGATTCGCGATCTGGTCCGTACGAACCTGTCGGCGCACGCCTCCGTCCTCGAAGAGGCCGAGGAACTCGGTATGGGCGCCTTCCGCGAGCGGGTCCGCGAACTCACGGTCGAACTCGCCGCGACGGGCCAGACGGGGATGGGGTTCCCGAAGGAGTACGGCGGGGGCGGCGACCTCGGCGCCTCGATCGCCGCGTTCGAGACGCTCGCCTACGGCGATCTGTCGCTCCTGGTCAAGGTGGGCGTGCAGTTCGGCCTCTTCGGCGGAGCGATCCTGCACCTCGGCACCGAGCGGCACCACCAGGCGTATCTGCCGGACCTGATCACCGGGAAGCTGATGGGCTGCTTCGCGATGACCGAGACCGGGCACGGTTCCAACGTCCAGGCCCTCGGCACGGTGGCGACGTACGACGCCGACAGCCAGGAGTTCGTGATCACTACGCACGGCGACGCCGCGCGCAAGGATTACATCGGCAACGCCGCCCGGCACGCCGAACTCGCCGTCGTCTTCGCCCAGTTGAAGGTGGGCGAGACGGAACAGGGGGTGCACGCGTTCGTCGTGCCGGTCCGTGTCGACGGCGCACCGGCACCGGGCGTACGGATCGAGGACGCCGGCCGCAAGATGGGGCTCAACGGCGTCGACAACGGCCGCATCTGGTTCGACGGCGTCCGGGTGCCGCGCGAGGCGCTGCTCAACCGGTTCGCCGACGTCACCCCCGACGGCGTGTACGAGAGCCCGATCGAGAACCCCAACCGGCGCTTCTTCACCATGCTCGGAACCCTCGTCCAGGGACGGGTCAGCGTCGGCGGCGGCGCGATCAACGCGGCCAAGGTCGCCCTGGCCGTCGCCACGAAGTACGCCGTGCGCCGACGGCAGTTCGAGACGGCGTCGGACGGCGAGGAGCAGCTGCTGCTCGACTACGGGATGCATCAGCGCCGCCTGCTGCCGCTGCTCGCCCGCACCTATGCCCTGCACTTCGCGCAGGACGTGGTCCGTACCCAACTGCACGAGGTCTTCTCCGGCGGCCAGACGGGGGACCGCTCCGGTGAGCGGCCCGGGGACGGGGCCGGGGAGGGCTCGGCGGGCCAGGACGACGGCACGCGACGGCGGGAGCTGGAGTCCCGGGCCGCGGGCACGAAGGCGCTGGGCACCTGGCACGCGACGCGCACGATCCAGGAGTGCCGCGAGGCGTGCGGCGGCGCGGGCTACCTCACCGTGAACCGGTTCGCCGCGCTCAAGGCCGACAGCGACGTCTTCACCACGTTCGAGGGCGACAACCACGTCCTGCTCCAGCTCGTGGCGAAGGGGCTCCTCACGAACTACGCGCACGAGTTCGAGGACCTCGACCAGCTCGGCATGGTCCGGTTCGTGACCGGTCAGGCCGTGGAGACGGTCATAGAGAAGACGTCGGTGCACAAGCTGCTGGAGCGCGTGCGCGACCTGCTGCCCGGGGGCGACGAGTGGGACCAGGAGGCCGGTCTGCTCGACCCGGACTACCAGCTCGCCATGGTCCGTTTCCGTGAGGAGCACATGCTCGCGGGGCTGGCCCGGCGGCTCAAGCGCGGGGTGGACGAGGGCCGGGACCCCGGCGCCGTCTTCTCCCACGTCCAGGACCACGTGATCTCGCTGGCCCGCGCGCACGTCGAACGCCTGGTCCTGGAGGCGTTCGTCGACAAGCTGCGTGAGCTGCCGGACGAGGACAACGACAACAAGGCCGCGCTCGGCATGCTGTGCGACCTGTTCGCGCTGTCCACGATCGAGGCCGACCGGGCGTGGTTCATGGAGCACGGCCGGCTGACCGTCCAGCGCTCCAAGGCGATCAGCCGCGAGATCAACCATCTCTGTCACCGGATCCGGCCCCTCGCGGTCGACCTCGTCGACGCGTGGGGCATCCCGGCGGAGATGCTGCGCGCGCCGGACCTGGTGGGCTGACGCGGTCCGCCTCAGTGCGCGGCGTCGTGCTGAAGTTCGAGCTCGCGCTTGAGGTTGCGCAGCGTCACCTCGATGTTGCGCTTCTGGAAGACGGCGAACGTCTTCCCCGAGGTGGCGACACGGTCGAAGGCGTTGGCCGCGAACGTCGGCCACGCCCGCCGGTCGTCGGTCCACGTCTCCGTCACGCGGGTGCCGCCGTCTGCCTCCTCGAACCGGTACTCCCAGGTGGCGATGGGGCCGGGCAGGAAGGGCCGCTTGAGCCCGATCGCGTGCACGCGGAACGCGAAGCGGCGCCCCGGCTCGGCCGCGGTGACCGTGCACCGGGTCGCCCACCGGAACGCTCCGCGCTTGTTGCGTCCGACGAACGTGGCGCCGACGCTCATCGGCCCCGCGGGCGACTCGCTGGTCGTACCGAGGTTCTCCGGGCTCCAACGCCCCATGTCGGCGGGGCGGCTGACGGCCTCGTAGGCGGCGTCCGGGGACACGGCGATGGTGATGCTGTCGCTCACGGTGAAGACGCGGGCCACGGGGTTCCTCCAACGGTGGGGGGCGGTTGAGGGCGTGCGGCGTGCGGCTGAGCGGTTCATGTCCTCGCGCCACGAAGCTACCGCTGAGTAGGATCATGGCATGCCCGAGCCGTGAGGGACATGGGGCGAGGGGTGCTGAAGGAGCCGGTCGTGCGCCGCGTCGCGGCCCCGTGCGGTGCGCCGGGCGCCGTGTCTCGGCGCCCGGCCCCGCGTCCCGGCGCCAGGCGTGCGCCGCTCCGTGCATCAATCTCCCGCCGTGCGCCGTGGGCTCACCCTCTGCGCGTGCGGTGCGCCCCCCGGGCGGGGCTTCGCGCCCCACAACCCGGGTGATACCGCTGGAGATACGGTTCTCCGGCAAGGGGGCGAAAGGATTCGGCATGGCATCTCAGGCACACCTCGAGGCAGGGCGGCTGTCCGCCATAGCGAAGATTCTCGACCGGGCCGACGGCCATCTCAGCGCGGCCGTGCGCAAGGAGGCCACGGTTCCGGCCCACACCGACGACCCGGACCTCCAGGTCATCCGATCGCTGCTGGAGTTCTCGCGCAGCGCTTCGAACGACGTGACCCGCGCCGTGCAGCACGCGTGCTCCGGCGATCTGGCCCAGGCGCACGTCCATCTCGAAGCGGCGCGCACGGCGCCCGACAAGCACGACGCCCTCGCGGCCGCCATGCCCTGGCCGCTGCCCGCGGGGGTGCGCACCGCGCTCCAACTCCTGCACGGCATCCGGGGGTTCTTCAGCGCGGAGGTCGAGGACGCCTTCGTACGCGCCCTCAGCTGCGAGCCGCCGCCGCGCCCGGAGCGCGTCGCGAGCTGACCTCGCGCCACCCCCTCACGTCATGACTCCCGGGACACAGGTGTCCGCCGCGTACGGCTGCGGCAGTGCGGCCGCGAGGCCGTGGCGCGGAGGTCAGGCCGCGTGGCCCGGCGGGGCGACGCGGGCGAGTGCGCCGATCTCCAGCGCGGTCCACAGGGCGCCGTCGGGGCCGACGGTGATGCCGTGCGGCTCGGAGTCCGGGGTGGGCAGGTCGTGGACGGTGACGGAGCCGTCGGGCGTGAGCGCGCCGACGCGGTTGGCGCCCCATTCGGTGAACCAGACGGTGCCCTGCCCGTCCGCGGTCACGGCGTGCGGGCGGGCGGCGCGGTCGGGCAGCGGGAACTCGCTGATCCGCCCGTCGGGAGTGATCCGGCCGATCTGACCGGCGGCGATCTCGGTGAACCACAGCGCCCCGTCGGGGCCCGCCGCGATCCCGACCGGACCCGCCGCCTCGGTCGGCAGCGGATGGAGGGTGACCGCCCCGTCCATGCCGATCCGCCCCACGGCGTTGCCCTGGTTGAGGGTGAACCACATCCCGCCGTCGCCGCCGTCGGTGATCGCGGACGGGAACGCGCCCGTCACGGGGAGCGGGAACTCGGTCACGCTGCCGTCGACGGTGATGCGGCCGATGCGGTCGGCGGTGGTCTCGGTGAACCACAGCGCGCCGTCCGGGCCCGCCGCGATACCGAACGGCCCGCGGCCGGACCCGGGCACGTCGAACGCGTCGATCGCGCCGTCCGTGGCGATCCGCCCGATCCGGTCGGCCCGGTACTCGGTGAACCACAGCGCTCCGTCGGGGCCGGGCGTGATCACGGTCGGCCCGCAGTCCGGATCGAGGGCGTGGCTCGTCGGCTCCTCGCCGGGCACGAGGCGGCCGATCCGGCCGCTGTGGACGAGCGTGAACCACAGGGCCCCGTCCGGCCCCGTGGTGAGGGCGTAGGGCCCGGCAGCGGGATCGGCCACCGGGTGCTCCTCGATGGATACCTGGGTCACGTGCTTCACAAGGGGTTCCGCCAGTCGGTTGTCGGGGCGGGGATGCGTGCCGCTTCTTTCGGTACTCAGGTACTTCCGGTACTTCAGGTGCTCCCGGTGTTCCCGGTACTTCAGGTGTTCCCGGTCAAGACGATCAAGCGCGGTTGATGTTGTCAACGGCTGTTCGTGGGAGCCCCGTTCGCGGCGGCGACCCCATGAGGTTCGGCGGAACGCGGCGGTTTCGTGGCGTCTCCCGGCGGCGTGGACCGGGCCAGCCAGAGTCCGGTGCACACGGCGGCCGCCACCGTGACGGCGCCGGCGGCCAGGAAGGCGCTGTTGAGACCGGTCTCGAAGGAGGCGCCGCCGGACTGCCGGGCACGGACGACGGCACCGAGCACCGCCACGCCGAGCACCGCGCCGATCTGCCGGGTGGTGCTGCTGATACCTGACGCGAGACCGCCCTCCTGCGGGTCGACCGCCTGGATGGCGGCGCCCGTCAGCGGCGACATGGTCAGGGCGAAGCCGACACCGACGACCGCCAGCCGCCACCACACGTTCCCGTAGCCGGTGTCGGCGTGCACCGTGCCGAGCGCCAGCAGTCCCAGGCCGGCCAGGGCCAGGCCGACGGTGACCACGCCGCGGAAGCCGTACCGGGCGGCGAGCCGGCCGGCGTACGGGCTGACGAGCACCATCGCGAGGGACACGGGAAGGGTTTGCAGGCCCGCCCGCAGGATCGAGCTGCCCTGGACGTACACGAAGAACTGCGAGAAGAAGAACGACGAGCCCATGAGCGCGAACCCCACCACGACCATCGCGGCGTTGGACACCGTGAACAGCCGCTGCCGGAACAGCCGCAGCGGCAGCATCGGGGCGGAGCGCCGCGCCTCGACGGCGACGAAGGCCGCGAGGAGGAGCAGCGCGGCGGCGAAGCCGCCCAGGATGACCGGTGAGGTCCAGCCGCGGGCGCCGCCCTCGATCAGCCCGTAGGTCAGCACCCCCACCGCCAGGACGGACAGCACCGTGCCCGGGACGTCGATCGCGGGGGCGCTCGGATTGCGGGACTCGTCGAGGCGGCGCAGGCCGACCACCAGCAGGACCACGCCGATCGGCAGATTGACGAGGAAGATGGCGGGCCAGCCGAACGCCTCGGTCAGTACGCCACCGGCCACCGGGCCCGCGGCCAGACCGATTCCGCTGAATCCGGCCCACAGTCCGATCGCCTTCATCCGGTCCCGCGGCGCGGGATGGGCGGCGGCGAGCAGGGCCAGCGAGGCGGGGCTCAGCGCCGCGGCCCCGATGCCCTGGAGCGCCCGGCCGACGATCAGCCAGCCGACCGAGGGGGCGAGGCTGCACACCACCGACGTGGCGGTGAACACCGCGACACCCGTCAGGTACACCCGCTTGCGGCCGAACCGGTCGGCGAAGACGCCGCCGGACAGCAGCAGCATGGCGACGAGCAGGACGTACGCGTCGACGATCCATTGCAGACCGGTGAGTTGTGTGTGCAGCCGGTGCTGCATGTCGGGCAGTGCCGCACCCACGATCGTGTTGTCGAGCAGGACCATGAACTGGCCCAGACAGGTGACCGCGAGCAGCGCGTTCCGGCTCCGGTTCGACCTTCCGTCGAGCCGTCGGGCCGACGTACTGCCTTCGGTCGCATGCGATGCGGCCATGGGATCCCCCTCGTAATCGCCTGACGCCTCACGTCTAACGCAGTCAGCGGCTGCGTTAGGCGACCATAGAGGGATCCACCTCGCTAACGCAAGCGGTGACTGCGTTAAGGTGGGTGCATGAACGAGCAACAGCGAGCCCGGCGGCCCGGCGGGCGCAGCGCCCGCGTCGGCGCGCAGGTGCACCAGGCCGTCACCGAGCTGATCAGCGAGCGCGGTTACGGCAACTTCACCGTCGGCGAGGTCGCGGCCCGCGCGGGCGTGGCCGACAGCAGCGTCTACCGCCGCTGGGGCAGCCTGGAAGCCCTGCTCACCGACGTGGCGCTCACGCGTCTCAACGCCCAGTCGCCGATGCCCGACACCGGAAGCCTGGCCGGCGATCTGCGCACCTACGCGGCCCAAGTGGCCCGCGAGATCACCGGCCCCGACGGGCCTGCGGTGCTGCACCTGGCCGTCGCCCTGTCGGGTGGCAGCCCGCAGGGGCAGCGGGCCGGGGACGACCTGCGCGCCGAACGCCTGCGCCAAATGCAGTCCATGCTCGACCGCGCCCGCGACCGCGGCGAGCGCGCCCCCGACGCGCTGGACGTGCTGGACCACGTCCTGGCCCCGATGTACATCCGCGTCCTGTTCGGCATGGTCCCGCTCGCACCGGACTACATCGACGGGCTGGTCGACCGATTGCTGTGAACGCAACGCGCGCCATAGCGGCGGTGTTCAGCGGGAAGCGACCAGGAATGCGCACGCGTCGGCTCGTCGCCCAGACGCACGGCCACCGCCACCTTCGTCAACGCGCCCGCAGTGCAAGGGCGTTCGGGGCCAAGGAGGGCTCGGCAGTGGTCCGCCTCCAGCCACCCCGGCCCCTCGAACCCGCGCCCTCCTACAAATTCCACTCGTCGGCCAGCAGCCCCACGAGCCTGCGCTGACGCTTCTGCACCACGGCGGGTACCCACTCCTGGTGCTGCAGGACCTGACTGGTCAGGGCGAACGTGGACACACCGTGCCTGCCGGTGAAGTACTTCGTCTTCTTCTGGGCGAAGTCGTAGTTCTGCGCGTACGCGTTCTTCCTCCGGCTGAGCAGGACGAGGTTGCCCAGCCGGTGCGTCCACTGGCCCCGCTGCTCGTCCGTGAAGTGCTGCCGCCACTGCGACACCTGTTTCGGGTTCTGCGGAAGCACGTGCTCGACGGTGATCACGTTGTGGTCGTACGCGACCCCGGGCTTTCCGGCCAGCATCTCGTCCAGGCGCAGCAGTATGTAGCGGCGGGTCCTGGTGACGAGGTAGATGTCGCCGTCGAGGCGCGCGAGCGTCTCGGCCCGCTCCGCGTCCGTCAACGCCAGGGACGGCGCGCCCAGGCCGTGGCCCGCGTTGAGCTCGCGCAGGAGGTCCGCGTACCGCGTGACGCGGGGAGTGGTGTAGGCCCGGCGGATGAACATGCTCGCGGCCAGCCGTTCCAGCGCTCCGAGGAAGCTGTCGAGCCAGGCCGGATCGTCACCGTGGTTGTGCAGCGCCCACAGGGCGGCGGGGTGCCAGTCGTTGTTGTCGATCTGCTGAAGCCGTTTGAACCAGGCGTTGACCTGCTCCGCGCCGGAGGCGGCCGAGTAGGTGGCGTCGCGGATCTGCACGTAGGCGTCCGCGTACGGCACGACGACGTCGTTGACGAACGATTCCGCCTTGCCGGGAAGGTAGTGGCTGAGCACCTGCTCGGGGAACTCCTTGAGCAGTTCGCGCTCGGCCCTCTTCATGGCGAACACCATGCGCAGGTGGAGGAAGAGGTCGGCGAAGTCGTCCCGCCCGAGGGCCTCCTCGGCGTCCTCCCACTTGCGGGCGCACCGCTCCGAGGCCTTCTCGTCCAGCGCGCCGATGATGTGCGACTTGAAGATGTCCGTCGGCGAAAGGTCCATGCCCCGGGAGTTCATCACGCTGAAGATGCGATGCGCGCTGTCCAGGTCGGGGGTGCTGACGACGACCAGAAAGGTGCGCTCGCCCAGCATCTGCACCAGGTCCAGCCGCCGCTCCTCCGACCAGTCGGCGAGTATCGCGTGCAACTCCCGCGCGTTGCGCCGCACGGCCTTCTGGGCGTCCGTGGCGAGCGCTTCCTCCTTCAGCGACCGCAGCGCGTCGGTGGCCCCCTTCGTCTGCACGTACTGCTGGAAGAAGCCGGCGTCCCGGAAGCGCAGGGTGAGCCTGGGTTTCGGGCCGAGCCGCCGCACCTTGTTGCCGGGCTCCGTGACGAGCCGGTCGAGGTCGCCGCGCAGGTCCGGGTCCTCCGCGAGGTCGCGCAGGAGAGCGAGCAGGATCGTCAGGGTGGTGAGGCGCTGCTGCCCGTCGATGACCTCGGCGGACGCGTCCCCCTTGGCCTTGACGAGCACGATCGAACCGAGGAAGTACGGCTCGACCGCCCCTCTGTCCAGCGACTCCTCCAGGTCGGTCAGCAACTGCACGGCCTGCTCGACGTCCCAGGCGTACGGCCGCTGATAGTCCGGAATCCTGAAGTCGTAGTCACTGCTGAACACCTTGTGCAGGGACACTTCCTGCGCCTCGAGTTGTTGCATCCCTCAATGATGAAGGGGGTGCTGTCGGTGTGTCAGCGAAATCCAGGGAGGCGAACGGCCGCACCCCGAGGGACCCGTTGTCGTGGCGCGGTGGCGTGATTCACCGGGGAGCCCATCCGGCGGGCCGCCGTGTCGGTGTCCTGGATCGGCGGGGGACGTGCCGGCTCTTCAGCGTGCCAACTGCGGCCAGTCGCCCGGACCGCCGCCCCGCCACTCGATCAGCGCGGAGAAGGCCACGCTCATCTCGCTGAAGGACCGCAGCCCGGCCCCCTGAAGGATCTCGACCACGTCCCTCGCGCAGAACGCCTGCCCAAGGGTCACACCGTCGATACGGACATGTCGGCCGCCACCTTCGTCGGGCGGGCAGATCACAACTGGCTGCGCAGATGACATGCCGTCATGGTGTGGCAGGCGGTTGCGCCGCGCAGCTTGAGGCGTCCGCTCGGAGTACTCGCCCTGCGGCGTCGCCCACGTCCGCGCGCCCGGCCACGGCGAGCGACCGAGCGGCGCGGCCCATGGGCGCCGGGAGGCTGCTCAGACGCGAGCGCTCGACCGCGGCCGCGCTGTCGCAGGCCGCCGCCCCTCGCCGGTCGGGGCGCCGGCCTCGCCGTCGGGGGCCCGGCCGGTTCGTACGAAGAGGTCCTCTTCGCGGAGCCGGGACGTCGCCCAGACGCTGCCCACCGCGGAGAGGACGAGGTAGCCGCATGCCGGCCAGGGCGAGCCCGAGCCGAGCGCGAGGAGGGCGGTGACCAGCAGAGGGGTGATGCCGGACGCGAAGATGCCGGACACCTGGTAGACGGCCGACATGCCCGTGTAGCGCACGTGCACCGGGAACAGCGCGGCGAACAGGGTGCCCTGCGCCCCGTAGAAGCCCGCGTGCACGATGCCCAGGGCGACTACGAGCGCCACGGCGAAGCCCAGCACACCGCCCGTCTCGAACAGCAGGAAGGCGGGGAAGACCGCTACGCCGAACGCGGCCATGCCCGTCATGTAGGTGCGCCGCGCGCCGAACCGGTCCACCAGCCGCCCGGACACGGGGACGAGCACCGCCATCACCAGCGACGCACCCGTCACCGTCAACAGCACAGCGGTGCGCGGCAGGTGCAGCGTTCCGGTCGCGTACGTGAGGGCGAAGACACCCCAGGTGTTGAAGGCCACGCCCTCGCCCCAGCGGGACACCATGCCCAGCAACAGGTGGCGGCGCGTCAGGCGGTCGCGCACCACTTCGACCAGGGGGACAGCCCGGGGTGCTGTCGTCCGCGCGAGTACGGCGCGGAATGCGGGCGTCTCGTCGATCTTCAGCCGTACGGTCAGACCGACCGCCACCAGAACGAGGCTGGCCAGGAACGCGACCCGCCACCCGTAGCCGAGGAACGCGTCGTCGCTCAGTACGTTGCTCAGGAGCGCGAACACGCCCGTGCCCAGGGCGAGTCCGAGCGCCAGGCCGATCTGCGGGTAGCTGCCGAACCGGCCCTTGCGCCCCTCCGGCCCGTACTCGACGGCCAGCAGGACGGCCCCGGCCCACTCGCCGCCGAGCGCCACGCCCTGCGCGACGCGCAGGACCAGCAGCAGGATCGGGGCGAGCGCGCCCACCTGCTCGTAGGTGGGCAGAAGGCCGATCAGGGCGGTCGAGACACCCATCAGGCCCATGGTGAACGCGAGGGTGCGCTTGCGGCCCACGCGGTCGCCGATGTGCCCGAAGAGCAGGCCGCCGAGCGGACGGGCGACGAAGCCCACCGCGAACGTGGCGAAGGCGAGCATGGTGCCGACGGTGCCGTTCGTCTCCGGGAAGAACAGTTTCCCGAAGACGAGGCTCGCCGCCGTGCTGTAGAGGAAGAAGTCGTACCACTCGACGGTGGTGCCCAGCAGGCTGGACAGGACGACGGTCCGCAACGTGCGGCCGGGGGTGGTGCCGTCGCCGTCCGTGCCGGTGCTCGTTCCCGGCGCCGTGGCCTGAGCATCCGTCAATTGTGCTTCCGTGCCGCTGTTCATGGCCCTGCTCACACGCCCGCGAACGCTACGGTGCCGGGCTCGACGGGCGCCGGGGCGGCCGGGTGGTGCCACAGCCCGCGGCGGGCCAGCACCGGCAGGACGCCCTCGCCGAACCAGTACGCCTCCTCCAGGTGCGGCACGCCCGAGAGCACGAACTCGTCGATGCCCAGCCGGTGGTACTCCTCGATACGGTCGGCGACCTCCGCGTGGCTGCCGACCAGGGCGGTACCGGCGCCGCCGCGCACCAGGCCGACGCCCGCCCACAGGTTGGGGTAGATCTCCAGGTCGGAGCTGGTGCCGCTGGCGTGCAGGGCGCGCATCCGCTTCTGGCCCTCGGACTCGGACGTCGCGAGGCCGTGCTGGACGGCGGCGACACGCTCCGGATCCATGCCCTGGAGCAGTCGCTCGGCCTCCGCCCACGCCTGGGCGGCGGTGTCCCGCGCGATGACGTGCAGCCGGATGCCGAACCGGACGGTGCGGCCCAGGAGTTCGGCGCGCCCGCGGACCTCGGCGATCTTCTCGGCGACGGCCTGCGGCGGCTCGCCCCAGGTCAGGTACGTGTCCGTGTGCCGGGCGGCGACGTCCAGGGCCGCGGGGGAGGAGCCGCCGAAGTAGACCTGGGGCACCGGGTCCGGCAGCCGGTTCAGGCGGGCGCCCTCGACGCGGAGGTGTGCGCCGTGGTGGTCGACCGTCTGCCCGTCCCACAGGCGGTGCACGATGTCGAGGAACTCGCCCGTGCGCGCGTACCGCTGGTCCTTGTCGAGGAAGTCCCCGTAGGCGCGCTGTTCGGCGCTCTCGCCGCCGGTCACGACGTTCAGCAACAGGCGTCCGTGGGACTGTCGTTGATAGGTCGCGGCCATCTGAGCGGAGAGGGTGGGGGAGATCTGGCCGGGCCGGAAGGCGACGAGGAACTTCAGGCGCTCGGTGACCTGCGTCAGCATCGCCGTCGTCAGCCACGCGTCCTCGCACCAGGCGCCGGTCGGCGTCAACGCCCCCTCGAAGCCCAGCTGTTCGGCGGTGCGGGCGATCTGGCCCAGGTACTCCACGGACGCCGGACGGTCACCACCGGCCGCGCCGGGCGTCGAGCCGTGACCGCCGCCGACGACGTGGCGGCTGTCGCCGGTGGTGGGCAGGAACCAGTGGAAGGTGAGCTTGGACATGGCGGGGGAGTACCTCACAGAACGCGTGACTGGTGGGTGTGGGCGTGAGCGCGGCGCGCAGGGCGGGCTTCAGCGCCGACAGCAGGCGCTCATGTGCCGGCACAGGTCGATGTGCCGGCGTGCGACGAGCAGCGCGCCGACGCCGGATCCGCCGTGCGCGGGCCGGGAGGCGGGAGCGGACCACGTCAGACCAAGAGCTTGCACGACCCCTCCTCCCTTCTTGCCTACTATCCCTACCGAATTACTAGGAAAATGTTCCGCACCGGAACCCGCCGGTCAAGTTCCGTCTCAGTGGGCGGACGTGCCGGGGGGTGGGATCCCGCCGTGTCCCAGTGGGGTGAGTGTCGCCAACTGGCTTATGCGGCAACCGTGTTGACTGACCAGGGGGAAGCGGTCCGGCCCTTCGGGGGCCGGCGGTGACCGGGCGCCGGGTGTCGAGCCGGCGGGTGTTCGGTGTCGGTGTCGCGCCTTGGGGGAGTTCCCCTGCTCAGTGGCTGCGATGCGGTTGTCGGTCCAGGGGGAGCGGAGGGCCGTCTCCCGGTCCGGTGTTGGCCAGTACATGACTAACTGGGGCGACTGATCACGGTTAGCGTCTTTCACGCTGGATGTCCCAGCTGACCACATGGAAACAGGGGGAGTCTTCCCATGCGTATGAGAGCCAAGGTCATGACGACGATCGCGGCCGGGCTGCTGGCCGCCGCGGGAATGTCCGCGCCCACCGCCGCGGCGGCGGAGTCCGCCGACCGGGACGTGCGGCCGGTGAAGGCGGCCGACGTGGCCGTCGCCAACACGTGGGTCTACACGTGGACCGGCGCGAACATCCGTAGCTGTGCCTCCACCGCGTGCAGCATCAACTACTCCGTGCCCGCCAACTACCAACTCAGCGCCATCTGTTGGGCGCACGGCCAGTGGGTGAGCCAGAACGGCTACTCCCACGACAAGTGGGTTCTGCTCGGCTCCGGTTCGAGCTGGATCTGGGGCGGCCTGCTGAAGGGGAGCGAGACGGGCAACGTGCCCAACCAGTGCTGAGCTTCGCCTGAGTGACCAGAAGGCCACCAGCTGCGCTCGTGTCCGGCCAGGGCTCCGCTGGTGGCCCGTCGAACGGGGGCGGTGAGGGGGCCCTGGACGGGGCTCTGCTGTCCTTCCTGCTCAGTCCTGCTCAGTCGACGTTCCGGTCGCTGAGCTGCTCCAGCCGCGCCGCCTCCGTGTCGAGGGCCCGCTGTGCCTGTCCCAGGACGACGGAACTGCACGTGCCGCGCGAGCGTTCCCGGGCCAGTCGCCGGGTCTCCGCGTCCAGGACGCGCAGCTTCAACTCCACGTACTGGACGCGCGGATCGAGGTCCGGTGTCGGTGCCGGTTCGGGCATCTCGGAGGGGTCGCGCAGGCGCAGGTCGCGACGGAGCTGATCCAGTACGTCGGGGTCGTACGCGCTGCCGTCGGGGCGGCGCAGGTCCTCGTCGTCGAGAAGGTCGAGCGCCGTGGCGTTGAAGGCCTTGAGGAGCGAGACGTACTCGTCGCGCCGGCGGGCGGTGTCGTCCGGTGGCACGTGCACGGCCCGGATCACCGGGGGCAGGGTCAGGCCCTGGAGCAGCAGGGTCACCGTCGCCACCACGAAGGCGATCAGGATCAGCAGCGGGCGGGCCGGGGTGTCCTCGGGCAGGGTCTGCGCGGCCGCCAGGGTGATGGCGCCGCGCATTCCCGCCCAGGCGAGGACGACACTGCCGCGCCAGCCGAGCTTCTGGGTGGTGTGGAACTCCACGTCCGCGCGCACCTTGGTGACTCGCCGCTGGAACCGCGCGAGCTGCTCGGGTGTGTCGACGCGCGGCCTGCGCCGACGGGTCCGGTGCCGGGGCGGCTCCGTGGTGGGGTGGTGGTCCGGGACCGCGTCGGGGTTGTTCAGGCGTTCCTGGATGCGGTCGAGTACGGGTTTGCTGCGCTCGGCGCGCCGGCTCTCGCGGTGCAGCATCGCGACCAGCGGGCCGGTGAAGGCGATCCGGATGAGGATGACGAGCGCGCTGGCCGCGAGCCCGATCCACAGCGCGCGCCCCATGTCGAGGTGGTCGGTGCGCACCTCGTCCACGAGCGCCTTCACGCTCAGCCCCATCAGCAGGAAGATCGAGCTCTCCAGCAGGAACGCGAGGGTGCGCCAGTTGACGGCCTCGGCGAGCCGGTCCTGTGCCCGCAGGTACCGGGGGCTGAGGTGCCCCGTGACCAGCCCGGCGACCACGACCGCCAGCACCCCCGAGGCGTTCCACTCCTCCGCGGGCACGTAGGCGATGAACGGGACGATGAACGACACGGCCGTGTTCAGTACGGAGTCCCGCAGCAGGCCCCGTACGCGGACGTTGACGATCCCCACGACGAGACCCACCGCGGTCGCGCAGACCACGGCCCACACGAAGTCCCCGATGACACCCCACACGGAGACGGCGCCCGCCATCGCGGCGACGGCCGAGCGCAGCAGCACCAGTGACGACGCGTCGTTGACCAGGCCCTCGCCCTCAAGGAGCGTCAGCAGGCGGTGCGGCAGCCCGAGCCGCCGCCCCACCGACGTGGCGGCCACCGCGTCCGTGGGGCTCACGACGGCGCCCAGCGCGAACGCGGCCGGCCACCCGATGTCCGGGACGAGCCAGTGGAACAGCCACCCGCAGCCCAGCGTCGACAGGGCGACCAGCACCACCGCGAGCCCGGTGATCGGCTTGAGGTTGCGGCGGAAGTCCGTGATGGGCATGTTGACGGCGCCCGAGTACAGCAGTGGCGGCAGCACTCCCGCGAGGATCCACTCCGGGTCGATCTCCGGATGCGGCACACCGGGTACGAAGCTCAGCCCGAGCCCGACCACGACCAGGGCGAGCGGGGCGGCGAGCCCGAGACGGCCGGAGAACACGGCGGTCGCCACGATGCTCACCACCCCCAGGACCGCGACGAGCGTCGTCTCCACAGCCACCTCCGGAGGGTGAGATCGGTCAGGTCCGGGCACGAGCGCCGGACTCCATCCAAGATCACCCGAGCCGGGTGCGCCAGGCACCGGGGGCAACGGGGTGTCAGCGGGTGAACGCCCGCTCGCTGCCGGGGCAGGACCCGGCCGTCGAGGCGGCGCCCCGGCGCCGGGGCCGGCCCCGACGTCCTGCCCGTCGGCGATCAGCGGCGGTGGTGGTCGGTCGCTGTGCTGGTGAGTCGCTGTGGTGGTCTGCCGCGATGATGGTCAGAAGCCGGTGAAGATCCGTCGGAACAGGTCCGTGGCCTCGTCGGCCCAGCCGAGGATCCGCAGGCTCGAATCCAGATTCGCCGGAGGACGGTTGATCAGGGTGTCGTTGCGGATGAGGCGGTCGAAGTCGACGAGCACCGGGTCCTGGCGGGCGGTGCGCCCGTCGGGCCGGAAGAACTCGACCCCCGCCAGCCGCATCACGTTGATCAGCTCCTGCGCGACGATGCCGTACCCGACCGTCGTCGGGTGGACGCCGTCGAGCGAGAACAGGCCGCCGTTCGTGCGCCGTTCCCCCTCTCCCGCGAGGAAGCGGGAGTTCGGCGGCGGCGTCAGCGCCTGGAGCGCCGGCGGCAGCGGGTAGGGCCGCCACCAGTCGGGCCGCGCCGACAGATCGTCGCCGTACCGGCGGGTCGCGAGCCGGTCCAGCAGGCCGCTGGTCTCCAGCAGGTACCAGTCCATTCCGGCGCGCCGGCCCTCGCGGACCACCGCGGTGATCAGGTCGTTGTACGTGTCGATCGTCTCGTCCACCTGCCGCGCCTGCGCACCGGTGATCTTCGGGTCCCGGTCGGGGTCGAAGTCGCGGTCGCTGATCCAGGGGCGGGTGTAGTACCGGAAGTACGGCGAGCCCGGTTCGGTCTTGCCCGCCACGCCACGGGCGATCGGCGCGATGGTGACGTGCGGGACCGTGCACCACACGACGTGGCGTGCCCTGATGTCGGAGACGGCGGCGGCCACCGCACGCAGCTCGGCCTCGAAGTGCTCCGGCCGCCACACGGTGAAACGCCCCTTGCGATCCAGATCGGCGTAATCGGGGGCCTCGCTCCAGGTCACCTTGAGTTCGGTGACCGCCTGGAGGGCGTTGTTGGCGCCGAGGAAGACGACCAGCGTCTCGATGCCGTGCTCGGAGCCGGTGCCGTCGGTGTCCTCGCCGAGCACGGCGGCCGCGCCGAGTTGGGTCAGGGCCCCGGCCGCCGGGGGCTGGGTCGGCAGGACGCGCAGGGCGGCGCGCTCACCCGCGTTCTGGACGATCTGGAAAAGAGCGTCGTCCTTCGGGGTGCCGATCCGCTTGCGGCACGCGTCGGCGGACTTGGACAGCGCGTCCCGCAGGTCCCACCCGAACACGGCGAGGTTGTGCATCACGGCCGTGGTCGAGGGGACCGCCAGACCGGGGCCCCGCTCCCAGTAGTCCTCCACCCGGTCCATCAGCCCCCGCGCCCGGAACAGCGCGAACGGCGCCTCCCACAGATCCACGGACCGCCCGTAACGGTCCGCCAGATCACGCAGGAACAGCTCGATGTTGAACGGCAGCCCGCCGAAACCGTCGTAGCGCGGATACCGGAACTGCTCGGCGCACCCCATCTCGTACGCGACGATCGCCGGGTACGACAGCCCCGTGTTGAAGACGGCGGCGCTCTGGAACCCCTGCGTCAGCGAATCCCCGATCGTGACCAGCCGATGCTTCGGCCTGCCCTCCCGCTCGACGTCGACGTCGACACCCACCCTGGGGTCGGTGACGGGCACGCGCGGCCCCTGACGGCTCACGGAATCGGCCATGGTTCCCCCTGGCCCGTCGTGGCGCACCGGCTGTGCCCGTGAGGGGCCTGCCCCTTGCGTAGCAGAGCGGGGGCGTGGGTGGCAGATGCCGGGCGCGGAGTTACGCAGAACTCAATGCCGCTCCGGGCATGCACCCAACGGCACGACGCCCCGCCGCCCCGACGCTCCGGCATCCGCGCGCTTCGGCATCTGCGCGCCTCGGCGCGAAAGGCGGCCTCAGTCCCGCGAGTTGCCGAACAGGAGCCGGTAGCCGATGAGGAGGACCAGGGAGCCGCCGATCGCGGCGACCCAGGTGGGCAGGTCGAAGAAGTCCTTCGTGATGGGGCGGTCGAGGAGGCGGGCCGACAGCCAGCCGCCGACGAAGGCGCCGGCGACGCCGATGAGCGTGGTGCCGATGAGGCCGCCCGGGTCGCGGCCGGGGAGCAGGAACTTGGCGATGGCTCCGGCTATCAGGCCCAGGAGGATCCAGCTGATGATGCCCATGTGGAGGTCGGTCTCCGTTCGTGTTCGTACGTTGCTTGGTTGCGCAACTCTATAGCTGTGCAAGGGGATGCTGGTACGGCCACCCGTTCTGCCTCGCGCTCACGGACTCGCCCGGTCGAACCCGTAACGCAGTGGCGCTTGCTGTACGTGCAGGTCGCGTCGGTAGACGTAGAGGGCCTCGGCGCGCAGGCCCTGTGAGGCGGGTGGCTCCTCCATGGCGCAGGGCCGGGTCACCTGCACCACCGGTGGGCGGTCCGTGACGTGCAGGCGCAGTCCGTGGGCGGGGCCGCCCTCAAGGATCGCCAGCTCCTCGGCGGAAGTGTCGCCGGTGGCGGGGATGTTCGCGGGCGGGGATTTCGGCATGACACTTTCCCTGGACTCGTGTGATGCGGGCGTGACGTCGGTCAGGTGGCGTCGGGGTCGAAGGCGGGCGGCGCGCCGTGGGGTCCCCCGCTCTTCGCAAGGCTGACCGCGGGCTTCGTGGCGGTGGGGGCTGTGGTGACGGCGGTGGTGGTGGTGGCGGCCGGATCGCGTCGTGGGTCGAGTGCTTCCTGGAGTTCGCCCAGTTCCCGGCCGAGATCGGTGTCCGGGTTCAGTACGTGCTTGCGTACGAACGTCTTCGGGTGCAGGTCCCGGACGTCGAAGTCCTCGAACTCCGGGCCGAGGTCGGAGCGGATCTCCTGCTGGGCGCTGTCGGAGAACTCCCGGATCTTCCGCACGGTGCGGGCCGCGTTCTGCAGGAACTCCGGCAGTTTGTCGGGGCCGAACACGAGCACGCCGATGGCGGCGATCGTGAGCAGTTCCAGCGGGCCCACATCCGAGAACATCCGGCACTCCTTGCCTGGCGGCGGCGCGGCGCGGCACCACAGGTAACGCTTTCAATATTGCGCAACCAATAGAACCATTGCCGCGGCGCCGCCCGCGCCCCGGGGTGGCCTTGGGCTCAGTCCGAGGCCTGCCGCTCCAACTCGCTGAGCTCCGCCGTGAACTGCGCGCCGGCGAGCAGCGCGAGGTTGGACAGCCACAGCCAGATGAGGAAGACCACGGCGCCCGCCAGAGAGCCGTAGAGCTTGCTGTAGGTGCTCAACTGCGAGGTGTAGAAGGCGAATCCGGCGGAGACGCACAGCCACAGGAAGGCGGCCAGGGCGCCGCCGGGGATGCTGTGGGCGCGGACGCGGGCCTGCGCGGGACCGGTGCGGAAGACGATGACGACGAGCAGGGCCACCACGCACAGCAGCATCGGCCACCGCAGTAGGCTCCACGCCCACGCGGCGGCGGTGCCGAGGCCGAAGTAGCGGCCCAGTGTCCCGGCGACCGGGCCGGTCAGCAGGAGCACCAGGGCGCTGAGCACGAGGATGCCCAGCAGGGCGAGCGCCGTGCCCAGGATGCGGTGGGCCTTGTGCCAGGTCGAGCGGCGGTCCGCCACCCGGTGCATGCGGTGCACCGCGCGCCGGAACACCGCGAGGTAGCTGGACGCCGACCACAGGGCGCTGACCGCGCCGACGCACAGCAGGGTCCAGGCGGCCGTGCCGTGGCGCAGCGCGCGGGAGAGCACGTCGTGCAACTGGTTGCCGGACTGGCCGGGGGCGTACTCGCTGACGTGGGCGACGAACTCCTGGGCCGTGTCCGGGCTGATCAGGCTGAACGCCAGGGAGATGACCAGCAGGGAGGGCAGAACGGTCAGGATCGCGTAGTACGTGAGCGCCGCCGCGGAGTCCGTGATGTCGTCGCGCCACATCGACACCGGGGTGCGGCGCAGGGCGACTCTCCACGCCGACACAGGGGGTGCGGGGATGTCACCTCTGGGGAAGAGACGGCGCGGGCCGCGGCCGCGCGACGATCTGTCGACGGCGTCCGGTTCAGCGGACATGCGGCCTGCGATGGGCGCGGGCGGTGAAGCGGATATGCATGCGGAAACGGTACGGCGCGAGAGCGTCCCCCGTGTCGGAGGCGATCCTGGTGAGCGGGGGAAGGACGGTGGAGGGTGTGGTGTCTTGGTGGAGACGCACCCTCACCACGGCGTCCAGCCGGCCCGTTCGCGACCCGCCCCGTACGCGCGGCCGGCAGTCGGCGACCCCGTCGATGTCCTCCACGAGACCGGTCAGCGTGTCCTCCAGCGCGCGGGTGCGCAGTCGGCTGCGCGACGCGGGCAGGGCCACCGTGCGGTGGCTTCCGGTGCGCAATTGCCGCGCGGCCCACCACGCGAGCAGGACGGTGGCGGCGAGGGAGACGGCCATGACGGTGGGCGTCCACCACTCCTGGGCGCGCAGCGAGGCCAGCCGGTCCGACGGCACGAGCGGCGTGCGGGCGCCGAGACCGGACCACGCGTCGAGGGCGGCGGGCCGCCACGAGGTCCGCCCCAGGCAGAGCCACCCGGCCACCGCCACGGCGAGCACGCCGCACGCGGCCAGTGCGATCCGGTTGAGGAACGTACGACTACGGGGCATCAGTGGCACGGCCCTTCTGCTCGCGAGGTACTTCTGGTGTGTCGGTGCCGTTCTCGGTGTCGGTGTCGGTGTCGGTGTCGGTGTCGGTGCCTGTTCCGGTTCCTGTGTCGCCGGGAGTACGTGGTCCCGGCGCGGTCGCCGTCCCAGCGCTCCAGGCCTCGCCGGGACGGACCTTCACGCGCAGTCCCGGCGCGCGGCGCAGGCGGCAGTCGTCGAGGACGCCGCGGGCCGCGGCCCCGACGGCGGCTCGCGCGACCGCCCTGTCCCCGAAGGCCAGTTGGGCCCGGACGACGACGCGACGCCGCCGCACCCGGACGCGTACGGTGTCGATCCCCGCGACGTCCCCCACGGCATCCCGCACCACCAGCGCGATGGCCGGGCGGTCCATGGCCGCCCGCAGCGGTGCGGCGGGGGAGACCACGGTGAGCAGCCCACGGCGCCCGGGGCTGACCGCGAGGACGATCATCAGGACGCCGAGGACCGCGAGCGCGGCGGCGGCGATGCCCACGAGCGGGGCGTCGGGGCCGTGCCGCTCCAGCCAGTGGACCGTACCGGTGCGCCAGGAGGCGGCGGTGCGGTCCGCCCAGTGCACCCTGACCAGGTCGACCGCCAGCGCGCCGCAGACGGTGGCGGCCGCCAGCGCGAGGAGCGCCGCCGGCAGCCTGCGCGGCGACCACCAGCGCAGGGGCGTACGGGAGCCCGAGTCACCGGGACCCAGGGGCTTGGCGCCCCCGGCGCCCGGACCACCAGCCACCGCGCCCGCCGGACCGGACGCACCCAACACACCTGCCGCGCCCGCCGGTCCGGACCCGCCCGACACACCTGCCGCGCCCGCCGGCCCGGACCCGCCCGACACACCTGCCGGCCCCGCCGAGCGCGAAGCGCCCCGCACGCCTGTCGCCGCCCCAGCCCCCGCACCCGGCACAGGCAGCAGTTCGGTGACCTGGACCCGGGCCGGAGTGACATGAAGGCCCGTCAACTCGCGGGTCCGGTCCGTCACATGGGCCTCGATCAGGCGGGCCGTCTCGGGCAGCGGCGCCGGGAACGGCAGCGCCACCTTCACCCCGACGTCCGCCCGGCGCCCCCGCACGGTCGCGGTCCCCGACCCCGTACGGACGGGGGTCGCCGTGGCCTCGCCTGCCGCGCGCCCGGCGATCCTGCGGACGGCCCTGCCCGAGACGACGGTCGTGCCCCGCTCGGCGGCCCCGGTCATCGCCGGCCCCGTTCCCAGCTGCCGCGCAGGTCCTCGACACGCCCGCCGGTGTCGAGCCAGTGCCCGACCGCCCCGCCCAGCGCGCCGAGGGCGGCCACGAGCAGGAACGCCCCGAAGCCCCCGAAGAACCCCGCGAACGCCAACGCCATCCCGGCGAGCACCCCGGTCGTCGCTCTGGTCACTGCCACCTCACCCCTTCTCGGCCGGTGCCGCCCTCGGCCCGGCCTCCTTCCGTCGGCCCGTACGTGCGACGCCGAACGGTCACTCCACGCGGGTCTCCGCGGCGGGGGCCTCGTCGTCCTCGGGCAGGTGCACGTCGTTGATCGTGACGTTCACCTCCACGACCTCCAGACCGGTGATGCGCTCCACCGCGGAGATCACGTTCTCGCGCACGTCGCGGGCCAGGTCCGAGATCGGCACCCCGTACTCGACGACCAGGTCGATGTCGATGGCCGTCTGGCGCTCGCCGACCTCGACCTTCACACCCCGTCCGACGTTCGGCCGGCCGCCGGGGACGCGGTCGCGCACGGCGCCGATGGTGCGCGAGAGGCCGCCTCCCATGTCGTGGACGCCGGGGATCTCCCGCGCGGCGATACCCGCGATCTTCACGACGACGACATCGGCGATGGACGTCCTGCCGCGGTCGGCGGCGGGCTGGTCGGTGCCCGTCGCGCCGCCGAACACCGCGGTCGTCTGCGCCTGCCGGCCGGTGCGCTCCAGCGGCACGTTCTTGGCGGCCGGTGCGCTCTGCGTGTTGGTGCTCATGGCGTGTCCCTCTTCCTGCGGTCGGTCAGATGTCCTTACGTGGATAGACCCGCCGCGGACGCATCTGTGACGCACGAAAGGAAAGAACTTTCCGACGCCGAGGGCCCGACGACGAGGGTCCGACGTCGGAACGGCCGGCGCGGACCGGCCCCCGCCGGTCTCGGCCACCCCCGTCGCATCGGGCCGCGAAAATGCCGCGTCACAGATGCGGCCCAGGTGTGTCCAACGGACAGGAAGAGACGAGAGGAGCCGCTCAGTGGTGGGCGCCCCCAGAGATACCGCACCCCCGGAGGGCCGCGGCGCGACCGATGACGCGCTGCTGACGGTCCGGGCCGCGGAAGGAGACGAGGACGCCTTCGCCGTTCTCGTCCAGCGGCACGCCCCGGCGCTGCTGCGACTGGCCACACGGCTGCTCGGCGCGCGCACGGAGGCGGAGGACGCCGTGCAGGACGCCTTCGTCAGCGCGTGGCGGCGGCTCCCCGAGTTCCACGGCTCGGCGTCGTTCGGCACCTGGATGTACCGCATCGTCACCAACCGCTGCCTGAACATCCTGCGTTCGCGCAGGGCGGTCGTGCCGCTGGAGACGGCCGCGGAGGTCCCCGCGCCCGAGTACGCGGTGTCACCGGCCCGGATCACCGAGGCCCGCGACGCCGTACGTGAACTGGGCGCGGCCCTCGACCAGTTGTCGGCCGAACAGCGCGCGTGCTGGGTGCTGCGCGAACTCGACGGCCGGCCCTACGACTTCATCGCGGACGCGGTCGGGATCAGCCAGGAGGCTGTCCGCGCCCGTGTCTTCCGAGCACGACGCAGCCTGACTCAAGCACTGGGGGCCTGGCGATGACCGCTCACACCGACCCGCCCAACACGCACACCGAGGACCCCGACGACGAGCGACTGCCGTGCGGTCGGCTGCTGTCCCAGGTGTGGTCCGCGTGGGAGGACCAGTCGGACGACCCGCACCTGGGCGCCTGCCCGCACTGCGGGGCCGCCGCCCGGGACCTCGACCAGCTGGAGTCCGTGGTGCGCGACCTGGACGAGGCCTCCCTGGACGGCGCCGTCCACGACGACGCGGCCGCGCTGACCCGCCGCGTCATGGACGTCGTACGACTCGAACTGCGTCCCGGCCGTCCGCTGCCCCTCGGCGAGCCCGACGAGGACCTGTGGGTCATGGAGGCGGTCGCCGCACGGACTCTGCGTGCGGCGGCGGAGACCGTGCCCGGTGTGCGGGCCGGTTCCTGCCGGCTGCGGATCCTGCCCGGTCAGGGCGGACCGGAGCGGGTCGACGTCAGACTCGAGATCCACGCCCCGTTCGACGCCTCCCTGCCCGACATCGCGGTGGACGTCCGTACGAAGGTGTGGCACGCGGCGGACCGCGACCTCGGTGTGCCCATCGGATGTGTGGACATCCGAGTCACCGACCTCATCGACCCGACCGACAGCACGCCGGATGGCCAGGAAGGCGGCCGCCCCTCATGACCGGTACCAGCATCCTCGCCCAGCTCATCGACGACATCGCCCGCGCCGTGGCCGAACTGCCCGGCGTGGCCTTCCTCAAGCCCGACCTCGCCGGACGCCTGCGCTCCGCGCTCGCCCGCCCGGTGCCGCCCGCGGGCGGCAGGCCGTCCGGGGTGCGCCTCACCCCGCCGCGGGACGCCGACGGCCCCTGGCGCATCGAGATCCAACTCGTCGCGCTCGCCCACGCCCGCACGGTGGACGTGGCCCGCGCCGCCCGCCGTACGGCCGAGGAACACCTGGCCAAGTCCGTCCCGAACGGTGACACGCGGGCGCGGGTGACGGTCACCGTGACGGGACTGGTGTGACGGGGGCCTTTCCTGCCGACCGCGCGGCGGGACAGTACTGTCGGCGCCATGACTGACGACGCACTGCGCTCCGTGTCCATCGAACGTGCCGGTCCGGGCCGGTTCACCGCGACCAACGCCCGTGGGGGCACGCTGACCTTCGGGACCGGCGAGGGGAGCGACTTCACCCCGGTCGAGCTCTTCCTCGCCGCGCTCGGCGGCTGCACCGCGGTCGACGTGGAGGTCGCCACGACGCGGCACGCCGAGCCGGACGCGTTCACCGTCACGGCCTCCGGGGACAAGGTCGTGGACGAGGGCGGCAACCGGATGGCGGGGCTCGCCGTCACCTTCCACGTCGCCTTCCCCGAGGGGCCGGAGGGTGACCGGGCCCGCGCGATCCTGCCGCGGGCCGTGAAGAGCTCGCACGACCGCCTGTGCACGGTGAGCCGCACGGTCGAGGCGGGCACACCGGTCACCGCCACCGTCTCGGAGGCCTGACCCCTGCTCTCAGCTCAACGCAGGCCGTAGTAGAGCGAGTTGCTCGCCGTGACCGGCAGGTACAGCACGTCGTTCCCGTCCGAGTCACGGCGCACCGCGAGCCGGTCCGCGCTCACTCCGGGCGCGGCGGACTCGGCGGTCCAGGTACCGTCCGCCGTCTGTGTCGCCATGAAGACGCGGTCGGTGCCGGACGCGGTCACGTAGTAGATCCGCTTGGTGTCGGTCTCGTCCCAGGTGATGCCGAGGGCGGCGTTGGTGGCTCCCGCGTACACCGTCTTGCGGAGCCATCCGGTGCCGCTCGGGTACGCGTAGTACACGTGGAAGTCGCCCCCGCTCTCGGCCGAGCGGTAGCGGTAGGCGACCTTGGGTGTGTCGCCGTCCAGGGTCAGCTTGGCGCTCTGCACCGTCGGGCCCGTGTAGCCGGCGTTGTCGATGCTCCACTCCTCACCCGTGGTCAGGCCCTGGATGACGTCGGAGGTGTCGGGCGTGGTCGGCACGGTGACCGCGGCCCCGTCGTGATCGGCGAACCGGCCGGTGCCGGGGTCGTAGCGCAGGTAGGACAGCTGGTGGCGCCAGGCCGACGCGGGTGCCTTGGCCCACTCGTACAGCAGGTGCACCCGCCCCGACGCGTCGACGGTGAGGTCGTCGGGGTAGACGGACCGGTTGAGGGCGGAGCCGAAGGTGGCCACCACGCTCCAGGTGCCCGCCGCGTTGTCCCAGCGGTAGAGCTTGCCGTCGCGCTGCGTGTTGCCGCAGCCGACGCGGGCGGCCAGGTACAGGTCACCGTTGGGGGCGGTCGTGAGCACCGGGTAGGTGATGCCCTGGCCCTGGTCGGGCAGCCCGGACGCGTGGTCGGTGACGGCGCCGCCCGGGGCGTCGGTGCGGAAGTAGCGCCAGCTGTCGCAGTGCATCGACGTGAAGACGTGCAGCCGTCCGCTGCCGTCGCGGGCGATCGAGGGCTGGTTGTGGCCGTTGTCGTCGGCGAACTCGGCCTGCTGCCCGTCGCTGCCCAGCAGCGGCAGGCGGCTCCAGACGCCGTCCGGGTCGCGGCGCGCGACGGCCGAGCGGTGCGTGGCGGCCGTCGTGCCGGGCTCGTTGAACGCGAAGTACGTGTACTGGCCGCGGCCCTTGTACGTGGCGGCGGGCGTCCACCAGGCGGCCTGGTTGGACGAGTCCATCGCGTACGGGACCTTCTCGATCGCGGTGGCCGCGGCCGTGGCGGTGGCCTCCGCGCCGTCGGCGTGGGCGGCCGGGAGGGGCATGAGCAGGGCGGCCAGGGCCGCGGCGGAGGCGGCGGACGTGCGTGCCGTGGGACGTCGCAAGACGAGCTCCTTCGATGGTGTGTGGGGACCTACGAGGGCGTGCTGGGCGTGCTTCGCGTGCTGCATGGCGAAGGGCCCGGTGAGGGTCGTTCGACGGTCACCGGGCCCGGTCGTGGGGGTGTGCGCCGGGTCGGCGCGTGACGGGGGTCCGCCGGGTCAGCGCTTGATGAGCGCGGCGACTTCCTCGCCGGCCTGCTTCATCGCGTCCTTCGGCTTGGACTTGCCGACCAGGACGGCCTGGACCTGCTTGGCGACGGCCTCCTCGATCTGCGCGTTCTGCGCGAACTGCCAGAACGGGCTGCCGGTCGCGGTCCGCGTGATCTTCTCGGTCCACTCGGCGCTGAACGTGTCCTTGGCGACCTGCGGGTCGGCCAGGCCCTTCGTGGTCGACGGCGGCAGGGCGCGCTCGGTGAAGTACTGGGCGACGGTCTTCTGGTCGGAGGTGGCGTGCAGCGCGAAGTCCGTGGCGGCGTCCTGGCCCTTGCCCTTGACGATCGCGATGACTCCGCCCCACAGCAGGGCCTGCGGGGTGTCACCGGACTTCAGCACCGGACGCTTCATCGGCTGCATCGCGTCGGCCAGCGTCTTGTCCTTGGACTGGGAGGCCGTCACGCCCTTGCCGATGATGGCGTCGTCGTAGAAGGCCGCCTTGCCCTGGCTGAACAGGGCGCGGGCGTCGAAGCGGTCCACGTCGGCGGCGATCAGCCGCTCGTCGTGCAGCTTCTTGTACCAGGTGACCGCGTCGACGGAGGCGTCGTCGCCGAGGGTGACCTTCTTGCCGTCCAGCAGCGTGCAGCCGAAGGTCTGCATCCACGGGAAGATGTCCTTGAGCTGCGCGACCTTGGTGGCGGCGGCGTAGGGCACGACACCGCCGCCGAGACCCTTCAGCGCCCGCAGCGCGTCCTCGAACTCCTCGACGGTGACCGGGTGCTTCTTGATGCCCGCCTTCTCCAGGAGCTTGGAGTTGGCGATGACACCGATCGAGCCGGTGTTCCACGGCAGGCCGTACTGCTTGCCGTCGTACTTCCCGCTGTCCAGCGCCACGTCCGTGTAGCCGCCCTTGCCGGCCACCGGTCCGAGGTCGGCGAGCTTGCCCATCTGGGCCACCGCGGCGAGCCAGGCGATGTCGAGGTGGACCGCGCCGGTGGTCTCGCCGCCGCCGAGCTTGAGGGTGAGCTGGCTCAGGTACTCGTTGTACGGGTACGAGACCGCGCGGATCTTCGACCCCTGCTCCTTCTCCCACGCCTTGATGATCTTCTCGATCGACGGCTTGGCGGCCTCCTCGTTGAGCGACCACGACGTGAAGTCGAAGTTCTTCGACTTGGTGTCGCCGCCGTTGGAGGAGGTGCTGGCGCCGGACGGGGCGCAGGCGCCGAGCGCGCCGACGCCGGCCACGCCGAGGGCGCCGATGCCGAACATGCGCAGCGCACCGCGACGGCTGATGCCAGAGGTGGTCATGGTGTCTCCATGGGGAGTGAAAGGGAGGGTGAGGTGCGTGGGGGAGCAGCGGGGAAGGTCAGCTCTTGACCGAGCCGGCGGTCATGCCGCCGACGAGGTAGCGCTGGAGGAACATGAAGGCGACGACCACCGGGACGGACACGACCAGCGAGGCGGCCATCAGCTCGGGCCAGGCCGTCTGGAACTCGCCGATGTAGGTGGAGACGAGGCCGGGCGGCAGGGTCTGCTTCTCCTTGTCGGCGAGCGTCACCGCGAAGATGAAGTCGTTCCAGCCGCGTACGAAGGCGAAGAGACCGGCGGCGATCATGCCGGGCGCGGCGAGCGGCGCGACGATGGAGTGCAGGGTGCGCCAGCGGGACGCGCCGTCGATGGACGCGGCCTCCAGGAGGGCGTCCGGGATGGTGTCGAAGATGCCCTTCAGCATCCACACGCACAGCGGCATCGTGAACGTGGTGAAGGACAGCACCAGCGCGGTGTACGTGTTCAGCAGGCCGAAGCTGGAGAACACGGCGTACAGCGTCACCAGCAGCAGGGCCTGCGGGAACATCTGCGAGGCGAGCACCAGGTGCATCAGGGAACGCCGGCCGCGGTAGCGGAACTTGGAGAACGAGTAGCCCATGTACGTGGCGACGACCACGCTCAGGACGGCGGTGATGGTCGCCACGATCAGCGAGTTGACCAGGTACTTGATGAGCTGGTCGTTCTCGGCGAGGGCCGTGAAGTTGCCGAGGGTCAGATCGGTGGGGATCAGCTTCGGCGGGAACTGGAAGGTCGAATCGGGGCTGCTGAGGGCGGTGGCGAGCAGCCAGTAGACCGGCAGCAGACCGAAGGCGCCGATGACGACGACCGCGGTCCAGGCCGCGATCCGCGAGCGCAGCAGGTCCTTGCGTATCCGGCGGCGCGAGGTGCGCCCGGCCGGCGTGACGGCCGTCGGAGCCGTCGAGGTGGCTCGCGTCATGGGGGTCGTGGAGGTCATCAGGCGTCGTCGCCCTTCCGCTCGCTGATTCTGAGGTACACGACGACGAGGACGAGCAGGAGCAGCATCCACAGGCCGCCCAGCGCGGTCGCCCGGCCGATGTCGAAGCCCTTGAAGGCGGTCTGGTACACGGCGGTCGCGAAGGTCTCGGTGGATCCGGCCGGGCCACCGCCCGTGAGCACGTAGATGGTGTCGAAGTGCTGGAAGTTCCAGATGAACTCAAGGAGCAGCACGATCGAGGCGACGCCGCGCACCTGCGGCCAGGTGACGTTGAAGAAGCGGCGGATCGATCCGGCGCCGTCCATCGAGGCCGCCTCGTGCAGTTCCTTGGGCACGGTCTGGAGCCCGGCGAGCAGCATCACCATCATCCAGGGGAAGCTCGCCCAGGTCTTGGTGACGATGACGGCGAGCATCGCGGTGCCGGACTGGCCCAGCCAGGACACCGACTCCTCGATGATCCCGGCCTCCATGAGGATGCCGTTCAGGACGCCGTAGTTGGCGTTGAAGATCCACATCCACAGGAAGGAGACCACGACGCCCGGGATCACCCACGGGAAGAGGAACAGACCGCGCAGGAAGCCGCTGCCCTTCAGGCCCGTGTTGAGGGCGAGTGCGAGGGCGAAACCGAGGACGAAGGGGACGATCGTCGCGCCGACGGTGAAGATCATCGTCTGCTTGAAGATGGTCAGGAAGTCGCCGTCCAGCCAGTACGTGAAGTTCTCCAGCCCCACGAACTCGCGGCCCGGCAGCCGCAGGTCCTGCTTGAAGAACCCGGTGAACAGCGCCGACAGCAGCGGATAGATGATGATCGCCGCGAACAGGGCGAGTCCGGGGGCGGTCAGGAGCAGGGCGAACGCGCCGTTGGAGAGCCGTCCGCCGGTCCGCTCGCGGTCCCGCCGACGCGGTGGAGCCACCTTCTGGGGAGGTGCGGCCGTACTCATGGGTGTGTCCTCTCGAACGGGGCGGGAGCGCCGGGGCCCTGTGTGAACGCCAACCATGCTCCATCGAATGCCAGTTGCAGCATGCGGGATCGTTCTCCATATAGCGCGACGGAGTCAACCCTTTTGGTCGGTGAATCGTCGCTTCTGTACGGGACCGCTGAACTCGTCCCACCTGCCAAGAACTTGTACTGCGGCTCGTGCCGGCCACGTTCGGTGGCCGCGCCGGAAACTTACAACGAATCCCACTGTCGGAACAGTGTTTGCACAATATGGATGTGATGTACGTTCAAGGCCGCTCCGTTGCGCGGGGCGTATCCCAGCTGCACACCAAGGAGGCCGCACCGTGCGGGAAGAAGAGGTCCATTACGACATCGCCGTCATAGGGGGCGGGCTGGCGGGGACCTGCGCGGCCATCGCCGCGGCCCGGCTCGGCCGCCGTGTCGCCCTGGTCAACAACCGGCCCGTGCTGGGCGGCAACGCCAGCAGCGAGGTCCGCGTCTGGGTCTGCGGCGCCACCGCCCACGGCGTGCACCGCTGGGCACGCGAGACCGGCATCATGGGCGAGCTGTACACCGAGAACCAGTTCCGCAACCCCGAGGGCAACCCCTACTACTGGGACCAGGTCGTCCTCGACGCCGTCCATGCAGAGCCGAACCTCGACCTGTACCTCAACACCGATGTGCGCGAGGCCGACGCGAGCGGCCCCGAGGACGCCCGCGAGATCCACTCGTGCACCGGCTGGATGATGGGCTCCGAACGCCGCATCACCTTCCACGCGGCGCAGTTCCTCGACTGCACCGGCGACGGCCTGCTCGGCCACCTCGTCGGCGCCCGCCACCGCATCGGCCGGGAGGCGCGCGAGGAGTTCGACGAGCCCTGGGCGCCCGCCGAGGCGGACCGGGCGCTGCTCGGCTCCACCATCCTGTTCCACACCAAGGACACCGGCCGCCCGGTGAAGTTCGTACCCCCCGCCTACGCCAAGGACCTCTCCACCACACCCATCCTGCGCAACCGGGTGCTGCGCACCGGCGACAACGGCTGCGACTACTGGTGGGTCGAGTGGGGCGGCGAACTCGACACCGTCCACGACAACGAGCGCATCCGCGACGAGCTCCAGGCCGTCGTCATGGGCATCTGGGACCACATCAAGAACTCCGGCGAGTTCCCCGACGCCGAGAACCTCACCCTGGAGTGGGTCGGCAGCCTCCCCGGCAAGCGCGAGTACCGCCGCTTCCTCGGCGACCACGTCCTCACCCAGCAGGACATCCTCCAGCAGCGCCAGTTCGACGACCGCGTCGCCTTCGGCGGCTGGTCCGTCGACCTCCACCCCGTCCAGGGCATGTACGCGGACGAGCCCGGCGCCCGCCAGCGGTACGCGGACGGCGTCTTCCACATCCCGCTGCGCTCCCTGTACTCGGTGAACGTCACGAACATGCTGATGGCCGGCCGGAACATCTCGGCCACCCACATCGCCTTCGGCGCCACCCGCGTCATGGCCACCTGCGCCACGCTCGGGGAGGCGGCGGGCACAGCGGCCGCGCTGTGCGTCACCGAGGGCCTCACCCCGCGCGAACTCGCCACCAAGCGGCCCGAGTTGGTGCGGCGCACGCTGCTGCGGCAGGACGCCTCCGTCATCGGTCTCGCCGACGACGACCCCGACAACCTGGCCCGCGCGGCCCGCGTCAGCGCCTCCTCACAGCTCACCCGCCTGGCCGCCGAGCCCACCCCGGACACCCCCGGCGAGCCCCACCCGCTCACCCGCGACCTCGCGCTCCTGCTCCCCGTCGACCCGGCCCTCGACACCCTCGACCTGCTCGTCCACGGCGCTCCCGCCGAACCACGGGACCTCACCGTCGAGTTGTGGTCGACCGGCACCCCGGAGAACGCGGTCCCGGTCGACCGTCTGATCACGACGACCGTGACCGTCCCGCCCGGCGGGCCGCACTGGGTCACGGCGCCGCTCGGTCACCGCCCCGACGCCCCCGACAACGTCGTCGCGATCGTGCGGGCGTGCCCGGACGCGGCCCTGGTCCTGCTGCCCGACCGCACCGACGGCGTCCTCGCCCTGCGCAGCCGCGTCGAGGGCGACGCGGCCGTCGACCACGACATCCCGGAGGAGGACGGCCAGTTGGTCCTGGAATGGCAGGCGCGCGGGCTGCGCCGCCGGTCCTTCGCATTCCGCGCGACGCCGGACACCGCCGCGTTCCTGCCCGAGCGCGCCGCCGGAAGCTACCAACGCCCGTACGGGGGACCGCAGATGTGGTCCTCGGCGCCAATGCCCGACCCGGCGCGGGCCGAGCAGTGGCTCCGCCTCGACTGGGACACGGAGCAGCAACTCACCGAGGCCCGGCTGGTGTTCGACGACGACGTCGACGAGTACCTCAACAACCTGCACCGCCACCGCACCCCGTACGAGGTGATGCCGGAACTGGTCCGCGACTACCGCCTCCAGAGCCGCGACCCCGACGGCACCTGGCGCACGCTCCTCACGGTGACGGACAACCGCCGCCGGCACCGCGTTCACGCCCTGCGGGACGCGGACGGCGGGCCGGTGCGCACCGACGCGCTGCGCCTGGTGGTGGACGCGACGCACGGGGCGCGGCACGCGCACGTGATCGCGTTCAAGGCGTTCGGCGCGTAACGCGCACCGCGTCACGCACAGCGCTCAGCGCTCAGCGCGAAGGGACCCGGTGAAGGCCGACGCCTTCACCGGGTCCCCTGGTGTCGTACGGGTCAGAGCGCGCCGAGCGCCTGACTGATGGCGTCCGCCGCCTCGATCACCTCACGCACCAGCTCGGGCCGCTGCCCGTCGCCCTCGTCGCGGTTGCCGAGCAGTGAGGTCGGCCCCCACAGGGAGATGGCGGCGACGACGTCGTCCGAGGCGTCCCGCACGGGCGCGGCCAGCGAGGCGCGGCCCAGGGCGCGCTCCTCCGCCTCGATCGCGTAACCGGTGCGCCGCACGGTCTCGATCTCGGTGTCGAGCAGATCGTGGCTGGTCGTCGTGTAGTCGGTGTGCGCGCTCAGCGGTTCGGGCAGCAACGTGCGCCGCTCCTTGGGGCCGAGCCCGGCGAGCAGGCACTTCCCGATGCTGGTGGCGTGCAGCGGCGCGGTGTGCCCCGCCTGCGTGTACGACTTGGGGGCGCGGGCCCCCTCGAAGTTGCACAGGAACATCAGCTCGGTGCCGCGCCGGACCGCGACGTTGGCCCCGAGCCCGGTGCGCGTCGCGAGGTCCTGCAACACCATCCGGGCGGCGCGGTGCACGGGGTGGCGGTTGGCGGCGGTGGCGGCGAGCGGCAGCACGCCGAGGCTCAGCCGGTAGAGATTGCTGACCGGGTCGCGCTCGACCATGTCGAGGCGCTCAAGGGTGGACAGCAGACGAGAAGTGGTCGAGGATCCGAGACCCGTGAGTTCGGCGACATCGGAGACCCGCAGTTCGGCGCGGCCGGAGTCGAGTGCACGCAACACCGAGACCGCTCGTTCGACGCTCTGGTTCGTCCCGGCGTCGGACGTCCGATTGGCCATGACCCTCCTCGCATTCTGCAAATCGCTTGCACTATCTGCATCAGCATATCGCGTGGACCCGCGGGCGTGGGTGGTTCGGGACGTCACCGCGCCTGCCTGCGGGCCTCCCGCAGCTCCCGATCGACGGCCCAGGCGTCGGCGACCGGGCCGAGGTGACCGAGCTTGTCCGGATTGAGGACCGAGCGGACGGTCAGGACCTGACCGTCCAGCACGTCGAGGACGAAGACGCGCAGGATCCTCCCGTCGCGGTCGTGGAAGAGCGCGCCCGGCTGCCCGTTGATCTCGCGGGGCTCGCAGGTGATACCGGTCCGCGCCATGAGCGGGTGCACGGTCGCGAGCAGCCGGGCCACCTTCGCGGCACCGGCCACGGGCCGGGCCAGCTGCGGCGCCTTGCCGCCGCCGTCCCCGACGAGCTGGACATCGGCGGCGAGCGGACTCCGCAGCCCGTCCACGTCACCCTCGAAGAGCGCCTCGAAGAACCGCTCGGCCAGCTCCTGCCGCTCCTTGCCGTCCGCCTCGAACCGGGGCCGCCCCTCGCGCATGTGGCGCCGGGCCCGGACGAGCAGCTGACGGCACGCCGCCTCCGAGCGGTCCACCGCCGCGGCGATCTCGTCGAAACCGAAGGCGAAGACCTCCCGCAGCACGAATACCGAGCGCTCCAGCGGGCTGAGCCGCTCCAGGAGCACCAGCGCCGCCATCGACACCGACTCGGTCAACTCGGCGGCGCGGGCCGGGTCTTCGTACGGGTCGTCGAGCAGGGGCTCCGGCAGCCACGGCCCGGCGTACTGCTCACGGCGTACGCGGGCGGAGCGCAGCACGTCGATCGCGATGCGGGTCACCGTCGTCGACAGGAACGCCTTGACCGACACCGGGCGCGTGGAGGAGGCGTCGTAGCGCAGCCAGCTCTCCTGCACCGCGTCCTCCGCCTCGCTCACGCTGCCCAGGATCCGGTACGCGATCGAGAACAGCAGCGGCCGCAGCTCCTCGAACTCCTCCACCTTGCCCACGCCAACTCCCCCTCAGCGGTGCGGGATACGCGCCCGCCCGCCCTGATCATGTCTCCCCGGACGGGATCGCGGCGGCGCTTCGGCCGGATCCGCTCGCGCCGTACCGGAACATGTGGGGGCACAGTCGGGCGGGTCGGTTTCGTTGCAGCCATGGGGAGTTGCGCGATAGGGGCGCGGCTGGATGAGGTCGCCGATGACGAGACCCGCGCCGCGCAGCACCCTGACCCTGACCCAGCCGCCGTAGGTGAGTAGGTAGTTGGCAGCGCCGTCGCCCAGGCGCCCACCGCGGCGCAGGGGAGTTGTTCCGCTGAGCCCTGCACCAGCGGGTAGGGGGGGCCGACCCCATCGTGCGGGCCGCTCGGGGCGAGGCACCGATCCGCGGACCGCGCGCGTGCTGGTAGTCGCCGCTGATCCGGTTCCAGAGCCGCCGGTTGGCAGGGATGCTGTCCACGCGGCGACTCCAGCACCTTCTCCCGGGATCGGTCAACGCGATGGGCCCACGCGGAACACTCAGCCCAGCGTCAGATCGACCTGGATCGGTTCCGCGGCCCCGGCCGGGCGGCCCGCTTCGACGGAGACGGTGGCCTCGGCCGTGCCGGACGAACCCATGAGGGGATCCGCCCGGCATGTGAGGGTGTACGCACCGGGCGCCGGGGCCCCCAGTGAGAAGCGTCCCTCGGTGTCCGTCAGGGCAGCGATGTCCGGCAGTGGGCGAGGGCCCGCGGTGAACAGGACGTGCGCACCGGCCACCGGTGCGCCGGACGCGTCGCGCACGACACCGGTGATCTCCACTCCGGAGCTGCTGCCGTTCATGGGGTTCGGATCACGCCTTCCACGCCACGTAGTTGTTGTAGACCGGGGTGGTGAACCGCGTGCCGGAGTTCACCCGGGAACCACCGTAGGCGTGGATGGCGAAGCCGTAGCGGTTGTTGTTGTCGATGCGGTACACGGAGCTGCCGCTCTGCCCACCGGCGGTGTCGATGTCGTAGTACACCTTGCGCGCGGCGACCGAGTCGACGCCGCGGGCCGCGTACCACATGGTGCCGGAGGGCTTGTCGCCCGGATAGCCAGCGATGTTGCCGGTGGTCTTGAGCAGGTCCGAGTCCGAGTACACGCCGAAGCCGAACCAGCCCACGGTGTCACCGATGTTGTTGGGCGTGATGATGGCGCCGTAGTCGAAGTTCTCGTCGCCGTCGTTCGTCCAGCCGAGCACGGAACGGAAGCTGGTGCAGGTGATGCTGCCGTACGGCAGCGAACCGCCGTTGCGGCCGGGCATGACCTGGATGCTCTTGACCCACCCGTCGCGGCCCGCGACACCGCTGCCCTTGATGTACACGCAGTGGCCGGCGGTGGCGAGGGTGTGCGGCCCGAGCAGCCAACCGGTGCCCTGATACAGGGCGTTGTCGCGGGCCGTGATCAGCAGATAGCAGTGCACCCGCCACGGGTACACGCTCGTGTTGGCGATCTGTACGCGGTCGTCGGGGCCGTGCACCGTCTCCGCGGACGGCGGCGGCGGGCCGAACGACGCCTCTCCGATGTCGGGCAGCGAGGCGGTCGGGGCCGTCCAGGCCTCCGGCGCGAAGTGCTCCGGGCGGCGGTAGCCCTCGATCTGCTCCAGGCCCTCGTCCGTCGCGTGCTGGGCGGAGCCGGCGGTCCCCTGGGACGCGGGCTGGAGTACGGCCTCCTGCTCGGCGGCGATCGACGTGGTGCCGTCCTCGGGTTCGTTGCTCACTGCGCTGTGCGGGTCCTGCGGCATGCTGGATCACCTTGCTTCTCTGAGAGCTGCGAAGAGCTGTGATGTGATGCCTTGCTGGACGCCGCGGCCGCAACGTATCGGGGTAATGCTTCTTCTACTGCCGCCGGACAGACGGGGCAATGTGTCGATTGCGCCGTCCCGCCACGGCGACGGCGCGCTCGCCGGCCCGGTCCGGAACACACGAATCCGCCAACTACGTGGCCACGTACGGCACTCGGCGTGACAGTGGCCCCCGCCCCCTCACCGTGCCCGCCCGAGCCGTTCCCCAGCAGTCACGCCAAGAGCCCCGCACCCCACGTGTCGTGGGGGCGGGGCACCGTGTGCCGGGTCGGTGACACGGCGAACATGGCTCAAGCCCGTGCCGCCACCGCTCGCGTCAGAGATCGTTGCGATGGCGTCGGACGGACCGTTTCTTCAGCCACAGGGGAAGGACGTACCAGCACAGGGCGAACCAGAGCAGTACGGACCCCGCGAAGATCTCGGCGAGCAGGTCGGGCAGCACCACGTGCAGTATCAGCAGCACCGTCCCGCTGATGGTCAGCGACAGCAGGACGAGCCCCGTCACCATGAGCCGCCCGGCGATCGTCACCAGGTCGTCCTTCATCTGCTGGCCCGTCAGGATGCGGTGCAGGGAGACGGGGGCGATGAGGGCGCCGGTGGCCGCGGCGCCCAGGATCACGGTCGTCACGTAGACGTGGGTGTCGAAGGCGCCGAGATCGTCGAAGCGCGGGGTGAAGGCCACGCTCAACAGGAAGCCGAAGAGGATCTGCACACCCGTCTGCGCCACCCGGGTCTCCTGCAGCACCTCCGCCCACCGCCGGTTGACCCTCTCGTGGGCCTCCTCGACGGAGCGCCCCGGGGACGTCTCCGGCCTCACCATCTCGTCCGTACTCACCGACAACCTCCATTCCGGAAACGGCAGTTGACCACGCGCACCTGTATCGTGCGACTCCCCGCGTACTCGGCTTGCGCGCTCAGCGCCGACGCGACGACCGGCTGCTCGCCCAGCCACCGGCGCCCGCCAGGTGGAGGGCCAGAACGGTGAGCCCGAGCAGCATGATGTTCACGGACGAGAAGACATCATTCGTCGAGATGTCGGCGGCATTGATCAAGAAAGCCACGAAGAACAACACGGCGGCGGCTACGGCGAACATGGCAACTCCCTCAACTCGGCGCTGTTTTGGCGCCGGAGTAGGCGCCCGCACCGCCCGTATGCCCGCTTTCGTGTTCTCTACCGCATCCCGGGTAGTCGCACAGCGAGCGGTGCCGCGACGGAGCGGAACCCCGCCGTACGACACCATGGAGGAGCCATGCCCGGAATTCTCAACCGGATCAAGCAGTACAGCCGCACCCCGCAGGGCCGCCGCACCATCGCCGCCGCCCGCCGCACCGCCTCGGACCCCCGCAGGCGCGCCCAGGCCCGCTCGTGGCTCGGGCGGCTGCGGCGTCGGTGACCTGGAGCCTGACAGCCGAGGCATGCCGTCGCGGGACCTCAGAGCGAGGCCGGCCCTTCGTCGGGCTGGGCCGCGGCGGCCCCGATCCGGTCGTAGATCCGGACGGCCAGCCTCAAGTCGGCCATGCAGCCCTCGAAGTCGCCGGAGAGCAGTCGGCTCCTCGCGGCGCCCTCCAGTGCGGTCGCTTCGTCGAGGGGACAGTGTGCCCGGCGGGCGAGGGCCAGGGCCCGGTGGTGCGCGAGGAGTCCGTCCCGGGGCGCGCCGGTGCCGGTCCGCAGCGCCCCCAGGCTGTTCCAGACCTCTGCTTCGCCCTGCGGGTCTCCCACTTCCTGGAAGAGCCGCAGGGCCTGCTCGTAGAGCGCCACGGCCGTCGTGTGCTCGGACTTCGCGCAGTGGGTGCGGCCGAGGTCATGAAGGGCGTTGGCCTTGCCGTGCCGGTTGCCGATCGCGTCGCAGAGGGCCAGGGCCCGCCGGTGCAGGGCGGCCGCGCCCTCGAAGTCGCCGGTGGCGAACCGCTGACGCCCCAGGTGTATCAGGCCGTTCGTCTGCCCGTGCCGGTCGCCCAATTCCTCGAAGAGGGCCAGCGCGCGCTCGTGGTGGTCCGCGGCCGCCGCGTAGTCCCCGGTCACGTACCGCACGCGCCCCACGTTGTTCAGACCGTTGGCCTGCCCGTGCCGGTCGCCGAGTTCCTCGAACAGGGCCAGGGCCCGTTCGTGGAGGTCCGCGGCGGCGGCGTAGTCCCCGGTGATGAAGCGCACCCGGCCGAGGTCCTGGAGCGCGCTCGCCTGCCCGTGCCGGTCACCGAGCGCTTCGAACGACGCCAGTGCGCGTTCGTGGAAGTCCGTGGCCGCGGCGTACTCCCCGGTCAGGTAGCCGACGAAGCCGAGACCGAGCAGGACATTGCACTGACCCCGCAGATCACCCAGCGCGCTGAACAGTGTCAGTGCGCGCTGGTTGAAGTCCGTCGAGGCCGTGTAGTCAGCCGTCATGTACCGGACGCGGGCCAGACCGTGCAGCGCGGTGGCCTGACCGTGTCGATCGGCGAGTTCCTCGAACAGTGACAGCGCCCGCTCGTGGTGGTCCGTCGCGGCCCCGTAGTCGTCGGTGGTGGCGCGCACCCGGCCCAGATGGTTGAGGGTCGCGGCCTGCCCACCGCGGTCACCCAACGCCTCGAAGAGGGCCAGGGCGCGCCCGTGGAAGCCGATCGACGCCGCGTAGTCGGCGGTCATGTACCGCACGAGGCCGATCCGGTTGAGGGCATGGGCCTCACCGTGCCGGTCCCCGAGCCGGTGTGCCATGTCGGCGGCGCGTTCGTGCAAGGCGGTGGCCTGGGGCCAGGGGCCCTCGCGCAGCAGGAGCGGGGCCAGGGCCGTATCCAGTTCGACCACATGCACCGCCAGGCCGTGGGCGCCCGCGTGATCGAGGCACGCGAGGATGTTGGCGCGCTCCGTCCGCAGCCACGTCAGCGCGCTGTTCGCGTCGGGCAGCGGCGGCGTCCCGCGGCGATGGGCGGCGATGACGTCCTCGGCCGACTCAACGGTGCGCCGGTAGTACGCCAGGAGCCGTTCCAGCGCGAGATCGCGTTCGTCGGCGGGCTCGTGGTCGGTGCAGCACGTGGCGGCGAACTCGCGGAGCAGATCGTGGAGGCGGTACCGCCGCGGGGCCACTTCCTCCAACAAGTGCCCGGTGTAGAGCGCTTCGAGCGCGCGGACCGCTCGCTCGTGCGGGACGCCGTCCAGGGCGGCCGCCGCGTACGAGTCGATGTCCGGTCCGGGGTGCAGGCTCAGTCGGCGAAAGAGCCGCTGCCCGGACGGGGGCAGATTTCGGTACGACAGCCTGAACGCGGCATCGACGGCCCGCGTACCGGCCGCCAGATGGCCGATCCTGTCCTTCGCGTCGGCGAAGTCGGCCGCGAGGTCGGCCACGGTCCACGCCGGACGGTGGGCCAGGCGCCCGGCGAGCAGCACGATCGCCAGCGGCAGGTGACCGCAGAGCCGCACCAGATGGTCCAGCACGGCGTACCCGTCCGGGTCGGAGCGCAGCGGATCCTGGCGGGCCAGGAGACGGAACAGAGCGACCGCCTCATCGTGCGGCAGCGTCTCCAGCGACAGCAGTTCGGCGCCGTCGAAGTCCACCAGGCGGCTGCGACTGGTCACCAAGGTCAGACAGGTGGCGCCGCTCGGCAGCAGCGGCTCGATCTGCTCGCTGTCGGCGGCATCGTCGAGCACGAGCAGAACGCGTCTGCCCGCGACTTGGTCGCGCCACAGGCCGCTGCGTCCGTCCAGGGTCGCGGGCAGGCTGCGGGGATCGATACCGAGTCCGGCGAGCAGATTCGCGAGGACGTCGTGCGGATCCGCGGCGGACTGGCCCTGGGCGTGGGCGCGCAGATCGACGAAGAACTGCCCGTCGGGGAACTGTTCCCCAAGGAGATGCGCGGCCCGGGTGACGAGGGCGGTCTTGCCGACGCCCGGCATGCCGCTGACGGTGCGGATGCGTACCCGGCCCGAGGCCGCCGCGTGCAGAAGCCCCTTCAACTCCCGCTCACGGCCCGTGAAATAGGGCGAGTCGCGGCGCAGGCCCCGGATGACGGACGGTCGTGCCGGAGCCGGCGCCTCGTACACGTGGGTGGCCCTGTGCACGTCCCGGCCCGCCTGGTTGACCTCCGCGGACCCCGAGGCCGTCGCACGCTGCTCGACCCGTGTCGAGGGCGGATGCTCCGAGCCGGTCATGGTGGCGGAGCGACGGGGCCGTGCACATCCCGGCCGGCCTGGATGCTCACGCCGCCGGACACCGTGGCGTTCTGCGCGACGGACCGCACGGCGACCCGTTCGCGCTCGCTCAAGGCGGGCACCAGATGCACGTCGAGGAGATGCCGCAACTCCGCGTACGAGGACGGGTCTTGGTGGAGCAGCTGGTGCAGGCGGAGACGGCACGCGCCGACCAGCGCCTCTTCCGCGTGCGCGTCGCCCTCCCCGCGGGCCTGTACGACCTGGCTCCTCAACTCCTCGAGCTCCGTGACGGCTTCGGCGGCCCGCTCGGGGCTCATCCGTCGCCACAGCGCCGCCGTCGCCTCGCGAATCTGCCCCCAGGCATCCGTGGCCATCGCCCCCACCAGAGCGGTGCCGGCTGCCACGACCATCGGGTCCATCTCCACGTCCTCTCCGAGAAGCCGCCGCGACAACTCTAGAAGCGACCCGGGTGGAACATGAGGGTTCAGCGCGTATTGGACGGTCGAATCCCGTAATAACGTTACGTGCGCGGGGAGTTGAGCGGAGCCGTCGCGGTGATGGGCCGACTGTGACCGCGCTGTGCGCCGCCGTCGGCCGCACCGGGAGCGTGGGCGGCGAGAGCCGCATCGGTGGCCGTCAGATGGTCGGCGACCGGGCCGAAGGTGAGCAGGCCGCTGCCGGCGCCGGCGTACTCGGTTTCGGCGGCGGTCAGTTCGGCGCGGGCGCGGCGCAGGACCGGCAGGTGGCCCACGGCCGCGGCGGCGCGGGCGAGGACGCACCACAGGGCTTCCTGGAGGAGGTCGTGCGGTGGCCGGGGGACAGCCGTCAGGGCGTCGTACGCCTCGGTGGTGGCGCCGGAGGCGGCCAGCAGCAGGGGGTCGAGCCAGGGGCGGTACGGGCCGGCGTCGAGGTGGGCGAAGTCCGCCGGGTCGGGCAGGGCTTCGCCGCGCAGGGCGGGGACCAGTGCGACGAGGGCGGCGGCACCTTGGGCGAGGCCGGACATGCCGGAGTCGGCGGTGTCCGCGAGGACGGACTCGTACCGGGGGCGTGCTGCCGCCCAGCCGTCGGTTTCGGTGGTGCGCAGCGCCCGGTACCAGGAGGTGAAGACGGTGGCGAGCGGGCGTTCGTTGCGCAGCGCGAGCCGGTCGATCTCCTCGGCCTCGGTGTCCGCGGCGGCGAAGTCGCCCAGCCCCGCGAGAGCCTGGAGGCGGACGATGCGGCCGAGGACCTCGTGCCCGGGAAGCTGATGGTCGACGGCCAGTCGGGTCAGTTCCGCGCCGAGGGCGGCCCGGGGCGCGGCCGAACCGCAGTGGGCGTACGACTGCATGAAGGCGCCGTTGAGGGCGAACGCGAGGAGCGCGGGATCGCCCAGGCGGCGGGCGAGCCGGACGGCTTCCTCGGCGGCGCGTTCGGCGCGCAGCCGCCACGGTTCGGTGGCGGGCGCGGCGGCCGCCCGGGGGAGCGGCGCGTCGGCGGTGGCGTCGCCGCGTGACTCCACCGCCACGACCGACAGCAGCCGGGCGCGCAGCGCGGCGGGGCCCTCGGGGCCGAGCCTGGCGGCGGCGCGGGCGGCGGCCCGCGCCAGCTCACCGGCGCCGGCCGGGTCGTCGGCGCGGGTCCACACCGCCGGGACGTCGTAGGAGCCGATGATCCGGGCGGCCAGCTCCGTGTCGCCGGTGGTCTCGGCCACCGCGACCAGGTCTTTTCTGTGTCGGCGGGCTTCTTCCAGGCCGTCGGCGCCGGTCACCGCGAGATCGCGCAGCAGTCCGGCGGTGGCGTGCAGCCGGGCCCGGGACCGCGCGGGCACCGAGCGGTCCCAGGAGGCCGCCGCCCGGCCCCAGACGCTGTCGGCCGCACCGGCGGGTTCGGCCGGAGTCGGCGTGGTCGCGCTGAGGATGCGTGCCTCGGTCCGTGCCAGGGCGGAGCCGCTCCCCCCGGCGGCACGTGCCTGGGCCAGCGCCTCCCGTGCCTCGCCGCGCCGCCCGGCCCGGTCGAGCGCGGTGGCCAGCAGCACCCAGCCGTCCTCCCGGCCGGGATGCGCGGCGACGTGGGCCCGCAGATCGGCGACGGCGTCGCGGGCGGCGCCGGTCGCCAGCAGGGCGTCGGCCCGCCGTTCGACCGCGTCGAGGCGGAGCGCGTGGAGGCGGGCCCGTTCGGCGGCGGCCCAGTCGGCGGCGGGGAAGTCGGCCAGCACCGGCCCCCGCCAGCAGGCGAGCGCCTCGTCCCACAGGGCGACGGCGGTGCGGGGCGGCGCGTCGGCGGCCTGCGCGACGGCGTCCTCGAAGCGCCAGGCGTCCACCGCCTCGCGGCCCGCCCGCACGGCGTAGCCGGGGCCGTCGGTGATCAGCAGGCGGGACGGCTGCCGGGGTGGACGGCCCGGCTCCAGGGCGCGGCGCAGCGCCGCCACGAAGGTGCGGACCGCGCCGACCGCCCCCGCGGGCGGCTCGTCGCCCCACAGGTCCGCCGTCAGCCGGCCGACCGGTACGACGCGGCCGCGGGCGATCAGCAGCCGCCCGAGCACCTCGCGGTGGCGCGGTGCCCCGAGCGGGAGCGGCGAACCGTCGCCGTCCCAGGCGGCCACCGGCCCCAGCAGTCCGAACTCCACGCCCACGACAGGGTCCTTCCGCGGGCGGCGCCGTCCCGAAACGGGTGCCGCGTGCTCACTCATCGATCGCTGATCCGGGGCCCACACCCTGGGTGACGTCCCCGGAACGAACCGGACCACCGAGGTCAGCGGTCCGGGACGTCCACTCTGCCACGAACCTCACGCACCACAGGAGTCACTGTGACCACCCCGACCGCCCCGACCACCCCGACCATCCCTGGCTTCACCGAGCACCAGGTCCGCGTCGACGACGGCGACGCCAACGGCGGCGACAACAACGGGCACGCCGACGGCGTCACCCTGAACGCGGCCGTCGGCGGCCAGGGCAGCCCGGTCGTCCTGCTGCACGGCTTCCCGCAGACCCGTCTGATGTGGCGGCACGTCGCGGCCGACCTCGCCGCCGACCACACCGTCATCTGCCCCGACCTGCGCGGCTACGGCGCCAGCGACAAGCCCGCCGAGACCGGCCCCGACGTCTACTCCAAGCGGACCATGGCCCGGGACGTCGTACGCCTCGCCGCCGAACTGGGACACGACCGCTTCACGCTGGCCGGCCACGACCGCGGAGCCCTGGTCGCCTTCCGCGCCGCGCTGGACCACCCGGACGCCGTCTCCCGCGCCCTCTTCCTCGACGTCCTGCCGACCCTCGACATGTGGGACGCGCTGCGCGGGGTCTCCGGGGCCGTCGGCTTCCACCTCTACCTGATGGCCCAGGCCCCCGGACTGCCCGAGGAGATGATCCGGGCGGCCGCCGACCCCTTCTTCGCGTACTTCCTCGACGCCTGGACCCAGGACCCGGACGCCATCCCCGCCGACGTACGGGCCCACTACCTCGCCGCGTCCGCGGCGGCCGTGCCGTCCATCGTCGCCGACTACCGCGCCTCCGCCGGCGTGGACGTGGACCACGACACCGCCGACAGGGCGGCCGGCAACCGGCTCGCCATGCCGGTGACCGTCCTCCAGCAGGACTGGGGCGCCGCGCTCGGCTACCACGCCCAGGGACTGTGGAGCGCCTGGGCCGACGACCTGGAGCACCGCACGGTCTCCTGCGGCCACTTCATGGCCGAGGAGGACCCCCAGCTGATCGCCGACGAGATCCGGGCCCTCGCCGACCGCTGAGCGGGGGCCGATGTCACGCCCCCGTGCCCTGATCGAGTGCGGGTGGTTCGTGAACGGGCTCAACGGCTCCTGCGCGGGTACGTGGTTCCGGACCTGAGACGGTCGGCCCGCAAGGGGCGACCCGGAGTGTTCGGCCTGAGGCGGGAGGGGTGGCGGTGGCGTTGCGGGAGGTTCCGCTGGTGGGGGGTCCGGTGGAGTTCCGGGGTGCGCTGGACCTGGAGAGCAGGCCGGCGGGGGTGATGCCGCGCCGGCTGCCCGCCTGGACCGCGGAGCAGTACCAGGACCCATCGGTGCACGGGGTGACCGTGATGCCCTCGGGGGTGCGGCTGGTGTTCCGTACCGACGCCCGGACGCTGGAGTTCGAGGTGCTCACCACCACCGGGCAGCTCGAGACCGACGCCGAGCCGCGTCCCACCGGGATGCTGGAGCTGGTGGTCGACGGCGTCGTGACCGGGCGGCGGCAGGCGCCGGTGGGCAACGTGCTGCGGATGGCGGGCCCCGGGGACGTCCAGGAGGCGGTGTCGGGGGAGCCCGGGACCGTACGGTTCACCGGGCTGCCGGCCGGGATGAAGACCGTCGAGCTGTGGCTGCCGCAGCAGACCCCCACGGAACTGGTGGCCCTGCGCGCCGACGGAGAGGTGCTCGCGCCGCTGCCGGACGGACGCCGCCGGTGGGTGCACCACGGCAGCTCCATCAGCCACTGCGTCGAGGCCGACGGCCCGACCGGCACCTGGCCGGCGGTGGCGGCCGCGCTCGGCGGCGTGGAGGTGATCAACCTCAGCCTGGCGGGCAACGCGCTGCTCGACCCGTACGTCGCCCGGACGATCCGTGACCTGCCCGCCGACCTGATCAGCCTCAAGGTCGGCATCAACATCGTGAGCCTGGCCGCCTTCCGGGCGCGGACCTTCGGCCCGGCGGTGCACGGGTTCCTGGACACGATCCGGGACGGCCACCCGGACACCCCGCTCCTGGTGGTGTCCCCGGTGAGCTGCCCCGCCGTCGAGGACACCCCCGGCCCGACCGCGGTGGGACCGGACGGGAGGATCGCGGCCCTGGGCGACCCGGAGGACGTGGCCACCGGGGCGCTGACCCTGTCCGTGGTCCGCGAGGAACTGGCCCGGATCGTGGCGGCTCGCGGCGCACACGACCCGCACCTGCACCATCTCGACGGCCGTGAGCTGCTCGGCCCCGACGAGGCGGGCGACCTCACCGACGGCCTTCACCCCGACGCCGCCGCGTACCGCCGGATGGGCAAGCGCTTCGCCGCCCACGCCTTCGCGGACGACGGCCCCTTCGGCCGCTCCGCGGAGTAGGGGGCGGCCCGGCGTGCCACCCCGGGGCGACCGGAGGCGTGCGGCGGGTCGACCGCCCCCGGGACGGACCTCCCGAGAGGCGCACCGGCGGAACCTGTGAGTGCCTGGGTGGTGACGGGATGCGTATCCGTCACGCTTCGTCTCACTCAAGGAGTCTTCATGAAGCCCATGATCAAGCTGGGTCTCACGGCCGCCGCGGCCGGTATCGCCGTCCTCGGAACCGCCGGGATGGCCGCCGCGGACACCGACCCGTTCGGCGTGGCGCAGAACTCGCCCGGTGTGGTCTCCGGCAACGTGGTCCAGGTACCGGTGGAGGTGCCGGTCAACGCCTGCGGCAACTCCCTGAACGTCGTCGGCCTGCTCAACCCGGCCCTCGGCAACGCCTGCTTCAACGGGTGACGCGAACACCCTTCTTCCGAGGCCCCCGGGACACCGTCCCGGGGGCCTCTCGCCCTTGCCGCGGGCCCAGTTGGACGTGCGGCCCACCCCCTTGATCGCCTCTGGGGCGGCACCTAGGCTCTGGTGCCCATGGGGACAGGGGCGGGGCCGGGAAGAGGGCTCGTACGTCGCGCGGCGGTGGGCCTCGCGGTGGTGGCGGGGCTGGTGGCCCTGGCCACGGTGTTCGTCGTACTGCCCGGGGTGATCGTCGACCACGATCTCGGCGGAGCGAGCGTCGCCGCGAAGGAACGCCTGAAAGCGGTGAACGACGTCCGTACGACGCTCCTGCAAGTGGTCGGCGGCCTGGTCGTCCTCTTCGGCGCGTACGCCACCTGGCGGCAACTGCGCGTGAGCCAGGACGGGTTGAGGGCCACTCAGGAGGGCTACGTCACCGACCGGTTCAGCCGGGCAGTCGACCAGCTCGGCAGCGACAAGCTGGACGTGCGCATCGGCGGGCTGCACGCGCTGTGGCGGATCGCGGAGCAGTCCGGCCGCGACCGGGAAGCCATCATCTCCATCCAGGCCGCGTATCTGCGGACCCACCTGCCGTGGCCGCCCACCGCTGCCGAGGCACCCGCGGCGGACGCGCCCATCAACGACATCGCGCCCCTGGAGACGCGCACCGCGGACGCCCAGGTGGCACTGACCGCGCTCGGCGTGCTGTGTCAGCACCGGGAGCAGTCCTGGGTCAACCTCAGCCTCACCGATCTGCGCCGGGCCGACTGCGACGGACTGTGGTTCCCCGAGGTCAACTTCGACCGTGCCTGCATGGAGGCCGCGGGTCTGTACCGCGCCAACCTGACCCAGGCCTCGCTGGTCTCGGTCAACCTCCGGCACGCCGACCTCACGACCGCCGTCCTGCGCCGGGCCCGCTGCGTCCTGGCCGACCTGCGGGCCGCGAAGCTGGTCCACACCGACCTGCGCGACGCCGAGTTCACCGAAACCGACCTGCGCGAGGCGAACCTCCGCAAGGCCGATGCCCGCGGCGCCGTCTTCCACCGCGCAGACCTCCGTACGGCCGACCTCCGCGGCACCGACCTGAGCACCGCCGACCTCGCCGGAGCGCGGCTGACCGGTGCGCTGGCCAGCGACCGGACCCGCTGGCCGGCGGATTTCGACCGTACGGCCGCCGGAGTCGTCGACGGCGAGGACCCGGGACCCGAGCCCTCGCCGCTGCTCCAGCCGCCCGGCATGACGTGGCAGGCGCCTCCGCTGCGGTCCACTCCCTAGGTCGTGTCTTCAAAGTGGTCGGAGCCAGAGCAGTGTGGCGGCGAGGGTGATGACGGCTTCGAATGAGGTAGCGGTCTTGTCGTAGCGGGTGGCGATGGCGCGGTAGTGCTTGAGCCGGTTGAAGCAGCGTTCGACGACGTTGCGGCGCCGGTAGTGGGCTTTGTCGAAGCCGCAGGGACGTTCGCCGCGCCTGATCCGTCCGTTGAGCTGGTCGATGCGCTCGGGAATGGTGTGCTTGATACCGCGTCTGCGCAGGTAGGCGCGGATCGAGCGGGAGGAGTAGCCCTTGTCGGCGACCACACGCGCGGGGCGGGTGCGTGGCCGTCCCGGGCCGGGGCCTGCGACGCGGATGCGGGCCATGACCTGCTCGAACTGCGTGCAGTCATTGCGGTTGCCGCCGGTCAGGACGAACGCGAGGGGACGGCCTCGGCCGTCGCAGGCCAGGTGGAGCTTGGTGGTTAATCCTCCGCGGGATCGACCGAGGGCGTGATCTGCCGGTTCGTCCCCCGCCCGGCCCCCTTTTTCGCGCCGGCGGCATGCTGGTGGGCATGGACGAGTGTCGAGTCGACCGCGACGAGCCAGTCCACGTCCGCCCTCGCCTGCCGGTCAGCCTGAACCGCGGCGAGCATCCGGGTGAAGGTGCCGTCCAGGGCCCATCTGCGAAAGCGGGTATAGAGCGACTGCCAGGCCCCGTACCGGGCCGGCACGTCCCGCCAGGCGGCACCGGCCCGAATCTTCCACACGATTCCGTTCAGCACCGTTCGGTCATCCGCACGCGGGCGACCGAACGACCCGGCCGGAAGGAGCGGGCACAACAACTCCCACTCCTCATCCGTCAGTTCATAGCGACGACTCACCGACCCATGGTCTCGCAAACCCACTTTGAAGACACGACCTAGGGCCTGATCCAAACGACAGGCCCTAGGTCGTGTCTTCAAAGTGGTCGGAGCCAGAGCAGTGTGGCGGCGAGGGTGATGACGGCTTCGAATGAGGTAGCGGTCTTGTCGTAGCGGGTGGCGATGGCGCGGTAGTGCTTGAGCCGGTTGAAGCAGCGTTCGACGACGTTGCGGCGCCGGTAGTGGGCTTTGTCGAAGCCGCAGGGACGTTCGCCGCGCCTGATCCGTCCGTTGAGCTGGTCGATGCGCTCGGGAATGGTGTGCTTGATACCGCGTCTGCGCAGGTAGGCGCGGATCGAGCGGGAGGAGTAGCCCTTGTCGGCGACCACACGCGCGGGGCGGGTGCGTGGCCGTCCCGGGCCGGGGCCTGCGACGCGGATGCGGGCCATGACCTGCTCGAACTGCGTGCAGTCATTGCGGTTGCCGCCGGTCAGGACGAACGCGAGGGGACGGCCTCGGCCGTCGCAGGCCAGGTGGAGCTTGGTGGTTAATCCTCCGCGGGATCGACCGAGGGCGTGATCTGCCGGTTCGTCCCCCGCCCGGCCCCCTTTTTCGCGCCGGCGGCATGCTGGTGGGCACGGACGAGTGTCGAGTCGACCGCGACGAGCCAGTCCACGTCCGCCCTCGCCTGCCGGTCAGCCTGAACCGCGGCGAGCATCCGGGTGAAGGTGCCGTCCAGGGCCCATCTGCGAAAGCGGGTATAGAGCGACTGCCAGGCCCCGTACCGGGCCGGCACGTCCCGCCAGGCGGCACCGGCCCGAATCTTCCACACGATTCCGTTCAGCACCGTTCGGTCATCCGCACGCGGGCGACCGAACGACCCGGCCGGAAGGAGCGGGCACAACAACTCCCACTCCTCATCCGTCAGTTCATAGCGACGACTCACCGACCCATGGTCTCGCAAACCCACTTTGAAGACACGACCTAGCGCGAGACCCCGCACATGGTGTCTCGCGCCGGGCGTCAGTCCTCGACCTTGCTGCGGCTCTGGTAGGCGAGCTCCTGGTACTCCGGGTGTCGGGCCATCCAGCCGGACATGAACGGGCACACGGCCAGCACCCTGAGCCCGTCCGCCCGCGCGGCGTCCAGGGCCGCGCGCGCCAGCGCCGAACCGACGCCCTGCCCGTTGTACTGCGGGTCGACCTCGGTGTGGGTGAAGACGACGAGCCCGCTCTCCTTGGTGCGCATGTACTCGGCGACACCCGCGCGCTGCCCGTCGACTCGGGCCTCGAAGCGGTTGTCGTCGGGGAAGTCGGTGATCTCGATGGCCATCGTGGGCCCTCCATGTCGTGTGGTCGGTACGTGTGTGGTCAGTACGTGGGTGGTCGGTACGTGTGGGGTGGGGTCGGTGCCGCTGGGGGCGTACGCGTAGTTTCACCCAGTGAGGAAGGTGAGGGTGCGCGGTGGGTGTATCGGGTCACTGGACCGCCGGGTTCACCATGGCGGCCTGGCGTACGGGGTGCTTGCTGAGGATGGAGACCCGGTTGAAGGCGTTGATGCTGATCGCCGCCCAGATCGCCGCGGAGAGCTCCGCCTCGTCGAACACCTCCCGGGCCGCGCCGTACGCCGACTCCTGCGCGACGGCGTCCTCCGGGTGTGTCACCGTCTCGGCCAGCGCGAGCGCCGCCCGCTCCCGCTCCGTGAACACGTCGGTGTCCCGCCACCCCGGCAGGACCCCCAGACGCAGCGGTGACTCGCCGGCGCGCAGGGCGGCACGGGTGTGCGTGTTGAGGCAGAAGGCGCAGCCGTTGATCTGAGAGACCCGTATGTTGATCAATTCGAGCAGGGCGGGCTCCAGTCCGGCCTCGACGGCCGTGGCACGGACCGTCTCGGCCGCCTGCCGGAAGGCCTGGTACGCGTCCGGGGACTGCTTGTCGATGAAGACGCGGCGTCGGTCCTGTCCGCCGGTGGTGGTCACCGTGCTGCTGCTCATGGCTGAGCCCTCCCTCGTTCGGGGCCGCCGGGGGAGTGGCGGCCCACGCCAATATAGTTTACATTTCAAGCACCTTGCTACGGGCAAGATCCACAGAGGGGGCAGAGCACCATGGCCGCAAACGAGCAGGCGCCGACCGACACGCGCCGCACGACCGTGACGCCGCATCAGGGCGGGGTCGAGGGGCGCCGCGTGGAGGTGATGCCGGCCCGCGAGGTACCGCTCGGCGGCCCGCGGGCGATGACCGTACGGCGCACCCTTCCGCAGCGGCAGCGGAGCCTGATCGGCGCGTGGTGCTTCGCCGACCACTACGGGCCCGACGCCGTCGCCGCCACCGGCGGGATGGATGTCGCGCCGCACCCGCACATCGGTCTCCAGACGGCGAGTTGGCTGTTCGACGGGGAGATCGAGCACCGCGACAGCCTGGGCACGCACGCCATGGTGCGGCCGGGCGAGCTGAACCTGATGACCGCCGGCCGGGGCATCAGCCACTCCGAGGTCTCCACCCCGGACACCACGATCCTGCGCGGCATCCAGCTCTGGATCGCGCTCCCGGACGAGCACCGCGACGTGGCACCGGCGTTCCGGCACCACGCCCCGGAGGCCGTCGCCCTCGACGGGGGAGAGGCCAGGGTCTTCCTCGGCACGCTCGCCGGTGACACCTCCCCGGTCGCCACGTACTCCCCGCTGCTCGGCGCGGAGATCGTGCTCGAACCGGGCGCGCACACCACCCTCGCGGTGGACCCGGCCTTCGAACACGGCGCCCTCGTCGACGAAGGCACGGTGCGGGTCGACGGGACCCCGGTTCCGAGCGGCGAGTTGGGCTACCTGGCTCCGGGCGGTGACACGATCACGCTCACCAACGAGGGCAGCGGCCCCGCCAGACTTCTGCTGCTGGGCGGCACGCCGTTCGGCGAAGAGATCGTGATGTGGTGGAACTTCATCGGCCGCAGCCACGAGGAGGTCGTCGCCGCGCGCGCCGACTGGGCGGCCGCCGCGGAACGCTTCGGCACGGTCTCCGGCTACCCGGGCGCCCGTCTGCCGGCCCCCGAACTTCCCAACAGCACCCTCAAACCGCGCGGCAACCACAGGCCCCACTGACCACGCCCAGAACACACCACGCCACACACCCACCGGTACCGAGAACCGCAAGGAACCAGGAGCCCAGCGTCATGACAACTGCCACCCCTCCGGTCGTGGAACACCGCCCCGACGAGCAGCGCTACGTCATCATCGTCGACGGTGAAACGGCCGGTTTCACCGAGTACCGCGACCACGACGAGCAGCGTGTCTTCTTCCACACCGAGGTCGACGAGCGCTTCGCCGGACAGGGTCTGGCCTCGATCCTGGTGACCGAGGCCCTGGCCGACGTCCGCGCCACCGGCAAGCGCGTCGTCCCGGTCTGCCCGTACTGGGCCAAGTACGTCAAGAAGCGCGAGCAGGAGACGGCCGACGTCGTCGACCCGGTCACCCGGGACATCATGGGCTGGCTGCGGGGCCGTATCGGCTGAGCCCCCGTACCGGGGGTCGATGGCCCCCGGTACGGACCGTGGGGCCGAGGCGGCGGATCAGCGCGCCGCCGCGGTCAACCGGTCGCGCAGCACCGCGAGTTTCGCGGCGGCGTCGGTGTGCGGAGCGGCCCAGTTCAGGACGATGTGCAGGTCGGCGCGTTCGATGGTCAGGATGTCGCAGTCCAGGACGATCCCGCCGAGTTCGGCGTGCACGACCGTCTTGCGCGAGCGGCCGATGGGCACGGTCTCGTAGCGGTCCCAGAGGTCCGCGAAGCGCGGATTGGTCTCGCGCAGGCCGCTGATGAGTTCGGTGACGGCGCGGTCGTCGGGATAGCGGTCGGCGGCCCGCCGCAGATCGGACACCATCATGCGTTCGAACGCGTCGGCGTGCGCCGCGTCGCGCTCGATGCGGGACGTGCCGACCGCGTCCGGGGCGCTGCCCGGAGCGGCGAAATGGCCCCGGATCAGATTGGTCGGCGCGGCGTCGGGCCCGGCAGGTGTACCGAACAACGCGCCCCAGAGCGGGTTGCTCTGCACGGTGTCCCACGCGGCGGTGAAGACCGCCAGCGGGGTGTCGCTCATCCGGTCGATCATGCGCTGGACGCCGGGCGGCACCTCGCGCGGCACCGACCCCGACGGCGGGACCACCGCACCGGCCAGCCGGTAGAGAAGCTCCCGGTCCACGGCGTTGAGCCGCAGCGTCCGCGCGAAGGCCCCGAGCACCTGGGGCGAGGGGTTCCCCGCGCGGCCCTGTTCGAGCTGCACGAGGTAGTCCACGGAGATGCCCGCCAGGACGGCCAGTTCCTCGCGGCGCAGCCCCGGAACCCGCCGGTTGCCCGCGACCGGCAGGCCCACGTCGGCCGGACCGATGCGGTCGCGCCACGCACGCAGGGCCGGGCCGAGCTCGGTGTGAGTGCTCATGGGCCCAGTATGCGCCGGGGTGTCAGCAAGCTGGGTGGTACTCGGACTACCAGGGACGGCGGCGCCTGGTGCGCCCCTGGGGGCAGGCCGAACATCGGCTCGTGGGTCCAGAAGCGGGGAGGACGCGAGACACCTCCCGCCGGACTCGCATCCCTGCCGTGAGCTACGAGAAGGACATCAGTGATGACGCGGACCATCGGAATCATCGGATCCGGCCTTGTGGGTGGCGCCGTCGCCCGCCTGGCCGTCGACGCGGGCTACAAGGTCGTGATCAGCAACTCGCGGGGCCCGGAGACCCTTTCGGAGCTCGTCCGGGAGCTCGGTCCGCTCGCGCGCGCCGGAACCGTCGACGAGGCGATCGAGGCCGGTGACATCGTCACCCTCCCCCTCCCGCTCGCGACCTACGAGGCACTGCCCGCCGACAAGCTCGCCGGGAAGGTGGTCATCGACCAGACGAACTACTACCCCGAGTTCTGGCGCGACGCCGAACTCGACGAAGGGGAACTCACCTCGACCGGGCTCGTGCAGCGCCACCTCAAGGACTCCTTGGTCGTCAAGGGCCTGCACAACCTGGACTGGAACCACATGTACTCCAACGCCCGGCCCAAGGGCGATCCCGAGCGGACCACGCTGCCGATCGCCGGCGACGATGCCGCCGCGAAGGAGATCGTCACGCGGTTCCTGGAAGCGGTCGGCTACGACGTCGTCGATGCCGGTTCGCTCGCCGACAGCTGGCGCATCGAGCCCAACACCCCCATCTATTTCTGGCCTTACGCTCCCGCCGTGCCGGACGGGCTGACCGCGGACGAGGAGAAGACCTACTACCTCGAACACGCGGTCCCGCCCGTCACACCCGAGGCCGCCCGGCGCATGATCGACGACGCGGAGCGCCCGTCGCCCGCGGGAGGCACGCTCGCAGGCATGCCGCCGGCCCACGTCGCCATCTTCATGGACCTCGCGAGCGCGAACACCGTACGGAAGTAGCGCGTTGATGCACCGATCCCACACGCCCATGCCTTCGGTCGTCGGAGGCGCGGGCGTGCGGGCTCCCTGCGTACTATGCGTAACGTGAGCGCTGTGAAACCTTACCGATCGTCCAAGCGGAATGGTGCCGTCGGCTCCGGCGACCCCATCGTCGACGTCCTGAAGCTCCTGCGCACGCAGGCCGTCGTTCCGGCGCCCGTGCACGCCGCCTCGCCGTGGGCGGTGCGCTTCGAGCCGTACGCGCACGTCAAGCTCGGGGTCGTTCTCGAGGGCGAGTGCTGGATGAGTCTCACCGGGTGCGAGCCGGTGCTCCTGCGCGAGGGGGACTTCTTCCTGCTGAACAACCCGCCGGGCCACACGCTCGCCAGCGCGCTCGACGTGGCACCGCGCGAGGCCGCCGACCTCCAGGAGCGCGGGACGGTCGGGGGAGAGGTGCGTGTCGGGGCGGAGGCCGACGAGGACACCTACGTGTGCTGCATCGACTTCGCGTTCCAGGAGGCCAACGCCTCCGTGCTGTTCGACGTGCTTCCGCCCCTCGTGCTGGTCCGCGCCGGCGACCCGCGCGGAGCGCTCCTCACCCACCTGTCCGCGCTCACGGTGGCGGAGATGGAGTCGGCCGGCGTCGGCCGCTCCCTCGTGCTCGAACACCTCGCGCAGCTCATCCTCGTTCACATGCTGCGGGTCCATGCCGACGCGACCGAACGGCCCGTCGGCTGGCTCGGCGCGCTGGTCGAGGACGGCATCGGCGCGGCGCTGCGCGCGATGCACGCGGACGTGGGCCGACGCTGGACGCTCGACGAACTCGCCGCGATCAGCCACATGTCACGTTCGGCGTTCGCCGCCGCGTTCAAGGCCAAGGTCGGCACCGCCCCGCTGACGTATCTGATCGAGTGGCGCATGAGCCTGGCCCGCGACGCCCTGCGCGGCGACACCCGGTCGATCTCCGAACTGGCCGCCGCGACGGGTTACGAGTCCGAGAGCGCCTTCAGTACGGCATTCCGGCGCGTGGTCGGGCTCTCGCCCCGCCGCTTCAGAGCGACCGCCGCACGCGGCGTGGACGATCGGTAAACTTTCCCGGACTGTACGTTATGGAACGTACTCGGCCGTTCCTGGAGAGTGAGGAAAGGGAGCAGCGCACCAATGCGCGGCCCTTTTCATCTGCCAAGGAGTTCCGAATGTCACGGCCACTTGCTGGAAAGACCGCCCTCGTCACCGGAGGATCGCGAGGCATCGGACGCGCGATCGCCGAACGCCTCGCACAGGACGGGGCGACCGTCGCGCTCACCTACAACGCTAGCAAGCGCGGCGCCGACGAGACCGTCGAGGCCATCGAGAAGGCGGGCGGCAGCGCATTCGCGCTCCACGCGGACCTCGCCGACGCCGACGCCATTCCGGAGCTGTTCACGCGACTCGACGCCGAATTCGTACGACGCACCGGCAGCGAAACCCTGAACCTGCTGGTCAACAATGCCGGAAACGCGGGATGGGGCGGCCTCGCGGACGCCACGCCGGAAAGCTGGGACACCATGTTCGCGGTGCATGCCCGCGCCCCGTTCTTTCTCGTGCAATCAGCCCTGAGCCGCCTTTCCGACGGCGCCCGGATCGTGAATGTCTCCTCCGCCGCGGGTACGCGGCCGATGCAGGCGGTCCCCGTCTACTCCATGGCGAAGGCGAGCATCAACAACCTGACCCATGCACTCGCCATGGAGTTGGGTCCGCGCGGAATCACGGTCAATGCCGTGGCGCCCGGCTGGGTGCGCACCGACATGAATGCCGCCGTCCGCGAAAACGCCGGTATGACCGCGGCCATCGAGGCGGACACCGCACTGGGGCGTTTCGGTGAGACCCCCGACATCGCCGCCGTCGTCGCCTTTCTCGCGTCCGACGAGGGGCGTTGGGTGACCGCCCAGGTGATCGAGGCGAGTGGCGGCTACAAGCTCTGACCGCAGCCGCAGCCGCAGCCGCAGCCGCACCCGCACCCGGACCCATCGGTCACGAGGACTCCCGCACCACCAACTCCGTATCCAGCACCAGCCGGGTACGCGGAGCCGCGGGATTCTCGATCTCGCGCAGCAGCGTGCGCGCGATCGTGCCGCCGATGTTCTCCGTCGGCTGGCGGACCGTCGTGAGCGGCGGGTTGGTGTGGCGGGCGAGGTAGGAGTCCTCGAATCCGACGACCGAGACGTCCTCCGGCACCCGGCGTCCCTGGGCGCGCAGTTCGAGGAGGACGCCCGCGGCCATCAGGTCGGAGGCGGCGAACACCGCGTCCAGGTCCGGCGCACGTTCAAGTAGCGAACGCAACGCCACGCGGGCCCCCTCCTCCGTGAAGTCCCCGACGGCGACCAGGTGTTCCTCCGCGGGGACGCCGGCCCGCACGAGCGCTTCCCGGCAGCCGCGGAGCCGGCTGCGGCCGACCTCCATGTCCTGGGGCCCCGCGACGGTGGCGATACGGCGCCGGCCGCGGTCCAGGAGATGGCGTACGGCGGCGGCGGCCCCGCCCCGGTTGTCGGCGCAGACGTAACTGAGCGGGTCGTCCTCGCGGCGGCGGCCCGCGAGGACGGTCGGCAGCCCCGCCGACTCCAACAGGCCCGGCAGCGCGTCGTGTTCGTGCACCGAGACCAACAGCACGCCGTCGACCCGGCGTTCGGCGACGGACTGCGTGAGCTGGTCGCGTTCGGCCTGGTCGCGGACGAGCATCAGCTGGAGCTGGGTGCGCGTGTCGGCGAGCGCGGCGCTCACACCGCGGATCACGGCCGAGAAGTACGGCTCCGAACCGAGCCGGCTCTCCGACTCCGGAATGACCAGGGCGACGGCGTTGGTACGGCTGGTGACCAGGCCGCGGGCCACCGAGTTGGGAACGTAGCCCAGTTCCGCGATGGCCTTGAGCACGGCCTCCCGCGCCTTCTCGCTGACCAGCTCCGAACCGTTCACCACACGCGAGACGGTGGTGCGCCCGACACCCGCACGGGCCGCGACGGTCTTGATCGTCGGCCGCCCGCCGGAGCCCCTGCCGACGTCGCCGCCCGCATCGTGACTCCCGCCGCGTCGGCCCTCGCTCCGTTCACGGCCCGGCGTCCGTCGTGTGGTGTCGCCGCTCATCGTCCCGGTTCCTCCAATTCGCCTCCACGGCCGCCCCGTTGCGTGCCCGACCCTCCCGGCCTGCGCATTCTGCCAGGTGCCACCCCGATTCTGCCCGCCCCGCGGCCCCTCCCGGGAAGCGCCCGTCGATAACGAGGTGGAAACGAGCTGGATTCGACTTCTTGACACGGGAGTTGTCGGGCGGCCACTCTTCCAGCAACTCAGTGGGCACGTTCCCACCAACTCTCCAGCAGGCGGACCAGAGGCCGCGAACCATGTTCGTCGGCCTCCTGCAAACCTGCTCTGAGCTGGGAACTCGATGATGCCCACCGCGGGCGGCCGCGCTTCTGGCCGACTCGTGCCACCGATGCGTCGGCGCCGTCTCATGGAGGACGTTCATGCTCAAGGTCGAGCGGAAACTGCGTACAAAAGTCACAGCTGTGCTGGCCTGCACGGCGGCGAGCGCCCTGCTCGTGGGCTGTGGCGGAGAGGGCGCGGGCGCCACAGGCGGTGGCGTCAAGGACGGCAAGGTCACCATCACCATGGGCCTGTACGGCGTGATGGGCTTCAAGGAGACCGGCCTGATCGAGAAGTACGAGAAGGAGAACCCCGACGTCACCATCAAGGTCGAGGCGGCCGGTGACGAGCAGACGTACTACACCGCCCTTCAGACCCACCTCGCCAGCGGCTCCGGACTCAAGGACGTCCAGGGCATCGAGGTGGCGCGGGCGAAGGAGATAACCGAGACGCAGGCCGACAAGTTCGCGGACTTCGCCGGCACCAAGGGCACCGACCACTTCCAGCCGTGGAAGCAGGCCCAGATCACCACGGAGGACGGCAAGGTCCTCGGTCTCGGCACGGACACCGGGCCGATGGCGGTCTGTTACCGCAAGGACCTGTTCGAGAAGGCCGGGCTGCCCACCGACCGCGACAAGGTCGGCAAGCTGTGGGAGGGGGACTGGAAGAAGTACGTCGAGACCGGCGAGAAGTTCGCCAAGGGCAACAAGGACAAGAAGGTCTCGTACCTGGACTCCGCCTCCGGCCTGTTCAACGCCATGGTCTACGGCAACTCCGAGCAGTACTACGACAAGTCCGGCGAGCTGATCTACAAGACCAACCCGGCGATCAAGGAGGCCTGGAACCTCGCGACCGACGCCGCGCAGAAGGACCTCACCGCCAAGTTGCCGCAGTTCCAGCCCGGTTGGGACCCGGGGCTCGCCAACGGCACCTTCGCCACGACGGTCTGCCCGGCCTGGATGCTCGCCCACATCAGCGACAAGGCCGGCAAGGCCAACAAGGGCAAGTGGGACGTCGCCAAGGCCCCCAAGGGCGCCAACTGGGGCGGCTCCTTCCTCGGGGTCACCGAGAAGAGCCCGGTGAAGGCCGAGGCCAAGAAGTTCGTGGCGTGGCTGACCGCCCCCGAGCAGCAGGCCCACCTCTTCGAGAAGCTCGGCAACTTCCCGTCCTCCAAGACCGCTCTTGAGGACCCGAAGGTGAAGGACGCCAAGGCGGAGTACTTCTCCGACGCCCCGACCGGCCAGATCTTCGGCGCGGCGGCCAACGAGGTACCCGCCGAGCAGGTCCTCGGACGCAAGGACGGCACCATCAAGGACGCCTTCTCGCAGGGCCTCCAGCTGGTCGAGAACGGCAAGTCCCCGGCCGAGGCGTGGAAGACCACCGACGAGCGCGTGAAGAAGGCCGTCGGCTGACGCGTACGGCACCGGGCGGGTGCGGCCGGAGTCTCTCCGCCGGCCGCACCCGCCCCGGTGCACCGCTCGCCCCGCCAGCTCGCCCGCCCGACGGAAGGACCCCGGTGGCCCCCTCCACTCAGCTCGGCTCGTCCGCCGAGCCGCCCCCGACAGCCGGCTCACCCGCGAAGCCGGATCGCGTTCCGGATCCACGCCCCGGCAAGCCCCGCCGAGACAAGTCCGGTGCCGGCACGGCCCATTCGAAGGTTCCGCTGCTGCACCGCCTCGACGTGAAGGGCGCGCCCTACGCGTTCGTGGCCCCCTTCTTCGTCATCTTCGCGGCGTTCAGCTTCTACCCGCTGATCTACACCGCGTGGATCTCCTTCCACCAGGTCGAGCTGTCCACCTTCGACGTCATGACGTGGCAGGGCCTGGACAACTACACGGCGCTCCTCGCCGACGACCGGTTCTGGAACGCGCTGCGCAACACCATCACCATCGGTGTGATCTCCACGGTGCCGCAGCTGCTCATGGCCCTGGGCCTGGCGCACCTGCTCAACTACAAGATGCGCGGCTCGACCTTCTTCCGGGTCGCCGCCATCACCCCGTACGCCACCTCGGTCGGCGCCGCCGCGCTCGTCTTCACGATGCTCTTCCAGCGCGACTTCGGAATGATCAACTGGGGCCTCGGGCTGATCGGCATCGACCCGATCGACTGGGAGAACTCCACCGGAGCCTCCCAGACCGCCATCTCCACCATCGTGATCTGGCGCTGGACCGGCTACAACGCCCTGCTCTACCTGGCCGCCATGCAGGCCGTGCCGCTGGAGCGCTACGAGGCCGCCGCCATCGACGGCGCCAACCGCTGGCAACAGTTCCGCACTGTCACCGTCCCCGGCATCAGGGCGACGATCGTCTTCACCATCGTCCTGTCGACGATCGGCGCCACCCAGCTCTTCGGCGAACCACTGATCTTCGGCCAGGGCCCCAACGGCGTCACCGGCGGCACCGACAACCAGTACCAGACGCTCGGACTGCTGCTCTACGAAGAAGGCTGGAAGAACTACCAGATGGGCCGCGCGGCCACCGTGGCCTGGGCGATGTTCCTGCTGCTCGTCCTCGTCTTCGTCCTGCAGCGCGTCATCGCGCGCCTGCGCAACCGCACGCACTGACCGGGGAGCCATGCCATGACCACCGACACCGCTCCGGTCCGCACCCGCGCCGCAGGCCGCGGCACCGTCGCACCGTTCGCGCCCGCCCGCCGAAGGCGTTTGAGGCAGGGCGCCGGAAAACAGCACCACGCCGGGCCACTCGCCTACATCCTGCTCGGGATCACCGCGCTGGTCTCCCTCTTCCCGCTCTACTGGACGCTGGTCGCGGCCTCCACGGACAGCGCCCGGATCTCGCGGACACCACCGCCGTTCCTGCCGGGACCGAACCTCTTCACCAACCTCTCCCGGGCCTGGACCGAGGCCGCCATGGGCAAGGCGATGATGAACTCGCTCATCGTGGCCGGGGCCATCTCGCTGTCCACGGTGCTGTTCGCGACCCTCGCCGGTTTCGCCTTCGCCAAGCTCCGCTTCAAGGGCCGCAACGCCCTGCTCATGATCGTCATCGGAACCATGATGGTGCCGCCCCAACTGGGCGTCGTCCCGCTGTTCATGATGATGAGCGACCTCGGCTGGGGCCAGCAGCTGCCGTCCGTCATCTTCCCGACGCTGGTCAGCGCGGTCGGCGTGTTCTTCATGCGGCAGTACTTCGCCGAGGCGCTGCCCGACGAGCTCGTCGAGGCGGGCCGCGTCGACGGCGCGCACTCGCTGCGCATCTTCTGGTCCATCGTGCTGCCGATCGCCCGCGCCCCCATGGCCGTGATCTTCATGATCACGTTCGTGCACGCCTGGAACGACTTCTTCTGGCCGTTCATCGCCCTCGACATGACCAACCCGACCGTGCCCGTCGCCCTCACGCAGCTGAGCGCCGGCTACGTCCGCGACCAGTCCCTGATCATGGCGGGCGCACTGCTCGGCACACTGCCGCTGCTCGCCATGTTCATCGTCTTCGGCCGCCAGATCGTCGGCGGCATCATGCAGGGCGCCGTCAAGGGCTGAGCCCTGCTTCCCGGCCGCCAACTCCCGTACCCGTCCCGCCCGTTCTCCCCGGAGGAGCCCTCCATGTCATCCGCGCTCACGTTCCCCGCCGACTTCCTGTGGGGCACGGCGACCGCCTCGTACCAGATCGAGGGCGCCGCCCAGGAGGACGGCCGTACGCCGTCCATCTGGGACACCTACGCACGCACGCCCGGCAAGGTCCTCAACGGCGACACCGGTGACATCGCCTGCGACCACTACCACCGGTGGGCCGAGGACGTCGACATCATGGCCGACCTGGGAGTCAAGGCGTACCGCTTCTCGCTGGCCTGGCCGCGCATCCAGCCGACCGGCCGCGGCCCCGCCCTCCAGAAGGGCCTCGACTTCTACCGGCGCCTGGCCGACGCGCTGCGCGAGAAGGGCATCAAGCCGGTCGCCACGCTCTACCACTGGGACCTGCCGCAGGAGTTGGAGGACCTGGGCGGCTGGCCGGTCCGCGAGACCGCCGAGCGGTTCGCCGAGTACGCGGCGCTGGCCGCCGAGGGCCTGCGCGACCACGTCGACACCTGGACCACCCTCAACGAGCCCTGGTGCAGCGCCTTCCTCGGTTACGCGTCCGGTGTGCACGCCCCCGGCCGCACGGAGCCCGTCGCCGCCCTGCGCGCCGCCCACCACCTCAACCTGGGCCACGGCCTGGCCGTTCAGGCGCTGCGCTCCCAGCTGCGCCCGTCCGCCCAGGTCTCGGTGACCCTCAACGTGCACCACGTGCGCCCGCTGACCGACGAGGCCGGGGACACGGACGCCGCCCGGCGCATCGACGCGCTGGCCAACCGGGTCTTCACCGGACCGATGCTGCGGGGCGAGTACCCCGAGGACCTGCTCAAGGACACCGCGGGGCTCACCGACTGGTCCTTCGTCCAGGACGGCGACCTGACCGAGATCCACCAGCCGCTCGACTTCCTGGGCGTCAACTACTACTCGCCGACGCTGGTCTCCGAGGGCGACCCGGCGCACGGCAGCGACGGCCACGGCGCCAGCGCGCACAGCCCCTGGGTGGGCGCGGACCGCGTCGCCTTCCACCCCACGCCCGGCGACCGGACCGCGATGGGCTGGACGATCGACGCCTCCGGCCTGGAGGAACTCCTGCTCCGCCTGGGCGCCGACCACCCCGGCCTGCCCATGGTGATCACCGAGAACGGCGCCGCGTTCCACGACTACGCGGACCCCGAGGGCAACGTCAACGACCCGGACCGCATCGCCTACGTCCGCGACCACCTCGCCGCCCTGCACCGCGCCATCGCCGCCGGCGCGGACGTCCGCGGCTACTTCCTCTGGTCGCTCCTGGACAACTTCGAGTGGGGCTACGGCTACAGCAAGCGCTTCGGCATGGTCCACGTCGACTACCCGACCGGCACCCGCACCCCCAAGGCCAGCGCCCGCTGGTACGCGAAGGTAGCGACGACGGGCGAGCTGCCGCTGTAACGGCCGCGTGGGCCCGGCCGTCCCCGGGCCGCGCGGCCGCAGACGGTCACCACCAGCCGAAGGCGAAGCGGGCCAGGGCGCCTCGACCGGGCGGGCCTCCACGGGGCCGGCACAGCAATCCCCTACGTGTCGCCGGAGGGCTCCCGGTCGAAGCCGGGGGCCTCCGCCGCGATGGTGGTGCTGGGGCCGTGGCCGGTGTGGACGACCGTGTCGAGCGGCAGGGTGAGCAGGCGGCGCCGGATCGAGTCGACGATCGTCGGGTGGTCGGAGAACGACCGGCCGGTGGCGCCGGGACCGCCCTGGAAGAGGGTGTCACCGGTGAACACCACCCCGAGGGCGGGCGCGTACAGGCACACCGCGCCGGGTGCGTGGCCCGGTGTGTGCAGCACGTGCAGTTCGACGCCGGCGACGTGGACGACCCGGCCGTCCGCGAGGTCGCCGTCCGGCTTGCGGCCGGGGTGGGTCAGCTCCCACACCGGCAGGTCGTCGGGGTGCAGGAGGACCGGGGCGCCGGTCCTCGCGGACAACCGCGGGGCCTCGCGTACGTGGTCGTCGTGCGCGTGCGTGCACACGATGGCCTTCAGGGTGCGCCCGCCGACGGCCTCGGCGATCGCGTCCGCGTCGTGCGGGGCGTCGATGACGACCACCTCGGTGTCGTCGCCGACGAGCCAGACGTTGTTGTCGACCTCCCAGGTGCCGCCGTCTAGGCTGAACGTGCCGGAGGTGACGAGGTGTTCGACGCGGGCGCCCATCACAGGACCACCACCGAGCGCAGGACGTCGCCGTCGTGCATCCGCGCGAACGCCTTCTCGACGTCGTCCAGGCCGACGGTCTCCGTCACGAAGGCGCCGAGGTCCAGGCGGCCCTGCCGGTGCAGGTCGATCAGCATCGGGAAGTCCCGCGACGGCAGGCAGTCGCCGTACCAACTGGACTTCAGCGCGCCGCCGCGGCCGAACACGTCGAGCAGCGGCAGCTCGACACGCATCTCGGGAGTCGGCACGCCGACGAGGACGACCGTGCCCGCCAAGTCGCGCGCGTAGAAGGCCTGTTCGTACGTCTCCGGGCGGCCGACCGCCTCCACGACGACATCGGCGCCGTTGCCCCCGGTCAGCTCCCGGACGGCCTCGACGGCGTCCTGCGTACGGGAGTTGACGGTGTGGGTGGCGCCCAGCGCGCGGGCCTTCTCCAGCTTGTCGTCGTCGATGTCCACCGCGATGATCCGCGCGGCGCCCGCGAGCCGGGACCCCATGATCGCCGCGCCGCCGACACCACCGCAGCCGATCACGGCGACGCTGTCGCCGCGGCCCACGTTCCCGGTGTTGATGGCGGCGCCGATGCCCGCCATGACACCGCAGCCGAGCAGGCCCGCGACGGCCGGCGAGACACTCGGGTCCACCTTGGTGCACTGCCCGGCGGCCACCAGGGTCTTCTCCGCGAAGGCGCCGATGCCCAGGGCGGGCGACAGCTCGGTGCCGTCGGCGAGGGTCATCTTCTGCCGCGCGTTGTGGGTGTCGAAGCAGTACTGCGGGCGCCCGCGCCGACAGGCCCGGCACTGCCCGCACACGGCACGCCAGTTCAGGACGACGAAGTCACCCACGGCGACCTCGCTCACCCCCTCGCCGACGCTCTCCACGACACCCGCCGCCTCGTGGCCGAGGAGGTAGGGGAACTCGTCGCCGATGCCTCCCTGCTTGTAGTGCAGATCGGTGTGGCACACCCCGCACGCCTCGACCCGCACCACGGCCTCGCCCGGTCCCGGATCCGGGACCACGACGGTGGTGACCTCCGCCGGGGCGTCCTTGGCGGTGACCACGACTCCGCGAACCTGCTGTGACATGTGACGTCCTCAAAGTACGGGATACGGAATTCGGCCCACGAGAGGCAGGCACGGGGCGGTGCGACGGCCGCCGCCCCCGGGACTTACGATCACGCAGCACGCCCGCCCCACCCAGCCGGCGCGGGAAAAGCGGCAGACACCGTCACCAGTGGAGGGCAGCGTGACCGATACCAGCATCCCGGACCGGCTCGACCGGCAGCTGCTGCACGCGTTGCAGCTCGACGGCCGCGCCCAGTTCCGTCGCATCGCGCCCGTCCTCGACGTCTCCGAGCACACCGTGGCCCGCCGCTACCGGCGACTGCGGGGCGCGGGTCTGCACATCGTGGGCGAACCCGACGCCGAGCGCCTCGGCCGCACCCGCTGGCTGCTCCGCCTGCGCTGCGCCCCGGACGCCGCCCTGCCCATCGCCGAGGCCCTCGCTCGCCGCCCGGACACCGGCTACATCAGCCTCGCCTCCGGCGGCACCGAACTGCACTGCACCATCCACACGGGCGGCGCCGAAGAGGACGAAGAGGTCTTGCTGCGCGCCCTGCCCCGCACCCCGCGGATCATCTCCTTCGACGCCCACTGCTTCCTGCGCACCTTCTGCGGCAACCCGCCGCGCTGGTACACCAAGCTCGGCGCCCTCACCGTGCAGCAGCACACGGCCCTCATGCCGGAGCACACCCCGCCGCCGACACCGCCCGTCCCGCCGCTCGCCGACCTCGGCACCGCCCAGCAGACCGTCGAACTCGACGCGGCCGACCAGGCGCTGGTCGAGGCGCTCGCCAAGGACGGTCGCGCCGGCCTGCCCGAACTCGCCACCGAGACCGGCCTCTCCCCGTCCAGCGCCCGCCGCCGCCTCGAACGCCTCCGCGACACCGGCGCGATCCGCGTCAACGTCGACTTCCCGCCCGCCCGGCTCGGCTACCGCAAACGCGCGATGCTGTGGCTGCGGGTGGCGCCGGGCGCGCTGCAACGCGTCGGCGAAACCCTGAGCGCCCACCCGCAGACCGACCTCGTCGCCGCCACGACGGGCCCCTCGAACCTGATCGCCACGGTCATCTGCCGCAACGCCACCGAGCTGTACCTCTACCTCAACCACCACATCGGCGCCCTCCCGGACATCCAGTCGATCGAGACCGCCCCGGTCATCCGCGAGATCAAACGCCTGACACCACGCACGCCTGCTTGACGCCCCTGAGGTGTGGGCGAAGGACCCTATCGGTCCTCAGCGCCCCGGTGATCCAGTTCCCGGAATGTGAGGACGTCGACCGTCGCGGCACTCTAACTTCCGTGCCTTCAAGCCGCATTGAGCCGAAAGGGCACCCACCTGTGAAGAACGTCTTTCTGGCGCTCCTCCTCTCCACCGCAGCCATGGCCCCCCTCGCACTCGCCGTCGGCGCGGGCCAGGCGTCGGACCGGCGTACCACCGCCAAGACCGTTCCTGGGCAGTGGATGTGGAGCGGAGACCAGTGGATGTGGAGCGGGGATCAGTGGATGTGGGACGAGGAGGTGTCGGCCGAGGCCCGCGTGAAGGTCTGACACGGCGGATGTCAGCCCCGGTCCGTGAGGAGCCCCGACGTGCGGGTCAGGCCGTCCTCGGCCCGGCCCGTCGCCAGGCCCGCCTCACGGGCCACCGCCAGCGCCTGCCGGTAGAGGTGGCGCGCGGCGTCGCGCTTTCCCGAGTCGTGGTGGATGTCGGCCATGCAGAGCAGGGCCCGTTGCCGCTCGTAGGCGTCGTCGATGGCTCGGGCCGCTTCCTCGGCCCTGGTCAGATGCAGGAGTGCCTCGCCCCTGTGGCCCGCCGCGGCGTACGAAGTGCCCATACTGATCAGTACGTTGACCTCTCCGAGGGTGTCGCCGGAGGCCTGGTGCGCGGCCAGGGCCTTGCGAAAGCGGGCGAGGGCCCGGTCCGGGTGCCCGGTCGCCTGGTGGACCGCGCCGAGGTTCGTGTCCAGGATCGCGGACTCCGCGGGGCCGCCGTGGTGCCGCGCGAGGGCCAGCGAGCGCTGGTAGCAGTGCCGTGCCTCGTCGAAAAGTCCCTGAAGGAAAGCGAGTTCGCCCAAGTTGTTCCAGGCGCGCATGCGGCCCGGTGCGTCGCCCAGCTCCTCGTAGAGGCAGAGGACCTCGGTCGCGGCCTGCCGGGCCTCGGCATGCCGGTCGCTGTAGTGGAGCGCGAGCCCGCGCACGTTGAGGCAGTCGGCCTGCCCGGCGAGGTTCCCGGCGGCGCGGAAAAGGGCCAGCGCCTTGTCGAACTCGTGGAGCGCGGGAGCGGGGCGGCCCGCCGCGAGGCGCGCGCGGCCCGACTGGAGATACGAGTCGGCGCACCCCGCCTCGTCGCCGAGGGCCAGGAACAACTCCTCTGCCCGATCGGCGTATTGCTGTGCCGTGCCAGGGTCCAGCTGGGCCGTGATGTCGGCCAGTTCGATCAGCGTGCGGGCGAGCAGCGGGCGATCGTGGCGGGACGCGTACGCTTCGGCGGCCCGACGGTACAGATCGGTGGCGGCTTCCCGCATCCCCCACAGCCGCAGCGACGGCCCGAGGGCATGCGTGAGGCGGTGGCCCGAGCCGTGTCCGTCGGCCGCGGCCGTGGCTGCGCGCGCCAGGGCCAGCAGGTTTCCGCGTTCGAGCGACAGCCAGACCGTGGCCGCGTCGGCGTCGGAGAAGTCCGGTGCGTACGCGCAGGTGTGCCGGGGCGGCAGCGGCAGGGTACGGCGGTGCGGTCGCAGGACCCGGTCCGCCCGGTGAGCTGCCGTCAGATAGTGGTTGAGCAGCCGACCGAGCGCAGCGCGACGCGGGTACGCGCCGCCGACCGACTTCGCGAAGGACCGGGTCAGGTCGTGGAGGCGGTAGCGCTCCCGTACGGACTCCTCCAGGAGGTTGCGGTCGAGAAGTGCCCCCAAGTCCCGTCGTACGTGGGCGAGATGGTGCTGCGCGGTGACCTGGTCGGGGCGGTGCGTGAGTGCCGCCGCCGCGCCGACGGTGATGTCCGGACCTGGATGCAGGGACAGCGAGCGCAGCAACTGCGCCTGGTGCGGCGTCAGCTCGGTATACGACAGCCGGAAGGACCGGGCCACGGTCTCCTCGAATGCGTCCGGCGGGCTTCCGGTGGGCCGGGCGAGGTGGGCGGCCAGGTCGTCCAGGCTCCAGCCGCGCCGGTGCCGGAAGTGCCCCGCGACGAGGTGCAGCGACAGGGGGTGACGGCCACAGGCCTCGACGACGTGGCCCAGCGCCGCGCGGTCCCCGGCCCCCGCGTCGGCACCCGACACCGAAAGGAACAGGGTGGCCGCCTCGGCCGATGACAGCACGTCGAGGTGCAGGGGAGTGGCACCGCCGAGCCCCGGGAGGCGGTGCCGGCTGGCCACCAGGGCGCGGCAGCGGGCCGAGCCCGGCAGCAGCGGAGTGACCTGCTCCATGCCGCGGGCGTTGTCGAGCACCACCAGGACCCGGCGCCGCGACGTCCACTCCCGCCAGCGCGCCGCCCGCTCGTCCACGGTGTCGGGCAGCGGGTCGGGGACGCCCGCCGCGTGCAGGAGCGCGGCCAGGGCCTCCGCCGGCGCGACGGGTGGGCGACCGCCGTACCCGTGCAGGTCGAGGTAGAAGCGGCCGTCCGGGCAGAGGTCGCGCATCCGGTGCGCGGCGTGCACCACGAGCGCGGACTTGCCGACGCCCGGCATCCCGTCGACGGCGACGACCGCCAAGGCGCTGCCGCCCCCGGCGCTCAGCATGTGGCCCAACTCCGTTGACCGGCCGGTGAACTCACCGATGTCGCGGGGGAGCGTGTCCGGCGGGCCCGGTGCGTCCGCGGCCTCGACCCGGGCCGTCCCCCGGTCGGCCGGCTCGGGCGGGGGAGCGGCGGCGGCTGGAGGGTTCGGGGGCGCCGTGGCGGGCGCGGCCGACGTGTGTGGTGTGTGGGGGTGCAGGAGTTCGGGGTCCTGCCGGAGGATGCGGTGGTGGAGGTCGCGCAGCGGCGCGCCGGGCTCCATCCCCAGGGACGCGCGCAGCCGCCGGTGCGCGTCGCGGTACACCGCGAGAGCCTCGTCGTGGCGTCCGCACCGGTACAGCGCCACCATGAGCGAGCAGAGCAGGGGCTGGGCCAGCGGATTCCGCGCCGTCAACTCCCGTAACTCGCCCAGCAGATCGGCGTGCCGACCGTCGTCGAGCTCCAGCCGGATCCGTTCCTCCTGGACATGCCGGTGATCCTCGAAGAGACGGTGCCGGACGGCGGTGGTCCAGCTGCCGTCGAACTCAGCGAGCGGATCGCCCCGCCACAGGGCCTCGGCCGTGTGCAGCAGTCCGATCGCCAGATCGAGCCGACCGCCGTCCGCGGCGCGTCCCGCGTCCCGCCGCAGGCGGGCGAAGCGCAGCAGGTCCAGGTCGTTCGGGGCGACCCGCAGCCGGTACGTACCGCGTGACGGACGTTCCAGCACGGCCCGGTCGCCCGCGGCTCGGGCCAGGTGCCCGCGCAGCCGTGACAGGTAGCTGTGCAGGGTGTCGAGGGCGGTCCGCGGCGGTTCCCCGTCCCAGACGCGGTCCATGAGGGTGTCGGCGCCGACCGCGCTGCCGCGGGCGTGCACCAGCACGGCCAGGACGCAGCGCTCCTTGAGGGAGCCGAGGTCGTGCTGCTGCCCGTCCTGCCACAGTTCGAGAGGGCCCAGAGCGAGAAGGTCCACGATCACCCCATCCGGGTGCACGTACACGTGGCACTCGCGTCCGAGTGCCATCCGTACAGATGTACGGACTTGAACGGGTTGCCGCCATGGGGGAGTCGGGGGCGCAAAAGGGCGCATGGGAGTGAGCTGAGCGCATTGGGGGGCGTGCAGGGTGAGTGCAGGATTCCTGCAAGCCGGGTGCGGGAGCGGCCGGTCATGGTCCGGGTTCAGAGCAGGTGCCGGGACATCCGACCCGGCACCGACGACCTACGGGGGACCGACGCTCATGAGTGACATCGCAGCGCACCCGCACAGCCGGCCCGTGCCGGTGCGCCTCGACGCCGACCGGTGGGCCAGCCGCAGGATCCGCAAGCGCGTCCTGGCCGTCGTCCACACGGTGACCAGCGGGCAGCGCCTGATGGACGCCGTCCGGCTGCTGGAGGGCGATGCCCGGGTACAGGTGTGCTTCACCGCCGCGCCGGACGTCTTCGGCCACGGCGTCGACGACTTCCTGGGCGGACTCGGCGGTCTGGTGGTGCCGTGGGAGCAGGCCGTCCAGACCCCGTTCGACCTGGCGCTCGCCGCCGCCTACGGGGGAGTGCACGACCTGTACGCGCCGGTGATCGTCCTCCAGCACGGCGTGGGCCACAACAAACTCGTCGCGGCCGCCCGGCCCGGCCGGCCGACGGCGGAGCCCGCCGCGTACGGGCTGAGCCGCCAGCGTCTGGTGCGCGACGGCGCCGTCGTACCGCGCGCCGTAGCCCTCGCCCACCACGACGAACTGGTCAGGCTCGGGCGCGAGTGCCCCGAAGCGGTGCCCGTCGCAGAGGTGGTCGGCGACCCGGCGTGCGACCGCATCGCCGCGAGCGCCGCCTGCCGCGCCCTCTACCGCAAGGCCCTGCGCACCGGCCCCGGCCGCACGCTGGCGCTGGTCACCTCGACGTGGGGGCCGCACTCGCTCCTCGCGCACGACTGGGAACTGCTGGAACGGCTCGTGACCGAACTGCCCCCGGACGAGTACCGGATCGCCCTCACGCTCCACCCGAACGTCTGGAACGCCCACGGTGCCTGGCAGGTGCGCAGCTGGCTCGCGGGCCTCGCCAGGGCCGGCCTCGTCCTCGTGGACCGGTACGCCCACTGGGAGGGCGCGCTGATCGCCGCGGACGTCGTCGTCGGCGACCACGGCTCGCTTCCCCTGTACGCGGCCGCGGCCGGCGTCCCCGTGGTGCTGGCGGGGGCTGGGGACGCGCAGCTCGACGCGGACTCGCCGATGGCCCAACTGCGCTGCCGCGCGCCACGGTTGAGGGTCGACCGGCCGTTGCGGGGGCAACTCCGGCGGGCTGTCGCGACGTACGACGGCCAGTCCCACGCGACGGCGGCCCGGTGCCTCACCTCCCACCCCGGAACCTTTGCCACCCGCATGCGGACCCTGATCTACCGCACCCTGCGCCTGCGTGCCGTGGGCACCGCCCCCGCGCCGGAACCGGCCCGGCTGCCCCTCACCGTCGCGTACGACGATCCCGGCAGCGTGACGACATGACATCGACCGGACCGAAGACACGCAGGGTCGAGGTGGCCGTCGTCGACCTCGCGGCCGGGACCGCCGCGTACGACGAGCACCTGCGCGCGGAACCCGGAGCGGACGCGAGGTGGCTGGCGCTCGCCGACGTCGTGATCGGTGAGGCGGACGATGCAAGGGCCGAACTGCGCCGCCTGGCCGGCGCCTGCCCTGGCGCGCAGGTCGTCGCCGTACCGCAGGGGGCCCGGTGCTGGGTGGCGCTGGGGAGCGCCGGAGGCGGCCGGGTCGCGACCCTGGTCCGCTTCCTCGGCCCACCACCGTCCAGCGAGCTCTGGGCGCTGTGGGGTTCCGCGGCGCACGCCTGGGTGACGAGGGGCTTCTGAACCGGGCCTGGACGAACGAGCCGCCTCGCACCCCGGGGCTTCAGGGCGCGGGCGGCTCTCCGACGCGTTCCAGCCGGGCCCGCGCCGCTCGTGCCTCCGGTGCGTCCGGCCGCCCGGCCACGTCAAAGAGGGCGAGTGCCTCCTGGCAGCGCTGTGCGGCGGTCGCGCTGTCGCCGCGCAGCTCAGCCAGTTCGGCAAGACACTCCAGGGCGCGCGCCGTTTCGTAGTGCGCGCCCATCCCACGCAGCAGATCGCCCGCGACGGACAGCCGCTCCTGCGCTGCAATCAACCGCCGAGCCATCAACTGCGCCTTGCTTGCAACCAGTTCAGCACGCGCCGCGTTGTAGGCGTCGCCCGCCTCGCGGAGGACGGCGCCCGCGGCCTCCGCGTCCACGACGGCCTGCTCCGGGAGGGCCCGCGCGAGAGCGACGTCCGCGAGATTGAGCCGGGCCAGTGCGCCCGCCCGGACGTCTCCGCACGCGGGCAGCCGCTCGGCCGCTTCGGCGAACAGTCCCCCGGCCTCGTCGAGGTGGCCCAGGCGGCGGTGGGCGAGGCCGCGGCCGAGCGCGTCCCGCTGCCCGCGGAAGATCGCCGCCGCACGCTCGAACATCTCCAGCGCGTGATCGGCTCTCCCGCGGCCCAACTCGCCGAGCCCGCCCGAGGTCAGCATGCGGCACTCGGCCTTCGCGTCCCTCAACTCCCGTGCGGCGGCCAGCCCTTCGCCGTACGCATGGTGCGCGCTGTCGTGCATCTTGCGGCGCAGGAACAAGGGCCACATCGCGTCCGTCAGCTGCCAGGCCACGGTCGGGAAGCCGTGGCGCCGTGCGGAGCGCACGACGGCCATGAGGTTGGGAAGCTCCAACTCCAGCCAGTCCAGAGCCTGTTCCGGTCCTTCGAAGTCGTCCCGGTCGAACGTCGGCAGAGGGCCGGGGCCGTAGTCGCGTCGCATGGTGCGGTGCTGCGGATCGGCCACCTCCTCCGCGCGTGTGGCCGTGGCCAGATAGTGGTCGGCGATCCGGCGCAGGGCCGCGGCGCGCTCGGGCGCCGTCTCGTCCCGCTCGGCGCATTCGTGGGCATGCAGCCGTACGAGATCGTGCATCCGGTAGCGGTCGTCGTCGCCGTGCGCCGCTCCGACCAACAGGTGTGTGTCATAGAGGGCTTCGAGCGCGGCGTGGACATCCCGTACCTCCCGCGCGCCCAGCGCCGCGGCCGCCGCCGGGGCGGCGAACTCGGTTCCGGGATGCAGGCCGAGCAACCGGTACAAGCGGGCGGCGCCGGACGGCAGCGCCTCGTACGCGAGCGAGAGCGCCGCCCGCACGTCCTTGGAACCGTCGTCCCCCGCCACGGTCAGCAGGCCGAGACGGCGGTGCGCGTCGGTGAGCGAGCGGACCATCGCGCCGAGCCTGCGGCGGGGCCGGGCCGCGAGCTGGGCCCCGGCGACCCGCACCGCGAGCGGCAGCCCCGCGCACAGCTCTACCAGGGCGCGGGCGTCGTCCGGCTGGGCGGCCACCCGGCCGTCGCCCAGGACGAGTCCGAGCAGCTCCAGTGCGGCGTCGGACGGCAGGGGATCCAGATCCAGTGCGACGGCCCCGTCGACGACGAGCCCGGTCAGCCGCCGCCGCGCGGTCACCACCGCGACCCCCGTGCCGCCCGGCAGCAGCGGCCTGACCTGAGCGGCGCTCACCGCGTCGTCCAGCAGTACGGCCAAGTGGCGTCCCGCGGTCAACGAGCGGTAAAGGGTAGCCCGTTCGGCGAGCGACACGGGAACCGCGTCATGGGGAACACCCAGCGCCCGCACGAATCCGCCCAGCACCTCGCCCGGATCCGTGGGGCCGTCCGGGGCGTGCCCGCCCAGTGCGGCGTACAGCTGCCCGTCGGGCAGGTCCTCGCGCAACCGGTGCAGCCAGGCCAGCGCGGTCGCCGTCTTTCCGACCCCGCCGAGTCCGCTGAGCGCGACGACGACCGGTCGCTGCTCGGGCAGGGCGCGCTGCCGGTGCCGATCGAGGATCGCCAACTCGGAGACCCGGTCGACCACCCGCCCCGCCGGCGGCAACTGCCATGGCGGCGGCGGCCGCTCACCCGCGCGCGCCGCCTCGATGCGTACGTCCCCGTGGACGACCCCTGCCTGCACGACGGCTCCGTGCGTCCCACCGCGAACACTGTTGCGCGTACTGCTGTCGCGCGTACCGCCGTCCGCCTGCCCCGCCATCCGCCCGTCCCCCTCGCCCCCGCGACGCCCCTGCCTCTGCATCATTTCCGTACGCATGAGCGATATCCATGGCTGGGACGTGGTTCGGCCGACACCACCCACTGCTTCCGGCCTGCCGCGTGCGCGCCCCTGTGCGGTCTCCGGCTTCCCCTTCGGCGGGGCGCCGATGAGCAGGGTCCCGCTGATCCGGACCCAGGCCCGGCGCTCCGCGATGTCGGTCAGGAACGGTCGCAGTCCCGCGGCGAATACCACCAGCGCGAACCACCGCGGCAGGACGGCGTACGCGTCGGGTCCGCGCGCTGCTAGGTAGGCATGCATCACCACACCCAGAAAACCGAGCAGGCTCGCCCGGGGTGAGGCACCCAGTTCACGCCGGAGCGCCTCAGCGTCGACCCGCCTCAGTGGCTCGCGCCGAGAGCCCGCTCAAGCGCATCGAGGGTGACGTCGACGATGGCGCGCAGCTGCCGCGTGCTCGTACCGGCTCTGCTCATCACCGCGAGGGACTGGTTCACGGCCGCGAGGTGGGTCGCGAAGGAGTCGGCCGCCTCGTCGGGCAGTCGGGCGGCCTTCAGCGCGGCATGCAGGCGGGTGTGCTGGAGGCCGATCGCCTCCCGTGCGCGCGCCGCGACGTTCGCGCTCAGCGCCGGGGTCGCCATGACCGTCTGCGCCACCAGGCACCCGTCGGGCAGGCCGGGGTCCGCGATGCGGTCCAGGGTGATGCCGAAGAAGGCCCGCGCGGCAGCCACGGGCCGTTCGGCGGCGCAGGACAACGCGGCGTCGTACTTGTCTCCGTAACGCGTGGTGTACCGCTCCAGGCAACGGATGAAGAGCGTGTCCTTGTCGCCGAGGGAGGAGTAGATGGAGCTGCGGTTGAGCCCGGTGGCCCGTGAAAGGTCGTCCAGCGACGTGTCCGCGTAACCGGCGCGCCAGAACTGGATCATCGCGGCGTCGATCGCCGTGGCGATGTCGAACTGCTTCTTGCCTGCCACGCCGCACCTTCGTCTCGTCTGCCGGGAGGGGCCATCGTCTCATCTTGAACTGACCAGTTCAAGATGAGATACGGTGAAGGCCCGAGTGTGGGCCGAGGCCCCTCGGAGAGCGCCACGACGCAGCGTCGCGCGCACACCAGCGAAGGAGAGTCATGAACGACCCCGCCAGCGCCACCCGTGACCGAGGCAACCCCGTCCGTGATCTGCCGCTGCCCGACCTCCCCGGTTTCGCCCACCACTGGGTCGACGCGGGCGGCGTCCGGCTGCACGCGGTCGAGGGTGGTCGGCCGGACGGGCCGGCGGTCGTGCTGCTCGCCGGGTTCCCGCAGACCTGGTGGGCGTGGCGCGCGGTGATGCCGCACCTGGCCGACCGGTTCCGCGTCATCGCGATCGACCTGCCGGGCCAGGGGCACTCCGAGCGTCCGGACATCAGCTACGACACGCACACGGTCGCCGCGCACGTCCATGCCGCGGTCGAGGCGCTCGGCGTCCCGTCGTACTGGCTGGTCGCCCACGACATCGGCGCGTGGGTCGCCTTCTCCCTCGCCCTGAAGCAGCGGAGCCGGTTGCACGGCCTGGCGCTGCTGGACGCGGGCATCCCGGGCATCACACTCCCCGACGCCGTGCCCACCGACCCCGAACACGCCTGGAAGACCTGGCACTTCGCCTTCCACCTCGTGCCCGACCTGCCCGAGACACTGCTCGCGGACCGCGAACGCGCGTACGTCGACTGGTTCCTCAAGGCAAAGGCCCGCTCCTCCGACACCTTCGACGACACCGAGATCGACCACTACGCCGCTTCAGTGGCCGCCGACGGCGGTCTCCGCGCCTCCCTGGCGTACTACCGGGACGCCGCCGAGTCGGCACGGAGGAACCACGAAGCGCTGGAGCGGCAGCGCCTGACGGTCCCGGTTCTCGGGATCTCCGGCAGCCACGGCTCCATCCCCGACATGGCGGCTTCCCTCAAGCCGTGGGCCGACCGCGTCACCGGTGTCGTCGTGCCGGACGCGGGCCACTTCATCCCCGAGGAGCAGCCCGCCGCCGTCGCTGCCGCGCTGGTCGACTTCATCGCCGAGAGCGCGTGAGGCCGAGCCGAAGCGAATGCGCGGGTCGCGAGGCCCCTTGCGCCCGTCGACGGCCGGAGCGGCTACGGTGAAGGGCACCAACTACGGGGAGGATGCGGCATGTTCCTGGCAGCGGAGAAGGGCGACATCAACACGATCATCGGCGGGATCGCCCCCGACTGGGGCCCGTTCGGCGCCCTGGGTACCGAGGCCCGCACCATGGTCCAGGTCATCATGGCCATCGCGATCCTGATCTGCCTCGCCCTCGCCATCTGGGGCGCCGCGAAGCAGCGCATCGGCGCCACCGCCCTGCGCGACACCTTCAGCGCCGAACAGGGCAAGGGCCTCATCGTCGCCGGCCTCACCGGCGTCTTCATCATCGGTTCGCTCGGCACGATCTTCACCATCGTCTACGGCATGGCCGTCTGACGCTCCCGCCGGACACGCCCCGCGCCACGGACCACCGCCTAGAGCTGCGTCACGCCACCATCGACGACCAGCTCCGCACCCGTGGTGAAACTGCTCTGGTCGCCCGCCAAGTACAGGGCGGTGGCGGCCACCTCGTCGGGGTGGCCGACGCGGCCGAGCGGGGTGGCCGCGTCGCTCCCGTCGTCGACGGGGAACGCGGCGCGGAGTGCGTCGCCGCCCGGCGTCTCGACGGGGCCGGGGGTGAGCGTGTTGACGCGGATGCCGCGAGAGGCGAGTTCGGCGGCCCAGGTGCGGGAGAGGCTGCGGATCGCGGCCTTGGTGGCGGCGTAGACGCCCAGGCCGGGCTCGGCCCGCAGCGCGGCGCTGGAGGACAGCAGCGTCACCGAGCCGCCGGACGTCAGCAACGGCAGCGCCTTCTGCACGGTGAAGACCGTGCCCTTGAGGTTGATCGAGGTGGTGCGGTCGTACTCCTCCTCGGTGATCGTGCCGAGCGGTCCGTAGTCCCCGACCCCGGCGTTGGCCACGACGATGTCCAGGCGACCGCTGCGGTCGCCGATCTCCGCGAAGAGCCGGTCGAGGTCGCCGAGGTCCGAGGCGTCGCCCTGTATGCCGATGCCCCGTTCGCCGACCTGCGCGACGGCGGCGTCCAGTTCGGCCTTGCGCCGGCCGGTCAGGTACACGGTCGCGCCCTCGGCGGCGAAGCGGCGGGCTATCGCCAGGCCGATGCCGCTCGATGCCCCGGTGACGAGGGCGGTCTTGTTCTCCAGCTGTCCCATGGGATTCTTCCGTTCGTTGATGTAACCATTGCTGTTACGTTTCTGAGCGCGAAAACCGAACGCCGAAAACCGAAAACCCAAAAACCGAAAACGCCGAGGCGTGCGGCGAAGTTCTCAGGCCGCGCTCAAGACGTCCCGCAGCACGTCCTCCAACGTGGTCTTCGCCAGTTCCCGGCGCAGCGCCGCCTCCACGTCGTCGTACACGGCGGTCATCGCCGGTCCGATGCCGTGGCCCACGACGCACTCGGGGTTCGGTGTCGCGCGGTGCAGCGCGAAGACCGGTCCCGGCTCGATCGCTTCGTAGACGTCGAGCAGGGTGATCGCCGCCAGGTCCCGCGTGAGCATCCAGCCCGCGCCGGCCCCGCGCCGGGAGTCGACCAGGCCGGCCTTGCGCAGTTCGCCGAGCAGGCGGCGGATCACGACCGGGTTGGTGTTGACGCTCGCCGCAATCTGCTCGGAGGTGGCGACCTCGTTGCCGCGCCGCTGGTACAGCCCGATCCAGGACAGGGTGTGTGCCGCGATGGTCAGTCTGCTGTTGGCGCTCATGCCGGTCGCCGCCTCCTCTCGTTCTCGAACGTAACCATATTGGTTACGTCGGCGTTCGGCAAGCAAGGCGGAGGAGATGCCTCACGGCGCAGCGGGTGGAGGCGGGGGGAGTGGCGCGTACGCGGGGAGTCGGGCGCCCGCCCCGTCGCCCGGCCGGGAAGGGCGAAGCGGCTGTCCTTCCCGGCCCGCAGAGGATGTCGCGGTCGGCGGCCGCCTCCCCACGGCGTGGAGCCGACGGCTGAGGGGAAGGCGGCGCGGACATTCTCATGCCGGGTGTCAGTGGACCACCGCCGGGACGGCCGCGGGAGGCCTCTTCACCCGTTCGCCCGCAACGTCACCCCAATTGGGGCCGCGGGGCACGGGCGCTCGGTTTCGTTCCGTACAAGGCCCCGTGGATGAACGGAGGTTGTGTGCGCGAGGCGAATCCGGCTGTTCGGTGGGCGCTCACCCATGAGGGTGACGGGAGGCGGTCGTCGAGCGGCGCACGAATGGCGTCATACACATTCATATGACTGAGTGTCAGGAATGGAGCGAGTGCGGAACGAGGAGAAGGCATGGACGGAAAGCCTCATTGGACGAGCCGGAGACGGCTGTCGCTGATCGCGGCGGGCGTACTGATCCCGCTGGTGGTCGCGGCAGGACCCGTGTCCATCGAGCGCGCGGACGCCACCCCGCGCAACGGGCCGGGCCCGTCCGGCCCGGCCGCCCCCTCATCCTCGCCCTCGCCCCCGGTCCCCGCGAGTCCGGAGCCGTCGGCCTCGGAGAGCGCGTCGGCGAGTGCGTCCGCGAGCCCCGACGCGACCCCCAGTCCGAGCGCGTCCACGGGGACGGACTCCAAGCACGAGTTCCCCGCGTTCGGCGCCTATCTGGACTACGGCCCCGACGGCGTCACCCGGATGAAGGAGCTGTCGAACTGGCTGGGCGGGGCCGAACTCCGCGTCGGACACACCTATCTGCCCGGTGACCGGTGGAGCAACATCGAGGGCGCGCCGACGTTCCTCGACAGCTGGGCCGACTGGCGCAGGAAGAGCGACGACCGGCTCTTCGTGCTCAACGTGCCCATGCTGGAACGCAACGAGGAGGGCGTGCCCGACCCGCAGGTGCGAGCGCTGCTGCGGCGCGGCGCGGCAGGCGAGTTCGACCAGCACTTCAAGAAGCTGGCCGAACGTCTGGTCGACCTCAAGGTGCCGGACACCGTCGTGGTGCTCGGCTGGGAGATGAACGGCGTCACCTACACGCACCGCTGCGGCCCCGACCCCGAGGCATGGAAGAAGTACTGGAACCGCATCGTCACGACGATGCGCTCGGTGCCGGGCCAGAAGTTCCGCTTCGACTTCACCCCGAGCCGGGGCCGGGACGCCGTGCCGTGGACCGAGTGCTATCCGGGCGACGACGTCGTCGACATCGTCGGCCTCGACTCCTACGACCAGCCGGAGGGCAGGTCCTTCGACGAGCAGGTGTCCGAGCCCTACGGACTGCAGGCGCAGGTCGACTTCGCGAAGGAGCACGACAAGCCGATCTCCTACCCGGAGTGGGGGCTGTTCCGCAACGGCGACAACCCCGAGTACATGCGGCGCATGCTCGCCTGGATGGACAAGCACAAACCGCTCTACAACACCCTGACCGACTACTGTCCGCACGGTGTGTGGCAGTGCGACGAGAACCCGGAGACGTCGAAGGTCTACCGGGCCACGCTCACCGGACGGGACAAGCCGGTCGCGCCCGAGCCGCCGGTGAAGCCGACACCCCCGCAGAAGTGTCACCGCATCGACCTGGGCGACTGGGTCGAGCGCTGGCTCGGCGGCTCGGTGTGCATCCGGTTCGACTGGCTGGATGGCATGTCCTGAGGGAGCGCGCGTCCTGAACCCGTTTCCTGGGTCAGGACGGCCGCTCGCGCGGTGGTGGCCCGGCTGTTACGCCGGGCCACCACCGCGCTCACGCCAGGCGCGGCGCACCCGCTTGGCGACGGACCGGGCCCGGACACCGGCGAGGAGCGCGGCCAACTGGGGTGCGGAGCCGGTCCGCGCCAGCAGGAGCCGCTGGTTGACGAGCTGTTCGGGCCGCCAGTGCAACTTGTACGGCTCCGTGCCGCGCAGCAGGCTCAGCACCTCGGCCCGCGACCCCTCCTGGAGGTGCTGGGCGCACGAGCGCAGCAGCATCGTCGCCACATCGACCTTGCGCTCCCGCAGCTGCGGGTGGGCGCCGTAGAGATAGCCGCCCGCGAGACGCGGGGACACGAAGGTCAGGTCGGCCGCCACCACGGCGCCGTCCAGCGTGAACTCCGTGACGACGGCGTCGCCCGCCTCCGCCATCAACGTGGCCGAGCGCGACAGGTGCTCCGCGAAGCGCGGCTTCACGTGCTCGGTCGTCACCTTGCGCCCCTGCCACTGCAATTGGTGCAGGTCGAGCAGGCGGCGCACCGACGGACCGACCTCCGCCGCGGGCACGACCCGGCGCTCGATCCCCGCGGCGTCCAGCTTGCGCATCTTGGCGCGCGCCCGCTGCGCCCTGGGCCGCGGCAGACGCTGCACCAGGTCGTCCATCGGCAGGGCGGGCAGCTCCAGGCACGCCGAGTCGTCGAAACGACGGCGCGCACCCGGCCAGTTGGCGTGCAGGGCCTCCGCCGCGCTGCCCGGCCGGACCTCCCGGAGGTCGATCACCGCGCCCCGGGCCAGCCTCCACAACCCCGCGCCCAGCGCGTCCACCGCGTAACCGGTCGCCTCCTCGTCGACCAGTACGTCGCCGAAGTCGGAGATGCCCGCCCCGAGCGGCGTCAGCACGGGGAAGGGGCGCAGCAGCCGCATCAGCGGGGCGGCGGCGACGAGCCGGCCGTCCCGGCGCACCAGGACGACGCGCAGCCGGCCCGCACCGCCGTACGACAGCCACCACGAGTGCAGCCAGGCGTGGCTCTGGAACGGTGTCGCGGTCGGCGAGGACCGGTGCAGCCGGTTCCACTCCTCGCGCAGCGCACCGAACTCGGCCGGGTCCGTGCACACCGTGACGGACGTCCCGGACCCGCCCCGTGTCATCAGGCGCCACCCCGCAGTCCACCGGCCGTGGCGGGGCCCGGCACCGCGGCCGTCGCGGCCCCGGTGTCGCGCCGCGGGCGGACCAGCAGCGCGAGCCCGCCGAGCAGCCCGCCCGCGCACCCGCCCACGAGGGTCGTCAGCGCGGTCGAGGGCGTCGACGGCTCCGTCGGCGCCACGGCCTTGGTGAAACGCAGCAGCTTCACGTGGGTGTCGGACTTGGCCTCGCTCGCGCTGCTGGTGAGGGCGCGGGCGACGGCGTCGGCCATCGTCTTCGCCCGGTCGGGCTCGGCCGCCGTCGCTGTCAGCGCGACCATGGGGGCGTCCGGCGACGTCTCCGCGCGCACCTGCGACTTCAGCGTCCGGACCGACACGCCCGCGGACTCCTGGGCGTCGGCCAGCACCGCGACCTGCGTGGCGACCCGGCTGTAGGCCTGGGCGAAGCCGAGCGCCGACATCGGGTCGGACTTCTTCGTGGGGACGGCGATCACATAGCTCGTCGCCGTGTACTGCGGTGCGCTGACCGCGCCGTAGGTGCCGCCGGCGAGGGCGCCGACGACGATGCCCACGGGCAGCGGCCACCAGCGCGGCAGCCGCCTCGTGCTGGTGCCGATCCGGGCGAGCGGCGTGCGCGGGGCGTCGGTGTCCGGTGCGGTTTCGGTCTTCACGTGTTCACTCCTGATGAGCTGATGCCGATGTCGGTGCGTCCCAGCGCCGTCGCGTACACCTCGTGGTGCAGGGCGGCGCTGCGGGCGATGCTGTAGTGGAGGGCGGCCTGCGACGGCAGCCTCGGGCCCGCCGAACCGGCGCGGATACCGCGGACCTCGCGGGCGAAAGCGGCGGGATCGCAGGGCAGGCGCACGGCGTGCGCCCCGGTCCCCTCGGGCAGGTCGTCGACCGCCGGGCAGTTGACGTAGAGCACGGGCAGTCCGCCGGCCTGCGCCTCCACCACCGCGAGGCCGAACGCCTCGTCGGCCGAGGGGGAGGCCAGGACGTCCATCGCGGACATCAGGGCCGGCAGATCGGTCACCGGGCCGGACGGGCCGGTGGCGCGAGCCGTGTGCGGGCGCTCCCCGGCGAGCACGACCCGGTCGAGCACGCCCGCGCGGCGCGCCGCCTCCCGCAGGGACTCCTCCCGTGGTCCGGTGCCGACGAGCAGCAGGCGCACATCGCCGGGCAGGTCGCGCAGCGCGTCGATCAGCACGTCGAACCGCTTGCCGTCGACCAGTCTGCCGACGCCGCCGACCACGAACGCGTCCTCGGGCAGGCCGAGTTCACGGCGGGTGGCGGCGCGGGCCGCCGCGTCGAAGGCGAACCGGTCGACGTCGACTCCGTTGGGGACGACATGTACCCGGTGCCGCGCCACCCCCCATCGGCGCAGCCGCTCGGCCACCGCCGGGGAGACGGCGATGGTGGCCCTGCCCAGCCGCTCGCCCGCCAGGTACAGGGCGCGTACCCCCGCCGTGAGGGGACGCCCCTCGATCTGGGCGTCGCCCAGGGAGTGCTCCGTGGCGACGACCGCCCGGACGCCCGCGAGCCGCGCCGCGACACGGCCGTACAGACAGGCCCGGTAGAGGTGGGTGTGGACGAGGTCGTAGCGCCCGGCCCGGATGAACCGCACCAGGCGGGGCAGCGCCCGCGCGTCCCGGTTGCCCGCCATGCCGAGGTCGGCGACGCGCACCCCGTCGCGGCGCAGCGCGTCGGCGACCTGCCCGGGATTGGTCAGGGCCAGCACGTCGTGGGTGCCCGGCAGATGGCGTACGAGCAGGCGCAGTTGCTGTTCGGCGCCGCCCGCCCCCAGGCCGGTGATGATGTGCAGGACCTTCACCGGGCGCCCTCCTGGACCCGCCAGGCGGGCTTGCGGCCCGGGTGGATGCGGCGCTTGAGTTCGAGCCGCCACGGCGTGTCGCGCTGTCCGACGAACACGCGCGGCATGGCGTGCACACCGGCCAGCGGGCCGGGGGAGACGGCACAGCCGTAGCGGTAGCCCGCGCCGCGCACCGCTTCCACGGTCCGCGCGTCCACACGTCCGTACGGGTAGCAGAAGCCGTGCACCGGGCCGCCGATGAGCTCCGAGAGCTGCGCCTTGCTGCGCTGGATCTCGGCCCGGCGCTCCGCTTCGTCGACCTGCGTGAGGTCGACGTGCAGGAGGCCGTGCGAACCGATCTCCATGCCGGCCGCCGCGGCCGCCCTGATGCCCTGCGCGGTCAGCAGGGGCTTGCGCGGGCCGGAGGTGTCCCACGCGTTCTCCCCGCCGAGCCGGCCGACGAGCACGAAGACGGTGGCCGAGCACTCGTAGTGCTTCAGCAGCGGCAGGGCGTTCTCGACGAAGTCGCCGTAGCCGTCGTCGAAGGTGAGGCCGACCAGGCCGCGCCCGGCTCCGCGCTCGCGGGCGTCGAGGAGTTCGGCGACGCCGACGCCGCGCAGGTTGCGCGAGCGCAGCCAGCTCAGCTGCTGGCGCAGGCGCTCCGGGGTGACGGTGACGTTGTAGGGGTCGTCGGGGCAGTCGTCCACGGAGTGGTACATCGCCACCCAGGGGGACCTGCCGGGCAGCAGGCTTCTCGAGCGGGCTCCACAGGGTTCTGGGATCGCTGATTCAACGGGCATTGCGGAGCTTTCTGGTCGCGATGCGGACGGCGGGCAGGAATGCCTGGACCTTCAGGGCCCACAGAAGGAGGCCGAACACGGCCCCGATGGCCAGGCATCCGACGGCGAGGGAGCCCAGCGGCTGCGCGACGCGGGCCGCGCACAGCAGCCCCGCGGCCGTGGCGGCCACCGCCGCGAGCAGCGTCTTGACGAGTTCGAGCAGCACCACGGGCAGCCGTACGGGCACACTGCGCTTGTTCATCTCCGCCAGGAGCAGTACGGCGGTGAACGTGATGCCCAGCGCGTTGGCCGCGGCGATGCCGCCGACGCCCCAGGCGCCGACCGCCCACGTCCCGGCGCCGGCCGTGAGCGTCATGCCCAGGGCCATGGCGGCCACGGGGTACCAGCTGGGCCGGCCGGCGGAGAAGTAGGAGCGCACCAGCGCCCCGACGAGACAGTGCCCCAGCAGGCCGAGCGAGTAGACGCGCATCACGGCCGCGGTGTTCGCGGTGTCCTCGGCGGTGAACGCGCCGTGCTGGAAGAGCAGTTCGATGATCTGCGGGGCGCAGGCGAACACCACGGCCGCGCCGGACAGGACGACGCAGGCCGCGAGCGCGATGTCACGTTCCACCCGGTGCCGGGCGTGCTCGACGTCGCCGCGCGCCATGGCCTTCGCCACGACGGGGAAGGTGACGGTGCACAGCATCAGGGAGAGCACCATCGGCAACTGCGCGACCTTCTGCGCGTAGTTGAGCTCGGAGATCGCCCCGGAGGGCAGCGACGAGGCGAGGAAGCGCTCGATGAAGACCTGGGCCTGCCGGCACAGGGCGAAGAGCAGCACGGTGGCGATCATCGCCAGGTTCATCGACTGCCGGTTCTGCGCCTTCGTGTCCGCGCCGTCCGCGAGGGACTGCGCGGCCGTGCCCCGCAGCCGCCGCCGCAGCGACGGCGCCTGCACGAGCACCATCAGACAGCCGCCCACCGCGACCCCCGCCGCCGCGGCCCGCACGCCCCAGCGGTCGGCCAGCACCAGCAGCGTGCCGATGATGCCGATGTTGTACGCGACGTAGATGGCGGCCGGGGAGAGGTAACTGCTGTGGGCGCGCAGCGCGGCGCTGCAGTACCCGGCCAGCCCGAAGGTCAGGACACAGGTCGCGGTCAACCGCGTGCAGTCGACGGCCAGTTGCGGATCCGGCAGCCCCGGGGCCAGCAGCGCGACCAGCGGCCGCGCCCCGATCATCAGCAGCGCGGCGCACGCCAGGAACGCCAGCGTCAGACGGGGCAGTGAACCGGCCACCAGGGCGCGCACCGGGTCCTGCCCCCGCGGGTTCGCCCCGTCCGCCGCGCGCGCGGCGATCGCGGCACTGAACGCGGGCACGAGCATGAAGGCGAGCCCGTCCTCGATGAGGAGGGTCGACGCCACCTCGGGCACGGTCCACGCCACCAGGAAGGCGTCCGTCTCACTGCCCGCCCCGAACAGCCGGGCCAGGGCCTGGTCGCGCACCAGCCCGAGCAGCGACCCGGCGGCCGACAGCCCGGCGGTCAGCAGGGTGACGCGCGCCAGGAAGGAGTTCGACGCGCGGTGTCCCTCACCGCCCGGACCGGCATCGGCCGGAGCCGGCATCTGGGCCGGCACCGCGGACGACAGCAGAGCCTTGTCCCGGCCGGGCAGAGTGCGCTTCACCGCTCACCCGCCGTCCGGGCCGCCGCCGGGGACAGACCCCACCAGGCGGCCAGACCGAGCACGACGGCGGTGAGCACCGTGGACGGCCCCCCGATGTCCGAGTAGAAGAAGTCGGTCATCTGCCAGGCCAGCAGCCCGCATCCGATGAGCCCGCAGTCGAGGCCGTGACCGCGGCGGCGCGCCGTGACGAGTCGCCGCGCCCCGCACACCAGCAGCGCCAGCCAGGACCCGGCGACGGCGCACAGGCCCAACAGCCCCTGCTCGCTCAGGACCAGCAGGTACATGTTGTGCGGCGACAGCAACGGCTGCCGCTGGTACGCCGCTCCGGCACCGGCCACGTCGCTCCCCGCGGACAGGGCGATCGACGCGTGGCTGTCGCGGTAGGCGGGGAAGTTCTTGAGCCCGACCCCGGTGGCGGGATGCTCCTGCCACATGTCGATCGCCGCCGCCCACATCGTGTACCGGTCCGTGACGGACTGGTCCGGGGCCGCGGTGACCTGCGTGATGCTGCTCAGCCGCTCCTCCAGCATCGACGTGCCCACCCCGAACCCGCCGACCAGGACCACCGCCGCGGCGACCGCGCCGGCCAGCAGCCGCAGGGCACGGCGCAGTCCGCCGAGCACGATCTGCGCCACACAGACCACGGCCGTGGCGATCCAGGCGCCGCGGCTGAAGGACAGCGCCAGCGGCACCACGAGCGCCAGGGCGCAGACCCGGGCGGTGATCCGCACGCGCGGCGTCTCCCCGCCGAGGGCCAGGGCCACCGCACACACCAGCCCGTACGAGACCACGGTGGACATGCCCATCACGTCCGTGGCGCCGAACGTGCCGACGGCCCGGATGTCCTCACCTGCGTACGAGGCGCCCGTCCCGGTCAGGTACTGGTGGACGCCGATGGCCCCCTGCCACAGGGCGAGGGCCACCAGCGCCCAGCCGACGAGCCGGAAGTCGTCCCGGTCGCGTACGAGCAGCAGCACGGCGGCGGGGACGAGCACGAGGATCTGGTAGTAACGCGCCAGTCCTCCCAGGGCGTTGGCCGGCGAGTCCGCCCCGAGGGCGGCCACCGCGACGGCCACCAGGGGCAGCCCCAGCACGAGGAACGCGGTGCGGGTCAGCGGTCGCTCCCGGCTGCGCGCGAGCCGCACGGCGCACAGGACGACGACCAGGCCGGAGACGGCGTCGGCCGGAGAGGCCCCTTCGCCGCCGCCCACCGGCAGGGCGAGCATGCCGACCAGGAGCAGTACGGCGAGCACGGGTCCGGTACGGCGCACGCGCCGCAGTCCCGCGCCCAGGGGGCTGGTGCGCGGTCCGCCGTAGGCGGGGAGAACGGTCACGTCGTCAGCTTCCCGTCGGCCGGAAGAACTCGGTCGCCGTGCGCAGCAGGATGGTGATGTCCTGCCACAGCGACCAGTTGGTGATGTACGCGTTGTCGAAGCGGCAGCGGTCCTCGATGGACGTGTCGCCGCGCAGCCCGTTGATCTGGGCGAGCCCGGTGATCCCGGTCTGCATGCGGTGCCGGTCGCCGTAGCCCGGGTGCGACTCGCTGAACTGCACCACGAAGAACGGGCGTTCGGGCCGGGGGCCGACGAGGCTCATGTCGCCGCGGAAGACGTTCCACAGCTGGAGCAGCTCGTCGAGCGAGGTGCGGCGCAGGAACCGGCAGAACCACGGCATGTGGTTCTCGTTGGCGACACTCCAGCGCGTCGCCGACTCGATCGGGTCGGCGGGGCGGTGCGTGCGGAACTTGAGCAGGGTGAACGGCCGGCCGTCCTTGCCGATGCGCTCCTGACGGAAGACGACCCCCGGCCCCTCGCTCACGCGCAGCCACAGGGCGCACGTCGCCAGCACCGGCGAGGCCAGCACCAGCAGCAGCGCGGAGGCCGCCATGTCCAGCGCCCGCTTGCCGGGGTGCGGCCCGAGGCGCGGCCCCACCAGAGGACGGCAGCGGAACCCCGCCAGGTGGTGGACCGGCTCGCCCGGCCGCGGGACGTACGGCGACGGGTCCGGGTCCAACTCCCACACCTCGCACCGCAGTTCCGACAGGCCGTGCAGCCAGGCGCGCTGCTGCGGGGCGCTCGCGCTGCCCAGCACGATCGCCCGCCGGACACCGTTCTGGATCACCGCGCGCCGCATGTCCTCCACGGTCGTCAGCACCGGCAGGGCGGCCGCCGCGACGTCCTGCGGCTGCTGCTCCACGGCCCCGCCGTCACCGACGATGCCCACGACCCGGACCCCGCTCGCGGGGTGGCGCTGCAACGCGGAGGCGACGCGCGAGGCGGCCGGCTCCGGACCCACCAGAAGCGTCGTGCACGGCCGCCGCACCAGGGCCGCCCGCCGCCGCCAGTGGACGAGGCCGCGGCCCGCCAGCGTGACGACGATCTGCGCCGCGCAGCCCAGGAGCAGGTCCCGCACCGGAAGTTCCGGCAGCAGGGACAGCCCCGCACAGACCGCCGTGAGCACGCACCACGCGGCCACGGTGCGGGCGACGACCGCCGGGCAGTCCTCCAGCATGCGCTGCTCGAGGGCGAGCCGGTACAGGCCCGCGCCCCGGAACAGCGCGAGGACCAGGACGACGAACCCGGCCACCAGCAACGGGTGCGCTCCGAGCGGCGTGAGGACCACCGGGCCGAGCAGCGCGGCCGAGCCGTCCGTCGCGAGCAGCAGCGCCCGTGACGGGTCCTTGGGCGCGCCGCCGGTTAGGGTGACCCCGGAAGTGCCGGGGCCGCGTTGGGTGATGACGACGGCGGAGGCTCCCGTGTCGTCCCCGGCGGACTGCCGGGCGGGCGAAGAGACGGTCCGTTCCCGGCTCACGTCGTGATCGGCTCTGTGCACTCGATGGTCTCCAGCCCCAGAAGTTCTCTGTACACGTCCGCGACCGCCGAGGCGGTCCGCCGGACGTCGTGATGCGCGCGTACGTGCCGGCAGCCGTCCCGGCCCAGTGCCCGCAGCCCCTCGGCGTCGCGCAGCAGATCCACCAACGCGCCCGCCAGGGCCGCGGGATCGTCGGGGGCGGTCAGGCAGCGCGGCGCCAGGTGCGGCGGCAGACTCTCGCGGGCGCCGTCCACATCCGTGGCGAGGACCGGGCTGCCGCAGGCCATGGCCTCCAGCGGAGCGAGCGCCATGCCCTCCCACCGGGACGGCAGCACCACCAGGTCCGCTGCCCGGTACCAGGGCACCGGATCGTCCAGCGCCCCCGCGAAGGTGACCGAGTCCGGCGCCGTCGCCCGCAGCCGCGCCGCGTCCGGCCCGTCCCCGACGAGGACGAGTCCGGCCCCCGGCACCGCGCGGAGCACCTCGGGCCACGCTTCGAGGAGAACGTCCTGGCCCTTCTGCCGGCACAGCCGCCCCACGCACACGACGAGCGGTCCCTCCCGGGTGCGGCCGGGGAACGACCGCTCGGCCGGGCCCTCCGGGTGGAAGCGGTCGAGGTCCACGCCGTTCGGCACGAGCCGCCACTGCGCCTCGATCCCGTGGCTCCTGCCGGTGCGCTGCTCGGCCCGGCTGACGCACAGCAGCCGGGAGGCCCAGCGCGCTCCGCGCCGCTCCCACGTCCGGGCCAGGCGCGCGCCGATCCCGTCGACCGCCTCGAAGGACCAGGCGTGCGGCTGGAAGACGGTGGGGACGCGGCCGCGCACCACGAGCCGCGTGACGAGGCCCGCCTTGGCGCTGTGGGCGTGGATGACGTCGGGGCGCACCCGCGACACCACCTCGGCGAGCCGGCGCCCTTCGCGCAGCAGCCCCTTCCCGGGGGACCGCGAGGCCTCCCACTCCAGGACCTCGCATCCGAGGCCGGCGACGCTGCGCCGCAGACCGCCGGAGGTGGGGCAGGCCACCGAAACGGCCATGCCCGCGGCCTGTTGCATGCGCACCAGGTCGGCCACCACGCGCGCCACTCCGCCGTCGGCCGGCTGGGTCACGTGCAGGACCCGCGGCAGCAAGGGTGCGGACGTCACGCGCATCGCCGCCTGCATGTCGCCGTCACGCGGTGGAGGAAACAGCCTTTCGAATTGGGCACGGCCTGCTTCCCTTTCAGGAATGTGTGGGCGCTCTGCGGCGCCAGGAGAGAACTGAGAAAGTCATATTTTCCGGCGGCATCCTCGGTGGATGTCGCCCCCGAATGCGGGGGTGGATGTGAAGGCGCCGGGGTGTGGCTTCACTTGATACACCACTGTGTTGGACTTGTGAAATTGTCTCCCATCGCGCAACTGGGCTTCGGTGTGCGCGTCAATGACGAGGCCTTTATTCACTCGACCGGAGTCGAAACTCCTTCGGTGCTGACCCGTTGTTGGGTATGTCGGACACCGGTCCCGCCTGAAGTGGGGAAATGTCCATGTCGTGTTCATGTCTCATCTCAAGAAGGGCTTTGACGAAGCCTTTTCATGAGAACGTCGGGCGGAAGGTTTCAGCTACGGCGTGACTATGTTGGAGTTGTGAATGTCGCGCCCGGCGTGCGACGGCGCCGCCCGGCGCGCGCCCTTTGTCGAACAGGCATTCATGTTTGCGCGGGCCACCGGACTTACGAGGAGGAGATGATCGTGAATCCCCATGCGCTGCCGGCCGGCGCACAGCCATCGTGGACGAGGCCGCTCCTGACCCGGCGCAGCGTGGGTCTGATTCTGCTCGGAGCCGTCTCCAGCGCGGCCGCGGTCCTCGGGGTCCGCCCGTCCGGACGCGGGGAGCCGAGGGCGGCCGAAGGGTTCGACGAGACGTACCTGGGCCGGCGGATCGTCGGCGCCCGGCTGCCCGGTGCGGCGGCGGGGGCGGCCGCGTGGCACGTCACCGTCGACGGACGCCCGTTGCACCTCATGGGCCGCGCCGACGGCACGTATCTGAGCATGGTCGACCACTACACCTGCCATCCCACCCCGCTGGCCGCCGCCAAGGCGGCCGTGGCCGAGCTCGGCGGTCAGGAACTGCGGCCCCACGAACCGGAGATGTGAGGTACATGGTCCACACACGTCAGAACCAGCGCACGCTCACGAAGGCACAGAAGCGGCGCTTCGTGGACGCGGTGCTCGCCCTCAAACGCTCCGGCCGGTACGACGAGTTCGTCCGCATGCACATCGACTTCTACGTGGGGGACGGGGACGGTGGCCTGCGGGTCGCGCACATGACGCCGTCGTTCTTCCCCTGGCACCGCAAGTTCCTGCTGGAGTTCGAGAAGGCGCTGCAACGGGTCGACTCGGGCGTCACGGTTCCCTATTGGGACTGGACCGCGGACCGTACGCCCGCCGTCTCCCTGTGGGGCGACGACTTCCTGGGCGGCAACGGCCGCCGCTCCGACCGGCAGGTCACGTCGGGCCCCTTCGCGCACCGGAGCGGGCACTGGAACATCACGGCGGCGGTGACCGACGGGGACTTCCTGATGCGGGACTTCGGCCGGCCGCAGTCCCCGGTCGACCTGCCGACCAAGGCGGACCTCGCGGGCGCCATGGACGAGACCGAGTACGACGTGGAGCCGTGGAACTCGCTGGCGCCGCGCGGCTTCCGCAACAAGCTGGAGGGCTGGCCCCTGCGGCGCGGCGGCGCCTGGTTCAACCACAACCTGGTGCACCGCTGGGTCGGCGGGCACATGCTCGGCGCGGCGTCCGTCAACGACCCCGTCTTCTGGCTCCACCACGCCTTCGTCGACCTGTGCTGGTCGCGATGGCGGCAGCGCCACGAGAAGGCCGACCGCTACCTCCCCGCGCGGCAGCCCGGCCTCGGTGACGCGCAGCGCGGTCGCGTGCTGGCGCTGGGCGACACCATGCCGCCGTGGGACACCCCGCTGCGCGACATGCTCGAACACAAGTCGCTGTACCGGTACGACTGACGGCCCCCACGGGCAATGGCCCCCGGCACGGTGTGCCGGGGGCCATTGACAGAGTTCAGCGCGAGCTTCAGCCGCCGTAGCCGTAGCCGGCGTCGTCGCCGTAGCCGCCGTCGTCGTGACCCGCGTCGCCGTTGACGCAGGTGTTGCCGAAGGCCGGGTTCAGCGCACCGATGACGTTCACGGTGTTGCCGCAGACGTTGACCGGGACGTGGACCGGGACCTGGAGCAGGTTGCCGGACAGGACGCCCGGCGAGTTGCTGGCCGAGCCCTGAGCGCCCGCGTCAGCCATGGCCAGGCCGGCACCACCGAGCACCACGGCGCCCGTGCCGAGCGCGACAGCGGCTGTCTTCGCGATGCGAGACATCACGTTCTCCTTTTGTTCAGCAAACGCGGCCGCGTGGTCGCAGCCGTCGGCTCATTCAACGGCGTCCCCCGCACGGGGACACGGTTGATACGCGGATACATCCTGAAAAAGACAAGAATTCAGCCTCAATGGGTGATCATTCCGCGAACCCCTCAAGAACCTGACGGCCGCCGGGTCGTTTCGCCTTAGTGTCAACCGGCACATCCGCGAGAGAGCGCCGCGTCCTGCGGCAGAAGAGAGCGCACATGAAGGTGGTCTGCGCCGGCGGCGGACCCGCGTCCCTGTACCTGGCCATCCTCCTCAAGCTGCACGACCGCGGCTGGGACCTCACCGTCCACGAGAAGAACCCTGCTGGGTCGACCTACGGCTGGGGCGTCACCTACTGGCCGGACATGCTGGGCCTGCTCGCGGAGCACGACGCGGTGTCCGCCCGCGCCATCGAGGAGCACTCGGTCCGCTGGAACGACGGCGTGGCGCACGTCGGCGACCGGATCACCACCCACCACGGCGACGAGGGCTTCGCGATCGGCCGCCACCGCCTGCTGGAGATCCTCACCGAACGAGCGGACTCCCTGGGCGTCGACGTCCGCTTCGGCCGCCCGGTCACGCCGTCGAGCCCCGAACTCGAAGGCGACGTGATCGTCGCGGGCGACGGCTCGCGGAGCGCGCTGCGCGAGCAGCACGCCGAACACTTCGGCACGCGGACCGCCTTGGGTGCCAACCGGTTCATCTGGCTCGGCACCACACGGGTGTTCCGCTCCTTCACCTTCGCCTTCGTGGAGACCGAGCACGGCTGGCTGTGGTGCTACGCGTACGGGTTCGACGGCGAGCACAGCACCTGCATCGTCGAGTGCTCGCCGGACACCTGGACGGGGCTCGGGCTCGACTCCCTGGAGCGGGGCGTCGCCCTGAAGCTCCTGGAGGGCCTCTTCGCGGAGGTGCTGGAGGGCCACCCGCTCATCGGGCGCACCGACACCGACGGCCCGTCGCAGTGGCAGCGGTTCCCCACCGTCACCAACCGCGTCTGGTCCCGAGGCAACCTGGTCCTGCTCGGCGACGCCGCCCACACCACGCACTACTCCATCGGCGCCGGCACCACGCTGGCGATGCAGGACGCGATGGCGCTCGCCCGCGCCCTGCGACAGCCGGACCCGCTGCCCGCCGGGCTCGACCGCTACGAGCGGGCGCGCCGACGCGAGTTGCTGCCGATGCAGAGCGCGGCCCGGCACAGTGCGAACTGGTACGAGAACCTGACGCGCTACATCCACCTGGAACCGCACCAGATGTTCGCCCTGCTCGGCCAGCGCCACTCCCCGCTGCTCCCGTACGTCCCGCCCCAGCTCTACTACCGGGTCGACCGCGCGGTCGAACACACGCAGGCGCTGCGCTCGCTGAAGCGCTGGCTCGGCCCGCGCGTCGCGCGGATCCTCCAGAACAAGTGACCTAAGGGCGGGGGCGTGCGGCGGCCGCGGTCCGCGGGGAGAGGGCCGGAGCGAGCCAGCGGTCGAGGAAGGCGCGGAGCCGGTCCTCGTCCCGCGGGGTCTCGCCGGGGTGCTCAAGGAGCGAGGTCAGCAGGCGCATGATGATCTCGGCGAGTCCGTCGAGATCGTCCTCGCCGATGCCCGCGGCCGCCCAGTCGACGGGGAACCGCTGGAGCATCTTGGCGCCGTACGTGAGGGTGTCACTGGTGGTGGCGCCGCGGCCGAACGCGGTGGTGTCCCCGCGTTGCAGCAGCAGGCTCAGGCGCGGTTCGGTGGGGATGGTCCGTACGCAGAAGACCATGCCCTCGACCACGGCCTCGGCCGGATCGGTGATCCCCTGAAGGTGAGCGATCATCAGGTCGACGAAGGATTCGGCGCCCTGGGCCGCCACCTCGGCGATGATGTCGCCGACGCCGCTGAAGTGTCGGTACACCGTCTGGCGGGTGACGCCGAGTTCGCCGGCGACGTCGGACAGCGTCGTCTTCGTGACACCGTGCCGGTCGATGCAGCGGGCGGTCGCGTCGATGATCCGCTGCCGTGCCTCCGCATCCGATGCGGGAGGGCGGCCTCCCCAGCCGTGGTGACCCATGTCCTCAGGATCGCACAGGCTCCTCGGCCCGCCGGGGCACGGTCGCGCGGACCGCCGCCACGACGAGAACGGTCGCGGCGACGACGCACAGCGCGGTGTACCAGAGGCTGCCGACCGGGGTGCTCTGCGCGGTGACACCGTCGGAGGCGTCGAGGAGGGCGGGCAACGCGACCAGCCAGAACACGACATGAACGCCGAGGTACAGCGCCGGACAGATCCGGGCGAACCACGGCGACGCCACCGGGCCCGCGGCCGTGCGCCGCGCGCGCCACGCGTCCGCGAGCAGCCACAGGCCCACGGCCCAGACCAGGCCGATCTCCACGCCCAGGATCGCCCGCTGGATCCCCAGGTGGTCCCCGCCCCGGAAGAGGTTGCTGGGTATCCCGGCGATCCCCATGGCGAGAGGCGTCAGGGCACCGGCGGCGAGCGTGCGCAGCGCGATCCGGCGCCCGGTGAGCGGGCCCCGGCCGCCCCGCGCGCCGACCAGCCGTACGACGAGGTAGGCCAGCGCGCCGAAGGACACCGAGGCGAAGAGGAACATGCTGTTCATCGGCACCGAGGCGAGCGCCGGCTCGTTGATCGTCCGGTTGCCCGGGTTCCAGGCCCACCACTTCAGCTGGGGGCCGAGCTGATCGAAGATCTCGTAGAACACCTGGCAGACGAACGCGACGGCCAGTGAACCGGCCAGCGGGCCGCGCCGCGTGAACACGCCGAGGACGCGCACCAGTTCGTAGGCGAGCTGCGACAGGGCCGGGTAGAAGGCCACGATGTACAGCGGCAGCCGGTCGTACATGAACTGCACGGTGAACACGTTGTGGGAGAAGATGAACCCGACGTGTTCCTGAAGGCCGAACCAGCTCGGGAAGTAGAGCGGCGGCTCGATCACCGCCAGGTAGACCACCGAGGCGCACCACAGGGAGATGTTGACCGGGTCGCCGTCGCGTCGCCAGCGCCGCCACGCGTGGACGAGGGCGAACAACGCGCTGCCGATGACGAGGAGTTCGAGGAACGGCATCGTGCCGTGCTCGAGTCCGAACGGGTCGCGGACGTCCACGACGGGAGCCGCGTCGTGGCAGGAGAAGCCGAGCCCTTGCGCGAGGCGCTCGGCCGCGGCGTCGCAGGAGTAGCCCATTCGTCGCTCCTCGGTTCGGTGGGGCCGGACGGCTCAGTCGTTGACGAGGCCGGAGTCGGTGGCGGGCGTCCGGCCGGCGCGGGCGCGGACGGTGCCGTCGGTGAGATCCGTGAAGTCGGTCGCGGGCGGGTCCTGCTGGTCGTCGAAACCGCCTGGAACGACGGTGCGGCCGAGGAGTTGTCGCACCTTGTAGCGGGCGATGCGCAGCCAGAACCGGGGATCGGTGGCCATCTCGCGCAGCGACTTGTCGAGGTTGAAGACCTCGGCGAACGTCCGCTCCACGTAGGCGTCCTCACGGCTCGTGGCGGTGATGGCGTTGAAGACCGGCCAGCTCATGCGCGCGGCCAGCTTGCGACGCCAGGCGGCCACGACCTCGCTCCCGGTCGCGAAGTCGTACGCCTGGTCGCGGGCCATGGCGAGCATCCACGGGACGTCGAGGGAGGTCTTCTGCCGGTCGAGGAAGTCGCGGAAGAAGGCCGCGTCGAGGGTGTTCCGGCCGGTGAGCGCCTCGTCGAGGATGAGTGCGGAGCGGGCCGCCGAGCTCATGCCCTGGGCGTAGAACGGGTTGAACGCGCAGATCGAGTCGCCGATGCTCACCAGGCCGAGGGGCGGCCGGTCGAGCAGGTCGAAGCGGCGCCACTTGTTGCCGGTCGAGCGGGTGAGGTGCACCTCGGAGGTCGGCGTGCAGGTGTGCATCGCCTGCCCGAAGGCCGTCGCCCGTACGCGGTCCGCCGCGGCCTCGAACGTCTCCACCTCGCGGGGCATCCGCAGGCCCCACGCGCCCATGCACACGATCGCCCGGTCGCCTTCGATGGGGAAGAAGTTGCTGAGGAACTCGTGCTCCTCGGGGTGGTCGCCCGTGTCCTGTGTCGGCGTGACGACCAGGTGCTTCCACCACCACGATGCGGGGCGCCGGTCGGCGGGCGGCAGGTCGTACCACCGCGAGGTGTAGGTGACCTTGGCGTCGAGCGTCTTCTCCCGCGTCGCGGGCCACCCCGCCGCCGACAGCCACTCCGCCACCGACGAGCCGCGCCCCAGCGCGTCGACGACCAGGCCCGCGGCGAGATGGCCCGCGTCCTCGTCGTCCGTACGGAAGTCGACCCCGTCGACGCGTCCGGCCGTGGTGCCGCCGCCGGTGGAGCGCAGCCCGGTGACGGTCACCCCCTCGCGGACCTCGATGTTCGTCAGCTCACGGACCTTGTCGCGCAGGACCCGCTCGATGAGCACGCGGGAGCTGTAGACCATCGTCATCGAGCCGGCCTTGCGCGGGGCGTAACCGTCGTTCTCGCAGTACGCCGCGTCCAGCGACGGCATCAGGAGCATCCCGCCCGCGTCGATCAGCGCCTCCTCGAAACCGGGGAAGATCTCGCCGATCGCGCGACGCCCGGAGTTGAGAAGGAAGTGCGGGTGCTTGCTCTGCGGCACGCCCCGCCGGTGCCGCGCGTCCGGCGGCAGCCGGTCCCGCTCCAGGACGATCACCTGCTCGAAGTGGCGCGCGAGCACCCCCGCCGCGCACAGCCCCGCCACGCTGCCGCCGAGCACCACGGCCGTCTGTCCCTGCATGCCTGCTCCATTCATACACATCATGACTGAATGTATGATCGATGGAGGGGGAAGCTAACAGGCGCGGCGTGAAGGTGCCAGCCTTGTGCGGCCAACTTCTGTGCGGAATCGCGGAGTTGACGGCTCACCAGTCGTGCAGCGAACCGTCCTGGAGCCGGTTGACCGGCAGGTAGGCCTGGTCGTAGGGGTGGTGGGCGGCCAGGGACTCGTCCAACTCGACGCCGAGACCGGGCTGTTCGCCGGGGTGGAGATAGCCGTCGGTGAAGGTGTAGGCGTGCTGGAAGACCTCGTCGGTGCGGGCGGTGTGGCCCGAGTACTCCTGGATGCCGAAGTTGTGGACGGCGAGGTCGAGGTGGAGTGCGGCGGCCAGGCCGACGGGGGAGATGTCCTCGGGGCCATGGGTGGCGGTGCGGATCTGGTAGAGCGCGGCGAAGTCGAAGAGCTTCTTCAGCGGGGTGATGCCGCCGAAGTGGGTGACGGCGGAGCGGACGTAGTCGATGAGGCGCTCCGTGATGAGCGTCTGGTAGTCGTGGACCGTGTTGAAGACCTCGCCGACCGCCAGCGGAGTGGTGGTCGCGGCGCGGACCTGACGGAACGCCTCCTGGTTCTCCGCGGGCGTGCAGTCCTCCAGCCAGAACGGACGGTACGGCTCCAGATCGCGCCCGAGCCGCGCCGCCTGGGTGGGGCTGAGACGGTGGTGCGCGTCGTGCAGCAGCGGCAGTTCGGTGCCGAACTCGGCGCGGACGGCCTCGAAGACGCTCGGCAGGTGGCGCAGGTAGGCCTCGGTGTCCCAGTCCTCCACCAGCGGGCGGCGCTGCTGGTGGGCGACGCCGGCATGCACTCCGTAGACCGCCTTGAGGCCGGGGATGCCGGTCTGGATGCGGACGGCCCGGTAGCCCTCGTCGAGGCGGGCGCGCACCGAGTCGAGCAGCTCGGGGAGGGTGGCGCCGTTCGCGTGCCCGTAGGCGCGGATGCGGTCGCGGCTCGCCCCGCCGAGAAGCTGATACAGCGGCATGCCCGCCGCCTTGGCCTTGATGTCCCACAGGGCGGTGTCCACGGCGGCCACGGCGGCCATGGTGACCGGGCCGCGCCGCCAGTACGCGCCGCGGTAGAGGTACTGCCAGGTGTCCTCGATGCGGTGCGGGTCGAGGCCGGTGAGCAGGGGGGCCACGTGGTCCTGGAGGTAGCTCACGACGGCGAGTTCGCGGCCGTTGAGGGTGGCGTCGCCCAGGCCGGTGAGGCCTTCGTCGGTGGTCAGCTTGAGCGTGACGAAGTTGCGGCCGGGGGAGGTGACGACGACCTTCGCGTCAACGATCTTCATGGGTCACTTTCTGTGGAACGGGGACGTGCCGAGGGCGGGAAAGGAGTGGCTCAGCCCTTGGCGGCGCCCGAAGTGAGCCCGGCCACCAGGTACTTCTGGCCGAGCAGCGCCGCGATCAGCACGGGCACGGTGATGAGGGTGGCGGCCGCCATCAGGCCGCCCCAGTCGGTCGAGGCGTAGGACATGAACTGGAACAGCGTCACCGGCACCGTCTGCGTGGTGTCGTCGGCGAAGACCAGGGCGAACATGAAGTTGTTCCAGCTGAAGACGAACGCGAGCAGGCAGGCCGTGGCCGTGCCGGGCGCCGCCAGCGGCAGCGTGATGCGCCGGAACGCGCCGAACGCGCTCAACCCGTCGGTGCGGGCGGCCTCTTCGAGCTCGACCGGCAGTCCCGCGAAGAAGCTGATCATGATCCAGAGGATCAGCGGCACCGAGACGAACATGTGGCTCAGCACCAGGACCGTGTAGGAACCGACCAGGCCGAGCTGTGCGAAGAGGTAGTACCAGGGAACCAGCAGTGAGATGGCCGGGACGATGCGGGCCACCAGGATCAGCGAGCCCGTGCGGTGCATCCCGAACCGCCCCACCGCCCACGCGGCCGGTACCGCGATCACGGCGGACAGCACCGTCGACACCACGCCGACGAGCAGCGAGTTGCCCATGGAGCGCAGGATCGGGCTGTCGGTGAGCACCGTGCGCAGGTTCTCCAGCGTCGGGGTGAACCACAGCCCGACGGACGGGTCGGTCACCTGCACGTTCGTCTTGAACGCGGCGGCGAACATCCACACCATCGGCAGTGCGAAGACCAGCATCACGCCCACGATCGCGGCGGCCCGGAGCCGTCCCAGCCAGGCCCTGCCGTGCGCGGTGCTCATACGTCGTTCCTTCCGCTACGGCGCCGCAGGGCCACCACGACGCCGACGATCACGAGGGTGAACAGCACCAGCAGCGCGGCGGCGAGGCCGTACTCCTGGTAGTCGAAGGTGAGGCCGTACGCGTACACGTTGAGGGTCTCGACCTCGAAGTCGGCGCCGCCGCCCGGCCCCTTGGTGGCGTACAGCAGGTCGAAGGTCTTCAGCGCGTCCACGGCCCGCAGTACGAGCGCGGTGCCGAGCGCGGGGGCCAGCATGGGAAGGATCACGTGGCGGAACCGCTGCCAGGGCCCGGCGCCGTCCACGAGCGCCGCCTCCTCCGGCTCCTCGGGGAGCGTGGTGAGGCCGGCGAGCAGCAGCAGTGCCATCATCGGCGTCCACTGCCACACGTCGATCAGCATGAGCGTCGGCAGCGACTGGCCGACCGAGCCGAGGAACTCCAGTCGGGGCAGGCCGAGTCCGGACAGCAGGTGGTTGGCGATGCCGTTGGTCGGGTCCAGGATCAGCAGCCACAGGATGCCGATGGCGACCGGCGTCGTCAGCAGCGGGATGATCAGCACGGTGCGGACCCAGCGGATGCCGCGGAACGGCTTGCGCAGCAGCATCGCGACGGCCAGACCGAGCACGGTCTCCAGCAGCACGGCCACGACGGTGAACTGGAGGGTGCGCCAGGCGGCGGGCCAGAAGCGCCGGGTGTCGGTGAGCAGGTCGCCGAAGTTGCGCAGCCCGACGTGGCTCGACCCGGCGTTCACCGCGCCGAACGCGTCGGTGAGGGACAGGCCGACCGTGTACGCGAGCGGAAACACGATCATGAGGCCGACGAAGAGCAGCGCCGGGGTCAGCATCGTCCACTTCAGCCGCCGGTTGGCCGACTCGAAGGAGCGCGGGGGTCTGTGCGCACGGCCCGGTCCGGACGGCTGCTTCCGGGTGCGGCCGGGGATCTGGAGGGTCGCCATCACGACTCCTTGTGCCGGTTGTCGCGGACGAGGAACTCGCCGAACTCGGCGTCGGCGTCGCGGGCCACCGAGGCCACGTCCTGGCCCAGGATCCCGGCCACCAGCGGGCGGCCGACGATGTCCCGGGCCCGCCCCACCTGGAGCACCTGGGGCCGGTCGTGGCCCAGGCCGTGCGCGGCGTTGACGCGCATCGCGGCGGCCAGATCGTCGGGGAAGGCCCCGAGCGTACGGGCGTCCTCCCACACCGAGCCGCGGGCGCCGGGTATCCCGGCCGCCTGGAGGGTGCGCGACATCTGTGGCCCCGCCGCCCAGCGGATGAACTCCCAGGCGTCGTCCTGGAGCCGGGAGAAGCGGTTGATGCCCAGGCTCCACGACGGGATGTTGTGCGGCCTCGCCCCGGCCGGGCCCGCCGGGAACGGCGCGAAGCCCACATGCTTGCGCACGGTCGACACCTTGGGGTCCAGGAAGCTGCTGTACACGGCGTCCGCGTCCACGCAGAACGCCGCCTTGCCCTGCGCGAAGATCGGGGTGACCTGCTCCAGGCTCATGTTGGTGGCGCCGGGCGGACCCGCGCGGTGCAGCAGCCGGCCGTAGTAACGGTAGGCGGCGAGCGCCTGCGGCGTGCCGATGCCGGAGCGGCCGTCGACGGTGAAGTCCCCGCCGTGCGAGTACAGGAAGCTCGACCACTGGGAGACCGCGCCGTTGCGCTGGCCGCGGCCGGTGTAACCGTAGAACTGCCGGTCCCGGTCGGTGAGTTCGAGTGCCTGCCGCATCAGGGCGTCGAGGGTGCGCGGCGGGTCGGCCAGGTCCTTGCGGTAGTAGAGCACCGGCCGTTCGGTCACGACCGGCACGCTCAGGATGCGGCCGCCGGTCACCGAGGCCCGGCGGGGCGCCGGCTGGAAGTCCTGCCAGTCGAAGGCGCGGTCGCCGCGGATCCGGTCACCGAGATCGGTGAGCCAGCCGTTGTGCGCGAAGACCAGCTGGTCCTGGAGGGCGCGGACCATCATCACGTCCACGTCGGTGCCGGACGCGTTGAGCTTCACGTTGTAGCTGCTGGTGAGCTGGTCGGCGGTGAGCAGGGTGATGCTGACCCGGCGGCCGATCCGCTCCTCGAACTCCGCTGCGCGGCGGCGGACGGCCTGCGACCAGACGTGGTTGATCGCCATGATCCGCAAGGGGGTGTTCGCCGAGGGCGGCCCGCCGGAGCGTCCGCAGGCGCTGAGCGCCCCGGCGGCACCGACTCCGGCCGCGAGCCGGACGAAGCCGCGGCGGCCCGTCCTGCGTCGGCCCATCGTGTCCAGGGGGGACATCGTCGTCTCTTCCTCTGAAGTCCGGTCCAACTGGTAGGACCAGTTGGGATGCGAGTGGACGCTAACAGCCCCCGGGGCGGGTGGGAACCCCTTGTTTTGGAATACGGACGGCTCGGCGCCGACGGGTCAGCCGGTCCGGCCCTCGCCGAGCAGGGTCTCGATGTGCCGCCTCGCCATGGTGTCGAGCTGGACGTCCAGGTCGGCGCCGTAGGTACGCAGCCCCAGGCTCAGGTGCTCGCGCATCCGGGAGCACGCCAGGTCGGCGTCCCGGGCCTCCAGGGCGGCGTAGATCTCCGGGTGGTGCGGCACGCCGGGCTCGCCGATCGACGGGTCGGAGTTCGACCGCAGCATCATCTCGAACATCATGCCGCTGATCGACGACAGCATGATCCGCAGTACCGGATTGCCGCTCGCCATCGCGATGGCGTCGTGGAACTCCAGGTCCGCCCGTGCCTTCGTCACGACGTCCGTGGCGCTCTCCGTCGTCTCCATGGCGGCCCGCACCGTGGCGAGGTCCTCGTCCGTGGCGCGTTCCGCGGCGAGCCGGATGATCTCCACCTCCACCGGCAGCCTGGCCTCGATGAGCTGCCGCACGGTGGGCCGCTCGGCCCGGTACAGGGCGTCGTACCCGCGCGCCTGCTCCGAACCCTGCTCCCGCACGAACGAGCCGCGCCCCGGCGCCACTTCGATGAGGCGCTTGGCCTCCAGCTGCCGCAGCGCCTCCCGTACGACGTTCCGGCTCGACCCGAACTGCGCGGCCAGCTCCCGTTCCGACGGGAGCTTCACGCCGACTTCGAGGGCCCCGGAGCGGATGTCGTGCTCCAGCCGGCGCGCGATGCGCTCGGTGAGAAGGCCGCTCTGACCGGAAGGTGTGGACATGATCAGCAGGATACCGAGCGATGGCGCGGCGGGCGTGGGCGGTGCGCGGGTGCCGGTGGGGCGGCCCCGCCGGTCAGAGGCCGAGGGAAGCGCGTACGGCGTCGATCTCGTCCAGCAGTTCTTCCATGATCTCGGGGGCCCGGTCCTCGTCGACGTCGTCCATGTCGACGCCGCACTCGATCTGGCGGGCCCGGGTCAGTGGGTGGTCCGGCAGGTGGAGGGGGAAGGCCAGGGGGTCCAGGCCGGGGGCCTCGCGCTGGAGTTGGCGGACGGTGTCGTCGTCGTTTCCGGTGCCGTCGCCGATCGTGAGCCAGTGATGGTGCTCGGCGTCGTACCGTACGAAACCGGCCTCGATGGCCTGCGTCCACGTCGTGAAGAGCGCGGCCGGGCTCGTGGCCGCGCGGGACGCGTCCCAGCTGTCGGGCGGGAGCGTGTAGCGCCAGATCTCGCCCGCGTGGTCTCCGTCGAGCACGATCGTGAAGAAGAGCGATTCGAAGTGGAACAAGGGCAGTTGGTGCCGCCAGGGGAACGGGACGCCGACCGACAGCGCCAAGTCGTCGAGCGCCGTGCCGTCCTTCGGCCACGGCAGGGCGAGCCCGCCGCCCGGCAGCAGCCTGCGCCCCTCCCAGCCCTGGTTCATGAGCCATGTCACCTGCTCCGGGACGTGTTCCACGTCGAAGAGCCGGTGGACCAGCTCGGGCGGCCGGTCCTCGGCGACGGCCGCGGCCTCCGGCCAGGCGAGGCCCGCGGCCGTGGCCGCCGCCCGGTAACCCGCCACCGCTTCACGCAGCACGGACATGTCGTCCAGCACGGTCAACCTCCTTGTTTCGCACTGTTCTTGGACAGCGGTCCGCCCGCCGGGCCGACGTGCGGCTCGGCGGGCGGACCGCCTACGTACCGGCGTACCCGCTCACTACGGTTTCGCGGGCGCCATGCACAGGTTGGCGCCGCTTCCGTTGACCCGGAAGCCGAAGCTCGGCGCGCCCGCCTGCACCCACGACTTGACGGGCAGCACGATGAACTTCTCCGCGTCCTTCACCTTGCACTTGCGGTAGAACCCGGAGATGTCGGAGCCCTGCGGCCCCGCCTCCGCCAGCGGCACCGGCTTCATCGACGCCGTCGGGCCCGACAGGTTGACCGCCTGGGTCGTCGTCCAGAACGGGAACTCGTCGCAGACCTTCGCCACCCGGCCCGTGCAGTTGTTCGGCTGGAACTGCGCCGTGTCGAACCAGCCGCGCGAGAAGCCCGCGGTCCGCGCCGCCTGGCCGCCCTGGCTGCGTCCCGGCGCGAGCCACTGGATGCGCTGCGGGGCCTGCGGCTGCTGGTAGTCCATGGCGTCCACGATGTGCTCACCGGTCTGCTGCATGTCCCTGAACCGGTAGTTCTTCCCGCCCGGGACGTAGAAGGCCACGTCGTCGTCGCACGCGGCGATGCTGCTCGACGCGCCCTTCTGCTTGGCGCACGCCTCGTCGATGGTGCGCCGGATGCGGGAGTCCTCGGCGCTGGTCCAGGCGAACGGCAGGTTGAACTCCTTGGTCAGGTCCTTCGTCGTTCTGATCAATTGAGCGTACGCCGCCAGGCTCTGGTACCACTGCCCTTCTTCGAGCCCCCAGTCCTCGTAGGTGTCGAAGTCGGTGGTGTGGTCGATCGGGTACTCGAGGAGCCCGCCGATGGCGATCGGGGACGCGTCGATGATCGACCAGAGCGTTCCGAGCAGCACCCCGACGATGATCGCGCCGGCGATCACGACGACCCAGTAGATGACCGCGGCGAGCACGGACGACACGGCGGCGCCGGCCGCCGCCTCCACCGGGGGAGCGAGCAGGATCGTGCAGGCGCGCGTCTCCAGGCACCAGACGACCGGCTGGATCGGATTGCCGGGATTGAACAGCGGTTTCACGTCGCCGGAGGAACCGCTCGACGACGGGAGCGAGGAGAGGGCCGGGCCGCCACCGGGTGACGTGACGTCGCGCAAAACCTTGGTGACGTCGTCCGAGCAGTCGAACTTCTCGTCCTCGTCCGGCGGCATGTGCTCGTCGACGCAGCTGGCGTCGGCGACCTTGTAGCAGCCGGGGAACACCTCGGTGCTGCCCTCGGGCGCCGTGACGTCGGCGCGTACGCTCTGCGCGGCGTAGAAGTCACCGCCCTGAGCCACACATTGCGAACTCTCGCTGGTGACCTGCTGCGTCACCGAGTCCGGAACCGCGGGCGCGACCGTCTTGGTGGTGAAGTCGCCCGAGAAGTCCCGCCACTTCGTGCCGTCCTCCTGCACCGCTTCGACGCGGAACGAGTACGAGGTGGCCGACTCCAGCGACTCGATGGGATAGGTGACGGTGCTGTCCGCCGTGCACGGATCCGCCGGTTCGCCCGCGTCGTCCAGGCAGTACTGCTTCATCGGGAACTCGCCCAGCAGCTCGCCGTCCAGGTACGTGCGGTATTTGGCGTCCCCGTTGGGGTCGGGCTGCCACGTGGCCGTGGCGCCGCCGTCCTCGATGTCGAGCTTCAGCTCGGGATCGGGATCGGGCGGCGTCGCGGCGGTCCGGAACGTCTTCGTCGCCGGGGTGGCCGACTTGTTGCCGGCGAGGTCGACGGCGACGACGGACACGGTGTGCTCGGTCTCCGGGGGCAGACCGGTCATCGTGTACGAGCGGGTCGCGCTGTTGGTGCGGACCGCGGGGCCGCCGTCGACGCTGATGTCGTAGCCGGCCAGGCCGTAGTTGTCGGTGGCCGCGGACCAGCTGGCCGTCGCCGAGTTGTGCGTGATGTCGCCGACGGAGAGGCCGGTGACGTTGCTCGGCGCGATCTTGTCGACGATGTTGAAGGAGCGCAGCACGCGCGCGTACCGCTTCGGCTCGCGCTCGGCGCGGGCGCACACCAGGTTCTCGCCGAGCTGCGGCGGACGCAGGCGCGTCTTCCACGACGAGGCCCACCCGGCCACGCCGTCCGGCGCGTCACCGATGGCGAAGTCGGTGGTGACCGTGCGGCCCATCGAGACGTCGACCATCTTCGCCTGCTTGTGCAGGACGCCGGAGAGGTCGATCTTGCCCTGTTCGTCGACCGCCACGTCCTCCGTGGGGGCCGGAAGGTCGAGCCGGACGGCGGCGTGGTTCTCGTCGTCGACCGAGTTCCCGTCGTCCCCGGGCGCGGTCATTCCGGCGCACGCGGACGGTGGCAGCTGTGCCTTCTCGGCGGCCTGCGCCTCGATGGCCGGCAGGTTCACCAGCGCCACGGGTATCGCGAGCGACAGCAGCAGCGCCTTGATTCTTAAGCGGGATCGGTCCCGTCTCTTGCGTGTCTTCCGTGCCTTGCGCATAGCCCCTCCCCTTGGGTCGTTCCGGTTTTTTCCGGCTTTTCGGCTGGTTCCGCCGTGTGCGACGCGGCGCGGCACGGCGGTGGAGCGTGTGGGGGGAGGTCGAACACGCGCGATGGCCCGCGGGCCACGGCGGGGCTCCTGAGGCTAGGGCACGGCGTTGCGTCTTGTCTGCGTACAGACAAGAAAGGCGGCACGTTTCGCGTTGCGGGCGGCGATCGCCCCCGCTGCGTGCGACGCCTGGGTAACAAGCGGTGGCAGGGGATCGATGCGCACCGTCCGACGCCCATAGGATGAACCCCGCACGGTCAACGCGACTTGACGGTGCCGGACGGACAGGACAACGGGGGAACGATGACCAGCCCGACCACCCAGGCCTCGCCGCGGGCCGAGGACGCCTACGAGCCCCACCCGTACATCGGGGGACGCAACGCCGTGCTGCGCGCCCTCGCCGCGTGGCGGATGGAATGGCCCGGCGCGCCCCGCGTCGTCGTCCTGACCGGCAGTCCGGGCACCGGCTGTTCGCGGCTGCTCACGGGATTCCTGATGCTGTGCGACCCGGAGTACCGCAAGGAACTCGACCTGGACGCGTTCGACCCCGCGACCGTGCCCCCGGACCTGCCCGCGCCCGCGGTGCCGAGCACGGTCGGGCTCACGGCGGCGCAGACCCTGTGGCTGCTCGCCGACCACTACCAACTGTCCGCGACCCGCACCGCCGACATCTTCCCCGAACTCGGCCGACTCCCCGCCGCCGGACGCCCGGTGACCATCGTGGTGCCGGACGTGGACCGGGCGGGGCCCGTACGGGCGGCGGGGGAGCCCGCGCGCCTGGTGCGGGAGGTGCTGAAGCCCCTCGCCGCCGTCGAGTCCGTACGCCTGCTGGCCGACGTGCCGAAGGAGCACGCCGCCGAACTCACCGAGGGACTGCCGCCCGGCGTGGCCCAGATCGTCGACCTCGACGCCCCCGAGTGGGCCGACGCCGAGGGGCTCGCGCGGCAGGCCGAAGCCGTCCTCGATCCCCGGTTCGGCGCCCCGGAGCTGCCGTTCACGGTCGAGCCCGGCGCCCGCCGGGCACTTGCCGAAACGATCGCCCGGCGCGCCGGGGACGGCGCCGGCAGCCGCCTGACCGTCCACCTCGCCGTGCAGTCGATCCTCACGCACCCGGACGGATTCGATCCGCACGACGAGAACCAACTGCCGGGCAGCGTCGGCGAAGCACTCGATCTGCACGCCCAGCGACTCGGCGCCCACCCCCGCACCCTGCGGCGGATCCTCGCGCCCCTCGCCCTCGCCGAGGGTGACGGCCTGCCCGTGCGGCTGCTGGTCCCGCTCGCCTCGGCCGTCGCCGAACGGGACATGAGCGACGACATGACGCGCGGCATGCTGCTCGCCGCGCCCTTCATCCGCCCCGTCGAGCGGGCGGGCGACGACATACCCGAGGACGAGCGGACCCTCGTGGCGCTGCGACACCCCGGCATCGGCGAGGCCGTTCGCGCGGGCATCGCGGACGTCCCCGGCGCACAGGCACGTATCGCCATGGAACTGCTGGAGGCCGTTCCCGACCAGGACTGGTCGAAGGCCGACGCGTACGTGCGCGACCACATCGCGGGCCACACCCTGGAGGCCGGGCTGCTCCCGCGGCTCCTCACCGACCCCAACCTGTTCGCCCACGCCGACCCCGTGCTGTTGCGGGCCGCGGTGGAGGCCGTCCCGCTGGAGCGACTGGACGCGGCCGCGCGTACGTATCTGCGGACGGCCCCGCTGCTGACGCGCACCCAGGCGCCCGCCGTGCTGCGGGCGGCGCTGCTGGAGACGGCGTTCGTGGAGGACGGGCTGCCGGAGTACGCGGCGGTGTTGCGGCGGGCGCTGCCCGAACTGCCCTGGCACACCGTGTGGAGCGTGCCGGTGGGCGGGGTGGACGCGGTGACCGCGGGCAGCCTGCTGCCGGGCGCGGGCGCGGGCGAAGGCGCTGAGGAGGCTCCGCGGCCGGTCGCCGTGTGCGTCGTGCCGCAAGGCACCCCCGGCGCACGGCCGTTGGGGGACGGCGACCCCGCGGCCCCGGCCGTCCTGGTGCTGGATCTCGCCACCGGCTCCGCCCTCGACGCCGGCCCGGCCCGCGTCCGGCGCCCCTCGGACGACGAGCGCGCCGCGCTGCCGCTCGGATTCAGCCGCGGCGCCGACTACGTACGTGTCTGGCGGCGCGGCGAGCGGAAGGGAGACGAGAGGATCGTCGCGGCGCTGATCTCCGCCGCGCCCTTCACGGGAACCGACATCACGCCCGAGGGCATCCTTCTTGTCGCCACGGAGAGCGGCGTGAAGGCGCTGCGGATCCGCCCGGAGCGGACCGATAGCCTCGCGCCGGAAGGCGCCGACGACCGGACCGCACGGCTGTAAGGCCGCACATCCGCGTGGCCGAGTGGCCGCGCGGCCGGAATGCCTCCGGAAGAAGGCGCCCGTACCAGACCGCCTGCACCCAGGCCCGAAGACTTGATGGGAGTTCCCGTGATCAGCCAGGAGCAGGCGCTCACGACCGCCGAGGGGTGGCTCAACCCCGAGGGACAGCCGCGCCGTGAGGTGCGTGTCCACGAGTTCGACCTGGGCTGGGTGGTGTGGGCCGCACCCCCGCCGCTGGAACGCGACCCGGTCACCGGCAAGCGCCGCCCGCCCGCCACGATCGGCCACTCCTGCGGTGTCGTCGACCGACGCACCGGCGAGCTGAGCACCTGGCCGTCCGTGCCGGTCGAGGAGGTCGTGCGGATGTACCAGCAGAAGCACGGCGGCGGTGAGGAGGCCGCGCCGCCCGCGCCACAGCCGGTCACCGGCCCCGGCAACACCACCGTCTTCACGTACGTCGACCCGGGCACCGGCGAGGAGACGAGCCTCGTCAAGAACTCGGCGCCCGGTGAACCGCACTCCGAGTACCAGGCCCTGATCGAGCTGGAGGACCTCGGCGTCCCCGCGCAGAACGTGGTCGCGATCCACACCGACCTCAGCTCCAGCCCGCTCCCCGGCGGCTACCCGGGCCTGCTGCTCGGCCGTCGCTTCCCCCACGCCACGTTCACGTGCGTGCAGCAGTACGGCCTGCGGGGCGAGGAGCGCGCCGAGGCGGTCGCCGGACTCGTCGAGCACGTCGAGCAGATGCACCGTGTCGCGGGCCAGCAGCCGCCGCCCCGGCCCCACCGGACGCCGGTGCCGACCGACGTGGAACCGGCCGAGCCGCTCCGCGACGTGGCTCTGGGCCGGGAGCTGACGGAGGCGTTCGGCGCCGACGGAGTACGTCGCTACGACGCCGACGACGTGGCGGGCACCCCGCTCCCGGAGGCGGCCAAGGCCACGCTGACGTGGGCCGGGCTGCCGTCCGACGTCCCGTTCTTCTTCACGGCCGACAACGCGGAGGCGGGGCTCCCCGGCGGGCTGTTCGGCAACGCCGCCGCCCACCTGCGCGAGGTCGGCTCCGGGGCGGGCGACGCGGCCCTCGCGTTCCTCGAAGGTCACGTCCGGATCGGCACCGACGGCGTCGCGCTGATCACCGTGCAGTGCACCGGATCCGAGCTGGAGGGCGAGCCGGTCGGCCAGGTCTGGGCCGTCACCCCGGAGACCGGCGCGGGCCGCCGCGTCAACACCTCCGTCTCCGCCTTCGCCCGCTCCCTCGCGCTCCTGAACACCACGCGCGCGGAGATGATCGCCCTCGACCCGGCCCTCGCGGGCGACGCCGTCGCCGCCCTCCAGGAACACCTCGTCGCCATCGACCCGTCGTCCCTCGACGACCCCAGGAACTGGTGGTCGGTCATCATCGAGCAGATGTGGCACGGGTTGTTCTGACCGCCCGCTGTCGAGCCGAGCGAGGACGAGGTGCGGGTGACGCCTTCCGTTGGCGGACCCGCCAACGGGGCCTCTGCCGCTCGCCCCTGAGCCGCCGCGGTCGCCCCTGGTGCCGGCCGCTCATTCGTTGACGAAGACGTACTCCCAGGCGAGCGCCTCGCCGCCCGCCGGTTCGATCTCCGTCAGTGCGGCGGCGACCTTGCCGAGGATCGTGGGCTTCTCGGGGTGGGGGAGGGGGAGGGTGTCGCGGGTGCGCAGGCCCGTGACCCACCAGCCCACCATCGTCAGGAACGCTTCCAGGCTGTGTGCCGCCGGGAGGGCCGCGAGTTCTTCCTCGTCGGGTTCCGTGGGGACACGCAGCACATGTCCCGTGGGACCGTCGATGACGATCTCGGCCCCCATCCACTTGCCGATCTGGAAGAACGGCCCTGTCTCGTCGACGGGGTCGATGTCGTCCGGCCAGGACGGCATCATTTCGAGGAGTTCGACGTCCCAGTCGCAGTAGGGAAGGACCCGCATCCCACCCTCGTCCACGTCGGGGAGGCCGAAGTCGAGGAGGAGTTCGCGGGTCGGTTCGTGGGCGAGCTCGTCAGGGAGTTCGTCGGGTTCGACCGGGAAGATGTCGTCGAACAAGAAGGACAGCACGGTGTGGTCGGTTCGGCCAGGGGGTGAGGCGTCGACCGGCATGCTCGCGCCGGCGTCCGAGTAGGTGTCGAGCAGGGACCGGCCGCGGGAGCCGATGGTGGTCACGTCCGTGGAACCGGTGGACTCCAGGGCGATCAGCCCCGCGTCGCTGCCGAGGACGGTGACGTCGCCGACGGTCAGCGGGCCACAGGGCAGGAGGTAGGAGTGGGCGCTGCGGCGAGCGGGAGCCGTAGAGAACAGCTCCCGGGAGGTGGCGGGGTTCGCAGAGGTCCCCTCGGCCGGCAGCGTGAGGCTCTCGCGGTGCTCCGCGGGGATCTCGTCACCCTCCCAGGGGCCGGCGAGGCGATCGCCGGTCTCCGCGTCCCAGACGGAGGTGTACGTGTCGTGCGAGTCGACCACGAACGAGCGGTGTCTGCCCGCGACGGCCAGGCGTCCCTGCCAGCGCACCTCCGTCAACGCGTCGATCTTCCCGGAGCGCAGGTAGGCGGGGTGAAAGCCGCCCGGCGGGCGCCAGTTCGTCCACTTCGCCCGCCACGGCAAGGACACACCCGAGGCGGCGATCGCCTCCGCTGCCTCGTGATCGCCGCGCGCGCGGGCCATCAGATGCAGCCAGGAGGCCCATGCCCCCTGGCTGTCCGGGGTGATGCCCCACGTCCACAGATGCATCGCGTCGGCGGCCGGGCTGTCTCCCGGAGCGAAAGAGCGCAGTGCGGTGGCACCGGAGTCCATCAGCACGCTCTGCGGGATGTTCGCGATCGTCTTGCCGTCCCGCAGCAACGCCTTGTACGTGCCCGCCTGTACGGCGTGCATGGCGAGGCCGGTCGCGGCGTACAGGCCCAGAGCGCCGCGTCTCGCCCACCCCTCGGGGTGGCGCAAGGCGGGCACCGAGCGGAGCAGCCAGTCCACCAAGTGCCGGTTGACGCGCTGGAGTTCGTCGGACGCGACCTCCGCGCGGAGGGCCTCGGCCACGCCCTCGTCGATGAACGAGACACCCAGGGGGCCCGGCCGGACGACCTCACTGTGCTCCCGTACGAACGCGGTCAGTTCGTCGTGGGTGACCGTCGTGCCGGTCGAGGCGGCGACGAGTTCGGCCCACACCTCCAGGGGGACCACGCGTGGCTCGGCGAGGGCCAGGGCGCGCAGAGTCGACGAGTCCGGCGCCGGAGCGGCGGGGCCCGACGCGGGCAGGTGGAAGACGGCCTTGGGGTTCGTACCGCGCAGGATCAGTTCGGGCAGTGCGTCGGTCAGCACCGCCAACTTGGGGAACGCCAGGGAGCGGAGAGCGTAGGTGATCAGTAGCTCGGGCTCGTGCGAACGCCTGGTGGGCCCGGCTCGATGGGCGTTGGTGACGAGCAGCAGGCGCTGCTCGGTCCAGGCGCCTCGCGCCTGCCACCAACCGCGCCGCTTGTCCGCGGACAGCTCGACTCCGAACGCGGTGACGGCCTGGTGCAGGACCTGTTCCGCGGTGAGACCCGTGGCGTCGACGAGCACACTGCCCGGGATGCGGTCGTGCACCTGACGTACGGCCGAGGCGGCGTCGGCCCCGGGAGCGGAGACGACATGGGCGACACCGACACCGCTGTCCTGCCGGACCTCGTGCCACCACTCCGTGACGTCGTCGACGATTCCTCCCGGAGAGGAAGGCGTTGTCGGCTCTGGCATGTCACTCCTTGACGTTGGTTCTCGCGTCCCCCGTCACGGTATTACGGCCCCGGGCGCCGTATGACCGGCGGGCATGCGGCCCTAGACCGAAGCCGTCGAGACGCGACGCAGCTTGACGATCCAGTCGTCCTCGCTCGGCCACCCCGTCAAGTCGGCGAGCTGCCAGGTCTCTTCGCCCACGGGGAAGGTCTCGCCGACACGGAGGGTGTGGTACTCCTCCTGGTCGGCGACGATCCCGAGCCGCACCCTGACCGCGGCGTCGGCCTCCCGGTAGATGTCCATCACTGCGAAGCTCGCGGTGCCGGTGTTCCGCTGGATCCCGTGCCAGAGGGCAATCGTGTCGGCGCTGCTCACTTCTCGTCCTCCAGAGTGGTGTACTGATTGCTGCAGTATTTCATGAACTCCTTGATGGTCAGCGGCTCGGGGTGCCTGGAGTTGTGCGGATTGCGCAGCTGAATCAGACCCTTTTCATCGACCGAGACGACCTCGTAGGCGTGTGAACTCAGAAGGTTCTTCTCCATCTTGTTCTCCACGCCCGCACCGCGTGCCTGAGTGCCGATAATGACCGGCCTGCCGCTTTCCGTGAGCTGCCGCAAATGATCCAGAAGCTGCTTCTGCGGGCTGTGGCCCTGCATGTTGTACTGCGTCGGCACTTCGTAGTTCTCCGCCGTACGCCCTGTCATCTGGGCAAGGAGTTCGGCGCGGTCGCCGGAATTCGAGCCCTGGGTGATGCGGGAGTACCCCGTCAGCAGGTTGTCGTCGAAATCCTTGTACTTCGCGAACTGCGACAGGCTTTCGCGCCGTTTGTCGTCCCAGAACTGGTCAAGCCCCGCGATGGCCTTTTCCATGATCGCGGGCCAGGCGACGCCGGTGGCATTGGCGTCGGCGTAGACGGTGGTGCCCGGGAAGTCGCTGTACACGGGCAGTTCGGGAGTGACGCGCACGGTCAGGATGCGCCCCGTCGGCGCCATGTTGCCCAGGTTGTTGCGCGCGACCTCATGGAAACGGACTTCGTAGTTGCCGTCCTCCGTCTCGCGAATCATGTCCTGGAGGACGTCGGGATACCTGCTCGCGACGGCTCCCATGGTGGCGATGATGCCGCAGTCGCCGATCGCCCCTTGCTGGGTCTGCTCACGTGAGGGAGGTCCCTCGAACAGTGGCGTGCGTGTTCCGTCGGGACGGTCCAGCGGGGTGCCGTAACGGTCGGGCTGGATCTCCGGCGGCTTCTGGTGGTTGCCGAAGCGCGGCTGGTCGACGTCGGTGGTGACCTCGACGGGCTCCGCCGGGCCCGAGTGCGTCAAGGACTGCCAGATCTGCTTGATCCGGCCCGGCTTCCGCTGCTCGCCGTCCGAGGCGGGGGAGCCCTCGCGGCTGTCGTCGGAGGACGGATTCGCGGCGCCGGCCTGCTCACCGGGGGAGACGGCGGCGGGGGCGCGAGGAGTCTGCCCCGCGCTCGCGATCTCGGTCTCCGACTGCGAAGCGTCACGGTCGGAGCGCGGCGGATCTGACGGTACGGACGTGCCGTGGTGCGTCGGCTCGCCGCCCGTGCCGCCGGTGGTGGGCGTGCCCGCGGGGGCGGTGGGGGGACGGCGGTGCGTGCCTGCGGGGTCGGAGGGGGGCGTGCGGGGGGAGTCCGTGGACGGGGAACCCGACGCAGGGGCTTGGGAGGGCGGTGTGGTCTGGTCGTGAGCCGGAGCGGACGGAGCCGACGGAGCGGACGGCGGGTTGGATGCGGCATCGGGATTCGCCAGGGTCTGCGCCAATTCCCGGACGAAGTCCACGTGCTGCTGGATTTCCGCGTCCATGATCCGCTGATTCGGCGTGCGGTACTCCTTGACCTTCCTGTCGATTTCGGCCGCAGAGTACTTGTTCTCGTCCTTCAGGCGCTGGCGCTCCTGTGCCCGCAACGCCTGGCGCTCCGGGTCGACCCGGTAGGTGGTGCTGTAATACACCGGAACGCCCTGCATCGCGGTGGAATCACGGATCGTCAGGGAACAGTCCGCGTGACCCGAGTTTCCCTTGCGTGAGCCGCAGGGCTCACGTTCCGTGTACAAACCGGCGATGGTGTACTGGGGTTTGCCCTCCTCCGCCCGGTTGTTGTTGAGGCTTTCCACCCATTCCAGGATGTGGCTCTCGGAGTGACGGGGGCGCACCGCGTCACCGGCGGCCGGAACCGACGAGTCGATGATGTAGTGGCTCTCGCCCTTGTCGTCGATGATCTCGACAACCGCGTAGTTCTTGTCCGAGAAGTCGGGGGAATTGCGCTCGATCGCCTCCAGCAGTTCACGGAGTTTCTCCGGATCCTGAAGACTGTCGTCCTTGGGCCGTGTCGAGGACTCGCGACGCCAGGAAGCCACGGACTCGGGGTGCTCGGCCGCCGGGTCGGGCTTGTTGCCCCGCTTCGGCGGAGCGTCGGCATAGGGCGAGTTGTCCTTCGCGGCCTCGGGAGCCATACCGACCGCGTTGTTCGCGTGGAACGAGTGGCTCATGCGGCCGAGCGTCGCCAGGACTGCGTAACGGTCACCGTCATGCATGCTCGACCACTCGGGGTCGAGGTGACGGCGCATGTCGCTGTCCGTGAAGTTGGTCTTCGGCACCTGGACGGTCCGGTGGGCCTCCTGCGCCTGCTGGTGGGCCGTCGTGGCCGCCGGAAGGGCGGCTCTGGCGTCCGCCAGCCGCTGCTCGGCAACTTCCTTTCGCTGTCGAGCGGTCTCTTTCGCCGCTTCGGTGGTTGCTTCCTTCTCAGCCTTGATCGCCGCCTTGCGTTCCTTGTCGGCGGCTCCGATCTCCTTGCGAGCGGCGTCCAGGGCCTGCTTGGAGTCGCGGACGTTCTGCGCCGACTGCACATAGTCCTGGCGACGCTGGAGGGAATCCTGAAGCAGACCGCCCAAGCGGGACGGGTCGGGCGGCGTGGCCTGCGCCCAGGTTCGCATCTGCTGCTGCACCGGAGTCAGATCGATCCGGCGTACCTCGTGGTTCCCCTTCTTCCGGAGTTCCTGTTGCGATGCGTCCGGAGGGAGGTTCGCGTGTACCTGGCCCGGGTCCTCCGGGTCGGGGAGGCTCTGGTTGCGCTGCTGGCGCGTGGCCTCGGCACTGTGCTTGCTGTCGGTCGGGCCGGAGGAGCCCGCCGGGCGCTGCGGAGACGGGCGGTCGGCCACGGCCGGGTCGGTCTGGCTCTGGTTCTGCGCGGTCGGCTGGTTGGCGGTGTCGATGGGGCGGCGGTTGGCGTCCAGCGGGATCGCGAACACGCCGTTGTTGCCGTCGTGGAGCGGGGTGGTGCCGCGCTGGCCCGTCTGCGGGTCGGCGTAGATGATCTGGCCGTTGTGGTTGACGACGTTCCAGGCGTGCGCGCGGCCGTCGGCGCTCTGGGTGATGATCACGGCCTGGGAGCCGTGGCCCTGGTCGCGGAGGGTGTTCTCCAGGTTGTCGTACGCGTCCCGGCCGTCGCCGAAGTCATCGAACCGGGCGCCCAGCGTGTTCTCGATACGGTCCCGGCCGCCGGGCTCGGGCGTGCCGGCGGGGGAGCCGTCCTCGTTCGGGCTGCGGCGGGCGGCGACCGTGGGGTTGCCCGAGTACGAGTCGGCGAACGCCAAGGCCCCGTCGGGGCAGTTGACGTCGCGGCCCGTTTCGTCGGGGTTCTGGCCGCGGATGTCGTCGAGCCAGGTCCCGTCGCGCGGGTCCGGGGCGTGCTGGAACGAGCCGTCCTCGTTGCGCGGGAATCGTTCCTGCTGCGCGCGGGCGTCGGCGTCGGAGGGATCGTCGTAGCCGTCCGGTGGGCCGGAGGGGCGGGTGGCCGTGGAGGGGGTTGGTTCCGGCGCGTCCGATTGCTGCTGATCGGTGTCGCCGGTGTTGTCGGTCTCGTCGGGGGTGTGGGCGGTGTCGTCGGTGTCGGTGTCGGTGTCGGTGTCGGTGTCGGGCTGCGGGGTGTGCTGGTCCGTCGCTTCCGGGGTCGGGGTGGTGTCCGACTCCTGGGACGGGGTGGTCTCCGGTGCGGCGTTCTCGTTCTGTTCCGAGGCCGGGCCGTCGGTGGCCTCGGGTGTCGCGTCAGGGGACGGCTCGGTGGAGGGCGTGGTCTCGGAGGTCGTGGTCTCGGAGGGGGACTGGTTCGCCGACGCGTCCGGGGACGCGGTGTTGTTCGTGTCCGGGGTGTTCGTCGTGGCCGGATCGGGCGCGGGCGGCGTCAGGAAGTACGGGGTGATCGGATTCCGGTTGGCGTCCAGGGGCGTGTAGAAGACCTCTTGGGCGCCCAGGTGGATCGGGTTCTCGCTGACGACGCCCGTCTGCGGGTCGACGAACAGAACCTGGCCGTTGTGGTTGACCGCCGCGAAGGCGTGGCCGCCACCGCCGGGCCAGTTGACACCGATCATGGCCGCCGAACCGTGCCCGGCCTGCGACAGCTCGTGGGCGATGCGCGCGTACGGGTTGGGGTGGTCGTTGCCCGCGTACGTGCTGGGTGCGCCGGCCCAACGCGTCTGGTTGTCGACCGAGTCGCGCTCCGCGGAGACGCGGTTCAGGGTGCCGTCCTCGTTGAGGTCCAGGGTGCGCGGCGCGGAGACCGTCGGGCGGCCGAACCAGGTCTCCAGGAACGAACGGGTGCAGTCGGCGCAGTTGTTGGACCTGCCGGGCACCCCCGGGCCGCCGTCGTTCTGGAGGGAGGCCCAGTTGCCCTGCCGTGGGTCCGCGTACACCTGCGGGGTGCCGTCGGGGTTCTTCGGGTGGGCGTTCTCGAGGTCCGACTGGTGGGCGGGGTCGGGAGTGGTCAGGCCCTCGTGCGGGATCGCCAGGTCGTTGCGGATGTCCGAGAGGTTGTCCGCCTGCGGCGGGGGCGGGGGAGCCGTGGGCTGCTGCTGGCTCTGCTCGGGCGTGGCGGGAGTGTCGGGGGTGGTGGGAGCGGCGTCCGGCTGCTGGGACGTCGGCTGCTGGTGGTGGGGCGGCTGGTTGCTCGGTGCCGGCATCCCCTGGTCGGTGGGCGTGGCAGGTGTGGAGGGCGTGGAGGGCGTCGAAGGCGTGGGGGATTGGGCCGGGGGCTGTTGGTTCGCCGGGCGGTCCGCGCGCGGCGGCGTGGCAGGGCGGCTCGGGGTCTCCGTACGAGGTGTCTCGGTGCGAGGTGTGTCGGCGCGAGGAGTGGTGGTACGAGGTGTGGTCGTACGGGGGTTCTCCGTACGGGGGTTCTCCGTACGAGGTGTCTGCGTACGAGGTGACTCAGCGCGAGGTGTCTCGGTGCGCGGTGTCGTGGCGCCCGGCGTCGTGGTCCGGGGTGTCGTCGTCGGTGTGCCTGCCGCCGGTGCCTGGGTCGGGACGGGGCCCGCGGTGGGCGGCGGCATCGCTCCCGGCGTCGACGTCGAGGGCGACGCGGACGACTGCGCCGCCTGCTGCGGGATGCCCGCCTCACCGTGCTGCGTACCCGGCGCCGGGGGCGCGGCCGTGGCGCCGCCCATGAGGCCGATCTCGGCGTCGTCCGGGTCGTGCGGGGTCGGGGTCGACTGGGTCGGGGCGTGGCCCTGGCCGGGACTGGGGTGCGAGGAGGGCGCGTTGCCGGGCATGGCGCCGCCGCTGGGGATGCGGCCGCTGCCGGTGCCGCCGCCCTGGTTCTGGTTTCCGTCGTTGTTGCCGTCGCCGGAGTCGCCCGGTGTGGGGCCCTGGGCCTGGGCGGGCATGGTGGTGACCGAGTCGGGGTCGACCTGGTGCACGGCCGGTTCGGGGCGGGAGTTGTCGGGGGCCGGGGTCGGAGTGGGCTCCGGGCCGTTCGCATCCGGCGTCGCGGACGGTGCGGGCGTCGGCTCGGAGGTGCGCGGGTCGGGGATCGACGCGCCCTGGTCGGGCGTGGCCGCGCCGCCGCTTTCGGGGGCACTGGGGCGAGCGCCCTCCGGCGTGGTGTCCGGCGTCGGGGAACTGTCGATCCCCGGATTGGCGCCCTGGCCCTGGCTCGGGCCGTCGCTGCTCGGGCCGTCGTTGCTCGGGCCCCCTTCGATGGGGGAGGAGTTGGCGGGCTGGGACGGGTCGTTGCCCGGGGGCGTGGTCGGCGTCGAGTCCGGTGCGCTGTCGGGGCGGGCGTAGTCCGGGGTGGTGTCCGGGGCCGGGCCGCCCTCGATGTCCGGCCGCGTACTGGAGGACGGCGCGGAGGAGTCGGGCGTGGAGGTGTCCGGGGTCGACGCGTCGGGCGTGGACGAGTCGGGCGTGGACGAGCTGTCGCCCGTGGAACCGCCCACGCTGTCGTAGTAGGCCTGCGTGCCCACGTCGAAGGGGCTGGGGGCGTCGGAACCACGGTCCGGTGAGGGCGAGGACGAGCCAGAGGGGGAGTTGGACGCATCCGTGCCGCCACCCGTGCCGCCACCCGTGCCGCCACCCGTGCTGCCCGTCGGCGTACTCGACGGCGAGCCGTCCGAACCGCCCGACGGCGACGACGAGGAGCCGCCGAGGTCCGGCGCCCGGCGCCCGGAGTCGCCACCGCTCGAACCCGACGAACCACCGGAGCTCGGCGAGCTGCCCGACGAACTCCCGTCGCTGGACGAAGAGTTGGACGAGCCTCCGGTACCGGTCGACGAGCTGGAGGAGCCCCCGTCGCTCGACGACGAACCGCCGGAGCCCGACGAGCCGTTGCTGCCGGAACCGGACGAGCCATCGCTGCCCGAACTCGTCGAGCCATCGCTGCCCGCACTGGATGAGCTGTCGCCGCCGTCGCTTCCGCCGGTCAGCCCGTTGCGGGCGCCGTGTCCTGCCCGGGACCCCGCGCCGTCGCGCAGGGACTCGCCGAAGGTGGAGCCGGAGTTCTCCAGGGCGCTCTTGCCCTCTTCGTAACCCGTCTTGGCGGTGCGGCCCAGGTCGTAGCCCGACTGCTTGCCGAAGTTCTGCTCGACGGTCTGGGCGACCACGTCGGAGATCATCGCTTCGAGCGCGGAGACGAAGGGTTCCTTGGCGGTTTCCAGTACCGCCTGCAGAATCTGTTGGGCTATCTCCTTGAGGAGCTTGCGCAGGATCATCCGCGTGGCCGCGGCCGCGCCCATCGCGCCGATCTCGGACAGGCCGAGCGTGAACGGCGCGGCGGCCTGCGCCGCCGCGATCTCGATCGCGAGGATGACCAACTGGGCGATCACCGCGATCTTCAACCCGATGATGAGCATCGCCGCGGCGTCCATGCAGATGGCGATCAGCTCGGCGCCCTGGCGGGCGTCGTCGAGGTAGCCCGAGCCCCCGGCGAACTTGTCCCAGGTCTTGTTGAACCCGTCGATGGAGTCCCCGGCGTTCTCGGCGAGGACATTGCCGGCGGCGACCAGGCCGCGGGACTGGAGCTCCGTCACGTCGGCGGCGAACTGGCGCCAGGTGTTGGCGCACTCCATCATCTTGTCTTCGTCGCCTGTGGGCCAGTCGAAGCCACACATCTCGAGAAGCCACTCAAGCCCGTTCGGCAGCATCAGTGCCACGACGAAGACCCCCGTTGTCGCCATGTATTTCGTGTTGTCCCGGCCCGGTGGGCCGACCGGCGCCATACGGAGCCACGGCAGTGCTCAATCGGCATGCCTCGTGACGGAGCCATGCCCATGCCAGAGAGTACCCAACGACCCGTCCGTTCCCTCAACGCTCCCGTGTCACAGTGCTGTTGCAGGAATCGGGCCGTCCGGAATCGCCCGGCGTCCGGGCGGCCGCCTCAGGTGCGGGGACGGCGCATGCTGCGGTACAGGTCGATCGCGGAGTCCGGCGGGAAGTTGGGGATGTAGGTGACGGCTCCGTCGTCCTTGGCGATCACCATGTGGCTGCCGCCCAGCGGTGCCTGGACGCCGGGCGGCGGCGGGGGCATGACGGCGTGCACGAGGAAGCCGATGTCGAACTCCGCCACGTGCAGGGGCGCCGGGTTCCCTTCCGTGTCCAGGACCTCGAAGCGGGATCGGGCGGCGGTCAGGGCCTCTTCGGCGGTGGTGGGGACGGGCTGCACCGGTTCGGGCGCGACGGGCTGGGACATGGACTCTCTCCTGTAGGTGAAGGAAGGGCTGCGGGGCGGATCGGGCTACTTGCTCGCGGAACGCAGGATGTGGACCTCGCCGCCGAACTGGTTCTCCGGCGTCTGCTCCTTCACCAGGGCCTCGTTGAAGTCCTCGTTCTCCTCGTGGTTCTTCGCCATCCGCTCCAGCGCCTTGCCGATCTCGTTGAGCTTGGTGGCAAGGTGGTCCATCGAGTCCGTCATGCCGTCGCGCAGACCTTCGTAGACCACGCCGAACTTCTCGCCCAGTTCGTCGTCGCCCCAGGGCGGGGTGCCCTGCTTGTCGCTGAAGGTGGTCATGCCCTTCCAGGCGTCCTGGACGACGCTCCCGAACGACATGTCCTTCGGCGCCTCGCCTCCGCCGCCGCCCCCGTCGCCCTGTGCGGCCAGGCCGTTGCGCAGTCGCATCGTCGCCTGGTAGAAGTCCCTGCCGATCTCGGAGAAGTTCTTCCCCTCGGTCCTCAGCGTCTCCGGATTGCTCCTGAATCCGTCTCCCATGACCACGCCCCCGTTTTCAGCAACCGGCGGCAGCTCGCCGCCGGTTCACGTCCGTCTCATGTCTGTGACAGCGTACCCAGAGCCACTGACAGGACTTCAACCCCGATGGCCGCCGGGGCCGCGCTTCTTCGGGCCCGTGAACAGGTTGGTCGAAGGGCCGTCGCGCTCGGCGCGCTCCCTGTCCTCCTGCTCGGCCCGCTTGCGCTCCCACTCCTCGCGCTTTCCGCGCTCGGCCTCGCGGTCCTCCATGGTCTGCGACTCGGCGGCGCGCCGGATCTCGGTCATGCGGTCGCCGAGCGCGTCCATGTAGCGCTCGTTCTTGATGGCGTCCGTCATTCCCATGCGTCCCGACAGGATGCCCTGGGCCATCTCCTGCAACGGGCCGTGCACGTTGGGGTTCCTGGCGAGGGTGCGCAGCGCCTTGTGGAGGCTGTGGGCCTGCTCCGGGTCCTGCGCGACGTCCATCAGCTCGGAGTCGTCGATCTCCCGATCGCCCGACCCCGGGCCGCCCGCGCTGCCGCTTCCCGGCCTGTTGGTCATGAGTTCCCCCTTCGGGCCCGGAGGGCCCTGCGTGCGCACCGATCGCGGCTTTCGCACTCGCTCCAGCCGGTCGCAACCGTCCACGAGCTTATCCAGCCACCCGTTCGAACCGTCAACCCGTGCCGTTGCGGCGCACCGACGCGCGTATGTGCGTCATGGCCAGGACGGCGCTCATGTGCGTCGTGCCCTCGGTGTGCCGAACATGGTCCTTGCAGAACCAGAGGGCGTTTTCGGGATGCCCCGCGTGGTCGAGGGGCGGGGCGATCGCACGGAAGCGTACGAGGGTGAAGCTCTTGGCGTCGTGGTCCCGCGTGGACGCCCTACAGATCACGCACAGCGGGGGCTCCACGGTAGGTCAACTCCACTCTGCCGGACGGGTCGTGTGCGCCATCGTACGGTCGGCCCGCTCATCGACGCGGCCGACCGGCGCCGTTGTGCGCCATACATAGAAAGTGCATGATGCACAGACAGTGCATGATGCACTTTAGTTGAACGGTGCACCGCGCCGGCCCCTTCGTCACCGTGGACACCCGCCGCCTCCACCCCCACGAGGAGACGCACCATGACCGACCAGGCCGCCCGCCCCTACGTCCAGCCGCCCGTCCGGCTGCCGCTGTCCGGCGACACCCCGCTCGATCCGCCCGCCGTGTGGGAGGAGTTGCGCGCGAAGTGCCCCGTCGCCCGTGCCACGCTCCCCAGCGGCGACACGGCCGTCTACCTGACCCGCTACGACGACGTCCGCGGCCTGCTCTCGGACGCCCGCTTCGTCCGCCCCACCGAGGAGGACAACGCCGCGCGGATGGCCCCGGAGGGCGCCGGGGGAGCCGCCGCCACCGGCAGTTCCGCCGTCGCGACCCCCAACCGCGGTGAACCGCACCAGCGGTGGCGGCGCCAGGTGGGCCGGTACTTCACCGCGAAACGCATGACCGCCCTGCGCCCCGGCATGACCCGCCTCGCCGAGGAACTCGTGGACGCCATGCTCGCCGACGGCGCCCCCGCCGACCTGCGGGCGAGCCTCGGCTTCCCGTTCCCCGTGTACGTCATCTGCGACCTGCTCGGCGTTCCCGCGCGGGACCGGGACCGCTTCTCCGGCTGGTCCGACAGCTTCCTCAGCGTCACCCGCTACACCGCCGACGAGATCCGTACCGCCCAGGCGGAGTTCGTCGCCTACATGTCCGCGCACATCGCCGCCAAGCGTGCCGCGCCGGCCGACGACCTCCTCAGCGTCCTCATCACGCAGAGCGCGGAGGCGGGCGGCGCGCGCAGCGGGGTCGAGGGCGTCGGGCTCAGCGACGAGGAACTCGTCTCCACGGGGATGGGCCTGCTCGTCGCGGGCCACGAGACCACCGCCAACTCGATCGGCAAGATGGTCTCCCTGCTGCTCGGCGACCGCTCCCGCTGGGAGCGGCTGCTGGCCGACCCGTCGCTGGTGCGCACCGCCGTCGAGGAGTCGCTGCGCTTCGACAGCAACCTCGGCTTCGGGCTGCGCCGTTACCTCGGCGAGGACGCCGAGATCGGCGGGCAGGTCGTACCGGCGGGCAGCACGGTCGTGTGCAGCATGCCGGCCGCCAACCGCGACGAGCGCGCCTTCGACGGAGCCGACGCCATGGACCTCGCCCGCACCCCCAACCCCCACCTCACCTTCGGCGTGGGACCGCACTCGTGCCTCGGCCAGGCGCTCGCCCGCACCGAACTCCAGGTCGTCCTGGAGGTGCTCCTGTCCCGCGTGCCCACCCTGCGCCTTGCCGTCCCGGTCGCCGAACTGCGCAGGACGGAAGGGCTCCTGGTCGGAGGGTTGCGCGAGGTCCCCGTCAGCTGGTGACGCCCCGCACCGCGCACCACCACAGCCCCGCAGAGGAGCAAGGAGTACGGACCGTGAAACTCACCGTCGACCAGGACAAGTGCTGCGGCGCCGGTGCCTGCGTCCTGTCCGCGCCGGAGGTCTTCGACCAGCGCGACGAGGACGGCATCGTGACCCTCCTGACCCCCGAACCCGACGCCGAGCACCACGCCGCCGTGCGCGAGGCGGCGGCCATGTGCCCCACGTCGGCGATCGCGGTGGACGGATCCGGCTGAGCGCTCAGCGCGGCTCCCCGCGCACCGGACGCCCGGGAAGCGCGTCGGGCTGGAGGGCGCCGTCCGAGACGACCGGCACCCCGGCCACGTACAGGTGCCGGACGCCGAGGGACGGGCGGGTGGGGTCGGCGTACGTGGCGGTGTCCGTCACCGTGGCCGGGTCCAGGACCACGAGGTCGGCGTCGGCGCCCACGCCCAGGTGGCCCTTGGTACGGGCGGCGGGCGTCACGTCGTCGAGGATCCGCGCCGGGAGGTACGAGCAGCGGCGGAAGGCCTCCAGCCAGGTCCAGGCCCCGCTCTCCCGCACCATCAGGCGCAGTGTCTTCGCGAACGTCCCGGCGGTGCGCGGGTGCGTCGCCGCGCCGGGCGGCAGGGGCCACCGCATGCTGTCGTGGCTGCCGTCCGGCCAGCGGACGGGCATCGCGTCGCTGGCGACGACGGCGTCGGGGAAGGCGAGCGCCTGCCGCAGCAGCGCCAGGTCCCGCGGGTTCTCCTCGTCGAGGAACTCCAGGAGGCAGGGCGCGCCGGGGTCCCGCGCCCGCAGCTGCTCCAGCCGCGCCGCGTCCGCGATCCGCTCGCCGGTCTCGACCATGACGACGCTGCGGGGGCCGAGTCCCTTCAGGCGCAGCCGCTCCGGGGCGATGAACGCGGCGCCGACGGCGGTGCTGCCCGCGCCGTACGGATACGCCTCGACCGTGACACGCGAGCCCGACCGCCGTGACTCCTCAAGGGTGCCCAGGACCCGGCCGACGTGCCGGCCCGACGTGCTGTTGACGTGACAGTGGTGCATCGCCGCGCCGGTCTCGGCCGCCGCGACGGCGATCTCCGTGGAACCGTCCACGGGGGTCGCCGGATCCGTCTCGGCCAGTTCCCGTACGTGGGTGAACGTGGGGGCTCCGGCCTTCGCGGCGAGCCGCGCCACCGCCAGGAACTCGGCGGGCTCGGTGGCGGGCGCGTAGCCCATCAGGACCCCGATGCCGAGGGCGCCCGCGGCCAGCTCGCCCTCCAGCAGGGTCAGCCAGGTCGCCAACTCCCTTGGGGTGGACGTCCGTTGCCAGCGCGGATCGCCCAGCACGGCGAGGACGGACGCGATCCGGGCGTCGGGCGTCAGCCCGGAGAGCACCTGCGCCCGCGCTCCGGCCCAGGAAGCCGAGAAACCGTAGTGCAGGGGCCGTCCCGTGGCCGCAGCCTCGGCGTAGGCCCGCTCCACCGGCATCAGCCCGGCCTCCAGTTCGAGCGCCGTCGTCACACCGTCCAGCGCCTGCAAGCGGTGCCCGGCCACGGAGTGGACATGGCTGTGCAGGTCGACGAACCCGGGACCCACGACGAGCCCGGAGACGTCGACCACCCGCGCGTCCGGCGGCGGCGCGAGAGGCGCGCCGTCCGTGCCGACGGCCGCGATCCGCCCGTCGGACACGAGCACGTCGGCCGTCCCGTCGAAGCCTTGGGCGGGGTCGATGACGCGACCGCCCCGCAACAGTGTCCGCATACGCGATTCCTTCCGACTGCTCGTTTCCTTCCGAACCTTGCGCGGATGTCGACGAACGGGATCACGGATTCACGATCTCCTCAAGGGGGCCACCGGGTCGTCACCTCCGGGACTTGGGCCCGAGCCCGATCCTGTGTTCGCATGTGGTGATGATCGAGAACGGACCCTCCGCTGCCCGCACGGCCGACCCCATGTCGGCCCCCACGCCGGACCTCACGGCAGACCCCGCCCCCTCGGACCGCAAGGAACGCCGGGCCCGGCGGCGCGCGGCACGCAGGGCGCGCCGCTCACCCGCCCGTACGGCCGTGAAGGTGACCGCCACGCTCGTCGTCGTCCTCGCGTTCCTCGCGCTCGGCGACCGCTGGGCGGTGCTCTACGCGGAGAACATGGCGGCCGAGAAGGTGCAGGAGGAGCTGAAGCTGCACGCCCAGCCCGAGGTGCACATCGACAGCTTCCCCTTCCTGGGGCAGGTCGCCCTGGGCGGCATCGACCACGTGGAGGTCAACGTCCCCCATGTGTCCGCCGGTCCGGTCTCCATCGCGCAGGTGAAGGGGACGGTCGACGACATCGAGATCGTCGGCAGCCTCCCCTCCTCGGTCAAGGGCGCCGTGCTGGGCAAGGTGCGCGGCGACATCCTCCTCGACTTCGACGACCTCAACCGCGAAGTCGGCGCCTCCCAGGTGAAGTTGGCGCCCGGCAAGCAGCGCAACACCGTGCAGGCCAAGGGCGAGCTGCCGGTCGCCGGGACGCAGGCGCAGATCCGCGCGCGGGCGCACCTGGAGCGGACCGGGGAACGGGGCCTGGCCCTGTCCGTCGAGGACACCAAGGTCGTGGTGCCCGGCCTTCTGACCTACACCCCGGGCAAGGGCGGCGGCCTCCAGCTGACCGCCCCCGCCGTCGACAAGGTGGACGAGCGCGAGGCCGAACAGGCCACCGGGCAGCGGCTGTTGCCCGGCAGGCTCATGAACGGCGGGGCCCTGGACGCGCTGGCCGCCCACCCCTCGCTGCTCGAACCCGCGGGCATCGACCCGTCGCTCATCAAGGGCCTGCAGAAGCTCCAGGAGCCGAAGGTCGCGCAGAAGATGGAGTTCTCGGCGAAGCTGCCCGACGACATGCCGGGCGACCTGCGGCTGCGCGGTGTCACCGTCTCGGACGACGGCATCCGCGCCCGCCTGACCGGCTCGGACGTCCCGCTGGGCACCTGAGGCGAACGGGGGTGCGGAGGGGGCGGCACCGGAGCCGCGGGGTGCCGTCAGCGGCCGTGGCGCCGGGGCGGCGGCGAGACCCGAGCCGCCACCCGCACCGCGAGATCCAGCAGATGCAGGTCGCTGCCCCGCGGCCCCACCAGGCACAGACCCACCGGAGCGGTGCGCGAACGGACGGGAACGCTGACGGCGCACCGGCCCGACAGGCCCGCCAGACACGTGAGCTGGAAGGTCTGGGCCCGCGCCTGCTCGATCACCGGGCCGCCGAGGGAGGCCTCCTCGCGGGTGGGCGCCACGGAGGACGCGGACGGCAGCACCAGGACCCGGTCGCCCAGCAGATCGTCGACCCGCGCCCGCGCCTCGCGCAACACGCCCTCGGCGGCTGCCAGATCGGCGGACGTGTACCGCGACGCGCTCTCGAAGCGGGAAAGCACATCGGGGTTGAGCGAGTCCCAGTGCCGTGACACCCACGGCCCCCACTGGCGCCACGCCTCGACACCCTGCTTGGTCTGGAAGGCCCGCACCCACCCCGGCAGCACCGACGCGTCGAACCGTACGGTGCGCAGGCGCGGCAGCTCCCCGGCGCCCCGCCACCCGGCGACCGCACGCCGCACCGAGGCGGCGACCTCCGCCGACGCCACGTCGACGATCTCCTGCGAGAGCACCGCGCCCGACGGCGCGGGCCCGCCGGAGCGGGGCAGGAGGACCCGGCCCGCGGCGCGCAGGGTGCGCGCGTCGCGGGTGATCCAGCCGACCGTGTCGAAGGACGGCGCCAGCGGCAGCAGCCCCGAGGTGTCCACCGCGCCGTGGCTCGGGCGGATCCCGTACAGGCCCTGGTAGGAGGACGGGATCCGGATCGAGCCGCCGGTGTCCGTGCCGAGCCCGATGTCGGCCTGGCCGAGCGCGACGGCGCTGGCCGGTCCCGACGTCGAACCGCCCGAAATGCGTTCCGGGGCCGCGGGGTTGGGCGGCGTCCCGTAGTGGCCGTTGGTGCCGGCGAGGCTGTACGCGAACTCGTCGGTGCGGGCGATGCCCGTGACCGAGGCGCCCGCGCCGAGCAGCGCCGCGACCGCCGCGGCGGTGCCGGTCTCCGGGCGGCTCTCGGCGAGCCACGCGGGATTGCCCGCGCCCACCCGGTGCCCCGCGACGGCGAACAGGTCCTTCACGGCGACACCCAGCCCGGACAGCGGGCCGCGCCCGGTCGCGGGCACCAGCGGGGAGCCGAACTCCCGCCACACGGTGGGGTCGTGGGCGACGGGCGCCGCGGCGGCGGGGTGGGCGCCGAGCGGCAGCACCGTCCCGGCGCCCGCCGCGGCCGCCAGGGCGAGGAAACCTCTCCGGTTCACTTCCTGCATGCGTACGCAACTCCTCAACTGCATTCGACGGGTGGGGTGTTGACGGGCGGCTCGGCGGATGTCCTAGCGGCCGAAGTCCTGCTTCCTGATGACCGCGTGCACCCCGGTGGTCCGGTCCACGACCTGCGACACCTCGAAGTCGGCCGCCGCCGACAGGTACGCGTACGCGACCTGACGGCTCATGCCCAGGTCGGCCTGGAGGAAGTCCAGGGCGTTGACGACCGCGCGGCGCATCGCCGAGTCGAGGTCGGAGCCCTGGCCCGCCCCGGCGGAGCCGTCCGGGTCGGAGAGCCCGATCGGCAGCCAGGCCTCCTCGGTCTCGCCGAACGGGTAGTGGAACGCGACCGTCGGGGCGTCGCCGGAGCCCGGCTTGCAGACGGTGAGCCGGAACGTCGTGCGCAGCGAACCCTCCAGCGCGGTCAGCGCGACCTCGCCGTTGCCCATCGCGAAGTGCGGGTCACCGGTGTGGAAGAGGGCGCCGTCGGCGTGCACGGGGAGGTAGAAGGTGGAGCCCGTCCCGAGGTGGCGGATGTCGATGTTGCCGCCGCCGAGCGTGGGCGGAATGGAGTTGAGCAGCGGGTCGGTGAGCGAGGCGGCGTCGGCGAACGCGGTGCCCATGAGCCCCATGTGCGGGTTGAGCGGGAAGGTGACCTCGCCGGGCCCGTCCAGGGGCAGCACTCCGTGTCCGGCGTCGCTCCCGCGGCCGCTGCGGATCGGGGTGAACACCGAGACGTTCCCGTACTGTTCGGGATCCTCGGCGGACGCCCGGCCGTCCGCCGCGACGGGCGGCATGACCTCGTCGAGCGTGATGCCGTCGGGGGCGCCGCCGTCCCGGGTGCGCGCCAGGGCGCCCTTGCCGTGCCGGCTCGACACGACGCCGTAGGGCACGCGCGGCAGCAGCGACAGCGTCTCCACCTTCAGTACGTCACCGGGCTCGGCGCCCTCGACGTGCACCGGGCCGAGGACGACGTGCGGGCCGTCGGTGTCGAAGGAGCGGGGCGTGCGGGTGTAGTCGCGGGCGAGGTCGACCGCGTCGCGCAGCACCTGGTCCTCGCGCACCCCCTGCTCCCCGAACCAGGCGACGGGGTCGCGCCCCTGATCCTCCAACAGGCCCTCGTGCGAGAGGGCGTCCACGGTCAGGGTCTGCCCGGAGCGCATGCGCAGCACCGGGTCGGCGTCCCGGGCCGGGAGGTAACCCCAGCGGACGGTGTCCGGTGTGGCGCGCAGATAGTGCTGACCGTGGATGGGGCCCTTGCCGGGCTGGAGGATGCGCTGCGGGCGTGAGACGGCGGCGGGCCGGGCGGGCGCCGCCGCGGCGGACGGGGTGCCCGCCGCCACCATTGCGCCGGTCGCGCCGAGCCCCGCGGCGATCCGCAGGAGGCCGCGCCGTCCGAGCCGGGACGCCAACGTTTCGTACACAGAAGGGAGTTCGGCGGATCCGTCGACGGTCCCGGCGGAAACGTGGTGCTGTGTGCGCGGCTCGTGTGACATCGAGGCCCCTCGTCGTATGGCGGTGCGGGGAAGTGCACGGTGGTGTCCACGCGTCATGGGGTGACGTGTGGTGTGCACCGGTGATGTGCTCTTCCTATGCACCGCCTGTTACCGGGAGGGGCGGCCTCCGGTTTCCCGCGCGTAACGCACGGGTGGAGCGGCCAGTCCGGTGAGCTGGGCGGCGAGGACGCGCCGCAGGCGGGGTTCCAGCTCCACGAGGGCGTGACCGAGCCGCGGGTCGCTCGCGTACAGCTCCTTCAGGCGCGGACCGGGCGTGGCCATCTGCCACAGCGCACCCGCCATGCCGGTCGCCGTCGCGATCACGTCGACGGCCTCCTCCTCGCCCAGGCCGAGCAGCCGGTGCAGCTCCCCGCAGATCCGCGCGACCTCTTCGACGGTGCCGAGCTTGAAGGAGCGCACCGCCTCGATGGACACGTTGCGCTCCAGGTTCAGGGGCGCCTGCGCCAGCAGATCGCAGAACAGGGGGCGCGCGGCCAGCGTCGCCGCGAAGGCCGTCGCGACCTCCGCGGGGGTGGCCCGTTCCTGCCCGGCGAGGTCCGCGCGCAGCGCCGCCGACCACTCCCGCCAGCCCTCCGCGGTGAGGTCCAGGAAGATCTGCTCCCGCGTCTCGAAGTACCGCAGCAGCGCCGACTTGTGCATGCCCACCTCCGCTGCGATGTCGGTGAGCGTCACCTCCCGGATGCCGCGCCGGCCGCCGAGAACGCGCGCCGCGTCGAGGATCGCGGCTTCGCGCGCCTGCTTGGCGAGAGGGCTGCGGGCCCGTTGGAAGGCGGATTGATCAGTCATGCGGCCATCATAGGAGCAGTTAGCAAAACGGCGTTGCGTTATTACCGCAACGGTGTTTCACTAAGTGCATGAGCGATAGCATGAGCAACCACATCGGCACTGACGTGAACGACGGCGAAGGCCGGAAGGTCTGGTTCGTCACCGGCGCCTCCCGCGGCCTCGGCCGCGCCCTGGCGACCGCCGCCCTGGAGGCGGGCGACCTCGTCGTCGCGACCGCCCGCCGCCGCGAAGCCCTCACCGAAGCGTTCGGCGAGTACGGCGATCGTGTGCTTCCCGTCGTCCTGGACGTCACGGACCAGGACGCGGCGCGCGCGGCGGTCCGTACCGCCGTGGAGCACTTCGGGCGGATCGACGTACTGGTGAACAACGCGGGGTACGCGAACGTGTCGGCGATCGAGACGTCCGACGACGCGGACTTCCGGGCGCAGTTCGAGACGAACTTCTGGGGCGTCTACAACGTGACGAAGGCGGCCCTGCCCGTCCTGCGCGAGCAGGGGTCCGGCACGGTCGTGCAGTTCTCCTCGATCGGCGGCCGCGTCGGCGGCACACCGGGCATCGCCTCCTACCAGGCGGCCAAGTTCGCGGTGGACGGCTTCAGCCGCGTCCTGGCGGTCGAGGCCGAACCGTTCGGGGTGCGGGTGATGGTGGTCGAGCCGAGCGGCTTCGCCACCGACTGGGCGGGCTCGTCGATGACGGTGCACGAGGTCCCGCAGGCGTACGACGCGACGATCGGCGAGATGACCCGGCGGATGCGGGAGGGCGAGGCAGGGGCGGCCGGCGACCCGCGGCGCGCCGCCGAGATCATCGTCCGCGCCGCCCACCGCGCCGAGGTCCCCAGCCACCTCCCGCTCGGAGTGAACGCGGTGAACATGGCGCTCGCGCACTCGAACCGTCAGACGGCCCAGGCGACCGCATGGGAGAAGGTCAGCCGCTCCGCCGACTTCGGCGAGCCCTACCCGGTGGACCTGCCCTGAACGAGCGCGTCATGGGACTCGATGAGCCGGTCGACCGCCGTGTCGAGCGCCTCGGTCGGCAGGGTGAACGGCAGCCGCAGGCAGCGGTCCAGGGCGCCGTCGGGGGAGAAGTGGAACCCCGGGGTGAGGGAGAGGCCGCGGCCGGCCGCCTCGGCGGCCAACCGCCCGGAGTCGGTGTCCAGGAGCTCCAGCCACAGCGACAGACCGCCCTGCGGCAGCCGGAACCGACACCACGGCAGGGCGGCCAGCCGGTCGGCCATGTGGTCCCGCTGTACGCGGAGTTGGGCGCGCCGCGTGTCGAGGATCGCCTCCTGGTGGGCCAGCAGCCGCGTCGCGACGAGCCGGTCGAAGGGTGACGGGGCGAGCGCGGACGCCAGGGGCAGCGCCGCGAGCCGCCGCACGACGTCGGGGTGCGCGCGGATCCATCCGGTCCGCAGCCCCGGCCACAGCGACTTGCCGAGCGAACCCACGTGCACGACGTTCCGGTCTTCCGCGCGCGTACCGACGTACGACGGCGGGGCGGCGCCCACCCGGAGGTCGAGTAGGCGCATCGTCTCGTCGACGACGACGAGGGTGTCGTGGTCCCGCAGGCGGCGCCCCAGCTCCCGGCGCTCCTCCTCGCCCATGAGCAGCCCGGTGGGGTTGTGGAAGTCCGGCACGAGATACGTCAGCGCGGGCCGCGCCGCCCGCAGCGTCCGGTCCAGGGCGGGGACGTCCCAGCCGGTGGGGTCGAGCGGCTGGGCGACCGACCGGGCACCGGCGGCGCGGAACGCGGCGAGCGCACCGGGATAGGTCGGGGAGTCCAGGACCACCCTGCTGCCCTGGCGCAGGTACGCGGCGCTGAGCAGGCTCAGCGCCGCGTCGGCGCCGCTCGTGAGCAGGATCTGGTCCGCGCGGGTGGCGAGTCCCTGGGCGCGGTAGGCGTCGGCGACGGCGGTGTGCAGCGCCGACGCGCCGCCGGTTCCGGTGTCCTGGAGCAGGGTGGCGGGGAGGGCCTCGGCCGCGGAGCCGATGGCCTCCAGCAGCTCGTCCACGGGCGCCGCCGGCTCCGCGATCGTCAGATCCAGCGCCGCGCCGCCGCGGCCCGCCAGCCCCAGGTCGCTGGCCCAGGGCGACAAGCGCTCGTGCAGCCGGGACGGCAGCGAGACCGTGCTGCCGGAGCCGGTGCGGGTGCTGATGAACTCTTCGGTGCGCAGGATCTGATAGCCCGCCGCCACCGTTCCCCGCGCGAGACCGAGCTCGGCGGCCAGCAGGCGCTCGGCGGGAAGCTGCGCGCCCAGCGGCAGCCGCCCGTCGCGCACGGCCTTCTCCACGGCCGCGGCCAACTGCCCGGCGAGGGAGCCCTCGCCGCCGCGCCAGTCGCCGAGCAGGCGGGGGAACTGGGACGCGGGAATGCGCCGCACCATGCGAGTCACATGGTCCAGTTTATCGGGATTGGCCCATGACGACCGTACGGGACCGCCCCTAGCGTCGAACCATCACAGCGCCCCAGGAACGCAGGATCCCTCATGCCCTTGAGTTATCGACATGTCGATGTGTTCGCCGACAAGGCCTTCACCGGCAACAGCCTCGCCGTCTTCCCCGAGCTGCCCGGCCCCGGCCCCACCGACGCCCAGATGCTGGCCATCACGCAGGAGCTCCGGCATTTCGAGACCATCTTCCTGAGCGAATCAGGCGGTGCGGACGGTCCCGGCGAGCCCCGTGACGTCCACGCGCGGGTCTTCGACCTCTTCGGCGAACTGGACTTCGCCGGGCACCCCGTCCTCGGCGCCGCCGCCGTCCTGCACGAGCGCGAAGCCGGCCCCGGCGAGCGGCCCTGGCGCTTCCACCTGCCCCACAAGACGGTCACGGTGACCACTCGCCGGACCGCCGCCGGGTACCACGCCGAACTCGACCAGGGGCGGCCGGAGTTCCGCGCGACCGTACCGGCGCGGGAGCGGGCCGCGTTCGCCGCCGCCCTCAGCCTGCCCGAGGAGGCCCTCGCCGAGCTGCCCCTGGAAGTCGTCTCCACCGGCCTGCGCTACCTGATCGTCCCCGTGGTGAAGGGCCTGGCGGGAGCCCGGATCGTACGGCGCGACTTCGACGACCTCGTCGCGGCGCACGGCGCCCAGTTCGCCTACCTCGTCGACGTCGAGGCGCTGGAGGGCCGCCACTGGAACAACGACGGCGTCATGGAGGACGTCGCGACCGGCAGCGCCGCCGGATGCGTCGGCGCCTACCTCGCCCGGCACCGGGTCGTCCCCGTCGACGAGCCGTTCGTGCTCCGCCAGGGCCGCTTCACCGGCCGCCCGAGCCTGCTCACCGTCCTCCCGCAGGGGCGCCCCGACGACCTGCACAACGTCCGCGTCGGCGGCCACGTCGCCATGGTGGCCCGCGGAACCCTCGACCACGCGCCCGCGTAAGGACCCCCACCCATGCCCAGCTTTCCCGTCCACACGGCGGACCGGATCCGCGCGGCCGTCGGCCTGGCCGACCTCGTCGAACCCACGGCCGAGGCCCTCGCCGCGTACAGCACCACCGACGGCGCCCGTGCGCCGGTCATGGTGCTGCCGCTGGCCGACGGCGGCGACTCCCACATCAAGGCGGCCCACCTGCCCGGCGGGCGGCACTTCCTCGTGAAGATCGCCAACTGGTTCCCCGGCAACCCGGCGCGCGGCCTGCCCGAAGGCGGCGGGTTCGTGGCCCTCTTCGACGCGACGACCGGCGCCGTCACCGCCGTCCTGGAGGACGAGCACCACCTCTCCGACCTGCGCACCGCCGCGGCGGGAGCCGTCTGCGCCCGCGCCCTGGCCCGCCCCGACGCCACCCGCGCCACCGTCCTCGGCACCGGCAGGCAGGCCGGGCTCCAGGCGCACGCCCTGACCCTCGTCCGCCCCGTCGAGCATCTCACCGTGTGGGGCCGCTCTTCCGAACGGGCGACCGCCCTCGCCGCGCGCCTCGGCCGCGAACTGCCGGACGTCGAGGTCACCGCCACCACCGACGCCGAGCGGGCCGTGCGACGGTCCGACATCGTCGTCACCGCGACCGCCAGCCCTACCCCCGTCCTGTCCGGGGACTGGCTGCGCCCCGGCCAGCACGTCACCGCGCTCGGCGCCGACGACCCGGACAAGCGGGAACTCGACGCCGCCTGCCTGCACCGCGCGACCGGCGTCTTCGTCGACAGCCGCGAACTCGGCCTGCGCTACGGCGACATCCACGCCGCGCTCGCCCGCGGCGAGGTGACCGAGGACCGGATCGACGGCGAGATCGGCGAGATCCTCGCGGGGCGGATCCCGGGACGCCGGGCGCCGCGGGACATCACCGTCGCCAAACTCATCGGCATCGGCCCCCAGGACCTCGCCGCCGCAGAAACCACCCTCGCGCTCCTGGAGCGACGAGAGCAGGGATGAGCGCCGGGGCTCCTCGGCTTGCAGCGCCGTGGTTCCTCCGGATGATGGGTGAGGGGAGAACGACCAGGGGGGATTCCTCACCCTGATATGGGTGTCCGCACGTACTGGAGCGCACCATGACGCAGCTTCCCCCGCCCGTCACGCCCTACCTGGAGCCGGCCGCCAAGGAACTCGCCGAGGCCACCGACCCGCACCCGCGGATCTACGAGGTACCGCCGGAGCAGGGCCGCGACATCCTCGCCGGCCTGCAGAGCGGCGAGGGCGTGGACCGGCCGGAGGTCGACGAGGAGTGGGTGGACGTCGACGCCGGCGAGTGGGGCACCGTCCGCACGCGCATCATCAAGCCGAAGGGCGCCACCGGGCCGCTGCCCGTGGTCTTCTACATCCACGGCGCCGGCTGGGTGTTCGGCGACGACAAGACCCACGACCGGCTCTTCCGCGAACTCGCCGTGGGCGCCGGAGCGGCCGGGGTGTTCCCGGTGTACGACCGGGCCCCGGAGGCGAAGTACCCCACGCAGGTCGAGCAGAACTACGCGGTGGGCCAGTGGGTCCTGAAGAACGGCGCCGACCACGGCCTGGACACCTCCCGCATGGCGGTCACCGGCGAGTCCGTCGGCGGCTGCATGTCCGCCGTCTTCGCCCTGATGAACAAGGAGCGCGAGGACGGCATCGACCTCAAGGCGCAGGTCCTGCTCTACCCGGTGACCGACGCCGACTTCGACACCCCGTCGTACCTGCAGTTCGCCGAGGGCTACTACCTCACCCGCGACGGCATGCAGTGGTTCTGGGACGCGTACACCACCGACCCCGAGGAGCGGAAGCAGCACTACGCGTCGCCGCTGCGCTCCACCCTCGATCAGCTCAAGGGGCTGCCGACCACCCTCGTCATCACCGACGAGGCGGACGTGCTGCGCGACGAGGGCGAGAAGTACGCCAACAAGCTCCGCGAGGCCGGGGTCGACGTCACCTCGGTCCGGGTCGCCGGCATGGTCCACGACTTCCTGCTCCTGGACAGCCTGCGCGACACCCGCGCCGCCAACGTGGCGCGCAAACTCGCCATCGACGCCCTCAAGACCGCCCTCCACGACAGCTGAGCGCGTGAGCCCCAGCCCTGTCGTCCTGCATGGCGCCCGGCTCATCGACGGGACGGGCGCCGACCCCGTGCCGGAGGCGGCGCTCGTCGTCGACGGCACGACGATCCGCTGGTGCGGTCCCGCGGCGCGGCTGCCGCGGGACCCGGACCTGCACGACGCCCCGCGGGTGGACCTCGCGGGGCGCACCGTGTGCCCCGGCTTCATCGACACCCACGTGCACTTCGCGCTGCCCGGACCGGGCGAGAGCCCGCTGACCGCCGTCGGCCAGCCCGTCACGTACCGGACGCTGAAGGTGCTGGACCGGCTGCGTACGACCCTGCACAACGGGGTGACCACCGCCCGCGACCTCATGGGCCTGGACGCCGGGTTCCGGCGGGCGGTGGCGGAGCGGAGGATCGCGGGACCCCGGCTGCTCGTCGCCGTCACGATGCTCAGCCAGACCGCGGGCCACGCCGACTTCCGCCTCGGCGGCATCGACGGCCTGAAGGAGGCCGTCGCGTTCCCCGGCAGCCCGGACAGCATCGTCGACACCCCCGACGAGATCCGCACCCGCGTCAGACAACTGGTCGCCGCGGGCGCGGACGTCGTCAAACTCGCCAGCAGCGGAGGCGTCACCTCACCGCACGACCAGCCCGAATGGCTGGGGCTGCGGCCCGAGATGGTGCGCGCGGCCGTCGAGGAGGCCGAGGCGTACGGCGGACTGCCCGTCGCGGTCCACGCCATCGGCGAACCCGGCATCGCCGCCGCCGTGCACGCCGGGGCCCGCAGCATCGAACACGGCTACGCCCTGACGGACGAGCTGCGGGCGCAGATGAGCGAACGCGGCCAGTTCGTCGTCCCCACGCTCGTACAGACGATGACCGAGCCGGATCCGGCGCGGGTCCCGGCCGCCATCCACGACAAGGCCGTGCGCTGGCACCGGGTCGCGCAGGAGTCCTTCGCGCGCTCCGTCTCGGCGGGCGTCCGCGTCGCCATGGGCACCGACGCCGGACTCGGCGCCGCCCACGGCGCGAACCTCAGGGAACTCGGCCTGATGGTGCGCTTCGGCGGCATGACGCCGCTGCGGGCGATCTCCGCCGCGACCGCGGACGCCGCCGAACTGTGCGGTCTGGGCGACACCGTCGGGACCCTCGCCGCGGGCAAGGCGGCCGACCTGGTGATCTGCGGAATCGATCCGCTGGCCGACATCGACGCCCTCGCCGACCCGCGGAACATCCACGCCGTCGTCAAGGAGGGCCGCGTCGCCGTCGACCGCGCGGGACTCCTCACGGCCGCGCCCCTGCCGGCCCTCGTCGCGTAGCGCTCAGACCGCGACGCCCGCGTGGGCGAGCGCCTGCTTGAGCAGGGCGCCGTGCCCGCCCGGCATCTCGCTCTGCACGGCGATCGACAGGGCGTCCTCGGGGCTGAACCAGACCAGGTCCAGCGCGTCCTGCCGCGGCTGGCAGTCCCCGGCCACCGGCACGATGTACGCGAGCGACACCGCGTGCTGGCGCGGATCGTGGTACGGCGTGACGCCCTGCGTCGGGAAGTACTCCGCGACGGTGAAGGGCTGGAGCGAAGCCGGTACCCGGGGCAGCGCCACCGGGCCGAGATCCTTCTCCAAGTGGCGCAGCAGGGCGTCGCGGACCCGCTCGTGGTGCAGTACGCGGCCGGAGACCAGCGTGCGGCTGACGTTCCCGTCGGGGCCGATGCGCAGCAGCAGGCCGACGCTGGTCACCTCGCCGTTGTCCGCGACACGGACCGGCACGGCTTCGACGTACAGGATGGGCATACGGGCACGGACCAGCTCCAACTCGTCGGAGGCCAGCCACCCGGGCGTTGTCTCGGTCATGTCGGGCATGGCGTGATCATATTTCAGTGCGCCCGCTCCGCGGCCGAATCCCTTATTCGGTCGTGTGCGTGGGGTAGACCTCGACGTCCGTGTAGGCGCCCTTGATGGCCCCCGCGCCCGCCGGCCACTTCAGGGTCACCGTGTGGGTCTCGTTCGGGGGAGTGACCAGGATGTGGGTCGGGGAGGCGAGGCTCTCGCCGGTGTCGTCGATGGCGTAGGCGAGGTTGAAGACGGCGGCGTCGCCGGGCTTCAGGGTGGTGACGCGGGGCTGCGCGTGGCCGCGCGCGATGGGGCTCGACGTGTGGTCGGCGTCCTTGATGTCGACGCCCGCGAAGCCCGTGGCCGAGCAGGTCGTCGAACCCCGGTTGACCATGGTGATGTTGATGCGGCCCGAGCTCTCGTCGGGCGCGGCGTCCACGGCGTCGATGGCCAGGTCCGCCGTCCTGCAGAAGTCGACCTTGCCGCTGGTGTCCGACGCGCCGTTCGCGGTCGCGTCCGCCGCGGTGTCCTCACCGGAGCCCGTCTTCGTGTCACCGGACTCCGAGCCGCCGTCCGTCTTCGCGTCACCGGCACCGCCCGTGGACGACGACGAGGAGGACGACGCGGAGGTGTCGGCGGCCGGGTCACCGCCGGATTCGCTGCCGTTGCAGGCGGTCAGCGAGAGGGTGGCGGCGACGCCGAGGGCGGCGAAGGCGGAGATGCGGGTGTACTTCACGATGTCCCCCTGGAGTGGTGCGATGTGTGCGGTCGGAAATATTTGTATCCCGCACCGAGTCACGGGCAGTCCTCTGCCAAGTCTTGGTTCTGTCACAGGCGTTCATGCTCAGCAGTCCAGTGAAGGAGCAGTTCATGAGCACATCCCCGCACCCCGCCGACACCGCGCACGACGTCGACCGCGCCCGCCTCCCCGGGCCCCGCACGGTCGTCGCGCTGCCGGGAACCTTCTGTTCCCCGCTGATCTTCGAGCGCGTCACCCGTCTGCTCGGCGACCGCTTCGACGTGCGCGCCCCGGACTGGATGACCCAGGCGCCGACCTGCACCCTCGACGGCGCGGCGGCCTGGGTCGCCGGCCGACTCCCCGGCGACGGGCGCGCACCGGTTCTGCTCATGGGGCACTCCACCGGCGGCGCGATCGCCCTGCGGCTCGCCCTGAGCCGGCCGGACCTCGTCGGCGGACTCATGCTCATCAACACCGGCCCCCACATGCGGGGCCACGGCGACGTCACCGCACTGATAACGCGCATGGAGCGCGACGGAACCTCCGACGTGGTCGGCGCGGTGCTCGACCGCTCCTTCCACCACCCGCCGACCTCCGAGGACCGTCAACGCCTGCTCGACCACGGGCTGAAGGCGCCCCTGAAGGCGGCACTGGAGGTGCTGCGCAGCCAGCACGCCACCGACTTCACCTCCGCGCTGCCCTCACTGCGGATGCCGGTCTCGATCGTCCACGGCCGCTTCGACGCCGTCCGCACCGTCGATGTCGCCCAGAACATGGCCGACGCGCTGCCCGACGCGCGCCTGCACCTGGTGGACGCCGGACACACCCCCGTGTACGAGACTCCCGCCGCCGTGGCCGAGGCCGTCGAGGAACTGGACCGCCGCGCGAGAGGGTGCGCGAAACCCCTCAACTGACCCAGGGCGTCTCACCATTCAAGATCCGGGACGGGGTTCACTCGAACGTGGGGCGGGAGGTAGGGTCGCAGCGGCAGGCGGGCTTTCGGGCCTGCCCCTGCGTCGTCCACCCCCCTTCCGTCCTCTCCTCGCAGTCGGCCCCCACGCCCTGTACTCCTCGAGGTCCGCATCCATGATTGAGATACCCGAGCTGGCCGCGGGAACCCTGGCCGCCGGGACCGTGTCGGCGTTCGTGCTCGGCGGCGGGCTGCTCAGAGCCCGGCGGCAGGGCGACAGACAGCGCGGCGAGGCCGAATCCCTGCGCGCCCGCCTCGAAGCGACCCGTACGGACCTCGAAGCCGCCCGCGCGGACCTGGAAGCCTCCCGCGAGGAACTCGACGACCTCACCGCGGCGTTCGTCTCCGAGGTCGCCCACCTCTCCGGCAAGCGCATCCCCGCCGCCGCCACCCACGCGGCCCACCCGCACTACCGGGTGCCCGGCCCGCTGCGCCCCGAACTCGGCGGCCCGGCACTGGCCGAGGGCCTCGACTCCGTGCTCGACGGACTGCGCACCGCCATCGCCCAGGAGCGCAAGCGGGTCGACGCCGCCGCCCGCGCCGGGATGCGCGGCGCGACCCGCGAGATCCAGGCGGGCCTGTACCGGTTGCAGGACGTCCTGCGCGGACTCCAAGAGCGCTACGACGACCCGGAGTTGGCGCAGACGCTCTTCGCGCTCGACCACGAGAACGAGCAGTCGCTGCGCCGCGCGCAGGTCGCCGCCGTGGTCTGCGGCGCCTGGGTCGGGCTCGCCCGTGGCGAGTCGCACCTGGTGGAGGCCGTCACCGGAGGCCAGTCGCGGCTGGCCGGCTACGAACGCGTCAGCGTCCACAACCACCTCGAGGACGGCACCGGGCTCATCTCGCACGCCGTTGAACCGGTCGCCATCATCGTGGCCGAACTGCTCGACAACGCGCTGCGCTACTCCTCGCCCGACACCACCGTCGACGTGCACCTCGAACGCGTCCACCACGGCGTCAGCGTGACCGTCGACGACGCCGGCGTCGGCATGAACTCCGACGAACGGGCCTACGCCCAGCGGATGGTGGCGGGGGAGGAACCGATCCTGCTGTCGGAGCTCGGCGACCCGCCGCGCATGGGCCTCGCCGCGATCGGCCAGCTCACCCGCCAGTTCGACCTGTCCGTCGACCTGTCGTCGCCCTCCCCGTACGGCGGCGTCCGCGCGGTCCTGCTCGTACGGGACCACCTGCTGTGCCGGATCGCGCCGGAGGAGCGGCGGCCCGCCGCCGCGGCCCCCCGGTCCACCCACAAGTCCGGGCACCACGCCGCCCACGACGCCACCCACGCCCTCGCCGCCGACGAGACACCCGCGGCCCCCGCCCCGGCCCCCGCGGTGACGCCCACCCGGCCCACCGCCCAGCCGGACGCGCGGCCCGACGGGCCCGGGGCCGCCGACGGGGACGAACTGCCCCGGCGCCGCCGCAGGACCCGCTCCGACGCCGCCCCCGCCGCCCGGCCGGAGCCGACCCGGCAGCAGGCCGCCGCGCACCGCAGCCCCGAGGAGCAGGCCGCCGCGCTCGGCGCCCTCCAGGCGGCCACCGCCGCGGCACGGGCCGCCACGCCGCCGGACGACGAGCCCGCGCGGCAGGAGCAGGACACCAACGCCGCAAAGGAACCGCACGACACCGCCGGCAACCGCCCCGGCACCAGCGAAGGGAACGCCCCCCGATGAGCAGCCGTGACCTCGGTGACAGCGCCTGGGTCCTCGATCCGATCCTGGAGATCCCGCACGTCCAGGCCGCCGTCCTCCTGACCAGGGACGGCCTGGTCTCCGGCTACACCGACGCGCTGACGCAGGCCTCCGCCGAGCGCGTCGCCGCCATCACCAGCACCGTCCAGGGCGCCTGCCGCACCGCGGCGGCCGCCTTCGCCGACCAGGCGTCCGCGGAGGTGCGCCAGGTGGTCATCGAGTCCGACCACGGTTACATCCTCGTCGCGCCCACCGCCCACGGCACCTGCGTGGCGGCCTTCGGCGACCCCGAGGTCCGGCTCGACCTGCTCGGCCACCGGGTCCACTCCCAGGTGGCCAGGCTCGGCGAGAAGGCCATGGCGGCCGCGCCCCGCGGCACCGACGGCGGCGCAGAGGCATGACGGGGCGGCGGAGCGGCCGACCCCTGGTCCCCGCGTACCTCGCCACGGGCGGCGTCGCACGGCCCAGCCGCAACAGCCTGGAGCGGCTCTCCGTGCTGACCGGCGTCGCCCCGCCCTGGCCCACCGGCCTGCCCGCCGCGCAGCACGCCCTGCTGCGCACCCTGGACGGCGGCTCGCTCACCGTGGTCGAGTCCGCCGCCCTGCTCGAACTGCCGGTCTCCGCGGTACGGGTGCTCGCCGCCGCACTGATCGACCAGGGGCTCGTGGGCGCCCGCCCGCCGGTCCCGATCGCCGCGCAGCCCGATCCCGATCTGTTGAAGAGAGTCGCCGATGGCCTCCGCGCCCTCAAGCGCTGAATCCGCGCCCGCCGACGCCGAGTCCACGCCCGCGGGCGCCAAGAGCTCGGTGCATCTCCCGGACACCGCACGGGAGTTGGTGAAGATCCTCGTCACCGGCCCCTTCGGGGTGGGCAAGACCACCCTGATCGACTCCGTGTCCGAGATCCGCCCGCTGCACACCGAGGAACAGCTCACCGAGGCATCCGTCGCGGTCGACGACCTCGCGGGCGTGCGGGAGAAGGCCACCACGACCGTCGCCATCGACTTCGGCCGCATCAGCCTGCGCGGCGGGGCCGTGCTCTACCTGTTCGGCACCCCCGGCCAGGAGCGCTTCCGCGCGCTGTGGGACGACATCGCGTACGGCGCGCTCGGCGCCCTCGTCCTGGTCGACACCCGCAGGATCGACGAGTCCTTCGACGCCCTCGGCCTCGTCGAGGAGTCGGGGCTGCCCTACGCCGTCGCCTTCAACACCTTCCCGGACTCCCGCAGTTACACCGAGGAGCAGCTGCGGCTCTCCCTCGACCTGGAGCCGGACACCCCGATGGTGACCTGCGACGCCCGCGACACCCACTCCTCCGTCGACGCCCTGCTCGCCCTCGTGCAGCACCTCATCGACCGCAACAGCCCGGAGCCCCGATGACGTACCCCGCGCAGGCCGAGGCGTTCCACCTGTCCGCGCCGGTCCGCCTGTGGGAGGACGGCTTCGCCGCCGACCCGCACAGCTACTACGAGGCGCTGCGCGCCCAGGGCCCCGTCGGCCACGCCGAACTCGCCCCCGGAGTGGCCGCGTACGTCGTGACGGACCGCCGGGCCGCCCTCGACCTGCTCCACGACACCGAGACGTGGTCGCACGACCCGAGGGCGTGGGAGGAGGAGGTCGACGGCGACTCGCCGATCCTCGGCATGATGCGCTGGCGGCCCAACGCGCTGTTCAACGACGGTGCGCTGCACGTGCGTTACCGGCGCGCCCTCATCGACGCCTTCGACCTGGTGGAGCCGCACGACCTGCGCGAGCGCGTGCACCACGCCGTGGACGTGCTGGCCGCCCGGATCGCCCCGCGGGGGCGCGCCGACCTCGTGAGCGAGTTCGCCCGCCCGCTGATGTCACTGGTCTTCAACAACCTCTTCGGCCTGCCCGACAGCGAGAGCGAGCGCCTCCAGGGCGCCATCGCCCAGGTGATGGACGGCGGTGACCAGGCCGCGCGCGGCGAGGAGGAGTTCGGCCGCTACATCCTGGACCTCATCGCCGCCAAGAGCGCCGAGCGCGGTCAGGACCTCACCAGCTGGCTGCTCGACCACCCCCTCGGCCTCACCCCCGAGGAGGTCACCTGGCAGGTCTTCCTCATGCTCGGCGCGGGCCACGAGCCCACCGCCAACCTCGTCTCCAACTCCCTGTCGCGGATCCTCGGCAACCCGGCGTACTACTCGACGCTCACCAGCGGCTCCCGGCCGGTCATGGACGCGGTCGTCGAAGTCCTGCGCCACGAGACCCCGTTGGCGAACTACGGCATCCACTACGCCCGGGAGCCCCTCACCTTCCACGGGGTGTGGGTGCGCGCGGCCGTTCCCGTCGTCATCTCGTACGGCGCCCTCGGCCGCACCGCCGAGGAAGAGGCCGCCGGGGCCGCGACGTCGCGGCATCCGCAGGACGCCTCGCACCTGTCCTGGTCGGCCGGGGAGCACTCCTGCCCGGTCAAGCAGCACACCCTGCTGATCGCCACCGAGGCCATCGAACGGCTCACCCAGTGGCTCCCCGACCTGGAGCCGCTCACCCCGCGGGAGCGACTGACCTGGCGCACCGGACCGTTCCACCGGTCGCTGACGGAACTGCCCGTGCGCTTCGTGCCCCGCACCTCGTCCCAGTCAGGAGCAGAAGAGTGACCGAGACCGCGTCTTCGCCCCGTATCGCCATCGACCCGTTCGGCGCCGACCTGCCGGCCGAGGCCGCCCGACTGCGCGCGGCGGGGCCCGTGGTCCCCGTCGAACTGCCCGGCGGCATCCCGGCCTGGGCGCCGACCCGCTACGACACCCTCAAGTCGCTGATCCTCGACCCACGGGTGAGCAAGGACCCGCGCAAGCACTGGTCGCTGTGGCCCCGCATCGCCGAACACCCCGAGTGGGGCTGGGTGCTCGGCTGGGTGGGTGTGGTCAACATGCTCTCCACGTACGGCCCCGACCACACACGGCTGCGCAAGCTCGTCGCGCCCAGCTTCACCGCCCGCCGCACCGAGCTGATGCGCCCGCGCGTCGAGAACATCACCGAGGAACTCCTCAAGGCCCTCGACGCGGCGCCCGACGGCGTCGTGGACCTGCGCCCCCGGTACGCCAACCAGCTCCCCATGCAGCTGATCTGTGAACTCTTCGGTGTACCGGACGAGTTGCTGGGTCCCGTCGAGCGTCTCGTCGACGCCATCATGGACACCTCGGACCCGAGCCCCGAGCACGGCGCGTTCGTGCAGCAGCAGATCGGCACCGTGCTCCCGGCGATCATCGCCCACCGCACCGAGCACCCCGGCGACGACATGACCACCGAGCTGCTGCGGGTCCGCGCGGAGGACGGCGACCGGCTCAGCGACGAGGAACTCCTGTACACCCTGCTCCTGGTGATCGGCGCGGGCTTCGAGACGACCGTCAACCTGATCGGCAACGCCGTCGTCGCCCTGCTCACCCACCCCGAGCAGCTCGCCGCGGTCCGCTCCGGCGAGATCACCTGGGACGCCGTCATCGACGAGACCCTGCGCGTGCACCCCTCGATCGCCAACCTGCCGCTGCGCTTCGCGGTCTCGGACGTGACGGTGGACGGCGTGACGATCCCGGCGGGCGACGCCATCCTCACGACGTACGCCGCCTCGGGCTACGACCCGGAGCACTACGGCCCGACGGCCGCCGAGTTCGACGCGGCCAACGCCGGAGACGACCACATGTCGTTCGGCATCGGCGTGCACCGCTGCATCGGCGCCCCGCTCGCCCGCCTGGAGGCCCGTACCGCCCTGCCCGCCCTCTTCGACCGCTTCCCGGACATCGCGCTCGCGGTCGGGCCGCAGGAGCTGCGCCAGGTGCCGTCGTTCATCGCGTACGGCTGGCAGGAGATCCCGGTGCGGCTGTTCGGCTGAGAGTCCCGGCCGACGGTGAGGAGAGCGAAGAGGCTGTTTCTTAAGAGGAAAGGTGAGAAGGAAGCCTCTTCATGGCCTCACCGGGCCGGGTCGAGGAAGGCGAAGGGACTAGGCATCAAACCCCCGACAAGGGTGGGTGGAGAAGGAAGCCCCGTCATGGCCTCGACGTGTCGAACGCTAGCAGTCACTCGGGAATGACGTCACGCAGATTTTCCGGGGTCAGGATCCGCGACTCCTGGTGCAGCCCGTCGGGGCGCCGCATCCCGAGGTACGTGACCGGCCCGTCCGGAACGCTCTCGCCGTCCCACACGGTGACGTCCGTACCGCCCTTCAGGCCGAGCAGCCAGCGCACGGTCAGGTGCTCCCGCTCGACGATGCCGCGCGCCAGCGCTTCCACCGTCACACGGGTCTCCTCGACGCGGTTCGCGGCCGGGGCGCCCTTGAGGTACAGGTGCAGCCAGTGCGCACGCCAACCGCCGTCCGCATCGCGCCGGAACACCAGCGGCAGCGCCACCCGGCCGGGCCCGCGCAGATCCGACTTCATCCGCACGGTCCGCGGCTCGAACGGCCGCCCCTTCTGCTCGCCCTCGCGGAGCATGAACCCGAAGAACGACTCCTCGACGTCCATGAACCCCTCACCGGAGTACAGCAGGACCTCCGGGACGACGAAGGTGCCGCGCACCGCCCCGAGCCGCAGCTCGATGAACTCCGAGGCACCGTCCGGCGCTTCGGTGATGTCTCCGGAGTGCCGGCCCTCCAGGTCCGTCAGCTGCGTGTACGAGAGCCAGGTGACCTCCTGGTACGCCTCGTCCAGGACCAGGGCGGACAGGTCGTAGTCGGTGGTCTCGTTCTTCTGCTTCCAGTACACGAAGAACCGCAGCAGCTCGCCCTCGACGGGTGACACCGAACCGCGCGGCAGTACCCCGAGACCGGACGACACGGCCTTGCCGCTGAGCTGCAGGGCGACATCGAGCATGTCCGGGTCGACGAGCACCGGGCCCGCGGGGTCCGGCAGCCGGCGCGCGATCTCGGCGTCGAGCAGCGCGGTCAGCCGCTCCTTGGCGGAGTCCGGCAGCGCGGGACGGGTGTCCTCCGCGACCCAGGCGCGGCCGCGCCGATTGATGAACACCCGGCGCACGCCGTCCTGTTCGAGCCGGTCGCCCCGGTTCAGCAGGTGCTGGCGCACCGAGAGCAGGACGCGCCCGGACACCTCCGGCGCCACCTCCGCCACGGCGTCGAGCACGCGGTCGCGCTCCTCCTGGGTGCGGGCGGTGCGCAGCAGCCGGTCCACGGACCGCAGCAGCACACCCGGCGCGGACGTCAGCAGCTCCACGGCGCCCGTGAGGTCGCCCTGGCCGAGCAGTTCCTCGGTGCGGCTCGCGAAGGACCGCGCCCGCTGCTCCCCGCGTGCCACCGCGAACACCTGCGCGGCGCCCGGCCACTGGGGGTACTCGTGCGGGTGCAGCCGCTCACCGAGCCGCTTCCACGCCTCCCGGTGCACGGCCACGTCGGCGAGCTTCGCGGGCGCCGCGGCGACCACCGCGTCCAGACCGGCGAGCAGCGCGCGGCGGGTGGGCCGCGACAGCTTCACGAACCGGGTGCGCTCGACGAGGGAGACGTCACCGTCCACGAGCGCGCAGGCGAGGCGCAGCACATCGGTGACGGTGTCGAGGATCAGCCCCGAACCCGCCCGCAGGCGCGCCCTGTTGACGACCGCGCGGTTCTCCCGCACCGGGATCTCCGCCGGCTGCGGAGCGTCCACGCAGTGCGTGGCCAGCGTGTCGAGGTCACCGAGGTGCTCCTCTCCCAGGGGCGTGCGGCTGCCCGCGAGCTCCAGGTACAGCGCGCGGACCTCGTCCTCCGCCTCCCGGCCGAGGTGCAGCACCGTCACCCGGTCACCGGCCGCCGCGATCAACTCGTCGTGATGGCCCAGCATCTCGGTGTACGTGTGCTGGTAGCGCCCGTACGACGGCAGCGTCAGCAGATTCACCACGCCGGTGCTGAGCTGCTTGAGGGTGCCTTCGCGGGTGTCGGTGTCGGCGAGGGCGTCACGGACGCACGCCATCCAGAAGTCGAGGGTGTCCGGCACGTTCGCCGGGAAGTCGACGAAGTACGTGTTGTGCCGCACGTGGTCGCCGACCAGCTCACGCACACCGGCCAGCGTTCGCACGGCGACGTCGATCACCGCGCCCTCGGACAGCCCCGACAGCCGCTCCAGGAGCGGCGCGGACAGCTTGAAGCCCACGGACATCAGCGCGGCGTCGAACTGCCGCGCGCAGACGGCACCGTCACCGGCCGCCCCGTCGGGAACGGGGAGCCGGTACGTGTGCCGGAGGATCAGATGCTCGAGAGGGTGGACCATGCGGGAATGGTGACAGAGGGGCACGGACCAGCGCACTCGGGTTTTCGACGCGGGCGGCGGAGCACGCCGCGCGCCCAACGCCCGCACTCGACAGCCCAGTTCGGTCGGATGTCACGGCGCCGACGTGTCCCACAGGGGACGCGTGCCCAACCCGGCGACATCCAGGGCCAGTTCCGCGTACATGGCGTTCGCCCAGGAGAACCACGGGCGGGTGAACCTGGTCGGGTCGTCCTTGTGGAAGGACTCGTGCATCGCGCCGGTGCCGCCGTCGGTGTCGAGCAGGGTGCGCAGCAGGTGGAGCCTGCGGGCGGGGTCGGTGCTGGTGAGGCCCTCCACGGCGAGGGCGATGGGCCAGATGTAGCCGTCGAACGTGTGGGGACTGCCCACGCCCTCGGCGGCGGTGCCCCGGTACCAGTACGGGTTGGCGGGGGAGAGGACGAAGGCGCGGGTGGCGAGGTACCGCGCGTCCGTCGGCGCGATGTCGGCGACCAGTGGCAGGGAGAGCAGGCCGGGCATGTTGGCGTCGTCCATCAGGAGCGCGTTGCCGTGACCGTCGACCTCGTAGGCGTAGATCGTTCCGTGGTCGGGGTGGTCGACCGTCCCATGCCGTCCGGTCGCCGCACGCAGCTCCGCCGCCAACTCGGCCGCTTCGTCCGCCAGTTCGGTGTCGGCCACGTGCCGCGCCATGGCGGCGACCCCGTCGAGTGCGGCCGCGGCACACAGGTTGGCGGGGACGTTGTATCCGTAGGTGCAGGCGTCGTCGCTGGGCCTGAATCCGCTCCAGGTCATGCCCGTCCGGGCGACGGGTGTCCCGCGCCCCGCGTTCGCGAGGGTGTCGGTCGGCGGGGCGTCGGCCCGTACGAAGCGGTACTTCGAGAGGCCCTCGTGGTCCTGCTCCGTGCGCCACACGCGCAGTGCGGAGCGCGCCGCGTCCAGCGCCCGCGCCACGTGATCGGTGCGCCCGGTCGCCCGCCAGAAGCGGTGGGCGAGCAGCAGCGGGAAGGCGAGGGAGTCGACCTCGTACTTCTCCTCCCAGACCCAGGGGTCCTCGCACAGGTCGTCCGGGTCGTGGGCGCGGCCCGAGGGTTCGGCGTTGAAGGCGTTGGCGTACGGGTTGTGCGCGATCTGCCGGAACTGGCGGAGCAGCACGGCGAGGACGAGGTCCTGAAGGGCCTCGTCGCCGTCCAGGAGTGCCAGGTACGGCATCATCTGCGTCGACGAGTCGCGCAGCCACATCGCGGGGATGTCACCCGTCACCACGAAGGCGGAGCCGTCGGGCATCGTGCGGATGGTGCGGGCCAGTGTGTCGTCCAGGCAGCGGACCAGCGTCTGTCCGAAACGGGGATCGCCGAGCTCGTCGAGACGGCCCACCACCCGCTGGACGACCGGATGGTTCTCGACGCTGGTGGGGAACGGCATCGTCGGCCTTTCGCTGGCGGCGCGTGGACGAAAAACGATGCCAAACGTAGATCACCTGCGCCCGGCGGGGAAGGGCGAGTCGCAGGCCTCCCCGGCCATGGCGGCGGGGCGCGGGGCGGGCGTGGCGCCTACAGCACTCCTCTCCACCACAATTGACACTTCGTCAGGTCTCGCCCACCGTGACGCCATGAGCCTTCTCCCGCCACCCGCCCGGTTCCTGCCCCGCGGCGCCGAGTCCTGGCGCGACCCCTACGCGATGTACGCGGCCCTGCGCGACCACGATCCGCTGCACCACGTCGAGGACGGCGACTACTGGGTGCTGTCCCGCTACGACGACGTCCTCGACGCGCTGCGACGCCCCGAAACGTTCTCCTCCCGGCAGGGGCTGACCGTGGTCCGCGACGACATGGCCGCGGCCGGCGTGGACGTCGCGCCACCGCTGGTGATGCTCGACCCGCCCGAGCACACGGAGTTCCGCAAGCTGCTCACCAGGGGGTTCACCCCGCGCCGCGTCGAGTCCGTGGCGGACGCGGTGCGCGCGTTCGTGCGCGCCCGGCTCGACGAGGTCGACGCCCTCGCGGCGGCGGGCCGCCCCGTCGACATCGTCGACGCGCTGATGCGGCCGCTGCCCTGCTTCGTCGTCGCCCACTACCTGGGTGTCGACGAGGCCGACCGGCAGCGATTCGCGGGCTGGACGCGGGCGATCGTGCAGGCGGGCGCCGAAGGGCACGCGCTCGACGCGCAGGAGGCGGTCGGCGAACTGTTCGCGTACTTCGCCGACTTGATCGAGCGGCGTCGTGCGCACCCCGCCGACGACACGGTGTCCGACCTGGTCCGGATCCTGGCCGACGACCCGCAGGCCGTGATCCGTATCCTCGGATTCGCCTTCACGATGATCGCCGGCGGCAACGACACGACCATCGGGCTGCTCACCACGGCGGCCGAACTGCTCACCGAAGAACCGGAGTTGCGCCGTCGCGTCGCCACGGATCCGGCGTCGGTCGGACCGTTCGTCGAGGAGGCGCTGCGCCTGGCGTCGCCCGTGCAGGGACTGGCCCGCACCCTCACCGCAGACCTCTCCGCGCACGGCAGGACGGCGCCCGCCGGGAGCAAGGTGCTGCTGCTGTACGGCTCCGCCAACCGCGACCCGCGCGCCTTCGGCGCCCACGCGGACGCGGTCGACCTGGAACGCACGGGCCCCCAGCACCTGGCCTTCGGGTACGGGCCGCACCACTGCCTCGGCGCCGCGGCGGCCCGCCTCCAGGGGCGGATCGCGCTCACCGAACTCCTCGCCCGCTTCCCGCGCTTCACCGTCGACGCGCCCCGAGGCACGTTCGCCGACGGCTGCTACGTACGGCGGTACGAGACGCTGCCGTTCACGCCGAATCCCTGAAGCGCGGGGGATGTCTACTCGCATCTCATTCAACTGACGTACCGCGCACGGCGGTTGGCCGTGGACGCGGAGCGCCCGGATGACTCGCGGCCATCCGGGTGATCATGGCGCATGCATATATTTTTCGGACTCTATGCTCCCGTTCCATGAAAAAGGAACAGCCCGCCCGAGCAGCCGCGGACACGGCCGACGTGGTCGTGCTCGGGGCCGGGCCCGCCGGGCTCGTGCTCGGCAATCTGCTCGTGGCGCACGGCGTCGACTGCGTCGTCCTGGAGCGCGCGGAGCGCTCGCACATCGAGACGCGGGCCCGCGCGGGCTTCCTGGCCGCGAACACCGTGAGAATCCTCAAGCGGCACGCCCTCGCCGACGGCCTGCTCCGCGACGGCCGCCCGCACAGCACCTGTGAATTCCGCACCGACGACGGCCGGTTCGCCCTGGACTACGCCACCCTCGGCCGCGGCGAACCGCACACCGTCTACCCCCAGCAGAAGCTGGTCACCGACCTGCTGGCGCGGTACCTGGAGGCCGGCGGACGGATCCGTCTGGGCACCGAGGCGGTGTCCGTGCGGGACGCCGACAGCGGCCGTCCGACGGTCGACACCCGCGACGCGGACGGCCGCCCCGGCCGCTGGCGGGCCCGCTACGTCGCGGGCTGCGACGGGCGGCACGGCGCCGCCCGCCGCTCGCTCCCGCCCGGCACCGCCCGCCACCAGCGCGACCACGGAGTGAGCTGGCTGGGGCTGCTGGCCGAGGCCCCGCCCAGCATGGACACGGTCGGCTACGCCGTCCACGAACGGGGCTTCGCCGGGCACATGGCCCGCACCCCCGACACCACCCGCTACTACCTCCAGTGCGAGCGCGGCACCCCCGCCGACGCCTGGTCCGACGACCGCGTCTGGGCCGAACTCGACCTGCGGATGCGGGCGGAGAAGTACGGCCCGCTGACCCGCGGCCGCATCGTGCGGCGCGACGTCGTCGACCTCCGCTCCGACGTGCTCGAACCGCTCGACCACGGCTCGCTGTTCCTCGCGGGCGACGCGGCGAGCCTGCTGCCCCCGGCCGCCGCCAAGGGCGCCAACCTCGCCGTCCTCGAAGCCGAACTGCTCGCCGACGCGCTCGTCGACGCCCTGCGCCACGGGGACCCGCGCGGCCTCGCCGCGTACTCGGCGCGCTGCCTGGAGCACATCTGGCGCGCCCAGGAGTTCTCGCACTGGATGATCGACCTGCTGCACGCGGCCCACGGCACGGACGACGCGACACGCTTCCACAACTCCCTGCGCCGCGCCCGCCTGTCCTCGCTGCGCACCTCGCGCAGCCGGCAGGACTGGTTCGCCGAGCACTACGTCGGCGTCTGAACCACGCCGCCCCCCCAGCCCCCGGCGCACGGCGGCACCCGCCTGCCCGGCCATCCCAGATTCCAGAATGAGGAACACCCCGCAATGATCACGACGTCGGCGGGCGACACGTCCCGCCTGCGCGCGACGGTGGAATTCGTCGCCGAGCAGGACACCGCCCGCCTGCTCCCCCTGCTGCTGCCCGGCCTCGACGGCCCGGAACTGCGCGCCCTCACCGAACGCTGCCGCTTCTCGCACGCCGCACTGCTCGTCTTCCCGCCCGACGCCCAGGCACTGGACGCCACCCTCGCCGCGTGCGGCCTGAAGCCGGACGGACCGCCGCGCCCCAGCGTCGTCGTCCGCGAGCGCCTGGCCCTGCGTCACCGCCGCCCCGTGACGGAACTCGACGTCGGCATCCTGCGCCCGGCCGTCATCGGCCACGACGGAACGCACCGCACCGTCGAGGTGTTCGCGCTGGCCGCACCGCCCGGCTCCGGCCTGGAGGCACTCGCCGCCCACGAGCGCGAGCACCAGCACGAGGCACACGTCGCCTTCGACGTCACGGCCCCCGACCCGCTGGTCCTGCGCGGCCTGTGCGCGACCTTCGGGCGGCACGGCGCCGTCCCCGACGGCGGCGGCTACAACCCGCACGAGAACGGCACGGTGTTCTACTTCGCCGCGCCCGCCGACACCAAGTCCCCCTACCGGCGCGTGGAACTCTACGTACCCGGTGACCACCGCGACGCACTGGCAGGACACCTCGACGAGCACCGCCGGCGGCAGCCCGCCGAGGCGCTGCTGCGGCTGCTCACCGGCGCCTGGACGACGCAGGCGCTCGCCGCGTTCGCACGGCTGCGGGTGGCCGACGCCCTGCGCACCGACACCGGCACACCCGTCGCGGACCTGGCGCGCGAGGTGGACGCGGCGCCCGACAGCCTGGCCACGCTGCTGCGCTACCTCGCGATGCTGAACGTGGTCGCCGAACACCCGGCGGACGGCTACCGGCTCACCGGGCTGGGCGCCCTGCTGCGCGCCGACGCCCCGGGCTCCATGCGATCCCTGGCCCTCATGTACGGCGGCCCGTTCTACGAGTCCTTCGCCGGGCTCGACCACACGGTGCGCACCGGCGAGGTCGCCTTCGACCACGTCTTCGGCGAGAACCACTTCGACCACTTCGCCCGCAGGCCCGAACTCGCCGAACTCTTCGACCAGTCCATGGCTGCCAGCTCCCGGATGTTCGACCCGCTGCCCGCCCACCCCGTCCTCGCGGCGGCCGCCCGCGAGCCCGGCGGCGGGACCGTGGTCGACATCGCCGGCGGCAACGGCACCCTGCTCGCCACCGTCCTCACCGCCCACCCGGGGCTGCGCGGCGTCCTGCTGGAGCGGCCGCACGTGATCGATGCGGCCCGCCGGGCCCTCGACGCGGCGGGCCTCGGCGCCCGCTGCGACCACCGGGCCGGGGACTTCGCCGACGTGCCCGAGGGCGGCGACGTCTACCTGCTCTCGCGGGTGCTGCACGACTGGGACGACGACCGCTGCCGCGCCATCCTGCGCGACTGCGCCCGCGCCATGCCCGACCACGCCGACCTGCTGATCGTCGAGCGGCTCCTGCCCGCCGACGGCCGGGCGTCGCTGGCCACGGCCTGGGACCTGCACATGATGTGCAACGTGGGCGGCCGCGAACGCCGCGCCGACCACTTCGCCCGGCTGCTGGCCGACGCGGGCCTCACCCTGGTCGGCAGCACGGCGCTGCCGCTGGACGCGCACGTCCTGCACGCGCGCCGAGCGGGCGCGGACGACCGCTGACGGTCAGTGCCGCAGTCCGGGCTCGACGCGCCGCCCGGTGGGCTCGGTGTCCGGGAGGGACTCCGGGCCCGGCCCCGGGTCCGAGTCCTGCAACGCGGCCAGGAGAGCGCTCTGCCCGGCCAGGAGCTCGGTGAGGATACGGCGCGCCGCGCGCAGGAGTTCGGCGACGTCGCCGCCCGCGAGGGCGTAGGTGACGGTGGTGCCCTCGCGGGTGGAGACGACGATGCCGGACCGGCGCAGCACGGCCAGTTGCTGGGAGAGGTTCGAGGGCTCGACATGGATGTCGAGGAGCAGATCCCGTACCGACACCGGGCCGTTCTGCAGCAGTTCGAGGACCCGGATGCGGACAGGGTGCCCCAGCATGCGGAAGAACTCGGCTTTGACCTGATAGAGGGGGGCCTGCACGGGATCGCTCACTTCCCTGGCTCGAAGGGGGCGGTGCGGCGGGGCGCTGCGGCCGGTCGCCGTGCCCGGGGTGCCGCCCCAGTCTCCTCGGCCGGGGCCCGGGGGTCCGGGAGTTCGGCAGATGCGGACATCAAGACTTGAAGAACTCTTCAAGTCCTCCACAAATAAAAGAGGCCGGGGCTCAGACCTCCAGTTGCCCCTCGATGCGCTTGAGGTGGTGACGGGCCATGGCGAGGTTCGCGCGGCCCTTGTCGAGGACCAGGTAGATGAACAGCCCCTTGCCCGACTTGTGGGCCACCGGCCGGATCAGGTGGTACTGGAGGCCCAGGGTGATCAGGATGTCCTCGATCGTCTCCTGGAGGCCCAGCGTTTCGAGGGTGCGCATCTTGGCGCGGATCACGTCGGTGTTGCCCGCCGCGGCGACGGTCAGGTCCAGCTCCTTGTCACCGCCCAGGGTGCCCAGGGCCATCCCGCTGTTGTAGTCGACGACGGCCGCGCCCAGAGCGCCGTCCACCTCGGTGAGCAGGGTCTTCAGGGTCACTTCCACGCTGGTCATGGACTCTCCTCTGCGAGTTCCGCCACGCATTCCTGCACGGATACGGAGTCCGGTTCTCCGGCCCCCGGCGGGAACACTAGGCAGTCGCGCGCCGCCGTGTGGGGCATATGCCGAAAACGGTTGCGCGCGGCCGCGGAGTCTGAACGCCCAGCGGCGCGCGGCCTGTTGGGGCGCCGAGCGGTCAGAGCTGCTTCCCGCGCAGGCTCTCGTAGTGATCGGCCATGGCCACGACGGACCGGGCGAGCCGCCGGGCGTGGGCGATGCCCGCGTGCAGACCGGGCCGGGGCGTCACCGTCAGGCGTCCGCGCGCCTCGCCGACCCCGATCCGGGCGCAGGAGGCGGGCACGTCGTCGGCGGGCAGCGCGGACGCCAGGCTCAGCACCTCGGGGGCGGCCAGCATGATCATGCCGCGCAGGGCGACGGTGAGCGTGTCCAACTCCTCGGCGGCGGGCGCCTCGGCGTCCTCGGCGAGCAGCCGGTGCGCGGCGGTGCGCATCGTGACCACGTCCAGCGGACGCGGGTCGTGCTCTGGTGCGGTGTGCGGGCAGGGTGCGGAATCCATGTGATCGTGCTCCTCGTACGGTTCGGCCGCGCACCGGGGCCGTCGGTGCGGTCGCCGGATACCTATGTTCTGCCGGGACCCGTGCGGCGGATGCAGTCCGCCGTCTCCCGCCTCCCCCTCATCGGTGCCGCCCGAGGTCTGGACCCCGCGAGGATCTCCGGCGAGCATGGCCGGTGCACGGTACAGCGGCCGGTGCGCGCGGCCGGTCGCGCGTGCCGTACGAGCAGCACCTCCGAGAAGGCTCGACGAGGGGACGGCCGTATGCCACTGGAACCGGTCACCCAGGCGTTCCTGGCGGAACTGGCCGAGGCCGACGGCCCGGCGATCCACGAGTCGACACCGGCGATCGCCCGTCTGCACGGCCCGGTCCTCTCCGGCCTCAGCGGCCGCGGACCGGAGGTCGGGGCGGTGGACGACGTCAAGATCGAGGGCCGGGGAGGCGGCAGGTTCCGCACCCGGGTGCTGCGCCCCGCGGGCACCCCGCGGGCGGTCCTCGTCTACTTCCACGGCGGCGGCTGGGTCCTCGGCGACATCGACCTCCAGTACGACCACGTGGGACGCCGACTCGTCGACGCGACGGGGGCCACCGTGGTCATGGTCAACTACCGCAAGGCGCCCGAGCATCCGTTCCCGACCGCGGTCGACGACAGTTGGGCCGCGCTCACTTGGGTCGCCGAGCGCGCGGCCGAACTCGCCCCCGCAGGGGCCCCGTTGATCGTCGCGGGTGACAGCGCGGGCGGCAACATCGCCGCGGTGATGTGCCGATGGGCCCGCGACCGGGGCGGCCCGCGCATCGACTACCAGGCCCTCGTCTACCCCGTCACCGACTGCGACTTCGAGCGCCCCTCGTACGTCGCGCCGGAGAACCAGCTGCTGCTCGGCCGCGACACCATGATCTGGTTCTGGGACCACTACCTCCCCGACGCGGCGGCCCGCACCCACCCCGACGCGTCCCCGCTGCGCGCCGACAGCCTCGCGGACCTGCCCCCGGCGCTCGTCCACGTCGCCGAGTACGACCCGCTGCACGACGAGGGGGTCGCCTACGCCGAGGCCCTGCGGGCCGCGGGCGTCCCGGTCGCCCTCCAGGAGGCCACGGGCCAGATGCACGCCTTCTTCCAAATGGCGGGCATCCTGCCGGGGTTCGAGGACGGCCTGCGTCTCGTGGCCGAGCACATCAACACGTTCGTCGCCGGAAGGACGGTGTGACACATGGCCGACCACGACGTCGTCGTCATCGGCGCCGGATTCGCCGGGCTCTACCAGCTTCACCGGCTGCGCGCCCTCGGCCTCGACACCCTCGTCGTCGAGGCCGGCGCGGACGTCGGCGGCACCTGGTACTGGAACCGCTACCCCGGCGCCCGCTGCGACATCGAGTCCGTCGAGTACTCCTACTCCTTCGACGCCGACCTGGAACAGGAGTGGGACTGGAGCGAGCGCTACGCCGCCCAGCCCGAGATCCTCGCCTACGTACGCCACGTGGCCGAACGCTTCGACCTGCGCAAGGACATCGTCTTCAACACCCGCGTCGAGGCACTGACCTGGGACGAACCGGAGCGCCGCTGGACGGTGACGGCCTCCGACGGCCGCGCCCGCACCGCCCGGTACGTGATCGCCGCCACCGGCTGCCTGTCCATACCGTCCCGGCCGGAGTTCGAGGGCCTCGCCGACTTCGCGGGGGAGGTGCTGTGGACCTCCGGCTGGCCCCACGAGGGCGCCGACCTGACCGGCAAACGGGTGGCCGTCATCGGCACCGGATCCTCAGGGCTCCAGACGATCACCGCCCTCGCCCCGTCCGTGGGCTCACTCACCGTCTTCCAGCGCACCCCGTCCTACGCGGTACCGGCGCACAACGGCCCCAACGCCGCCCGCCTCGCCGAGGCGCGCTCGCGCTACCCCGAACGGCGGGAGGTCTCCCGCGCCTCCTCGAAGGGCTTCGACTGCGACGAGGACGCCCAGGTGCTCCTCGTCGAGACCGAAGAGGCCGAGATCGTACGGGAGTTGGACCACCGTTGGGACACCGGCGGCCTCTGCTTCGGCAGCGGCTTCAGCGACCTGCTCAAGGACGCCGAGGCCAACGAGGCCGTCGCCGAGTACGTCCGCGCCCGGATCCGCGAGAAGGTCAAGAACCCCGAAACCGCCGAGCGGCTCACCCCGCGCACGTACCCGATCGCCAGCAAGCGGATGTGCGTCGACACCGGCTACTACGAGGTGTTCAACCAGGACAACGTCACCCTCGTCGACCTCACCGAGCAGCCCATCGCCCGGATGACCGAACGCGGCATCCTCACCCGCGACGGCACCGCGTACGACGTCGACGCCATCGTCATGGCCACCGGCTTCGACGCCATGACCGGCGCCCTCGACGCCATCGACGTCCGCGGCACCGACGGCCTCGCGCTGCGCGCCACATGGGCCCACGGACCGCGCACCTACCTCGGCCTCATGACGGCCGGATTCCCCAACCTGTTCATGGTGACCGGACCCCAGAGCCCCTCGGTCCTGTCCAACATGATGACCTCGATCGAGCACCACGTGGACTGGATCACCCGGGCCCTCGCCCACCTGCGCGAGCGCGGCCTGGACCGCATCGAGCCCGACCCCGACGCCGAGGAGAACTGGGTCAACACCACCAACGACCTCGCCGACCTCACCCTGATGCCGCAGGCCGCCTCCTGGTACATGGGCGCCAACATCCCAGGAAAACAGAGGGTGTTCATGCCCTTCATCGGCGGCGTCGGCCTCTACCGCGACCTCACCAACGGGATCGCGGTGAGCCACTACCACGGCTTCGAGCTGAGCTGACCCGGCCCCGGGGCGCGGGGCCGGGCTCAGGACCGCGTGGCCGTCCCGCACGTGTCGTCGTCGGCGCCGCGCATCCGGTCGTCCATCGTGGCGCTGCGGTCGTACGGGTCCACCGCCGGTCCCTCACCGCTGTCACGGTCGTCGGCGAAGGACGGGGTGAGGTAGCCGGTGTACGTCTCGCAGCCGGCGTTCGTGGTGCTCACCCGGTTCGAGACGACCGCGAAGGTGTCCGGCTCGGTGATCACCTTCGACGGGTCGGCCCAGTTCATCACCACCTCGCGGCGCACGATGACACGCGTGACCTCGTCGCCGCCGTCCGCGCGCGTCACGGGGTACACGTACGTGACATCGGTGGTGACCTTCACCGCGCCCTTCTCGCCCTCGCGGAACGTGATGCGGCCACGGGTCTTCACCACGTCCCCGACCAGCTTCACCCGGTCCGTGTCGAAGCGGCTGAACAGCACGAGCGGGTCGTACTTCTCGCTCGGCTCGCTCAGTGAGGTGTTCAGGAACGTGCGCTCGCCCGGCTGGTGCGGGTTGATCAGCGCGATGGCCTCGGTGGGCCGCTCGCCGCGCAGCACCCCGCGGTCCAGACTGGACGCCACGAGAAAGTCCCGGGAACGCTCCAGAGTCCGCGCGACCTGCGCCTCGGTCATCCAGCCCGTGGCACGCGCCACGGGCAGCCCGATCCCGGCGGCGCCGTCCGCCCAACGTGCGGCGGGCGAGCCCCGGAACGGCTCGTCCAGCGTGGGCCGCGCGGCCGCCTCGCTCGCCGGCGGAGCCGTCGGGCGGGCGGTCTCGACGGCGACCGGGGCCCCGTCGTCGGAACCGCCGCCGAACAGGTCCGTCACCCGCCCGGGAGCGAGCGCCACGACGAGCAGGGCCAGCGCCGTGAGCAGGCCCACCGCGTACCAGCCCCGGCGCCCACGCGGACGGGCCGGCTCGTACGTGCGCCAGCCCTGCGGCCCCGCCGACTCCTCCTGGAGGCGGCGCGTCACCATCCGGGCGCGCGCCGACGGCTCCTTCGGCGCGTCCCGGGCGCCGTCCTCGGACTCCCGGAGGAAGCGCTCCCACTCCTCGTCCGACAGCGACGAACCGCCCTGATCCCCACCCGATCTCACCGGTGATTTCCCCTTGTTCCGCTGGCTTTCCTATGGTTGCGACGGCGGCGCGCCCCTCCCCAGGGCCGCCCGTCGCCGAGGGGATGGTCGCACACCCACCAGTTCCCGGGAGCGCTCTCGGGCGGCGGGCCCGCCCGATATCCTGGACGTTCCACACGTCGTCGACCCGGCTGAGCAGCAGTCGAGGAGCGCCCGCCTTGCCCGAACCGACCACGGGGCCCCGCCCCACGCTGGAAGCCGTCGCCGCCAGAGCCGGTGTCTCCCGCGCCACGGTCTCCCGGGTGGTGAACGGGGGAGCGGGCGTGCGTACCGCGCTGGTCGACAAGGTGCGCGAGGCGGTCGACGAACTCGGCTACGTGCCCAACCACGCGGCGCGCACCCTGGTCACCCGGCGCAACGGCGCGGTCGGGGTGGTCATCGCGGAGCCCGAGTTCCGGATCTTCTCCGACCCGTTCTTCGAGAGGCAACTGCGCGGAATCAGCCGCGAGTTGACCGCGCGCGACACCCAGCTCGTGCTGCTGTGGGCCGAGGGGCCGGGGGAGTACGACCGGATCGCGAGCTATCTCAGTGGCGGCCACGTCGACGGCGCGCTCGCCTTCTCGCTGCACAACGACGACGAGCTGCCCGCCCTGATCGCGCGCGCCCGGATCCCGACCGTGTTCGGCGGCCGGCCCGCCGCGCCCCAGGAACTGACCGTGCCCTACGTCGACTGCGACAACCGCGGCGGCGCCCGCGAGGCCGTGCGCCATCTCGTCTCGCTGGGCCGCCGCCACATCGGGCACATCGCGGGCCCGCGGGACCTGATGGCCGCGCTCGACCGCGTCGACGGCTACCGCGACGTCCTGCTCGACGCCGACCCGGCGCTGATGTGCCAGGGCGACTTCACGGAGGAGAGCGGCGCCCGCGCGATGGCCGAACTCCTGGACCGCAGGCCGGAGGTGGACGCCGTCTTCGCCGCCAACGACCTGATGGCGGCGGGCGCGCTGCGGACCCTGCGGGAGCGCGGCGCGCGGGTGCCGGAGGACGTGGCCGTGGTCGGCTTCGACGACGTCGCCTCGGTGGCCGTGGCGACCCAGCCGGCGCTGACCACCGTGCACCAGGACATCGAGGGCATGGGCCGGCTCATGGTGCGGCTGTTGATGCGGCTGCTCGACGACGCCGACGGCGAGGGCGGTTCGGCGCTCGCGTCGGTGGTCACCCCGACGTCGCTGGTGCGGCGGGCCTCGGCCTGACCGCCGGTCCGCGGTCCTGTCGCTGCCCGCCGCACTTGCTTCCTCCCGTCCGGGGAGGGCTCAGCTGTACGGGATGACCAGCACGGACGTGTCCGTCCCCGTCCGGAGCTTCGACGTCCCGTTGCCGATGGCGCTCCACACCTCCAGCCGTACGGTGCCGCCCGTCATCTTCCCGAGGCTGCCCGTGGCCGACTTCAGGCCGCGCGACTGGGCGTACTCCTCCCACCCGGCCACCGGGTCGGTCGCGAAGTACTGGTAGGTCTCGACGCGGTCGAAGCTGCCGTCGCCGGTGAGGTCGTAGCTGACCCTGGCCTGCTGGCCGAGGCCGACCGTGGTGCCCGCGTCCACCGGGAGGCGGAACGCCGTCGACTTCCCGGAGTCGTAGGTGCCGCTGACGCCGCGCGCCTCGTAGACGAGCGGCTGGTACGGGCTGCCGTCGTGGTTGGCGCCGCCCGCCGAGGCGATCGTGTCGCTGCCCGCGGCCCCGTCGGTCGCCGTGGTCAGGGTGCCGCCGGAGCGCAGCCGGAAGGTGTTCCCGGACGGCGGATCCGGGTCCGTGCCGCCGCCGCTCCCGCTGCCCGTGGCCGTCGAACGGGCGGGCACGGACAGGGTCTTGCCGTCGGAGAACGTCACGGTGCGCGCGGACGAGCCGTAGTTGTGCGCGGCGTAGGTCCGGGCCGTGCCCTTGGTGAAGACGGCGGACGTGGGGATGTCGCCGGTGACGCTCGCGTCCGGGGCGCCGAGGGCGTCGAGCGTGCCGATCCAGTGGTACGTGTGCGCCTTGGACTCACCGGCTTCCGGCGTGTACGAGGCGTTGCCCGCGTCCCACTTGGACTTGGCGAGGTCCGGGTCGGCGAACGACTGGAACTCCCACAGGATGTCCCGCCACTCCTGGGCCGGACCGCCGTTCTCGCGCTCCATCTCGGCGAGGTTGCGCCGGATCGCTGCCTTCTCGCCGCCCAGGTGCAGCGAACCGCCGGTCACGGGAAGGACGTTGATGCCGTGGATCTCCTCCGGGTTGGCGGTCCACCATGTGGAGTAGGCGGCGCCGCTGCCCCAGACCATCCCGGCCGTGTCGTGCCCGAACGACGAGGGGAAGACCTGCTCGTCGGCGTCGAACCAGTACTGGGCGATCGACTCCGACTCCGTGGTCAGCAGGTAAGTGCCGAGGTCCCGCAGGGAGTTGTCCCCGGTGGCCGAGCCCCACAGCACGAGCGCCGCGCTGAGGTTGGTGGACTCCGACGACGACTCCTGGTTGTTGCCCGCGGCGAACCCCTGGTGTCCGGAGGCCCAGCTGTGCCCGGCGTAGATGTCGAAGCCGCGCAGGAACGGGAAGGCGCTGTCGGTGCGGCTCGGGTTGGCGGTGTCGCGCACCAGGGTCTTGATCATGCCGCCCCAGGCGGAGTCCGCCGCCCAGGCCTGGTCGTACTGGGCGACGATGGCGGCGGCGTAGACGTAGTAGCCGTAGTGGAAGTGATGGTCGTTCAGCTCGGTGTCGCTGCCGTAGGAGGCGGGATACCCGATGAGCGTCTTCCAGGCGGTGTCGTACGAGAACTCGCTCGCGCCGCCGGCGGTCAGCCACTCCTGGAGGCGCCCCTTGAGCAGCGCCACCAGCTTGTCGCGGATTGCGCCCTCGCCGATCTGGTCGGCCAGCGGCACCAGTTGGGCGAGCTTGCCGAGCGCCTTGCCGGTCCAGTACGTGTCCGTGGCGCCCGAGAACGGATCGGAGGCGTTCGCGACCTCGTTCAGGTGCGTCCGCAGCCGCGCGGTGTCCACGCCGGAGGACTTCGGCAGCCCGGGGAGGACCGCGGAGGCCTTCTGCGAGGTGCTGAAGGAGGCCGCCTCGCGGACCTTCATGGTGCCGCGCGGCGAGACGTACGTGTACGAGGTCAGCGGGTCGCTCGTGTGCAGCCACTGGTGGCGGTAGAGCGCCTGGAGCGTGCCGCGCTCGGTGCCCTCCTTGGCCTCGGTGCTGAGCGTGTACGTGGCGCGCACGGTGCCGCCGCTGTAGCTCCAGTTCGTCGTGGAGCCGGTGACGAAGCTGTACGCGTACTTCCGGTACGTGGCGAGGGCGTCGGTGGAGGGGAGCACGGCGAGCGAGAAGTAGTCCTTGCTCCCGAGGCCCGCCGTGATCATGGAGCCGGAGACGTTCCAGTCACTGCCGCTGGGCGCGAACAGTGCGTAGTGGTGCCCGGAGACCGTGATGCCGAGGACGTTGCCCTGGTCGGAGAAGACGCTCGGAGCGGCCGCCGTGCTGATCCGGGCGTCGCCGCCGGATCCCTTGGCGTACACGAACGGCATGCCGTGGCCGATCGTCGTGCGCAGCGTGCGGGTGCCGTCGGACCAGTACGGCGTGACCGTCCAGTCGGACCAGGCGTCGGCCTTGGTGTCGGGCGAGTTGAGGCCGCTGAGGCCGAGGGTGAGGTCGCGCTTGTGGGCGTACTCGTACTGGCGGCCCTCGCCGACGATCGCGGGGGAGGTGGGGTAGCCGACCTCCAGCCCCCCGGAGACGGCCTGGTAGGTGAGCGGGTGGCCGTACATCGGGGTCGAGTAGGGGTTGTCGCCGTAGCGCTGGTAGGCGAGCGAGGACCACCAGTCGTTGGTGGGCACCGGCTTGTCCTTGGCGGCGGCGGTGACCTTGGGGGTGACCGCCGTGCCCGTGTTGGTGGTGGGGCCGGACGTTCCGGCGGGCCGGGTGTCGGAGTAACTCCCGGCGCCCACGGGGACGGTGGCGGCGGCGGCCGGGGAGGCGGCGGGGACGATTCCTGCGGCGGCGAGGGCGGCCGCTAAGAGCAGCGCGGCGGCCGGTCGTCTTCGTCGGGGGGATGGCATGAACGGCACCTCGTGTCTTCATGGCGGGCACGGCGGGTGGGGCGGCTCCAGCTCTGCTTGAGAGCGCTCTCAAGTGGCCGGAACGTATGACCGTCCGAAGCCGGGTGTCAAGAGAACGGGCACAGATGCGTATGGCGACGCGGCCCGCCCGCTCAGCCGAGCGTGACCCTCACCTGCACTGGCAGATGGTCACTGGGGAACTGACCGTTCTTCTCGTACGTGTTGATGGCGGCGGAGTGCACGGTGACGCCCGGCGTGGCGAGGATCCAGTCGATGCGCTCGCCGTCCGGGACGAGGGGGCGGTAGCCGTGGAACGTGGCGTACGCCTTGCCGCGTTCTGCCGCCGCGTCCCAGGTGTCCTTCAGGCCCGTGGCGAGGAGCTGGTCGTAGACGGGATTGCCGTGCGCCGGCACGTTGAAGTCGCCGGTCATCAGCAGCGGCAGGGCCGGGTCCAGGGCCGCGACACGGGAGGCGATCAGCTCCGCAGACTTCACCCGGGACACCTGTACCTGGTGGTCGAAGTGGGTGTTGAGGACGTAGAACTCCCGTTCCTTGTCGGCGAGATCGGCGAACCGGACCCATGTGGCCATCCGGATCACCGAGTTGCCCCACGTCTTCGAACCGATCAGCTCCGGGGTGTCGGAGAGCCAGAAGTGGTCGTACTCGACGGGACGCAGGCGCCGCGTGTCGTAGAAGACGGCGGCGAACTCGTCCCGGCTGCCGCCCGCTCTGCCCGTGCCGATCCACGCGTAGTGCTCGCCCAAGTCGGCGTGGATGTCCTGGAGTTGGTGGTACAGACCCTCCTGTGTGCCGATGACGTGCGGTCGCTCGGCGCGCAGCAGCGCGCGCATCACGGGGCGGCGGTCGGCCCAGGAGTTGGGCGACGTGCCGGACGCGTAGCGGAGGTTGAACGACATGACGTGCAGCCGTCCGTCGCGCCGGGCCGTGGCGGGCGCGGCCGCGGTGGTCGTCACGGCCGCGGCGGCGGGCAGCGCCGCGGCCACGGCGAGCGCGGCACGCAGACCGTGGCGGCGGGTGAGGCGGGGGTGCTCGGTCATGGGTCCTCCCGGTGAGGTGGGGCGGGCAGGGCTTCACGGTGCCGGATCCGGGTGAGGCCGGGGTGAACATCCGGCGGCGGAAACGGTTCGTCGTGGCGCGCGGTTCCTCAGGGACACGAAAGGTCCCGCCGATCGTCGCACGGCGGCGCCGGATGTCCACCCGGAGCTCCACCCGCGGGTCCAGGTGCTCCGGTCGTTTCTTCAGCAGTCTTGGGGCATGACAACGACCGAGTGGATCACCGACATCGCCCTCCTCCTCGTCGTCTTCCGGCAGCTGCGGGAAGGCCGGCTGGACGTGCGGACCTTCGTCATCCCGCTGGGGATCGTGGCCTTCGTGGCCCACCAGTACCTCGACTCCGTCCCGACCGGCGGCAACGACCTGGTGCTGATCGGCACCCTGGTCGCCGTCGGCGCCGCCCTCGGCGTCGCGGGCGGCCTCTACACGCGGATCCGGGTCTCGGGGGAGCACCTGCTGATCAAGGCCGGCGCCGTGTCCGCGGCGCTGTGGGTGGTCGGCATGGGCGCCCGTATGGGGTTCCAGCTGTGGACCGAGCACGGTGGCGGCGACGACGTCGCCCGCTTCAGCCTCGCCCACCACATCACCAGCGACCAGGCGTGGGTCGCCGCGTTCGTCCTCATGGCGCTCACCGAGGTCGTCACGCGGCTGGCCACCATCCACCTCCGTGGCCGTGCGGTGGACCGTGAGCGCCGGACGGCCGGGCGGGACGCCGTCCTGAGCGCGGGCCGCGGCGCCTGATGGCGGGCCCGGCCGTGGGTTATCGTCGCGCGGTGCCAGTAGCCGAGAGCCGCCCGGACCCCGAGCCCGGCCCCGTGTCCAGCCCGCACTCCGGTGGGCGCCTCGCGGTCCCGCGCAGGGACCCCCGGCTGCACGGGGCCGTCACGCTGGTCGTCATCGCCTCCGGCTTCGCGACGGTCCGGCCGCTGGGACTCACCGGCCGCGGGCTCGCCGTCGCCGCCCTGCTCGTGCTGTGCTCGGTGGCACTGCTGGCCCGCCACCTGCCCGAGGACCGGTTCTCCCCGCGCCCCGTCTACGTCGCACTGGCCCTGGGGATCGTCGCGTCGGCCGCGCTGATCGGCGTCAGCCGCACCGGCTCCAGCTATCTGTTCGCGTACTTCCTCGTCGGCCACATCGGCTACCGCTTCCCACCCAGGTGGTCGCTCCCACTGGCCGCCATGAGCGGTCTGCTGTGCGGGGCGGTGCTGTACTTCCGGGTCGGCCCGGGACACGAGCTGCTGCCCTGGGGCCTCGGACTCACCACCGGCCTGCCCGTCGTCGCGGGCATGCTCAGCCGCAGCAAGCAGCGGGCCCTGGACGCGGTGATCGAGGCGGCCGAGTCGGCAGAACGGGCGGCGCGCGCCGAGGCCCAGGCCGCCGTGCTGACCGAGCGCGGCCGGATCGCCCGCGACGTGCACGACGTGCTGGCCCACTCGCTGGCCGGGATCAACATGCAGCTGGAGCTCGCCGACGCGCTGCTGGACACCGGCGACCTCGACCGGGTCCGGGAGGCCAACCACAAGGCGCACAGCCTGGTGAAGGAGAGCCTCACGCAGGCCCAGTGGACCGTGCACGCGCTGCGCGAGGACGCGCTGCCGCTGGTCGAGAGCCTGACCGCGATGCTGGAGTCCTCCGGTCACCGCGACGCGCTCACGGTCACCGGCACGGTCCGAACGCCCTCGGCGCGCGGCACGCAGAACCTGCTGCGGATCGCGCAGGAGGCCCTCACCAACGCGGGCCGGCACGCGCCCGGCGCGGCGGTCGCGGTGACACTCGCGTTCGCCGGGGCGACGACGACGCTGACGGTCCGCAACGGACCCGCCACCCGTAAGGTGACCGCGGGGCACGGCAGCGGGATGGGGCTGATCGGCATGCGCGAGCGGGTCGCCCTCCTCGGCGGCACCCTCACGGCGGGCCCGGTCCCCGAAGGCCCGGACGCGGGCGGCTGGCAGGTGCGGGCCGTGATGCCCGACGAGTGAGCGGGGCGATGACGACGACGAGTGGACGGGCCGAGGACGAGTGAGCGGGCACATGATGAGTGAACAGGCCGATCAGCAGCGCCGGTTGACCGTGGTCGTCGCCGACGACCAGGCCGCGGTGCGCGAGCCCCTCGCGGCGGTGCTCGCCCTGTCCGAGGACATCGACGTGACCGCGGCCGCCGCCAACGGCACGGAGGTGCTGACCGCCGTGGCGGCCGGACCGGTCGACGTCGTCCTGATGGACCTGCGGATGCCGGAGATGGACGGCATCGAGGCGACCCGCCGACTCACCGAGGACCACCCCGGCGTGGCGGTGGTCGTGCTGACCACCTTCGCCGACGACGAGTCCATCCTCGCCGCGCTGAGCGCCGGAGCCCGCGGCTACCTCACCAAGAACGCCGGCCGCCAGGACATCCTGCGGGCGATCCGCGCCGCCGCCGCGGGCCAGTCCGTCCTCGACCGCGAGGTCCAGGACCGGCTGCTGGCCACGGTCCGCACCACCGCACCGGCCGCCGCGTCCCCGCAGCCGCTGCCCGAGGACCTCACGCCGCGCGAGCGCGAAGTACTCGCCCTCATCGGCCAGGGGCTGCCGAACCGCGCCATCGCCGAGAAGCTCTTCATCAGCGAGGCCACGGTCAAGACGCACATCAACAACCTCTTCGCCAAGGCCGGCCTCCGCGACCGCGCCGACGCCGTCCGCCGCGCCATCGCCGCGGGCCTGGCCTGAGCCACCGCGGACCGTTCCGGGGGCGAGGCTAGACTCGGCCGCATGTCCGCGGCCCTCTTCACCATCACCGCCGGGTTCCGGATCCCCCGCGTCCCCACCGAGTGGGCGCCGCACTCGCACCCCTTCCACGAACTCGTCTGGGTGCGCGGCGGAACACTGACCTCCCGCGTCGACGACCGTGTTTTCACCGTGTCCGAGGGGCACGGCCTGTGGATGCCTGCCGGAGTCGCCCACGGGGGCCGGTCGACGGCGGGCGCGCGCTTCCACGACGCCTTCTTCGCCCCCGACCGCACGCCGCCCGCCTTCGCGTTCGCGGAACCGAAGGCGATCACGATGACCCCGCTGCTCGAAGCCCTGCTGAGCCATCTGTCCCGCCCCGACCTCGACGAGGCGGCCCGGACCCGCGCGGAGGCGGTCGTGTTCGACGTGATCGAGCCCTCCGAGCGGCAGTTCACCCTCCAGCTGCCCAACGACCCCCGCATCGACCCGATCGCCGAGGCCCTGCTCGACGACCCCGGTGACCCCCGCTCGCTGGAGGAGTGGGCGGCGCGGCTCGGCATCAGCGACCGCACGGTCACCCGCGCGTTCCGGCAGGCCACCGGGCTCTCCTTCGTCCAGTGGCGGCAACTGCTGCGCGTGCACCGGGCGCTGACGCTGCTGTCCGAGGGCTTCGACGTGATGACGGTCTCCGAGACGCTCGGCTACGCGCGGCCCAGCTCCTTCATCGCCACGTTCCGGCGGGTCATGAGGACGACACCCGGCGCGTTCCTCACCGCTGCGGACGACGTACCGGGCGATGTCCCGAATCCCGTATCGGGTGTCCGGAACGCGTGATTGTCGACACGGCGAGCGGAATATAACCTGCTCGGAGTTAGGTAACCCTTAGTTGTTGCTCGACGTGTACGGCGCTGCCCGTACGCGGGTGAGTTCGCGGCCCGGCCCGTACCGGCCGGACGGAGGGTGCCGCGCCCCCTCGCCCCTCCGACCCACCGGGACCCATCGATGTTCACGCGCCCCCACCGGCCCACCGGGCGTTCGGTCGCCGACACCCCCGCCGCACCGGCGGGCGCCCTCAACGGGCAGGACCTGGTGCTGCGGTACGACGGCACCCCGGTCGTCCACGGCGTGTCGATCGACCTGGCGCCCGGCCGGGCCACCGCGCTGGTCGGACCCAACGGCAGCGGCAAGTCCACGCTGCTGCGGGCCCTGTCCCGGCTGCACCGGGTGGACGGCGGCCGGGTGACGCTCGGCGGCCCCGAGGACGGGGACGGCAGGGACGCGGCGCTGCTCAGTGCCCGTCAGTTCGCCCGTGAGGTCACCCTGTTCTCCCAGTCGCGGCCCGCGCCCCAAGGACTCACCGTCACGGAGGTCGTCGCCTTCGGCCGCCACCCCTACCGCCGCGGCTTCGCGGGACCGACCGCCGAGGACCGGGCCGCCGTCGACCACGCCATGGGCGTCACCGGCGTACGCGACATGGCGGGTCGACCGGTCGGGGAACTCTCCGGCGGCGAGATGCAGCGCGTCTGGCTCGCGGCCTGCCTGGCCCAGGACACCGGCGTCGTCCTGCTCGACGAACCCACCAACCACCTCGACCTGCGCTACCAGTTCGAGACGCTCGACCTGGTGCGCGACCTCGTCGAGGAGCACGGCATCGCGGTCGGGATCGTGCTCCACGACCTCGACCAGGCCTCCCGGATCGCCGACACGCTCGTCCTCATGCACCGCGGCCGGGTGCACGCCGCCGGAACACCCGCCGACGTCCTCACCGCGCACAACATCGGCACCGTCTACGACATCCGCGTCGAGGTCACCCAGGACCCCCGCTCGGGACGGCTGCGGATCGACCCCGTCGGCCGCCACACCGCCTGACACGGCCCCTCCTCCTTCCCTCCCGCGCGCCGCGCACCCACGGCAAGGCAGCGCGAACACACCCAAGTCCTCGCGAACACGTCCCACGCGTCGCGAACACACCTCCAGAAAGAGGCCCTTCATGAACCGTGCCCGTCGCCTGGCGGCGTCAGCCTCCACCGGGCTCGTCCTCCTCGCCGCAACGGCCTGCGGCACGACCGACGTCGACAAGGCCGAGGCCAAGAGCGGCGCCAGCGCCTCGCCCGCGTCGAAGGACTGCGCCTCGGACACCACGGCCACCTCGACGAAGCCGGTCTCCTTCAAGGACGGCGTCGGCCGCACCGTGAAGCTCGACAAGCCCGCCGAGCGGATCGCCGTCCTGGAGTGGCAGCAGGTCGAGGACGCGCTCACCCTGTGCGTCACCCCCACCGCCGTGTCCGACGCCAAGGGGTACAGCACCTGGGTCAGCGCCGAGAAGCTGCCCAAGGGCGTGACCGACATCGGCACCCGCGAGGAGCCCGACCTCGACACCCTCTACGCGGCCAAGCCCGACCTCGTCGTGGTCGAGGCGTTCGACGCCGACGACGAGACCGTCAAGAAGCTGGAGAAGCGCGACGTCCCCGTGCTGGTCACGAAGGGGGCCGACCCCAAGGACCCGATCGGCAACATGCGCGACGTGTTCAGCATGATCGGCAAGGCCACCGGCCGCACCGAGCGCGCCGAGCAGGTGCTCAAGGAGTTCGACGACCACCTCGCGACGGCGAAGAAGAAGGTCGCCGACGCCGACCTGCCGACGAAGGACTTCCTGTTCTTCGACGGCTGGCTCCAGGGCGGCAACCTCACCGTCCGCCCGTACAGCGACGGCGCCCTGTTCACCGAGATAGGCAAGGAACTCGGCATGAACCCGGCGTGGACCGACGCCGTCAACAAGGACCACGGCGACGGCGGCGTCGACCCGTCGTACGGACTCGCGCAGACCGACGTCGAGGGACTCACGGCGGTCGGCGACGCCAACCTCTTCTACGCCAACGACGAGGGCGCCGGCGGCTACGTCGCGGCGCTGAAGAAGAACCCGATCTGGAAGACCATCCCCGCCGTGAAGGAAGGCCGCGCGCACTCCTTCCCGGCGCGTGTCTGGGGCGCCGGCGGCCCGCGCTCCTGCGCGCAGGCGATCGACGCGTACGTCGACGTCCTCGACAAGAAGTGAGTGCGGCGCCGGACATGAGCACCACGCACGAGGCGAAGGCGCCGCCCGCGCCGTCGTCCGGAGGGCAGCCGCTGCCGCGCGTCCAGCGCGGCGGCGGCCCCACCGGGGCGGCCGTGCTCGCCGGGCTCCTCGCCCTGACCGCCGTGGTGGGCCTGTGGCACCTGACGCAGGGCACGTCGGGCGTCGGCGTCGGCGACCTGGTGCGCTACCTCGCGGGCGACCGCGCGCGCACCGGTGGCGGCGCGGCGCCGGTCGGCGAGATCTTCACCGGCTCCCGCCTGCCCCGGCTCCTCGCGGGCGTCGCGGTCGGCTTCGCCCTCGGCGCGGCCGGAGCGCTCCTCCAGTCCGTCACGCGCAACGCCCTCGCCTCGCCCGACACCCTCGCGGTCACCGCCGGGGCCTACTTCACCCTCACCCTCGTCGCGGCGTTCGGGCTCACCGTGCCGCTGTGGGCGTCCGGCGTCGTCGCCTTCGCGGGCGGCCTGAGCGCGGCGGCGCTCGTCCTGCTGCTCGCCGGGCGGGCCGCGGGCACCTCCGGCACCCGGCTCATCCTCGCTGGATCGGCGACGGCGATGGCCCTGGACGCGGCGACCGGCGGCCTGCTCATCCTGTTCAACCAGAACACCACCGGCCTCTTCGCCTGGGGCAGCGGATCACTGGCGCAACTGAACATCGACGCCTCGGTCCGCGCCTGGCCCCTCGTGGTCGTCGTGCTGGGCGTCGCGCTCGCCCTGTCCCGGCGGCTCGACGTGATGAACCTCGGCGACGACACCGCGGCCACCCTCGGCGTCCCGATCCGCGGCACCCGCGTGACCGCCGTGCTGTGCGCGGTACTGCTGACCAGCACGGCGGTGACGCTGGCGGGCCCGATCGGCTTCGTCGGCCTCGGCGCGCCCGTGCTGGTCCGCCTGATCGCCGGGCGGGTCGGGGCGCTGCGCCGCCACCTGTACGCGGTGCCGGCCGCCGGACTGCTCGGCGCGCTGCTCATCCTGCTCGCGGACGCCGTCCTGCGCGCCGTGCAGGGCGCCGACGGGGCCGCCGCCATCCCGACCGGTGTGCCGACCGCGCTGCTCGGCGCCGTCGTGATCGTCGCCCTCGCGCTGCGCCTGCGGGACACCGGCCACGCCCCGCGACCGCCGCACGCGCGGATCGCCGCGCGCTCGCGCCGCGCGTTCCTCCTCGTCGTGCTCGGCGCGGTGGCGCTCCTCGCCGTGGCCGCCTGCGTGGCGGTGCTCGCGGGCAGTCTGTGGCTGCGTACGGGAGACATCGTGCTCTGGGCCCAGGGGGTGGCGCCGGATCTGATCGGGCAGGCGCTCGACGACCGGGTCCCGCGCGTGACCGCGGCCGTGCTCGCGGGGGCGGCGCTCGGGCTGGCCGGATGCGTCGTGCAGGGCGCGGTGCGCAACCCGCTGGCGGAGCCCGGCGTGCTGGGCATCACGGCGGGCGCCGGGCTCGGCGCGGCGAGCGTCGTCACGTCGGGGCTGCCGGGCGGACGGCCGGTCCTCATCGCGGTGGCGGTCGCGGCGGGACTCGCCACGTTCGCGGTGGTCGCGCTGCTGTCCTGGCGCGGCGGGTTCCTGCCGGACCGGTTCGTCCTGATCGGCATCGGCTGCGGGTACGGGCTGAGCGCCGTCACCACGTTCCTGCTCCTGCGGGCCGACCCGTACAACACGCCCCGCATCTTCACCTGGCTCTCCGGCACGACCTACGGCCGGACGTTCTCGGACGTCGTCCCGGTCGCCGTGGCCCTGGCGTGCGCGCTTCCCGTGCTGCTCGCGATGCGTGAGCGGCTCGACCTGCTCGCCGTCGACGAGGACACGCCGCGTGTCGTCGGCGTCCGGGTCGAACGCACCCGGCTGACCGCGCTGGCGATCGCCGCGGTCCTCGCCGCGCTCAGCGTGATCGCTGTCGGCGTCGTCGGCTTCGTGGGGCTCGTCGCCCCGCATCTCGCCCGGTCCCTGGTGGGCGCCCGGCACGGCCGCTCGATCCCGGTGGCGATGCTGCTCGGCGCCGTGCTGGTCTGCGTGGCCGACGCCCTCGGCCGGACGCTCGTCGCACCCGCCCAGATGCCGGCCGGCCTCATGATCGCGCTGGTCGGCGCGCCGTACTTCGTCTGGGTGCTCCGGCAGTCCCGCGCATGACGCCGGCCACCGACCCCCGCCCCGCCCACCCCACCTCCCAGGAAACGCCCGTGCAGAACACCACCGTCGTCACCCCGTTCGACCCCGCCACGACAGAGGAACTGTCGCGTCGGCTCGGCGGCCACCCGGTGCCGGAGCGCTGGCGCACGGTGGACCGCGCCGCGTACGGCCCGCAGCTCGTGGCGCTCGCGGGCGCCGACGACGGAGCGCGGTGGCGCGGCGCGGCGCTGGTGTCGGCGCGCCCGGACACCGCCTATCTGAAGATCGTGGACGCCCTCGGCGACGTACCGGCCGTCGTCGCGGCGGTCGTCGCCCACGCGCGCGAGCAAGGGCTCGCGCAGGTCAAGTGGGAAGGCTGGACGGCGAGTTCCGGCGACGCGGCGGCGGCCGGCTTCACCGCGCTGCGCCCACCGCTCACGCCGCCCGAGGACGGGGCGGGTCCCGCCGCGGGCTATGTGCGCTGGCTGCACGACGACGAGGTCACGGAACCCCCGTACTACGGCCAGAGCACCCACTTCACGTGCGGCGCCGTCACCGCGCTGCTCGCCCGCGCGCACGCCGGGGCGCTGCCGCCGGAGGCGGTCGACCGCGAGGCGGAGCTGACGCTGTGGCGCGACGCGACCAACTTCATGGCGTGCGAACCCGTCGGCCTCGGCGTCGCCGTCCACCGCGCCTGGCCCGCCGCGTCCGTCACGATCCACCTCGACGCGGACGGCCCCGTCCTCCTGGACCACCTCCAGGAGAACGGCGAACGGGAATGGCGCGCCCTGCTCCAGCACACCTCACGCACACAGGCCGCGCGGCTCGGCGTCCCGGTCGACGCGGACCACCTCCCGCTCCCCGCGATCCGGGCCGCCCTGGACCGCCGCGACCACGTCCTGCTCCTGCTCTCCCTCGCCGCGATGCAGGGCTTCGACGTGCCCCACTGGGTCCTCTGCCACGGCACCGTGCCCGGCGCGGTGGTGATCGAGGACCCGTGGTCCAGCACGGCCACGGGGGACACCTGGGTCGACGCCCACCTCCTGCCCGTCCCCGACCACGCGCTCGACACGATGGCGACCGTCTCGACGGAGGGCTTCCGCGGCGCGGTGACCATCGGGGGAGGCGCGGATCACAGCGGCGTACGGGAGTAGCTGGTAAGCACGGGGCATGGAAGAGCTCGTGCGACTCGGTGAGGTCGAACGTGCCGCCTGCGGCGAGGGGTTGGCGCGCTGGGCGGCCCAGGGACGGGACGGTGACCGGCTGGGTCCTGGCGTACGGGCCTGGTGCCACGGCACGGCGCTCGTGGTGGCGAGCCCGAACGCGCGGCAGAACCGGCTCGCGGTGGCGGGCGACGCCGCCGACTGCGCGGCGCTGGTGCCGCGGGCACTGGCGGAGGTCGGCCCGTCCTATCGGCTCCTCGGCACGGCCGAGTTGATCGACGAGCTGGTACGGCGGCTGCCCGGCCTGACGGCGCTGCACCGGTTCTTCTGGATGGAGACGACGTCCCCGTCCGGCGCCGATGCCGAGGGCGTGCGGTGGTTGGACGCCCGTGAGGAGAAGGAGGCGGCCTCGCTCTTCGACCGCTTCTTTCCCGACTCCTACGCCCAGCCGGGACAGCAGGGCGTGCGCCGCTGGGCCGGGATCCTCGGCACGGCGGACGGCGAGGCACACGAACCGCTCGCCGTCGCGGCGGACGCGTGGTCCGCGACCGGGTGCGGGTTCATGGGCGGCGTCCTCACGCACCCCGCCGCCCGTGGGCGCGGTCTCGCGCGGGCGGTGAGTGGATTCGTGGTCGACGCCCTCGTCCACGAGCACGGCCGCGCCGCACTCATGGTGATGACGGGTAACACTCCGGCCATCACCACGTACGAACGCCTGGGCATGACCAAGCAGTTGTACGGAGCGGCCCAGCGCGCTGCTGAGTGACCGCGCGCGCCGGTCAGGACCCCGCAGTGGGCCAGTCCAGGAGGCGGGCGCCGATGACCGCGGTCTGGAGGGTGTAGCGGTGGACGGGGTCGGCGGGGTCGGTGCCCGTGAGGTGGTGGATGCGGGCGAGGCGGTAGGTGAACGCCCGGGGGCTCAGGGACAGCCGGCGGGCCGCCTCGGCGGACACGCAGCCGGAGTCGAAGTAGGCGGTGAGGGTGTCGATCAGGGGCTGCGCGCCGCCGCGCGCCTGTCGCAGCGGGCCGAGGGTGTGGTGCACCAGGTCGGTCATGGCCTGCCGGTCCCGGGTGAGGACCGGGTAGACGAGGAGGTCGGCGGAGCGCAGCACGGGCGCGTCGAGGCCCAGACGGGCCGCCAGTTCGAGGGCGCCGAGGGCCTCCTCGTAGGACTGGACGACGCCGCCGGGGCCCGACTGCGAGCGGCCGATGGCCACCTGACCGCCGCCGGTGGCCGCGTAGGCCTGCTTGGCGAAGTGCGCGAGGACCTCGTCCTGGTCGCCCGGCGCGATGCACACCAGACGGCGGTCCTTCGTGGTCACCAGGATGTTCCGGTTGCCGAAGCGCGCGATCACGGCCCGCTCGACCTCACGGGAGACGGAGTCCCCCTCGTCGTACGCGCTGAAGCCGCGGGCCACCGCGACCGCGTGCTCGGAGGACAGGCGCAGGCCGAACCGCTCGGCGCGCTCGCCGAGTTCGCCCATGTCGCTGCGGCCGTACAGCAGGTCGTCGATGAACTCCCGCCGCGCCGCCTCTTCCTGACGCATCGTCTGGCGCTGCGCGTGCTCGTACCCTTCGGCGAACGCGTCGACGGCCTGCGCGGTCGCCGCGAGCACGGCATCCACCGTGAGCCGGGCGCCGAGCCGCTCGGTGCGGGTGTGCGCGAGGTGGGCGGCGACCAGCGCGCGCAGCCCGAGACCGGCGTCCGCAGCGCGTTCCCCCAGCGCGCGTCGCGCGTCGAGCTCGTCCCGGTTCAGCCGGCGTCCGGTGGCCGCGGCGTCCGCCACCGTCCGCACGTACCCGTCCAGGTACTCCTCGGGGACGTCCTCTCGCGACGCCATGCCCACCCCCACCGCCGTGTCGTGTTCTCGCCTTCTTATCTTCTCGTCGCATTTTTAGCGGATGCGACAAAGGGGTGTGTCAGGGGGGTGCTTGGTTGCCTGGTCAAGCAGGCATTAAAAACGCGTAAAGATTGCCGGAACCCGGCAGTTACATCCGATGGTTGCTCATGGAAACCTTGTGCCAGGCAAGGGCAACAAGAGGCGGTTCAGGGGGCCGGTGGCATGACGTTGTTTCTGGGTCTCGGCATCGCCGGAGTGGTGCTGCTCGTCCTGTCGCTGGTCCTGGACGGGGTGCTGGAAGGGCTCTTCGACGGAGTCGGGGCCCTGGACGGGCTGTTCGACGGATTGTTGTCGCTGCCGGTGATCGCGGGCTTCGTGTCGATGCTCGGGTTCGGCGGCGCGATCGTGCTCGGCACCACCGACCTCGGTGCCGGGCCCGCCACAGCGGTCGGTGCCGTCGCGGGGGGCGGCGCCGGCTGGCTGACGTGGAAGCTGACCCGCGCGCTGATGCGGGACCAGACCGCGGTGACACCACGGGGCGACGACCTCGTGGGCACCGCGGGCACCGTGGTCACGGCCATCCCGGTCGGGGGCTACGGCGAGGTGCTGGTCCAACTCGCGGGTCAGCCCACGAAGTTCGCGGCGAAGAGCGCGGCCGCCGTCGGCCGCGGCACCGAGGTGTGGGTGGCGGGCATCCTGTCGCCGACCTCGGTCGAGGTCCGCGCCGTCGACCGCTGACCCACCCGGCGCCCGGCACCGGACGGGCGATCACCGTTTTTCGTACGAACCATCATCGACCGACTGCCGTCCCACGGGAAGGGCGGGCGGGAGGCAGAGGGGGAACCATCATGAGCCCAGTCGTCATCGCCGTGGCCGGAGTCGTCGTACTCCTGGTCCTGCTGGCGCTCGTCGTCATCACCCGCTACAAGGTGGCGGGTCCCAGCGAGGCGTTCATCATCACCGGCCGGCGCGGCAAGCAGGCCACCGATCCCGAGACCGGCCGGGTCTTCACCGACAACAGCGGACAGAAGGTCGTCGTCGGCGGCGGTGTCTTCGTCGTCCCGTTCGTGCAGCAGAAGTTCACCCTCGACCTGTCCTCACGGCACATCCCGGTCGCGGTGCGCGGCGCCGTGACCCTGCGCGGGGTGAAGGCGAACCTCGAAGGCGTCGCCATCGTCAAGGTCGGCGGCACCGAGGACTCGATTCGCGCCGCCGCCCAGCGCTTCCTCATGCAGCAGGACGGCATCGTCGGCTTCACCCAGGAAGTGCTCTCCGGCGCGCTGCGCTCCATCGTCGGCCGGATGTCCGTGGAGGACGTCATCCGGGACCGGGCCGCGTTCGCCGGTCAGGTCGCCGAGGAGGCGGAGGCGTCACTGTCCGGGCAGGGCCTGGTCCTCGACGCCTTCCAGATCCAGGACATCACCACCGAGGGCTCCTACCTGGAGGACCTGGGCCGCCCCGAAGCCGCCCGCGCCCGGCAGGAGGCCGACATCGCCGAGGCCGTCGCGCGCCGCGCCGCCGAGCAGGCGCGCCTGAAGGCCGAGGAGGAGATCGCGGTCGCGCAGCGGACCCTGTACCTGCGCCAGGCCGAGATCAAGGCGGAGACCGACCGGGCCGCCGCCCAGGCGAACGCGGCGGGCCCGCTGGCCGACGCGGCCCGCCAGCAGGAGGTGCTGACCGAGCAGGAGAAGGTGGCGCAGCGTCAGGCCGCCCTGACCGACCGCGAGTTGGACACCAAGGTCCGCAAGCCCGCCGACGCCGCCCGCTACCAGGCCGAGCAGGAGGCCGAGGCCCGCCGGATCGGTCTGGTCAAGCAGGCCGAGGCGGACGCCGAGCGGGCCCGGGTGACCGGTGAGGGTGAGCGGGCGCACCGTGCCGCGCTCGCCGACGCCGTCCGCCTGGAGGGCGAGTCCGAGGCGGCGGCCATCGGGGCGAAGGGCGCGGCCGAGGCCGAGGCCATGCGCAAGAAGGCCGACGCCTTCGCGCAGTACGGCGACGCGGCCGTGCTGCAGATGCTCGTCGAGGTGCTGCCGCAGGTCGTCGCCAAGGCGTCGGAGCCGCTGGGCGCCGTCGACAAGATGACGGTGATCTCGACGGACGGGGCGAGCCAGCTGTCCCGTACGGTCGCCGACAACGTCGCCCAGGGCGTGGAGCTGCTGAACTCCACGACCGGGGTGGACCTGGCGGAACTGCTGAAGAACATCACCGGCGGCGGCAAGGGCGCGGTGCCCGCCCCGAAGACCGCCGAACCGGCCGGTGCGCAGCCGGCGAACGGCCGCATCGAGATCAGCGACTGACACCACCCGCACCGCACGACGGAGGCGGCCCGCGCTCGGCGCGGGCCGCCTCCGTCGTGTCTGCCGCCCGCCGTCCCGAGGGGCCGGATCGGCCAAGATTGCAGATCCTGCATTTTTGCGTACTATGCAAAGTGTGAACGAGAAGGCTGCCCCGGCGGACGGTTGGCGAGAGCGCAAGAAGCGGGCCACGCGCGCCGCCCTCGTGGAAGCGGCGGTACGGCTGGCCGCGGAGCACGGGGTGGAGCACGTCACCGTCGACGCGATCAGCGAGTCGGCGGGCGTCTCGCCGCGCACCTTCTTCAACTACTTCGACTCCCGTGACGAGGTCTTCGTCATGGTCGGCGCCGAGTCCAGCGCCCGCGTCCGGCGCGCCGTGCTCGACGCGCCGCCCGCCCTCCCGCCGCTCGACGCACTGCGCGACGCCCTGGCGGTGGAGCTCCAAGAGGTCGAGAAACAGCAGGAGTTGTGGAGCCTGCACGCGGAGGTGCTGCGGCGCTCCCCGGACCTGCTGGCCCGCAGCATCGGCGCGCACATGGCCGACGAGGTCGGGCTCGCCGAGACCATCGCCGAACGGATCGGCGCGGGCTCCCCGCTGTTCTCCGGCAGCCGCCGGGACGGCTCCTCGGCCGAGGAGGAGCGGCGCAGGCGCGCGCTGGGGCTGTACCCCCGGCTGCTCGCCGCCGTCGGCGCCACGGCCTGCCGGGTCGCCGTCGAGCACTGGTGCGTGCGGCAGGACGAGACCTCGTTCAGCGATGTCTTCCGCGAGGTGTTCGAGCACCTGGCCGCCGGACTGCCCGAACCCCCCTGCCACCCCTGGTGACGCCGACCGGTCGAACTGACCGCGACGCTCCGGTCGTACCTTCGAAAGAGACATTGTGACTTCAACAGCGGCGCCCGCGGAGGCGTCACCCACTGCCATGTCCAACCGGCAGATACTCCAGGCCATGTCCGGGCTGATGGCGGGCATGTTCGTCGCCATCCTGGCCGGAACCGTGGTCGCCAATGCGCTGCCGCGGATCATCGCCGACCTCGGCGCCAGCCAGTCCTCGTACACCTGGGTCGTCACCGCCGAACTGCTCGCCATGACGGCGACGGTGCCGCTGTGGGGCAAGCTGTCCGACCTCTACAACCAGAAGCTGCTGCTCCAGCTGTCGCTCGGCATGTTCGTCGTCGGCTCGCTGCTCGCCGGGTTCTCCCACGACGTCGGGCTGCTCATCTTCAGCCGCGTCGCGCAGGGCATCGGCGCGGGCGGCCTCACGGCGCTCGCGCAGGTCGTCATGGCGGCCATCATCCCGCCGCGCCGCCTCGGCAAGTACGCGGGCATCTTCGGCGCCGTGTTCGCCGTCGGCACCGTCGCGGGGCCGCTCATCGGCGGTGTCCTCGTCGACACCTCGTGGCTCGGCTGGCGCTGGTGCTTCTTCATCGGCGTGCCCTTCGCGCTGCTCGCGATCGTGCTGCTCCAGCGCACCCTGAAGCTGCCCACGGTCCGCCGCGAGGCGAAGATCGACTTCCTGGGCGCGTTCCTCATCGTCGCCGGTGTCTGCGCGCTGCTGATCTGGGTGTCGCTCGCGGGCAACCAGTTCGACTGGGCGTCCTGGCAGACCGCCGCGCTGACCGGCGCGGGCGTGGTGCTCCTGGTCGCGGCCTTCTTCGTGGAGTCCCGGGTGGCCGAGCCGATCATCCCGCTCGGCATCTTCCGCAACCGCACCGTGTCGCTGACCACGATCGCGAGCCTGCTGGTGGGTGTGGCCATGTTCGGCGGCACCGTGTTCCTGTCGCAGTACTTCCAGGTGGCCCTCGGCAAGTCCCCGACGGTCGCGGGCCTGATGAGCCTGCCCATGATCCTGGGTCTGCTGGTCTCCTCCACGGTCGCCGGGCAGATCATCAGCGCCACCGGCCGCTGGAAGGTGTACCTGATCGCCGGTGCCGTCTCCATGACGGCGGGTCTCGCCCTGCTGTCCACCATCGGCGCCGACACCCACTTCGGCCTGCTCAGCCTCTACATGGCGATCCTCGGTATCGGCGTCGGCATGCTGATGCAGAACCTCGTCCTCGCCGCGCAGAACGACGTGCCCGCGGCCGAACTCGGCGCCGCCACCTCGGTGTTGTCGTTCTTCCGCAGCATGGGCGGCACCATCGGCACCAGCGTCCTCGGCGCGATCCTCGCCAACCGGGTCGCCTCCGAGATGACCAAGGGCCTGGCCGACCTGGGCGCCGGAGCGGCGGCCGGTGCCACGGAGGGCGGCAGCCACAGCGTCCCCGACATGACCCAACTGCCCGCCCCGATGCGGGAGATCGTGGAACATGCCTACGGCGTCGCCACCGGTGACCTCTTTTTCGTGGCCACCCCGTTCGCCCTGCTCGCCCTGATCGCGGTCCTCTTCATCAAGGAGAAGCCGCTCAAGGACACCAGCGGCATGGAGCGCCTCGCCGAGGAGGCCGACGCCGAGGCCGGTACGGCGAAGTCCCCGGTCGGCTGACCGGGCGCTCCCCGAAGGGGCGGGCGGAGGCATACGTCTCCGCCCGCCCCTTCGCGTGTCAGGCGGAAGTCACCTTCAGTGTCTCGATCCGGTCCCAGCCGTGCCGCTCGAGCCGTTCGGGCAGGGAGAGTTCGGGTCCCGCCAGCAGACGCAGGGACTGCGGCGGGGTCAGCTTGCGGGCGAGCGCGACGAAGGTCTCCAGCGCGCTGTTGGCGAGGTAGCCGACGCGGGTGAGGTCGACGGTGATCTCGTCGTCCGCGGCCTTGGCGTGCTCGGTGACGGCGATCGCCAGCGGGGCTTTGTGCGCTCCGATGACTTCACCGTAAAGGCGTACGCCCTTGTCGGCTTGGAGGGGGAGGACCAACAGGAGTTCGTCTACGAAGAGTCCACGCATGGGGGCGTCCCGAGGAAAAACGCATCGCCCGTCACCAACGGAGAACAGGAGGCTCACTCATCCACACTGTGCGGGGCGGTGCTGATGAAGCGGGCTCTGTGTCCCGCGCAGAACAGCCGCTGGCGTGGAGGCACTCCTCGGGCCCGAGAGATCGCCGGAAGTGGGTCGCCGCGCTGACGGCGACGCAGATTCCACGGACTGCCTCCACCCTACTCCCGGACGGTCCGGCCGGGGAGGGGCGCAGCCGGGGCCGTCAGAGCTCCACCTCGTAGGCGAGATCGTCGTAGCGGCGCTCCGCGAGCAGCTCGCGGGTGCCCGCGATCAAGGTGAGGTAATGGTCGCCCTCGCACACCGCGCCCTCCGGAATACGGAGGAACAGCACGTCACCGCGCTCCTCCACCGGGTTCTGCCAGGCGCGGGAGTGGCCGCCGAGCTGGATGTCGTTCGTCCACCGGTGGTAGAGGATGCCGTCGAGCAGCTCCGTCAGCTTTTTGACGCGTCGTTCCCGCTCGCTGTCCCCGTCGACGTACTCCAGGGCCTCCTTGAGGTGGGTGAGTTCGTAGTTGCCGGGGCCGGTCATCCCCGGCACGGCGTAGAGCGCGAACGGCTCGTGGAACGCCGGCCGGTCCGACTCGTCGACCCCGTCCATCTCGTGTTCGACGGTCTCGGTGCCTGCCGGGACGTGCAGGACGATGCCTTCCCCCGGGTAGTCGCTGATCTCGGCGAAGACCACCAGCTGTCCGTCGGCGGGGAAGTCGATGTCGAGAACGCCGGGGGGTACGGCCGCGCAGTCGATGGTCAGGATGTGCGGCAGGGACCCGGTGGCCGCCGCCGTCCCCGGTGGCAGGTGGGGGAGCCCGGCGGCTCTGCCGACCGGGCGGGCGCCCTCCCGCATGTCCTCCGGCAGGGTTCCGTGGGCGCAGAGATGGACGCAGGGGCGCAGTTGCCCGGCGAACGCGACGGTCACGGACTCGGGGACGCCCAGCGTCCGCCCGGCATCGAGAACAGCTTTACGCACGGTTTCACGCAGAGTCGTTTCCATGGCCGCCACACTGTCATGCGCCACTGACAACTCAGAACGGCAGCACCCCGAACTGCCGCGCCCAGGACGTCACTTCGGCCACGCTCGCGTTGCCGCCGCAGACCACCAGCCCGAGCCGGGCACCCGGACCGACACGTTCCAGCACCTGACGGGCCGCGGGCAGCAGACAGCCCGCGGCGGGCTCCGCCCAGACCTTCGCGTGCTCGGCCAGGTCGAGGGTGCCCCGGACGGCCTCGGCGTCCGTGACGGTGAGGACATCCGTGAGCAGCGCCGCGACGTGGTCGTACGTCAGCTGGGAGACGCTCGGGGGAGCGAGCGTCGAGACGATCGAGGTCACCTCCACCGGCGTCGGCCGTCCGGCGGCCAGCGCCGCCGACATCGAAGGGGCGCCTTCGGGTTCGACGCCCCAGACCCGGATCCCGGGACGGCGTGCGCACAGGGCGGTGGCGACACCGGAGGCCAGCGCGCCGCCGCCGACGCTGACGACCACGTCGGTGAGTGCGTCGGCGTCCCGCGCGAACTCCAGGCCGACCGTGCCCTGCGCGGCGAGCACGAGCGGGTCGTCGAAGGGGTGCACCAAGGTGTGCCCCGCCGCCCGCAACTCCTCGACGAGGGCGAACGCCGCCGTCACGGTGTCGGTGACGCGGACCTGCGCACCCGCGGCCTCGGCGGCGCCGCGCGCGCCCGCGGAGGCGGAGCGCGGCATCACGACGGTCGCCTTGATGTCCAGCGCGCCGGCCATGACCGCGAGGGCCACCCCGTGGTTGCCTCCGCTGACCGTGACGACCCCGGCGGCACGCTCGGCCTCGCCCAGCGCCAGCAGCTTCGCGCTCGCGCCCCGCGCCTTGAACGAACCGGTGCGCTGCAACAGTTCCAGCTTCAGCGTGGTCGGAGCCCCCAGCAGCGCCGACAGCCCCGGGCTCGGCACCGTCGGCGTGGGCACGACGTGCCCCGCGATCCGCGCCGCCTGCGCCTCCACGTCCTCGACCGTGATCAGCACGTCCGCCTCCCGTCGCCCCACCCCTTGCCGCACCACGGTGCTGTCCGCGGTCGCCCGATGTCGAGTACACCGCACGACCCGCTGAGCGCGACAGACCCTAGAACATCTCCCCGGCGACACCCGCCAGGACCAGCCCGGAGGCGATGAGCAGTCCGTGCGCCAGGGCGATCCCCGACCCCAGCACCACCAGGGCGACGGTCAGCAGCAGCCAGGCGCGCGGGCGCCGGAACTCGCGCGGCCGGCACGGGCGGCCCGCTCGGAAGGCGCGGGCGAAGCGGGGGTCCTCGTGCTCCAGCAGGGCCGCGATCTCGTCGAGCCGCGTGTCCTCGGAACCAGCCATAACGCTCTCCTCCCGGTACGCCCCTCACCCACCCGTCCACGTCCCCGGTCCCACCCTCGCCCGCGCCCCGCCGCGCACACCATCGGGGCTGACACCCATTTCCGGGGGCGCCGGACATGTACGCCGCGGAAATGACGAGGCGGGCCGCGGTCGGTGATGCGCCGTCCACGGGGCGCGGCGGCGATAGTGGAGGGGCGGAGGAACGAAGACCAGCTCGACGCACAACAGCAAGGAGGCGGGACGCGGTGCCCCTGTTCTGGAGGATCTTTCTGCTCAACGCGGTGGTGCTCGTCGTCGCCACCGCGCTGCTGCTGGGCCCGGTCACCGTGTCGACCCCCGTGCTCCTCACCGAGGCCGCGATCCTCACGGCGGGCCTCGCCGCGATGCTGATCGCCAACGCACTCCTGGTGGGCGTCGCCCTCGCCCCGCTGCAACGGCTGGCCCGCGCCATGAAGACCACCGACCTGCTGCGCCCCGGCGCCCGCACCCCCGTCGGCGGCCACGGCGAGGTCGCCGCGCTCATCACCACGTTCAACACGATGCTCGACCGGCTGGAGGCGGAACGCGCGAGCAGCGCCGCCCGCGCCCTGACCGCGCAGGAAGCGGAACGCAGCCGCATCGCCCGGGAACTCCACGACGAGATCGGCCAGACCCTCACCGCCGTCCTGCTCGACCTCAAACGCGTCGCGGGCCAGGCCCCCGACCCCGTACGCGACGAACTGCACCAGGTCCAGGAGACCACCCGCACCAGCCTCGACGAGATCCGTCGCATCGCCCGCCGACTGCGCCCCGGGGTCCTGGAGGAGCTCGGGCTGACCAGCGCGCTGAAGTCCCTCGCCACCGAGTTCTCGGGACCCGCCCTCTCCGTGCGCCACCACATCGCGGCCGAGCTGCCCGCACTCGGCGACAACACCGAACTCGTGCTCTACCGCGTGGCGCAGGAGAGCCTGACCAACGCCGCCCGCCACGCGGACGCCACCCGCGTCGACCTCACCCTGGAACCGGTCGGACCCGCCGGACCCGCAGCGCCGCCCCAGTCACCCGCGAGCGTCCCGCGCGCCGTGGAGCTGCGCGTACGGGACAACGGCCGCGGCCTCGCCGGCGCGGCCGAGGGCGCCGGCCTCAGCGGCATGCGCGAACGCGCGCTCCTCATCGGCGCCGAACTCGCCCTGGAGACCGCACCCGAGGGCGGCACCCTCGTCCGCCTGACCGTCCCCACCCCTCACCGGAGCCAGTGACCATGCCCGAGCCGCAGCCCACCCGCATCCTGTTGGCCGACGACCACCACCTGGTCCGCCGCGGCGTCCGCCTCATCCTCGACGGCGAACCCGACCTCGCCGTGGTGGCCGAGGCGGGGGACGGCGCCGAGGCCGTCGAGGCCGCCCGCACCCACCGCCCCGACCTGGCGGTACTGGACATCGCCATGCCGCGCATGACCGGCCTCCAGGCCGCGCGCGAACTCATCCGCGCCCAGCCGGAACTGCGCATCCTCATGCTCACCATGTACGACAACGAGCAGTACCTCTTCGAGGCGCTCGCCGCCGGCGCCTCCGGCTACGTCCTCAAGTCGGTCGCCGACCGCGACCTCGTCGAGGCGTGCAGGGCCGCGATGCGCGGCGAGCCCTTCCTCTACCCCGGCGCGGTCGGCGCGCTCATCCGCACGTACCTCGACTGCATCCGGGAGGGCAGGTTCCCGCCCGCCCGGACCATCACCGACCGCGAGGAGGAGATCCTCAAACTCGTCGCCGAGGGACACACCTCGCAGGACATCGCGGACCTCCTCGTCATCAGCGCCAAGACGGTCGAGCGGCACCGGGCCAACCTGTTGCAGAAGCTGGGCCTCAAGGACCGTCTGGAACTGACCCGTTACGCGATCCGGGTCGGGTTGGTCGAGCCCTGATCGGCGGTGACCAGCGCGGTGATCTCCCGGGCGAGGTCCGGACCGAGCGCGCCCCAGCCGTCCTTGTAGCCGTACACGCTCGCCAGCGTCCGGGCGTCGTAGTCCCCGTTCAGGATCTCGACGTCGTCGGGCGTGATGAGCGACGGGTGGGCGACGCCGACCGCGCCGGACACCTTCAGCAACTCCCGGCGCAGCGTGCGCAGATACATCGCCGCGCGGTTCGCCTTCGACGGCGCGTCGACGCCGCGCACCAGCCAGGGGGCCTGGGTGGCGACACCGGTCGGGCACTTGTCCGTGTGGCACTTCTGCGCCTGGATGCAGCCGATGGACAGCATCGCCTCGCGGGCCACGTTGACCATGTCGACGCCGAGGGCGAAGGCGACCGTGGCGTTCTCGGGCAGGCCGAGCTTGCCGGAGCCGATGAAGGTGAGCCGGTCGGTGAGGCCGTGTTCGGCGAACGTGCTGTAGACGCGCGAGAAGCCCATCCGGAACGGCAGCGACACCGAGTCGCTGAAGATCAGGGGCGCCGCGCCGGTGCCGCCCTCGCCGCCGTCGATGGTCACGAAGTCGACGCCGCGGTCGCCCGGCGCCATGCGCGTGGCCAGCTCCTCCCAGAAGCTCATCTCCCCGACGGCGCTCTTGATGCCGACGGGCAGACCCGTCTCGGTGGCGAGCAGCTCCACGAAGTCGAGCATCGAGTCGACGTCGTGGAACGCGGTGTGCCGGGAGGGCGAAGCGCAGTCCTTGCCGGCGGGGATACCCCGTATCTCCGCGATCTCGGGCGTCACCTTCGCGCCCGGCAGCATCCCGCCGAGGCCCGGCTTGGCGCCCTGCGAGAGCTTGATCTCCAGCGCCTTGACGGGGGCGCCGTCGACGACCGCCTTGAGCTTGTCGAGGTTGAAGGTGCCGTCCTCGTTGCGGCAGCCGAAGTACGAGGTGCCGATCTGGAGGACGAGGTCGCCCCCGCCGCGGTGGTACGAGGAGAGGCCGCCCTCGCCCGTGTTGTGCATCGCCCCGGCCAGCGCGGCGCCCTTGTTGAGCGCCGTGATGGCCGCGCCGGACAGCGAACCGAAGCTCATCGCGGAGATGTTGACGACGCTCGCCGGGCGGAACGCCTTGGCGCGCCCGCGCGGCCCGCCCAGCACCTTCGCCGAGGGCAGCGGTGCCTGCGGGTCGTGCAGGTCGGGCAGCGCCCCCGCGAACGTGCGCTGCTTGACGTACGCGTGGCCCTGGATGTGTTCCACGTCGTTGTCGGTGCCGAAGCCGAAGTAGTTGTTCTCCTCCTTCGCCGACGCGTAGATCCAGCTGCGCTGGTCCCGGCTGAACGGGCGCTCCTCGTCGTTGGAGGTCACGACGTACTGCCGCAGCTCCGGGCCGATCGTCTCCAGCAGGTACCGGGCGTGCCCGAGCACGGGGAAGTTGCGCAGCAGTGCGTGCTTCTTCTGTGTGAGGTCGCGGGCGGCCACCAGCGCCAGGGCTGTCGCGGCGGCCGCACCGATGTTCCGAGCACGCATGACGTTCCTCTCCTCGTTCCTTGACCTGTTCGACCCGGACGGCACCGCCGTCCGGGTCGAAACGCCACCTGATGGTAGAGGCCGCGCGTCGGTCGTCGAGTCTTCGGGTGTCACGCCTCTTGCAATGCTTGAACGCGCAACCTACTTTGAAGGCGCTCCGGTGATGCATCGCTTCACAGCATGAAGACGAAACCCCCCTGCGCCACTGCCCGTTGGGCGGTGAACCGGCTGCGGGAGGGCCTGTACGCGCTCAAGTGGACCTCGATGGAGAGGAACGCATGCGTTCACGCAATCACCCCACGGGCGGCCGGCGAAGACTGGCCGTCGGGGCCGCCGTCACCACCGTCGCCGCCCTTCTCGCCCAGCCCGGCCTGCTCCCCGCGTCCGCCGACGCCCGGGGAAGGCCGCCCGCGCCGCCCCGGCTGGAGTCGCGCGACGCGCCGATCCTGGAGCGCGGCGGCATCCGCTTCCGCGACCTGGACCGCGACGGCCGGCTCACCCCCTACGAGGACTGGCGGCTGAGCGCCGCGGCCCGCGCCCGCGACCTGCTGGCCCGGATGACCCTGGAGGAGAAGGCCGGCCTCCTCGTCCACGGCAACCTCGCCAACGCAGGTGACGGGTACGACCCGGCGGGCACGGCCCAACTGGTCGGCGACCGGCACGTCACCACCGCCATCACCCGCCTCTCCGCGTCCCCCGAGAAGGTCGCCGCCGCCAACAACGCCGTCCAGGCGATCGCCGAGAAGCAGCGCCTCGGCATCCCCGTGGTCGTCTCCACCGACCCGCGCAACGGGTTCGCCGTGGTGGAGGGCCAGACCGTCGCGGGCGCCGGGACGACGGCCATGCCCGACGCCATCGGCATGGGCGCCGCGCACGACCCGCGGCTCACCGAGCAGCTGGGCGACATCGTCCGGCGCGAGTACCGGGCCGTCGGCATCACCGAGGGCCTCTCGCCGCAGGCCGACATCGCCACCGAGCCCCGCTGGACCCGGATCAACGGCACCTTCGGCTCGGACCCGGACGCCGCGGGCCGCCAGGTCAACGCGTACGTCAAGGGAATGCAGCGCGGCGCGGACGGGCTCGGCCCGGACAGTGTCGCCACCGTCACCAAGCACTGGGTGGGCTACGGCGCCCAGGCCCAGGGCTACGACAGCCACTACTACTACGGCCGCTACGCCACGTTCCCCGGCGACAACTTCGCGGACCACATCACGCCGTTCAAGGGCGCGTTCGCCGCGGGCACCTCCGGCATCATGCCCACGTACTCCATCCTCAAGGACCTCACCCACAAGGGCCACAAACTGGACCAGGTGGGGGCGGGCTTCAACTCGTACCTGCTCAAGGACCTGTTGCGGGGCACCTACAGGTTCGACGGAGTCATCGTCTCCGACTGGGGCATCACCGGCGACTGCCCCGAGCAGTGCCGCGCCAACCGGCCCCCGGCCTCCTTCATCGGCCCGTGGGGCGTGGGCATGCCCTGGGGCGTGGAGGACCAGTCGATCCTGCGGCGCACGGCGCTCACCCTCAACGCGGGCGTCGACCAGATCGGCGGCAGCGACCAACCCGCGTACGTCGTGCAGGCCGTACGGCAGAAGCTCGTCAGCGAAAAGCGGGTCGACGAGGCGGCCCGCCGCGTGCTGGAGCAGAAGTTCCGCCTCGGCCTGTTCGAGGACCCGTACGTGGACGAGGCGGCGGCCGGGCGGCTGGTCGGCAACGCCGCGTTCCAGGCCGTCGGCGACCGGGCGCAGGCCGACTCGCTGACCCTGCTGAAGAACGGCGACCGCACCCTGCCCGCCCACCGCGGCACGGTGCGCACCGTCTACCTGCACGGTGTCTCCGCCGACGAGGCCGAGGCGCGCGGACTGACCGTGGTGGACGACCCGGCCGACGCCGACCTCGCGCTCGTGCGCCTGGCGGACCCGCGGGGCGGCGCCGACCTCACCGGCCTCGACTTCCCCGACTCCGACCCCGACTACAAAGCCCTGCGCACGGCCGCGGCGAGCGGCACCCCGACCGTCGCCGTCCCCAAACTGGACCGCCCGCTGATCCTGACGGGCGTCGCGCGCACCGCCGACGCGGTCGTGGCCAACTTCGGCGTCTCCGACGCCGTCCTCCTCGACACGGTCTTCGGCAAGCGCGCCCCGGGCGGCCGGCTCCCCTTCGAACTCCCCTCCTCCCAGAAGGAGGTGGAGGCACAACGGGGCGACGTCCCCGACGACACGACCCACCCGCTGTACGAGCGCGGGTTCGGTCTCGACTACCGCTGAGCGCGCCGCGGGCGGCATGAACTTTCCGCTACGCACAGGTGGAGTCGCGGCGGGCGTCGGCCGAGGGGCGGATGGACGGTGCTGGTCAGGGCGGTGGGAGCCGGTCCGGGCAGGGGAGAGGAGGGAAGAAGCGGGCGCAACCCCGCAAGGGCTTTCCGTGTCCCAACCGGGTGTCAACGCCACACAGTTCGTACGGAGGCTCCACCATGCACAGCCGTCCCACCGCACGCCGTCGCGTCCTGCGCACCGCCTCGCTGCTCCCGCTGCTCCTCGGCGCGGGCCTCGTCGCCGCCCCGGCCGCGCTCGCCGCGCCGGGCGCCCCGGCCACCGCCGGGTTCGACACCACCGGCCGGACCGTCGTCTACGCCGCCGCCGACGGCCAGGCCAACGAGGCCACCGTCACCGCGACCGCCGCGGGACCGGACCGGATCACCTACGTCATCGACGACGTGGTCCCCATCGACGTCACCACCGGCTGCGCCCACCCCGATGCCGCCGACCCCACCCGGGTCAGCTGCACCGTCACCACCGTCGAGAGCCAGGACCCGTACGCGGGGCTGAAGTTGGGCCTCGGCGACGGCGACGACCGTGTCACCTACGCCAACGACACCGACCAGACCTATTACTTCGCCTCCGTCGACCTCGGCGACGGCGCCGACACCCTCACCGACACCGGGAGCGTCGACGGCAACGCCGTGCGCGGCGGCGCGGGCGACGACACCCTTGCCGTCGGCGAGGCCGCGGTCGTCCTCGGCGACGACGGCGCCGACACCGTGACCGCGAAGGGCGGCGGGGCCGTCGTGCTCGGCGGCGCCGGTGACGACATCCTCACCGCCACCGGTGACGGTTCCTCCGTCAGCGGCGGCGAGGGCGACGACGACATCCGCGGCGGCGCCCAGGGCCAGAACCTGGCCGGTGACGCGGGCGACGACCTCATCAACGGCGGGGACGGCAACGACTTCCTCGACGGCGGCGACGGCGCCGACACCCTCTACGGGGGCAAGGGCGACGACACGCTGCACGGCGGCCCGGGGGTGGACCTGCTGATCGGCGGTCCCGGCGCGGACGTCGTCGCGCAGGACTGAGGCACGGGGCGGGCCCGGCCCCCGTCGGGCCCGCCCCGTGCCTCGTACGTCACGCCGCCTGGGTGCGGGCCCGCAGCGCGAAGAGGATCGTCGCGGCGTCCGCCGGGCGCGTGGGCCGGTAGCCGGTCAGGGCCTCGAAGCGGGCCAGCCGGTTCAGGACCGTGTTGCGGTGGCAGTACAGCTCGCGCGCGGCAGCGCTCGCCGACCCCGTGTCGCAGTACGTGGTGACCGCCTCGACCAGCCGGTCCCGCTCGTGCGGCGCCAGGTCGGCGAGCCCGGCGAGCACCGTACGGGCCAGGACCGCGGCCGTGGGGCCGAGACGGGCCACCGCCACCGGCATCCAGGCGTCCGCGAGGGTGACGGGACCCGCGGCGTCCGGGGCCAGCACCGAGGCGATGGCCTCGGTGATGCGCACCGCCTCCGGCACCCGCGCCAGCCCGTGCGCGGTCGGCCCGAACGCGCACGCCACCTCCGCGAGCCAGCGCGGCGGCCGGCCCTCCGACCCGGGCGGCAGCGCGGTGATCAGCACGAGCATGCCGTGGTGCTGCTGGAGGTGGGTGCCCCGGTCGGTGAGATGCGCGTCGACCGCCTCGCGCAGCCGGACCTGGGAGTCGGGCGGCGCGATGGCGACCGCGAAGTCGTCGGTGGGCTCCACCTGGAGCAACGTGGCAGTCTGCGCGAGGAGTTGAGAGTCACGGCCGTCCGACGACAGCAGCCGGCCGATCAGCGTGGCCCGCTCCCGGGCGCGCTCGCGGTCCATCACGGCGATCTCGTCGACGTACGCGGCATGGGTGTGCACCGCGTGGTACTCGACGGCCTCCCACACCCGCACCGCGCTCCTCGTCAGATCCGGCAGCCCGGCGGCCGGGGTGCGGTCCAGGAACTCGGTCCACAGCACCCGGAAGTCCGTGCGGATCGCCTGCATCAGCGCGTCCAGCGGCACGCCCTGGTGGGCGCGGCGGCGGCCCAGCTGCTCCGAGGTGGCCAGCAGCTCGGGGGACGTGGGCAGGTCCGCGATGAGGCGCAGCAGCAGTTCGTAGCAGGTGCGCCCGATCTGCGTCAGCTCCGGCCGGTCGACGGCCCCCTGGTACCCCTCGAACTGCGAGATCTCGTCCACGTAGCGCTCGACGAGGCGGTCCAGGTCGTCGAGGCAGTCACGGACGAGGGTGTGCAGGGCCCGCGTCACCGGCTCGGACGTGCCGCGCTCACGGGGCGGACCCGTGGCGGTGTCCGGGGCCGCGGCCGGGTGCGGGGCCGATCCCGGGTTCGGGCCGGAGCTCGCGTCGGGTGGATTGTGCATCTGCCCATTATGGCGTCGTGAACCGTAAGCGGTCCGCCACTGTTCGTGGCGCTGTTCACCAGGCATTCTGCTGGTTGTGCGCGGAGCGCGTGCTCGGACGCCCCGGAAGTTCACTGGCCATTGCCCAATCGGGCCGCCGCCCGGCTCCGGCGCCCCGTCCGCCGTCCGTCCGCTCCCCTCGTCCGTGTCCGTCCCGCCGCCGGTTCCGCGCGTCCGGCCGCACCACCAGGCTGCCTGAGGCTCATGATCGATCTGAAACTCACCAACGCCCGTATCCGCACCGTCGACGACCGGCGGCCCACCGCCCACACGCTCGGGGTGCTGAACGGCCGGATCGTCGGCCTGGACGACGACGTCGCACACCTCCCCGCGCGCACCACCCTGGACTGCCACGGCGCCACCGTGGTGCCCGGCTTCGCCGACGCGCACAATCACATGGCGTGGTTCGGACAGAGCCTCGGTGAACTGGACCTGTCCGGCGCCGCCACCCTCGACGCCCTCTACGACGCCGTCGCCGACCGGGCCGCCGCGCTGCCCGCCGACGCGTGGGTGGTCGGCGCCGGCTACGACGACACCGTGATGGGCGGGCACCCCCACCGGTCCGCCCTCGACCGGGCCGCCGGGGGCCGCCCGGTGTGGCTCAAGCACCGCTCCGGGCACATGTGCGCGGTCAGCAGCGCCGTGCTCGACCAGGTGGGCGTGCTCGACGGCAGCGTGCCCGAGCCGGACGGCGGTGTCGTCGTACGGGACGGCGACGGCGCGCCCACCGGGCTCCTCCAGGAACGCGCCCAGAACCTGGTCACCTCTCTCACCCTGCCGGTGTCCGTGGAGGACCTGGCCGGTGCGATCTCCACGGCGGCCGCCGTCTACACCGCCGAGGGCCTCACCCATGTCACCGAGGCGGGCATCGGCCAGGGCCTGATCGGGCGCAGCCCCGTCGAGGCCGCCGCCTACCAACTCGCCCGCGAGCGCGGCACGTTGCCGGTGCGCGTCGAGCTGATGGTCGCGGGGGACAACCTGCACTCCCTCGCCGCCCACGCCTCGGACGGCATCACCACCGGCATCGACCTCGGCCTGCGCACCGGGTTCGGCGACGACCGGCTGCGGATCGGTCCGGTGAAGCTGTGGCTCGACGGATCCCTGATCGGCCGCACCGCGGCCGTCACCGAGCCGCTGTGCGGGCACGGCCACCACGGCGTGTACCAGGACAGCCCCGACGACATGCGCGACCTGATGGTCGCCGCGCACCGGGCCGGCTGGCGGGTCGCCGCCCACGCCATCGGCGACGAGGCCATCGACCTCGCCCTCGACGCCTTCGCCCGCGCCCAGGAGGCACTGCCGCGGCCCGACGCGCGCCACCGCATCGAGCACTCCGGAGTCGTCCGCCCCGACCAGCTCGCCCGCTACGCCGACCTCGGCGTGGTCCCCGTACCGCAGCCGCACTTCCTGTACGCGGTCGGCGACACGATGGCCGAGGCGCTGGGACCCGACCGGGTCGGCTGGATGTACCGGCACCGCTCGTTCCTGGAGCACGGGCTGCGGGTGCCCGGCAGTTCGGACCGGCCGGTCGCCGCGGGCGCGCCGCTGCTCGGCATGCAGTCGATGGTGCAACGGCTCAGCCGCGCGGGCGTACTGCTCGCGGGCGACGAGCGGGCCACCGCCGAGCAGGCGCTGCGCGCCTACACGCTGGACGCCGCGTGGGCGAGCCACGAGGAGGACCGCCGGGGCAGTCTGACGCCCGGCAAGTACGCCGACTTCGTGGTGCTGTCCGACGACCCCGTGGCCGTGGACCCGGCCCGGATCGCGGCCGTCGAGGTCCTGGCCACCTTCGTCGAGGGCGCGTGCGTGCACGGCGCCGACTCCCTGGACGGCCTCGGCCGCCTCGCCGGCGCCATCCCCACCGTCCCCGCCCCCGCTTCCGCGCAGCCCCGCGCGTGACACCGCACAAGGAGCACTGACATGACGCAACTCGACCGCACCCGGGCCGAGTCGGGCCAGGCGCCACCGGGCGGCGGGGCCGGGCCCGTCGTCACCGGCAAGGAGGCCGGACGCGTGGCGTTCGCCGCGTTCGTCGGCACCGCCCTCGAGTGGTACGACTACTTCCTGTTCGGCACGGCCGCCGCGATCGTCTTCGACAGCCAGTTCTTCTCGTCGCTCGACCCCGCGACGGCGACGCTCGCCGCGTTCGGCACCTTCGGTGTCGGCTTCGCCGCCCGCCCCCTCGGCGCCGTCCTGTTCGGCTGGCTCGGCGACCGCATGGGCCGCCGCCCCGCCCTGCTCATCACGGTGATCAGCATCGGCGTGGCGACCGGTTTCATCGGTCTGCTGCCGGGCTACGCGACGATCGGCCTCGCCGCACCGCTGCTGCTGGTCTTCCTGCGCCTGTTGCAGGGCGTCGCCGTCGGCGGCGAGTGGGGCGGCGCCGTCACGCTCGCCGTGGAGCACGCGCCGCCCGAGAAGCGCGGCCGGTACGCCGCGCTGCCGCAGATCGGCTCGCCCGTCGGCACGCTGATGTCCTCCGGCGCGTTCGCCCTGGTGCTGATGCTGCCCTCCGACTCGTTCGACTCCTGGGGCTGGCGCCTGCCGTTCCTGTTCGCCTTCCCGCTGACCGCGCTCGCGTACTTCTTCCGCCGCAAGGTCGAGGAGTCCCCGCTCTTCGACGAACTGCTCCGCAAGGACCAGCGGGCCAAGGTCCCGGCCGTCGAGGTGTTCCGCACGGCCTGGGGCCGCCTCCTCGTCGCGATCTGCTCCGCCCTGCTGGGCGTCGGCGGCTTCTACCTGCTGACCACCTTCGTCATCAGCTACGGCACCGGCACCCTCGGCCTGCCCAAGAGCCTGATGGTCAACGCGACGCTGATCGCCGCCGTGGTGGAGATCTTCGTCATCCTGGCGATGGGCCGGGTGGCCGAGCGGGTCGGTCCGGGCCGCGTCACCCTGTGGGGCGGCATCGCCTCCGCGGTGTGCGCGTTCCCGCTGTACTGGCTGATCGACACCGGCAACCACGCCGCGGTCGTCGTCGCGGTGGCGCTCGGCATCGCGCTCCTCGCGGTGACCTACGCCGTGTCGGGCGCGCTCCTCACCGAGATGTTCCCCGCCCATCTCCGCTACAGCGGCGTGGCGCTGGCCTACAACATCGCCGGCGCCGTGACGGGCTTCCTGCCGATGATCGCCACCGCCCTGCTGGACGCGGCGGGCGGCTCGGCGTCCTGGCCCGCCGCGATCCTCCTCGCGGGAATCTCGCTGCTCACCGCGGTGGGCGGCCTGCTGGGGGAGCGGCTGCGGGTCCGCGACGACGTGGTGACCGCCCCCTGACGCCGGCCCCGGCCGACTCATGGGCAGCGAACCGACACCCCGTTCATCCGGCGCGGTCGAAAGCCGGGCGAACGGGGTGCGGTCGCAGCGCAGCCCCAACTTCTCCGCACACACGCTCCGTTGACACCTCCAGGCCCCGCGTGCTTGCATCGCGCCATGCCTTCGCCGGAGCCCCTGACGCGCCGCCGCGCCGTGGACCTCGTCCGCGTGGCCGCCGCGCTGTGTCGCCGCTCCCGCTGATCACGCGCTGCTCCGGCAGCCGCTTCCACGGGCCTGCGTAACACCCCTGCCGCACGCGCCATCGACGTAGGCCGCCCTGCGCGCACGCCGCGCTCTCCCGCTCCTCGCCGATGACAAGGACCCGCCATGTCCGCTTCCGCCGTGCCCCCGCCCCGCCCCGCGCCCCGACTCGACGAAACGGCGTACGACCGGCGCAGACTGCGCCAGTACCTGGCCGGGGAGGCGCGCGCGGACGGCGTCAGCCGCCGACGGCTGCTCACGCTGCTCGCCGCCACGGCCGCCGCCACCGCTCTTCCGGCGCCGCGTCCGGCCCACGCCGCCGACACCCCCATCGTCAAACCGCTGCCGCCCGAGTGGTTCATCCAGCGCGGCACCAACGCCGAGACCCGCTGGGAGGCCCTGCGCGGCACCGGCCACCACACGCCCAACGAGCGGTTCTTCGTGCGCAACCACACCGCGACCCCCGTCCTCGACGCGCACGACTGGCGATTGCGGCTGTGGGGCAGCGGGCTCAAGGGCGCACCGGGGGAGGACCGGCCGGTGCAGTTCGGCTACGACGATCTCAGGGCCCTGCCCGCCGTCACCCGCACCGCGTTCGTCGAGTGCGCGGGCAACGGCCGCAGCCACTACACGTCCCAGCAGGGCGAGACGGTCACCGGCACCGCGTGGACCCTGGGCGCGATCGGTGTCGCCCGGTGGCGAGGCGTGCGCCTGGGGGACGTACTGCGCAGGGCCGGACTGTCGTCGCGGGCCGTCGACGTGCAGCCGCGGGGCCTCGACGCCGAGTACGTCAGCGGCGGGGAGAACCTCGGCCGGGTGCGGCGCCCGCTGCCGCTGGCCAAGGCGCTGGACGACGTCCTGCTCGCGTACGAGATGAACGGCGAACCGCTGCCGCACGACCACGGGTACCCGGTGCGGGTGCTGGTGCCGTCGTGGGTGGGCATCGCGTCCATCAAGTGGGTCGGTGACATCGAGGTGTCCGCGCAGCCGCTGTTCTCCCCGTGGAACACCACGTTCTACCGGCTGTTCGGCCCCGGCCACCCGCCGGAGGGCAGCGCGCCGCTGACCCGGCAGACCGTCAAGAGCGCCTTCGAGCTGGCCGACGGTGCCACGTTCCCCGTGGGTGCCGGACAGGTGCTGCACGGCCGGTCCTGGTCGGGCGCGGGCGCCGTCGCACGGGTCGACGTGAGCACCGACGGCGGCGCGAACTGGCGCCCGGCCCGGCTCCACGACCGCCCACGGTCCGGCACGTGGACCCGCTGGTCCGTACCCTGGACCCCCGACACCCCGGGCGCCACCCACGTGCTGGCCCGCGCCACCGACACCACGGGCCGCAGCCAGCCGGACCTCGCCGTACCCAACACGCAGGGCTATCTGTTCGACGCGGTGGTGCGGCATTCCGTGACCGTGGTCTGAAGGGGCCGGAATTTCACGCCGCCGCAACGATCCACGGCTCAACTCCCTGCTACACATGGTCGGGTGAGCCCTTCAACGCTGTACCGCAGGCTGTACGTGGACCTGGCGCGCGTCGCCACGTCCACGTGTCGACGGACCTGACGTCGCCTCGGCCACCCTGTGCGAGGCGACCCTCCGCGTGTCATTCCTGAAACGGCAGCACTGAGAGGGGACAGCCATGACCACCACTGTCGCGCGCCACGAGATCCGGCGGGCGGGACCCCGGTTCGGCGCCGAGGTCACCGGTGTCGATCTGACGAGCAACGTCGACGAGGCAACCGCCGAAGCGCTGCGCCGGGCGTTCCTGGAGCACAAGGTACTGGTCTTCCGCGACCAGCACCTCACCCCGGAGCAGCACGTCGAGGCCGTACGCATCTTCGCCGAGCCCTTCGACCACCCGACGGCGCTGAAGCACGCCGACCATCCACTGGTCTACCCCTACGACGTCCGGCACACCGGCAAGGCCAGCACCTGGCACATCGGCGGACTGTGGCGGCGGCCGGTGTTCGCGATCGAGTCACTGACGTACGACGCCGTGCCCGCGCTCGGCGGACACACCCTGTGGGCCGACCTCCAGGCGGCGTACGACGACCTGTCCGAGCCGTTCAAGGAACTGCTCGCCTCGGTGAGCGCTGTCTACGACGCGAACGCGGGGAACTACGCGCAGGGCAGCAAGCGCGAGCGCGTCGAGGACACCGTCGAGCACCCCCTCGTGCTGGCCCATCCCGAGACGGGCCGCAAGGGCCTGTTCCTCAGCACCTCCGCGCTGCGCCTGACCGGCGTCAGCGCGCAGGAGGGCAAGGTGCTGCTCGACCACCTGCTGCGGCACGCCTCGTCGCCCGACTACACCATCCGCTTCGGCTGGCACCCCGGTGACTTCGTGCTCTGGGACAACCGGGCCACCTGGCACTACGCCGTGGACGACTACGGCGACGGCGCCCGCGTCTACCGCAAGGTGATCGGCACGGAACCGGTGCGGCAGCCCGCCGCCGAGCGGGTCGCCCCGTGAAGTTCCTCGCCATCACGCTGATCACCCACCGACCCGACCCGGTCACCGGCGTCCAGCTCTCCACCCACGACCGGTTCCGCGAGGTCCTCGACCACGCGGTGCTCGCCGAGGAACTGGGCTTCGACGGGTTCGGGGTGGGGGAGCGGCACGAGCGGCCGTTCATCTCCTCGTCGCCGACCGTCGTGCTCAGCCACATCGCCGCACTGACCCGGCGCATCCGCCTGTTCACCGCGGTGACGACGCTCAGCCTGCTCGACCCGGTGCGCGCCTACGAGGACTACGCCACGCTCGACCACCTCTCCGGCGGGCGCCTCGACCTCATCATCGGCAAGGGCAACGGAACCGCCCAGCGCGAGCTGTTCCGGGTCACGCCCGAGGACCAGTGGGAGCGCAACGCCGAGAGCTACGAGGTGTTCCGCAGGCTCTGGCGGAACGGCCGGGTCACCGTGGCGACCCGGTTCCGCCCGCCCCTCACCGACGCCGAGGTGTGGCCGCGCCCGTACCAGCGGCCGGTCCGGGTCTGGCACGGCAGCGCCACCAGCAAGGAGTCCGTCGACCTCGCCGCCCGCTACGGCGACCCGCTGTTCTCGGCGAACGTCACCCACCCGATCGAGCCGTACGCCGAGCTGGTCCGCCACTACCGCGAACGCTGGGAGCACTACGGACACGATCCCGCGCGGATCGCCGTCGGAGCCGGAACGGCCGGCCTGTACGTGGCCCCCACCTCGCAGGAGGCGGTGGCGGTGTACCGGCCGGTCTTCGAGGCGAACCTCGCGTTCCAGCGGCAGTCCGGCCTTCCGGTGGCCTTCGAGACCGTGGAGGACTTCGTCGAGCGCAGCTCGGCCCTGATCGGCAGCCCGCAGCAGGTCGTCGACAAGGTCGCCCGCTACCACCAGCAGTTCGGGCACTCGGTGCTGCATGTGCACGCGGACGCCGCGGGATTGACGGGACGTCAGCACCGGGACTCCCTCGAACTGTTCCAGTCCGAGGTGGCCCCGGTCCTGCGCGACAAGCTCCCCGATCCCCCGTTCGCCTGGGAGCCCGTCGGGATCTGACACCCGTCAGGGCGTGCCCCGCCTCAGTCAGGGCGCGTCCGCCCCCGACCGCGCCAGGTCGGTGAGCGGTACCGCCGGCGGACGCTCGGCGCGGCTCTGCACCGCGGTGGACGTGCCGGTCGCCGCCGAGTCGAGCAGTGACTCCATGACCTCCAGTACGTGGTACGCGAGCTCGCCGGACGCCCGTGGCAGGCGGGCCGGAGGTGTCGCGGCGAGGTCGGCGATCCCGTAGCCGCGGCCCGAGCCGAGGTAGCCCGCCGACACGGGCAGGGTCTCCCAGTCCCGCGCGCCGAGGCGGAACAGCCGGGTGTCGCCGGAGAAGTGGTTCGGGTCGGGGACGGCCAACGTGCCGCGCGGGCCGTGGACCTCGATGTGCGCGGAAGTCGTCGCGACCGCGTCGAAGCTCATCACGAGCGTCGACAGCGCCCCGGACTCGTGCACCAGCACACCCGAGACATGGGTGTCGACCCCGACCGGCACCCGTTCACCGGCCCGCGGCCCGCTGCCGATCTCCCGCTCCGACCGGGGCCGGCTCGCCGCGCCGACCACCGAGGCGACCGGGCCGAGGAGGGTGACGAGGGCCGTGACGTAGTACGGGCCCATGTCGAGCAGCGGGCCGCCGCCCGGCGCGTAGTAGAAGTCGGGCTGGGGGTGCCAGCGCTCGTGGCCGGGGGTGACCATCGTCGCCGTGGCCGCCACCGGCGCCCCGATGAGGCCGTCGTCGATGGCCTTCCGCGCGGTCTGGATGCCGGTGCCGAGCACCGTGTCCGGCGCGCAGCCGACGACGACGCCCGCCTCCCGGGCGGCCGCCAGCACCTCTCGGGCCTCGCGTGCGGTGGCCGCGAGGGGCTTCTCGCCGTAGACGTGCTTCCCGGCCGCGATCGCCTTGCGCGCGATCTCGCCGTGCGCGGCGGGAACCGTGAGGTTGAGGACGAGGTCCACGTCCTCGGCGGCGATCAGCGCGTCGACGCCGACCGCGCGCACGTCACCGCCCCACTCCTCGGCGACCGCCCGCGCCCGCGCGTCGTCGAGGTCGGCGACGGCGACGAGCGCCACGCCGTCGAGCCCGCGCAGGCTCGCGAGGTACTGGCCGACGATGGTGCCGCATCCGACGATGCCCACGTTCAGCGGCTTGCCCACAGCAGGCCCCTCTCCACGACGGTGCGCACGCTCGGGTGCTCCAGGTCCTCGACGTGGTGGCCCGGCGTGCACACGAAGACGCGGCCCTTGCCCCACTGCCGCGTCCAGATCGCCGGGGAGGTGACCTCACGGTGCCACGGGTCCCAGGGCCGGACCTTCTGGGTGGTGGTGGCGAGGACGTCGATGTAGTCGTCGGCGAGCACCCAGTACTGCTCGGTGACCAGGTCGAAGTCGTCGATGCCCCGGGTGACGGGATGCTCGGCGGCGGCCGGGAGCATGGTGACGGTGTACGGGACGTAGTTGTCCGCCTGCTCACCCGTGCGCTCGTCCGGGTGCTTGCCCGGATGACAGGCGAACTGGCCGCCGATGAGGTGCAGATAGTCCGCGGAGTTCCGGTAGGAGTCGGCGATGCCGCCGTGCCATCCGGCGAGCCCCGTGCCGTTCTCCACGGCGGCCCGCAGCCCCGCGCACTCCGCTGCCTCGATCGTGGACATCGTCACGCACTGCATCACGAGGTCGACCCCGGCCATGTACGCGGCGTCCGCGTAGACCTTGGGCGAGTCCTCGACACGAATCTCGTAGCCGTGGGCCTTCAGATGCGGGATGAACAGGTCGGTGGCCCGGACGGGTTGATGCCCGTCCCAGCCGCCGCGTACGACGAGCGCCTTCTTGCCGGCGGTGGTGTTCACTGAACTCCTTCGCTGGAGCACGTCCCGGCCGTCGAGGAACGCGACCGAAATATTTCGAGGACTCTTCGAGACCCCGGAACCGTAGAAGCGCCGGAGGTGCCGGTCAAGAGGCCGTGCCGCGGGGAGGTTTGGCGCAATGGGTTGACGCGGGGCGTGCCGGATCACAAGCTGCCGTCACCGAAAGATTTCGGCACCCACCCCTCAGTCCCAGGAAGCCCCATGCCGCCGACCCCGTCCTCCCCGGCCAGGCCGACCCTGTCCGCCATCGCGCACCGCACCGGCGTCTCCACGGCCACGGTCTCCAAGGTCGTCAACGGGCGGGCGGACGTGTCCGACGAGACCCGGGCGAGGGTTCTCGCCGCGCTGGAGGAAGCCGGCTACCGCTCGCCGTCGCAGCGCCGGGCGCCCTCCGGTCCCGCCGTCGTCGAGGTCGCCTTCGACGCCATCGACTCCGCGTACCCCTCGGCCCTCCTGGGCGGCATCCTCGACCACGCCGCGCGCTCCGGCGTCGAGGTCGTCGTCAGCACCACGGGCGGTCGGCGCCCCACCGAATCCGGCCTCGGCCGCAAGGCCCAACGCCTGCTCAACGAGGGCCGGGCCGGGGTGATCGTCGTGACCTCCGCCTACGACGAGGCGGGCCTCGCGGCCTTCCGGCGCCGCCGCATCCCCGTCGTCGTCATCGACTCCTTCAACCCGCCGCCCGCGGACGTCGTCAGCGTCGGCGCCGCCAACTGGGCGGGCGGCAGGGCCGCCACCGAACACCTCCTGGACCTCGGCCACCGCCGCATCGGCTACCTCGGCGGACCCGAGGCGATTGAATGCAATCAGGCGCGCCTGCACGGCCACCTCTCCGCGCTCGCAGCCCGCGGCGTACCCGCCGATCCCGGCCTCGTCCGGCACGGCCGCTTCCACGCCGAGTCCGGCGTCGAGGGGCTGAGCGCGCTGCTGTCCGGGCCCCGGCCGCCGACCGCGCTCTTCGCGGGCAACGACGCCATCGCCGTCGGCGTCCTGCGCGAGGCCCGCAGGCGCGGAATCCGCGTTCCCGAGCAGCTCAGCCTGGTCGGCTTCGACGGCACCGCACTCGCCCGCGACTGCGTCCCGGCCCTCACCTCCGTCGCCCAACCCCTCCCGGAAATGGGCCGAGCGGCCCTGCGTGCCGTGCTGCGGCAGGCGCGCGGCGAGCAACCCGACACGCACCGCGTGGAGTTGGCGACCCGGCTCGTCGTCCGGGATTCAACGGCCGCGCCACGCTGAGTCATTGACGCGCTGCGCGTCGACTTGTGTACACGAAGTGATTGCCTGGCGTTAACAGTGTGGGCTACAGTCACCGCGCTGGCGACCTCGCATCACCTGCTCCGGCCGCCAGTTGAGCAACGGGGCTCTCCCGGACTTTCACGGAACAGGTGTACCGACCTCCCTCCCACCTGCGGTTCTGGCCGCGCGTGGCCGTCCCGTGTCCGCCCGGCGCATTTCACGCTGGTTCCTTCCGCTGTCCGTCATGTGGCGCTCGCTGACGATCGCCCGCGTCAAGTCACGTCTTCACAAGGGAATCGCAGATGGGCCTTCTTCGTGCCGAAGGGTTCGACAAGTTACTCGAGACGGTTGCCGCCGAGGCCGCCGCGCACAGCGACGCCGGCAAGGCCGTACGCCATCTGGCCACCATCGGCGAGCGGTTGGCGTCCGAAGTCGCCATCGCCGCGTTACGGCCCGCCGAACGCCACCTGCTCGACGCGGCGGAAGCCGCGGGAGCCACGGTCGACACGACCGCCGTCGACGACCCGAGCGGCCACCGGTTCGGACAGCTGAAGCCGGGCAAGGCCCGCGTGCTGCGCCCCGGTGAGCCCGCCGACCCCGACCTGCGCCTCGTCGCGGCCGTCCGATGGCCGGACGGACCGCCGCAGGACCTCGAAGCCGAGTGCGCCGCGCTCGTCGAGGCCGAGGCCGCGGAGATCGAAGCCTGCCGGACCTGGCTGCTCGCCCAGGGCGAGGAGCACGCGGCGGGCCTGGTGGACCGCCTGCGGTTCCTGTTCCGGCACGTCGGCCCGATCCGCCTCTACATCGGCGACGACTGCTACACCAATCTCGGCAAGGGCGGGAACCTCGTCGGTAAGTCCATCGCCGCCGAGTCCGACCGCTGCCGCATGAAGGTGCTCTCCGGCACGCCGCTACGCGCGTGGAGCGCCGCCGACGCCTGCTTCGTCGTCTGCATGTCGGCGCTCATCTCCTCCGGAACTCCCTCGCGCACCGAGGAGTTCAGCGGCACCCAGCTGACGCCGGGCCGCCTCACGGCCTTCATCGAGGACCGCATACGGGCCTACGGGCAGCAGGTCCCGGACCCCGCCGCGGCGGCCTCGCCGATCGGCCGGCTCTTCGAACTCGCCGACCTGGCACGGGAGTCGAGAGTGCGCGCCCTCGCCTCGGGCGCCGTGGTCTACCGCACGGTCCAGGCGATGACCATCAACAAGCAGGAACACCTCTTCGACACCCCGGTGACCGGCGCGGACGTCCCGGAGGCCTTCCTCGACGTCCTCGCCGCCCTCGTGCCGGGAGCCGCCGACGCCGTACGCGGCGGCGCCCTCGACGTGGACTGGCGGCCGGTGCTCGACGGCGGCCAGTCCACCGAACCCGGCTTCGGCAGCCGATTCGAGGAAGTGCTGCACCGCCTCGTGGGCGCCGCCGCGGACGGCACCGGATCCGACGTCAGCATGTCCCGCGGCCCGCGCGACATCCAGCGGCTCAGCACCCTGCTCGCCGAGGGCAGCATCGAACCGGGACACTGGAAGACCAGCGAGTACTACTGCTGCGTGGTGCCCGCCGCGCCCTTCCGGCAGCGGCTCACCGACGCCGGCGCCGCCGCCGAACTGCCGCAGGTCGTACGGGCCATCGCCGCCCGCATGCGCTGGAACGGCTGGCACTTCATGCCGCACGCCGCGGCGGTCACCGACGACGAGAGCTTCGCCGAACGCGACTGGTTCTTCGCCCCGTCCATGCCCGACATGACGGAGTGGACCTCGCACCACCACCAGGGCCACGTGGCCAACGGCGTACGGCACGCCATCCGCGTCCCCTTCGGCATCACCCTGGCCGGAGCCCACCGCGCCGGCGTGCACGACCTGCGGCTGATGCGCACCCAGGGCGACACCTACGAACTCGCCGAGCTGCGCGCCGCCATCGCGATGGGCGAGATCCTGCGCGGCTACTACCAGGAACACGCGAGCCGCCAGGAGAAGCGCGAGGAGACCTTCGTCGTCGACGACTTCGGCAACACCTGGTACCAGGGCCGGTACGGTGCCGAGGCCGACGCACGGACCAGCACGGCGCACGAGCACACGAACGAGAACGGTGTCTGACCCATGACCTCTCCCGCGAACCCCCACGCGCCGGCCGAAGGACCCCGCACGGTCCTCTACCTGGGCCTGCGCCGTTCCCCACTGGAATGGCGGGCCGAACTGGAGGCCGCCGCCGCGCGCGGCCTGCGCGTCCACGTCTCCTCCGACGCCGACGTCTCGCACACCGGACTTCCCTCCCGGCAGCTCGGCACCTTCGACCGCAAGGCCCCGCTCGACGAGCAGGCCGCGCAGGCCGTGGCCGGTGTGGAACCCGCCGCCGTGGCCTGCTGGGGCGACAAGTACGTGGGCCTCACGGCGCTGCTCGCCGAGCGGTTCGAGGCGCGCGGCATCGGCGCCGCCGCCGCTGCCGTCGCCACGGACAAGATCGCCCAGCGCCGCGCCATGGCGCCCTACGCCCTCAACCCCGCCTGGCGGTCCGGCAGTTCGCTGGAGGACCTGCGCGAGGCGGCGGCCGAACTGGGCGCCGCAGGCCGCACCCTCGTGTTCAAGCCCGCGCACTGCTCCGGCGGCCGCGGCATGGCGCTCATCGGCGCGGACACGGACCTCGCCGAGGTGTACGCGCTGACCTCCACCAACTACTCCGGGACCACCGACTTCCTCGTCGAGGAGTACGTCGACGGCACGGAGCATTCCGTCTCCGGCGTGGTGCGCGACGGCGTCGTCCGGATCTTCGGCGTCACCGACAAGAGCGTCGACGGTCCGCTGACCCCCTCGTGGGCCACGGCCGTGCCGTCCGCGCGCACCGACGCCCAGGTCAAGGAGGTGCGGCAGGCCGCCGAGCAGGCGGTCCTCGCCGTGGGCCTGCGCTCCGGCGGCTTCCACGTCGACCTGCGGTTCGCCCCCGGTGGCCCGGTCGTCCTGGAGGTCGGCGGCCGCCTCGGCGGCGACCTGATCAACTCGCACCTGATCCCGTACGCGCACCAGGACGCCGTCCGCCCCTACGAGAGCCTGCTCGGCCTCCTCGCCGACGGGGAACTGCCGGGCGAGACGCCCGAGCCGGAGCGCGGCGCGGCGATGGTGCTGCTGCCGAAGGCCGGGCGCGACACCCAGGAACTCGCCGACGCCGTCCGCGCGCACCCGAAGGTGGTCATCGCCGAGGACTGGCCCGGCACCGACACCGTGGTCGCCGTCGTCGTCACCGACGATCCGGCCGCACTGCCGGGCCTCGTGACCGAAGTGCGGGAGTACCCCGGCGCGACGGCACGGGAGTCGGCCGGGTGAGCGCGGGCACGTCGCGACGGCCGCTGGTCGGGATCCTCGCCTGCCGCAAGGAGCGGGCCAACGGCACGACGTACTCACGCGTCAACGACCACCTGACCGCACCCCTCCTGGAGCACGCGGGCGTCGCCGCCGTGCTGCTGCACACCGTGCGGCCCGAGCACGCCGACGACGTCCTGGCGCGGCTCGACGGCCTGGTGCTGCCGGGCAGCGGCTCGTATCTCCACCCGGAGCGCTACGGGGGGCAGGACGCCGACGCGGTGCCCGGCCGGGAGTACGACCGCGCCAGGGACGCGGCCGCCGCCGCGCTGCTGCGGGCCGCCGACCGGCTCCCCGGGCTGCCGGTGCTCGCCAGCTGCCGGGGCCTGCAGGAACTGGTCGCGCACCACGGGGGCACGCTCGAAACGGTGCCCGCGTCCCCGGTCAAGCACCGGCTGACGGCGGGCGTCGACGGCCCCGACCGCTGGGCGCCCGCGCACACCGTCGCCCTCGCCCCCGGCGGGCTGCTCGCCGCGCTGGCCGGACCCGGGCTCGACCCGGCGGCCGTGCCGGTCAACTCGCAGCACAGCGACCGCGTGGCGAAGCTCCCCGGACACGCCTTCGTGGAGGCCACCGCCCCGGACGGCACCGTCGAGGCGGTCAGCGTGGCCGCGCCGGTCCGGTTCGTCCTGGGCATCCAGTGGCACTTCGAGCACCACACCGATCAATCACCCCTGGACCGCGCGGTACTGGCGGAGTTCGGCCGTCGCTGCCGGTCCTGGACGGAGTCGAGGCAACAGCAGTGAACGCGTCACCCACCACCACCGACCACGAGGCGCTCGCCGCCACCGCCCTGGCCGCCGCCGGCCGCGGTGGCGACGAGCTGCTGTTCCTCGCGGGCTCGACGACCGACGGACTCGCCAACCGCAACTCCGACCTCGACCTGTACGTCGTCGGCGACTGCCGGGTGGCCGGCTCGGAGACGGCCGCCCGCCAGGGGGAGCGCACCGCCACCGTCGCGTACCACGAGGGCCGCGAGGTCAACGTCGCGGTGCTCGAACCGGCAGGACTCGACCGGCTGCGGGAGGCGTTCCGCGCCGCCGTCGCGAGCCTCGCGGAGGAACGCGGCATCGCCCAGCTCGTCGACGAGGACAACCTCAAGATCCTGCACCGCGTCCGCACCGGCGTCGCGCTGCGCCGCCCGGACCGGCTCCAGGAGCTCCGCGACGACCTCGGCACGGACGATCTGCCCCGCTACCTCCTGAACGTCGCCGCGGTCGCCGCCGTCAACCGGCTCACGGACGTGGCCGGTGAACTCGCCGACGGGCACGCCGACTCGGCCGCCTGGATGTACCGCGAGGCGCTGGTCCACACCGGCCAGTGCGCCCTCGCCGCCGCCGGTGTCACGGTGCCCTCGGTCAAGTGGCTGGTCCGGCTCCTCCAGCGCGAGACCGCCGCCGCGGGAGACACCGCGTTCACCCGCTGCGCCGACCACACCGCCCGCCACCTGCTGGCCCCGCCCGCCGACACCGCGGCCGCCGTCACGGAGACCCGGGCCGCCCTCGCGGCGGTGCTCGACGCCGCCGGGGACCGGGCCGGAGCCTACGTACGCCTCGTGGCCCGACCGAAGCTGGGATGACGCCGATGCCGCCCCTCACCACCGCAACACCGCTCGGCGGGCGGGAGTTCACCCCCGTCGAGCTGTACGACATACCCGACGCCGTACTGCCCCGCGAACCGCGGATCGGCGGCGGCTGCGTCGCCGTCCCCGAGGACCGCCTCGCCGCGCTCGCCCGCTCGGGACCCGCCGTCCTCGGCCTGACGCCCGGCTTCCCCCACGTCGACGGCTTCATCGCCTCGCTCCTGAAGGAACTGCGCGCGCTCGTCCGGCTGCCGGACGGGCATGACTGCCTCCTCGTCCCCGCCCCGCCGCGCACCGTGTCCCGGCTGCTCGCCCGCGAGAAGTGGGCCGTGCACCACGACGCGGTGCCCCGGCCGGTGGGTGACGCGGACCTCACCAACAGCGCACCGGACAGCGGACGTTGGTCCGCCGCCGACCTCTCCGGCACCACCTGGCCACTGGCCGGGAACGCGCTCGAAGGACTCGACGTGGCCGCCTTCGACCCGGGCCCGCTGCTCGGCGTCGTCCCCGGCACCACCGTCCTCGCCCTGTCCCCGCGCGCCGCCGCGGCCGCCCGCGCCGGGGAGGACGGCGGCCCCTTCGGCCTGAAGGACCTCCTCGCGCCCGACCCCGACACACCACGGCCCACCGCATCGGACCTGATGATGCTGGCCCACGGCGTGCGCACCCTCGCCGAGTCCCACCCCGAACACCTCGACGCCGAGGTCGAGTCCGGACTCGACCTGGTCCGCGAGCACACCACCGGACGCTCCTGGCTCGCCGCACCCGCGCACCGGCCGGGCCGCGACCTGGCCTGCGTCCTGCCCACCACCCTCGCCCCGGGCGCCGTGGCGGACCTCGTCGGCTTCCTGGAGAGCCGGGCGCTGGCCTACGGACTCGCCGACCCGGAGCGGCCGACGGCGCTGCGCGTCCACCTCGGCCGCACCCGCACCGACGACGACCTGGTGCGCCTCATCGGACTGCTCGACGTCCTGCTGAAGGAGAACCGATGACCGCGGGCGCCCTCCTGATCCTCAAGCCCGACATCCTCGCGGGCCCCAGCGCGCACTGCCCCGCCGCCCTGGCCCGCGACACCGTGCGCGGCCTGCTCTGCGTGTACGAGCCCACGGCGGCGTACACCTACGAGGCGGACACCTCCGAGCAGGCCGTGGCGTGGGCGGTGCGCAACATCGACCGCAAGGTCCGGGCACGCGACTGGTACGTGCGCACCCTCCACGAGCCGGACCGCCATCTCGCCGCCCTCGACGCCCTGTTGACCGGCCCGGTGCTCGCCCCGGCCGGGGCGGACACCGTCCGCACCGCCGACCTCGTGCGCGCCGTGACGCAGGCGCTCGGCTTCACCGCCGCCGACGTGCGGCGCACCCGCTGCACGCGCCGCGACTTCCTCGGCCTGTACGCGGACAACACCCACTTCACCCGGCTCGCCGGCAGCCTGCACACCTACCTGGTCGACCAGGAAGTGGAGATCTACCGGTACACGGGCGACCAGGAGCTGTCCACGCTGCACATCTTCAAGGAACTGGTGCGCCGCGTCGTGCGCTACCCCACCACCCACTACGACGCCGTGGAGAACCTGCTGCACGTCTCCGACCCCGGCGCCCCCGACTGGACGTACTTCCTCCACTCGGCCTTCGCCGAGCGGGAGCGGGGGAGCGCCGCGTGAGCGCGCCACGGGAACCGGGCCGCCGCTTCGCCGCGGCCGACGCGCTGATCCTGCTCAACGGTGTGTCGACCTTCGGTTCCGGCCTGGTCTACCCCTACACGGCGCTGTACCTGTCGGGCCTGCCGGAGATGGGCACCGCGGGCGTCAGCGTCTTCTACGGGGTCGCCGCCGCGGCCAACCTGGCGACCGCCACGGTGCTCGCCACCGGCTGGCTGAAACCGCCCCCGGCGCTCCTCGGGTTCCTCGGCACACTGATGCTCGCCCTCGGATTCCTGGGCACGGCGGCGGCCGGCTCGATCGCCGCGCTGGCCGCGACCGTCCTCTTCATCGGCTGCGGCCAGGGCTGTCTGCTCGTCGCGATGGTGCCGGTGCTGAACTCCCTGACGTCGCAGGAGCAGCGCCGTTCGGTGTTCGCGCGACGCTACCGCGCCATCAACGTGGGCCTCGGCCTCGGCGCCGTCGTCGCGGGCCTCACCACCGGCTTCTTCGCGACCTCGGCCGTGCCCTGGCTGTTCGTCTGCAACGCGCTGAGCTACCTGCCGCTCTCGTACACCTTCTACCGGCTGCGGACGCGCGAGCGCGCCGAGGCGGCGGCACCCAAGGAAGCCGGGGACGAGCCCGCACAGCGGCCCGACGAGACCGGCGGACGGCTGCGGTGGCTCGGCGTCGCGGGCGCGCTCGCCGTCCTGTTCCAGCTCGGCTCCTACCTCTTCGGGCACAGCCAGTTCGAGGCCACCGCGCCGCTCGTCGCCGTCCGCCTCATGGGCATCGGCCTCGGCACCGTGTCCGCGCTGCTGCTCGTCAACACCGCCGTCGTCGCCCTCGGGCAGCGCTGGGTCACCGGCCTGCTCGCCCGCCGCGACGAGGCGTACGGGCTGCGCGTGTCGGTCGTGCTGTGGGCCGCCTCGTACGCCGTGGCCATGGCGTCCTCGTTCGGCCCGCTGCCCGTCCGGTACGCGGGACTGCTGCTGTTCGCCGTCGTGTTCGCGCTCGGCGAGTGCGCCTACTCCTGCTCCTTCCACCCCTACCTGATCGACTCGGTCGCGCCGCAGGACGTCACCCGCGTCTCCGCGCTCGCCGGCGGCGCCATGGGCATCGGCACGGCGGCGGGCCCCTCCATCGGCGTGGCCCTGACCCTCACCGGCGAGGCCTCCCTCGTCTGGCTCGGCCTCTGTGCCCTCAGCCTGCTGTTGCTGCTCACCCTCGGCCGGCGCCGCACCCCGGTGCCCGCACCGGCCGCCGAAGCCACACCGGAACAGACACCCGCGTCACACACAGGGGAATCGACATGACGGACACACTGCTGCTGGTCGGCGCGGGCATCATGGGGCGCGGCCATGTCACCGCCGCCCGCGAGCTCGGGCTGCGGACCGTGCTCATCGACGACGAGGCCTGGCGCGGACACCACGAGCGCCACGTCGCCCACTTCGAGACCCCTCCCGGAGCCACCGAGACGCACTGGCTGGAGGCCGCCCTCGACGCCGCCGCACGGTACGCCCCGCACGGCGTCGTGCCCTTCGCCGAACAGCACGTCCTGGCCGCCGCCCGCGTGCAGGACCGGCACGGCCTGCCCGGCCCCTCGCTCGCCGCCGCCGAGGCCAGCCGCAACAAGGCCGTGCAGCGCGCCCTGTTCGCGCACGCCGGACTTCCGCAGCCCGAGTACGCGGTCGTCGACGACGCCGACCGGGCCGCCGAGTGGAGCCGCGACCGCTACCCCGTCGTCGTGAAACCGTTGCGCGGCGCGGGCAGCGCAGGGGTCCGCCGCGTCGCCGACGAGGCCGCGCTGCGCGCCGACCTCGCCGCCCGCGACGTGGCTGAACAGGTGCTGATCGAGGAGTACCTGGATGCCCCCGAGTTCAGCTGGGAGGCGCTCGTCCAGGACGGCACGGTCGTCTTCGGCAACCACACCCGCAAAGTGACCACCGGGCCACCGGAGTTCGTCGAGCTGCGCCACCAACTGCCCCACCAGCACACCGACCGGGACCGCGTGGACGCGCAGGCCGCCGCGCTCGTCGCCGCCGCCGGCATCCGCACCGGCATCGTGCACCTGGAGTACCGCGACGACGGCCGCGTGCTCAAGCCCATGGAGTTCGCCGTGCGCACCCCCGGGGACCACATCCTGGAGCTGATGTGCCGGGCCTACGGACACGACTTCTTCCGCAGCGTCGTCGAACTGTCCCTCGGCCGGGAGGTCAGCCTCCCGGCCGGGCGCCCGCGCACCGCGGGCGTGCTCTTCCTGCCCGCCCCCGCCCCCGGCCGCATCACGGCCGTGGACGGCGTCGACGCGGCGGCCGAGCGGCCCGAGGTGGTACGGGTCGGGCAGAAGAAGCACGTCGGTGACGTCGTCGCCGGACTCCACTCCTCCGGCGACCGGGTCGCCCACGCGCTGCTCCTCGCCGACACCCCCGCCGAGGTGGACGCCGCGGCCGAGGCGGTGCTCGGGCAGATCGACATCCGCGTCGAGCCGGCCGACGCCGGTCCGCCCCCGGCGCCCGCCGAACCGCCCCGGATCGCCGAGGACGGCCCCGTGGTCGTCCTGTGCAAGTGGCGCCCCGACATGGTCAGGTCACTGCTCGCCGCGACACCGCACCTCCATCTCGTCCTGGAGGAGAAGGAGTTGGCGGCCGCCGACCGGGCGCCCGAACTCCTCGGCGCCGCCCGCGCCGTCTACCGCGTCGGCAGCATCGACTCCGTCGAGGAACTGACCGGGGTGGCCGTCGACCTCGCCGTGCGCGGCGTCGAGGTCGACCAGGTGCTGTCGTTCTCCGAGGACGGGCAGCTCGGCGCCGCCCAGCTCCGTGCCCTGCTCGGCTGCGACGACACCAGCGCCGCCATGCGGGCGGCCGTCCGCGACAAGCGGATGATGAAGCGGCTGGTGGCCGCCGCCGGGGTGCCCGTCACCGAGTGGGCCTCCCTGCCCACCGGCGCCACCTTCGCCGACGGCGGGGCCCTGCCCGACGTCGGCTTCCCCGCCGTCGTCAAACCCGCCTTCGGCTTCGGCACGATGAGCACCGTCCGCGTCGAGAACGCGCAGGACATCGCCGACGTGCTGCGCGACCTGCCCAAGCCCGAACGGCTCGCCTCCGGACACCTCATCGTCGAACGCTTCGTGCCCGGCCGCGAACTCCACATCGACGCGCTGTGGCGGGAGGGCAAGCCGCTCTTCCTCAACGTCAGCGCCTACTACGTGCCCCGCCTCGACCACGTCCCCACCGACGGCGCCCCGCACGACGTCCCGCCGACCCGCGACGGCTCGTACATGCTGGCGCCCGAGGAACACCCCGAACTCCACGAACGCATACGGGCGTTGCACACCACCGTCAACGAGGCCCTCGGCATCGACACCGCCGTCACGCACCTGGAGGTCTTCGAGACACCCGCGGGCGACCTCGTGTTCTCCGAGATCGCCACCCGCATCGGCGGCGGCTGGATCCCCGACATGCTCACGGCCCGCCTCGGGCGCAGCGTCTTCGACACCGTCGCCACCGGCCTGCTGTACGGGAACATCGGGTCCGACGGGCCCGCCCAGTCGCCGCACCGGCACATCGGCGCGCTCCACCTGCGCCCCTCCCGGGCCGGCACGGTCACCTCCGTACCCACCAAGGAGCAGATCGAGGCCGTGGAAGGAGTGCTCGGCTGGCGCCTCATGAAGAAGGCGGGGGACACCGTCGGCTTCGCGCACACCATGGACTGGTGCCTGCTGGTCGTCCTCGGCGCGGACACCGCCGAGGAGTTCGAGGCGCTCCTCGACCGCGTCGAGGCCGAGCTGACCATCGAGGTGGAGTGACCGTGACCGAACGCCCTGACACACCGCCCACGCCACGCCCCGTCGTCCTCTTCGTCGGCCTGCGCAAGAACCCGCTCGAACACCGCCCCGCGTTCGAGGCCGCCCACCGCGAGGGCTGCTCCGTCGTGCTCCTCGCCGCCCGGCCGCCCGCCGACCTGCCCCGTGAACTCCTCGCCGACGTACGGGCCGTCGACCCGCACGACACCCCCGCGTTCGACGCGGCGGTCGACGAGGTGGCGGCCGCGCACTCCGTGGCCGGGGTCGTCACCTGGTCCGACGCGGGCGTGGAACCGGCCGCCCGCGCCGCCCGCCGCCTCGGCCTGCCCGGCATCGCGCCCGAGGCGGCCCGCCTGGCGCGCAACAAGTACCTCATGCGCCAGGCCCTCGCCGACCGGCCGCACCTCATCCCGCGCTACGCCCGCGTACGCACCCTGCCGGAGGCCGGGGCCGCCCTGCGGCAGGTGGGGCTCCCGGCCGTCCTGAAGCCCGCGGCGGGCAGCGGCAGCAAGGGCATCTTCCTGCTGCGCACCGAGGCGGAACTGGCGCCCGCCTTCGCCGAACTGGCCCGGCTCACCGGCGCCGACGGCGACAGCATCTTCCGCCACGACCGCGGCGAACTCGTCCTGGAGGAACTGCTCGGCGGCACCGAGCACAGCGTCGAGGGATGCGTGCACCAAGGAGAGGTGACCGTCAGCGGGATCACCGACAAGACGACCACCGAACCCTTCCGCCTGGAACTCGCCCACCTGCACCCCAGCGCCCTGCCCGCCCCTGCGCGCGCCGCCGTGCACGCGCTCACCCGCGAGGTCGTCACCGCCCTCGGATTCGACGACTGCGCGTTCCACCTGGAGTGCATGTACGACCCCGGTACGGGCGCCCGGCTCGTCGAGGTCGCCGCACGCGCGGGCGGCGACTTCATCGCCTCGCACCTCGTCGGCCTCGCCACCGGCGTCCCGTTCCACGAGAACGTGATCCGCGTCGCCACCGGCCGCCCGCCCCGCCAGCCCGACCGGCCCACGCTCCACGCCGGGCTGCGCAAGCTGATGGCTGAGGAGGCGGGCAAGCTGGTGCGGGTCGACGGGGTGGACACCGCGCTCGGCGTGCCGGGCGTCCAGCACGTCGTGCTCGACCGGGCCCCCGGCACGACGATCAGGCTGCCGCCCGCGCACTTCTCCTCCAGCGCCGTCGGCGCGGTCATCGCCACCGGCGACAGCGCCGCCTCGGTGCGGGCGACGCTGGCGAAGGCGACGGACGCCGTCCGCGTGGAGATCGCGCCGTAGACCTCACCCCGGGCGGCCGTCCTTCGCCAACTGCCGGGCGATCACCCGCAGGGCGAGGACCTCGTCCGCGCCCTCGAAGATCGACAGCACCCGGGCGTCGACGAACAGCCGGGACACCACGTACTCCTCGGCGTAGCCGTACCCGCCGTGCAGCTGCTGCGCCTCGCGCGTGACCCACTCCGCGGAGCGGCAGGCGAGCTGCTTGACCTGCGCGGCGGGCAGCGTGCCCGTGCCCGCCGCGACGGCGCGGGCGGCGGTGGCCGTGAAGGCGCGGCAGGCCGCGACGTGGGCCGCCATCCGGGCCAGCTTGGCGCGCGTCAGCTGGAACGCGGTGAGCGGCTGACCGAACACCGGCCGCCGGCGCGCGTGCTCCACCGCGAGTTCCAGCGCCGCCTGCATGACACCGACCGCGCGCGCCGCCGTCTGGAGACGGGCGTTGGCGAACGCCTGCATCTGAAGGTAGAAGCCCCGGCCCAGCCCCTCGTCGAGGCCGATGAGATGCTCCGCCGGTACCCGCCAGTTGTCGAAGGTGACCTCGAAGGAGTGCATCCCGCGGTAGCCGAGAGTGCGGATCGCGCGGCCGGTGGCCGACCCGGCGCCGCCCTCCTGCGTGACCTGCCACTCATGACCGGGGAAGGACGGCTTCTCGACCACGAACAGGGACAGGCCGCGATGGCCCGCCGCACGGTCCGGCTGCGTACGGGCCAGCACCAGCAGGTAGTGGGCGCGCCCGGCGAACGTGCACCACGTCTTCACCCCGTTGAGGACCCAGTCGTCGCCGTCGCGCACGGCGGTCGTCGTGATGCCGCCGACGTCCGACCCGTGGTCCGGCTCGGTGACGGCGACGCCGCACAGCCGCTCGCCGGTCGCGATCCGGGGCAGCCAGCGGCGGCGCTGCTCCTCGGTGCCGCCGCGCGCGATCGCCGTACCGATGATCTCGGGCCGGGTGATGAGCGAACCCGCGGCGCCGAGCGAGGCCCGGGACAGTTCCTCCGTCACCACGACCATGCTCAGCAGCTCGTCGGCGCCGCCCTCGGCGAAGCCGCCGTACTCGGCGGGGATCGACAGGCCGAAGCAGCCCATGGCGGAGAGGCCGTCGAGGATCGACTCCGGTACGTCCTCGTCGTGCCGGTGGACGGCGTCGGCCACCGGCCGCACCCTGTCCTCCGCGAAGTCGCGGAACGTGCCGCGCACCAGCTGGAGTTCGTCCGACAGGTGGCGCGGGGCCGCCTCCCCGCCCGCCGCGACGACCCGGTCCGCGACGGCGTCCAGGAACGCCGGGGCCCGCCCGGCGGCGACGTGCCCGGCGACCGCGTCGAGCACCGACCCGCCCGCGCCCCACAGGTGTTCGCGGCCGAAGGCCCGGCCCGCCAGATCGGCGGCCGTGTCGGCGGCGAACAGCAGCGCCAGGTCCGCCTCCGCCTCGCTGCGCGCACCGAGATCGAGGAGCCGGCGGGCGGCGGCGACCGACGACGACACCGACGCGATGTCGTACGGGACGGTCTGGTCGTCGTCCGTGGCGGGCGCGGCGGCGAGCCGCGCGGAAGCCGTGTCGACGACCTCTTCCAGCGCCTCGACGAGCGCCGTCGCCCGCGCCAGGGAACTGGGTCCGGTGTCCGTCACGCCGTCACCCGCTCGAAGACGGCCGCCAGGCCCTGACCGCCGCCGATGCACATGGTCTCCAGGCCGTACCGGGCCTCACGGCGGTGGAGTTCGCGGGAGAGCGTGGCGAGCATCCGGACGCCGGTCGCGCCGACCGGGTGGCCGAGGGAGATCCCGGAACCGTGCACGTTGGTGCGCTCCAGGTCCTTCTCGCCGAACTCCCACACGCGCATCACGGCGAGCGCCTGCGCGGCGAACGCCTCGTTCAGCTCGATCAGGTCCATGTCGGCGAGCGTGAGCCCGGCCCGGTCGAGCGCGACGGCACTGGCCGGGACCGGGCCGATGCCCATCGTCCTCGGCGGCACCCCGGCCACACCCCAGGAGACCAGCCGCACCAGCGGCCGCAGCCCCAACTGGGCGGCCCGCTCGGGGGTGGTGACGACGCACATGGCAGCGGCGTCGTTCTGCCCGCTCGCGTTGCCCGCCGTGACGGTGGCCTCCGGGTCGGCGTGGCGCAGGATCGGCTTGAGACGGCCCAGCGACTCCAGCGACGTGTCGGCGCGCGGGTGTTCGTCGGTGTCGATCACCACGCTCTCGTCGCCGCGCCGCCTGCCGGGCACCGTCACCGGGACGATCTCCTCGGCGAGGACACCGTCCGCCTGCGCCCGCACCGCGCGCTGGTGCGAGGCGAGGGCGAGACGGTCCTGCTCCTCGCGGCCGATGGCGTACTCGCGGCGCAGGTTCTCGGCCGTCTCCAACATGCCGCCCGGAACGGGGTGGTTGCGGCCCCCGGCGGTGGAGCGGGCGCGCGCGAGACCGTCGTGCAACTGGATGGCGGCGCCCTTGGCGCCCCAGCGCATCTCGGTCGAGTAGAAGACGGCGTTGCTCATGGACTCCGTGCCGCCCGCCACGACGACCTCGTGCGCCCCGGTCTGCACCTGCTGGGCGGCGTAGAGCACGGCCTGGAGGCCGGAACCGCAGCGGCGGTCCAGGTGGAGGCCCGGGACGGTGACCGGCAGGCCCGCGTCGAGCGCGACGACGCGGCCGATGGCGGGGGCCTCGCTGTTGCCGTTGCAGTGGCCGAGGACGACGTCCTCGATGATCTCGGGGTCGATGCCGGTGCGCTCGATGAGCCCCTTGAGCGCGGCGACGCCGAGGTCCACGGCGGTCAGCGCCGTGAACATGCCGCCGTAGCGGCCGATGGGGGTGCGGACGGGTTCGCAGACGACGGCTTCACGCATGGAGTGCTCCTGACGGGGTGCGGGTGGACGGGCGGACGGCCGGGCTACATGAACCTGCCGCCCGTGACCTCCAGGACGGTCCCGGTCATGTACGAGGAGAGGTCGCAGGCGAGGAAGAGGGCGACGGAGGCGACCTCGTCGACCTCGCCCGCGCGGCGCATCGGGATCTCGGCCATCTTCTGGTCCCAGGCCTTTTGCGGCATCGCCTCGGTCATGGCGCTGCGGATCAGACCGGGCTGGATCGCGTTGACACGCACGCCGTGGTGGGCCATCTCCTTCGCCGCCGCCTTCGACAGGCCGACGATGCCGGCCTTCGCGGCGGAGTAGTTGGTCTGCCCGACCATGCCGACCTTCCCGGACAGCGAGGAGATGTTGACGATCGCGCCGCGCTTCTGCTCGCGCATCACGGCCGCCGCCTTCCGGGTGCCGTTCCAGGTGCCCTTCAGATGCACGTCGATGACCTGGTCGAACTGGTCCTCGGTCATGGTCCGCAGCGTGGCGTCACGCGTGATGCCCGCGTTGTTGACCATGACGTCGAGGGAGCCGAACGTGTCGATCGCCGCCCGGATCAGGGCGTCGACCTCAGCGGCCTCGGTGATGTCGCAGCGCACCGCGCGTGCGACGGCGGGGCCGCCCAACTCCTTCGCGGCGGCCTCGGCGGCCTCCAGGTTGAGGTCGCCGAGGACGACCCTCGCGCCCTCGCGGACGTAGGTGCGGGCGATGGCGAGCCCGATGCCCTGGGCGCCGCCCGTGATGACGGCGGTCTTGCCGGCCAGTAGAGCCATGATGTCTTCAGCCTTCCGTGGGGGACGATGACGGGACAGTGGGCCCGGCGGGACGGATCACGCCCGCCTCGCCGAGCTTGCGCACGTCGGCGGCGTCCAGACCGAGTTCGGTGCGCAGCACGTCCTCGGTGTGCTGCCCGACGGCGGGCGACGCCTCCGGCGGCGTCTGCTCGCCTCCCATGACGAGCGGGGAGCCGGGCGCCCAGTGCTCGGGGATGCCGTCCTGGCCCACCCTGGCCATCAGCGGGTTCTCGCGCAGCAGCCGCGCGCCGTCGGCCGCCAGGTCCGCGAAACTCCGGAACGTGGACCACAGCACGCGGGTGCGGCCCAGCGCCTCCTGGGCCTCGGCGAGGGTGTGCGCCGCGAACCACCCGGCGAGCAGTTCGCCGAGGACCCTGCGGTGGGCGTAGCGCTCGGCCTCGTCGGACAGGTCGGCGCCGAGCGCGCGGGCCAGCCCGTCGACCGCGTCGCCGAGCCCGGTGGCGGCCAGCAGGCCCTGCCAGTGCCGCGCGGTGAGCGCGACGACCATGAGGCGGCCGCCGTCGGCGGTGGCGAAGTCCCGGCCGAACGTGCCGTACACGTAGTTGCCCGCGCGGGCGCGCGGCGCCGGGGCGAGCTGGGCCTCCGCCAGGTAGCCGAGGCTGCCCGCGGTCGCGAGCGCCACGTCCTCCAGGGCGACCCGGACCTCCTGCCCCTCGCCCGTCCGCAGCCGTCGGCGCTCGGCGGCGAGCAGCCCGACGGCGAGGTGGAGACCGGCGGCGACGTCCCAGGCGGGCATCACGTGATTGACCGGATCGGGCGTGGACTCGGGGCCGGTGAGCTGCGGGAACCCGGTGGCGGCCTGCACGGTGTAGTCGACGGCCGCGGAACCGTCGCGGCGGCCGGTGAGCGTCACGTGGATCAGATCGGGGCGGCGGGCCGCCAGCGCCTCGTACGAAAGGTCCCTGTAGCGCTCGGAGTTGGTGAGGACGACGCCCGCGCCGAGGACGAGGTCGGCGACGAGGGCCCGCCCGTCCACCGACCGCAGGTCGACCTCGATCGCCCGCTTGCCCCGGTTGAGCCCGGACCAGTACAGGCTCGTGCCGCTGTCCGCCAGCGGCTGCCGGGTCCGGTCCGGTGCCCCGCCCAGCGGCTCGACGCGGATCACGTCGGCGCCCAGCTGGGCCAGCGTCATCCCGCCGAGCGGGCTGGCCACGTAGCTGGAGAGCTCGACGATCCGCAGGCCCTCAAGAGGCCGGGACGGCGTGTGGTGCGGCATGCGTTCTCCTTGACGTGTACGGCCGGTCGACCTGTACGGCCGGTCGCTCAAGCGGGGAAGACCGGCCTGCGGCGTTCCAGGAACGCCGCCCGGCCCTCGGCGAACCCGTCACCCGCCAGCAGGTCGAGCTGCGCCTCCGTCTCGGCGGCCAGCACCGCGTCCAGGTGCTGGGCCCGCTGCACGAAGATGCGTTTGGTGGCGGCGACCATGGCGGGGGAGGCGGCGGCGAGCCGCTCGGCCCGCAGCCGGGCCCGCTCCAGCACTTCGGCGTCCGGGACGATCTCGCTGACCAGGCCGATGCGTTGGGCCTGCGCGGCGTCCAGGTCCTCCGCGAAGAGGATCAGCTCCTTGGCGCGGCCGGGACCGATCCGCTGGGCGAGGCTCCAGCTGAGCCCGGTGTCGGCGGTGAGCCCGATCCTGGCGAAGGAGGCCGCGAACCGTGCGCCCTCGCCCGCCACGACGCAGTCGCAGGCGGCGGCGAGGCCGAGACCGAGCCCGTACGCGCCGCCGCGCACGGCCGCGACGACCGGTTTCGCGGAACCGGCGAGGGCCCGCGCGATGTCGTTCACGACGTCGAGGCGCTGCCGGGCGGTGGCCGGGTCCTGCGACATGGAGCGGATGTCGCCGCCCGCGCAGAACACCTCTCCGGCGCCGGTCAGCACGATCGCGCGGCAGCCCGGGTCCCGCTCGGACTCCCGCAGCGCGGCGCGCAGTTCGAGCCGGTCGGCGAGGTCGAGGGCGTTGCGGCGGGCGGGCCGGTCGAGGGTGAGCGTGTGCACCGGTCCTTCGCGCTCGACGGCCACCGCGGGGCCGGTCATGAGCGGGCCTCGCGCAGCAGCTGCTTGGCGATGATGACCTTCTGGATCTCGCTGGTGCCCTCGTAGATCCGGAAGAGCCGGGCGTCGCGGAAGCAGCGCTCGACGACGGTGCCGCGCATGTAGCCCATGCCGCCGTGGATCTGCACGGCCAGGTCGGCGGCCTTGGAGACCATCTCGGAGCAGAACAGCTTGGCGGCGGAGGGCCGGATCCTGCGGTCCTCCCCGGAGTCGTACTTCTCGGCGGCGTCCAGGACCATCGCCCGGCCCGCGAGGACACCGGTCTGGATGTCGGCGAGCATGCCCTGCACGAGCTGGAAGTCGCCGATCGGGTGGCCGCCCTGCTTGCTGGTCGCGGCGTGCGCGACGGACTCCTCCAGGACCCGCTCGGCCATCCCGACGCACAGCGCCGCGATGTGCACCCGCCCGCGCACCAGCGACCGCATGGCGGTGCCGAACCCGGCGCCCTCCTCGCCGCCGACGAGGGCCGCCCTGCCGACGCGCACGTCGTCGAGGAACACCTCGGCGGTCCAGGCGCCCGCCTGTCCGGTCTTGGCGTCCTTCGGTCCGACGGTGACCCCGGGCAGCCCCGCCTCGACGAGGAACACCGAGATGCCCTTCGTTCCGTGACTCTCCTCGCCGGTGCGGGCGAAGACGACGAACAGGTCGGCGAGCGGGGCGTTGGTGATGAACCGCTTGGCGCCGTTGATGACGTAGCCGTCGCCGTCGCGCACGGCGCGCGTGGTGAGCCCCGACGGGTCCGAACCCGCCTCGGCCTCGGTCAGCGCGAACGACGCGACGGCGCCCTCGGCGAGCCGCGGCAGCCAGTGCTTCTTCTGCTCCTCGGTGCCCGCGTTGTCGAGGACCTTGCCCGCGATGCCGTTGTTGGTGCCGAACATCGAGCGGAACGCGGGCGTCGTGTAACCGAACTCGAAGGCGAGCCGTACGTCCTCCGACAGACTGGCCCCGAGCCCGCCGTACGCCTCCGGCAGCGTGTACCCGAACAGGCCCATGTCGGCGGCCTTGCGGCGGATGTCCGCCGGGATGGCGTCGGTCTCCTCGATCTCGTCCTCGCGCGGCACCACGTCCTCGCGCACGAGCCTGCGCACGGCGGCGAGGACCGCCTCGAACTCCTCTGACTCCATCGTCGATCTCCTTGTCCTGCGCGTCAGTTGCGGATGGTCAGGTGCGCCAGCGCGTCCACGGCCAGGACGCCTTCGCCCGCCGCGCCCAGCAGCAGCGGGTTGACGTCCAGCTCGGCCAGTTCGTCGGCGAGGTCGGCGGCCAGCCAGGAGAGGCGGGCCACGGTGTCGGCGGCGGCCGCGACGTCGCGGGCCGGCTTGCCGCGTACGGGGCCGAGCAGGCGGCTGCCGCGCAGGTCGTGCAGCATGCGGTGGGCGCCCGCCGTGTCGACGGGGGCGACGGCGACCCGGCTGTCGGCGAGCGCCTCGACGAGGATGCCGCCGAGCCCGGTGACCACGACGGGGCCGAACACCGGGTCGTGCTTGACGCCGACGATCAGCTCGGTGCCGCCGCCGTCGGCCATCCGCTGCACGAGTACGCGGGCGTCGTCCACGCCCGCCTCACGCGCGACGCGCAGCACGTCGGCGGCGGCCTCGCGGACGGCGTCCGCGCCTTCGAGGCCGAGGCGGACGCCGCCGATGTCGCTCTTGTGCGCGATCCGCTCGGACAGCAGCTTCACGGCGACCTGGCCGCCCAACTCCTGTGCCACGGCGGCAGCTTGCTCCGGGTCCGCGGCCGGGCGGGAGGCGGCGGTGGGCACCCCGTAGGCGGCGATGAGCCGTGTCGACTCGTGCTCGTCGAGCTGGGTGCGGCCCTCGGCGCGGGCGCGGGCGACGACGGCGCGGGCCGCGCCGGTGTCGACGTCGGCGGGCCGCTCGGGCGCGGGCAGGGCGGGGCGCAGGCTGAAGTCGGCGAGCAGGCCGAGGGCGCGGGCCGCCTGGGCGGGATCGGTGCAGCAGGGGATGCCCAGCTCGCGCAGCCGGAACCGGGGGCGGCCGCTGCCACCGGTCCACACGACGACGAAGGGCCGCTCGGTGGACCGGTAGGCCTCGTCGAGAGCGTCGATGAGGGTGTCGGCGCAGTTGTCCGCGCAGCCGAGCAGCACGGCGATCATGTCGGTGCCCGGGTGCTCGACGGCCACCTTCAACGCCCTGCGCAGGATGTCGGGTTCGGCGACGAGCGTGCCGGTGAGGTCGACGGGGTTGCGCGGCGAGCCGTACACGGGGATCGCGGCGGCCATGGTGCGCTGCCACTCCTCGTCCCAGGGGCGGACCTCGATGCCGTGCGCGGCGGCCGCGTCGGCCATCAGGGCGCCCGCCCCGCCGGACACGGACAGCGAGGTGAGGCGGCGTCCCGCCGCGCGTCGGCCCGTGGCGAAGACCTGCGCGGCCTCCAGCATCGACTCGGGGCCGTCGACGCGCAGGATGCCGTACTGGCGCACCGCCCCGTCGAACACGGCGTCCTCTCCGGCCAGCGAGGCGGTGTGGGACTGGGCGGCGCGGGCCCCGGCCTCGGAACGGCCCACCTTCACGGCGATGATCGGCTTGTCCCGTTCGTGGGCCTCGCGGGCGGCCTCCAGCAGCCGGCGACCCCCGGTGACCCCTTCGAGGTAGGCGAGGATCACCTCCGTGTCGTCGCTGCGGACCAGTCCGTCGACCAGTTCGGCGACCGACAGGTCCACCTCGTTGCCGGTGTTGAGGTAGTGGGAGATCCCGATGCGCAGGTGCTGGGCCGCGTTGAACACGAACCCGCCGAAGGCGCCGCTCTGGCTGAGGAAGGCGATCGGGCCCTCGACCAGGTCGGCGTCCTCGTCGAGCGCGGAGGTGAACGTCGGCAGCGCCCGCTCCCGGGAGGCGATCATGCCGAGGCAGTTGGGGCCGAGCACCCGTACACCGCTCTCGGCGATCGCGGCCTTCAGGTCCTCCTGGAGCTCCACCCCCCGGCCGCCGACCTCGGCGAACCCGGAGGCGCCCAGGATGGCGGCCCGGATGCCGCGCCTGCCGCAGGCGCGGACGGCGTCGGCGGACTGCTCGGCCGACAGCATGATCATGGCGAGGTCGATGTCGCCCTCGACGGCGTCGAGGCTGCGGTAGGCGGTCAGGCCCTGCACCCGGTCGCGCTTCGCGTTGACCGGCAGGATCCGGCCCGTGAAGCCGAACCGCTTGAGGTAGTCGACGGGCCGGCCCGACAGCTTGCTCGGGGTGTCGGAGGCGCCGAGGATCGCGATGGAGCGGGGGTGGAGAAGCGCGTTCAGGGCGTCGTCTGTGCGGGAGCGGGCTGCGTGCTGCACGGTTTCTCCTCGGGGCGACGAGTCACGAAGTACGGGTAGGGAAGAGTCAGTTGACGGCGGCGGGCGCGGTCTCGGCCCGCTGCTCCTCGGCGGCGGTCCTGGCCGACAGGGTGAGGAAGGCGCGGGCCGCGACGAGCGAGACGAGGCCGAGGAGGACCACGAACACGACCGGCAGGACGATCGTCCCGGAGGCCGACAGCAGCGACTGGAGGATCACCGGGGCCAGACCGCCGAGCACGCCCGCGAGCCCGTACGCCGTGGAGATGCCGGTGTAGCGGACCTTCGCGGGGAAGGCCTGGGCGAACATGCCCGCGATGATCGCGTAGTACATGACGTCCGGGATCGTCGCGAGGACCGCGCCGGTCACGGCGAGCGGGAAGCTCCCGGTGCCGATCAGGGCGAACATGACGGGAATCGTGGGGATCTGACAGGCCAGGATGACGGTGACGGCCCGGCGCACGCCCCAGCGGGTGGCGAGCACGGCGCCGAGGGGCTGCACGAAGAACTGCACGATGCTGGCGATCAGGATGACGGTGAGGAAGTCCTGCCGGTCCATCCCGACCTCGCCGGTCGCCCACGACAGCGCGAAGGTGTCACGGGCGTAGACGATGGCGAAGACGGTGAACGCGGCGCCCACACCGAGCAGCAGCAGCTTCAAGTGGCTGCGGACGAGGGTGACGACCGGCACCTTCACGGTCTGGTCGGAGGCCCGCAGGGACACCATCGCCGGAGACTCCTCCAGGCTGAGCCGGATGACGAGGCCGATGACGACGAGCAGCGCGGACGCCAGGAACGGGATCCGCCACGCCCAGGCGAGGAGGGCCTCGTCGGACAGCTGCCCGACGGCGAGGAACGACAGGGTGGCCAGGATGCGCCCGGTGGGGGAGCCCTGCTGGGCGAACGCCGCGAACAGGAACCCGCGCTCCTTCTTGGCGTGTTCGGTGGTGATCAGGACGGACCCGCCCCACTCGCCGCCGAGCGCCACGCCCTGCACCGTGCGGAACAGGGTCAGCAAAATCGGCGCGGCCACGCCGATCTGCCCGTACGTCGGCAGACACCCGATGCCGACCGTGCTGACGCCCATCAGCAGCAGCGTGGCCACGAGCGCCTTCTTGCGGCCGATGCGGTCGCCGAGGTGACCGAAGAGGATGCCGCCGAGCGGGCGGGCGAGGAAGCCCACCCAGAAGGTGACGAAGGAGAGGAGCACGCCGACCGCCGGGGGCACGTCGGCGAAGAACAGCGGGGCGAACACCAGGGCGGATGCGGTGCCGTAGACGTAGAAGTCGTACCACTCGATCGTCGAGCCGAGGTAGGAGGCCCAACCCGCCCGGCGGGCCATCTTCTCCTCTTCGGGAAGCCGTCTGCTCGGCATCTCGTCCCGTCCTTCCGGTCGGCCACGGACGTCGTCGTCCGGGCGTACACAGGGCAACTCCGTTGCGTGGCAACGTGATCGCGCTCACAGGGGAAGCTATGACGACCGAATGGTTTCGTCTAACACCAAACTTCCGTACCTTTGAGTCGGCGAGGCGACACAATCCCCGTTGACCTGCGAAGCAGGGCCCGGCGCGGGGTGCCGCCAACGGGCTGGTTCGGGACGGGAGTTCGGGTGGAGCTGCGGCATCTGCAGTCGTTCGTGACGGTTGCGGAGGAGCTCAACTTCCGGCGCGCGGCGGAGCGCCTGCGGATGTCGCAGCCGCCGCTGTCCCAGCAGATCAAGCGCCTGGAGCACGAGGTCGGGGTGGAGCTGCTGCGCCGTACGACCCGGCAGGTGGCGCTCACGGCGGCGGGCGAGGCGTTCCTCGCGGAGGCGCGGCGCGCGCTGCGGGCCGCCCAGGAGGCGCCGCTGGCCGCCCGCCGCGCCGCGAGCGGACAGACCGGGGTGGTGCGGCTCGGGTTCAGCGGCCCGACGTCGCACGAGGTGCTGATCCTCATGACCCGCAAGTTCCGCGAGCACCGGCCGCGCGTGCGGCTGGAGATCCACGGGCCGGTGTACGGCGGGGAGTTGGTGACCCGGCTGACCGAGGACGAGATCGACGCGGGCCTGATGCGGCTGCCGGTCGCGGGCACCGGCATCCAGGCCCGCGAACTCACCCGGCACAGCATCGTGGTGGCGCTCCCGGCGGACCACCGGCTCGCGTCGCGCACGGAGATCTCCCTGGCCGACATCCAGGAAGAGCCCGTGGTCAGCCACCCCACCGACCGGGGCGCGGGCATCGTCGCCCTGATCCACAGCGCCTACCTGGCGCACGGCTCCAGCCCGCGCATCGTCCAGGAGGCCCCCGACACCCACACCATCCTGACCCTGGTGGGTGCGGGCGTGGGCATCGGCTTCGTCCCCTCCTCCGCCGGCCACCTCAAGGTCCCCGGAGTCCTCCTCATCCCCTCCCGCGACATCCCGCCCCTGCCGCTGGCACTGGCCTGGCGCGCGGGCGACCCGAACCCGGCGCTGCACGCGCTGATCGGCCTGCTGGACGAGATCGCGGCGGACTGCGGTTCAGGGGCCGTGGGTTGACGGGACGACCACCTGACGGGCCGACCGGCCGATGAGGCAGGATGCCGCCATGGAGATCAACGCCCCCACCGTCCGCCGCGCGACCGGCTCCGACGCCACCGCGCTCGCCGAGGTGTGGCTCGCCTCCTTCGCGGCGGCGCTTCCGGGCGTGCGCCGGGCCCACACGGACGACCAGGTCCGCGCCTGGTTCCGGGAGGTGGTCCTGCCCGGCCAGGAGACCTGGGTGGCGACCGTCGGCGGCGCTGTCGTCGGGCTGCTGGTGCTGGACGACGACGAACTCGACCAGCTCTACCTCGCCCCCGCCTGGCAGGGCCGCGGTATCGGCGGCCGTCTCGTGGACCTGGCGAAGCGGCGCCGCCCGGCCGGTCTGACGCTCTGGACGTTCCAGGTCAACGCGCCGGCACGGCGCTTCTACGAACGGCACGGCTTCGTCGCGGCCGAGCACACCGACGGCCACCGCAACGAGGAACGCGAGCCGGACGTGCGGTACGTGTGGCGGCCTGCCGCGTCCGCGGCGGACGCACAGGTCGGTTCACGGGCGGAGTCACCCCGCGACCTATAGTCGGGCGCATGAGTCGTTGGCAGGAACTGACCGGTGGGACGTCCGGGAACGAGTACGCGGCCCGCTTCGAGGCACTGGCCCGCAGCGGGAAGGACGTGCACGGGGAGGCGGCGTTCTGCGCGGCTCTCGTGTCCGAGGGGGCCCGGGTGCTGGACGCCGGGTGCGGCACCGGACGGGTGATGATCCGTCTCGCCGAGCTCGGGTACGACTGCGTGGGGATCGACCTGGACGCCTCCATGCTGGAGGTGGCTCGGGGGCAGGCGCCTCGGCTGCCGTGGTTCCAGGTGGACCTCGCCGCGTTCGATCCGGCGCGGCTCGGCATCGAGGCCGATTTCGACCTGGTCGTCGCCGCGGGCAATGTGTTCCCGCTGCTCACCCCCGGGACGGAGGCCACGGTCGTGGAGCGCCTCGCCGGGGCCCTGCGCCCGGGGGGACTGCTCGTCGCGGGCTTCGGCCTCGACGCCGCGCACCTCCCGGTGCCACCCACCCTCACACTCGCGGAGTACGACACGTACTGCGCCGCCGCCGGCCTGACCCTCGTCGACCGCTTCTCCACCTGGGAAGCCACCCCCTACGACAACGGGGGCTACGCGGTCAGCGTCCACCGCACGGGTGCCTGAAACCGCCGACAGGCGGCCCCGCCGGAGCGGGGCCGCCTGCGTCATGCGTCACGCGTCACGCGAAGGGGCTGAGCGTGAGGCGCACTCAGTGGCCGGGGAAGTCGGCCTGCCAGTGGCTGTTGCCCCAGGCGTCGAGGTGCTGCTGGAAGTCCGTCGAGGTGGCGACGGTGACACCGTCGGGGCCGCCGACGTTGGTGAAGCCCTGGTTGGCGAGCTGCGTGTCGGTGGTCACCTGGCCACTGTCGTGGCTGCTGTGGTCCACGTCGGCCACTGCCGGTCCGGCTGCCAGGAATCCGGCCACCGAAGCGACGGCGACAGCGGCTGCGATGCGACGCACCATGAACTTTCTCCTTCTGAGAGGGATCAAGTGATCACTCAGAACACCATCAGACCCTGAGGTCCCTCGCATCTCGGGCAGCCACAGAACACCCACGTGCAGCAACGCGGCATCGGCGTAGCCCGCCCCCGCCCGGCTCAGTCCTCCGGCGGGGGCGGCGGCACCGGGGCACCGGCGGGCGGTGCGATCTTCGCGTACGTACGGGAGACGGGCGTCTCGCCGCCCGCGGCCTCGTCGTGCTGCTCGGGCCGGTCCTCCGGCGGCAGCAGCGCCGCGCGCTTGGCGCCCGGGTCCCAGCCGGTGTCCACGACCCGCTTCTGCCACGTGATGGCACCGGCCAGGATCACCAGGCCGACCACGAGCATCAGGATCACCCCCGCGACGTCGCCCACCTTCGCGACGTTGCCGAGGATCAGGCCCAGCCAGCCGAAGTCGGCGTCGCCGAACGTGGTGTTGGCCGAGCCGAACGAGCCGAGGACGCCCAGCAGGAACGCGGGCAGGAACGTGATCAGCACACCGTTCAGGAACGATCCGAGGGCCGCCCCGCGGCGCCCGCCCGTCGCGTTGCCGAAGACACCCGCCGCACCACCGGTGAAGAAGTGCGGGACGAGCCCCGGAAGCACCAGCGCCGTACCGAACGCGGGCTTGAAGACACCGACCAGCAGACCGAGGCTGACCAGACCGCCGACGAACGAGCAGATGAAGCCGACGAGCACCGCGTTCTGCGCGTACGGGAAGACGATCGGCGCGTCCAGGGCGGGGATGGCGCCGGGCACCACCTTCTGCGCGATGCCCTGGAAGGCGGGCACCAGCTCACCGAGGATCGTGCGGACACCGAAGAGGATGACCGCGACGGCGATACCGAACTGAAGACCCTGGTTGACCGAGGCCATCAGGTAGTTGCCGACCCCCGTGGAGCCCGCGCCGCCGTCCGTCGCGAACGCCTTGAACGCCTCCGTCCGGCCCACCTTCGCCAGGAAGACGATCGCCATGATCATGTAGATGAGCAGCATCGACAGGGCGGTCGCCACCATCGAGTCACGCAGGAAGCGCAGGCCCTCCGGCAGGTTCATCTCCTCCGTCGAGCGGCTCTTCTTGCCGACGGCCTGGCCGGTGGCACCGGAGACGATGTACCCCGCCGTACCGAAGTGCCCGACCGCGACGGTGTTGTTGCCGGTGACCCGCTTCGTCCACGGATGGGCGAAGGCCGGCATCGCGACGAGCATGATGCCGAGCAGCACCGCGCCCGCGACGACCACGACCCACGACGTCACGCCCGCGGTCGCCATCACCATCGTCAACAGCGTTGCCATGAACAGCATGTGATGGCCGGTCAGGAAGACGTACGACAGCGGGGTGAAGCGGGCGAGCAGCAGGCTGACGAGGAAGCCGAGGATCATCAGCCAGGCCACGCGCGAGCCGTACTCGGCCTGTGCGATGCCGACGATCGCCTCGTTGGTGGGGATCACACCGTGCGAACCGGTGGCGCCCGTGATCATCGTGCCGAGCGGCGCCAGCGAGTTGGTGACCAGCGTCGCGCCCGCGCCGATCAGCAGAAAGCCGAGCGTCGCCTTGATGGCTCCGCCGATGACCTGGCCCGCGGTCTTCTTCAGCGCGATCAGGCCGACGGCCGTGATGATGCCGATGAGATACGCGGGGACGCTGAGGATCTCGTTGACGATGAATTTCGCGATGTCCACGAGGGTGTTCATGGGGACTCCTGGGGGGAGGGAGCGGCGGGAATCAGACGTCGTAGAGGTCGCGCAGCGCGGCGTCGACCTCCTTGGTGCTGGTGAAGTCCTCGATCACCCGCACCGGCACACCCACGTCCCCGAGCGTCCGCGCGATCTCCCGGGACGTCATGATGGCCACCGCCTCCGACGCCTTGCCCTTCGCGGAGATGGTGTCGGTCGCCTCGGTGGTGATGTACCGGCCCCACTTCCAGCGGTCGAGCACCTTGTCCAGCGTCGACTTCAGGAAGAGGCTCGTGCCGACGCCGTTGCCGCACACCGTCAGGATCTTGTGCATGCCGTGACCGGAGCCCTTGGCGGCGGAGCCCTGCTGAGGTGCCTCGGCGGCCGCCGGCTCCGAGGGCTCCGTGTCTCCGGCGAGGATGCGTCGCAGCGCCTGAGGCGTCGGCGCGCGGTCGAGCGCCGCGGAGGTGTCCGCGTCGGCGAGGAGCCGGGCGAGCGCGCCCATCGCCTGGGTGTGCGCCCCGGCGTCCTCGGCGGCGAGCGCGACGACGAGGTGCACCGGGTCGTTCGTCTCGTGCCCGAAGTTCACCGGCGTCGACAGCCGGACCCACGACATGCCCGTGCGCAGGACGGCGGGCGAGGGACGCGCGTGCGCGAAGGCGAAGCCGGGCGCGATGACGATGTAGGGCCCGTTCTCCTCGACGTTGCGGAGCATCTCCTGGGTGTACGTGTCGGTGCTGACGTCCGTGTCGACCAGCAGGTCACCGGCGGTGCGCACGGCGGCCTGCCAGTCGGGGACGGCCACGTCGAGGCGGACGGCCTCGACGGGAATCAGATCGCTGAGTTCACTCATACGAGCAGTGGTCCCGAGCGGTCGCCCCGTGTCACCGCGACACGCCGGGCGATGGTGTCTTCGTTACGCCCAGGGCAGGTCGAGTACGCCCGAAGGTGTGTCGAGCCGGGCCGCGAGGCGCGCCGGGCCCTCGGTGACGTCGAGCGCGGTGCCGAGCGCGGCCAGCCGGTCGCGGACCCCGGCCGGGTCCGGGGCGCCGGCCGACACCGACACGAGGGTGACGGCGGGCAGCCCCACCGCGGGGTGCGGGGTGTCACCCCAGTCGATGAGGAACGGGACGACGCCCGCGCTCCCGTCGAGCGTGAGGCGCCACTCCAGGAGCGTCCCGTCCGGCCGCCGCCGGCTCATGGCCCGCACCGGCCCGACGCCCTGCCCGGCCGCGGCCGTGGCGTCCAGGTCGGCCGGGCGGATCGCCCAGGTCACCATGGCCGGCGCCGCCAGAGTGTCGATGCCGAAGGGGCGCGGGCGCTGCGGCTCGGGCTGCTCCGGGTCCGGGCCGACGATCTCCAGGTACGTCGAACCGCCCAGCCCCACCAGGTGGTTGCGCGTGCCGAGCCCGATGTGCGGGCCGCCCGGCGCGGGCGTGACACCGGTGCGCCGGGCGAACTCGGCGACGGTCGCCGCCAAGTCCGGGGTGGCGTAGACGAGATGGTCCAGAAGCGGAGGTATGGCGGCCATGCGGGCAGGCTAACAGCCGCCCGCCGGGGACTCCCCGCCGCTCGGGGCCGCGCCGCGCGCCGCCATCACACCGAACCCGGCGATGTACTCCTTGATGGGCCGGTAGAAGGAGTGCGTCACCTCGTAGGGGCCCGCCGCGCCGAGCGCCGCGAAGGCGGCCACCCACGTGCGTACCTCGTGGGCGGAGTTGCCCGCGTCCTCGGCCATCCGCTCGGGAGTCATCGCGTCGACGGGGGAGAGGTCGCCCGAGGCGAGCGTCGCCATCAGGGCCCGGTCCCACTCGGGGTTGAGGTCCCGGATGCCGGCCGTGCCCGCGGCGAACGCCTTCGCCGTGTCGATGACCCGCTGCTGTCGGGCGTCGCGCGCCTCGGCCGTCGGATGGCGTCCGTTGAGCAGCAGCGCGCGGGCGGCGTCGTCGGCGGTGGCCCACTGGGGGACCGGCGGGTCGTGCGAGAGGCCGCCGGAGCCGATGACGAGGACCCGCTCGTCCTCCAGGGTGGCGAGGAAGGAGCCGATGGCCTCGCCGAGGCGCCGTACCCGGCGCATCGTCACGAAGGGCTTGGCCACACCGTTCACGAAGACGGGGATGGTGGGCACCCGGTCGATGCCGTCGAAGAGGATCTCCAGCGGCTGGACCGCACCGTGGTCGACCTCCATGCGGCGGGAGATCGCCACGTCGATGTCGCGCTCCGCCACCCACTGGGCGAGTTCCTCGGCGCGCCCGGTCGGCACGTTCAGCGGGCCCTCCGTGGTGCCGTAGTCGCCGACGCCGAGGGCCTCGTAACCGATGCAGAACGGCGGCATCAGATCGTAGAAGAAGCCGTTGTAGTGGTCGGGCGCGAAGGAGACCACCAGTGTGGGGTCGTACTCCCGGACGAAGGTGCGCGCGGCGGAGAAGGCGCCCTGCACCGCGGCGTTCACCTCGGCGGGCGGGTCCGCGTACTCCAGCAGCGGGCTGTGCGACATGGTGACGAGGGCGACGGTCATGCCGGGGTTCCTTCCAGGGCCGGTTCGTTGACGGGTGCGGTGGTGAGCGACGCCGCCGTGCACAGGGCCGCGAGGGCGCGGGACGCCTGGCGGGTGAGGGAGGCCGCGGCCACGAAGTGGTCGGGGCGCAGCACGACGAGGCCGCAGGCGCGCACGTCGAACCAGTCCTTGAGGGCGCCGGTGCTGTCGCCGACGACGGTGACGGGCTCCGGGGAGTCCGCGAACTTCGCCTCGGCCCACGGGCGTTGGGTCTCGGGCATGAACGAGACCAGCTTGATCCGGTGGCGGCGCACCAGCGCGAGGTCGGCCTCGGAGAGGAACGCCGTCGGGTTCGTGCCCCACGTGGCCAGCGTCCACCAGTCGCCGGTGACGTCGTCGAGCAGCACGTCCGCGAAGTCCGCCGTGGTGACGCGCGGCTGGATGAACTGGAGCCCGACCGGGGAGAGTTCACCGGCGGAGTCGACGAACGGGGCGAGCCGCGCGCCGAGCGCGCCACCGCGCTTGAACCCGGCCGCCGCCCGGCCCGGCCGGAGCGTCGCCTGGTCGACCACGACCCCGGCGGCGTAGCGCGGCATGGGCTTGAAGCGCAGCTCCGTGAAGTACGACTTCCACTTCGGGACGAGGTTGAGCGCGGACGCGGCGACATCGCGGACCGCGCCGCCGAAGCGGCCCATCTTCATGACGGTGCCCGCCGCCATGTTCACATCGATCATGTCCGCGGCGTGCTTGCGGCGTTCCTCGGTGTACGTGTCGAGGAGCGCGTCGCCCGCGTCACCGGCGAGGACGGAGCTGAGCTTCCACGCGAGGTTCGTCGCGTCGCGGATCCCGGAGTTCCAGCCCTGGCCGAGCCACACCGGCATCAGGTGCGCGGCGTCCCCGGCGAGGAAGACACGTCCCTTGCGGAAGTCGGAGGCCACGCGGCCGTGGTGGGTGAAGGTGCGCTGGTTGATGATGTTCAGCGCGGCCGGGTCGGGGACGTGCCGCTCCAGCAGGGAGTGCATGAAGGCCGGGTCGTCGCACAGCGTGGTCGGCTCGTCGTCGTGCAGCATGAACTCCCAGCGGCGGATGCCCCGCGGCAGGCCGATGGAGACGTACGGGCGGCGCGGGTCGGCGCCGAGGTACACCGACGGCGTGCCGATCGGGTCGTCGGCGACGTCGACGACGACCCAGCGGGTCGAGGGCGACTTCCCCTCGAAGTCCACGCCCATCCACTTGCGGGTGAAGGAGCTGCCGCCCTCGCAGCCGACGGCGTACCGGGCGGTGACCGTGACCGTGTTGACCAACTCGCCCTCAGTGTCCCGCCGTTCGGCGGTCACGGCGACGTGGTCGCCGCGGTCCTCCAGACCGGTGACCCTGTGGCTGAAGCGCAGCTCGGTGTCGGGGAACCGGGCGAGTCCCGCGGCGAGTTCCTTGTCGACCAGCGGCTGCACGAAGCCGTGCTTGCGCGGGTGGCCGAACTCCTGGGTGCGCGGGTTGTTGGTGGCGAGGACCCGGCCGGTGCCGTTGACGAGCCGCACCACGTGGTGCGGGACCGTGAACGGCTGTACGCGCTCCCACAGGCCCGCGGTGTGCAGGGTGCGGATGGACTCGTCGTCGAGGCCGACGCCGCGCGGGTAGTCGATCAGCTCGTGGCGGGCTTCCAGGACGGTGGCCCGGTGGCCGCGGACGCCGAGCAGATTGGCGAGGGTGAGGCCGACGGGCCCCGCTCCGATGACAACGACGTCGGTGTCGAAGGTGGTCATGGGGTGTTCCGATCGATTCAGTGCCGGCGTGAGGCGCCGGTGTGCGGGCGGCTCAGTTGTGCGACAGGAAGTCGACGACCAGGCGGTTGAACTCGGCGGCGTGCTCGATCATCGCCCAGTGGCCGCACCGGTTGAGCAGCACCAGACGGGAGTCGGGGATGTTGGCCAGCAGCCACAGGCTGGTCTCGTAGTGCAGGACGCGGTCGTCCTTGCCGTGGATCAGCAGGGTCGGCGTCGTGATGCCGGGGATCAGCCCGCGGTCGACCTTGATCGGGATGGGCGCGCCGTGCGCGAGGCCCTCGACGTAGTTCGCCAGGTGGTCGGGGCGGGCGAGCGCCGCCTCCGAGCGCGCCTTGGTCAGCTCCGGCGTCGCGAAGCGCTCCTTGTCGTACGTCATGATCTCGACGAGCGCCCGCATGTTCTCCGGGCTCGCGTCCTTGTACGCCTTGACCAGGACCTTCAGGCCTTCGCTGGGGCCGTCGCCGGGGCCGAAGAGGGAGGCGGGGCCGCGGCCGAGGGAGGCGCCCATCGTCACCAGGTGGGTCATGCGTTCCGGGTGCAGCGTGGCGAACCGGACCGCGGTGTGCCCGCCCATGGAGTTGCCGACGAGGGCGGCCTTCTCGAGGCCCAGGGCGTCGAGGAACTCCACCAGCGTCGCGTCGTGGTCCATGTCCTTGGTGGCCTGGGCGTCGGAGTCGCCCCAGCCCGGCATGTCGGGGGCGACGACATGGAATCCGGCGTCGGCGATCGCACCGATGTTGCCCGAGAAGTTCGACCAGCCCGTCGCGCCGGGGCCCGAGCCGTGCAGCAGCACGACGGGGGTGGCGCCGGGCTCCCCGGCCTCGTAGTAGCGCATCCGCAGGCCCGACGGAAGGGCGATGTCGCGCGAGGCGGCTTCCTTGGTGAGGGACATGACCTGACTCCTCGTTCTTTATCTGCACTCATGAGAGCGTTATTTACACACCCGACATCCTGATGGAACGCTGGCCCACGAGGAATGTCAAGGGGTGTCCGGTCACGCGATTCATCCCCCGAGTCCCCTGTGACCTGGGGCGGAGCCGGTCGTGTGCGGGCACGTCGAACAGGGCCGGGAGCTCCTGCCCTCCCGGCCCTGCGTCGTACGAGGTGTCAGCTCGCCTCGGCGAGTCCCAGCGCCACGTCGACGATCATGTCCTCCTGGCCGCCGACCAGGCCGCGCTTGCCGACCTCGACGAGGATCGTGCGGACGTCGACGCCGTAGCGCTCGGCCGCCGCCTCCGCGTGCCGCAGGAAGGAGCCGTAGACCCCGGCGTATCCGAGGGTGAGTGTCTCGCGGTCGACGCGGACCGGCCGGTCCTGGAGCGGGCGCACCAGGTCCTCGGCGGCGTCCTGGAGGGCGAACAGGTCGCAGCCGTGCTGCCAGCCGTTGAGGTCGGCGACCGCGACGAAGGGCTCGATGGGGCAGTTGCCCGCGCCCGCGCCCTGACCGGCCAGCGACGCGTCCACGCGGGTCACGCCCTCCTCCACCGCGACCATCGAGTTGGCGACGGCGAGCGAGAGGTTCTCGTGGGCGTGGATGCCGATCTCGGTGGCGGGGTCGAGGACGTCGCGGTAGGCGCGCATCCGCTCGCGGACGCCGTCCATCATCAGGCGGCCGCCGGAGTCGGTGACGTAGACGCAGTGGGCGCCGTAGGACTCCATGAGCCCTGCCTGCGCCGCGAGTGTCTTCGCGTCGGCCATGTGACTCATCATCAGGAAGCCGGACACGTCCATGCCCAACTCGCGTGCGGTGGCGATGTGCTGGGCCGAGACGTCGGCCTCGGTGCAGTGCGTGGCGACGCGTACGGAGCGCACTCCGAGCGCGTACGCCTGCTTCAGTTCCTCGATGGTGCCGATGCCGGGCAGCAGGAGGGTGGTCAGGCGGGCGTTCTTGACGTGCGCGGCGGCGGTCTCGATCCACTCCCAGTCGGTGTGGCTGCCGGGGCCGTAGTTGAGGGAGCCGCCGGCGAGCCCGTCGCCGTGCGACACCTCGATGCCGTCGACGCCGGCCGCGTCGAGGGCGGCGACGATCCTCCCGACCTGCTCGGGCTCGATGCGGTGCCGGATGGCGTGCATGCCGTCGCGCAGGGTGACGTCCTGGATGAACAGCTTGGTGTCACCCGCGGTGGTGTCAGTGGTGTCACTCATGCGTCGGCTCCCTGGAGTTCGGTGGCGCGGGCGGCCATGGCCTCGGCCATCCGAAGGGCCGCGCTGGTCATGATGTCGAGGTTCCCGGCGTACGCCGGCAGGTAGTGGGCGGCCCCCTCGACCTCGAGGAAGACCGACACCTGGTGGGTGACCGGGGACTCGGTGAGGGTGTGCACGGGCTGGTCGGCGGGGACCGGCGTGATCTGCACCTGCTGCTTGAGCCGGTAGCCGGGCACGTACGCGGACACCTCGTCGACGCGGCGGGCGATCGCCGCGCGGATCGCGTCGTGGGTGGCCTCGTCCGGCGCGTTCACCAGCGCGAGCACGGTGTCCCGCATGATCAGCGGGGGCTCGGCCGGGTTGAGGATGATGACGGCCTTGCCGCGGTCCGCGCCGCCCACCGTCTCGATGGCGTGACTGGTCGTCTCGGTGAACTCGTCGATGTTCGCCCGGGTGCCGGGACCCGCGCTCTTCGACGCGATCGACGCGACGATCTCCGCGTACGGCACCGGGGCCACGGAGGAGACGGCCGCGACGATCGGAATGGTGGCCTGGCCGCCGCACGTCACCATGTTCACGTCGTCCGCGCCGACGTGGTCGTCGAGGTTGACCGCCGGGATCACCATCGGGCCGATGGCCGCGGGGGTCAGGTCGACGAGCTGCTTGCCGTACGGGGCGAGCGCGGCGGCGTTGGCGACGTGCGCCTTCGCGGAGGTGGCGTCGAAGACGATCCTGATGTCGTCGAAGCCGTCCATCGCGATGAGCCCCTGCACGCCCTCGGCGGTGACCGGAACGCCGAGCCGCTCGGCGCGGGCGAGGCCGTCGGAGGCGGGGTCGATGCCGACCATCGCACCCATTTCGAGGGTGTCCGAGAGCCGGAGCACCTTGATCATCAGGTCGGTGCCGATGTTGCCCGAGCCGATGACGGCGACCTTGGTCTTCATGCGGTGGCTCCCTCAGGGGTGGAGGCGTGGAAGCGGACGGAGACGGAGCCGAGTCCGCCGATGTCCGCGGTGAACGTGTCCCCGGCCGTGGCGGGCACCATCGGGCCGAGCGCGCCGGACAGCACGACCTGGCCCGCGCGCAGCGGATCGCCGACGTCGCGGGCGGTCCGGGCGAGCCAGGCGAGGGCGGTCAACGGATCGCCCAGGCAGGCCGCGCCGTTCCCGGTGGAGACGGTCTCCTCGCCGCGCTTCATGGACATCGCGGCCTCGACCGGCTCGAACTCGGCGAGCGGCTTGGCCGGGGAGCCGAGGACGTAGAGCGCGGAGGAGCCGTTGTCGGCGACGGTGTCACCGAAGGTGATGTCCCAGTCGGCGATCCGGCTGTCCACGATCTCCAGCGCGGGCACGGCGTGCGCCACGGCGGCCCGGATCTGCGCGGCGTCGAGCGGGCCCTCGGCGAGGTCCGCGCCCAGCACGAACGCGATCTCCGCCTCGACCTTCGGCTGGAGCAGCGTCCCGACCGCCACGGACGCCCCGTCCTCGACGCTCATGTCGTCGAACAGCACCCCGAAGTCCGGCTGGTCCACGCCGAGTTGCCGCTGCACGGCGGGCGAGGTGAGGCCGATCTTGCGGCCGGTGACCCGGCCGCCCGCCTCCAGGTGATGGGCGGTGATCAGCTCCTGGACGGCGTAGGCCGCCTTCACGTCGTCGCTGCCGATCAGGTCGCGGACCGGGGCACAGGGCACGCGGTCGGCGGCGGCGCGCAGCAGGCGCCCAGCGGCCTGCGCGACGGCGTCGTCGCCGGAGCCCTGGCGGTTGCCGTTGCCGGGGGAAGTCTCGTTCATGCCCTCAGCTTGGACAACGGGAGCGCTCACGGCCCAGCGCCGAGTTCCGTCTGGCGGAACTCGCGGGGGAATCAGTGTCCGCGCAGCTCCGCGCGGCGCCCGAGCGTCGCGGAGATCCCCGCCGCGGCGGCGCGCACGCTGGTGGCGTGCCGGGCCGGCTGGAAGCGGTGCACCGGGCCCGTCACGCTGACCGCCGCCACGATCTCGTCCGCCGGACCGAAGATCCCGGCCGCGACGCACACGATGCCGACCGCCGACTCCTCGTACTCGAAGGCCACGCCCTTGGTGACGACGTCGGAGAGCTGGCGCGTCAGGACGTCGACGTTGGTAATGGTCCGCGGCGCCTTGCGCGTCAGGGGGCCGCGCAAAGCGGTCTCGCGCACGTCGGTGGGGGCGTGGGCCAGCAGCACCTTGCCGATCGCCGTCGCGTGCAGCGGCATGCGGCCGCCGAGCCGGGAGGGCGAGTCGGCCTGCTGGTGGCCGCCCATCTTCGCGACGTAGACGACCTCGGTGCCCTCGCGCGTGCCGAGGTGGACGAGCTCGTGCGTGCGCACGTACAGGTCCTCCAGGAACGGCGTGGCCACTTCGAGCAGTCCGCGCTCGACCGAGGCGCGCATGCCCAGCTCGAAGACGAGACCGGACAGCCGGTAGCGCCCCTGGACCCGGTCGAGGAGCCGGGCCGCCACGAGATCGCCGAGGACCCGGTGCAGGGTGCTCTTCGCGAAGTCCGTGCGCCGCTGCAACTCGGCGAAGCCCAGCGTGGTGTCCTCGACGGTGAAGGCCTGGAGCACGGTGAGGGCCTTGGCCAGGACGCCGCTCGGCGCGTCGTCGCTCACGGGATCTTCCTTCCGGGGATCTTCCTTCCCGGGGTGTGCCGTCCGGGGGATCGCAACGCCCCGACTCTACGGGAGGGTGCGCGCGGGCGCCGGGCCGCGCGCCCGTACCGGAGTGACGGTGTGTCACCACCGCGCACGTAGACTGGCCGGATGAGCGACAAGCAGGCGGGCAAGGCCGTTGGGTCCCAGACCCTTTCACGGGGACTGCGCGCCCTCGAACTGGTCGCCGGGCAGCCGCAGGGGCTCGCCGTGCAGGACGTCGCCGAGCGCCTCGGCGTCCACCGCACGATCGCGTACCGGATGCTGGTCACGCTCGCCGAGCACCACCTCGTCGTCCGCGCCTCCGACGGCCGCTACCGGGCCGGTTCCGGCACGGTGACGCTGGCGCGCGGCTACGCGGCGGGGGTCCGCGAGGCGGCCCTGCCGGTGCTGCGCCGCACGGCCGACGAGCTCGGCGCCACCGTCGCGCTGATCGCGGCGGAGGGGGACGAGGCCGTCGCCGTCGCCGTGGTCGAACCGTGGTCCGTGGACTACCACATCGGCTACCGGGTCGGCAGCCGTCACCCCGTCGGGGTCGGCGCCGCAGGGGTGGCGCTCGCCACGCTGCGGCTTCCCTCACCCGCGGAGCCGGCCGAGGTGACGCGGGCCCGCGAGCAGGGCTACGCCCGCACCTTCGGCCAGATCGAACCGGGTGCGCACGGCGTCGCCGTGCCCCTGCACACGGCGGACCCGGCGCTGCACATGTGCGTCAACCTGATCACCTCGCGCGAGGACCTGGCCGACGCCTCCGTGGCCGCGATGCGTGCGGTCGCCGAGGAGATCTCGGCGCTGGGCTGAGCCCCGCCACCGCACCCGGCAAGACACCCGACAGGCCCCCACGTCCCCCGTGGGGGCCTGTGTCGTGCGGGCGCCGACAGCTTTGATCGATCATCCGGGCGGCTCTTGACACCCTCCCGGACCCCACGCATCGTGTTCGCTATCTACAAGCGCTCGTGCGGAAAATGCACACGAGGCGGGTGGTGGCCGTGGACGACCGGCCGCCGCCCAGGTGCCCCAGCCTCCGCAGCACGCCGAACCCCCGGAGCGAAGATGCCCCTCAACGACGCCGCGCGTCGCGCCGAGTCACGCCGGATCGCCCTGTCCAGCTTTGTCGGCAGCGCCATCGAGTTCTACGACTTCCTGCTGTACGGCGCCGCCGCCTCGCTCGTCTTCAACGAGCTGTTCTTCACCGACCTGAACCCGCTCGCCGGGACCGTCGCCGCCTTCGGCACCCTCGCCGTCGGCTACGTCGCCCGCCCGCTCGGCGGCATCGTCTTCGGACACTTCGGCGACCGCGTCGGCCGCAAGTCCATGCTGGTGCTGACCATGACGCTGATGGCACTCGCCAGCTTCGCCATCGGCCTGCTGCCCACCTACGACACCATCGGCATCTGGGCGCCGATGCTGCTCGTCGCCTGCCGCCTGGTCCAGGGCATCGCGGTCGGCGGCGAATGGGGCGGAGCCGCCCTGATGGCCATGGAGCACGCGAGCGCCGAACGCCGCGGCCTGATGGCGTCGTTCGCGAACATGGGCGGCCCCGCGGGCGCCGTGCTCGCCACCGCCGTCTTCGCCGCGTTCTCCGCGCTGCCCGAGGACGACTTCCTCGCCTGGGGCTGGCGCGTGCCGTTCCTGCTCAGCCTGTTGCTCATGGCGATCGGCCTGTTCATCCGCATGAAGGTGAGCGAGAGCCCGGTGTTCGCCGAGGCGCAGCGCCGGGCCGAGCGCGAGACGGCCGAGCGGAAGGCGGCCAAGCAGGAGGCGCCGCTGCTCACCGTGTTGCGCCGCTACCGCAAGAACATCGTGCTGTCCTGCCTCGGCGGCTGCGCGGCCCTCGTCCTCCAGTCACTGCTCGCCACCTTCATGCTCACCTACGCCACCGGGGTCGGCTTCGAGCGCTCGACCGTGCTGCTCGCCCAGACCGTGTCGTCGGCGCTGCACATCTTCACGATCCCCGCGTTCGCGATCCTCTCGGACCGGGTGGGCCGCCGCCCCGTCATGATCACCGGCGCGCTGGTCACCGCCGCTGCCGCGTTCCCGCTGTTCGCCCTGGTCAACAGCGGTTCCGTGGCGCTCCTGTTCACGGCGTACATCATCGGCAACCCGATCCTCCAGGCCTCGATGTACGGGCCGATGGCGGCGTTCGTCAGCGAGATGTTCGGCACGCGCGCCCGTTACACCGGCGCCTCGCTCGGCTACCAGCTGGCCTCGACGCTGGGCGCGGGCACGGCGCCGCTGATCGCCAGCAGCCTGCTCGCCGGGGCGGGCGGAGGCACCCACTCCGGGCCGGTCAGCGTCTACTTGATCGGCGTCTGCCTGGTCAGCGCGGCGGCGATCGCGCTGACCCGCGAGTCGCACCGCGCGGACATCACGGACGCAGAACCGGACGCGCCGCGGCCCGAACGCAGTGCGTCGGCCGCGGCGCGCTGACCCCCGGTCGGTGCGGTACCGGGCGGCGGGTGACGGGCCAGCGGGTGAGCGGGTGACGGATCAGCGGGTGACCAGCAGCCCCCGCCCGCGCAGCACCCGCCGCTCCAGCGGACTGAAGATGAGCAGGTCGATGGCGATGCCGACCAGCAGGATCAGGAAGATGGCCAGGAACACCTGCGGCATGCTGCTGTTGTTCCGGCCGTTCTCCAGCAACTGCCCCAGCCCCACGCCGAGATCGGGCGAGGAGGCGATGATCTCGGCGGCCATCAGGGACCGCCAGGAGAACGCCCAGCCCTGCTTCAGACCGGCCAGGTACCCGGGCAGCGCCCCCGGCATCACGATGTGCCAGGCCCCGCGCAGCCCGGTCGCGCCCAGCGTGCGGCCGGCGCGCAGGTACAGCGGCGGGATCTGGTCGATGCCCGCTACCAGACCGTTGGCGATGGACGGTACGGCGCCGAGCAGGATCACCGCGTACATCATCGAGTCGTTGAGCCCCAGCCAGATCACCGCGGGCGGCACCCACGCCACCGACGGCAGCGCCTGGAGGCCGGACAGGATCGGACCGATGGCGGAGCGCACGAACCGCACCCGGGCGACCAGCAGTCCGAGCGGGGTCCCGATGACGAGCGCCAGCAGGAAGCCGAACAGGCCGCGCGAGACGGACGTCCAGATGTACTCCAGGAGCGTGCCCTCCAGCCAGGCCGCCCGGACCTCGTCCCCCACCTCGGCCGGTGAGGGCAGCTTGTAGTCGGGCACCACCCCGGACCACACCAGCGCCTGCCAGACGGCGAGCACCACCACGATCGCGGTGAGCGGCGGCAGCACCTTGCGGCGCAGTGTCTCGCGCAGCGGCGTACGGACGGTCTGCACCGAGTCCAGCGCGTCGAGCCCTGCCTCCAGGCCCGCCAGGTCGTTCGGGCCCCGCGTCACCTTCTCATCGGTGGCTATGGCGTTGTCAGTTGCGGCCATGGCGGCGGATCTCCCCACGCAGTTCTTCGGTGATCTCGGCGGACAGTTCGGCGACCGCGGGGTCCTCCAGGCGTCGCGGCTGCGGCAGGTCCACCGTCCACTCCCGGGCCACGCGGCCCGGACGGGACGACAGCAGGACGACGCGCTGCGCCAGCCGCACCGCCTCACGGACGTTGTGCGTCACGAACAGCACCGACACCCCCGTCTCCCGCCAGATCCGGGTCAGTTCGTCGTGCAGTACGTCGCGGGTGATGGCGTCGAGCGCGGCGAACGGCTCGTCCATCAGCAGCAGCCGGCTGTCCTGGGCCAGCGCGCGGGCCAGCGCGACGCGCTGGCGCATGCCGCCGGACAGCTCGTGCACCCGCTTGCCGTGCGCGCCCTCCAGCCGCACGACTTCGAGCAGACGTTCCGCCTCGGCGCGACGCTCCTGCGCCGCGACGCCGCGCAGCTTCAGCGCCAGCTCGATGTTCTTGCCCGCGGTCAGCCACGGGAACAGGGCGTGCTCCTGGAACATCAGGGCGGGCCTGCCGTCCGTGGCGATGGAGCCGGCGGACGGCAGGTCGAGACCCGCGACCAGGTTGAGCAGGGTGGACTTTCCGCAGCCGGAGGCCCCCAGGAGGGTCACGAACTCACCCGGCGCGACATCGAGGGTGATGTCGTCGAGGACGAGCTGCGCTCCGCCGGGCGTACCCGGTGCGGGGAAGGACTTCGAGACGTGCTCGATACGGGTGGCGGATGCCTGCGCCCCGGGCGATGTCTCGGTCGGCTTCGAGAACGTGGTGGCCATGGGCGTCACCTCCTGAGGGGTTGTCGACTCGGCTGCGTGGTCGGGGTGTTACTCGGCGCCGAGACCGGCGTCGTCGACCTCGTCCGCGCCCTCGGCCTTCAGCACCTTGTTGAGCGGCTCAAGGTCGTAGATGCCCTTGAGGTCGGGCTTCTCCAGCAGGCCGGACTTCACGGCGTGCCGCGCCTCGGCGTCGAGGGTCGAGGCCAGCGGGTCGTCGAGGAAGGTGATGGACTTCCAGGCCGGGTCGAGGACCTCGGCGGGCAGCGCCTTGCCGGACAGCTTCTTCAGCGCCTCGTTGGCGGAGGCCTTGGCCTTGTCCGGGTTGGCGTTGATCCACTTGTTGGTCTTCACCGAGCCGCGCAGCACGGCCTCGACGACGTCCGGGTGCTCCTTCAGGAACTTCTGCGACACGATCATGTTCGTGATCACGAACTTCTTGTCCGGCCACAGGTCGGCCTCGTCGAGCAGCTCCTTGGCGCCCTCGGCGACGAGCTTGGACGCGGTCGGCTCCGGCACCCAGGCGCCGTCGATCGAACCGGACTTGTAGGCGTCCGGCGTGATCTTGTTGTCCGTGCGGACGACGGAGACATCGCCCTTGCCGCTCTGCGCGTCGACCTTCCAGCCCTTCTCCGCGATCCAGTTGAGGAACGCGACGTCCTGCGTGTTGCCGAACTGGGGGGTGGCGATCTTCTTGCCCTTGAGGTCGTCCAGGGTCTTGATCTTCTTCGGGTCGACGACCAGCTTCACGCCGCCGGAGGCCGAACCGCCGATGATCCGGAGGGACTTGCTGTTCGACTTGGTGTAGCCGTTGATGGCGGGGGAGGGGCCGATCCAGCCGATGTCGATGGACCCGGCGTTGAGCGCCTCGATCTCGGAGGGGCCCGCGTTGAAGGTCGAGGCCTTGATCTGCGTGCCGCCGAGCTCCTTCTGCAACAGGCCCTCCTGGACGCCGACCAGAGCGGTGCCGTGCGTCAGGTTCGGGAAGTAGCCGATCTTCACCGTGTCGGCGGAGAGCTTCTTGGCGCCCGAAGCGGCCTTGGCCTGGTCGCCGTCGTCCGTGGACTCGGACCCGTAACCGCAGGCGCTCAGCACGAGGGGGAGCGCGGCTATGACGGCGAGGGTGCGCAGGGTGGTACGGGGTCGTGCGGCAGACACGGTGGTGTCCTCTCGGGGTTCGAGTGGGGGAGGTGGGTGTGTGGTGGTGCGAAGAGCGCGGGACGTCCTGCGGCCGCGCCGGGGTGGTGGGGTGCCCCGGTCGGCCGGGCGGGCTGCTGCGGCGGTTTCCCCCGGCGGATCGCTGCCGGCCGGGCGCTTCCGGGCAGGGGCGAGCGGCGCTTGAGCAGGCCTGGTCGCCGGTCGAAGGCGGCCCGGCCGAGGCCCCGAGGGGTGTCGGCGGCAGCCCCGGTGGTCCGAGGAGTGGACTCAGGTCGTCCGACAGATGGCGCTGGACGTACGGGCGAAGTCGATGTGGCGACGCGAGGTCAGGAACGGGCGCGGCAGCACTGCGGTACGGCTGTGCGCTTCCATGGCCACCCCCTGGTGTTCCCCAGTTTTCCTACCTGACAGATAGGGATCCTGGCAGAAGGTCGCGCCCTCCCCAAGGGGGTGTCCACAGAATGGACAGAGGGGTCTCGTATGGCGAGAATGCTCAGGCGGGGAGGGCGAACTGAGGCTGCGCCCCGTTGAGGAAGTGGTCCCCGATGTCCCGGAGTTGGTGCCCCACCGGCTCGTACAGGGTGTGGGTGCGAGCGTGCCGCCAGAACCGGTCGAAGCCGAGGCGCGCGGAGGCCGCCCGCGGCCCGACGATGTCCAGGGCCCGCGTGGTGGACTCCTGCGCGGCGCGGGAAGCGGCGGCCTCCGCCATCGTCACGAGGGCGGACACCTCGGCGTACTCGTCGTAGGTGAGGTCGTCGCCGAGCACGACGGCCCGCCGCACCGCCTCCAGCGCCTGGTCGGCGAGGGCGGACGCGGAGCGGATGAGGACGGTCAGCTCGCCGTACGCGGTCAGCACCTGCGGGTCGTGCGGGCTGCCGACCGGCCACGCGGGGTGCAGCGGGGTCCGGCCCGTCCTGCTGTACTCGCGCGCCTCCGCGAGCGTCCCCTCGGCGGTGCCGAGCAGCACCTGTACGGAGAAGAGGTGCGCGACCGGCGAGGCCAGGGCGGTCCGGGGCGGCAGGAAGTCCTCGTCCGCGGACAGCGGCCCCAGTACGTCGTCGGCGTCGACCGCCACGTCGTCGAACTCCACGCTGCCCCCGGCCGCCAGCCGCAGCCCGAACGTGTCGGCGCCGCCGTCGACCACGACGCCGGGACGGCCGGGGTCCACCACGACGGCGACCGGCGCGCCCGTGTCCGCCCGCACGGCACGCACGGCGAGCCGGTCGGCGACCAGCACGCCCGTGGTGTAGTCCTGGCGGCCGTTGAGCGCCAGCCCGTCCGGGGGCCCGGACAGCGTCAGCGCGGACTCCTGACGGGCCAAGCCGCCGCCCCAGCACCACTGCCGCGCCACGGACCGCTCCTCGATCCGCGCGGCGGGCGCGGGCCCCGCGAAGAAGCGCGCGCTCATCGACAAGAAGTAGTGACAGCCGAGGAGTTGACCGATCGCCCCGTCGGCCGCCGCGATCTCCCGGACGACGGCGCACGCGGCGGCCCAGTCCCCGCCGCTCGCGGCCTCGGCCGCGGCCGGCGGCGTCAGCAGGTCCGCCTCGCGCAGCCGCGACACCTCGTCGACCGGGGCCTTGCCCGCCTGCTCCCGCGCGGCCGCGTCCGTCGCGAGGTCCTCCGCCGCCTCCCGGGCCACGCGCAGCCAGTACGGCAGCTCGGGCCCGGTCCGGTCGGGCGTCGGGGCGGGGCGGTGCGACGCGGTGGCAGGGACCGTCACGGTGTTCTCCTCAAGGTCGGTGGCAGGGCGCGGAGTCGGGGCTCTCCCGGCGGTCGGACGACCGCTCGGCGCCCCGGTGCGACACCGGCCGGGCAGCGCCCGCGGCGGTCCGCGCGGACTGCCCGGCGCCCGACTGGTCGGCCGGACCGTCGGGCACGTACTTGTAGCCCACGCGCCGCACGGTGACGATGCGGTGGCGGTGGGCCTTGCCCAGCTTGCGCCGCAGGCGGGCGATGTGGACGTCGACGGTGCGGCCGTCGCCCACGTGGTCGTAGCCCCACACGGTGGTCACCAGCAGCTCGCGCGTCAGCACATGGTGGGGGTGCCGCAAGAGCTGCGCGAGGAGCGCGAACTCCAGGTAGGTCAGGTCGAGTTCCCGCCCCTCCAGCTCGGCGACGTGCCGCACCGGGTCGATCCGGACGGCGTCGTCCCCGGCCTGCCCGGCGGATTCCGGCGCGGCGGCGGCCGCCTCGGCGGGGCGCCGCGCCGATCCGCTGGCTTCCGGTACGAGCGTGGTGTCAGCGGCGGCGACCCGGTGGATCTCGGGCCGGGGCGCGCCCTCGGCGAACAGCGCGGCCGGATCGGTCCCCTCGGGGACCAGCACCAGATACGCGACGAGCGGCACCGGGCCACCCGGCCCGGCGGCGCCGTCCCGCGGGATGTCGCGCACCAGATGGAGGTGGCGCGTGTCGGTCAGCGGCTCGGTGGTGGGAGCGGTCTGGATCGGAGGTGCCGTGGTCATGGCGGATGTCCCTCGGTGGTGGTGTGTCGGGCCGCCGACCGTGGTGGGTGAACCCGTCTCGGCGGCCTGCTGGGGGCGGCGGAACGGCACGGAGCGGGCGGGTGGCCCGGGTGCCTTACGCGCGACAGCACACGGCGCTGGCGACGTGACCAAAGTCGACATGCCGACGACGAACGAGTCGTTGCTGCGTACGGGACATGGGCATCATCCTGTGCGTCCGGGGCGAGCCGGTCAAGTATTTCCTAGTAATTCGGTAGGGAAAGTGGGGAAGGCCTCACGCCGCTCACCGTTCGCCGTCGAGCGCGGGACGCGCGTCCGCGGCCGTCGCGGCACGCAACCTGGCCCGTACGGAACCGAGTTGGGCGCGCAGGCGCTGGAGCGGCGTCGGCGGCAGGGTGCGGGAGTCGCCGCGCGCGTAGTGCCGCTCCACGTAGTACTGCCCCACGCTGAGCACGCTGGTGACCGCGATGTACCAGAGGGTGGCGACCATCAGCAGCGGGATGACCTGGTACGTCTGGTTGTAGATCAACTGCACCGAGTACAGCAGGTCGTGCACGGCGAGCACGCTGATGATGCTCGTACCCTTCAATGTGCCGATCAGCATGTTCCCCGCGGTCGGCACGATGGAGCGCATCGCCTGCGGCACCACGATCCGGCGCAGGGTGCGGCGCCGGCTCAGCCCCAGCGCCTGGGCGGCCCGCGTCTGCCCGGAGTCGACGGAGAGGATTCCGCCGCGCACCACCTCGGCGGCGTAGGCGCTCTCGTGCAGCGTCAGCCCGATCACGGCGGTCAGGGTCGGGCCGAGCAGGTTCACCGTCTTGACGGTGAGGAACTGCGGGCCGAACGGGATGCCGAGGCCGAGGGTCGGATACAGGGCGCCGATGTTGAACCAGAAGAGCAGCTGCACCAGCAGCGGTGTCGACCGGAAGATCCACACGTAGCCCCAACTCAGCGTCCGCAGGACCGGGTTGGCCGACAGGCGCATGACGGCGAGGAGGGTGCCGAGCAGGAACCCGAGCACCATCACCGCGGCCGTCAGCCACACCGTAAGCAGCAGCCCGTCGAGCACGGCGGGGGTCGTGAAGTAGTCGCCCACGACCCGCCACTGGAACGCCTCGTTGCGGACGACGGAGTTCAGCACCATCGCGAGGACGAGCAGCGCGGCGGCCGCGGAGGCCCACCGCCCGAGGTGCCGCCGCGGCACGATCCGCGGGGGCGCGGCGGCGCTCGGTGTGCCGGCCCGCTCGGGCGGCGGCGGTGCGGCGGGGGTCGTCGTGACATCGGAGGACGTGGTCATCGGGAGGCTCTCCGGGGGAGGGACGGGCGGGCGTGGGTGACACCCGGCGGCACACCTTGACGCGCGGCGGAACAGTGCGCCGTACGTGTGCGGTGGCGGCCGGGGCTCGACGTCGTCACATGCGCCGCGTCCCTCAACGCGGCCGGAGAGGTCCCGCGCACCGCGGAGCCGCTCCACCGCCGATCGTATGCGCCTGCTGCGAGGAGGTGTCAACACCGCCCGGAAGCAACCGAGTCGAGCCGCCCGGCATGTGGGCGTCGCTTGACGAACGGCGTGGTGTCCTGCTCAATGGTCCGCATGACTGCCCAGCAGCGTTTGGTCTCGCGCGGCCACATCGACTTCGGTCGGGTGTGGTCCGCGGCGTGTTGCGCCTGACTCGGCAGCGGGCCCTCTGACCGGCCCTTCCCTCCCTCGGTGACCCCGTCGCGGGCCGAGCTCTCCCTTGCCGCGCGCTGCCGCAACTCCCGTGCGCACCAGCCTTCTTGACGTCCCGACCCCTCAGCAGGCCCGACGTCGTCACAGCGTCGTCCCGTCACCTCATGCCCTCATGCCCAGGTCCGCGCGGACCGGCCCCGGCGCCCCGCGCCGCCGCCCCGCGCCCTGTGCGCACACCCGAAAGGCCCCCGACCCGTGAACCTCCCCGGGACCAGAACCCGCCCGCGCGCTGCCGCCGCCGTCGCCCTGCTGCCGCTGCTCGCCCTGACCGCCTGCGGCTCGGGCGGCACCGACGGCGCTGCGCGGACCGGCGCGCAGGCGGCCGCCGCACCGAGCGGCGATCCCGTCGCCGCGGTGCGCAAGGTGGACTCCGCCGCCGCACTGCTGCCGGCCGCCGTACGCCAGAAGGGCACGCTGCGCATCGGCAGCTCGACCGGAGGCCCGCCCGCCGCGTACTACCCGAACGGCTCGGGCGAGGCGCCCGAAGGGCAGGACATCGACCTCGCCGACGCCGCCGCCAAGGTGCTCGGCATCAGGCTCCAGCGCCAGGACGCCTCGTTCGAGACGATCCTGCCGGCCCTCGAAAGCGGCAAGTACGACCTCGGCACCGGGAACTTCGGTGTCACCGCCGAACGCCTGAAGACCATCGACTTCGTCACCTACATCGACGACGGCCAGGGCTTCGCGGTCAAGACGGGCGACACCTCGTTCGGCAAGAAGATCACCGACCTGACCCAGCTGTGCGGCCGCACCGTCGGAGTCGGCGCGGGCACCACCTTCGAGGCCACCCTCGACGAGGAGAAGGCGCGGTGCGCCGAGGCGGGCGAGAAGCCGTACGACGTGAAGGTCTACTCGGACAACGGCGCCACCCTCACCGCCCTCCAGCAGGGCCGGATCGACGTGATCATGTCCACCATCAACGGGCTCCGGTACCAGGCGAGCAAGCCCGCCTCCCGGACCACCTTCCTCGGCGAGTACCACCGGCTCGACGTCGGCTTCGCCTTCAAGAAGGGCTCCCCGCTCACCCGCGCCTTCCGGGCCGCGGTGAACGAACTGATCGAGGACGGCACCTACGACCGGATCCTCACGAAGTGGGGCACGACCGCCTCCGCGATCGAGACCTCCCGCGTCAACCCGCCGGAGCAGAAGGAGAAGTCCACCGATGAGTGAGGTGATGGTGGACGTCCACGGCGTCCACAAGAGCTTCGGCCCCCTCGAAGTGCTGCGCGGCGTCGACCTGCGGGTGCACGCCGGTGAGGTCACCGTGATCCTCGGCCCGTCCGGCTCGGGAAAGTCCACGCTGCTGCGCACCATCAACCACCTGGAGAAGGTCAACAGCGGCTGGATCAGCATCGACGGCGAACTCATCGGCTACCGCCGCACCGGCGACAAGCTCCACGAGCTGCGGGAGAAGGACGTCCTGAAGCAGCGCACCCACATCGGCTTCGTCTTCCAGGACTTCCACCTCTTCCCGCACCTGACCGTCCTGGAGAACCTGATCGAGGCCCCCGTCTCCGCGCTGCGCCGCCCGCGCAGGGAGGCGGAGGCGACCGCCCGCGCCCTCCTCGACCGGGTGGGACTCGGCGACCGGGCGGCGTCGTACCCGCGCCAGCTCTCCGGCGGCCAGCAGCAGCGGGTGGCCATCGCCCGCGCGCTCGCCCTGCGACCGAAGGTGCTCCTCTTCGACGAGCCCACGTCGGCGCTCGACCCGGAGCTGGTCGGTGAAGTCCTCGACGTCATCAAGGACCTGGCGAGCACCGGCACCACCATGATCGTCGTCACCCACGAGATCGGCTTCGCCCGCGAGGTCGCGGACACCGTCGTGTTCATGGACGACGGCGTCGTGGTGGAACAGGGCCCACCCGCGGCCGTCCTGGACACACCGGCCCACGACCGTACGCGGGCCTTCCTGTCGAAGGTGCTCTGACCAGGACCTTCCCGGCATCCGCACCGTCGACGGCCCGGCCGAGGCATGACACGGCCGGTGATCTGGTACTCGTTCTCCCACGGCCGCACACCCACGGCGCATCTACGAACGGAGAGCCAGACACATGTCCCTCATCCTGGTGACGGGAGCCTCCACCGGACTCGGCTACGCGACCGCGGACGCGCTGGCCGCGGACGGACACGACGTGGTCGTCCACGCCCGTACCCCGGCGCGCGTCGCGGAGCCGACCGGGGCGAGCCGGTGGAGGGGCGCGGTGACCGGGGACCTGACCGAGACCGGTGAGATCTCCGACGTCGCCCGGCAGGCCGCCGCGTTCGGCCGCTTCGACGCGGTCGTGCACAACGCCGGCACCATGCGCACGCCGGAAACGGCGACCGTCAACGTCGTCGCGCCGTATCTGCTGACGGCCCTGATGGACAGGCCGTCCCGGCTCGTCTACCTCAGCAGTTCCATGCACCGGGACGGTTCCACCGACCTCACGCGGCTGGCCGCGGGCACGGCCACGTACAGCGACACCAAGCTGTGGGTGACCGCCTTCGCGCTGGCCGTCGCCTCCCGCTGGGCAGGGACGGCCGCGCACGCCGTCGATCCGGGATGGGTGCCGACCCGGATGGGCGGGCCGGGCGCCCCCGACGACCTGGCCGAGGGGCACCGGACCCAGACATGGCTGGCGGCGACGGAGGAGCCCGTCACCCCGGCGACCGGCGGCTACTGGTACCACCGGCGCAGCCAGGACCCGCACCCGGCGGCCCGCGACCGGCGGTTCCAGGAACAACTGGTCCGGGTCCGGGAGGACCGGACGGGCGTCGCCCTGGCATGAAACGGCGGCGGGCCCGGTCCTCATCGGCCGAGGTCCGGGCCCGCCGCCGGTGGCACACCGTGCCGAGGCGGCCGACTAGTAGATGTTCGCCGCCACGTCCGCGCCGTCCTCACGGCCGGCGTTGATCTGCGCCCGCAGCGCGATCTCGTCGTACACGCGGACCTCCTTGACGATGCGGCCGTCCTGGACGAGGAACTGCGAGACACCGAGGACGGTGACCGGCTTGCCGGTGAGCGGGCCGAAGGCGGGAATGCCGCGGTACGTGCCGTTCATCGTCCACGTCACGGCGATCCGCAGACCCGCGTACCGCTCGGCGTGGTGGGCCTGGACGTCGAGCACCGAGAAGCGCGCGTCGGGGAACGGGCCGACCATCTCCAGCAGGTCGGCCTGGTAGCGCTCGGGGCGGATGACGGTGCGGTCGCCGATGGTGTGCAGGAAGAGGTCCCGCGCCATGAAGTCCTTGACCTTGTTGAGCTCGCGCCGCGACCACACCTGCTCGATGAAGTCGAGGACCATCTCGCACTCGGCGCGGTGGAGGTCGGGGCGCGGACCGCTGACGCCCTCCAGGAGCACGTCCTTCGGCGGGGCCTCGGTCATCGATCCGGTGTAGCCCTGGAACTGGAGGCCGCGCGCGGCCTCGTCCGGGTCGATGCCCAGTTGGAGGCAGTCCGCCAGATCGTCGCGGACCACCCACTCCTCGACCATGCGGCCGCGCCGGTAGAGGCAGTTGGCGACCGTGCGCTTGCGGACGCGGACCCGGCGGCCGTCCACGAGGTGCTCGTCGGCGGAGAACACCAGGTGCGAGCTGAGGAAGGCGTCGTCCCCGCGGGCCTCCCACACCACGTCCTCGGCCTGTCCGATGTGGCCGGGCACGGCCGACATCCGCATCGTGCTGCCCTCGATCACGCCGTCCCGGCCGACCACCGTGCCGAGGCTGGCGTGGACGATCGAGTCGGGCTCGTAGTTGTCGACGATGTGGGCGATGTCGCGCTCGACCCAGATCCGGTCGGTCACCTCGCGGATGAACTCGTCCGGGTCGTTGTAGGGCTGGTACGCGACAGGGTCCAGGGCCATGGTGCTTCTTCCGTTCCAGTGCGTTGTGAATGCGTATGTAGGGTGACTGATGCGGGGTGGGCCGGGCAAGAGGTCCCGGCCCACGGGTTCAGGCGGTGGCGCGTGATGTCCTGGGTGTCTCCTGCCGGGGGAACTTGTCGGCCCCCAACTGGCTCCGGTACGTCTCCGTCATGAACGCCGTGACGACGACGAGGGCGAGGACGGCGCCGACGGCCAGGTAGGCCCACACGGCGTAGATCGTGTCGAAGGTGTCCACCAGCAGCGTCGCCACGAACGGGGTGATCCCCATGAAGATGGAGAACGAGCTGTTGTACGCGATGGCGCTCGCGCTGAACCGGGTCCGGGTCGAGAAGAGTTCCGCCGCGCACACCGTGACGATGCCGGTGAGGAAGAACTCCGGTACCAGGTAGATGAGTTGGCTGGCCACCGCGGCGCCGAAGGTGCCCCGGTCGCCCACCCGGAACGCGAGCGGGACCAGGACGATGCAGGCGATGGCGCCCGTGACGAGCATCGGCTTGCGCCCGATGCGGTCCGAGATCAGGCCGGCCAGCGGCAGGAACGGGATGAGGACGGCGATCGAGATGGCGTTGGACGCCAGGCCCATCCAGCGCGGCAGACCGAGCGTGTCGGTGAGGTACTGCGGATAGAAGGTGACCCACGTGTACGACAGGATCGCGCACATGATGGAGATGCCGCAGAAGACGAGGATGGGGCGCCACTGCGAGCGGAGCGCCTCGCGCACCGGGGACGCGACGACGTCGGTGCCGTCCTCGGTGGCCCGCACGAACTCCGGGCTCTCCGAGATGCGGCTGCGCATCCACAGGCCGACCAGGCTGAGCGGGATCGCCAGCAGGAACGGGATGCGCCAGCCCCACGAGTCCAGCGCGGGCCCCTCGAACACCCAGCTGGTCAGGGCCGCGACCCCGGCACCGGCGAGCGTGCCGACGAAACAGCTGTTGGAGGCGTACGAGGTGTAGTAGGCGCGCCGGTTGGGCTCGGCCCACTCGACGATGAAGGCGACCGCGCCGACGTACTCGCCGCCGGACACCGTCCCCTGCACCACACGGAGCACGAGGAGCAGGAGCGGCGCCAGGATGCCGACCTGGTGGTACGTGGGCAGGACGGCGACCAGGGCGGTGGCCACGCCCATGGCCATCAGGGTCCACAGGAGCGTCTTCCTGCGGCCCACCCGGTCGCCCCAGCGGCCGAGGATCGTCCCGCCGAGCGGACGGAACAGGCAGGCGATGGCGATGATCGCGTAGGTTCCGAGCACCGCGACGGTCTTGTCGCTCTCGGGGAAGAACGCCGGGGCCATGATCGGCGCCATGTAGCCGTAGAGGCCGTAGTCGAACTGCTCGACGAAGTTACCGATGCTGCCCGCGCCGATGGCCCGGCGGATCGCGCTCCGCTTCTCGGCGTCGCCCGGCGCGGCCGCCGGGGCTGAACGGGGTGGCGCTGCAGAGGACATGGCTGCTCCGATCGCGCGGTGGAGGAGAGGGATGAGGGGACCGCATGCGATGCATGCATACGTATGAACTAGGGCTGAACGTTAGGGTTCCGCCGGTGGGGCGTCAAGGGGTGCGGACAGGGTCGACACCAGGTGTCTTCGAGGCACGCATCACGGGGCGTCCGGCGGCCCCGAGGGGCGGGCCAGGGCGCCCATGGTGTCCATCAGGACCTGCGCCATGTTGAAGACGATCAGCCGGGCCCCGGCGCCCTCCGCGGAGCGCGCCGCGTCGAGGCCGGGGACGATCGTCATCACCTCGCGCCCGTTCCTGGCGGTGGCCCGATGCGCCTGCTCCATCAGGCCGTTCACCACCTCCGGACCGGGAAAGCCGCAGTCCGCGCCGAGGTCGGCGGGGCCCACCAGGACCGCGTCCACGCCCTCGGTGGCGGCGATCGCGTCGGCGGCACCGCAGGCGCGCCGCGTCTCGATCATCGCCACGACCAGCGTCTCGCGGGACGCGGCCACGTGCTCCGCCGCGCTGACGGTGCCGAACCGACCGGATCTGCTGTACGTGGCGAAGCCCCGCTCGCCCCACGGCGGATAGTGGCTCGCGGCCACGGCCCGCCGGGCGTCCTCGGCGCTGTCCACGTGCGGATGGATCAGGCCCGCCGCCCCCAGGTCGAGGCAGCGCAGCGCCAGGGCCGGCTCGGCGGTGCCCACCCGCACCAGGACGTCGATGCCATGGGCCTCGGCCGCCAGGATGTGCGCCTGGAGCAGCGCCGTGTCCGCGGGGCCGTGCTCGCAGTCGATGACCACGTAGTCGAGACCGGCGACGCCCGCCATCTCCACCAGCGTCTCGCACGGCAGCCGCAGCAGTGCGCCGCGCAGGGACTCGCCGTCCCTCAGGCGCTGCTTGAGGCCCCGGCGCGGGGTGCGCGGAACCGTCATCGTGCCACCATCCCCGCCGACAGGTCGATGTCGGCGCCGCACATGCCACGCATCCGCAGCATCGCGGTCACCGCCTCGCCGACCTCCTCCTCGGTCACCATCCGGCCGAGCGCGGCACGCGACACGAACGCCTCCTCGGCCTCCGCGTAACTGCTGCCCGTCCGCTCGGCCTCAAGACGGAAGTTGCGCTCCATGCGCGGACCCGAAACAGGGCCGGGGGACAGGGAGTTGACCGTGACACCCAGCGGACCCACCTCGCCCGCCAGGGTCGTCGTCAGGCCGATCACCGCCATCTTCGACGCGCAGTACGGGGTGCGCCGCAGCAGCGGCCGCTTGCCCGACACCGACGCCACGTTGATGACATCACCGAAGCCCCGACGGGTCATGGCGGGCAGGAAGGCGCGGCACATCAGGAACATGCCGCGCACGTTCACGGCGAACACCTCGTCCCACTCCTCGGGCGAGATGTCGGTCAGCGCCGCGACCGGGCCCGCGATCCCCGCGTTGTTGACCAGGATCGAGACCTCCTCGTCCGCGAGGGCGGAGGCGAGCGCGTCCACGTCCGCGGGCCGGGACACGTCGCACACCTGAGGGGCGACCCCCGGGCCGAGCTCGTCGGCGGTGCGCTTGAGGGTGTCCGCGTCGCGGCCCGTGATCACGACGCGCGCGCCGTCGGCCAGCAGGGAACGGGTGACGGCGCGGCCGAGGCCGCTGCCGCCGCCGGTGACCAGAGCGGTCCGCCCGGCCAGCGGCGTGGGGGTGCGGTCGCTCATGCGCCCGCCTCCGTGTTCCACGTCAGCTCCTTGTCGCCGTACTTCGCGGCGCGCACGTCGCCCGAGCGGGCGTGGCCCTCGAACAGCTCGACGCGGGCGGCCCGCCCGCACACCTCGCCGAGCAGGGCCGAGGAAGCGGTGTCGGTGACTTCCTGGTGGGTGACCGTCTTGAGGTACTTGCCGACCCACAGGCCGCCCGTGTAACGGGCGGCACCCCGGGTGGGAAGCACGTGGTTGGTGCCGATGACCTTGTCCCCGTAACTGACACACGTGCCCTCGCCGAGGAACAGGGCGCCGTAGTCACGCATCGCGTCGAGCGCCTGCCGCGGGTTCTCGGTCAGCACCTCGACGTGCTCGCTCGCGTACGAGTCGGCGACCTCGAAAGCCTCGTCGAGGGTGTCGACGACGACGATCTCGCCGTGGTCGCGCCAGGCCGGTTCCGCGAAGTCCTTCGTCGGCATGCCCGGCAGCAGCCGCTCGATGTGCCGCTCGACCTCCCGCCCCAGCTCCTCGGAGGTGGTGACGAGGACGGCGGGGGAGTCCGGGCCGTGCTCGGCCTGCGACAGCAGGTCGACGGCGACGACGAAGGGGTCCGCGTGCTCGTCCGCGATCACCAGGATCTCCGTCGGCCCGGCGAACAGGTCGATGCCCACCTCGCCGAACAACTGCCGCTTGGCCTCGGCCACGTACGCGTTGCCCGGCCCCGCCAGCATCGGCACGCTGCCGATGGTCTCGGTGCCCACGGCCAGCGCCGCGACGGCCTGCACACCACCGAGCAGGTAGATCTCGTCGGCCCCCGCGAGGTGCATCGCCGCGACGGTGGCGGCCGGGATCTCCCCGCGGATCGGCGGCGTACAGGCGGCGACCCGGGGCACGCCCGCGACCTTCGCGGTCACGATGGTCATGTGGGCCGACGCGGTCAGCGGGTAGCGGCCCCCGGGCACGTACGCGCCGGCGGCGGAGACGGGGACGTGCCGGTGGCCGAGGCGGACGCCGGGCAGCGTCTCGATCTCGACGTCGAGCAGCGCGTCCCGCTGTGCCTGGGCGAAGGTGCGCACCTGCTGCTGCACGAACCGGATGTCGTCCAGGACCTGCTCCGGGACACCGGCGACGATGCGCTCGATCTCCTCGGACGACAGCCGGAAGGACTCGGGGCTCCAGTCGTCGAACTTCTCCGAGTACTGGCGCACCGCCTCGTCGCCGCGCTCGCGGATGTCGTCGAGGATGGCGCGCACCCGGTCGGCGACGTCCGCGCGGGCGGCGGTCACCTGGGCGGCGGGAACGGGGGACCTGAGGAATCGAGGCATGACGGCTCTCTTCGACTCGTTGATGGGTGATGGGTGATGGGTGATGGGTGTTGACGTGCGTGTGACGTACTAGGCGACGGTGGCGGCGGCCGCCGGGACGAGGTCCCGCAGCGCGTCGCTCACCGCGTCCGGCCGCTGCCACGGCAGCAGGTGCCCGGCGTCCGGCAGTTCGCTCGTACGGGACCGGGGCAGCGCCTCGGCGATGGCGTGGTGGAAGGCGGGCGGGCAGAGCGCGTCCCGGCCGCCCGCGAGCACCACGGAGGGGCAGCGCGCCGAGCGCAGCGCGTCGAACGCGTCCCGGCGGGTGGCCTGGGCGGCGAGCTGGGCGCGGGCGGCGGCGGGGCCCACGGCGTGGGCCATGCGGCGGTAGCGCGCGGCGTCCGCCGGGGTCGGGAGGCGGTCGGGGAACATGTCCGGCAGCGTCCGCTCGACCACGTCCGCGAACCGGCCGGCCGCGACGAGGCCGTCCAACTCCGCCCACCCGGCGTGCTGTTCGGGGTGCGGGCCGGAGGCGTTCGTCGCCATGACGCACAGCCCCGCGACCCGCTCCGGCGCCCGGCGCAGCGCCTCGAAGCCGACGATCGCGCCGAGGCTGAGGCCGACGAGCACGAACGGCCCGTCCACCGCGGCGAGGACGTCGTCGGCGAGCGCGCCGATGTCCGGGCGGCGCAGCGCGACGTGGTGCACGGCGTGGCCCTCGGGGAAGGCCACGTCCGACCACAGGCTCGCGTCGCACAGCATGCCGGGGACCACGACCAGGGGCAGCGGCACGCCGGTCACCAGCGCCGCGCGGAGCGGGGCAGGAGCGCGTACGGGGCGACGTACCCGTTGTGGTCGAGGCCGAGGCCCGCGTCGGCGGCGGCCTTGAGGACCTCCTCGTCCCACTCCAGACGGACCCTGCCGTCACCGGCGTTGACCACCAGGAGGTCGCCCTCCTCGTCGCCCACGTTGCGCAGGGTGCGCCAGGCGTCCTGCGGCACCGACAGCATGTCGCGCGGGCCGAGCCGGACGGAGACCGGGTCGGTGCGGTTCAGCGTGACCTCCCACTCGCCGTCCTTCACGATGAGTGTCTGCGTCTCGTGCTGCCGGTGCTGCGACACACCCTGGCCGGGCTCGGCGCGCAGCCAGGCGACGTTGTGGCCGTGCGGGTTGAACACCCGCGGCTCCTGGTGCGCGTCCTCGGTCATGCCGTAGCCGATGACACAGCTCAGCCGGGCGCCGCCGCCGGGCAGGGTGCTGTCGAGGAAGGGGCGCTGCGACCACACGAGCTCGTCGGCCGCGGCGACCCGGCGCTTCATCTCCTCGGCGCTGTAGTGGCGCAGCCGGTCGATGTGCTCCTGCGCCATGGGCGTGACCCGCTCGGACTCCGGCGGGAGGGCGTCCCCGGCGACGGTGTCGACGAGCTGGTTGTCGGCGCTCAGGTACAGGCCGTGCTCGGCCGCCTCGCGCAGGACCGAGGGGCCCCAGATGATGCCGCCGGTGCGGTCCATGCCGAGCACGGTGAACAGCCAGCCGTCGTCGGGCCCCGTGTTGGTGAAGCCGCGGAAGATCCAGGTCGGCACCGAGACGATGTCCCCGGCCCTGAGCGGGAGTTCGCCCTCCTCGCCGTCGGCGCCCCAGCGCAGCAGGTACTCCCCGGCGGTGCAGACGAACACCTCGGCGGTGTAGTGCAGGTGCAGGTTGTTGGTGATGCCGTGCGGCATGGCGGCGGCGCCGATGTTGTAGCCGTGCGGCAGCCGCAGATTGACGTACTGGCCGGAGGCCTGCGAGACGCCCGGACCGATCATGGCGTAGTTCTCCTTCCGGTCCGATCCGGGCGTGCGGCAGTCGATGAAGGCCTGGTTGCAGGAGACGAAGTCACTGCGGCGGACCGTGCGCTCCTCCAGCTCGGGGGTGGAGACGACGACATCGGGCATGGGGGCTCCCTGGCGAAACGTGGCGCGGAGTGCGACTGGCGTGCGAGTGCGACTGATGTGCGAGTGCATCTGGAATACGTATGCATTGCCATGACAGGACGCGAGAGGGGTGACTGTCAAGGGGTTGGCTGGAAGAGAATTGCCGTTCCGGCGCTCGATCGCGCCCGGACGCGGCATCGGCATACGTATACTGATGGCCGGTGCCGACGAGGAGAGGGAGTCATGGGGATCACGAGTCACGACGTGGCGAGGCTCGCGGGTGTCTCGCAGCCCACGGTGTCCCGCGCCCTGCGTGACGACCCCCGTGTCTCCCTGGCCACGCGCGAAAAGGTCAAGCGGGCCGCCCAGGCGCTCAACTACGTGCCCAGCGAGGCGGGCCGCACCCTGTCGACCCGCGCCACCCGCCGCGTCGGCGTCATCGTGACCGACATGACCAACCCGTTCTACCCGCACGTCGTCGCCCCGCTCCACGACGAGCTGCGGCAGCTGGGCTACCGGATGATGCTGCTCACCGAGCGCTCCGACGAGGCGGTCGCCGAGGAGAAGCTGCTGGACCAGTCCCTCGACGGTGTCGTCCTCGCGACCGCCACCACCGACTCCCGGCTGCCCGCCCTCCTGGAGCGGCGCGGCATGCCGTACGTGTTCCTCAACCGGGACACCGGCCGGCCGGGCGACTTCGCCTCCGTCGTCGACAACGAGGGCGGTGGACGGCTCGTCGCGCGGGAGCTCGTCGCGCTCGGCCACCGGCGCATCGCCGGGATCTTCGGCGCGGTCAACACCACGACCGGCCGTGAGCGCGAGCTGGGCTTCCGGCTGGCCCTCGCGGACGCCGGGATCGGCCTGCCGGAGGACCGGGTGGTGCGCGGGGCGTTCGAGTGCGGGACCGGCTACGCGGCGCTGCCCTCGCTGCTGGCGGCGGCCGAACCCCCGACGGCCGTGTTCTGCGGCAACGACGTGGTCGCCATCGGCGTCCTCAACGCCGCGCTCGCGGCGGGCGTGAAGGTCCCCGACGACCTCACCGTCGTCGGCTTCGACGACCTGCCCATGGCCGCGTGGGAGGTGTTCCGGCTCACCACCGTCCGGCACGACCTGGGCGAACTCGCCTGCCAGGCGGCCCGGTTGCTGGTCCGGCGGATCGGCGGGGACGTCGACCCGGCGGGCGAACGACTCGTGCTGCCCACCGAGTTCGTGCCGCGCGCCACCCACGCCAAGGCCCGCTGACCGGCCGAGGACCGACCGGCCGGCGGACCCCGGCGTCACGACCGGGAGACCTCGCGGACCGGCCCGTCGACGCTCACGGGCACCTTCAGGCGGCGCTGACGCACCACCCCCACGGCCGCCAGCACGGCGGCGAGCCCCAGCGACAGCCACAACTCCAGCCGGTGCCCCGGCAGTACGGCCATCAGCACCAGCACCCCGGCGATGAACGCGATGGTGGCGAGGGTGAGCCAGGGGAAGGCCCACATGCGCACCTCGGCCGGGGTGCCGCCCTTGCGGCGCACGGCGTACTGGGTCAGCGCGATGACCATGTACATCATCAGCGCTATGGCCCCGCTGGACGCGATGAGATACGAGAACACCTCGGGGAGCAGATAGTTGGCGATCACCGCGCCGATCCCGACGACCGTCGACGCGAGGACCGCGTTGCGGGGCACACCGTGCGCGGAGGTACGGGCGAAGGCGGCCGGGGCGTCGCCGCGTCCGGCCAGCGAGAACAGCATCCGCGACGCCGTGTAGACCGCCGAGTTGAGGCAGCTGCACACGGCGACGACCAGCACCACGTCCATGATCCGTGAGGCGCCCGGGATGTTCATCCGGTCCAGGACGGCCTGGTAGGAACCGGCCGCGAGATCGTCGGCGTTCCAGGGCACGAGGCAGACCACGACGAGGATCGAGCCGATGTAGAACAGGCCGAGCCGCCACACCACCGCACGGATCGCCTTCTTGATGTTCTTGCGCGGCTCCTCGGACTCGGCGGCCGCGATGGTGACGATCTCGCTGCCCTGGAAGCTGAACATGGCCGTCAGCAGACCCGCGAGCACCGCCGTGACACCCTGCGGCGCGAAGCCACCGTGGCTCCAGAGGTTCGACACACCATGGGTGTCGGAACCGGGCAGCACACCGAGCACGGCGAGCGCCCCGAGCACCAGGAACGCCACGATCGCGACGACCTTGATCAGCGAGAACCAGTACTCGAACTCACCGTAGTTGCGCACCGCCAGCAGATTGCTGCCGGTCAGCACGAGGATCACGGCGAGCGCCGGGATCCAGCTCGGTATCGAGGTCAGCCCCGCGACGACCTCGCCCGCGGCGATGGCCTCGATGGGGATGACGAGAATGTAGAACCACCAGTACAGGTACCCGATCGAGAACCCGGCCCAGCGGCCGAGCGCCCGGTCCGCGTACGTGGAGAACGAGCCCGTGTCGGGGTTCGCGACGGCCATCTCGCCGAGCATCTGCATGACGAGCACCACCAGGGCGGCGGCCAGCAGGAACGAGACGATGACGGCCGGACCCGCGGTCGCCACGGCGGCCGAGGAGCCGACGAAGAGCCCGGCGCCGATGACACCACCGATGGAGATCATCGTGATCTGACGGCCCTTGAGGCCCTGGGTGAGCGTCGCGCCGGAGGCGGGGGGAGAAGCTGGGGAGGGGAGGGACATGGGAGGTTCCTTGGCTCGCGTACGAGAGGGGAGCCGCGTCGCACAGGTCCGGTGCGCAGGGTCCCGCACGAAGGGGTGGGCCGGGGACGGCCGCCGCCGTCGACGTCGTCCCCGGCCCGGCTGCGAACGGCGCGGTCAGAGCTGTTCGCGCAGCGCCTCGGGCACGGAGTCGAAGGCGCCGGAGGTCCGGCCGATCCGGTCGATGCGCAGGGTGGCGGTGGCGCCGTGGGCGGCGAGGCCCTCGAAGGCGGAGATCCGCTCGACGGCCGGGGCGAGCGCCGCCGTGCCCGCCTTCGCCGCGCGCTGGTAGGTCAGCGGCTTCAGGAAGCGGGAGACGGAGAGGCCGGCGTTGTAGCGCGCGGTCTTGCCCGTCGGCAGCACGTGATTGGTGCCGGCGATGCCCTTGTCGGAGTACGCGACGGTGGACCACGGGCCGATGAACAGCGATCCGTAGTTGGTGAGGTTCTCCAGGTAGAAGTCGTCGTCCTCGGTGTGCACCTCCAGGTGCTCCGGGGCGATGACATCGGCCACGGCGACCGCCGCGTCCCGGTCCTCGACCACGATGACCGAGCCGAAGTCCCGCCAGGCCGGTCCCGCGATGTCACGGGTGGCGAGGGTGGCGAGCTGGCGCTCCATCTCCGCCACGACGGCCCGCCCCATCTTCTCGGACGTGGTGACCAGCGCGGCGGGGGAGTTGGGGCCGTGCTCCGCCTGACCCAGCAGGTCGGCCGCCACCCACTCCGGGTCGGCGGTGTTGTCCGCGATGACCGCGACCTCCGAGGGCCCGGCGAGCAGGTCGATGCCGACCTGGCCGAACAGCTGCCGCTTGGCCTCGGTGACGAACGCGTTGCCCGCGCCGACCAGCATGTCCACCGGCGCCTCGCCCAGCAGACCGAAGGCCATCGCGCCGAGCGCCTGCACACCGCCGAGCGCGAACACCCGGTCGGCGCGGGACAGGTAGGCGCCGTACAGCACCGCCGGGTGCGCGCCGTGCTCGCCGGACGGCGGGGTGCACGCCACGACCGTCGGCACGCCCGCCGTCTTCGCGACGTTGACCGTCATGAAGGCGCTGGCGAGCAGCGGGAACCGGCCGGCCGGGAGGTAGGCGCCGACACGGGAGACCGGCACGTACCGCTGGCCGCCCCGCACGCCGGGGGCGAGTTCGATCTCGAAGTCGGTCAGGTGCTCGCGCTGCGCGGCGGCGAACCGGTGGGTGCGCTCGTAGCCCATCTCCAGGGCGGTGCGGACGTCGGCGGGCAGCGCGTCGCCCGACTTCTTCAACTCGTGGGCCGGGATCTCCAGGTCGCCGGACCAGCCGTCCAGCTCCTGGGCGTAGGCGCGGACCGCGTCCATGCCCTTGTGCTCGATCTCCTTGAGCATCTCGGAGACGCGCTCGACCACCTTCGGGTCGCGCTGGGCGGGCGGGCCGTCGACGGACGGCTTCTTGAGCCACGTGAGGGGAGGGAGGGCCTGGGCTTCGTCGTGCGTGATCTGCATGGCGAGGACGCTAGACGGAGCGCTGCCACAGGACCAGAGGGGCGAGTCCTGTCGTATCCACAGGGTTTCCCTGTGTGTCATGTGCGGGCGATGCTCACAGGCTCAGCTCGGCGCGGATCTCGCGCAGGGTGTCCTCGGCGATGCGCACGAGCTCGCGGGTGGCTCGGGACAGGGGGTGGCCCCGGCGGCGTACCAGCGCGATGGTGTCGTGGAGCGGCTCCGCGAAGGAGACGGTGTGCAGTCCCGCGGGGAAGGCGGGGCTGGCGACGACCGCGCGGCTGACGATGGTGTCCCCGACCCCGGCGGCCACCAACTTCAGTGCTGCTTCCACGTGTTCGAGCTCGATCAGCGGGTCGATGCGCACCCCGGCGAACTGGGCGCGCTCCGCGAGCTGCCGCCGCGTCGGGTCCTGCCAGCCGTAGTGGGCGTCGTACAGGACGAGAGGTGCTCGGGCGAACTCCTCGATGGTGACCGGCTCCCGGGTGCGTTCCTCGCTGGCGCTGACGTAGTACACCTCGTCGCGCAGCAGCGGTGTCACCTGGAGTTCCTCGTCGTCGATCGGCAGGACGACGAGACCCGCCTCGATGCGTCCGGCCGCCACCGCGGCCGCGGTCTCCGCCGAGTTCTGGCCCACGAGCCGGACCCGCACCGACGGGTAGCGGGCGTGGAACAGCTGGACCAGGTTGGACAGCAGGTAGTAGTCGGCGTTGCGCAGCACCCCGAACGTGGCGGTGCCACCGCCGAGCGAACCGAGGGAGTGCACCGCCCGCGTCCCGCTGTCGGCCGCGGCCACGGACTGCTGGGCGTACGGCAGGAGTTCCTGGCCCGCCGAGGTGAGGGACAGGGTGCGGCTGCCGCGCACGAACAGCTCGGCGTCCAGCTCGGCCTCGAGGCGGCGGACCAGTTCGGAGGCGGAGGCCTGGGCCATCTCCATGGCCTGCGCGGCGGCGGTGAACGACCCGAGCCGTTCCGCTTCGACGAAGGCCCTCAGTTGGGTGAGCGTCATGCGGCCACAGGGTAGCCCTGTGCTTGTCGCAGGACATGAGGGGGTTGTCCCCCGGAAGGTCCGCTGCTTGGCTCGGACGGACACCGCGCACCACCAGCCCCGACCCCGCGAGGAAGGCCCTTCCCGGCGATGACCAGCAGCCCTTTGCCGATCTGTCTCGTCCAGTCGGCCGCGTACCACCACGCCGACGGCGGCGCGCTCGACGCGTTCGCGGCGGACGTGCGCCGCGTCACCCGCGCCCACCCCGGCGCCCGGCTGCTGGTCCACCCGGAGCTGCACCTGTGCGGCCACCGGCCCGACGAGGACCCCGAAACGGTCATGACGGCGGCCGCCGAACCACTCGACGGCCCCCGCGGCACCCGCCTCGCCGCCCTCGCGCGCGAGACGGGTGTGTGGCTCGTGCCCGGCACCGTCTACGAGCGCGGCGACGACGGCCGGATCTACAACACGGCCCCGGTGTACTCGCCGCGCGGCGAGCAGATCGCCGCGTACCGCAAGGTCTTCCCGTGGCGGCCCTACGAGACCACGGCGTCCGGCACGGAGTTCGTCGTGTTCGACATGCCCGGGTACGGGCGGGTGGGCCTGTCCATCTGCTACGACGCCTGGTTCCCCGAGGTCACCCGGCACCTCGCCTGGCAGGGCGCCGACCTGGTCCTCAACCTCGTACGCACCCCCACCGTCGACCGCGCGCAGGAACTGGTCCTGGCGCGGGCCAACGCGATCGTGAACCAGGTGACCATGGTCAGCGTCAACGCCGCGCAGCCGAACGGGATCGGCCGCAGCGTCGTGGTCGACCCCGAGGGGCGGGTGCGGGCGGAGGCCGGGTCCGCCACGGAGCAACTCGTCACGGACGTCCTCGACCTCGGCGCGGCCCGCCGGGTGCGCACCCATGGGACGGCGGGCCTGACCCGCGTCTGGGACCCGTTCGCCGCGGGCCAGGAACCGCTCGAACTGCCCCTGTACGCGGGCCGGATGGACCCGCAGCGGTGGCGAGAAGGGCTCCCGGCGGAAGGGCGCCACGGCGCCGCCGCCCGCTGAACTACACCGTGCGCTGAAGGCGTTCGTTCGCGTTGTGCATGTGGTCCGCCATCGCGCGGTCCGCGCCGTCGGGGTCGTGGGAGCGGATGGCCTCGACGACCGCGGCGTGTTCGCAGAGGGTGCCGCTCACGGTGCCCTCCAGGTCGTTGACGCGCTCCATCCAGACCTGGAGCAGGGCGCGGATGGAGTGGAGTATGTCGCTGAGCACGCTGTTGCCGGCGATCCGGGCGATCTCCAGGTGGAAGGCGATGTCCGCCTCGACGAACGCCTCCGTGCCGCCGTCCTCCCCGGCGCGGCGCAGCGCCGCGTGCAGTTCGTCGAGGCGCTCGATGTCCTCGGGGCCGGAGCGCTCGGCGGCGAGCCGGGCCGACACACCCTCCATGTAGCGCCGCACCTCTACCAGGTCCTGGGTGCGGCGCTGCCCCAGCATCAGGCCCCAGTTGATCGCCTGCGGGAGGAAGTCGGACGTGCCCTCCCTGACGTAGGACCCGGAGCCGGGCCGGATCTCGATGATGCCGAGTACGTCCAGGGCCGAGAGGGCGCCGCGCACGCTGGAGCGCGCGACGTTGAGGGCCTCGGCGAGGTTGCGCTCCGCGGGCAGCCGGGTGCCGGGCTTGATGTTGCCCGCGGCGAGGTGGTCGAGCAGCCGCTTGGCGACCTCGGTCACGGTCGACTCGCGCACCACGGGGCGCAGGAGTCGGGACAGGTCGGCGGGGTCGCCCTCGAGGGCGGCGGCGGGTGGCTCGGGCGTACTGGTCACCGCGTAAGTACATCAAACGTGACGGTGGCGCGCGCAAGTACCCGTCCGGACGGGGCGGCGTATGACATCACCTGCGAAAGCGCAGGTCAAGAGGTTGCTGAAGGGCGGGAAGTGTGAGCCTCGACACGGCGGTAAATTGGTTACCAATTAACCAATGAGGGCTAACGTGAGTCGCACGAAAGGTCTTGAGGCCCACGGGAACGGGGCTGAAGGACCCCGGGCCGGACAGAGCAGTCCGGCACGAGTGAGGAGTCGCCATGGGTGCCCTGCCTTCCCTGGAGGCCGGCCAGTCAGCCGTCGAGAAGTCGGCGATCAGGAAATTCACCATCCGGATCGTGCCCTTCGTGGCGCTGATGTTCTTCGTGAACTATCTCGACCGCACCGCGGTCTCGTTCGCGGAGTCGAACGGTATGAGTCAGGATCTCGGGCTCACCGCCGCGCAGTACGGATTCGCCTCGGGCGTCTTCTTCATCGGCTACATCATTCTGGAAGTCCCCAGCAATATGGCGCTGCACCGCTTCGGCGCGCGCCGCTGGCTCGCCAGGATCATGGTGACCTGGGGCATCGTCTCGCTCCTGTTCACCTGGGTGGAGTCGACGCAGCAGCTGTACTGGCTGCGCTTCCTGCTCGGGGTGGCGGAGGCCGGATTCTTCCCCGGCGCGATCCTCTTCCTCTCCCAGTGGGTCCCCCAGCGGCACCGCACCAAGGTGCTCGGCCTCTTCTACCTGGCCCAGCCGCTCACCACCGTCTTCGGCGCCCCCCTCGCCGGCTGGCTGATCAGCCACCACGGCCTCTTCGGCCTCGAGGGCTGGCGCGTGATGTTCCTGTTCGTCTCGCTGCCCGCGATCGTCCTCGGCCTGGTCGCCTGGTTCTACCTCAAGGACAAGCCCGCCGACGCCGGCTGGCTCACCCGCGAGGAGGCCGACTGGCTGACGCGCGAACTGGAGGCCGAGAACGCCGAGAAGACCGGCCACGGCGACGCCCAGGGCACGAAGGGCGGACACGGCAAGGCCGATCTGATCGCCGCCTTCACCAACGGCCGCGTCTGGGTGCTGTCCTTCGTCTACTTCGGCTTCGTCTACGGCCTGTACGCGCTGGCCTTCTTCCTGCCGACCATCATCAGCGGCTTCGAGGAGCAGTTCGGCACCTCGTTCTCGGTGATGGACAAGGCGTGGATCACCGCCATCCCGTACCTGCCGGCCGCGATCGTCCTCTACTTCTGGTCCCGCAACGCCACCCGGCACGGCACCAAGACCTGGCACGTCGCCGCCCCGGCGATCGTCGGCGGCATCTCCATCCCCGTCGCGCTCTACATGAACTCGCCGTCGGCCACCGTCGCCGTGATCACCGTGACCGCCTGCGCGATCTTCGCCGCGCTTCCGGTGTTCTGGTCGGTGCCCTCCCGGTTCCTGACCGGCGCCGCCGCCGCGGCCGGCATCGCCCTGATCAACACGATGGGCAACGTCGCCGGGTTCGCGGCCAGCTACGTCACCGGCTGGCTGCACGACTGGACCGGCGCCTACTACGTACCCCTGTTCCTGGTCGGCGCGCTGATGCTGATGTCGGCCGCCCTGATGATCGCGCTCGCCTCCCGTGGCCGCCGCACCGGCACGGACACCGAGCTCGCGGAGGTCTCCAAGTGACCCGCATAGCCAACGACCCGGCCGAGTTCGCCCGGGAGGCGCTCGACGGTTTCGCCCTGGCCCACCGCCGCTGGGTCCGCTCCGTGCCCGGCGGAGTCGTCCGCGCCGGTGGCACCGCCCCCGGTCAGGTCGCCCTCGTCATCGGCGGCGGCTCCGGTCACTACCCGGCCTTCTCCGGACTCGTCGGCCAGGGACTCGCGCACGGCGCCGCCGTCGGCAACGTGTTCGCCTCGCCCTCCGCACGCCAGATCGCCGACGTGGCCGCCGAGGCCGACAACGGCGCCGGTGTCCTCCTCGCCTTCGGCAACTACGCGGGCGACGTGCTGCACTTCGGGCAGGCCGCCGAGCGCCTCGCGGCGGACGGCATCCCCGCCCGCACCCTCGGCGTCACCGACGACATCTCCTCCGCCTCCGCCGACGAGGCGCACAAGCGTCGCGGCATCGCAGGCGACCTCCCCGTCTTCAAGATCGCCGCCGCGGCCGCCGAGCGCGGCGCCACCCTCGACGAGGTGCACGCCACGGCCGTCCGCGCCAACGAGCGCACCCGCTCCTTCGGCGTCGCCTTCACCGGCTGCACGCTGCCCGGCGCCGACCAGCCGCTGTTCACCGTCCCCGAGGGCCGGATGGCCGTCGGACTCGGCATCCACGGCGAGCCCGGCATCGGCGAGCAGGACATCCCCGACGCCAGGACCCTCGCCGCGCTCCTCGTCGACAAGCTCCTCGACGAACTGCCGCAGGTCCGCGACAGCCGCGCCGCCGTGATCCTCAACGGCCTCGGCTCCGTCAAGTACGAGGAGCTGTTCGTCCTGTACGGGGAGGTCCACCGGCTCCTCGAAGACGCCGGTGTGGAAGCCGTCGACCCCGAGGTCGGCGAGCTGTGCACCAGCTTCGACATGGCCGGCGTCTCCCTCACCCTGACCCGGCTCGACGACGAGCTCGCCGAGCTGTGGCAGGCCCCCGCCGACGCCCCGGCCTTCCGCAAGGGCGCCGTCACCCCCACCCCGGTCCACGAGAAGTCCACCGCCCGGCAGCCGGTGACCGCGGACACCCCGCCGCCCGCCGACGCGGACTCCCGCACCGCCGCCACCCGCGTCCTCGCGGCGCTCGCCGCGACCCGCGCCACCGTCGACACCCACGTCGAGGAACTCGGCCGCATCGACGCCGTCGCCGGGGACGGCGACCACGGCATCGGCATGCGGCGCGGCTCCCGCGCCGCCCACGCCGAGGCCGAGCGCGCCGTCGCCGCGGGCGCCGGAGCCGGCACCACGCTGCGGCTCGCCGGGGACGCGTGGGCCGACGAGGCCGGCGGCACCTCCGGCGCGCTGTGGGGCGCCATGCTCCACGCCCTCGGCCGCACCCTCGGTGACACCGGGCGGCCCACCCCCGCCCGGGTCGCCGAAGGCGTCGCCGCCGCCGACCGCGCCGTACGCGAACTCGGCGGCGCGCAGGTCGGCGACAAGACCATGGTCGACGCGCTCGTCCCGTTCGCCGCCGCCCTCACGGAGGCCGCCGCCACCGGCCGCCTCGCCCCGGCCTGGGCCACCGCCGCCGCGGCCGCCGACGCCGCCGCCCGCGCCACGGCCGACCTGCTGCCCCGCATGGGCCGCGCCCGGCCCCACGCGGAGAAGGCACTCGGCACCCCGGACGCGGGCGCCCACTCCTTCGCCCTGATCACCGGGGCCGTCGCGGACGTCCTGACATGAGCCCCCGGCTATGGAGCCCCTGCGGCGATTGAGCAGCGGGGTCCGGGGCAGCGCCCCGAAGGGCCCACCCCGTACGACCGCACCCCACACACACCCGAACACCCGCCACCGTCAAGGAAGTTGGTCATGACCGACAAGCTCCGCATCGTCATCGGCTGCGACGACGCCGGCTACCAGTACAAGGAGGCCCTCAAGAAGGACCTCCAGGCCAGCGACCTGGTCGACACCGTCGTCGACGTCGGCGTGGACGCCGACGGGCACACCGCTTACCCGACCATCGCCATCGAGGCCGCCGAGCGCGTCGCCCGCGGCGAGGCCGACCGGGCGCTGCTGATCTGCGGCACCGGCCTCGGTGTCGCCATCGCCGCCAACAAGGTCAAGGGCATCCGCGCCGTCACCGCCCACGACTCCTTCTCCGTCGAGCGCGCGGTCCTCTCCAACAACGCCCAGGTCCTCACCTTCGGCCAGCGCGTCGTCGGCCTCGAACTGGCCCGCCGCCTCGCCGCCGAATGGCTCACCTACCGCTTCGACGAGCAGTCCGCGTCCGCAGCGAAGGTCCAGCTGATGTGCGACTACGAGGCCGCCTGATGAACGCCCCCGTCCTGCTCGGGGTGAGCCTGAAGATGTACTTCGGCCACCACGAGACCCTCAACTGGTCCCGCCGCATCGTGCGTCTCGCCGACCGGCACCCGGCCGTCACCAGCGGCAAGGCGCGCCTGTTCGTGCTGCCGTCGTTCCCGGCGATCGTGCCGGTGGCCGGGATCCTCGCGCGCAGCGGTGTCGACGTCGGCGCGCAGGACCTCGCCACCGAGGACGCGGGCGCCTACACGGGCGAGGTGTCGGGACCGCTCCTCAAGGAGATCGGCTGCCGCTACGCCGAGGTCGGCCACGCCGAGCGCCGCCGCCTGTACGGGGAGGGCGACACGGTCGTCGCCGCGAAGACCGCGGCCGCGCTGCGCAGTGGCCTCACCCCGGTGCTGTGCGTCGGCGAACTCGACCCGGTGGACCCGCAGGAGGCCGCGCGCCGCACCGTCGCCGAGGCCGCCCGCCTGCTGTACGGCATGCGCGGCACCGTCGTCCTCGCGTACGAGCCGCAGTGGGCCATCGGCGCGCCCGAGCCGGCCTCGCCGGAGCACATCACCACGGTGTGCGCCGCGCTGAAAGAGTGGCTGGACGCCCGCCCCCAGCACGCCGGTTCCACCGTGATCTACGGCGGCAGCGCGGGCCCCGGCCTGCTCACCCGCCTCGGCGGCGCCGTCGGCGGCCTCTTCCTGGGCCGCTTCGCACACGACCCGGAGGCCGTCGGCCGCATCCTCGACGAGATCGAGCCCGCGGACTCCGCCGACTCCCGCACGGAGGGGGCCTGACATGGCGTACGGCATCAGCACCTACGCGTACTTCTGGCGCATCTCCTCGCGCGCCCCGCAGCCGATGACCGCCCTGGACATGCTCCAGGACATCCACCGGCTCGGCGGCCAGGTCTTCCAGATCTGCGACTACGCGCCCATCGAGTCCTACGACGACGCGCGGCTGGCCGAGCTGAAGGCGGCCGCCGCCGACCTCGGGGTCGTCCTCGAACTCGGCACCCGCGGCATCGCCCCGGACCACCTGGAGCGCTACCTCCGCATCGCGGAGAAGCTCGGTGTCACCTTCGTGCGCTCCATGCTGCACACCGCCGACCACAAGCCCGGCGTCGACGAGTCGGTCGCCCTGCTGAAGCAGGCCGTCGGCCGGTACGAGGAGCAGGGCGTCACGCTCGGCCTGGAGACCTACGAGCAGGTGGCCACCGCCGACCTCGTCGAGGTCGTCCGCGCCGTCGCCAGCCCCCGCCTCGGCATCGTCGTCGACCCCGGCAACTGCGTGGCCCGTCTCGAACACCCCTCCCAGGTCGTCGAGTTGACCGCACCCTACGTGGTCAACGTGCACGTCAAGGACTTCGCGTTCAGCCGCAGGGACGGCTGGGTGGGCTTCACCTACGCGGGCGCCCCGCTCGGCACCGGCCTCCTGGACCACGCGTCCATGATCGCCGCCGTACGGGAGCACGCCCCGGACCCCGCGTCCGTCAACCAGATCGTGGAGCACTGGCTCCCGTGGCAGGACGGTGGCTACGACGTCACCGCCGCGCTCGAACACCAGTGGACCCAGCACAGCATCAGCACTCTCCTGAAGGGCGAATGAACATGGCCGCCGAGAACAACAAGACCGTTGCCGTCATCGGGGCCGCCGGCAAGATGGGCCAGCGCGTCTCCAACAACCTGGTCAAGAGCGACTTCACCGTCCTCTTCTCCGAGAACTCGCCCAAGGGCCAGGAGCTGATCCGCTCGCTCGGCCGTGAGCTGACCGAGTCCGAGGCCGCCGCCCAGCAGGCCGACGTGCTCATCCTGGCCGTGCCGGACATCGTCCTCGGCAAGGTCTCCGAGCAGCTCGTCCCGCTCCTGAAGCCGGGCGCCGTCGTCCTCACCCTCGACCCGGCGGCCGCGTACGCGGGCCTGCTGTTCGACCGTGCCGACGTGCACTACGTGTGCGCCCACCCCTGCCACCCGTCCGTCTTCCTCCAGCGCAAGACGCAGGCCGAGCTCGACGACACCTTCGGTGGCATCGCGGCCCCGCAGGAGGTCGTCGCCGCGTACGAGGGCGGCGACGCGGAGAAGCAGGCGCTCGCCGAGTCCGTCATCCGCGTCATGTACGCGCCGGTCGTCGACGTCCACTGGGTCACCGTCAAGCAGCTCGCCGTCCTGGAGCCGACGCTCGTCGAGACCATCGCGTGCATGGTCGGCGCCCTGCTGAACGAGGCGCTGCACGAGACCGTGCACACCGTCGGCGTCCCGGAGAAGGCCGCCCGCGCCATGCTCCTCGGCCACACGCAGGTCGCCCTCGCCAACACCCTCAAGGGCGACAACCCGTTCTCCGACGCGTGCCTCATCGCCATGGACTACGGCCGTTCGTCGATCGTCAAGGACGACTGGAAGAAGGTCTTCGACGACGCCGAGCTCGACAAGGTCATCACCAAGATGCTGAAGATCAAGGAGATCCGCCGCTGACGCGGTGACACTCCGGTGCCGCACGGCCCGCCGACGGGGGAGGCGGGCCACCCGGCCCGGCCTCCCGCCGCCGTACGCCCCCACTCCACCCCTCCACCCCCAGAAGGAGCCCTGAGCCAGGGTGAGCACCTCCCAGACCCCCGCAGACTTCGAGTGGACCGATGTGGACCAGCGGGCCGTGGACACCGCGCGCCTGCTGGCGGCGGACGCCGTGCAGAAGGTCGGCAACGGCCACCCGGGGACGGCGATGAGCCTGGCCCCGGCCGCGTACACCCTCTTCCAGAAGGTGCTGCGGCACGACCCGGCGGACGCCGACTGGGTCGGGCGGGACCGTTTCGTGCTGTCCGCGGGCCACTCCTCCCTGACGCTCTACATCCAGCTGTACCTGGCCGGGTTCGGCCTGGAGCTGGACGACCTCAAGGCGTTCCGCACGGCCGGGTCGAGGACGCCGGGGCACCCGGAGTACGGGCACACGGTGGGCGTGGAGACCACGACGGGCCCGCTGGGGCAGGGCATCGCGAACGCGGTGGGCATGGCGATGGCCGCCCGCTACGAGCGCGGCCTGTTCGATCCGGAGGCGCCGGCCGGTGCGTCGCCGTTCGACCACCACATCTACGCGATCGCCGGAGACGGCTGCCTCCAGGAGGGCATCGCGGCCGAGGCCTCCTCCCTGGCCGGGCACCAGAAGCTGGGCAACCTGGTCCTGCTCTGGGACGACAACCACATCTCGATCGAGGGCGACACCGAGACCGCGGTCTCGGAGGACGTGCTGAAGCGGTACGAGGCGTACGGCTGGCACGTGCAGCGCGTGGCCCCGAAGCCGGACGGCGACCTCGACCCGGCGGCGATCTTCCGCGCCGTCGAGGCCGCGAAGGCGGTGACGGACAAGCCGTCGTTCATCGCGCTGCGCTCGATCATCGCCTGGCCGGCCCCGAACGCGCGGAACACCGAGGCGTCGCACGGTTCGGCGCTGGGCGAGGACGAGGTGGCCGCCACCAAGCGCGTCCTCGGCTTCGACCCGGAGAAGTCCTTCGAGGTCACGGACGAGGTCATCGCGCACACGCGAAGGGCCCTCGACCGGGGTGCCGAGGCGCACACCGCGTGGGACAAGCGGTTCGCCGCGTGGCGGGGCGAACACCCTCAGCGGGCGGCGGAGTTCGACCGCATCCGGGAGGGCGAACTGCCTTCGGGCTGGGAGTCCGCGCTCCCGGTCTTCGAACCGGGGACGAAGGTCGCCACGCGCGCGGCCTCCGGCAAGACCCTCCAGGCCCTCGGCGGCATCGTCCCCGAACTGTGGGGCGGCTCGGCCGACTTGGCGGGCTCCAACAACACGACGATCGACGCGAACTCGTCGTTCCTCCCGTCCGGCAACCCGCTCCCGGAGGCGGACCCGTACGGCCGCACGATCCACTTCGGCATCCGTGAGCACGCGATGGCCGCGGAGATGAACGGTATCGCGCTGCACGGCAACACCCGCGTCTACGGCGGCACGTTCCTCGTGTTCTCCGACTACATGCGCAACGCGGTCCGCATGTCGGCGCTCATGTGCCTGCCGGTCACCTACGTGTGGACCCACGACTCCATCGGCCTCGGCGAGGACGGCCCGACCCACCAGCCGGTGGAGCACCTGGCCTCCTTGCGCGCCATCCCCGGCCTCAACGTGATCCGCCCGGCCGACGCCAACGAGACCGCCCTCGCCTGGCGCGAGATCCTCCGCCGCGCCACCGACCACCCGGCCCCGCACGGCCTGGCGCTCAGCCGCCAGGGCCTGCCGACGTACGAGCCCAACTCCGATGCGGCGAAGGGCGGTTACGTCCTGGCCGACTCCTCGAAGCCCACGCCGGACGTGATCCTGATCGCCACCGGCTCGGAGGTCCACCTCGCCGTCGCGGCCCGCGAGCGCCTGGAGTCGGAGGGCATCGCCGCCCGCGTCGTCTCGATGCCGTGCGTCGAATGGTTCGAGGAGCAGGACCAGTCCTACAAGGACACCGTCCTGCCCCCGTCGGTCAAGGCCCGCGTCGCGGTCGAGGCCGGCATCGCCCTGACCTGGCACCGCTACGTCGGCGACACCGGCCGCACCGTCTCCCTGGAACACTTCGGCGCCTCCGCCGACGGCGCCGCCCTCTTCGAGGAGTACGGCTTCACTGCCGACAACATCACCGCCAAGGCCCGCGAGTCGCTGGCCGCCGCCCGGCGCTGACGGGGCGGGGCGTGGGGCCGCGAGAGCCGCCTCACGCCCCCGTCCGGAACACCCCCGGTGTCACCCCCGTGCGCAGGCGGAAGAACTTCGTGAAGTCGCTCGGGTCGTCGAAGCCCAGGCGGGTGGCCACCTCCTTGGCGGGGAGGCCGCTGTGCCACAGGAGGCGTTTGGCTTGCAGGAGGACGCGGTCGTCGACGTACTGCTTGGCCGTGCGGCCCGTCGCGGTGAGGGTGGCGCGGGTCAGGGTGCGGGGGCTGTAGCCGAGGGCCGCCGCGTAGTCCTCGACGCGGCGGGTCACCGCGTGGTCGCGCTCCACGGCCGCGTGGAAGCGGTGGAACGTGCCGGACGCCGCCGCGGGGCCCGGCTCCGGGGCCCGTACCTTCGCGAGGCGCAGTACCAGTACCGACAGCAGCGATCGCAGCACCTCGACGTGTGAGCCGAGGGGCAGCGATGCCATCGCTCCGTACTCGTACGACAGGTGCGCCAGTGCCCGCCGTACCGCCTCCGCGTCCTCGCCGCGCGGCGTCAGCGGGCGCTGTTCGTACGGCGGGTCCATGTGCGCGGCCGAGACGATCGCCGGGGGCAGCAGGCCCGGCTTGAAGACGACGTCCACGCCGTCCGCCCTGCGCAGGTCCGGGCCGAAGCGCTGCACCTGGCCCGGCCGGATCCACAGCCACGAACCGGGCCGCAGCTCGTACTCGACGAAGTCCACCGCCACCCGGAGCGGACGCTCGCGCGCGCCGATCAGCTGGTGGAAGGCGGGCCGCAGCGGCGCGTACGGATCGTTGCCGTGCCGCAGCGAGCGGTCGTGGAGGTCGGCCAGCTCCTCGATCTCCACCCCGGTCGGCGCTCCGACGTTCGGCGTGTACTCGAGGTCCCTGACATCGGGGCGTTCCTGTCTGATTTTCCCCATCGTGAGTCCCGAGGGTACCGCCCCCGCCCCACTCCCGCCTCATAGCGTGAAAGCACAGGTCAGCGACGTGTGAGGAGAGTCCTGTGCGATTGGTCGTGGGAATGACCGGGGCGACGGGCGCTCCGTTCGGTGTCCGGCTCCTGGAGTGTCTGCGGGAGCTGCCGGACGTCGAGACACATCTCGTGCTGTCCCGCTGGGCGCGCACCACCATCGAGCTGGAGACCGGGCTCTCGGTCGCTCAGGTGTCCGCGCTCGCCGATGTCACCCACCACCCCGACGACCAGGGCGCCACCATCTCCTCCGGCTCGTTCCGCACCGACGGCATGGTCGTCGTGCCGTGCTCGATGAAGACCCTCGCGGGCATCAGCGCCGGATACGCCGACGGCCTCGTCGCACGCGCCGCCGATGTCGTCCTCAAGGAGCGGCGCAAGCTCGTCCTCGTCCCGCGCGAGACACCGCTCAGCGAGATCCACCTGCGCAACATGCTCGAACTCGCCCGCATGGGCGTGCAGTTGGTGCCGCCCATGCCCGCCTTCTACAACCACCCGCGCACCGTCGACGACATCGTCGACCACATCGTCGCCCGGGTCCTCGACCAGTTCGACCTGCCCGCCCCGGCCGCCGAACGCTGGGCCGGCATGCGCGCCGCCCGCGCCGCGGCCCGCGCAACCCCCGTACAGCAGCAAGGAGTTCACCACCATGCCCTATGACGATCTGCGCAGCTTCCTCGGCACCCTGGAGAAGGAGGGGCAGCTGCTCCGGATCTCCGACGAGGTGCTGCCCGAGCCCGACCTCGCGGCCGCCGCCAACGCCACCGGCCGCATCGGCGAGAACGCGCCCGCCCTGCACTTCGACAACGTCAAGGGCTTCACCGACGCCCGCATCGCCCTCAACGTGCACGGCTCCTGGGCCAACCACGCCCTCGCCCTCGGACTGCCGAAGAACACGCCGGTCAAGGAGCAGGTCGAGGAGTTCGCCCGGCGCTGGGACGCCTTCCCCGTCGCCCCCGAACGCCGCGAGGACGCACCCTGGCGCGAGAACACCCAGGAGGGCGAGGACGTCGACCTCTTCTCGGTGCTCCCGCTCTTCCGTCTCAACGACGGCGACGGCGGCTTCTACCTCGACAAGGCCGCCGTCGTCTCCCGCGACCCCGAGGACCCGGAGAACTTCGGCAAGCAGAACGTCGGCACGTACCGCATCGAGGTCATCGGCGCCAACCGCCTCGCCTTCCAGCCCGTCCCCATGCACGACGTCGCCCAGCACCTGCGCAAGGCCGAGGAGGTCGGCGAGGACCTGCCCATCGCCATCACCCTCGGCAACGACCCGGTGATGGCGATCGTCGCCGGGATGCCGATGGCGTACGACCAGAGCGAGTACGAGATGGCCGGGGCGCTGCGCGGCGCGCCCGCCCCGATCGCCACCGCGCCGCTCACCGGCTTCGACGTGCCGTGGGGCAGCGAGGTCGTCATCGAGGGTGTCATCGAGTCCCGCAAGCGGCAGATCGAGGGCCCCTTCGGCGAGTTCACCGGCCATTACTCGGGCGGCCGCCGGATGCCCGTCATCCGCGTCGACCGTGTCTCGTACCGCACGAACCCCGTCTTCGAGTCCCTCTACCTCGGCATGCCGTGGACCGAGTGCGACTACCTCGTCGGCCCCAACACGTGTGTCCCGCTGCTGAAGCAGCTGCGCTCGGAGTTCCCCGAGGTGCAGGCCGTCAACGCCATGTACACCCACGGCCTGATGGTGATCATCTCGACGAAGAAGCGGTACGGCGGCTTCGCCAAGGCCGTCGGCATGCGCGCCATGACGACCCCCCACGGGCTCGGGTACGTCGCCCAGGTCATCGTCGTCGACGAGGACGTGGACCCGTTCAACCTGCCGCAGGTCATGTGGGCGATGTCGGCGAAGGTCAACCCGAAGGACGACGTCGTCGTCATCCCGAACCTGTCGGTCCTCGAACTCGCGCCCGCCGCCCAGCCCGCCGGCATCACCAGCAAGATGATCATCGACGCGACGACCCCGGTCGCCCCCGACGTCCGCGGCAACTTCTCCACGCCCGCGAAGGACCTGCCCGAGACCGCCGAATGGGCGCAGCGCCTCCAGAACATGATCGCCGCCCGCCACTGACCCCCGCCGTACCCCTCCAGAAAGGTCAACGCCCATGAACGACAAGCTGGTTGACGGCGCCGAATGCCCCCGCTGCCCCGCCGACACCATCACCCGCCTCGCCACGTCCCCCGTTCCCGGGGTGTGGGACGTGCTCCAGTGCACCCACTGCCTCTACACCTGGCGCACCACGGAGCCCGCCCGCCGCACCCGCCGCGACGCCTACCCCGAGGCCTTCAAGCTGACGGAGGCCGACATCGAGAACGCCATCGAGGTACCGGCGGTGCCGCCGCTGCGCGTCTGACCCCGACACGTCCGGCCCTGACACGTCCGACCCCGACACGGTTGACCTTGACACGGTGACAAGGTCTTCACTGCCTGTCGAGGAGGTGGTCGCGATGATCACACGGCAGGTTACGGAGACGGACGTGGCGCGGGCGCTGCGCGGACTTGAAGACGAGCGGTCGTCGGTGCGGCTGCGGGCCGCCCTGGCGGTCGGCTCGGCGCCCGACCCGCGGTACGTGGGCAAGCTCGTCGAGCGGTGCGCGGTCGAGCCGGAGTTCTTCGTCCGCGACATGCTGACCTGGGCGCTCACCCGGCACCCGGTGTCCGGCACCCTGCCCGCGCTGCTGCGCGAGCTGGACGCGGAGTCGGCACAGGCGCGCAGCCAGGCGCTGCACACGCTCTCCAAGCTCGGCGACCGGCGGGCCTGGCCCGCGATCACGCGGGAGCTGCTGACGGACGCCGACGACGAGGTCGCCCGCAGCGCCTGGCGGACCGCCGTCGTCCTCGCCCCCGAGGCCGGACAGGGGCCGCTGGCCGACGTGCTCGTCACACAGCTCGGACGCGGCGACCGGGAGACACGGCTCAGCCTGAGCCGCGCCCTGGCCGACCTCGGCGACGCGGCGCTGTCCGCCCTGGACACCGCCGCGACGGCCGCCGACCCCGACGTACGGGCGCACGCGCTCGCCACGCAGCGCATCGTGCGCGACCCCGACACCGGTTTCGAGTTCGCCGTCGAGGAGGCCAAGCGCGTCGTGGCCCTCGACGGCGCTCCGAAGGTGGATCATCAAGTGTGCTGATCGGTGAAGTAGCGCGACGGTCCGGAGTGAGTGCCCGCATGCTCCGGCACTACGAGTCGCTGGGCCTGGTGCGGCCCTCGCAGCGGACGGGCTCCGGATACCGGGAGTACGCGGCCGAGGACATCCGGCGGATCTTCCACATCGAGAGCCTCCGCTCGCTCGGCCTGTCGCTGCGGGAGATCGGCCGGGCGCTCGACGAACCGGGCTTCGCGCCCGCGGACCTCGTCGGCGACCTGATCCGGCAGACCCGCGAACGCATCGCGGCCGAGACCGAGTTGCTGACGCGGCTCAGCCGCATCGACGCCGCGGACCCGGCCGACTGGGAGGACGTGCTCGACGTCGTCGGCCTGTTGCAGGCGTTGGGCTCCCAGAGCGCCGACGCACGGCAGCGCGCCGTCCTCGCGTCGGCGGACCGGGGCGCCCTGCCCGTGGCGGCCCTGGTCGAGGCCGTGCTCCACGAGAGCGACACGAACGTCGCCGGGGCCCTGCGCTGGGCGCTGGCACGCTCCGGCGGCGCCGACTCCCTGCCCCTGCTCGCCGACGCGCTCGACTCGCCGCTGCCCGCCGTACGGGAACGCGCCGCGCAGTGCCTCGCCGACCTGCCCGGCGCCGAGGCCGCCGGGCACCTGCGCGCGGCCCTCGCGGGCCCCGACGCCGCGGTGCGGGCGCGCGCCGCCGTGGCGCTCGGCAACCGCGGCGAGGCCGACGCGGTCCCCGAACTCCTCGACATGATCGTGGCGGGCCGCGGCGACACCGACGCGGCGGACGCCCTGAGCGTGCTCGCGGCCGACCCCGCGGCGGCGGAGCGCATCACGTCCTGCCTCGTCGACCGGCTCGACACCGAGGCCCCGGCCCGCGGCCGGCTGACCCAGGCGCTGGCCGGCCTCCCCGGCCCGGCGGCCACGCGCGCCCTCGTCGACCTCACCCACGACGAGGACCGCGCGGTGGCACTCACGGCGACGTACCTGCTGCGGCTGCGCGACGGCAGCTGACGGGCCACGCTCCACCACCGACCCGCGCCCCGCTTCCTGACGGGCCGCTTCCCGCCGAGTTGATCTGTCGGTAGGTTCCCTTCTGCGATTCCGACCAGTCGGTACGTAGTGGAGAGCCGGAGGTTCCATGGCAGAGCACGCAGCACACACCGGACAGGGCGGCGACCCGCGCGTCGACGGGTACTGCGACCCCCGCTTCGAGGGCGTCCGCGCCGCCTTCGAGGAGAACTTCCGCGAGCGGGGCGAACTGGGCGCCGCCGTCACCGTGCTGCTCGACGGCGAGCCGGTCGTCGACCTGTGGGGCGGCTGGGCCGACGCCGCGCGCAGCCGCCCGTGGCAGCGGGACACCCTCGTCAACGTGTGGTCGACGACCAAGGGCGCCACGGCACTGTGCGCGCACCTGCTGGCCGACCGGGGGCTGCTCGACCTGGACGCGCCGGTCGCCGACCACTGGCCGGAGTTCGCGGCGGCGGGCAAGGAGCGCGTCCTCGTACGGCATCTGCTGTCGCACCGCGCGGGCCTCGCCGGGCTGCGCGAACCGCACACGCTGGCCGAGCTGTACGACTGGGAGCTGACCACCGCGCGCCTCGCGGCCACCGAACCCTGGTGGGAGCCCGGTACCCGCTCCGGGTACCACGCCCTCACCTACGGCTTCCTCGTCGGCGAGGTCGTCCGCCGCATCACCGGACAGCTGCCCTCCGCGTACCTGCGGCAGGAGGTCACCGGCCCGCTCGGCATCGACTTCGCCATCCGCCTGCCGGAGAGCGAGGCGCACCGCGCCGCCGAACTGGTGCACCCGCCCGCAGCGGCGAGCAGTGAACAGGCCGCCGCCTTCCGCCAGTTGACGCCGCTCGCGCTCGCGGCCCTGGCCAATCCGCTGGCGGGCGCCGCCGAGGCGAACACCGCCGCGTGGCGGGCCGCCGAGATACCCGCCGCGGGCGGCCACGGGACCGCCCGCGGGGTCGCCGAGCTGTACGGCCTCTTCACCGGCCGCGAACGCCCCAAGGGCCACCGGGTGCTGTCGGCGCGGGCCGCCGAGCGCGTGCGCGAGGGCCAGGGCAGCTGCCGCGACCTGGTGCTCGGCGCCGGGTTCGAGCACGACACCGAGACCGGCCTCGGACTGTGGCTGAGCGGGCGCAACGGCTCGTACGGGCCCAACCCGCGGGCCTGCGGCCACGACGGCTTCGGCGGCTCCTTCGGCCTCGCCGACCCGGAGGCGGGCATCAGCGTCGGCTACGTCATGAACCACATGGGCGCGCACATCGCCGACGACCCGCGGAAGATGGCCCTCGTGGACGCCGTGTACCAGGCGCACGTGCCGCCCTCCTAGGCGGACGACGTCACTTCAGCCAGCCGTCCACCAACTCCTTGTTGTCCGCGATCCACTCCTTCGCCGCGGCCTGCTCGTTGCCCGTGCCCTTCTCCTGGAGGAGGAGTTCGAGGCTGCCGAGCTGGCTGCTGGTGAGGCGGAAGTTCTTCAGCCAGCCCGCGACCTCCGGGTTGGCCTTCGAGTAGCCCTTGGACGCGACGATCTGCACCTTGTCGGGCTTGCCGTAGGACTTCTTGGTGTCCTTGAGGACCTTCAGCGGCATCTTGGTGTACGCCCAGTGCGGCCGCCAGAGCGTGACGAGGACGGGCTTCTTGTTGTTGATCGACTTCTGGAGGGCCGAGAGCATCGCGGAGGTGCTGGACTCGGTGAGCTCGTACTCGTTCTTGAGGCCGTAGTCCGGCAGCACGTTGGAGCGGGTCAGCCGCATCAGGCCCGAGCCCGCCTCGATGCCGACGATCTTGCCGCCGAACATGTCGGCCTTCCCCTTGAGGTCGTCGATGGTGTTGACGTCCTTGACGTACTTGGGGACGGTCAGGTTCAGGTCGGCGGGCTCGTACCAGGTGGAGACCTTCTCCATCTTGGGCCCGAGCTTCTTCCAGTAGTTCTCGTGGGTGACCGGAAGCCAGGCGTCGAGGTAGAGGTCGACCTGCTTGTTGGCGACGCCCGTGTAGGTGCTCGCGACGTCGAGGTCGCGGGTCTCGACCTCGTACCCCTTGTCCTCCAGGATCTGCTTCCACAGGAAGGTCGCGGAGACCCCTTCGTCCCACCCGGCGACGTAGGCCAGCTTCACCGTCTTCGAGCCGCTGCTGTCGTCGTCGGAGCCGCCCTCGACCTTCGAGGTGTTGCCGCTGCACGCGGTGGCGAACAGGGCGAGCGAGGCGGCGGTGCAGCCGAAGAGATACGGGGTGCGCAGAAGTCGGTTGCGGGTCATGGCTGGTTCTCCTGTCTTCACGCGGAAACGGCGGCGGGTGCGGAGGTCTTGTCCGTGTCGGCCGCCGGGGCCGTCGCGGGGCGCCTGCGCCCCGGGCGGCGCAGGACGCGGGGGGTGGCGAGGGCACTGGTGAGGCGATCCAGGAAGATCGCGAGGAAGACGACGGCGAGGCCGCCCTGGAAACCGATCCCGATGTCCAGCTGGCTGATGCCGCGCACCACCACGGTGCCGAGACCGGCGGCGCCCACCATGCCGGCGATGACGACCATGGAGAGCGCCAGCATGATGACCTGGTTGATCCCGGCCATGATCGAGGGCAGCGCCAGGGGGAGCTGGACGCCGCGCAGGATCTGCCCGTGCCGGGCGCCGAAGGCGTGCGCCGCCTCCACGACCTCCGGGTCGACCTGCCGGATGCCGAGTTCGGTGAGGCGTACGGCGGGCGCGATGGCGAAGGCGATGGTGGCGACGACGCCGGGGACGAGCCCGATGCCGAAGAAGAACACGGCGGGGATGAGATAGACGAAGACCGGCAGTGTCTGGAGGAAGTCGAGGACCGGCCGCACCAGCGTGCTCACCAGCGGGCTGCGCGCCGCCCAGATCCCGATCGGGACCCCGATGACCACGGCGAAGACCGACGCGACCACGACGACGGCGAGCGTCTGCATCGCCGCCGTCCACAGGCCCATGCCCTGGATCAGCAGGAAGGCGCCCAGCGTGAAGGCGGCGAAGGCCCAACCGCGCGCGAAGTACGCGAGGGCGGTGAACACCACGATGATGACGACCATGTGAGGGGCCGTCAGTACGTACAGCACCGCGTTCACGAGCGACGTCATCACGGAGGTGACGGCGTCGAAGAGGCCGCCGAGGTTCTCGGTCAGCCAGTCGACGGCCTCACTGACCGGCGTGCCGAGGTCAACGCTGAACAGCATCGGCTGCCACCTCCTCCTGCTTACTGCCGGCGGATGCCGAACCGGCGCTGTCCTGCGGGGTGTTGGGGTCGGCGGGCGCCTCGGGCCCGGCGAGCGCGGTGAGCAGCGCCGCGCGCGGGACGACGCCGAGCAGCCGCCCGTCGTCGTCGGTCACCGCCAGCGGCACGGAATGCTTCCCGGCCGTCGCGAACAGGTCCACCAGCAGCGTGTCGGGGCCCGCCCGCCCGTACGCGTCGCTCAGACAGTCCGGGGCGTCCCGCAAGGAGGCGTGCCCCGCGTCGGCCGCCCGCGCGACGCCGTCGGCGTGCGCCACCCCCGCGACGCGTCCGGCGGCGTCGAGGACGTACACGGCGGTGGCCTCGGCGTCCGCGAGGGCGCGCAGGACGTCGCGCGGGCTGTCGTCCGGGCCGGCCGTCGTGAGCGGCGGGCGGAGCACGGAGCCCGCGGTGAGGACGCGGGAGCGGTCGACGTCGGAGACGAAGTCGCGAACGTAGGCGTCGGCGGGGGAGTCGAGGATGTCGGTCGCGGTGCCGAGCTGGACGACGCCCCCGTCGCGCATCACCATGATCCGGTCGCCGAGCCGCATCGCCTCGTTGAGGTCGTGGGTGACGAAGACGATGGTGCGGCGCAGGTCGCGTTGGAGCCCGAGCAGCAGATCCTGCATGTCCCGGCGGATCAGCGGGTCGAGGGCGCTGAACGGCTCGTCCATGAGCATGATCTCGGCGTCGGTCGCCAACGCCCGTGCCAGGCCCACGCGTTGCCGCATACCGCCGGACAGCTCGCTGGGGTACGCGTCGGCCCAGTCCGCGAGGCCGACCGTGCGCAGCGCCCAGTCGGAGCGCTCCTCCCGCTCGGCGGCGGTGGCGCCGCGCAGCCGCATCCCGTACGCGGCGTTCTCGCGGACCGTGCGGTGCGGGAAGAGCGCGAAGTGCTGGAAGATCATGTTGACCTTGCGGTTGCGCAGCTCGCGCAGTTCCGCGTGGTCCATGGCCAGCAAGTCCCGCCCGTCGACGTGGAGTTCGCCCGAGGTCGGGTCGACGAGACGGTTGAGCATCCGGAGCAGGGTGGACTTGCCGGACCCGGACAGGCCCATGACGACGAAGAGTTCGCCGGGTGCCACGGTGAAGGACACGTCGCGTACCGCGTGCACCGCGTTGTCCGCGGTCTCGAAGACCTTGTTGAGCCGTGCTGCTTCTATCACCGTGCCCCACCTCCGGGGAACCGCGCGAGGCGGTTGGAACGCATGTCCGAGCTGGTGTTTCGCATTGCGCAACAACTGTGCAGTACGGTGTGACGATGCCGTTGATCGTGACGGCGCGTCAAGGCTCTTGCGTACGGGCAACCGCGAATTAACGTCTACGGGCGATGAGTTGGGCCGTCGCCGACCGGGGCGGGAGGGTGCTGTGGTGACGACCGGCAGCCAGGGGCGGGCGCGCGATCGTGCGGTGCAGTCCGTCGACCGTGCGGTGTCCGTCCTGCAGATCCTGGCCGTGCGCGGCACGTGCGGCGTCACGGAGATCGCCGGCGAACTCGGCATCCACAAGACGACCGTCTTCCGGCTGCTCGCCACCCTGGAGGCGCGCGGTCTGGTCGAGCAGGGGGCGGGCCGCGGCCGCTACCGCATCGGCCACCCGCTCACCGAACTCGCCGCGGCGGCCGCGAAGTCCACCGACCTGTTCCTCGTCGGCCGCCCCGTCTGCCAGGAGCTGGCGCAGGCCGCCGGGGACACCGTGAGCGTGTCCGTCCGCGAGGGCCGGGACGTGGTGACGGTCGGTCAGGTGGCGGGGGAGTCGTCCATCGCCAGCGCCGACTGGGTCGGCAGGCGCACGCCGCTGCACGCCACCGCCGCGGGCAAGATATTCCTCGCCCACCCCGCCCCCGACCGGCACGGCCGCCTCCCCGCCGAGCTGCGCGGCAAACGCCTGGAGCGGTACACCCCGCACACCCTCACCCGCCGGGACCGGCTCGCCGCGGACCTCGCCGCCGTCCGCGAACGGGGCTACGCCGTCTCCTACGAGGAGCACGAGATCGGCCTGGTGTCCCTGGCGGCCCCGGTCCGCGCCCTGGACGACACGGTCGTCGCCGCCGTCACCCTCTCGGGCCCCGCCTTCCGGCTGCACCCGGACAGGCTGCCCGCGCTGGCGGGACAGGTGGTGGCGGCGGCCCGGAAGATCTCGTGGCGGCGCGGTCACGTCAAGCGGGGCTGAGCCCGGCCGGGGCGGGCGGTGGCGGTGGTCCGCCGGGTGTTGCCGCTCCTGTCCCCGGCGCACCTGGCGCGCCGCCGGCCGTTGCCCGTCACCGGTGTGCTCAGACGCTTCCTGGATAGGCTCCCCGTATGAGCAGCAAAGGTCGGGCGCGGGACACGTCGGTGCAGTCGGTGGACCGGGCGGTGTCGATCCTCCAAGTGCTGGCCGTCCAGGGGCCGTCCGGCGTCACGGAGATCGCCGACGCCCTGGGCATCCACAAGTCGACCGTGTACCGGCTGCTCGCCACGCTGGAGTCGCGGGGCCTCGTCGAGCAGGACAGCGAGCGCGGCAGCTACCGCATCGGCTACACCGTCGTCGAACTCGCGGGCGGCGCGACCAAGGGCAACGACCTGTCGCTGCTCAGCCGCCCGGTGTGCCAGGAACTCGCCGCGGCCGTCGGTGAGACGGTGAACGTGGCGATCTACGACGGCGAATCCGTCATCAGCATCGACCAGGTGCTCGGCAACGCCGCGATCACCAGCATCGACTGGGTCGGCAAGCGTACGCCCCTGCACGCCACGTCCGCGGGCAAGGTCTTCCTCGCGCACATGCCGCAGCCGGAGGCGGCCGAGATCCTGGAACAGCCGCTGGAGGAGTTCACGCCGCACACCATCACGGACTCCGCGCTCCTGAAGGAGCAGTTGCAGACCGTCCGTGAGCTGGGCTACGGGGTCATCAGCGAGGAGCTGGAGATCGGACTCGCCTCGCTGTCCGCCCCCATCAGGTCGCTGAACGGCGAGGTCATCGCCACCGTGACCGTCTCCGGTCCGACCTTCCGGATCAACGACCACACGATCTCCGGACTCGCGGAGCAGCTCGTGGCGGCCGGCGAGAAGATCTCCTGGCGCAAGGGCTCCATCCGGCGCGGCTGATTACGCAGCGGTAGGGGTTGACGACGGAACCACGCGCGCCGCACATTTGTCTCGCATCGCGTTGCTGTTTCGTATAGCGAAACAGGCCGACGTCGTTGCTCCGCGCATCCGTCACGCACACCCGCGTCCCTTGGAGCCGTCGTGCGCGCATCGACCACGAACCTGGACCCCCTGCTCCAGCCCTTCCAGCTCAAGCACCTGACCCTGCGCAACCGCGTGGTCAGCACCTCCCACGAACCCGCGTACGGCGAGGACGGTCTGCCCAAGGACCGTTACCGCGCCTACCACCTGGAGAAGGCCCGCGGCGGCGTGGGCCTGACGATGATCGGCGGCTCGGCCGTCGTCTCCCCGGACAGCCCGCCCGCCTTCGGCAACCTGCTGCTGTACCGCGACGAGATCGTGCCGTGGCTGCGCCGCCTCACCGACGACGTCCACGCGGCGGGCGCGGCCGTCATGTGCCAGGTCACCCACCTGGGCCGCCGCACCAGCAACTGCACCGGCGACTGGCTGCCCGTCGTGGCCGCCTCCCCGCTGCGCGAACCCGCGCACCGCGCGTTCCCCAAGGCCGCCGAGGAGTGGGACCTGGACCGCATCGTCGCCGACTACGCGGCAGCGGCGGCGCGCTGTCGGGAGGGCGGCCTGGACGGCATCGAGGTGCAGTCCTACGGCCACTTCTTCGACAGCTTCCTCTCCCCGGCGACCAACCACCGCGACGACGCGTACGGCGGCGACCTGGAACACCGCATGACCTTCCCGCGCCGGGTGATCCGCGCGATCCGCGAGGCCGTCGGACCGGACTTCGTCGTCGGCATCAGGATGGCCCTGGACGAGGACCTGCCGGGCGGCCTCACCTTCGCCGAAGGGCTGGCCGCGGCCGAGCGGTTCGGCGCCGACGGCATCGACTTCGTCAGCGCGATCCGCGGCACCATCGACAGCGACGCGACGCTGTCCCGGACGATCCCGTCGATGGGCACCCCGCTCGGCCCGTTCCTCGACTTCACCGGCGAGATACGACGCCGGCTCGACCTCCCCGTCATGCACGCCGCCCGCATCGCCGACCCCGCCACCGCCCGGCACGCCCTGCGCGAGGGACTCCTCGACCTGGTCGGCATGACCCGCGCGCAGATCGCCGACCCGCACCTCGTCGCGAAGATCCGCTCCGGCGCCGAGGACCGCATCCGGCCCTGCGTCGGCGCGAGTTACTGCCTCGACGCGATCTACGACTCCGGCGACAGCAAGTGCGTCCACAACCCGGCCACCGGCCGGGAACTCCAGATCCCGCATACGATCCCCGCCTCAACAGGGCCGCGCCGCAGTGCCGTTGTGGTCGGCGGCGGACCCGCGGGCCTCGAAGCGGCCCGCGTCCTCGCCGAACGCGGCCACGACGTCGTGCTGTTCGAGGCGAACGACCAGCCCGGCGGCCAGATCCGGCTCGCCGCGCAGAACCCGCGCCGCCAGGACCTGCTGGGCATCGTCGACTGGCGGGTCGCGGAGTGCAAACACCTCGGCGTGGACCTGCGCTGCGGCGCCTACGCGGAACCGGCCGACGTGCTCGCCGCCCACCCCGACCTCGTCCTCGTGGCCACCGGCGGCCTGCCCGACCGCTCCTTCCTCACCGAGGGCGCGCACCTGGTCTACGACACCTGGGACGTACTGTCCGGCTCCCTCAAGCCACGCCGGGGCAGCACGGTCCTGGTCTACGACGACCACGGCGGCCACCCGGCCATGGACGCCGCGGAACTCCTCGTCACGCACGGCTCCGACCTGGCCGGCCTGGAGTACGTGACACCGGAACGCACCCTCGCGCCCGACGTCGGCAGCATGAACTCCCCGGCCTACCTGCGGGCGTTCACCGCCCACGACGTGACCGTCACCCTCGCCCGCCGCCTGCGCTCGGTACGGCGCAACGCCGACGGCCGGCTCACCGCCACCCTCCACAGCGACTACACCGGCACCGACACCGAACGCGTCGTCGACCACGTCGTCGTCGAGCACGGCACCCTCCCCAACGACGAGCTCTACACCGGCCTGCTGCCCGGCTCCCGCAACCACGGCGAGGTCGACCACCGCGCGCTCCTCGCCCACCGCGCACAGACGGTCGTCCGCAACGAGGCGGGCCGCTACCAGCTGTTCCGCATCGGGGACGCCGTCACCAGCCGCAACATCCACGCCGCCGTGTACGACGCCCTGCGCCTGTGCCTCCCGATCTGACGCGAGCCACCGCGAGCCACTGGAGAGAACGCACATGAACGCACCACTGTCCGCCTCGGCACCGGTGTCGCCTCCCGCGCCGGCCCGAGCCCGCGCCGACGCCGACACCCCCGCCGACCTGTTCGCCCGCCGCGCCGCCGGGTACAGCCTCGAAGCCCCCTTCTACATCAGCGACGCCTTCTTCGCCCTCGACGTCGCCGCCGTCTTCGCCCGCAGCTGGATCTTCGTGGCGGCGGAGGCCGAACTCCCCGAACCCGGCGACTACGTCACGGTCACCCTCGGCCCCTACTCCGTCATCGTCGTCCGCGACGACGACGAGCGGGTCCGCGCCTTCCACAACGTGTGCCGCCACCGCGGCGCCCGCATCCTCAACGACGAACGCGGCTCGGTCGGCAACATCGTCTGCGGCTACCACCACTGGACGTACGGCGTCGACGGACGGCTGCTGCACGCCGAGTCGCAGCCCGCCGACTTCGACCGCTCGTGCTTCGGCCTCGCGTCCGTGCACGTCCGCACCCTCGCCGGGCTCGTCTTCCTGTCCCTGGCCGCCGAACCACCCGCCGACTTCGACGCGTTCGCCTCCCGCGTCGAGCCCTACCTCGCCCCGCACGGCCTCGCGCGCGCCAAGGTGGCCCGGCAGACCGACCTCGTCGAGCACGGCAACTGGAAGCTCACCATGGAGAACAACCGCGAGTGCTACCACTGCGCGGGCCACCTAGAGCTCCAGCGCTGCTACTTCCCCCTCTACAACTTCACCGAGGACGAGGTGCCGCCCGGCATGCGGGCCACCTACGAGCGCTTCCGGGCGGCGGACGCCGAGGCACGTGCCACCTACGAGTCCCTGGGCCTGCCGCACACCACCCTCGAGGAACTGGACACCCGCCCCACCGGATTCCGCATCGAACGCGAGCCCCTCGACCTCGCCGGGGAGTCCTTCACCCCCGACGGCAAGGCCGCCGTGCGCCGGCTGCTCGCCGACTTCCCCACCGCCCGGCTCGGCCACCTCGGCCTCCATGTGCAGCCCAACGCCTGGTTCCACTTCTGCGCCGACCACGCCGTACTCTTCTCGGTCCTCCCGCTCGCCGCCGACCGCACCCTGGTGCGCACCACATGGCTCGTGCACGCGGAGGCCGAGGAGGGCGTCGACTACGACCTCGACACCCTGACCGGGGTGTGGACCGCCACGAACGAGCAGGACGCCGTCTTCGTCGCCCGCGCCCACCGCGGCATCGCCAGCCCCGCGTACGCCCCCGGCCCGTACAGCCCGACGGAGTCGCAGGTCGAGTCCTTCGTGAACTGGTACGTGACCCGGCTGACAGCACATCTGGACGGACACCTCGACGCGCACCAGGAGGGACCATGACGACAGTGACGCCGACGGCCGCGGGCATCCCGGCGGCCTGGGCCGACGGACAGCTGGTGTGCAAGCAGGTCCACGACGTGACGGCCGACGTACGCACCTTCGTCCTCGCGCCCACCGAACCCCGGCTCTTCCGGCACGCCCCCGGCCAGTTCCTCACCCTCCACCTCGACATCGACGGCGCCCCCGTCGAGCGCTGCTACACCATCTCCTCCGCCCCCACCCGGCCCGACCTGGCCACCATCACCGTGAAACGCGTCCCCGGCGGCCTGGTGTCGAACTGGCTCCACGACCACCTGACACCCGGTGGCACGGTCTGGGCGCGGGGGCCGCTCGGCCGGTTCACCATCAACCACCACCCGTCGCCCAAGTACCTGTTCCTCTCGGCGGGCAGCGGCGTGACACCCCTGATGTCGATGACGCGCACGCTGTACGACCTCGCCCACCCCGTCGACGTCGTCTTCGTCCACAGCGCCCGGACCTTCGACGACATCGTCTTCCGCCGGGAACTCGACCTCATCGCCGCCACGTCCCCCCACTTCCGCGTCCGGCACGTCCTCGACGACCACGGCGAGCAGCTGGACGCACGCCTGCTCCGCCGGACCGCTCCCGATCTCGCGGAACGCGAGGTGTTCAGCTGCGGCCCCGCGGGCTACATGCGAGCCGTCCGCGACGCCCTCGTCTCCGAGGGCTTCGACATGTCCCACCACCACGAGGAGGCCTTCACGATCGAACCACCGGCATCCGCATCCGCACCCGGCACCGGCTTCAAGGTCGAACTCGCCCGCAGCGGCCGCACCGTCGCCTGCGACGCCGACACCCCCGTCCTGGCCGCCGCAGCCCGCGAGGGCATCACCCTCCCCGCGTCCTGCGCCCAGGGCATCTGCGGCACCTGCAAGGCCATCCTCCTGTCCGGCTCGGTCGACATGCGCCACGCGGGCGGCATCCGCCCCCGCGAAATCGCCGCCCACAAGATCCTCCTGTGCTGCTCGGCCCCTCGGGAGGACCTGGTGATCGACGCGTAGCCGTTCGCCCGAAAACGGCATGCCAGGACGCGTGTTCGGGTTTACTCGGTGCCATGAATGAGTCGATACGTCCAGAGCCGGGGGCGGGCCTGCTGAGGGGCAGGACCGTGATGATCACCGGCGCGTCGAGCGGGATCGGTGAGGCGGCGGCGCGGCTGTTCGCCTCGGAAGGGGCGGCCGTCGTCCTCCTGGCGCGTCGTGAGGAACGGCTCGCCCACCTCGTCGGCGAGATCGAGAAGTCCGGCGGGCGGGCGGCGTTCAGCGTCGGTGACGTCACGCGCGCCGAGGACGTGGAACGGGCCGTCGCCACCGCCGTGGAGCGCTTCGGCGGGCTCGACGGTGCCTTCAACAACGCCGGTTACGCCGGATCCGTCTTCGGCCGGACCCATGAGCTGCCGGAGGAGGACTTCGACCGGATCATGGACGTCAACGTGCGGGGGACGTGGAACTGCCTGCGCCGCCAGATCCCGGTCATGCTCGCCGCGGGCGGCGGCTCCGTCGTCAACACCGCGAGCTCGGCGGGCCTCATCGCCACCGGCGCGCCGTCCCCGTACGTCGCGGCGAAGCACGCCGTGCTGGGCCTGACCAAGGCCGCGGCCGCCGAGTACGGGGCCCAGGGCGTCCGCGTCAACTCCCTTGTCGTGGGCACCACGCGGACCGAAATGATCATGTCGGCGGTGGAGGGCAACCCCGCGCTGGAGGAGGCGTTCGTGGCGCGCCAGGTCCAGAAGCGGATGGCCGAGCCGCAGGAGGTGGCGGAGGCGGCCCTGTGGCTGCTCAGCGACCGCTCCTCGTTCGCCACCGGCAGCCACGTGGCGGTGGACGGCGGCATCCTCGCCATCTGACGGGCGCCCCGTGGACCCGCGCCGGGCCGGCCGCCGCCGACCGGCCCGCGCGCATGCCCCGGTCAGTTCCGGTCCGTGCCCTCCTTGTCGTACCGGGCCCGCAGGTCCTCCCAGAAACCGAGGCCGACGGATTCGAACAAGGCCCGCACCGGCTCCTGTCCTGCGCTGTCCAGGTCGCCCTCGGCCACGCGGGCCAGAGCGGCGCGCATCGCCGTCGCCGCGCTGCCGATGTTCACGAGCGGCGCGATGACCAGCGCGTACCCGGCCTCGCGCAACACGTCCAGGCCCACCTCGGGCGTCTTGCCGCCCGGTACGACGTTGAACAGCGCGGGCGCGCCGACCTCGGACGGCACCCGGCGCACCTCCTCGACCGACCGCGGGGCCTCGAAGAACACCAGGTCGGCGCCCGCCTCCACATACCGGTTGAGCCGCCGCACCGCCTCGTCGAAGCCGTGCGTGGCACGGGCGTCGGTGCGGGCGACGAGGACCGTGTCCGGGTCCCGCCGCGCCTCCGCCGCCGCCTCGATCTTCGCGGCGAACTCCTCGGCGTCCACCACACGCTTCTCGTCGAGGTGCCCGCAGCGCTTCGGGAACTCCTGGTCCTCCAGCTGAATCGCCGCGACCCCGGCGTCCTCGTACAGCCGCACCGTCCGGTACGTGTGCGTGAGGTCACCGAAGCCGGTGTCCGCGTCCGCGATCAGCGGGATGTCCAACAGGCCGGACAGCAGCCCGGCGTGACGGACCATGTCGGACTGCGTGGCGAGCCCGATGTCCGGCAGCCCGTTCGCGGCGGCCACGGCGGCGCCCGACATGTACGCGGCCCGGAACCCGGCCCCGGCCGTCAGCGACGCCGACAACCCGTCGTACACCCCCGGCGCGAGCACCGCCGACCGCTCCCGCAGGATCTCCCGAAGCCGACGCCGCGTGTCCGTCATGAGGTTCCCTTCGCACAGTCGATGTTGCGTACACCGTGTCACCGCATGCCTCAGCGCACCAACAGCGCGATGGCGACCCTCAGCCGGTCGAGATAGAACTCCCGTGACTCCGTTTGATGCTTGAGGCCGATGGATGTGCTGATCAGCGTCCGGGCGACGGCCACGGCGGTCTCCTCGCCCAGCCGCGCGGCGACGGCATCGGTGACCAGTCGCTCGAAGCGGCCCGGCACGGTCTCGACGAGGTCTCCGAGGAGACCGGGGTTGTCCTCGACGACCGCGCCGACGTCGTGCGCGAGCGGGCCGACGTAGCGCCCGGCCCACAGGTCGAAGGCCTCCACGAGACGCTCCCCGAGAGGACGGCCGGAGTCGGCCAGGGACTGCTCCACCGCCGTGATGTCCCGGTCGAGGGACTGGGTGACAGCGGCCCGGAACAACGTCTCCTTCGAGGAGAACAGGAAGTAGAGACCGGGGCGGGAGATGCGTGCCGCGCGCGCCACCTCCTCCATCGAGGTCTTGCGGTATCCGAAGCGCGCGAACGTCGTCATCGCCGAGTCCAGTACCTGGGAACGACGGCTTTCGGATGCGGGGCTGCTGGTCATGGTCCGAGCGTACGAGGACTGTTCCAGCTGTACAAGTTCCGTCCAGTTCGTATAGTCGCGGGCATGGACACCCATGCTTCCCGGCCGCTCATCACCACTGCCTTCACCGCTTCCAGCACCGCGGACGACGTCGTGCGCGGCGTGGACCTCACCGGGGTTCGCGCCGTCGTCACGGGCGCGTCCTCCGGGCTCGGCGCGGAGACCGCGCGGGCGCTGACCGCGGCTGGGGCGAACGTGACGCTCGCCGTGCGGAACACGGCCGCCGGTGCGGCCGTCGCCGGGCGCATCGCGCAGGAGACCGGAAGGGCCCGGCCCCGGGTCGCGCCGCTCGACCTCGCCGACAGGCGGTCCATCGCGCGCTTCGTCGAAGCGTGGGGCGGCCGCCCCTGCCATCTGCTCGTCAACAACGCGGGGTTGGTGACCGGCGGCCTCGAACGGACGCCTGAGGGCTGGGAGTTGCAGTTCGCGACGAACCACCTCGGCCACTTCGCGCTCGCCACCGGACTGCGGCGTGCCCTGGCGCGGGGAGCGGAAGAGCGCGGCGGGTCGCGGATCGTCGCCATCAGCTCCACGGCGCACATGCGGGCCGCCGTCGACTTCGACGACCTCCACTTCGAGCGGCGCCCCTACGACCCGCAGATCGCCTACGCCCGGTCCAAGACGGCGAACTCCCTCTTCGCCGTCGAGGCGAGCCGCCGCTGGGAGGGCGACGGCATCGTCGTCAACGCGGTGAACCCCGGCGGCGTCGCGACCGGGCTGCAACGCAACTTCACACGCGAGCAGCGGGACTCCCTCGACGCGGCCGAAGCCGCCGGGGTCTTCACGTACAAGACGGTCGGGCAGGGCGCCGCCACCGGCCTCGTGGCGGCCGTCGCCCCACAGTTCGCCCGCACCGGGGGCCACTACCTCGACGACGGCCGCGAGGCGTACACCGTGCCGAACGACGCCGAACTCGCGCGGCACCCGCACGGTGTCAAGGAGTGGGCGCTCGATTCCGCAGCCGCCCGACGGCTGTGGGCCCTGTCGACGGAACTGGTGGAGGGCTGAACGCGCCGGGTGCGAGGAAAGGCGTAAGAAAATGCCGTTTCCCCGCCGTCCCCCGGCGGAACGCGGAACGGCCAGTCATGGACCGGCGGTGTTACACAATCCGGACAGGTCCATGATCGGCCGAAGATGGCCTCACCCCTAAGGTCGTGGCACACGGACTTGACCGGTCCATGAAGCCGATGGGGGCCACGGGCCCCGTTCACAGGGGGAATCTCTTCATGTCCGCACGTTTCGCGAACCGCTCCGGCCGCCTCGTCCTCACCGCCGTCGCCGCGGTGTCCCTGTCGCTGGCCGCCACCGCCTGCTCGTCCGGTACGGGCAGCAGCGGAAAGCACTCCACCTCCACCGGGTCGAGGTCGGACGCGAAGAGCGGCGCGAAGACCGACAGCGACACCGACACCCAGGACGGCGCCGACGCCCAGGCCGCGTCGAAGACCGACGCCACCGGCGGTTCGGGCAGCGGCTCCGGGTCCGCCGGAAAGAGCGGACAGTCCGGAAAGTCCGCGGACAAGGGCATCGGCCAGTCCTGCGGCACCAACGACCTCGACTTCACCGTCAGCGCGCAGTCGCAGGCCGGCGGCTACTACCTGCTCACCGCGAAGGCCAAGCCGGGCATCACCTGCTACCTGGAGGGCACGACCGCCGACGTGGCCTTCGGCTCCGCGGCCGACACCCACGTGTCGCCCGCCGACCAGGCCGTCACCGACTCCATCAAGCTCTCCGGCTCGGTCAAGGCCTACGCGGGCGTCAACCCGAAGTCCGTGAACGAGAACGGCGGCAAGGAGTTCGGGCAGCTCATCGTCTCCGTCGGCGACACCGGCATCGACCCCGTCTCGCTGAAGCTCCCCGACACCGCCGAGGTCAACCGCCCCACCGCCACCAACTGGCACGCCGACCCGGCCGACGCCGTCCCCGCTGCCTGAGCGGACACCGGGCGGGGGGCCCTCACGTCGTCGTCCGGGTGTCCGTACGCGGCCGGGCCGTGCGCGGCGCCCGCACCGTCCGGCCCACCTCCGCGCGCAGCGCGACGAAATGCGGCAGCCCGCGCGTCGCGATCTGGTCTTTGCACGGTCGACGGGTCCTGGTGCGCGAGCTTCGAGGCGGCCTCGACGGCGTGTACCGCGTTGACCTGCCCAACGGCAGTGCGGCTACGGTGACCTGTTCGTCGCAGGTACATGACGGTGATCGCCACGGAGTCGGGCGAGGTCGGCCGGAGGGTGCTCCCCGCGGCCGGAAGACGCCGCGGGGAGCACGGGCGGAGTGGGTCACGTGTCGAGCTGCCTGCGGTCGGTGCCGCCCGAGATCGGGATGCGGCGGGGCTTGGCCTGCTCGGCGACGGGGATGCGCAGGGTCAGCACCCCGGCCTCGTACGAGGCGTCGATGCGGTCCGTGTCGAGTGTCTCGCCGAGGAACAGCTGGCGGCTGTACGTGCCGGCGGGACGTTCGGCGACGATCATCTCCGCACCCTCGGGGGCCGGATTGCTGCGCTCTGCGCGGACGTTGAGGACGTTGCGCTCCACGTCGAGGTCGATCGACTCGGGATCGATGCCGGGCAGATCGAAGTGGACGATGAAGTCGTCCCCTGCGCGGTAGGCGTCCATGGCCATGGCGGCGGGACGCGAGCTGGAGGCGAAGACCTGCTGGGCGAGTCGGTCGAACTCGCGGAACGGGTCGGTACGCATGAGCATCACTGGTCACTCCTCTCTTCAGGTGCTGTAGTGCGATGCCCTACGCCGACTTTGTGTAGCCCAAAGAAGGAGACCTGACAAGCCCCCCAGGGCTGGGGTGTCCGACGGGTGCGCGCCGACTGCTCCGTCATCCGCAGGGCGATACGCGACGCCGTCGTCGTCGGTGTCCCGTCCTCGGTGTCCAGGCGCTCGGCTCGGCGCCGCGCAAGAGCGGCAAGGAGGACAAGGGCGAACTGGACGTGCCGGTGACCTTCCGCGGAGTGAGACGTGCGGGGCGCGCTTCATGCGGCAGGTCCGAACCGGCGCAGGCGCTGGTGCGTCAAGGGGGTGGGCCCCACCGGTACGCCGGTGGGGCCCACCCCCTTCAGGCATCAGCCCTTCTCGACCGCGGTCGCGGAGCCCTCCGCTTCGGCGGCGCGGCGGTACTCCGCGTTGATCCGCTGGGCTTCCTCGAGCTGGTCCTCCAGGACGATGATGCGGCAGGCGGCCTCGATGGGCGTTCCTTGGTCGACGAGTTCCCGGGCGCGCGCGGCGATGCGCAACTGATAGCGCGAGAAGCGGCGATGGCCGCCTTCCGAGCGCAGCGGGGTGATGAGGCGGGCCTCGCCGATGGCGCGGAGGAAGCCCTGCGTGGTGCCGAGCATCTCGGCGGCCCGGCCCATGGTGTAGGCGGGGTAGTCGTCGTCGTCAAGACGCCCGAACGAGTCGTCTGCTGTCACTTGCACCTCTCTGTGAACACGCTCGAGGGGCCCTGGTGCCGAACGGCACCAGGGCCCCGAAGGAACTACTACACCATCTGCCGGTCCTGATACTTCGCCGGCCTTCTGTTTCCGCCTGCCCTGACGTACTGCTGCCGGGGCCGCGGGGATCGCGGTTGCTTGACCGGAGACCACCTCACTATCGATGTCCTGCGGTACCCGGACTCTGCTTTCCCGTCCGGGCGATCCTGATGGCGCTTGCTCCTCCGTTCAGCTTGTCTCTGTGGCTACGGCAGAAAGAATAGCCGGGCCGTATCGCAATGTCTACTGCGGCCGACATAGATTTTCGCGCACCTCGGAGTGAGGTGAGTCCCGGGCCGCGCCCCTTCTTTGATCGATCATTCGTCAGCTCTTGACGCGCTCGTCACGTGCAAGCAACATCCTCCTGCGCCTAGTGATAGGCATTATCACTCTATGAGAAGAGGTTCAGGTGAGGGCAGGCATCATCGGTCTGGGCGAGGCGGGAGCGCTCTACGCGGCCGGGTTCGTGGCGCAGGGCTGGCAGGTCCACGGCTTCGACCCGGTCGACGTGCCCACGCCGGAAGGCGTCGAGCGGGCCGCGACCCTGGAGGACGCCGTGCGCGGCAGCGACCTCGTGCTCGGTCTCACCGGGGCGAAGGCCGCACTCGCCGTGGCACGGGAGGCTGCCGGACATCTGTCGGCGACCGCCGTGTACGCGGACATGAACGCCGCGGCGCCGGAGCTGAAGCGGCAGATCGCCGACGTCGTCGGCGCGAGCGCGAACGCCGTGTTCGCCGATGTGTCGGTGATCGGATCCGTGCCGAAGTACCGGCACCGCACCGCCCTGATGGCCAGCGGCCCCGGCGCGCGGGCCGTCGTCGAGTACTTCGGCGCGCTGGGCGCTCCCGTCGAGGACCTCGGCGGCGACCCCGGCGCCGCCTCGGCCCGCAAACTGCTGCGCAGCCTGTTCATGAAGGGCCTCGGCGCCGTCATCGTCGAGGCCGTCGACGCGGGCCGCGCCGCCGGCGACGAACAGTGGGTGCGCCGGCAGGTCGCCGGGGAACTGGCCGACGGCGACGCGACACTGGAGCGCCTCTACCAGGGAACCGTCAAGCACGGCGAGCGACGGGCCCGCGAAGCGGCCGCCGCCGCGGACCTCGTCGGCGAACTCGGCCTCGACACGAGCCTCGCCAAGGCCATCGGCCACGTGCACACCCTCGCCGCCCGCCCCGAAGGGCTGCGGGACACCACCCGGGTCACCGCCGAACTCCTCGCCGGCTACGAAGGGCTGGCGACGGCGAACATCGGCGACGCGACCGAACGCCTCGGCCTCCTCGACTCCGGCATCAGCGCCCTGTGGCCCGGCGCGCGGGCCGTCGGCCGGGCCCTCACCGTGTGGACCCGCGCCGGTGACAACCAGGCGCTGCACCAGGCCATCAAGATCGCCCAGCCCGGTGACATCATGGTCGTCAACGGGGAGGGAGACGTCTCCCGAGCCCTGGTCGGAGAGCTGATCGCCGAGCGCGCCCGAGCCCGCGGCGTGATCGGCATGGTCCTCGACGGCGCCGCGCGCGACGTCGAGGTGCTCGCCGAGATGGGCTTCCCCGTCTGGGCGCGCGCGGTCACTCCGGCCGGTCCCTACAAGTTCGGTCCCGGCCACGTCGGGGTCCCGGTCGCCGTGGGCGGAGTCGTCTGCGCGCCCGGCGACCTCGTCGCGGCCGACGGCGACGGCGTGGCCGTCGTCCCCGCCGAGCGCGCCCAGGCCGTCCTGGCCGCGGCCCGCGAGGTGGAGGCCGAAGAGGCGCGACGGCGCACCGACATCCGGGCCGCGGCCGCGGCCACGCCGGGAGGAACATCATGATCGCCGTCTGGGCGCTGGGCTGCTACATCGCGGCCATCATCGTGTGGAACGCCGTCCTCAAGAGGAACATCGGCGAGGCACTCATCGTCGGCTTCCTCGTCACCGGCCTCTTCGCCGGTGGTGACATCGCGCATGTCATGTGGTCGGGGCTGGTCGAGGCGATGCAGGAGGAAGTCACCTTCGCCGCACTCGCCTTCGTCCTCATGAGCTACCTGCTCGCCCGCACCCCCGTCCTCGACCACCTCCTCGGCATCCTCAACTCGGTCCTCGGCAGGCTGCGCGGCGGCCCGGTCTACACCTCGACCGTCGCGGCCGGTCTGTTCGGAGCCATCGCGCACGTCGGGGCGGCGGTGACCGCCGCGGTCGGATCGGTCACCATCCCGTGGATGAAGCGGTCCAACGTGAGCGGCGAACTCGCGGCCACCGTCGCCGCGGGCGGCGCCGGCATGGGCGTCACCTTCCCGTTCAGCTCCACCATGTTCATCCTCATGGGCTCCGCGGGCGTCGCCTCCCTGGCCACCACCGACGACATCGTGCTGCCGCTGGCCATCGGTGGCCTGTGGTGTCTCGGCTACCGGCTCGTCGCCGCCTTCGTCATGGTGCGCCGCCACAAGGTGCAGCCCATCGACCGCGCCGACCTGTTGCCCCTGCGGGCCAGCCTGGGCGCCGGCTGGACCAGCCTGTTCCTGTTCGTTGCCATCGCCGTGCCGCTCGTCCTGACCAAGGGGCCCGTCGGGGCCGCCCTCGACGACCGCGTCGGCCTCGAACTGTCCGACGCGATCAGCCTCATCACCTGGATCCCCGTCCTGCTGATCGCCACCGTGCTGATCCTCGGGCGGCGCCACCTGCCCCGCTCCGGCGGCGAGTGGTGGAAGGTGCTCGGCGGCGCGGCCCCGCACTTCGGTGTCATCGGTGTCACCATCGTCGCCGCGTTCTCCGCCTCCAACGTGCTGGGCGAGCTCGGGCTGCCGCAGCAGCTGACCGATCTGCTGGCCGGGGTCGACGCGCCGAAGTGGGTGATGGCCCTGATCGTGGGTGTCCTCGTCGTCGGCGTGGCCATTCCCCTCACCGCCTCCGCGACGATGGCCGCCATCGGACCGGTCGCCGTCACCTCCCTCGTCGGGGCGGGCGTGCCCCCGGCGACCGCGTGCGTCGCGGTCCTCATCTTCGCGTCCACCGAAGGAGCCTCACCCCCGTCCGGCGCGCCCATCTACGTCGCCAGCGGCATCGCCGGCATCGACCCGGCGCGCACCTTCCTGCCCCTGGCCACGTACTACTGCGTTCCCATCCTGCTCGTGGGCGCCGCCGTCGCCACCGGCGTCCTCCCCGTCTGAACCGGAGACCCTCATGACCCGACGACTCCTGCACGTGCTCTTCCGGCTGAGCATCGTCGCCTTCCTCATCGGCGGTACCGTGACCGTCCTCGGCCAGGCCCTCGGCATCGTCCTGGGCGACGCCGCCTGGGTGGAGACCGTGGCCGCGGACGCCGGACCGGCCACCTGCGTCGCGGCGAGCATCTGCGGCATGCTCTCGTTCGTCCTCTCGTACGGGAAGCAGGACGGCGCCGACGAGACGGCCGAGGCCCACGCGCCCCGGCCGGTGGCCTCGGCCGCCACCCACTGACCGCGGTCCGCCGGAGGTCCTGACGCACGGTCCGCACGCGCGGACTGATAAGTCTTATCGAGTCCTCGAGTGCCGACCGACGATCCAGGAGCCATCCCCATGCCCGCTGAGTCCGCCTCCACCATGCGCTCCCTCGACCGGGCCTTCGACGTCCTGGGCGTACTGGAGGACAGCCGCCAGCCCCTGCGGCTGAGCGAGGTGGCCCGCCGCGCCGGACTGCACGTCGCCACCGCGCAGCGGATCCTCAACGTGCTCGTCGACCGCGGCTACGCGGCCAAGGAGGACACCGGCTACACCGCCGGAGCGGCGGCTCTCGCCACCGCCCACGCGTTCCTGGTCACCAACCGGCTCAGCCAGGTCGCCCTCCCCGTCCTCCAGGAACTCGCCGCCACCACCCACCTGGCGGCCAGCCTGTACGTACGTGTCGGCTCGGCGCGCGTGCTGATCGCACGCGTCGAGGGACGCAACCCGCTGCGCTACCAACTCCCCATCGGCGAAAAGCTCCCGCTCCACCTCGGCGCGGGAAAGGCGCTGGCCGCGTGGCTCCCGGAGCCGGAGCTCGACACCTTCGTCAAAGAGGTCACCCCGTTCACCCGGGTCGCGGGAGAGCAGGTCACCGCGGACGGACTCGCCGCGGAACTGCGCGGCGTCCGGGAAGACGGCTACGCCCTCTCGCTGAACGAACGAGCCCTGGGAGTCGCGGCCGTCAGCGCCCCCATCCGCACCCCCGAACAACTGCTGGGCGCGCTCAGCGTCACCGGATCCAGCACCGAACTCGCCCCCGAAGACCACCCCCGCCTCATCGGCGAGGTACGCCGGGCAGCCGACGCCATCGCCGCCCGCTGCCCCTGACAGAAAGCCCGGCCGTGCCACTGCCCACGTACCAGGAACTCTCCGAACGCACCGACGCCCCCGCCGGCTCCAGCTGGCACCTGTTCCCCACGACGCCGGAACGCGGCATGGCCAACTTCGCGGGCCCGCACCAGATCCGCCGCGCGAGCGACTGCGTCACCCGCGGCAGTGCCTTCAACCTCGACCACGCCCTGAACGCCTTCGACCCGCCCATGTCGAAGGCCCGCGGCGTGCCGCGCCACCGCATCACCGCCAAGCACGACCAGGCGCGCGACGACTCCCTCGACGGCTTCCACCTCCAGGCCACCACCCAGATCGACGGCCTGCGCCACCGCCGGGCATCCGGCCACGGCTTCTACAACGGGGTGCCGGACGCCGACATCGCGGTCGGAACACCGGCCCTGGGCGTGCAGGCGTGGGCCGAGCACCCCCTGGTCGGACGGGGCCTCGTCATCGACGTCGAGGGACTGCTGCGCGACCGCGGCACACCGCTGGACCACCGTGAGGGCCCGGCCCTGTCCACCGCCCTGCTCGACGAGGCACTGGCGGCGCAGGGCTGCGCGGTCGAACCCGGCGACCTGGTCCTCGTCCACACCGGCTGGGCCGAGTGGTACCTGACCACGGACCCCGATCAGCGCGCCGCCACGCGCGAGAACCGCCGCGCCACCGGCTTCGCGCAGCGCCGCGACTTCGCCGCGTGGTGCTGGGATCATCGCGTCGCTCTCCTGGCCACCGACACCTTCGCGGTCGAGGTCCTCCCGGTCACGGCCGACAGCGACTTCCACGCGAGCGCACCCGAGGACGCCGGGATGATGCACCAGGAGCTCATCGCCAAGCTCGGCCTGCCCCTCGGTGAACTGTGGAACCTCACCGCCCTGACGCACGACAGCCGCCAACACGGGCAGTGGGACTGCCTGTTGACGGTCAAGCCGCTGAACCTCACGGGCGGTGTGGGGTCGCCTGCCAACGCGACCGCGCTGCGATAGCGGACGCGGTGGCGGGCGACCCCCGCCCTCAGACGCGCACCAGCGGTGTGTCCACCAGGTGCTCCGCCACGAACCACGCCTGGAGCTCACCGGTCCTGATCACCTGCGACACGAGCAGGTCGTTGGTGCCGTCGTCGCCGAGTCCAGCGGCGCGGACCGACGCCTCGTGGGCGGCGACGAGCACCGACTCGTGCGCCTCCAGGAGGCGCGACAGCATCGCCGGGACCTGCTCCACGCCGTCCGGCGGCCGCGGGATCGAGGTGATCTCCGCGACGTGCCGGGGGTCGCCGACCGCGACCCCGCCGAGCGTCTGGACCCGCTCGGCGAGCGTGTCCACCAGTTCCAGCTGTTCCCCCGCGTGCTTGTCGAGCACGAGATGCAGCTGGTAGAAGGTGGCGCCGCGCATCAGCCAGTGGTGCTTCTTGTAGAGGCCGTACAGGATCTGCGTGTCGGCCAGGATCCGGTTCAGGTCCTGGCACGAGGACATCCGTGTCTCGTACGAGAGGCCCAGCGGGAACTGCTTGACGGTCCCGAACTCCTGGATCACCTCGCCCTTTTGGTGCAGCCACGGCTGACTGCCGCTGTTGCCCGGGGAAGCGGTGCTCATCGTTCCCATCCCCGTTCAGCTCGTCGCGCGCACGGCGTCGAGGATCAGCTGGGCGACCTCCTTGGGTCGCGACACCGCGACCGCGTGCGAGGCGCCCGCCAGCTCCACGACCGTCGCCCCGGCGCGCTCGGCACCGAACCGCTGCACGTCCGGGTTGATGGCCCGGTCCGCGTCCGCCACCAGCGCCCACGACGGCTTCGAGTGCCAGGCGGCGACCGCCGCCCGCTCCTCGAACACGGCCGCCGCCAGCGGGCGTTGGGCCGCGGCGAGCACCTTGGTGACATCGGCGGGGACGTCGGCGGCGAAGATGCCGGGGAAGGCGTCCGCGGCGATGGTGACCTCGACGGCCGGCTCGCCGCCCGGCGCCGGGTAGGTCGCCTCCTTGAGGTTGCTCACCAGCGGCGACAGCGGGTAGCGGCCCTGGAGTTCACCCAGGCTCTCACCCTCCTCGGGAACGTACGCGGCGACATAGACGAGCCCGACGACGTTCTCCTCGGCACCCGCCACGGTGATCAGCGCGCCGCCGTACGAGTGACCGACCAGGATCACCGGGCCCTCGACCTGGGCCGCGACCGAGGCGACGTACGCGGCGTCGGAGGCCACCGAACGCAGCGGGTTGGACACCGCCACGACCGGGACGTCGTGAGCCTGGAGTTCGGCGATGACACCGGACCAGCTCCCGCCGTCGGCGAAGGCGCCGTGCACCAGGAGGACGGTCGGCGTGCTGCCGGTCGGTTCGGAGGTGGGTGTGGACATGGGGATACTCCTCAAGAAGGTTTGGGGCAGGCGGGCGTGACGCGCCGTCAGGCGTTGTGCAGCGCCGAGCGCAGCGTGCTCACGGCCAGGCCGATGGCGGCCTCCGCGGCGTGCGTCTCGCGCAGGGCGTTGAGCATCACGAAGTCGTGGATGACACCCTGGAACCGGACCGCGGTGACCGCGACACCGGCCGCACGCAGCTTGTTGGCGTACGCCTCGCCCTCGTCGCGCAGCACGTCCGCCTCACCGGTGATCACCAGCGCCGGCGGCAGTCCCGTGAGCTGCTCGGTGCTCGCGCGCAGCGGCGACGCGGTGATCTGCGCGCGCTCGTCCTCGTCGGTCGTGTACTGGTCCCAGAACCACTGCATCCCGTCGCGGCGCAGGAAGTAACCGGTGGCGAACTGGTGGTACGACGGGGTGTCGAAGCTCGCGTCGGTGACCGGGTAGAACAGCACCTGGTGCAGCGGCGTCACATCGCCGCGCTCCTTGGCCATCAGGGTCAGCGCCGCCGTCATGTTGCCGCCGACCGAGTCACCGGCCACCGCGAGCCGCGCGCCGTCGAGCCCGTGCCCCGCGCCCTCGGCGACGACCCACCGGGCCACCGCGTAGTTCTGCTCGATGGCGACGGGGTAGCGGGCCTCGGGGGAGAGGTCGTACTCGGGGAAGACGACCGCCGCGCCGGCGCCGACGGCCAGCTCGCGGACCAGCCGGTCGTGCGTGTGGGCGTTGCCGAAGACCCAGCCGGCGCCGTGGATGTAGAGGACGACCGGCAGGGTGCCCTCGACGCCCGCGGGGCGCACGATCCGCGCCCGGACCGAACCGGTGGGGCCGCCCTCGACGGTCACCCACTCCTCGTCCACGGCGGGCAGCTCGACGTCGCCCGACTGCACCTCGTCCACGGCCTTGCGGCCCTCGGCGGGGGCGAGGTCGAACAGGAACGGCGGGGTGGCCGTGGCCTCGGCGAACGCGGCGGCCGCGGGTTCGAGGACCGGGCGGACGGGCTCAAGACCGTCGGACATGGTGAACTCCTGATGTGTTTCCGGGCGTTCCGGTCGGTCCGGTACGCACACCCCGAAACTAGGCGCGAGCGGACGAGGGAAATGCTCCGAGAGCGCACGGGTTCCGTTCCGTCTGCGCACGGACGCGCAGGTCACGCCGTCGCCGCGCGGGCCCGCCACTCGCGCGGAGACACCCCGTACGCCGCCCGGAACACCCGGCTGAAGTGGGCCGGGTTGACGAAGCCCCAGCGCTGCGCCACCGCCGCCACCGTGGGGGCCGCCCGGCCGGGGCGGCCCAGCTCGTGGGCGCAGCGCTCCAGGCGGCGGCGCTGGACGAGGCGGTTGACCGTGATGCCCTCGTCCTGGAACAGCCGGTGCAGGTAGCGCACCGAGATGTGATGGGCGCGCGCGACGCTCTCCGGGGACAGGCCCGGGTCCGCGAGCTCCCGCTCGATGTGCTCGCGGATCCGCGCGACGAGCGGGGCCCGCTTGTCCTCGGCCGCCGCGCCGGGCCTGCCGCCCGCCTCGGTCAGCAGCGCCGCGAACAGGTCGACGACCCCCGCGGCGAGCCGGTTCGCGACGGCCGGCGAGCAGGCCCGCGCCGAATCGACCAGGTTCGACACGAACCCCGCGAGCACGGCGCCGAACCCCTCCGCGCCGTCGATCGCACCGCCCGTCGCCCGCTCCACCTCGTCGTCCGCGAGACCGAGAACATGCCGGGGGACGTGCACGACGCGGGTGGCGGCACGGTCCGCGAAGGACAGCGAGTACGGGCGCGCCGTGTCGTACACCAGCAGATCGCCCCGCCCCGCGACGGTCCGCCGGCCGCCCTGTTCCAGGGTCGCCGTGCCCGCCAGCTGCACGCTGACCCCGACGAACTCCTCGGCCGCGCCCGAGATGTGCCGCGCGGTGCGCTCCGCCCGGTGCGCGTCGGCCTCCACCGCGGCGACCCGCAGCCGCCCCACCCGCCCGGCCTCGACGCGCCCCGCGAAGGGAGCCGCGCCCCGCGCTCCCGCGCGCGCCGGGCCGGACGCGACCGGACCGACGCGGACGGGCACCAGGGCCCGCCCCAGCGCCTCGCTCCAATAAGCGAGTCGGTCCCCGTCGGTGACCGTGTCCGTCGAGAGCACCAGGCTCATCGGTACGTCCCCCCTCGTTCTCCGCGGGCGGGTGCGTACGGCGCATGCCCGGCGTCCTGGGGCAAGCCAACCAGTGCGCCTGCGACGGCTCCAGGCAGGAAGCAGGCAGAAACGGCAGGAACGGGATGCCGCCCGCCGCCTGCCCGGACCTCACGCGTCGAGCCGCGCCAGCCGCTCCCGGGCCTCGGCGACCTGCCGCGGATCGGCGTCGGCGCCCAGCGCCACCAGGCGCGCGAACGTCTCGCGCGCCTGTGCAGGGTGCCCCGCCGACAACAGGGCGTCGCCCAGCGGAACGAGATAGATGCTCTCCAGGGACTCGTTGTCGTCGGCCCGGCACATCGTGACCGCCGTACGCAGGTGCCGGACGGCCTGGTCCCACTCGCGGACGGACGCGTGCACCTTGCCCATCGTGGAGTGCAGGCCGATCCGGGTGACCATGGCGATGTGCGGCTCGACGTGGTCGGCGACCCGGGCGAGGAAGGCCAGGGCGTCGACGCAGGCGGCCAGCGCCTCGCGCGGCTGGTCCTGGAGGGCCAGCAGCGGGCCCATGGTGTGCCGGGCCTGGAGGCTGCCGTGCACCTCACCCGCTTCCTCGAACAGGGCGGCGGCCTGCCGGGTGTGGACCATCCCCTCCCGCCAGTCGCCGGTGTTGCGCAGCGCCCACGACTGGTAGTAGTGCGCCCAGCCCTGCTGCGCCGTGTCGCCCGCGCGCTCGGCGGCCTCGAGGGCGCGCGCCGAATACTTCAGGCTGTCCTCGATCCGGCCCTCGCACATCAACAGCGCCCACGCGTGGTAGTTGAGGTGCGTCGCCTCCAGCAGCGGATCGCCCAGGGCCTGCGCCGCCTCCGCCGCCAGGCCGAACACCTCGGGCCAGTGCCCCCAGAAGATCCACAGGTCGGAGAACCAGTGCAGGGCCTCCGCCACCTCCACGACCCGGCCGTGCTCACCCGCCGCGGCGGCCGCGCGCAGGGCGGCCAGCCAGTTGGCGGCCTCGGCCTGGAGCCACTGCCGGGCCCGCTCGTCCGACGACAGGTCGACCGTGCCCGTCCACGACGCGGGCGGCGCCCCGTGGCCCGGCTCGTACCAACGGCCCGCCACCACCGTCGTGTCGAGCAGCCACGTGTCCAGCGCACGCCGTACCCGCCGTGCCGCCTCGGCGTCCTCCTCGTCCGCCAGCCGTCCGCGCGCGTACAGGCGCAGCAGATCGTGCAGCCGGTAGCGGTCGCCCTGCGAACCCAGCAGACCCGCCTCGACCAGCTCCTCCAGCGTGTCCTCGGCGTCGAACACCGGCTGCCCGGTGAGCGCCGCGGCCCCGGCGGCGGCGACGTCGGGGCCCGGCACCAGCGAGAGCCGCCGCAGCAGCCGGGCCGCCGGGGGAGTGAGCTGCTGGTACGACAGGTCGAAGGCCGCGGACACCCGGACGTCGCCCGCGCTCAGTGCGTCAAGACGCCGCTCATCGCGGGCGAGCCGCTCGGCGAGCCGGGCCACCGGCCAACCGGTCCGCGTGGCCAGCAGGTTGCCCGCCACCCGTAGCGCCAGCGGCAGGTGTCCGCAGCGGCGGGCGACCTCCGCGAGGGCCTCCGGCTCGGCCGCCGTGCGCTCGGCGCCGACCAGCGAGCCGAGCAGCGCCGTCGCCTCCGCGGGACTCAGCTCGCCCAGCGGCAGCCGCTCCACACTGTCCAGACCGGTCAGCATCCGGCGGCTGGTCACCAGCACCAGCGCCGCACCCGACCCCGGCAGCAGGGGGCGCACCTGCGCCTCGTCGCGCGCGTTGTCGAGGACCAGCAGGCAGCGCCGTTCGGCGAGCAGGTGCCGGTACAGCTCCGCGTGCCCGTCCGCCCCGGCCTTCGACAGCTCGCGGTCGGCGACCCGGAGTGCCTTGAGCACACCGAGCATCAATTCGCCGGGCGCGGGCGGCTCCTCGTCCATCCCGCGCAGGTCGACCATCAACTGCCCGTCCGGGAAGCGGTCGGCCAGCTCGCGCGCGGTGTGCAGCGCCAGCGTCGTCTTGCCCGCGCCCGGCGGCCCGGACACCGCGACCACCACCGGCTGCCGCCCCTCGGACACCTCCGCGAGCGCCGCCAGGCGCTCCAACTCGGGCCGTCTGCCCACGAAGTCGTCCACCCCGCGCGGAAACGCCCGGACGCCGACCGGGCTGTAGTCGACGTCGCGTCCGGCGCGCGCCGTGGTCAGCAGCCGCTCCCGGTCGTCCTCGCCGAGCCCGAGCCCGTCCGCGAGCGCGGCGACGGTGCGCCGCTGCGGCGCGGCCCGCCGCCCGCGCTCCAGATCCCCGATGCCGCGCACGCTGACGCCGGACGCCTCGGCCAGACCTTCGATGGTGAGCGACGCCGCCCGGCGCAACTCCCGCAGCACGACCCCGAAGGCCGCCTCTTCCCCGGACACTGTCCCCCTCCGGCCGGCGTGTGCCGGCGCAAACCCCTCACTCATGATCAATTCAGATTCTAGAGGGGGAGAAAGGGCCTATCTGTTAAAGAAAGAGGAAAGTCCGAAACGATGCGCGCCCGCTCTCACACCCCTTCGGTGCGCACGAGCTGGTCCCGCAGCCGCAGCATTCCGCGCCGCGCGTGGCTTTTCACCGTGCCGAGCGGCCAACCCGTGAGCTCCGCGATCTGGGTCTGGGTCAGGTCGTCGTAGAACGTCAACTCCAGGACCCGGCGCTGCGCCGCGGGCAGCTGCTCCAGTTCGTGGGTGACCACGACCTGGTCGAGCACCCGCTGGGCGTCGTGTTCCTGCACGTGCTGATGGACCGCCAGCTCGGCCCCCGCGGCGCCCAGCAGCTCCGTGCGGCGGGTGCGCGCGCTCAGGGCGTCGGCCACCTTGCGGCGGGTGATGCCGACGAGCCAGCCGGCCAGCCGGCCGCGCTGGGGGTCGAAGTTCCGCCGCCCGCGCCACGCCGCGAGGAAGACCTGCTGGGTCACGTCCTCCGCCTCGCGTGCGTCGCCCAGTGAGCGGTACGCCAGCGTGTGCACCAGCGTCGCCCAGCGGCGGTAGACGCCTTCGAGTCCTGCCTCGTTGCCGCGCAGGAGCTCCGCGGCGAGTTCGTCGTCGGAAAGCTCCACGGATCGCTCTCCGGATGCCGCGCCCGGCGCTGCGGCTTCCGTCGTGGTCAGTAGGACAGACATGGCCCGGTCCTTTCGCCGTCGGCTGCCGGACTCACTGTCCAGGCAAAAGAGGCCGGGTTCGACTTGCACCGTAGTTGCATCGATATGGCCGCCCGACGCCTCGGCCGAGACGCCGGACAAGCCCTACAACCTGCGACGAATCGCCTGCCAGGTCGACGGCGGGGGTTCGGTCGGTGCGGCGGGCCCCGATCTCGCGGCGCGCGCCACGCGCGCCAGCAGGCCGAGCGTCGACAGGCAGGTGCGGCACCCGAGCACGTGCTCGGTGTCGAGGGGCCCCGCATCCTGGTTCAGCGCCACCAGCGCGAGTTCCTCGACCGGTGGATGCCGGTCACAGGGCGGCGTGGACGTGGTAGGCATGGCGCACCTCGCGCTTTCGTCGGGCGTGGGGTCCGGGGCGGGCGGCGCTGTCCCGCAACTCTCACTCCTAGTTCCGTGCGAAACGCGTGGTTGGATGCGTGCATGCGCGGGCAAAGGAGCCGCCAGGTGGAGAGCGATGGCGCATTGCTCTTGCAACGATAAGGTGCATGTATGGACCAGCAGGCGTACGGCGAGCGGGTGGACACCGTCGACGGCGCGGCCGACGAGACGGTCGGTGGCGCGGTGGTCGACGCCTCGTTCGACGCGGCGACGGAAGGTTTGCCCGACGGCGCCGGGCTCACCTCCGGAACCGTCGCCCGGCGCCTCGGCGTGTCGCCCACCACCCTTCGCTCCTGGGACCGGCGCTACGGTCTGGGGCCCGCCCGCAGGAGCGAGGGCCGGCACCGCCGGTGGTCCCCGGAGGACGTCGCCATGCTGGAGGCGATGTGCCGGCTGACCTCGCAAGGGGTGCCTCCCGGTGAGGCCGCGCGCCTCGCCAAGAGCGGGACGCATTCCGCCGCGGCGTCCCCCTTCGACGAGGCCGCGCCCGGCCACGGCACGGAGGGCGGCGGCAGCGCGGCGGGCGCCGACCACGCCGGTCTCGCCCTCGGGATGGTGCGCCCCGAGTGCCGCGGACTGGCCCGCGCCGCCGTGCGCCTCGACGCCGACACCGTCGAGGACCGTCTGCACGCGTTCCTGCGCGCCCACGGCGTCGTCGCCGCCTGGGAGGAACTCATGATGCCGACGCTGCACGCCGTCGGCCGCAAGTGGGAGACCGCCGGAGACCGCTACGTGGAGGTGGAGCACTTCCTGTCCTGGCACGTGTCCACGGCCCTGCGCTGCGCGCCCTTCCTCGACCGCCGCCCGGTCCGCCGCGAGGGCCCGCCCGTCCTCCTCGCCTGCACCCCCGGCGAGCAGCACACCCTCCCGCTGGAAGCGATGCACGCGGCCCTCGCCGTGGAAGGCCGCCCGGTACGGATGCTCGGCGCCGCCGTCCCCGCCGACGCCCTCGCCGAGGCCGTGCAGCGCACCGGCCCCACGGCCGTGATGCTCTGGGCCCAGACACGCTCCTCCGCCGGCTCGCCGCTCGCCGAGCACCTCATGCGCGTGGGCTGGGGACTCAAGGGCGCGCGCCAGAAGCCCGTCATCCAGCTCGCGGGCCCCGGCTGGCGGGGCACGACCGTCCCCGGCGCCTCGTATCCGTCCACCCTCGGCGACGCGCTGGCAGCCCTGCGGGGACGGTGACACGGGGCCGTCCGAGTGCGGGCGCATCCGTCGGCGGACCTCGCGCGGAACCTTCTGGGACGGCCGGAACAGCCGCGCCGACGGACGGAAGAGGTGCTCGCATGTCCGCTCCCGGCACACCCGGAGGCCGCGCGTCCGCAGCCCAGGACCGTGCGGACGTGCTCGTCATCGGGGCCGGCGTCGCCGGACTCGCCTGCGCGCGGGACCTGGCGGCGGCCGGTGTCGACGTGCAGGTCCTCGAAGCGGGCGACGACGTGGGCGGCAGGATGCGCTCGGACGAGGTCGACGGATTCGTGATCGACCGCGGCTTCCAGGTCTGCAACACGTCCTACCCGCAGCTCCGGCGCAGACTGCCCCTGCGCAGCCTGCGCCTGCGGCCCTTCACCCCCGGCGTCCTCGTCCACGGGCCCGCCGGACGGCTCCGGTTCAGCGACCCCACCCGCCGCCCGCGCAGCCTGCCCGACCTGCTGCCGGGCCGCTTCGCCGGGCCCCGCGACCTCGCCGCGCTCGGTGCGCTGTCCGCCCGCGACATGCTGGCGCCTCCCCGGCGCCTGAAGCGGTCCACCGACACCACCACGCGGACCGCGCTGGCGGACGCCGGGATCTCGGACGAACTCGTCGAGCGGTTCTTCCGGCCGTTCCTGTCCGGGGTCTTCCTGGAGGACGAGCTGGAGACGTCCTCCCGGTTCTTCCACCTGGTGTGGCGGAGCATGCTGCGCGGCACGCTGTGTCTGCCCACCGGGGGCGTCGGCGCGCTCCCGCGGGCCCTCGCGGCCGCCCTGCCCCCGTACGTCGTACGGCTGGAGTCACCCGTCGCCGGGCTCACCGACGCCGGAGTGCTGACCGCCGAGGGCGACGAGATCCCCGCGCGGGCCGTCGTCGTGGCCACCGGACCGGGCGCCGTCGCCGGGCTGCTGCCCGACGTCGCCACGCCGGAGACCCGCGTGGTGACGACGTACTACCACGTCGCCCCGCGGTCCCCGCTCGGCGAGCCGACCCTGCTCGTCGACAGTCGGCGCCGCTTCCTCAACACATGTGTGCTCAGCGACGTCGTGCCCGAGTACGCGCCGCCCGGCCTCGCCCTCGTCGCCACCTCGGTGCTCGGCCGGAACACGGCGGGCCGGGAGCGCGCGGTCCGGGCCGCGGCGGGGGAGGCGTACGGCACCGGCACCGACGGCTGGGACCTGCTCACCCACCGCACCGTCGAGGACGCGCTGCCCGCCATGACACCCCCGCAGCCGCTGACCCGCACCACGCGCGTGACACCGGGCCGGTACGTGTGCGGCGACCACCGGGCCACCGGCTCGGTCCAGGGCGCGCTGGCCTCCGGCGCCCGCGCCGCCCGCGAGGTGCTGCACGACCTGCGGCACTGAGCCGCAGGCCGTGCAGCGGGTCACGGAGCCGCGTCGCCGCGCTCCCGCTCGTCGCGCAGCAGCTCGTCCAGGTCGGCCAGCCGGTCAAGCCCGCGGACCGGCTGCGCCATCCTCGGATTGTGCTCAAGACGGGCCCGGTGGCGGTGCAGGAACGCCCAGTACCCGGCGGTGAACGGGCAGGCCCGGTCGCCCGTGCGGTCACCGGGCCGGTACGTGCACCCCTTGCACAGATCGCTCATCCGGTTCACGTAGGCGCCGCCCGACGTGTACGGCTTCGTCGTCATGCGGCCGCCGTCGGCGTACTGGGACATGCCGACGACATTGGGCACCATCACCCAGTCGTAGCCGTCGACGAAGCAGCGGTGGAACCAGTCCGTGACCGCCTCCGGGTCCCAGCCCCGCTGGAGCGCGTGGCTGCCCAGCAGCATCAGGCGCGGGATGTGGTGGGTCCAGCCGGTGTCCCGGACCTGCGCGAGCGTCGTGGCCAGACAGCGTGCCCGTACGGCGTCGGCGTCCAGCTCCAGGAACCACTCGGGCAGCGGTTCGTGGTGCCGCAGCGCGTTGCGGTGGCGGTAGTCCTCGCCGAAGTGCCAGTACAGCTGCCACACGTACTCGCGCCAGCCCGCGACCTGCCGCACGAAGCCCTCGACGCTGTTGATGGGGGCGTCGCCCGCCCGCCAGGCCTCCTCCGCGCGCTCCACGCACTCCGCCGGGTCGAGCAGGCCGAGGTTGAGCGAGGACGACAGGAGGCTGTGGCTCAGCACCGGATCCTCGGCCAGCATCGCGTCCTCGTGCGGCCCGAACCCGGAGAGCCGGTGCTCCACGAACCGGCGCAGCGCGGACAGCGCCTCACGCCGCGAGGCGGGGAACCGGCGCGGCCCGTCCCGGCCGACGAACTTCACGTCACCGTCGCGCTCCCACCGGTCGAGGTCCCGGCGCACCTCCTCGTCGATCTCGTCCTCGCGCGGCCGGTACGGCGCGGGGGCGCCCAGGGTGCGGGCCCCCTTCGGCGGGGGCTCGCGGTTGTCGTGGTCGTGGTTCCAGCGCCCGCCGGCCGGCTGGTCGCCGTCCATCAGCAGCTCGTGCGAGCGCCGCACCCACCGGTAGAAGTCCTCCTGCCGCAGCTGGCGTCCGCCGTGACCGTCCGCCCACGCGCGGAATTCGTCGTGCGGCACGAGGAAGCCCCGCGCGGGCAGCACCCGCACCGATTCCAGCGACTTCACCAGCCGCAGCGCCGCGTACGAGGTCGGATGGCTCACGGTCACCGGACCGCCGTCCGGCACCGCCTCCCGCAACCCCTCCGCGTACGTCTCGGCCCGCACGTACCGGACCCGGTCGCCGAGCTCCGCGGCGCGGTGCCGCATCGCGGACAGCACCAGGTGTGCCTTGGCCCGGTGGAAGCGGCGACGGCGGAACACCGAACGCGCCTCGATCATCACCACGGGCACATCGCCCAGGCCGCTGAGGTGGTGCGGCCCCAGCTGGTCGCCGAAGAGCCAGTGGGGGTCCGTCATGCGGGTGTCTCCTCGCTCGCCGGTCCCGGGGTGTGTTCCGCCGGGATGCCACCCATGTTTCGCGACGGCGCCGGGCGCCGGATGCGGTGACACGGCCGGTCAAGCCATTTGGATCTCGGTGCAACCGTTCGGCCGCCGTCCCCGGAAGAGGTGTCACCAGCGGACGGAGTACGCACTTCGTCGCGGGAGGGGCGCTTCCGGCACGGCTAAGGACACGTCATGAAGCTCAGCGAGGAACTTCCCGTCGATCACACGCTCGCCCGCGTCTACCGCTACGGCGCCGGGTTGTGCGGAGTCATCCTGCTCGTCTTCGGCTGCCTCGGGTTCGCCGATCAGCTCAGCCCCTTCAACACGGACGGCACCCAGATCGCCGGGATGTCCACCAACGGCGTGCTCAGCCTGATCTCGGTCGTCGTGGGCCTCGTCCTCATCGGTGGCGCCGTCGTCGGCGGCAACGTCGCATCGACGCTCAACATGGTGGTCGGCGGCCTGTTCGTCCTGAGCGGCTTCTACCACCTCTTCGTCCTGGACCGCCCCGCCAACTTCCTGGGCTTCGGCATGTCGAACGTCGTGTTCAGCTTCGTCATGGGCCTGCTGGTGGCCTGCTTCGGCATGTACGGCCGGGTGTCGGCCGGCCTCCCGCACGACAACCCGTACTGGCGCCGCCGCCACCCCCGTCAGGCCGCCCGCGAGTCCCTGGCCCGCCGCCACGGCCCGACCCCGGGCGCGCTGGCCCGCGCCGGTTCCTCGGCCCGCGCGGTCACGTCCACCGAACGCTGAGGCGCCGGGCGCGGTTCAGCCGGCCGGGCGGTACTCCTGCTCCGGCCGGCCCGTCGCCCCGTACCGCAGCCGCATCCGCAGCAGCCCCTCCGTGCACAGCCCCGCGAGGTGGCGCTGCGCCGTGGCGCGGGAGATGCCGATGGCGAGGCCGACCTCCGCCGCGGACCGGGCCTCCCCGGCCTCCCGCACGGTGGCCAGGACCAGGTGACGCGTCGCGGCGTGCGCGCCCGTGGGGCGGTCGCGGCGCGGTGGCGGGGCCGAGAGCGCGGCCACCGCGTCGTCGATCGCGTCCTGGTCGACGTGCGGGGACTCCAGCGCCCGGCGGAACCGGGCGTAGCCGCGCAGCCGGTCGATCAGGCGCTGCGGGGGAAACGGCTTGGCGAGGTACGCCAGCGCGCCCGCCGACAGCGCCGCACGCACCGTCCGCCCCTCCGTCGCCGCGCTCAACACGAAGCTGTCGCACGGCAGTTCACGCACCAGGTCCACCCCGGACCCGTCCGGCAGATACACGTCCACCAGTGCCAGATCGACGTGCCGCTCCCGCACGATGTCGCGGGCCCGCCCGGCCGACTGCGCGGTGGCCACCACTCTGAAGCCGGTGGCCTGGGCCGCGTGGGAGGCGTGCAGGTCCGCCACGTGGAAGTCGTCGTCCACCACCAGCACCGACAACGTGGATCGTTCGCTCACCGTGCCTCCTCCAGTACGTCCGGCAGCCTCGCCACGAACACGGCTCCGCACGGGTCGTCGCCCGGTGCCACCAGCTCGACCTCGCCGCCCCGGCCGCGCGCGATCTGCCGCACCAGCGCCAGGCCGACACCCCGGCCGCCGGGCACCGGGCCGTCCTCCTTGGTGGAGAAGCCCTCCTCGAAGACGGCCTCGGCGCGGTCCGCGGGCACCCCGTCGCCGCTGTCCGCCACGGTGATCACCAGCGTCGTGTCCTGGGCCATCAGCTCCACCTCGACCTGACGTGCCGAGCGCCCGCCCTCGCCCGCGGCGTGCACCGCGTTGTCCAGCAGATTGCCGAGGACCGTGGTGACATCCACGGGCTCGGTGACGGGGGAGTCGACCCAGGTGCCCTCGCCGAGCACCAGCTCCACGCCCTTCTCCCGCGCCTGCGCGGCCTTCGCGCGCAGGAAGGTGCGCAGGTAGGCGTCGTCCACCGCGTCCAGGCCCGGCAGGGACACCGACGCCGAGCCCGCGCCGGTCAGCTCCTCCAGGTAGCGCGCCGCCTGCGTCAGGTGTCCACCGTGCACCAGGCCCGCCACCACGTGCAGCCGGTTGCTGAACTCGTGGCGCTGGGCGCGCAGCGCCGAACTCATCGCCTGCACCGCGTCCAGCTGCCGGGTCAGCGACTCGACGTCCGTACGGTCCTGGACAGTGACGAGCGTGCCCAGGTCGCGGTCGGCCCTGCGCACCCGCCGCGCCGTCACCACGAGCAGCCGGTCACCCGCCGCGGTCACCACCGGCTCGCCGCCTCCGCCGTCCGCCCGCGCGGCGCGGGCCACCGCCAACACCCGTGGGTTCAGGCCCCAGCCGGACACCGGGGCGCCGAGCTGGCCGTCCACCCCGAGCAGCCGCCGCGCCTCGTCGTTGACGACCGTCACCCGCTCCCGCGCGTCCAGGGCGAGCACACCCTCGCCGATCCCGTGCAGTACCGCTTCCTGCTCCTGCACCAGACCCACCAGCTCCTCCGGTTCCAGGCCGAGCGTGAGCCGCCGCCACCGCCGGGCGAGACCGGCGGACGCCAGCACCCCCACGAGCAGCGCCACCGCCAGGCAGGCCAGACCGCCGAGCAGGACCCGGACCACCTGGTCGTGCACATGGCTCGCCGCGACACCGGCATTGGCCTCGCCCACCACGCGACGGCTGCCCGGGGCGTAGACCGGGACCTTCGCCACGATCTCCTCGCCGAGGTGCGCGTGGTCGTGGTCCAGCACCTCGTGCCCGGACAGCGCGCGGGACGGGTCGGTGCTCACCATGCGGCCGATCTCGCTCTTCTGCGGGTGTGCGAGCCGGACGCCGCGGTCGTCCGTCACGACGACGAACAGCGAGTCCGTACGTGCTCGGGCGGCCTGCGCCAGCGCCTGCACCGGTCCCGCGGCGAGGGCGTCGACGTCGTCCTCCGCGCGGGCCGCCCGGCGCCCGTCGGGTGACACCGAGTAGCGGGCCGCCTGGGCACGCACCACCGGATTCGCGGCGACGGTGCGGGCCACGCCCAGCGCGCGCAACTGGTACTCGCGCTCCACGTGCCGGTCGTTGACGTATGCGAACGCTCCGAAAGCGGCGGTGAGGGCCAGCGCGACGACCGCGCTCTGCATCAGCAGCACCTGGGTGCGCAGCCGCAGGCGCCGCTCGCGCCACCGCACCGACCTGGAGAACTTCACGCCGCGACGTTATCCGCCGCCCCCGACGGTGCCGTCGGGGGCCCCGTCCTCGCGTGCGCTCAATGAGCAGAACCCGCACAAGGCGGGTTTCGCGGCTTGCGCACGCAACCTGTTCGGCGCGGATCGGCGCGGGATACGTTCGCCCGGCCCGTACGCCGGGCCCTCCCTCGGCCCCTCGCGTGGCCGTCCTGCCAGAGCCGCATCCGTATCGACCAGGAGTTCCACCATGACGCCATCGACCGCCGAGGCCCGGGACGGCCTGCGCGACCGCACGCGGGGAGGACGCCGGTGACCGCGCACACCTGGGGCCTGCTGGCCATCCTCGTGCTGTCCATCGTCGCGCTGATCGCACTGATCAACTCGCGGCTGCGGCTGCACCCCTTCCTCGCCCTCACCCTGGTCTCGCTCGCCGCGGCCGTCGCCGCCGGTGAGCCCGCGCAGAAGATCGCCGAATCGCTGGAGACGGGCGCCGGGTCCATCCTCGGCGACGTCGGTGTCACCCTCGCCTTCGGCGCGATGCTGGGCCGGCTGCTGTCCGACTCCGGCGCCACCGACCGCATCGCCCGCCTCATCGTCGAACGGGCCGGACGCCGGTCGCTGCCCTGGTGCATGGCCGGCGCCGCGTTCGTCATCGGCATCCCGATGTTCTTCGAGGTCGGCCTGATCGTCCTGCTGCCGCTGATCTTCAGCGTGGCCCAGCGGCTGCGCGACGACCACGGCATCAAGGGCTCCCCCTACGTGCACCTCGCGGCCCCGGCCATCGCCGCCCTGTGCACCCTGCACGGCATGGTGCCCCCGCACCCCGGACCGCTGATCGGGGTGAACGGACTGCACGCCAACCTCGGCCTGACCATCGGCGTCGGCCTGGTGTGCGCGATCCCCACGGTGATCCTGGCGGGACCGGTCTACGGCCGGTGGATCGCGCCGCGCCTGGACGTCCCGCCCGACCGTGCGCTCGTCGCCCAGTTCACCGGCGCGCGATCCGACGACGACACCGCCACGGAGACCGACCGGCCGCGCCGGAGCGTGCCCACCGGGTGGGCGGTCGCCGCGGTCCTCGTACCCGTCGTGCTGATGCTGCTGAACACCATCGCCGACCTCGTGCCCGCACTGCCCGCCGGGCTGCGGCACGCCCTCGCCCTGACCGGTTCGCCGGTCGTCGCGATGTTCTTCGGGCTGCTCTTCGCGCTGTTCGTCGTGGCGCTGCCCAGCGGAGTCGGCGGCGAGGCGATCCGGGACTCGCTCGGCGAGAGCCTGCGCTCCGTGGCCGGCATCCTGCTGATCATCGCGGGCGGCGGCGCCTTCAACCAGGTCCTGGAGGACTCCGGCATCGGCAAGGCGGTGGAGTCGGCCGCCTCCGGAGCCCACCTCAACGTACTCGTCCTGGGCTGGCTGCTGGCGCTGCTGCTGTCGTTCTCGACGGGCTCGGCGACGGTCGGCATCGTCGCGGCCACCGGAGTCCTCGCCCCGCTGGCCGCCACGGAGTCACCCCTGGCCACCTCGCTGCTCGTGGTCGCCATCGGCGCCGGGTCCGTGGGCCTCAACTACGTGAACCACGCGGGGTTCTGGCTGGTCAAGGAGTCCTTCGGCATGACACTCGGCCAGGCCACCAAGTCCCACACCGTCATCCAGACGCTGGTGAGTGTCTGCGGACTGGTGATGACGCTGCTGCTGTCGACACTGGCCTGACCGTGCGGGCGCAAGCGCCGTCAGACGTCGGACACCGGGGCCGCCGGGGGAGTCGCCCGGCGCGCGCCGCGCCGCAGATGCGTCAGCAGGCCCAGGAATCCCGCGAGGAAACCGCTGATCAGCCCGGACACGGCGTGGTTGACGGCGTTGGCCGCCGCGCTCGCGGGGACGCCGACGATCAGGTAGTTGGCGAGGGCGCTCATCACCGCGCCGATGAGGGCCCCGATGACTCCGCTGACGACGGACATGCGGACTGCCGAAGGCTCGGTGCGGTTCCGGGTGACTCTGGAAGCAGCCATGGCGGGGTCCTCTCCGAAGGGTGACATGCCGGTCCGTGGCTGAGGCACGCGGCCCGCCGACGTACCCGCAACTGTGCTGATGGCGCGCCCGGTTGGGAATCCTCCGGGTCATCGCGACCGCTGATGCCGCCGATCCACGGCGTGGATGCCCCGGCGGCGGCCGCGTGCCGTCAGTGGTTGCCCACGGTCACGCGCCCGCTCGCCGCCGCGCCTCCAGCTCCGCCAGCCGGGTCACCAGGAGGTCCGCCTCCTGAGGGTCCACGCGGATGTCGAAGACGTCGTCGAGGAGCCCCGGTACCTCGTGCGGGCGGACGGACTCCTCCACGGGGGCGGCCCCGCCCGGCCGCTGTGTCGTCCAGACCAGCGCGTCGAGCGTGTCGTACCGGTCCGTGCGGAGCCGCTGGACGTACGGGCGGGTGACGAACGGGGAGCGTTCCTGCGTGGCCACGAAGTGGTTGCCGACCGCGTAGTCGACGGCGTACTGCGGGGTCTCGGTGAAGACCTGCCGCACCGTCCAGCCGTCCGGCCCCTCCGGCCCGTCGCCGAGCTGATGCACCGCCCAGCCCGGCGCACCGTGGGTGATGACCTGCCTGCGCAGCAGGTACGGCCACGGCCCGCCGTCGCTGCGCGCGCCGTCGACGAGCTCGATGGGCTCCAGCGGACTCGCCCCGAACCCGACGTCGGTCAGCAGGCGCCTGTCGTCCACATCCACGATCAGCATCGCGTGGGTCGCGGGGCGCGGCGTGGTGGAGTCCGCACCGAGCTGTACCCGCCCCGACACGGCCGTGAAACGGAAACCCAGCTTCTCCAGCACGGCGGCGAACAGCGCCGTGTGCTCGTAGCAGTACCCGCCCCGGCCCCTGCGGACCAGCTTGTCCTGGACCGACGGCAGATCGATCCGCACCTCCCGGTACAGAAAACTGTCGAGCGTGTCCCACCGCAGCCCCAGCACATGCGCACGCTGCAACGCCCGCAACGTCTCCGGCGTCGGGGCGCGATCGCCCTCGTACCCCACGCGGGCGAGGTAGGCATCCAGATCGAGTCGCTCACTGCTCCACATACGAGGGGCAACCCCCGGGCAGCCTGTGGCTATTCCGGACCGATGTCGCCCGGATCCGCGCCCTCCCACGCCGCCCGCAGCAACCGTCGCATCGCGGATTCGGTGACCTTGCGCGGGTTGGTCGGCGGGGCGGTGGCCGCGATGGCCGTCGCGGCGGTGTCGATGGCGTGGGTGCCGTCGAGGCCCAGGGCGCGCAGGGAGGTCGGTGCGGCCACCGTGCGGTGCAGGTGTTGCAGGCCGGCCAGGGCGGAGTCCGTGCCGAAGGCCGACGCGAGACGGTGTGCGGCCGACGGGGCGGCCGGGGCGTTGAAGGCGAGGACGTACGGCAGGACCACCGCGTGGGTCTCGGCGTGCGGCAATCCGAACGAGCCGCCCAGCACATGGCAGATCTTGTGGTGCAGGCCGGACCCGGCGGAGGAGAACGCCACCGCCGACAGGTGTGCCCCGTACAGCGTCCGCTCGCGTCCGTCGAGACCGGCCGGGTCGGCCGCGACCTTCGGCAGTCCGTCGGCGAGCGCGCGGACGCCCTCGCTCGCGAGCGCCTGGTCGATCGGGTCCGTGCGCGGCGCCCACATCGAGTCGACGCAGTGGGCGAGCGCGTTGAGGCCGGAGGCGACGCTCGTGGCGACGGGGAGGGAGCGCGTCAGTTCGGCGTCGTACACGACCGCGCGCGGGAGTACCCGCGGATCGACGCCGGTCGTCTTGCGCGCCCCCTCCGTCAGACCCCAGGTGCTCGTGGCCTCCGACCCCGCGTACGTCGTGGGGACGGCGACGATCGGCACCCCGGAGGTCAGCGCGATCGCCTTGGCGAGGCCCGTGGCGGAGCCGCCGCCGACGGTGACCACCAGGTCCACGCCGTGGGCCGCCGCCACCACCCGCGCCCGCTCCGCCGCCTCGACCGGCACGTGCATCACGACCTCGTCGTGGCGCACGGCCACCGGGACGTCCCCGGTGAGGGCCGCGGCGCGCTCGGACTCGCGCGGCGACGCGATCACCATCACGTGCGAGCCGCCGCACCGTTCCACCTCCGCGCGCACGACCGCCCGCGCCTCACCCGTGGCGAAGTGGACGCGCTGCGCGAGGGTCTCGTGTACGAACCGCATGGCGGGGGTGCTCCTGTGACTCGGTGGGTCAGGCGTGGGAGAGGACGATGTCGAAGCGCACCCGCGACCAGGCGCGGCCGTCCAGGTCCCGGCCGCCGGGGGCCGGCGTGCCCGCCGCCTGCCGGGCGAACTTCTTGACGAGCGACTCCTTCACCCCGAACACGGCGTCGGAGCCGAGCAGTTCGTCGCCCTCGACGAAGATGTGCGTGGTCAGCGTACGCAGACCGGGTGCCGTCACCATGAAGTGCAGATGGGAGGCGCGCAGCGGCGTCCGCCCGGTCCGCTGGAGCAACCGCCCGACGGGGCCGTCGTGCGGGACCGGATACGGCGTCGGGGTGAGCCCCCAGAAGGCGTACGCGCCGTGCTCGTCGGTGAACAGATGCCCGCGCGCCGCGGTGCGCTCCTCCGCGTACTGCACGTCGTACAGTCCGTCGTCGTCCGCCTCCCAGACGTCAAGTCGCGCGCCCGCCACGGGATGTCCGTCCGTGTCGGTGACCGTCCCCTCCACCCAGCAGGGCTCCCCGGGCGCCGCCCCCGCCAGGTCCCCGCCGAGCGGGATCTCGGGGGACCCCGCCACGAAGAACGGCCCCAGCACGGTGGCCTCGGTCGCACCCGCGGAGGCCTCGTGGTTGACGTTGATGATCTGCATCGAGGCGCCCAGCACGTCGGACAGCAGCACGAACTCCTGGCGTTTGTCGCTGGTGATGTGCCCGGCGGCGGTGAGAAAGTCGACGGCGTGCCGCCATTCGTCCTCCGTCGGCCGGACCTCCCGGATGAACCCGTGCAGGTGCCGGACCAGCGACCGCA